>NZ_JCAIUD010000001.1:0-3541118 GCF_059445345.1 Microbacterium sp. Y355 | reverse complement strand
CAAGTGCACGCTGTTGAGTTCTCAAGGATCGGATGCTCCCACGACCCAGTCATCACAACCAGGCCCGCAGGGCAACTTCTCAATCTTACCTGAGCCACACAGCATGTCAAACCGACACGCCGCAAGACCCAAATTCGAGTAATTGTTCGAAGCTCAGAAAGCTTCAGGACAACTTCTCTAGTTTATCCCTTTCGCAGAGGCTGTCAAATCGGCGCTTCCGGATCTAAGATCCGATGTGTAGCCGATGACTGCTATCCACGAGCTGGGATCCTCATCCTAGTCGCAAGCGACCAGGTCTCTCAAGTGAGAGATTCGAGGTGGTTCTCCGCTTGAGGGGGGATGAGGCTTTTCGGCCTTTCCGCTTCCCTGTGGGGCGAACAAGTAATAACTTACGCGGGATCCAGGGGTCGGGCAAATCGGGCCGGTATCCCTGGCGTGTCGCACCCTCTGGGCCGGCCCTCCTGGCACGCAGAAGGGCCCCTGCCATATCGGCAGAGGCCCTTCTCGAGTCATACTCAGATGGCGTTGACGTCCAGCGGGATGCCGGGGCCGAACGTGGTCGACACTGCACCCTTCTGGATGTAGCGACCCTTTGCACTCGACGGCTTGAGGCGAACGATCTCCTCGAGAGCAGCGCTGATGTTCTCATCAAGCTGCTCAGCGGTGAAGGAAGCCTTGCCGACGACGAAGTGCACGTTGGAGTGCTTGTCGACGCGGAACTCGATCTTTCCGCCCTTGATCTCCTCGACGGCCTTAGCCGTGTTCGGAGTCACGGTACCGGTCTTCGGGTTCGGCATGAGGCCACGAGGACCAAGAACCTTACCCAGTCGACCGACCTGTCCCATGAGCTCCGGTGTGGAGACGGCGGAATCGAAGTCGGTCCAACCTGCGGCGACCTTCTCGATGAGCTCGGCGCCGCCGACCTCATCTGCACCTGCGGCGATGGCTGCCTCGGCCGCGGGGCCGGTGGCGAACACGATGACGCGGGCGGTCTTGCCGGTGCCGTGCGGGAGGATGACGGTGCCGCGCACCATCTGGTCCGCCTTGCGCGGGTCAACAGCGAGCTTCAGCGCGACCTCAACGGTCGAGTTGAACTTCGCCGAGCCGGTCTCCTTCGCGAGAGCAACAGCTTCGCTCGGAGTGTAGAAACGGTCTGCCTCGATCTTCTCGGCGGCAGCCTTGTAAGCCTTGGACTTTGCCATGATTATTCCCCTTAGCCCTCGACCGTGATGCCCATGGAGCGAGCTGTGCCGGAAATAATCAAGATTGCAGCCTCGATGTCATTCGCGTTCAGGTCAGCCTGCTTGGTCTCGGCGATCTGACGGACCTGGTCCTTCGTGATCTTCGCGACCTTGACCGTGTGCGGCGTGGCCGAGCCCTTGGCGACGCCAGCCGCCTTCTTGATGAGCTCTGCAGCCGGCGGGGTCTTCAGGATGAACGTGAAGCTGCGGTCCTCGTAGACGGTGATCTCGACGGGGACGACGTTTCCGCGCTGCGACTCGGTCGCGGCGTTGTACGCCTTGCAGAACTCCATGATGTTCACGCCGTGCTGACCGAGCGCGGGGCCGATCGGCGGCGCTGGGTTGGCTGCACCGGCGTTGATCTGAAGCTTGATCAGGCCGGTCACCTTCTTCTTAGGTGCCATTTCCTCTTCCTCTCATCGAATCGGATGCCGAGGCATCCGTTTCTCCCGCGAATCCGGCGGTTCCGGACTGCGGTGTGTTTCGCGCACGCCGAAACGGCGCACAAACCAGGTCAGTCTACCTCATCCGACAGCTACTCGATCGCAGGCCCGTCGTCTGCATAGGTAGCAGCCATCGCTGCTCCCAGCTCGCGCAGCGCCCGGCGGACCTCAGCCGGCTCGATGACTTCGGCGACATTCGACCATCCGGCCAATTGCTCGGCGAGTGCGCCGACGCTCTGTGCGCGCACTTCAAGTCGAATGCTTCCACGCCCCGCTTCGCTGACGTCGCTGTCGCTGTCGCTGTCGATCACCCTGGCCAGAGTGCCGAACCTATCCTGCATCGCGTTCGCCGCCGGCCGCGCCACTCGCACGACAGCCCGCGCGGCCCCGCGTATCTCCTCCACATGGGACACCATCTCGATCCACGCCCGAGTGCGGTCGAACTCGTCCGGCGCGATTCCTCGGGTACGAAGCACCTGCACGGAGAGGATGCGATCGGCGCGATAGGTACGCATCCGGACTGAATCTGCCACGTCCTGTCCGTCGCGCGTCGGCGCGGCGATCAAGTACCACCGATCCCCTTTGCTCCCGATGATCAATGGCACGACCTCGGCAGTGCGGTCGCCGCGCCGCCCGGAGTATGTGACGGCGACCCGACGGTCTTCCGCAATCGCCCTTTGCAGCACCTCAACGGCATCCGGAGCCTCTCTTGAACCGACAGTCCCCCACGCCGCACCCCGAATCGTGGCTGACACTATCCGTTGCGCGCCCTCTCGGAACGGCTGCGGCATCGCGCGCAGCACCTTGCGCATGGCGGCCTCGCGCTCTGGCGATATTCCGCCGCTCTGCGTGAGACCCGCCAGTAGTGCTGTGACTTCGGATGCGTTGAGCCCGGTGAGATCCGTGCGCGACCCTCCGATCAGGCTCCAGCCGCCGCCCTTTCCACGAGACGGATACACCGGAACACCCGCCATCGACAGTGCCTCGAGGTCTCGGCGCGCGGTCGGAACAGAGACTTCGAGCGCGGCAGCGAGTTCCGCGGCCGTGACCCGAGGTCGTCCCTGGAGCAGCAGCAGTGCCTGGATGAGTCGATCTGCGCGGATTTCCGAACTCTTTTCTGAAGTGATCAATAGGTGATCACTTCACGCAGGAGCATAGAGGAAAAGCTGTTCAACAGGAGAGGATCCACATGTTCCGCGGAATCGCCAACCTCAATCTCGTCGCAGACGACATGCCGGCAGCCATCGACTGGTACTCAACGGTCATGGGGACGCCGCCGTACTTCACCCGGCCGGAAGGCGGGCCAGCCCAATACGCAGAGTGGCGCTTCGGGGATGACGAGGACGAGCTGGCCCTCATGGATGCCCAGTTCCGCCCTGCGCTCGCGCAACCGGGCGGCGCATTGGTCAATCTGCACGTGGACGACGTCGAAAAGTCCTTCGCCCGCCTGATCGAGCTCGGCGCCACCGCCTTCGACCCTGTAACTCAGCGCGGTGAAGGCTGGTGGTCAGCCTCCGTGAGCGACCCATTCGGGAACCTGATCGGTCTGATTCAGAGCCCGCACTGGGCGAGCAAGCACTGAGACCCAAGCACTGAGTCCCAGATCACTGAGCCCAAAGACAAAGACGCCCCGCCGGCCGGAGCCGAGCGGGGCGTCTTTTGACGAGTATGTCTATCAGAGCATCTTCGTGACCTGGTCGAACGACAGCTCAACCGGCGTCTCACGCTCGAACAGGGAGACGAGCACGGTGAGCTTGCCGCTCTCCGGCTTGATCTCGCTGATCGTACCGGGCAGACCCGCGAACGAGCCTTCCTTGATCGTGATGGTCTCGTTGACCTCGAAGTCGACCTCGGCGGGAAGCGGGCGGGCCACAGCCAGGCCACCCTTGGACTGAACGTTCTTCGCGGTCGGAACGTCCTTGACCTCGACGAGTGCCTTCAGCATGTTGAAGGCCTCTTCGAAACGCAGCGGGGTCGGGTTATGCGCGTTGCCCACGAAACCGGTGACGCCAGGCGTGTGACGCACGACTGACCACGTGTCTTCGTTGAGCTCCATGCGCACGAGCACGTAGCCGGGGATCCGGACGCGCGTGACCATCTTGCGCTGGCCGTTCTTGATCTCGACGACGTCCTCCATCGGGACCTCGATCTGGTAGATGTCGTCCTCGACCTCGAGCGTCGACTTGCGCTGCTCGATGTTGGCCTTCACCTTGCGCTCGAAACCGGCGTAGGAGTGGAGGACGTACCACTTGCCCGGCAGCATCCGCAGATCCATGCGGAATGCCTCGTACGGGTCTTCTTCAGCGTCGGCCTCTTCGGAGTCAGCCTCTTCTTCGGCGTCCTCGTCGGTCACGGCATCCTCGTCGCCGTTCACGTCTGGGCCGTCGTAGGGAGTCACTTCGTCAGCGGCTGCGGCCTCGATGTCGGCGGTGTCTTCTGCCACTGCGTCGTTGAGGACCTCAGCGGCAGCTTCAGTTTCTGCAGCCTCGTCCAGGTTGAGAGCGTCGTTCACGATCGCGTCTGCCTCCGGGTCGTTGATGTCGATGTCTTCCGCGCCTTCCACGTCCGTGTCATCCGCGTCGCCCTCGATGTGCAGCGCGGCGTGCTCGGCCGGCTCGACCGATCGCTCCTCTTCGGCGAGCATGTTGCCCTCCTGAGCTTCGTCGTCCTCGCTGGACTGCTCGGCGGCGGTCGCCATGTCGGCGTCGTCGGAATATCGTTCAGCCACGTTATTTCTTTCCATTCATTGCGGTGCAACCGCGGGAGTGACGCTTACTGCGGCACTCCGAAGACCTGGGCCGTCAACCACGAGAAGGCGGCATCCAGGCCGTAGACCAAAGCCATCATGATGGCCACGAAGACCAGCACGACCCCGGTGAACTTGAACAGTTCCTTACGCGTGGGAGTGACGACCTTGCGAAGCTCGCCGATGACCTGACGGAAGAACAGCGCGATACGGCCGAAGAAGCCAAGCTTCTTCACACCGGCGGCGCCGCCTGACGCGACGATATCGCCGCGCGTTTCGTCGTGATCCATCCTGAATGTACCTTTCGTGTGTCAGCGTTGCGCTGACGCGCAGGGCGGACAGGAATCGAACCTGCAACCTGCGGTTTTGGAGACCGCTGCTCTGCCAATTGAGCTACCGCCCTAGAGACCGGGGCCTCTGAATCTGCATCCTTCCCACACCCAAAGGCACGGAAAAAGAATGCAGATAACTGCTCCTCCAGTGTAGGGCATGCCGCGCACCCCGGCGAACAGAGCCCGCTTCACGCGCTGCGGACGTGCCCCGCGTGAGAAGCCCCGCGGCTCAGAACAGCTGCCGCCAGTTGGCCTTGGCAAGATCGACAAGTTCATCGCCGCGGCCAGACATCACCGTGCGAATGGCGAACAGCGCGAAGCCCTTGACCTGTTCGGCCGTGATCGCCGGCGGCATCGAGAGCTCCTGTCGTTCAGTGACGACATCGAGCAGCGCTGGGCCATCGTGAGCGAGCACCTCGCGCACGGCATCCGGCAGATCTTCGCTGCGCTCCACCCTCCTGGCGAAGATGCCGAGCGCCTCAGCCACGGCGGCGAAGTTGGGGTTCTCGAGGTCGGTCGCGTAGGTGACGAACCCGGCCGCCTTCATCTCGAGCTCGACAAAGTTGAGTGAGGAGTTGTTCACCACGATCGTCTTCACCGGCAGCTTGTTCTGCGTCAGCGTGATGAGCTCGCCCAGCATCATCGACAGACCGCCATCCCCCGCCAATGCGACCACCTGACGGTCAGGCTGTGCCGTCTGCGCGCCGATCCCGTGCATGAGCGCGTTCGCCATCGATCCGTGCACGAAGGAGCCGATCAAACGGCGCCGACCGTTCATGGTGAGATATCGCGCCGCCCATACTGTCGGCGAGCCGACATCCGCGGTGAAGATCGCGTCATCGCTCGCTGCTTCATCGAGCAGCCGCGCGAGATACTGCGGATGGATCGGGTTCTTGCCCTTGGAAGGCACAGCCAGCTCATCCAGCTTGGTGCGCGTCTTCCGGTAGTGCGCCACGGAGTCATCGAGGTGTGCGCGATCGCTCTTCTCCGCGATACGCGGGAGCAGAGCCTCCGCGGTCGCCTTCACGTCGCCGACCAGGCCGAGATCGAGCGGATGCCGCCTGCCGAGCTGCGAGCCGCGAATGTCGACCTGAATGGTGGTGGCGTCCTCGGGATAGAACTGCGCATACGGGAAGTCGGTGCCCAGCAGCAGCACGGTGTCGGCGGCCTCCATCGCGCGATAGCCGGAGGCGAAGCCCAAAAGCCCGGTCATCCCGACGTCGAAGGGGTTGTCGTGCTCGATGAACTCCTTCCCACGCAGGGAATGCACGATCGGCGCGCCGAGCCGGTCGGCCAGAGCGATTACCTCGTCGTGCGCGTCTTCGACGCCTGCTCCCGCGAGAATAGTGATCTTCTTCGCCGCGTTCAGCAGCTGAGCGGCCTTCTCGAGCTCTGCGCCGTTGGGCACGATGATGGGATGCGCCCGTTCGATGACGCTGGCACGGTCGACCGGCACCTCAGCGAGGGCCACTTCGCCTGGGATCACGATCACGGCGACGCCACGCTGCTCGATTGCTGCACGCATCGCGATCTCCAGGATGCGCGGCATCTGGATCGGGTCAGATACGAATTCGACGTACACGCTGCATTCGCGGAAGAGTTCCTGCGGGTGGGTCTCCTGGAAGTATCCGGTGCCGATCTCCTGCGTCGGGATGTGCGCGGCGATTGCCAGCACGGGAACGCGGGAGCGATTCGCGTCGAACAGCCCGTTGATCAGATGCAGGTTTCCGGGGCCGCAGGAGCCTGCCACCACGGCAAGCTCGCCGGTGATCGCCGCATCCGCCGCCGCCGCGAATGCGGCTGATTCTTCATGCCGCACGTGCAACCACCGGATGGTGCCATCCCTGCGGAGCGCGTCGGTGAACCCGTTCAGGGAATCACCGGGGATGCCGTAAACCCGATCGATGTGGTTGGCGCGAAGGGTGTGGACGATGTTCTCGGCGACAGTGACCATGCTCCGAGGCTACCGCTCGCCACATCGGCACGGGCCGTCTCAGCGATGTCCCGCATGCTCCGCCGTGAAATAGAGCGAGAGGTCCCGGCATCCGT
Source organism: Microbacterium sp. Y355 (assembly GCF_059445345.1). Taxonomy (NCBI): domain Bacteria; kingdom Bacillati; phylum Actinomycetota; class Actinomycetes; order Micrococcales; family Microbacteriaceae; genus Microbacterium; species Microbacterium sp. Y355. The sequence continues at coordinate 3,534,307 of NZ_JCAIUD010000001.1, read as the reverse complement.
CTGGGGCGGATGCCGGGACCTCTCGGGTCGGGGTGTCGTCAGCTCATCGGAATGGCCGCGTACAGAATCCAGGTGATGAGGAATCCTGCGACACCGAGCACGGTGGTCAGCGGTGTCCAGGTGCGGAGGCCGTCCTTGACCGACAGGCCGAGGTAGCGGGTGACCACCCAGAAGCCAGAGTCGTTCACGTGGCTGAGGCCGAGCGCGCCATAACCGATGGCGATCGCGACGAGCGCGATGTGGATCGTGTCGAGACCGAGCACCGCAACGGCCGGCAGCAACAGGCCCGCCGTGGTCGTGATGGCCACGGTCGCAGAGCCCTGAGCTGCGCGCATGATGAGCGAGATGAGGAACGCGGCGAGCAGCAGCGGCATCCCACTACCTGCGAGCAGTTCAGCGACAGCGCCGCCGATACCGGTCTCGGTGAGGATCTTGCCGAAGGCGCCACCGGCACCCGTGACGAGGATGATGACGGCAGCTGCGGGCAGCGCCGACTCCATGACCTCGCCGAGCTTCGCAGGCGACCAGCCGCGACGCACACCAAGGAAGAACATCGCCGCGGCGATGGCAACCATGAGAGCGAAGATCGGCTGACCGATCATCGACAGGAAGCTGTTCCAGAAGGTGCCCGACTCGAACGCCGGGGCGACGGCGGTGCCGAGCATGATCAGCACGAGCGGCAGCAGGATGAGCCCGAGCACCGTGAAGGCGCTCGGTGCCTTCTCACCGTCGCGAAGGCCGGCGTTGATGGACGCCTTCTCGGTGCCGAAGTTGTCGAACATCTCCTTCGTCGCCTCGATCATCGCGAACTCTTGGCGGTTGATGAGCTTGCCTGCCCAGAACGCCAGCGCGGCGAGCGGGATCGAGATGAGGAGCGAGAAGATCGTGATCCAGCCGACGTCTGCGCCGAGGATCGTTGCGCCTCCGACGATGCCGGGGTGCGGCGGAACGGCGACGTGCACCGCGAGCATGATGCCGGCGACGGGGAGGCCAAACTTGATCGGGTTGAGGCCGGCGACCTTCGAGAAGGCGAAGATGATCGGCACGAGGATGATGAATCCCGCATCGAAGAAGACCGGGATCGCCAGAATCGCGGCGGCGACAACGAGAGCGATTCCGACCCGCTTCGGGCCCAGCCACTTCGTGAACTTGCCGGCGAGCGAATCCGCACCGCCAGAGAGTTCGATGATCTTGCCGAGCATCGAACCGAGTGCGACGAGCACGGCCACCGAGCCGAGCGTTCCGCCTACACCGGCGATGATCGCCTGGATGATGCCCAGCTGTTCGGGCGTACTTTCCGTCGCGGCGATCGTCGTCATCGGCAGGCCGGCCGCGAGGCCGACCACGATCGAGACGAGGATCAGGGCGTAGAAAGCCTGCATCTTGAAGCGGATGATCAGCAGGAGCAGCAGGGCGAGGCCTGCGATTCCGATCGCGATCAGCGCGGGAAGAGGGAGCGTCACTGGATCTCTTCTTTCAGTTCTCTGGGCGCGAGTGCGCCGAGGGGGTTCGCGGCGCGGTTGCGCCGGGGTCAGTCTGTGGCGCGGTCGCGCCGTGTCCGTCCGTGGCGCGGTCGCGCCAGGGTCAGTTCAGGTTAGGAAAGGCGTGCGGGGGCGATCACGCGGATCACAGCGGAGTCGTCGTGCGCGCCGAGACCCTGTGCCTCACCGAGCAGGAACAGCTGCTCGGCAGCATTCGCAACGGGGGTCGACAGGTGCGCGGCACGTGCCGCGTTGCCAACGATGCCCATGTCCTTGACGAAGATGTCCAGGCGGCTGAGCACCTCGGCACCTTCTTCGTCGTAGGCCTGAAGCGAGCGCGGGCCACGATTGCCGAGCATGAACGAGTTCGCTGCCCCTGCGGTGAGAGCCTCGAGAGTCTTCTCCCGGTCAAGACCGAGAGCATCTGCGAGAGCGAGCGCTTCGGCGGCGGCAGCGATGTGCACACCGCACAGCAGCTGGTTGACGGTCTTCAGCGCCTGGCCGTCGCCCGGCTTCTCGCCGACGATCGACAGTGTCGAGGCGAGCTGGTCGAGCACGGGGCGCGCAATCTGGAGGGCTGCCGGTGTCGCGCCGACGACGATCAGCAGATCGCCTACGCCTGCGCGCACAGGGCCACCGGAAAGCGGAGCATCCACCAGCTGGGCGCCGTGCTCGGCGAGACGGTCTGCGATTTCGACGATGCCGTCGGTGCCGACCGTGCTGGTGAGGATGACGACTGCGCCGTCGGCGAGGTGCGAGGCGAGTGCCGTCTCGCCGAAGAGCAGGTCGTTCAGCTGGGACCCGTTGCGCACAGCGACGAGCACTGCCTGAGCATCCGCGACGGCTTCCGCCGCAGATGCCGCCGGCTTCACGCCTTTCTCAGCGGCGAGAGTGATGCGCTCGGCGGCGATGTCAAAACCGCGCACCTCGAAACGCTCAGCAAGACGGGTGGCCATCGGCAGGCCCATGGCTCCGAGACCGATGACGGCGACAGTGGATGTCATTTCAGTACCTTTCAATTCTCAGTTCGCGATTTCAGTTCGCAGTCTCAGTTCGCATCGGCGAGCGTCGCGACGACGCGGGCCAACGAGTCGGGATCGCCGACGTTTCCGGCGAAAACGATGTACGGGATGCCGACGGCAGGCCCGGTCTGGGGCTGCCAGAGCGAGACGAGGCCGGGGAGCATGGGGCCGAGCACGGTGGCACGGCGAATCTCGAGCGCCTCGCTGGCGACATCGCTCGAGGTGATACCGCCCTTGGCGATTACGAACCGCGGTGGCGCGATCGCCAGCACACGGCGGACCAGTTCGACGACGCCGCTGGAGACCTTGCGGGCGATCTCGAGGCTCTCGTCTCCATTGGCGCCGGTGACGAGTTCGCGCGTGGTGTGCACGATGACCGATCCGTTCGCGAGGGCTGTGGCGACGGCATCCGCCTGGGCATCGAGGTGCGCCTCGCGACGGTCGTCGATGAGGCTGCGCACATCGAGCTCGATGGTCACGGTGTCAGGACGCTGCCTGCGCAGCTCGTCGAGCTGCTGGGTGGTGAGAGGCACGTGGCTGCCGACAACGACAAGTCCGCCGCGCTCGTAGGCGAACGGGATGTCCTCTGCGCGCACCGGTTCGGCGATGTCCTGCCCGATGTGGGCGCGCACATACGGCGGGCCGACGCGCAGCAGTACTTCGCGATCCTGCATCCGGTGCAGCGCGAGGGCGACCACACGCATGTCGGATTCCGCCACGACATCGACCGCGACGACAGAGCCGGAAGGCAGTTCGCGCAGGAAGGATGCCACGGCGTCGACGCCGGAGCGGATGATGTCGATCGTGAGGGCGGCGACCTGGTCGGCGGGCATCCGCCCCTCGGTCTTCTCCTCGACCCAGTCGCGGAGGTTGGACGATGCGAATCCGAAGGTCGCATCCTTGGCGAAGGGCGTCTCCCCTACCGGGGTCGCCTCACCGTCCACGACCCAGTAGTGCACGGAGTTGACCGTGATGCGGCCAGCGTCAGGGAAGGCAGGGACGAGGAGCGTCAACTCGGGGGCGACGCCGCCGTGCGCGACGATCTCGGCGGAGAGCACGTCGGTCTCGAGCGGGAAGTGCCCACGCAGAGTCGAGTCACTGCGCGAGACGAACGTTACGTGCAAGCCTGCTTCGGATGCCGCGGCCAGCGCGACGGCGACGACCTCTCGGTTGCGCTCGATGGCCGTGGACTCATCGAGAGAGCGGGTATTGGTGAGTACGTAAACGGCTGCGGCGCCGGTGGCGAACGCTCCGGCGAGGTCTTCGTGCTCCCAGCGAGTGAGCACCGGAAGGTTCGCGACCGACTGCGTGCCGGTGGGGTCATCGTCCAGGACGACGAGCACACCCTGCGGATCGAGAGAGGCACGCACTTCTGCGGCGTCGATCTCGACGGGTGCCGGCAGCGAGGCGAGAAGCGCATCGACGTGCACAGGAACTCCTTCGTTCAGAGGTGATTCTGATGATTCGGCGGGGCTATCCGATATCAGATAACGAGGTTACGCCTAAATCTGCACTTCGGCAACCGCGTCATCCGTGCCTATCCGCCGAGGACTCGGCTACTCGCCGAGCACGTAGTGCAGCAGGTCGTCCCTGGTCTGGCGCATATGGCTGACCATCGCTTCCCGAGCAGCATCCGCAGAGCCGGTGCGCATCGCATCCAAAACCGACGCATGCTCAGCGATCGCATGCTCGCGGATCTCGAGCACCGAGCTGGTCTCGCTGCGCGAATCCTGCAGCATGGTGGTGAGCGGACGAACGGATGCCACGAGAATGCGGTTGTCAGCGGCAGCGAAGATCACATCGTGGAAGGCAAGGTCCGCGTCGACGAAGCCAGGGACATCGCCGTGCGAATGCGCCGAGCGCATGTTGTCCAGGTGGGTCTCCAACTGCTCGATGTGCGCGGGAGTGCACTTGGGTGCGGCGAGTTCGGCCGCTCCGGTCTCGAACATCACTCGCATGTCGATCAGGTCGAGTGAGGAACGACGGCGCGCTCCCCCGCTGCGCGAGTACCGCACGACGGCTTCGAGCCCCGTCCATTCATCCACCGGAGCCACTCGGTGCCTGCTACCGGGCACCGGCACGATGACGCCCTGCGCCTGCAGCAGCCGCACGCCTTCGCGGAGTGTCAGCCGCGAGACCCCGAGCAGCGTGGCGAGGTCTGCCTCGGCGGGCAGTGTTTCACCCGCTGCAAGGCGTCCGGCGATGATCGCATCGAGCAGGCCGTCCACGACGGACTGCGTGCGGGAGACGCGTTCGGGCTTCATGCATCCAAGGTAGCGCGGCGTCGGGGCCCGGTGCGCCGCACACGGCGAGTCACGGCGACGGGAGGGCGGGCGGGCGGGGAGGGCGGGCGCGGGAGGGGTCGCAGATGGTCGCCTCCCCCGCTCGCAAGCGGCCAAGTGCGACACCCGCCGCTGGCAGCCCGCGCAAGAGGGGTCGCGGATGGCCGCCAACCCCGTCCTCAAGCGGCCATGTGCGACCCCTGCCATTGCTCCCCAGCGCGGGGGTCGCAGATGGCCGCCAACCCCGTCCTCAAGCGGCCAAGTGCGACACCCGCCGCTGGGAGCCCGCGCGGGAGGGGTCGCACATGGCCGCCAAACCTGGTTCCATGCGACCATCTGCGACCCCCAGGCCGGGCCGGCCGGGCTTACGCCGTGCGGATGAGCTTCTTGTTGACGAACTCATCGGCCGCCAGCATCCCCAGCTCGCGCGAAGTGCCGCTGCGCTTGACGCCACCGAAGGGCAACTCAGGGCTGTCTGCGAGCACGAGGTTCACGTAGACCATGCCAGCCTCGATGCGGTCAGCCACGCGCTCGGCCTGTGCCGCATCGATCGTGAAGACGTACGAGCCGAGCCCGAAGGGCGTGTCATTCGCAATCACGACGGCCGCATCCTCATCGGCCGCGCGATATACGACCGCGGCCGGGCCGAACAGTTCTTCGCGATACACATCCATCTCGGGCATCACATCAGCGAGCACCGTTGGGGCGAAGAATGCGCCGTCGTGGGTGCCTCCGGTGAGCAGCGTCGCACCCTGTGCCACAGCATCGTCGATCTGCGCCTGCAGCCGCTCGGCCGCCGCGAGTGAAGACAGCGGACCGAGCACGGTCTCCTCCTGCGTCGGATCTTCGGCGCTGACCGCGGCGAGCGCGGCGACGAACTTCTCCACGAAGGAGTCATACAGCCCATCGATGATGATGAAGCGCTTGGCACCGTTGCAGGACTGACCATTGTTGTCGAGGCGCGCATCCACGGCGGCCTGCACGACGGCATCCATATCGTCGGTGGAGAGCAGGATGAAAGGGTCTGACCCGCCGAGCTCGAGCGCGACCTTCTTCAGGTGGCGCCCTGCGACCTCGGCGACCGCGGCGCCGGCGCGCTCGGATCCGGTGATTGACACCCCTCGCACGCGCTGGTCGGCGATGATCGTCGCCGCCTGCTCGTTGCTCGCGTAGACGTTGATGTATGCGCCGTCGGGCAGACCGGCATCCCGGTAGATCGCCTCGAGCGCGGCGGAAGATTCCGGACACTGCGACGCGTGCTTGAGAATGATCGTGTTGCCGATGGCGAGGTTCGGAGCCGCGAAGCGCGCGACCTGGTAGGCCGGAAAGTTCCACGGCATGATGCCAAGCAGCGCACCCAACGGCGAGCGCCGAATGATCGCCGTGCCGTCGCCAAGGATCTTCAGCGGCTGGTCGGCCGTGATCTGCTCGATGTTGTCGGCGTAGTACTCGATGATGTCGGCGGCGAAGTCAACCTCGCCCTCGGCCGCGGCGATGGGCTTACCCATCTCACGCACGATGATCGCGGAGAGTTCCGCACTGCGTTCGCGGTGCAGCGCGGCGATCCGACGGATCACAGTGGCGCGCTCTTCGGGCGCGGTGGCGCCCCAAACGGATGCCGCGACATGCGCCCGAGCGACGGCATCATCGATCTGGGCATCCGTGAACGTGTCGTATTCGGCGAGGGTCTCCCCCGTTGCGGGGTTGATCACGGCGTAGTCGGTCATGGTGTTCTCCCTCAGCTGTTCGGGACGAGCGTGTATTTCGTGGACAGGTACTCGTGGATGCCCTCGGCACCGCCCTCGCGCCCGACACCCGACTGCTTGACTCCGCCGAAGGGAGCGGCCGCGTTCGAGACGACTCCGATGTTGAGGCCCATCATGCCGGTCTCGAGTGCGTCGATCATGCGGTGCCCGCGGGCGAGATCCTCGGTGAAGACATACGACACCAGGCCGTACTCGGTGTCGTTCGCGAGGCGCACGCCCTCCTCCTCGGTCTCGAAGGTGGCGATCGCGAGCACCGGGCCGAAGATCTCCTCGCGGAGGATGTCGCTGCCCGCCGCGACATCGGTGATCACGGTCGGCTGGAAGAAGCTGCCCTCTCCCTCGATGGCATATCCGCCGGCAAGCAGGCGGGCGCCGCGTCCGACCGCGTCATCGACAAGAGCGGATGCCTTGGCCACAGCATCCGCGTCGATCAGCGGGCCGATCGTGACGCCGTCTTCGGTACCGCGTCCGATCGTCATCGCTTTGACCCGCTCGGAGACTCGATCGGCGAACTCCGAGGCGACGGATGCGTGCACGATGAAGCGGTTCGCAGCTGTGCACGCCTGGCCGATGTTGCGGAACTTCGCTGCCATCGCGCCGTCAACCGCCTTGTCGAGATCGGCGTCTTCGAAGACGACGAACGGGGCGTTGCCGCCGAGTTCCATCGAGACCCGCAGCACGCCCTCCGCTGCCTGCGCGATGAGTTTGCGGCCGACCTCGGTCGATCCGGTGAAGGAGAGTTTGCGCAGCCGTGGGTCGGCGATGATCGGCGCCGATACCTTCGATGACGACGAGGTCTGCACGACGTTGACGACGCCCTTAGGGAGCCCCGCCTCTTCGAGCAGCTTCGTGAAGAAGATCGTCGTCAGTGGCGTGAGCGCCGGGGGCTTGATCACCACGGTGCAGCCGGCGGCGAGCGCGGGGGCGATCTTGCGTGTGGCCATCGCGAACGGGAAGTTCCATGGCGTGATGAAGAACGACGGCCCAACCGGACGCTGCGAGACGATCATCTGCCCCGTGCCCTCAGGGTTGCTGCCGTAGCGGCCGGAGATGCGCACTGCTTCTTCGCTGAACCAGCGCAGGAACTCGCCGCCGTAGACGACCTCTCCGCGTGCCTCGGCGAGCGGCTTGCCCATCTCGAGTGTCATCAGCAGGGCGAGATCTTCCTTGTGCTCCTGCACGAGGTCGAAAGCGCGGCGCAGGATGTTACTACGCTCGCGCGGTGCGGTCGCGGCCCACCCTTCTTGCGCGGCGACGGCAGCGTCAAGTGCACGGATGCCGTCGGCCGGGGTCGCGTCGGCGATCGAGCGGATCACAGCGTTGGTCGCCGGATCGTGCACGTCGAAGGTGCGCCCGCCTTCGGCCTCGACCCACTCCCCGCCGATGAAGAGGCCTGTCGGAATACTGTCGAGCAGTGCGTGCTCGTTCGGTGCGATGGTGCTCATGGTCACTCCTCGGGTGGGTGGTGTGTCTTCAATTTGCAGCGAGGACGCCTTCGAGGACGTCGAGGCCCTCGTTCAGCAGATCGTCACTGATGGCGAGTGGAGGAAGGAAGCGGATGACGTTGCCGAAAGTCCCACAGGTGAGGACGATCACGCCCTCGGCAATGCACGCCTTCGCGATATCGGCGGTGAGTGCGGCATCCGGAGCCTTTGTGGCGGGATCGACAAATTCGATCGCCGTCATCGCCCCGCGTCCGCGGACGTCGCCGATACGCGAGTCCGCTCCCTGAAGCGCGTTCAGACGCAGATGCAGCAGTGTGCCGATCTGCTGTGCGCGCTGCAGCATCCCGTCGTTCTCGAAGACGTCGATCGCGGCGAGCGCGGCCGCGCAGGCGATCGGGTTGCCACCGTAAGTGCCGCCGAGTCCGCCGGCGTGGGCGGCATCCATGATCTCGGCACGCCCGGTGACGGCGGCGAGGGGGAGTCCACCCGCGATGCCCTTCGCAGTGGCGATGAGGTCTGGTTCGATGCCGAACTGCTCGCTGGCGAACATCGTGCCGGTGCGAGCGAAGCCGGTCTGCACCTCGTCGGCGATGAAGACGACGCCGTTCGCTCGACACCATTCGACGATGGCGGGAAGGAACCCGTCTGCGGGGACGATGAATCCCCCCTCCCCCTGGATCGGCTCGATCACTACGGCAGCAGTGCTGTCGGCGCCCACCTGCTTCTCTATCTGCGTGATCGCACGGGCTGCGGCTTCGGTGCCAGAGAGTCCGTCGCGGAACGGGTACGACAGGGGCGCACGGTAGACCTCGGGCGCAAACGGTCCGAAGCCGCTCTTGTACGGCATAGCCTTCGCCGTGAGCGCCATCGTCAGGTTGGTGCGGCCGTGGTATCCGTGCTCGAAGGCGATGACGGCGGGGCGGCCGGTGTTCTTGCGGGCGATCTTGACGGCGTTCTCGACGGCTTCGGCGCCGGAGTTGAACAGCGCGGTCTTCTTCGCGAAGCTTCCCGGCGTGAGGCGATTGAGCGCCTCGGCCACGGCGATGTACTCCTCATACGGGGAGATCATGAAACACGTATGAGTGAAGCGCGCGGCCTGAGCGGCGATCGCCGCTGCAACCTTCGGATGCGCGTTGCCTATCGTCGTGACGGCGATGCCACTACCCAGGTCGATGAGGGAGTTTCCGTCGGCATCGACCACGACTCCCCCGCCTGCTGCGACGGCGGCGATCGGCACGGTGTGTGCGACACCCGTGGGCACCGCTTCAGCCTTGCGCGCGAGGATCTCTGCGGAGCGCGGCCCTGGTAGCGCCGTGATGAGGCGTCGTTCCTGGGCGAGCTCGGGGCCGCCGAGAGGAAGAGCTGTCGTCGCTGCGTCGTGGAGTGCCATATTGCGAGCGTATGCCTGGTCTCATCACGGCGCACTCGCCGCCCTGTACAATCTCGGCTAAGAGATCGCCCGAACGTACAATCTCGGAAACTCGGGAAACTCGGGAATCTCGGGAAATGAAGGATGCCAATGGATCAGCCGACGCTGCGCGGGCTGCTGCGCGATCCAGAGCTCGGGTTGCGATTGGTCTCAGGAGCGCCGGATGCCTTGGACCGCCCGCTGCGCTGGGTGCACTCCACCGACCTCGCCGATCCGACGCCCTTCCTCGCCGACGATCTGGCACTGCTGACGACCGGAAGCCAGCTCGACGGATCGGTCACGGCATCCGCGTATGTCGCGCAGCTGACTGCGCGGGGTGTCATCGGTCTCGGGTTCGGCACTGGTGTTCGGCATCCTGAGCTTCCGTCCGATCTGGTCGCGGCGTGCGACGAGTCGGGGCTGCCGCTGTTCGAGGTGCCATATCGCACACCGTTCATCGCCGTTGCCCGTGCGCACGCCGAAGCGATTGCTGCTCAGGCATACGCCAGGCGCAGTTGGGCGCTGGACACGCAGCGGGCGTTGGCCGTGGCGGCTCTTCGCAGGCACGGGCTGGCTGCGATCATCAGCGAACTCGGTCGCCGGCTCGACGCCTGGGTGGCGATGTTCGATGCGTCCGGCACGCTCACGATCGAGCATCCGCCTGGCGGGATCCCCGCCCCGACGCGAGAGATCCTTGCGGGGCACGTCGCAGAAGTGCTGACGCGAGGAGCGGAGACCGGTCGCTCGATCGTGGTCGACGAGCAGACGATGCAACTGTTCACACTCGGTCGCCCGCGAGGTCTGCGCGGCGTGATCGCGATCGCTACCGCGTCGCTGGATGCCGAGGCACGCGCCGTCGTCACGTCGGTCATCGCGATGGCGGGGCTGGCCCTCGAGCAGACCGATCAGTTCGTCAGCGAACGCCGCCGCCTGCACACGCAGCTACTTCAGTCACTCTTGCTCGACAATGAGACGCTGGCTCGGCGCGTGCTCTCGTCGCTGCCGACAGGGCACGTCATCGTGGCGGTGGCAGTGGGCGCCCTCCCCGAAGCGCTGGAGGAGTGGTGGGAGCGACGCCGAGCGGAGCGCGGATCACGATCGTTCCTCGCGGTGTCGGATGACGGCTCGGGCTCTAACTCGGCTCATGGCTCTGGGAACGGCATCGTGATCTGCCTGCCGGAGGCGGATGCTGTGCTGCTCGACGAGGCCGCGGAGCGCTTCGGCATCCGCATCGGCGTCTCGGAAGCGACCCCGTACTCGGCGTTCTCCCGCGCGCATGCGCAGGCGCTCAGTGCGCTGCGGCGGGGCGGCAGCGGTGGCACGAATCCAGGGGCGACCCGCTTCGCCGAGACGGCGGCATCCGGCATCCTGTCTGCCCTCGCCACCGATGATGCACGCCTGATCGCAGAGTCGCGGCTCGCACCGCTGCGCGAGAATGACGCGGACCTTGAGCAGTCACTGCGGGTCTGGCTCGAGCACGACGCCCGGTTCGAATCCGCCGCCTCAGCTCTCGGCATCCATCGCCACACGCTGCGCTCGCGCGTGGCGAAGGCATCCAAGCTCCTGGATGTGGACCTCGCAACGTTCCCCGCCCGTGCGGAGCTATGGTCGCTACTCCTCGCATCCCATTGACCGTCGGTGCCCCGGGGTGTCGCCGACGCCCCGGGGCACCGACGCTGGCAGCATGGGGCGCGGGCGACAACCAGGGGCGTCGGCAGCGGGCCCGCCCGCTCAGCCCAGGTTGTCGGACACAATCTCCATCGCGTGCGTGCGGGCCTCGCGCGCGTCGGCACCGCGCTCAGCAGCCACAGCAGCCGCGAAGACCTCGGTGAACACCAAATAGGCGACGCGCGAGGTGTGCTCCAACTCATCGCGGAAGCTCACACCGCTCGGTGTGATCACCAGCGACAGCGTTGCAAGCTCGGTCAGCGCCGACGAAGCGAACGACGTCACCGCGATGACCTTCGCCCCGCCGCGAGCTGCCGCCGCAGCAACGCGCAGCGTCGCCTCGTTCGCGCCGGACCCGCTGATGATCAGGCAGACATCGACGGCGGTGAGGTGCCGCGCGGCGATCTGCTGTGCGATCGCGTCGGCAATGAACTCCGCCGGACGCCCCGATGCCGTCAGCCGCATCGCCAGATCACTCGCGATCGGCGACGACAGCCCGTTGGCGAGCACGAGCAATCGCCCCGAGGATGCCGCGAGGCGCACGGCTTCGGCCACATCATCCGGATCCAGCAGACTCGCCAGCGCCGGCAGGGATGCCGCGACCCGATCGATCTCGCTGCGCATCCGCCCGAGCACGCCGGGGCCATGATCTGCGACCGTATCGCCCGCCTGACCAAGTTCGGCGGCGAGCGCCACCCGCAACTGCGGATAGCCCCGATAGCCGAAACTCTGGCACGCGCGCACGACGGTCGCCCGCCCCACGCCTGCGCGGTCGGCGAGCTCCTGCGCGGTCCATTCCACGACGGCATCCGGCTGCTCAGAGATCAGCTCCGCGACGCGACGTTCGCTGGGTCCGAGCGTGTTTCCCACGCTGGCGATGCGCACCGACGGCGGCGTACTAGACGAGAACACGGGCACGGGCTCCCTCCATGATGCGGCGGCGGATCGCGCCGGATGCCCAGTCGATCAGCATCGTGACGATGATGACGACGATGAGCAGAACGCCCACCGTTGACCACTCACGGTACTGCGTGTACGAGGTGAGCATGTCACCGATTCCGCCGACGCCGATCAGGCCGAGCACCGCGGAGGAGCGCACGTTGATCTCGAAGCGGTAGAGCCAGAACGACCAGAAGGTGGGAGCGGCCTGCGGCCACACTCCCCAGCGCAGCACCTGCGAGGTGCTGCCTCCGGCCGCACGGGCGGCTTCGATCGGGCCAGGTGCGACACCTTCGACGGCCTCATAACCCCATTTGCCGAGCGTGCCGATGCCATTGATCGCGAGCGCCAGTGCGCCGGTGAAGGGTGTGAGACCGGTGACCGAGAGAATCACGATCGCGATGATGATCTCTGGTACCGCCCGGATCAGCGAGAAGAAGCCGCGCAGCAGCGCACGCAACCACGCCGGACCGAATCCACGCGCGGCAAACAGGCTCAAAGGAGTGGCGAGCAGGATGCCGAGGACAGTGCCGACCCACGCCATTTCGACACTTCGCCAGGTCTGCCACAGCGCCTCTGGGAGCTTCTCCCAGTTCGGCGAGCCGAACATAAGGAACAGATACCGGATGATCTCGGCCGGCAGATCGGCAAGCCGCACCCAGTTGATGTCGATCGACCAGAACGCGAGCACGACGATACCGGTGACGACGACCCAGCCCGCGACGAGCCAAGGCCTGCGCGGCTTGCGGGGCACGGCGATCTTGTGGGGCACGGTGATAGCGGCGCTCATACCAGCCTCCGTCGAATGGCGGAGCTGACAACGTCGATCACGACGACGACCACGAGTATCTCCAGGATGATCAACGACAGCTGGTCGTAGCGGTAGAAGGTGCGCACTGCGTCGATGAGCAGTCCCATGCCGCCCGCGCCGACGAGGCCGAGAACGGTGGATGCGCGGACGTTGAGTTCGAACACGTACAGCGTCTGGTTCGCGAACGCGGGCCAGGCATCGGGCAGCGCGAGAGTGCGGTTGATCTTCGCCTGGGTGGCCCCGACTGCGCGGCCGGCCTCAAGGGGACCCGCGTCGTTCGTGTCGATTGCCTCGGAAACGAGCTTGACGAGGATGCCGACGTTGAACAGCAGCAGCGCCAGGATGCCCGGCAGCGCCCCGACTCCGACCATCGCGACGAGGACCGCCGCGTAGAGCAGATCCGGCACGCTGCGGACAATGTTCAGGATGCCGCGGACGATGATTCGCGCCGGCGCATTCGGGTTGGTGCTGCGCGCGGCCCAGAAACTCAGCGGCAGCGACACCAGGGCACCGATCGCGGTGGCGATGACTGCCATCTGCAGCGTCTCGATGAGAGGTGCGACCGTGCGTGGGAAGAAGCTCCAGTCCGGCACGAGCAGCTGCAGGATCTTGCCCGCGCCATTTTGCCAGTTACGCGCGATCGCGCCGAAGTCCACATCGATGCCGATGCCGGGCAGACACATCACGACAGTGATCGCCACGATCACGAGAGCGATCGCTGGCGCCTTCCACCGGCCACCCGGCCGCTCGGGCAGCTCGAGCGGCTTCTGCTCGAGCTGGCTCCGATCCACCCCGTTCCGTTCTGGCCCGTTTCGTTCTAGTGGCGTCGCGCTGCTCACGACAGTCGATCTTCCGGGCTGATCGAGCGCCCGTAAATCGCCTCGAAGTCCGCATCCGTGGCGCTTGCGGCAGGTCCGTCGTAGACGACCTCGCCTGCGCGCATCCCGATCATCCGCACGCCGTATTCGCGGGCGAGGTCGAGCAGGTGCAGGTTGACGACCACCGTGATGCCGAGGTCGCGGTTGATGCGGCGAAGGTCTGCCATCACGCCGTGCGCCGTGGGCGGATCAAGGCTCGCGACCGGCTCATCGGCGAGCACGATGCGCGGTTCCTGCGCGAGGGCACGGGCGATCGCGACGCGCTGCTGCTGACCGCCGGACAGGTTCGAGGCACGCTGGTAGAGCTTGGACAGGATGCCGACGCTGTCGAGCGCACGGTAGGCGAGCTGCTTGTCGCTCTCGGAGTACGTGCCGAGCAGGGTGCGCCACAGCGGGGTGTGCGCGAGACGTCCGACCAGGACGTTTTGCAGCACGTTCGCGCGCCCGGCGAGGTTGAAGCCCTGGAACACCATGCCGATATCGCCGCGCAGTCGGCGGAGCGCCCGGGGCTTTGCGCCGCTGACACGATGCTCCCCCACATCCAGCGTTCCGCCGGTGACGGGCACGAGGCCGTTGATCGTGCGGATGAGCGTCGACTTGCCAGAACCGGAGAGTCCGACAACGGCAATCATTGACCCGGCGGGAATGTCGAGCGAAACGTTCTTCAGCCCGACGGTGCCGTTCGGATAGCGCACGGTGACGTCGTCGAGCCGGATGGACCACGGCGTGGACGCCGCAGCCGAAGCTGCGACGTCCACGGTGTGAATCAGGTCGGGCATTTACTGCAGTCCCAGAGCCTGCGCCGCACGAGCGACGACGTCGAGGGAATCCGGGTTGGCCGGTGCGAGCTTGGTGATCGAGTAGACGCTCTCCAGGATCGCGGAGCCCTCTTCGGTGTCAGAGAACTCGGCGAGCGCGGTGGTGATGCGCTCCTGCAGTTCAGGCGAGAGGTCCGCTGACAGCGCGACGCCGTCGTTCGGGATCTCCTCGGTCAGAGCGAAGACGACGACCTTCTCGCCGACATCCGGGGTGTCCTTGACGACAATGGTGCGGGCATCCCAGAAGCTGAAGCCAACCTCGGCGTCGCCGTTGTAGACCGCGAGAACGGATGCGTCGTTCGCCGTCACCGGGATCTGCTGGATGTCGTTGTCGGTGTCGAGGCCCGCCTCCTGCAGCGCGAGGATCGGGTAGATGTAGCCGGCCGGAGAGCCGGGGCCGAGGACGGCGACGTTTGCACCCTCAACCTTGTCGATGCTGTCAAGGCCCGCGGGGCCACTCATCGCGTCGGCGCCGTTGCAGAACAGCATCCCATCGCGCTCGACCGGGGTGTCATCGCAGTACTTGTCGGGGTTGATCGTCATGAACTGCGCGGGGTAGGTGATGTTGCCGTTGCGCTCGGTCTGCAACACAACGGATGCGTCATACATGTCGTTTGCCTGCCACAACTGCAGCGACGGGAGGAAGCCGATCTGCGCCTGGCCCGCGCCCATGGCTTCGACAGCAGCCTGGTAGTCCTTCGAGACCACACCGGTGACCTCGATGCCGAGCTCCTCGGAGAGGTACTCGGTCAGCGGAGCGGCGGTGTCGACGAGGCCGTCCTGGTCCTGCGAGGGGACCAGTGCAAGCACGAGCGATTCGGGGTCAGCGGCCGGAGTGACGGCTTCGCCCTCAGCCGGGCTTGCGGAACAGCCGGCGAGCGCGACAGTCAGCAGTACGCCGACAGCGGCAAGACCGGTTGCAGAGCGACGAAGAGTAGAAGTTCGCATGATCATCCTTCGGTATGGGTATGGGTGTGAGTGGCGGAGTCGGTGAGATCGTGGGTGGCGCCCAGCCATTCCTGCAGCGCAGGCAGCAGCGCGGTGAGGGTCGGGGCGCGAAAGGTGGGTACGGCATCGGGGTCGGCGAAGTCGCCAACAAGGGCGGTCGCCTGGCCGCGACGATGAACGGGCGCGAGATCGTTGTGCCAGATGTCGCCGATGCTGAGCACCCTGGCATCCGTGGGCAAATCCTCAAGAACAGCGTCGAGGCCTGCGGGCTTGCCTGCGCCCGTCACGATGCGGTCGAAGAGGCCGTTCAGACCAAGCGCTTCGAGCGCTTCGGTGAGGCGGATGTCGGGGGCATTGGTGACAAGGATGCGGTCGGCACCGGCGCCGGCGTCTGCGAGGAACTCGGCGAGGCCATCGGGTGCGGTGATCGGCGCGAGCTCGGTGGCGAGTTGACCGCGGCTGGCGAGATAGGCACGGCTGAGCTGTGCGGCATCCGCACCTGCAGCCTCGGCCGCACGACGCACGGTGTCGTAGCCGTCGAGTGAGCCTTCGTCGCCGGCGGCGAGGGCTTCGCGGATGCCGTCGATGAATCCGATCGGATTGCCGAGCTCTGCGGCCACCTGCTGTGCGTAGGCGAACACTGGGCCGTCGCCGAGGGCGATTGTGCCGTCGAAGTCGAAGATGATGGTGGTGCGGTTGTTCACAGGGTGCTTTCTCTCGCGTTCTCTCGTACAGCGTGGACGCTTCGTCCAGTATGGAATGGCTCTATGGACGATCTGACCACATCTCGTGAACAGCGTGTAAACAGTTCTTACTCTCGGCCGCAGTTCTTTTCTCTCGGTCGCTTAGTGTTGTCGCCGTGACCGAACCCGCCGTTCATTTCCTTGATGCCGCCTCCGCCCGCGCTGCGCGCGACACCGCATCGGATGCCGCAGCCGCCGTAGGCGTGCTCGACTGGTTGACGACGAGCATCGCTCGCGACCGCGCCGAGGGCCGCTTCGACGTCTGGGGGCGATCCACCGTGATCGACGAGAAGGTCGGCAAGCCGGTGCTGAAGCGGGCGGTGTTCGAGCATCTCCACGAGCTCGCCGGCGCCGAGGCAACGTGGCCGGTCGGCAACGCCGGGGTGCTGCACTGCTACGGCTATCTGCTCTCGCGAGTGTCGACGCCCTATGGCCTCAAGCGGGAGCGCTGGCTCGGGCCCGACCTCGCCAGCGCGTACGGTCTGGCAGATGACGCGTTCGTGCCGTGGGCAGGTGATTCGACATTGTTGGAGCGGGCGACGGATGCTTCGGCCGCACTGCTGGCGACGCCCACAGCCTCGCGCACCCTCGTCGTCAACGGCCGCGAGACGGTCGTTGCGCTCAGCGCCACGGCCGGGGCTGGCGCGCTGGCGTATGCCGTGGCATCCGCTGCAGAACCCTTGCTCATCACCACGTTCCCCGTAGCCGATGTCGCCGCGCTGCTAGAGGAGTTCGACGCCGAGCCGCGGCTGCGCTGGAACGCCGTGTGACGCCCCGCGAGAATGGCTTTCTCGCATGAGACAGGACTCCCCTGCGCTTGTCTCGTGCTCTAAACCCATTTTCGCCAGCGCATCAACCGGATGTGAGTCCTGCGC
This sequence comes from Microbacterium sp. Y355, assembly GCF_059445345.1. NCBI lineage: Bacteria > Bacillati > Actinomycetota > Actinomycetes > Micrococcales > Microbacteriaceae > Microbacterium > Microbacterium sp. Y355. Next base: position 3,517,223 of record NZ_JCAIUD010000001.1, on the reverse strand, counting down.
GGAAGCGCTCAACGAGCAGGCCGACCAGCACGGCGGCGCAGCCCCCTGCGGCGAGCGCGAGAGCAAGGAAGAATCCGTCGGCCGTCGGATGCCCGTCCGCCCCGAGATGCGCGGCAAGCACGGCACCGGAGAACGCACTGCCGAACGATCCGCCGACGGTGCGCAGCACCTGGTTGAAGCTCACCGCGCTACCCAGTTCTGCGGCGACGACGCTACGCGCAATGAGAGCGGGCATTGCGGCATAGGTCGTGCCGACGCCCATGCCCACCAGGAGCATCCCAACCAGAATTTCCCAGAGCTCATCGTGCGCAAACAACAGCAGCAGTGAAGCGGTGGTAACCAGTGCAGCGCCGATTGGCAGCAGGGTGGCCATCCGGATCTGCTTCGCCAGATGCCGCACGATCCGGTTGGCGGTGAAACTTCCGACGGAGAACGGAAACATCACGAAACCGGCCCAGAACACCGGCAGTGCAATGCCATACCCGGTCTCGGCCGGGGCCTGTGCGATGAGGCTGCCGATAGACAATGCCATGTACATCACCGTGCCGAGCGTGATCGCGGTCAGGTTCGCGATGAGGGCATCTCGGCTGCGCAGCACGCGCAGATTGATCAGCGGATGCTCGACGCGCAGTTCCAGCAGAACCCAGCCAGTGAGCAGCACGAGTGCCACCGCGAAGCAGCCCAGCGTCGGCAGCGTCACCCAACCCCAGACCGCTCCTTCGCTGACGGCGAGCAGCAGCGCGGCAAGCCCGAAGGCGAGCACAGTTGCCCCTGGTACGTCGAACCGCGCCTGCGGCGCCTGACGGTCAGGCCCGGCCGGGACGGCGACGATCACCACGACCATCGCGGTGATGACGAACAGCGCGGCGAACCAGAACGCCCACTGGTAGTCGAGCGCTCCTGCGATGATTCCGGTCAGCGGGTATCCGATGCCGAGCCCCGTTGCCACCGTCACGGACAGGCTGGCGATACCAGGTGTGCTCTTCTCCGGCGGCAGATAGCGTCGAGCGAGCGCGATCGTCACTGGCACGATGCCGTAGCTCAGCCCCTGCAGCGCGCGCCCGATCAGAAAGATCGTGAAGTTCGTCGCTAGTGCGGCGACGACCGAACCGACGAGGATCACGGCAAGCGCAGTGATCAGCAGTCCTTTCTTGTGCCGACCATCGCTCATCCGCCCCATCACAGGGGTTGCGATGGCGCCGACGAGCAGGTTGATCGTCAGCATCCACTGCGCGGTACTCACCGAGACATGAAGCTCCTGCGAGATCGTGGGCACCAGCAGCATGCCCAGCGAGCTGACGATCGCCGTCGACAGCGCCGCATAGACGAGCGCCGGGAGCAGTCGTTTCCCCTGCGCCCCCTCACTCACCCGTGGGCTCCGCCATGAGCTTGCGCAATACGGGAACAGCGGATGCCAGCACCGCACGCTCCGACTCATCGAGCCGCTCGAGCAGTGCCTCGGCGAGCCAACCCGTGCCCGCTTCGCGTTCGCTCTCCAATGCAGAATGGCCCTGCTCAGTGATCGCGACCATCACCTTGCGGCGGTCGGCTTCGTCACGCACTCGCGCAACGAAGGACAACTCTTCCAACTCGCGCAGCGCCGTCGCGACGGCTTGAGGGGAGATCCGCTCTGACACCGCGAGCTCGGATGCCGTCGCAGGACCCTTTTGGACCAGTCGGTGCAGGATGCCGGCCTTTCCCAGTGAGATCGTCCGCTCTGTGTTGAAGCGACGGATCAATGGCCGCAGTGCGCTGCGGAACTGGGAAGCAAGGCGTGCATCAGGCATCCGACTATTGTACAACCAAATTGATCAATCTAGTTGTCTATCTTCGGCTACCGCCTCAGGCGCGCGAGCGCGCCGAGAGCACTCGCGCGCAGCCCCAGCCCATCGTCAGCACGCCGACGACCACGAAGACCACGCCTAACAACCACATCGCCTGGTCCCAGTAGAAGTACCCGTACGAAAGTGCGTTCATTAGGCGCCCGAGGTCCTCGGGGAATTCCGTGATGGAGCCACCATCACCGAAGGCCCACAGCACGATTCCGAGCGTGGTGATGCTGAGGCCGATGAACACGAAGGCTGTGGTCGAGGTGCGCTTGCCCGACTCGACATGCTGGATGTGCGAGTCTGCCCCGACGACCCCCGGACTGCGCACCGAGAGAACCGGCAGCACGATGATGAGTGCGATCCCCAGTGCGACGCACGCACCGATCGCATAGCCGGCAATCGGCAGCAGGTACAGCTGGCTGACCAGACCTTCGCTCCAGAAGTAGTGGAAGCCGCTGTTCTGGTCGGTCGCCTGAATGATCACGTCGCGCACCCCGGGGAATGCCACCGCGATCGCTTGAATGACGGCGATAGGAACCGCCGCGATCGCCGGAGCAATCAGGCACGCCGAAACGAGCCGGAGCAGCAGCGGCGACACTGAATCGACGCGACGCCAGGTCATCTCGAGCATGCACCATCCGGCATAAACACTCGGGGCTGCGATCGCGAGGTTCCCCCAGAACCGGTCACCACCGGCATCCGTCATCGTTTCGAAGACGCCCCAGACTCCCAGAGCGACCGTCACGATCAACGCCACCAGGTTCGCACCGCTGACCAGCGACCGGATTTCCTCACGCAACTGTCGCCCATCCTCCGTCATATCGTCGCTCTGTTGCGCCATATGCCCTCCCCGTCCCGCAGCCAGGCTAGCGGGAATGCATCCGCCATCGCCGAGAATGGGTTTCCCGCACGGGGCAGGTCCACGCTGCACCTGTTTCGTGCGGCAAAGCCATTCTCGGCGCGCGTGAAGCGCCATCCCGGGCGTTGCGCGACATCCGCTGCGTGAGACACCACGCCCGCGATGGTGTTTCACGCACCGAGGTGACAGCCCCGAATGGCGTGGTGTCTCACCGACGCCGTGGGGCCCGCCGGCCTCCCCCGGCGTCGCCGGGCCAAGCCCTGCCCCACCGGGCGTCGCCGGGCCAAGCCCACATCACCGCGGCGCGTGAGCCTCCAAGAACTCGTACACATCCGTCGTATCCACCCCGGGGAAAGACCCGGTCGGCAGAGTCGCAAGCAGCGTCCGCGGAGTCTTCACATTCGGCCAGGAGTGCTCGCGCCAACGTTCCTCGAGATCGGCTGGAGCCCGGCGGCAGCACACCTCGACCGAGTGCTTCGAGACGCCGCGGTTCTGAGTGTCTCGCCCGACGAACCATTTCGTGTCGTCGAAGCGCACGCCGACGCTCACCGAGTGCAGGCCCTCGCTCGACGCCTCCACCCTGGCCGTGCACCAGTAGGTGCCGTTGCCCGTGTCGGTGTACTGGTAGTACGGGTTGAACCGGTCGTCCTCATCGAACACGACGCGACTGGTCCATCGGCGGCAGCACATCTGCCCTTCGATCGATCCGAGCCGATCGGTCGGGAAGTTCACGTCGTCGTTCTCGTACGCCTTGGTGATCGTGCCCGACTCGTGCACCTTGAGGAAGTGCACCGGAATGTCGAGGTGCCGGGTCGCGAGGTTCGTGAACCGGTGCGCCGCGGTCTCATATGACACCGAGTAGGCGTCGCGAAGGTCTTCGATCGAGATCGCCCGGCGCTCCTTCGCGGCCTTCAGCGCCGGCACGACGTGTGCCTCCGGGATGAGCAGCGCGCCGGTCAGATAGTTCGTCTCCACCCGCTGGCGCAGGAACTCGGCATAGCTGCGCGGCTCGGCGTGCCCGAGCATCCGGCTCGATAGTGCCTGGAGAACGGCGGTGCGCGCATCGCCCTTCGCCGGCACGCTGCTCGACAGATACAGCCGGCCGTTCGCGAGATCGGCGACGCTGCGCGTGGTCTGCGGCAGGTCGGGCGCATAGTGCAGCGTGAACCCCAGATAGGCGGCGATCTCGGATGCCGTGCGCTGAGTCAGCGGACCGCCAGGATGCCCGACGGCAGTCAGAATCTCGGATGCTTTCGCTTCGAGATCAGCGAAGTGATTGTCCTGCCTGCGCATGAGGTGGCGCAGTTCGACGTTTGCGCGGCGCGCTTCTTCCGGCGTCGCGGCACGCTCATCCCTCAGCCGGTCGATCTCACCGTGCAGTGAGAGCAAGGCCTTCAATGCATCCGTCGGCACGCTCTTCGCGATGCGGAATGGCTCGATGCCGAGCGCCCGGAACGTCTGCCCCTTCATCGCCCGCTCCAGCGCGATCTCGACGGCGCTGCGCTCATCGAGCGGTTCGCCCTCCATCAGCGCGTCGATGCCGGTACCGAGCGCCCGCGCGATGGCCTGCAGTTGCGTGAGCTTCGGCTCGCGCTTGCCGGTCTCGATCATCGACAGCTGGCTGGGTGCGCGATCGACCGCAGACGCGAGGTCTTCGAGCGTCATTCCTCGGGCCGTGCGGAGCTGTCGGATGCGCCGCCCGATTGTGAGGGCGTCGGTGTCTTCTGCAACGTCTGCGGTGCTCATGCGGCCGATTCTGTCACGAAAGCAGAATTTTGACGATTCTTCACCCCGCGAATGTGCAGTTGGATGCCAGAACTTCACCCAGAGTGGGTGTCAAGCCACTCAGCTCACACCACCGTCTCCTGGGCCATCAAGCCCATGGCACAGAAGATGCGGGTCACCACCGCCCGCACCCGCACCTTCTGACATCCTCCACCTCCGCGTCACAGAAAGTGCGGCTCCGCTCCAGCCGCACCCGCATCTTCTGGGACGCACCTCATGAAAGGACCTCATCATGCACACGTCAGCTGCACCCACCACCGCTCCAACCCAGACAATCCAGCAGGGGCCGGCCCTCCACGTCACCGGGCCCGTGCGCGAACGGTTCGATGAGATCCTCACCCCCGAGGCGATCGCGTTCCTCACCGAGCTGCACCACCGCTTCGCCTCACGCCGTCACGACCGGCTCGCCGACCGCATGCGTCGCCGCTTCGAGATCGGCAGCGGCCACGACCCCAGCTTCCGCGACGACACTCGTCACATCCGCGACGACGCCAACTGGCGCGTTGCCGGCGCCGGCCCCGGGCTCGAAGATCGCCGCGTCGAGATCACCGGCCCGACCGACCCGAAGATGACCATCAACGCGCTGAACTCCGGTGCGAAGGTCTGGCTTGCTGACCAAGAGGATGCCACGAGCCCCACCTGGCAGAACGTGATCGGCGGCCAGCTGTCGCTGCGCGACGCCATTCGCGGCGAGCTGAGCTTCACTTCTCCCGAGGGCAAGCGCTACGAGGTCACGGCCGAGCAGACCCCGACGATCGTGATGCGTCCGCGCGGCTGGCACCTCGTCGAGAAGCACCTGACCTTCATCGATCGCACGGGCCGCAGCATGGCGGCATCCGCGTCATTGGTGGACTTCGGGCTCTACTTCCTGCACAACGCGAAGGCGCTGATCGATTCTGGTCGCGGCCCGTACTTCTACATCGCCAAGATCGAATCCAGCGAAGAGGCGAAGCTGTGGGATGACGTGTTCACCTTCGCCGAGGACTACATCGGCATCGAGCACGGCACGATCCGCGCGACCGTCCTGATCGAGACGCTGCCCGCGGCGTTCGAGATGGACGAGATCCTGTACGAGCTGCGCGACCACTGCGCAGGGCTGAACGCCGGACGCTGGGACTACATCTTCTCGATCATCAAGAACTACCGCGGCCGCGGCGCACGCTTCGTGCTGCCGGACCGCAGCGAGATCACGATGACCGTCCCATTCATGCGGGCCTACACCGAGTTGCTCGTGAAGACGTGCCACAAGCGCGGCGCCTTCGCGATCGGCGGCATGAGCGCATTCATCCCGAGCCGCCGCGATCCAGAGGTGACAGCAGCCGCCATCGAAAAGGTCTCCGCAGACAAGAAGCGCGAAGCCGGAGACGGATTCGACGGCACCTGGGTGGCGCACCCTGACCTGATCCCCACGGCTCAGGCGGAGTTCGACGCAGTGCTGGGCGACCGCCCGAACCAGATCGATCGCCAGCGCGACGACGTGAACGTGCGGGCAAGCGACCTGCTCGACCTGCGCATCGGGCGCCCGATCACTGCGGCCGGCGTCCGCGGCAACGTGTCGGTTGCGATCCGCTACATCGAGGCCTGGCTGCGCGGGCTCGGGGCGGTGGCGATCGACAACCTGATGGAGGATGCCGCGACCGCCGAGATCTCGCGCTCGCAGGTGTGGCAGTGGATCCACCAGGATCGCGCCACCGAGGACGGCACCCGCATCACGGCCGAGTACATCGAGGGCCTGATCGGCGAAGTGCTGGCGCAGGCAACGCGTTCGGCCGGCGACCGCTTCGATGACGCCGCAGAGGTGTTCCGTGAGGTGTCGCTGGGTAAGGAGTTCCCGGCGTTCCTGACTCTGTCGGCATACTCAAAATTCTTTGTTGAGACCGACTGACCCTGGATGCTCGGAGGGCCGGATGCTGAGGCATCCGGCCCTCCGTCGTGTGTGAGACACCATTCCCGACGTTCCGCGACAGGTTCTGCGTGAGACACCATTCCCGACGTTCTGCGACAGGTTCGGCGTGAGACACCATTCCCGACGTTCTGCGACAGGTTCTGCGTGAGACACCATCAATGCCGTGGTGTCTCACGCGGCCGATGTCGCGCACTGCAGCAGATGGTGTCTCATGCAGCCGATGGCGTCTCGCGTCAGGCGATCTCGCCGGCGGTGACCGTCTCTGCCAGTGCGTGCACGCGGGACAGGTGGTGGGCACCGTAGAAGTCGGCGTCGGTGAGGCGCGCGGCATCCGCTTCTGCAGGAGCAGAGTGTGCGGACACCGCAATCACGGCGAGCGCGTGCATCCAGCCGCCGGCGAGCGTGCCGAGCAGCATGAGGTAGGGAACGCTGACGGCATAGGCATCACGCGCCGAATCAGCGAATCCGAGGATGCTGGCGGTCGCACTGCGCGCCGCGGCGAGCGCACGGGTCAGCCGGTCAGCCGTGCGCGCGGCGACGTCGGAGTCCATGGCACCGAGTGCCACCACGGTCTGCTCGATCTGCGTGAACAGTTCGGCGACCGTCGCGCCCTTATCGCGCAGCACCTTGCGTCCGATGAGGTCGTTCGACTGGATCGCCGTCGTTCCCTCATAGATCGGCACGATGCGGGCATCGCGGTAGTGCTGGGCCGCGCCGGTCTCTTCGATGAAGCCCACACCGCCGTACACCTGGATGCCGTCGCTGGTAACGCGCAGCGCCTCTTCACTCGCCCAGCCCTTGAAGATCGGCACGAACAGCTCGGCCATACGCAGGACGTCTTCGTCGTTCTCGGCGCGGTCGAAGAGGTCACCGACGAACACCGACAGCGCCCGCATCGCGAAGACCTGGCTCGACATGGAGCGAAGGATGCGGCGCACATCCGGGTGCTCTGCGATCGAGGCGCCTGCGGGGCGGTCGAGAACGCGTCCTTGCAGGCGGCCAGCGGCGTAGTCAGCAGCGCCCTGGTAGGCGCGATCCGAGATGCCGGTCGACTGGTGCCCCATGCCCACGCGGGCGGAGTTCATCATGACGAACATGCCGGCGAGTCCGCCGTGCAGTTCACCGACGAGGTAGCCGGTCGCGTCCTCATATGACAGCACGCAGGTCGGGCTGGCGTGGATACCGAGCTTGTGCTCGATCGCGACGGTCTCGATCGGGTTGCGCTCCCCCAGCGAACCGTCGGCGCCGACCATGATGCGTGGCGCGACAAACAGCGACAGCCCCTTGGCCCCATCCGGAGCATCCGGAGTGCGCGCGAGCACGAGATGCACGATGTTCTCCGCGACGTCGTGGTCGCCCCAGGTGATGAAGATCTTCTGCCCGCGGATCGCATACGTGCCGTCTTCGCGCGGGGTCGCCATGGTGCGGATTGCGCCGAGGTCGGTGCCGGCCTCCGGCTCGGTGAGGTTCATGGTGCCGGTCCACACGCCGCTGACAAGTTTGGTCAGGTAGGTCTCGCGCAGGTCATCGGACGCCGCGGCATCGAGCGCGTGGATGGCGCCAGATCCCAGCATCCAGCAGAGCGCGAACGCCGCGTTGGAAGCGTTCCAGATCTCGCCGAGTCCTGCGCCGACGGATTCGGGCAGCCCATCGCCGCCGGCGGATTCTGGGGCAGTCGCGCTCACCCAGCCCGCTTCGACGAGCGCCTGGTATGCCTCGGCGAAGCCCTCGGGAAGGTGGACTGTGCCGTCGACGAGCCGCGCTCCGACGTCGTCACCTACTCGGTCGAGAGGTGCCAGTACGGATGCGGCGAACTCTCCGGCGCCGGCGAGAATCTCGACGGCGTCTTCGGCGCTGAGCGCTCCATCGGATGCCGTGGCGACGATGTCGCGGCCGAAAGCCTCTCCATAGAGGAAGGCGTAGTCCGCGACGGGCGGGATGTAGGGGGTGCTGGCGGTCATCGACGACTCCTGACATTGAGAGACTCCGACCCATATTAGCTGAGACTGAGTCCCACGGCCAGAGCCGACGTGCTCGCGCTGTGGATAACTCTGCGCGCCGGGCAGTGAAGCGGGTACCGTGCTCGTCATGGCTTCCCCATCCGCTCGAGTGACGGCATCCGGTCAGGCATCGGCTCAGGTATCCGCGACGGCATCCGCGCAGGCATCCGTTCGAGGCGCCGTGGCGCTTACGATGCTTGCCACCGCCGGAAGCGCGTCGATTCTCGGCGCGCTGTGCACGGTAGCCCTGTTCGTTCTGGAGGAGATCTTGCCCGCCGAAGGACTGCTCCTTCCCACGCTCATCGTCTACGCATTCGCACTGAGCTGGTGGCTGCTCGCCCTGCTATTCGTCGCCGGCATAGTGCTAGGCATCCGTTCATCTGATCGTCTACCGCAGATCATCTGGGCGATGATCACCATCGCCGCATTCACGACCGCGGCGGTGTTGCTTGCCACCGTGAGGATGTTCCCCTGGCCCTTCACGCCGGCCTTCATGTGAGCGCCGGGCTTGATCTGAGCGCCAGCCTTCATCGGAGCGCCAGCCTTCATCGGAGCGCCAACCGTCATGAGCGCCAACCGTCATGAGCACCTGCCATCATCGGAGCGCCAGCCGTCATGAGCGTCGGCCGTCATCGGACCGGGCGTACCCTGAGGGCATGACCGGAGTCTGGGATGACATCGCCGAGCAGTTCTTGCAGCACTACAAGAAGGGCCGCCGCCTGCTGGCGGTCGCCGGAGTGGATGCCGAACGCTCCCGTCAGGCCGCCGACGCGCTCGCGGCTGCACTGGCGGATGCCGGGGAAACCGTCGAACGCGCACACAGCACCGATGGCGATGAGGACGAACTGCGCAGCGCCATCGTCGCACCGTTCCGGGCGGCCGTGGCATCCGAAGCCGTGCTGGTGGTGTCTGGGCCCGCCGAACTGCTCAGCAAGAGCGCCCGAGGGATGTGGCACTTCACCGTGTGGCAGCTCGCTGGCGAGGAGCCACCGCATGCTGCGGCATCCGCTCTGGTGGACGTCACGGATCCCGCGAACCCCACGCAGCGCTTCGCCGACTACTGCGCATTGCCATCGAGTTACGGAGCGTGACGCATCCGAGTAGCATTTGAGGCGTGACCGAACGCGCCCCTCTCTCTCGCAAGTTGTCCGCCATCGCCGAGTCAGCGACCCTCAAGGTCGACGCCAAGGCCAAGGCCCTGAAGGCCGCGGGCAAGCCCGTCATTTCCTATGCTGCGGGCGAGCCTGATTTCCCCACCCCGCAGTTCATCGTGGATGCCGCGGCCGTCGCACTCGCCGACCCAGCCAACTACCGGTACACGCCGGCGGCAGGGCTCCCCGCGCTACGCGAGGCCGTTGCGGCGAAGACGCTTCGCGACTCCGGCCTTGAGGTCGCGCCGAGCCAGGTCATCGTGACCAACGGCGGCAAGCAGGCCGTGTACCAGGCGTTCCAGACTGTGGTGAATCCCGGCGATGAGGTGCTGTTGCCTGCGCCGTATTGGACCACCTATCCCGAGGCGATTGCTCTTGCCGACGGCATCCCTGTCGAGGTGTTCGCCGACGCCGACCAGGACTACAAGGTCACCGTCGAGCAGCTCGAAGCCGCGCGCACGTCTCGCACGACTGTGCTCGTCTTCGTCTCTCCCTCTAACCCGACCGGCTCGGTGTACACGGCTGCGGAGACCAAGGCCATCGGCGAGTGGGCGCTCGAGCACGGAATCTGGGTCATCTCGGATGAGATCTACCAGAACCTGACCTACGAGGGCGTCAAGGCGACCTCGATCGTCGAGGCCGTTCCGGCACTCGCGGGCCAGACGATTCTCGTCAACGGCGTCGCAAAGACCTACGCCATGACCGGCTGGCGCGTGGGCTGGATGGTCGGCCCCGCCGACGCGATCAAGGTCGCCGGCAACCTGCAGTCGCACCTGTCAAGCAACGTGAACAACGTCGCGCAGTACGCAGCGATCGCCGCGCTCACCGGACCGCAGACCGAGTCGGAGCAGTTCCGCGAGGCCTTCGATCGCCGTCGCCGCCTGATCGTGGCGGAGCTGTCGAAGATCGACGGCGTGCGCGTGCCGAACCCGCTCGGCGCCTTCTACGTGTACCCCGACGTGCAGGGTTTGCTCGGTCGCACCTGGGGCGGCGTCACTCCGACGACGTCGCTCGAGCTCGCCGACCTGATCCTTGACCAGGCCGAGGTCGCCGTGGTTCCGGGCGAGGCCTTCGGCCCCTCTGGCTATCTGCGGCTGTCGTACGCGCTGGGCGATGACCAACTACTCGAGGGCGTGCAGCGACTGCAGCGACTGTTCGCGTAGGCGCGCCTGCCGCCGGCGCCCGGATCTCGCTGGCTAGCGCAGATGCCACCGCCGCCCCCCGTTGCCGCCCGCGCCCCCTGTTGCGCGCGTCGGCAGCCAGGAGCGTCGGCGATGCGAGGGGGCGTCGCGCCGCGGCAGCGAGCTACTCCTGATACCCGATCAGCCAGCGGATGCCGTAGCGGTCAGTGACCTGACCGTCGTAGTCACCCCATGGCCGCTGCTGCAGCGGATCGACGGCCGTGCCGCCGACGGTCAATTTCGCGAACCACTCCCGCAGCACGTCCGGCTCTGCCGTGCCGAGCAGCGAGAAGGTCGCACCGACGATGTGGACGGCATCCTGATCTGGACCGGCATCCGCACCGAAAAGCACCACCTCACCCGCAAGCATGCCGTGTGCGATCGCATCGGCTGGCCCGTCGGTGCGATTGAACTGCTGGTATGAGAACAGCGTCAGATCACCGCCGAAGACGCCCTTGTAGAAGGTCAACGCCTCTGCGGCATTGCCGGGGAAGAACAGGTATGGGACGAGTCCACTCATGCGAGCGAGTGTACCCCCGGCGAGGCCTCCTGAAATCAGGAGGACAGCCCCAGATCAGGACGGATGCCGAGATTCCTCCTGCCCTGGGGACAAGTTCCTGATCTCGGGCAGACGGCACGCCGCCCCGACCCTCCCGCCCTACAGCTCGACGCCGACAAGCACCGGTTCTGGTTGCAACAGTAGGCCGAACTCGGCGTGCACGCGGGCCTGGATGTACCGGGCGAGCTCAGCCAGCTCAGCCGCGGTCGACCCTCCCCTGTTCGTGAGGGCAAGGGCGTGCTTGGTCGAGATTGCGGCACGTGACCGCGGCAGCTTGAATCCCTTGGATATCCCGGCGTTCTCGATGAGCCAGCCCGCGCTGACCTTGACCTCGCTGCGCACGGTGCGCGTCGGCGGCACGTAGCCGTCATATGCCTCGAGCGGAATAATTGTCACCGCGTCGAGGTCGGGCGCTACCGGCCACCGCGGGCATTCCGGAGGCAATTGCTTCGCCACAGATTCCGCCACGATCAGGTTCTGGAAGAACGATCCTGCACTCGCTGTGTCTGGATCTGACGGGTCGAGCAGCATGCCTTTGGATGCGCGGATGCGGAGAATCTGCTCACGCACCCAGCTCATCGGCACAGCGTCCTCCCCCGTGAGTGCCAGAGCGCGACGCAACTGCTCGCCGCGCACCACGCGTCCGGCCTCACCGACCTCGGCAAGATCAAGGGTGACCGACAGAATCACGCCGCGTCGCAGCGGGACACCGTCGTAGTGATGCTTGAGCACAGACGTGCGGAAGCCGAGGCCGAGTTCGGCCGCCGGCACCGTGGTGACCTCGCCGGTGGACTCGTCGATCAGCTCGACCTCGACCAGCGTCTCCTGGATCTCCTGCCCGTACGCACCGACGTTCTGCACCGGGGCCGCGCCGACCGTTCCAGGAATCCCGCTCATCGCCTCTATGCCGGCGAGGCCGTGCTCAACTGTGTAGGCGACCAGGTCGTCCCAGTTGTGTCCGGCCTGCACACGCACGCGCGCACGCCCCGGATGCGGTGAAGGGAGCGGCTCGATCCCCGAGGTCAGCACCCGAATGACCGTGCCTTCGAACGGCTCATCGCCGACGAACAGGTTCGACCCGCCGCCGAGCACGAACCACTCGTCTCCTCGTGCCCAGGTCTCGCGCAGTGCGTCGATGAGCTCAGGGGTGGTCGTGGCATCCAGCATCCGCTCTGGCGCGGCGCCGGTGCGCAGCGTCGTCAGCTGCGCGAGCGGGATCGGGGTGATCTCAGTCATGGGTTTCAGAGCGCCGGGATTCAGATTGCGATGCGCAGCTGCGCCTTGACGAGCACGGTCGCGTCGGCGTGCTTGACGGTGAGGTCGATGCGCACGGTGGTCTCATCAACCGCGCCGACCTTCGCGAACACCGACAGATCCGCGCCAGTCGAGGGGTCGACCACAACCGGGCGCGTGAAGCGCACGCCGTAGTCGGTGATCTTCGCGACATCGCCGAGCGCCGAGACGACGACCGACGAGGCGATTCCCATCGTGAGCATGCCGTGCGCGAGAACGCCAGGAAGACCGACGGATGCCGCGACATCATCGCGGTAGTGGATCGGGTTGAAGTCGCCGGAGGCGCCCGCGTAGCGGACCAGCGATTCGCGGGTGAGGTGGACGGTTCGCTCAGCGATCACGTCTCCAACTGCATAGCTCATGCGTCTCCCTCGCCGTCGTTCTCATCAGAGCCGACCAACAGTACGCTCGTCGCCGTGACGACATGGCCGCCCTCAGCATCCGTGATCTCCGCTTCGCTGGTGATCATCGCGTTGCCTGCCATCATGCGGATGCCGGTGACCTTGAGCCGGCCGGTCAGCTCGTCGCCCGCAACGATCGGACGGGTGTACGCGAAGCGCTGCTCGGCGTGGATGGTACGGGCCAGGACGATGCCAGAGTCCGGCTCGCTGAGCAGCTGTTGCAGCGTGAGGTCTTGGACCACCATCGCGAAAGTGGGGGGAGCTACGACATCGGCATGACCGAGCGCGCGAGCCGCCTCGACATCGGTGTGCAGCGGAGCGGCGGCGAAGACGGCGCGCGCGAACTCGCGCACCTTCTCACGGCCGACCAGGTATGGCGGCGTCGGCGGGAATTCTCGGCCGACCAGTTCGGAGTTCACAGGCACTAGATGAGTCTACCGACCGCGCCGATGAGTCCTCAGCGCTTGCGCGTACGCAGCGCCTTGATCGTCATCTGCACAGCGATCACGACGAGATATGCGGCGAACAGCATATTGCCGAGGAATGGATCGATGAGGGTTGCCAGCCATGCTCCAAGCGCTGTCGTTGTGCAGGCCGAGAGACCGATGATGCCAGCGGCGAGCAGATCGACGTTTCGGTGGCGGAGGTTGCCGATCGTGCCGGAGATCGCGGTCGGAATCATCATCAGCAGCGACGTGCCCTTGGCTATGAGGTCGCTGGTGCCGAAGGCGAGCATCAGCACCGGGACGACGATCACTCCGCCGCCGACTCCGATGAGTCCAGCGATGGTGCCGGTGCCGACGCCGACCAGCGCGAGAGCCGCCCCGTTCAGCCATCCGAGGTCAAGTTCTGCTGTACGCGAGGGGACGACGAGGAAAAGCGAGACGATCACGATAAGGAGGAAACCGACGAAACCCCAGCGCAGCGCGCTCTGCGAGATCTTCGGCAGCAGGCGCGTGCCGATCTGCGCGCCGATCACTGCGCCTGCGGCGAGGATGATCGCGGGGATCCAGGCGACTGATCCGGATGCCGCATACGAGATGACGCCGACGCTCGCTGTCGGCACGATCGCCGCGAGCGAGGTTCCAGCGGAGATGCGCTGGTCAAAGCTGAGCATCAGCACGAGCAGCGGCACGATGACCGTTCCTCCGCCGACGCCGAAGAGTCCGGAGAGGAGTCCGGCGAGCAGCCCGATGAAGATAAAAGAGAGGTAGGCCCGTGGGCCGCGGTGCGGTCGAGCGGAGTCAGTCATATTCAAGGCATCGTCCTACGCACGTGACAACCCTACTCCCAGAAAGCGTGGCTACACGACGAAGCCCGCCACCCCCGAGGGGGCGACGGGCTCGTCAGACGCGTGAGGTTACTTGCCAGCCTCGACGAAGCCTGCTGCTTCAGCGGCCTCGGCGGTGCGGAACCAGACCTCAGCAACGGTCTGCTCGTACCACTGACCATCGGGGCGGTGGAACTTCATCGAGTCCTTGTTGCCCTTGATGTCGAAGCCCTCCGGTGCGGAGCCGTCTTCGAGAGCCTCGGCGGAATCCTCACCGAAACCACCGTCGACGAGTGCAGCAACGGCGGCAGCCTCAGCAGCTGCGCCTTCTTCCTGCGACTCGGCACCGGCGTCGGCGGCCTTGTCAGCCTCGGCGGCCGGAGCAGCCTTCTCAGCCTTCGGGGCAGCCGTGGCGGCCTTCTTGACCTTCGGCGTGACGGGCTCGAGAACGAGCTCGATCACTGCCATCGGGGCGTTGTCGCCCTTGCGGTTGCCGACCTTCGTGATGCGGGTGTAGCCACCCTCACGCTCGGCGACCAGCGGAGCGATCTCGGTGAACAAAGTGTGTACGACACTCTTGTCACCGATGACGGCCAGAACGCGACGACGCGCGTGCAGGTCTCCGCGCTTGGCGAAGGTAACCAGTCGCTCGGCGTAGGGACGCAGGCGCTTGGCCTTGGTCTCCGTCGTCTTGATCGACTTGTGGGTGAAGAGCGCGGCTGCCAGGTTGGCAAGCATCAGACGCTCGTGTGCGGGGCCGCCTCCGAGGCGGGGACCCTTAGTGGGCTTAGGCATATTGATCTAACTCCTGGTCAGAATTTCGGGGAGGTCAGAAGGACTCGTCTTCGCCTGCGCCGTAGAAGTGGGCGCCGTCAAAGCCGGGCACCGAATCCTTGAGCGACAGACCGAGCGAGATGAGCTTGTCGCGCACCTCGTCGACCGACTTCTGGCCGAAGTTACGGATGTTCATGAGCTGGGTCTCCGACAGTGCCACGAGCTCAGACACCGAGTTGATGCCCTCACGCTTGAGGCAGTTGTAGGAACGAACCGACAGGTCGAGGTCTTCGATCGGCATCGACAGTTCGCTGGAGAGCACGGGCTCCACAGGTGCCGGGCCGATCTCGATGCCCTCTGCCTCAACGTTCAGCTCGCGAGCGAGGCCGAACAGCTCGGTCAGGGTCTTCGCAGCCGAAGCGACAGCATCGCGCGGGGCGATGTTGTTCTTCGTCTCGACGTCGAGAATGAGCTTGTCGAAGTCGGTACGCTCACCGGCACGAGTTGCCTCGACGCGGTAGCTGACCTTGAGGACCGGCGAGTAGATCGAGTCGACAGGAATCTGACCGGCCTCGGCGTACTCGTTGCGGTTCTGCGTCGCCGACACGTAGCCACGTCCACGCTCAATGGTGAGCTCGAGCTCGAACTTGGCGGTGTCGTTGAGCGTTGCGATGACGAGCTCGGGGTTGTGAACCTCGACACCGGCCGGAGCCGAGATGTCAGCGGCGGTCACTTCGCCTGCACCGGTCTTACGCAGGTAAGCGGTGATGGGCTCGTCGCGCTCGCTCGAGACGACGAGCTGCTTGATGTTGAGGATGATCTCAGTGACATCTTCCTTCACACCGGGAATGGTGCTGAACTCGTGCAGCACGCCGTCGAGGCGGATGCTGGTGACAGCAGCGCCAGGAATCGACGAGAGCAAGCTGCGACGCAGCGAGTTGCCAATGGTGTAACCGAAACCGGGCTCGAGCGGCTCGACGATGAACCGGCTGCGGTTCTCGGCGATCTTTTCCTCGGTCAGCGTGGGACGCTGTGCAATAAGCACTCTGGGTTCCTTTCGATCACATGTCCGCTATATGACACGTGTGGGGTGAGGTTTTGAGTTTTGAAAGTCAGGTGCCCTGGGATGGGCGGAGCGAGGGATGCCGAAGCATCCCTCGCAACAGCCAAATCAAACGCGGCGGCGCTTCGGCGGGCGGCATCCGTTGTGCGCCTGCGGGGTGACGTCCTGGATCGAGCCAACCTCGAGGCCAGCGGCCGTCAGCGAGCGGATCGCAGTCTCGCGGCCCGAACCCGGACCCTTCACGAAGACGTCAACCTTCTTGACACCGTGCTCCTGAGCCTGGCGGGCGGCCGACTCGGCAGCCATACCAGCGGCGTACGGGGTCGACTTGCGCGAGCCCTTAAAGCCCACTCCACCGGACGATGCCCAGCTGATGACAGCGCCAGACGGGTCGGTGATCGAAACGATCGTGTTGTTGAACGTCGACTTGATGTGGGCCTGGCCCAATGCGATGTTCTTCTTTTCCTTGCGGCGCGGCTTGCGCGCGGCGGCCTTAGGTGCAGCCATGAAATTATTCTCCTATTCCCTGGCCGCTACTTAGCGGGCCTTCTTCTTGCCGGCGACGGTGCGCTTCGGGCCCTTGCGGGTACGGGCGTTGGTTTTGGTGCGCTGTCCGTGAACGGGCAGGCCACGACGGTGGCGGATGCCCTGGTAGGAGCCAATCTCGACCTTGCGGCGGATGTCGGCTGCAACCTCGCGGCGCAGGTCACCCTCCACCTTGTAGGTGCCTTCGATGAAGTCACGAAGGATGATCAGCTGCTCGTCGCTGAGGTCCTTGACGCGGATCGACTCGTCGATCTCGGTCGCCTTGAGGATCTCGACTGAGCGGGTACGGCCAACGCCGTAAATGTAGGTAAGGGCGATCACCACGCGCTTATCGCGCGGGATGTCAACGCCGGCAAGACGTGCCATGCGGTATCTCCTGGGATGAGTAGAGGTGTGGGGCAGGATGTGGACCCGGGCCTCTTTCCCGAGGTGTCCCCCACTTGCGTGGGATCTTGATCCTGCCTAGTTGCGTATTGAGTTGTGAGTCAGACCTGAAGAGAGCCTGTCGGCGGAGCCGACGACCCCCACAAGAGACTTAACCCTGGCGCTGCTTGTGGCGCGGGTTGCTCTTGCAGATCACCATGACGTTGCCGTGGCGACGAATCACCTTGCAGTGATCGCACATGGCCTTGACGCTGGGCTTGACCTTCATTGTGTTTCCTGTTCGCTGTCTTCGTGCACGCCGTTGAGGCGTGCCGTTACTTCTCGACCGATCAGCGGTAGCGGTAGACGATACGGCCGCGAGTCAGGTCGTAGGGGCTGAGCTCCACGACCACGCGGTCTTCGGGGATGATACGGATGTAGTTCTGCCGCATCTTTCCGGAGATCGTTGCCAGGACTTTGTGCCCGTTGCTGAGTTCAACGCGGAACATCGCGTTGGGCAAAGCCTCCGAGATCACGCCCTCGATCTCGATGACACCGTCTTTCTTAGCCATAGCCTCGCTGACGCTTCTGCAGATTGGTCGATCTGCGTTGGATGGATGATTATTGGCGCCAACCCGGACGGACACGCCGAAACCGGGCACAAGGCACCAACGCTCTATCCTATCCGTCTGGATGGAATCCGGCAACTTGAGCGTGAAAGACGGGCCGCACCCGGGGGAACGGCCCGTCTTTTCGACGCTGAAGTGCGAGTGTCTCAGCCGAGGATCTCGGCGAAGCGCGTGCCGATGTCAGCGTTCTCGAGCCGCTCGCCGTCGATCTCGACGGTCGGCGTGCCTGCGATGTCGTGCTGCTTTGTCTGGGAGGTGACGAAGCGCTGGTACGTGCCGTCTGCGATGCAGTCAGCTGCATCGCCGGCGCCGACCTGGTCTGCGAGAGCGGCGAGCTCGTCGTCGGTGAGGCCGGTGCTGTTCTCTGCCGGCTGGTTCTCGAACAGCAGGTTGAAGAAGTCCAGCGCGGAGTCGGGTGCTTCGGCCGCGACGCAGTAGACCGCGCCCGCAGCGCGAGTGGAGAACTCGGTGTTCTGCGAGTAGCGGTCAAGAATCGAGATCGGGTGGAGGTTGAGCGTGATCTCGTCGTTGGCTGCAGCGGTCTGCAGCTGCTCGCCGTAGGTGTCTTCGAAGTCGCCGCAGATCGGGCACATGAAGTCGACGAACGTGTCGACTTCGGTTTCGCCCTCACCGAAGCTGATCGCGCCGGTCTCTTCATTGACGATCGCGCTTGCGGGCGCGGTGCCTGGGGCACTCGCCTGGTTGTTCAGGAAAACGACCAGGCCGCCGAGAGCGACGAGGACGACAACAACCGCGATCGAGATTCCGACGGCGAACCAGTTGGTGTTGCTCTTGGCAGCAGCAGCCATTTCTTTCCGATCTTTCGAGGCTCGCGCCATGCGCAAGTCCGGGAGTATGAGGGGGTGCTGTGCGCACCCGTACTTGATCAATCCTGCCGGTATTATCTATGCGCCCGTTGTGAGACACCCGCGTGCCACTGCGCGACCATCTTCTGCGTGAGACACCACGCTTGCGATGGTGTCTCACGCAGAGCGTGTCGCCGGCTGCCGTGAGTGGTGCTTCATCCCTGCCGCGGACTTGTTCTGCACAGCTAAGCCAAACGTGGATGTTGTCCACGGAACGCGTATACACGGGCGAAGATGCGTGAGGATGCTGGGATGCCGTTGCTCCTCAAAGATCGCGCCGTCACCGTTTCACCCCTCGGCCTCGTCACCACCGCCGAAGCTCGAATGCTCCACGTCGCGCTCACGCCGTCAGTGTGGCTTCGCTTGCGTCGAGGCATCTATGTCAAACGCGCTGCGTACGAGAAGCTGCCGCCGTGGAAGAAGTATGCGGTCCGCGTTCACGCCTTCGCTCGACTGCATCCTGACGCCATCCTCTGTCTGGAATCCGCGGCGGTTCTGCACGGGTTGCCGCACTTCGGGGAGACGGAGTACATCCATGTCTTCGATCCCCACCGCACGCGATCTCGCAAGTTCGGCGACGTCTTCGTGCACGTCAGCACCGAGCAGCGAGTGGCCGGACGGATCGACGGGGTTCTGCTCACCAGCATCCTCGATACCGTGGTCGATCTCTGCCGCCAGCTTCCTCCGGCGTATGCGTTGAGTGTTACCGACAGCGCCATCTCCCCAGTGCAGGGCGGATCGCTCACGCTCGACCAGTTGCGCACGCACTCCGAGGCGCAGGAGAACCGACGGGGGCGAACCCTGTTGCGTTGGGTGTGGTCACGCGCAGACGGCCTGTCGGAGTCACCTTCCGAGAGCGTGAGTCGAGCTGTAATCGAGTGGACCGGGTTTGAGCGGCCAGAACTGCAGCGCGAGTTCCACTACGAGGGAACGCTCGATCGGGTCGACTTCTTCTTCCCATCGAGTGGTGCGATCGGTGAGTCGGACGGGTGGGAGAAGTATCGACTCGAGGATCCGCGGAAGGCCGCTCGGTTGCTCGCCGATGAGAAACGGCGAGAGGATCGGCTCCGGCGTAACGGGCATCCATTCGCCAGATGGGAGTTCGCCGGCGCGACAAAGGTGAATCCGCTGGTGGATGCATTGCTCGCGGCGAAGGTTCGACGTGTCGCTCCCCCTCAGTTGCGGATGCTCACGACACTCCGGACCAATCCTCGTGCCATCCAACCGCTAGCTCTCAGGCCCTGAGACACCAGCTCAAGCAAACCGCGACACGTTCGTCGTGAGACACCATGCTGGGCGTGGTGTCTCACGACGAACGTGTCTCACCGAGCGGAGGATGGTGTGTCACCACCCCGGCCGGATGGGCGACGGAGGGGAACCCGACCGAGCTAGGCCAGGGGAACCGGAACCACGCCGAAGGGGGCGAGGCCAGCGGCGCCGCCGTCCGCCGCAGTCAGCACCCAGATGCCACCATCGTGGCGGGCCACGCTGTGCTCCCAGTGCGAGCCATCGGTTCCGTCGACCGTCGAGACGGTCCAGTCGTCGTCTTCGACCAGGGTCTCTTCTCCCCCGGCGGTCACCATCGGCTCGATCGCGAGCACCAGCCCGGGCTTCACCTCGGCCCCTGGATCAGGAGTGCGGTAGTTGAAGACACTGGGGGCCTCGTGCATCTTGCGTCCGATGCCGTGGCCGACGTACTCACGCAGGATGCCGTAGGTCTGCCCGGAAACCTCAGAAGGCCCCTGCGACTCGATGTACTCCTGTATCGCGGCGCCGATATCGCCGAGATGACGA
This sequence comes from Microbacterium sp. Y355, assembly GCF_059445345.1. Lineage (NCBI taxonomy): Bacteria > Bacillati > Actinomycetota > Actinomycetes > Micrococcales > Microbacteriaceae > Microbacterium > Microbacterium sp. Y355. The sequence continues at coordinate 3,496,954 of NZ_JCAIUD010000001.1, read as the reverse complement.
GCGGATGCCATGGCGGCAATTCCCGCCCACATCGAACCTTCGGTCACTCGCGACAGCTCTTCGCGCCGCGCGAGTACGACAGAGTCAGCCGCACCAGGCACGATGAATGTCCTTGCACTGTCGCCGTTCCATCCCTGGAACTGCGCGCCACTGTCAACGGAGACGATGTCTCCCGCCTGCAGAACGCGAGAGCCGGGGATGCCGTGAACGACCTCCTCGTTCACCGAGATGCAGGTGGTGTGGCGATACCCGCGCACGAGCTTGAAGTTCGACTCCGCACCACGTGCGGTGATCGCTTCGGATGCCGCAGCATCCACCTCGGCGGTCGTGACTCCCGGCCGGATAAGGGCGGCCGCAGCATCCAACGACGCCGCGGTGATGAGGCCGGGTTCGACCATCGCCCGCAGCTGCGCCGGCGACTTATACAGAGAGCGGCGGAACATGTCAGGCCGAAGCGTGCAGGCCGCGGGCGTTCAGCGCCGCGGTGATCCGCTCGAAGATCTCGTCGAGCGAGCCGACGCCGTCGATCCGGTCGACGATGCCACGTGCTTCGTAGACGTCGATGATCGGCGCGGTCTCGTTCTCGTAGATGTCGAGGCGGTGCGCGATGGCGGCTTCGGTGTCATCCGCACGCCCCTGCTCCGCGGCACGAAGCGAAAGCCGGGACATGCTCTCCTCGCGTGCCACATCCAGCAGGATGACGGCATCCAGCGCCTCGCCGCGCCCGGAGAGGAACTCGTCGAGGTGGCCGACCTGCACGGTGTTGCGCGGGTAGCCATCCAGCAGGAAGCCCTGAGCCGCGTCATCCTGAGACAGGCGATCCCGCACAATCTCACTCGTCAGCGCATCCGGTACGAGATCTCCGCGCGCAGTGATCTCGCTCACCTTCGCGCCGAGTTCCGTTCCGCCCTTGATGTTCGCGCGGAAGATGTCACCGGTGGAGACCACCGGAACACCGAACGCCTCGGCGACGCGCACACCCTGGGTGCCTTTGCCTGAGCCCTGTGGGCCGACGATGAGGAGTCGTGCGGATGCTGTCAACGGAGAAGCCCTTCGTAATGACGTTGCTGAAGCTGTGCGTCGATCTGCTTGACGGTCTCAAGACCCACGCCGACGATGATGAGGATCGAGGCGCCACCGAACGGGAAGTTCTGGTTGGCTCCGACTGTCGCCAGCGCGATGAGCGGGATGAGTGCGACCAGACCCAAGTAGATGGAGCCGGGGAACGTGACGCGAGTGATCACGAAGTCGAGGTACTCGGCTGTCGGGCGTCCTGCCCGGATGCCGGGAATGAACCCGCCGTACTTCTTCATGTTGTCGGCGACCTCGACAGGGTTGAACGTGATCGCGACGTAGAAGTAAGTGAACCCGACGATCAGCAGGAAGTAGACCGCCATGTAGAGGGGCTGGTCACCGGTGGTGAAGTTCTGCGAGATCCAGACAACCCATGCGGCCGGCTCTGTGCCGTCCTGCGGCGTATTGAACTGCGCGATGAGCATCGGGATGTACAGCAGGGACGAAGCGAAGATGATCGGGATCACACCCGCCATGTTCACCTTGATCGGGATGTACGTGTTCGTGCCACCGTAGGTGCGACGACCGACCATGCGCTTGGCATACTGCACGGGGATTCTTCGCTGCGATTGCTCGACGAACACCACCAGGCCAGTGACCACCACACCGACCGCGAGAACCAGTAGGAAGACTTCCAGGCCGTTCGACTCGAAGATGGCCCACATCGCCGACGGGAACGTCGCAGAGATCGACGTGAAGATCAGCAGGGACATACCGTTGCCGATGCCGCGCTCGGTGACGAGCTCGGCGAACCACATGATGAGGCCGGTGCCGGCGGTCATCGCGATGATGATGAGCAGCTGCGCCCACCACACATCGTTGGTCAACAGCTGCTGACATGCCGCGACGTCGGTCGTGCCGAACAGCTGACCGCTGCGTGCCACGGTGACGAGCGTTGTCGACTGCAGCAGAGCGAGAGCAATGGTGAGGTAACGCGTGTACTGGGTGAGTCGGGCCTGACCTGCCTGACCCTCCTTGTGCAGCGCCTCAAAGTGCGGAATGACCACGCGCAGCAGCTGGGTAATGATCGTCGCCGTAATGTAGGGCATGACGCCCAGGGCGAAGATCGAAAGCTGGAGCAGGGCTCCGCCAGAGAACAGGTTGACGAGGCTCAGTAGTCCTTCAGCGCCCGCGCTGACGCGCAGACACTCCTCGACGTTCGGAAAATGCACGAACGGAGCTGGGACATGCGAACCAAGCCGGTACAGGGCGATGATCGCCAGGGTGAAACCGATCTTCCGACGCAGGTCGGGTGTGCGGAAGATCCGCGCGATAGCGCTAAACAAGGGCGTTCCTCCTGAAAAGGGTTGCCAGTCCACAATGGACGGCCGAAAGACCAGCGTAACGCAGAGAGGGGCCGGAGAATCTCCGACCCCTCTCTGATGTGGTTACTTGACGGTTCCGCCCGCAGCCACGATCTTCTGCTCGGCTGAACCCGAGACCTTATCGACCGTAACGGTGAGCTTCACGGCGATGTCGCCGTCTCCGAGAACCTTGACCTTCTCGTTCTTGCGAACAGCACCCTTGGCGACCAAGTCGACGATGGTGACGTCCCCACCCGAGGGGTACAGTTCCGCGAGCTTTTCCAGGTTCACAACCTGGTATTCGACGCGGAACGGGTTCTTGAACCCACGCAGCTTCGGGGTGCGCATGTGCAGAGGCATCTGCCCACCCTCAAAGCCGACGCGAACTGTGTTGCGAGCCCTGGTGCCCTTGGTGCCACGACCTGCGGTCTTACCCTTGGAGCCCTCACCGCGACCGACACGTGTCTTCGCAGTGTTGGCGCCGGGGACCGGACGCAGGTGGTGGACCTTGAGCACACCGGGGCGGGATGCCGGAGCATCCGCCTTCGGAGCAGCCTTCTTGGCAGCCGGCTTCTTAGCAGCTGTCGAAGTGGCGGCGGACTTGTCCGCTGCCTTGGCCGGAGCCTTCTTCGCGGCAGCAGCCTTGGGAGCGGCAGCCTTCTTCGGGGCCTTCTCAGCCTCGACGGTGTCGTTCTTCTCAGCCATTAGTCGATCTCCTCAACCTGGACGAGGTGTGCGACGGTCTTGACGTAGCCGCGCACCTGCGCGTCGTCGGGGCGGACGGTGCTGTCGCCGATCCGCTTAAGACCGAGGCTGCGCAGCGTGTCACGCTGGTTCTGCTTCTCGCTCACCTTGGACTTGATCTGGGTCACCTTCAGACGGGAGGCCATCAGGCACCTACCTTCGCAGCAGCCGCAGCAGCGGCCTTTGCCTCGTTACGGAGGATGATGTCCGGAACAACATCGTCGTACGCAAGGCCACGGCGAGCCGCGACTGCACGAGGCTCTTCGAGGCTCTTGAGCGCCGCGACGGTCGCGTGCACGATGTTGATCGTGTTCGACGAGCCGAGCGACTTCGAGAGGACATCGTGGATGCCAGCGCACTCGAGTACGGCGCGAACCGGACCACCGGCGATAACACCGGTACCGGCAGCAGCCGGACGCAGCAGAACAACGCCAGCTGCGGCCTCGCCCTGCACCGGGTGCGGAACCGTGGTGCCGACGCGGGGCACGCGGAAGAAGTTCCGCTTGGCGTCGTCGACACCCTTGGAGATAGCCAGGGGCACCTCACGGGCCTTGCCATAACCAACGCCGACCAGACCGTTGCCGTCACCGACGACCACGAGAGCGGTGAAGCTGAAGCGACGACCACCCTTCACGACCTTCGAGACGCGGTTGATGGTGACAACGCGCTCCAGGAACTGGTTGTCGCCACGGTCACGCGAGTTGCGGTCGCGGCCACCCTGGTTGCGGCCATCGCCACGACCGCCGCCACGGCGGCCTTCGCGAGCGGGCTCTGCCTGGGTCGTGCCGGCAGCCGTCTCGGAAACGACAGCGGCCGTCTCGGGAGCGGCAGCAGCCGTTTCGGGAGCGGCAGTAGCCGTTTCGGTCACTTCTTTCTCCTTGTTGTCACTCACAGTGCCAGCCCTCCTTCGCGGGCGCCGTCTGCGATGGCCGCAACGCGACCTGCATAACGGTTGCCACCGCGGTCGAAGACGACCTCGGAGAAGCCAGCAGCCTTCGCGCGGTCAGCGAGAAGCTCGCCGACCTTGCGGGCCTTGGCGGTCTTGTCACCGTCGAACGAGCGCAGCTCGGTCTCGAGCGTGGATGCAGATGCAACCGTGATGCCCTTGCTGTCATCGACCAACTGGACGAAGACGTGGCGGGCTGAACGGTTGACGACCAGACGCGGACGCGCTTCGGTTCCGACGATCTTCTTGCGAAGGCGAAGGTGACGACGCGCGCGGGCGTCAGACTTTGTCTTGAGAGCCATGGTTACTTACCACTCTTTCCGGCCTTGCGACGCACGATCTCGCCGGCGTAGCGCACGCCCTTGCCCTTGTACGGCTCGGGCTTGCGGATCTTGCGGATGTTGGCAGCTGCCTCACCGACAGCCTGCTTGTCGATACCACTCACGACGACCTTGTTGTTGCCTTCGACCGTGAAAGTGATGCCGGCGGGCGGTTCAACCAGGACCGGGTGCGAGAAGCCAAGCGCAAACTCAACCGAGCTGCCCTTCTGCTGCACGCGGTAACCCGTACCAACGACCTCGAGGCCCTTGGTGTATCCCTGTGTCACGCCGATGATGTTGTTGTTGATGAGCGTGCGGGTCAGGCCGTGAAGCGACCGCGACTCGCGCTCGTCGTCGGGACGGGAGACAACCACCTGGTTGTCCTCGACCGCGACCTCGATGGGGCTGGCCAGGCTAAGGGTGAGTTCACCCTTCGGGCCCTTCACCGAAACCGCACGGTGGTCGACCGCAATGGTCACGCCCGCGGGAATCTCGATGGGAAGTCGTCCAATACGCGACATATCGAATTACCACACGTAGGCGAGAACTTCTCCGCCTACGCCCTTCTTGTCAGCCTGACGGTCCGTGAGGAGTCCGGAGGAAGTGGACAGGATGGCCACGCCAAGGCCGCCGAGGACCGTGGGGAGCTCCGTGGACTTCGCGTAAACGCGCAGTCCAGGCTTCGATACGCGCTTGATGCCCACGATCGAACGCTCGCGGTTGGGGCCGTACTTCAGCGTGATGGTCAGGTTTTCGCCGACGCGTGCGTCGGTGACCTCGTAGCTGGCGATGAAGCCTTGCTCCTTGAGGATCTGAGCGATGTGCGTCTTCAGCTTGCTCGACGGCAGGGACACGGAATCGTGGTGTGCCGAGTTCGCGTTGCGCAGACGGGTCAGCATGTCTGCGACCGGGTCTGTCATTGTCATGTTTGTTTTCCTTTGTTCACGAGGTTTCGGCTGTCGTTACACGACAGACGACCTGCTATGAGTGTGCAATCTTCAATTGTAAGCGCACACGAGACCCCCGCCCGACGGGCGGGGGTCAGAGTGTTACGCCTTGGCGTCTTCCGACTTAAACGGGAAGCCGAGGTGACGCAGAAGCGCACGACCCTCGTCATCCGTCTTTGCCGTGGTGACGACGGTGATGTCGAATCCGCGTACGCGATCGATCTTGTCCTGATCGATCTCGTGGAACACGCTCTGCTCCTGGATGCCGAAGGTGTAGTTGCCGTGACCGTCGAACTGCAGACCCGAAAGACCGCGGAAGTCGCGGATACGGGGCAGTGCGAGCGAGACGAGGCGGTCGATGAACTCCCACGCACGGTCTCCACGGAGGGTGACGTGTGCGCCGATGGCCTGACCTTCACGCAGCTTGAACTGCGCGATCGACTTGCGTGCCTTCGTGACGATCGGCTTCTGGCCGGTGATCTTTGTCAGATCCTCGACCGCGCCATCGATCACCTTGCTGTCACGGGCCGCTTCACCGACACCGGTGTTGACGACGACCTTGACGAGACCAGGGATCTGCATCACGTTGGTGTAGCCGAATTCTTCCTGCAGCTTCTGCTGGATTTCGGCCTTGTACTTCTGCTTCAGGCGCGGCTGGATCTTGCCAGCCGGCGCAGCAGTCTCGGTGCTCATCAGAGGTCCTTACCTGACTTCTTCGCATACCGCACACGGACGGTGCGCTTGACGCCATCCTTGGTCTGCTCCTCGACCCGGTGACCGACGCGAGTCGGCTGCTTGGTCGAAGGGTCAACGAGTGCGACGTTCGAGATGTGGATGGGGGCTTCGATGGTCTCGATGCCGCCCGTCTTGGTGCCACGCTGCGTCTGGCCGACGCGGGTGTGCTTGGTGACGTAGTTCACGCCTTCGACGATGACGCGGTTCTTCTCGGAGAAGATCTCGAGGATCTTGCCCTGCTTGCCCCGGTCGCCGCCCTTTTCCTGCTTGCGGCCTGTCATGACCTGAACCAGGTCACCCTTTTTGATGTTCGCCATGATCAAATAACCTCCGGCGCGAGCGAGACGATCTTCATGAACTTCTTGTCACGAAGTTCGCGGCAGACCGGTCCGAAGATGCGGGTGCCGCGGGGCTCCCCGTCAGTCTTCAGAAGGACCGCAGCGTTCTCATCGAACTTGATGTAGGAGCCGTCTGAACGACGAACTTCCTTCTTGGTACGGACGATAACCGCCTTGACGACGTCGCCCTTCTTGACGTTTCCGCCCGGGATCGCGTCCTTGACCGTGGCCACGATGGTGTCACCCAGACCTGCGTAACGGCGGCGTGAGCCACCGAGAACGCGGATCGTGAGGAGTTCCTTCGCACCGGTGTTGTCGGCGACCTTGACGCGGGATTCTTGCTGAATCACTATTGCTCCTTAAGTAAGCCGGAGGCTTACTTGGCCTTCTCGACGATTTCGACCAGACGCCAGCGCTTCGTGGCGCTGAGCGGACGAGTCTCGCTGATGACAACGAGGTCGCCAATGCCCGCCGAGTTGGTCTCGTCGTGCACCTTGCGCTTCTCGGTACGGCGGATGACCTTGCCGTACAGAGGGTGCTTCACGCGGTCTTCGACCTCAACGACGATGGTCTTATCCATCTTGTCGCTGACGACGTACCCACGCTGCGTCTTGCGGTAACCGCGAGCGTTCTCATCGCGCACATCGTGCGAGACGGGAGCTTCCGCTTCCTTCTTGGTGGCCATTACTCAGCCTTCCCTTCGGCGTCAGCCGAGGCATCCTCGGTCTTCTTCGCCTTCGACTTGGACGCCTTCTTGGCCGGCACCTCGACCGGAGCAGGCGTCGCACGGATGCCCAGCTCACGTTCGCGGATCACGGTGTACAGGCGTGCGATGTCGCGCTTTACGGCGCGGATGCGGCCGTGGCTTTCCAGCTGGCCGGTGGCCGACTGGAAACGGAGGTTGAAAAGCTCCTCCTTGGCCTTACGCAGCTCCTCAACGAGGCGCTGGTCTTCAAATGTATCGAGCTCCGTCGGAGCGAGCTCTTTGGTTCCGATCGCCATTACGCGTCGCCCTCCTCGCGCTTGATGATTCGTGCCTTGAGCGGCAGCTTGTGAATTGCTCGGGTCAGGGCCTCGCGAGCGAGTTCCTCAGTGACACCGGCGACCTCGAAGAGGACGCGGCCCGGCTTGACGTTCGAGACCCACCACTCGGGCGAACCCTTACCGGAACCCATGCGGGTTTCAGCAGGCTTCTTCGTGAGCGGACGGTCAGGGTAGATGTTGATCCACACCTTTCCACCACGCTTGATGTGACGGGTAACCGCGATACGAGCTGCCTCGATCTGACGGTTGGTCACATAAGCGGGCGTAAGAGCCTGGATGCCATATTCGCCGAAGGAGACCTTCGTGCCACCAGTAGCCTGACCCGAGCGACCCGGGTGATGCTGCTTGCGGAACTTGACCTTACGGGGGATGAGCATTATGCCGACGCTCCTTCTGAAACAGGTGCGTCGTTACGCGGCGCACGGCGACGATCTCCACCACGGTCATCGCGACCGCGCGGGGACTTCGGTGCGTTGGCCTGCTCGCGAGCAAGTTCCTTCGCGGTGAGGTCACCCTTGTAGATCCAGACCTTCACGCCGATGCGGCCGAAGGTGGTCTTTGCCTCGTAGAAGCCGTAGTCGATGTTCGCGCGCAGGGTGTGCAGCGGCACACGGCCTTCGCGGTAGAACTCCGAACGGCTCATCTCGGCGCCGCCGAGGCGGCCGGAGACCTGGATACGAATACCCTTGACGGTCGAGGTGCGCTGTGCACCCTGAAGACCCTTGCGCATCGCACGACGGAACGCCACGCGAGCAGAAAGCTGCTCGGCGATGCCCTGTGCGACGAGCTGAGCGTCAGCCTCCGGGTTCTTGACCTCGAGGATGTTCAGCTGGATCTGCTTGCCCGAGAGCTTCTCGAGGTCGCCGCGAATGCGCTCGGCCTCGGCGCCACGACGACCGATCACAATGCCCGGACGGGCGGTGTGAATGTCGACGCGGACGCGGTCACGGGTGCGCTCGATCTCGATGTTCGAGACACCGGCACGATCGAGCTGCGTCTTCAGCAGGTTACGGATCTTGATGTCCTCGGCGACGTAGTCGGCGTAACGCTGGCCCGGCTTCGTTGAGTCCGAGAACCAACGTGACACGTGGTCCGTAGTGATTCCGAGGCGGAAGCCGTACGGGTTTACCTTCTGTCCCATTACTTGCTCGCCTTCTTCTTGCTGTCGCCCTCGGCTGCGGTAGCAACCGTCGGGGTCGAGAGCACGACCGTGATGTGGCTCGTGCGCTTCTTGATCTGGAAAGCGCGACCCTGTGCACGGGGGCGGAAACGCTTGAGCGTCGTGCCCTCGTCTACGTACGTGTTAACCACATACAGGTCGGCCGCGTCGAGGTACTCGCCGTCACGATCTGCCTTCACCTGTGCGTTGGCCATGGCCGACGCGACAAGCTTGTAGATCGGCTCGCTGGCGCTCTGCGCCGCGAACTTCAGGATCGCGAGGGCCTCTTCGGCCTGCTTTCCCTTGATGAGCGCGACGACACGACGAGCCTTCTGAGGGGTCACGCGGATGTGTCGCACGCGTGCGATGGACTCCACCATTTCTCTCTCCTCTATCGTCCCCGCGTTAGCGGCGACGGCCCTTCTTGTCGTCCTTCTCGTGGCCGCGGAAGGTGCGGGTGGGCGAGAACTCGCCCAGTTTGTGACCGACCATGGTCTCGGTGACAAACACGGGGATGTGCTTGCGACCGTCGTGGACCGCGATCGTGTGACCCAGCATGGCCGGGATGATCATGGACCGACGTGACCAGGTCTTGATGACGTTCTTGGAACCAGCTTCGTTCTGCACGACAACCTTGCGAAGCAGGTGCTCGTCGACGAAGGGGCCCTTCTTGAGACTCCGTGGCATCTTCTCTACTCCTACTTACGCTTCTTAGACGCGGTGCGACGACGAACGATGTACTTGTCGCTTTCCTTGTTGGCGTGACGGGTACGACCCTCTGCCTGACCCCAAGGGGAGACAGGGTGACGTCCACCGGAGGTCTTACCCTCACCACCACCGTGCGGGTGATCAACCGGGTTCATGGCGACACCACGGACGGTCGGGCGGATGCCCTTCCAGCGGTTACGGCCAGCCTTGCCCCAGTTGATGTTCGACTGCTCGGCGTTGCCGACCTCGCCGATCGTTGCGCGGCAGCGTGCGTCGACGTTGCGGATTTCACCCGACGGCAGACGGAGCTGCGCGTAGATGCCTTCCTTGGCGACGAGACGAACGGATGCACCGGCAGAACGAGCCATCTTGGCACCGCCACCGGGACGAAGTTCGATCCCGTGGATCACCGTTCCGGTCGGGATGTTCTTCAGCGGGAGGTTGTTACCCGGCTTGATGTCAGCGCCCGAGCCCGACTCGAGGATGTCGCCCTGCTTCAGCTTGTTCGGCGCGATGATGTAGCGCTTCTCGCCGTCGAAGTAGTGCAGCAGTGCGATGCGTGCGGTGCGGTTGGGGTCGTACTCGATGTGAGCGACCTTGGCGTTGACGCCGTCCTTGTCATTGCGCTTGAAGTCAATGACACGGTACTGGCGCTTGTGGCCACCACCGATGTGACGGGTCGTGATGCGGCCCTGGTTGTTACGACCACCGGTCTTCGACAGTGGGCGCAGCAGCGACTTCTCAGGCGTCGATCGTGTGATCTCGGCGAAGTCAGCCACCGACGAACCACGGCGACCCGGGGTCGTGGGCTTGTACTTGCGAATAGCCATTATTGTCCTTATCCCCCGGATCAGCCGATTGCCGTGAAGATGTCGATGGTGCCCGCCTTGAGGGTCACGATGGCGCGCTTGGTGTCCTTGCGCTTTCCCGTGCCGAAGCGGGTGCGACGGGTCTTGCCGACGCGGTTGATCGTGTTGACACCCGCAACCTTGACGCCGAAGATCTTCTCGATAGCGAGCTTGATCTCAGTCTTCGTAGCACGCGGGTCGACGAGGAAGGTGTACTTGCCTTCGTCGATCAGCGTGTAGCTCTTCTCAGAGACGACCGGCTTCAGGATGATGTCGCGGGGGTCCTTGTTGAACGCCGGCTGGAGGGCGTTTGCCTGCTCGGTCATGCCGAGACCTCCTCGGTTGTACCGGTCTTCGAGGCGATGAAGCCCTCGAGTGCGGCCTGGATGAAGACGATGTCGTCAGAGACGAGAACGTCATACGCGTTGAGCTGGTCGTACGTGATGACGTGCACGTGGTCAAGGTTGCGAATGCTCTTGATCGTGGTGCTGTCATCGCGGGCGATCACGATGAGGACGCGCTTCGACGTGACGACCGTCGCGAGGAACTTCGCGGCGTTCTTGGTCGAAGGAGCCCCGTCGACGCCGAACGACTCGATGACGTGCAGGCGGTCACCGCGGAAGCGGTCGCTGAGCGAACCCCGGAGGGCTGCGGCGATCATCTTCTTGGGAGTGCGCTGCGAGTAGTCACGAGGCTTCGGGCCGTGGACAATGCCACCACCGGTCATGTGCGGCGCGCGGATAGAACCCTGACGGGCGTTACCCGTGCCCTTCTGCTTGAAGGGCTTGCGGCCTGCACCGGAGACTTCACCGCGACGCTTGGTCGAGTGGGTTCCCTGGCGAGCTGCCGCGAGCTGCGCGACGACGACCTGGTGGATCAGCGGAATGTTCGTCTTGACGTCGAAGATCGAGGCAGGCAGCTCGATGGAGCCAGCCTTCTTGCCGTCGGCCTTGAGAACGTCGAGCGCGAGAGTCGAGTCAGCCATGTTCAGGCACCCTTCACTGCGTTGCGGACGTAGACGAGGCGGCCACGAGCACCGGGGACGGCGCCCTTGACGAGCATGAGTCCCTTCTCGGCGTCGATGGCGTGCACCGTCAGGTTGAGGACGGTCACGCGCTCGCCACCCATACGGCCGGCCATGCGCATGCCCTTGAAAACGCGGCTCGGAGTCGACGATGCGCCGATGGAGCCGGGCTTGCGGTGGTTGCGGTGTGCACCATGGGATGCCGGGGCACCCTTGAAGTTGTGACGCTTCATGACACCGGCGAAGCCCTTGCCCTTGCTGGTGCCGACAACGTCGACCAGCTGGCCTGCTTCGAACACACCGTCAACGGTGAGCTCCTGACCAAGCGAGTAGTCAGCAGCATCCGCAGTGCGGATCTCGGTGACGTGGCGGCGCGGCGTGACGCCGGCAGCCTCGAAGTGAGCCGTAAGGGGCTGGTTTACCTTGCGCGGGTCGATCTGACCAGCCGCGATCTGAACGGCGTTGTAGCCGTCCTTCTCGGGGGTACGGATCTGAGTGACCACGTTGGGTGCCAGCTCGATGACGGTGACGGGGACGAGCTTGCCGTCCGCGTTCCACACCTGGGTCATACCGAGCTTGGTGCCCAGCAGTCCCTTGGAAATCTTTGAGTTGATGTCAACCATGCCGAGCCTCAGAGCTTGATCTCGATGTTGACATCGGCCGGAAGGTCGAGCCGCATCAGCGAGTCGACAGCCTTGGGCGTCGGGTCAACGATGTCGATCAGACGCTTGTGGGTGCGCATCTCGAAGTGCTCGCGGCTGTCCTTGTACTTGTGGGGCGACCGGATAACGCACACGACGTTCTTCTCGGTCGGAAGCGGCACGGGGCCGACGACTGTCGCGCCCGCACGGGTCACGGTGTCGACGATCTTGCGCGCCGACGAGTCGATGACCTCATGGTCATACGACTTCAGGCGAATGCGGATTTTCTGTCCCGCCATTGTCTGTTCACTCTCTATAAGGCGTCTTACCGGCCTGGACCGGGTGATCCAGGGGCATTGGACGCACGACGACGCTGTTCGCGCCTCGGCACCACTGTTCTTCTGTCAGCCCGCGCGTCTTTCGACGCACGGCAGAGCCTCCGTGAGGAGGTGGTTGCAGTTCTGCCACCCGCGGCCTAGAACCCTGCGCCTAATCTCCAAGGAGATGACGCCGCCTATGCACTGCCATGATGGTGATCCGTTGGGCACAAATAGTGCACCAGCAGAATGTGGAACCTGTCTATTCTGCCAGCCATATTTGACTTACGCAAACCCGGGCGTGTCGCGCGGCGATTCCTGTCGCCGCAAGGGGTGGACGGTGGAGCGAGACATCCCCATGCCTCGCCCCACCTTGGGGAGTGTGTTCAGTGCGAGGGGGCACACCGAACACGAGGATGCGAGCGTGAAGGGACGCCCGAATCCTCGTCGAAGGCATGGCGGATCAGTTGCCGCGCAGGCGCGGCAGAGCACGGGTGCCGAGACGGCACACTTCGCACGATGATCCCCAAAATCGTTCCCCAGTATTAAGCACGGCCCCAGCCGTGCAGTGCAGTTCGCCGAACCCCTTCGACGAACCCGGCCGCAAGATCCCCAGGCGGCTCAGGCCATATTACATGGAAGAGGCGACGCACCGAAGTGCATCGCCTCTTCTTGTGGAAAGCTTTTACTCGTTGCCGACGGCCTTGTCGGCGCCGTCGCGAATCTCGTCGATCTTGTCAGCTGCGCCGGGGGCGATCTTCTTGGCGAAGTCGGCGACGCCGTCGAGGACCTTGTCGCTCACGTCCTCGGCCTGCTCGCTCTTGACGACCTCTTCGATCTTGTCCTTGTTCTGCTCGAACACGCTCTTGCCCTTGTTGACGATGTCATCGATACCCATGCGGGTCCCCCTCAGATGGTCGTAACGCCGACAGCCTCTGCCGGCACCCTTATTCTGCCTCTCGCGTCGCCGGAGGGGAAGAGCCGCGACAGAGATTTCAGCGGACGCGTCAGTGCGCAGACGCACCCGGCGCGACAACCGCGCGCACGGTGCGGAACAGAATGATGATGTCTTGAGTAAGCGACCAGTTCTCGACGTAGTAGAGGTCGAGGCGAATCGTCTCTTCCCACGACAGGGTGGAGCGACCGCTCACCTGCCAGAGGCCACTCATGCCGGGCTTCACGAGCAGGCGCCGGTAGGCGATGTCGTCGTAGAGCGCCACTTCGGAGTCGCGCTGCGGGCGCGGACCGACCAGACTCATCTCGCCACGGAGCACGTTGATGAGCTGCGGCAGCTCGTCAATGGAGTGCTTACGCAGGAATCGGCCGACCTTGGTGATGCGAGGATCGTCGGTCACCTTGAACAGCGGCGTGTCACTGTTGCCCTGCAGGTCAAGCAGGCTGGCGAGCTGGTCGTCGGCGTTGGCCACCATCGAGCGGAACTTGCGCATGCCGAACGGGCGACCACCGCGGCCGACGCGCTCTTGGTGGTAGAAGATCTTGCCTGGTCCGTCGATGCGGATCGCGATCGCCGTGGCGAGGAACGCCGGTGACAGCATGAGCAACAACAGAGACGAGCCGACGAGGTCGAATGCGCGCTTGAGGAAGCGCTTGGCGCCTTCCATGCGCGGGAAGTCGACGTGCACGAGCGGGAGACCCGCAACCGGGGTGGCGTGCAAACGCGGCCCGGCAATGTCGGTGAGCGCAGGTGCCATGATCAGTTGGATGTCACGATCTGAGACCGCGTAGCCGAGGCGGCGCATGGTTTCTGGGTCGAGGTCGTCCGAACCGACGATGATGAGTGCATCGATGTTCGCGTCGTCAAGGGCGCGCTCTGCGTGAGCGAAGTCGCCGAGGACGTCCAAATCAGGGATGCCTTCTGAGGGCACCCCGTTGGTAATGACGCCGACGATCGTGTAGCCGCTGCCCGAGGTGCGCCTGATCTGCTTGGCGACGTGCTTGACCTTCGAGGGCTCACCGATGAGCACTGCACGATGAAGGTAGAACCCCTTCTTCTGCCTGCGCCGCAGCCACTGGCGCCAGAGCCAGCGCGAGAGGATGAGCATCAGCAGCCCGACCGGGAAGATCACCGCGACGAGCAAACGGGAGAGATTCATCCCGAGGAAGAATGCGAGAGCGACGGTGATCGCGAAGACGGCAATAGAGGCATCCGCAATGCGGCGGTATTCCATGATGCCCTGGCCGACCATGTGTCGGTCGCGGCTGTCGGTCGCGTCGAGGCCGAGCAGCCAGAGTACGCCGATGATCACCAGCGCCGCCCCGTAGGAGAGCCGCGGCCCACCCGACCACGAGACCGCCGAGTAGATGCCAGGGCTTACCAGCAGCCATCCCCCGACCAGGGTGATGATCAGCACCAGGAGGTCACTGTAGAAGAGTCGGCTCGCGTAGCGTCGAGGCCATGCCCCGCGCCGCGGGCGAACGGCCGGCATCCCTGCCGTGCTTTCCACCTGTTCAGCCCCCGCAGTGTGCGTCTGCACAGTATCTACAACTATGCAGATCACCCCCTCGTCCGATCGCCTCTGATCGCGCTGGGATTTGTTCACCAGCGTCGACACAGAACCGGAGTTATTCTAACCCACTCGGAACCTACCCACAGATGGGCACGTCTGCCCGATTCAGCTGGCGCAGCCGTCGGTGACCTTGGGCGTCGCGCCGTTGATCATCGGGTTCGTCTGCACCGCGAGCGGGCCGAACTCGCCCTGGCCGGTGAACGTCGCGTTCACGCTCACCTGCTGACCGGGGTTGAACCACGCTTCGAACGCCACCACCGGGCGGCCGAGATCGTCGATGTCGCGGGCCATCACTGAGGCTTCCTCGCCGTTTACGGTGGCGTCCGCCAGCGTGGTTCCTGGAGGGCCGTAGACGAAGATCCAGTCGCGGAAAGTCGTGCCGTAGGTCATGCTCTGCACGTAGCGGGGCAAGTCGTCTGCCTGCTGCTGAGAGATCGGCAGCGAGATCGATGCATCCACGGTGAAGGTGCCGTTGTCTGCTTCACAGACTGCACTCGCCGACACAGCTGTCTCGGTGTGGTAATCGATTTTCGAGCCGTTGCTGTTGTTGAAGAACACGCCAATCGTGGTGCTGTCGACGTTGTCTGTCGGCAGGATGCCACTGACCCGCGAGCCCGCGATTGCTTCGGTGATGGCTTCGTCATCGCTCCAGACGAGGATGCTTCCCTTTGAGGCGCTCTCGTTGATCGCCCACACCATGTCTTTGATGTTGAAGCTGCCCGTTGCAACCTTGTCGAAGACGGCGCCGGCCGCCGCCGCGAAGAAACCGTCTACGAGATCGGGGTACTTGTAGCTGTCCCACCGCTCGTAGACCTCACTCAGCAGCAACGACACTGCATTGTCAGAGCTGAGTGTGTCTCCGGTCGGCAGTTCGATCGGGCCGGTCGCCACGAGGATGCGCGACAGCGCGAGCGGGTCGATGGAGATGACACCGTCAATCTGGTCGGGTGCGATGTCGCGCTGCCACCAGGCGCGCATGATCTGCGCTGCCGTCGGGAAGTCAGGGCGACTCATGCTGGTGTTGATGTGGTCAACCAGGTAGCTCGTGTACAGGTCGGTCGCGCTCTGCGGAACCTCGACGTCGACGGCAGTGCCGTTCTTATAGCCGCCGCTGTTGCCTTGTGCGCCCATCGAGATCTGACCGTTGTCGACGTGCACGATCGTCTGGGATGCTGCGCTGCCACCGAGAGCAAGCGACTCGGCGTTGTTCTGGAAGACGAGCAGGTAGTTGCGAGGTCCCTCGGCACCGAGGAGCGTGGGCAACAGTTCCATCGCAGGAGCCGCGGCCGCGGTCACCTCAGCGACCTGGCTGACGCCATCCTTGACCAGGCCGATGAGTGCGGGTGACTTCTGAACAGCGGCCGTCTCGTCTGCCAGTTGGCCGACCCGCTCACCCTGAGCCTGAGCCACCGAAAGTAACTCGGGGATGAGCTGTCCGTCAGCAGAACCGAGAACCGGCTTAGCAACGTCGTTCACGAGCACGTCGAGTGACTGTGCGGCCAGGCGCACGGCGCGCAGGTTGTCGCCGGCGAACGGAACCCATTCGAGCACGGCCCAGACCGGGTCAGAAGCTGCGGATGCCGCGGATTCGGCGTGTCCGCTGAGCGCCTCGATCGTCGCCGAGACGTCAGCGCCATCTTGCAGATCGCTGATGAGTTGCTGACTGTCTTCGAGCTCGTTCTTGACGGTCAGAGCACGGAACCCCACCCAGCATGCGGCAAGCAGTAGCGCGATGAGCACGATGGCGATGATCAGCCATGCCGTGCGGCCTCGCTTGCCTCGAGATTCATGACGAGAAACGTCGGACGCGTCGCTCTGAAGAGCCGCAGCTTTGCGAGCATCTTTTCGGGATTGGTGGGGCATGGATGAATTGTATCGATGGCATCCTGAGCCTCACCTGACGCGGTCCCGGCTATGTCACTCCAATTCGGCGGGCTCACCCAGCTTCTTGATAAACACGGGTTGATCGCTCAGCGGCACCGTGACCTGGCCGTCGACCGGCTCGATGACCTGCGTCGCGCCACTCATCGACACGACGCTCAAAGGCACATCACTGGTCACGACGCGTTCAGCGCCACCCCCAGGAGCCCACGCGACGCGAGTTTCTTCATCCCCGTCGCCGAAAACCTTAACTGTCGAAGCCTCGTCGGACTCATCAGCGGTATAAGCAAGTCCACTGATCTGCGAGATCACTAGTGCCTGGGCGAATGCCGCAGGCTTGGGCGAGCGAGCGAGCACATTCGATCGAGGATTGTGTTCGAACAGACCGAAGTTTGCCTCGCCCGCGGCCGGCTCGTTCTTGTCATTGACGAGGTCATACCAGAAGAACTTCTCGGCACCCGCGGCGATTGAAGTCACCTCAGTCCGGATGAGCCATGGCCCCTGTTCCATGATGCCGACGCCACCGGGGTTGTGCGTGGGGTAGCCGAATTCGGTGATCCACACTGGCTTGTCCGCCCCACCCTGCTCTTGCATGTCGGTGTGGGATTGTTCGATGATCGGGCCGAGGCTGTCGGGCGCACGGTCGCGCCAAGCCTCATAGGGGTGGTAGCTGACCGCATCGGTGTAAGCGAGTCCACCGTTCTGCCACAGGCTGATGAACCAATCGCGGTCGTAGTAGGCGGTGGAACCCGCGACGATCGGGAGATCCGGGAACTCTGCATCGACCTGTCGGTGCACCGACTCCAGCAACGGCAGGTAGCAAGTGGCCGACTGGCCACAGGACGCATCGCTCTTGCGATGGTTGAACTCGTTGAAGACTTCGAGGCCGACCACGTCAAAAGTCCGGGCGATCTCACGCGCATACGCGCCGTAGGCTTCGACGGCCTCCGGAGTCGAAGGGGTCCGCTCACTACCGTAGAGCTTGTTGCCGTACGCGACCAGCGCAAGCAATTTCACACCATTAGCATGTAGTTCGCCGAAGCCATCAATGTACTTCTGACTCCAAACGTACTGTCCGCGCGCCTTCTCGTTCCACGACCATGTTACGTCGTTGCGTGCTTCGCTGAAGCCCAGGCTCGCTGCCATCGCACCCGCACCGTCGAAGCCGACACGTTCGACATGGGTAGCGACACCGAAGCGCTCGTCCTGCGGAACGTAGAACTCTTCGGTATCGAGAACCGCGATGTTCGTGGACATCTCGAAGCCGGAGGCATCCCTGAGCGAGAACGCGTAATGCCCCTGCGGCAGACCATCCAGCGGCACAGCGGAGAGCCCGGCCCCGACGGTTGCTGAGCCGACTATCGGGTCGCCACCCGAGGATGAAGTCGCGGACCAGGTCGCGTCACCTTCTGCCACCGAGACGGCCAACGCGGCCGTGTCAGTCGAGAAAATCAGTGAGTCATTGACGATGCCCTGGGGCGTCTGCACCTGTTCGAAGGAGCTGTTGGGGACGAGGTTCTCGCCGCCAGCAGCTGAAATGACCACGTTGTCGATGCCAAAGCCACGGACGGCCGTAGAGATGATGACCTCGAATGCGGCCTCAGCCTGGTCACTGGGTGTCGTGACCGTGAACTCGACCTGCTCCCATTCGGCGTTCAGCTCAGGGAGATCGAAACGAGTGCCGCCCACAGCAAGCTGCACGCCAGAGGCTGCACGGTATTCATCGAGCAGCCTGACAGACGCCGTCAACGTGTATTCAGTGTCTGGCGCAAGTGCGACTGGCGCGCTCGCGGCAATCACACCCGGGTCTTCCACAGGCGCGTCAATTCGCAATGACACGTTGCCTTCGGCAGCAGTGCCGACCTCGGGAAGCACTGCCGAGACCTGTGTACGGGGTGCCAAGTACCATGCATCCGCCGTTACCCGCGCCGCCGCGGTGCGCGGGAGCTCCACCGGGCGCTCCGGGAAATCGGCGTGCACGCCCTCGCGCGGAATCACCTCGACCGGTTCTGCGACCGGAGCCTCAGGAGCCTGATTCATAACGATGGCTGCCGTCGCAACTCCACCGCCGACCAGCACGACAGCAGCGCTGACGAGAATGATGACTGTTTTCTTCGTGAACCGCAGTGCCATGGTGTTCGCAGGCCCCCCTGTGTTACTTCTCTTGAGAAATGGTCAGTGGTGACTGTTACGGCCGACCCATGCCGAAGTAGGTCCATCCGGCCGCGCGCCAAGCCGCTGCATCCAAGCAGTTCCGTCCGTCGACGACGACCTTCGCGTTGACGAGAGCTGCTGCGTGCTCGGGCGTGAGCTGGCGGCGATATTCGTCCCACTCTGTGACGACGACCACGGTCTCTGCGCCTCGAAGCGCTTCGTCCAGATCGGCCGAGTACTCGAGTTGTGGGTGCACGCGACGAGCATTCTCGATCGCAGCAGGATCAGTCACGACAACGTTCGCTCCCAGCCCATGCAGCCGTACGGCGACGTCCAGCGCGGGCGAGTCACGGATGTCATCCGAGTGAGGCTTGAAGGCTGCGCCGAGCACAGCGATCTTCTTCTCGAAGACTGAGCCGCCAGCAGCAGCGACGACCAGTTCAACGGCACGATCACGACGACGCAGGTTGATCGCGTCTACCTCGCGAAGGAAGCCGACCGCTTCACCCTTGCCGAGTTCCTCAGCGCGAGCGGCGAATGCACGAATGTCCTTCGGAAGGCATCCCCCGCCGAACCCGATGCCGGCCCCGAGGAAGCGCCGTCCGATCCGCGCGTCGTAGCCGATTGCATCCGCAAGCTGGGTGACGTCTGCGCCGACGACCTCAGAAATCTCGGCCATCGCATTGATGAACGAGATCTTGGTCGCCAGGAACGCATTTGCTGCAACCTTAACAAGCTCGGCGGTGGCGTAGTCGGTCACGATGAATGGGGTGCCCGTAGCAACGGCCGGCGCATAGACTTCGCGCAGAATGTCGGCGGCACGCTCTCCCTCTGTGGACGGCGTGCCCTGCACAGAACCGTCCGCACCGTCGGAGACGGGCACTCCTACAACAAGCCGGTCTGGCTCAATCGTGTCTTTGACAGCCCAACCTTCGCGCAGGAACTCAGGGTTCCAGACGAGCGTCGCCCCGCTGCCGTCGATCTTGTCAGCTAGGCGCGCGGCGGTGCCCACTGGAACCGTGGACTTGCCGGCGATAAGATCACCGGGCTTCAGCACGGTGAGCAGTGAGTCAACGGCGGCATCCACGTAGGTCATATCGGCGGCGTTGCCGCCCTTCTGCTGAGGAGTGCCGACACCGATGAAGTGGACGGTAGCGTCGGCCGCGGCAGCGATGTCGGTCGAGAATGTGAGCCGACCAGTCTTCAGTCCATCGACCAGTAAGTCCTGCAGATCTGGCTCGAAGAACGGTGCGACACCGCTCGCCAATTGTGCGACCTTCCGTTCGTCGACATCGATTCCGACAACTTCGTGCCCGATCGACGCCATCGCTGCTGCGTGCACTGCACCCAGGTAACCGCACCCAACAACTGAAAGTCGCATCTTGCGCCTCCGCTTTCTGTACTGACGATCAACTGTACCGATGCAAAGCTGACGAAACCGTCATACGAGCGCCGCGACTATCCTGAAAGAGTGACTCCACCGCTCCCGTCCAAGACGCCACGCGTCGCACATGTCGATCACACCACCGAGCACGGTGGTGCGGAGCTTGCGTTGCGCCGACTTCTCGACGTAGACGACCGTGGCTGGGACGCCACGCTGGTGATCCCCTCCGGGATCGCGCACGGCGTCTTCGCGAACGGCGGCGAGCGTTTTTCAGTCGTCGCCGTCGGACGCGCACAACCGCCAGGGGCTTCGCAGGCTGGACTCGGTGGGGCCATTCGCGTTGCATCGGAGCTGTTCCGACAGGCATGGAGCATCCGTCGTTCGCGGATCTTCAAGAACGTGGATGTCGTGCACGCGAACTCAACCAGATCTGCCGTGTACGCGGCCCTTGCGCTTTTCGGCAGCAAGACTCCGTTCGTGGTCCACCTCCGTGACCTGATCGAACCGGATTCCATCGGCGCCATCGGATACAAGGCGTTCAAATACGTCGTCGCACCACGAGCCACCCGCTACATCGCAAACTCCGCAGCGACCGCAGCGACGGTCTCCGACCTGCTTCGCTCAGGGCAACAGGTTGACGTCATTGCGAGCTCGATCGGGATCGCACGGGCGGATCACCTGGAGTCCCGGCCTACAGATCGTCCCGTCAGGATCGGCATGGTCGCTCGTCTTGACTCATGGAAAGGGCAGGCCGAGGTGCTTCGCGCCTTCCAGAAGGCAGGTCTGGGCAGGTCTGCGGAGCTGATCTTCTTCGGCGATGCATCATTCGGGAAGGAAGACTACGCGGTCGAACTCAAGGACATCGCAGCGCAAGTGCCCGATGCCGCAGTCACATTCGCCGGTTTCGTCGGCGACGTCCAGGCCGCCATCGACAGCGTGGACATCTGCGTTCAGTATTCGGTGCGTCCTGAGCCGCTCGGCCAGAACGTGCTTCAGTACCTCGCTCGAGGAAAGGCAGTGGTCGCGGCACGCGAAGGCGGTCCGCTCGAATGGGTCAATGATGGCGCCAACGGAATCCTCGTCACTCCGCGAGATGAAGATGCTCTTGCTGCCGCTCTAGAGCGACTCACGAATGATGCAGATCTGCGCACCCGGCTGGGCGAAGCCGCGCTGGAGACGAAGAATCTACCTACCGATGAGTCGGTCGCTCACGCGCATGCGACAGTTTTCAACACCGCGACGGAAGGACGCTGAGATGCGCGTGTGCTTCATCGCAGCACCGCTGACTGCACGCAGCGGCGTTTACCGCTCGGGCCGCGAACTCGTTGCTCAGGGCCGCGAGCGCGGCGAAGAGTGGAATCTGCTTTTCGGGGTGTCTGCCAAGGCCGCTGGCACACGCCCAGCTGACGACCCCTCGTGGATCGACGAGTTCACTTTCGAACCTTCAGGGCTCGGCGGCGTTCGCGACCTGCGGGCACGCCTCGCCGCGCATCCGCTGGTCGCCGAGAGTGATGTCATCGTCAGCCTGATCCCACAGACCGACATGGCGGTCGCAGGCATGCATCAGCCCTGGGTCGCATTCCTGCGTGGGCAGCCCTGGCCCGAACCTGGTGAGACTCAGAGCTTGAAGCGACTGGCATGGAAGACACTCGAGAAGTCTGCGCTTCGCCGCGCCGATGAGGTCTGGTCGACGACCGCGATCCTGCGTGAATATGCAGAGCTCCCTGGAATCGAACTGGTGCCCGCGGGCGTCAAGCCAGTGCCGCAGAGTTGGGATGGCCGCGGCGAGCGCGACAGAGCCGTCTGGGCTGCACGATTCAACAAAGACAAGAACCCCTTCCTGTTCCTCGACTCACTTCGCGATTCGAACTTGCATGGGGTGATGCACGGCTCCGGGCCTCTCGAAGAGGCACTCCGTGAGGCCGCGCCAGCCAACGTGGAGGTCGTGGGGTGGATCGCAGCGAGCGACCTTTGGACAGATGCCCTCGCCTACGTGGGCACTTCGCATCGCGAAGCCTTCGGCCGTAGCGCACTGGAGGCCGCGATGAGCGGAGTGCCCGTCGTGCTGGCCGACAGCTTCGGAGTCGCGCCCTTCCTGATCACCGATCCGACTTATCAAGCGCTGTTCGTTCTTCCCACTGACGACACCGACCGCTGGAGGCAGGCACTCCAACACCTTCAGACCGACGAGGCCCTGCGCGTCGCCTATTCCGAGCACCTGCGCGCCAACGCGGCGAAGCTCACGATCGCTGCGTCAGCGGACGTCGTGGCCGCTCGCTTGGCGCAAATCGGCACGACGGCGACGTGACCTCGTGTGGGCGTTCTGAACCACGCTGGTAGCGTGGCACGGGCGTTGTCGAAGAGATTCCGCGACCTGATCATTTCCCCGCTCGAGCAAACTGGAGCATCTTGTGGCCGTTGACCTTTTTCATTGGACGCCCGTTCGGCCCGTGATCAACCTCCCGCTGATTCGACGGTTCAGTCCGAAGCGAGCGCTCAAGAACTTCGGCGACGAGATCGGGCCGATGATCATCCGCTCGATCATCGACGAGCGAGGATTGGTCGCCCCTGAGTCTTCAGACTCGACTGGGCGGTTGTTCTCCGTGGGCTCCGTGCTCCACTTCGCGGCCGCCGGTGATCATGTCTGGGGAACCGGCATCAACGGGAAGATCTCGAAACCTCTCGACATCTCTCCCGGCGACATCTCCATCCACGCGGTCCGGGGTCCTCGCACGAAAGAGCGGCTGGAATCTCTCGGCTTCGACGTGCCCGCCGTGTTCGGTGACCCAGGGCTCCTGCTCCCCCACGTCGACTCTCGCTACGCGGCGTTGCACGATCGCACGAAGCGTCGAAAACTCGCAGTCATCCCCAACCTCAACGAGGTTGGCGACTACAAGCGCCACCCGGACTTCGTCTCGCCTTTGCAAGACCCGCTGACGATCGCTCGGATCATCGCAGATAGTGATTTCGTCACCGGTTCTTCCCTGCATGCCATGGTCTTTGCCGACGCGCTGGGAACGCCCTCGCGCCTGATCGCGTCGAATGCAGAGCATCCGTTCAAATATGAGGACTATTACCTCGGGACGGGCCGACGAGATGTCGTGCCTGCAGACAGTGTCGATGCCGCGCTACGTGCGGGCGAGACCGACGAGATGACGTTCGACGCAGCGAAGCTACTCGCGGCGTTCCCCGCGAAGCTTTTCGGTGAATAGCCTTCAGCGCCCGTCGCTGTTTGATCAGGCAGATCACCCGACCGCGACCGACGAGGTTGCAACAACCCGAGCCTCCTACCCCGCGTCGCAGATTTTACGTTGGGTCCAATTCCTCGAACGAGAACTCCGCCATTCCTACTCGCTGATCATTGATGCCGTAGCTGACACCGATCTGCCCCGCGTCAAACAGGTCTATGCCAGAGAAATAGGTTGCGAACCAGAGATGTTTATTGCGGCGCGGTCTAGTACCGAGAACAGTTCGCCAATCGTGCAAAAGCCGCGTCTTCCCGACCGCCGGCTTTAAGGTTCCGCTGTCGCCGATACGAATCCCCACAGGCCGCCCAAGGTACCCGCGCCAGCTTGTGATCCCCACCCGTTGATGGGCGATGAGTAGTAGCAGATCTCGCACAACTACGGGCTGAGTTCCGATTGTCATTCCCTTGCACGATGTGTTTCGCTGCGACGAGATCACGGTTCCGCGAATCGTTTCAATATCAGTCGAATCGACTACCCCGAAGGACAGCAGTGTAAGGGGGTCCAAAGAGTAGATGGCGCGCAAGTCACCGTCTGGACCTTCAAAGAAGCCCCAGTTCTTCTCGGTGCGCTGTCGTGGCGAAACCTCACATCGGATCGGTGAGCCGACTTCTGGATGCACGGGCATCACGTACACATCGTTTCCCGTCCGGACGAAGCCAGTATTGAAGCACGCCCACACCGAGCCGCGATATGCAAAGAGTTTAGGATCGGCTACGGGCTTTATCCCGTGTTCGGCCCCGATCGCGGTCAGATCTATCCGTGATCCCGGAAGTTCGTTTCGGCCTTCATCGTCAAGCACCACAATCAATGCAGAGACCGGCCCGAGCGCTACTTCACTCGTGCGCACTGCCACGACGATCTCGTCTGTGTGGCGTCGCATACTCAAATTGAATGTGAATGGCGCCAACTTCTGAACCTCGCGCACCACCGAGCGAGTTCGTTCGCTCGTCCGGCCTTGAAGCGTCCTGATCACCATCGTGTTTCTCCTGAACTTGTCTAATCCCCGCTCGTCAGACCGACCTCGAGAATGGCGCGGACTATATGAGGGAATCTCCGACTAATATCCGCCGCGCACGCAGTTCTTCTGTACTCGGTAGCACAATTTGTGAGGCGTCGAATCGTGCCGCAGCAGGCGACGAGGGCTTGGTGGCCCGTAGTGCAACCTGCAGTTCGACGGGCGCGATCCACGGCAAGTTCACCGACGCAATGTAATCCTGGTATTTGATAACCGGCTCAGACTGGATCGGCGCGATCAGCATGACCGGACGACCAATCGCGTGAGCGAAGATCAGCCCATGCAACGATGAGGTCAACACGAGCTCCGCCCGCGCGATCGAGGCCGCGAGCTCGCGTGGCTCGCAGTCAATGTCAATGAGCGAAACTCCGCGAGTTCGCTTGTATTCCTTCCGGTCTCGGTAATGCGGGATGAACACGATACGGTTCGGTTCCGCCGCAAGCCCGCTCTCTATTGGATAGAGCTCCTTGACCAGCAACCCCGGGTCGCCTTGAAACCTGATGCTAGCGACGTCGAACCCTGCCTGTTTCAATGCATCAAAAGTGATCGGGCCTCGCACTCCGCGGATCTCTGCGTCTCCCACTAACTTTGGCGAGGGAAGGGGGACTCCCTTCGTCCCGACGCCGGCCACGAGGTCACCCGGCAACATCCGGTGGATTACCGACCCGACAAGTAAAAGTCTGTTTCCTTGGTCGGAAATGTTCTGAGCATCGGCGCCATAATAATGCGCGATCAAATCACGGTTAAGTAGATCACCTGCGTTTCCGATGCGAAACGCGCGACGACGCAGTCGACCACGCGGCGCGTCGGTAACAGGATCCCAATAGAACGCCCGAATCGGCACTGCACACTCCCTGTCGCGGCCGCCGGACGTCCCTGCAGCGCGCTCAAGTGTAACCGGCTCCTGCCGGCATCGCAGAGTTCCGGCTATATCGGAACCTTGACCTAACACACCATCCGCTACCCGGTCAGACACGGGAGACGCTATATGGGTGAGCGATTCACCTGCGCAGGGCGCGGTTCGGCCTACCATCAGACATCGACGGAATGTGCTCGACCGCGTCCAGGTCGTTTCGGCCGCCGTGATCCTAGGTGACAGTTCGGTCGGGGTGTCGAGCGTACGACTCTTGATCTTCCGCATACCCATGAACCGCGCTCGTGGTCGATACAGATCGTGATGTGTACTGAATCCCAACCGCCGCGTTCTGCGAGGATCCGAAAGCGACCTAGCGGGACCGCATTAGTCATGCGTAACCCTAGTCGCGATGCTTCTCGATGGGACAACCTTTGTCGGGTGAATGCGCCCGGTTTTGGAACGGCGTCGGCAAAGCTCGTTACGAGCGCCTCGACGTCGCTGGCGGACCACCACAGTTTGATGCCGCTTCCCTCCGAGTTGCGAGGATGGCTTGATGCCAATGCCAAGAAGCTTGATCCCGCGCTTCGTGAGCCAGCGGTGCGGTCGGTGCGAGTATCCTTCTGTCGACCGCGAACGCGTTCGTTCCGGTTGCATGTCAGGAATCTTCTGGTGACCGCAATCGACAGACACGTGTTAAGCCCGTTCAGATCAAGCACCTCTAGAGGGTCGACTGGCACGTACCACCGAAGGACCGACGGTAGCCTCAGCCTGGTCAGCCCCAGCGAATACGAGATGACTTACGGTGCGGCCCTCAGCCGAGAGCCGCATCCTGCGTAGGAGCGGCAGAGAACCTGGGTCGGTTCAGACGCGAGAGAATTGGTGTTCGCGCAACACCGTGGCGTCGCCAATGGCCAATACTTGGGTCGGTGCTCGTGGATTTGCGCGGCTCCGGCGTGCCGAGTATCTGTAATCGATGGGCCAGGACCACATATTCGTTGATACGACGCATGCAACCCGCGAGGCAGGGTTTGCCGATTAGTCGCGCAGCGATGAACGATCTGTCGCACGTCGGGCAGCAGATCCCAGATCCCGGGTCACATCATTTCGAACCGCGACCTCGTCTGCGAACTCGCTTCGATATGCTCTGCACGACCGCTCGAGCGTATGGCTTGATCATTTCGCGGTTCTCCGTCCCTGCAATCGCCCAGAGGATGACGCCGTAGATCGCCGTACACGCCACACCCACGGGCACTGCGAAGGAGAGCAACGCCCACGAACTCTGCGCCCATGGCGTCAGCTGAAGCAAGCCGCCTATCACGACGATCGGCACGGCCGCTGCCAAGCACCTCAGAACCTGGAGCAGATAACGGCCAACTGCCAGATCGATGCGGCGCCGAAGCACCCACAGCCGCACAGGCCAAACGAAAACTCTCGACCAGCGGGAAATTAGCACTCCGATGATCCCCAACGGAAGCAACGCAAATACGAGTACAATTCCGACGACATTTTGAAGAAGCGCGAGCCAAAATGCTTGCTTGGGGTTGCCCGTGGCCAGCAGAACCGTCCGGTCGAAGTACATAACGGCGTTCAATGCCCAGGCGGGGGCGAGGACCCAGATCATCCAGGTCGCGGGCAGGAATTTTGCATCGAACACGACGGGAATGATTTGGGCGGCAAAGACTGCGACAAGTGCGAAGCAGAGGATACCGACCGCGCCAGCGACAAATGTCATCTTGCGGAAGATGCGATTCAATCGCGGCAGGTCGTCCTGCACGCGAGAAAAGGTCGACAGCGACACGCGCGCAATCACGGAGGTCACTAGCTCGATCATGATCATGCCGAGCCGTTGGGCGAGATAGTAGTAGCCGAGCACCTCCGCAGAGAAGAAGATGCCAATTACGAGCTTGTCAATGTTGCCCTGTATCGCATCAAGTAACTCGGTGGACATGATACTGATGCCCATCGGCCACAGCCGCTTGAGTGACGCAAAGGAGTACTCGAATTTGGGTCGCCATGGTGTGGTTGCCCAAAGCACAATGACACCAACGATTGAGATCGTGACAGTCTGAATGACGAGGGCCCATACTCCTCCGCCAAGCAGTGCAACTGGTACCGCTACGAGGGCTCCGATCACTGCTGCAATCAACTGCCGAACAGACAAGATCTTGAACTGAAAGCTACGTTCGAGCAAGGCAGCCGGCGCCTGTGACAGAGCAGTAATCGGCAGCGCGATGCCCAGCACCCGTAGGACGAGAGTGAGGTCCGGGAAACCCATCAGCCCCGCGATTAGCGGCGCGGTGAAGAACAGCGCGACGTAAAGCACGACCGCGATACCCATCGAGGTCCAAAATGCTGTCGAGGCATCCTTTGGTCTCAGATCTTTGATCTGGATCAATGCCTTGGTAAAACCCGAATCGACGAAGACCTGGAGCACCGCAGTAACTGCCGTAGCGAGTGAGATCAGACCGAATGCTTCCGGTGCGATCAGCTTCGTGAGGACTGCGAACACGGCGAGAGTCAGGAGCCGTGACCCCCATCGTTCAGCGACGACCCAGCCTATCGAGCGCGTTACTTTGTTCCGCAGTTCGTCGTCGTCACTCACCTTGGCTGCCACACTTTCTGCCCCACAAAAGCAACGAAGAACTCCCCTTCTCGCGATACCTCAGCACCGGCCAAATTCCGGTGTGGTGACTTCTCGCACCCTGAATCTTAGTCGACCAGGCAAAACTTGCCGAAGGAGCGCCCGTCATAGTCAGGAAGAGAATCCGCGTCCCCGGATTTGCTCGTAGGCGTCCAGGTATGTGTCCACTGTCGTCTGCGCGAGAAGATTCCATTCACGAGATCGCATATCCACTCGCGCCTCGCGTATGGACTCTTCGGCATCACGCATCGCGTCCCGAATGATCTGTGCCGTAAGCACACCCTCGAACAAAATCACCCACTGCGCACCGAACTCTTCCTCGAGCAGCCGTGTCGACGGTGAGTCTCGCACCAGGATTGGTCTGTTCAACGAGAGCGAAAGCAGCGCGACCCCCGAGTTGTGCACCTCTTTATAGGGCAGCACGACGAGCGAGGTCTCCGCAATCTGTGTGGCCAGCACGTCATCCGGGACGAACCGGAGGTCGAGCGTGATGCGCTGATCGCCATCCTTCAGGCCCTCGAGAACGGAAATCGTCTCCGCCGTGTCCGGCTTTCCGGCGATCGTCAGCGACACATCATCTCCCCCAATAGAACGGAACGCGCGTACGAGTTCGTCCATCCCCTTATAGGCGCGGATTTGCCCGAACGAGAGGATACGCCCTTGTATCGATGAGTTATCGGCAGGTACTTGATACCAGTCTCGATAGTGGCCATGCCGTACGAGGACGGTCGCGGCGGCGTTGGGAGTTGGTGTGGCCTCGTTGAGAACGATCCATCGATCAGTCACTCGGTCAAGCTGACGCAGAGCAAAACCTTCGATCGTTCCTACCGCTTCGTGAGGAGCCAGGTTGTGGACGGTACGAACGATCGCTTTCTTCTGAAGACGAATCCGCATGAGGAAGACAAGCAGCGCCACGCTCTTCAAGATGCGGACGCTCTTCTTCGGGTGGTTCACGAACACTTCGGGCCAGTGGACGTGCAGGACGTCGAAATTGTCGGTCAGCGCCCCCTTCCACCGGAAGAAGGCAATCCGTACGCGAGAGTCCTCGCGGATACCGCGGACGAGCAGGCTCGTGTAAGGGTTCGAGACTTGCTGTCCCCCATCCGGGTCGCTCAACGCCTGTAGGACCGTCAACGATCGCCTGGTCATGACATTCCTCCGCGAGCGCGCGTTTGTGTCGATCGATAACGCGCGTTGTCGACGTTACCCGGAGGCACAGGGGTTTAGCTGTGAAGCCAGGTATCGTAGAACGGTCACATGTGGGGGGAAGAAATCTAGATGCCGATAGAGATTACGCCAATAGGCCTCGCGTTCGCATTGGCGATCGTCGTCTGTTTGGTCGTCCAACCTCGCGGCCTCGTGTGGGTGCTGAGTGCGGCGATACCGTTCTCGCACACAGCGATGATAGTCGTCGGAGACAGCGGAGTGAGTCCGTTCTGGGTGATCGCGGTCGTTGCTGTCTGTCGGCTCATATACATCTATTTTCAGCGCGGTCGAGCGCGATTCGCACACATCCAACGGGTTCATCTGCGAGGTGCGACCGCGGCTCTCATCCTTTTCGGCGCGTACGGCACGCTTATAACTGCGATCGGTCCTGCGCTCTTCAGCGGCACAGAGGTAATCGCACCTCGAGGCGGCCTAGACAGCCAGATCGACAACTTCACTGCGTTGACGTACACAACATCGAACTTGGCGCAGTTGGCGTATCTACTCACTGGCATCGGTCTCGTCTTGTACTTCATTGTCGAACCGCCGCGCTCAAAACGCGTGCTTGAAGTTGCGATCGTCGTCGGCTTCGCACTCACTTTGTTCAAACATTTCTTTATCGATTTTTGGCCACAAAGCTGGTTCGACTCGAATCCGAGTTACACATACCACTGGATCATCGCGTCCGCTCGGGAACGCGGCCCCTTCGCCGAGCCCTCGCTGCTCGGCATGTTCATCAGCATGAGCCTCGCGTACCTCGCCAGCGCCTTCATTTATGCGACTTGGCGTACGCGCATCCTCTATGGCGCCTTGATCGCTGTGGGGCTCTACGTCTACTTGATCTCTTACACAGGGACCGCGCTTGTCTCTCTCGGAATCGTTGCGGTGTTGGGCGTTATTGTGGCCGCCACGGTCGTCATTCGTCGCGCTTCGAAGAGGATCCGACTGATCTTTGCGGCTGCGTGTGCCCTCGTCGCCCTCACCATCATCATCTTCTGGGATCTCGTCTACCGGTACACGCTCGAGATCGCACTCAACAAGCTCACCACCGACTCATTCTCGAACCGAAACGCCAGCAACGAGAACTCGTTCAAGGTCTTTCTCGAGTCGTTCGGGCTGGGCGTGGGGCTAGGAAGCGACCGCCCTTCGAGTCTGTTCTTCATGCTCCTTTCATGTGTCGGCATCATTGGCACGCTCCTGCTCGTACGAGCCGCCAGCGGATTCGTCACGGTCGGAATGCGAAGCAAATTGGCTCAGCCGCTGGCGTGGGCGCTCTTGGCCCAATTGATTGCGATGGTGGTCGCGAAACCTGATCTCTCCGCGCCCGCCGCATGGTTCTTGATTGCGTCTCTGGCTGTGCCGTACAACGAGTGGTCATCCCAACGACAGCCCGCAACGATACGGCCCCTGTCCGCTACCGTCGCCTCCATCGCTACCTGGATTCCCAGCGAGATCCGCGGCAGCATTCCCGGTCAGGCAGACTCGTCCAGCTCCACGCGCACCCCGAGCACCCGCAAGCTGCGCCGTCGGACACGAGAAGCACCGCAGGACCACAAACAGGACAAAATCCTGAAGATTGTAGGGCTGGTCTCTGTCGTCGTTTTCTTCGCGTTTATCGCTTACGGCGGCCATGCGGAGCGTGCCGGCGCTACAACTACTCTGTCCGATACCGATGCCTCTATCGTCAACCAGCTCCAGGAGCACGAAAACGGTTGGAAGGCTCTTGAAGACGAACGACAAAGGGCAGAAGGGCAAATCGCCCTCTTCAACGGGGTCGCAGCGCTAGTGCCGAATGAGTTTGTGGCGCTTCCGGAAACTCTGACGAGATTCGGTGAAGCGATTGCTGCTTATCAAGCTGCCTCGCATGCGTCGTCGACCGACATCAGCACGCCTGAGCAGCTGGCCGACATCGCAAGCTACGCACCTCCGGCCGCTGGGCTTGACATACGTGAAGAAGCGAAATCACTCACTGACTATGAGCAACGAATGCGACAGGTCATCTCGGCGAATCAAACTGTTGTCGAAAATCTGGACAATATCGAATCTGCCTTCAAGGACACCAAGGACTCATTGTTGCAAGTAGTCACGGCAATGATCGATTCCGCAACTCTCCTCGATCTTGCCAACGTCGAGGCTTCAGCCGCCAATGCCTTCGTAGCATCGGTGGAGGAGGCCCGTACCTTCGATTCAATGACGTCAGTACAGGAACTCCACGATGGTGCGCTCGCTATCTTCCACGCCCGAGTTGCACTCGCGGGTGCAATCGTGGAGGCTCCCAAGCCAGCTCCTGTCCCGGACCCAAAGCCGCAACCTGGTCCTGCGCCCGAACCAGAGTCTTCAAAGCCGACAGAACCGGAACCGGAGATCGCGCCGGAGCCGGAGCCCTCAGCGACACCGGAGCCCGAACCTCCGGCGACACCTGCCCCTGCCCCTGAGCCGTCAGCACCCGCATTGCTTACGCCAACCCCGGAGCCCACGGACGTCAGTCCACCCCTCATGCCTTAATTGCGCCCAGCTGGGAACCTGAACCGTGAACCGTCCCGGGAATCATGCCGCTGT
Organism: Microbacterium sp. Y355; assembly: GCF_059445345.1. Taxonomy (NCBI): domain Bacteria; kingdom Bacillati; phylum Actinomycetota; class Actinomycetes; order Micrococcales; family Microbacteriaceae; genus Microbacterium; species Microbacterium sp. Y355. Next base: position 3,465,333 of record NZ_JCAIUD010000001.1, on the reverse strand, counting down.
TTTGTCAGCGGCGTTCTCGGTTGAGAGGCCGATTGTTTGAGCGTAGTAGGTCTGCTCGTATTCCTCGGGCAGGACATTCCCGAGCGCGCTGTGGAGGCGCTCGTTGCTATACCAGTGCACCCAGTCGAGGGTGAGTTCCTCGACGTCGGTAATCGTCCTCAACGCTCCGGCGCGGAAGGGCGATCCCTTCGCGACTGCTTCGTTCTTGTAGAGGCCCATCACCGTTTCCGCCGCGGCGTTGTCGTAGGCGTCGCCGACGGATCCGATTGACGCAACGAGGCCTTCGAGAGCGACAGTCTCGGTGAAGCGAATAGACGTGTACTGCGACCCGGCATCGGAGTGGTGAATCATCCCGGCGGGAACGGGCCGGCCTGTGTGATCGCGCAGCCAGGGCGCCATTTTCAGACACTGCTCCACGAACGCGGTGTCTTTGACTGTGGACAGGTCCCAGCCCACGATTGCCCGTGAATGCAGATCGATCGCGAATGCGACGTAGACGAATCCCGACCAGGTCGGCACGTAGGTGAAGTCCGTCACCCACGCATGATTGGGGTGCGGAGAGGAGAAGTCCCGCTTCAAATGATCCGCAGCGCGGCGTGCATCGCGCTCGGCTACGCGGGCTCGGAGTTTGCGACCTCGGATCAGGCCGTTCATGCCCTCGGAGCGCATCAGGCGGTCGACCGTGTGCATGCTGATGCCGGGGAACCCGTTCCGGTCCAGCCAGGCCGTCATCTTCCGCCGCCCGTAGAGGACCTCCGGGCGTTGCCGGCCCTTGCCGTCGCGTTCGCGGAGTCGGTGCAGGACCGTGAGCACCTGGGCATCATCGATGGTGCGATCTGAGGCCGGGCGTGTGCGCCAGGCCCGATACGACCGTAGAGAGACTGCCAGGCCCTGCGCACGCAGGCCCTGGCAGATCTGCTCGACTCCGTGGCCATCCGCCCTCATCTCATCGATGAAGGCGCAGATCAGTGACGGCGAGGGTCGAGCTCCCTCGCGAAGAAAATCGAGGCCTTCCTCAGGATCTCATTCGCCTCTTGGAGATCACGATTCTCCCGCTTGAGCTGTCTGATCTCGTCCAGCTCGGGGCTCGATGGGCCAGCCTTCACACCGGCATCGATCTGGGCATCCAGGACCCACCTGCGCAAGGACTCGACGCCGACGTTGAGCATGGGCGCGAGAGCTTTCGCCGCGGCCGACACCGAGTCGTATTCATCAAGCCGCTCGAGCGTCATCCGGACTGCGCGGTCCCTAACCTCGGGAGGGAACTTCTTGGGCATAGTCGAATCCTTTCACCAGAAAGAAGACGGCACGAAACCCGGGACGGTTCAACCTTGAACGCAAAGGTTATCGTTCAGGTAGTACGTTGAGCGAACGAATTTGTTCGTCAAACCACGGCACGAGGGTACGAGCAAATGTAACCGCTAGGTGGTTAGAGTCGAAGTAGACAACCGTGCCACCGATCACGGTATGCACCGTTTCTCCTTTGGAGAGCTCGGAGGCTATGTCGATGAGAGGAACGCCACTCTCCATAGCTGCCTGAGTCATAAAAGTCGTCGTCGTCGAAACCTCCTGTGGGCAGGGGTCAGAAGTTATGCCCGCCGCGATCTGCTCTTCGACACAAACAGGTGCCTTTACTTCACCGCGCATCCCCTGAGGATCAGAGATGACTGCAACCGAGATACCCGCAATCTCAAATTCCTCGAGCGCCGCGCGTCCTTCAGCGACGGTGACGTGCTTGCTCCGCTCACGTGAAGTCAGCAACGCGAGGTCAATATCACCGCGGGCTAGGACATCTTCTCGCATTTTTGCACCCCAAGCCAAGCAGCCCTCGAACTTGTTCCTCTGCGACGTCACCTGCTCCAGGGCCGTCTCGGATTCGAACCCACTACAACTTGATCGCGCATAGACGAGAACCCTCCACCCATTCAGATTCGCTACTTCACCGATCGTCTGCACGAATTGCTCCGCGTGTGAGTCTCCGATCAACGCGATGGTTGCGGTAGGAGAGTCTGTTTCTCCGACCTCGCAGGGTTCGGCGCTATCAAACATCGTCGTAAAGCATCCGTGGTCCCACAGGGGCGCGGCCGTCCAATACTGGTCTTGTGCGCTGAACGCGGGGTCAACGGTGTCAGTGACGGCGTATGGATCGTCACAGTCATTCTCCAGCGCGTAGAAGCCGAAGCATCCGGCCGAATCCGAGATTGATGCTTCGAGCTTTTCGGCATCGGAGCGGAAGACCCAACCCAGCACAGAAACTGCGCCGACAATCAGAACCATCCCTGCTGCCATGAACGCATAGCTCGTGCGGCGGTGCCGCAGAACACCCTTCGAAGATCGGAAGGGCTCCTCGACGTAACGGCTGGTGAGGAAAGCCAGTGCGATCGTGAGGACGAAAACGGCGACGCCCCATTTCGCGCCGAGAGCTCTGCCGAGCAGCGCCTCGGCTGCGATAATCAGCGGCCAGTGCCATAGATAAATTGAATACGACTTGTCACCCAGGAACTGGACAAAACCGGCACGCGCGAGATATTGAGGAGACCAGGGCGAGTCTCGATCCCCGATCGCAATCAACGCTGCCGTGCCAATCACTGGTATCAAGGCCGTCCACCCGGGAAATGGAGTCTTCGCGGTGTACAGGAATCCGGGGGCGATGATCGCGGCGAGAGCAAGCCAACTCGCGAAAGTCGCAGCGTGGTCGGGCAACCAACGCATCAGCGCTGCAGGCAAGAACGCGATCAGACCACCCGCTGCAAACTCCCATGCACGAGTGTGTGTCACGAAGTAAGCCGATTCTGGTGAGGTCTGGGTCAGCCAAATCGACAGCGTTAGCGAAACAAGAAAAACGACCGCGAACATCACAAAGATGAGCCGCCTCGGACTTTGCCTGCGCGAGCGTGAAGCGACCCAGGCTGCGATGACGACGAGAATCGGCCAGACGATATAGAACTGCTCTTCAACTGAAAGCGACCAGTAGTGCTGGACAATTGACGGCGCGTTGTCTGCAGCCAAATAGTCGACAGCGTTGGCCGACAACAGCCAGTTCAAGAGGTAGATCGTGGCGGCACCGATCTCCTGAAGATTCTGCTTAAGCAGAGTCTCGGGCGCAACCGTTACCGCCAAGACTGTCGAGGCGGCAAGCACCAAGAACCCCGCTGGCAGTAGTCGACGAATCCGCCGTGACCAGAAGTGCGACAGAGATACTGTGCCGTTGCGGGTGACTTCGGACACGAGGTGAGCTGTGATGAGGTAGCCGCTGATGACGAAGAAGACGTCTACACCGATGAAGCCACCTGTCAGCCTCTTGGGCCACAAGTGATAGATGACGACGAGCATCACGGCCAGAGCGCGTAGGCCCTGTATGTCGAGGCGCTTGCGACTTATCGTTGTGGCGGGTTCGCGCACCAAGTTATGTTCCAAGTTCGATTTCTCCTTCTGAGCGCAGACGAAGAGCTCGGTATCAGATCCGAATCCGGGGTCCCGCAGTGATCATTAGCGGGCCGCAACACGGGAAATCGCTCCAACGAGGCTCGGCCGAGCGAAGGCGTTCCGACCTATGATATCCGCACCTCACGACCGCAGCAGTTTGCATGACTTGGAACCGCCGTTTTAACGCGTCAGAACAAGAACCGAGATCTCGTCGTGGAGCCAAGGGACCAGTGTGCGAGCGAAGCTTCGAGTCAGATGGTTGTTGTCGAAGTATACGATCGTGTCACCGATAACGGCATGCGCGAGATCCCCCTCGCTGAGCTGTGCACGCAGATCAATGATTGGCAGGCCTAGCGATTCCGCAGCTTTCGTCACCGCCCCTTCATTGCTGTTCACCTTCTGTGCACATGGGTCGGAAGTGTCGCCTGTTTCGATTGCAAGCTCAACGCAAGCAGGAGCCTTTGTATCACGGGCAGTGATTCCAGGAACGTCGGTGATCACGGCAACGGTCGCGGCCGCGTCTGATAGTTCCTCCAACGCTCCATCGACCGTGCCAGAGTCGATCCGGTTCCATCGTTCCTGGCTGGAAAGCAGTATCAGGTCGATACCGTCTGTCTTTGCGAGTTTCTGCCTCACACTCTCACCCCAGGCGACGCAACCATCGTGCTCCGCCTGAAACTCTTCGCCGTCCATTTCCCTCGGCGTTTCCACACCGCTGCAGCTTGAACGGGTGAACATCAGAAGCCGCCATTGATTCACCTCGGCAACTTCTGCCAACGGTTCGATCAGGTGCAGGGAGTGAGAATCCCCGAAGAGCACGACCGTAGCGCGCGGATCAGCGATCTCGCCGAACACGCACTCATTCCCCAGCGCAGGATCGGTCGCCAGGCACGGGTAGTCCTCACGCAATGGCGTGCGCGCGTAGCGATCCTCAGCGGAGAACGCCGGCGAAAGAGGTGACCCGGTCGCATCATACGGATCGGCGCAATCGTTCTGAAGAGCGTAGAACCCGAAGCACCCTTCAGGATCGGATATCGCGGCCTCAATTCGCTCGACGTCGCTTCGATTCGAGAAACTCACAATCGACATCGATCCGACAACCAGCACCATCCCCGCAGCCATGAAGGCAAAGCTCCGTCTCCTGGAGCCAAGAGGGCCGTTGCTCGACCGGAGGGGGTCTTCGACGTACTTCTTGGTCGCGATCGCAAGAAGGATTGCCATCGCAAGCAACGCCAGACCGGACTTCGCACCGACTGAGTGGCCCAACAAAATGGGGGCCGCGACAATCAACGGCCAGTGCCACAAATACAACGAATAAGACACATCGCCAAGCACCTGGATGTACCCGGCTCGAGCCAGATACTGCGGCGACCATATGGACGAGCGATCTCCCAGCGCGATGAGCAATACGACTCCGGCGACCGGAACCGCAGCTGTCCAGCCAGGGAACGGCGTCTCGTCGGTATACAGAAAAGCGGGCACCAAGACACAGGCCAGCGCACCCCAGCTCAGTGCATCGAGTGCCCAAGACGGCAACCGCTGGGCGGCGACGACCGGCACGGCGGCCAGCAGCCCGCCCGCTGCGAACTCCCACGCACGCGTGTAGGTCGCGAAATACGAGACCTCGGGCATCGTGCGCGTGAACCAGATCGATGCCGCGAGAGAAAGCACAAACACTACAGCGAACAACGCGACCGCAGTGCGTGCTGTGCTCTTCGCTTTCAGTTTGACGCCCAGCCAGATGGCAAGAAGCATCAACAGCGGCCAGATGATGTAGAACTGCTCTTCGACAGACAAGGACCAGTAATGCTGTACCACCGAAGGCGTGTTGCTGGATGCCAGATAGTCCACCGAGTTCCACGCGAGTAGCCAGTTCAATCCGTAGAACGCCGCTGCGCTGATCTCCACGAGATTCTGCTTGAGCATCGCCTGTGGCACGATGAGAGTCGCGATGAGCACGGATGCGATGAGCACGAGGAACGCCGCCGGTAGCAGCCTCCGTGCTCTGCGAGCCCAGAATCTCGTCAGTGAAACTGTGCCCGTACGAGCCACCTCACCAAGGAGGTGGGCCGTGATCAGGTAGCCAGAAATCACGAAGAAGACATCGACACCGATGTAACCACCGGGTAGCTTCGCCGGCGAGATGTGGTAGACCACCACGAGGAGAACTGCTACCGCGCGTAGGCCCTGAATGTCGTATCTCTTGCCGCCAGAGACCGTTCGGGCAAGAGTCAACGTACGTTCTTTTCTACAAACTCGACAATCCGGCGCGTAAACACTTCGACATCGAAGTCTGCCGCTCGCGCTACACATGCGTCCGCGTTAGACCCGACGGCGAGATCAACGGCAACAGCCAACTCAGTGTGAGATTCCCACTCATGCACGTGCGCACCAGTGACACCATCGATGACCGACTCCACCGCTCCCCCGATGCCGTTCGCCACCACCGGAGTGCCCGAGGCCATCGCTTCAACCGGTACGATCCCAAAGTCCTCGATAGGGGCGAATACCAAGGCCGCAGCCTTGCGGTACAGCGCCTTCAGTAGCGGGAACGAAGGGCGGTGCAGGAACCGGACGTCGACACCGCTTGCTTCGGCTTCTGCACGCAGACGTGCCTCGTCGGGCCCCTCCCCTGCGAGCACCACAGGACGCCCAGATGCGAGACCGGCGGCGATCGCCGCGTCCAATCGCTTATACGGAACCCAACGCGATACGGCGAACAGAAAGCCATCAGGGAGAGCGTCCAACAATGCCTGGTCAGCGTCCGACAGCACTGGCGCCTCCGCGAAGTCCTTCACGGCTACGGGCGGATAGATAACTTCAGCTTCACGCTGCCAGGTCGCTTGGATTCGTTCAGCGACGAATCTGCTGTTGGCTGCGATCGCAAGCGGTTCTTGCGCGCGCTTTCGGTCGAGCGGCTTCAGCGCCGAGGACATGAGTTTTGCTGGAATCGATCCGCCGCGGCCGTCCAGCTCCGGCACCCAGATGTAGCGTGCGGGGGTATGCGCGTACACAAGCTTTGGAGCATGCCGCGCGGGCCCGCCGAAACGCGCATGATGCGCAAAGAGGTGGCTGCTCGTCAGGACCCAGTCGGCCTCAGCTGACGGCAACTGCCGCCATGCAAGGGGCATCAGAGGCAGAGACAGCGCCTTACTGCGGCGAAGCGGCGTGCGCGCTAACCAGGTCTCACCGACCCCGTTGAAACGGCCCTCGCTATCATCCCACAGCGCGTATCGCGCGGCGTCCGGAAAAGTCTCGCTGAGCACCTCGAAGACGTTCTCCGACCCTCCGGTGCGAGCGAGCCACTCGTGAACGAGAATGCCGCTCAAAATTCAACCCCCATTGTCAATGACCATTCGATCTTAGTCGCGCGGTCACTGGGCGACTAAACGCCCATCGGGGAGGGTGCTTACGCCCGCGCCTCGAACTGAGCGCGGCGAGCCAGCAACACGACCGCGAGACCGCCGAGCACCAGCACGAGACCGCTGGTAGCGACGCCAGATGCGAACGCGGAGTCGATACCGGTGATGGCCAGGTCGTCGGTGACTGTGATGTCGACGAACACAGACCCGCTGGTCGCACCACGCACCTCGATCTGGTGGTCACCGATGTCCGTGCCGCCAGCGATCCCCACCACCAGCGAAAGTACTCCGTTGGCATCTGCGGTGGCGTTCGTCAGCTTCCACGGATTCGAATGCAGCCAGAGCTCAAGCGACTCGTTTGGTGCGAAGCCGCTCGCGTTGATCGTCACGCTGCCACCGGCCGGAACCGATGTGCTCGAAACGTTGACTGCAGGTGAAACTGGTGCAGGTGCAGGCGGTTCTACAACAGGCGCGGGATCCGGGCTCGGCGCGGGATCCGGGCTCGGCGCAGGAGCCGGAGGCTCAGAGGGCTCTGGAGACTCGGACGGGACCGGCGCCTCGGTCGGCGCGGGGGTCGGCTCCACCGTCGGAGTCGGAGTCGGAGTCGGCTTCTCCGTCGGAGTCGGCGTCGGGGTGGGAGTCGGGGTTGCTTCCACGCAGTCGACAGCAAACTCGTAGGTCTTCTCACCGACGGGCTTCGCCAGACCTGCGCTGTGGCGCTCGACGACGGTGACAACCGTCTTTCCTTCACGCGGGATTGTGTAGTCGATCACCGCTCGGCGGTTCTCGTCCATGTCAGCGGATTCCGTCGCCTGGGTGTCGCCGTTGACCACGGTTACCTCGGCGGTGGCGTCGCTCGGAGCATCTGAACCGAACCGCACTGTCGCCGTGGCCGTGGCATCTCCTTCAGCGGTGCACACCGCGTCACTGAACGTCACTGCAGCAACCGCTGCAGGCGCTGATGCATCTGCGCAGTTCTCAGCGAACGAGAAAAGACCTTCATTCTGCGGGACTTCATTGACGACCCACTCGACCAGGTGCGTTTCAGCATCTTCGAAGACGAGAGTGGTCGCGGCAACGTCCAGGATGAAGCCATCTTCTTCTGACGCGACCGTTTGGACTTCCCCGGAAACTTCATCATCAACCCGAAGGTATGAGGTCGCCGAGTGACCAGCATCCAACGTGATCATCCCGCCGACAGTAACCACGAAGCTATCCGAATAGCACTGTGCCGTGAGCGTCAAATCGCTGTCGACCACGACGGCCGCCTGTGCGGGCGCAGCCACAATCAAGCTGCTGAGCGCAATGGTGACGACACCAACAAGCGACGCAAGGCGCGCGCGAAGCGTGCTGTGCGGACTGCTGTTGTGGAGGCGTCGAGTCATGTCGGCTCTTTCGGTCGATGAGCACCGTAATGGACGGATGCAAAGGGCGTCAGCGTTGACACTTACGCGAATCTTATCGAACTTCTGGGGCAACTGGCGATTCTGCACAGCACTTCAGGATGCGCCGTACGAAAGTAGCCCCTACTTGCCGAGTATCGCGCCCAGCCGTTCAGTCAAGATCGGCACGAGCGTCAGTGCGAAAGTACGCGCAAGGTGGTTGTCGTCGGTATAAACGATGGCACCACCGATCACCGCAGGACACTCTTCGTCGTTGCAGAGGACATCGTTCATCGACACGACCAACGTGTCAGATGACTCGGCACCGATGAGTACGGGATCTGTGCGCTCGCGAATGCTTGTATCGCAGGGCAGGAACGATTCGACGCACTCTGCGCCCGTCGTGCCCTTCGGCATGCCAGGCACGTCCTCTAGAACGATCGGGGTAATCCCGGCCGCCTCAAGTTCGTTGAGCCATTTCGCAACGACCTCAGGATCCAGCGGCCGATGCCAAGAGCGGCTGCTGAAGATTACCGCGTCCGGCTTCTCCGCAAGCACGGTCTGCTGAACGTGCTCAGTCCAGTCCATGCAGCCTTCAGTACGAATGATCGCCTGCGGATCACGAATGCTGTCGATAGTGAACTGATCTTCAAATGTCGAGCAACCGCCAAGCGCGAACACCCGGAGGGTCCAATCGTTGTTCGCAGCGGCAGTCTTCATCGGCTCCAACAGATGACCGGTGTGCGAATCGCCCACGAATGCGACCGTCGTCGCCCCATCGCCGAAAGTGCAATCTCGCGCTGGAGAATCCGGCGAGGGATAGGTCTTGATGCACGCCTTCTCACCTGGGTCGTTTCTGCCCCACGAGTCTTTATCAGTCACGCTGAAGACGGGGCTCGTCAGCGCAGTCGCGGCATACGGATCTTCGCAACCGTTGAGGATCGCATATGCACCGTAACAGCTCTCTGGATTGCTCAGCTCAGCGAAGATCAGTCCCTTGATTCCCTCCTGTGACTTTTCAGCGACATAAGTCCCCCCAACACCGATCGCCACAACGATGACCATCCCCGCGGCCATGAATCCGTAGGCACGTCGGCGCCCGCGCAGGGGCCCACCCGACGAACGGAACGGAGTCTCGACGAAGCGCTGAGTGAGTAGCGCAAGGACAACAGTGACGATGAAGATACCAACCCCCCACTTCAAGTCGATCCTTCCGCCGACCAAATAGGGGAAAGCCATGATGAGTGGCCAATGCCACAGATAGATCGAATACGACGCATCGCCAATCGTCTGGACGGCACCGTGGCCAGCGATGTACTGCGGCGACCAGGCGTCGGTCGAGTCTCCGAGCGCCAGGAGCGCCGCAGTCCCCAGCACCGGGACGAGAGCAGTCCAGCCAGGGAAGGGAGTCGACCCGTCGTAGAAGTAGGCTGCGGCGAGAATCGCAGCCAGGGCAATCCACGACATTAGCGTCTTGCCGACCACGAACCCGCGACGCTGGCTGAAATACGTCATCAGCCCAGTGGGAATGAACGCGACCAGTCCGCCAGCTGCGAACTCCCACGCACGGGTTGGGGTCACGAAGTACGCCGCGCCTGGGTTCGTGGCTGTTAGCCAGATGGAGTAAGCCAACGAGCCGACAAAAACGAGCGCGAGCAGTCCGCCAATCGTCGCCTTCCGATTCTTGATCCGGAGCACCTTCGCGAGGACGATCGCGAGCAGTATCAACAACGGCCAGACGATATAGAACTGCTCTTCGACGGAAAGCGACCAGTAATGCTGGACAAGCGACGGAGCATTCTCCGCGCCGAGGTAGTCCACGGCATTGGCGGCAAGAAGCCAGTTCAAAACGTAGAGAGACGCCGCCCCAATCTCAGAAAGATTCTGAGCCAAAACTGAGCTTGGGAACACCACATACACCAGTAGCAGTGACGCTGCGAGTACGACAAAGGCCGCAGGCAGCAGTCGCCGCACGCGGCGAGCCCAGAACTGGGTGAGCGACACCGTCCCTGTCCGCGAGACTTCTGAGATCAAATGCGCGGTGATCAAGAATCCGCTGATGACGAAGAAGACATCAACGCCGATGAATCCGCCAGTGAGTTTCTTCGGCCATAGGTGGTAAACGACCACCAGAAGCACGGCAAGAGCGCGGAGTCCTTGAATATCGAGGCGCTTTGTCGCACCGTTCAGTTTGACTCCGGACACTATGCTGTTCCTCCTGGCGATCGTCGTGGCGACTGATTGGCCGTCGCGCTCAGCTGAGGACCAGCAGGTCGAAGTACCAGCGGCTATTGTACGACCCCAGGAAGCGCTTCAAAGAGTCAGTCCCAGCGTCGGCGCCTCATGGCTACCTCAAAGTCCGCGTCGAGCACCCGGGTCACTGGGAAGCAGGACGATCGAGACCCACAGGAATGCGTAGCTCGACGGCAGTGGGCCAACGCGGATTCGCTCAGTGGGTGCTCCTCGGCTCTAGCAGCGGGAGTGACATCCACGAGGGCGGTCGAGCGAACGGGCGTAGCCATCGGCCGATACGATCATCTGGTGGATATGCTCAGCGTGGTGAGCGGGGCATGACGGTCCCCGTTAGGACTGTTGTTGCGCCGACGAGCGCACCCAGACTCCGTGGGTTCCGTTCAGATGTACAAGGGCTGCGAGCAATCGCAGTGGGACTCGTACTGCTCTACCACGCCGGTGTTCCCGGCATCACCGGCGGTTACATCGGAGTCGATGTATTCTTCGTCATCTCCGGATTCCTCATTTCTAGCCACCTGCTGGACAGCATCCAGCGCACTGGTCGGATCAACTTCGCTGAGTTCTACGCACGTCGCATCCGCCGAATCTTGCCAGCGTCCTGGACGATTGCCGTCCTGACCGCTATCGCGGCAATCATTGTCTACCCGGCCCTCACACTCGAGAGAGTTCTGAAGGACGCCGTCGCGACGGTGCTCTACGTTCCCAACTTGCGATTCGCTGACGAGGGCACAAATTACCTCGCCGATCATTCACCATCTCCGTACCAGCACTTCTGGTCACTCGGCATCGAAGAACAGTTCTACCTGCTCTGGCCGCTCCTGCTCTTATTGATCAGCCTGATCGTCCGCCGCCGTCGCGTGTGGATCATCATCGCGATCACAACATTTGGTATCGCGAGCTTGACCTACGGGATCATCCTCACCCCCATCGACCAGCCCGCCGCTTTCTTCATGCTCTCCACGCGTGCCTGGGAACTCGTGATCGGGGCAGTAGTCGGGGCACTCTTGTTGTACAGCGCGCCAATTCTGCCGACCTGGATCAGAGCCATCGGCGGCTGGACCGGCATCGCGCTAATCCTTGTTCCTGCAATCGTTTTTGACGACACGACGGCGTTCCCGGGCACTGCGGCCGTTATACCAACAGTCGGCACGGCCTTGGTTATCTACTTCGGCGGAGCAACTGCGAAGCGTGGCCCCACGGCGGTGCTGTCGCTCAGGCCGATGCAGTTCCTCGGACTGATCTCTTACTCGTTGTACCTCGTGCACTGGCCGTTGCTGGTTCTGACGCAGATTGCCGTAGGCGAGCAACACCCACTCAGCCTCGGCGCGAAGGTCTTGGTCGGAATCGTGTTCGCTGTCCCGGCGGCGTGGGTGCTGTTTCGATTCATCGAAACGCCGTTTCGAGCGCCGAATTTCTTAGCGCGGCGGCGACCGAGGATGACCCTGTGGGGCACCCTCGCGGTCACTGCTGTTCTTGCGCTGGCGCTCACAGGCGCGACACGCTGGGCCGGCGATCGGGACGTCCCCACTGGGCCCGCAGTTGCGGCCGCCCCCTCAATGCCGACCGTTCCACCGGCTGCGACCGATCACGTGCCCAGCAACTTGAACCCATCCTTTGGTGAGTTCGCAAACGACCTCGCGCCGATGTACACCGACGGGTGCCATCTCAACTTCACTAGCGAAGACGTCCAGGACTGCGCCTATGGAAATCTCGGCGGGGACGTGCGCATCGCCATCTTCGGAGACTCGCACGCCGCGCAGTGGTTCCCCGCTGTATCTATCTTCGCCGAGCAGCATCCATCCGTCCGGATCGAGAACTATACGAAATCATCTTGTCCTGCCGTCGACTTGACCCTGCTGAACAATGACGTCCCCTACGCTTCTTGCGATCGCTGGCGGGACGCCGTGCTCACCCAGCTCACCAACGAGCCCCCTGAGCTCGTGGTCATCTCCAGCTACACGAGGTCCAACCTGCCAGGCGTCGCGGAAGCCGACAGTGGACGGGTTTGGAGCGAGGCATTGAGCTCAACGGTCGCGCAGCTTGAAGGCGCAGGCAGCCAGGTGCTCGTCCTGGCCGATTCACCTCGTTTCATCGCCGCGCCATCGATCTGCGCGTCGGGGCACACTCATAATTTGAATCCGTGTGCCGGCACGCGAAGCGATGTCGTTGACAGCGTTTTCGCTGCATGGGAGTTGCAGGGAACCGAAGCCGCCGGTGGAACTTTCGTTGATCTCACCGAGTACATCTGTGGCGAGGACAGTTGCCCAGCAGTCGTCCACAACCTGCTGGTCTATCGCGACACGCACCATCTGACTGCGACTTTCGTCGAATATCTGGCGCCGGCCCTCGCACCCGCAATTGAAGAGCTGATACCGCAACTTTAACGGCCAGCGAGGCACCCCTAAGGAGCCAATCGCCGGGCACGCGCCAGTTATTAGCCGTACGGGCCGCGGCCACCCCGAACTCGTCCTCGCAGGCGCGGCTGATGCCAGTCAAAGGCGATGGGGCTCGTGTCGGGACGCGTTCGACCTCGCGGTCACATGTGGCCTGATCGATACGGCCTTGATCGCTCGATACCGCGTCCTACCGAACAGGCAGTCGCAGAGTCGGCGCATCCCCCGTCGCCCAGAAATCCGCGTCCAGCACCCTGGTGACAGGGTCGGGCTCGACCGGCGCATACGGCTGCTGATGCTGATATTGCTCGGCGCGTGCGCGCTGCAACTGAGCCGCCGCATAGCGCCGCTCCCACAGTTCGCGCTCGATCTTGGTGCGATCCCGGGCATAGATCATCGCTCGCATGATCATCGCGAGCAGCAACCCGAGGTAGCCACCGATCGTGTTCGACAACACGTCGTAGAACGTCGAGACGCGCTCATCCAGCGCAAGCCCCTGCGTGAACTCGATCGCGCCGGAGAACGCCGGCAACAGGAAAATCGCCACCCACCACGCCTTACGAGCCAGGGCAAGACCCAGCAAGAAACCGAGCGGCATGAACATGCCGATGTTCGCGGTGAACTCGAGCTTGTCGTATCCGAACGACTCCGGCACCCCGAAGTTGTGGAGCACCCGCAGCAGCCGAGAGGAGATGCTGCCGAACTCCAATTGCTGGGGGTTGGGCCACATCGTGACCAGCAGGACGAACGCGGCGTAGAACGCGAGCAATACTGTCGAAACCCATAGCCGGGCGTAGCTTCGCGGCGGCGGTGGGCCGACGTGGATTTCGCTCAATGGGTGCTCCTTGTTACTAGCGGGCGGATAGCCATCGTAACGAGGGGCGGCTGGGAGAACGGGGGCTTCCCGCTCAGGCCACGATCAGCGTCACCGCTCGCACATGATGCCATCGCGATCTGCGTCACGAGCGATCGACTGCAGGGCATAAAGGGTGTTCGATGCGAACGGCTTTCCCACGAACGGCTTCAACTTGCCGCTCTTCATGTCACCCTTGGTCGTCGACTTGCGAATCCCGTCAGGGTAGTCCTTGTTGAGCAGCGTGCAGGTCGCGTAGTACTTGCCCGTCGCCTTCTTGGTTGCCGAACTGCCAGCCGTCTTCGGCGTGTATCCGGCTTTCGAACCGGTCACCTTGACCGTGACTGCGCGATCCGCGTCCACCGGGCGCACCGTATAGGTCGACCAGATCGCCTTCGACACGGCCGCTCCCCCGACGTACCACTGGTACTTCAGCGCCGTCCCACTCGTCCACGTACCGGGCTTCGCTGAGAGCTTCTGCCCCACCGTCACCTTGCCAGCGATGGTCACCGCACCGGTCTTCAGGGTGAGCGCGGGAACCGCCTTCGTCGCAGCGGAGGCCTTCGACACCGACTTGTAGCCAGACTTCGAACCGGTCACCTTGACCGTGATCTTCTTGCCGACCTGAGCCGTCTTCGGGGTGAACTTGGACGACGTCGCGCCCTTGATAGCCACGCCGGCCGCGTACCACTGGTACTTCAAGGCGACACCGGGGTTCCAGGTGCCGGGCTTCGCCGTGAGGGCGGAGCCGACCTTTGCCGTCCCTGCGATCGTCGGCACCGGCGTCTTCGAGAGCGTCGAAGCCATCGGAGCCACGATATGGACGGTTTCTACACGCTCTGCAGCGTACGCACTCGGCGCAACGGCGAAGAGACTCGCGGCGATGACCGCGGACGCGATCGTGGAAAGGTAAGAACGGCGCTTGCGCGTGCTGCTGTGCACGTGGTCTCCCTGTGATGGCGCGATGACTCCACAGGAGGCGGGCATTCGCATTCAGCTGAATATTAGCAGGGGCATCCGGCATCGGCATCCGGCATCCGGCATCCGCCAACGACAAAGGGGCCGGACCCGAAGGTCCGACCCCTTTGCGAGGAAGCAGATGCTTACTTGATGATCTTCGTGACCGTACCAGCACCCACGGTGCGTCCACCCTCACGGATGGCGAAGCCGAGGCCGTCTTCCATAGCGATCGGCTGGATCAGCGCGACCGTCATGTCAGTGGTGTCACCAGGCATGACCATCTCGGTGCCCTCAGGCAGCGAGATGACGCCGGTGACGTCGGTGGTGCGGAAGTAGAACTGCGGGCGGTAGTTCGTGTAGAACGGGTTGTGACGCCCGCCCTCTTCCTTGGAAAGGATGTACGCAGAGCCCTCGAAGTCGGTGTGCGGCGTAACCGTACCCGGCTGAACGACGACCTGGCCGCGCTCAACGTCTTCACGCTTCAGACCGCGAAGCAGCAGACCACAGTTCTCGCCGGCCCATGCCTCGTCGAGCTGCTTGTGGAACATCTCGATACCAGTGACCGTGGTCTTCTGCGTCGGGCGGATGCCGACGATCTCGACCTCAGAGTTGATCTTGAGGGTTCCACGCTCGGCGCGGCCGGTGACGACGGTTCCACGACCGGTGATCGTGAAGACGTCCTCAACGGGCATCAGGAACGGCTTGTCCTTGTCGCGCACCGGGTCCGGAACGGACTCGTCAACAGCGGTCATGAGGTCAAGAATGGACTGAACCCACTTCTCTTCGCCGTTGAGGGCGCCGAGAGCCGAGACCTGAATGACAGGAGCGTCCTCGTCGAAGCCCTGAGCTGCGAGCAGCTCGCGGACCTCGAGCTCGACGAGCTCCAGGATCTCCTCGTCGTCAACCATGTCGCTCTTGTTCAGCGCGACCATCAGGTACGGCACGCCGACCTGCTTGGCGAGCAGAACGTGCTCACGGGTCTGAGCCATCGGGCCGTCAGTAGCGGCAACCACGAGGATCGCGCCGTCCATCTGAGCAGCACCGGTGATCATGTTCTTGACGTAGTCGGCGTGGCCGGGAGCGTCAACGTGCGCGTAGTGGCGCTTGGGGGTCTCGTACTCAATGTGCGAGATGTTGATCGTAATTCCACGCTGGCGCTCTTCCGGCGCCGAGTCGATGGAAGCGAAGTCGCGCTGCACGTTGGTGTCGGACGGGAACTTGTCAGCGAGCACCTTGGAGATGGCTGCGGACAGCGTCGTCTTGCCGTGGTCAACGTGACCGATCGTTCCGATGTTGACGTGCGGCTTGGTCCGCTCGAACTTGGCCTTGGCCACTGGGTCCTCCTCAGGACGTTCGTGTAGAGATTGCCGGGCACTGGATTGTGACCGGTTCCCTACGGGGTTTGATTCTCAGTTTAGTAGAGAGAGTGCGTGTGAAGTTGTGAGTGTTCGGGATGCTCCGCGCCCATGCCCTTTGACAGGCGCAGGACCGGGAGCGGAGCATCCCGAAAGAACGGGTTATTCGCCCTTGATCTTCTGGACGATCTCGTCGGCCACGGCCCTGGGGACCTCAGCGTAGGAGTGGAACTCCATCGAGTAAACCGCGCGGCCCGAAGTCTTCGAGCGCAGGTCGCCGATGTAGCCGAACATCTCGGACAGCGGAACCTGTGCACGGACGACCTTGACGCCAGCAGCGTCTTCCATCGACTGGATCGCGCCACGACGCGAGTTCAGGTCACCGATGACGTCGCCCATGTACTCCTCAGGAGTACGAACTTCAACAGCCATAAGCGGCTCAAGAAGCACAGGGCTAGCGCGACGAAGGGCTTCCTTGAAGCCCATCGAGCCGGCGATCTTGAACGCCATCTCCGAGGAGTCAACGTCGTGCGCTGCACCATCGGTGAGGGTCGCCTTGACGCCGACAATCGGGAAGCCGGCGAGCACGCCGACGTTCATTGCATCCTGGAAACCAGCATCGATGGAGCCGATGTACTCACGCGGGATGCGACCACCGGTGACGGCGTTCACGAACTCGTAAGTCTTCTCAGCATCCAGATCGAGGGGCTCGATGTTGAACTGGATCTTTGCGAACTGACCCGATCCACCCGTCTGCTTCTTGTGGGTGTAATCGTGCTTCTCGACGGTCTTCTTGATCGTCTCGCGGTAGGCCACCTGGGGCTTGCCGACGTTCGCCTCGACGTTGAACTCGCGCTTCATGCGATCCACGAGGATGTCGAGGTGCAGCTCGCCCATGCCCTTGATGGTCGTCTGACCAGTCTCGGGGTTGAGCTCGGTGCGGAAGGTCGGGTCCTCTTCAGCGAGCTTCTGGATGGCGACACCCAGCTTCTCCTGGTCGGCCTTGGTCTTCGGCTCGATGGCGACCTCGATGACAGGCTCAGGGAACGTCATCGACTCGAGGACGACCGGAGCTGCCGGGTCGGTCAGGGTGTCACCGGTGGTGGTGTCCTTCAGACCGATGACCGCGTAGATGTTACCCGCGGTAACTGCGGGAACCGGGATCTCCTTGTTGGCGTGCATCTGGAAGATCTTCCCGATGCGCTCCTTCTTGCCCTTGGTCGAGTTGATGACCGCAGAGCCAGAGTCAAGGTGACCCGAGTAGACACGGATGTAGGTGAGGCGACCGAAGAACGGGTGCACTGCAACCTTGAACGCCAGAGCCGAGAACGGGTCGTTCGCGTCAGGGTTGCGCTCGATGATCGTGTCGTAGTCCTTCGGGTCGTGTGCCTGAATGGCACCGACGTCGAGGGGGTTCGGCAGGTAATCGATGACAGCGTCAAGCATCGGCTGAACGCCGCGGTTCTTGAACGCAGAGCCACACAGAACCGGGTAGATCGCAGAAGACACGGTCAGCTTGCGGATCGCGCCCTTGATCTCGGGAACAGTGAGCTCTTCGCCACCGAAGAACTTCTCCAGGAGTGCGTCGTCGGTCTCGGCGACGGTCTCGAGCAGAAGCTGACGGTACTCAGCAGCCTTCTCCTTGAGGTCAGCAGGAATCTCCTGAACCTCGTAAGAAGCGCCCATGGTCACGTCACCCTTGGAGTCTCCAGCCCAGACGAGTGCACGCATCTCGACGAGGTCGATGACGCCGACGAAGTCGTTCTCAGCACCGATGGGGAGCTGAATGACGAGCGGCTTCGCGCCAAGGCGGTTGATGATGGTGTCGACGGTGAAGTAGAAGTCAGCGCCGAGCTTGTCCATCTTGTTGACGAAGCAGATACGCGGAACGTTGTACTTGTCAGCCTGACGCCACACGGTCTCGGACTGGGGCTCAACGCCCTCCTTGCCGTCGAAGACGGCGACAGCACCATCGAGGACGCGGAGCGAACGCTCCACCTCGACCGTGAAGTCCACGTGACCGGGGGTGTCGATGATGTTGATCTGGTTCTTGTCCCAGTAGCAGGTCACGGCGGCAGACGTGATCGTGATGCCGCGTTCCTTCTCCTGCTCCATCCAGTCAGTCGTCGAGGCGCCATCGTGCGTCTCGCCCAGCTTGTGGTTGACGCCCGTGTAGAACAGGATGCGCTCGGTCGTGGTGGTCTTGCCAGCATCGATGTGCGCCATGATGCCGATGTTGCGGACCTTGCTCAGGTCGGTGAGCACGTCTTGTGCCACAGGAGTGTCCTTTTCTATCTAGCAGTGCAACTGCGAAAGTTTGAGTGCCCGCCCCCGGCACGTGACCGGGGGCGGGACGATGCTGTTTACCAGCGGTAGTGAGCGAACGCGCGGTTCGACTCAGCCATCTTGTGAGTGTCTTCGCGGCGCTTGACCGCGGCACCCAGACCGTTCGAGGCATCCAGAATTTCGTTCTGGAGACGCTCGGTCATGGTCTTTTCACGACGGCCCTTGGCGTAGCTGACGAGCCAGCGCAGCGCGAGAGTGTTCGCACGGTGCGGCTTGACTTCGATCGGCACCTGGTAGGTCGAGCCACCAACGCGGCGGCTGCGAACCTCAAGGGTGGGGCGCACGTTGTCGAGCGCCTTCTTCAGTGTGGCGACAGCATCCTGGCTGTTCTTCGCCTCGACGCCACGGAGGGCGCCATAGACGATCGACTCAGCGAGCGACTTCTTGCCATCAACAAGAATCTTGTTGACAAGCGAGGTGACGATCGGAGCACCGTATACCGGGTCGTTGACGACGGGACGCTTCGGGGCGGGACCCTTACGAGGCATCTAACTCAACCCTTCTTCGCACCGTAGAGGCTACGAGCCTGCTTACGGTTCTTGACTGCCTGGGTGTCCAGGGCGCCACGGACGATCTTGTAACGCACACCGGGGAGGTCCTTGACACGACCACCGCGGACGAGCACCAAAGAGTGCTCCTGCAGGTTGTGTCCCTCACCGGGGATGTACGCCGTAACTTCAGCGCCGTTACGAAGCTTCACACGAGCGACCTTGCGCATCGCCGAGTTCGGCTTCTTCGGGGTGGTGGTGTAGACGCGGGTGCATACCCCGGCCTGCTGCGGGTTCGACTTCAGGGCGGGCGCCTTGGTCTTAGTGACCTTCGGCGAGCGTCCCTTGCGAACCAACTGCTGAATAGTTGGCACGTTCTCTCCTCATAGTGCTGCACGGTGACAGCGTGATGGGTTTCACCTCATGACCCACCGGCACGACGAAATCGCCGTGCTTTTGGTGTGGTGGGTATGCCGTGGGGGCGAACCGGTATGGACCGGAGCCCGTGTGCAGGCACGCCAAGACGTGCACACACCTGATCAAGTGTAATGCGGGGTAATGGGTGCGGTCAAATGGCGGGCGCGTTGGTGTGGTACGGGGGTGGTCGGGCGGGGGCTTCTCGGTCGTGAGAATTGAGTTGCCGTATGAGAAAGGTCGTGGGAACACCTGTCTCATGCGGCTGGGCCATTCTCGCGGCTGGGTCGGGCGGGGGCGGCTGGGTCGGGCGGGGAGCAGGAGTGCCTCGAGCAGAGTCAGCGCAGGTCGCGGATGCGGGCGCCGACCGTCGAGGCATCCTCACTGCGCCGTTCGTAGGTCACGGCGAGGATGAGGAGAACAGCGCCGATGACGGCGAGGGTGATCCACCACGGCATCGATTCAATGCCACGGCCGATCTGCACCGAGAAGACGAAGACGTTCTCGATCGGCAGCACGAGCATCCCGATGATGAAGGGCGCGGCCAGGCGGCGACCGGCGCCGACCATGATCGCGGCGAGCGCGAGCACCATGACCAGGATCGCCCGCCACGTCAGCGGGTCGGTGAACGTCGCCGCGATCGACGCGCTCATCATCACGATGAGGCCCGGCGCCAGCAGCGCCCATGAACCACTGCGACCGGCGGGCCAGTTGCTGAGCGTGCTGGCGGTGTCCCCCACGTGCCGTCGCATCCCGGAAATCCCGCCCAGCAGCAGGAACGCTCCGAGCAGCAGCGAGAACCACTCCACCCGCAGGTCGCGTGGACTCCACGCCACCACCGCCGTCACGAACGCAACAGCGAACAGGAACCACACCGGCGGCAGCGTCGTGCGCTCCGCCCGGACGGCTGCGGTGAGCATGAGGGCGAGGATGCCGATCATCAGCGCCCACATCATCCAGATCGATCCCCAGTCGCGTTCGATCGCGCACCAGGTTCCGGCGGCGAGCGCGAGCACGGCGGGTGCGAAGATCCAGCGCGTGGTGCGCAGACGCGACGTCGCACGCGCCGACGAGCGGATGCCACGGCCAGCAAAGACGAGAATGATCGCTGCGAGCGCGGACACCCCGAAGCACGCGAGGAACAGCGGCGCCCCGTGCAAGAAGTCAAGATCAGCCCCGACGCCCATCCGAATGCCCTGCACCGGGCCCGCAATCACCGCGAGGCCTGCGGCCGCGAGGGTGGCCGGCACGAGCATCCGCACTCGCGCGGTGCGCAGCCGTCGACCGAGGCGAGCGAACCCTGCCGCGATCGCGAGAAGCAGCGCACCGGCGGCCAGCAACGCGACTGCCCGCCATGGCACGTCCACTGCGGTATGGGCATCCGGCTCGACGAGAGCGAGTAGCGCGAGGCTCGGCAGCACGGCGACGCCGAGGCCCGTGGCGTAGAGGCCGCGCACTTCCACTCCGCGCGCGGCGAGGATGGCGGCGATCACGGCCGCCGCCAGCGCTGGCGGAAGCAGGTAGGCCTCAAGCAGGTCGACGCCGTTCATGGTCCACACGCACCAGAGCGCGCCGGTGAAGGCGGCTCCCGCCACCCACCAGCCGTAGCGACGGCGGGTGAATACAGCGCTGGCCGCGGCCCCGATGCCTAGAATCACGAGCACCAGGAAGGTCGTTCCGAGACCGGCGGCCTCTCGACCGAGCGCGAGCGCGGTGGCGATCACTCCGGTGAGCAGTGCGGATGCCTCGATTGCCACGCGCACGGCGGCCGCGGCATCCGCTCGCAGACCATTGCGACGCAGGGCGTCTCTGATCAGAGTGGTGCTCGGAAGCACGAGCGCGACGATCGCGGCGATGACCGGCAGCGTGACCGGCGAGGCGCTGATCGGGAGCACCTGGGCGCCGAGGCACACCACGACGACCGCGACGGTGGGCACCAGCATCCCGGCTGCGAGCGTGCGCAGGACGATGTTGAGGCCGGGGCGACGAGTGAGCAAAAGCGATAGGGCGAGGGCGAACATCAGGGCGGTCGACAGTGCGGTCCAGCCGCTGCGCTCGAAGATCACCTGCACAATTCCCGCGGCGAACGGCACCACCGTCACGACCAGTACGGCATACCAGTTGCGCGAGCCGACCTGAGGCAAGAAGGTCACCACGATTGCGCCGACGAGCCCAGCGGATGCCACCAGGCACAGCACCGCGATGCTGCCGAGCTCGGTCTGCGCGAGCGCCTGCCCGAGGCACACCAGCGCGTAGGCGAAGCCGACTCCGACATGCAGGAAGCGGATGCCGGCGGGCAACGCCATCGCCGCAAGCGCCAGGGCCGCGAGCACGCCGAGGCCGGAGAGCGGTGCAGACTGCGGGTCAAGCCAAGAGATGAGGACGCCGACCGCGATCGCCGTATGGATGCCGATGATCAGCACGACACGGTTCACCAGCGCGGTGTTGCGGATGCTCGGGATCGCCCTCATCGTGATCGCCGTGGCCGCCGCCGCGCCCAGCACGATGGCGAGGCGGGCGGGGAGCGGAAGGAGGTTGCTGCACGCCAGCGTGAGAATTGCGAGCGCAGCCGCGCCGATCGCGATGACGTCGGTGGCCGCCGCGAATGGGCGGAGTGTTTGGGTATCGCCCGGTCGCGGCTGGGCGTCGCGGTCGCGTGCGAGTCCGCCGAACAGGGCGATTCCGGCGGCGATTCCGACCATTCCGAGCACCGGCGCCCACCCTGACGGCTCGACCGACAGCAGAGGTCCGGTGCCGCGCACGACGTCGGTGAGGGCGTCGAGGGCGGATGTCGCGGCATACGCCAGCGGCATGAGTCCGATCAGCGCGACCACGATGATGCCACCGATCGCGAGGGCGGAACGCGCAATCGCTCGCGGCAGCGGCGACACCGAGATGAGGACGAACGCGAACGCCGCGACTGTCGGGAGAGCTGCGGGCAGCCACTCGCCTGCCACCTGAGCCACGGGCGAAGTGACCGCGAGCACGAGCGACGTGGTTGCTGCGGCCCCGGCGACGAGGCTCCACCAGTGGCGCAGCACGAGACGTGCGGTGACGACCGCGTGAATGGCGATGAGCGCGAGCACCAGGCTGACGCCGAGCATGATCGTGACGGTGCCGGCGAACCCGAAGGATCCGAACACCGCGAGGGGCACGGCGCTCAGCACCGCGGCCACCTGGATCACGCTGAGCGAGCGCTTCGCGATGCGCGGCCAGACTGCGATGAGTGCGGTGGTGAGGAGAGCGGTGCCGAGGTGTCCGAGGGCTGCGACATAGACCGCCCCGGTGGCGTACCCGAGCATCGCAGGAACGACGGCGATGCCGATCAGCGCGGCCCACGACCACACTCTGATCTTCGAGAGCCTGCCCGCGGCGAGCATCAGCCCGCTGGCGACCGACGTTGCGAGTGCCGCCAGCAGCCAGGTGGCGGCGGAGGTGCTGCCCAGTTGAGCGAAGGAGTACACGTCAAGCGCCACGAACACGAGCGCGAGCGCGCCGACCACTTCGGAGGAGAACTGCAGTCCGCGGCGTGCGAGCATCCATGCTCCGCCGAGGAAGACGAGCGTCACCAGCCCGACCACGACACTGCGGATGCCACGGTCAGACAGGTCGGGATTCAGGAAGGTGAAGATGAGCGCGGCGATCGCGAAGAGTCCGGCGCCGGCGATCGCGAGCACGGACTGAACCGTGGCGCTGCTGCGCGGGTGGGCTTGTGATTCGGGGTGCTGGGTGGGGGATGTGGGCGGAGTCGGTGGTGGGGATGTCGGGAGGGGTGCTGCGGTCGGGGGAACTTCCGCCTGCGTGGGCGCATCCGCCGGGGTTGGCGCATCCGCCAGCGCCGGAGCATCCGTCACTCGGGGGACGCGACTCAGCAGCACGTCGCGGGCGCGCAATGCGGCGGCCGCGGATATCGAGGCGTTCCACAGCTGGACGCCGAAGGCACCGCGAAGGTCCGCCCCGCAGTGGGCGCAGCATCCACCATTCAGATTGTCGGATGCACAGATGGGACAGACCGTGCTGTCCAGAAGTCGCTGGGCAACGTGCTCGCCCCAGCTGACCGTGTCGGTCGTTGTGCTCATCACTCCCCCGGTTCTGTGGTGATTTCGGTGTCGCTATCGGCATCTGCCGTCCAGCGCAGGATGTCGCCGGGCTGACACTCCAGCACACGGCAGATGGCCTCGAGTGTCGTGAAGCGCACGGCCTTGGCGCGTCCGTTCTTGAGCACTGCGACGTTCGCGGGTGTGATGCCGATGGCATCCGCAAATTCTTGGACGCTCATCTTCTTGCGCGCCAACTGCACGTCGAGGTCGATGACTATCGGCATCAGACGACCTCGGACAAGTCCTGCTCGAGCTCGAGCGCTTTACGCAGCAGTCCGCGCAGCACCACAACCAGCAGGGCGAGGGCCGCACTGACGACGATGCCGAGGATCGCCAGCAGAGTGAGCGACAGCGAGACTGCGCGGCTGGCGATGATCACGACGTACGAGGCTGCGATGAGCGCGCCAGCCGCGGCCAATGCCCAGAGAATGATGTCTACGTATCGGAAGGCGTCTGGGCTGAAGATCCGTTCGGCGCGCACCAGCGAGAGCAGCTGCCACACGCAGACCAGTGTGAGTTGCACCAGCGCCAGGAAGATGATGGCCGCGATGATGCCGGGGATCTTGAGCTGCGCAACGTCAGGATTGCGGATTGCTGTGATTCGCGCGACCTCGGGGATCACGAGGATCTGGCTCACCAAGAGGAGCCCGATCATCACGGCAATGAGTGTCTTCAGCACAGCGGTCACACGGGGTTGCATCAAACTACCTATCGATAAGCGGCCGGTATCTATCGAAAAACGATAGCCTGGGAGGCTGGGCGGCTCAAGCTGGTCGGCCGCTCTCACAGGGAATGCACGGGGTGCGGGGCGCCGACGATGACCCCGCCTCAACAGCAGCGACAACAACCCCACGCAGTATGCTGACGCACGTGATGTCGCACGCCACCAGGGTCGCCGTGCTCGGCCCGGTCGCGATCACGACGCCGGACGACCTGCACGTGAACCTCCCTGGGTCAACTTCCCGCGCGCTGATCGCTGCCCTCGCTCTCTCAGCCCCCGCGCCGCGCAGCATCGACGCACTCGCCGACGACCTCTGGGGCGACGATCTTCCCGGCAATCCCCGCGGATCCCTCCAGACCCTCGTATCCCGACTTCGCGCATCCGCGGGGGCTGACCTCATCCGCAGCGACACCGGCGGCTACGCGCTCTCGGTCCCCCTGAGTGCCATCGATCTGACCGCTGCCCGCACTCTCGATACCGAAGCCGCCGCACTCGATGAGGCAGACCCAGCCAGACTCGCCCTGCTGGATGAGGCGCTCGCCCTCTGGCGCGGCGAGCCAGGCGCAGACCTCGGACAGAGCCCGGTCGCCGCTGCCCTCGTCGACGCCGCATCCTCCGTGCGCAATCGAATCGAGGCATCCCGCGCGCGCACCCTGCTCGCCCTGGGACGAGCGGATGCCGCCGCGCTCGCGCTGACGGATCGCACGGCCGCACATCCATATGACGAGCCGCTTCACCTGCAGCTCATGACCGCACTCGCCGCCGATGATCGTCCGCAGGAAGCGCTCGCCGTCTTCGCCGCACTGCGCGAACGCCTGCGCGACGACCTCGGCACAGACCCAGGGCCTGCCGCAACGGCGCTGAACACGCAGATCCTGCAGGGCGAACGGACGCCCGGGGCCAGCAGGGTTCGTATCGGGCTGCGCGCTGAGCCGAACGCACTCATCGGTCGCGAGCAGGAACTGCGCGAGATCGCATCCCTGCTCGCCAGGGCGCGATTGGTCACACTGCTCGGCGCCGGAGGGCTCGGCAAGACACGTCTCGCGCAATCCGTCGCCGCAGCATCCGAAGCACCGGTCGTCGCAGTCGTGCAGCTCGCGAGCATCCGCACGGATGACGACCTCGCACCTGCCATCGGGGCCGCCCTCGGCATCAGCGAGGCACGCGCGGGCGGGCGACTGTCGGAGGTGCGCTCGCAGCCTGACCTCCGCTCCCGCGTCATCGCACTGCTGAGCGAGCGGCCCACGCTGCTCGTTCTCGACAACTGCGAACAGATCATCGACGGTGCAGCCGTTTGGGCAACCGACATGCTCGCATCGGTGCCGACACTGCGCATCTTGACCACAAGCCGAACACCCATCGCCATCGCCGGTGAGCTCGTGCATCCGGTCGCTCCTCTGAACACTGCCGCGGGTGCGGAGGGTGACGAGCCGGGACCTGCAGTGCGCCTCTTCTTGGAACGGGCGCGCGCGGTACGGCCGAACGCTGTGCTCGACATTGCTGCCGTGATCCGCCTGTGCGATCGACTGGACGGGCTGCCGCTCGCGATCGAGCTCGCCGCGGCGCGCGTGCGCACCATGACCGCAGAGCAGATCGAGCAGCGTCTGGAGAACCGGTTCGCACTCCTGCGCGGCGGTGATCGTTCTGCACCACAGCGCCACCGCACGCTGGAGGCAGTCATCGAGTGGAGCTGGGATCTGCTCGACCCAGACGCCCGCCACGCCCTCGCCGTGCTGTCGCTGCTGCCCGCAGGTTTCTCCACGGCGACTGCCGTCGGAGTGCTCGGTGCAGCGCAGGTGGACGACCTGCTCGATCGCCTCGTCGCCCAGTCGCTGCTCGTCGTCGTCGATGATTCGCTCACCTCCGGCATCCGCTTCCGCATGCTCGAAACCGTCCGCGAATTCGGCATCGCACGGCTCGCAACACACGACGACGAGGATGCCGCATGGAACGCGGTCCTGGCATGGGCCGCATCGTTCACCCGGATGCCGGGGGCGAGCCTCATCGGAGAACACGCTCCACTTCGGGCCGGGGCGTTCCGCGAAATCCGCGCCGAACACGACAATCTCGTCGCGGCCCTGCGTCACGCCATCGACGCTGAGAAAGGCGTTGACGCGCTTCTCATCGCCGCGACGCTCGCGCAATCCTGGGTCGTCCGCGGCAACTTCACAGAGCTCGGCGGATTCGCCCCACTGATCCTCGCCGCGATCAAGGACGTGCCAGATGACGCGGTACCCGTCGACACACTCGCGATGGTGCTGCTGCCGTGCGCGCTCTTCGCGCTGCTCACCGAGAACGCCGGCGCGTTACGTGCCATTGCGCGCATCCGGCGGTTGCGTCGGCGATCCACGAACCAGCTGAGCCCAGCATGGCGCGTCCTTGCTACGGCCAGCGATCTGTCATCTCGACCCGGTCAACTGCATGCCGCCCTCGAGGAAGCACGCACCGACGCCGACCCGTCGGCGCGTCTGGTGACCGAGATGCTCATCGCACAGTTCTCCGAGAATGACGGCGACGCGGCAACGGCTAACGCTGCGGCGCATCGTGCGTGGGCACTCGCCGTGCAATGCGAGCAGCCCTGGCTCGCTGCGATGGCCGCGAGTTCTGCCGCGCAGCTCGCGAGCCAGGCCGCGGAGCCTGCACGAGCACTGGTCTGGTTCGATCGTGCACGGCAAGGATTCGAAGAGTTCGGTGCTGAAGATGAACTCCGACAGCTCGACTGGACGCTCGGCGGAAGCCTCGTGGCGCTCGGTCGCTTCGACGAGGCCACCGCGCATTTCGAACTCCTGACCTCGCTTCGCGATTACACGCAGGAGGGCCTGGAATTCGCCGCGATCGGATGGTTCGGACTCGCTGAGGTCAGACGAGCCCGGGGAGATATCCCATCGGCAGTGTCGGCATATGAGCTGGCGCTGGAGGGATTCCGGTCGGTGGACCAGCGGGCATCGCCCTGGTTCACCATCGCGATGGCGGCGTACGTCTCGGCCATGTCGATGGACAGGGCCCTCCCCGCTGACGTGATCGCCCGCTGGGCACGCCGTCTGCGCACCAGAGTTCTCGCGATGCAGCGGATGCGCCCTGAACTCGGCGACAAGCCCATTCTCGGCGCCGCGCTCACGGGGTGGTCAGCGTGGGCGATGGACTTCCCGGATTTGCAGGCCGCGGCCGTGGAGGCGCTCGCGTTGGCCGAGGTGATGGGTGCGCGTCAGGATCTGCCGAGCTTGCACCTCTCGGCGCACCGTGATCGCGCCGTCGAGATCATCGGAGCGGATGCCGTGGCGGCCGCCCGTGCCGCAGCATCCGCCCTCCCGCTCGAAGAGCGCATTGACCGCACCGTCGCCATTCTCCAGACGCACTGACGCGCTCGCTGAGTACGGGGCGCCGCGGTGCCACGGTTTCGGGTCAGTTTTCGGAGGTGCGCGGTACGCAAACGAGGCGTGCACCGGCATCCGGGCACGCCTCGTTCATCTCGTTCGCCTGAGCGGTCAGGCCTTGCGCATGTACGCCCGGACGGTCAGCGGCGCGAAGATCGCGACGATGACCGCAGCGCCGAGCAGCGAGAGCCAGGCGTCACCGGTGAACGCACCATTGTTGACGATCTCCCGCACCGCGGTCACCAGGTGCGAGACCGGGTTGATGTTCACGAACCACTGCAGCCAGGTGGGCATCGTGTCGACCGGAACGAAGGCGTTGGAGAGGAACGTCAGCGGGAACAGCACGATCATCGAGATGCCCTGCACGCTGGATGCGGTGCGGGCGATGACGCCGAAGAAGGCGAAGATCCAGCTGATCGCCCAGGCGCACGTGATCACGAGGACACCAGCGCCGATGACGGCTCCGAGACCCGCCTCCGGTCGGAAGCCCATGATGTAACCCATCACGAAGGTGAGCGTGGTGGCGATCGCGTAGCGAATGGTGTCTGCGAGCAGCGCACCGGACAGCGGCGCGATGCGTGCGATCGGCAGAGAGCGGAATCGATCGAAAACACCCTTGTCCATGTCTTCGCGCAACTGCGTTCCGGTAACGACGGATGTCGTGATCACGGTCTGCACGAGGATGCCCGGGATGATCGTCGGCAGATAAGAGGCGACATCTCCTGAGATGGCCCCACCGAAGATGTAGGTGAACATCAGCGTGAAGATGATCGGCTGCAGGGTCACATCGAACAGCTGCTCCGGTGTGCGGCGAATCTTCACGAGTCCGCGATACGCCATCGTGAAGGTGTTCTGTAGCGTCTGCGTGATGCTCGTGTGGTTCTTCAGATTGCGCTCGATGGCGGGGACAATTCTGGTCGTGGCGATGGTGCTCATGCGTGCACCTCTTCTTTCTGTGTGGGCTGGTTCTGATCGCCGGCTTCGTGGCCGGTGATCGTGAGGAACACCTCGTCGAGCGTCGGCTTCTGCACGCTGAGTTCGGTGACGCGGATCCCGTCTTCGCGAAGGGCGATGAGCAGGTCGGCGATGCGATCGGCATCCGCCATCGGTGCGGTGATCCTGGATGCCTCTGGCGAGAGTGTCCCCATCACGCCGAGCACACGCTCAATGGCTTCCAGCGCGGCGCCCGTGTCGGCAGTCTCGGCGAGGCGCAGTTGAAGGCTGGAGGAACCGACGGATGCCTTGAGCTCATCGCTAGTGCCCTCGGCGACCACGCGGCCCTGGTCGATCACCGCGATGCGGTCGGCGAGTTGATCAGCCTCGTCGAGATACTGCGTGGTGAGCAGCACCGTCGAACCGGTCGCGACCAGGTCACGGATCGTGTCCCACATTTGGCCGCGCGTACGCGGGTCAAGGCCGGTGGTCGGCTCGTCGAGGAAGATCAACGGGGGCTGCGCGATGAGGGATGCCGCGAGGTCGAGGCGGCGACGCATCCCTCCGCTGAAGTTCTTCAGCGGTCTGCGCGCGGCTTCGCTCAGTCCGAACCGCTCGAGCAGTTCGACGCTCTTGGTGCGAGCTTCGGTGCGAGAGAGGCCGAGGAGCCGAGCGAAGATCATGAGGTTCTCGTTGGCGGAGAGGGTCTCGTCGACGGAGGCGAACTGTCCGGTCACTCCGATCAGCTGGCGAATGATCTGAGGCTCGCGCACGACGTCATGGCCGAAGACGCGGGCGGTGCCGGAGTCCGGACGCATGAGCGTTGCGAGCATGTTGATGGTGGTGGTCTTGCCGGCGCCGTTGGGCCCGAGCACGCCGTAGACGGTGCCGGTCTTCACGCGGAGATCGACGCCGTCGACCGCCCGGTTCTGGCCGAACGTCTTCACGAGCCCGGTGGCCTCGACGGCCCATTCTGATGTGAAATCTGTCATGTGGAAAGCATCCGCGTGCTCGCTTACACACCGCTGTCGCGGCGCTGACATGGGCTGTCTCGGCGCTGAAGAGGGCGGTCTCGGCGCTGAAGAGGGCGGCCGATCGAGAATTGGGTTGCTGCATGAGAAAGGTCTCAGGAACCCCTGTCCCATGCAACTAGGCCATTCTCGCGACTGGAACGGCGAGCGAGCCTGGGGCCTGGTGCCCGGCGCCCGGCGCCTGGTGCCCGGCGCCTGGTGCCCGGCGCCTGGTGCCCGGGCGGTCCGGCATCCGGGCGTGAGACACCATCCTGGGCGCGGAGCGACATGGAGCGCGTGAGACACCATTCCTACAGTGGTGTCTCACGCTGCGGCTGTCGCGGGATGCGGGAGATGGTGTCTCGACCAGACCCGGGCGCGGCGAACGAGATGCCGCGGCGGCGAGCCATCACGAGAATGGGGTTGCCGCATGAGAAAGGTCCGTGGAACCCCTGTTTCATGCAGCTAGGCCATTCTCGCTGCTGGAGCAACAGGATCGGGCGGCGCTACGAGGCTACGGACCGTCGGGGTCGAACGGGGAGTCGAGGGATTCGGTGAGCTCGGCCAGAAGCGCCTCGATCTGGGGCTCGACGTACTGCGAGATGGCAGCCTGCACATTGAGGCGATGCCGCAACAGGATGCCGCAGATCTCACGTCCGATCATGTTGGCGTACTCGTCGGCGAGGGTGACCTCTTGCCGCAATGCCACCTTCGCCTCGTCGCTCAGCGGCGGAAGCGGCGGCAGCTCGACACCATCGTCATCGGCAAGCCCAGCGATCGTGAAGAGGAAAGGGGCACCCGGCGTCGGATCCGGGTCGAGCGGCATGCCTTCGAACTCCGGCGCGAGACCCTCGGACGGACGATAGCTGCGGGCGCGATTGCGCACGGCCTGCTGGTCGAGCTCCATCTGCAGCATGGGCAGATTGCGCGCGGTGTAAACGGCAACGGCGTGGTCGACGACGCGTTTGATGCGTGTGGACAATCCGTGCTGCACGCCGTGCGGAACGTTGGCGCCGATTCCTGCGGCAGAGAGGATCGGCGAGCCGAGACAGCGCCGACATGGGGCGACGCGTCCGCGGTGGGTGGCCGGCTCCCAGCGCGGCACCCAGCGCAACCAGGCCTCGACAGCCTGGTCGACTTGCGTCTCTATCGACCGCTCCACATTTCCAGAATAGGGCGATCTGCGAGTTCAGACGAGATTTCGCGCCGTTCGATTGTGTGCCGTCCGGCTACGCGTCGTTCGGATCATCGCGTTCCCACGGCCACCGCGGATGCTTCGCCTTGGTGCGGCGCAGCGCGACTCCGGCCCAGGATGTCACGGCAGCCACCACAAAAATCACGAGGCTCGCTCCCCCGGTGATCAGCCCGCCCATGACCGCCAGCCCCGTGACGAACTCGCCGGAGGTGATCGCCACAACCAGACCGACACCCATCAGGTGAGCGAGAGCGGTAGTGATCGAGATGGCCCAGACCGAGCGGAACCGCGGATGCTTGATCCGCACGGCCGCCCACAGGATGCTGGCAAAAACGGCGACGGCGATGATCATGCCCACAGCCCCCGGCGCTTGGCCGAGTCCAGGGATCGCGATGATGTCAGCATCCGTCGCGAAGCTCAACGCGCCCAGACCGAATACAGCGAGCGCGAAGAATCCGATCGTCGTCATGACCACCGCCAAGACGGCCGAAACCCCCGCAGGCACGGGGCCGCGAGGGTCAGGCGTTGAAGTGGTCGTGATTACCTCGGCAGGCTCGGGCCGGCCTCAAGCGTGCGCTCGTACTCACGCTGAGCCTCGGCGTTCAGCTCGGTCTTGCGGGCGCCGCTGCGAGCAACCCACGCGCCGAACCAGATGGTGAGCTCGCGGCCGAACACGAATGCGGCGATGGCGAGCGGAGCCAGCAGCTGCGAGCCAACGAGCTCGCTGCCCTCACTGGCGGTGAGAGTCCAGAACGGTGCCTCGAACAGCTGCCCAAGAATGTGACCGGCATAGGCGAAGATGCCGACGATGATGCCGAAGACCACCCACAGGCCCCAACGGCCACGGTTGACGATCGCGCCCAGCAGCCAGAAGCCGATGAAGAACACGACGACCGGAACCCAGAAGCCCCAGGTGGTCAGCGGAGCGAGTGCGGCTTCGCCGATGTTCTCACCGGTGATGTCGCCGGCAAGGGAGCCCAGGCCCAGAACGGTAGCGAGGTAGAGGATCGCGAAGGAGAGTGTTGCGAGCAGGCCGATGCCAGCCGCGGTGCCACGGTTGCCTCGCTCACGCGGTGCCTCCGGAGCCTGCACGAAGATCGGCTGCTGGTGCGGGAAAGCCGGCGGCGCTGCGACGATCGGCTCTGCCGCGACCGGCTCGGCCGCGACGCCAGGCTCAGACGGAACGACGCGAGTCGCGGTGTCGTCAGCGGCAGGCGGCAGGTACGCGGTGTCGGCGATCGAGGTGTCGGCGATCGAGGTGTCGGCGATCGAGGTGTCGGCGGACTCGGCGGCCGATTTGTCGGCGGACGATCTGTAGGCCGGCCACGTGTCTACGCTGGATGTGTCGGCGGGCGCGGCCGCTTCGGCAGCATCCGCGGCGGCACGCTCGTCGATTGCCTCTGACGACTCGACAGGCTCGCGGAACACATATGGCTCGGGCGTGCCGAACGTACCGGGGTGAGACTTCTCGGCTTCTTCGAATGCTGCGAGATCGGGGTCGACAGCATCCGCGAAACTGTCAATGTTGGCGGGTTCTGCACCGGACGTGGCTGGCTCGTTCGCGGCAGCACCACCTACGGCAGCACCGTCTACTACGGCGCCATCAGTGTCAGCACCGGGTACCTCGGCGGCGGCCGCCTCGGCCTCGGCGAGTCCAGCGTTGGCACTGTCGACAACGTCATTGACGTCTGCCGGCTGCTCGGGCTGGGGAACCTCGGGGTCACTCATGGGGGCGCCTCTCGTCGGATATATGCAATGTCGAGGTTATCTCCGCCTGGCCACGCGGCTGCGCAGGCATGCCGACGTGTCGCTCGACCCGCTGAATCTCAGAGGGAGCCAGCTGTGCCCGGGTCTGCGCCGCGCAAGGTGTCGCCGATGAAGTTGAAGAGCTCCGCCGCCATCGGCGCAGCGAACCAGAACAGCACCACGACGACTCCCACGCAGAAAACTCCGGCGACCCAGCTCATCGCCCGATTGCGTCCAGCTACCCCTGCCATGCGTCCAAGGTACGACCGGTCTGAGTTTTCGCCGAGGTGGACACGCGGATGGCTTGGCTCGGCGCCGCGGGAGCAGCATGGCCGACGCAGGGGTCGCACATGGTCGCCACACGGCATCCGAAGCGGCAACCCGCGACACCTCTGGCGCGGTCGCCCGGGGCTCACGCCCGGCAGGGGTCGCACATGGTCGCCCCGCGGCATCCGAAGCGGCAATCCGCGACACCTCCGGCGCGGCCGCAGACGGCATTCGTCCGATCTGGGATTCGGGACCGCGTCAGCGACGCCGAAGGCGCCAGAGAAGCCAGAGTCCGGATGCCGGAATGAGCAGGATACCGACCACGACGAGTCCGCTCCACATGAAGTCGTACGACGCCGGAAGCAGCGGGTTGTGAACAGGCGCGGAGAACTCACCGCTCCCGGTCGATGCGCTCTCGGTGACTCCGGCAGGATCGGGGACGAAGGCGATAAGCCCGACTCCCGCAATGATGATCAGCGCGACAAACGGCACGACGATCGCAACCACTTTCTCCCACGCCCGCCACAGAGAACTGAAGCAGACCAGCACCGCGCCGACCACCCAACCGGCGAACGGCAGCACAATCCCGCCGAAGCTCAGCGTCAGCGCCGCCGCGATGGCGAAACCGCGCGTGCTCGTGGCCAGCGCCTTCCGCGCTGCGGGGGCGACGACTGCGGGGGCGATCACTGGATGCGCCGGCACTTCTTCTTGCGCCTCACGGGCGACAGCCTCTGGATCACCAAGCTGTGCAATCCGAGCGGCGGTGGCCGCGGCATCCAGGCCCTGCAATTCTTCAAGGATCCCGGCACGAATCTCGGCGGCGACGCCGTGCGGCACATGTCGCATGGCGTCATCCAGGCGCAACAGATAATCTCCGCGCAGGCGATCAGCGTCGGTGATGTTCATGAGGGTTCCTCTCCGATGAGTCCTGTGACGACTCGGGCGAACGGCATCCACTGCTCGCGAAACTGCGCGAGTTGGGTCGTGCCGGCATCCGTCAGTCGGTAGTACTTGCGCACAGGGCCGGATTCGCTTGGCCGATCGAAAGTGCTGACCCAGCCGTTGTCGCGCAGACGCCCGAGCAATGGATACAGCGTGCCGATGCTCGCGATCAGTCCGGCGTCGGTCAGCGCCTCTGCCAATTGCCAGCCGTACATCGGCTCACGCGCGAGGAGTCCGAGTACGCAGTACTCGACTACTCCCTTGCGCATCTGCGCTCCGACATCAGCTGTCATGCATGACAAGGTAGCATGCGTCGCAAGGTAGGCCGCGTGGTGCGGGCGCCCACGGCGGGCGGGGGGTCGCACATGGCCGCCAGACGGCATCCGAAGCGGCAACCCGCGACACCTCCGGCGCGGTCGCCCGGAACTCACACCCCGCAGGGGTCGCACATGGTCGCCCCGCGGCATCCGAAGCGGCAATCCGCGACACCTCCGGCGCGGTCACCCGGCACTCAAAACCCGCGGGTGTCGCACATGGCCGCCCCACGGCATCCGAAGCGGCAATCCGTGACACCTCCGGCGCACTCGCCCGGCACTCAAACCCACGGGGGTCGCACATGGTCGCCAGACGGCATCCGAAGCGGCAACCCGCGACACCTCTGGGCGGTAGCAGCGGAGCCGTCCCCGGCAGGGGTCGCACATGGTCGCCCCGCGGCATCCGAAGCGCCAACCCGCGACACCTCCAGCACGGCCGCGCCCGGCCGGCGCCCGGGCCGGGCCGGAGTCGCGACCACACGCGCCTACTCGCAAGCAAGCAACGAAAGCGGGACTCAGCCCTTCGTCGCCCCGGCCGTCAGCCCGCCCACGATGTACTTCTGCAGGAAGAGGAACAGGATCATCACCGGGATCGCAGCCATCACCGCACCGGCCGAGAACGCCGACCAGTCCGCGTAGCGCGGGTTCGAGACAAGCTTGGTGAGGCCGACCACCAGGGTCTGCTGCTCAGGATCGATCAAAATGACGCTCGCCACGACGTATTCATTCACCGTTCCGATGAACGACAGCAGTCCGACGACGGCGAGGATCGGCGCGACCAGTCGCAGGATGATCGTGAAGAAGATGCGGGTGTGACCGGCGCCGTCGATGCGCGCGGCCTCATCGAGTTCCTTCGGGATCGTGTTGAAGAATCCGTACATCAGATAGGTGTTGACCCCGAGCGCGCCACCGAGGTACACAAGGATCAACCCGGTGTGCGTATTCAGCCCGATCGCCGGGAACCAGTCCCCCAGCGTCGACATCAGTAGGAAGATCGCAACGACGGCGAGCAGCTGCGGGAACATCTGCACGACGACGATCGTGACGAGTCCGACGCGGCGGCCGGCGAAACGCATACGTGAGAAGGCATATGCCGCGCACGCTCCGATGAACACCGTCAGGAATCCGGTGATCACCGCGATCAGAAGCGTGTTCAGGAACCATTTCCCGTACGGATTCTGCGGATCACTGAGGATGCGGACGTAACTGTCGATGCCGATTGCGGAGAACAGCTGGTTCGAGCCAGTCAGCGTTCCGCGCGGGTTCAGCGACGCCGACAGCACGTACAGCAGTGGGAACAGCGCGAAGAGGCTCACGACGATGGCAACCAGGTGGCGCCATCCGGTATCGGCGAACCATGCGCCGAAGGAGCGACGACGCCGGGGAAGGCGGCGCTGTGCAAGACGAGCGGATGCAGAGGTCATCTCAGTTCAACTCCTCGAGGGCCTTGGTCTTTCGGAAACTGACGATCGAGATCAGTGCGACCACGATGAAGATGATGATCGTGAAGGCGGATGCCAGACCGTAGTCGCGGGTCTGCCCGGTGAACGCCACCTTGTAGACCATCGAGATCAGAATGTCGGTATGCCCGACCGGGATCGACACATCATCGAAGCGTGGCCCGCCATTGGTGAGCATGTAGATCAGGTTGAAGTTGTTGAAGTTGAACGCGAACGACGAGATCAGCAACGGAGCGACCGTCACCAGCAACAGCGGCAGTTTGATCTGCTTGAAGATCTGCCACGGGTTCGCGCCGTCCATGACGCCGGCCTCGTTGACCTCTTCTGGGATGCCCTGCAGCGCACCCATGCACACCAGGAACATGTACGGGAAGCCGAGCCACAGGTTCACGATCAGCACCGAGACTTTCGCCAGCACCGGATCAGTGAGCCAGGGAATCTCGGCCCCGCCGAACACCACCTGGTTGAGGAATCCGAAGCTCTCATTCATCATTCCCGCCCAGACCAGCGCCGACAGGAAGGCCGGGAACGCGTAGGGAAGGATCAGCAGGATGCGGTAGCCATTGCGGAAGCGCATCCGAGTGTTGTTGAACACGATCGCAAGCAGCAGACCGAGGAAGAACGTCGTCGCCACCGAAATCAGCGCGAAGGCGAACGTCCAGATCGTGACCGAGATGAGCGGTCCGCGGATCGCACTGTCGGTGACCGCACGGACGAAGTTGTCGAAGCCGACCGTGATCTGCCAGCCGGGCAGCAGTTCGGTGCCGTCCTCTGAGGTGAACGCGCCCGTGCCAATGTCGCTGTAGACCGTTCCGGAGTCGGAGTCGGTCATGGTGCCCGCAGCCTCGTCGTACTCGAGCGTCGAGACGTAGAGGTATCCGCTCTGTCCATCTGGGGTGCGAATCGCACCGTCATTTGGGTCGTCGCTGTAGGCGACGGAGAGCTTCTCGACGTCACTCGAACGCGCGAGCACCTGCGCAAAGCTCAGGGATGTCCAACCGTCGACAGCGACCGCGCGACTGCCGTCCATGGTCGCGCCGGACACCTCTTGCAACGGCTGCTCGTTCGTTCCGACGCTGACGTCTCCGTCATCCGGATCGGTGACCAGCAGGCCGAGCGTGCCGAGCTGTTCGACGACGGTGACCGGGAACGTCGGCGAATCCTCAACGCGCTCCTGCGCGGCCGCCATCAGCGATGAGACCGCCTGATCCTTGCTGCCGTTGTGGCCGGTGCCGTAGTTGGTGAAGCCGATGTAGCCGGTGTAAAGAAGGGTGAAGACCTGGAACACGACCAGGAAGATGATGCCGGGAGTGAGGTATTTGGCCGCAATGCGCTTGCGAGAGAAATAGATGTAGTTGACGAGCACGGTGACGGCGACGACAAGCGCCAGCACCAGCCATTCCCCGTGCATGAAGAGCACGAATGCCGCATAGAGCGCGACGGCGTCGACGATCGCGAGGAGCGCGATCTTCAGCAGCATCCATCGGATCTTCCCGGATGCCGCTTCAGCGATCTGCGCAGCCTGACGCTGCCGTTTCGTCGGCGGTGGCGTCTGTTCTGTGGTCGTGGTGTCTGTCATCTCTCGCCCCATCGTCATGCCGTCGGGGCGGGCGCATGCGCACCCGCCCCGACAGAACGAACAGTGTTACTGAACTGCCGCCGTTACGTCATCGACGAGCTTCTGCCACGTCGTTACCGGGTCTGCGCCGTTGATGATCGCTGCCTGCGCGATGCCCCAGAACTGCCAGACCGAACCCATTGCCGGGATGGCCGGCATCGGCACTGCGTCAGCACCGACGGCCTGGAAACCGGCGATGATCGGGTCGGATGCCGCGGTGTCGGCCGCTGCGGTGAGTGCCGGGAGGATGTTGCCAGCTTCGAACAGAGCGAGCTGAACTTCCTCGGTGCCGAGGTAGTTCACCAGGAAGTCGTTGGCTGCAACCTTGTTCGTCGACTCGGAGCTGACGAAGAATCCCTTGACGCCGGCGAACGGCGATGCGACCTCAGCGGTCGGGCTCGGGACCGAGTCGATGGCGACGTTGATGCCGGCGTCGACGGCTGCGCCGACGTTCCACGGGCCGGTCAGCCAGAAGGCTGCCTTACCGTCGATAAACTGCTGCTTGGCGATTTCGCCGTCGATGTCGGTGTTGAAGGTGCCTGCGGCACCCTGTGCGCCGAGCCATTCGGCAAACGCCGTGCCGCCTGCGCTGCCGAGCTGAAGGTCAGCCGCGTCGTAGGCACCAGTTGCATCGGTGCCGAAGACCGGTGCACCGAACGCCGTCTGGAACGGGTACAGGTGGTACGGGTTGCCCTCGGCGCCCTGCTCGACGACGAAGGGCTGTTCCAGGCCTGCGGCCTTGCCCTTGGCAATCATGTCGTCGAAGTTCGCGGCAGCCTCGGGGATGAGGTCTGCGTTGCGCAGCACGGCGATGTTCTCAACCGCGTACGGAAGCATGTAGACGGTGCCATCGTAGGTCGAAGCCTGGAGGGCGACCGGGAGGTAGCCGTCGGCGCTGTCGCCGAGTTCGATCGGTGCGACGACACCGTTGGTGGACAGCTCGCCCAGCCAGTCGTGCGCGCCCATCGTGATGTCGGGGCCCTTGCCCGTCGGCACCTGCTGGATGAAGTCATCCTTGATCGTGTCGACGTCCTTGCCGACGATGTCGACCTTGACGCCGGTCTTCTCTTCGTATGAGTCGGCTGCGCCCTGAAGGGCGTCAACGCGCTCAGCGTCCACCCACACAGTCAGCGAGGATGCTGCCGCGTCACCGTTGTCGGTGCTGTCGCCCTCAGGGGCTTCCGTTCCGGTGCTGCAACCGGCAAGCACAAGTGTAGAAATTGCGGCAATCGCGCCGAAGGCGACGATGCCTCTCTTGTTCACCTTCATTGGTGGGGCCTCTCTCGATGCTGTTGATCGACCGGCCGGCGACCGATGGATGCATCGACGCAGGACGTTCGGGCCTGCAAGAACTGCAAGCGCTTACAGTATGCCTGGAAATCTCCCGTTCGCGCAATGGTTGGCGTCGTCGATATCAAGCTGTAATAAGCCGTGGCACGGCATCCGCGCTTGTGGAAGCGCTTCCAAGAACTCGTCTCAGAGGCAGAATCGATAGGATGGCGCCATGGCAGACTCATCGTTCGACATTGTCAGCAAGGTCGACCACCAGGAGGCGGAAAACGCCGTCAACCAGGCACGCAAGGAGGTCGAGCAGCGCTACGACTTCAAGGGCACCGGAGCATCCGTCGAGTGGAGTGGTGAATCCATCTTGATCAAGGCGAGCACCGAAGAGCGCGCGAAGGCCGTTCTCGACGTGTTGCAGTCCAAGATCATCAAGCGCGGCATCTCACTGAAGAGCCTCGAGACCGGCGATCCTTTCGCCAGCGGCAAGGAGTACCGCATCGTCTCCGAGCTCAAGGACGGCATCTCCTCGGAGAACGCGAAGAAGATCGGCAAGATCATCCGCGACGAGGGCCCCAAGGGCGTGAAGAGCCAGATCCAGGGTGACGAGCTGCGCGTGCAGTCCAAGAACCGCGACGATCTTCAGGCAGTGATCGCGCTGCTCAAGGGTTCAGACCTCGAGGTCGACCTGCAGTTCATCAACTACCGGTAGAGCAGGCCCCTGACCTGGGGTTTTCCTGTTTTAGTCCGCAGGGAGTCCGCAGAATCCTAGGATGTGGCTCGTACGCTGGCTGTTGGTCGCGCTACGAGTGCCATGAAGTCCGCGGTCGCCACCCTCGTCTTGTCCTCTGCGGATGGCCAGAGGTGGCTGTAGACGTTCAGCGTGATCGATGGCGTTGAGTGCCCGAGCGCACGCTGCACCGTGACCACGTCGCAGCCGGAGGCGATGAGGTTCGAGGCGAACGTGTGCCGCAGGGTATGCAACGTGACGTCTTGCGGAAGCCCGACCTCTTCGCGGATGCGTCGCCACTCCCCCGCTGCGTTATTGCGATTCCAGAGGCGACCGAGCGGAGTCGTGAACAGTTGCTCCTCGGGTTCGGTTACAGCGTTCCGCGCGACATGTGCCGAAAGCGAGGCGGTGAGCTCACCAGGCACATAGACGGTCCGCTCGGAGTGGTACTTCGGCGGCACCAGCTTGGCGGCCTTGATCGTAGAGCCCTGCACCTGGCGGGCCACCCGGATTGAGCGGCCGAGGAAATTGATGTCGGCGAGTTGGAGGCCTGCAGCTTCGCCCAGGCGCATGCCGGCGAAAACGCATACCTCGACGAAGCCTCGGAACTCACCAGCTGTCTCCAGAACGGCGTGGACTTCGTCGGGGCCGAGAACCCGCATGGTCGCTTCGATTTTGCGGGTGCGTGGAGGCTTGACTCCAACTGCGGGATTCGTCGCAATGATGCGATCGGCGACTGCCGCGCGGAACGCCATCTGCACATAGTTGAGACGCGTCTTGATCGTGGACGGCGCGAGCCCGCGCTTCAGTTCTCCCGCGATCCATGTCTGGACGTGTGAGGCGTTCACGGCGCCGATCGGACCGTTCTTCCACGGCACGCTCGACACGGCAACCGTGGCCGCTTCATGCGTTCCTTCGACCCATGTCTGCCGTTGCATCCACGCCCTCGTCCAGTCGGACCATATGATCTTTCCGGCGTTCGGGTCGACATACTGCCCGGTGACCACGGCTGCCGCGACTTCGTTCAGCCACCGCTGGGCGTCGCGCTTCAAGGCGAAGTGTCGGGCGTGCTCTTTGCCTGCCGCGTCTCGATACCGCGCGCGCCAGACGCCGTCGTCTCGCTGCGTGATGGATGCCATCAGTGCTCCTTAGTGGGCCCGATCTCCACGCGAACGCCCCGTCTGCCCTTCGACCAGGTCGCGCACGTGGGCGTCGAAGGCTTCGGTGAACTGCTGAGCGGATCGGTCGACCGAACCATCCGTGAGTTCGTTGACATCGAGAAGTCCGCGATGATGTTCCGCTGCGCGGGCCAACCCTTCGACTGCAGCGTCGACCGCTGTACGCCGTACGACGTCGATGGTGATATCTTCATCCAGCTCACCGGCCGGCACCAGATCGATGGATACCGCGAGCTGTCGCTGTTCAGCGAAGGAGCTGTAGGCAAGTTCGTGGATCTCGTCCAACAGTTCGCCGAACTCGCGAAGGTGCAACGTGAGATCAAGGTGATCGCCCGTCGAAAGCAACATCTGATGATGGATGCCAAAGACCTGGCCAAGCGCCTCAGCCTCGGTCAGCCGGAGCGGCCTTTCGCCCTTCTCGACCGCCCAAACGGTGGCCTGCGACCATCGGAAGCCCTTTTTGCGCATCGCATCAGCGAGATCCTTCTGGCTCCCACCGCCTCTTAGACGCGTCACATTTCGGCCGATTTCTGCATCGTTTGCCATGAGACGACGGTACTACGCAATTCTATTGCGCGCGACTAGATATCATGGTCTACTGGAATATCCAGTTACTTCCAACTATGAACGGAGG
Organism: Microbacterium sp. Y355; assembly: GCF_059445345.1. NCBI lineage: Bacteria > Bacillati > Actinomycetota > Actinomycetes > Micrococcales > Microbacteriaceae > Microbacterium > Microbacterium sp. Y355. The sequence continues at coordinate 3,424,598 of NZ_JCAIUD010000001.1, read as the reverse complement.
TGAGAAGAATGGACAAGATCATGTTCATCGGCGAGGTAGCCGACCGCTTGCGTCGGACACCAGCGCAGCTGCGCTGGATGGTCCACATGGGCACCGCCCCTCAGTCGGCGATTATCGCCGGCCGCCGTTGCTGGCGCGAGTCGGACGTAGAGAAGTACATCGCGGACGCGTTTTCCAGTGCAAAATGACGCGAACCCCTCGAGTCACGATGGCGCGGCTGACAAATGACAGACGGCCGGCCGCAGCGCAGCTGTCAAGTCCCGTTCGATGTGGGCGGCGACGAGTTCTTCGTCGACCTCCTGTTCTTCCACGTCGAACAGCTGCGCTACGTCGTAGTCGAGCTGAAAGTCGGCAAGTTCAAGCCCGAATACGCCGGCCAGCTTGGCTTCTACGTCGAGATTGTTGAGGACCAGTTGCGCCGCCCCGCGCACGGAGCAACCGTTGGCCTCCTGCTGTGCACGGACAAGAATGACAGCGTAGTGAGGTACGCCCTCGCAGGTAGCAACCAGCCCATCGCGATCGCCAGCTACGACCTACTCCCCCCAGCCGAACGAGCGGTACTTCCGTCCGAGGCCGACCTCTCACGCGCCCTCGAAGGCCCGTGACCAATCGCGTAACAACCCGTTGCGCGATTGCCCCGATGAAGCCGACTCGGTACGGATAGTCAGCGAGATATTCCGGCTGTGCTCACGCCGGCCACTCCGAATCCTTGCGGCCTCGTCGCTTCGTCTCGCGCAGCCCGCCGTAGCTCCGCTTCGACTGCGCGAAGCGAGTCGCTGATGGTGACCTCCGTGGTGCCTCGCAACATCGTCGCGGCGAGGGAGCGTTTAGCCGCGGCATCCGTCCTGGCGATTACAACCGCGTGATTCCAGTGACGTCCACGGGTGAGTCCGACGTAGAGGCCTGCGGCATCCACATCAGGACCGACGATCGCTTTGTCGACCGTTTCCCCCTGGATGCCGTGCACTGTCGAGGCGTACGCAAGCTGCATGTGCTCGAGGGCGTAGTCGCGTGTCACCCGACGTCGTTCGCCACTATCGCCGGTCGAGACGAGGGAAACGAAGTCGTCATCGATCCTGTTCACTATCCACCGCGCGCGGTTGTCGACTCCGGTGCGCCGGTCATTGCGGCGGGTCTGCACGGCGTCGCCGACCAGGAGCCGTTGCTCCCCCATCCCGATCGCAACGCGGGTGGGGTCGAGTTCGCCGCACTCAACGCGTCGACCCTGGATCAGTGCGTTGACCGCATCCACCTCGCTGTTCGTTCCGCAAACTATCGCGACGCGTTGACCGCGGCCCTCGGCGTCGAAGTATCCGTCGATCATCGCTTCCCGTGCCGCCTCGACGCTGTCGACTCGTTGCAGGTGTCGGCCAGCATGGAGTCTTTCGGCGATCTCGAGGGCATGCTCGCCGTCGCGCGGGTCGCGGAGCTGCAAAGTGAGCGCGGCGTAGTCCATGTCGTGGAATCGGTGGACCGTGTCCATTTCGATGGATGCCGGTGCGTGACGGATCGCGGATGCCATCGCTCCGGCATGGCCGACGGGAAGCGCTTGGTGCGGGTCGCCGACCATCGCCACGCCTGCACCGGCATCGAGGGCGAGCTCGAATAGCGCGTTCGCCGCGTGCAGGTCCAGGACGCCAGCCTCATCCACCACGATGCGGTCTCCCGGGCGCAAGGAGTGTCTCTGTGAGCCGTCGTAGTTCACCCCGGTGACGCGATCCACTTGGCCGATGTCGAGGCGGCGCCACACCTGCGCTCCCGTTGGATCGGTCGACCACCGGTACCCGTAGTCGTACAGAAGCGCATGGACGCTGGACGCCTCGACTCCTGTCTCACGCGACGCAACCGATGCGGCCTTGCGGGTAGGCGCGACAACGAGCATCCGCCGTCGTTGCAATGTCAACGCGTGCAGTGCCGCACGCAACATCGTGGTCTTACCTGCACCCGCCGGACCGATGACAGCCACCAGCCCGACGGAGCCAGCGATGGCGCACGCGGCCGCCGCTTGGGACGCGTCGAGGCCGTCAGCAGGCTCGACCCATGCAGCTACGCGCCGCAGCTCGTTCGGCAACAGCGATCGACCGCAAGTGGCGATCGCGTCCAATGCTCCGGCGACGCGGATCTTCAGCCGCATTGTCTCGGTCGCCATCAGAGACTTCACGTGCTCGGGAACCGCCGGCTGTGACGACAGGCTTACAGTCAGGCGGCGGGCGCGATCGGTGATGCGGCGCAGGATGGCATCGAGACCGTCACGATCTGCGACCACGCCCGATCGCGACAGCGCCCGGATGGCCCCTGCGCGGAGGTCATAGTGACTGAACCGTCCGCTGGATCCGGTGGATCGGAGATCCGCATCGACTACTGCAGCGGCGGCGAGCATGTCGAGATCCAGATCGTCCACGCAGACGGGGTCGACTGCTCGCGGCATCCGTGGGGTCAGGAGTGCGGCATCGATCGTGGCGAGTTCTTCGCGCACGGTCGCTTCCCACGATTGCTCATCGAGAAGGGAGGGCTTGTTAGGGCGCGCGACTGCCCACGCTCTGCGATCAATCTGCTGCAGGACTTCGACGCTCGGCCTGCTTCCGCTGTGCGTGGCCTCCCACTGTGCAATCAAACGGACTCGATTTGTCTCGATCTGCGCCGATCGCCGAGACATCGGCGCGACTGCGGCGGCGAGCTCCGCGATCTCCCCGTCCGCACCGGTTGTGTAACCGTGGCGGGCGAGTGCGGCGATCCATTGCGGATCGGTGCGTGCGGCGAGCTCACCCTCGGCGTTGATGACGGTGTGGAACTTCATCGCGACTCGTGAATCGACGTTGGTCCACTTGCCGTCGTCACCGCGCACTTTCACGTTCATCCAAAGGTGCCGATGGGCATGCGGGTCCAGAGCGCGCGACCGACGGTGTTGCAACTCGACGACCTCGAGCCGAGCGATGGGCTCTCGGATGAGTCCGCCGTGGCCTCGCCGCGCATTCAGCTCGCGTTGCCAAAGGGTTATGACGCGGTCACGGATGCGGTCCTGGAGCGCCTCGAACTCCACCGCCAATTCCGGATGCAGCAACGCGGCGATGCTGTATGACTTGGGGTGATTCAGCGTGCCGTCCAGGAGCAAGTCTGCGTCGGGTCGCATGAGTGACGTGCCGCGTTGCTCCCCCGTGACCGGATCATGGCCGGTGAGCCACACACGCAGTCCGCCGGTGGAGAGCTCGTCGGAACTGACCACTCCGTCCTCGACGACGAAGCGCGCCACCGTCGAGTCGGTGGTGCCGCTGTAGTTCTCGAGCATCTCGACCACGGGAGGGTGTGGCAAGTGGGCATCGCACGTTCCCTCGAGTGCGTAGGAGATTGCATGGCGAACACCGCGCGAATCGCCGCCTCGCTTCCACCGTTCCAAACCACCTCGCATAACGCGAGGATACTCCGTTTTCAAGTCATATTTAACTAGCAATCACTATTGGTGCCTGCGTGCATTGCGTTGTTCTTGGTCTCTTCGTCTTCGTGATCCTCGGGGTCTTCGGGGCCTTCGGGGTCGCGATCTTCGGCATCATGTTCCACACCCGGTCAGACGTCGGTCGCAGCGGCCCTCTTTCCGACGCGTCCGTCGACACGGCCACGCCCCGAATCTCTCGCGGAGAGTCCGCTTTGTGGTGAAGCGTTTGACGCCCCCGGGACGGGCAGTTTTGCGGGGCAGGTATCACCGTGCATCGGTGCCAATCGATAATCGGAGCCGCCTCGCGGGTTGCGGCGCCGGTCGATCACTTGGCTACTGTCTGCCAGACAGCGTAGGTGTCCGCTTCGCAGTCCTCCGGCATGCGTTCGAGCGCGACGAAACCTCCGCCGCCGGTCAGTTCGTCGCCGATCCAGGCTATCCGAGCGTCCGTCGTCATGATCATGACGCTACGAAGGCGGCCAAGACGGCCGCTTTCGCCGTGGCTGAGATGAGCCAGGTGAGGTCGATCTGGGTGGTGGGTGGAAGCGTGATGTCGGACGGACTGATTGGCTGTGCGCTGAGCTGGTTGTTCACAGACGTACCTTCCGTCACGGGTTACAGGTGGACACGTCGGTCGGCGCTGCATCGACGATCTCGGTCGTGACAGATGTCCACGACACAGTGGCGCCAGCGGTTATGGGGCCGTAGCCTTCTAGCGCTACCGTCCGCTCCCCAATGAACTGTCCGGTCGCGGGGTCGATGATGATCTCCTGCCGAAAGTTGTTGTTCGTTTCATCTCGCCCGATGGCCATGCCGGTACTTCCGTTGAGGGTCGCCTGTTCGTCTGTGATGGTAACGCCCGGGATGAGTGCGGCCGCCTGATACATGGCGGCGCGGTATTCGGCGGGCACTGCGCCCCCCCGTAAGGTGTCCGCGATCCAGACGAGTGCTTCGCCGTCGAGGGAAGGGCCTTTCCCGGCGGTCAGACGATAGATCTCGGTGAGTAGCTCGCCAGGTTCCAATGGAAGCTGCGTGAAGTCGTCGCTCGCTCCACCCGGAACGGAGAGTCCGCCCACCGGGTTGCCGATCTTGATCTCTCCTTCTGGCGATTTGCGCTTGATCCTCCCGCCGGGCATTTCTATGAGGTGCCCGATGGGCCCCTCCGTCATTCCAAGGTCCTGCTGCGCCGCCAGCTCGGATTTCGGGCCGAAGGTCTGGGCCACGCTTGTCCGGCACTGGATCCTCCACCAGGTGTCGTTGCGGTCCGCAGGGCGGAACAGTTCCAGCTGCTCCCGCTGCAGGTAGTACTGAGACTCGACCGTGTTGAGGTCCTCCACGACGCCGTTCACGCGGGCGGCGTCTACGTCCTCGTCGAGCCATGCCTGTGTCATGTACACGGCGTCATTGCGCACGTGCAGAAACTGCCCGGGGCTTAGCGAGGGCTCGGTGACTTGGAGAGTGGCGATGGCTGCGGCGTTCAGTACGTCGGCGGCTGCCGGATCGGCGCCGCCATGCAAGCCTCCGACTCCGAGCACGTTGCCGCCGATGAGCGCCACGGTCAGGGCGCCGGCGCCCAGGGCAGAAAACCCGGTCCACGCGACGGCGCGGCGACGGCGACGGCGCAGCGGCAGAGGGGTAGAGGATGTGCCATCCCCTAGAGCTGCGAACGGCGCGTACGGTGTCTCCGCCTCGATCTGAGCGAATAGCGCCGCCCGTCCGCGAGCAACGCTCGCCGGAGTGCGCTCGGGGATATCAGTCCGCGCTCGGCGCAGGAGCGAGATTTCGTCCATGGCTCTGTTCCTTCTCTTGGTTCAAAATCGGTTCGATAACGGCGCGCAGCTTGCGGCGCACGCGGTTCAGTCGTGAACGGACGGTGCCAACAGGAATGCTCAGCGCTTCGCTGATGCCCTCGTAGTCAAGATCCCCGAACGTGTGCAGCAGAAGGGTGTCGCGGTCTCCGGCAGGTAAGCGGGCGAGTGCTTTGCCGAGGCTGCGGGTGAGGCGATTCGCGTCGAGGCGAGCGTCGGCGGCGTCAATCTGGTCGATATCGGTGCGAGCCAGGTCCGACGCGAGCATGCCCCGCCACGCCTTCGCTTCCGTCCGCGCGTGCTGCCGCATCAGTGTTGTGGCAATCCCGAGCAGCCACGGGCGCGCGTCCTCGCTACCCGTGAAGTCTCGACGGCGAGCGAACGCGACGAGAAACGTCTCCGAAGCGATGTCATCCGCCTCGGACACACCAAGCCGCCGGGCCGTATAGCGGAAGATGACGCGCTCGTGCCGGTCGTACAGCTCAGCAAACGCCGCTGGCTGTTCGAGGGAGCGGCGGATGATCTCGCCGTCTTGAGTGGTCATACTAAGTATTGTCCGATTCGGCCACTCGAGTTCACGGTAAATTTCCGCGGCCGGGGAGAGGTCGCCGAGGAGTTGAGCATCTCGTGGGAGCCCGATTCGCTCGTTCTCTACCCGAGCGGAACTAAGCCTTGGTGTGCGAAACGGTCGAAACCGGACTCGATCTTCCTCCGAATGATGCCCGCCGGACGCCAGTTGCGATCCGGGTCGCTGCCGTTGTGGCGCCGCTTCGTGAGGGAGTTGCCTTCACGGTGGAGTACGCCCCCGGCGACGAGGACACCTTCCTCTCTCCGCAAACACCGCAGTCTTCGCCCGCTCCGTAACAGGGTGGTTCACAGTGACAGTTCCGTCGCAGTAGCGGATCCCCATACGGACAGTTAGCTCGTTGACCCCCGAAGAGCCGGGAGAGCTTGAGTCGCCGCGCCTCAGTCACGACTTCGGGGGACCCTGGCCTGGCCGGAGCGCTACGGCCATGCCCGGATCGACACGGATACAGGATTGATCAACGTCCCGTTGCGTTATAACATCCGAGCCGCTACTGTGAGCGCACTAGTTTCAGGTCTGCAATGATGCGGCAAGGAGATAAATGATGGTGATCGCTCGCTCTCGAAATTGGAAATGGAAAGTTCTTCTAGGCGTTTTCCTGGTTGCCCTTTTGGGCTCGACCGGCACGCAGTTGGCAATCGCTGGAACAGCTACAAGTCCGAACGGGTACTTCACAGCTGGCAGTAAGCAGTACTTGAACTACGCAACGGTGACTACCAAATCTCCTTCCAGCAGCGCAAGGGCTCACACTTACACCAGGACAAGTGACTCCACTACACCGGCGGGTTGGGCGGGGGCAAGAGGGCGGCTGTTCACGGCGAGCGGATCCATGTGGTGCGAAGGAGGGAACCAGTACAACACCACCAACGGTGCTGGCGTCTATGCCTACTCTTGCTTCAGCTATATATCCGATACGTATTACTCCTACGGGGTTTCCTACGGGTGGAACGGAAGCGGCTACTCGGCCAACTACACATTCAAGAGCCCAAACCAGAATTCCTAAGATCGGAGTGAATCAATGTCTAAACGAGTTGCAATGCGGAGAGCACGCTTCACTGTCGGTTTGGTTGCTGTTGCCGGGCTTGGTCTTCTAGGTGGCACAGCAGCCGTGGCAGCCATACAACCGTTGTTTGCGCCTGCAGGCCTGACTTCTGATGAGGGGGTAGAGACCACACCAGCCGCAGCACCGACATACCAGCAGAATAAATCGGGTCTTACCTACGGGTCAGCGGCAGACGCAATCTCACCGGATACTGAACCGGACCTTATCCAGGTTGTGGCAACCAATGGGATGGAAGGTTATGTCTATAAGACAGATCTAGACGATGCGAATGGAAGCTCAGCCGCGTTGACCTTCAAGAGCCCTGAGGAAGCTCTCCGGTGGCAAGAAGACCAAGGGGCCAGCGACCGCTCAATCAGCGTGTATGACGTCAGCGGAACCGAGCAGATCGGCGAGTTCACGATCGCGGGGACACACACGCAGAACGAGGTTGATGGCGGTTAGAGGTCATCAACCTCGACCGTCTAGTCGGAGACTTCATCAACTCCGTCGAGGGCTAATGTCGATGCCCCCTGAGCCTTGAAACGGGCTTAGTGGGCATCGACATCACTTACTCGTCGTTTTCTGACCCTCTCCCTCATCACCGCGGCCGTCGCCAGCCGTCGAGAACCCAGTCGGGTGCTCCGCGTCCCGAAAGCGTCGCCAGGTCGCGGAGCCCAGGGCAGCTGCTGCCTTGGCCATGAGATCCCCTTTCCTCTGCTTCTCCAGCATGCGCCTGGCGAGCGACACGCGGTTTGCGATCGAACAGGAGCTACCGCTCTGACGCGGGGCTTGAGATCTCGGGGACCTCAACATCGAGCGCAACAAGAATGCGCAATAAGGTTGTCAATCTCGGATTCGCGACGCCTCCCGCGGCACTCTGCCCGCGCTCCAGCGAGCTGTATGTGTATACCGCGACTCCCGCGTCGTAGGCAACTTGCTCTTGGGAGAAGCCGCGTGCGCGACGAATCTCGCGAAGCTTGGTGCCCAGCTTCTTCGCGGCGGCACGATGACTGTCACTGTGAGGTCCTTCGAACACGACTGTCACTACTGCACCTCCCGCAGCCCCCGCGTTTGTGGTGCTCGGATGTTATCCGAGCACGCCACCCGAGCACAAGCAAGTTTGTTGGCTGGCTTCATGAGGCGGGGAGCGAGAGTCTCAAGGCAGCGCACCGCGCTTGACCATAACAACGGAGGGAAATGCAATGCGGAACGTATTCAGTTCACGAATGACGGGGATAGCACTCGCATCAGTTGCGCTCATGACGCTGGGACTCATGGGCGGAACAGCAGCGTCTGCGGACGATGTCGTCGAAGACAACGCATCAACGCTTCAGGCCGAGCCCGGGGTGCTCTCGACAGCTGAACTTCTGGTCCTGAGCGAGAGCCAGTCACTTGAAGAAGCGCAAGAGCTCTCGGCCGCCGCTAGTGCCGGCAATGAAGTTCAGGTTCTCCTGAACGCCGAAGGTGAGATCGTAGCCGCGCACCCATACACACCACCGACCCCCGACTTCACCACCATGGCCAATTGCTTTGGGGTCAACGTCAGCTTCACCTACCACAACATCGGCGGTAAGGAGGCCACGCACTGCTATGACGGGAAAGGCACCTGGAACACCAGCCGTGGTGGATTCGTGAGGATGCGGTCCACTACGTACGCAACCGCAGTCACCTATGACGACGGGTACGTCACCTGGAATGCCACGTGCAATATTTACAACACCTGCAACATCATCCCCTCTAACTCACTACTGTTGCAGGTCCGTAAGTAGGCTCAGCGGTCAGCGTCCATGCCGTAGATCAGGACCAATCCGCCTGATCTACGGCGAGGGCGGTGCATACGTTACAAACGGCAAAGCATCCTCGAAGATCATGAGTGTGTAGGTTCCGCGGTCTTCCGGGGATAGCTTGGGATTGTTTGACGTGGCCCCGATACTGCCCACAGTTGCAGTTTCGATACAGGCTCCAGTATTGGCGTCGGGGACCCCGAAGTCGACGTACATGCAGGTGCTCTTGCCCTCATCCTGCGTTCCGATCCAGACGGGCCTGTCGTTAATGACAGTCGAGAGGAACAGCGAACCCGAATCGAAATCGACGTCCGAGGGGGGCTCGATCTCCAATTCACTGGTGAACTGACTGCCGTAAGTGGCCAATATCTCGTCCGGGCTTAGATATGGCGAGGACGAGTTCAGCGCCCCCACGAACCCGCCGACCAGCCCGCCCAGCACGAGACAAGCGGCGGCGGTAGACAGCAGCCCGCGCCACCCAAATCTCATGCCGGACGTCGCTTCTATTGGTTGCTGTTCCGAGTCCACGGCGGATACCACTTCGGATCCGTTCTCGACATCCTCGGAGTCTTCTGGTTCGCCCTCCGTGCGAGCGGCTTGCAACTCTTCCAATCGCTCACGCTCATAGGGCGACAGACCCTCTGCTTTCGCAGAGAACGCACGAGCCAGGAGGCTCTTGAGTTCATCATCAGTGAAACTATCCGGCATACCTACACGCTACGTCAGATCCTCGACAACTCGGATTATCAGGAGTGCCGGATCGAAAGCGGGTTCTCGCCCCTGAACGACCAAACGACGCTCGTAGGCGAGGAAGACCGTCAGAAGAATGAGTCCCGCAGCGACGCGTAGGAATCCGCCAATTACCGCGGAATCCCCGCCACCTCGACCGAGAACCTACAATCAGGACGCTTCTCGCAGCTCGACGTAGGCGGCGAGAGCTTCGCGGACACTGTCAGACTCGTCGCGCTGCTCACGCTGCGCGAGATCGTGCACACGATCTTTGAGCGCCTGGGGTACACGCGCCCGCACGACCGGCGACGGGCCACGCTTCGCGCCGACAGGCGGTCGCCCCATCGCCAGCTGCACCGCCTCCTGCGGAGTCGCAGCATCCGTCGCCGCCATGAGAGCGCTGCGCGCTTCGGCAGCGGCCACCGCGCCACGACGGATAGTACCGGGCTTCACAGTCAGCTGGCCGCGCTCGGCGCGAGCGGCCAGCTCGTCGTACTTGTCAGTAGTCATTGTGCTTCTCCTTCGTGCAGCAAGTAGCGGAACATATCGGTCAGGGGGGATGATCATCTGACCGCGTGACCGGTGTCTCGCATCCCATGGGTGACGAGACACACCGGAGTTGCGAGCCACTCACCGAGAGCGTGCCAGATCCAGTTTTCGGCGTCGCTTCGCACGAACTGAGCGTTACCTCGACAGCTTGATTGTGCAGAAACAAGACGCCATGTTCGCGCAGCTACAGTTGCCCCGTCCCCGTATCCAGAGGCAACCGGCTCCTGAACAGAGCGCTCCATTTCATCGCGGTCACGCGGATGAGTCGCCACACCGGCACCAAGGCCTATCTCGACAAACGCCTCGCCGAAGGACGCACCTGATCCGAAATCCGACGCCGCATCAAGCCCGACACATCTACCGAACCCTCAACGCTCTCTACGAGCACGCACCCGAGAAGGCTCCTGCCTCGAACTGCCCGCTCGCTCCGACAATCGGCTGATCACGCGGGGAGGGGACGACGTAGTGCCCGAGTGAGGCGATTGCTAAGCGGAGCTCGCAGCGCAGCGGAGAGCGGAGTCTGCAAAAAGCGAACGATAGGAACGGAGGCGTCACCTCCCCGCTACACTCTCGCCGTCGGAGTGAGGCGACCCGTTACCAATCTCTTCGACGCCGCCGCGGAACCACCCTTGACAAACTTGTGAAGTGTCGAAAGCGCGGGCATTGAAGCGGGGCGAGCGGGGTACCCTCGAATGGCACCGGCGAAGTCAGCCAAGACTACGCGGCAATGCGAATACGAGTCCGCGTTCAGTCCGCAAAAAGTCCGCAGAATTCTCCGCGCAGGCCTCTCAGCCCCGTTCCGAAACAATCAGAAATCCGCGTAATTTCGCGGATTTCACCCAAGGCCAACCACTGGCAAACACACCGATGCCGTTCATCAACTACCGGTAGGCGCGCTTTCTGCGCCACGCCTCCGGTCTAGCCGATTCCGCGTGACGTGGGAAGGTGCTGGCGCGGAGCATGACAGGGTGCGGTAGCTTCAGCAGCATGAGCTTTGACAATGTTGTGCGGGTACTGGACGAGACTTCGGTCGTCGCCATCGTGACTACGAGAGCCAACGGCGAGCCGATCGCCACACCGATCTGGTCGATGGTCATCGACGGCGTGCCCTATGTGCGGTCGGTGTACGGCCCCAAAGCGTGGTGGTATCAGCACGTGTGCGCCGGCCGGCCGGTGGCATTCGCCCTCGGTGACGGTGCAATCGCGGAGCGTGATCGCGTTGCCGCACTGAACCTCCCGCGCGAGCAGGTCGCAACCGAGTACGTACCGGTCGATGACGAGATTCAGCTGAAGATCGACGACGAACTGCGGCGCAAATACGACGGCCAGACCTCGTCGGTTGACGCGATGCTGACCGACGACGCGCGATCGTGCACCCTGCGGATCGTCGAGGCACGCTGACCAGAGCCGCATCCAGCGCATGGGGGAACGATTTCCCGGCTCCGACGTGAATTGGAGCCGGGAAATCATTCCGGCAACAGGCAAGTGGAAGGCGTTTACGGTCCGGACGGCGCGCGGCGCGCGGGTCGCAGCGCGCGGAGTCACGGCGCGCGCAGGAGCGCGGACCGCAGCGCCCGACTCACGGGCTCGAACGAACCCACCCGGTCACCCAGCGCTCCAGCCGCGCGTAGGCGTCGTCGCGCGCCTGTTTACGTGACAGGAACACGTCATGCAGTGCACCGTCGATACGTTCGACGGTGACGGATGTTCCGAGCTTCAGCGAGCGTTGCGCAATGTCGTCGACGACAAGTACCGAGTCGGCCGAGGTGAGCTCCTCTGACCATCGCGTCGGCAAAGCCGAACGCGTCGACAGCAGCACACATACCGGCACCGGGATCGACAGCCCCTCGGAAACAGTTCGATGGCCGTGCAGGATGGCGTGCAACCAGCCGGCATGCACGGCCATCGCTGGTGTCGGGCGCCAGACCCGATTCGGCTCCATCGGATCTTCCGGATCGGCGACAGCGGCCTGCGCACGCGAGTAGAAGCCGAGGTCGACCTGAGGTGCGGCATCGAATGGGCGCAGCCGGGCCTGCAACTCGACCATCGGCGAGATCGCCGCGCGCAGTGGCGCGAGCTGAAACTCCAGCCACGGCGCGTTCAGGATGACAGCGGATGCCGCTTCCGGATGCCGGGATGCCCACAGGCTCAACACCAGCCCACCAGTCGAGTGCCCCAACAGCACCAGGCGTCGCGGACCGCGCGAAGTGTCGGCATCCTCTGCAATAGCGCCGAGCGCAGCCGCGATGTCCTCGTCGTAGGTGCGCAGGTTGGTGATGTATCCGGGCGTCTGGCCATCGCGCAGACTCCGACCGTACTTGCGCAGATCGAGCGCGAAGAACCGCGCGCCGCGTGACGACCAGAACCTCGCCAGTCGCTTTTGGAAGAAATAGTCCGACCAGCCGTGCACATAGAGCACATCGACTCCGTCAAGCAGCGGCGGTTCCTCCTGCAGCGGCACACCACGAAGACGACGGACGAATCGCTCCCATCCAGAGGGCTGCGGGCCCACCGGCTCAGGCAGCGCTCGCACGAGCGTCGCAACGACCTCGCCCTGGTCGTCTTCACCGAGAGGAAGGGTGCACTGCTCGAACTCGTCTCCGAGGACGTCCGGAACCCAATGCACCATGCTGACCACCCTAGTCAGAGTGGTGTCACTTCAGGGCCCCGACGTTCGCTGCCACAACTTCGGCGACAGCCACGAGATCAGAAGGTGCGCCTTCCCCGACCCCGGTCAATCGGATCCAGTCGTCACCGACGAGGATGTCGACGATGCGGCTCGGCGTCGAAGCCCCATCGCTGCTCGAGTACGCCGCATCGGCTCCGGCCACGGTGATCGCGGTTCGTCCGTCGAGGATGTCGAAGGCCCACACACCACCCGGAAGATCGGTGAGCAGCAAATACTGCTCCCCAGAATCGCCAGAGTCATCTCCGTAGAGACAGAGCGCTCCTCCGTTGACCACGTGGTAGACCTCGGCCGGAACACCCCAACCGCCGAAAGGGTCACCAAGATGCGCCGGCACTCCCCAGAGTGCACCCAACTGCTCCGCAGACAGTAGTTGCTCGCACTCGGCCCCTGCGATCACAGAGGGCGCCACCTCATAGCCTTCCTCCTGCTGGCTCGCCGCCGCCCTGTCTACCCACGACTGGGCGAAGACGCGCGCGCCCATGGTGTCGTCCGGCGTGAGAGCGGGCGTGAACACTTCGCCGACCAACAGCGCATCACCCTCGCGGGCCGTCAGTACGCAGACGCCGTCAAAGCATTCCGACGGCATTTCGTCGTACCCCGCAGCGACCACCCCGTCGACGATCGCCTGGGCCCCGGGAACGATCATGACGCGCCAGCTGTCCTGCGCGCTGTCCCCGCTTGGCACTCCGTCGAACGAGCACACGGCGCCGCCTGCACGTTGCGTCATGAACTCGGCCGGGCCGGCGTACCATCCAGGCGCGGATGCCAGCGCGACGCGCTCCTTCACACCATCCGCCCCGAATCCGACGAATCGTTCCATCGCCGCAGCCACCTGATCGCAGTCAATGTCGAAGGCGCTTACCGGCGTAGAACCCGGCAGCGGATCCTCGGTCGCAGTCGGACTCGGCGAGGGCACGGTGCTGGCCGTCGGCTCCGGCGTCGGCTCCGGCTGGCCGGTGCATCCGGCGAGAAGGGCAACAAGAAGAGTGATGGTCGCGACCACCGCAGGCCTGTTCATGCGATCAGCATAGGGGGCGCGCGGCGGAGTTCACTCCCCGCGGGAGATCCGCACCATCTCGTCCCGGGGGACGACCTTGACCCGCACGCGCTCGTGCGGCGCGCCGAGAGCAAGCTCGTGCTGGTCGAGGCGGTGCCAACCTTCGAGGTCGGTCCACTTCACGCCACGCGATTCGAGAAGCGCAGGGATGGCCGTCTCAGACGGATCTTCCGGATGCCACCACGAGCCCTGGTCGTTAACGAGGTGCTGCACGGTCTCCATGGCATCCGACTTGGTGTGACCGATGAGTCCCACCGGTCCGCGCTTAATCCAGCCGGTGGCGTACACGCCGGGAACACGCTCATTGGAGTCCTTGGCGAGCACCTGACCCTCGTGGTTCGGGATGACGCCGTGACGCTTATCGAAGGGAACATCCTTCAGCGGCGAACCGAAGTACCCCACGGCGCGGTACAGCTGACCGATTGCGATCTCGCGCATCTCGCCGGTGCCTTCAAGCCCGCCGGAGCCGTCTGGACGCGTGCGCTCGTAGACGATCGCCGCGACCTTGCCTTCGGCATCCGTCTTGATCTCAATGGGCTTCGACCAGAAGTGCAGGTGCAGGCGGCGGGAGGCCTCGCCCCCGGCATTGTTCGCCGACGGCAGCTGGCGCCATGACTGCAGCACGCGGTCGATGACCTTGACCTGCTTGTTGCTGGCGACGGCAGCAAGGGATGCCTCGTCGTAGTCGAAGTCCTCGTCGTAGACGACCATGTCGACGTCTCGCAGGTCGCCGAGCTCGCGCAGCTCGAGCGGGGTGAACTTCACCTGCGCTGGGCCACGACGGCCGAACACGTGCACATCGGTGATCTTCGAGGCCTCGAGTCCCGCGTGAATGTTGTCGGGGATCTCGGTCGGCAGCAGGTCTTCTGCGTGCTTGGCCAGCATGCGCGCCACGTCGAGCGCGACGTTGCCATTGCCGAGCACGGCAACAGATTCGGCATCCAGCGGCCACTCACGGGGCACATCGGGGTGACCATCGAACCAGCTGACGAAGTCGGCCGCACCGAACGACCCATCGGCGTCGACCCCGGGAACGTCGAGCCTCGTGTCGCGGATCGCGCCCGTGGAGAAGATCACCGCGTTGTAGTGCTTCTTCAGGTCGCTGAGAGTGATGTCCTCACCGAAGCGCACGTTGCCGAAGATGCGGATGTCGCCGCGGTCAAGCACGTCGCGGAGGGCGTTGATGACGCCCTTGATGCGCGGGTGGTCAGGGGCGACGCCGTAGCGAACGAGACCATAAGGCGCGGGCAGCTGCTCGAACAGGTCGATGGAGACGTCGAAGGACCGTTCGGTCTTCAGCAGGATGTCAGCGGCGTAGATTCCGGCGGGGCCGGCCCCGACGATGGCCAGGCGAAGCTTGGTCATGAGTGTCCTTTCGGATGCTGCGGCGATCGAGGTTCGATCAGCTGCTGCGGTCAGCAAGAGATTCCGCGAAGCGGGTCAGCGCCTCGCGCACCGCACCCTTGGGCAGCGGTGCCAGTGCGTCGATGGCGTCGCGCGTCCAAGTGCGCGCGAGCTCGAGCGTCTTCTGCGTCACCGCGTGGTCGCGGAGCTCGGCCAACGGCACGTCGAGGAGCACGGCATCAGCGCCGTCGGCGATTCGAGCCACACCGTCATCGATGCGCGCGGCAAGCTCAGCGGCCGCGGCATCCGACTCTGCCTTCAACAGCAGATAGGGCATCGTCGGCACGCCGGCGCGAAGATCGGTGCCGGGGACCTTTCCCGTCTCCTCCGGGTTGGCAGACAGGTCGATTACGTCATCCAGCAACTGGAATGCGACGCCGACCTTCTCGCCATACACCCGCAGTGGCTCGACGTACTCGGCTGGGGCGTTCGAGAAGATCGCACCGCCCTGCGTCGCCGCGGCGAGCAACGAGCCCGTCTTGTCGGCGAGCACCTGAATGTAAAACTCGATCGGGTCGTCGCCCGGCTGCACCCCGACAGTTTCATGCAACTGGCCCATGACGAGTCGTTCGAAGGTGTCGGCCTGCAGCTTGATCGCGCGGTCGCCATAGCGCGCCATGAGCTGGCTGGCGCGAGAGAAGAGGATGTCGCCGGTGAGAATGGCGACGTTGTTGCCCCACACGGCGTGCGCTGCGGGAACGCCTCGGCGGCGGTCAGCGCCGTCCATGACGTCATCGTGATAGAGCGAGCCGAGGTGCGTCATCTCCAGCGCCTTGGCGATATCGATCACTGCGGGGATGTTGCCCTCGCCGAGCTGAGCGGTCAGCAGCGTCAGCACCGGGCGGATGCGCTTGCCCCCTGCCTCGTAGAGGTAGCGGGACGCGGCATCCGCGATGGAGTCGGCGACCCGCAGATCTTCGGCCAGCCCGCTCTCGACGAGGTCAAGGCCCGCCTCAATCTCATCGGCGACCCGACGCGCGGCGCGGCCGATGAAAACGCGGTCGCTGAAGCCGAGCCGGCTCGCGAGTCGCGAACCCGGGGCGGCAGGGCTCGAAGTCACGGTTTCCACCCTACCCGTGGCTCACGCGCTCTTCGTCGCCGAAGCGGGCTTCGTGGCCCGATGCAGTGCGACGATGCCGAACGAGAGGTTGCGGAACGCGACATCCGTCCAACCGGCCTCGCGGATCCAGGCGGACAGCTTCTTCTGATCCGGCCAGTCCTTGATTGATTCGTTGAGGTAGTCGTAGGCGTCGCTGTTGGTGCCGGCGACGCGCGCCACCCGCGGCAGAACCTGGGCGTTGTAGAAGCGGTAGAGCCCGCGAAAGGCCTTGCCTGGAGGTGTGGAGAACTCGTTGACAACGAGCCTGCCACCTGGCTTGGTGACCCTGAACAACTCGGCGAGCGCCTTCTTCGGCTGCTGCACGTTGCGCAGGCCATATGACATCGTGACCGCGTCGAACTCGTTGTCGGCGAACGGCAAGTTCATCGCATCGGCTTCGACGAACGAGAGGTTGCTCAGGTGTCCGTGCCGGCGCTTGCCCTCGGCCAGCATCCCCGGCGAGAAATCGGCTGCGACGACCTCGGCTCCGCTGGCGGCAAGCGACGCCGAGGAGGATGCCGTACCTGCGGCAAGATCGAGAATCCGCTCGCCGCGTTTTGGAGCGACAGCACGGGTCGTGGCGGCACGCCAGAACGCATCATTGCCGAACGTCATGACGGTGTTGGTGCGGTCGTAGCCGGCCGCCACCTGGTCGAACATCCCGCTGACGCGCTGGGGGTCCTTGCCGAGGTCGGCGCGATTGTGCTCAGTCACCCGTCTAGTTTAGGTCGCCGCCGCTGCGACTGCTCGGTCACCAGAGCTCGCCTACCAAAGCTCGAGGGAGAACTTCGGGATGTCGTACTCGCCCCACCCCTTCATCTGCGGGTGGACGACGAAGGTGCGGTCCTCACCGTTCATCTTCACCGGGATGCCGCAGGCCAGCGTGATCTCACCCATATCGACGTCGCTACAGGCGATGCCGTCGAGATCGTACTCACCGCCACGCTCGGCAATGCTGCTGATGCCTGCGTACAGGCCGTCTGCAGCGGTGACGTCCGGCGCGGTTGTTCCTGCGAGCGCTGATTCGAAGACCGCACGCACCTGAGTCTCGCCACGCTGAAGCGCCGGCGCAGTGGGGGTGAGCGTCGCTCCGGCGACGTCCACCGTCACGGTGCCGTCGGCCGACAGCTGGAAGCAGCAGGAGGGGTCGTACAGTGTCGGGGCGTACCAGCGGGCGAAGAATCCGTTCTCTGCGGTTCCGAGCTCGACGATGACCTCCCGGTCGCCGCCGGTGAGGACGGCCGGTTCGAACACTCCGACCAGTGCGAGGTCGGCATCCCACACCACGACCTGGTTCGGCCACGCGACGCCGCCACGGTCGCAGTAGACGGATGCCGCCAGGAACTGCTCGCCCTCGGCATCCGTTCCGGTCAGCGCGAATGCGCTCTCCGTCGCACCGGACTGCATTTCGCCGATCAGTTCCGCCCCCAACATCACCCGGCCGTCGAACTCGGCGATGCCGGGCAGTACGCCGTCTACAAGCGTTCCTGCTGGATGCTCGCAGAGAGAAGGGACATCGATCGTGAGCAGGGAATCCAGCGCGATGGCGGGTGCTGCCGACGCGGTCGGCGTGGGGGTGGAGTCGGCCGCAGGCTCGTCGTCGCCGCACGCCGTCAGCGTCAGGGCCGCGGTCAGGACGACGGCAGCGGCAAGGATGCTTCGGGCAAGGCTGTGAACACGCATGTTCTCATCCTGTCAGCGGCGGTCAGGCCGCCCTGACCACCCGCAATCAGCGGTTCAGCGGTTCAGGCCGAGGGCTTCCAGGCGGTCGAGCCAGAGATCGGCGGTCGCCTCGTCAAACGGGGCGACCTGGTTTCGAACTCTGGTCTCAAGATCGAGAGTGAGGGACTCGAGGCGCGTCATGACCTCGGCCGGATAGCCGTATTGGATGCTGTGCTCAGCCCACTCGTCGCGGTCATCGACCCAGGTGCCGCGCTCACCCTCGACCCGGATGACGTCGAGGTCCATATCGATGCCGGTGGCAAGGAACGGATCGTCATCACTCCAGCGGATGTCCCAGCCGAGATCGATGTAGACGCGCATCTGGTGCGGGTGGTTGCGGTAGACCGTGATGGAGTGGTCTCCCTCCGGCGCGAGAAGCGTGGCCTTGTCGCGCCGGCCGGCATAGTCGACCGCCGGAATCAGCGTCACATTCAAGCCGTCGGCGTCGAACTGCGCGCCGGGACGCGCGCTGCGCCATCCGATCGGCTGGCCGATCCAATCGCCCCACTCGTCCGCCCCGAGGTAGACGGATTCGTGACGCCAGTGCGGGGAGCCGTCCCACTTCCGCCACTGAAGGATCATCTCGGTTCCTGGTGCTGGCCGTGCATCCGTCGTCATTCCCCCACCCTAAATTGCGAGTGGTGGTTGTGGCTCGAAATCGTCCAGGATCCGAGCCACGCGCGACCACTCGCTATTCTGGAAGGGTGAGCATGCGCCTGATCGTAGAGACCCGTGAGATCGATCCGGTCGACGATCTGCTGGCCTATGCACACCCCACCACTCCCCTCGCCTGGCTGCGCCGTGGCGACGGAATCGTCGCGGTCGGCGACGGGATGCCGGTGTTCATCCGTGTCCCGGCGGGAACGACCACCATGCGCAGCACGCTTATTGCGGATTCGTGGCGAAAGCTGGCGGATGCCGCTGAGATCGACGATGCGGTGAACCTTCCCGGTTCCGGCCTCGTCGGATTCGGTGCGCTGACGTTTGACGAGGATTCGGCCGCCGACAGCGTGCTGATCGTGCCGTCGGTGATTCTCGGCAAGCATCAGGGGCGCGGCTGGATCACCCGCATCGCGCCGGCAGGCGAAGATCTGCCCCAAGACCAGCCGGATGCCACGATCGAGCCATGCGCGTACGGACCGCACTGGGCGGGCACGCTCGGCCCTGGCGCGCAGACCCCAGAGGGATATCAGGCGTCGGTGCGCCGCGCGCTCGACCGCATCGGCGATGGAGAGATGAGCAAGGTCGTGCTGGCGCGTGACCTTTCCGGCACGATTCCGGTGGGCTCCGACCTGCGCCGACTCGTGCGCGCCCTGTCGACCGGATACCCCGACACGTGGGCATTCTCCGTCGACGGTCTGATCGGCGCGAGCCCGGAGACTCTCGTCACGGTGCAGAACGGCACCGTGACCGCTCGGGTGCTGGCTGGCACGATCGGCCGTGGCGCTGATGCCGACGAGGATGCCTTGGCCTCGGCTCATCTCGCCTCGAGCACCAAGGATCTCGACGAGCACCAGTATGCGGTGCAGAGCCTGCTGACATCGTTGCGTCCGCACGTGCGCGCCATGGCGTCGAGTGAGCAGCCGTTCCTGCTCAAGCTGCCGAACCTGTTCCACCTCGCCACTGATGTGGAGGGCGAACTGTCGGACGGAGAATCGGCGCTGGATCTGGTGGGGGCGTTGCATCCCACCGCTGCGGTGGCGGGGACGCCGACAGATGTCGCGGTCGCCGCGATCCGCGAACTCGAGCCGTTCGACCGGGGGCGTTACGCGGGACCTGTCGGCTGGATCGACGGCAACGGCAACGGTGAATGGGCGATCGCCCTGCGCTGTGCGCAGTTCGAGATCGGGCCGGTGCGGCGCTTCGCCGAATACTCGAACACGATCGGAGTCACCGCCTACGCGGGCGCCGGCATCGTCGCCGCGAGCGATCCGGAAACCGAGCTGCTCGAGACGCGGGTGAAGTTCCGCCCGATAGTCGACGCGCTGGCGTGAGATGCCGCGCGCCTGACCTGGTGCGACGGCGGCTCTGGTTCGGCGGGTGTCGCAGATTGCCGCCATCCGGTCGGTGAAGCGGCCAAGTGGGACACCTCCCGAAAGGGGCCACGCACGCGGGTGTCGCAGATTGCCGAATCGAGCGTCACGAAGCGGCCAAGTGCGACACCTCCCGGCGCGCGAGCCGAGCGAATGAGCCGCAGCGCTGAGGCTCAGCTCGCCGCGAGCCGTTTCTTCTCGGCCTCGACGTCGTAATCGGCGGCCGGCCACTGCGGGTCAATGTCTTCCAACGCCTTCAGCAGCAACTCCTGGACTGCGAGGCGCGCGTACCACTTGCTGTTCGCCGGAATCACATGCCACGGCGCCACATCGGTCGAGGTCCGCTCGAACACGGTCTGATACGCAGCCATATACTCCGGCCAGAGAAGTCGTGCATCGACGTCGCCGGGGTTGTACTTCCAGTGCTTGTCTGGACGCTCCAGGCGCTCCATAAGCCGGGCTTTCTGCTCCTCCGGTGAGATGTGCAGCATGACCTTGATGACGCGAACTCCGGATGCCGTGATTTGAGCCTCGAAGTCGTTGATCGCGCTGTAGCGCCGTTCGATCTCTTTCTCGTCGGCGAGAGCGGCGACCTTGCCGACCAGGACATCCTCGTAGTGCGAGCGATCGAAGACCCCGATGAACCCGGCCTCCGGCAGCCGCTTCTTGATGCGCCAGAGGAAGTCGTGCTCGAGTTCCTCTGGCGTCGGCGCTTTGAACGCCGCGAGTGTGATCCCCTGCGGGTCCACACCGCCGACCACATGCCTGACAATGCCACCCTTGCCGGCGGAGTCCATCGCCTGCAGCACAAGCAGCACGGAGTCCTTCGCGACTCCCGCACGGCTGGCCGCGAACAGTCGCTCCTGCAACTCGCTGAGCGACTGAATCCCCGCCGCGAGCTCCTTCGCACCGCTCTTCTTGTCGCCGTCATAGCCGGGATGGCTGTCCGGCTCGACAGCGGAAAGCTGGAACCCCTCCCCAACTCGCAGGATCTCGGATGCTTCGCCTGTCCAGCCTCGTGTGCTCATGCGTACATCCTGCCGCGAGACTTCACCAATGTCCCGAAAATCATCCGAACCTGTGTCACAGCTGAAGTCTCGCGGGAGGAGAAAGGGGTTTCAGCGCGCGAGCGGGACCTCGATCAGCTGGCGACCGGCGGCGGGCGTGGTGAGCACCTGGTCGAGTGCCGAGCGCGTCGTGATGCGCTGATACTCCCAGCCGTAGGCGAGCGCGAGATGCTCGAGCCGGGTCGTGTGCGGGGTGTAGAAGGCGCGATCGAGGTCTTCCCTCGGCGCCGACGATGCCACCTCGAGCGAATCAAAGATGGTGCCGCCGCCGTCGTTGCCGACGATGACTTGGATGCGTGGCTCCTGCTCGTCCGGCGGCAGCAGCAGCGCCCCGACGTCGTGCAGAAGAGCGAGGTCGCCGAGCAGCACTCGTGTCACTCCGGCCGAGCCTTCCGCCTGGCTCGCGACGGCGATGCCCATCGCCGTCGAGATCGTGCCGTCGATGCCGGCGAGCCCACGGTTGGCGTGCACCGGCACCTTCTTGCCTGCGAGCACGGCATCGGCAACGCGAACGATGCGGGATGAGCCAAACATGAGCCGGTCGTGCGGCCACGTCGCCCGCCAGACAGCATCGACGAGCAGCTCACGATCGAGCGGCCGGCGTACGGCCTCGAGCTCTGCGCGCACGGCGTCGCGCCTGGTGGCGGAGTCCTTGGAGTTCAGGCCATCCTGGTCGGGCGCATGCTCACTCAGGTCGATGACGGATGCTGCGGATGCCTGCATCCACGCCCCCATCCAAGCGCGGTCTGCGTCGCCTTGGGCGACGGTAACGGATGCCGCAGCAACGGTGCGCCCGTTCAAGTTCAGCGATTCGCCGCCCGAGCGTACGGCGACGACCTCGAGATCATCCCGGCGCAGCAGCGCTGTGACCTCACGGCTGAGAGTCGGGTGGCCGAGCACAATCGCGCGTTCGATCTGTCCGCCGAGCGCGTCTTCTCGCAGCAGTTCGCGATATCCGTGAACGACGTGGCGACCGAATCGCGACCCGCTGACGATCTCGGCGATAAGTGGCCACGTGCCGGCGTGCGAGACTTCTTCGGCCGCGGGCCCGGCATCCGCACCGGCGATTACGACAGTGCGCGGCCCACGCTCAAGAACGAGCGGCGCAACGGCATCGGGTGTCTTGGCCTGGCCGGGCGTTGCGGTGTATCCGTCTGGCAGCGCGCCGGACAGCGGCTCGCGCGACGACAGATTCAGGTGCACCGGACCGGCGATACCGGCCAGCCCAGAATAGTTAGCCTCCGCTCCCATCGCCGCAGTGATCGCCTTTTCGGCAAGTCCTTCCCATGAGCCGTCACCTGGCACCGGCGCATCCACAGCAAAGCGCACCCACGGATCGAAGATTCCCGGCTGCACCGTCGCCTGGTTTGCACCGATGCCGCGCAGCTCGGGTGGCCGATCGGCGGTGAGTAGCAGCAGCGGGACGCCGGAGTGGAAGGCCTCCATCGCGGCGGGAAGCAAATTCGCGGCAGCCGTGCCGGAAGTGCAGATGACAGCGGCCGGCACACGGCTCTCGCGTGCGAGGCCAAGGGCTGTGAAGCCGGCGACGCGCTCGTCGATGCGAACATGCACGCGCAGCACGCCTTCGCGGGCGAGATGGGTGGCCGCGAGCGCCAGTGCCTGCGAGCGCGAACCGGGAGAGATCACCACGTCGCGGATGCCGTGCTCCACAAGCTCCGCGAGGAGGGTTGTCGCGGCATCCATTGCCGGCGATGCCGTCATGGACGTGCGTCCGGTGCGGGGCCGTCCGTCTCGTCGTCCAGGCGTGCGAGCTCTTCTTCGAGTCGGCGGATGCGCTCATCCTGCTCGGACTTGCCGATGGTGCGCAGGAACTCGGGGTTATCGTCGGGTGCGACGAGGTGCATACCCTCCTGATCGCTGCGGCGCTTGCGTCCAAGAGCGAACCAGAGGATGCCGCCGAGCACTGGAATGAGAACCACAATCGCGATCCAGGCTCCCTTGGGCACGCCACGGTGCCGCGCCGCCGGCTGCACTGCGCAGTCGACGATGCTGAAGACCCAGAAGATGAGGGCCAGGAAGCCGCCTACTATCAGTACTCTCGCCACCGCTCCAGTCTAGGCGGGTTACCTGAACGTGGATCGCCCACCCCAGCTCTGCCATCAACTGCTCAATACGCGCGCGAATGCCACGACTCGCAATCCGGGAGTAGCAAGAAAACGCCACCCTTCGACATACTGTGCCAATGGATGCTGTGAACGAGTGGCTGCTGACGTGGGGCGACAATCTGTGGACGTGGATCGTCCTGCCGATCGTCGTCCTCCTTGGCTTGTACTTCACCGTGCGCTCCGGAGTGGTGCAGTTCCGGTTGATTCCGGAGATGTTCCGCACGCTGAAGGACCGGACGCCACGCACCGCGACCGGCGAGCCGCAGTCCGTCTCCGCCTTTCAAGCTTTCACGATTTCTGCTGCGTCTCGAGTAGGCGTCGGCAATATCGCGGGCGTCGGTACTGCAATCGCCATCGGCGGGCCAGGCGCGATCTTCTGGATGTGGCTGATGGCCTTCATCGGCGGTGCGGCCTCGTTCATCGAGTCGTCACTGGCGCAGCTGTACAAGACGCGTGACAGCGACGGATTCCGTGGAGGCCCTGCGTACTACATGCAGCGAGGGCTCGGAGCGCGATGGATGGGCATCCTCTTCGCGGTCATCCTCATCGTCTGCTTCCCGATCGCGTTCAGCTCACTACAGGCGAACACCATTCAGGCGACCATTGCAGGAAGCTTCGGGGGCGAGGCGGCGGGGTGGCTCCCATGGGTGACTGGCGCAGCACTTGCCGTGCTCATGGGGCTCGTCATCTTCGGTGGCGTCCGGCGTATCGCTTCGGTCACCCAGACTCTCGTTCCGCTGATGGCGTTGCTGTATCTACTCCTCGGCCTCGTGATCGTCGCCATCAACATCGAGCGTCTCCCCGAGGTCTTCTCGCAGATCTTCACCCAGGCCTTCGGACCCAACGAGGTCGTCGGAGCCACCCTCGGCTACATCATCCTCACCGGCGTCAAGCGCGGCATGTTCTCGAACGAGGCCGGGCTTGGTTCCGCCCCCAATGCGGGCGCGAGCGCCGCGGTCACGCATCCGGTCAAGCAGGGGCTCGTGCAAACGCTGGGCGTCTACTTCGACACGTTCCTCGTCTGCTCCATCACCGCATTCATCATCCTCGTGTCGGTTCCTGATCTCGCGAACGCGGAACGAGGGATCAGCCTGACACAGGGTGCCGTCGTCGGCGCGCTTGGCAGCTGGTCAAACATCATCCTCATTGTGATCATTTTCCTTCTTGCCTTCAGCTCGATCCTCGGCAACTACTACTACGGCCAGTCGAACATCGAGTTCATCACGTCGAAGCCGGGAGTCCTTCTCGGATACCGCATCTTCGCCATCGCGGCCGTCTTCGTCGGTGCCCTCGTGTCGGCGGACGTCGTCTGGAACTTCGCTGACGGGGCGATGGGATTCATGGCGATCGTGAACTTGGTCGCCATCGCTTTGCTCTCCGGCATCGCCTTCCGGCTTCTTAAGGACTACACGCAGCAACGCCGCGCCGGACTCGACCCGGTGTTCACCCAGGCCAGGCTTCCTGGAGTGAGAGGGATCGAAGTCTGGGAGGACGAACTCTCCGTCACCGGTCCGATCGATCTTCCCAAGCAGCGCCGCCGCTGAGCTGCAAGGGCTGCGCAGCCACTGTCAGTAGTCAGCGCGCTGCCGGTACTGCCGGTTGCGGATGCCGAGGACGATCGATGCGAGGATCGCCGCGACGACGGAGGCAGTGAGGATCGCCACCTTCGCGTGATCGTGATGCGCGCTACCGGTGTCGAAACTGAGCTCGGCGACCAGGAGCGACACCGTGAATCCGATTCCGGCGAGGAGTCCCACCCCTGCGATGTCGATCCAGCGCAGAGACGGGTCGAGGTTGACGCGTCGTATTCGCGTCACGAGCCAGGTCGCGAGAGTGATGCCGACAGGCTTGCCGACGATAAGCCCGAGCATGATCCCGATCACCACCGGATCGTCGAAGGCGGAGACGAATCCCTCGGCGCCACCGATCGCCACACCGGCGGAGAAGAAGGCGAACACCGGCACCGCCACCCCGGAAGAGATCGGCCGGAATCGGTGCTCGAAGACCTCAGCGAGGCCCGGCCCCGCATCCACGCCACGAGCCGCCTTCTTGTGGAGAACGGGGATGGTGAACGCGAGGAGCACGCCGGCGACGGTCGCATGGATGCCGGATGCATGCAGCAGCGCCCACGCGGTGACACCGATCGGCAGCAGCACCAGCCACGCAGCCCCTGGTCGCAGGTGGAAGAACTCTCGACCTCGTTGAGCGATCACGCCATAGACGGCGATGGCGAGCAGTGAAAACACGAGAGGGACGACATTGATCGTCTCGGTGTAGAAGATCGCAATGATGCCGATCGCGATCAGATCGTCGACGACCGCCAGTGTGAGCAGGAAGATCCGCAGTGCGCTGGGCAGGTGCGAGCCGATGATCGCGAGCACCGCAACCGCGAACGCGATATCGGTGGCGGTCGGAATCGCCCATCCCTGGGCCATACCCGCCGAGCCGGCGACGATGACGTAGAAGACCGCGGGAACCGCGACACCTCCGATCGCGGCGACGATCGGCACGATCGCCGTGCTGGGCTTTCGAAGGTCACCCGCGACGAACTCTCTTTTGAGTTCGAGTCCGACGAGGAAGAAGAAGATGGCGAGCAGCCCGTCGGCCGCCCATGCACCGAGCGAGAGCCGGAGGTGCCACGGCTCGTAGCCGATCTCGAAGTCGCGCAGGGCGAAGTACGAATCCGCCCACGGCGAGTTCGCCCAGACTATGGCGATAGCGGCGAGCGCGACCAGAAGGATGCCACCAACGGTCTCCTTGCGGAGGATCTCGCCTACGCGCAGCGATTCCGCGCTCGAAGAAGAGGGGAACAGGTTACGGACACGAGCGATGCGGGAGGGCTTGGGAGACATGAGCGCCTTTCGGGTCGACGATAATGACGTCGACCAGGCTTCCCGACACTCCGGTAATCACACTACCGGAGGACGCCTGCTCGGGCAGCGCGGTCCGCGCGCTGCCCGAGCAGGCACGAACCGCTAGACGAGTTCGGCCACCAGCTGCTCGATCCGCGCGCGAATGTCGTCGCGGATCGGCCGCACCGAATCGATGCCCTGGCCGGCAGGGTCGTCGAGCTTCCAGTCCTCGTAACGCTTGCCGGGGAAGAACGGGCAGGCGTCGCCGCAGCCCATCGTGATCACGACATCGGATGCCTGGACGGCCTCGGTGGTGAGGATCTTGGGGGCTTCGGCGGTGATGTCGATGCCGAGTTCCGACATCGCTTCCACCGCGATGGGGTTGATCTGGTCGGCGGGCATCGATCCGGCGGAGCGGACTTCGATGCGGTCGCCGGCTATGTCGCGGAGAAATCCGGCGGCCATCTGGGAGCGGCCGGCGTTGTGAACGCAGACGAAGAGGACGGAGGGCTTGGCGGTGGTTTCAGTCATGGTTCTTTCCGATGCGAGAACGGGTGGTCAGTTGAGAAGGTCGTTGACGAGGATGCGAACGCGGCCGGCGATGTCGTCGCGTATGGCTTCGACGCCATCTACGGAGGCAAGTGCCGGGTCGCCGACGGCCCAGTCGGCGTAGCGGACGCCGGGAATGATGGGGCAGACGTCGCCGCAGCCCATCGTGATCACGACATCGGCGGCACGGACCGCGTCGTCGGTGAGTGGTTTCGGGAAACGTTCGGCCGCTGCCTCTCCTTCGATCTCTGCGAGCAGTGACCGAACGTGCGGGTGGATGACGTCGGCGGGGGCCGACCCGGCGGAGCGAGCGACCACCTTCCCTCCCGCCAGCTGATTCACCAGTGCCGCCGCGAGCTGCGAGCGTCCGGCATTGGCAACGCACACGAACAGCACCTGCGGGACGCCTGTCGCTCGATCGCGGGTGAGGTCGCTCAGACGTTGCCGAGCGAAGCGCTCGGCAAGTGGGATCAGGGCGGAAGTGACACGCGCGGTTCGCGCGAGCGCAGTGTAGGACTCGCGCACGATTGCGAACACGGTGCTCGTCTCGACTTCCGGAACCTCCGCTGCGAGCTCCTCGGCGAGCCGCGTGACGCGGTCATCAAAGTCCGGGCGCAGACCCACATCCTCCGAGTCGTTTCGCCAGGGCGCAGCAAGCGTGGAGGTCGCAAAGGAATCAAGGAGCGCTGTGACAGCGCCGCGACGGGCTGGATTGATGCGGTACCAGACCCACGTGCCGCGGCGCTCAGATTTCAGCACGTCGACGTCCTTGAGGACCTTCAGGTGGTGGGAGACGGTCGGCTGCGACACGTCCGCCAGTTCGGCGAGATCGCACACGCACGACTCACCGCGCGGGTCGGAGGCGATGGCCGACAGCATCCGCAGACGCAGCGGGTCGGAGAGCGCCTTCAATGTCGAGGCGACGGATGCCGCGGCATCCTGCCCGATGGCATGCGAGGCCACGGTATGTGTCGCGGCAGGGGCACACGAGTCGTCGGTCAGCGTGACGTTCATGATGACAGCCTTTCTCCTGTATACGGGTCGGTGTGGAACCATTTGCGAGCCGCCCAGAGCGAGACGTAGACGAGCCCGACGAGAACGGGGACCTCGATGAGGGGTCCGACGACACCTGCGAGCGCCTGCCCGGATGCGGCCCCGAACGTGCCGATCGCAACGGCGATAGCGAGCTCGAAGTTGTTGCCAGCCGCTGTGAACGCCAGCGTCGATGAGCGCGCGTAACCGAGACCGAGCGCCTTGCCGGTGAAGAGTCCGACAAACCACATCACCGCGAAGTACACCAGCAGCGGCAGCGCGATCCTGGCGACGTCGAGGGGCCGGGAGGTGACCTGCTCACCCTGCAGGGCGAACAGAAGAACGATCGTGAACAGCAGGCCGTAGAGTGCCCACGGCCCGATCTTCGGCAGGAACTTCTCCTCGTACCATTCGCGCCCCTTGCGGCGTTCGCCGATGAAACGGGATGCGAATCCGGCGAGCAGCGGGATGCCGAGGAAGATCAGTACGTTCAGGGCGATCGCCCCGACGGAGAAGTCCAGCCCCTCAGTGTCCAGCCCGAGCCATCCAGGGAGCACAGTGAGGTAGAACCAGCCAAGCAGAGAGAACGCCACCACCTGGAACACGGAGTTGACTGCCACGAGTACGGCAGCGGCCTCTCGGTCGCCGCACGCCAGGTCGTTCCAGATGACGACCATCGCGATACAGCGGGCGAGGCCGACGATGATGAGCCCTGTGCGGTACTCGGGAAGGTCTGGGAGGAACATCCACGCAAGCGCGAACATGAGCGCGGGGCCCACCAGCCAGTTCAGCACCAGCGAGGAGATGAGCAGCTTCTTGTCGCCGGTGACGGCAGCGACCTTGTCGTAGCGGACCTTCGCCAACACGGGGTACATCATCACCAGCAACCCGAGCGCGATCGGAACGGAGATTCCGCCGACCTCGAGGCTTGCGAGCAGCGGGGAGACGCCGGGGATGAATCGGCCGAGCAGGATGCCGACGACCATGGCAAGCCCGATCCACAGCGGCAGCCAGCGGTCCAGAGTGGACAGGCGGCGCGACGTCGGAGCCTGTGCGGGAGCAGTCACGGCGCTCATGCGAAAACTTCCTCGAGTTCGATGGTGGCGTTTTCGTCGAGAGCAGACAGGTAGTGCTGAGCATCCTGTGCGGCCGCGCATCCGGTGCCGGCGGCGGTGATCGCCTGCCGGTAGGTGTGGTCGACCAGGTCGCCGGCGGCGAAGACACCGGCGAGGTTCGTACGGGTGGATGGGTGCTCGACCAGGACGTATCCGTCAGCGTCGGTGTCAACGACACCGGTGACGAGCTCGGAGCGCGGATCATGCCCGACGGCGATGAACACGCCTGTTGCTGACAGCTCGCGTTCTGTCCCGGTGACGGTGTCGCGGAGCGTGACCGCTTCAACCTTCTCGGCTCCAATGAGGCCAGCAACTTCACTGTTCCAGGCGACCTCAATCTTGGGGTGGTCGAGCACACGCTGCGCCATGATCTTCGACGCCCGGAATTCCTCGCGACGATGCACGACGGTCACCTTCGATGCGAAGCGGGTGAGGAACAGTGCCTCCTCCATCGCGGAATCTCCGCCACCGACGACGACGATCTCCTGCTCACGGAAGAAGAACCCATCGCACGTCGCACACCATGAAACGCCGTGCCCGGTGAGGCGTTCCTCATCGGAGATGCCGAGCTTGCGATAGGCAGACCCCATGGTGAGGATGACGGCACGCGCGTGGAATGTCTCGCCCGCTCCGGTCTCGACGATCTTGATCGGGCCTTCGAGGTCGACGCGGACGGCGTCGTCGAGCTGGATGCGGGCGCCGAAGCGCTCGGCCTGCGCGCGCATCGACTCCATCAACTCAGGGCCCTGGACGCCATCGACGAACCCGGGGAAGTTCTCTACCTCGGTTGTCGTCATCAAAGCGCCACCCGCAGTGACGGAACCGGCGAGGACAACGGGCGTAAGCCCGGCGCGTGCGGCGTAGACCGCAGCGGTGTACCCGGCAGGGCCTGAACCGATGATGACTAGCTCAACTTCTTGAATCGACATGCGTCTATATTGACATCTATCGATACCGAGTGCAAACATGCATCGGCCAACGCGCTCTGCGGGCAGTAGGACCACAGCAGAGTAGACTCTCCCGTAACGGTAAAGTTAGAGGTTGCGTGAGTTCACAAATTAAAAAGGAAGCAGCGAGACGGCGAACGATTGCGGTGATCTCTCACCCAGACGCCGGTAAGTCAACGCTGACCGAGTCGCTCCTGCTCCATGCCAGTGCCGTCACCCAAGCAGGTGCCGTCCACGGAAAGTCAACCCGAACCTCCACCGTCTCCGATTGGATGGAGATCGAGAAGGACCGCGGGATCTCGATTTCATCCGCGGCGATCCAGTTCACCGTCGATGACGTCGTATTCAATCTGGTGGACACCCCCGGGCACGCAGACTTCTCAGAGGACACCTATCGCGTACTTGCCGCCGTAGATGCGGCAATCATGCTCATCGACGCTTCAAAGGGCATGGAAGCGCAAACGATTCGCCTGTTCGAGGTCTGCGCTCAACGCAACCTGCCGATCATCGTCATGATCAACAAGTGGGATCGTCCCGGCCGCGCCGTGCTTGATCTGCTCGACGAGCTCACCACGCTCACCGGCCGCCAGCCGATGCCAGTGAACTGGCCCGTCGGCGACGCCGGATATTTTCAAGGACTCATGGATGTCGCCACGAGGGACCTTCTTGTGTTCGACAGCGATGGCAGCGGCGCGCATGTGCCCCTCGTTCAGCGTGTCCCCGAACACGACGCTGCCGACGTCGGAGATGCGTGGCATGCCGCGGTCGAGGAGGCCGACCTCGTGGCACTCGATGGCGGCGAGTACAACCGGGAGAGCTTTCTCGAGCTTTCAGGAATGCCGGTATTTTTTGGTGCCGCGGTGCGACACATCGGAGTCGGCGAGCTTCTCCGTTTCATCCATGACCACGCGCCGTCAGCAGCGCCACGGACGTCCACCGAGGGCCTCCTGCACCCGGTCGATGGTGGCTTCTCAGCCCAGGTGTTCAAGGTGCAGGCCAGTATGGACCGCGCGCACCGCGACCGTGTCGCATTCGTGCGGATCTGCTCGGGACAGTTCACACGCGGGATGGTCACCTCTCACGCGCAGAGCGGCCGCACGTTCGCCACGAAGTATGCCCAGCAGATGTTCGGCCGCGAGCGCGAAACGGTCGACACCGCATGGCCCGGCGACATCGTCGGACTCGTCAACGCCACCCTGCTCCATCCCGGTGACACTCTCTACTCGACCGACCGTGTGGAGTACGTCGGGATGTCAACATTCACCCCTGAACTGTTTGCTCTCGTCACCCCCGCTGACACCAGCGCGGTCAAAAAATTCCGCAAGGGGCTGACGCAACTCGCAGAGGAAGGGGTGGTCCAACTCCTCGTATCTGACCGACGCGGACCGCAGACACCGGTGGTCGGCGCCGTAGGGCAGATGCAGTTCGAAGTCCTCACCTCAAGGATGCTCAGCGACTTCGGCGTCGAGATCCGAGTTTCTCCCCTCCCCTATACGCTCGCGTGTCCCACCGACTCCGCGACCGCTGCTGTGTTGCAAGATCGCCGGGACTGCGAGGTGGTCGCCCGCAGAGACGACCACCTGATCCTGTTCGGCGATGAATGGCGGCTTCGCGCCCTCCTGCGCGAACTTCCCGACCTAAACCTCGAAACGCCCAGACAGCGCGCGGCGACACATCGCGTCTCGGGGGCCCGTGGATAGCGGAATCGTGGACATGTCGGACGCGACGATGCACATCGGCGAGCTGGCTGAACGGACCGGCCTGTCGTTACGTACCATCCGCCATTACGACGAGATCGGGTTGCTCAAGCCGTCCGGCCGCACCGAGGGCGGCTTCCGCCTCTTCACCCAGCCAGATCTTGAGCGCCTGCTGCTGATTCGCCGGATGAAGCCGCTCGGTTTCACTCTGCAGGACATGGCCGATCTGCTTCGAATCATGGATGCCAGGACCACAGCGAACGACAATGACCCGGACGTCGCAGACAAGCTCGCTGAGTATCTAACAGAGGCCCACGAGCGACGAGAAACGCTGCGAGGAAAACTAGAGATGGCAGACGATTTCGTCGCCAGGCTCGAACGCCTCTAGTTTCCTGCGAGTGACGTCAGTGAGTGAGAACTGGCGAGTTCCTCGCGCCGGTCAGCCGACGGCGACCGGACGGGCTCCGATCTGGAGGACGGCAGGGGCGGCGCAGCAGCTTCCACTGGCGCTGTCGTCGAAGTCACCTGAACCACCGCACACTCCGGTGTCGGGGAGGACGAGTTCATTGCGCCCGGCGGCTTCATGGTCGCCGGCGAGGTGGGCTGTGACGCTGCGCACCTGCTCGAAACCCGTCAACGCAAGGAAGGTCGGGGCTCGACCGTAACTCTTCACGCCAACGATGAAGAAGCCATGTTCGGGCTGGGCAAGCTGACGCGCGCCTGTCGCCGAGACTGAACCGCAGGAATGAATGTTCGGGTCGATATCCGCCGCAATACCGGCGACGGCATCCAGAGCGGGATCGAGATCGATCCGCAGTTCCCGCAGCATCTCCGTGTCTGGCCGGAATCCGGTCAGAGCGAAGACGTGAGCGACGTCGGCGACCTTTCGACCATCCTCAGAGAGGACGGTGACTGCCTCGCCGTCTCGCTGAGACTCGGCCACACGGAACTCGGCCACACGGAACCCGGTAACGAGATCTACGAGGCCCTCGTCGATCACCTTGCGCGCACGCGATCCGAGAGCGGCGCGTTCAGGAAGATCATCCCCGACTCCCCCGCCGAAGACATTCGTCGCGCTCCCACGGCGCAGCATCCACGTGACACGCGTACCGGGTGCGCGGCGAACCAGTTCGCTCAGTCGCAGCACGGCATGGATGGCGGAGTGACCGGCGCCCACGACAGCGACGTGCGAGCCCGCGAACTCCGACACGTCATCAGGGATGCGGTAGGAGACGACATCCGCGGCCGCAGCTTCACCGATCGCGGGGAGGCCATCGGCGCCCGCCGGGTTCGGCAGCGTCCAGGTGCCGCTTGCATCGATGACCGCTCGCGCGTTGATCCGCGACTCATTGCCCCTCTGATCCACCGTGTGCACGACGAAAGGCTGGTCCTTCCTGCCACCATCGACGACCTTGTCGCGCCCCTGCCGAGATACCCCGGTCACGGTCGTGGCGTAGGTCACCCGCTCACCGAGCGCATCGGCGAGAGGTGCGAGGTAGTCGCTGACCCATTCCGTCCCGGTCGGATAGCCAGAGGTCGGCGCGGTCCAGCCGGTTGGTTCGAGCAGACGCCGCGCGGCCGCATCGGTCAGCTCTGACCACGCCGAGAAGAGCCGAACATGCCCCCAGTCCGACACCGCAGCCGCTGGGCCGTCCCCGCGTTCGACAACGACCACGTGCACATCGCGTTCAGCAAGGTGCGCCGCTGCAGCAAGCCCCTGCGGGCCCGCACCGATGACGACAACAGGTAGTTCGGACATGACTTCTCCTCGAATTGAAAGACTTCAATACGAATAGACTCGACCACCTATCGAAGAATGTCAATACGTGCGAGGATGTACGCGTGAGCCTGCCAACGACCATCGAAGCGACCGCCTGCTGCGTGCCGCGCATCACTTCCTCGCTCACTGCCGAGGAGGCGGAGCGCACCGCACAGGTCTTCAAAGCACTCGGCGATCCGACGCGCGTGCGGCTGCTGTCACTGATTTCCGCCGGCGCCGGCGGCGAGGCGTGCATCTGCGATCTCACCGAGCCGGTCGGCCTCTCACAGGGCACGGTTTCACATCACATGAAGCTTCTCACCGATGCCGGCCTCGTCACTCGAGAGCAGCGCGGCAAGTGGGCGTACTTCGCCCTCAACGACGGCGCGCTGGACGCGGCCGCCGACGCCCTTCGCGCGGTATGACCGTGATCGATGCCCCACCCCGTCAGGGTGGACGATTGGCCGCGCTCTCCGTGGGTCAGGTCATCAGCTGGGGCATCCTGTTCTACGCGCTCATCGTCGCTTCCCCTGCCATCGCAGATGACACCGGTTGGTCGGTCATCTTCGTCACTCTGTCGTTCTCTGCAGGCCTCATCGTCTCCGCCGGAGCCGGAGTGTTCGTCGGGCGATGGCTCGACGAGCGAGGTCCGCGCCTGATCATGACCGTGGGCAGTGTCGTCGGCCCGGTGGGCCTTGTCGTCGTCGCACTCGCCCCGAACCTGTTCGTCTTCACAGTTGGGTGGATGATCGCAGGCGCCGCCCAGGCGGCAGTGCTCTACCAGGCCGCGTTCACGGTGATCGCCCGTCGATACCGTGCGCGCCGACGGGGAGCCATGACGATCCTGACTCTGGCCGGCGGACTCGCATCCACCGTATTCGCGCCCGTTGTCGCCGGCCTGTTGAGCATCACCGACTGGCGCTCGATGTTCCTGATCCTCGCCGCATTCCTACTTGTCACCACTGTGCCGCTGCACTGGTTCAGTCTCGAGCGCACCTGGGTGTCGGCTGCGCACGACAACGTCGCGCAACCACACACGGTGAGCACCGTCATCCGCACCCGACAATTCTGGATGCTGGAAATCTCGATGCTCGCCCTGACCGCAGCCCTCCTCAGCGTCACCCTCGCGCTCATCCCCTTGTTCACGGAGAAGGGCCTGACCTACGAACTCGCTGCCTGGGCGCTCGGCCTGCTCGGTGCAGGCCAGGTCATCGGACGGCTGCTCTACGTCGCGATTCCGCACACTGCCGCGCCCTGGATACCGCTGGCTGCCACCGCAGCCCTCAGCATGGTCTTTCTCGGATTACTCGCGCTCGTCCCGGGACCGCCCTGGCTCCTCATCGTCATCGGTGTCGCTGCGGGCGCGGTGAGGGGCGCACAAACACTCGTGCAAGGCTCCGCTGTTGCAGATCGCTGGGGCACGCAAAACTACGGGGCCATCAACGGTGTGTTTGCCGCCCCCATCACCCTCATGGGAGCGTTCGGTCCTGCCCTCGGTCCACTCCTTGCGGCCGCAACGGGCTCGTACTCGGCGATGGCTCTGATTGCCGTCGCGCTGGCAGCCCTCTCGCTCGCCTTCGCACGATCCTCTTGAGGCCCCGTTAGGCTGGCCCGCATGCATCGTGCCTCGTTTCTCACGGTGTTGAGGAGCAGGTAATGGCCCAGAATCCACGCGACGAGTCGCCCCAGCGCCGAATCGGCGCGTTCCGACGCCGCAGCGCCTCCGCATCGAATGGCGATGCGGAGACGACCAGACGCATCCGCTACCTCGAGGACGGCCAGCTGATTCCCGCGCCGCGCGACACGACAGTCGACGCAGCCGTGGAGTTCGCCCAGGGTGCAACGGACCGAACCGCACTTCTCCTCTACCCCCATCCGACACCAGACGACATCACCGAACTCGCGGAATCTTGGCAGTTGCACCCACTGCTGGTGGAGGATCTCCTGCACGCCGGCCAGCGTCCCAAGCTGGAACGCTTCGGCGATGCGCTCTTCTTCGTCGTGCGCTCCGCCTGGTACATCGATGCCGAAGAGGATGTGGACTTCGCGGAGTTCCACATTCTGGTGCGCCCGCAGACCGTCGCGATCTTCTGCCAGGACGGCCGCTGGATCGACGGTACTGATGCCGACGCCGTCTCAGGCGCAGTCGATCGGGGCGAACAGGCCTTCCTTGGCAACCAGCAGTTCCTGCACCTCGGTCCTGAGGCCGTGGTCTATCGCCTGCTGGACGCGATCGTCGATGGCTACGGGCCGGTGCTGCGGGGCCTCGAGATCGACATGGAGCAGATCGAGCGACAGGTCTTCAGCGGCGATGCCAGCGTCACCGAGCGCATCTACCGGTTGAGTCAAGAGGTCATCGATCTTCGCCAGGCGACCTCCGGAATGACCGAAGTGCTGCACTCCCTGCGGGACGGATTCGATCGCTACCGGATCCCGGAGACCCTGCAGACCTACCTCCAGGACGTTGCGGATCATCTGAGCCGAGTCGACACCAGGGTCAGTGAGGTGCGCGAATCGCTGGCACAGATCCTGACCGTGAACTCGACGCTGGTCGCACAGCGACAGAACGAAGACATGAAGAAGATCTCCGGATGGGCCGCGATTCTGTTCGCGCCCACCCTGATCGGCGCGATCTATGGCATGAACTTTGATTTCATGCCGGAACTGCACTGGACGTTCGGCTACCCGCTCGCGGTCGGCGCGATGCTCGCCCTCGCGCTGGTGCTGTACGTCATCTTCAAGCGCCAGAAGTGGATGTGACCGCCGAACGTGCGCTGTATCGAGTCACAGCGGCGAGCGCGTTGTCGAGGTCGGCGATGAGGTCATCGACGCTTTCGATCCCCACGGAGAATCGGATGAGACCGTCGGCGATGCCGAGCCTCTCGCGCATCTCCGGCGTGAAGGATACATGGGTGGTGGATGCCGGATGCAGCGCCATCGAGCGCACATCGCCGATGTTCGTCATCCGGCTGAACACCCGCAAGCTATCGATGAACACCTCAGCAGCCGCAGCGCCACCACGAACGGTCGCCGCGAACACTGACCCGGACCTGCCGTTGAGAGTGCGCTGCGCGATCTCGTGCTGCGGGTGACCAGGTAGACCCGCGTAATCGACGCTCTCGACAGCCGGATGCTCGGCAAGCCATCGGGCGATCGCCTCGGAGTTTGACACGTGCCGTTCCATGCGCAGCGACAGCGTCTCGATCCCCTGCTGCAGCAGGAATCCGTGCAGCGGAGACAGGGCGGGACCCAGGTCATTCACGATCCCGCCGCGGAGGTACAGCTCGTAGGCGTGACGCCCGTACGTCTCCAGCAGAGACGGCATGCCCGGCGCCACTGGGTCGGTGATCCCTGGGTACGACCGACCGGATCCGGCCCAGTCGAAGGTGCCGCCGTCGACAATGATCCCGGAGACTGCAGCGCCGTGGCCGGAGAGAAACTTCGTTCCGGAGTGCACGACGATGTGCGCACCCTGTTCCAGCGGGCGCACGAGATAGGGCGTGCCGATGGTGTTGTCCACGATGAGCGGGATTCCGTGGCGAGCAGCCACCCTCGCCACGGCCGCGATGTCGATCACATCGTTCCTCGGATTCGGGATCGTCTCGGTGAAGATCGCCTTCGTGTCCGGGCCGATCGCGGCATCCCATTCCGCCTCGTCTGTGGGATCCCAGACGTAGTCCACCTCAACGCCGAATCGGGCGAATGTGCGAGCGAACAGGATGCGGGTGCCGCTGTAGATGCTCGCGGTGGAGACGAACCGCTCACCCTGTGCGGCAATCCCGAGAATCGCCGCACAGATGGCTGCCTGCCCTGACGCGACGGTGATGGCCCCCGCACCGCCCTCGAGCGAGGCGATCCTTCGCTCGGCGACGGCGTTGGTCGGATTCTGATTTCGCGAGTAGATCAGACCGAGATCCTCGCCACTGAATCGGCTGGTGCTCTCGTCGAACGAGTCGAAGCGGAAGGCTGCGCTGAGGTAGATCGGGGCGATGCGTGCACCATGGTTCGCCTCGTCAGTTTCACCGGCATGCACCTGACGAGTGTCAAAACCGAACCCGTCCCACTCGTACACGGGTGCAAGCACCTCGTGCGTCGGGGAATCAGAAGGGGTGCGATCGCTCATTGCTCAGACGCTAGACATCTTCTCGCTCCCGCGCCTCTTTACTGTCATGAGACGTCACAGAATCCGTCTGCGCTCGGCAGGGACGGGCGGTTTCATGCCCGCGTCAGGATGCAACCAGTGCGTCCTGCTCTGCCAGCAGTGCACCCAGTCGACGCGCAATGGCGCCGGGGCCGGATGCTGTCGCTGACGCTTCAACGTCGGGGTTGTAGTTCGTGTTCGTGTTGACGTCGTAGGTGACGAGGCGTCCGTCGGTGGATTCGATGAACTCGATACCGGCGATCTCGATCCCGGCATCCTGAAGGAAGGCGCGATACTGCTGGACGAGCGGATGCTGCGCGTCGACGTCCTCGCGGATGCGGAAGAGCGGCTCCGGCAGGACGCCATCCGCTCCGGGGATCGCGCAGGCCTCCGCCGGGCACAGCTCGAAGCTGCCGGCGCTGGTATCGACGCGGACGGCGTAGACGAACTCACCGGCGGCGAACTCAACCCGTGTGATGAACGGTTCCCGTGCGTCGAGGTACTCCTGCAGCAGGGTGATACCGTCCGGCGACGGCTCGAACTGCGCACCATCCACCCACGCGTCGAACTCATCGTGGCTTTCGAAGCGGCGCACTCCGAGACCCTTGCCGCCCTGGTTGTGCTTGCTGATGAAGGGCACCGGCAACTCGCGCGCACGGCTCTTCAAGTCCGCTGTGCCGAACACGGCGATCGTGCGGGGAACCTCGATGCCAGCCCTGCGCAGGGCCGCATGCTGGGCCACCTTGCTGACCTCGAGCTCCAGCACCCGGCTCCCGTTGACGACCGTGCGCCCCGAGGCTTCCAGCCACCGAAGCACGGCGCGACCATACTCCTTCGAGTCGGCGTGATCGCGTGTGTGCGCAGAAGCACTGAGCCTCGACCAGAACACACCGTGAGGTGGTTCGGCAGACAGATCAATGGAGCCGTCCGTGAGCAGCCATTCCTGCGCAGGGACGCCTTCCGCCTCGAAGGCGGCGGCGAACGGAGGGAACCATTCGGCGTTCTCGTGGATCACGTAGACACGGGGCGCATTGCTCATAGCGCCAACGTATGCCAGCGCACGGGCGCGAGGGCTGCTGGCGTGACACGACGTCACACAAGACGATGAACGGTCGTTGCCTCTGCGGCATCAGAATGGCCTGTGATCCCCGTGATCCCTGGGATCACAGGCCATTCCTCATAGACGCGACGGCGGGAGTCGAACCCGCAACGCCCTCAGGTATGAACTGAAGCCCGGGACCACCCCGGAGTCGCCGCGATGACTTCGACGTTACCCGAGCGTGACATTTCTGGCCAGGGTCGCACCCTGAGATTTACCTATGTGTCACTCAATGACGACATGTTTCGCGAAGGGCTTGCGGATGCCACTCAACTCGGTTGCCGCGATGCCGCTGCCGGGGCGTCCAACGCTCGCAGCACCCGCTGGAGCGATTCACGCAGCTCTGCACGCTCCGGTTCCGGAAGATCGGTGGTGTAATCGACGCCCGCCGGAATCCACAGCATCCCGTACAGCGCTTCCCTCCAGTCCGATCCGCCGATGGGCCATCGAGTGTGCGTCACATCCTCGGCGGTCGCGCCCCGCGCCCAGATACCGAAGTGTTCATCCATCTCAGCGAGCGACAGATCCAAAACGACGTCGGCCTCAACTTTCTGCGGAGACCACGACGAGGCGATCTGGATTCGCTCGGCGACTTCCTCCTCGGAGATCTCACGAGGGCTGAACAGCACCCTGGTGTGCTCGGCGGCGCCGATCCGGTCAACCCGGAACGTTCGCCAGTCGTCTCGGTCAAGGTCCCAGCACAACAGATACCAGTTGCGGCCCGCCGAGGAGAGGGCATGGGGTTCCACGCGCCGGACGCTCTCGGTTCCGGCGCGATCGACATAATTCATTCGCACTCGTTCAGCATCCCGCGATGCGAGAGCGAGCTCCCCGAGCACGGTCGGCGACACCACCGGAGCGTCTCCGATGCGTGCCGGCCGCACGGATGCAGCGAGCGCGTTGACTCTCCTGCGCAGCGCGGAAGGAAGCACCTGCTCCAGCTTCGCGAGGGCCGTGAGGGTGACCTCCGGTCCGCCCACCAATTGCTGCGTCGCTGCCACGCGCAATCCGATCGCCATGAGGACGGCCTCGTCGTCGGTGAGCAGGAGTGGAGGCACGGCACTGCCCGCCTCCAGGCGATACCCACCAGCCACGCCCGGGGTGGATTCAACGCGGTAGCCGAGGTCTCTGAGTCGGTCGACGTCGCGACGGACGGTGCGCTCAGTCACGCCGAGACGCGCGGCGAGTTCGGTACCAGGCCAGTGCCGATGCGTCTGCAGCAGGTTGAGCAGAGAGAGTGCGCGGGAGGTGGTGTCCGACATGTCCCCAGATTGCCAGAGAATGCGGACAGGATCTGTCCGCATCGATTCTCTCGCAGCAGCGAGCACAGCAGGTGCGGCGTCCGGGCGTATGCCGGGGCCGCACCCGCGTGCCTAGACTGGAGGGATGAAGTTGCCGCCCATCCTCGTGTATTCCGTGCTGCGACTGCTGGCGTTCCTCGTGCCGCTGGCGATCATGTGGTTATTCCCGATCATGCGCGAGCTCTGGTGGCTCACCGCCATCTTCGCCGCGCTGATCGGCATGAGCATCTCGATCTTGTTCCTGCGCAAGCCGCTTTCAGGCGCGTCGGCGGGGATGCATGAGCGCCGCGAGGCACGCGAGGCGGCAGGCAAGCGGAGCGCTGCCGCACAGGATGCTGACGCCGAGGATGCCGTGCTCGACAACACCACGGACGGCGCTGCGAATGACTCCACAGACGGAACGCCGATCCAGGATCAGAACCGGAGCTGAGACTCAGCCGGCAAATGCCCAGTACAGCGCGCCAGCGTAGATCAGCGCGGTGAGCGACGTGAGGCCGAGAGCGACGACGAGCTCACGCGCCTGCCGGTATGACCACACGATGATGATCGCGGGGATGCCTGCAAGCAGAGCCATCAGCGCGAGCCACGCGATCGGGTACAGCAGCGCGATGAAGCTCGACAGTACGAACGGCACAACCATGAACACGGTATAGACGACCTGCGTCGCGCGGCGGCCGATCAGCACAGTCAACGTGCGTTTTCCGACCTCACGGTCCTGGTCGATGTCGCGCAGGTTATTGGCGAGCAGCACACCGCAGGCGAAGAGCCCCATGGCGATCGCGCCGAGCCAGGCCTCATCGGGCAGATGGAACGCCTGCACCCACGTGGTGCCGAGCGTTGCGACGAGTCCGAAGAAAACGAACACGAAGACTTCGCCGAGGCCGAAGTATCCGTAGGGGCGCTTGCCGCCGGTGTAGAACCACGCCGCGACGATGCATGCGGCGCCGACCGCCAGCATCCACCACTGGCCGGTGCGGATCACGATCGTGAGCCCCACAATGGCGGCGAGCGCGAAGAACACCAGGCCGATGATGAGTACTGAGCGCGGCTTGACGCGGCCGGAAGCGGTCAGGCGGGCCGGGCCCACCCGGTGCGCATCAGTCCCGCGGATGCCGTCGCTGTAGTCGTTCGTGAAGTTCACGCCGATTTGCAGCAGCACAGCAACGGCGAGGCAGGCCAGCGCGATGACCCAGTGCAACTCGCGTTCGACCAGTTGGGCAGCGCCGGTGCCGACGACGACCGGAGCGATCGCAAGAGGCAGTGTGCGCAGGCGCGCAGCGCCGATCCAGTCGCGTGCAGTGATCGGAGGAGCCTCGACGATGGGCCGCCTGGCGGGGTTTCCGCTGGTACGAACCGGCTTCCGGCTGGGTGCTGACGTCTTGCGCTTCGAGGATGCTGCCACGATACGAAATCTTAGTTCGGGTTGCTGTCCTTGCCGTCCAGCCACAGTACGTCTGTCGCATCCGCGTGCGTGCCACCTGATCCGACATGCTTGGCGCTGATCTGCGGCCCTTTCGTGATGACATGGACGAGCGCCATCGCATGACCTTGGCCGAGCGCGTAGTCCTCTTTCAGCCAGGCAACGATCGGCGTCGCCTTGGTGGTCGCGTCGAAACCCTTCTCGCTCGCGAGGGCGATGAACTGACGAGGTGTGAGCCCGGTCTTGGTCTCGATGTTGTCGAGGTAGGACTGGAATGACATTGTGCTCCTTCAGGGGTTGAGTGGTCAGTCGACGAATGTCTGAATCATGGTGGCAGACGCATGGATGCAGAGGATGCGCAGCATCCCCGTGCCGCTGTTTGTGAAGCCGTGCACGACGAACGGTGCGACCGTCGCTGTGTCACCGGCGACTGCAGTGAGCGTCTCGCCTGCGCGCGTGATCTGCGCCTCGCCCTCAAGGACGATCCACGTCTCCGAGTAAGGATGCCAATGAAGCGCCGCGCCCTCGCCGGGCTGGTTCTCCACGAAGAAGTAGGAGATGTCCGCGTCGTGTTCGGCGCCGACGAACTTCCGAGTCTTTCCGGCGCCCACACGCAGCGCATCGGCGGTGACGACGCCGGCGCGGGGCGAGTTGCTGTTCATGCCTCCACTCTCGACGGATCGCGCCGGGTCTCCTAGAGTTTCGATGTGAGTCGAAACTTCGTGGATTTCCACCTCAGTCCCGGCGACATCCAAGCGGTGCGCTTTGGCGTCTCCCCCGGCCACGAACTCGCGCACGCTGTGCGCATCCTGCTGCGGCCAGAGCAGCATCCGCTGATGTGGGGATGGCTGCGCGATGCGCGTGGGCGACTCCCCCGCGACGCCTTCACCCTGCTCACCCAGGTGATCGGCAGCGAGGGCTACCTCCCAGACTTCCTCACCACAACACCGCGGTGGGATCTGACACCGACCGACGAAGTGGCCGCCATGCGTGTGGCAGACCTCGGCCCGATGCGCGTCGACCTCGACAAGATGATCCTGCGTTCGTCCGGCGAGCGGCAGCAGCTTTTGCGTGCCATGAGCGCCGACCCCCGGCGTGCGCGTGAGCAGATCGCGGATGCCTGGGAAGAAGTATGGGCCGCGTCTCTCGAGCCAGTATGGACGCAGTTGGAGCGGATGCTGCGCGCAGACATCGCGGTCCGCTCCCGCACGATCGCCACTGACGGACTGGCCTCGATGGCGGCCGGATTGGATCCGAAGGTGAGCTGGGGCGACGGCGCGGTGCGCGTCGAGATGCGCGTGCACAGGGAGCAAGTCGACTGCCGCGGAAGCGGACTCGTACTGGTGCCGTCTGTGATGTCGTCATGGGGATGCATGGTGCTCACCGAGCCGCCGGCGCAGCCCACGCTGTTCTACCCCGCACGCGGTGTCACCGCCGAATGGGCGCGCGATCCTGCGTCCACAGCAGATGCACTCAGCGCGCTGATCGGCCCTGCCCGCGCCGACATCCTGCTCGCCGCGCACGCTGCGCGCACCACTTCACAGGTCGCCGTGGACACCGGTGTCGCAGTGTCGACGGCATCCCATCACCTCACGGTGCTGCGCGAGTGCGGACTCATCGCAAGCGAACGCGAGGGCAATCGGATGCTGCACACCCGAACGCCGCTCGGCGAAGCGATGATCGGCGCGGTGCTCTGATCCTCGTTCTACTCGCTCACGGCGATCGGCCGGTGCTCGTAGTAGGTCTGCAACACGACGGTGGTTCGCGTACTGACGTTGGCGATCAGGCGCACCTCGCCGACCAATTGCTCCAGTGCACGCGGCGACGCCACCCGCACGAACAGCATGTAGCTCGCGTTGCCCGCGATCGAATGGCACGCTTCGATCTCGGCGATGGGCTCCAGCAGTTCGGGTGCGTTGTCCGGCTGGGCAGGGTCCAGAGGCGTGATCTCGATGAATGCCGCCAGCGGTTTGCCCAGCGCCTCCGGGTCGAGAATCGGCCGGTAGCCAGTGATGACGCCACGGGATTCGAGCCTGCGCAGGCGTGACTGCACGGCGGAACTCGAAAGTCCGACGGCCTCCGAGAGCTGCGCCAGCGTGGCCCGCGCATCATGCGAGATCTCGGTGATGATCCGACGGTCGACAGCATCTTCCATAAGTGGAAGAATATCGGTGAAACATGTCTTTCACCGTAAACATTCCGTCTATCTCGCGATCGGAGGTCCCGATGTCTACAACTCCCGCCCAGCTCAACGCCATCATCGGCGAACCCGAGGTCGTCGAGGATGCCCGCGCCGCCGACACTTCTGCGGCTTGGCTGCAGCTGAAGGATGCCGCAATCGCGCTTCGCGAACTGCAGGTGAAGGACGGATCTGTTCCGGTTTCTCAGGAGGCCGCCCACGCGCACGTCGGGGCGATCACCTCCGGCATCCGGGCGCTGGCACCTGCATTCCCGCACGATGCGGATTACCTTGCCGCATCCCTCTCCGACTTCGAGCGGTGGGCAGCCGAGGGATTCGGCGTGCCTGACTTCCTCGACTCGCTCGTGGCGTTCCAGCCGCAGCAGCACCGCGTCGACGGCATCCGCCACCTCGTCATCTTCCCGATGTACACGCAGAACGGGTCGCCGGATCGCCTAGT
This sequence comes from Microbacterium sp. Y355, assembly GCF_059445345.1. Lineage (NCBI taxonomy): Bacteria > Bacillati > Actinomycetota > Actinomycetes > Micrococcales > Microbacteriaceae > Microbacterium > Microbacterium sp. Y355. The sequence continues at coordinate 3,380,922 of NZ_JCAIUD010000001.1, read as the reverse complement.
GGAGGCGCTGATCGTCGAGACCATCTGGCCCGAGTTCATCGCCGAACTCGAGGCCGGCGACTACGGCAACAAGCTGTTCGTCTCGTTGCGGCTGATCGATTTCACCCCCGGCTACGACACGAACTCGGCCGTGCTGTTCCCCGAGACCGTTGCGATGCGGGAGATTCCCACCTTCACTTGGGGCGCGATCTTCCAAGACCGCGAGGCTGCGCGTTACCGGCGTGTGGTGCGCGCGGCATCCGAGATCACCAAGCTCGACCTGCCTGAGGACGCGGCGCGGATGCTGGATGACCAGGATCTCGCTGAGAAGACCTTCGTGATGTGGGACCTCATTCACGACCGCACGCACATGCGCGGCGACCTGCCGTTCGACCCGTTCATGATCAAGCAGCGGATGCCGTACTTCCTGTACTCGTTGGAAGAGCTGCGCTGCGACCTGACCGCGTTTCGGGAGTCGGTGGCGATTCAGAAGCGACTCTCCTCGAGAGATGACTTGTCATCGGTCGAGCAGCAGATGCGCGAGCACGCTTCTCTCGTGCAGTATGCCGTGATCTTCGACCGAATCTTCCGCTTCGCGATCACGGGTTCGCGCGTGCGCAACTACGACGGGCTCGGCGGACAGTTGTTATTCGCGTGGCTGCATCAGCGTGGCGTGCTGCACTGGACCGACACGCAACTCACCTTCGACTGGCCCGGGGTACCGGATGCCGTGATCGCGCTCGGCGATGCGATCGACGAGTTGTACTGGCGTTCGATCGACAGGCCGAAGTCCGCGCACTGGCTGGCGGCGTACGAGCTGGTTCGTTCGACATTGACTCCGCATCCGGCATCCGTCTGGGCTCGCGGGCTGCCTGACGAAGTGCTCTCCGGGCTGCCTCGGGGGTACACGGATGCCGTGCTGGACGACGAGTTCCCGCTGTCGATGTTCTTCGAAGCCCTGGAGAAGAAGATGCGGCCTGTGATCGAGTCGACGGCGGGGATCCGTGGGTCTGATGGCTGAATACGGCGTACGGCTTCTTCGGAGAAGTGCAGCATCCACGGACGTTTCGCCTCAATTCGTCCGAACTACGCGTACATCTCCGAGGTTCGCGCTCGGTGGTGAGCGGTGACTGCGGCAGGTCGCGCGGTTCTGCTCGCCGGCGCGACGAGCACGGCCGGCCTTGCGGTGACCAGGGCTCTGGTCTCAGCCGGCGCCCGAGTCATCGCGACCGGGCGTTCGGACGAACGGCTGGCACCACTTCGGGATGCCGGCGCTGAGGTCGAGGTCTCCGATGCGACGTCACTTACCTCAATGACCGAGCTTGCCGCGCGCCTCGGACCGATCGACGGCGTCATCCCCCTCGTCGGCGGGTGGCGCGGCGGCGGGGGCCTTGCGGGGCAGACCGATGAGGACTTCGAGGCGCTGCTCCCCGCGCTCCAGGCCGTGCGGGCGACGAGTCGCGCATTCGACGAGGCGCTGCGGGTGTCCTCGGCCGGGCGCTTCGCGATCGTGTCATCCACAGCGGTCGCGCGGCCTCTGGCAGGGGGAGCGAACTACGCCGCGGTGAAGGCCGCGAGCGAGGCGTGGACCAGGGCTGTCGCCCAGGGATTCGCGAAGGCCGCTCGGGATGCCGGCGAGGCGCTGCGCGCGGCATCCGTCGTGTTCCGAGCCAAAGCACTCGACCCCGAAACGCTTGCGCCGGCAATCGTCGGGCTGTGGGACGCCGACGCCGCCGAGCTCAACGACCTGGTGATCGATCTGGGCTGAGGCACCCGACGTGCGGCCACGCGGGCGTCGGCGGCACACGTGTTGCGGGTGTCGGAGTTACGGGCGTCGGAGGGTGTTACGGATGTCGGATGAAATCGGCTAATTCCTCCGACATTCGCAACAGGCTCCGACGGATGTCGCAGTCCAAGCCTGTGGGCGGGGCTCACTGACGCGGCTCGGGAATTACCGGCGGGATGCCGCGCACGGGCGGCCCCGCATCGGCGATGCCGCCCTCGGCACCTTCCCCCGCAGCATCCTCATCGATGACCTGCGGCGGGGCCTCCTCGTAGAGCAGCGTGAGCTTGCGATACGAGCGGGTGAGAAACGCAAGCAGGGCGGCGACGACCATGATGAGACCTGCGAAGAGGCAGATGAGGGCGATGCCGCGTGCTTCGCCCTCGCCGAGGAGCCAGCCCCACTGCGCCTGGCCTGCGGGCGTCTTCATATACGGGATGATGAGGAACTCCGCGATCGGAGCAATTAGGAACGCGGTGATCGGAGCGGCTGCCGCTTCCATGGCCGCGGCAACGCCGAACACTCGACCCTGTCGCTTGAACGGAACCACCTTCTGGATCACGGTCTGCTCGGCGGCCTCGACCGGCGGCACCAGCGCCATGTACAGCCAGATGCCGACGACATACAGCGGCCACCACTCGCGCAGCATGAAGACGGCGCCGAGCAGACCCATGGCAATGACGACGAGCAGCATCGTGCGCACAGGCCGCTTCCCCAACCCGAACTTCGCCACCAGCGCGCCGCCGATGAGGAAGCCGGTCGAGGCGAATGCCAGCGCGAAGCCCCATTCCTGCGCGGAGAACAGGGTGAGCCCGTACGGGTCCATCAGCGCCATGTATACGCCGCCGATGAAGTTGTTGAACATCGAGAAGATGATCAGGGCGAACAAGCCCGGCGCGAGCCGGATCGCCTGCACGCTACCCCGGAAGTCCAAGGCACTGGAGGCGTTCGGATCGGGCTGCGGCTTGCCCTCGGGAATTCGGATGAACAGCAGATGCACGAACGTGATCGCCATCGCAACGATCGCGATCACGAGCGTCCACCCCATACCGAGGAATCCGATCGAGAGGCCGGAGAAGACACTCGTCACCAGGAATGCGATGCCCTGCACCGTGCCCACGAGCCCGTTCGCGTTCACCCGCCTCTCCTCGACCACGAGCAGAGTCACCGTCGTCGACAGGGCGATGTTGCGCAGCTGCTCGATCACGCCACCGAACAGGATGATCCCCGAGAACAGCCAGAACCAGGGCCCGCCGAGGTCAAGCAGAGCGCTCTCGGGCTGCCAGAGATAAAGCATGCCTGCGAGGAGGAAGGCGATCGCCGAGATGACGCTGGAGAGCACCATCACGGTGTGCTTGCGATTGCGGTCGACGATCGTGCCGAAGACCATCGCGAAGAACGCGACGAACAGCATGTAGGCGCCGCCGATGATGCCTGTCGCCAGCACCGACTGCGTCTCGATGTACACCCAGAAGGTCAGCGCGAACCATAGGAAGCTCGTCGTCACGTTGGCGATGAGGGTGTTCACAAGCACGTTGATGAACGCGCGCTTCGCGCCGGGGCTCCCGGGGCTCGCGTGCTGGACACTCTCGCGGACCCCCGCAGAATCTGCAGTCTCGCTCACGAGAAAAGCGTAGCGAGGACGACCGACATCCGACATAGGCTTATGCGGTGAGCACACTGCATGACCCCGCGATCCGGGGATTCGCGTCGGACAACTACTCCGGCATCCACCCCGAGATCCTCGCGGCGATCGCCGCGGCGAACGACGGCCACCAGGTCGCCTATGGCGAGGACGTCTACAGCGAGCGCCTGCAAGAGGTCTTCCGCAGCCACCTCGGCGACGGCATCCAGGCCTTCCCGGTGTTCAACGGCACCGGCGCGAACGTCGTCGGCTTGCAGTCGATGCTTCCCCGCTGGGGCGCTGTGATCACGGCATCCACCGCGCACATCAATGTCGACGAGGGCGGAGCACCAGAGCGCATCGGCGGGATGAAGCTGCTCACTGTTCCCACCGACAACGGCAAGCTCACCCCTGAACTTGTGGATCGCGAGGCCTGGGGCTGGGGTGATGAGCACCGCGCACAGCCGCTGGTCGTCTCGATCACCCAGTCGACCGAGCTCGGCACGCTTTACACGACCGATGAGATCCGGGCGCTCGCCGATCATGCCCACAGCCACGGTATGCACCTGCACATGGACGGCGCACGCATCGCCAACGCCGCCGCCGCCCTCGACCTTCCGCTTCGCGCCTTCACCCGCGACGCCGGCGTCGACGTGCTCAGCTTCGGCGGCACCAAGAACGGCGCGATGCTGGGTGAGGCGATCGTGGTGCTGAACGCCGAGGCATCCACCGGGCTCATCTATGGCCGCAAGTACAACATGCAGCTGTCCTCGAAGATGCGCTTCGTGTCGGCGCAGCTCATCGCACTGCTCGAAGGCGACCTGTGGCTGCGCAACGCCCGACACTCGAACTCGATGGCCGCCAGGTTGCGGGCTGGCGTCGAAGCCGGAATCGCCGAAGGATCGATCCGGGGTGTCCAGTTCACGCAGGAGACCCAGGTGAACGGCGTCTTCGCGACGCTTCCGGATGGCGTCGCCGACCGCCTGCGCGAATCATTCCGCTTCTACGACTGGGATGCCGCGAAGAACGAGGTGCGCTGGATGTGCAGCTTTGACACCCAGGAAGCGGATGTTGATGCCTTCATCGCGGAGATCGCTCGGCTGACAGCCGTCTGAGGTATGAGAGAGGTGCACACCCGCTCGGGTATGCACCTCTCTCAGTTCTCCGGTCGACTCCCGCAGGTCAGGCGACGGGTGCCCCCACGTCGACCCACCGCTCATGTTCGAGCGCCCGCGGGTTGAGCACGCGCGGTGGCAGTCCCCCGCGCGAGACCGCGATGAGCGCCTCATTCGCACGCGACACTACGGCCTGGGTGTAGTCCGCCGTCCAGCACAGTGCGTGCGGCGACAGCGTGACGTTGTCCAGAAACAACAGCGGGTCATCCGGAGCTGGCGGTTCCTGCTCGAACACGTCGAGGCCTGCAGCGCGGATGGTTCCGTCGATGAGCGCCGCGGTGAGGGCCTTCTGGTCGACCAACCCTCCTCGTCCGACGTTGACGAGCGCGGCGGTCGACTTCATCTGCGAGAGCTCTGCTGCCCCGATCATGCCGCGCGTGGAGGGAGTCAGCGAGGCGCACAACACAACGACGTCCGCCGTTGTGAGCGCGGCGGCGAGCGGCAGCATGAGTACGCCGAGCGCGTCAGCCTCCGGGCTGCTCCCCCGCCGGTTCACGCCGACGACCCGGTGCCCGATGGCCAGCAGCATCCGGGCGGCCTCCGCGCCGACGCTGCCAAAACCGACGATCGCGACGGTCGCATTGTCGGTGTCGATCCCGCGCCAGCGGCCGCGATCCTCCCAGCGGTCCTCCACCGTGATCCGGTGCTTCTGCACCAAATTGTGGGTCACAGCAAGCACGAGGGTGACAGCTGCCAAGGCAAGCGGCCGTCGGATCGCATCCGGCGTATTCGTGACGATCACACCAGCGTCGCTGCACGCGTCCAAGTCGATGGTGTCGTATCCCGCGCCGAAGCGGGCGATGTGTTTCAGGCGCGGCGCTGCCGCCAGCACCTTCGCGTCAAACGTCCGGTGACCAAGCGCATAGACAGCGTCGAGATCTGCAAGATCATTGTCGTCGTGCGGGTGCGCGTCGATCACCTCCCAGGCGATTCCGGCGGCCTCGAGCTCATCGAGCCCGAGATCTCCGTGGATGCTGGATCCGTCCGGCTCGATCGCCTCGTTCGTTATTCCGATTCGATAAGTCACAGTCACGCCACCTTCTCCGTCGCCATGGGTGTGCGAACGAGCACCGTGTAGGCCACTGCGGCGAGTGCCGCAATGATGCCACCGATGATGAACGACGGGGCGTAAGAGCCGGTCGCATCAGCGATGATGCCGGTCAGCAGCGGCGCGAACGCACCGCCGAAATAGCCGCCGAAGTTCTGGATGGCGCCGACCGACGCCACCTGCGACGAGTTGACGATGTCACCGGGCATTGCCCAAGCAGCAGCCTGCATCGTCGCGACGAACCCGAGAGCGACGGTCATCACGATCATGGCCAGTGCGAGATCTGCAACCAGCGGGATGAGGCAGATCAGAATGCCAGCGACGATCGCCGCGACAGACATGACGCGGCGCTTCGCGGTGAGCGGGTCGACACCGGAGGACTTCGTGTACTTCGTCATCACCCAGCCGCCGGTGATACCGAGGATGGCCGCACCGAGGTACGGAATCGCCGCGAGCCATCCCGAACCGGCGATGCTCACGCCCCGCTCCTCCTGCAGGTACAGCGGAAGGAAAACAATGAAAATGTTCCAGATCCAGATGACACAGAAGAAGCCGGCCATCATTCCCCAGATCTGACGGTGCGCGAACAGCTTCAGCCACGGCACCTTGGCGGATCCGGTGTCCTGCTTCTCAGCCTCGGACTTGATGTGCTCCAGCTCCTCGTCGGAGATAGCCGGGTGCAATTCGGGGCGACGATAGAAGATGAAGAAAGCGACGGCGAGCACGATACCGAGCAGGCCGAGGAAGACGAAGATCGCCTGCCAGCCGAAGGTGATCATGATGCCGGTGAGGATGGGCGGTGCGATGGCCGGGCCCCACTTCGATCCGGAGTCCCAGATTGCAGTCGCCTGGCCGCGCTCGGAACGGGGGAACCAGTCAGCGGTGAGGCGAGCGCTAGCCGGGCCGTTCGGCGCCTCGGTGACGCCTAGCAAGAAGCGGAACGTCACAAAGTGCCACAGCGTCGATCCCACCGACATCAGTGCGGTTGCGATCGACCAACCCGCAATGGCGAGGAAGTACATCTTGCGCGCGCCGAGCTTGTCGACGAGCCAGCCAGCGGGCAGCTGCGCAAACGCGTACGTCCAGCTGAAGACAGTGCCCAACAGACCGATATCGGTGCGCGTCAGCCCAAGCTCTTCGATCAAGACGGGAGCCGCGATGGAGATCGCACTGCGATCCATGTAGTTGACGATGCCGGCCACGAGCGCCCAGGCCAGGATCCACCAGCGCAGGTTCTTGATGGTACGCCGCCCCACGGATTCTCGGTTCTTAGTCGCGGTCTCTGTTCCAGCCTGATTCATGACACTCCTTCGTGTTCATCGTTAATCTGCGCGGGCGCTGGCGCGCCGCGAAGGGTCTTCACACCGCCCCGTCCCGAGGTGGCACGGGGTCTAGATACAACGGGGCCTGGATATGTGGCGTCTGTCTCGCAGGAGGGGGCGCCGGTGTCACGCGGGAAGCCGGGTCCGGCTGAGCACCGACCAACCCGACGACGTGGCACGCGCACCCCCCGATGCGCGTCCCACGTCAGCTCAATGGCCCGGGACCGCGGTGGCCGCGTCCTCGTCCAGCAGCACGTCGGCCTTGGCGCTGAAGAAGCGCGTGGCCCACATCATGATGGCTGCGAGAAAGGCGAAGACGCCGAGCGAGACGACGCCCCACGCACCGCTCTCGGTTGGCACCGACTCGTTGATGCCGGTGCGCATGATCGGCGCGACGAAGCCGCCGAGGTTGCCCAGCGAGTTGATCAGGCCGATACCGGCTGCGGCAGCGGCTCCGGTGAGGAACGAGGTCGGGAACGACCAGGTGATCGGCCCAACCGACAGGAAAGCCGCGACCGCAATCGTGATCGCCAGGATGCCGAGCAGAGCCTGTCCGTTCGCACCGGCCCACGCCGAGAGGAGGATCGCGACGCCGGTCAAGAGGAAGAACAGCGCACCCCAGACGCGACGACGCCGGATACTGGTCGCGTGCTTGCCCACGTAGTAGCAGGCGAACAGGCCAACCGCCCACGGGATCGCCGACACCAGACCGACCTGCCAACCGACGTCCTGACCGATGAGGCCAGCCACCTGCTGCGGCAGGTAGAAGGTCGTGCCGTAGACCGCGATCTGCAGGCAGAAGTAGATGATCGTGAAGTACCAGACCTTCCAGTTCACCAGCGCTGCGCCGATGCCCCGTGGTCCGTCAGACTCCTTCACTGAGTTCTCATGCTCCATGATCTGCCGCAACGCGGTCTTCTCGTCATCGTTCAAGAACTTCGCCTTCTGCGGCGAGTCGACGAGGAAGAAGAACGCGGCGATACCCGCGACGACAGCCATCATGCCCTCGACAAAGAACATCACCTGCCACCCAGCCCACGGCGTGACCTGCTCGCCGAAGCTGATGAGCCCGCCGGACAGCGGGGCGCCAAGCATCTGCGAGAAGGGCTGCGCGAGGTAGAACAGCGCGAACATCTGCACGCGGCGCTTGTTCGGGAACCACTGCGACAGGAACATGATCACACCGGGGAAGAGCCCGGCCTCGGTCACGCCGAGCAGGAACCGCAGCACGATGAACATCGTCTCGCCGTTCACGAACGCGAACATCGAGGCCACAATTCCCCAGGTGACCGCGATCCGCGCGAGCCAGAACCGTGCGCCGAATCTGACCAGCAGCAGGTTCGAGGGGATTTCGAAGATCGCGTAGCCGATGAAGAAGATACCGGCCCCGAGCGCATACGCCCCCGCCGTGATCCCCCGATCGATTTCGAGCGCCTGCTCAGCGAAACCGACATTTGTGCGGTCGAGGAAGGCGACGAAGTACAAGATGATGAGCATCGGCATCAGGCGGTAGGTCGCCTTCTTGATGCCGCTGGCCAGGTGCGGACTAGTAAGCAGCGTCCGCGTGGTCGGGCCGGGTGATGAATCTGACACGGTTACTCTCCTTTGAGTGGTGAGGTTTGCACGAGGAAGCGGGCTCAGCTGCCCAGAGCCGGGATGATCATGACGAGGCCAATGACCACGCAGATCACACCGATCACAAGGAAGGCGATGCGCCCTTTGGACCAGGACTGGGACACGGGATATCTCTCCTTCAGCGCAGGTGGAATCAGAGCAGGTGGGATCAGTGCATGTAGAGGCCACCGTCGACGTTCAGGGTCTGACCCGTCACGAATCCGGCATCCTCGCTGATCAAATAGGCGACGGCGGCGGCGATGTCCGTCGGCGTCCCGATGCGGGGCAGAACCCCGTCTGCGGCCATGGCAGTCTTGCGCTCATCGGACAGAGTGCCGCCCATGATGTCGGTATCGATCGGTCCTGGCGAGATCACGTTCGCGGTGACACCGAGCGGGCCGAGCTCGCGGGCGAGAGATCGCATGAGTCCGATGACGCCGGCCTTCGAGGCGGAGTACGGCGTCTTTGAGAACGTGCCGCCACCACGCTGAGCGGAGACCGACGAGATCCCGACCACACGCCCGATACCGTTGCCTGCCAGGATATGCGCGACCCGCTGGGTCACCCAGTGCACACCGTCGAGGTTGATCGACTGCACACGGCGCCACTCCTCCGGTGTGACCTCGAGGTACGGCACGGGCGAGGAGACACCTGCGAAGTTCACCAGCGCGACCACCTGCGGAAGAGCATTCTCCAGGGCGTCCACCGCAGCAATAGCCTGGTCGCGGTCCGCGACGTTTGCGCCGACACCGACGGCGCGAACACCGTGTGCCTCTGCGACCTCGGCAGCGGTGCGTGCGGCGGCTTCGCCGTCGACGTCGATGATGCCGATGTTCCACCCGCGTTCGGCGAGGTAGAAGGCGGTCGTGCGGCCGATGCCGCGGGGGCTCGCCGCTCCGGTGAGGATCGCGGTGCGCTCAGCGGGGAAATCTGATGCCATGATCTGCTCCGTTCAGCTCTGGGCGGGGTGGATGGGTGCGGGGCCGAGCTCGTCCATCAGCTTCTTGACGGCGACGTAGGCCTTGTTCCGGTACGCGATCAGTTCGGCCGTGCGATCGGCCGGCACGTCGAGGTAGCCTGCGCCGGACTTGGTGCCGAACTTGCCGGCGTCGACGAGCGCCTTCAGCGACGCCGGGGTCGCGAAACGCTCGGGGAACTCTGTCTGCAACGAGGCGTAGCAGAACGAGTACACGTCGAGCCCTGCCATGTCGGCGATGGCAAACGGTCCGAACACCGGAAGGCGGAAACCGAAGGTGGTGCGGACGATCGTGTCGATGTCCTCAGGCGTCGCGACGCCCTCTTCTACGAGCTGAGTCGCCTCGTGGAAGAGCGCGTACTGCAGGCGGTTCAGCACGAAGCCGGTCGCATCCTTGACGCGCGCGGTCTCCTTGCCGGTGGCCGCGACAATCTGCTCGACCACGGGAAGGATCGCCGCATCCGTTGTCGCGTGCGGGATCAGCTCGACGCCAGGAATGAACGGCGCGGGGTTGGAGAAGTGCACACCGAGGAAGCGTTCGGGATTCACCACGGCCTCGGCCAGCTTCTCGATCAGGATCGTCGAGGTGTTACTGCCGATGATCGCGTCGGGGGCAGCCGCCTCCGAGATGCGACGCAGCGTTGCGTGCTTGATCTCGATCTTCTCGGGGACGGCCTCCTCGATAAAGGATGCCCCGTCGACGGCATCCTCGATCGTCGTCGCGGTGACCCGCTCTGCGATGATCGAGGCGGCGTCGGCAGGGAAGAGGTCGTCGGCCGCGAACTGCTCGGCCTCGGCAATGAGGCGGTCACGGTTGCTGCGGGCGATTTCGATGTCGACGTCGGCGATGCGTACGTCGGCACCGGACAGAGCGAGCACCTGGGCGATACCGCCGCCCATGTAGCCACTGCCGATCACCGCGTAGACGGGGCGTTCCTGCTGAGTCATGTCTTCGTCTCCTTGAGAATTTCGATCAGGTGTGAAGGTCGATCAGGCGCCCGCAGGCTCCGGGAGGAGCGTGCGGAGGTAGTCGCGGTTCGTGGCGCAGACGCCGAGACTGTCGCCGCCATACTGCTCCATGAGGAATGGTCCGTTGAACCCGAGTTCAACGGCGCGGGCGACCATGTCGCGGTAGTTGATGAGTCCGAGCTCGAGGCTGGTGGGGACCGAGGTCGCCCAACTGCCGTCGGCGGACTCGTCGCGAATGTAGTTCTTCACATGCCAGTAGTTCGCGTACGGCAGCGTCTTCTCGTGCATCTCGCGCCAGTTCTCGATGGGCCGGTGGAGGCGGATGAGGTTGGCGATGTCGGGGTTGAGGCCGACATTGTCCAGCCCGATCTCCTCGATCAGGCGCACAGCACTGTCGGCGGTGCCGAGGTAGGTGTCCTCGTACATCTCCAGCGACATCGGGAGGCCGACGGATGCCGCGTGCTCACCGAGTTCGCGGAGGCGACGGACCGCCAGCGCGCGCGTCTCAGCGTCGTCCGGGTCGACCGGTCCCTGCGCGGTCCAGAACCACAGCGCCTTGCGCTGAGCCTCGGTGAACGGCTGGTGCAGCCCGGTCGAGAACACCTGCATGCCGAGTTCGGCTGCGGCGTCGATGGCACGGTGCGCGTATGCGAGGTTCTCTTCGCCCTTACCAGGTTCGATCACGCTCTGACGCTGGACGTGCACGGAGATCAGCTTCACGCCGTGGTCGGCGGCGATCGAGGCGAGCTCCTGACGGCGGGCCGGTTCGAGCTCGGAGGGGCGAATGTGGCTGTCTGCGATCTCGATGGCCGTGAAGCCGAGCCGCTCGACCTGGCGGAAGAGACCATCCCAGGTCTCTGAGGACGCGTCATGCAGACGCGTTCCATCCGGGGCGACAGGCGAGAACCCGTGCATGCAGACGGCGATGGGCCAGCTCTCGCTGGTGAGGGGGTGCGACGTTGCGGTCATGACGACTCCGTTGACGTGAGGGACCCGACTATTCTCGAGTCTTCATAGATCCTATAGGAAATAGTGCGAAGGTCAAGCGTCGGCCGTGATGACGGCTCCCGGCGCTATCGTGCCGGGTCAGCCCCGCTCGAGATCGAGAGAGCGAGCCCTGACCTGCTCGACGTGTCGGCGCATGAGTGCCTCCGGCGCGTCGGGGTCATCCCCCGCGAAGGCGTCGGCAATCGCCTCATGCTCTGCGATCGCCTCACGAACGTCGGTGACACCGTGCAGCACCGACTGGCGCATCCGGTGCAGTTGCGCTCCAAGCGACTCGGACATCTCGGTCAGGTAGCGGTTGCCGCAGTGCAGGAAAATGACTCGGTGAAACGCAGCATCCGCGGCGAAGTAGGCGGTCGTCAACGTGACGTCCGTCGTTCCGGCACGGAGGGCCGTGATCACCTTCCCACCGATCTGGCGATGGTCATCCTCCGCAGCGCGAAGCTCTGCGAGCATCGCCGGCGACGCGGGGGTGGCCAGGCGTGCAGCGTGCGATTCGAGCATGATGCGCGCGTCGAACAGCTCCTGCAACTGCGCGGCGCCGAGCGGAGGAGCGACCCGGTAGCCCTTGAGGGCCTCCCTCGTCACTAATCCGGTCCGTTCGAGCTGGACCATCGCTTCGCGCACCGGAGTCTGCGAGACATCAAGCTGGCGGGCGATCGTGTCGATGGACAGGCGCGCGCCAGGAGCCGCGTCACCGCTCAGCAGGAGCTGCAGGATGCGATCGTAGACGCGGTCGCGCAAGCCTCTGCGCTCGATCGTGCTTTCCAACCCGCGTAGGCCGCCGTCGATTTCCGTGACCATCGTGCTTCTCCCTCTCATTCTGCGGCCGGTCAGGCCGTCAGAAAACCCACTTCGTCGAGGATGTCACGGAACGCGGAGGGTTCGTGCGCGAAGCGACCGAGGAACAGCCCATCCACGCTGTCCGCGATCTGCGTCAGCAGCCCAGGTCCCGCGCTGCCGCCGTAGATGACAAACGCCCCTCCAGCCCAATGCGCCAGGTATGTTCGGAGCCGACCGCACACGTCCCGGATGTGCTCTGGATGAGCGGGCTCTGGCGCACCGATCGCCCAGACGGGTTCATATGCGACCACGATCGGACCCGCGACACCCGCTTGTTCCGCGACGGCGAGGGCCGAGCGGATCTGGCCGATACAAACCTCTGCCGCGTCCGCGGGGTCAAGGAGTTCAGACTCGCCGATACAGAGAATAGGGGTGAGGGCGTTCCGCAGCACCGCATGCACCTTCGCAGCGACGACGTCGTCCGTCTCGCCGAACATCCGGCGCCGCTCGGCGTGGCCGACCTCCACGAATCGGCATCCCAGTTCCGCGAGAACTGCGGCCGACACCTCACCGGTGAATGCACCGACATCCTCGGTCGCGGCATCCTGTGCCCCCACCTCGAGCACACCACCATGAGCTTCAGATGCCTCAAGGCAGGCAGGGATCGACGGATACTGCGGGATCACGAACGCCGTCAGCGACGCGCGCGCTGGGTGCGCCTCAACGATCGACGCCACCTCTGATGCCCACGCCACAGTCTCCGCGAGGGAGAAGTACATCTTCAGGCTGGCGCCGATGAGCATCTCTGCGCCTCAGCTGCCCTCGTAGGCGCAGATTTCGCGCACCTTTTCGGCCGAAGCACTCTGCGGATCGAAGGTGTACGTGAGCCACTCCGCCGCGAGACGGCGGGCGAGCTCAATGCCGATCACTCGCTGTCCCATGCAGAGCACCTGGGCGTCATTGGAGAGCACCGAACGCTCCACGCTGAACGAGTCGTGCGCGGTGACGGCGCGGATGCCGGACACCTTATTCGCCGCGATCGCCACGCCGAGCCCCGTACCGCAGAGCAGGATGGCGCGGTCCGCATCTCCTGCGGCGACCCGTTCGGCCGCAGTCGTCGCGATCTTGGGGTAGTTCGTGTGCCCGTCCGCGTCGACGCCGACATCGACGACCTCCGCGACGAGCGGGTTGGCCAGGAGGTCAGCCTTGATGCGTTCCTTGTACTCGAATCCTGCGTCGTCCGAGCCGATTACCAATCGAAGTGCCATTTCAGTCATCCCCTTTCAGGATGTGGAGAACCGTGTGTGAGATGAGTGCGAAGGAGACCGCCCCGGGGTCGCGCGTGCCCAGGCTCTTGTCTCCGTGCGCGCGTGAGCGTCCGAGTTTCGCGGTCAGCTGGGCGGTAGCTTCAGCGGCCGAGGTGGCGGCATCCGCCGCATCCGACCACGCTTCGGCGAGGGCAGCGCCCTCGTTCAGGCGATCGACCAGCCGGTCGGCGAAGGGGACGATCGCATCGATCATCGTCTTGTCCCCCGGCTTCGCCTTGCCGAAGGACATGACAGCATCCTTCATGCCGGTCACTCCGGAGCCGACGGCGTGCTTGTCTACGGCCTCGTCGTCGCCGAGCACCGCACCCAGCGCGACCAGCATCTCGCCCCAGATCGCGCCGGATGTGCCACCGCCCTTGTCGGCCCATGCATCGCCAGCGTGCTGCAGTGCGGTGCGCGCGCCAGCACCAGCCTCGATCGCCTGCGCAGCCGCGGCGGCTGCCGCACGGCTGCCGCGCTGCATCCCGATTCCGTGATCGCCATCACCGGCGATGCGGTCAAGCCGACCGAGCTCTTCTGCCTCAGCATCCAACATCAGTGCCATAGCGGTGAGGGAGCGACCGACCGTGCGGGCGGCATCCTGCGATGCTTCGCTCGCTGGTGCAATGACGACTTCCTCAGCCTCGCTCTGCGTCACTTCGACGGCGATGCGACCCTCGACCGCACCCCGGCGGAACGCGGGGGTGTCGCACGGCGCGTTCCAGAGTTCTTCCAATTCGGCGTCAAGCCAGAGCAGCGTGAGCGAGACGCCTGCCATGTCGAAGCTCGTGCAGAACTCCCCCACTTCCGGCGAGACCACCACGACTCCTGCCTCGGCGAGGAGGCGATCGACGGCGCCGTAGACGACGAAGAGCTCCTCGTACTTCACGCTGCCGAGTCCGTTCAGAATCGGCACGACTCTGGCACCCTCGAGGGCGACCCCATCCGGGATCTCTGCGAGCAGGGACGAGACGAACAAAGCGGCGAGTTCTGCTGCGGTCGGAATGTCGACCTCGTCGATTCCAGGCTCCCCATGGATGCCGAGGCCGACGGCCATGCGCCCCTCCGGCACAGTGAACAGCGGCTCCTGCGCACCGGGAAGAGTGCAGCCGCTGAAGGCGACGCCCAGAGAACGGGTGCGCTCGTTCGAGAGCTGCGCGGCACGCTCGACACCGTCGAGGTCGTACCCGGCTTCGGCCGCGGCGCCGGCGATCTTGAAGACGACGAGATCCCCCGCGATGCCGCGGCGCTTCTCGCGCTCGGAGGCCGGGGCGCTGGAGATGTCATCGGTCACGGTGACGGTGCGGCAGTCGATTCCCGCCGTTCGCATCCGCTCCTGTGCCTGCGTGAAATGCAGGACGTCGCCGGCGTAGTTCCCGTAGCTCAGCAGCACACCTCTGCCCTCGTGTGCAGCCGTGGCCACCGAGTGCACCTGGTGCGCAGAAGGCGAGGCGAAGAGGTTACCCATGGCGGCCCCATGTGCGAGGCCTGGGCCCACGAGACCGGCGAATGCCGGGTAATGCCCACTGCCACCGCCGATAACCACCGAGACGGTGGGTTCTGCACCGCGGGTGGAGCGGACGACGCCGCCTGTCACCGGGCGGACCCACCGCGACGAGGCCGCGACGAAGCCAGCCACCGAATCGTCGGCAAAGTCGTCCGGGTCGTTGAACAAGCGCGTCATTGCGGTCTCCTCTGAGCGAAAAAGGGTGCACGTGGGCATTCCACCGACGTAATCCTATAGGAAATGGGATAGCTCTGCCGAGAATGCGCTGAAACCGATCCCCCTCTGAGTCATTTGTATGCATAGGAATAGAAATGCCTGATATGTGTTGTACTGGATATACGGCCACAGCACCGTGCTGGCGGCTGTTCACTGAGGAAAGAGGACATCATGACTCGTTTCGAAGGTCGCGTCGCACTGGTCACAGGCGGCGCCAGCGGAATCGGCAAGGCGACAGCGCTTCGCATCGCATCCGAGGGCGGAACGGTCGTGGTCGCCGACGTGCAGGATGAGCTCGGCGGACAGGTCGTCGCAGAAATCGAGAAGAACGGCGGCACTGGCCTGTTCGTCCATCTCGACGTCACCAGCGAAGACGGCTGGACCGAAGCCGTGGCAAAGACTGTCGATGCATTCGGCGGATTGAACATCCTCGTGAACAACGCCGGCATCGGTGACACCGAGCCGATCGAAGTCACCACGCTCGCAACCTGGGACAAGGTCGTCGCGGTCACGCAGACCAGCGTCTTCCTCGGTATGAAGGCCGCAGCCGACGCTCTCAAGAAGAGCGGCAACGGTGCCGTGGTGAACATCAGCTCGATGTACGGCATCGTCGGTTCTGGCGTGAGTCCCGCCTACCACGCAGCCAAGGGTGCGGTCCGTCTGCTCACCAAGACCACGGCTCTGGGTTGGGCGAAGGAGGGCGTGCGTGTGAACTCCGTGCACCCCGGATTCATCGACACCCCGATCCTCGGCGACGCCGACCGCGACATGCTGATCGCAGGTACGCCGATGGGCAGGCTCGGTAAGCCGGAGGAAATGGCCGCACTGATCGCCTTCGTCGCCAGCGACGACGCCAGCTTCGCCACCGGTGCAGAGTTCGTCGCAGATGGCGGCGTGACCGCCGGCTAGGTTCTCTGCCCGACCCGCAGCATCGGCGTCGCGCCCTACCGCCGGCGCCCCTAGCCGCGGCGCCCTACATCGGCGCCCCCTGCTGGCGTCGAGGCCCCTCGGTACCTACGTCGCTATCCGGAGGCGTCGGCGAGAACAAGGGGCGTCGGCGTCAGTGGGCGGGGCGCCGGGGCGGCCAGCGGCCGAGTTAGCGCAGCAGGCCCAGGCTCGCGAGAGCGAGGCGGATGAGCGTGCCTCGGCCGCCCTCCATCTCCGCGGCGACGGCATCGGATGCCGCCTCCTCCGGTGAGAACCAGGTCACTTCGAGCGCATCCTGACGCGGCTCGCAGGTGCCTGTCACCGGCACCACGAACGCCAGCGACACCGCATGCTGGCGGTCGTCGTGAAAGGCGCTGACCCCCGGCATAGGGAAGTACTCGGCGACTGTGAATGGCAACGGCTGCGGCGGCAGCAGGGGGAAGGCCATCGGCCCGAGATCGTTCTCGATGTGCCGGAACAGCGCATCGCGCACCGGTTCGCCGTAGCGCACTCGCCCCGAAACAATGGTGCGGGTCATCTCGCCCAGCGGCGTGGACCGCAACAGGATGCCGATCTCGCTCACTTGGCCTGACCCGTCGGTGCGCACCGGAATCGCTTCGACGTACAGCATGGGTATGCGTCGTCGCGCCTCAGCCAGCTCGACCTCGCTCAGCCAGCCTGGGTTGCTCGCGTCCGCGGGCAGCTCACTGAACTGAGAGAGATCGTCATCGGAGTCCTCAGGGTCCGGATCAGGTGTACGCACAGACATGTCTCCTTTCTACCAGTGTCAGCGCCTGCTGGCAGGATGGTGTGTGTGAGCGAGAACCTGACACTCGACGCGGATGCTACGCGCTGGGCCCCCGACAACCGTGAAGGCCTGCCGTTGCTCGTGCTTTTGCACGGCTATGGCGCAGACGAGCACGACCTGTTCGGACTCGTCCCCTACTTGCCTGAGCGCATCGCGGTGGCGTCCGTCGCGGCGCCTCTGACGCCGCCATGGCCGGCGCCCGGACGCTCGTGGTATCCGATCGACGGTCTGAACGGCCGAGATTCGGATGCTGTGACCCACGCCGCGCGTGCCGTGCTCAGCTGGCTGGATGCCCACGCCGGCGATGCACCGACTGCCAAGGCCGGCGAGTCGCCGAGGATCGCGTTGCTCGGCTTCTCACAGGGCGCCGCCGTGTCGCTACAGGCGCTGCGACTGGATGCCGCGCGCTTCGGCGCTGTCGTCGCACTCAGCGGCTACGCCTCCCCCGGTGAGTTGCCCGACGATGAGGCGCTGCGCGAATCACGTCCACCGGTGTTCTGGGGTCGAGGCACGAATGACGATGTGATTCCCGCGCCACTGATCGACCACACTTCTCAGTGGCTGCCTGATCACTCCGAACTCACCGGACGCGTCTACCCCGGCCTCACCCACAGCATCTCCGAGGGCGAACTGCTCGACGTGAAGATCTTCCTGGAGAAGTGGCGGGACGGCTCAGCGGACTGAGCCGGGGTCATCCTCGTCAGGAAGGCCTTCTGGGTCGTCTGCTGAATCATCGTCAGCCGTCCTGCGTCCCCGCCCCACCGAACCGATCGCAATCGCGACCACCACACCACTGGCGATCCCGATCCCGATTCCCACACCCATGTTGTCCAGCGCCGACCCCGTGGCGACGCCGACCCCCATGCCGATGGCGATGCCCGCACCCCAGCTCATGCGCTGGCGCATCTCGCTGCCGCTCATCTCGTTATCAGCCATGACTCCACCGTACGAGCTTGGCGATGCCGCGGCATCCTCCGAGCGACGGATCTGGTGATGCGGCAGCTCAGCGACTCTTTCCACCACCTGGCACGTCGACGTCAGCCCAGACAAGCCGGTGATCGCTGGAGGGGAACGGGTAGACGCCGGTCAGGCGCGAGAGGGAGTCGTCGGACTCCGGCCAGAAGACCCCCGAGGCGACGATGCGGATCTGGCGACTGGGCAGCACGTAGTCCACGCGGATGTTTCCCGGCGGCTCGGAGAAGTCCGCCGTGTCCTGTGCCGAGTCGCCGACATGCTCGAGGTTGATTCCCCCCTGCAGTTCGGACGCCTCGACCGCGCCCGGGCTGGTCGGTACGGTGGCGGTGTTCACGCGGGGATTCTCGAGGAGTTGCTGGATAGCGCCGTCCGTGGAGTCGCCGTCGTTCGGGTCGGCGTTCTGATCGCCGGCGATCACGAAGAGCTCATTGCGCCCGAGTCCACCGCTGCGGCCCTGATCGTCGACGATGTACGACCCCGCCTTGCCCCCGGCGACATAGTCGGCCCAGAGGCGGATCTCATCGTGGTTGCGTCGGCCGTTGCGGTCCTCCGCGCCGTCGAAGGTCGGCGGGGTCGGATGTGAGACGAGCAAGTGCACGGTCTTGTTCTTCGACACCTGGATCGGCACGTCCCAATGCGACTTGCTCGACAGGGGGAACTGCGCGAGCTCCTCAGGTGAATAGAAATCCGCGGGCTCCGGTGTCGAGGGATCGTCCGGGAGAAGGGCGCCGGGCATATCCGACCAGAGCAAGTTCTGGAACGTGCGGATCGCGTCCTGCTCGATCGGGTACTTCGAGTAGACGGCCATGCCGTACTGACCAGGGAAGAGACCGAAGCCCCAGGCGTCGTCGCCCCCGGAGATCGCGCCATCGTTGTTCAGATCGAACCCACTGGGCACTCCGGTGTTGACCGGGGCAGAGTATCGGTACGCGTATTCGACGGGCTCCGCGTCGCCATGCGGCACCGACAGGTAGTTCTCCTGGAACAACCGCAGGGCGTCGCCCTCGGCGGCGTAGTCGAACTCGTTGATCAGGAGCACATCGGGGTTCGAATGCTGGATGATCTCGGCAATGACATCTGCCTGCGCGTTACCAGGAACAGAGAGATCGGCGACGAGCGCACCTTCGGTGCCTCGATTGAGCGAGGCGTTGAAGGTGGCGAAGCGCAACTCAGCATCTCCGTGCGCTGCGTGAGGAGGTTTCGAGTGCGGAGGTGCGGCCACGGCCGGGGCGGCGGCCACTACGGCGGCACTGACGACCAGGAGGCTTGCGAGAGCAGCCGCGCGGACGCGGAGATGCGTGATCATGCGGGCCACGCTAACTCGAAACTGTGACATTCAGAAGACCGCTCGGTGAACGGATGACGATCGCGACACGCCCGAGGGTTGTGATGCGCGACACGCCCGGGTAGCATCGAAAAGTCCTGTCCGCCGTGTTTGGAAGTTCATTGATCTGATCTGTCGCCCCCGCGCTCCTCTTTCCGCGCGCTGACACGACGATCCTTCCCACCGGTTTCGCCTCCGCCTTCTCGGCGTCGAGCGGCGACCCGTGTCAGTGCATCCGCACATCTTCGGGAGACACCCATGTCAACACCCACCATTCACGCATCGGTCACCCTTGACCGCCTCACCTTCACCTGGCCGGACGGCTCCACCGTGCTCGACCGGCTCACCGGCTCATTCGGCAGCGGACGCACCGGCCTGGTCGGACGCAACGGTTCAGGCAAGTCCACCCTGCTGCGCCTGATCGCTGGCGACCTGTCCCCGACATCGGGGTTCATCACCGCCACCGGCGATGTCGCATATCTGCCGCAGCGTCTCACGCTCGACACCGATCGACGAGTCGCCGAGCTTCTCGGCGTCGCGGATGCCCTCGACGCCGTACGTGCCATCACCGCCGGCGACGTCGCACCCGAGCACTTCGACGCCGTCGGCGACGACTGGGACATCGAGGCACGCGCGGAGGTGTCATTGGCAGAGGCAGGTCTTGATCCGTCGTTCCTCGAGCGCAACGTCGGCGAACTCTCCGGTGGCGAAGCGGTACTCGTCGCGATTGCCGGCATCCGTCCTCGGCGAGCGCCGATCACGCTACTGGACGAGCCGACCAATAACCTCGACCGTGACGCCAGAGCGAAGCTCGCCGACATGGTGCGCTCTTGGAAGGGAACCCTGATCGTCGTCAGCCACGACGTGTCATTGCTCGAGCTGATGGAGGACACCGCCGAGCTGTACGCACACACGCTGAGTGTGTTCGGTGGCCCGTACTCCGCGTGGCGCGCGTGGCTGGATGGCGAGCAGAACGCCGCACGTCAGGCCGAACGCGATGCCAAGCAGACATTTAAAAAGGAAAAGCGTCAGCGGATCGAGGCCGAGACAAAGCTCGCAGGCCGCGCACGTATGGCGAACAAGGCGTTCGTTGAGAAGCGCGTGCCGAAGATCGTCGCTAACGGCCGAAAGATGGCCGCCCAGGTGTCAGCAGGAAAGCTGCGCACCGAGGTCGCGGAGAAAGAGGATGACGCGCGCGCAGCGCTCGACGAGGCCGGTCGGCGGGTGCGCGGTGATGCATCGATGAAGATCGAGCTGCCCGATCCAGGAGTCTCACGTTCTCGCCGCATCGCCACGATCAGCGACGGAGAGATGTCGTGGGTGATCCAGGGGCCCGAGCGGGTGGCACTGATCGGCCGGAACGGCGTCGGCAAGACGACGCTGCTCCAGCGACTGGTGGCTGATGCCGTTCACAACTCCTCAGAAATGCCGCGGATCGACCTAGATCGGCCGAATCCCCTCCAGACTGGCGATTCTTTGAGGAGTTATGAACCGAAAGTGCGGGCGACCTCCCACACCGACCGCATCGGGTACCTGCCGCAGCGGATCGATGGGCTCGACGAATCCCGTTCGGTGGTCGAGAACATCGCCGAGGCTGCGCCGAACATTCCCGAGAAGGAACTACGCAATCGCCTGGCCCGCTTCCTCATTCGAGGCGACACGAGCGATCGCCCGGTAGCCACGCTGTCCGGCGGCGAGCGCTTCCGTGTGGCCCTGGCGAAGTTGCTGTTGGCTGACCCTGCGCCACACCTCGTGGTCTTGGATGAACCGACAAACAATCTCGACCTCGACACGGTCGATCAGCTCGTCGATGCTCTGCGCGCGTACCGCGGTGCGGTGCTGGTCGTGAGCCACGACGACGCCTTCCTCGCGCGGCTCGAGCTTGACCTCACACTGGAGATCGACGGGCAGGGGTTTTGTCGAACGGTCACGCAAGGCAGGATGGGAGCATGAATCCTCTCGTACGACCCCGGCAGGGTCGCGTCATCGCAGGAGTGTGCGCCGCGCTCGCCACACGGTTCGGCGTCACCCCGACGACGGTTCGCGTGATCACGGTGCTTGCCGTGCTGTTCGCCGGATTGTCGCTCTGGGCATACATCCTGCTCTGGGTCATCGTTCCAAGCGAACCCTGATCCGTGGGCGATCTCCCAGCAAATCCGTGATCGAGCGTTGAGGACCGCTGGCGATCACAGCTCTCGGAGCCAGGTGTGCCCCGGAATCGTCCGCTCGAGCGTGCGTCGCAGCCAGTCACGACGTGCGGCGTCGAGGAACGGCAGGGTGGCGGCGAAGTCGACCTCATCCTTGGGGCGTTGCCCCTTAGCCTTGTAAAGAAGCTGGATCTCTGGTTGCAGATAGCGGATGCCATCGCGCGCCCAGAGCGCGTCGGCCATCGGTAGTCGGATTGTCGAGTCGCGCCTGTAGACCCATTCCTCAGTTCTGCCAGGGCTCAGGAGAATGTCATATTCCCAGGGGTGCGCGGCATCAGGACGGGTCCAGAGCTGCCCGCATCCTTCTGGCAGGAGATCATCGGCGGACGCATTCGGGCGCTCGTCGGCGGCCAGAGGTTTCAACGCGCCCGAGAAGGCGGCCCACACATGCAGGCGTCCGGCGAGATGGCTGCGGAGAAGGGCGAGATCTGCGCGCAACGCTGACGGATCGAGATCCTCATGATGACGACTCACCCCGCTGAAGGCCTCGAGTGCCCAGCCTCCGGCGATCCACCAGACGCCTGGATACCCCTCGAACAGACGGGCCGCGTCCGCTGGTGTGCGCGGCGCCCACGTTCCGTAGAGACTCTCGAACGCGGAATCATCCATGAAGCCACGCTACTGGGAATCCAGTGCGCCATCGCGGACGGTCAGAACGGATCCTGCACCGACGAGCCGGATGTCAGTCCCACCCTGGATGATGGAGGGATGGGTGACGCTTCGACAGGCTCGGCGCAACATGTGCTCGACCGTTTTACCCCGGCGACCCAAGACTGGTTCCGGGGTGCGTTCGCTGCGCCGACGAACGCTCAGGTCGGCGCGTGGGAGGCAATTTCGGCTGGAAAGCACGCACTCGTCGTCGCACCGACCGGATCAGGCAAGACCCTGTCGGCGTTCCTCTGGGCCATCGACAGCGTGTTTCGGGAGAAAGCGGATGCCACCGGTCTCGCCGAGTCTGGCCCTGCCAAGCCCGACGCTGCGCGCACGCGCATCCTCTACATCTCGCCCCTGAAGGCGCTCGGCGTCGACGTCGAACGCAACCTGCGCTCCCCGCTCGTCGGTATCGGCCAGTCCGCGCGCCGACTCGGAATCGCGGCCCCGACCGTGACCGTTGGCGTGCGCTCCGGCGACACCACATCCAGCGATCGCCGCAAGCTCGTCACGAACCCGCCCGACATCCTCATCACCACGCCGGAATCGCTCTATCTGATGCTCACCAGCCGCGCTGGCGAGACGCTGCGCGATGTGCACACGGTGATCATCGACGAGGTGCACGCCGTTGCGGCCACAAAACGTGGCGCGCACCTCGCGGTGAGCCTCGAGAGACTCGATTCCCTGCGTCGAGCGGCGCGATCGGATGCCGTGCCCGCACAGCGCATCGGCCTCTCAGCGACCGTGCGCCCCATCGACGAAGTGGCACGCTTCCTCGGTGGATCGGCGCCCGTCGAGATCGTGGCACCGCGAGCGTCGAAGACGTTCGAACTGAGCGTGGTCGTTCCGATGGACGACATGTCCAATCCGCCGCCTCCACCCGGCGCAGCATCCACGAATGATGACCCGGCCGAATACACAGAGGTGACCGGGTCGGTCTGGCCGCACGTCGAAGAGGCGATCGTCGACCGCATCCTCGAGAACAACTCCACAATCGTGTTCGCGAACTCGCGGCGTCTTGCCGAGCGACTCACCGGCAGGCTCAATGAGATCTACTCAGAGCGCATCGGAGCCCCACTCCCGGTGTCGACAGCCCCACCCGCTCAGATGATGGCTCAGGCAGGCGCAACCGCCGGCGCCGATCCTGTGCTCGCCAAAGCCCACCACGGCTCCGTTTCCAAGGAGCAGCGCGCGCTCGTCGAGGAAGAACTGAAATCCGGCATCCTGCGCTGCGTCGTCGCGACCAGCAGTCTCGAACTCGGCATCGACATGGGAGCGGTCGACCTCGTCATCCAGGTCGAGGCGCCTCCGTCCGCGGCATCCGGTCTGCAACGCGTCGGCCGGGCGGGGCACCAGGTCGGCGAAATCAGTCGGGCGGCGCTCTTCCCGAAGCATCGCGGCGACGTGCTGCACACCGCGATCGTGACCGAGCGGATGCTGGCAGGCAAGATCGAAGCAATCGCCGTGCCGCGCAATCCGCTCGATATCCTTGCGCAGCAGACCGTCGCGGCCTGCGCGCTCGCGCCGATCAGTGTCGAGGAATGGTTCGACACGGTCAGGCGGTCGGCGCCGTTCCAGGCGTTGCCCCGCTCGGCCTATGAAGCCACGCTCGATCTGCTGGCCGGACGATTCCCCTCTGACGAGTTCGCCGAGTTGCGTCCGCGCCTGGTCTGGGACCGGGATGCCGGAACGCTGACCGGCAGGCCAGGCGCTCAGCGGATCGCCGTGACCAGTGGCGGCACGATCCCCGACCGCGGGCTGTTCGCTGTTTTCGTCGCCGGCGAGGGTGCAGGACGGCGCGTCGGCGAACTCGATGAGGAGATGGTCTACGAGTCGCGCGTCGGCGACGTCTTCACGCTCGGCACAACGAGTTGGCGCATCGCCGAGATCACACACGACCGCGTGAACGTGCTCCCCGCGTACGGGCAGCCGGGAAAAGTGCCGTTCTGGCACGGCGACGGCATCGGCCGGCCCTACGAACTCGGCGAGGCGCTCGGTGCGTTCTCCCGGGAGGTGTCTGCCGCCACTCCGGAGAAAGCGGCGCAGCGACTGATTGAAGCCGGTCTCGACGAGCAGGCACGCATGAACCTTCTCGCGCATCTGCACGAACAACGAGAAGCCACCGGCACCCTCCCGACCGACCGCACGCTCACCGTCGAGCGTGGTCGTGACGAGGTCGGTGACTGGCGAGTCATCTTGCATTCCCCATATGGCATGAAGGTGCACGCGCCCTGGGCGCTAGCGGTCAACGCACGAGTCCGCGAGCGCCTCGGCGTCGAAGGATCGGCGGTCGCAAGCGACGACGGCATCATCGTTCGGATTCCGGATGCTGACGCCGAACCGCCGGGTGCTGAACTGTTCGTGTTCGACGCTGACGAGATCGAGCATCTCGTCACAGAAGAGGTCGGCGGGTCAGCGCTGTTCGCCTCGCGCTTCCGCGAGTGCGCAGCGCGCGCACTGCTGATGCCGCGAATGAATCCGAACAAGCGCACACCGCTCTGGCAGCAGCGACAGCGCTCGGCGCAGCTGCTGGAAGTGGCGCGCCGGCATCCAACTTTCCCTGTGATCCTCGAGACGCTACGCGAAGTACTGCAGGACGTTTACGATCTCCCGTCGCTGCGCCGTCTCACGACCGCGATCGCCGAGCGCAAGGTCAGGCTCGTCGAGACAGAACCAGCGCAGCCCTCGCCGTACGCGCGCGATCTGCTCTTCGGATACGTCGGCGCCTTCATGTACGAGGGCGACTCGCCGCTGGCCGAACGCCGGGCCGCGGCCCTGTCGGTGGATCCAGCCCTGCTCGGCGAGTTGCTGGGCACGGTCGAGCTGCGCGAACTGCTCGACCCCGATGTGCTTGCGCAGTTCGAGCGCGAAGCCCAACGCCTCGACCCGGAGCGCCGAGTGCGCGGCCTCGAGGGCGTTGCCGACCTGATCCGAATGCTGGGGCCGATGGATGCGGGCGAGGTCGCCGCGCGGCTGGAAGTGCCCGCCGACGCTTCGGCGCACCTCGACGCCCTGGTCGCTGCACGCCGGGCGATCCCGGTGACGATCGCCGGCGCTCCACGTGTCGCCGCGATCGAAGATGCCGGCCGCCTGCGCGACGCCCTCGGGGTGGCGCTGCCCACCGGCATACCCGTTGCATTCCTTGAGCCCCTCACTGATCCGCTCGGCGACCTGGTCGCTCGCCATGCCCGCACGCACGGACCGTTCACGACGGATGCCGTCGCCACCCGGTTCGGAATCGGCGCCGCCGTCGCGCGTCACACTCTGCAGCGACTGGAGCACGCCGGACGCGTAACGAGCGGGTTCTTCCTGCCGGAGGCATCCGGCAGCGGGGCAGAGAACGAGTGGTGCGACACCGAAGTCCTGCGCCGTCTGCGGATGCGGTCGCTCGCCGCCATCCGCGGCAGCGTCGAACCCGTCGCCCCCGAGGCATACGCCCGATTCTTGCCCGACTGGCAGCACCTGACCCGTCCACTCGAGGGCGTCGACGGTGTACTTGCGGTGATCGAGCAGTTCGCCGGCGTGCCGATCCCGGCGAGCGCCTGGGAGTCGCTGGTGTTGCCCTCCCGCGTACGCGACTACTCCCCCGCGCTGTTGGACGAACTCACCGCAAGCGGCGAGGTGGTGTGGGCGGGACAAGGGACTCTGCCCGGCCGCGACGGATGGGTGTCACTGCATCCGGTGGATCTCGCGCCGTTCACCCTGCCAGAGCCCAGCACTCTCGGTGATGCGATCGCCGACGACTCACTCGAAGGACGCCTGTTGGAGGCTCTCAGCACAGGCGGCGCCTCGTTTGCCGCTCACCTGCGCGAGCGCGTTGGTGCCGAGAACGAGCAATCAGTGCTCGACGCACTGTGGACACTCACCTGGTCGGGACGCGTCACGAACGACACGTTCTCACCGGTACGCCAGCTGCTTGCCGGAGGATCGCAGGCACACAAGTCCGTACGGCGCGCACCACGCACTCGCACGTTCCGTGGCGTGTCGTTCACCGGGCAGACCCCACCGCGGCCGACGATCACCGGCGGGCGGTGGTCGGTGCTCCCTTCCACAGGCTCGGTGAGCGATCCCGCGGATGCCGCGCGGCGCGCGACCGTCACTGCCGGCCTTCTGCTGGATCGCTACGGCGTCGTCACGCGCGGCGCTGTGCAGGCGGAGGGTGTGCCTGGCGGTTTCGCTCAGGCGTACCGGATCCTCGCCGGTTTCGAGCAGGCGGGCCACTGCCGCCGCGGCTACGTGATCGAGAAGCTCGGTGCGGCACAGTTCGCGGCATCCGCCACTGTCGATCGGCTGCGTACGTTCGCGAACCTTGCCGATCCGGCACCGCTGCGTGCCATCACGCTCGCAGCGACCGACCCCGCGAACCCCTACGGTGCTGCCCTCGGCTGGCCACGCCGCGAGGGCGTCTCGCACCGACCCGGTCGCAAAGCCGGCGGGCTCGTCGTGCTCGTCGACGGCGCACTCGTGCTCTACCTCGAACGCGGCGGCCGCACCGTGTTGGCATTCGACGATGATCCAGAGGTGCTGCGTGCCGCGGCATCCGACCTTGCCGCCACGTCTCGTGCGCGCAGGCTCGAGACGCTCACCGTGGAAAAGGTCAACGGCGAGCCGATCTATGGCACCCTGTTCGCCAGCGTGCTGCAGGAAGCGGGTTTCGTACCGACTCCCCGCGGCTTCACGCTGCGCAAAGTGATCTAGACGAATGGATACGCTGTAGCCATGTTGCGTGAGTTCGGGATCGGCGTCGGCACCCTGTTGAAGGGCTTCCAGATGTGGAAGACCCACACCAAGCTCATGCTGCTGGGGCTCATCCCCGCATTCATCGCGTGGGCCGTGCTGCTGGCTGCACTCATTCCGCTGGGGTTCACCCTCGGACCGATCACCGACTGGGCGACGCCCTTTGCCGACGGCTGGGTCAGCCCCTGGCGTGAAACACTGCGCGTCGGGCTCGGCATCGTCATCTTCATCGCGGCGCTCGCACTCGCCGGCGCAGTGTTCACCGCCCTCACCCTCACGATCGGCGACCCGTTCTACCAACGCATCTGGCGCGGCGTCGAGCGGTCGCTCGGCGGTGATGAACCCACCGGAAAGACCGGGTTCTGGACCACCATCGGCGAGGGCATTCGGCTGGTAGTGCTCGGCATCCTGGTGGCGCTGCTCATCCTCGTGATCGGCTTCTTCCCGCTCGTCGGCGGTGTGCTCGCATCAGTCACCGGCGTTGTCCTCTCCGGCCGCCTCCTCGCCAGGGAACTCACCAGTCGCGCCTTCGACGCCCGAGGAATCACGACCTATACCCGCTCCGAATTGCTCGGCGCCGGACGCGCCAGGGTCATCGGCTTCGGCGTCGCAACCCAGCTGTGCTTCCTGATCCCCCTCGGCGCGATCGTGACGATGCCTGCGGCGGTCGCTGGGTCGACCATCCTCGCGCGAGCACTCACCGAGCGGGCCGCCGCTGAAGCAGTAGCGACCGGCCCGTCTCCCCATGCGTGAGACGACCAGCTATGCCTGAGACGACGACCACCCATGCCTGAGGGCGACACCGTCTATCGCACCGCGCGACGCCTTCATGACGCGCTCGCGGGGCACGAGGTCACCCGATTCGATCTGCGCGTCCCCGAGTTCGCAATCGCCGATCTGACCGGCGCCACCATTCTTGGCTGCGCTCCCCGCGGCAAACATCTGCTGCTGCGCATCGGCGATCACACTCTTCATTCTCATCTGCGCATGGACGGCGCCTGGCACCTCTATCGCCAGGGCGAGAAGTGGCGGCATCCGGCATTCAAAGTCCGCGCGATCGTCGGAATCGCAGAGCGTGACGCCGTCGGCGTCGACATCGCCGAGATCGAACTCCTTCCTACTCGCGACGAAGGCCGCCTGGTCGACTATCTGGGCCCCGATCCCCTCTCCGAGGATTGGGATGCCGCGGAAGCTGCCCGTCGCGTGAGCGCCGATTCGCGCAGCATCCATGTCGCCCTGCTTGACCAGCGCAATGTCGCCGGCTTCGGCAACGTGTATGCCGCCGAACTCCTCTTCCTGCGCGGAATCCTGCCGACGACGCCCGCCGCCGAGGTCGACACGCCAGCGCTCGTCGATCTCGGCGCACGCACGATCCGCGCCAACCGCGATCGACCGGAACGTACCTTCACCGGCCTCGCACGCCCCGGTCAGAACACCTGGGTGTACGGGCGCGTGAACCGCGCGTGCCGCCGGTGTGGCGCACGGATCCGGCGCGGTGAACAGGGTGCAGATCCCACCCGAGAACGCATCACCTTCTGGTGCCCGTCGTGTCAGAGCTGAGCAGCATCCCCATTCGGGAATGAAACGGGCCTTCCCGCGGTTGTTCATATATCCGGAGGTGTCCGGGAACGGAGGAATCTTGGGTAAGAACTACATCGACATCGAGAACGACCAGGGTACGACGTTGCGTTACCGCAAGCACGTCAATGGTCGCGGCCTAGTAGCGCACGGCGCGAAGGTGCATCCAAAGGCTGTCGTAGAAACCGGCGCCTATGTCGAACCTGGAGCGCGCATCGGCGCGGGAGCAATACTCGCACGCGGCGCATGGATCGAACCGGATGCCACGATCGGCGAAAACGCGTACATTGACGCGCACGCGCACATCGGTCAGGGTGCAGCCGTCGGCGACGGCGCTCACATCGGCGTCCGCACCGAGATCGGCGCTGGCGCACTCATCGCTCGCGGCGCACGCATCGGTGATGACGAGATCGTCGCCGCCGGGCTCCGCATCACCACCGACTTCAAGGGCCTCTGGTTGGCCGCCTGACACGGCGCCACCCAACCAACAACGACCCACCAACTAAAAGACCACGCCGAGACGACAGCAATGCGTCTCGGCGTGGTTTTGTATTGTCGGGTTACTTGAGCGCGCGGCGAATCAAGATCGAGGCGCTCTCGACGACCACAACCATCCCGATGATGACGAGGACATACGCGAGCACCTCGTCGAAATGACGCCCCTGCAGAGCGTTCATCAGAAGGAAACCGATACCGCCGGCACCGACGATGCCGAGCAGCGTCGCGGACCGGATGTTCTGCTCGAGCAAGTACATCAGGTGACTCACCAGCGCAGGCACAGACATCGGAACAGTGGATGCAAAAAACACCTGAGCCCGCGTCCCTCCGGCAGCCGCAAGCGCACGCTCCGGGCCGTTCGGCACTTCCTCCATCGAGTCGCCGATCAGCTTCGCGAGCAGACCGACGCCACCGATTCCGAGCGCGAGCGCACCGGCCTGAGGACCGATGCCAGCGGCAATGATGAACAGGATCGCGACGACGAGGTCGGGGATCGCGCGGATGAAAAGCGTGATGCCGCGGAATGTGTTGCGCACCCAGCTGTTCGGCGCGACGTTACGTGCAGACAGCGGGCCGACGACAGCCGAGATGATCGTGGCCATCAGGGTCGCTGCGAACGCGATCTGAATCGTCGTCATGACGGCGGCGAGCACATCCGCCCAGCTCTTGCTGCCGAAGTGCGGCGGCCAGATGGCACGGTCGCGCTCCGGGTTCACAATCTCGTCCCATGCAGGGGTGAACATCTTCGACACGTCGGGCGCCGCATAGACGAAAGCCCCGACGACGACCAGGATGCCGATCCACACCCACATGGTGTTGCCGACCCGCTCGCGATTCCAGGGGCGATGCATCGCCGCTTCGATCCGAGCGTTGCGGTCCTGCGTCTTGGCTTCGATGGCCGTCGCCGATCGGACGTCGCCGGAGCCCCTGCGAGAGACGGCGCGGGCTACCGTGTCGCCAATGCCCTTGCCCGTCGGACGAACGCCCAGCAGACGCGTGCGCAGCAGCGACGAGACAATCTCGAAGACCACACACAGCGCAATGATGATGACCACGATGGGGATGACGCGACGCATGCCTGCGGGCCCACCGTGCAGAGCGCCATCGAGCTCATAGCCGATGCCGATGACACCGACAACGCCGAGGATCACGGTTCCACGCAGGTTGATGTCGGCGCGGTGCAGCGTCACGGCCACCCATGCCGGCAGCACCTGCGGCACGACTCCTGACCAGAACTCCTGCGACTTCGATCCGCCGGCAGAGCGGATTGCGAGCCGCGGGCCCTCGTCGACTTGCTCGATCGCGTCGGCGAACATCTTCGAGATCATTCCGACCGAATGGAGTCCGATCGCGATGATCGCGGGGAGCGTCCCTGAGTTGAACCAGAGAAACGCGAAGATGACGACGAACACGACGTCCGGAATCGCGCGCGCAATGACGCCCACGCCGCGGCACAGCGCCAGAACAGCGATGTGGGGCGTGGTGTTGCGTGCGGCGCCATATGCGACCGGGATCGAAAGCACCGCGGCGAGCGCGGTACCCGCGATGACCAGGGCGAGAGTGATGACGATCGTGAGGAACATCTGCCAGATCGGCTCGAAACCGACCCAGGTGGTCGTGAAGACGGTCGTACCGTCTGACTGGCGCTCACCGGTGACGTCCCAACCCGGCCACTGCATAGGTGTGGCCATCGCCAGGAAGCGATTGATGTTGCCCCTGGTGATCTCCATGCTCTTGATGCTGTAGTCGAGCGCGACGAAAGACCACACGCCGATACCGAGAATCGCGATGATCGTGCCATAGGAGACGATCGTCGAGAGCCGAGGAGCCGGGCGTTGTACCAGCGTTATGCGGGGAGCAAGCGCGGTCATGCAGGTTCCTCGTTAGCGAAGTCCTCGGCGAGACGCTCGCGGGCGGCGCGCTGCTCTTCCCGAATTCGGATCTGCTCACGCGCTTCGGCGAGCTCGTCTTCCAGCGCATCCATCTCGCTCGTGGTAGTGGCAACCCTGCCGTAGATCTCCATGACTTCTTCGCGTGTGAGGTCGTCTGTACGAGTATCGAGCACTACCGTGCCGCCACGCAGTCCGATGATGCGGTCGCCCCAGCTCAGCGCGAGGTCGACCTGGTGGAGCGAGCAGAGGACGGTCAGCGAACGTTCGGCCGCGATCTCTCGAATAAGTGCCATGACCTGGCCGCTCGACTCGGGGTCGAGGGAGGCGACAGGTTCGTCGGCGAGCAGAATCTCGGGGTCCTGCATCAGCGCGCGGGCGATCGCGACGCGCTGCTGCTGACCGCCGGAGAGGGTGTCTGCGCGCTGGTAGGCGAGGTCAAGAAGCCCGACCCGCTCGAGATGACCGAGCGCTTTTTCGCGCATCGTGCGCGGGTACGTCAAGATGCCGACGCGAGGGCCGCGCAACGACGAGAGCCCGCCGGTCAGCACGTTCTCCAGCACGCTCAGTGCACCGACGAGCTCGAACTGCTGAAAGATGAATCCGATACGGCCGCGCAGCGCGCGAAGCGCAGGCCCGCGCAGCTGTGGAACTGCCTCCCCCAGGGAGACAACCGATCCCGCTGTGGGAGTTTCCAGCCCATTGACGTGGCGCAGCAGCGTCGACTTTCCTGAGCCGGAGAGCCCGAGCAGCACCACGATCTCTCCAGGATTGACGGCCAGCGACACCCCCGAAAGTGCCGGCTGCGCGGCTCCGGGGTATGTCTTTCCCAAATCCGTGATCTGGACGGCGGGGGTGTCGCTGGTCGTCATTTCAAATACTCCTGAATTTTCCGTGCGTGAGGTGGACGAGGATCAGACCTGGCAGGCCTCGACCTCGTCTGCGATCTCGTCGCACAGCGTGCGGATGAGGTCGTAGTACTCGTCATCGACGGCACCGAAGCCGAACCAGCCATCGGTCAGGAACTCGTTGAGCTCAACGCCAGCGTCAGTCAGCGAGGACTGGGTGCTGTCGGCGAGTGCCTCGAAGAGCTGGTCCTTGACGTCCTGCGGCAGTGCCGCCTGGAGAACGATCGGAGCGGCCGGCACCTGCACGCGCTCGACCTCGACGAGCTCGCCGGACTCGATCAGCGGGTCAGCGTCGATGTCCTGGGCGAAGCCGACCTGGCAGTCAACACCCTCGGCGACCTTCTTCGCGTTGAGGTCATGCTCCTCGCCGAAGAGGCGGTTGTCCTCTGCGACGGTGACGCCGGCACCCAGCAGGCCGCCCATGGGCACGGCGAAGCCGGAGGTGGACGTCGGGTTGACGAAGCAGACCGGCTGGTCGGCGAAGTCCTCGAGCGACGTCGCGTCAGATGCGGGGTTCTTCACTGCAACCGAGAAGTAACCGGGCTCTGCGCCCTCCTGCGTGATCTGCGCGCCGATGGGCTCGATCTCTGCGCCGGCGTTCTGTGCCTGGTAGTAGGTGAACGCCGAGATCTGCGCGATGTCGATCTGGTCAGCAGCGAGGCCCTGCACCACTGCGGTGTAGTCGGTCGCCTGGAAGAGCTCGACCTCCTTGCCGGTGATCTCGGCGATCCAGTCCGCGATGGGCTGGGCGTCCTGGTCGGCACCCTCGTGGTCGGGGAGAACGGCGAAGACAAGCTTGTCCGCGCTGCCGGAGGCGAACGTGCCTTCCGTCGTCGCGGCATCAGTGCTACCGGTGTCTCCATCGGTCGCGGAGTCTGCAGGCTCTGCAGCGCAGGCTGCGAGCCCGAAGGCGAGGGTGAGGCCGGCGACGATCGCGAGACCGCGCTTGACTGGTGACTGCATTGGGAGGAACCTTTCGAAGGTGCTGGTGCAGGTATCTGATCGGCGGGACAGCCGACGAAGAGAGCTAAGACCGAGCCGACGACGTGTGCGGGGCGAACTCCTGACGCCTCCGTGAACGAAAAGTGAATTCCCGAAGCGCGAGTACCCTGAATCCATGGCACATTCCGGCAAATCTCGACAACGCGCATCGATGGGTGGGCCTGTCCGAGCGAAGAAGTACCAGCAGACGAAACCGGCAAAGACTGCGAAGAAGCCTGCGCCGGCACCGAGGCCCGAACCGGCACCTGCACCGGAGCCGCGCGTCTTCCGCCTCGGCGCCGTTCCAGGGGCGACACCGGGCAAATGGATCGACACGTGGAACCGGCGGATGCCACACGTCACTCTGGAACTCACACCCATCGACAGGGCGACGCAGCGCGAATCCATCGACGAGTTGGATGCCGCCCTCATTCGCCTGCCTCTCCTCGACGAGAGCCTGCACCTGATCGCGCTCTATGACGAGATGCCGGTGGTCGTGGCATCCATCGAGTCCCATCTGCTGGTGGCGGACGAACTCGATCCTTCCGATCTAGCCGGAGAGGTACTGATCACGCCGCTCGATGATGTGCTCGGGCCCTTGGATATCCCCGGCATCCTGACCCCGAACTTCGCCCCTCTCGACACCACCGGAGAGGCAATCGCCACGGCAGCATCCGGCACCGGCATTGTGATCGTGCCGATGTCACTCGCCCGCATGCACCAGCGCAAGGATGCCGACTACCGCCCGCTTCGCGGAGGGCCGAGTTCCACCGTGGCCATCGCGTGGCCGCGCGATCGCACGACAGAAGACGTCGAGACCTTCGTCGGGATCGTCCGCGGACGCACCGCGAACTCCTCACGCTGAGCGACGGTAGGTTATCTGCATGGCCTCGCTTCTCTACGTCTGCGTGCGTCCTGAGCGCGGCGCCGCCGAGGCCGAGCACGCATCATTCCAACGTGGGCTCGGTGTCGCTGATCTTGATCAGCTCGACCTCCTCGCGGATCCCCTCACCGATGAGGTGCTCGCCCGGCACGACGGAATCGTCATCGGCGGATCGCCATTCAATGTGACGGATGCCGCGAAGACACCGTTGCAGGAGCGGGTCGAGGCCGATCTCGCGCGCATCGCCGCGCGCTCGCTCGCCGGAGAGACCGCCACCTTCTTCACCTGCTTCGGCATCGGCATCGTCACGCGGATGCTCGGCGGCGCGCTGACGCTGGCCCACCCCGAATCCACCAGAGCTACTGTGATCAGCACGACCGATGCCGCGGCATCCGATCCGGTCTTCGGGCCGAGTGCGCCGGCATTGAATGTCTTCACAGCGCACAAGGAGAGTGCGGTGGCCGTGCCACCCGGCGCCACGCTGCTCGCAACAAACGAGGACTGCCCCGTGCAGGCGTACCGCGTAGGTGAACGGCTGTATGCGACGCAGTTTCACCCCGAACCCAGCCCGCAGGATTTCGCCGACCGGATGACGTTCTACCGCAACAACGGATACTTCGACGCTACCGAGTTCGACGCCGTGGAAGCAGAAATCCTCGCCGCCCAGGGTGTGGGCGGCGAGGATCTGTTGAGCAGGTTCGCGCTGACTTTCGGGTAGTGCTGGCTTACGCCGCCTGGAGCACGGCTACCTTCACGATGAGACCGTTCTCGTCTGCGTCCAGTCGCACTACGCCACCATCGTCGAGAGCACCGCTGACCAGCAGATCGGCGATGCGGTCATCGACCTCGCGCTGGATCAGCCGGCGCAGCGGACGAGCACCGAACTCTGGCTCGTAGCCGTGCTCGCCGAGCCATGCCACCGCAGCATCCGTCACGTCGAGGCGCATGTCGCGCTCGGCGAGACGAGCTGAGGTCGCCCCCAACAGCAAATGCACAATGGGTGCCAGCTCATCTTGAGTCAGCTTCTGGAACAGCACGATCTCGTCGATGCGGTTGAGGAACTCGGGCCGCATCGCCTCACGAAGTTTGCCCATGACGCGATCACGCAGGTCCTTCATCGACGCGAAGCCGTTTGCTGCGGCATCCTGCGAAGAGACGAATCCGAGCGCACCGGAGCGCGACGCGAGGAACTCCGACCCGATGTTCGAGGTCATCACGATCACCGTGTTGCGGAAATCGACCGTGCGACCCTGCCCATCAGTGAGGCGTCCGTCGTCGAGCACCTGCAGCAGCAGGTTGAACACGTCAGGGTGTGCCTTCTCGATCTCGTCGAACAGCACGATCGAATACGGGTTGCGCCGCACCCGCTCGGTGAGCTGCCCTGCTTCGTCGTAGCCGACGTATCCGGGAGGAGCACCGACGAGCCGCGACACGGTGTGCCGCTCGCCGAACTCGCTCATGTCGAACCGGATCACCGCAGACTCATCGTCGAACAGCCGATCGGCGAGTGCCTTCGCCAGCTCGGTCTTGCCGACGCCGGTCGGACCGAGGAACAGGAACGATCCGACGGGACGCCGCGCGTCACCCATGCCAGTGCGGTTGCGCCGCACGGCGCGCGCAACAGCCGCGACCGCGTCATCCTGTCCGATCACCCGCGCGTGAAGCTCGCTCTCAAGGTCGGCGAGGCGCTCTCGCTCGCCCTCTGTCAGACGGCTGACCGGAATGCCGGTCGCCCGCGCGATCACCTCGGCGATCTCACGCTCGTCGACGATCGTCTCAGCAGCAGCCGATGCTCCCGCAGCGGCCATATCGATCTGGGACTGGGTCAGGGCGATCTCATCGCGCAGTTGCAACGCCTCCTCGTAGTGCTCGGTGGCGACGGCGTCGTTCTTGCGCACCTCGAGATCGGCGAGCTCGGTCACGAGCGCTGAGGTGTCGACGGGGAGGCCCAGCTTCAGGCGCAGTCGGGCGCCGGCCTGGTCGATCAGGTCGATCGCCTTGTCCGGCAGAACCCGGTCTGGAAGGTAGCGGGCACTCATGGTGACGGCGGCGCGCAGCGCGGCATCCGTATAGGTCACCCGGTGGTGATCCTGGTAGGCGTCCTTCAGCCCATCGAGAATGCGTACAGCGTCTTCGATACCGGGCTCGTCCACCTTCACTGGCTGGAAACGACGCTCCAACGCCGGGTCCTTCTCGATCTGGCGGTACTCCTTGAGCGTCGTCGCGCCGATCATGTGCAGGTCTCCGCGAGCGAGACGCGGCTTGAGGATGTTGCCCGCGTCCATGCCGCCCTCGCCGGATCCACCTGCTCCGACGACGGTGTGCACCTCGTCGATGAACACGATCACGGTGTCTTTGTGCGCGGCGATCTCATCCATGGTCTTGGTCAGACGCTCTTCGAAGTCGCCTCGGTAGCGGGTGCCAGCGAGCATGCCTGGGAGGTCGAGCGTGATCACGCGACGCCCCTCGAGTTGCGCGGGAACAGTGCCGTCGACGATCGCCTGCGCGATTCCGTCGACGATCGCCGTCTTGCCGACGCCAGCCTCGCCGATCAGCACGGGGTTGTTCTTCGTGCGCCGGCTGAGGATCTCGATGGTCTGTTCGACCTCTTCGGCGCGGCCGATCACCGGATCGAGCTCGCCGGCGCGGGCGCGGGCAGTCAGATCGATACCGTATTTGTCGAGCATGGGCGAAGCGGATGCTCCGGTCTCGGTGTCGTCCGTGTCGCCGCCGACGGGCGCGGTCACGTGCTCACGTGCAGACTCGGTGAGGGCATCTGCCGTCACGCCGACCTGTGCGAGCACCTGACCTGCTGGCACATCCTGGCCCAGCACAAGCGCGAAGAAGAGGTGCACAGGTTCGATGTACGTCGCACCGGACGAGCGTGCCACCTGATACGCGTGGAAGAGCGCGCGACTTGCACTCGGTGTGATCGTCGCGGCCTCCGCTGCAGCGCGTTCAGCGGGCAGCGGCAGTCGGGTCTCGACAGATTCGATGATCTGTTGCGGGGTCACACCGATGCGTTCGATCGCCTGGGTGACGGCGTCATCCTCGACAATCTTCCGCAGAACGTGCAGGGCATCAAGCTCGGTCTGTCCGCGCTCCAGCGCGAAACGGCCGGCGCTCTGCAGGATCTGCTGCGTGCGCGCGGTGAGGAATCGGCTGAGGTCGATCGAACGGGTCTGACGGGCTCGATCGCCCGCAAGGTAGCGCGCGAGGAACTCATCGAACGAGTTCGCGCCGGCATCGCTGAAGTCGTTGGGCATTGCATCCTCCTGAAAGTTGAGTGTACTTCGCTCAACTTCAACGCATACGGAGCCCGAGTATTCCTGGAGGTTCTCAAAAAGCCAGCATTGGGGGCTCTCAAAGATCGCGGATAAGGCCGATCCGCTCACGAAAATACGCATCCAGCGGCATGTACGCGCCGGTGTTCGACCAGCGCACCTGCGGCACACCGTCCACCGTTGCGAGCGGGCCGGAAGAGCCGCCGGCATCCACGGCATCCACATCGATGACCGACCATCCGATGTGCGCGACCTCGCCCTCGGCGAAGCCACCGCGCAGCGCCATCTGTCGGCGCGCGGCGCGCTCACGCGCCGACTCTGCCGTGTAGCCGCGGCGCCCTGGGTCTGCGGCGCGCAGCACCTCGGCCGTGGCCAGCACACGGTCATCGGTGAGCAGGAGCACACCGATGTGCCAGGCCTCCCCGATCCGCACGATTCGATCGCCACGCCACCGCGATGAACGTTCCTCGCCGAGGCCTTCCTTGGGCACGCCGACCAGTGCCGTACGTGCGGCCACCAGGAGCTTAGAAGCGGTCACAGTTCTCCCTGCGGCCGGTCGTGCTCGACAGCATCCAGTCGTTCGCGATCCCCTCGAAGTGTCATCGCGATCAACGGATAGATCAATACCGACAGCATCCCCGCACCGACCAGTGCTGCAGCGATCGCCGAGTCCAGGATCTTCTCGTTCACGCCGATCGCGGTCACGGCCACGATAATCGGCAGGCCGGTAGCCGCCATCAGGGCGATCGATGTGCGCTCCTTGACGTCGGCACCCACGGGTGCCGAGAGCTGCGCGGCGCTGCCACGAATCACGAGCAGGGCGATCAAGAACAGCGGCACCAAGGCGAGGGCGAGAGGTGACGCAGTGAGAGATGCGAGATCGAAGGTGACGCCGGTGTACAGGAAGAAAATCGGCACGAGGAAACCGAATGCGATCGCCTCAATCTTGCTCTCGATCGCGTCGGCGTCCAACTTCGGCGCTCGCGCCATAATGATGCGCCAGACCGCCCCTGCGACAAACGCGCCGAGCAACATATCGAGATCGAGAAAGACGCTGATCCCCACCAGCAACGCGATGAGCATCAGCACGAACCGCACGCCGAACTGATCAGAGGTGTGCAACGTGGCCCTGACGAGCTGGTGCAGACGCCCGTGCGGTGCGCGATGGGCGATGAACACCACGAGAGCGGCGAGGACCACGAATGTCAGCAGGATCGCGGTCGCGATCGGAGCCGTGCGTGTGCTGAGGAAGATCGAGATCGCAATCAGCGGCAGAAACTCCCCCACCGCGCCGATCGCGGTGATGACCTTCCCGAAGGGCGTGCCGAGCTCCCGTGCGTCGCGAAGAATCGGCATGAGCGTGCCCAGGGCCGTCGAGCTGAGCGCAATGCCGATCACGACCATTCCTTCGTCCGGCGCAATCAGGAATCCGACTCCGATGCCGAGCACCAGGCTGAGCAGCCATCCGAGAGAGGCGCGTACCAGCGGCCGACCGGCGACAGCGCGGAAGTCGATCTCGGTGCCCGCCACGAAGAACAGCACCGCGAGCCCGAAGTCGCTGAGTTTGTCGAGCACGACGCCCGGTTCCACCCAGCCGAGCACGGCGGGACCGACCAGGATGCCAAGGACGAGCTCGAACACGATGATGGGCACGCGCAGCACCGGGCGGATGCCGCGGGCCAGCAAGGGCGCAGCGACCGCCAGCAGTGGTACCAGCACTAGTCCTAGCTCGCTCGCGTTCATTCGCTCAGAGTATCGACACCACAGCCGGGCCGCTCGATTCGCCACCCTCCGGCGAACGGGGCAGAATCGACACAGACCTTTGCAAGGAGCATCCATGTCCCAGACCGATACCGCACGTCTGCTCATCGCCTGCGATGACCAGCCCGGAATCGTCGCCGCCGTCGCCAATGTCCTGGCCGAGCACGGCGCGAACATCATCTCGCTCGATCAGCACTCGACGGATGCCGAAGACGGACGCTTCTTCCAGCGCACAGTGATCCACCTTCCCGGTCTCTCCGCTGCGCGCCCGGCACTGGAAGCTTCACTCAGCACGGTCGCCGAGCGATTCCGCATGGAGTGGTCACTGCACGACACCTCGCTCCGCAAGCGGGTCGCGATCTTCGTCTCAAAGTATGACCACTGCCTGATGGAACTGTTGTGGCGCACGCAGCGCGGCCAGCTCGACATCGACATCACGATGGTCGTATCGAACCACGCCGATCTCGCCGAATCCGTGCGCACTTTCGGTGTACCGTTCGTGCACATCCCGTCTGGCGACAAGGTCGCCATGGAGCAGCGTCAGCTCGAGCTTCTGCAGGGCAACGTCGACCTCGTCGTTCTCGCCCGCTACATGCAGATCCTCACCGACGACTTCATCGAGAAGGTCGGAGCGCCGGTGATCAACATCCACCACTCGTTCCTGCCAGCCTTCATCGGTGCAAACCCGTACGCCCGCGCCAAGGATCGCGGCGTGAAGCTGATCGGGGCAACCGCGCACTATGCGACGGCCGACCTCGACGAGGGTCCGATCATCGAGCAGGACGTCACACGCGCCACGCACTCCGATTCTGCTGCTGACCTGCAGAGCCGCGGCGCCGATGTCGAACGTCTGGTGCTCGCTCGCGCAGTGCAGTGGCACGCAGAGGACCGCGTGATCGTGCACGGGAAGTCGACCGTCATCCTCTAGGGCGGATCTAGGGCGGGTCTCAGTTCACGACGTCGACTGCGAGCCCACGGGATGCCGCAGCGAGTCGCTTGTCGTTGGTCCAGAGCGCATCGCAGCCACTCAGCTGGGCCGCGGCGAGATGCAGCGCATCCGGCGTCTTCAGCCCGAAGTCAGCACGCACTTCTGCGGCTCGAATGAATGCCGCAGCGTCGAGAGGGACGCGCTCGAGCCGCTCGAACATCGCAAGATAGCGATCTTTGAGTTCGACGTTCTTCTCCCGCAACGGCACGACCAGGCATTCGTGAAGTGCGAGATCGCTCGATCCGACAGGCGTTTCCAATTCGCGCAGCGCTGCGCGCACAGCATCCCCTCGGGAACCGTGGTCTTCCAGCGCATAGATCAGGATGCAGGAATCCAGGTAGATCATTCCCAGGCATCCCTCGCTTCAGCGATCTGGGCATCCAGTTCGCCGCTGGTTCGCAAGAGTCGCGAAGGTACCGGGTTGGCCTCGATCCATCCGACCAATGCCGCGCCGTTCATGATCAGATCGACCGGACCGATCGGAACGAGTCGCGCCACCGGAGCGCCTCGCTTCGTGATCACCACGTCCTCGCCGGATTGCGACTCGGCGATCAACCGCGACAAATTGTTCCTCGCATCGAGAACACTATGCTGAACCATCTAGCCATTATAGCCAAGTTCCTAGCCAGATTGAAGGATGCCCGAATCAGGAACATGTCCCCAGATCAGGAGTTTTCTGCAGGTTCGTCCTGATCTCGGGAGGAGTTCCTGATTTCGGCAGGGGGTGGCGCGCCTTATAGCCCTGCCACCAGCTCAGCGAACACCTCGTCCGCGGCATCCCAGCGCGCCAGCGGCGCCGCCTGCCCGAGCCACAGGGACTGCAGCTCGCCGAGGTTCTGCTCCCCCGCGGCGACGCGGAAGCGCCCCGTGAGCCAGTTCTGCATCGGGAACGGCGCAATCGTTCCGCTCGCCTCGATCGCCCGCACGGCGCGGTTGCGGCCGCCGCGCGCCAGGCGTCCGCTCATCGCCTTGGTGAGCACGCTCTCATCGGCCGCCGTCTGCCTGATCGCTGCGCGGTGGGCATCGTTCGCCGCAGACTCGCGCGTCGCCAGGAACGCCGTGCCCACCTGAACACCGGATGCCCCGAGCGCACGCGCCGCAGCCACACCGCGCCGGTCGGCAATGCCTCCGGCCGCGACCACGGGAACTCGGACGGCATCCACGACCTGCGGCACAAGCGCGAACGTGCCGACGAGGGACTCCTCGGGCGCACGCAGGAAAGACACGCGGTGCCCGGCCGCCTCGGCGCCGCTGGCGATCACGACATCGACGCCGCCCGCCTCGAGAGCGACCGCTTCGGCCACCGTCGTGGCGGTGCCGATGACACGGATGCCGCGGCGATGTGCCTCCTCGACAACCTCAGCCGACGGAACCCCGTACACGACGCTGAGCACGGCAGGTGCGGCATCCCAGATCGCATCCAACTGTTCCTCGAGCGACGGCATATAGCGCTCCGGGCGCGAGGGGACCTCAACCCCCACCGCCTCGTAGAACGGCTCCAACGCCTGAGCGAACACGGTGTGCTGCGCGCCGGGCTCGACCTCATCGCCGGTCGGGAGCCAGATGTTCAACGCGAATGGCAGGGAAGTAGCCTCGCGCAGCGCGGTTACCGTCGAGCGAATCCGCGCACCGTCGTATCCATACAGTCCATAGGCTCCCAGACCGCCGGCA
This sequence comes from Microbacterium sp. Y355, assembly GCF_059445345.1. NCBI lineage: Bacteria > Bacillati > Actinomycetota > Actinomycetes > Micrococcales > Microbacteriaceae > Microbacterium > Microbacterium sp. Y355. The sequence goes on along the minus strand of NZ_JCAIUD010000001.1, from coordinate 3,339,544 downwards.
TCACTCACCGCAGCCGTCAACGCGACGGACGAGAGGCCGCCGAAAGCACCGAGGAGAATTGGATGACGGATGCCGAGAAGCTCACGCAGATCGCTCATGCTCTCGAGGCTACGCCTCAGCCGGCCGCTGATACTGTCTATGACATGGTGGACACATTCGAGCAGCTCATGCGGCTCATGCTGTCTGCGCTCGGACTGATCAACATGCCCGATCTCGCCTCGCTCGATCTTGCTGCGCTGACCCTGTCCGTCGCGCTGCTCGCAGTCGTGACGCTCGTTGTCGCCTACACGTTCGGCATCGTGCAGCCCGGTCAGGGTTCATCCCCGCATCCGCTGCGCGCCATAGATCTGTCCGTCCTACTGTCTCAGAGCGATCCGGATGCTGCGGGCCACCCGCGTCCGCGGGCCCCGGGAGTCGCCTCCGCCGTGTAACCGTCCGAACGAGTCGGGAACACGGCATCAGGCCGACCTTCCCGACACTTCGAACGGACACTCTTTTGGACATCTATGCCTTCGGGCCCATCGCGGCGATCCTCGACACCGCGTGCGGCGCCCTCACCGGACTCGCAAACCTGCTCGAGCCCTTTACCGCAACGGCGTCCGCTGCGGCAGCCGTCATCCTCGTTACCCTGCTCGTGCGCGCCATCCTCATCCCGGTGGGAATCTCCCAGGCCAAGGCCGAACAGACCAGAGCGCGGCTGGCGCCGAAGCTGCGCGAACTGCAGAAACGGCACAAGAAGAACCCAGAGCGCCTGCAGCGCGAGACGATGCAGCTCTACAAAGACGAGAACACCTCGCCGTTCGCCGGCTGTCTGCCCGTGCTGCTGCAGGCGCCAGTCGTAGGCATCCTCTACACGCTGTTCCTGCGCACCGATATCTCCGGCCACCCGAACGAGCTGTTGACGCACGACCTGTTTGGCGCGACGCTCGGCACGAGCCTGGTCTCGATGGTATTCACCGGCCCGTTCTCGCTGTCGACGCTCCTCGTCTCCGGCGCGCTGATCGCGATCATGATCGTGGTTGCCGAGATCACACGCCGCGTGTTCCGGCCGGTGGCCGTCGACGACTCTCCAATGTCCTCACCAGGGATGCTGCGCATGATGAGCGCGCTGCACTACATGACCGCCGTGTTCGCGGTGTTCGTACCGCTGGCTGCGGGGCTCTATCTCACGATCACTGTGACCTGGACGCTCGTTCAGCGGATGATCCTGCGGCGGCGCTACCCGCTGACTGACACGGCGCCGGTCACGGTGTCGCCGGCTCGCTGAGCGGCGGATCACCCGGGTCGCCCAGAGTCGGATCATCTCGCCGTCTTCGGGTGCCAACCAAACTGACCCCGACACTAGCGGTGACCACGAACACGATCGCCAGCACACGCAATCCACTCGCATGCTGACCAAGCACGAGCCAGCCGGCAAGCGTCGCCGTCGCCGGCTCAAGACTGAGCAGGATGCCGAAGACGCGCTGCGGCATCCGCCTGAGCGCCGACAGCTCCAAGGTGTACGGGATGATCGAGCCCAGCAGGGAGGTGAGCAACACGAGAACCAGGAGCATGGGGTCGGCGGACACGATAATCGCCGCAGGGATGCCGAAAGGCAGCATCAGCACCGAGGCGACGACGAAGCCGATGGCGAGCGCACCTCGACCGGGGATGATCGCGCCCGCATGGGCTGTGGCACGGATATAGAACGCCCAGAACGCCGCAGCGATCAGCGCGAAACCCACCCCGATCATGTCAAGCGGGGCTTCGCCGAGCATCCCGTCGATCCCGAGCAGCGCGATGCCTGCGACCGCGAGCACCAGCCAGCCGGTGTCGACCAAACGCCTGGTCAGCAACGCCGACAGTACGAGCGGTCCGAGAAACTCGATCGCGACCGCGGGTCCGAGTGGAATACGCTCGATCGCCGCGTAGAACGCACCGTTCATGCCGCCCAAGGCGATGCCGAAGATGATTGCGGCGCGCCACTGCCGTCGTTTCCAGCGCCGCACCGCAGGGCGCACCGCCACGATCATCACGATCGCAGCGATGCTCAGTCGCAACGCCGTCACGCCCCAAGCACCGAGCGTGGGGAACAGTTGCACCGCCACCGCCGCGCCGAACGAGAGCGAAATACACGAGGCGAACACCATGGCGGCACCGATAACGGGACGCGAGGGTGCAGACGAAATCATGCTTCCAGTCTGCAGCGTGAAAGTTGCGCGTCGCGAGTTCAGCGAGGATTCAGCGCCACGCGCAGCGGCGCCCCTGGCGCGGACGCCGCTGCGAGCGCAGCATCCACATCGCTGAGCGGATACACCGCACCGACGACCTCGCTGAAAGGATAGGCGCGACCTCGGCCAGCAAGGAAGCCGACCGACGCGGACAAATCTGTCGCCGTGTAGTTGTGCACTCCCGTCACCGTCACCAGTCGCCGCACGATGCTTTCGGCATCGAGGGGAACCGGATCGGCCGGGAACACACTACCGACGAGCACGACAGTGCCGCCGATGTCGGCAGCGGCGATCGCGTCGCCGACGGCGTGGCCGGATGCCTCGATCACGATGTCTGCCGGCCCGGTCGCCGCTACCGCCCCCACCCCTCCGAACCGCTCGGCGAAGGTCCGTCGAGCAGCAGACGGGTCGACGACGGTGACCTCTGCGCCGGCATCCGCGGCGATCGCCACTGCAGACAACCCGACAAGACCTGCACCATAGACGAGCACGCGCACGCCCTCAAGGCCGCGTCCGGCGGCTCCGCGGGCGACTGCAGCCCACGCCGTGGCAGTAGCGCACGACGCGGGTGCGAGGATCGCGGCCGGCAGAGCTTCCGGCACGCGAACGATCGTGGTGCCCGTGCGCAGGTGAGCGTGGCTGGCGAACCCGCCGGTGAGCTCCCACCGCGGCTCAATGCGCTCGTGTCCGTACTTCGCCAGCGTCCGACATTTCTGGGTGAAACCCACGGCGCAGCGATCGCACGTGCCGCATGACACGGTAACGGACCACACCACACGGTCGCCGATGCGCAGAGCGCTGGCATCCGCTGCCATCACGCCGTCTTCTCCGACTGCGATCACCCGGCCGACACTCTCATGCCCCAGCACCAGCGGCGCCGGCGCCGAGCGATGCCCCTGAACGGTGTGCACATCAGAACCGCACACCGTCGAGAGCTCGATGGCCACGAGCACGTCGCCGCGGCCGAGGGCGACGCCAGGAACGGCTACGGTCTCGTGCGCCTGACCCACGCCGAGCCAGACCATGGCCGTTGCGGCGGGTCTCAGCGCGACGTCGTGCCGCTCCTCATGCGGCAGAAGAACACGCATGTCAGGTGGCCTGTGCGAGTGAAACACCGAGCAGATCGCGCTCTTCCAGCGCCGCCTGCAGACCTGTGATGTCATCGAGCACGGCATCCGCACCGGCATCCATCAGCGTCGCGCGATCATGTGCGCCGGTGAGCACCCCGGCGATGAAACCTGCGCCTGCCCTGAGACCGGACTGCACATCGCTGCTCGTGTCGCCAGCAACGGCGACGGCCTCAACCGAGGAGGTGCCGGTGCGCAGCAGCGCGGTGAGTACCAGGTCGGGCGCTGGGCGCCCACGACCGGCATCCACCGGCGACAGCGCCAGGTCAACCAGGCCATGCCAGCCCAGTCCATCAAGCAGCGCGTCACGAGTCACCGGGGCGAACCCAGTGGTGAGCGCGACCTTGAGACCGGCATCACGCAGGTTCGAGATAGCGTCAGCGGCGCCAGCAATCTCTGCCACGCCCTGCTCAGCGATGATCTCGGAGTAGGCACCCTCGAACGCGGCGGTGGCCGTAGTCGCGGCGGAGATGTCGCCACCTGCCAGGTGCGTGAAGACGTCGATCTTCGACATGCCCATGGTGTCGCGGACGTAGCGAAGAGCGTCATCCCACGGCATCCGATCGGCAACGCCGGTGCGTTCAGCGGCACGCTGGAACGCCTGCTCGACGACGCCGTCATCGCGGACGGTCGTTCCTGCCATATCGAGAACGATGAGTTCGATGTTGGTCATGGGGTTCCTCCCTGTGCGGGCTGCAACGCCCGGTCGTATGCGGTCTGAAGCGTGCGCTCGGCGAGCCCCAGACCCGTTGTCATGCCGATCCCCGTCGTCGCGGCGATCACGTGCAGGCCCGGTTCTGGCTCCTCGATGAGGAACTCGCTCGGTCCGGACGCGTACACGCCCTGCCAGCGCTCGAGCACGCGGAATCCATCGACGTCGAAGAGCACGCGAGCCTCGTCGAGGAAAGCGGCGAACGCTGCCTCCGGCTGAAAAGGCTCCGGCTGAATTGCCCTGGCGTGCGAGTCGCCAAAGATGAGCGAACCGTCCGGCAGCTGGGTGTACATCTGATTCAGATCGAGTGCGGCCAGATCGGGGCGCGCTGCATGCAGTCGCTCGCGCAGCGCCGTGGTCTCGGAGAACGCAGTGAAACGTCCATAGCGCAGCAACGACCACGCGGTCAGCAAGGGAGCATCGAGCGTGCGCGGTAGGTCTGCTGTGACCCGCATCATGTCGAGCGTGCAGCGGATGACGCCGGCTTGCTCGGCGAGATCAGGCAGTAGCTGATCGATGTCGTGATTTACCGCAGCAACGACGAGACCAGCGTCGATGGAGCCACGGGTCGTCTCGACCCGGCCCGAGGCCACCGTTGTCACAGCCGTGCGGAATCGGAACTCGACTCCGAGGGTTACCAGATGCCGGACGATTGCTCCCGCGGCTTCACGCGGGTTCGTCTGCAGGTCGGGTTCGAGCAGCGCGCCACCCAGTACTGCGTCCTGGCGCAGCGGCGCGCGGCTCAGCAACTCGTTCTGCGAGAGCATCCGCACGTCGCCGTCAGCTGATGCCCGCTCGAGCACGGCAAGTTCGTCGTCGTGGCGCGCGGCGATGAGGGTTCCGGATTCGCGCAGCCAGAAGTCGGCATCCTTCGCGAGTTTCAGCCACAACTCGCGTGAGGTGTCGGCGAACTCGCGGGCAAGACCGCTCTGAGCGCCGATGCAGACGTGACCGAAGTTGCGGATTGTCGCACCGACCGGCGCCTCGGTGCGATCGATGACGATGACGCTGAGGCCTCGTCGGATTCCGGCGTAGGCCGCGCCGAGGCCGACGATGCCCGAGCCGACTACGACAAGGTCTGCGGTATCTGCCGACATGGAATGGATCTTCACGGCGGCCTTTCGATGCAGACGAACTGTTCCGTGACAACTGTGACACTCGGCAGAGCGGCCACTGCGCCGATCCGGGAAGTGTTTGCCTTGCGTTAACCCGACCTTCGCTCGGGTGAACACGAGTCAAACAGGCCAGGCCGCGGGCGATTTCTACAGCGGCTTCTACCGGGCCGCAGCATGATTACGGCGACCACGATGGCGTCGATCCCGATGGCGTCGACGGACGCAAGGACGCGCATCCTCCACCACGGCATGGAGCGCGAGAGCATCCTCGTGGGGAGAGCCGAACCAGTGCGATCGCGAGCGCAAGGGGATTCAAAAGCCGAATACCGCGCTCGCGCCCGCGATCGCAGCGCTGGGGACGCTTTATTCTGGGGTGCTCCTCACGGTACCGAGGCACGGCTGCGGGAAGAAGGGACGAAGGTCGAAAGAGTATTAGACCTTCGTCCAATACTCTGCGCTAGTCGGGTGCTGCCGACATCACTCACACTGTGGGCAGCCGAGCCGACACCGTCCACCGATCATCGACTGCGCCGGCGCTGAACTCGCCGCTCGCCCCGAGCACCCGCTCAGCCATTCTGTTGAGGCCGGTGCGGCTGGAGGACAGGTCTCGCCGCGGCGCCACCGGAAGTGGGCTGCGGATCGTGAGCAGCACAGATTCGCCGTCGATTTCCAGCCCGATCCGTACTTCACCAGTACCGGCATACTTGAGGACGTTCGTCGCGGATTCGCGCACGATTCTGGCGAGAATGAGATCGCCCGCTCGAGAGATGCGATCGTCGCGAGGGTCTCCTTCGAAGACCACCGAATACCCTGCGTCCTCGAACTCGTGACGGGCTTCTTCGATGGCTGCGGCGAGTCCATCCGTCTGCCCGCCGGGCGAACGCGGTCCATCGTCGGCGAGCTCGATCACGAAGCGCAGATCGGTCATCGCCTTCTTCGCGGCAAGCCGGATCGCCTCCTGTGAGTTCTTGCTCGCCTCTGCATCGTCGAGCATCTGGACGTGCAGTGCCACCACGGTGAGTTGGTGCGCGATGCTGTCATGCAGTTCGCCTGCTATCCATCGCCGTTCGGCGAGCACTGCTTCATGCTCCTGCTGCGCCTGGATCGCGAGTTGCTGCTCCAAGCGGCGACCACGCGCCGACGCCATTCGAAGCGCGAAGCCGATCGCGCCCGACACCGCCGCGACGATGAGATAGATGCCGACATTCACTGTGACGCCGCGGTCGCTATAAGTAATGATCGCGGCCGCCAAGAGGAAGAAGGCGGCGTACGACAGAATCAGCGCGGTTCGCCCCAATCTCATGACCAGCCCGGCCGCAACTGCGGCAGCAAGGATCACAAGGAACTCGGATTCCGTGATGAATGACACGGCGAACAGGAATCCGAGTGAAGCGGTGGCTACCCAGGGCAACCAGAGGTAAAGCGCAAATGCTGCTGTGGTCGCGATACTGAGAAGGGAGGCGAGGAGATTAACGTCAGGAGAGAAGAAGATACCGAAGATGTCGACGGCGATGAGGCCACCGATGATCACCAGCATGGCGATGCGTTCGAGAGCGCTCAACGTCTCGCCCCGTGTCAACCGGAGAACGTCGGGTCCATCTCGGGGTGACAGGTCCAAAGCCATGGTCCCTTATTCTATTCGCCAGGGGCTTTAGCGGTAGATGCCAAGAGCTCGTGCAAGCTGTTCCCAAAAAGTCATAGTATTCACCGCCCTGATCTAGTCGTACGTCGAATGTCTGAATTCATCTTCTCTCTAGCTCGCAGCGGGCACATCTGACCTGCGAGCAGTCTTTGCTAGCCAAAGGTCTACATGCCACCAGGCCGGGCCTCCAGCCGCGGTTAGGCTTCCCCCATGCCGGAAATTCGCGTTCTCATCGTCGATGACGATCCCCTGGTTCGCGCTGCGCTCTCACACTTCGTCTCCCGCGCCCCAGACATCCAGGTCATCGGCGAGGCCGAGAACGGCATCGAGGCGATCGCCTCAGTGGAACAGCAACGCCCCGACATCGTCATGATGGACGTGCAGATGCCGGAGATGAACGGCATAGAGGCGACCGCGGCGATAGCCAGACGCTGGCCGAACGTGCGCATCCTCGCTGTGACCACGCTCGACGGTCGAGACACGGTCCTTCCGATGCTGAGCGCCGGCGCGTCCGGATATCTGCTCAAAGACTCCAGCGCCGAGGACATCGTCTCCGGGGTACGAGAAGTCCACCAGGGCGCAAGTTCCCTCTCACCTCGGATCGCGTCCATGCTCATCAAGCACGTGCGCGACACCGAACCCGCGGGCGGCACACCTTCAGGCGGCCTTGAGCCGCTCACCGAACGTGAGACAGAGGTGCTGCACCGTCTGGCCGACGGCATGTCGAATGCCGAGATCGCACGTACGCTCATCGTGTCTGAAGGCACCGTCAAGGCTCACCTCGGGCGCATCATGTCAAAATGGCAGGTGCGCGACCGAGTGCAGATCCTCGTCGCGGCCGCGCACGCAGGACTCGTGACTTTCCGCTGATCCCCGCGGCGGGCTCGGGCCCGCATGCCCGCGATAACCGGGCCGCCCGATTACGATCGAAGCATGCCCGTCACTTCTCCCGCCCTCGCTCACGCCGAGGATCTTGCCGATTTCGTCGCAGCGTCCCCCTCCAGCTATCACGCAGCTGTTGAGGTTGCGCGGCGCCTGGAAGAGGTCGGATTCGTGCGGCTGAACGAGGAGGACGCGTGGCCGACACCGGCCGGCGGCCGTTTCGTCGTCGTGCGTGACGGCGCCGTGATCGCATGGACTGTGCCGGCGGATGCCGCGGTGACGACTCCCGCGCAGATCTTTGGCGCACACACCGACTCCCCCGGTTTCAAGCTCAAGCCGAAGCCGACCACTGGCTCGCGCGGCTGGCTGCAAGCCGGCGTCGAGGTATATGGAGGGCCGCTGCTGAACTCGTGGCTCGACCGGGAGCTCCGCCTCGCCGGACGCCTCGCTCTGGCCGATGGGCGCGTCGTACTCGCCGACACCGGCGCTCTGCTTCGACTGCCGCAGCTGGCCGTGCACCTAGACCGCGAGGCGAACAGCGGACTGACGCTCGACAAGCAGTTCCACACCCAACCGGTGTGGGGCCTCGGCGACCCGACCGCGGAGGATCTGCTCGGCGAACTCGCGGCCTCGGCCGGGGTTTCCGCTGCGGACATCCGTGGGTTCGACGCGGTCGTCGCCGACTCCGCACGCGGTGCGGTCTTCGGCAAGGACAATGCGTTCTTCGCGAGCGGGCGCCTCGATGACCTGGCATCCGTGCACGCGGGAGTCGTCGCACTCGCCAGTGGCGGGGTGGGCGACCGCATCGCCGTCCTTGCGGCTTTCGACCATGAAGAGCTGGGATCGTCATCCCGCTCCGGAGCGGCGGGCCCATTCTTGGAAGACATCCTTGTGCGCGTATATGCCGGGCTCGGTGCGGATGCATCCGAACAGCGCCGGGCGTTCGCGGCGTCTTGGCACCTCTCCAGCGATGTCGGTCACTCCGTTCACCCCAACTACGCGCACAAGCACGACCCGATCGTCCAGCCGCTGCTCGGCTCTGGGCCGATCCTGAAGGTCAACGCCAACCAGCGCTACGCGACGGATGCCATCGGCGCCGCCGCCTGGGCACAGTGGTGTGAGACGGCAGGGGTGGCCTCGCAGGAGTTCGTCTCGAACAACGCGGTGCCGTGCGGTTCGACGATCGGCCCGATCACGGCGACCCGTCTCGGCATCCGAACGGTGGATGTCGGCATCCCGATCCTCTCGATGCACTCGGCACGCGAGCTCGCCGGGGTCTCTGATCTCTATGCGCTGACGCGCGTCGCCGACGCGTTCTTCTCGGCCTGAGTTCGGGTACCGACGCGATTTCCGCGACACCTGCACGAGCATCTGGCCCATCGGCACCTCAGTGGTGCCAATATGGGGGCATGTCCGAGAAGATCGCAGCTGGGCCCGGCCTGATCGAGCGCGCCGGCATCGAAGTCATCCCCGAATCTGAGCGAACGGCGAAGCCCCGCGACCTGTTCTGGCCGTGGTTCGCGGCGAACGTGTCGGTGTTCGGCATGTCGTATGGCTCGTTCGTGCTGGGCTTCGGCATCTCGTTCTGGCAGGCGACGATCGTGTCCGTCATCGGCATCGTGGTGTCGTTCCTGCTGTGCGGGCTCATCGCGATCGCCGGCAAGCGCGGCTCAGCGCCGACGATGGTGCTCTCCCGTGCGGCGTTCGGCGTGCTCGGACAGAAGGTGCCTGGCATCGTGTCGTGGCTGACCTCGATCGGCTGGGAGACATTCCTCGCGATCTTGGCGGTGCTCGCCACAGCTACCGTCATCACGCAGCTTGGCGGAGATGGCGAGAGCATCGCACTGAAGATCACCGCCACGATCATCGTCGCGGCGCTCATCGTCGCGGCATCCGTTCTCGGATATCACACGATCATGAAAATGCAGTCGGTGCTCACCTGGATCACCGGCGCCGTCACGATCCTCTACGTGATCCTCGCCTTCTCCCACATCGACTTCGCGGCCGTCATGGCCCTCCCCAGCGGCAGCCTCGCACAGACCATCGGCGCGCTCGTGATGGTGATGACCGGTTTCGGCCTCGGCTGGATCAACATCGCCGCCGACTGGTCGCGCTACCAGAAGCGCACCGCCTCGGATGGCGCGATCGTCGCCTGGAACACCATCGGCGGCTCCATCGCACCGATCATCCTCGTCATCTTCGGTCTGCTGCTTGGCGCATCCGACGAGGATCTACTGAACGCGATCGCCGGCGACCCTGTCGGCGCGCTCGCCACAATCCTGCCGATCTGGGTGCTCATCCCCTTCCTGCTGACGGCCGTGCTCGCGCTCGTGTCCGGTGCGGTGCTCGGCATCTACTCATCCGGCCTCACACTGCTCAGCCTCGGCATCCGCATCCCCCGCCCGTCGGCGGCCGCAATCGACGGCGTGATCCTCACCATCGGCACGATTTTCGTGGTGTTCTTCGCGACCGACTTCCTCGGTCCGTTCCAGAGCTTCCTCATCACGCTCGGTGTGCCGCTCGCCTCGTGGGCCGGCATCCTGATCGCCGACATTCTTCGCCGCAAGAAGGACTACGACGAGGATGCTCTGTTCGACGCAAAGGGTCGCTACGGCGCGTGGGACTGGACGTCGATCATCACCATGGTCGTCACCAGCGTCATCGGCTGGGGCCTGGTCATCAACAACTTCGCCGCGGAGGCCGCCTGGAACAACTGGCAGGGCTACCTGCTGTTCATCGTCGGCGGCAAGGACGGCGACTGGGCCTACGCGAACCTCGGCGTTTTCTTCGCGCTGGTGCTGTCGTTCGTGGTGACGTACTTCGCTCGCGCGGGAAAAATCCGGCGGCAGGAAGAAGCATGACCGCCAGCGAGTCCTGGCTCGTCGTCATCGATCCGCAGGTGATCTTCGCTTCGCCCGATTCCGCCTGGGGCTCGCCGCTCTTCGCCGACGCGATGCCTCATATCCGTGCACTGGCCGATGCCTTCGGCGAGCGCGTCATCGTCACCAGATGGATGCCGACGGCAGACCGATCCACAGCATGGGGCGCGTATTTCGAGGCCTGGCCATTTGCTGATCAGCCACCCACAGATCCGCTGTTCGATCTGGTTCCCGAAGCCCGTGATCTCAGCCCGCATCCGACACTCAACCTGCCCACGTTCGGCAAATGGGGAATCGAGATCGAGGAAATCGTGGGACGAGGTGCACACGTCGTTCTCGCCGGAGTCTCTACCGACTGCTGCGTGATCTCGACCGCGCTTGTCGCAGCGGATGCCGGAGCCCACATCACCATCGCTGCCGATGCCTGCGCCGGATCAAGCGCCGAGAATCACGCGGCCGCGATCCAAGTGATGGGGCTCTACCCACCGCAGATCACCGTCAATAGCACAGCAGAGGTGCTCGCGGAAGGCCCCTGAACAGGTGTCCAGCGTTTTGCTATCGTCAGTGCCAGCACGTAACTGGCAATGACTTTCACTGAGCGACACCTGACGAAACTGATGTGATGCCTGAAGATACCTCGCCCCCTGTTCGCTCGAACCGGCGAAACGCGGCCCCGCCGCCTCGCTGGCCGGTGCTGATAGGGTCGGCCGCGGCGATCCTGGCGATCGCTCTGTGGGCGATCCTTGCACCCGAACACGCGGGCGAAGTGATCGGCGTCATGGTCGTGTGGATCTCGTCGACCTTCGGCTGGTACTTCGTCCTCACCGCAGCAATCGTGGTGGTGTTCGTGCTGATCCTCGCGTTCTCCTCTGCGGGGCGCATCAAACTCGGACCCGACCACTCCAAGCCGCAGTTCAGCATGTTCACCTGGGCATCGATGCTGTTCGCGGCAGGTATCGGCATCGACCTGATGTTCTTCTCGGTCTCAGAGCCCGCAGCGCAGTACATGCATCCGCCGACCGGCGAGGGCGAGACGATCGCCGCCGCCCGGCAGGCGATCGTGTGGACGTTCTTCCATTACGGCCCCGTCGGCTGGGCGATGTACGCGTTGATGGGCGCCGCTTTCGCTTACTTCGCGTATCGCCGCAACCAGCCGCTCAGCATCCGCTCGGTTCTGGCCCCTGTACTGGGCAAATACTCCGCAGGATGGCTGGGGCACAGCGTTGACATCTTCACGGTCCTCGGCACCGTGTTCGGCATCGCCACTACCCTCGGCATCGGCGTCGTGCAGCTCAGCTATGGCATGCACGTGCTGTTCGGCACCCCCGACGGCGTCTCGATGCAGATCGCCCTGATCGTCTTGGCCGTGGCGATGGCCACCATCTCCACAGTGTCTGGTGTAGAGAAGGGCATTCGCAGGCTCTCCGAAGCGAACGTCATTCTCGCCATCGCTCTGTTGGTGTGGATCACCGTCACCGGCCAGACCCGGCTCATCATGGAGGGCCTGGTGATGAACGTCGGCGATTTCGTCGCCACGTTCCCGAGCATGCTCATGGAGACGTTCGCGTGGAGCCGTCCCGATGACTGGATGCAGGCATGGACGCTGTTCTTCTGGGCCTGGTGGATTGCGTGGGCACCGTTCGTCGGCCTGTTCCTCGCGCGCATCTCACGGGGTCGGACGCTCCGCCAGTTCATCCTCGGTGTGCTCGTGATTCCGTTCGCCTTCATCGCGATCTTCATCTCGGTCTTCGGTAACTCCGCACTCGCACTCATTCAGGGCGGAGATACCGCCTTCGCTGAAGCGGCAGTGAACACACCGGAGCGGGCCTTCTTCGACCTGCTGCAGCAGTATCCGGCGGCTCCGGTGGTTCTCGGCGTTGCCCTGCTGACCGGCCTCCTCTTCTACGTCACCTCCGCCGACTCGGGGGCGCTGGTGCTGGCGAACCTGACGTCGAAGATGGAAGATCCGAGACAGGATGCCGGCAAGCTGCAGCGCATCTTCTGGTCGCTCGCCACTGGTCTGCTGACACTCGGCATGCTGCTGGTGGGCGGCGTTCCGACGCTCCAGCAGGCCACCTTGATCATCGGGCTGCCGGTGTCGCTGCTGCTGTATCTGGTGATGATCTCGCTGTACCGCGCGCTGGGTTCCGAGAAGCAGCATCGCGCGGGATACCTCGCCGCGATACCGGGCAGATTCGGCCCCACGCAGACGAACTGGCGTCAGCGACTGAAACGCTCCACGACATTCCCACAGCGTGCCCAGACGATCGCCTATTTGGAGAAGATCGCCGCCCCCGCGCTGAAGGAAGTCACCGACGAGCTGCAGGCAGCCGGTGCGCAGGCGACGCTGGAGCGTATCGACATCGAAGGGCTGGACGTGCCCTCGATGGTGCTCACCGTGCACTTCGACGATGCCGAGGACTTCATCTACCAGGTGTATCCGATAAGCCAGGAGCTCCCGACCTTCGCCTACCGAAGCATCAGTCAGTCCGGCCAGTACTACCGGCTCGAGATCTTCACCGCTACTGGTTCACGCGGGTACGACGTCTACGGCTACACGAGCGACCAGCTGATCACCGATGTGCTCAGCGCCTACGAATCCCACCTGGAGTATCTGCGCATCACGGCCGATGTTCCGGAGCCCGTCTTCACAGAGGCACTGCCGGTGATCACCGATTGGCAAGGCGATTTCCAAGACCCGGCATCCGATGCGGACATGACCAGCCCCGACCCGACCGCTGCAGATGACTCAGCGAACATTCCCCCTGAAAAGGAGACCCCATGACCTCGACACTCTTCATTGACGGCGCCTGGACCTCGGCGATCGAAGGAGGGACCCGAGAGATCCACTGCCCGGCAGACGGCACGCTCGTCGCAGTCGTCGACGAGGCTTCGGAGGCCGACACGATCGCGGCGATCCACGCCGCACGGCGGGCGTTCGACATTGGCGAGTGGAGTTCGACTCCGGCGCCAGCGCGCGGCGACTTCCTGCTGCAAGTGGCAGAGCGCTTGCGAGAGCGCAAAGAGGAGTTCGCACGCGCCGAATCTCTCGACACGGGCAAACGCCTGATCGAATCGCGCATCGACATGGACGACATCGCGGCCTGCTTCGACTACTTCGGAAAGCTCGCCGCCCAAGATGCCGGGCGGATCGTGGATGCCGGCGACGCGAACGTGCTCAGCCGCATCGAGCACGAACCAGTCGGGGTGTGTGCGCTGATCACGCCATGGAACTACCCGCTGCTGCAGGCCGCGTGGAAGATCGCACCGGCGCTGGCCGCGGGAAATACGTTCGTCCTGAAGCCCGCTGAGCTGAGCCCGCACACGGCAATCCTGATGATGGACGTGCTCGATGAGCTCGGCCTGCCTGCCGGCGTCGCCAACCTCGTGCTCGGCGCTGGCGCCACCGCCGGCGGTCCGCTGTCCACGCACGAAGACGTGGACATGGTCTCGTTCACGGGCGGGCTGGTCACTGGTCGGCTGCTCGCGGCGAATGCCGCGGCGACCGTGAAAAAGGTGGCGCTGGAACTGGGCGGCAAGAACCCGAATGTGATCTTCGCGGATGCCGACTTCGATGCCGCGGTCGACAACGCGTTGAATGCGGCATTCGTGCACTCAGGACAGGTCTGCTCTGCCGGTGCCAGGCTGATCGTCGAAGAGTCGATCGCCGAGCGCTTCATCGATGAGCTGGTCCGACGCGCCGAGGCCATCCGCCTCGGCGGACCGTTCGACGACGATGCGGAGACCGGCCCGCTCATCTCCGCCGCGCACCGCGAGAAGGTCGACGCCTACGTGCAGGCCGGCGTCGCCGAGGGCGCACGGTTGCGCACCGGAGGGCGGGCACCTGCGGGCGATCTGGCGGACGGCTTCTACTACTTGCCAACCATCCTCGATCAGGTGAAACGCGGCATGTCGGTGGTGCGTGACGAGGCGTTCGGTCCTGTCGTCACCGTCGAGACGTTCTCCACCGAGGACGAAGCGGTCGAGATCGCCAATGACACCATCTATGGGCTCGCGGGCGCCGTCTGGACGCAGGATGCTGGGCGCAGCCAGCGCATCGCCCGGCGCCTCCGCCACGGCACGATCTGGATCAACGACTACCACCCCTACCTTCCGCAGGCGGAATGGGGCGGGTTCAAGCAGTCTGGCTTCGGCCGTGAGCTGGGTCCGATGGGGCTGGCCGAATACCAGGAAGCCAAGCACATCTACCAGAACCTCACCCCCGCGGTGACGGGCTGGTTTCCCGAGCACTGACGTACTGATCTGGAGTGATGACGATGAAGACGACGCATACCTTCGACTACGTGATCGTCGGCGGCGGCTCTGCCGGCGCCGCGGTGGCTGCCCGACTGAGCGAGGATCCCACCGTGACGGTGGGCCTGCTGGAGGCCGGGCCCTCCGACAAAGATGAACAGGTCGTGCTGCAGCTTGATCGTTGGATGGAGCTGCTGGAATCCGGCTTCGATTGGGATTACCCGATCGAGCCGCAGACGAACGGCAACTCGTTCATGCGGCACGCACGCGCGAAGGTGCTGGGCGGATGCTCCTCCCACAACTCCTGTATCGCGTTCTGGGCACCGCGCGAAGATCTCGATGAGTGGGCACACACACACGGCGCAAGCGGCTGGGAATCAGAACAGACGTATCCGCTCTACAAGAAGCTCGAGACCAACGAGCTGCAGGGCGAGCTTCACGGCCACGACGGCCCGGTACATCTGATGAACGTTCCGCCAGTCGACCCGTGCGGAATCGCACTGCTGGATGCCTGCGAGCAGGCCGGCATCCCCCGCGTGCAGTTCAACACCGGCGAGACGGTCATCAACGGTGCGAACTTCTTCCAGATCAACCGCCAGCCCGACGGCACTCGAGCATCGTCGTCGGTGTCGTACCTGCATCCGATTCTGGAGCGGGATAATCTCACGATCCTCACCGGGCAGCACGTCAAGGAACTCACCTTCGACGAGCACAACGTGTGCACCGGAGTCATCAGCGTCGACAACCCCTTCGCGCGCTCTTCGCACATCGAAGCACGTCGTGAGGTCATCGTCTCGGCCGGCGCCATCAACACCCCTCAGCTGCTGATGCTCTCCGGGATCGGCCCGGCCGCGCATCTGCGCGAGGTCGGTATCGAGGTGCGGGTGGACTCCCCCGGTGTCGGCTCGAACCTCGCCGATCACCCAGAGGGGGTCGTGCAGTGGGAGGCGAAGAAGCCCATGCCGCGCACATCGACGCAGTGGTGGGAGATCGGGATCTTCACACCGACCGAGGAAGGCCTGGACCGGCCCGATCTGATGATGCACTACGGTTCCGTGCCGTTCGATATGCACACCTATCGCGCGGGCTATCCCACAGCCGAGGAGATGATCTGCCTGACCCCGAACGTGACGCACGCCCGCTCGCGGGGGACGGTGCGGCTGCGCTCGATCGACTACCGCGACAAGCCCAAGGTGGATCCGCGCTACTTCACTGACTCAGAGGGCCACGACATGCGGGTGATGATCGACGGCATCCGCAAGGCGCGCCAGATCGTCGCGCAGCCAGCGATGGCCGAATGGGCAGGGCGCGAGCTCGCACCGGGAGCGGATGCCACGAGCGACGAAGATCTGGCCGACTACATCCGCGCTACTCACAACACCGTCTACCATCCGGTTGGCACGGTGCGGATGGGCTCGGCGGACGATGTCACCTCGCCCCTTGACCCACAGCTGCGCGTCAAGGGCGTGACCGGATTGCGTGTGGTGGATGCCTCGGCGATGCCGGAGATCACCACGGTCAACCCCAACATCACGGTGATGATGATGGGCGAGAAGTGCGCCCAGCTCATCCGCTCGGGGAGCTGAGCTCAGGCCGACGACCGGACGGCGGCGGCGATGTCGGCGGGTGTGCCGTGCCACGGAGCGCCGTGCCCAGGCAGCACCCACGACGCCTGGACCCGCGCCAGGGCGTCGAGGGATGCCAGCGCTTCTGCCGGCTCATCAGTGAAGGGGGCGGGCTGCGGGCCGCTGTGCCCGGTCAGAACGTGCCGGGTCGTGAGCGCGTCGCCAACGAAGACGGCATCCGCCGCGGGCACGTGGACGGCGATGCTGCCGGGCGAGTGACCGGGCATCCCAATGATCACCGGCGCGCCGGGCAAGTCGAGGACATCACCGTCGGCGACCGCGGTGACTTCCTTTACGTACCTCGTGCGCATCGCGTTCTTGCGCAGACCATAAGCGAAGAAGCCCAACATCGGGCCCAGTCGTGATGGGCCCATCGGGGTCTTCGGCTTCTCGCCAGTGCGGGTGCGAACAGCATCCGCCGCGTGCACGTAGACCGGCACGCCTGCCTCGCTTCGCAGCCGCTCGGCGAAGCCGATGTGGTCGCTGTCACCGTGGGTGAGGATGAGGCCGCGGATGTCGGAGAGCGGGCGGCCGATCGCCTCGAGCTCCTTCTGCAGATCATCCCAGTGCCCCGGCAGGCCGGCGTCAACCAGGGTGATGCCCTCGGGCAGGTCGATCAAATACGAGGCGACGATGTCATTTCCCAGACGGTGCAGGTGCGGTGCGAGCTTCATTTCGTGTCCTTTCCGCCATCCGCGTGGCGCTTGTCATAGCTACAGTACGTAGCTATGATGGCTAATGTCAATAGCTACTATCCGAGGAGACCAGGATGCCGACACCGGAACGCACGTCATATCCAGCGATCATCACAGCCGGTCGAGAAATCCTCGAGGAGAACGGCCCGGCCGGACTAACGATGAATGCTGTCGCCGCCCGCGTCGGGGTGCGCGCACCGTCGCTGTACAAGCGGGTGAAAGATCGGGATGCGCTGATCGCCGCCGTCGCCGAGGCGGTCGTGGACGAGGTCACCGCACGGCTGGAGGCCGCGGGCAATGATCTCGAGTCCCTGGCCCTCGCCTATCGCGCACACGCACATTCGACGCCGGAGGGGTTCCGCCTGATGTTCACCGCATCCGCCCCACTGACCTCACTCGATCGGGCTGCCGCTCCCGTCATCCGCGCCGCATCCGCACTCGTCGGCGAAGACGACGCGCTGGACGCAGCCCGCCTCTTCACCGCCTGGGCCACCGGCTTCTTACAGATGGAACTGTCCGGGGCGTTCCGACTCGGCGGAGACGTCGATCGGGCCTTCGCCTATGGCCTGCGAGCCATCATCGCGGGGCTGCGGCACCATTCAGCGGCATCCTGAACCCGGCCGACGCGCGAGAGAGAGGGAACTCCTGCCACACTGAACCGTGGAAGGGGTTCCATGACCACGCTCACGCACGAGGCCGCACACGACGAAGACAACCCGAAGAAGCCGCATCGGCGGTGGCGGAAGACGAGGATCACCCTCGGAATCATCATCGTCATCGCACTTGTGGTCGCGATCGTTGGAGCCATCACCCCCTGGCCATCCGCCATGGTGATCCGGGCCGTCTTCACGCAGGGCGGCGACGCCACGGCTGCCGAGATGGACAAGTACGTCCCAGACACGAAGCTCACCGAGACGCTCGATGTCTCCTACGGTGACGACGGCGTCGACACGACGATGGATGTCTTCACTCCGGCATCCGCCACAGGCCCCCTGCCGACCATCGTCTGGATCCACGGCGGCGCCTGGGTCTCCGGCTCGAAGGAGAACGTCGACCCGTACATGCGCATCCTCGCCGCCGAGGGGTACACGACCATCGCCGTGAACTACACGCTCGGCCCGGAGGGCGCTTATCCGAAAGCCGTGCACCAGATCAACACGGCGCTCGGGTACATCGACGAGCACGCCGACGAGCTGAACGTCGATGCGTCCCAGATCGTGCTCGCCGGAGACTCCGCAGGCGGCCAGCTGGCCAGCCAGATGGCGACGCTCATCACGAGCAAGGACTACGCCGAGATCATGGACATCACGCCCGCGCTGTCGTCTGATCAGGTCATTGCGACGGTGCTGAATTGCGGCGTCTACGACCTCGCCGCTCTCGCCGCGCTGGACGGCATCGTCGGCTGGGGCCTGAAAACATCGATGTGGGCCTACGCCGGCTCGAAGACCTGGGCGGAGGGTTCGACCGGCGCGACGATGTCGACCGTGAACTGGGTGACGAAGGACTTCCCGACCACCTACATCTCCGGTGGCAACGGTGATGGTCTCACCTGGCTGCAGTCGATTCCGATGGCTGACCGCCTGAGCGAATTGGGCGTCGACGTGACGACCCTGTTCTGGCCAGCACCTCATGAGCCGCAGTTGCCGCACGAATACCAGTTCCACCTCGACATGCCGGATGCTCAGACCGCGCTTCAGGCGACGATCAAGTTCTTGGACGCGAACACGACCCGCTGACCTGAACGCTCTTTCGGGGATACTCTCGGTGATCATGGGCACTGAAAACTCCACTGGCACAGGCAACGAGCGCGCGCTCGAAGACGGCATCGTCACCGACCTCACCGGACGGATGACCTACGGGTCATACCTCGAATTGGACAAGCTGCTGGGTGCCCAGCATCCGGTCAGCACACCTGAGCATCACGACGAGATGCTGTTCATCATCCAGCACCAGACCACCGAGCTGTGGTTGAAGCAGCTCCTGCACGAGCTGTCGTCCGCGCGCGACCTGTTGGCGAGCGACGACCTGCGCGAGGCGCTCAAGCGCGTCGCGCGAGTCAAACGCATCCAGGACGTCATGACCCAGCAGTGGTCGGTGCTCGCGACCCTCACCCCGACCGAATATGCGCAGTTCCGCGGAGCGCTGGGCAACTCCTCTGGGTTCCAATCCGTGCAGTATCGCGCTGTCGAGTTCGCCCTGGGCAACAAGAACGAGCGGATGCTGTCGGTCTTCCGTGATCACCCAGCCAACCTGGCGCTGCTCACTGTCGAGTTCGAACGCCCCACTCTGTATGACGAATTCCTGCGGTACGCGTCTCGCCGTGGCATCCCGATTCCGACCGAAATTCTCGAGCGCGACGTCCACGAGCCATACCGACCGCACGCGTCGCTCGTGCCGGCGATCCAGGAGATCTACGAGAACCCGAAGAAGCACTGGGATCTCTATGAGGCGTGCGAAGACCTGGTGGATCTCGAGGACAACTTCCAGTTCTGGCGCTTCCGGCATCTGAAGACCGTCACCCGCACGATCGGCATGAAACCCGGCACGGGCGGATCCAGCGGCGTCGACTTCCTGCAGCGAGCGCTGGCACTGACCTTCTTCCCCGAGTTGTACACCGTTCGCACCGAAATCGGTACATGATGCGCGCCGTCACCTACTTCGACGGAGCGGTGCTGCGCGAAGGGATGCTGACGAAGGATGCCAGCGGCATCACACTGTACCCCTCCCCTGCGCCACAGGATGCACAGCGTCTGGATGGCGTGATCACCGGGCTGTTCACCGACCACCATGTGCACCTGCAGCTCATCGATCCGAGCGGGCTCGCCACGAGCCGCCTGGGCAGAGTCATCGACCTGGGTGCAAACGTTGACGCGGTGCGCGAGTACGACTTCGCGCTTGAAGACGACGGGATCCAGCTCGAGTACGCCGGACCTTTCCTCACCGCCGTCGGCGGCTACCCGGCTGATCGGGACTGGGCGCCGGAGGGTGCCGTGCACCAGGTGCGGGATGCCGCGGATGCCGCCGCCGTGATCGGTCTGCTTGCCGCGGCAGGGGTGCGTTGGATCAAAGTCGTCGGCAACAGCGACGCGGGCCCAGTGCTGGACGACGAACTGTTCCGCGCGGTGGTTCGCGAAGCCGCTGAGCACCGCCTTCCGGTCGTGGCCCATGCCGAGGGTGCAGGTCAAGCGCAGAGGGTCGCGCACCTTGGTGCGTCCCGTCTCGCGCATTCTCCTTTCACGGAGCGCCTCACCGATGACGAGATCGCGGTGCAGGTGGCATCCGTGTCGTGGATCTCGACGATGGCAATCCACGAGGGTGCGGCGTACGCGCACGTGGTCGACAACGTGCGCCGTTTCGCGTCGGCCGGTGGAGATCTGGTCTACGGCAGCGACATGGGCAACGGCCCGACCCCGGTCGATCTGCGCGCCACCGAGATCGAGGCGCTGCGCGAGGCAGGCGTGGATGGGGTTGCTCTGCTGACGGCGCTCGCGCCGCTCGAAATCGGGTCGAGCGACCTGCTCCTTCTCCCTGACGGCGACCCTGTGCGCGCCCACCGTCTCACGATTGCCGATCTGGAGAACTGACATGTCTGATCTGCTTGAGGTCGCCCGTTCGCTGGACGCACGCGACCCGCTGGCCCCGCATCTCGACGCGTTTGTCGAGGCCCCGGGCGTCACCGCATACCTGGACGGCAATTCGCTCGGCAGGCCGCTGCGCTCGCTGCCCGACCGTCTCGCAGCGTTCGTGCGCGAGGACTGGGGCACACGTCTGATCCGCTCCTGGGATGAGCAGTGGATGGAACTGCCCATCGAACTCGGCGATCGGATCGCCGCGCTGTGCCTAGGCGGCGCGCCAGGGCAGACGGTCGTCGCCGATTCGACCACCGTGCTGCTGTACAAGCTCATGCGCGCGGCGGTGGCTGCGCGGCCTGACCGCAGCGAGATCGTGATCGAGGAGGGCAACTTCCCGACCGACCGCTTCGTCGCCGAGGGGATCGCCGCCGAACGCGGGCTGACACTGCGTTGGATCAGCCCCGATCCGGTGGCGGGCGTGCAGGTCGATGACATCGCCGAAGCGGTCTCAGAGCAGACCGCGCTGGTCGTGCTCAGCCACGTTGACTACCGCTCTGGCGCGTTGGCCGACATGGCCGCGATCACGAATGCCGTGCACGAGTCGGGCGCGCTCATGATGTGGGATCTGTGCCACTCCGTCGGCGTGATCCCGATCGATCTCGACGCGTGCGGCGTCGACCTCGCCGTCGGGTGCACGTACAAATATCTGGGCGGCGGTCCGGGCTCCCCGGCCTTCGCCTATGTCAGTGCGCGCCACCACGGAGTTTTGCAGCAACCCATCCAGGGCTGGATGGGGGCGGGCGACGTGTTCGCGATGGGTTCCGCATATGCGCCGGCCACCGGCATCCGTCAGTTCATCAGCGGCACGCCTCCGGTGCTCGGGATGCTGGCGATGCAGGGCATGCTCGAGAAGATCGAGGATGCCACGATCACGGCCGTGCGCGAGAAGTCGAAGGCGCTCACCGATCTGGTGGTTCGTGCCTTCGACCAGGAGCTCGCTCCCCTCGGTGTGCGACTGCTGAGTCCGCGCGATGCCGACCGCCGCGGCGGGCACGTGACGATCGGGCATCCGGACTTCGCCGAGGTGACCAAGACGCTGTGGGCAGATGGAGTGATCCCAGATTTCCGCTTCCCCGATGGCATCCGACTCGGGCTGTCGCCTTTGAGCACGTCCTACGTCGAGGCGGTGACCGGCGCGCTGGCCGTGCGTGACGCGCTGAGGGTGTGATGCGCTCGCCCTAGGATGAGAGGCGATGAGCAACGCCGGAAATGACACGAACTGCGGCCCCGGCTGCACCTGTGGCGCACCTGCCCGCGACCAGTTCCTGACACTCGGTGCGACCGTAGCAGCGAGCACCCCTGCATCCGCTGCTCCGGCAGCCGATGGGCATCCGATCATCCAGGCCGAGATTCCGGCAGGAACCTTCCTGATGGGCGATTCCTCCGGCGACCAGAACCCCGGCGACGGAGAGACACCACGGCACGAGGTGACGCTGCCCGCCTTCTCGATCGATTCGACCGCCGTCACGAATGACGCGTTCGCGGCCTTCGTCACCGCGACCGGGTACCTGACGGAGGCGGCGACCTTCGGCTTCTCTGCCGTCTTCCACCTCGCCCTCGCCGCTTCAGAGGACGACATCCTCGGTCAGCCACCGGGAACCCCCTGGTGGTACGGAGTCCGCGGCGCCGACTGGGCGCACCCCGGCGGGCGCGAGTCCAGCATCGAAGGCCTTGGCGACCACCCGGTCGTGCACATCAGCTGGAATGACGCGGTCGCCTACTGCGAGTGGGCCGGCCGACGTCTACCCACCGAGGCCGAGTGGGAGTATGCGTCCCGCGGCGGCCTGCATGCCGCCAAATACCCGTGGGGTGACGACGAGGTCGACGCCGGCGGGTGGAGGGCGAACATCTTCCAGGGCTCCTTCCCCGGCGAGAACACGCGGGAAGACGGATTCCTCACCACCGCGCCGGTCCGATCCTTCGAACCCAACGGATTCGGCCTCTGGCAGAGTGTCGGCAACGTCTGGGAATGGTGCTCGGATTGGTACGACCCGACGTACTATGCGCGTCAGCTCGCGGGCGCGCCCACGGGGCCGGATGCAGGTACCTCGCGAGTGCTCCGCGGCGGCAGTTACCTGTGCCACGTCTCGTATTGCAACCGGTACCGCAACTCAGCGCGGTCGCAGAACACTCCCGATTCCTCAATGGGCAACGCCGGCTTCAGGACAGTGACGAGATGACCAGACCACCCCGCTCCCGATTCCCCGCAGCCGTCTATCGGCACGGCGAAGAACCCGATGCTCGATTCACCTTCGCGAACGAGCGCACCTTCCTCGCGTGGACTCGGACCGCTCTCGCGCTGACTGCCGCAGGTGTGGCACTCGAGCTTCTCGGACTCGATTTGCAGCCCACGCTCAAGCTCGCCGCATCCCTCGTCCTGATCGGCACCGGCATCATCACCCCCGCGCTCGCATGGGTGAGCTGGATCCGCAGCGAACGGGCGCTGCGCCTCGGCAACCCGCTCCCCGCTTCGCTGCTGGCACCGCTGGCGGGACTCGCGGTGACCGTCGCCGGAGTGCTCATCCTGATCGCAACGCTGGTGTGATGGCGCTTTACGACTCTGGGCTTCAGCCAGAGCGCACCGAGTTAGCGTGGCGCCGCACCGCGCTCGCGATCGCCGTCGGCTCGCTGGTGAGCATGCGGGTGCTGCCCGTCATGCTCGGATCCACGCTGTGGATCCTTCTCGGTGTGGCCGGAATGATCATCGCGGCGTTGATGTGGCTCGCGGCGCGTGCTCGCTATCGCAACGGCTACCGCGCACTCCAGGATGACGCGGGTACTGTCGCGCTACCGGATGGACGCCTGATCGCGGCGACGGCCATGTTCAGCATCGGTGTGGGCCTTGTCGCTCTCGCCGCCGTGATCGTCTCTGCCGCCGCCTGAACTGCTGGCGCTAGCCAGCGACCTCACGCAGGAACGCCCGCACGTGTTCGCCGAGGCGCACAATGCGCGCGTCTCTCGCCGCCTCGCGGTCGAAGCCCTCGTAGGCGAGCGGCGGCAGCATCCGCACGTTGTGGGAACATCCGAGCTCGGCACAGACCAGCGTGCCGATCGTGTCACCGCCCCGACCAGCAGACCCGGCCTTGCGCGCGGCGAACAGTTGCACGTCGTTGCGGAGTGTGACGTCTTCGCACCACGAACACTGTGCGCGGGCGAGCACCCGCTGCTCGGCACGCTGCAGAAGCGCGCCGGTGAGCACACCGTCGACGTCGGTCACGACATATGCACGACGGGCGAACTTGGGGTCAGACCAGCCGAGATAGTCTCGCCGGTCGAAGTCGATCTCGGCGAAGCCGGGCGGCAATGTCAGCGAAGAGACCTCCTTGCGGGAGGCATTGATGAAGGATGCGCGGATGTCGCGCTCGTCGATGGGACGCATGGTGAAGTGCTTTCAGAAGTGAGGTGAGAGAAGTGATCACGGCATCCCTTAGATGGATGCCGGGTATGACAGATCACCGGCGACGGGAGTCCCGCCTCCGGCTGATGATCAGCCTCTGCCGCCGGCGCTGAACGCGCCTGCAACCACCTTTCGCGCCCTGCGGGCGCTCACATAAAACAACACCCGGTGAGCCTACTCCTGCGCAGTGAGCGGCGCGACTATGCGGTGAGCGGCGCGATCTCGTGGCGGTGCGGCGTACCGAAGCGGTGCGCCGAGATCGACACGGCCTGCTCGCGCAGGAACGGCAGCAGTTCGACCCTGCCGGCAGACACGACCGGGCCCGCATAGACCGCGACAGCGGGCGAGCCGCCGGTGTGCGCGGCGACCGCTGCGGCATTGCCGCCGACGAGGCGGATGCGTCCACCCGTCTCGGCGAGGCGTGCGGCACGGGCACCCCACGCTGCGGCATCTTCGACCGCGACGCCGACGCCGGATGCCGTCAGCCAACGCTGTGCGGATGCCGGCAGCTCGGCCGCAGTGCTGACGCTGAGGCGGGAACCGGCACGCACACCGGCCGCGATCACGCGGATCGCCTGAGCGGTGCCTGCCTGTTCGAGACGGATCGTCACAGGCAAGACGTCATAGCGCAGCGCGTTCTGCTCGGTGATGAGGCCGGTCGCATCGCGCACGGTGCCGAACTCGTCGCGCCAGGCGGCGACATCGGTGGAGAGGGCGCCCTGCAACCAGGCGGTGTCGGCATCCTCAGCATCCTTCGCGGAGCCGAGAGCCGCCAGCGCCGCCAGCGAGACCGCATCCTTCGGAGCATCAGCGGTGACCGGGGCGTCTTCCCAGTTGGACAGGCCGATCAGGTAACTCGGACCGCCGGCCTTGGTTCCGGCGCCGACAGCAGCCTTCTTCCAACCGCCGAACGGCTGACGCTGCACGATCGCGCCCGTGGTGCCACGGTTCACGTAAAGGTTTCCGGCCTGCACGTTCGCGAGCCACTGCGCGATCTCACCGTCGTCCAGCGAGTGCAGCCCCGAGGTGAGGCCGTAGTCGATGGCGTTGACCATCGCGGTGGCCTCATCCAACGTCTTTGCGGTCATGACGCCGAGCACAGGGCCGAAGTACTCGGTGAGGTGGAAGGGCGACCCGGCAGCGACACCCTCACGGATGCCTGGACGCCACATCTTGCCCTCGTCGTCGAGCTTCGACGGCTCGATGATCCACTTCTCGCCGGGCTCCAGCGTGGTGAGCGCGTGCAGGAGCTTGCCGTCGGCCGGGCCGATCAGCGGTCCGATGCGGCTGGAGCCGTCCCACGGCTGACCGACCTGGTACGAGCCGACCGCGTCGATGAGCTGACGGCGGAACCGCTCGCTCTGCGCGGCCGATCCGACAAGGATGACGAGGGATGCCGCAGAGCACTTCTGCCCGGCGTGGCCGAACGCCGAGTAGGCGACGTCGCGGGCGGCGAGGTCGAGATCGGCGTGCGGAGTGACGATGATCGCATTCTTGCCACTTGTCTCGGCGAGCAGTGGCAGGTCGGGACGGAAGCTGCGGAACAGCTCTGCCGTCTCGTATCCGCCGGTGAGAACGACGCGCTCGACAGCCGGATCGCTGATGAGGTGCTGGCCCAGTTCGCGGCCGTCGAGCTGCACGTACTGCAGCACCTCGCGCGGGACTCCTGCCTCCCACAGCGACTCGATCATGACGGCGCCGGAGCGGCGAGCCTGGCGAGCGGGCTTGATGATCACGGGAGAGCCGGCGGCGAGAGCGGCGAGCGTGGAGCCGGCAGGGATCGCAACGGGGAAGTTCCACGGCGGGGTGACGACGGTCAGCCCGACCGGCTTGTGCGTCGCGCCCTCGATGCTCTCTGCGCGCTTGGCACTCTCGGCGTAGTAGTGCGCGAAGTCGATGGCCTCTGAGACCTCTGGATCACCCTGCTCAAGCACCTTTCCGCACTCGGCGCCCATCACCTCAAGGAGGTCGGCGCGACGAGCCTCGAGGACGTCGCCGGCACGGTGCAGGATCTCTGCCCGACCGGCGGCGCCGAGGGCGCGCCAGGCCTCACCTGCCGAGGCGGCTGCGGCGATGACGGCATCGAGGGATGCTGCGTCCGACAGTGTGTGGGTGCGGACGGTCGCCTCTCCGAGGACAGAAGCCTCCATGCGGGAGCGAATCTGGTCGCCCCATGCACGGTTAGCAGCCAGGCTCGGGTCAGTGTCGGGCGCATTGTCGAACTCGTCACGCGGGGACGGCGCAGGCTCGGCGCTACGATCCTGCGTACGGTTCGGTCCTGGAACCTCGGCCGGCATCGATGCGATCGAGGCGAGGAAGCGGTCCCGCTCGCGGACGAACAGAGCGGGCTCATCATCAAGCTCGAAGACCGCAGACATGAAGTTGTCGGTGGACGCACCCTCTTCGAGTCGGCGGATCAGGTAGGCGATCGCGACATCGAACTCGGTCGGGTGCACGACAGGCGTGTAGAGCAGCAGCGAGCCGACCGTGCGGCGGACGACCGTCGCCTGCGCTGTGGCCATGCCCAGCAGCATCTCGAACTCGATGCCGGCCGTCGCGCCGCGCTGGTTCGCGAGCAGCCAGGCCAGCGCAATGTCGAACAGGTTGTGACCGGCGATGCCGATGCGCACGTTCTGCACGTGCTCCGGACGCAGTGCGTAGTCGAGTACGGCCTTGTACGAGGCATCCGAGGCCTCTTTGCTGTGCCAGGTCGCGAGCGGCCAGCCGTGGGTTTCGGCGTCCACCTGCTCCATCGGCAGGTTCGCACCCTTCACGACACGAACCTTGATCGGTGCCCCACCCGCAGATACGCGCGCGGCAGACCACTCCTGCAAGTGAATCATCGCACCGAGGGCATCCGGCAGGTAAGCCTGCAGAACGATGCCGGCCTCGAGACCGCGGAATTCCTCGCGGTCAAGGATCGAAGTGAAGACCGCAATGGTGAGGTCGAGGTCCTTGTACTCCTCCATGTCGAGGTTGATGAACTTCCCGCCGCGGGCCTTTGCGATGCGGAACAGCGGAACAAGCGCGCCTGCGGCATGCGAGACGGCCTCGTCGAACGCCCACGGGCTGTGCGGGGCGACGGTGGATGAGACCTTGATCGAGACGTAGTCGACATCGTCGCGTTCGAGGAGACGTCGCGTGCCCTCCAGACGACGGGCAGCTTCTTCCTCGCCGAGGATCGCCTCTCCGAGGAGATTGATGTTCAGGTGCACACCCTCGTCCGCACGGATGCGGCGAATGGCCTTGCCGAGTTTGGCATCGGTGGCGTCGACGATGAGGTGCCTGACCATCCCGCGCAGCACGAGACGGCTGATCGGAACGACGATGCCGGGGAATGCCGGCGCCAGCGCGCCACCGAGGCGGATGAGGGCGCGTAGTGCCACGGGGAGGAACTTCGGAGTGAGCGGAACCAGGCCCCGCAGGTTGAGGGCTGCGACCTTCAGGTCTTCCGGGCGCACCACACCGTCGACGAAACCGACGGTGAAGTCAAGGCCGTTCGGATCGCTGAGGACACCAGCGAGGCGCTTCGCCGCGGCGTCTGCGGGCACGTCACGACTCTCCACCAGCCAGCGCTGCACGAGCGCGATCGCGTCATCTGAGAGCGCTGCGAGATCAGCATTGCCGGTCACGGCGGATGTCGTCGGGTTCATCGGGTTTCCTCACTCCAGAGCGCGGCGGAACCGCGAGTCTTGATCTCAGTGTGGAGCCGCACTACCCTTCGTGAAAAGCGAGCGTTTACGATAGTTAATATTCGATTTTCTCGATGATTGCGAGGTGCTCCGTGTTCGAGTTGCGACGACTGCGTCTGCTGCACGAATTGGCCCTGCGGGGCACCATCTCGGACGTTGCCACAGCTCTCGCATACAGCCCGTCGACGGTGTCGCAGCAGCTTGCGCAACTCGAGCGTGAGGCCGGAGTATCGCTGCTCGAACCCGACGGTAGGCGCGTCAGACTCACGGCGCAAGGGCGTCTGCTCGCCGCACACGCGGCGCGCGCTCTGGAGTTGGACGAAGCCGCCCACGCCGAGCTGTCGTCGTCTCAGCACGCGCAGGAGCGGGTGCGGATCGCCGTCATGCCCACCGCCGCTGAGGCACTGGTGCCCCCAGCACTCACGCTGCTCGCCGAGCGGATGCCCGACCTTCGCTTGGAGATGGTGGAGATGGCCCCTGAGGAGGGGCTGTTCGAACTGCAGGCGCGGGGCTTTGACCTCGTGGTCGCTGAACAATACGCCGGGTACACACGTGAGCTGCGCGACGGAATCGATCGCACGCTGCTCGGACCGGACCCTGTGCGCCTGGCTGTACCTCCGACATCCTCGGCAGCGGAGCTTGCCGACCTGCATGATCGGCCGTGGGTGATGGAGCCCAAGGGAGCGGCAGTGCGGGAATGGACGATGCAGCAGTGTCGTGCCGCTGGTTTCGAACCGGACGTGCGATTCGAGGCGACCGACCTGATCGCGCATACGCGCCTGGTCGCCGCGGGCCACGCAGTCGCGGTGCTGCCCGATCTCGTCTGGACCGGAGACCGCTCCTCTGTACGACTGCTCGAGCTGCCAGGGTCTCCCGTGCGCGAGATCTTCGCGGCGACCCGCTCGTCTTCGCGCGACAACGCCGCGGTCGCGGCGGTGCTCACTGCGATGGCGGAGGCGCTCGCCGCGCACGTGCCGCGCTGAGTGCGCATCGGGCAGCACCCGGCATTCGTCAATGTTTCGCTGAGTGTCGGCGGCGTTTTCCTGCGGCGCGACAGCGACCTACTCTTGCCAGATCAGTTCCCAACCAGAGGAGATCACCGTGTCCACCCCGCTGCACCGCCTTTCACCCCTCGAGGTGACGGAGCGTGCTGCGTGCATGTGCGACCACGGCGACGTCTGCTCTTCGTTCACACCGGGACACGCGCTGCACCTGATCCAGGCGCGACTTGCGTCGGCGACATCCAGCGAATGGATCGACGGAATTGTCGAGTCAGCGGATGCCGTGAACGGCGGCCTCGTCGTGCGCGATCTCGACGGCACCGCGCACGCGCTGTGGAACGGTTCTGGGGCAGCTCTAGAGGCAGCCGAAGGCACCCCCGTGGCGCTGCACCCGCGCTATCACGTACTCGCCGTCGGGCGCGTGCAGTTCAACGTCGCGTCGGTCTGACCTCAGCCAGCGCGACCTGACTTGTTTCGGATGTAAAGCTGCTCAGGCAGCCGCCATCATCATGTTCTTCACGTCCATGCACGCGTCCATGCAGGCCTTGCAGGCCTGAGCGCACATCTTGCAGACCTCGCTGTGATCTGCGTGCTCCATGCAGGCATCCATGCACATCTGACACATGGCGATGCAGGCGTCGAGCATCGACATCATCACGGCGGGCGTCATCCCCTGCATCCGCAGCATCGAACGCATCATCGTGCCTGCCATGTCAGCGCAATTCATGCAGGCGGGGGCACAGTCCATCAGCTGCATCGAGCAAACGGTACAGGCCTGCTCACAGGCGGAGCAGGCATCCATACAGGCCTGCATGACGGCCATGTCCATCATTTCCATGCCAGGGGTCGTCTTCATTTCCTCAGACATGGCGCCCATCATCATCGAGTCCATCGCACACCGCTTTCCTCAGATCTCGGGGCGGGCAGGAGACCCGCCTGCGGCCAGGTTAGTCCTTCGTGGCCTGCGAGTCGATGGCGGATTGTGTGCGCAGCCAGCGCACCAGATCAGGCGCTGGCTGCCAGGCTGTCCGCTGAGTGCAGAGCCTCGACCATGGGTGCAAGTTCAGGCCGAGCGGCAGCATCGCCGAGCACCCGCGCGAGCGTCTCGTCGTGCACCGGACGCGTCTGCTCGTACAGGTCACGACCTGCGGCAGTGAGCTCGGTGTAGATCCCTCGGCGATCGTCGGCGCACAGCACCCTCGTCAGTAGCGCGCGGTCTTCCAGGCGAGACACCAGTCGCGTCGTGGCACTCGGGCTCAGCGCCGTTGCGCGGGCTAACTGCTGCATCCGCATGTGCCACCCGTCTTGACGGTTCAACGCGTCAAGCAGCGTGTACTCCACGACGGAAAGGTCAGCGGATGCCGATAGAGCGCGCTCGAGCTCCGCCTCAATCAGTCCGTGCAGCGCCGCGAGAGTGCGCCAACCGTGCGCGCGGATCTCGACAGCATCGTCAGCGATTCCCATATCCACTCTCTTTTCGTCATTTAGTTGCTTGCGCTTTATATTTGCGTGTGCAAGTATCTACATTGCTCGCGCAATATCCCGCGTCGACAACTAATTCAGGATAACAGGAGAACCTCGCATGCCGCTCGGCCTACTCGCACTCGCCATCGGAAGTTTTGGAATCGGACTCACGGAGTTCGTGATCATGGGGCTGCTCCCCGAAGTCGCCGCCGACTTCGGCGTCACCGAGCAGGCCGCGGGATGGCTCATCTCCGCGTACGCGTTGAGCGTCGTCGTCGGGGCATTAGGCCTGACCGCCGCAACGTCTCGCCTGCCACGCAAGTCCGTACTACTCAGCCTGATCATCCTGTTCATCGTCGGCAATGTCGTCACAGCCCTCGCCGCCGACTACAGCGTCGCGATGCTTGGCCGCATCCTCTCCGCACTCTGCCATGGTGCCTTCTTCGGCATCGGCTCGGTCGTCGCCGCAAGCCTCGTGGCTCCGGAGAAGCGTGCAGGTGCGATCGCGATCATGTTCACCGGCCTCACCGCCGCGAACGTACTGGGCGTCCCGTTCGGCACCTTCATCGGGCAGGAGTTCGGCTGGCGCGCGACGTTCTGGGTCATCTCCGGAATCGGCGTTCTTGCCTTCATCGGCATCGCAGCACTCGTCTCCGCCCCTGCCGAGAAGCAGGAGCCTGTGGGACTCCGCAAGGAGTTGCGCGCGTTCCGCTCCGGCCAGGTCTGGCTCTCGCTGACGGTCACCGTACTTGCCTTCGGCGGAATGTTCGGTGCGTTCACCTACATCGCCTACACGCTGACCGAGATCAGCGGTTTCGCGTCCGGAGCCGTCCCGTGGCTGCTGGTGCTGTTCGGAGCCGGCCTCGTCGTGGGCAACTGGTTGGGAGGCCGTCTGGCCGACAAATCAATCGACCGCACTCTCGTCATCTTCATCGCCGCGCTCACCGTCGCCCTCGTCTTCTTCGCCCTGTTCGCCGGATCGCAGATCGCCACCGTCATCGCACTGGTGCTCATGGGAGGGTTCGGCTTCGGAACCGTTCCCGGCTTGCAGAGTCGGATCATGGTCTACGCAGGGCAGGCACCGACGCTCGCTTCCGGTGCGAACATCGGCGCGTTCAACCTCGGCAATGCGATCGGCGCGTGGGCCGGCGGCCTCGGGATCGCTGCAGGGCTCGGATATGCGTCGCCATTGTGGATCGGCGCAGCCATCACCGTGGCCGGACTCGTCGTCATGATCATCGCCGCTGGCCTCGCAACGAAGCGCAGCGCGGATGCCACGAGTAGGGTCGATCTCGTCTCGGCGTAGTCTCAGTCTCGTGACATCGTTCACCGCGCTCCAGCGCCTCGTAATCGCCATTGCGGTCCTGGCATCCTTCGTGGCCTTCCTCGACGGCACCGTCGTCACGGTCGCGCTGCCTGCAATCAGTGAAGAGCTCGGCGGGGGCATCACGACGCAGCAGTGGGTCGTCGACGCGTATCTCATCACGCTCAGCGCGCTGATCCTGCTGGCAGGCTCGCTCTCGGACGCCTACGGTCGCGTTCGCATCATGCGCATCGGGCTCATCGCGTTCGGGGTGGCCTCAATAGCGGTGGCGGCCGCACCCGAACCGATCACGCTCATCATTGCCCGGGCTGCGCAAGGCGCCGCCGGAGCACTGCTCGTGCCGAGCTCGCTCGCACTGATCATGACGATGATGCGCGGCGAGCTGCAAGCGCGCGCGATCGGTATGTGGACGGCATTCACCACCGGCGCGCAGCTCGCCGGGCCGCTGCTGGGAGGGCTGTTCGTCGATCTGCTGTCGTGGCGCTTCGTTTTCCTCATCAACGTCATTCCCATCGGCATCACACTCGTGCTGCTCACGCGCCTGCGCCTCCCTGATCACGCGCGTGGCACGCGCGTCGACTGGTGGAGCGGGATGCTGTGCGCGGTGGGCCTCGGAGCACTGGTGTTCGCACTCATCGAACAGCCGAACCTGGGCTGGGGCTCCCCCACGATCTGGCTGCCAGGAGTCTTTGGCATCCTTCTCTTCGCCACATTCCTGGTGCGCCAGAAGTATTCGAGCGCGCCGCTGATGCCGCTCTCGCTGTTTCGCGCCCGCAACTTCGCGTGGGGCAACCTGGCGACGCTGTTCATCTATGCCGCTCTGTCACTGAACGGCTTCGTCATCGGCGTCTACCTCCAGGAGGGCGCTGGCCTCAGCGCGACCGCGGCGGGGCTCGCGAGCCTGCCGATCACGATCCTGATGATCCTCCTCAGCTCCCAAGCGGGCACGTGGGCGGGGAAAATCGGGCCACGGTTGTTCATGACTGTCGGCCCACTGCTGATGGCCGCGGGTGCGCTGCTGCTGCTCACCGTCTCGAGCGATTTCAGCTACTGGTGGCAGGTGCTGCCGTCGATGATCGTCATGGGACTGGGTCTGTCGTTGACGGTCGCACCGCTGACCTCTGCGGTGCTCGGCGCGATCGATGAGAACCGCTCCGGCATCGCATCCGCCGTCAACAACGCTATCTCCCGCGTTGCCGGACTCATCGTCGTCGCGATGCTGTCGACGATCGTCGGTGGCATGCTCGATCTCGACGGCTTCCACAGTGCTGCCTGGGTGACGGCGGCGTTGATGGCACTCGGCGGGATCGTGTCATTTGTCGGGATCCGCCGGGCGCCTCTCGTGGAGTCGCGGTGAGCCTCACCGGCCAAGCGCGCCGAGCAGATCCACGAAGTGGTCGAGATCAGCGGACGACCAGGAGTGCAGTCGCTCCCTGATACGCCCCTCGTATCGCGCGCGGGCGACCACGATGCGCTCCTGCGCGAGGGCCGTGGCGACCAGCACACGGGCGCGCCGATCCTCGGGATCCGGCACGCTCTCGACGAGGCCGAGCTCCTCGAGCTGGCGCACCTGGCGACTCACTGCCGACTTGTCGGTCTGCAGGCGCTCGATGATTGCGCCGGCCGACGTCGCCTTGCCGCTCGCGATCGAGGTCAGCACCTGGTAGCCGAGCGGCTGCAGATCGGGATGCACGGTCACCGCGGCCTCACGCCAGCTCACGCGAATCCGCGCGAAGAGCCGACCGAGTTCCTGCTCGACTCTGGTGACGGCCTGGTCGAGTTCAGTGTCCTCGATTGCACTTTCCACAGCGTCGCCGCCCGACGACGCGGGGGCAACAGCAGGCTCGGTGGACGACGACGCACTCATGCTCGCCAGCATACGGCGAAGCCCCGCCACTCGAATGCGTGGCAGGGCTTCATCTGGTCGTGCATCAGACCTCTGCGAGCAGCCGGAACACCTTCGATGCCGCCTGAATCTCATCCGGCGTCAGCTCGGCGAGCGCCTCGCGCAGCCGATCGGCGTGGTCGCCCCTCAGATCGGCGAGCGCGGCGCGAGCCTCCGGTGTTGCCGTCAGCACACGCTGGCGGCCGTCACGGTCGTCGGGGCTGGAGACCAGAAGACCGAGGTCCTCCAGCATCCGCACTTGGCGGCTGACAACGGATTTGTCCATCTCGAAGCACTCCGCGAGCTGGTGTGCATTCGCGCTGCCGGCACGGGAGATGAACGACAACAGCTTGTACCCTGCCGGCTGCAGCTCGGGGTGGACCCGCGCAGCGGATTCCTTCCAGAGCGCCCGCGCCCTGGCGAAGACCAGGTTCAGATGACCCTGGAACTCCGCCAGTGCGTCGTCGTCGGTCACCACCGCAGTGTCAACGGCGACCATCTCAGCGCCCGTTCTCCCGATCTTCGCGCTCGAGCACGGTCACCGCACCTGTCGCAGGTGATGCGGACTCGGCGCCCTCGAGCCGGATGGCACCGGTGGACAGGGATGCGCCCACTTCGGCTTCGGCGATCTCGATGACCGATTCCTCGGCCTGTTCGCGCAGCATCTCGGCGGCGTTCTTCGTCGACAGCGGCTTGTTCTTGATGAAGGCGATCGCGATGATACCCATTACGGCGAGCGGGATCGCGATGATGAAGGCTTCTGCGATGCCGTGTCCGTAGGCGGACTCAACGATCGTACGGATCGCCTCGGGCAACTCCGACATCTTCGGAACATCACCCGATCCGAGAGTCTGCAGAGCGCTGATCTCATCCGGAGTCGCCGGCGTGAAGCCCTTCAGCCCATCAGCGATGTGCGACGCGACACTGGTCGAGAGTATGGAACCCATGATCGTGACGCCGATGGTGCCGGCGATCGTGCGGAAGAAGTTGACGTTCGACGATGCGGCCCCCAACTGCGACGGGGGCGTGTCGTTCTGGACGATCAGCGTGAGGTTCTGCATCACCATGCCGAGACCGGCACCGAGGACGAACATGTAGACGGCCACGAGGGGGAACGGTGTGTCATAGCGCAGCGTCGCCATAAGCGTGACGCCGATGGTTGCGAGCACGGAGCCCGTGACCATCCACCCCTTCCACTTGCCGAACCGGCTCACCAGCTGGCCGATGATGATCGACGCGCCCATCTGACCGATGATCATGGGGATCGTCATGAGGCCGGATTCCGTAGGCGTGGCGCCGCGAGCGAGCTGGAAGTACTGCGCGAGGAAGACGGAGGTGGCGAACATCGAGACGCCGATGGCGATCGAGGCGATGACCGACAGCGTGAAGGTGCGGTTACGGAACAGCGACATCGGAACGATCGGTTCCTTCACGAAGAACTCGACCGCGATGAACCCGAGGATGGCAAGCACTGCGATGGCTCCGAGCGCCCAGCTCGTGGTCGAATCCCAGTCGAACTGGCTGCCGCCCATCGAGACCCAGATCAGCAGGGTCGAGACGCCGACGGCGAGCAGGACGATACCGAAGTAGTCGATCGAGATCTTGGTCCCGCGCTGCGGCTTGGGCAGGTGCAGTGTGAACTGCAGGAGCACCAGTGCGACGAGGGCGAAGGGAACGCCGACGAAGAAGTTGGCGCGCCACCCCAGCGTGTCGGTAATGAGTCCACCCAGAAGCGGACCGCCGATCGTGCCGAGAGCCATGATGCCGCCGACGACACCCATGTACTTGCCGCGTTCCCGAGGCGAGATGATGAGGGCGACGGAGATCATGACGAGCGACATCAGGCCGCCGACGCCGATGCCCTGGATGACACGAACCGCGATGAGCATGTTCGTGTCGGTCGAGAAGCCGGCGATGACCGTTCCGGCCGTGAAGAGGATGAGCGAGAGCTGGACGAGGATCTTGCGGTCGACGAGGTCGGCCAGCTTCCCCCAGATCGGCGTGGAGACCGCGGTTGCCAAGAGGCTCGCGGTGATGACCCAGGTGTACTGGGACTGAGTGCCGCCGAGGTCGGCGATGATGACGGGCAACGACGTCGAGACGATGGTGCCCGAGAGCACGGCAACGAACATGCCGACGACGAGGCCGGAGATCGCGGTGAATACCTCGCGCGCCGAGCGTGCAGCCTCGGGTGGGGCGGAAGTGGTGGAAGTCAAGGTGGGAGTGCTCCTGGAATTAGAAAGTTGATCTGGACCAACTATAAACCTTTAGTTGCGTAAGGTCAACTGTAGCTCTAGGTCAACTACTCGAGGTGGGGACGCGGCATGAGCACAGGAATACCGGCGTAAAGTAGATCCTCTTGAATACTCGAGCCGCCTCGGCTCGTTGACGGAGGTTCCGTGGCCGGAAATGCGACCACCCGCTTCGACAATGTCTCACTGTTGTCGGTTGCAAGTACCCTGCCTGGTCAGGTGACGACATCCCACGACATCGAGACTCGTCTCGCGACCGCGCTCACGCGGCTCAAGCTTCCTCACCGGCTCCTCCAGCGCGTCGCCGGAGTGCTCGAACGCCGCAACTGGGGCCCAGGCGAATCGGCCGACGACGCCACGGTATCGGCAGGCAAGCGCGCTCTCGCGGAGGCCGGAGTCGATCCCTCTGACGTCGGGCTCCTCATCAACACCTCCGTCACCCGCAAGCACCTCGAACCGTCTGTGGCTGTGCGCCTGCATCACGGACTCGGCCTGCCCAGCTCCGCCATCAATTTCGACGTCGCAAACGCCTGCCTCGGCTTCGTGAGCGGTATGAACCTTGCAGCCACCATGATCGAGTCCGGCCAGATCAGGTACGCGATCATCGTCAACGGCGAGGATGCAGACGACATCCAGACCAACACCATCGACCGGCTACTGAAGGACGCGTCCGATCGTGACGAGTTCATGCGCGAGTTCGCGTCGCTCACGCTCGGCTCCGGTTCTGCTGCGGCCGTCCTCGGACGTGCCGACGAGCACCCAAACGGCCATCGGATCCTCGGCGGAGTCACCCGCGCCGCGACGCAGTTCCACGAACTGTGCGTCGGCAGCGTCGACGGCATGTTCACGGATGCGAAGGGGCTCCTGAAGGGCGGCCTCGATCTCGTCGTCGCCGCCTGGAAAGAGGCGTCCTCAGAATGGAACTGGTCCTCGATGGATCGGTACATCACCCACCAGGTCTCATCCGTACACACGAACGCCATCATTAAGGCGGCGAAACTCGACCGCAGTCGTGTTCCGACGACATTCCCCAGGCTCGGCAATGTCGGCCCCGCATCCATTCCCATCACGCTCGTCGAGGAACAGGCGACGCTCTCCAAGGGTGATCGCGTACTCCTCATGGGCGTGGGCTCCGGTATCAACACCGCGATGATGGAGCTCACGTGGTGACAGAGAGGGTTTCCCTCCCTCCGCTCGGCCTGCCCGGCCTCGATCACCGTTTCAGCTGCGTCGCCGACGTTCCAGGACGCGGTATCGACGAGGGCATCCGCCGCGAATGGCACTACCTCGATACGGGTGAAGAGCTCGCCCGCCTCGACGTGCCCGTCGTGGGGACGATCCTCGCCGTGCACGGCAACCCGACATGGTCGTACCTCTGGCGAAACCTACTCGCCGCGTCGGTACAGGCGGCCTCGGCAGGGTCGCCTGCGTGGCGCATCATCGCTGTCGACCAGCTGGACATGGGGTATTCCGAGCGCACCGGCGTGCACCGGCCGCTCCAACAGCGCGTCACTGACCTCGCCGCGTTCACCCAGGCGTTGGACCTCACCGGCCCCATCCTGACCCTCGGTCACGACTGGGGCGGCGTCGTCTCGCTCGGCTGGGCGATCGATCACCAGACCGAGCTCGCCGGCATCATGCTGTTGAACACGGCTGTCCACCACCCCGAGGGCACGCCCATTCCCTCACCGCTACGACTGGCCGGCGCCCGCGGCATGCTCGCGGCATCGACCGTGCGCACCACCGCATTCCTCGAGACGACGCTTGCTCTCGCCTCGCCTGCTCTCGAAGATTCGGTGAAGGATGCGTATCGGGCGCCGTATCGCTCCGCTGCTCGACGTCAGGGAATCGGCGGCTTCGTCGCTGACATCCCGGTGGATGCTCGACACGAGAGCTTCCGCGAACTGGAGCGAATCGCGGCGGGCGTGGCAAAGCTCGAAGTTCCGGCGCTCATGCTGTGGGGTCCCCGCGACCCGATCTTCAGCGATCGCTACCTCAACGATCTGATTGACAGGCTCCCCCAGGCCGATGTACACCGCTTCGAAGGAGCAGGCCACCTCCTCGCTGAGGACCGGCCGTACGCCGACGCGGTGCTCACGTGGCTCGGGGACAACGCCGATCGACTCACCGGCGCAACGCCCGTCACGCGCGACGAGAACGGGCCGACATCTGACGAAGAACCGCAGCCCTTCGTACCGCTCTGGCACGGCCTCGACGAACGCCGCGACGACGATACGATCGCCGTCATCGACATGTCGACGCGCGGAGATCAGGGACCGCGGCGCGTGAGCTGGCGCCAGCTCGACGACCGAGTGCGCCGGATCGCGGCCGGGCTCTCCGAGATCGGCGTACGAAAAGGCGACCGAGTCTCGCTGCTCGTCCAGCCGGGACCGACGCTGACGGCGGTGATCTATGCCTGCCTGCGGATCGGCGCAGTCGTGGTCGTCGCGGATGCCGGGCTCGGAGTGAAGGGGCTGACCCGCGCAGTCCGCGGATCGTGGCCCGACTTCGTCATCGGGGAGATGCCGGGCCTCATCGCCGCACGTGCTCTCGGCTGGCCCGGAGTGCGCATCTCCGCCGTGCGTCTTGCGAAGGTCACCTCCGCTGCTCTCGGCGTCTCCTACACTCTCGGCGACATCGTCGCGCTGGGCGCCGATGCATCCGTTCCTGCGGAACCTGGTCCGAACGACGAGGCGGCGATCCTCTTCACCTCCGGGTCCACCGGCCCCGCCAAGGGCGTCGTGTACCGACACAGCCAGCTCTCTGCACTGCGAGATGTGCTCTCCGCTCACTTCGAGGTGACCGCAGACTCAGGGCTGGTGACCGGATTCGCGCCCTTCGCACTGCTCGGTCCTGCGCTCGGAACCCGCTCCGTGACGCCGGATATGGACGTCTCCTCCCCCCGCACCCTCACGGCGAAAGCCGTTGCCGCAGCCGTGCGCGAGTCGAAATCGAGCATCGTCTTCCTCTCCCCTGCCGCAATCCTCAACGTCGTCGCGACCGCTGATGAGCTGACTCAGGATGACCGCGATGAGCTCGCAGGCGTTCGCACGTTCTTGTCCACTGGTGCACCGATTAGCGCCGAGCTGCTCGCCTCAGCTGGCGCGCTCATGCCGAACGCGACTCCTCACACCCCCTACGGCATGACCGAGTGCCTGCTCGTGACGGACATCACACTCGACGGGATCCGTGACGCTGCGCGCGCGCCTGACACCGGCGTCTGCGTCGGTGCACCGATCGGTGAAAACCGCGTCCTCATCAGCGCGCTCGATGTGGATGGTCAGGTAACAGGTGAACCGAGCACCAGGCCAGGCGTCCTCGGCGAGATCGTGGTGTCCGCACCGCATCTGAAGGATCACTACGACCGGCTGTGGCTAACCGATCGCGCAGCCAATCGAGAGACAAGTCTCGGACCGGATACTGCGCACGAGCGCTGGCATCGGACCGGCGACGTCGGCCATCTCGACAGTCTCGGTCGCGTGTGGGTCGAGGGACGATTGCCGCACATCATCGTCACCGCTGACGGTCCCGTCGCCCCGGTCGGAGCAGAACAGGATGTCGAGCGGGTTTCCGCCGTACGCAGGGCCGCCGTCGTCGGCATTGGACCGTACGGACTGCGCCGCGCCGTCGCCGTCGTGGAAACGGTCGCCCCTACCGGCCGAGCACGGCTCGCGACTCCGGAGCTGACCGCAGCGGTGCGCGACAGCACGAACCTTCCACTCGTCGCCGTGCTCGCCGTGCCCCGTCTTCCCACCGACATCCGCCACAACTCCAAGATCGACAGGTCGCGACTGTCGGAATGGGCAGAGCGCATCCTCGCCGGCGGAAAGCCGACCGCGCCATGATCGTGCTCGTCACCGGAGCCTCCGGATTCCTCGGCGGGGCGGTCGCTGCCGAACTCGTCGCCGCCGGTCACGAAGTGCGCACGCTACAGCGACGGCCCTCCACCGTGGACGGCGCCATCGATTTCCTCGGCTCGATTACAGACCCACTTCTCATCGCCCGCGCGGTCGAAGGCGCCGACGGCGTCGTGCATCTCGCAGCGAAGGTGTCTCTCGCCGGCGACGCCAGCGCCTTCCACACGGTGAATGTGGAGGGAACGCGGTCGCTGCTCGACGCAGCAGAGCAGGCCCGAATTTCGCGTTTCGTCTACGTGTCATCTCCGTCGGTCGCGTATGCGGGCTCGTCGCTCGCCGGAGTCGGAGCGGAACCCGCATCGCCGGAGCGTGCGCGCGGAGAGTATGCACGTACGAAGGCAGCGGCCGAGCTGTTGGCACTCGCGCGCGATTCCGCAACAATGAGCGTTGTCGCCGTTCGTCCTCACCTCGTCTGGGGCCCTGGCGACACCCAGCTGATCGAACGGATCGTCGACCGCGCTCGACGAGGACGCCTGCCTCTGCTCAACAGTGGCACCGCCCTGATCGACACGACCTACATCGACAACGCCGCCTCCGGCATCGCCGCAGCTCTCCACCGCGCGGACGTCGCACACGGCCGTGCTTTCGTCCTCACAAACGGTGAGCCGCGTCCGGTGGGTGACCTGCTGGCAAGCATCTGCCTTGCCGCGGGCGTACGCCCCCCTCGATGGAGCATCCCCGCGGGGCTCGGTCGCGCCGCAGGCACAGTGATCGAACGGGTATGGGCCGTGCGACCCGGAACGGATGAGCCGCCCATGACGCATTTTCTCGCCGAACAGCTCTCCACGGCGCACTGGTTCGACCAGCGGGACACCCGCGAGGCGTTCGACTGGGCGCCGTCGGTCTCGCTCGACGAAGGACTCCGACGTCTCGCCGCCAGTTATTCGGCGTGAAGGCGCAGTAGCGAGCCCACCTCAGACCGCCACGACCTCCAGCACCAGCGCCGATGCGGGCGCCAGAAGCGGCGTGCGCAGCCCGATCCCCGTCAGCAGCGACCCTGGCAGCACGACGCCGCCGTCCGCCACCCAGGGCACGGTCTTCGGGTCGAGATACGTCTTCGTCGTCAGCGCTGACACGACCGAAACGCGGTAGGTCAGCGCGGAGTCAAGGCCCGGCAAGCGCAGGGCCGGGGGCACCGCCCACGCACCCGTGGTCTCGCGTGTCAGTCGGAACAGTGCGTGCCGCTTGTCATGCGCCACGGCACCGGTCAGCAACTGCCCCCCGTCCTCGGTCGCATCGTGCACGAGTTCGCCGGTGTGCATGAGTTCACGCAGCCGCTTGTACTCGAGAATCCACGCGGCAAGCTCGGTCCGCTCGTCGTCCGTGAAGCGGGTGATGTCGGTCTCGATGCCCGCGGACGCGAACAGGGTCGTCGCCATCCGGAAACGCAGGTCGGTCACGCGATGCGTCGTGTGCGCGGTGCTGGGCCCGACATGACTGCCGATCAGCTCTGGCGGCAGCAGCAGCTCGGTCCAGCGCTGGATGCGCGAACGCTCGATCGGGTCATTCGTATCGGATGCCCATACCCGGTCGGTGTGCGCGAGGATGCCGAGATCGACGCGGCCGCCACCCGAAGAGCACGATTCGATCTCCACGGAGGGGTGCCGCCGGCGCAGCTCACCGAGCAGCGCATACACCGCGCGGGTCTGCGCATCCACGCCGGCACGCCCCGCATGCGCGGCCTCGAGCAAATCGCGGTTGTGATCCCACTTCAGGTACTCGATCGGGTACTCGTCCAGGATCGCGCTCAAACGATCCAGCAGATACGCAGCAACCTCGGGCCGCGCCACGTCGAGCACGTGCTGATTGCGCCACGACCGCGTCTCGCGCTCCGGCGCCCTCAGCAGCCAGTCCGGATGCTCGCGTGCAAGTTCCGAATCGAGGTTGATCATCTCCGGCTCGACCCACAAGCCGAACCCCATACCGAGCGCGCGCACGTGATCGACGATGGGATGCAAACCCTCCGCCCACACTGCTGGGTCGACGATCCAATCGCCGAGGCCGGCGTCATCCCGTCGACGCCCGAGGAACCAGCCGTCATCGAGCACGAAACGCTCCACACCGACGGATGCCGCGGCATCCGCCAACGCGGTCAGCGGAGCCAGCGTGTGATCGAAGTACACGGCCTCCCAGGTGTTCAGCACCACAGGACGCGGAGAGGAGGGATGCGCCGGGCGCGCGCGCAGCGACCTGTGCATCCGCGACGACAGACCATCGAGGCCCGCATCACTCCACGCGAACCATGCCGTCGGTGACGCGAATGCCTCACCGGGCGCGAGCACGATCTCATCGGGACGCAGCAGCTCGCCCGCACCCAGCGCATTGCGACCTTCTGGCAGGCGGTCGGTGCGGTAGACGGCATCGCCGCTCCATGCGAGGTGCACTGCCCAGACCTCCCCTGTTCGGTCGCCGAAGCCCGGTGTGCCAGCGACAGCGAGCGTCGAGGCGTCGTGCCCCGTGCGCCCACGACGCGACTCACGCACCTGACTGCCCATCACGATCGGGCGGCGCTGCGGCGAGCGCTCTCGCGTCCACCGCCCAGTGAAGTCGAGCAGCTCGCTCGCACGCTCGGCAACGGGCAGCACTGCATCCAACCCCGCGACCGAGACCGAGCCGCTGCCCTCGTTCACGACGCGATGATCGACATGCAGCACACCGTCGGCGTCAAACCGCAGCACGCTCTCCAGCTTCAGCCCTTCGGCCGCCGCGACGATCGAGAAGCCGCGCTCGTCGGAATCAATCCGCTCGACGCTCCAGTCCGGCAGCAGCGGCGCCCCCGCGATCGCACCGGACAGGCCGGGGCGTCCCTGCCAGCCGTCTCGCTCGGTCGGCAGAATTGTGAACGGCCACGCCTCGTCAAGCGCGCTCGCGGGAATCTGGCGCACATTCGCAGCATCAAGAGCGGCCAAGGCATCGTCCGACGCCTCGCCGATGTCAGCGCCCCAGTGGAGCACCTCCGGCAGGCCGGCGTCGCGGAAGGCGACGACGAGCGCCGCACCGGCGGCGTGAAAGCGTCGAACATCGGACATGGCGGAGCCTCCGTCTAGATGGAGATTCCAGAGTCCCGCGCGCATCCACGGTTTGTCAAATCATGAAACAAAGAATTATGCGAGCATCCCTCGAATGGCGATTCCGGCACCTGCACGCGCCCACTCCGAGAAGTCTCCGGTGCGGACATCGAGGTCGACCTCCACCGCTTCCCTGTCGAGGCGGTCGGCGAGCGCCGCACGCATCGCGTCTCCGCCGAGCTCATGCACGGCGATGCCATCACCGGTGAGTACGACCTTCTGCGGATCCACGAGATTGACGACCGTGGCGATGAGCACACCCAGCGCCCGGCCGGCATCTGCAAAGACCGCACGCGCGATGGGATCACCCTCACGTGCTGCCTCGACGACCCGCGAGTAGTCCGCTCCCGCCTGGCGATACGCCCCAACGATCGCGTCGTTCACGAGCATGCTGGACGCGCAGCCTCGGTGCCCGAGGTCACAGTGCGGGCCAGCCTCATCCACGATCGTGTGACTCACCTGACCCGACCGTGCGTGCGCACCCTCGACGACATTTCCACCCACGACGAGACCGCAGCCGATACCCATTCCCACCGTAATGAGCGCCATGTCGTCAATGCCAGCACCCGCACCGAACCAGTGCTCGGTCGCGGTGAGCGCCTGCACGTCGTTCTCCACTGAGCATGGCATCCCTGTCGCTGCGACGACCATGGCACCCAGCGGCACATCCTCCCACTCGAGGAACGCTGACTGTTCCACCCGCGCACCGTCAGCGCGCCGGCTGACGCGCCCGGCGAGCGTGATACCGATGGCGACGAGGTCTGGCCATTGCACCGTGAACTCCCGGCATACGTCAGCGATCTGGCTGACGACGTCTGCGGGCTCGCGCGAGAGAAGCGCATGATCGACGGAGGCCACGATGGTGGCGGAAAGGTCCGTGACGACGGCGTAAAGGCGATCGCCGGTGAGCTTGACGCCGAGGAAATGGCGCGCATCCGCGCGCAGCGACAGGAGTTCCGATGGCCGACCGGTCTGCGCCATCAGCCGCGTCTCACCCTCAGCGAGGAAGCCCCCGTCGACGAGTTGCCTGGTGATGCGCGTGAGGCTCGCCCGCGACAGATGCAGGCGCCGCGCGATCTCCGCGCGAGGAAGCTCACCGTGAATGAGCACCTCGAGGAGCGCGGCGCGCACGGCCGGAGACATCTCATCCATGTTCGCTACTTTATTAGACACGTTTGTCACCTAATTAAACATAGTGGCTTGCGCCGAGGCACAGAGGATTGAAAGGATCTCATCACACCCACGATCGAGGATCTGACATGACACCCCGCCCTGCAGCAGACATTGTCTGGCACGCTCCGCGCATCTCCCTCACTTTCGCAGCTCCCATCGATGGGCCGGTGAGCGTCCTCTCGCTGCGCCCCTCCGGCTCCCCCGCGCCCACACCTGTCCTGCCCGAGGGCCACGGCGAACAACCACTCGTCGAGATCTCCGCGTTCGGCCACGGGCGCTTCCCCGGAAGTTTCCGCCATGTCGACACGGTCATCGGACGCGATCTGCGTCTCGTGT
The DNA here is from genome assembly GCF_059445345.1 of Microbacterium sp. Y355. Classification (NCBI taxonomy): domain Bacteria; kingdom Bacillati; phylum Actinomycetota; class Actinomycetes; order Micrococcales; family Microbacteriaceae; genus Microbacterium; species Microbacterium sp. Y355. The sequence goes on along the minus strand of NZ_JCAIUD010000001.1, from coordinate 3,295,262 downwards.
CGCACAACGAGTCAGAAATGAATGGATGCCACGAGCTGCGCATCGTTCAAGAAAGCATCATGCAGGAAGACGGCTCGCGCGGCATCCGCGTGACGAGCATATTCCAGGCACACGCCTCGGCCGCAGCAGTGCGCACCTGGACTGAAGTCACGACGGATGCTGGGCTCGTACTCGACGCCGTCTCGAGCTTCGCGACCGGATCGTTCCTCGCTGATGCGGAGGCATCGTCGGTCGATGCGATCGTGCTCACCCACGCCGACAACGACTGGATCGCCGAGAATCGTTGGAAGACCGAGCCGCTGCGCGCGGCCGGCCTCATCGATGTCGGACGCCACCTGCACCACCACCAGCCCCCACGCACGCGCATCGCGCTCGGCAACCGCGGGTCGTGGTCGAGCGGAGAGAAGGTTCCGACTGCGGCTCTGGCGGCATCCGATGGCGGCTATGCCCTCGCCTGGCAGATTGAGCACAACGGTCCGTGGCTGGCAGAGCTCGGCGAGAACGGCCGCGGCGCCTATGTGCTGCTCAGCGGCCCCACCGACCAGGAGCACCAGTGGAACGTGCGGTTGCACCCTGGAGAGACATTTCGATCCGCGCCGGTTTCCGTTGCCGTCGCCGTCGGCGATGCGACCGACGCACTGCGCGCGCTCACTGATCAACGCCGCGCCATTCGCCTTCCGCGCCCGGCCGATGATGCGCTGCCGGTCGTCTTCAACGACTACATGAACACGCTGATGGGCGACCCTACGACCGAAAAGCTGCTCCCGTTGATCGATGCGGCGGCAGAGGCCGGGGCCGACTATTTCTGCATCGACGCCGGCTGGTACGCGGATGGGCACTGGTGGGACGGTGTCGGAGCGTGGGAGCCCTCAGTCGTGCGCTTCCCCGGTGGCATCACCGAGGTGACCGACTACATCCGCTCGCGCGGCATGACGCCAGGGCTGTGGCTGGAGCCCGAAGTCATCGGTGTGCGCTCCCCGCTCGCCGAGACGCTGCCAAACGAGGCATTCTTCCAACGCCAGGGGGTGCGCATTGCCGAGCACGGCCGGCACCTGCTGGATCTGCGCCACCTGGCCGCTCGCGCGCACCTCGACGCCGTCGTTGACCGTCTCGTCGATGAATACGGCATCGGCTTCATCAAGATGGACGAGAACACGATGACGGGGCCGGGCACTGATCTCGACGGTCTCGCTCCCGGACACGGCCTGTTCGAGCACGCCCGCGCGCTGCTCAGCTGGATCGACGGCGTGCAATCGCGGCATCCGGCGCTCATCATCGAGAACTGCTCATCCGGCGCGATGCGCATGGACTACGCGCTGCTGTCACGCCTGCACATGCAGTCGACCTCCGATCAACAGGATCCCGTCGCATACGCCTCCATCGCCGCCGCCGCACCCGCGGCGATCCTGCCGGAGCAGGCCGGAAACTGGGCGTATCCGCAGGCGGGCATGACCGATGAGGAGCGCACGTTCGCGCTGGTCAACGGCGTGCTCGGCCGCATGTACCTTTCCGGCTATCTCAACCGCATGTCTCCCGTCGAGGTCGCCGCCGTGCGCGCGGCCGTCACTGCGCACAAGAGAGTGCTCGCCGACATCCGCGACAGGCACCCAGAGTGGCCCCTAGGCCTGCCCGCATGGGACGACGACTGGGTATCGCTGGGTCTCGGCACCGGTGATCACGCGTATCTGTCGGTATGGCGACGTGCCGGGTCCCAGACGGCGCGCCTGCACCTGCCGTGGGCGCAGGGTCGAGAGCTGTCGGTGGCGGCGTTCTTCCCCGCCGACGTCGGCGGGTGGACGTGGGCATGGGATGCCGCATCCGCCGTCCTCACGGTCACGGCATCAGGCGACGAGCCGAGCGCCCGAGTACTGGACGTGCGCGTCGCCTCAGCGCGCTGCCGCTGAGATGCGAGAGGGCGGGTGGCGCGCCGTGCGGCACACCACCCGCTCGGAAGACGTGCTCAGGCGACTGCCGGCGCTGTCTTCGTGCCTTCCCGCTCAGCGCCTTCCCATTGGCCGGTGAAGTGGTTGAAGCACACCGAGTTGTCCAGGGTGGCGCGATCCGGTGTCTTCTCCCCACTCACGACCTTGCCGATCCGCTCGGGGTCGGGGGCTGCCATCGCGAGCAGACGCGTGTAGTCGTGATGGGGGTCGAGGATGACGGCATCCGCTGGCCCCCGTTCGACGATGCGCCCCTTATAGAGGACGAGGATCTCGTCGGAGAAGTGGCGCGCGGTGGCGAGGTCGTGCGTGATGTAGAGGACGGCCAGGTCGTCCTCACGCTGCAGCCGACCGAGCAGGTTGAGCACTCCGAGCCGAATGGAAACGTCCAACATCGACACCGGCTCATCGGCGAGCACGACCTGCGCACCCGGCGCGAGCGCACGGGCGATCGCCACACGCTGACGCTGACCGCCGGAAAGCTCATGCGGACGCCGCTGCGCGAACGACTCGTCGAGATTCACGCGCTTGAGCATCTCGATGACCTTCTCGTAGGTCTCATCTGCTCCGCGGGTGCGCTTGTGAAGCTGCAGCGGGCGACTGATGTGGTGCTCGATCGAATGGAACGGGTTGAGTGAAGCGAACGGGTCCTGGAACACCATCTGCACGTGGCGCCGGTAGTCACGCCGTGCGACGGGTCTGCCATCTGCCTGCGTGACCCCGATCGTCCCGGACGTCGGCGTCTCGAGCTTGGAGAGGATGCGAGCGATGGTCGACTTGCCCGACCCCGACTCCCCCACCAGCGCCACCGTGCGTCCGGGCACGAGGTCGAAGGAAACCCCGTCGACCGCGCGGAATCGCTGGCGGCGCACGCCCTTGCGGATGCTGAACTCCTTGACCAGGTCAGTGACCTTCACACTCGTCATGCGCGCGCCTCCTCTGTGTCGGTGCCGGCGTCAGTTCCGGTGTCGGTCTCGGTGTCGATCCCGGTGCGGATGAACGATCCGCGTGATCCGCTGAGGCTCGGGAATGAGGCGAGCAGTTTGCGGGTGTATTCGTGTTGCGGGTTTCGATACATCTCGTCCGCACCGCTCAGCTCGATGATCTCGCCGCGCAGCATGACGGCGATGCGATCGCTGATCTCCAGCAGCAGCGGCAGATCGTGGGTGATGAAGATCACGGCGAAGCCGAGCTCATCTCGCAGGCGAACGATCTCGCGCAATATGTCGCGCTGCACGACGACATCGAGCGCCGTGGTCGGCTCGTCCATGATCATGACCTGCGGCTCGAGGATCATGGCCATCGCGATCATCACGCGCTGGCGCATGCCGCCGGACAGTTCGTGCGGATACGACGTGAGCCGCGATGGATCGACGCCCACGCGACGCATCACGTCGGCTGCCCGGTCTCGGCGCTCGCGCTTCGACATCTTCGGGCGGTGCTCCTGCAAGACATCCTCGAGCTGGGCGCGGATGCTGGTCACAGGGTTGAGCGCATTCATTGCGCCCTGGAACACCATCGACAGCTCCGACCAGCGGAACGCCCGCAGCCTCTCGTCGTCGAGCGCGAGCAGATCGATGTCAACACCAGCGCGATCGTGGAAGACGATGCTGCCGTTCGCGATGCGTGCTGGCGGCTTGTGCAGTCGGTTCACCGCGTATGCGAGGGTCGTCTTGCCACATCCCGACTCGCCGGCGAGGCCCAGGATCTCACCCGCCGCAAGTTGGAACGAGGCATTCTTGACCGCGGTGACTGGCTCCTCAACTTCGTAGACGACGGTGAGATCCTCGATCGTGAGAACAGGCCGACGGGCCTCGGTGACAGCGTTCATCGGCTGCGCTCCTTCCTGAGCTGCTCGCGGCGTGCACGGCGAGTCCGGCGCGCATGCTGGCGTACGTGCTTGAGCTTGGGGTTGATGATCTCGTCGATCGAGAAGTTCACGAGCGACAGGCCCATGCCGAACAGCGCAATGAGCAAGCCTGGTGGCACAAACCACCACCATGCACCCAGGGGCAGCGCGAATCCGTTCTGCGCGTAGAAAAGCATTGTTCCGAGCGTGGACGAATTGGATGCGCCGAGGCCGATGAACGACAGCCCTGCCTCGCCGAGGATCGCGGCGATGACAGCGAAGACGAACTGTGAGGCGAGCACGGGCAGCAGGTTCGGGAGGATCTCCACGACGATGACGCGCCATGCCCTCTCCCCTGCAACGCGGGAGGCGGCGACGTAGTCACGGTTACGGATCGAGAGCGTCTGTGCGCGAAGGACGCGGGCAGAGCCGGCCCAGCTCGTGATCGCCAGGACGACCGCAATAGTCCAAAGCCCTCGCGCCTCGGCCGGAACGAAGCCCGAGATGACGATGACCAGCGGCAGGCCAGGAATCACCAAGAACACGTTCGACAGGAGCGAGAACGCCTCATCGGCGAAACCGCCGATGTATGCGCCGAAGATTCCGAAGAACGCCGACAGCACGGTGGCAAGCACGCCGACGATGAGGCCGATCTCAAGTGAGCCGCGCGTGGCGTATGCGAGCTGCGCCAGCACGTCTTGGCCCGTCTGAGTCGTTCCGAGCAGGTGTTCGGCCGATGGTCCGGTGAGGCCGATGTTGCGGATGGTCGCCGGATCACCGACGAGATAAGGGCCGATGAGGCCGAACGCGACGATGCTGCCGATGAGCACAAGCCCGAACGCAAGCCATGGCGTCATCGTCGGGAGCATCTGGCGAAGTGCCGAACGTGATCGCTGGGATCGATTCGACCTCTCACGCGCCGCACGTGTGACGATCGTCTCGGTCGCGTCGGCGAGCTGAGGTTCAGTGGTGGGGACGATATTGGTCATGCGATCAGCTCCTTGTCCGCGTGCGGGGATCGATGAGGCCGTAGAACAGGTCGACGATCAGGTTCGCTCCGAGCACTGCGAGCGTGATGAACAGGAAGAGTCCCTGCATGAGCGCGTAGTCGTTGTTCGTCACCGCCGAGAGCAACTTGGAGCCGATGCCGGGGTACGAGAACACCTGCTCGGTGATGACGGAGCCGCCGACGACGAAGCCGAGTGAGATCGCGAACCCCGCGATGGATGGCAGCACCGCGTTGCGGGCCGCGTAGTGGCGCAGGATGCGGCCGTTGGAGAGGCCCTTCGCCTGGGCAGTGAGAATGTAATCCTCTGAGAGCGTGGAGACCATCATGTTTCGCATCCCCAGCAGCCATCCGCCGAGCGACGCGATCACGATAGTGAGCGCCGGTAGGAAGCCGTAGTAGATCGCCGAGCCGATGAACTCCCAGCTCCAGCCGGGGTCAAGGATGACGTTGTACCCACCCTGCGACGGAAACAGTCCGAGCCCGGTGGACAGGAAGTACACCAGGATGAGCGCGAGCCAGAAGTAAGGCACGGCCGCCAGCAGCGTCGTGGCCGGCACGAGCGAGTCCACCCAGGTTCCCGGCTTCCAGCCGACAAAGGCACCGAGGGAGATGCCGATGATAAACGCCAGCACTGTCGAGATGCCGATCAGCATGATCGTCCATGGCAGAGAGACGGCGATCACCTCGGTGACGGGCGCCGGGAAGTAGGTGACGGATACTCCGAGGTCACCTTTGAAGACGTTCACCAAGTAGCTGACGTATTGAACGATCAGCGGCTCGGACGAGTCGCCGCCGAGGAGGAGTTCGTATGCGCGCCTGGTCTCGGCCGAGACCTGTCCGCCTCGCTGCTGGAGCTTGGCGAGCAGAATATCGACCGGATTGCCCGGCAGTAGGCGTGGGATCAGGAAGTTGAGCGTCAGTGCCGCCCATAGGGCAACAACGTAGAAGCCCAGCTTTCGTATGTAGTAGTTCACCGGATCACACCCGCCGTCATCTCAAACCCCTCCTCGGCCACGTTCACTCGCCCGTCGGTGTCAGTGCCTTGAAGATCTGCGCGTTGTCAGGCGATGCCCAGATCGCCGGGAACGCGTACAGGTCATCGAGTGTGGGCCAGCCGGTGAACTTCGCGGCGTTGAACTCGCTCGTTGTTCCTCCGGTGAGTACCGGGATGTACGGCAGGTCCTCGACGATCGCGGCCTGGATGATGTCGAACTGCGCCTGGCGCGTCGCGAGGTCGGCCGGGTTCGTCTTCTTGAGCACGGCGAGTGCCTCATCGACGGCAGGGTCGCTGAAGCGCGCGACGTTGACGGGTGCTGCCTGACCGACCTCTGCGGTGTTCGCCGTCGAGAAGTAGTTGTTGTACAGGTAGTACGGGTCGGATGCTGCGCCCTGGCCGAGCGAGTCGATCGCCAGCTGGTAGTTGCCCTTGCTCTTCTTGTCGGTCCACTCGTTCCACGAGGACTGTGCGGCCGTGACGCCAATGCCTGCCGCCTTGAGCTGCTGGGCCATGGTGTCGATCGCGGTGATGTAGTCAGTCCAGCCGGTGACGACCTCGACCGTGAGGTTCAGCGCGACGCCATCCTTGGCGTAGATGCCGTCGGCATCCTTCTCGTAGCCGGCACCGGTGAGGATCTCGTCGACCTTGTCGAGGTCGGCCCCTGCGGGAACGCTCTTGTCTTCGATCGCGTCGGAGATGAACTCCTCCTGCGATGGCAGCAGTGCGAATGTCGGCGACATGTCGCTTGCGGTGTTCTGGAAGGCGAGCGAGTTCATCTGCTCGCGGTCGAGGGCGTAGTAGATCGCCTGGCGCACGGCCGGATCCGTCTGCGGGCCCGTGCAGCCGAGGTCGGCGTTCGAGCAGGTGAGCAGCGCCATCTGGTTTGCGCCGATCGTGATCGCCTCGTAGCCCGGGTAGTTCTCTGGAACGTTCTGGATGTCGGGGACAGGGCCCGTCTGCCAGTCGATCGTGCCAGCGGCAAGCGCGTCGGCTCCGGCGGTGTTGCCTGACAGCGACAGGTAGCGGACGTTCTCAACTGCGGGCGCGCCACCCCAGTAATCTTCGTTCGCGGTGATGGTGAACGCCTGCGGCTTGAAGTTTGCCAGCGTGTAGGGGCCGGTGCCCACCGGTTCGGCGACGACATCGGTGACGGGATCGATGCCTGACCAGATGTGCTCAGGAACGATGAACGTCTTGCCGAGAACCTCAGGGCCGGTGACGAACGCGGGCTCGGGGAATGCGATGCTGACGTGGAAGTCATCGAGTTTCGTCACCTCGCCGGCGAATCCGCCGGTGTTGATCGACGGGGTGTCGAGAATCATCTGGAACGTGAAGACAACGTCGTCTGCGTCGAATGCCTCACCGTCGCTCCAGGTGACGTCCTCGCGGAGCGTGAGATCGAGCTGCGTCCCGTCTTCATTCCACGTGTACTCGGTCGCGAGCAGCGGTTCGAAGTCTTCGGTGTTGACGTTCGTGACGAAGAACAGGGGCTCGAAAATCGTGCCGAGTCCACCGATGTTGGTGGGTGCGTACGGGTTGAAGTTGCGCTGGTAGTCGCCGGCCTGTCCGGTGAAGGCGACGAGCGTGTTCGCGTCGGACGCGGCACTGCCGGAGCCACCGGAGTCACCGGTGGAGGCACAGCCGGTCAACACGAGGCCGAGGGCGGTGGCGCCCGTGGCGATCGTGAGCGATGCGCGACGAGCGCGCTGTGAGCGAAGAATCATCCTTGGTCCTTTCCTCACGCCGCAGCTGGTGCCGCAGCGTCGACGAACCCTGTGCTGACGCAGGGGGCTGAGAGTGCGTTCTCCCGGACGCCATTGTTACGCACTGAAACGAACTCCGTCAAGCCAGTTAAGACACAAACGGAACAAAGTCGTCGAAGCGCTTCGGTGCCAGGGCAGAACGGGGACCCCGTCCGACATTCATCGGATGGGGTCCCCGTCATCGAGCTGGTGAGCTCAGGCCTGCAGGTCTCCTGCGTGTCGCAAAACGAGCGGAGCGGTGAATGCCGCAGGGTCGGTTCCCTCTGGCGCCCCGGTCACGAGGAACGAGTGGCTCTCGCCAGGCAACAATGTCACGAGGCCACTGTCGACCGATGCATCGACGTGCCCTCGATCCGCGAGCAGGAATGCGTCGCGGACGAACGAGCGCGCCGTCACTGTCACGCGCACGGCGCCATCCGCTGCTTCGGCAGAGACGTCGAACGATGCCTTCTCGAGACGCTGATCGACGACCTCGGCGAAGTTGTGCACCCCGCGACCGAAGCCGGGAGCGTCGATCACGAGCACCTCGCCCGCGGCATCCTCAGGCGCATGCAATGGGGCGGGAATCGCAAGGGTCGCTTCACCGCGCGCCGCGATCTCTGCGGTGACCGAGGTCTCTGCCAGCACTGTGCCGTCGAACGAGATACGGCGAATGGCGATGTCACCGGCCCAGGCCTCGGCGTGATCGTTGAGCAGAACTGCGGCGAGCGCTCCATCCCTCGGCTGCACGGTGATCAGGCGCGGTTCATAGACCGCCTTGAGCGCGTACCAGAGGGGCTTGCGGCGCTCGGCGAAGTCGACGGCCGCCCACGAGATGACTGGCCAATCGTCATTCAGCTGCCAGACGATCGAGCCGGTGTTGTACGGCGCGAGCGAGCGGAAGTGCGCGATGCCGAATCGCACGGCAGCCGCCTGGTTGAGCTGTGTGGCCCAGTGCCAGTCGTCGATTGTCGCGGGCTTTGGAAGGTGCGGGCCGTAACCGCGTTCGAGCTTGAGATTGCCCTTGTTTGCCTTCTGATGCACGAGCATCTGCTCGCCGTAGGGCTCGAGCGGGGAATCGTGCACGGCATCCGTGAGCGTCGTCCATGCGGGCGGCCCCTGGAAGCCGAACTCGGCGACGAAACGAGGCGTCCAATCGGCGTAGGCCGTGTAATCCTTCTCATTCCAGACATCCCAGATGTGCACCGTGCCGTGCGTGTCGAGGTTCGGGCTCACGTAAGAGGAGAACGAATAGGGGCTGCCCGCTGAGTAGAAGCGCGTTGGGTCGAGTTCCGCGAGCAGGCGCGGGAAGAGTCGGCGGTAGTACGCCTCACCCCACGTCTTGCCCTCGAGGCGCGTGCGCCATCCCCACTCGGCATAACCGACGATGTTCTCGTTGTTGCCGTTCCAGATCGCGAGCGATGGATGCGACGACAAGCGCGAGATCGCCTCGCGGGCTTCGGCTTCGATCTCGTCGGCGAGCCATTCTTCCTCCGCATAGGCGGCGCAGGCCAGCAGAAAGTCCTGCTGCACGAGGACGCCCTGCTCATCACAGATCGAGTAGAAGTCGTCGGACTCGTAGATTCCGCCACCCCACACTCGCAGCAGGTTCATGTTCGCCTCGGTCGCATCCGCGATGCGACGCGCGTAGCGGTCATGGTCGATCTCGGTGAGGAACGCGTGGTCAGGGATCCAGTTGGCGCCGCGGATGTGCACGAGCTGGTCGTTCACATACACCGCATACGGACTGCCGTGCTCGTCGGGCGCAATATCGACCCGCACAGTGCGGAAACCGATGCGGCCTTCCCAACTGTCGAGGTCAGCCAGTCGCACCGCGACGTCGTAGAGCGGCTGGGCGCCGTGGCTGCGCGGCCACCAGAGGTCCGCGTCGGCGACCTCGACCTGAATGTGCGTGCTGGTGGCGCCAGCGGTGATCTCGGCAGTGACGATCTGGCCGGCGATTTCAACCTCAACCTGGAGCGGCTTCTGTTTCAAACCGTCGGCGCGCTCGATTTCGATGTGGGCGTCGAGGATGCCAGTAGTGCCAATCTCGTCGGTCTTCACATCGACGAGCGGGCGGACGGACGCGATGCGCGCCGTCGACCAGGTCTCGATGCGGATGGGCTTCCAGATGCCGGCACCGGCGACATCGATGCCCCAGTCCCAGCCGAAGCTGCTGGCCATCTTGCGCACGGCGTTGTAGGGATGATGGTTCACGTAGGGACGTTCGCCGTGCTCGTCGGAGCGTGCGTGCGCCGCCGGCACGGGGGCGGCGAAGTCGATGCGCAGCGCGTTGTCACCTTCGACGAGCGCGGAGCCGATGTCGAAGCGGTATGAGCGGTGCTGGTTCTGGGTACGACCGACCTCGACGCCGTTGAGCGTCACGGTCGCGATTGTGTCGAGGCCGTCGGCGACGAAATCGCGACGCTCTGAGCCTTCGTCGTGCCAGCGGAATGTGGTCTCAAAAGTCCAGTCCACATCGCCGATCCACTGCTGCGCGGTCTCGTTCGCTCCGTCGAATGGTTCGTCGATGAGCCCGGCGCGCTGCAGGTCGAGGTGCACCGAACCCGGCACCTGTGCGGGTATCGAGTGACCTGCGACGTTCTCAGGCGCGGGACCTGAGGTCGCGGTGACGGTCCAGTTCTCGGACAGTTCGATGACGGTCATGCGGCTCCTTCGCCTCTGGTACACCCCGGTGGGCGCAACACTTAGTTCCATAGTCTTACAAACTCTGACGTATTGCGCGACCCCCAGTCGACATCAGCGGCAGCGAATTAGTGCCGCCATCCGGCGGATCTCGGCAGCCTTGATGTGGGTCAGGTCACTGTCGACGGATCCTGATCACCCGTGCAAACCGGCGTTTCACTTCGTCAAGCTATGGTCATGATCGGGGGTAATGATGCAGCCGAGCAACGAAGCGCACATGTCGGGAACAGGGCGCGCCGCCAAGACTAGGCGGGTCTTGTGGACTCTGATCGTGGTCACGTTGGTCGTATTCGCACTGCTCTACGTAGGGCGGCTGTTCTGGCTGAACATGATGGCCACCGAGGGCGACGTCCCGCCTGCGTCAGCGATCCCGTTGCCTGTAGGCGCCGAGATCCTCGGCGAAAGCACTGGTTGCGGGAGTGGCGGCTGCTCCACGACATTCACAGTCCGGCCCCCTGCAGGACAATCGCCGGAAGCTCTCGCCGAGGAAATGGGCGCGACTCCGCAGCTGGCTATTCCTGGGAACTTCTTCGACCCTCGCACGATCTGGGTGTCGGCGAGACCGGCGGGTAGCGTTCTCAATCTCGTCGTCGACTACTGGTCGTCGGAGTGGGTTCCGTAGATCAGCGCCGCGCGTGCTGCCGGCGACTGCGCTATCGTTTGAGTGTGATTACCGGATCGGCTCTATGCCATGCACAGGTTGGTAAACCGGAAGTTCTCTGAGGTTCTACCGGTCGTCTCGACCGGCGCAACCGCTCTCCTCGCCCGAGCAGCTTCATCGCCGCTCGCGGGCACCGCCGCCTTTGGCGTGCCGTTCGTATGCCCACGCATCAAACGGCATCTCGTACACGCCAGACAGAGACTTAGACAGGGAAATCACCATTTCAGCAACGTTCAATCACACCATCATCGCTTCGAAGGACCGTCATGAGTCCGCCAAGTTCTACCGGGAACTCATCGAAGCATCGGAAGCCGCCTCCTGGGGGCCGTTCTCCAACATCATGCTCGACGGCGGCGTGATGCTGCAGTTCGCGGAGCCACCCGTCGAGATCCAGATGCAGCACTATGCATTCCTGGTCGATGACGAGCTCTTCGATCGCGCCTACTCGCGCTTGGTCGACGGGGATGTGACCCACTGGGCAGACCCGCAGATGACCCGTTCGGGAGAGACAAACACCGAACACGGCGGACGGGGGGTCTACTTCAAGGACCCCTCCGGCCATGCCATCGAACTCATCACCCAGCCCTACCTCTAGAGAACGTCGGGTATGTCCTCGGACGCTCATCGGGCCAATGCCCGGTGGGGCGGGTAACGTCGGTGTCATCGCGGCGATCTGCGGCACAGAGGAGGGCCGGGCCATTGCAGGCCCGACCCTCCTCGACGCTTTGACTTTGTGTCAGCTGACCTCGCCTGCGGCCGCCTTTACAGCCGCGTCGATGTCCTCGATGCTGACGTCGAGCTGCTTCGCCACACGCTTCTCTGCTTTCAACTCGGCCTTCTCGACCGCGGCCTCTTCGGTGCTTTCACCGACGATGAGCAACGCGGCTTCCCCGACGTCGAGGAGGTCACCCAGCTCCTTGACCTCCTCGCGGGAGAGCCCCCTCGTGAGGTGGCCGCTCACCGCACCGATCGCGCCACCGACAACGGCCGTGCCGATGATCGCCGGCGGGAACAACAGGCCGACCACGGCGCCGATCGCGGCTCCGCCCCAGCCCCAGTGGCGGAAGGTCGTCTCGTCCTTGTTTACGTGGACCTTGCCTTTATCGTCTTTGGTGACGACGGCCGCGTCATAGGTTCCGATGGCCCCATCGGAATGCAGCTTCTTGAATGCGTCGTAGTCGACCCGGGCCTTATCCTTGCTCGGGTACGTTCCAATGAAGAGGAATACTCCGTCTGATTTTGTCATTTCGGCTCCTTCTCGTTGTGATGATGCCCGTCGATCGAACTACGCGCATCCTGACGCTCGTCACGCTATGCACGGGACGTCCAGTTGATAAGGGGGTTGCTAGGCGGCCGTGGTTGTGAGAAAACGCGCGCGGGGAAATCTGCCGCACCCCGCACTCACATCCACTTCTGCCGTCTGAACACGATGTAGAGCACGATCGCGAGCGCCAGCATCCCGCCGATCGCCATGGGACACCCGAACGTCCAGTGCAGCTCCGGCATGCACCACGGCAACGCCAGACACGATGAAACCCCCGATTTCTCGGGGGTTTCATTGGCGGTGACGGTGGGATTTGAACCCACGGTAGGGGTGAACCTACACAACATTTCGAGTGTTGCACCTTCGGCCGCTCGGACACGTCACCGCGAACGAGTTTACGCGACGGCGGGCTGTCGCGCGAATCGGCGCATTGTGAGCACGAAACGAGCTTTACCGCATGAGGAAGGACTAGGGAACTCCTGTCTCATGCAGCAACACTCGCCTCGTTGCCGCCCGGGATTGTGAGGCCGGGGCGAGTTAGGATGGCCTTACGGATGGACGGAGACGCCGGTCCGGAAAGGGTGTTCCATGAGCTTCATCACGTCAGCGGCGTTGGAGGAGACCGGATACGTCGTCCTCGACCGGTACGCCGATCCCATCGATCCCGCCGAATGGCTGGATCTCGACTACGTCGGCTGGCGTTCTTCCGGCATCACCCGCTTCGCACCACTGGCGAGCTACGCGGGCAAAGTCGAATGCAACGGCTTCTGGAATCAGACCCCGCCGCGCACCGACAAAGATGGCGTCTGGATTCCGAGTCAGGTCGAGAAGGCCCCCACACTCGCAAAGCTCGCCCAGGAGCCCGGCACGAACATCGGCCGCTGCCGCGTAATCGAACTGCAGCCGAACACCTACGCCGACGCCGTCTACAACCTGCACCAGGACGACAACAACCGCCTGAACGACGACGGCACCGGCTGGGTCGTGCGCTCCTTCATCAACCTCACCGACGACCCGGACTCGATGCTCATCCTGCGCGAAGACCGCTTCGACCCGGCGACCGAGATCAGGGTGGCGCTGCCCGTCGGCACCCGCATGGTTGTAGACACGCAACGCTTCTGGCACGCGGTCTGGCACCGAGGCAGCGCCCCGCGGTATTCACTCATCACGTCATGGACCTCTGGGCCAGAGCTCGACGCTTACATTGCCGACCTCAATGGCGACCAGCATCCGCAGAACGTCGCAATAGACCAGCAACTGATCGACGACGCGCAGGTCGAACTGCACCGCCGTATCGAAGAGCGCCGCCGCTCCTTCGAAGCGCAGGGGATCGTCATGGAGCCGCCGGTCGAGCTGTACTACTGACGCTCAGCTCTCCACGAAGTCGGCGAGGTTCCGCAGCGACGAGGTGAGTCCGTCGATGTGATCCGCTGCGGAGATGCCTTCTGGGACATCCTCTGCGCGGAAGACGACCTCCGAGCCTGTGCCGCACGCGATTGCCTCCCACGTCATCCGCATCGTTCCGCCGAATGCGGGATCATCCGATTCGAATTCGACGTCAGCCACAACGCGAACACCAGGGACCACCTCGACGAACGCACCCTCGACAACGTCCTGATCCGCGCTGCTCTTACCCGGCGCATCCTTCGCGTCGAGATAGGTGAGCACCAGCCGGTATCCGCCGCCGGGCTGCGCATCAAGGCGCTCCACCCGCCCGGTCATGCCCTCGGGCGGGAGCCATCTGGCCAAGGCCTCCGGGTCGATGAACGCCGCATAGACCCGCTCAGGCAATGCGCTGACCAGAAGACGTGCTTCGTCGATTCGCCCCATGCCGCCACGCTACGCCGCTACCGCCGAAGAATCCATCGAGCGGCTGACGGTCAAACGGTGCGCCCTGCCTCGATCCGCACGACGCGATCGACGGTGCCTACAGGCGGATCGACATGCGAGATCAGCAACACCGACTGCTCCCCTGCCGCGGAGAGCAGATCGCGAAGCAGTGTCTCGGATGCCTCGGGATCAACCCCGGCGGTCGGCTCATCCAGTACGAGCACCGGGAACCCGCGCAGCAGCGCCCGCGCCAGCGAGATCCGCTGCGCCTGCCCACCGGAGACCAGCGAACCGCGGTCGCCGACGCGCGCATCCAGTCCGCCTCGCTCCTGTGTCCAGCCCCTGAGGCCCACTCGGTCAAGTACGGCGAGAAGGTCGTCATCCGTCGCCGTGTCGCGGGCGAACAGCAGGTTCTGCCGGATGTCCTCATCGAACAACTGCGGGCTCTGCTCGCACAGCCCGATGATGCGTCGAAGCGCGGGCCCTGACAGCGCCGAGGCATCCGTCCCGCCGATCGTGTACTCGCCCTCTGACCGCAAGAATCCGACCAACACTGACGCCAACGAGCTCTTACCCGCGCCGCTCGGTCCGCTGAGGAGCACGCGCTCCCCCGCACCGAGATCCAGCGACACCCCGCGCAAAGTCGGTGCACCACCGGGCCACGACGCCCGCACATCGCGCAGGCGCAGAGCTGTACCGGCCGGCGCCTCGTCTGTTCCGGCATCCGTCCGCAGCTCCGCAGGAATCGAGGACGGCAGCACGTCGACGACGCGCTGTGCGCTCGAGCGCACGCTCCGCCAGGATGACGCCGCGATCGGCACCGCGCCGAAGACCTCGAACACGACCATCGGCACGAGCACGACGACCGCTAGCCATGGGCCATCGATCGTCCCGGTCACCAGCCCCGGGGATGCCGCTGCGACCGCCCACACCGACGCGACGCCCGCGAGCACCGAGACAACGCCTGCTGCGATCGCCTGCGCCAGCGAAGCACGGGTCACAGTGCGGCGAAGGGCAGCGTCAGCATGCTCGATGCGGTTCCGCGCTTGCGGTTCCGCTCCGTACGCCAACAGCACGTCGAGGCTGCCGAAGTAGTCGACGAGGGATGCGGAGAGCTCCGCCCGCTGCAGAGACACACGTTCCTCGGCACGAGATCCGAACACCCAGCCGAGCCCGATCGCGACGAGTGCCGCGATCGCCAGACAGGCGGCAAGCGTGAGTGCCGCGGGTGGCGAGATGAACGCGATGAAGCCCACCGCTCCGACCGCGACGACCGTCGCCACCGCGAGCGGCTGCACCACACGCAGCGGCAGGTTCTGCAGATTCTCCACATCATCGACGAGCGCCGACAGCACCTGTCCGCGATCAGTGTTGCCCAGCCCTGCGGGCGAAAGCGGGATGAGCCTGCGCACCATGTCAGAGCGCGTGCTGGCGAGCTGACGCAGCGCGGCATCATGCCCGGACAACCGCTCGAGATACCGGAACACCGCCCGCGACACAGCGAAGAACCGCACTCCGACGACCGCGATAGACAACGGCACCAGAGAGTCGACGATCGAGGCGCTGATGATCAGCCATCCGCTCACCGCGAGCAGCGACACCGCGGCCCCGGCCGACAGCACACCCCAGATGAGCCCTGGCAGGAACCGCCGCACCGGAGGCTGCGCGAGGCGCAAGACATCGCTGACCTTCACACCCTCACCCCCAGCTCTACGACTTGATCCGCAATCTCCCGCGCGGAGCGGCGGTGCGAGACGAGCAGGATCGTGGCCCCGGCATCCGCCCGCTCGCGCAGCGACTGCCACAGGCGGGCCTCGGTGTCGGCATCCAGCGCACTCGAGGGCTCGTCCAGCATCACCACGCGCACGGGGTCAGCGGCGTGCCTATACAACGCTCGCGCGACGGCGACGCGCTGCGCCTGGCCGCCCGACAGGCCGCTCCCCTGTATGCCTAGTTCCTGCGCCGGATCGAGATCGGCGGCGCACGCGTCATCGAGTGCCTCCCGGACCCCGGCGGCCGAGGGGTCCGGATCGCCCAGAGCCACGTTCGATGCGATCGTGCCCTGGATCAGCCCCGGCGTCTGCCCTGCCCAGGCGAGCCAGTCGGCCGGCGAGAGAGCACCGACGTCCTCGCCTGAGAACACCGCTGAGCCTTCAAACGCTGCAGCGCCGCGCAGAGCGGCCAGCACGCTGGACTTGCCCGCGCCGCTCGGCCCCTCGATCAGCGTGATCGTGCCGGGCAAAGCAGTGAATGAGACGGGTGGGAGGTCGCGGACACGGAGGTCGTTTGCGCACAACTTCGCAAAACCGGCCGTGATCCGGCCGTCGGAGGCCGTTTCCGCCCCATCCGCAGCCTTCTTTGCGAAGTTATGAACGGCGCCCGCCTCATCCAGCACCTCGAAGATGTCCTCGGTCGCCGCGACTCCCTCTGACGCGGCGTGGAACTGCACTCCAACCTGGCGAATCGGCAGGAACGCCTCCGGCGCCAGCAGCAGCACGAACAGCCCCACTTCGAGCGGCATGTCTCCTGCCAGCAGCCGGAACCCGACCGTCACAGCGATCAGCGCGACTGCGAGCGACGCCAGCAGCTCCATCGCGAAGCCTGAGAGGAACGAGAACCGCAGCACCTTCATCGTTTCGCGGCGATACTGCTCGGCCGTGATTTCGATCTGGGAGGCCGCGCGCCGCTCGCGTCCGAAGAGCCGCAGCGTGGCAAGCCCCTGCACTGTGTCGGCGAAGCGCGCAGCCAGGTGCTGCAGCGTCTGCCATTGCTTCCGCTGCACGGTGCGCGTCGCCATGCCGATGAGGATGAGGAACAGCGGGATGAGTGGGAGCGTGATGGTCGCGATCAGACCGCTCGGCCAGTCGAGCCACCACATCACGAGAACCAGTACCGGCGTCGCGATCACAGTCAGCACGAGCTGCGGCACGTAGCGGGCGAAGTAGGTGTCCAGAGCTTCGAGTCCGTGGCCAGCGGTCACTGCCAGCGATGCCTGGTTGCGAGTTGCCAGCCAACCAGGCCCCAACCGTCCGACGGCGCCGATCAACGCCGAGCGCAGCTGCATCCCCGTCTTCGCCGCGGCCGCAGAACCTGCGGCATCCGAGGCGGCGATCAGACCGCCACGCACCAGCGCCAGTGCGAGCAGCCAGATCAGCGAACTGCCAATGGAACGGTCCGCGAGAGCCCCCGTGATGGCATCCGTCAGAAACCAAGCGAAGGCAATGACGACGACGGTCTGAAGTACGCCGATGAACGCTGCGAGGGCGAAGAACCCCCGCGCGGCGCCGGCGTACCTCAGCAGCCTCGGATCGACGGGTTTCACGCGTGCGCCGGATCCCCGTCGAACGCGGTCCCTTCGATCGACGACCCCTCGATCGAGGCGCGGGTCACGCGCTTGCGGAACACCCAGTAGGTCCAGCCCTGATAGAGCAGCACCAGCGGCATGGCGAACAATGCCGTCCAGCTCATGATCGTCAGCGTGTACTGCGTGCTCGACGCGTTCTCAATCGTGAGGCTGAAAGCCGGGTCGATCGTCGACGGCAGCACATTCGGGAACAGTGCCGCGAACAGCGTGACGACTGCGAACAGTGTGGTCGCCGCCCCGAAGGTGAATGCCCAACCCTCGCGTCCCCGCGCATTGGAAATGATGGACAGCACCAGCGACACCGCGGCGAGCGCGGCCAGCACGAGCACCACGAGCGAGAAGTGCGCGGCCACGGTCCAGACCAGGAACGCCGCCGCGACGACCAGGGTCAGCAGTCCTGCACGGAAGGCCAGGCGACGAGCATCCGTCCGCAGCTGACCGTCCGTCTTGAGCGCCACAAAGGTCACCCCGTGCGTGAAGAACAGCAGCAGAGTGGTGAGCCCGCCGAGCAGTCCGTACGGGTTCAGCAGAGTGAGCAGCGTCCCCTGCATGATGTGGTTCTCATCCAGAGGCACGCCCTGCACGATATTTGCGAAGGCGACGCCCCACAGGAACGCTGGCACGGCCGAGCCGATCACGATCATCCGGTCGAATCCCGCTTTCCAGCGGGCGCTCTCGCGCTGGTGGCGGTACTCGAACGAGACACCGCGCAGGATGAGGGTCAGCAGGATGAGCAGCAGCGCCAGGTAGAAGCCGCTGAACAGCGAGGCGTACCACTCCGGGAAGGATGCGAACAGGCAGGCGCCTGCGACGATGAGCCACGTCTCATTGAGATCCCAGACCGGGCCGATCGTATTGATCACCTGCCGGCGCGAGACGTCGTCCTTACCGAGGAAGGGCAGCGACATTCCGACACCGAAGTCGAAGCCGTCAAGCACGAAGTAGCCGACGAAGAGGAAGGCGATGATGCCGAACCAGAGTGTTGCGAGATCCATTTCCGCGTCCTTCCTCAGTACACGACCGACGGCAGCTGGGCCGTCTCGTCGTCCGGTTGCTCGGCGGTGTCAGGACCCTTCTGCGCCGCCCTGATGATGAGGCGAACTTCGACCACGGCGAGCGCCGCGTAGATCGCAGTGAAAGCGATCAGTGATATCAGCACTTCTAGACCCGACGTGCCAGGAGAAACGCCGTCTCGGGTGGTCATCAAGCCGAACACGAGCCAGGGCTGGCGCCCCATCTCGGTAAAGACCCAGCCGACGATGTTGGCCAGCAGCGCGAGCGGGTATGACCAGATCGCGATCTTCCACATCCACTTCGCGGGCGGGTTCTTGGCATTCTTGCGAGTGAACCAGAGCCCGGCGAGTGCGATGAGAGCGTGCAGCATGCCCAGGCCGATCATCCAGCGGAAGGCCCAATAGGTGATCCACAGCACCGGAGCGAAGTTCGTGATGCCACTGTCGGCGAACTGCACCGCATATTCGGCGTTGAGATCGTTGATGCCGTGCACGCACGCGTCGAGGGTGTGCGTCGACAACAGTGACAGCAGATAGGGCACCCGGAGCGAGAACAGCTCGGAGCTGCCATCCGGTGTTCCGAGCGTGAACAGGCTGAATGAGGCATCCGCCCCGCAGACGGTGTTGAACGTCGCCTCGGCGGCGGCCATCTTCATCGGCTGCGCCACGTACATCGCGAGACCCAGCTGGTCGCCCGAGAGGGCCACTCCGGCGGTGGAGACGAGCATCCCCCACAGCCCGAACTTCAGCGAGACCCGCATCGTGTCGACGTGCTGGCCGCGCATGAGGTGCCACGCCGAGACCGAAATGATGACACCGGCGGCGAACATGAACGCGCCGAAGATTGTGTGCGGGAAGGCGGCGAGCGCGACCGGGTTCGTCAGCAGAGCCCAGATATCGACGAGTTCGGCGCGGTTGGTCTCGGGGTTGTACACATAGCCGACCGGATTCTGCATGAACGCGTTGGCAGCGATGATGAAATATGCCGACAGGATGCTGCCGATCGCGACGCACCAGATCGTGGCCAGGTGCAGCCTCTTGGAGAGCTTGTCCCATCCGAAGATCCACAGGCCGATGAAAGTCGCTTCGAAGAAGAACGCGAGCAGCCCCTCGAACGCGAGCGGAGCGCCGAACACGTCACCGACGAAGCGGGAGTAATCCGACCAGTTCATGCCGAACTGGAACTCCTGCACGATTCCGGTGACGACGCCCATCGCGAAGTTGATGAGGAAGATTTTCCCGAAGAACCGCGTCAGGTGCAGATAGTGGATTTTCGCCGTCCGCACCCATGCCGTCTGGAAGATCGCGGCTGACAGCGCCATGCCTATCGTCAGCGGCACGAAGAGGTAGTGGTAGATGGTCGTCAGACCGAACTGCCATCTCGCCAGAACCAGTGGATCCAACCACTCCATGACACGACTCCTTCACTCGAACTCTGACCAGATATTGTCTGGCCGATCCGCCGCGATGCGCCCTCATTCATTATCTCGAGCGACTGTGCGTCACCTGGCCGGAATGGGCCCTTTGGCGATAGTGATGTCGGATGCGGTCGATAGCCTTGTCGTATGGCCACCCGCAAACCCGCACCCCCCGCTTTCGTCTGCACCGAATGCGGATGGTCGACATCGAAGTGGGTCGGCCGCTGCGGCGAGTGCCAGCAGTGGGGCACGGTGCAAGAACAGGCTGCGAAGACGGGCATCCTCAGGCAGATGACTCCGCTCGCTCCTGGTGCCGATCGCGCCGCGCGTCCCATCACCCAGATCAGCACGGCCGATACGCCCCGCCGCTCCAGTGGGGTCGGTGAGTTCGATCGTGTGCTCGGCGGCGGAATCGTGCCGGGAGCAGCGATCCTGCTCAGCGGCGAGCCAGGAGTCGGCAAGTCGACGCTGCTGCTCGAAGTCGCCGCGCAAGCCGCACGGGGCGGACGACGGGTGCTGTACGCCAGCGCCGAGGAATCGCAGGCTCAGGTGCGACTGCGCGCCGAGCGCACCGGGGCCCTGCACGACGAGCTGTACCTGGCCGCCGAGACCGATCTCGCGACGATCCTCGGGCACATCGATGAAGTGAAGCCACAACTCGTCATCGTCGACTCGGTACAGACCGTGTCATCCTCGCTGTCTGACGGCGCGGCAGGCCAGCCCAGCCAGGTACGCGAGGTCGCTGCGACTCTGATTCGAGTCGCGAAAGAACGCAGCCTGCCGATCATCCTCGTCGGACATGTCACGAAGGACGGGCAGGTCGCCGGTCCTCGCATTCTCGAGCACCTGGTCGACGTCGTCTGCCATTTCGAGGGCGACCGCCAGACAGCGCTACGGTTCATCCGCGCGCTGAAGAACCGTTTCGGCCCGACTGACGAGGTCGGATGCTTCGAGATGACCGGATCGGGCATCGCCGAGGTTCCTGATCCGAGCGGCCTGTTCCTGGGCCACGGGTCCACCGAGCCAGGCACCTGCGTCGCGATCGCAATGGAGGGTCGCCGCGCACTGCCCGTCGAGGTGCAGGCGCTGACCGTGGACTCGACCGCGCCGAATCCGCGCCGGGTAGTGTCCGGCCTCGACTCGGCGCGCGTGGCCATGGTGCTGGCGATCCTCGAGAAACGCGGCGGCATCCCGACCGGAAAGCTCGACGTCTACGTCTCGACCGTCGGCGGCGTGCGATTCACCGAACCTGCGGCCGACCTCGCGATCGCGATCGCCGTCGCCGGTTCGATCCGGCAGTTCTCGGTGCCACGCACGATCGCAGCAGTCGGCGAGCTCAGCCTTGCGGGCGAGGTGCGTGCGGTCACGCAGGCAGCGCAGCGCCGGTCAGAGGCCACGAGGCTCGGTTATGAGCAGGTCATCGACGAGCGCTCTGGCACTCTCGACGCCGCGCTGAACGACGTCAAGTCGCGCAGCCGGTCTGCTCATCCGGCGAAGCCGCGTCGGGAAGACGACATCCCGCCCTTCTGAGCTGTCGCCCGGCGACGCCGGCCATTGGCTGGGCGACGCGCGGCGGTGGCTGGCGGACGCCCGGCGATGGCTGGCGATGGCTGGGGGACGCCCGGCGATGGCCCGGCGGACGGCCGGCGGTCGCCCGCCACACCCGCAAGAACAGATCAGGCTTCGAGCGCCTTCAGCAGTTCCTCCGGCGGGGCCTGCATCGGGTGCGGTCCCGCGATGTCGAGGAACACCGTGGTGATCGCCTCGCGATGCGTGGTCAGGAACTTGTGCAACCACGCCGGCGAATAGATCCCGACGCCGGGCGGCAGGTTCGCTGGCTTGTTCTTCGCATCGCTGAAGAGCAATAGTGCGACGTTCCCGGATGCCGGATCACGAAATGTCCACACCTCCCCGCCGTCAAGCGGGTTGTCGCGTGCGCCAGCTGAGAGCAGCGGCACCACAGTATTGCCGTTGCGCAGGGCGAGGGCGACTGCTGCCATGTCTTGCTTCTCGAGCGCCTGCGCGAGGGCCTCGGAGCGGAACTCTTCGGGTGCCGGCTTCTTACTCGCGGACTTCGATTTCTTCGCTGCCATGTACCCAGTTTAAAGATTGGGGCCCTCTCGAGTCGTCCAGTGGGGACTGGGGTACTCGAAAGGGCCCTCGGATCCTCGATCGGTGAATTGTCGAAGCGCTGGGGACGCTGAATACGACGCCACTGGGGATGGCTGACACCGAATTATCCCGAGAATCAATTCAATGGTATCCCAAAGATCGCGAAGTGTCTGCCTTGGAACAGTCATTCTGGACTCAGTACAGCAGGAACTGCGTAGTTGTCACACTTTCGAACCCGCCGATGGAGACCGTGAGATGGTACGACGCTCCGCCGCCGGGCGCTCGCGGGCGGTTCTCCTGCGCGCAGGTGCCCACGTCAGAGCGCGTGCGATCCCAGATGACGGGCGAACCGCTGGGCACAGATTGGCCGGCAGCGAGAGTCACAACCATGCTGCTGGGGTTCTCCTGGCAGTGCCGCGAGTCCCACCACTGGTCGCTGCCGCTGGTGACGATGAACGCTTGGGTGGCGGAGCCGACATCGATCGAACAGTCCTCGGAGCTTTTATTCGTCAGCAGGATCGAGAACTCCGGTAGCGAACCCGCCGGATACGTCTCGGCATTCGTGACGGCTTCGACGGTGATGTCCCCGGCCTGACACGGCGCAATCCCCGGCGTCTCCTCGGCGGTGGGCTCCGCGCTCGGCTGCGGAGACGGCGATTCCTCGTCCGTTGCCTCTGGCGCGGGTGTCTCCGTCTGTGCATCCGTCGCTGACGGCTTCGGTGTCGAGGTGGGCTGCGCGGTGGCATCCGCCCATGGCTGCGCGATGACGAGCCACGCCCCGACAGCCAGCGCGGCGAGCAGCACGATCAGGCCAAGGAACACGGCGAGGCGACGACGCCGATATTTGGCGCGATTTCTGCGACGATCAGCCATCACAGGTTCTTCAGCATCCGCATGTTCCCGAGAGTGTTCGGCTTCACGTGAGCAAGATCAAGGAACTCAGCGACACCCTCGTCCGGGCTGCGCAGCAGTTGCGAGTACACGTCGGGGTCGACGATCTGCTCACCGATCGGCGCGAATCCTCGGCTGGTGAAGAAGGAGGTCTCGAACGTGAGGCAGAAGAGTCGGCTGAGACCGAGCTCACGTGCACGCACCTCGAGGCCTTCGACGATTGCACGCCCGACGCCGTGGTGCAGCCAGTCGTCGCGCACGATCAGTGTGCGCACCTCTCCGAGGTCTTCCCACATCACGTGGAGCGCGCCACATCCGATGAGTTCGCCGTCTTTCTCGGCGACGATGAACTCCTGCACTGCGCCGTAAAGCACCGCGAGATCCTTGCCGAGCAGGATGCGTCGCTCGACCAGCGGCTCCAGCAGATGGTGGATGCCGAGGACGTCGGCGCTGCGCGCCGGGCGGACGGTGTACTCGTTCACGCCTCCAGCCTAAACTCGCCCCGCTCCCTCACCTCGGATTCACCTGATGGTTGCCTCAGGCAACTAAAAGAGTAGAGTGATTCCATGAGCACTGAGCCGGCAACCACCGAAGCAGTCCTGCTGGCATCCCTCACGCACCTCATGGCCCGCTGGTCGTCGACCAGCACCCAGGCCACCGTTGCCGCCGAGGCACACGTCGTGATCGATCCGATCGACATCGCTCCGCTGTACATGCTCGGGCTTCGCGGCGCCTCACGTGCCGGTGACCTTGCCGCCTCACTCCACGTCACCCGGCCGACGATGAGCAAGCAGCTCGCGCGCCTGGAGCACGCAGGGCTCATCGACCGAGACGCGGATCCCGACGATCGTAGGGGCACGGTCATCCGTCTCTCCCCCGCAGGCTCGCTCGCTCATCAGCGGCTTGTCGGGCGCGGCGTGGAGATGATGCACGAGGCCATCGCCGACTGGTCCGGCGATGAAGCCGCCCAGTTCAGCGCGCAGTTCGGCCGCTTCGTCGACGCACTGGGCGGCCACACCGAATCATCCGGACGCGAACCCGCAGCCGGACACGAGCGATCGAACCCACGGTCGCGAAATGGAGGAAAACCATGACCCGCACCTTTGTCGTTACCGGATCAGCGTCCGGCATCGGAGCGACCACAGCGCAACTGCTGCGTGACCGCGGCGAGCGCGTGATCGGCATCGATTTGAAGAACGCCGACGTCAAGGCCGATCTGTCGACCGCTGCCGGGCGCACGGATGCCGCGACACGCGCGATCGAACTCGCCGGAGGCATCATCGACGGCGTGATCGCGTGTGCGGGAATCTCGGCGCCGATCCCCCTGACGATCTCGGTGAACTACTTCGGTGTCACCGAACTGCTCGAACAGTTGCGTCCGGCGCTGGTCAAGTCCGATGCCCCGCGCGCTGCCGTCGTGTCGTCAATGGCGTCGTTGCAGAATCACTCGGCCGCGATGGTCGATGCCGCTCTCGCCGGCGACGAGGCTGCCGCACTGAAGATCGCCGAGGAGCTCACGGCCCAAGGGCCACGCGTTGGGTACCTCGTCTATCCGTCGTCCAAGCGCGCCCTGTCTCGTTGGGTGCGCCGCCAGTCGATCTCGCCCGAGTGGGCCGGCAACGGCATCCCGCTGAACGCGGTCGCACCCGGCACCGTTCTCACCCCGATGACGCAGAAGCTGCTCGAGACCGAAGAGGGCCGGGCGATGGTCGACGCGAACGTGCCGATGCCACTGAACTACCACCAGCCGCCAGAGTCGATCGCGAACCTGCTGATCTGGCTCACCAGCATCGAGAACACCCACCTCGCCGGTCAGGTCATCTACGACGACGGCGGCGCCGAAGCGTCGCTGCGCGGCGACGACGTCTGGTCGTGGGCCGACAAGGCCTGACCGCCGCGGTACACCTGCACGACCCAGAGACGGATGCACGACGAATACTGCTGTTTCGTCGTGCAGGTGTCGCCGAGTCGTGCAGGTGTCGCCGAGTCGTGCAGGTGTCGCCGAGTCGTGCAGGTGTCGCCGAGTCGTGCACGTGTCGCCGAGTCGTGCACGTGTCGCCGAGTCGTGCACGTGTCGCCGGGTCGTGCACGTGTCGCCGGGTCGTGCACGTGTCGCCGGCCGGGCATGAAGAAGGGCGGATGCCGAAGCATCCGCCCTTCTTCATATGAGGGTTACTCGCCTGAAGCGGCCGCCAGGTCGGGAGTCGCGGTGATCGCGCCGCCCGTGTTGATGCCGACTGCGACGCGCTCCCCACGAGGGGCGGTCTCAAACGTGAACTTGCCGTCTGCGGTGTCCACCTTGACGTGGTCGCCGGAGTTGAGCTCACCGTGCAGGATGCGCTCGGACAGGTGGTCCTCGATCTCACGCTGCATCGCACGACGCAGCGGGCGTGCACCGAGGGCCGGGTCGAACCCGATCTCGATGAGGCGTTCCTTGGCCGTCTGCGACAGCTCGATCGTCATGTCACGGTCGAGCAGACGCTCGCTGAGGCGCTTGGTGAACAGATCCACGATCTGCACGAGCTCGAGCTTCGACAGCTGCGGGAAGACGATGACGTCATCGACACGGTTGAGGAACTCGGGCTTGAAGTGGCGCTTGAGTTCTTCGTCGACCTTGCCCTTCATCCGCTCGTAGCTGGTCTGCGCGTTGCCCTCGACCTGGAAGCCGACGGGGCCACCGGCGATCGCGGACGATCCGAGGTTCGTGGTCATGATGATGACCGTGTTCTTGAAGTCCACGATCCGACCCTGGCCGTCGGTGAGGCGACCCTCCTCGAGAATCTGCAACAGCGAGTTGAAGATGTCGGGGTGAGCCTTCTCGATCTCGTCGAACAGCACGACGGAGAACGGCTTGCGGCGCACCTTCTCGGTGAGCTGGCCACCCTCTTCGAAGCCGACGAACCCTGGAGGGGCACCGAACAGCCGCGACACGGTGTGCTTCTCACCGAACTCGCTCATGTCGAGCGAGATGAGCGCATTCTCATCGTCGAACAGGAACTCGGCCAGCGCCTTGGCGAGCTCAGTCTTTCCGACACCGGTGGGGCCGGCGAAGATGAACGAGCCGGAGGGACGCTTCGGGTCCTTGAGCCCTGCACGCTGGCGGCGAATCGTGCGGGAGAGTGCCGCGATGGCCTCTTCCTGTCCGACGACGCGCTGGTGCAGTGCCTTCTCCATGAAGACGAGTCGGCTGGACTCCTCTTCGGTGAGCTTGAACACTGGGATGCCGGTCGCCTGAGCAAGAACCTCAGCGATCAGACCCTCATCGACGACTGCGTGAGTCGCGACGTCGCCGGAGCGCCACTGCTTCTCGAGGCGCAGACGCTCGGCGAGAAGACTCTTCTCCTCGTCGCGCAGCGATGCTGCCTTCTCGAAGTCCTGCTCTTCTGAGGCTTCTTCCTTCTGCTCGCGAACCTTAGCGATCTTCTCGTCGAACTCACGAAGCTCGGGAGGCGAGGAGAGGATGCTGAGGCGCAAGCGCGCACCAGCCTCATCGATCAGGTCGATGGCCTTGTCCGGAAGGAACCGGTCGCTGACGTAACGGTCGGCGAGGTTCGCGGCGGCGACGATCGCACCATCGGTGATCTGCACCTTGTGGTGAGCCTCGTAACGGTCGCGCAGTCCCTTGAGGATGTTGATCGTGTGCGGCAGCGTCGGCTCGCTGACCTGCACCGACTGGAAGCGGCGCTCAAGCGCGGCATCCTTCTCGAAGTGCTTGCGGTACTCGTCGAGCGTGGTGGCACCGATCGTCTGCAGCTCGCCACGGGCAAGGAGCGGCTTCAGGATGCTGGCCGCGTCGATCGCGCCCTCGGCGGCACCCGCACCCACCAGGGTGTGGATCTCATCGATGAAGACGATGATGTCGCCGCGTGTGCGGATCTCCTTGGTGACCTTCTTCAGACGCTCTTCGAAGTCACCGCGGTAGCGGGAACCTGCGATGAGCGAGCCGAGGTCGAGCGAGTAGAGCTGCTTGTCCTTCAGTGTCTCTGGGACATCGCCCTTGACGATGGCCTGAGCGAGTCCTTCGACGACGGCGGTCTTGCCGACGCCCGGTTCACCGATCAGGACGGGGTTGTTCTTGGAGCGGCGCGAGAGGATCTGCATGACCCGCTCGGCTTCCTTCTCGCGCCCGATGACCGGGTCGAGCTTGCCGTCGCGCGCGGCCTGAGTGAGGTTGCGACCGAACTGGTCGAGCACCGCCGAGCCTGCCTGCGTACCGCTGGACGAGTCGTTGGTCTGCGCGCCGACAGCGGCAGGCTCGCGCCCAGGGGCACCGGAGAGCAGCTGGATGACCTGCTGGCGCACCTTGTTCAGGTCAGCGCCGAGCTTGACGAGCACCTGAGCGGCGACGCCCTCGCCCTCGCGGATGAGACCGAGCAGGATGTGCTCGGTTCCGATGTAGTTGTGGCCGAGCTGCAGCGCTTCGCGCAGGCTCAGCTCGAGCACCTTCTTCGCACGGGGCGTGAAGGGGATGTGGCCGGTCGGCTGCTGCTGACCCTGACCGATGATGTCCTGCACCTGCTCGCGCACAGCATCGAGGGAGATGCCAAGACTTTCGAGCGCCTTGGCGGCGACGCCCTCACCCTCGTGGATGAGACCGAGCAGGATGTGCTCGGTTCCGATGTAGTTGTGGTTGAGCATCTTCGCCTCTTCTTGGGCGAGGACAACCACACGACGGGCTCGGTCCGTGAATCTCTCGAACATGTTGACTCCTTATTCGCACGGGGCGAAGACGCGGCAAGCGCCTGTACATCGAGAGTAACGACCGCACAGGGCTGGTATGCCCGTGTTCGCCGTCGGCATAGCGAGCCGGGCACTTGACACGGTTTATCGATAGTCGTTATGTTAACGAGAATCGATAACAACGATATTCGATAGGGATAGGGACATGACCGGAGACACAGTAGCGAACCGCCGGATGAAGCAGATCGAGAAGGTAACACTCGGCGTCGTTGCAGGAGCCGCGGCCGCCATCGGAATCGTCGACATCGTGGCGCTCACGATGCGAGTCGTCGCGCTCGCGGTTGACGACGCGATCACCGTCAACGGCATTCCGCTGATGGATTTCCCCGCCGAGCAGATCAGTGAGGCATCCGCACAGGTCACAAGTGCCGCCTTCGAATCACTGACCCTCACCGCGACGGGCCTGTCCGGGCAGACAAGGGGGCTGCTCATCACA
This sequence comes from Microbacterium sp. Y355, assembly GCF_059445345.1. NCBI lineage: Bacteria > Bacillati > Actinomycetota > Actinomycetes > Micrococcales > Microbacteriaceae > Microbacterium > Microbacterium sp. Y355. The sequence goes on along the minus strand of NZ_JCAIUD010000001.1, from coordinate 3,267,290 downwards.
GCATCCATCCTCACGGCACTGGTCGCGATCGGAATCTGCGCCGTCGTCGCCTGGTTGTGCGTGCGCGTTCTCGTCGGGCGACCGTTCGTCCGATCTGCGACGTGGGGAATCGGGATCGTCGCGATCCTCGTCGTGGTCGGGGGGCTGCTCGGTCCACTCTTCGAGAGCATCGCGAACGCCGAAATCGTGATGACGCTCGACATATCCGGATTGCCGGCCTTCCTCGCCGTACTCGACCTATCCCCACTCGGATGGGGCATGGCCCTCGCCGTCGTCGCGGGCGCGTTCGAAATCGGACAGCGCATGCAGCAGGACACGAAAGGACTTGTCTGATGAACGCTCGAGATCCGAAGCTTCAGGCGAAGCGCGATCGTGGCGACCTCCTGACCGGAATCGCGGTCGGTGCGATCGTCGTCGGCATCCTGGTTAACGACAGCATCCAGCGCATGCTCGAGCTGTTCGCCGTTCCGGGAGCGGTCACCGTCATGACCCGCGTGCCTGCGCAGGAGATCACCGCCGCCGTCGGCAGCGGCGTGCCTGCAACCGCCGAGATGGTGACGCTCACAGCATCCGGCGTCAACGTGATCAGCGTCGCGTCGCTCGTCATCGCGATCGTGCTGCGCGCACTTTGCCTCATCTCGGTCGCAGTGTTCGCAGTGATCGTCTGCCTGCGCCTGCTGCGCGGGATCGTCTTCGATCGAGTGAACACAGGTTTGACGTTCGCGATCTCGATACTGCTGGTCCTTGCCGGACTCGTTCCTCACTTCTTCGAGACCATGGGGTTCAACGGAGTGTTCGCGGCCCTCGGCGGCGACTTCGGCGATGGGCGGTGGTTGCTGTTCCGAGACGGAATACCGCTCTATATCGCGTCCGTCGCAGTGGGTGTTCTGGTCATCGTCTTCCGTCGGGGCGCGGCCATGCAGCGCGAGATAGAGGGGCTCGTATGACTCCCGCAGCGGAAGAGGAGGAGACCGGCATCCACTGCCGCCTCGACGAACTGCTCACCGAGCGCGGGATGACGCTCACCGAACTGAGCGCTCGGGTCGGGGTGAGCATCGTCAACCTCTCGGTGCTCAAGAACGACCGCGCGCGGGCGATCAGGTACTCGACACTTCGCGCCATCTGTGACGCGCTCGGATGTGAGGTTGGGGAGTTGCTTGTGGTGACGCCTCAGGATTGAGTCTGGGGCAACGCCAGGATCACAAACCCTCTCCCTCCGTCATCCGGCGTCATCTCCGCCCCATCTCACCGACGAACTCCTAGCGTTGACTCATCCCGCGCGCACAGCAGCGCGCTTCGACTTGGAGTCTCAATGAGCAGCACCACACGCGCCCCGAAAGCGCCAGACACCCGCAGCCCCGCCAGGAAGCTCCTGACTTCGTTCGGCTTTCAGATCCTCGCGGCCCTCGTCCTCGGCGTCATCGCCGGGCTCATCGGGCGCAACCTCGGCGCCACCGCGGAGAACCCCAACGGCCTCTCCGCCACACTCGATACGATCGGCAGCTCGTACGTCACGTTGCTTCGTGCGGCTGTCGTCCCCCTGATTTTCACCGCGATCGTCGCCAGCATCTCGAATCTGCGCCGCGTGCAGAACGCCGCACGCCTCGCCGGCCAGACCCTCCTTTGGTTCGCGATCACCGCGTTCATCGCCGTGACCATCGGAATCGTGCTCGGCCTGGTCATCCAGCCGGGTGCGCGCGCCGGCGACGGCCTCACGCCCAGCGAGCCCTACACCGTCGGCACCTGGTGGAACTTCCTCCTCGGCCTCATCCCGCAGAACTTCCTCGGCCTCGGCGTCAGCAGCGCGCTGGACCCCGAGTCGGGCGCTGTGGCATCCAATGTCAACTTCAACATCCTGCAGGTCATTGTCGTCGCCGCCGTCATCGGCATCGCCGCTCTCAAGGCCGGCAAGAAGGCTGAGCCCTTCCTCGCCTTCACCGAGTCGCTGCTGAAGGTCATCCAGCGCGTGGTGTGGTGGATCATCCGCATCGCGCCGATCGGGACCTTTGGCCTCATCGGCTCCGCGGTGATCAAGTATGGCTGGGAGAAGCTCGCCTCGCTGGCGTGGTTCGCCGCCGCCGTCTACATCGGGCTCGCTCTGTTGATCTTCGTCGTCTACCCGGTGCTGATCCGGGTTCACGGCCTGTCGATCAAGCAGTACTTCACCGGCGTCTGGCCTGCGGTGCAGCTCGGGTTCGTCAGCCGCTCGTCGATCGGCACGCTGCCGCTCACCGAGCGCGTCACCGAGCGCAACCTCGGCGTGCCCAGTTCGTATGCCTCCTTCGCCGTGCCGTTCGGCGTCACGACCAAAATGGACGGATGCGCCGCGATCTACCCGGCGATCGCCGCGATCTTCGTCGCGCAGTTCTTCGGCATTGAGCTGAACTTCGTCCAGTACCTGCTGATCGTGCTCGTCTCGGTCGTCGGTTCTGCGGCCACCGCCGGCACCACCGGTGCCACGGTGATGCTCACGCTCACGCTGTCCACCCTCGGACTGCCGCTCGAGGGTGTCGGCCTGCTGCTCGCGATCGACCCGATCCTCGACATGGGCCGCACCGCCGTGAACGTCGCCGGTCAGGCACTCGTGCCCACGATCGTCGCGAAGCGTGAGGGCATCCTCGACGAGGAGCTGTACAACGCCGACCGCGAGGGACTCCCGTTCGCGGATGACTCGACCGACTCGACAGAAGAGCAGGAAGCCGAGCCGGTCGCCGCACGCTGAGGCACCGCCTGACGAAGGGTGACGGATGCTTCGGCATCCGTCACCCTTCGTGCATCGCAGCACACTGTCTCGCGAACTGTGCACTCCTGGCGACGCCAGGTACCGGCCTGCACTGGCGGCCATCACCGGCCGCTGAAAGACTCTCGGTCATGGGCTTCGATTTTCAGGTGCGCGCGGACGGCAGTGTGGTGATCACTCACCACGGAAGACAGGCGACCGTCTTGCGCGGCGCTCGGGCCGCGGAGTTCCTCGAAGTCGTCGTTTCTGATCCGCAGGGCGCCATGGCCCGCTGGACCGGCAACTATAAGCACGGAAACGAACGTGCTGCCAAGGAGCATCCGCGTAATCGGCGTTGAGCTGCACCGACGCCCCGTCCTGCCGCCGACGCCCCGCGATACAGACGTCTGTAACGGGAGGCCTCGGCGAGAACCAGGGGCGCCGGCGAGGGAAGGATGCTACGCCCGCGACTGCGGCCGGGTCGCACCCCTCGTGTCGAGGGCGAGTTCCTCGGCGTCGATCGCGGCCATCAGCTCACGCATCACCTCTTCGTCGAGGTTGTCGGCGTCGCGCTCAGCCAGCAGCACCTCGCGTCGCACGTGCAGCCAGCCCTTCATCAAGGCCGTGAGATCGTCATAGGTCGGGCGCCTCGCGGCATCCTCGACCACCTGAATCTGTTCGGTCTCTGTCTCGACTCTTGACATTCGCCTCGTGAACACGTCGAACGCCTTCATCTCGGACGGCCCATACTTCGTCGCCCATTCCGCACGTTTCTTGTCGAGGAACGCCAGACCCGCCTCGCGGCTGCGCTTTCGCACCACGGCAATCGCCCTGGCATCCTCCGCGTGATCGACATCACTCGCGATGCCCAACCGTTTGATCAGCAACGGCAGTGTCAGCCCCTGCAACAGCAGGGTCGCCACGGTAACGATGAACGCGACGACCACGATGGCGTGCGAAGACTTCTCGTCAAGCGCTGCCAGGTCAGCCGCTGCGAGCGCGGTCGCCAGAGTCACCACACCCCGCATCCCCGCCCAAGAGATGATTGCGTTGTCCTTCCAGCTCAGCTCCGGCTCGGTCAATCGCTTCTTCATCTGCTCGGCAGTGATCGGCTGACGCCCTGGCCTTGTGCGCTGTTTCTGCTCGAACCTCCCGGCCGTGACCGCGCGCTCCCAGCGCCTGAGTCGCACCCGCTGCTGCCACCGCGCGAATGCGTGCGCCGGGTAGATATATAGCGGACGCACCAGCAGCACGGTGAGCAGCACGGCGCCGGAGAGCAGCAGAATATGCGCCACCGACTCCGATCCCAGATCGCTCAACACGCGACGGAACAGCAACCCGATGTAGGCGAAGACGAAGCTCTCCAGCAGCAGATCGGCCGACAGCCACAGCGGCGCCTCCTGCTGCCTCGTCGTGTAGTCGGTGCGCGGAGCGTTGAAGCCGACATACAGCCCCATGGCCACGACCGCGAGTACGCCGGATCCACCAAGATGCTCGGCGATCGCATAAGCACCAAATGGCACCAGAAGCCCGAACGTGCCGATCACGACAGGGTCGGCGACACGCATGCGCAGCTGGTGCAGGACAACGCCGAAGACCAGGCCGACGATCACACCAATCACGACTGCCAGCACGAACTGCCAGATTCCGTCCCACACCGTCAGCGCTTGCCCGGCGATGATCGCCGCGAACACGCGAAACAGCGTCAGCGAGGTGGCATCGTTGATCAGGCTCTCCCCTGACAGCACCGTCATGATGCGCCTCGGAAGTCCGAGCTTTCGACCGATGGCGGCAGCAGACACGGCATCCGGCGGGGCGACGATCGCACCAAGCAGCAGGGCGCCCGGCAACGTCAGAGCCGGCAGGATGAGCCACGCGACCAGGCCGACGACGACCGCTGTCAGCAGTACCAGCCAGATGCCCAGTCGGCGAATCTGCGGCAAGCTGCGCTTGAATCCGACGAATGAGACATCGAGGGCTGCGGAATACAACAGCGGCGGCAGAACAAGGTTCAGCAGCAGATGTCCGTCGAGTTCCAATTCTGGAATGAACGGCAGAAAGGATGCCGCGAGCGCGACTACCGTGACCAGCAGAGGTGCAGGCCACCCCCGCCAGCGCGCGAACGCAGCCACGACGACGGCACCGACGAGCACGTAGAAGAGCGTGGCATCCATCCGAAAAGAGTATCCCCCCACCTGCGGCTCGGGCCGAGGGAGCGCGAGCGCCGACGAACGCGAATCTCCTCAGACACCAAAGGTGCTTAAGACGTCAGGATTGTCCGTGTAGAGCCCGCGACTTCCGTGACAACGAGTCGATGATCACGGCGAGCAGCAGCACGGCACCGGTGACCATGAACTGCACGGACGAGTCGAGGCTCAGAAGCGTCAAACCGTTCTGGATCGACATGATCACGAAGATGCCCAGCAGGGCCGACCATGCCGAGCCTCGTCCGCCGAACAGACTCGTACCTCCGATGACCGCCGCTGCGATCGCAATGAGGTTCGTCGTTCCGCCGCCGCTGGAGATGCTCGCCGCAGTCAGCCGCGCCGCCGCCATCAGGCCGCCCACCGTTGCGAGCACTGTGCCCACCATGAGCGCTGAGATGTAGATGGCCTTGACGTTGATGCCGGCACGTCGGGCCGCCTCGACGTTGCCACCAACCGCGTAGATCCAGCGTCCCCAGCGCGTGCGTGTGAGCAGAGTTGCCATCACGGCGACGAACACGATGAACGTCAGGAACATGACGCCGACGCCGCGGTCGGTCGCCAGGTAGGCAATGGCGGCGACAGCGACGACGGCAATGATCACGGCCTTGATGACGATGAGTGACACCGGCCCTGTCGACAGCCCCGCCTTCACTCTCCGGCGTGCGCGTGCGAGGTCGCTCAGCACGATCCCGACGACGGCGACCCCGGCGATGAGATAGGCCAGCCACGGTGGCAGGAACCAGGAAGTCGCGAACTGCACCAACCACGATGAGTACGGCAGATTGATCGTGCCGGTGGGCCCGAGAACCCACAGCTGCAAACCGAGGAAGCCGAGAAGACCTGCCAGCGTGACCACGAAGGTGGGGACTCCGAACCGGGTGAAAAGGAACCCGTAGAGGAATCCGATCAGTGCTCCCACGGCGATGGCGAGCAGGATCGCCGCCCAGATCGGCCAGTTCATGTTCACAAAGGTGACACCGAGGATGGCCGAGGCCAGTCCGCTCAGCGAGCCGATCGACAGGTCGATCTGGGCGACCAGGAGCACCACGACCACACCCAGCGCGATGGTTCCCCCCGCCGCGCACTGCAGAGTGAGGTTGACGAGGTTGTCGGCCGCGAGGAAGTTCGGGTTCAGCAGCTGGAAAACAACCCAGATGACCACCAGCCCGAGGAAGATCGGCAGAGAGCCCAGATCGCCGGTGCGGACACGGGTGCCGAATGCGGCGGCCGCACCGCGGATGCCGTCTCCGCGTACCAGCCGTTCGTCCTGCAGGTCGAGGGCACTGGTGGTGGGCATCGAATTGTCCTTCACTGGCTGCGGTGTACTCATCGAGCGTCCTCCTCGTCGATGCGCGACGCCGCGCGGGTGCTGACCGGGTTGTCTGTGGCGCCGGTGATCGCGGCGACGATGTCCTCGTAGCTGACATCGGCGGTGCGGAAGATGCCGTTGTTGCGGCCGAGCCGGAGCACGAGCACGCGGTCGGCGACTGCCTGCACATCGGCCATGTTGTGGCTGATGAGGATGACGCCGAGCCCACGCTCACGCAGTCGCTCAACAAGGTTGAGCACCTCAGCGGTCTGGGCCACGCCCAGCGCCGCAGTGGGCTCGTCCAAAATGACGATGCGAGGTTCGCCGATCAGCGAACGGGCGATGGCGACGGTCTGTCGTTGACCGCCCGACAGAGATGCCACGGCGATTCGCACCGAGGGAATCTTTGCCGAAAGCTGACGCAGCAGGTCCCACGCCTGCTGCTCCATCAGCTCTTCGTCGAGAGTGGCGGTGCCGCGTTCACGCCCGAGGAACAGGTTGGCGACGACGTCGAGGTTGTCGCAGAGCGCGAGATCTTGGAAGACCGTGGCGATGCCCAGTTCACGCGACGCGGTCGGCGACGGGATCGCCGCCGGCGTGCCGTTGAAGGTGATGGTGCCACTGTCGGCAGGATGAACGCCGGCGAGGATCTTCACGAGGGTGGACTTGCCGGCGCCGTTGTCGCCAACCAGGGCGACGACCTCACCCGGGTACACGTCGAGGTCAATGTCGGTCAGCGCCCTGACGGCGCCGAATCCCTTGGAAATGCCTCGGATCGACAGGACCGGCTCGCGTACGGCGTCATGCTGTTCGTCAAGATCGGATGCTAGTGCCACGGAGATTCCTTCGCTGTGAGGCCGCGGTGCCGGCGAGATGCCGGCACCGCGGGTCGAGCCGTTAAGAGAGGCGGGTCACTTCAAACCGTGCTCGGCGCAGGCGTCAGCGTACTCCGCAGTGCAGATCTGGTCGACGGTGTACAGCCCGTCGGCGACGACTGTGTCCTTGATGTTGTCCACTGTGACTGCGACCGGCGTCAGCAGGAATGACGGGATCGAGTCACCGCTGTCGGTATCCACGGCAGTATCGGCCTTCGGTGACTCGCCTTCGGTGAGCGCGACGGCCAACTCGGCGGCCTTGTAAGCCTCGGGCTTGAAGGTCTTGTACACCGTCATGTACTGGTCTCCGGAGAGGATGCGCTGGAGGCCGGACAGAGCAGCATCCTGACCGGTGATAGGCGGGAGCGGGGTAACGCCGCCCGCCTTCAGCGCGGCGATCGCACCGCCCGCGGTGTCGTCATTGGCGTCGTACACGCCGGTGATCTTGTTACCGAACTTCGTCACCTGGCCGGCAACCCAATCCTGCGCCTTCGGCGGTTCCCATCCTGGGGTGTCGTACTCGGCGAGCACCGTCAGCCCGGATGCGTCGATGACGCTGTGCGCGCCCTTCTTGAACTGTGCGGCGTTGGGGTCGGTCGGCGATCCGTTGACCATGATGATCCCGGAGTCCTCTGGGAGACCGAGCTCTTTCATCCGGTCCACGAGCGCCTGCGCCTGCAGCTCGCCGACCTTCTCATTGTCGAACGAGACGTAGTACGCCACGTCTGCGCTGTCGATGAGGCGGTCATAGGAGATCACAGGGACGTCCTTGCCCTTGGCCTGATTGACGATTGCGGCCGCGGCCTTGCCGTCGAAGGGGTCGAGCACGAGCACATCGACACCCTGGGTGAGCATCGACTCGGCCTGCTGCTGCTGTTTTGCGGCGTCGCCGTCAGCGTTGGCGAACAACACCGTGCAGTCGGCGCACAGCTCTGCAACGCGCTCCTCAAAGTAGGGTTTGTCGGCGCTCGCGTAGCGCTCGGTGACATTGTCGGGAAGCAGCAGCCCGATCGTCGCGGCCGTTGCATCCGCCGTATCGGCGGGGGCGTCCTCACCGGTCTGTGTGCCGTTGGAGCATGCCGAGAGCATGCCCACCGAAAGAGCGAGCGCGGTAACAGCCACCAGCGCGCGCTTGGTTGTGTTCTTCATCGAAACCTCCATAGCTGTGCCGACCACTCTGGCGACCAACCGAGCATGGCAGGATTCAGCCATTGGCGTCAAGACTTGAACTCAATCCGTTCACAGAGTCGATTCGCGCACATTCGTCTCATCGATCGCCAGCACCGCAGCGCCTCGCGCGGCCGCCGCAGTGCCGAGCTGCCCCTGCACGACGTCCGGTATGCCGTCGCCGCTGACGATCACCGTGTTCTCCATCGCCAGCCGGATCGGCCCCAGCAGCAGCTCTCCGGCGCGCGCGAGGTCTCCGCCAACGACTATCCGCTCTGGGTCGAAGAGGTTGCACAGGTTGCCTGCCGCCAGCCCGATGTGGCGGCCTGCCCTGGCGAGCGCTCGGATGCACGCGTCGTCGTTCGCCATAGCTCGCACGACAACATCGCCGACCTTCGTGATCCCACCCACGTCGCCCAGCTCCTCGAGGATGGCCGGGCCACCGGCGATGGCCTCCAAGCATCCTCTGTTGCCGCATCGACACAGCGGACCGTCTTCGAGAATGACAGTATGGCCGAGCTCGCCTGCTGTGCCATTGTGGCCGCGCAGCAACCGCCCTTCCAAGAGCAGACCAGCGCCGATGCCCTCGTCCGCATCGATGAAGATGACGTTCTGCTTACCGCGCCCCGCACCCAGCCTTGCCTCTGCGAGCGTCGCGAGATTCGAGGCGTTGTCGAGGAAGATCGGCTGCCGCAGTCGCCGGTGCATGACCTCAACGATGTCGACTCCGGTCCAGCCGCGCAGGATTCCCCGCCCCGCGACACGCCCCGATGCCCGATCGATCGGGGCCGAGACCGCCATGCCAACGCCGCGCAGCTCGTCGATGCCGGATTCGAGATTCGAGAGGATGTCGGCCAGCAGGAGCGATGCCCGATCGAGCTCGTTGTCGGCGCGGTGATCACGAGCCAAGGGCATGTGATTCTCACCGAGCACCGTGCCGTTCACGTCGGCGACCACAACGCGCAGATGCCGTGCGGCGACATGGACACCGGCAACGAGACCTACAGCGCGGGCAAAGGAGACCAATGTGGCGCGGCGCCCGCTGCGAATGCTGGGTGCCGTGCGCAGGACGCCACCCGCGGTGAGCTCCTTGACGATGTTCGACACGGATGCTGCTGACAGCCCCGTCACCGCGGCGAGCTCGACCTGCGTCAGGCTCCCCTGTTTCTTGATCGCAGCCACGACGCGACGCCGGTTGGCTTCACGCAATGAAGCCTGCGAGCCTGGAGGACGCCTTTGTGATGTCACGACGTCACCTTACCCGGCGTCGGCATCGCACGCGCTGTCATCACGCGGTTGCCACGCGGGGAATGTGGGACGATCGCCAGGCGTTGCACCTAAGGATGACTGCTATAGCCCCCGCCCTGTCTGTACTCGACCTCGTCCCGGTGCGCACCGGCCAGACCAGCAGTGAGGCGATCGCAGCGTCACTCTCGCTCGCCGAGATCGCCGATCGGCTCGGCTACCGCCGCTTCTGGTTCGCCGAGCACCACAACATGCCGGCGGTGGCATCCACCACTCCTCCGGTTCTGATCGCCGCCGCGGCCGGGCGCACGAAGCAGATCCGACTCGGCTCTGGCGGCGTGATGCTGCCGAACCACGCGCCCCTCATCGTCGCCGAGCAGTTCGCTGCGCTCGAGGCCATCGCGCCGGGACGTATCGACCTCGGCCTCGGCCGTGCGCCAGGAAGCGACCCGGTGATCACCCAGCTCCTGCGCGGTTCCGGCACCACCAGCGATGTCGAGCAGTTCCCGCGCCACGTGCAGGACATCGCCGCGTTCCTCGCGGGCGACGGTGCGACCCTGCGCTTCACGTCCGGCGGCGAGTACACCGTGCATGCCACACCTTCCGCGACCAGCTCTCCCGAGATCTGGCTGTTGGGCTCAAGCGACTACTCGGCTCAGCTCGCGGCATCCCATGGTCTGCCCTACGTGTTCGCAAACCACTTCTCCGGCCAGGGCCTCGAGCGTGCTCTCGATCTGTACCGCACCGGATACCAGCCCAGCGAGGAGCATCCAGAGCCGCGCACTTTCCTCACCGTCAACGTGGTGGCCGCACCGACCGCCGCCGAGGCCGAGGCGCGTGCACTCCCGCAGTTGCGGATGATGGCGCGGCTGCGCCTTAACAAGCCTCTGACCGCACTCGAGACCGTGGAAGAGGCGCTTGCTGCGACACCGGATGCCGCCACCGATCAGGCCGTCCAGGCCGGGCGTGCGCGCTGGTTCGTCGGCACTGGCGAGTCCGTCGCCGCCGAGACGCGCGAGTTCGCCGCGAAGTACGGCGTCGACGAGGTCATGATCTCCCCCGTGGCCGGCGTCTACGAGGCCGAGCCTAAGGACTCTCCGGCTGGCCGCGCCCAGACGCTGGAGCTCATCGCCGCAGCGCTGTAAGGGCTGCGCCCGGCCGGGTCCGCCATCCTGACGTTCGAGCCTCAGGTGTCGCACCTGGCCGCTTCAATCGACACATAGCGGCAAAACGCGCCACCTCATCAAACGCCCCCAACGGTCAGGGGTCGCACTTGGTCGCCCTCGGCATCCTGAAGCGGCAGGCTACGACCCCTCCCGGCGGAACAGCCCGACTACTCCTCCGGCGCGCCGGAGAGAAGCCCGCGGAGCCAGTCGCGCGCTTCGACAAACACCTCATCCGAGTAGCGGTCCGGGTAGTGCACGATCCGACGGTCGGCACGAGGATACGAACCGAGGAACACCACGCGCGGGCTGAACCGACGGATGCCGAGCAGCGCATCCGCCATCCGCTCATCCTGCACGTGACCGTCGGCGTCGAGCACGAATCGGTAGCGCCCGAGCTCATCTCCGATGGGGCGGGACTCGATCAGCGACAGGTTGATGCCACGTGTCGAGAACTGCTCGAGCATGTCGAGCAGCGCACCGGGTCGGTCATTGGGAAGCTCGACGATCAGGGAGGTCTTATCAGCGCCGGTCGGATCTGGCGGAGTGGTGGTGCGGGTCACGAGCACGAAGCGCGTGACGGCCGAAGAGTTGTCGCCGATCTCGGATGCCAGCACATCAACGTCGTAGTGCTGCACGATCCCGGGGGGAGCGATCGCCGCCTGCGCGGGCGATGAGCCATCAAGTACGCCGATCGCGGATGCCACATTGCTGGCCGCCGGAAAGTGCGAGTGGTTCGGAAGATTCTCGCCCAGCCAGCCGTGGCACTGGGCGTAGGCGACCGGATGCGCCGCGATCACTGTGACATCCTCGAGCTTCGTGCCGCGCGGAGCGACCAGCACGAAGTTCACGCGCACCAGATACTCGCCGACGATGCGCAGCCCGGGCAACGTTGCGAGAGCATCCTGTGTGGTGGAGACGCCACCCTCGATGGAATTCTCGATCGCAATCATCGCCGCGTAGCTGCGCCCTTCAAGCACGTCCGCGAGAGCCTCGCCGACGTTGTGCACCGCACGCCAGTCTTGACCTCGCGCCTCGGCCACCTGGTCAAGTGCCGCTTCGGTGAAGGTGCCCGCAGGGCCCAGGTAGCTGTAGGTACGACGTTCAGTCACGCGTTTTACCCTAGCCCTCCTGCCTCACCCGCGCCGCGAGACTTCACCTATGTCCTCGACGCCGGGGATATTCATGACACATGTGAAGTTTCGCGGGATGTCGGGGAGGAGGAAAAAGGGGCAGACTGGGACCATGACCAGCCGTGCCGGCCTCCCCGCGGAGGAAAGTGACCTCATTGACGTCGACGAATTGATCGCCGCGTACTACGACCGCCGCCCGGATCCGAGTGATCCGGCTCAGCGCGTCGCCTTCGGCACGAGCGGTCACCGCGGCTCATCGCTGTCGAACAGCTTCAATGAGCAGCACATCCTCGCCACCACTCAGGCGATCGTCGACTACCGCCGTGCGCAGGGCATCACCGGTCCGCTGTTCCTCGGACGCGACACTCACGCCCTCTCCCTGCCAGCCGAGCGCACCGCCATCGAGGTGCTCGTCGCCAACGGCATCGAGGTGCGCGTCGATTCACGCGACTCCTACGTACCGACTCCGGCGCTCAGCCACGCGATCCTCACCTACAACCGCGAACTGTCGGCGGATGCTGCCGGCCGCTCGGACGGCATCGTCGTCACCCCGTCGCACAACCCTCCGCGCGATGGCGGGTTCAAGTACAACCCGCCGCACGGCGGCCCCGCCGACACTGACGCCACGAGCTGGATCGCGAACCGTGCAAACGAACTCATCGAGGCAGGCCTTGATGCCATCAAATCGAAGAGCTTCGCCGACATCGACTGGGATGCCCTGCCGAGCTATGACTTCCGCGACGCCTACGTGCGCGACCTGGCCACGATCATCGACATCGATGCCATCAAGAACGCCGGCGTCCGCATCGGCGCCGATCCGCTCGGCGGCGCATCCGTCGAGTACTGGGCGCTGATCAAAGAGGTATACGAGCTGGAGTTGACCGTCGTCAACCGCGAGGTCGATCCGACCTGGCGTTTCATGACGTTGGACTGGGACGAGAAGATCCGGATGGATCCGTCGTCGCCCAACGCGATGGCATCCCTCGTCGCCAAGAAGGGCGACTTCGACGTGCTCACCGGAAACGACGCCGACGCCGACCGGCACGGCATCGTGACTCCGGATGCCGGCCTCATGAACCCCAACCACTATCTCGCGGTCGCGATCGATTACCTGTTCTCGCACCGCGATGCCTGGCCACGGGATGCCGCGATCGGCAAGACTCTCGTCTCGTCGATGATCATCGACCGGGTCGCTGAGTCTCTCGGTCGTCGTCTGCTCGAGGTTCCGGTCGGATTCAAGTGGTTCGTGCCGGGACTGCTCGACGGCTCGGTCGCATTCGGTGGCGAGGAGTCTGCCGGAGCATCCTTCCTCCGCAAGGACGGCACCGTCTGGTCGACCGACAAGGACGGCATCCTGCTGTGCCTGCTCGCCGCCGAGATCATCGCGGTCACGGGCAAGAGTCCGTCAGAGCGCTATGCCGAACTCGAGCTGGCGTTCGGAGCATCCGCTTATCAGCGCGTCGACGCTCCGGCAACGCCTGCGCAGAAGGCAACGCTCGGAAAGCTCACCCCGGATGCCGTCGCGGCGACCTCGCTCGCGGGTGAGCCGATCACCGCGAAGCTGTCGCACGCGCCAGGCAACGGTGCAGCGATCGGCGGGCTGAAGGTGCAGACCGAGCACGCCTGGTTCGCAGCTCGTCCTTCCGGCACGGAAGACGTCTACAAGCTCTACGCCGAGAGCCTGCTCGGAGCAGAACATCTCGCCGAGGTGCAGGCCGAGGCTCGCGCTGTGGTGTCGGCGGCGCTGGGCGGCTGAGCTACCGCTCCCCTGCATCGGCCCCGTACCGGCGCCAGACGCTGTTGCGAAACCAACTGTGCTCGCGACGAGCCCTCCCGAGAACGGTGATTTATGGTCAGCGCATTGAGCTTCGACCGTTTTCTTCGCAATGCTCGCGAGCGGGTTTCTGAGAGCCGCCGGGAAGGCGGATATACCCGTCACCGTGGCGGCACCGCCGCGGATCTGTACGGAACAGCAGCGGCCGTCGGGATCAGGATTGCGCTCGGCGACCGCCCCACGGGTCCCGAGGCGGCAGATCTGCGCCGCGCAGTGAATTCGTTCGCGACAGCAGACGGGCTGTTCGCGGATCCGACTCACGGCGAAATCCACCGCGCGGCCACCGGACTGACGACACTCATGGTGCTCGGAGAATTGCCTTCTGCCCCCGCCCGCTTACAACACCTGCTGCGCGCGGAGGCGGCAGCCCCGTTCCTCGCCGGACTCGACTGGGATCAGCCGTGGCCTGCGTCCCACGATGCGGCCGGGCTCCTCGCCATCGGCGTCGTCTGCGCTGGGGCTGAAGAGAACGATCGGACCCATTGGCTTGACCACTATCTGGGCTGGCTGGACGAGCACGCCGATAACGACACGGGACTCTGGCTCCGCGATCGAATGGGGGCTGTCGGCGAGGACCCAGGACTGTTCGGAAATCTCGGATGCAGTTTCCACATGCATTTTCTCTACGAGTGGCTCGGGCGCGGGTGGCCGCATCCATCTGGCGTCGTTGACACGGGGCTTCTGCTTCTGCACGAGACAGCGACCGTACTGCCGTCCGAGGAGAGCTCGCTCGACGCGTGGGGATTCCGGCAGCTTGACTGGGTCTACTCAGTGGGTCGGTCGGCGCGCGAAGGTCACCGCGCAGCGGAGGTCACGGCGGCGTGTGAGACGCTCGCCGACCGCGCTGCCGCCGCCCTGTCGGCTCCGGATGCCACGGAAGGTGATCTACACGTCGTCCAGGCGCGAGTCGGGCTGGTAGCCGAACTCGCGGTGCAACTACCCGACGCGATCGATACCGGCGGATTCTCCCTCCGATCCATCCTCGACGTGCGCCCCTTCATCTGACATCGTCACTGGTGAATCTCCGGTCTCCGCTTCGATAGGCGGATCCCGGTCGAAGCAGATCCTGGCTGCTACCAGGCGTACGCCTCCGGGGCTGGGCCGCCCGGGCCCGGCCAGATGCGATCGAGCCGATCTAGATCCTCTTCGCTCAGCGTCACCTCCAGTGCGGCGAGGGCACTGGTTAGATGCTCCATCCGCCGGGGACCGACGATGGGCGCGGTGACCACCGGTTGGTGCAGTAGCCACGCGATTCCGAGGACGGCCGGATCGATCCCGCGCTCGTCGGCGAACTGCTCGTACTGTTCGATCTGTACGCGATGCTCACCAAGCTTCGAAGCATCGCTTCGTGCTGTGTCTGTCTTGCGGAGCACGCCCGCCAGTCTTCCGCCAGCCAAAGGTGACCACGGAAGCAAACCCATCCCGTAGGCAGAAGCTGCCGGAACGACCTCCAGCTCTACCGTCCGATTCGCCAGACTGTATACAGACTGCTCGGTGACGAGTGGCAGCCGATGTGAGGCGGCTGACAATTCCTGGTACTGAGCGATATGCCAACCAGCGAAGTTTGACGAGCCCAGATAGACGATCTTGCCCTGGTCGCGCAGCCGCGTGAAAGCATCCAGCACCTCATCCACCGGGACGTGGCGGTCGATGTGGTGCATCTGGTAGAGATCGATCCTGTCGGTCCCCAGACGCCGAAGCGAAGCCTCCACGGCGCTGCGAATGTGCAGCGACGATAATCCGCGATCATTCACACCGGGGCCCATGACCTCGTGGACTTTCGTCGCGAGCACCACCTGGTCGCGCACGCCGCGGGACGAGATCCACCGGCCGAGCAGAGCTTCCGTCTGGCCGGGTTCCGGTCCCCACGGCGGTCCCCCGTATGCGTCGGCGGTGTCGAAGAAGGTCACGCCGCGTTCAAACGCGAGGTCGAGTATGGCGAATGACTCATCCTCGCCGATCACAGGACCCATATTCATGGTTCCCACGGCGATGCGACTCACCTGCGCGCCGGAGCGGCCCAGTCGGGTGTACTTCACTTTGTCTTCTCCTCTGTGCGCATCCCTGCCAGGGGCGGTGTACCCACGGAGCTCGCCAATTTTCTGGTCAGATCATCCAAGGCGATCCCCGATCAACGCGAGGTTCTGGATCGCCGCCAGCCCATACTGGGCCGCGTCATTGGTCGACACGCTGGGTGCCTCATCCACTGGGTTGAGCACGTGCGGCACCCCCACCCGATTCAGCGTGAGATCGCGACGGTGGACGAGCCATTCCCCAACCCCTTCGAACGCCTGCCAGGCCAGCTCGGCGAGCGCAGCATCGTCGGTGCTTGCAGCGACGTACGCCGTCAGTCGGCTGTGCGCCTGTTCGAGATGGATGCCGGAGAGCGGAGCTCCGACCGCCGCTGTCTGCTCCTCCGGCGTTGCCAGATACAGGCGGCAGTAATCGAGCCACGCGTCCCGGAATCCAGGTACGTCCACAAGGTCGATCAGCTCGCTGCACACCTCCACGAGCCCGAACACTGCGCTCAGATGCGACACCGAGATGCGGTCGCGACTCGTGTCGAAGCGGCCAGTGTCCAGGTCGTACAGCGCCTCGCCGGTGAGGAATCCGTGTGGAAGAGCACCGATGTCGGCCATGGTGCCGAGCAACCGGTCGCGGGAGCGCGTGTCGCCGGTGCGCTCCCAATCGGTGAGCCACGTCGCAGCCAGCGCGCCCCAATCCGTCCCGAGCCCGACGGCGAGCGCCGAACGATCCGGGCGGTAGGTCGCGGCATCCGCTCGCACCTTCCGGGTGGGATCGGTGTCGAGGAAACGCTGGTCGCTGTCCCGCAGTTCGGTGAGCAGGTCGCCAACTCGCTCGTCCGCGGTCAGGTAGTGGAAGATGCGCCGGTAGATCGGGCTGCTGATGCGCAGTTGCTTGGCGCTGCATCCCCAGTGCTGCACGTTGTGCCGTGATCCGAGCCCCTTCCAACGACCGAGGTGATAGACGTCGACCTCGCCCGTGTGCCTGGTCATCGCCTCTGCGAGTCGGAACACGTCGGCGCGACCGCTGCGCAGGTACGAGTACCAGAGCCACAGATCGGGTGAGAGCTCGCTGTTGTCCCAGGCATAGCCGCCGACGTCGTAACGCCAGACATGACGGTCGGCGTCGTACGCGTGCATCACGTCGCCGTAGTCCCAGAACCCGTACCAGCTGCGCTGCCCGATCTGGCCGAGATAGAAGTCCAGGAGGAAGTCGATGCTGTCCTCGATCTCCCCTCGAAGCGGTGTCGACCGATCGATCGGCGCCCAGTCACCGAACACACCCACGGCATCGAGGTGCGCGGGAGTCGGCTGCAGCAGCGGAGGAGTCTGCAGCCGCGCCACGTCGTCGGCTGCGCGTTCGATCGGCGGGGTGGCTGCGTAGGCGAACAGCGTGAGCTCGTGGGTGCGCGCGACGCCTTGCGCCTCGCCGAAGCCCGGCTCGTAGTCCTCGTAGGTGATCTCAAGCGCCTCGAGTTGCGTTGCGAAGTCATCCTGCCCGAGACCATCGTGATAGAACCGGACGTCCATCGGCTGCGCCTCCGGCGCGTACAGCCACGCCGTGACCTCCGCCCGTTCAGATGCCGCGCCCCGTATGTCGAGCTGACCAGGATGCGATTGCCAGAAGCTCCGCACTCCGACGCCGAGCCCGCCACCCGGATCGCTGACCGAGACGAAGCCCTCGGCCCTCGTGCCTGCGCCCGCGCTGATCCACGCGTGCCCAGGGGCGGTGCGCTTGCGGATGCCGAAGCCGTCGGCGCTGAGCTGGGTGAGCGTGGCATCTGACCAGGCCGGAATGAGATCCAGCCGCTCTGATACTTCCGGGTTCCATCCGGAGGTCGGCGACGTCGCATCTCCCCTGATTTGTGCGGCACGCACCTCTGCACCAGGATCGCGGCGGAGGCCGGTGAGCCCGCGCACCGCTTCGGAGAAGAAGCCCCCATCAGCACCGGCGAACCGGACATGCCGATCGTGCAGCGCTGCCCGCAGCGGTACCCCTGCCCTGACACCGAGACCGGTGAGGAAATCGACCTCGCCGTCGCCGTCCCAGATCACCGTATGCACGACGCGGATCTCCGCAGAGCCCGCGACCAGGACGAGTCGCACGATGAACGGCAGCCACTCCCGCTCTCCCGACTCTGCCCGGTGCGTGCCCTCAAGCCGCACGACAGCCCTGATAGGGCCTTCCTGCTCGACATCGACCAGTGAGATGCGCGAGCGGAACTGCTCCCGCGGCGCGCTGCCGCCGTCCTCCGCGATCTCGTCCTGCCGCAAGCTGACCAGACGGATGTCCTCGGCGATCGTGGCACCGTCTCGCGTGATCTTCCGTATGAGCGCGTCGACCGAACCGCCCTGCTCGGGCACGGAAATCTCCACCGCGATCACACCGTTGTCGACGACCACCGCGCCGGCCTCGCGGCGCACCCGCACCGGCCGTTCGTGCTCAGGAGCCTCGGATGCGGCATCTGCCACGATCTCGTATTCGCCGACAACGTCCGTGGCGCCGAGCGCCGCGCCCGTCCACTTCACCGACCCGTCGGGCCAGGTCGCGAGGGGCCAGAACTGTCCGGGCACGTTCACGCCATCGCGGCGAAGGCGAAGTTCCGAGGACGATGCGACACTCCCGCGCGGAAGCGGTGCACCCCAGGTGACACCCGAGGGCAGCACCGCCGGGGCGACGTCATCGAGCCAGCGCAGGGGGACGGCCGGAGTGGCGGGGACGGTCATAGCGAATGCACCTCAAGGTTTCGGTAGCAGGCGGTCAGCGGGGTCATCTGTCGGAATCCGATGCGGCCATCGCGCACCCGTGGTCCGTTTGATTCGTCATCGACCCAGTCGAAGAGAACGAGGTCGTCGATCGAGAAAGTCACGCGGGCACCGTCTTTGATGACGCAGATGCGGTAGAACGCTCCGCGTGCGTCGTCGACGGACGGCAGGGGGTCGGCACCCTGACTGACCAGATGGAACCCGGGCGACTTGCGCAGATTGCAGGTATGGAAGGCGCGTTCGTCTTCCCATCGCCTGCGGAAGTAGGACACATGCAGGGTGCGGATATCGCCGGAGTGATACTGCGGGTAGACGCCCTTTCGCGCAGCGAGTCCATCGTCGAAGATCCCGCCGCCACCCACCGCAGCCGCACCGAAGAACAGCATGGCAAGACCCGGTTCGCTGCGCGGGGACATCTCCCAGGTGATGCGGATGCGATCACCGAAAACCTCCGGGCACCACAGTGTCCAGTGCTCATCGATTTCTCCGCCGCTGGAGAGGATCAGGCCGTCCTCTTCCGCCGCCGCGACCATCGGCCCTTCGGAAACCCAGCCGGCCAGATCTCCAGGAGACACCAGCGGATTCGCATACAGCAGAGCCGTCATCCCTTCACCGAACCGATCAGCATCCCCTTCGCGAAGTGCTTCTGCAGGAACGGGTAGAACAGCAGGATAGGCAGGGTCGCCACGACAATAACGGCGAACTTGATGCCCTGCGCTGGAGGCATTTGACCGGGGCCAGCCTCCAGCATCGACAGATCAGTGGCGACCGTGACCTGGCGCAGGAACATCTGCAGCGTCCACATCGAGTTGTCGTTGAGGTACAGCAGCGGCGACATGAAGTCGTTCCAGATGCCCACGGCGTAGAACAGCGCGAAGGTGGCGAGCACGGGCTTGGAGAGCGGGAGGATGATGCTCCACAGCGCCTGCATCTCGTTCGCTCCGTCGATCTTCGCTGATTCCTCAAGCTCAGCCGGAAGTTGCTCGAAGAAGTTCTTGATGATGATGAGGCTGAACGGATTGATCGCCATCGGCAGGATCAGCGCCCAGTACGTGTCGAGCATCCCCAGATCCTTGACGACGAGGAACGTCGGGATCATGCCGCCGGAGAAGACCATTGTGAACACGATGAGCGAAAGCAGCGTGCGCCGCGCTGGCAGGTTTCCCTTCGACAGCGGATACGCCATCGACGCGGTGAGGAACAGCTGGATCAGCGTCCCGACCACCGTCACCCCGATCGTCGTCGCCATCGCGCGCAGGAACGTGGGGCTCGTGAGGATCGACTCGTAGGCGCGCAGGCTGAACGTCTCTGGCCACACGAAGAACGACCGGGTAGCGAGTTCGAGTTCGGTGGCGAAGGAGCCAGCGATGACATAGACGAACGGGATCAGCGCAACGACACCAACTGCCGTGAGCAGAACGACGTTGAACACGTCGAAGACTTTGCCACCCGGGGTGTTGAACCGGTACTTCTCGCGTGCCATCAGAAGATCCCCGTCTGGTTGAAACGTTTGGCGAGCCAGTTCGCCCCGAAGATCAGCACCACACCAACGACCGCCTTGAAAAGGCCGACCGCGGTGCTGTAGCTATAGGAGCCCTGGGTGATGCCCATGAAATACACGTAGGTGTCGAAGACGTCGGCGACCTGACGGTTCAGCGAGTTCGTCATCAGATAGATCTGCTCGAAACCGGTGTTGAGCACCTGCCCCATCTGCAGCACGAGCAGGATGATGATCGTGGGGCGGATGGCCGGGAGCGTCACATGCCAGACGCGTTGGAAACGCCCCGCCCCATCGATGATCGCCGCCTCGTACTGCTCCTGATCGACGCTCGCGAGCGCGGCGAGGAAGATGATGGTGCCCCAGCCGGTGTTCTTCCAGATGTCCTGCAGGACGATGATCGGGCGGAACCAGGCCGGGTCGGTGAGGAAGCTGGTCTCCGTTCCGAGCAGACCATTGATCAGCTGCGTCAATGGGCCGATGTCCAATGCAAACAGCAGATACGTCAGCGACGCGACGACTGTCCACGACAGGAAGTGCGGGATGTAGATCAGCGTCTGCACGGAGCGTTTGACGATGTTGACGCGCAGCTCATTGAGTAGAAGCGCGACGACGATCGTCAGCGGGAAGGCGACGACGACACTCAGCAGCGCCAGGATCAGGGTGTTCGTCATGATGCGCCCGAAATCGGGGCTGGCGAACAGATCCTCGAAGTGCTTGAAGCCCACCCAGGGGCTGTCGGCGATACCGAGGAAGGGGACGTAGTCCTTGAACGCGATGACCGCGCCGCCCATCGGCCCGTACCGGAAGACCGCGAAATAGATGAGTCCAGGCAGCAGCATCAGATACAGCCACTTGAACTGGGTGAAATGCACTCGTGCGCCCCGACGACGCTTCAGCGGCGGAACGGTGAGAGCCTCCGTCTGTGTGACGGGTGAGTCCAGAACGACCACGCGATCTCCTGTCGGTGCGGGAGGGGCGGATGCAACTCGCATCCGCCCCTCATTCGGTCAGTTCTGGCTGCTCAGCTCGTTGATCTCGGCGATGATGTCGTCTCCGCCACTGCTGCGCCACAGCGCGACCGCGTCCTTGAGACCGTCGAGGTCGATCTGACCGGCGATGTACTGGATCCGCGCATCCGAGACGATGACGTCCAGCTGGGCGCCCTTGGAGACGTAGGTCTCTGAGACATAGGCCGCTGCCTCGTCGTACCTCGCATTCTCGGAGTCCGAGGCTTCGATCTCCTTGCGCTTGTCGTACATCTCCTGCTCGTACTCCGTCGCCTGCTTGGGGAGGTAACCCTGGAAGCCCGTGACGTTCATACCCAGCTGGCTGTAGCTGAGCACGGCATCCTTCAGTTCCTGCGGGGCGTCGTCGATGGGAGCAGCGAGCTCGCCGTCCAGCGTGTAGGTCTCCCCCTCGATACCGTTGTTGAGGATGGGCCCCGCCTCGGTCGAGTTCAACTTGTCGAGGACTTCCAGCACTGCGCGCAGCTCGGCTTCGGTGCGCACGTTCGTCTTCGGAATGGCCAGGAATCCGCTGTAGCCCGTGGTCGGGTGGGCGTTCAGCTCCCCCTCGGGTCCGGTGAGGTTTCCGGCGATGTCGACGTACTGGTCGAAGCCGTCAGGGTCAGATTCCTTGAACAGGTTCATCAGCACGCCTGCACGCGAGTGCACGTCGATGATGATGCCGCCCTTGCCATTGAGGAAGGGCTCGTTCCACGTCGCCGAGTCGAAGGTGGCGTAGTCGGGGTTCACGTAGCCGCCGTCGACGAGTTCTTTCTCGTACTCCACCGCGTCGAGCCACTCATCGGTCGTGAAGCTCGGCACCAGTTCGCCGTCGCGCTCGGTCCACCGGTTGCCAGCGCCGAACCACGTCTCGATCACGTCATACGGGCTGTTGCTGCCGATCGCGCCCGGCCACTTGGGAATGATCAGTCCGTAGGTGTCGTCGACGCCGTTGCCGTCTGGATCCTGCTCGGTGAAGGCTTTGGCGACCTCATACAGGTCTTCCGTGGTTTGCGGCGTTTCAAGCCCGACGTTCGCCAGCCAGTCCTTGCGGATGATGACGGCTGCGCGCATCACGTCGCGGGCGCGGAAGACGCCGTACACCTTGCCGTTCACACTCGCGGCTTCCTGCACCTCGGGGAAGGTCGTCTTCAGGTTGGGGTAGTCGTCCAGGTATTCCGTGAGATCCCAGAAGGCGCCGGCCTCTGCGTTGCGGACGAACCCAGGGTCCTTGCCCTGGATGACCATGACCTGTGGGATGTCATCCCCGGCGAGCGTGATGTTGGTCTTGTCCAGGTACGACGAGTTGGGCACCCAATTGATGTCGAGCTCGACACCGGCGATGTCCTCGAGGGCGGCCTGGATCTCATTGCCCTCGGCCGGAGCGTTCGTGACCAGATACGGTGCCATGATCGACAGGCTCTTCAGTTCGGCGGTCTCACCTTCACCTCCGCCTGAGCCTCCTGCTGAGCATCCGGCGAGGACGACGGCACCGGCGGTGGCGAGTGCCAGACCGCTGAGCTTTCTGATGTGCTTCATGTGAACTCCTTCGTTCGTGCTGTTGCGAGATGCAGGGGTGAGGTTGCAGGGGTGAGGTTGGCGGGATCGGGATGGTCAGCCAGCGGCGATGGGAACCGCGTCGGCGACAACAGCGGCGGCGAGCTGCCGGTCGTTCGCTGCGAAGAAGGCCAGGCACAGGGCTGTGTCGATCGTGAGCCACGTGCCGAGCGAGAGGAACGGGATGATGCCCGGAAGAATCAGGCTCGCGGTGACGACGACGACAGCAGCGAGAACCAGCAGCAGCACGTGGGCGAGGTTGCGCAGCATCCATCTGGACGCCGTCAGAACGTAGGCCCGTAGCGGCAGGTCGTAGTGGACGTAGAGCGGGACGACGACGGCCAGCAGCGCGAACGTGAGCACGAGTGCTGCCAGAGTGAGAATTCCGGATGCCTCGGCGAGCGTGCCTGCACCGGCGAAGCCGATCGTGTTCACCGTGAGGATGGCGCCGATGATCAGGATGGGCGCCAATACGGCGTTCGCTCGCCAGAACTCGCGACGCCATGCCTCGGCGAACGTGCGCACGGCTGGGAAAGCTTCACCGCGGAGCCGGCGGCGGGTGAGCTCGGCGGCTGCGACTGATGCCGGCGCCGCGCCGAGCACAATGCCGCCAGCGAGGGTGAAGACGTACCAGAGGACATTCACCGTCATGACCCAGAACAGCCAGTCGCAGGCTGCATGGGCGCGGATCGCCCACCCGCCTGACGCGGTTCTATTGCTCATGAGGATCTCCATCGATCGGCATTCCGCGCGTGTCAGCGATACGGTTTCGGGGCGGGAATGCGCTTTCCGTTCCCGATGCTAACCCACGAACCAGGACGCGTCAACCACAGCAGGAAAGCGCTATCCATGACACACTGCTGTCACAGCCGTTCGCATCCCACAGTGGTGCCCAGCGTTTGAGGAATCGAAGATGATCTATCACCTGGCAGGCGACTCGACCGTCGCTCCCATGAAGCCCGCAGAGAGTCCGATGTCGGGGTGGGGACACTTCCTTGAACGACATGTCGAACTCCCCGTCCGAAACCTCGGCTTCGGCGGCGCGACCACCGAATCTTTCCTCTCCTCCGGCAGCTGGGCAGAGCTTCTGTCTGAGGTCCGCACGGGCGACACCGTCGTGATCCAGTTCGGACACAACGACCAGAAGCAGCCAGAACTCGCCGCTCGCAGCGGCTACACCGATCGGCTGCGCCGCATGGTCGCCGATGTTCACGAGCAGGGCGCCCTCGCGGTGCTGTGCACGTCATGCGAACGTCGTTGGTTCGACGACGCCGGTCAGCTGACTCCGACGCACGGCGACTATCCGAACGCTGTGCGAGATCTCGCCCATGAGCTCGATTCCCCACTCATCGACCTCACGGCTTTCACCTCCTGGCTGTATGAAGATCTCGGCGAGGCCGAGTCCACACGCATGCTTTCGCACTTCGCTCCGGGAGAGGCAGCCGCGTGGCCCGACGGGCTGACCGACAACACGCACTTCCGCGTCGAAGGCGCCGATCGCATTGCGGCGTTCGTTGCCCGCTCGCTGCGTGCGATCGCACGACAGGGCGGCGACCAGCCCGCGAAAGGCTCGCAGATCGTCAGCTGACGCGATTGCGTCGAAGACCACTCCCCCGAAAGGACATCAATGACTTCCCGCTTTGAGATCGGTGACACCGATTTTCTTCTCGACGGCGCACCGCTTCAGATCATTTCGGGGGCGATGCACTACCCGCGAATTCATCCGGGCCACTGGCGTGATCGCATCCGCAAGGCTCGCCTCATGGGACTCAACACCATCGAGACCTACGTCGCCTGGAACGCGCATGAGCCGGTCAGAGGTCAGTGGGATGCCACCGGCCAGAACGACCTCGGCCTCTTTCTCGATCTGATCGCCGAAGAAGGCATGCACGCGATCGTGCGCCCAGGGCCGTACGTGTGCGCCGAGTGGCACAACGGCGGTCTGCCGACCTGGCTCACCGCCGACCCGGAGGTACGACTCCGCAGCTCTGACCCTCGCTACATCGAAGCCGTCACCGGCTACCTGGAAAAGATCAACGACATCATCGCTCCACGCCAGATCGACACCGGCGGCAGCGTCATCCTGGTGCAGATCGAGAACGAATACGGCGCCTACGGCTCAGACAAGGCCTACCTCGCAGAGCTCATCCGACTCACGCGCGACGCGGGCATCACCGTGCCACTAACCCAGGTAGACCAGCCGATCCCGCACATGCTCGAGAACGGCGCACACGAGGGGCTTCATAAAACCGGATCCTTCGGCTCTCGCATCCACGAACGCCTCGCCACTCTGCGCGAGCACCAGAGCACCGGCCCGCTGATGTGCATGGAGTTCTGGTGCGGTTGGTTCGACCACTGGGGCGAGAAGCACCACACCACGACATTCGCAGACAGCGCCGCCGATCTCGATCTGCTGCTGAGCGCCGGAGCATCCGTCAACATCTACATGGTCCACGGCGGCACGAACTTCGGTCTGACCGCCGGAGCGAACGATTCCGGACGCTATCTGCCGCTCGTGACGAGCTACGACTACGACGCGCCGATCAGCGAGTCGGGCGATCTCACCGAGAAGTTCCACGCGTTCCGCAATGTGATCGCAAAACATGCTGCGGTTCCTTCGGATCCGCTGCCCACGGCCATCGAGGCACCGACGTTGACCGTCCCACTCGAGAGCGTCGGAAACCCGCTCCCATCAACAGCCTTCGACCACGGCGAGTTCAGCACCCCGCCGTCGATGGATGATCTCGGCGCCGACGTCGTGCTCGTGGAGTACTCGACTCGCATCGCATCCGAGGAGACGACGGTGCTGGCGGCGGACGTTCGAGACGTCGCATGGGTGACTCTGGATGACCGCCCCGTCGGCATGCTTCAGCGGACAACCGGTGATCTTGCCCTTGCTCTTCCTCCCGGGGATCGCCTTCGCCTTCTGGTCGAAGAGACCGGACGTGTCAACTACGACACGAAGATCGGCGAGCACAAGGGAATCATCTCCGCACCGACGCTCAACGGCATCCCTGTGGACGGCCCCTGGCAGGTGCGCAGCATCGACGTCCCCCGACTCGCCCATGCCGTCGCGAACGCGTCGAGCGATTCGCGCGATTCGGTTGCGATCGCCAACGCCCATGCGGCCGGTCCGGTGGGTTTGCGCGCAGGATTCGACCTGGATGCGCCCGCGGATCTCTTCCTCGACACTGCAGGCTGGGGCAAGGGCTACGCCTGGATCAACGGCTTCTTCCTTGGTCGATACTGGCGTCGTGGACCCCAGCGCACTCTGTACGTGCCGGGGCCGGTGACGAAGCAGGGCCGCAACGAGATCGTCATCGTCGAGCTCGAGGCGATGACTGATGCGACGGCGCGCTTCCTCGCTCGCCCGAACCTCGGACACGAAGTCGAATGAGCGCGTCGGAGCGCGGCCCAGTCGGCCCGCTGACTGCCCGCCACCTGCCCTGGTCGGTGCCGGCACGTTCTGCCGGCATGCCGACAACGGAGGATGCCGGCCGCGGGATCACTGTCACGGAACGTGCGATTCTGCGCGAAGGAATCGGATGGATTCCGATCTCGGGGGAAGTGCACTACAGCCGTCTGCCCCGTGCCAGGTGGGCAGAGCGGCTGTGCCAGATGCGCGCGGCAGGCCTCACCGTGGCCTCGACATACGTGTTCTGGTTGCACCACGCCCCCTCTGCCGGCGCAGCCGATTTCGAGGGCGCTCTCGATGTCGGCGCCTTTGTCGACGAGTGCGAGACGGCCGGCCTCGAGGTCGTGTTGAGAATCGGCCCGTGGGCGCACGGTGAAGCGCGCAATGGCGGCTTCCCCGATTGGGTGCAGCAGCAGGATCTGACCCACCGCAGCGACGATCCGCGTTACCTCGCACTCGTGCGGGAATGGTTCGGCCAGCTGGCCGAAGCGCTCGCTGGACGCGCCACCCCTGGCGGGGTTGTCATCGCCATCCAGTTGGAGAACGAACTCTACGATCGCCCAGAGCATCTTGTGACTCTCAAGCGGATGGCGCGCGAAGCGGGGATCACGGCTCCGCTGTGGACGGCCACCGCGTGGGGCGGTGCCGACCTGCCGCATGGCGAGGTCTTCCCGCTGTTCGGGGGCTATGCCGACGGCTTCTGGGTCGATCCTGATCAGCCGTGGGACCCCACCTTCCGTGCACATTTCCTGCCGTCCCACGATTGGGACGATCCGGGTGTCGGTGCGGACGTCCGCGCGATCCACAGCGACCCAGCCATCGCGGTCGAAGTCGTCCCCACAACAGATCTGCATGGCTTTCCCCCGGCGACCTGCGAACTCGGCGGCGGCATGGCCACCGCGTACCACCGCCGTCCGGTGCTTGACCCGAAGGACACCGCCGCGCTCGCGCACACCAAGATCGGCAACGGGTCGGCATGGCAGGGCTACTTCATGTATTCCGGAGGCCGCAACCCCGCACCAGGGATGCAGGAGACGCAGTCGACCGGCTACCCCAACGACATGCCGGAACTCAGCTACGACTTCCACGCCCCGATCCGTCAATCCGGAGACCTGGGCGGTACGGCACCGCTGCTTCGTGCGCAGCATTCCTTCCTGAACGCATTCGGCGATCGGCTGGCCGATATGACATCCACTCTTCCGGAGGCCCGTCCGAGCGGAGTTGATGACCGCGACGCGCTGCGCTGGTCGCTGCGCAGCGACGGCGCCGAGGGGTTTGCCATCATCTCCCACCACCAGCCTTACGAGCGGCTTGAGTCCGTCAGCGACGTACAACTGCAGATCGAGATGGGTGCCGGCTCGATCACGGTGCCCTCTCGCCCCGTCGACATCCCATCCGGCACACTCGCGCGCTGGCCACTCGGCCTGCGCATCGGCGGTGCACACGTGCGCTGGGTGACGGCCTCGGCGCTCACCGTGCTGCCGGGTGCGACGTCGACACTCGTACTGGTGGCTGATGCCGGCATTCCCGTTGAGATCGCGATCGGCGACACGGCGCCGGTGACGATCCAACCGAGCGCCTCGCCGATCCGGACCACCGGGGCAGACATCCTGGTGCTCCCGGACTCCGAGGCGGCACGGATCTGGGTGCGCGAAGATGCGCGCGGCAATCGGCACCTTCTGCGCACGTATGCCGAACTCTCCTGGGACGAGCGGACCGTGTGGCTGCGCTCCGATGCCGGCTCCGCAAGCCTCGATAAATACGATCCGCAGTCGCGCACATGGGTGCCGTGCGAGGTGGAGCCTCGCGGCGCCCAGGCTGCGCAGTCGAACGTAACAATCGTCCCATCGCGAGCCGCGAACGAGGTCCCAGTCGACTATGGTTTCGGCGCAGGCCGTCATCGCGCACCAGAGGCCGCGATTGTGGATGCTTCGGCCGCCGTCTACGTCTTCGAGCTGCCAGAGTGGGCCGCCGATCCCGCGCATGATGCCGTGCTCGAGATCGACTGGGAGGGAGATGTCGGACAACTGCGCGTGGACGATGTCACGGTCGATGACCGCTTCTGGGACGGCACCAGATGGCAGGTGTCACTCATCGACGTCGGCGTGACCGGGCACAGCGCTGTGACGTTGCGCGTCCTGCCGCTCTCGTCCCACTCAACGGTCGCGCTCGCTCAGCAGGCGGCAGCGAGACTCCGTGCTGCCTCAGACGACGGACTCCGCGGTGCGCCCTCCGTCACCGTCCGCTCCCGCGGACTCTGGCGTGCGACCGACGCCTGAGTTCGAGGCGCTGCTGGGCGTCTGAGCCGCTTCAGGCGGCGAGGAACAGTTCGAGGAGCGCGAGAGCCTCGGACTGCTTCGTCGACTCATCCAGAAGCCACTGCGTCTGAAGACCATCGGATGCCGCGATGATGAGGGCTGCGACGGCGTCAGGGTCGACATCGGCGCGCATGCGCCCGGTTTGCTGCTGCCCGCGCACCTGCTCGGCGATCTCGGCGCGCAGGTGCGCGAAGCGCTGCGTCGCCCAGGCCGTTGCGTGCGCATGCCCTTCCTCGAGCGCGGATGACACGAGTGTCGAGTACAGCTGCACGAGCCCAGGGATCTCCCGGTTGCGCTCCGCCGATCGACTCATGCCCCCGACGGGTTCAGGCTCAGCGCCCGGGATCTCCGTCGAGGCGATCGTGCGCGACGACTCCCGATAGACCTCGATGAGAAGCTCTTCCAGCGACCCGAAGTAGTGCCTGAGTGCCGCGTGGGTCACTCCGACGGCTTCAGCGATGGCACGCAAACTGGTGCGATCGGCGCCGCGCTGTGCGAACACCTCGATCGCACGATCGAGGATCTCCTGACGCCTGGCCACACCCTTGGCATAGGCACCTCGGGAGGGTGCTCTCGGGGCATCAGCACCGGCATCGGGTGCCGGCATCCCGGCTTCGGCTGTCATGATCATGATCCTACTCAGAAAAAACCTCCACACGGGGGTTTTCTCTGATACTGTCGCACCACACCATTGAAATCACCTCAACGAGGAGCATTCACACTTGTCCGTTCTCACTTCCATCCAGCTCTTCACCGTCAACCAAGACCTTGACGCAGACCTCGATAAGACGCTCGACGCCATCGCCGCGCGCGGCTTCACGACAGTCGAGCCCTACAACTTCGTGCGTCGCGCAGATTTGCTCGCCGCCGCGCTGTCATCTCGCGGACTCTCCTCTCCGACGGGGCACGCGTTCGTGGCATCCGCATCCTTCGTGAACCCCGATGGCAGCACGACGGACAGCGACGTCCCGACCCTCGACGAGACTTTCACCGCAGCGGAGAAGCTCGGGATGACAGTCGTCATCGAGCCGTACACCGACCCTGCCCGTTGGACCAGCGTCGAGCAGATCCAGGAGATCGCCTCGCTGCTCAACGTCGCCGCCGATGCGGCCGCCGCGCGCGGCATCCGCATCGGATATCACAACCACGCTCACGAGCTCGAGGCACGTTTCGGCGAAGAAACCGGTTTGGAGATCCTCGCAAATCACCTCGACCCGCGCGTCGTGCTCGAAGTCGACCTGTACTGGGCGGCCCGCGCTGGCGTCGACGTCCTCGCGCTGCTGCGCACCCTCGGTGACCGCGTCGTCGCCGTGCATGTGAAGGACGGCACACTCGACGCCGAGAAGGTGAACGCGTATCCGCCTGCAGATCAGGTTCCGGCAGGCGAAGGCGTCGTGCCGCTCGCGGAGGCGCTTGCCACTGCGAGCGCTCTCGAGTTCGCCGTCGTCGAGTTCGATCACTTCGATGGCGACCTGTATGCGGCCATCGAGGCGAGCCGCGTGTTCCTCGATGAGACCGTCCCGGCTGAGAAGGTCACCCGCTGATGGCCGCCAGCGGACCCGTCGGCGTCGGCATCATCGGCGCAGGCAACATCAGCGATCAGTACCTGTCACACCTCACACAGTTCCCCGACGTCACCGTCCTCGCCGTCGGCGACCTCCTCGAGGACCGTGCTCGTGAGCAGGCAGCGAAGTATGGCGTCCCGAACGCCGGCGGCGTCGATGTCGTGCTGAACGACCCCGACATCGAGATCGTCATCAACCTCACCATCCCCGCCGTGCACGTCGCGGTATCGGAGAGCATCATCGCGGCAGGCAAGAACGTCTGGACCGAGAAGCCGATCGGCGTCGACCGCGCATCCTCGCGCGGACTGCTCGAGAAGGCGGGAGCGGGCGGCCTGCGCGTCGGCGTCGCACCCGACACCGTGCTCGGCCCCGGCGTACAGACCGCGAAGCGGGCGATCGCCCGCGGTGACATCGGGCGTCCGCTCTTCGCGCAGACGACGTTCCAGTGGCAGGGGCCGGAGATCTTCCACCCGAACCCTGGCTTCCTCTATGCCGTGGGCGGCGGGCCGCTGCTCGACATGGGGCCGTACTATGTCTCCACGCTCGTGCACATCTTTGGCCCGGTCGCAGCTGTCGCAGCTCTCGGGCTCAAAGGATCCGAGCACCGCACGGTGCAGGTCGGTCCGCTCGCAGGCGAAACCTTCCCTGTCGAGGTGCCCTCGACCGTCTCCGTGCTCATGCAGTTCGAGAACGGCGGCCAGGGCCAGAGCCTGTACAGCACCGACTCGGCGCTGCGCCGCCAGGGTCTCGTCGAGATCCACGGCACGGAGGGTTCGCTGATCATCCCCGACCCGAACACGTTCGGCGGAGAGCTCACCATCGTGCGCCCGGCTCCGGATGCCGGATCCGATCCGATCCGCATCGACCTGCCGCAGGAGGGCATCCTGACCGGCCGCGGTCTCGGCGTGCTCGACATGGCCCGCTCGATCCGTGCCGGCCGTCCGCACGTCGCCACCGGCGAGCTCGGCTACCACGTGCTCGACACCCTCCTCACGATCGAGGAGGCCGCCACGGCCGATAGCAGCGCCTTCGTTCCGATCGAGAGCACTCTCGACCCGGTAGGTGCGCTGGGTGCGGACTTCGACCCGCTGGCCAGAACCCTCTGAGTCAGAGTTCGGGAGAAGCGGCGGCAGAGGGCGGGAGCTTTCCCGGGTAGGACACGTCCGGACGCAGAGACTGGAGCTGTTCGATCTCGGCACGCGTGAGCTCACCGAGGCTGGCGCGTTGCGCGATGCCCATCGTTTGGACATCGCCGGCCACGTCATAGTGGACTCGGTCGCCGTACTGCTGCATGATCACCCACGCGTAGACCGCACGTTGCTCTGCGCTTTGCCTGGAGTACTGCTTCACCAGCCAGATCAGTACACCGAAGAAGAGGAGGCTGGTCAGTCCGACCATGAAGGACTGACCAGCCGAGTCTTCGCCCGGCGAGATCGCGATGACAACCGCCAGAAACGCGAACAGAACGGCCAGCACCGCAGACCCCGCGATCTGGGTCGCCCAGTAGCCTTTGCCCTGGTATGCCTTGCTGTCAGTCACCGACACAGCTTAAGCGGGTGAGTTGCGTGCGAGCGCGCTACCGGCTGCATGGAGCCAGCGACGCGGGTCGGCGATAGCTGCTTCCCCTGAACCGGCGAGATCTGTGAGAGACACGGATGCGCTGAATAGTGATGTATCGGCGTCTGAGGTGATCCGCCCGGCGACCAGTACCGCACGCACCCCCGCCTCCGCCGCGACCCCCGCTACGAACGAGGGCACCTTGCCGTCGCCGGACTGACCGTCGTAGGAGCCCTCTCCGGTCACGACGATGTCGGCGTCGGCGATCGCTTCGTCGAGTTCGATCAGCCGCGCGACTTCACCAGCACCCGGAGCGAGCTCGGCACCCCAGCGCGCCAGTGCTGCGCCGGCCCCGCCGGCTGCACCGGAGCCAGGCAACTGCGGGTCAAAGCCGAGCAGATCGGCGAGGCGCACCAGTGCGGCGTCGACGCGCACGATGTCGACGGCATCCGTCAGCCCCTTCTGCGGTCCGAACACGGCCGCAGCACCGTGCGACCCGACCAGCGGATTCGTGACATCCGAGAGAACGAGCACCTCAGGCGCAGAGCGAAGGCCTTCGAGATCAACCACCGCAAGATCCAGCAGTCCGCGGGCACCGGGCGCGATCGGTAACCCGTCGACATCGGTGAAGCGCGCGCCGAGCGCGGTCAGCAACCCGGTACCCCCATCCGTCGAGGCGCTCGATCCGATACCGAGCACGAGGCGAGAGACGCCATGATCGAGCGCGGCGACGATCGCCTGACCGAATCCGGTCGTGTCAGCGTCGAAGGGGCGCAGGTCGTCGACCAACTCGATGCCAGACGTTGATGCCAGATCGATCACACCGGTGCCGCCGGGCGTGGCATCCGTCGGTGGGAGAAGCAGCCATTCGGCGTCCACCGGCACTCCCGCAGGTCCGTCCACGCGCACCGGCACTCGCACGGCACCGGGCACGGCCGCATCGAACGCGGCCGCCGTGCCCTCGCCACCGTCGGCCATGGGGCGCATCACGAACTCAGCCGTCCGATCGACGGCGGCCCACCCATCGGCGAGCGCCTGTGCGGCATCAGCCGCAGTGATGGACCCCTTGAAGCTGTCCGGTGCGAGTACGACCTTAGTCATCTATGTCTCCCCCTATGAGCGTGTCGTCGGTCAAGACAGCGGGGGCGTACTGGATCGCAGGAGAACTTCGAGGCGGAGCGCATCGTCGTCCTGCACCCACTCCGGATCAGTCGCCGCGCGGAAGGTCTCGTATCCGACGTCTTCCAACGGCACATGCACGGTCGTGAGGGCCGGGGTTACGTCGCGCCCGGTGGGAATGTCGTCGAACCCGCACAGAGCGATGTCGGCGCCAACCTCGCGCCCGGCCGCACGGATCGCCGACAGAGCACCGATAGCGACCACGTCGCTGATGCCGAACACGAGCGTTCCTGGGTCGATGCCGTCCTCAAGTGCCTGCGCCATGACGTCGGTGCCCGAATCACGCGTGAAGGCACCACGGTAGACGCGCGGTTGCGCTCCGCCTGCAGCGGTGAATCCCTCTTCGAATCCGGCCAGCCGTGCATCGCTGGTCACCACGCCCTCGGCGGCTGCAAGCACGATTGCCTGACGATATCCTCGCTCGGCGAGTGCGTCGCCCAGGGCTTTGGCTCCCCCTCGGTTGTCGATCCCGACGGCGCGCACGGTGTCGGATCCGACACCAAGAGCCACGACCCGCCCACCGGACGCCGTCACCGCGTCGAGCTCTTTGGCCAGTTCTGGGGCGATCTCGGGAGAGGGACGGGATGCCGCAAGAATCACGCCGCGCGGCCGCTGACCACGCAGGGCCCGCACGAGGCGCACCTCGCGCTCTGGGTCGCGTTCGGTGATCGCGATCGTGACGACCAGTCCCGACTCATCGGCTCCTCGGGCGACGCCGGATGCCAGTTCGCCGAAGTACGGGTCGGCAATGTCAGCCACGAGCAGTGCAATGATGGCCGACGTGCCACGGGCCGTCGCCTGCGCAGAGAGGTTCGCGGTGTATCCGAGCCTTTCAGCGGCCGCCTCGACCCGCTCCCGATAGGAGTCAGCGACCTTGCGCGTCGAGCCGTTCAGCGCCCTCGATGCGGTGGCCAAAGAGACACCGGCTTCTCGTGCCACGTCGTGCAGCGTGGCTGAGCCGGAGTGCGCGGGAGCAGGAACGTCAGTCACAATCGTGATTCTAGGCGGTGAGGTGCGGCGAAATGGCGGAACCGAAGCCCGCAGCGGTTCGGCGAACGACTTCGAGCGGGTCTGTCGCCCAGACTTTCTCGTTGAAAATCTCCACTTCGATGTCTCGGTCGTACCCGCTATCCAGTACCGCTCGGGTCATCGGCCCAAAGTCGATGACGCCTTCACCCGGGTAGTGGCGGCCGAGGAGCACATCCAGCGGAAGCGGTGTCTTCCAGTCACAAACCTGGTACGTCGCGATGCGTCTCTCACGACCAGCACGCTGGATGCTCGAGATCACCTCCGGATCCCACCAGATGTGGAAGGTGTCCACCGTGACGCCAACGACGGCCGGGTCGAAGTCTGCCGCGATGTCCAACGCCTGCCCGAGAGTGGCCACCACGCAACGATCGGACGCATACATCGGATGCAGCGGCTCGACCGCGAGGGTCACACCTGCGGCGGCAGCGTCAGGGGCGAGTTCCCCGATGGCGTCGCGGACTCGCTCACGAGCACCAACCAGATCGCGCGAGCCCTCTGGCAGGCCGCCGGCGACGAGCACGAGGGTGGCAGTGGATCCTTCAGCGCCGGCCGCCGCGAGGACGGCAGTCTCTTCGATCGCGACCCGGTTGTCATCGATCGACGCTCGACGTGCTGGCCCCTCGGGGATCGTGAAGAAGCCGCCGCGGCAGTGCGTGGTGAACCGCAGCCCTGAGCCCGCGAGCATGGCCGCCGCCTCCGTCAAGCCGACCGCCTGTACCGGCTCACGCCACAACCCGATCGCCTGGACTCCGGCCTCGACCGTCACCCGAAGCGCTGTGGCCAGGTCGGCGTACTTGATGGTGGCCTGGTTGATAGACAGGCGCGGGTCTGGAACGTTCATGCGTCCACTCCGTTCAAGCGCAGCATCGCGTGCCAGCGCGTGTGGGCGAGTTCAGGGTCTTCCAGCGCGAGCGATGCGTTCGCAAGCTCGACGATGCGGCTGAGGTGCGGAAGGCTTCGTGCCGAGTGGAGCCCTCCGATCATCTGAAAAGCCGGCTGATGACCATTCAGCCAGGACAGGAACGCCACACCCGTCTTGTAGTAGAAGGTCGGCGCGGCGAACACCTGTCTGCTGAGTTCCTCAGTGGGCCCGAGTATGCGCAGGTACGCCTCTGGATCTCCCGCATCCAGCGCCTGAATCGCCACCGAGGCGACCGGCGTGATTGCGGCGAACGCGCCGAGGAGCGCGTCAGAGTGACTGCTGCCTCGACCGACAGTGTCTCCGCCGATGAGGTCGACGTAGTTGAAGTCGTCGCCGGTGAACATGCGCACGTGCTCAGGCAAGCGCGAGCGCACCGAGATCTCGGACTCGGCGTTGAGCAGACTCATCTTGACCCCGGCGATCTTTCCCGGGTTCTCCTCGATGATGTCCAACAAGACCGCGGATGCGCTCTGCCAGTCCTCCGCACCGAAATAGCCACGGAGCTCTGGGTCAAAAGCGGTACCGAG
The DNA here is from genome assembly GCF_059445345.1 of Microbacterium sp. Y355. NCBI lineage: Bacteria > Bacillati > Actinomycetota > Actinomycetes > Micrococcales > Microbacteriaceae > Microbacterium > Microbacterium sp. Y355. The sequence continues at coordinate 3,232,274 of NZ_JCAIUD010000001.1, read as the reverse complement.
CCAATGCAGCACCACGGGCACGGTCGCCGACTGCAGCACCTCGCGGTACACGCGGCGGTAGTCCGCGGCATCCGTCGCCACACGAGCGAGGTGGCGCGAAGCCATCAGCACTGGGGCTGCGCCCTGTTCCTCAGTGAAGTGCAACTGTTCCTTGTAGGCGTCGATCACGGCGCTAAGCGAGATGTGCGATTCGGCGACGTGATCGGTGTTGACACCGACGACGACCGAACCGCCCTCCTCACGGGCTACTTCGGCGCTGCGGGCGATGAGTTCGCGTGTGGCTGCCGCGTCCAGTCCCATGTTGCGCTGCGCGGTGTCCATCGCATCGGCAACCCCGAGGCCCCACGAGTAAACGTTGCGACGGAATGCGAGAGTTGCATCCCAGTCGATGTCTGCTGGCTGCCCAGGAGTGTTGTCAGCATGAACCTTGGGGACAACGTGCGCGGCGGCAAAGGCCACGCGGCTGCGCAGCGGCGCGATCGGGCGGGTGTACGCGCCCGTGTCGTTCAGCGTGGCATCCGACAGCAGACCATCAGCGGAGAGAAGGCGAAGCATTGTCATGGGTCAGTCCAGCGTCAGAGCTTCGAGAACGACCTTGCGACCCTCGGCGCTGGAGGTGAGGCCCGCCTCGGCGAACTGCACGCCCTTGGCCCCCGCAAGAAGGTCGAATGGATAGTCGGTGCCGAGCACGAAGGACTCCAGATACTCCTCCCACTGCTGGCGAAAACCGTTCAGGAAGATCTCGTTGGTGGGAACCTGCTGCCAGTCAGCGTCGTAGTCGTGAGTGTCCTCAAGGTCAGGGTTCCAGACCGGCTTGGGCGTGGCGTTACGCGGCTGGATCTTCGCACCGAAGAGTCCGACCACTGCGGATCCGTGCGTACCGTCGACCTGGAACTCGACGAGCTCGTCGCGGTTCACGCGCACCGTCCAGCTGGAGTTGATTTCGGCGATGACGCCGCCTTCGAGCTCGAAGATGCCGTAGGCGGCATCCTCGGCGGTAGCGGTGTATTTCTCACCGTTCTCGTCCCAGCGCTCGGAGATGTGGACCGCGGCCTGCGCGTAGACGCTCTTGACCTCACCGAACAGGTTCTGCAGCACGTAGTTCCAGTGCGGGAACATGTCGGTGATGATGCCGCCGCCATCCTCGGTGCGGTAGTTCCAGCTCGGGCGCTGCGCTGGCTGCCAGTCGCCCTCGAACACCCAGTATCCGAACTCACCTCGGACCGACAGGATGCGACCGAAGAAGCCCGAGTCGATGAGTCGCTTGAGTTTCTGCAGGCCTGGCAGGTAGAGCTTGTCATGCACCACACCGGTCTTCACGCCGGCATCCTTCGCCAGACGTGCAAGTTCGAGCGCCTCTTCGAGAGTCTCCGCAGTGGGCTTCTCGGTGTAGATCGCCTTGCCCGCCGCGATCGCCCTGCGGATGGCGGATGCTCTGGCCTTCGTCACCAGGAAGTCGGCGTAGATCTCCCACCGCGGATCAGCGAGCGCCGCGTCCAGATCGGTCGTGTAGTCCTCGATGCCGTGCAGAGCCGCAAGTTCAGCGAGCTTGATCTCGTTGCGACCGACAAGAATCGGCTTCACCGTCACCTTCGTGCCGTCGGAAAGCTCGATGCCCCCCTGATCCCGGATTGCGAGGATCGACCGCACCAGGTGCTGCCGGTAGCCCATTCGCCCGGAGACGCCATTCATGATGATGCCGATCTCGCGCACCTGGGGGCGAGTGGATGCCGCGGGGGCGGTAGCGAGCGTGGTCGTCTCTGACACTTTCGTTCCTTTTCTCCGGCCCACCACAACTCGGTAAGCGCTTTCCAATTGATTTATCATGACACCGGAACGCGCTTTCCGCAAGCCGCCCCGCACGCTGTTGCTCAGGCCAACCGCAGCGCCACCCAAGAGACCGCCGGCAGGCTCAGCAAGAGCTCGACGCCGGAGGTTGTTGCATCAGCGGGGCGCACGCCCACGCGCTCGGGGTCCTGGAGCGTATTGGCTGCGTAGATGTCGTCATCGTGCAGCAGGTGCGACTCGATGATGGTGAGCTCACGGCCGAAAGCCGCCCCGACCTGCGTCAGATCGAGGCGCAGCTGCGCGGCATCCGTCGTCGAACGGTTCACCACGAACACTGAGACGCCATCGTCGTCGATCGTCGCAACCGCGTTCACGGCGGCCACCTCGCCGAACCGCTCGCTCGTGAAGGTGCCGCCTGTCACAGGCACACGCACCGCGCGCTCGCCCGCCAGGCGGGAGGTGATCGAGAACGGGAAGAAGGTCGTCTGCCGCCATGCCGGCCCGCCGGGCTCTGTCATGATCGGTGCGATCACGTTGACCAGCTGCGCGAGCGACGCCGAACGAACGCGGTCAGAATGCTGCAGCAGGGTGATGAGCAGGTCTCCGAAGACCACGGCATCGAGGGCGTGATACTGATCCTCGAGCAGCCTTGGAGCGACCGGCCAGCCCTTGTCCTTCAGTTCCTCCCCCGACTGCGTTCCGTCCTCCCGGTGGAGATACCAGACGTTCCACTCATCAAACGAGATCATGATGCGCTTATCGCTCTTCCGCGTCGCCGCGACCGAGTCGGCGATCGCCACGACCGAATCGATGAACTTCGCCATGTCTACGCCGGATGCCAGGAACTCCTGCGCATCTCCGCCGTGCTCCTGATAGTAGGAATGACACGAGATGAAGTCGACGTCGTCGAACGTGTGCTCGAGCACGGTGCGCTCCCACGAACCGAACGTCGGCATGCCTCGCGAGGATGAGCCGCACACGACGAGTTCGATACCGGGATCGAGCATCCGCATCGCCTTCGCCGTACGCGAGGCGAGCTTGCCGTAATCGTCGGCGTTGCGGTGCCCCACCTGCCATGGGCCGTCCATCTCGTTACCCAAGCACCACATCTTCACACCGAACGACTGCTGCTGCCCGTTCGCGGCGCGCTGGCGCGTCCAGTCAGTGTCTGCAGAACTGTTGGCGTACTCGAGCAGATCGAGCGCCTCCTGGGTCCCGCGCGTGCCGAGGTTGACCGCGAGCATGAGGTCGCTGTCGACCCTGTCGAGCCAGCGCTGGAACTCGTGCAGCCCGACCTCGTTGGTCTCAGTGGAGTGCCAGGCCAGGTCGAGGCGTCGGGGCCTCTCCTCTACGGGGCCGACGCCGTCTTCCCACCGGTAACCGGAGACGAAGTTGCCGCCGGGATAGCGGATCGTCGAGACCCCGAGCTCAGTCACGAGATCGATCACATCGGTGCGGAAGCCGTCAGCGTCGGCACTCTCGTGCGTCGGCTCATGGATGCCGTCGTAGATGTGACGTCCGAGGTGCTCGACGAAGCCGCCGAACACACGTCGGTCGATGTCGCCGATCTCGTAGTGGGGGTCAAGGCGGCCGAAAGCGTCAGTCATCTGGCATCCGTTCTGAGAGAGGAAGCCGGTGGTCTTACCGGCTCAAAGGACCGCGGTCAGCGGGAACGGTGACGTTCTGGGATCGCGACGACAGCGAGTGCCGCGCATCCGATCGCCGGGACAAACAATGGCGGGAGCGCCCACGTGGTCGCGACGACGAACACTGCCGCAGCGACGAGATAGCAGGCGCCGACGACGTCGACCCTGACGACGCTCGGGATCGCACGCAGCGCACCCCTCCAGCCGAGCTCGGGCGTCCACGCGCCGGCGGCGGTGAGTAGCGCGAGTGCGCAGGCGGCGAGGCCAACCCAGCCGATGACCTCGATCGCCGCCCCTCCGGGCAGGAAGCCTGACCGCGCCAGATCGATGTCGAGCAGAAGCACGAGGGCGAGGAGGGTCGCGCCGAGACCGAGCGGCACGCCTGGCAGGATCGCCGACTTCACGTCCGCCCAGAACAGACTCAGTCGCGAGTCCTCCGCCGCGATGAACCGGCGCAGGTGACGCACGCCAGCGGCCAGCGCCGCTGGCAGTGTGACGACCAGCACGCCGACGATCGTGATGAGGAGCCCCGTGAGCAGCACCTCGCCGAACAGTGCGAACTTCGCGCCGGCACCCGGGAAGCGCGCGGGCGGCACGTCGCCCCTGGTGGGGCCACTGCCCGAGAGTGCAGCCCGGCGGGCGGTGCGCTCCTCGCGACGGGACATCGTCATCTCCTCCTGCATGACCACGCCGACTTAGCCTTTCAGTCCCTGAGTGGCGACGCCGTCGACGAGGAACCGTTGGAAGGCCAGGAAGAACAGCAGCACCGGCAACAGCGCGATGAACGAGGCCGTCACGGTAGCACCGTAGTCGCTGCTGGACGTCTGGTCGTTGTACAGACGCAGAGCGATCGGTAGCGGGTAGTTGTCAGGGCTCGTCAGGTAAAGCAGCGGCCCAAGGAAGTCGTTCCACGACCAGATGAACGAGAAGATCGCGCAGGTGATCAGGGCGGGCTTGATCAGCGGCAGGATGATCGCCCAGAAGATCCGGAAGTGCCCAGCGCCGTCGATGCGCGCAGCCTCGTCCAGGTCGCGCGGCATCTGCCGAATGAACTGCACGAGCAGGAACACGAAGAACGCTTCGGTGGCGAGGAACTTCGGCAGAACGAGCGGCCAGAAGGTGTCGACCAGTCCGAGGTTGTTGAAGATGATGTACTGCGGGATGATCACGACGTGGAACGGGAGCAGCAGCGTCCCGATCATCGCGGCGAAGAGGATACCAAGGCCCTTGAACCGCACGCGGGCGAAGGCGTACGCGGCCAGCGCCGAGGACAGCACCGTGCCGACCACGGCCGCGACGGCCAGGATGAGCGAGTTGAGGAAGAACCGCCACATCGGCACGCCGGCGATGCCGTCTGCGACCTTGATGTAGTTCTCGATCGTGGGCGAGTTCGGCAGCAGACCGGGGTTCTGGCCGAACTCCGCGTTGGGCTTGAAGGTGGAGAAGAACAGCCACAGCAGGGGGTACAGCACAATCGCGGTGAGCACCAGCAAGACAACAAGCCACACAACGGTCTGCCAGGTCTTGCGCTTCACCCGGCGGCGGGCGGACGGGGGGCCGACCGGTGTCGTCTGCTGCGCGGCGAAGACCGGAGTGGAGGCCGCACCGGACGTCGTGGCGGCATTGGAAGTACTCATCGGTTGTCTCCCGCGTAGTGCACCCAGGAACGCTGGGTTCTGAAGAGGATGAAGGCGATGATCGCTACGACGACGAGCAGCACCCACGCGATCGCCGCGGCGTAACCCATCTGGCCGTCGGCGAAGCCGCGCTTGTACAGATAAAGGGTGATGAAGTTCGTCATGCCGGCGGGGCCACCAGAGCCATTGGAGATGATGTACGCCGATGCGAACACCTGGAAGGCGCCGATCAGGCCGAGCAGCAGGTTGAAGAAGATCACCGGGGAGAGCATCGGAAGCGTCACTGCTCGGAAGCGGTGCCACGCGTTCGCACCGTCCATCTCAGCGGCTTCGTACAGCTCCTTCGGCACCTGCTTGAGGCCGGCCAGGAAGATCACCATCGTGGCGCCGAACTGCCAGATCGCCAGCACGATCATCGCTGGCAATACGAGTGCGGGGTTGCCGATCCAGCCACCCAGGTCGAGGCCGATGGAACTCAGCGCACTGTCGACGGGTCCGTCAGATCCGAACATCGCCCGCCACACGATCGCGACCGACACCGAGCCACCGATCAGGCTCGGGGCGTAGAACGCCGAGCGGAAGAAACCGGAACCCTTGTCTCGGTAGTTCAGCAGCATCGCGACCCCTAGGGCCGCGGCCAGAGTGATCGGGGTGCCGACCAGCACGTAGATCAGCGTGATCTGCGCCGACTGCATGAACTGCGGGTCGTTGGTGAACAGCCGCACGTAGTTGTCGAAGCCGACCCAGCGGGGCGGCTGGAAGATGTTGTACCGCGTGAACGACAGGTAGAGGGAGTACACCATCGGGATGATCGTGAGACCGAAGAAGCCGATCAACCACGGGATGAGAAAACCATATCCGGCGGCCGTCTCGCGCAACTGGCGACGCTTCTGACTGGGGCGGTTCAGGCTCTCGGGCCGGCGGCGACGCAGCGGCTGGCGCCGCTTCTCGCCGGTGACGATGACTCTCGTCTCAGTCGTGCTCACGGGGACTCCTGTGGTGATGAGGGCAGTTCGGATGGTGTCCGGGACACGGGGTCCGGGCGGTGATGATACCGCCCGGACCCCGAGTCCGTCAGCCAGATCAGCCGTTCAGGACGACGTCGATCTCTGTGAAGAGCTGCGCAACAGCGTCGTCGACGGTGATCGTGCCGAAGTTCAGCTCAGCGCCGAGCTGGCGGAACTTCTCTTCGATGGTGCCGTAGCCGACGATCGGCACCGGCGGGGCATCGCCGAGGCGGTCGGCGATCGCGGTCTCGTGGTCCTTGATCTGCAGGCTCAGCGGATCGAGGTCGGCCGCCTCGAGTGCGGTGCTCGACGCAGGCAAGCCGCGGTTTGTACCGAAGATCTCACCCGACTCCGGCGAGTTGATCAGGAAGTCGACCAGCGTGGCGGCGGCCGCGGGGTGCTCGGTGTTCGCGGAGATCGCGTGCAGCATCGAGGGCTTCAGGTACAGGTCCTTCGCACCTTCAACGGTCACGGGTGGAGCCTGCAGATTCAGTTCGGTGTACCCCTCGCCGAGGTTGCCGAGGTAGCCGCTGCCGAAGTTGTCCCAGGTGAGCTCGCTGGCGACCTTCGCCGCATCGAACGGGCCGAGGGGGTTCAGCTCTTCGACGAGCTGCTGTGAGACGCCGATTCCGTCGCGGATCTCTTGCCCTTCTTCCCAGAATTCGGCGAGGCGATCCTCATCGAAGCCGAGCGTGCCATCCTCATTGAAGAGGTTCCCGCCCTCTGCACGCAACTGGAGCTCGAAGTTCTGGATGCGACCGGTGTAGTCACTGCCACCCCAGAATTCGCCGCCTGCGGCCTCAGTGACACCGGCCATCCAGTCGGTGTAGTCGGCCCATGTGCCGCCGGTGAAGTCCTCAACGCCGACCGTCGCGAGCAGCGTCGGGTTAGTGAACAGACCCCACGCGTTGGTAGAGGTCGGGATCGCATAAGTGGTGTCAGCCACAACGCCGATCGACAGGATGTTCTCGGAGAGCGGCTCGGTCTGAATGATGTCACCCAGGAACGGGTCAAGGTCGAGGAGAAGCCCGTTCTCGGCGTACTGACGAAGGTACGAGTAGTCGAACTGCATGACGTCCGGCAGGTTCTTGCCTGCAGCCTCGGTCTGGCGCTTCTCCCAGAACTCGGGGAAGCCCAGGAAGGTGGCGTTCACCGTGATGTTCGGGTGCTCCTCGTTGAACGCCTCGATGACCTGGTTGTACAGGTCCGCGCGCACGTCGTTTCCCCAGAATGCGAGGTCGAGCGTGACTTCTGCCTCCGGGTCGAGCTCCTCTGCTGGCTCGTTGCCGCCGCCGGCGCAGCCGGCGAGGGCCAAGGCGGCGCCGGTGACGAGCGCGACCGCTGCGAGTGACCGCTTCTTGTTGAACATCTTTGTCCTCTCTGTGAACGTCAGCGTTCTCTGTGCTCTGGCGAACGTTCATTGTCCATGTGGGTGCAGTGTGGGCGCTATTCGTATCGAACAGAAGATCGCATTTTGGGAAAGCGCTTGCCGGTCACGGTACTACGCGTTGAATCGTTTTGCAAGCTTGGGAGGCAAACGCTTTCCGTCAATGGTGAGCAGACCGTCGATGACACCCAATGGCACCCGGTACACCGCGCAGCGTCGATCATCCATCGTCTCGACTTCGGAGCCGGGGATGACTGTACGAGCGGGGTGGCCGAAGAAGTAGAACCAGGATCGCTCCCCCTCGCGCACAGCCGCGCCGTGGTGGCCGAAGCCAGTGCCTGACACCTCGCCAGCGCCGAGGATCACCGCGTCCGGCCCACCTTGACGCTGCCAGTCGATCGCGTCGGAGGAGCGATACACCGCCATCCCCCGCCACTCGTCGACGATCATCCACCACCAGCCACCGAGCTCGAGCACGTACGGACCCTCGTGCGGGCGTCCCCCGATCGCGACACCCTCCACTGACCATTCGCCGAGATCGGCCGACACGGCAACCATGGTGACGCTGTCGGCTGCCTCGTCCTTGTACCAGATGCGCCAGCTGCCGTCCGGTGTCTGGGCGACCGCCGCGTCGATGACACGGTCGCTCGACAGCGCGATCGGTCCGCGGCGCGTCCAGAGGGCGAGATCGTCCGAGACGTACTCGACGATGCGGCGCGCGTGGCCGGGCCACTGGTCAGGGACGCCGTCAATCTCGGTGAGGTACATGCGCCAACGCGTGCCATCGTGAATGACATCTGGCGCCCAGTGCGTGCGGTCGGTGGTGCCTGGAGGCCCCGATGCCAACTGCAGTCCGGCGCCCTCCGGTTCGAGGGTGCCGGCATAGTGCCACTGCACCCCGTCATCGGAGTGAGCGACGCCGATGCGGCTGCCATGGACCCACGCCACGCCCGGTCCAGGATCAGGGTGGGTCGCGCGCCGCTGCGTGTAGAACATCCACCAGCGGCCGTCGGCGATGACGACCGTGGGGTCGGTCGCGCCGTCATAGACCGGGTCCCGATAGAGCTCGGTGAGCGTCATGCGTCGGCGGCCCGCATGTCGGTCACCGGGCTCGCGAAACCGGCGCGATGCGTCGGATGCGAACCGAGATCGGCCGGCGTGATGACGGCCCCGTCCCTCGCTGCTGAGGCGTAGATCGCAGCGACCAGCTCGAACGAACGGGCCGGTTCGTCTGCGGTCTCTGGCAGGTCGCGGCCGTCCAGCAGCGCGTCGAACACGTCGCGAAGCAGCACCGCGTGGCCGCTTTGTTCTTCGACGTGCGGCAGAGCCCAGCCGCCTGACTCGACTTCGAAGCCGGGAGCCGGCGTGACCGCCCAGTTCGCATGGCCGTGCCCGTAGAGGTGATCGACGGTCACGGTTGCCTTCTGGGTGTCGATACGGATCGAGCTGGTTTCGCGTGGCGAGACCGCACTGGTGGTTGCCTGCGCGACGACGCCGTTCGCGAAGGTGATGGTGGCCGTGGACGCGTCTTCGGTCTCGGTCTCGCGATCGAGCCGCCACAGCCGCCCCTGCACGCTCGCCCAGTCGCCGAGGAGAAACCCGAGCAGATCGAGCTGATGGATGCCGTGACCCAACGTCGTGCCGCCGCCCTCGGTCTCCCACTTGCCGCGCCACGGCGCCGCGAAGTAGTCCTCGCCGCGATACCAGAGCGTCTGGCAGACGGCGATCAGCGGCCGACCCAGCGTGCCCTCGTGCAGCAGTCGCCGGACGTGCGCGGCGGCGGTACCGGTGCGCTGTTGGAACACGACCGCCAGCTGACGATCGGCCGCCGCAGCCGCGGCGCGCATGTCTTCCAGTTCGTTCAGCGACGGCGCCGGCGGCTTCTCCACCACGACGTGCGCACCGGCGGCCAGCGCGGCGAGCGCCTGCTCGCGGTGCACCACCGGCGGAGTGCAGATGAGGACGACGTCCGGATGCTCCGCGTCCAGCAGCGCGTCGAGCGTGTCGTACACAGCCGGCCCACCGTGCCGCCCGGCGAAGGCGTCAGCCGCGACGCGGGACAGATCGGTCACGGCGACAAGCTCGGCGCGCGGATGCACCGCCACCGCCTGCGCGTGGAGGTTGGCGACGGATCCGGTGCCGACGATCGCGGCACGGAGGGGGGAGATCATGCGGGAACCTTAGAGTCTCGAAGAAGGAACGCTTAGAACTTTACGACGCTCGCCGGAAGACATCGCGCAGGTGCCGGTCACTCGTCGGTCCACTGCCAGGTGCGCAGTCGTCCGCACATGCCGAAAGTCCGCTCGGCGGCGGTCGGTGCGGCGCGGGTGACGGATGCCGCTGACATCAGTCCTGGCTCCCCCGCGGCGAGCGCAGTCAGCTGTTCGCCGACGCGCGCCGTCTCGGCGGCGACGGTTTCCTCCCACTGTGCGCGCCACTGCGCGGTTATCGGGCGGACGAGACGGACTGCTCGTTCGTGGAAGGCGATGAGCGCCGCGGCTCCGCCCTCACGAAGCTCGGCGAATCCCGCGAGGGCGAGGTCACGTCGGGCGCGAGCGGCGTCCGCCCGGCCGTCGCCTGCGGGCAGTGCAGCGGCGGCGGCGTAGGCGTCCGGATCGTCGAGTACCTCGGCAGGGAACGTGAGCACGGCATCGCCGGCCTCAGGGAGGCCAGCGTTGGACATCACGACCAGCAGACGCAGCTCGCCCTTGTTGACGAGGCGGTGCACCGTGCCCGGCGTGAACCACACGACGTCGCCTGGCACGAGCTGGTGCTCCTCGAACCCTGCGGCCGATAGCGTCTGCACGGCGCCTGTGCCGCCGATCACGACGTAGCCCTCGCTCGACGCGGTGTGCAGGTGGGGCGATCCTCCGCGGCATCCGTCGGCGGCCTCCCAGTCATACACCTCGAGGTCGGAGACGGCGACGCCGCCGGGAAACACGCCGGTCACAACAGCTCCCGTAATCGTGCCGCGAGATCCGCAGCGGCATCCGCCCCGGCATCCGCGATCCCGACCGCGTAGCGGAAGGTCGCCGTCTCACCCGGCGCGATCGTGAACTCTTCGCTGAAGAACGGCGCCGGATTCAACGCGGCGAACTCCTCGGAGCGTGCGAACCACTGCGGCGGATGATGCGGGTTGGACGCCGCATCGACCATCACGAGCAGCGACGTCTCATCAATCTCGTCATGCCGACCGGCGAAGCCCATCCACTCGTGACGCTGGCCACGGACATCCGACCCAGACCCGGTCCCGTCCACCGTCACAAGCGTGCCATCGGTGAACGAGCGCGGGCCACGCCAGAACAGCCCGCCGTATCCGGCGTTCTCCCGACCCTTCGTCGTGGGCGAACCGATCACGATCGGTGCGTCAGTGACGTTGGTCAGGACGGTCTCGAAGGTGAGCGCCCACGCATCGGCGTCTAGCGTGCGCGCAGTCAACTCCCGGCGCTCGGCGAACATGCGACGGCCGTCCTGGGCGATCCACTCAAGGTCGTGCGCGAACCGGGCGAGCGCGCCCTCCTCGACGAGGGCGACCGAGACGTGCGCCTGCGTGCCGTCGTTGGGAAGCTGGACGTACCCCTCACCTCGCACGTATGTGGGGCCGCCCCAGAAGTTCTCGTCGTCCACGACCGGCAGGGACCAGGCGATGCCCTTGTGCCAGACGTGATCCCATGGCCGGTACAGGCTCACCACCCGCCCGGCCCGCGTGCGCAGCGGATCGAGGTAGGGCTTCGGTGACTCGAGCTGCGGCGAATCAGGAACGAAGACGTAGCGGAACAGCTCGACGTCGCCGTCGCGGACGACGATCTCGCTGGCGGCACGATCGATGGTCAGGGTCATGCGATGACCTCCTCAGGACGGGCTTTGACAGCATGCCACGGCACGGCGCCGCCCGACATCGATCGAACGAACGGATCATCGCCGGTGAGCTCCCCCGCGGCGACCGGTCGCCCGCGGAAGGCGGACGCGTAGGTCGCCGCGGCGAACTCGAGGGTGCGGCGGGCATCGTCGACGCCCACCCCTGGTTCTTTCCCGGCGGCGAGCGCGCCAAGGATTGCGGCGACCTGGGCGCGATGCCCGCTGCGCTCACTCGAAGGCTCTGCCACCCAGCGCGCGGCCAGCTCTTCGTGACCGGGGGCTGGCGTGAACGTCCAGTCGGCGTCGGTGTAGCCGTAGACGTGCTCGACCTCGACGGTCGCGTGCTCGAAGTCGAAGCGCAGACGCGAGGATTCCCGCGGCGACACGATCGAGTTGACGACCGTGGCGAGTGCGCCGCTGTCGAACTCGACGAGCGCCATCGAGACGTCCTCGGTGTCGGTCGGCAGCGACTGGCGGGCGGCGAAAGCAGAAAGCCGCGCCCAGGGCCCGAGCACGGCCAGCAGCAGATCGAACTGGTGAATGCCGTGGCCCATCGTCGGACCACCGCCTTCAACCTCCCAGCGTCCACGCCACGGCAGGTCGAAGTAATCGGGAGTGCGGTACCAGAGCGTCTCGCAGGTCGCGACCAGTGGGCGTCCGAGCACCCCGTCGCGCACGAGGCCAATGAGTCGCTGGGCCGCCGCGCCGTAGCGATGCTGATACACGGTGAGCGCCGGCACACCCGTCTCGCGAGAGACGGCGACGAGCTCGTCCATCTCGGCGAGACTCAGCGCTGTCGGCTTCTCCACGAGCGCGGGCACGCCTGCACGCAGTGCCTGGATCGCAAGCGGCACGTGGGTCTGCGGCGGAGTGCACACGTGCACGAGATCGAGATCCTCCGCGTCGAACAGGGCGTCAGCTGTCGAATGCACTGCGGCCGCTCCGAATCGCTCCGCGAACGCGCGCGCACGGTCCTCATCGAGATCGACAACGGCGGCAAGCTGCACACGCGGCGCGAGGTCGACGATCGCCTGCGCGTGGGCGTGCGCAATCGACCCTGTGCCGATGATGGCGACTTGGAATGGTCGGTCCTGTGTCATTTCACTCCTTCGTGGATTCGGACGCGAGGCGCTAGCTCAGGTGAGCCCCGCCTGTGTGAGGTGCAGTTTCGCGTAGCGTCCTTCTGCGGCGAGCAGGTCGTCGTGGGTGCCGCTCTCGACGATCTGACCGTGCTCGAGCACGACGATGCGGTCAGCCTGCCGCACAGTGGACAGACGGTGGGCGACGACGAGTGTGGTGCGCCCGCGCATGAGCCGTTCGAGCGCTTCCTTGACGAGCCCCTCCGATTCGGGGTCGAGCGCCGAGGTGGCCTCGTCGAGCAGCAGGATCCGCGGATCGCGCACGAGCGCGCGGGCGATCGCCAGACGCTGCCGCTGCCCGCCTGACAGTCGCGCACCCCGCTCACCGACGACGGCGTCCCAGCCCTTCGGCTGGTCCTGCACGAACTCCCACGCGTTGGCATCGCGCAGCGCCTGGCGGATGCGTTCGTCCGTGGCATCCGGCATCCCATACGCAATGTTGTCGCGGATCGATCCTTCGAACAGCACCGACTCCTGCGGCACGACCGACACGAATCGGCGCACGGTGCGCATATCGAGTTCCCGCATGTCGGCGCCGTCGAGCAGGATGCGTCCCCCGCTCGGACGCACGAAACCAAGCACCAGGTTCATGAGCGTCGACTTGCCCGATCCCGACGAGCCAACGAAGGCGACTGTCGTTCCGGTGGGGATCACGAGATCGATACGATGCAAGGCGTCGACGTCCGCGCCGTCGTAACGGTGCGAGGCATCCTCGAGCGTGATCGAACCCTCGACGGCGTCGACCGAGAGCTTGCCCTCGTTCAGCTCGAGGTCTGGCTCCTGCAGCACCTCGGCGATCGAGCGCACGGACTCCAGGCCACGCGCACCGACCGGAATCAGCATGAGCAACTGGGTCAGCCCACCGGTGAGTAGCGTGAAGTATGTCGACAGCAGCACGACCTCGCCGGGAGTGACCGGCAGGAAGCCGGTGAGCGAGAACACTGCGGCGAGCACGAGGCAGCCGACCCCGAGCAGTTGCATCGCGACCCAGGAGATCGAGGCGACGTGCCCGTTGAGCATGTCGAGGTGAAGGCCCGCACGGCGCACACCATCGGCGCCGCTGGCCACACGGGTGACCGCGGTCTGCTCGAGGCCGTGCGCTCTGGTGATCGGGATGAGCGAGGCCATCTCCCCCACCCTCGCCGATAGCGTCTCCACCTCGCGGCGGAACACCTCGTTGCGCGTACGCGAGCGGTTGCGCATGCCGTATCGGATGCCGATCGCGATCGGCACGGTCAGCGCATAGACCGGCAGGAACTGCGGCACCACGATCGACGTCATCGCGATCGCCCCGGTCATGACCATCGCCGCGGACAGCAGTGGATGGGTGACCTGTTGAAGCATGAGTTCGACGTTCTCGACGTCACGCACGACCTTGGTCTGCACGATCGAGGAGCTGACTCTGGTGTGATATCCGATCGACAAGCTCTGCAGTCGCGCAGCCAGCGCATTACGCAGATCTGCGCCGGTATCACGCACGACCGTCATGAAGTTGCGGGTGTAGAGGATGTGGTTCGGGTAATTCTGCAGCAACAGGACAGCGGCGAGTGCGAACCACCACAGCACGGCGGATGGCTCACCCCGTTCGGCCACGATGTCGATGATGGCCGCCGTGACGACGGGGAGGAACCACAGTGGGATCTCCTTCATCGTGAAGGCGAGAACGGCCACAAGTATCCGTCCGGGGCGGCGCATGAGCAGCCGTAGCACCGACCACGTCGGGTGAGACCCATCGATGAGGTCGGGGATACGGGAAAGCGCTCTCCGTGTCACGGCTCCATGCTAGCCCCTCGAGTGTGGCATCCGTCCGCTGCGCAGCAATACAAGACGATTCACCGACCCTCCGCGACAGGAAAAGGCGTACTGGAGGCCACTAGGCTGACGGCGTGACTTCCCGATTCTGGGTCGGCGAGACCGACTTCTTCCCACGCGCCAACAAGGCCATGCTGCTGCGCGGCTCGAAGCCGGCGCACCTCGCCGAGGTCACCGAATGATGACCTTTTCCGCTGCATTCGACTGGGTCCGCCAGCACGTCGAGGCTGACCGCCTGCCCACCGCCGTGCTCGGTATCGCCTCCGCCGACGGCACGGTCGCCCTGGAGTCGTTCGGCGACGCCGGCGTTGACGACCGCTATCCGCTGTTCTCGATCACCAAGCCTCTCGTCGGCATCGCCGCGGCACGCGCGATCGAGCGCGGCCAGCTCACGCTGGATACGCCGCTGACGGCCGCGCTGCCTGCGTTCGGCGCCACGCGGGGCGGCGACGATATCGGCGACGACATCGTGCGGCTGCGGCATTTGGCCAGCCACACGTCCGGGATCAGCGAACCCCCAATGGACTCCGCGCCGCCGCTGCGCGAGGAGTTGCTCGCACAGGGCCGCGACTTCATCGCTGGCACAGCATCGCGGTACTCGACACTCGCTTTCGAAGGCATCGCCGCGCTCATCGAGCAGGCCACCGGCAGGACATGGGACGCCGAGGTCGCCACCTGGGCCGCCGAGATCGGCGCCGACGGGCTGAGCCTCGACCTGTCCGACGCGCATCCGGTCGCCGATGCGGCGGCGGCGGGTATCGATATGACCCTCTTCGCGCGCAAGCGATCCCCCGGCGCGGGTCTTGCCGGACGCGCCGACGACCTGCTGCGGCTCGGCACAGCACTGTTGCGCATCGGCGAGGGCGAGCACGGCGGGATCCTGCATCCGGCGACCCTGGAGATGATGCGTCGCCCGTTGACGGGCAAGATCCCCCGACATGAGCCGTACACCGTCGAACGAGGGCAGGATTGGGGCTTCACCTGGAACCTGCGCACGCGCGCGCCCGGCCTCGTCGACCGCGATGCGTACGGCCACGGGGGCTGGGCCGGAACGGAATTCTGGGTACATCCGACCGCCGGCGTCGCGTGGGTGCTGCTGACAAACCGGGCGATGCGTGAAGGCGTCAATATTGACGAGCTCGACAATGCGATCGTCGGAGGGCTCTGAGGCTCACGCCTCGGCCGTGACCTATACCGCCCGAGTGCTGGCTCGGTCGATGAGCGTGGCGGGAATGACTGCGGGCGGAACCGCCTCTTTCCCCTCGATCTCGGCAACGAGCGCCGAGACTGCATCGTTCGCGAGCGCGGCGAAGTCCTGCCGGATCGTCGTCAACGGCGGCCGGTAGTTCGCAGCATCCGGAACGTCGTCGAAGCCGATCACGCTGACGTCCTCCGGAACGCGGCGACCCTGCTCAGCGAGAGCAC
Organism: Microbacterium sp. Y355; assembly: GCF_059445345.1. NCBI lineage: Bacteria > Bacillati > Actinomycetota > Actinomycetes > Micrococcales > Microbacteriaceae > Microbacterium > Microbacterium sp. Y355. The sequence continues at coordinate 3,216,575 of NZ_JCAIUD010000001.1, read as the reverse complement.
GGATGAGGCCGAGCGCCATCTGGTCGTTGGCGCTGAAGATTGCTGTCGCTGCGTCGAGGGCGGCCGCCGCCTCATGGCCCGACTCGGCCGACCAGTCTCCGCGCACGATGGAGTTCGGCGCGATGCCCTCGGCCTCCAACGTCTCCCGCCAGCCGCGCTCGCGCTCAGCCGCAGCGAAGGAATCTGCGGGACCCGCCAGGTGCCACACGGTGTCATGTCCGAGATCGAGCAGCCTCCTGGTCGCCGCCGCTGCGCCCCCGGCGTGGTCGCTGTGAACGACGTGAAGATCGGATGCCGCTGGCGCATCGACCACGACCGCGCGGAGCCCCTCTGGCAGATCGGCGGCCTGCATCATCGCCGAGGCCTCGTTCAGGACGATCGCACCGTCGACGCCCTGATCGTACAGACGGTCGAACGCCGTTGCGACTGAGTCGCCAACCGTGACGACGAGCAGCGCGTAGCCACGCCGCTCGGCCGCTTCTGCGGTGGCCTGCAGCATCCGCGAGTTGCCGACCGTGGCGAGGGTCGTGACGACGAGACCGACTGTCTGAGTACGCCCGGTGCGCAGGGCGCGGGCGGCGCGATGAGGCCGGTAGCCGAGTTCTGCCATCGCCTTCTCGACGCGCACACGAGTAGCGGGGTCGACACGAGGGCTATCATTCACGACGCGTGACACGGTCTGACCGGAGACTCCGGCGCGGCCGGCGACCTGCGCCATCGACACCCGACCGGACGAAGGCCGCGCCTTGCGCGCCCGATTGGGCTGGATCAGGTCATCTTCCCCGAGCATCCGTCTCCCTCAACCGTTTCGCCGTTTCGCCGCTCACAACTCCGCCACTTCGCCACTCATAACTCCGCAATGTTGACGTTACCACCGCCCAGAAGGTACCGTGTTTACGTGAACATGCAAGAATCTGCGGAGTTACGAACGACCGAACTGAGCGCCGGCGTCGTCAAGCGCGCCACGAAGCTCGCCGACGGCCGCGATCTCGTCTACTACGACGACCCGGGCACCACACTCGGCGCGGAGCGCGCGGTCGATGCCCGTGCGCTCGACCCGCGTCCTGACACCGCGAACATGCGCTTGGATGTGCTCACCGGAGACTGGATCACCGTCGCCGCAAACCGCCAGAACCGCGTCATGATGCCCGGCGCCGATGCCGACCCGCTCGCACCGCAGTCGCCGACGAACCCCTCAGAGGTGCCGTCGCTCTACGACGTCGCGGTGTTCGAGAACCGTTCCCCCGCCTTCGGCCCCGCCCTGCCCGATGGTTTCGGCGGGGTGCCGCTCGCATCCAACCCGCCACGCGGACTGGATGATCTCGCCGCGCTCGGCCTCGGCCGCACCCGCACCTCGGTCGGCCGCTGCGAGGTCGTGTGCTTCAGCCCAGACCACTCGGGTTCTTTCGGCACCCAGTCGGTGACCCGTGCCCGCACCGTGATCGAAGCCTGGGCAGACCGCACCGCCGCGCTGTCGCAGATCCCCGGCATCGAGCAGATCTTCCCGTTCGAGAATCGCGGCGAAGCGATCGGCGTCACGCTGCCGCACCCGCACGGCCAGATCTACGCCTACCCCTATGTCACCCCGCGCACCGCCCGTGCACTGGAGAGCATCGACCGCACCGCGCCGGATCTGTACCAGCGCATCCTCGAGTCGGAGCAGGCGTCGGAGCGCGTCGTGTTCCGCGGCGAGCACTGGACCGCCTTCGTGCCCTTCGCCGCACGCTGGCCTCTGGAAGTGCATCTCATGCCGCACCGCCACGTGCCAGACTTCGCCGAGACGACCGTCGCCGAACGCGATGAGCTCGCTCCGCTGTACCTCAAGCTGCTGAAGGGCGTCGACGCTCTCTACGACACCCCCACACCGTATATCGCCGCATGGCATCAGGCTCCGGTGAACGTCGGTCGCGAGACGGTGCGTCTGCACTTGCAACTGACAAGTCCGCGTCGCGCCGCCGACAAGCTGAAGTTCCTCGCCGGTTCCGAGGCTGCCATGTGGGCCTGGGCTGCTGAAGTCACTCCAGAGCAGGGCGCCGTCCGCATCCGAGAAGCCATCGAGCGCGCAGAGGACAGCGCTGATAACAACAGTGCAGAGGAGTTCAGCGCATGACCACTCCTCAAGATTCCGCACGCACCCTCTTCGAGCAGCTCACCGGGCACGCCCCCGCAGGCGTCTGGTCGGCGCCGGGCCGCGTCAACCTCATCGGCGAGCACACCGACTACAACGACGGCTTCGTGCTGCCGTTCGCGATCCCGTACCGCACATATGCCGCTGTCGGCATGCGTCAGGACGGCCGCATCCGCGTTGCCTCGACGTTGGCCGAGGAGCCGGTCGAGGTCGCCCTCGACGAGCTGAGCACCCTCTTCCCGACGCCGACCGGCTCAGAGCCGGCAGTGCAGGAGTGGGCCGCATACCCGCTCGGCGTCGCCTGGGCGATGCAGCTGGCCGGTGCCACAGGAGTGGGCGTCGACATCGCAATCGCCTCGGATGTTCCGGTCGGAGCCGGCCTCTCTTCTTCGGCTGCGATCGAGGGTGCAACGGCATCCGCCCTGAACGATCTCTGGAACGCGCAGCTCGACCGCAGGGCCCTCGCCCGCATCGGCCGCCGCTCCGAGAACGAGGCCGTCGGTGCCCCGACCGGGATCATGGACCAGATGGCGTCGATGCTCGGCGAGACCGACGCCGCACTGTTCCTCGACTGCCGCACTCTCGACGCAAATCTGGTGCCCCTCAGCTTGGCGGAGACCGGCCTGGCCATCCTCGTCATGGACACCCGCGTCAAGCACGCACACTCGACTGGCGGTTACGGCGAGCGGCGAGCGGCGTGCGAGCGGGGAGCCGCGACCATGCGCGTTCCGTCGCTGCGCGACGTGTCCGTCGATGACCTGCCCCGTGCCGAGGAGCTCATGGATGACGTGACCTTCCGTCGCGTGCGCCACGTCGTGACGGAGAATCAGCGCGTGCTCGACACCGTCACCGCGCTGCGCGAACAGGGGCCGCGGGCGATCGGCGACCTGCTCGTCGCATCCCACGCCTCGATGCGCGACGACTTCGAGATCTCGGTTCCCGAACTCGACACCGCCGTGGAGACGGCCCTCGCCGCAGGCGCAATCGGTGCCCGCATGACCGGTGGCGGCTTCGGTGGCGCGGCGATCGCGCTGATCGAGCAGTCTGATGTCGAGGCGGTGTCGGATGCCGTGACCGCGGCGTTCGCCGCATCCGGGTTCACCGCACCGCACATCTTCACGGTGACTCCCGCCGCCGGCGCCCAACGCGACGCCTGACCTCTGGGAGAATGAGAAGGAACACGAGGAAGAGGGAACGAATGTCCTGGATCGTCACCGGCGGCGCCGGCTACATCGGAGCGCACGTCGTGCGCGCACTTGCGGATGCCGGACTCACCCCGGTGATCCTGGATGACCTGTCCAGCGGGCAGAAGTCGTTCGTCCCGGAAGGCGTGCCGTTCGTGCAGGGCAGCATCCTCGATCGCGAACTCGTCGAGAAGACACTCCGCGACCACAACGCCGAGGGTGTCATCCACGTCGCAGGCTACAAGTACGCCGGGGTCTCGGTGCAGCGCCCGATGCACACCTACGCGCAGAACGTCGAGGGCACTCGCGTGATCCTCGAGGCAATGGATGCCGCGGGCGTCGCGAACATCGTGTTCTCCTCGTCGGCCGCTGTCTTCGGCACCCCCGACGTGTCGCTCGTCGTCGAGGAGACCGCGAAGAAGCCCGCCAGCCCCTACGGCGAGTCCAAGCTCATCGGCGAGTGGCTGCTGCGTGACCAGGCCATCGCAACCGCCGACTCTGACAAGCCGCTGCGCCACACCTCGCTGCGGTACTTCAACGTCGTCGGATCCGCAGACCCCACGGTGTACGACGTCAGCCCGCACAACCTCTTCCCGATCGTGTTCGAGGCGCTGATCGCAAAGAAGACTCCAAAGATCTTCGGCGACGACTACGACACCCCTGACGGCACCAACGTCCGCGATTACGTGCACGTCGGCGACATCGCCGCAGCGCACGTCGAGGCCGCGAAGCGCCTTGCGTCCGGCGCATCCATCGAGGCCGCTTACAACCTCGGATCCGGTGACGGCCTGAGCGTGAAGCAGATCATGGATGCCGTAGCCCGCGTCACCGGCATCGACTTCACCCCCGAAATCGGGCCCCGCCGCCCCGGCGACCCCGACCGCATCGTCGCCACCGGCGAGCTCGCCGCCCGAGATCTGGACTGGAAGATGCGCTACACCGTCGACGAGATGGTGCGCACCGGCTGGGAAGCTCGCCGCAACGCCGAGTAGTCCCTCGCGCGCTGCGTAGCCCGCCGTGCCCTCGCGTATCCGATGCCGCGTCACAGAAGCTGCGGGTGCCACGGCATCCGACCAGCAGGTACTGCGACGCGCTCGCGGCGCATGTCACTGAACCTGCGAGGTGTCGCACGTTGCCGCGAAGACGGCGATCCGGCGGCCATCTGCGACACCTCGTCGCGGCATCCTCCCGCGCCCGCGGGCGAGGTGTCACACTTTGCCGCTTCCACCGCCCGCAAGCGGCCATCTCCGACACCTGCCCACAGCCATACCCATCGTCCGCGCCACCGCCACCGCACGCGCCACAGGACGCGCCACATCCGAGGGGGCGGACATTGCCGCATTCACCGCCCGCAAGCGGCCACCTGCGCCACCCGCCACCCGCCACCCGCCACCCGCGGCGCGGCTTCTGTGACACGCGGCCCCGCGGCGCGACCGCGACCGGCGCGCTCAGGCCGAAGCGACCTCGACATCGCGCACCTTGATCGGGTACATCCAGAAGCACACCCACGCGAGCGCGGTGAACGCCATCGGCACGACGGCGAGCATGATTCGGATGCCACCATCCACGTCCTCCGGCTGCACATCGCCGAGCGTGGCATCGAAGCCGCTCGCGTTCAGCACCCAGGCGGCAACGATCGCCTGCAGCACCACGGAGCCCTTCACCACGAAGCCGTTGACCCCGAAGTACACGCCCTCACGGCGAAGTCCGGTGCGTCGAGCATCGTCGTCGATGATCTGCGCGAGCACGACCTCGAGCAATTGCAGCAGGCCGCCCACCCCGACGCCGACCGCGACGCCGACCAGCGCTGCGCCGAGCACGCCCGAGGGCAGCAGATAGCCGAGCACCGCGATGCCGAATACTCCGACTGCCCACAGCAGCGCAGCACGCGGCGAGGTGCGACGGACGACCCAACTCCACAGGAAGATCGCCGGCACCGCGACCACGAAGATCACACCCAGCAGGATGCTGCTCTCTCCCTCTGCCGCGTGCAGCGAATAGCGCACGTAGAACGGGATGGCCGCAAGAATGACGGCGATCGACGTCTGCACGAACAGCGACCCGAGCACATACGGCACGAAGGCACGGTTGGCGAAGGTGTACCGCAGCTGGTCCCTCCACGTCATCGACATCGATGACGAAGACGAGACCGCGACCTCACCCCGACGCTCGACCATCCCGCCGGCGAATGACCAGCCGAACATCACCAGGCACACGAACCCGAGTGCGATTGCCATCCCAGGCCAGCCGATGCTGTCGTAAAGCAGCGGTGCTCCGGCCGTGCCGAGAATCATGCCGACGATCGCGAAGACCTGTCGCGGCACATTTCCCCTGGCGCGTTCCTCGGTCGTGCGGAAGATCTCCGGAAACAGCGCCGAGATGTTCAGCACGACGACCACGAATGCGATGTCGTACACGGCCACGACGACGAGGAACCACACGATCAATCCGCCTGCGGGCAGCTCCGGCGGCATCCAGACCAGCGCGAACGCGACGACCAGCGGCACAATGCCGAGCCCGATCCACGGGATGCGTCGCCCCCAGGGCGTGCGAATTCGATCAGAGAGCGCACCGACCAGTGGATTGAGCACGGCGTTCAGGATGCCGTGGGCGATCATCGCCGCAGCCACCCACTCTGCAGCAACGCCGAGGTGGGCGACGTAGAAGTAGACGACGAAGGCCGAGAAGGTCTGACCCATCAGCTGCACAGGGAAACCCGATGCACCGAAAGCCATGGATTGTGCGCGGGTGGGCGCGGCATCCAGACGACGGTCGCGGATACGCACGGTGAGACTCATCTGCGGGGCTCCTATCGGCGCTGCACGTCGCGCAGCGCACGCCAGCCTATCCGGATGAGCCCCTCTTTCTCGATGGTCTGGCGAACAATCGGATCAGCGAGCAATCGACGCTCGTAGCCACGTTTGCTCGCACTGTGATCGACGGCCGCGCGCAGCTCTACAGAGTCGACCATCGGATGCAGGTAAATCTCGGTGACTCCGGCCGGCACTGCGCGCAGCAGTTCGAGGAACCCGTCCCTCACCTGTGCGTATGTTTCCTCGGCATCCGTGCCCTCATCTGCCAACGCGAACGGGTGCGTCCACAGCCTGTCCAAAATGACGATCCCCGCGGCATCCGCCGCCTGCGTTGCACGATCGAGCACCGGCTGGAGGTCTGCCCCGAACTCAGCACCGTCAACAACCCGTGGCAGCCGAAACGGCAGACCGTGCCGCACTGCAAGCTCGAAAACCGGGGCGAGCAGGTCACGTCCGGTGTGCAGGCCGTAGACCGAACCCATGTGGTTATCGATGTGGGTGACGTCGACGCCAGCAGCCAACGCCGCGACGAGCTGTGCCTCAAGCTCGGCGGCGACGTCAGCGGCAGTGACACCCTCTTCGACAGAGCGGACTTCTGCCGGGAAGTAGCCATCCGCATCGACGAGGGTGGATCCGATGCCAGTCAGCGGACGCCAGCGATACCGGCTCCACTCACTGGTGAGCACCAGATGTACTCCGACATCCAGCGTCGGGTTGGCCGCGGCGAAGGCGAGCGCTTCCGGCGCCCACGCGCAGGGCACCATAACGGTCGTCGAGTCGAGATACCCGCCGACGAGAAGCTCGGTGATGGCCTCATTCGCCGCATGGCACATGCCGAAATCGTCCGCGTTGAGAATGATCACTCTTGCATCACTCGCAAGGCCGAGTCGGGAAACGAGCGATGTCATCGCGTCGCCCTGACCTTTCCAGAGGGGCCGAGCTTTCCCGAAAGGATGCCGGTGAACTCGCGCTCGCGCAGCGCCGAAGTCGCCTCACCGATCGCACCAATCATCGTCGCTTCTCGCCCGAAGGCGGAGGTCACGAAATGCAAGGTCAGCAGATGAGACATCGCTTCAGCGGCCCGGACCACTGCCGCAAAGAAACACGGATGTGCCGCGTGCCCGGCCAGCACGAAGGCCTCTGGGTCGACGACCAGTGTCACACTTCCTGCAACGAGCACCAGCCGCCGAGCCAGCTCATTGATCATCGCCTGGGCAGCGTCTTCGCCGGCCGCGCACGCGTCGAGGTGTACGGAGAGCAGGTCAGCCGGATCACGCCCATTGCTGAGCGCGAGGTCTTCGACGATCGTTTCGTTGATGACCGGAACTCCGATCGGCACCGGCGGCTGCGGCAGATACTGCACTTCGCCAGCAACGCCGGCAAAGCCGCGATGCAGAACGCCGCCCAGCACTGTGCCCGCACCAAGGCCCTGATCGATCAGCAGCAGGGTGAAGCTCTCCAGCTCACGCCCGACACCGGACTCTGCTTCGGCGAGCGCCGCGAGGTTCACGTCGTTTTCGACCTGCACCTGGCAACCGAGAAGCCCTTCCAAAGCCGCACGGAAGGCACCGCCATCCGGGCCCTGGTCGTCTCTGATCTCACCGTCAGGCCGGACGATCCCCGGCATAGCGACAACCGCATGGCGCAACCGGCCTGGGGCGGTCTGGGCGCAATCCGCGATCATGCGGGCGATGTCGGCGGCGCGGTTCTCGACGCTGCCGAGCGGGGCGTCATGCTGCGCGCGTACGGTGCCGGTTGGGTCGATCAGGCTGACGTGCATCGCGTAGTGGTCGACGTGCACTGCGGCAGCGAAACCCAGCCGAGGATGAAGGGAGACCCGGGTTGCCGCCGGTCCTCGCGTGTCTCGGTCCACCCCAGCGGATGCTACGGCGTCCCCAGCCTCGAGCATCCTAAGGACCTGAGTCACAGCAGTCCGTGACAACCCGGTCTCGCCCATCAACTCCGCACGAGTCAAAGGCCCACGCTGAGCCAAAGCCTCCAGAATCGCTCTCGAATTCAGCGTACGCAGCAGGGTTTGCGGCCCCGCCAGAGGTTTCGTCACAGTATGTCCTCGTGCATCGTCGGCAACAGTATGACATGAAGTGTCACACAAGAGCGACACTTCTCGTCACATTTCTCCACCGACGCGCCGCTACGCTGGCGATGCCGCCCACATCCGAGGAGACAACGTGTCGCAAGCCCCCGTCGTCATCACCCACGCAGGGCCGGTGCGTGGTCTCACGCGGGACGGGTCGTTGGCGTTTCTCGGCATCCCCTTCGCGGCGCCGCCCGTCGGTGACCTGCGATTCGCAGCTCCCGTCCCACCAGAGCCGTGGAGCGAGGTGCGCGATGCGACCGAATACGGCGCAACCGCACTGCGCACGACGGGCACAGACACTCTCATCCCCGAGCCCGCAGTTCCGGGCGACAGCACTCTCAACGTCAACGTATTCACACCGTCGACCGTCGGATCGTTGCCAGTGCTGGTCTGGATTCACGGCGGCGGCTACACCGAGGGCTCCCCGGCCAGCCCCTGGTACGACGGCGCCCGGTTCAATCGCGACGGCATCGTCACCGTGTCACTCTCGTACCGGCTGGGCTTTGACGGCTTCGGCTACATCGAGGGCGCTCCACACAATCGCGGCGTACTCGACTGGATCGCCGCCCTCGAGTGGGTGCAGCAGAATATCGCGACCTTCGGCGGAGACCCGAAACAGGTGACGATCGGTGGACAGTCAGCAGGTGGCGGCGCCGTGCTCACCCTGCTCGCGATGCCATCCGCGCAGCACCTTTTCCACCGGGCGCTGTCTGCATCCGGAGCGCTGGCCGACGTCCCGATGGCAGAGGCCAAAGCGCGTTCGGCCCGGCTGGCGAAACTGGCCGGTGTCGACGCCACGGCCCAGGGCTTCCGCTCTGTCGACGAGACGACACTGCATGGGTTCCAGGGCAAGGCTGCCAGTGCCAAACGCGGGCTCGGAGTCATCGCCGATCTCATCGAGAACGGGCTGCCGTGGGGACCGATGATCGACGGCACATTGATCGCTCAGCCCACGGTGGATGCACTGCGGGCAGGAATCGGCGCCGACAAGCCGTTGTTGCTCGGCGCGGTCGACGACGAATTCACGATGATCGCCGAGCGCGAGGGCGCAGCGCTGCGCCGAATCCCGGCGCAGCTGCTGCTGCGCCCATTCCTGCGCGACCGCACGATACGGGAGGCGTACCTGGAGGCGAACGCCGCGCAGCATGCGAAGGGCACCGCCGCGATGGTCGGCCGCTACGTCAGCGACCACATCTTCCGAGTGATCGTTCCGCGAGTGGCGGAGGCCAGGCAGAACGCGGATGCCTCCACCTGGGCGTATCGATTCTCGTGGGTCTCCCCCACCAAGGGCTGGGCGTGCCACTGCCTGGACGTGCCGTTCTGGTTCGACGGGCTCGACAGAGTGCGCGTCGACGCACTCGCGGGCCCGCACCCACCGCAATCACTGGCCGACGATGTGCACGGCGCTGCGGTGGCGCTCATCACCGCCGGAGATCCTGGTTGGGCGACGTGGCGCACAGACCCCGGCACGACCCGGATCTTCGGCGGGTCAGGCGAAGACGTCACCAACGACGCCTATGACAGCGTGCTCGCACTGATCTGAGCAGCCAGCCGCTCGAGGATCTCCTGCACGAGCTCGTCCGGCCCCCGATCGACGATGGTGACGAAACCGGCCTCATCGGCGCCCAGCGTTTCCAGCGTTGCGAGCTGCGAGTCGAACAGCGCGGCAGGCATGAAGTGATCAGTCCTGGCCTGGGCGCGCTCGAGCAACAGGTCGCGTGAACCATGCAGGTGCACGAACAGCACATCGGGTGCGACCGAGCGGATCCGGTCGCGGTACACCCGCCGAAGTGCGCTGCAAGCCATGACGAGACCGGTGTCGGCGCTGCTGCGGAAGCGGTCACCGACCGTTTCCAGCCACGGCCAACGGTCATCATCTGTCAGCGGTGTGCCAGAGACCATCTTGGCGCGATTGGCGTCCGAATGCAGCGCGTCGGCGTCAGTGAACGGCACGCCCAACTGCTCGGCGAGGGCGATGCCGACGGTGGATTTACCCGCCGCCGACACACCCATCACGCAGATCAACGGCGCGTTTTCACCAATCATGCCCACTCACCAATCATGCCCATTCACCAATCATGCACTGTTCCGTCGGCGAGGCGGTTGTAGGGCAGGTAGGCCTGCTCGTACGGGTACTTGCCTGCTTCGTCGACGTCCAGAGTGACGCCAAGGCCTGGCTGGTCGCCGGGGTGAAGCATGCCGTTCTCCCAGGTGTACGACTGCTGGAACACCGAATCCGTCGCTGCGGAGTGCTGCATGTACTCCTGGATTCCGAAGTTGTGAATACTCAAGCCCAGATGCATCGCCGCAGCCATCCCCACCGGGGAGATGTCCGTCGGTCCGTGCATACCGGATTTGATCTGGTACTGCGCCGCGTAGTCCAGCGTCTTCTTCAACGGGCTGATTCCACCCATGTGCGTCACCGCACCGCGGACGTAGTCGATCAGCTGCTCACTGATCAGGTCCTTGAAGTCCCAGACCGTGTTGAAGATCTCACCGATCGCCAACGGCGTCGTCGTGTGCTGGCGAACCAGGCGCAGTGCTTCCTGGTTCTCGGCCGGCGTGCAGTCCTCGAGCCAGAAGAGGTCGTACGGCTCCAGCGACTTGCCAAGCTGCGCCGCCTGGATCGGCGTCATCCGGTGATGTCCGTCGTGCAGCAGCGGCAGTTCGGGACCGAACTCGTTGCGCACCGCCTCGAATACGCCGGGCAGGGTGCGCAGGTATGCCCGCGTGTCCCAGTCCTCTTCCGTGGGCGTGGCACCACGACGTGCCGGCTCGTGGTCGTAGCGGATGCTGCCGTCGCCGGTGTCCGCGGCCTGCGAGGCGATCCCGTAGATCGCCTTCAGCCCCGGCACGCCGGTCTGCACGCGGATCGAACGGTACCCCTGCTCCTGATGCGCGCGGATGGAGTCGAACAGCTCCGGCAGTTCCTTGCCAGAGGCGTGGCCGTATGCCATCAGCCCGGTGCGGCTCGCGCCGCCCAGCAGCTGGTACACCGGCATCCCGGCAGCCTTGCCCTTGATGTCCCACAGTGCCATATCGACCGCGGCGATGGCCGCCATCGTGACCGGACCCCGACGCCAATACGCCGAGCGGTAAAGGAACTGCCAGGTGTCCTCGATGCGGTGCGCATCCTTGCCCAGCAGCAACGGCACCACGTGGTCTTTCAAGTAGCTCACGACTGCGAGCTCGCGACCGTTGAGCGTCGCATCGCCGATGCCGACGTGCCCCTCATCCGTCGTCAAACGCAGCGTGACGAAGTTCCGGCCTGGGCTGGTGACAATCACTTCAGCCTTGTCGATGATCATGGGTCCTCCAGTGGTGTTCATCAGTTCTGTGCGAATTCGGCAGCGGCGTTGGTGACCGCTGCCACGATCTCAGGTTCGGTGAGGCGCTGATCGATCAGCGCCAGCAGCGCTGGCACTGCCGCCGATGTATCCAGTGTGGCGGCATCCGCCACTGCGGCGCCATTGCTGTCTGCCGGAAGCCGGCCGTCCAACGCACCCGCAACCCAGGCTGCGAGCACGCGGATACATGCCGCGCCTTCACGGCCGGCAGCACGCTCTGCGAACAGCACCTCGGGGATGCGGGCTCGCAGCTTGGTGGTGCCGTCCTGGCCGATCTGCGCAAGCAGGTGCTGGATGCGAGCGTTGTCGAACCGCTCCAGCAGAGCCGTGCGGTAGTCGTCTATGCCGAGGTGAGGCTCGGTGAGATGGCGTGCTGCTTCGTCCCACAGCTCACCCACCCAGGCACGAATCTGCGGATCACCAATCGCCTGCGCCACTGTCTCGTGGCCGCGAGCAGCACCCGTGTAGGCGAGGAACGAGTGCGAGCCATTGAGCAGCCACAGCTTTCGACGCTCGAAGGGGTCAATATCGTCGACGAAGCGCGCCCCAGCCTTCTCCCACTTCGGCCGTCCTGCAGGGAACTCCCCGCTGATCACCCAGTCGTGGAAGGGCTCGGTGACGACCGGGCTGCGGTCGTCCCATCCGGTCTGCTCGCGCACCAGCGCAATCTCACTGGATGTCGTCTTGGGCGTGATGCGGTCGATCGAAGTCGAGGGGAAGCTCACGTGCGCGTTGAGGTACGCGAGGGTGTCGGATGCTCCGGCCAGCTCTGCGAACGAGGTCAGCGCCTTCCGGGTCAGCTCGCCGTTGCCAGGAAGGTTGTCACATGAGACGACGGCGATCGGTCCGGAATCCGAACGACGCCTGGCCTCGAGACCGACCAGCAGTCGGGCGAGTGCCGTCCGAGGCGCCGTCGACAGGTCAAGCACATCCGCACCCAGGTTCGAGCGCAGCCAGTCGACGTCGTCCGAGACCACGGGGTTGCTCAGGTCGGGGCGATGCTCGGCATCCACCGCATAGCCCGCCTCGGTGATCGTGAGGGTGACCAGCGCTGTTGCTGGGTCGGCGAGTGTTGCAGCAAGGACATCGACACGGGCTCCATCGACCGCATCGACGATGGAGTCGATGAGCGTGATGCTGTCACCAGCACCGGAACGCTCGATCAACGAGTAGAGGCCGTCCTGGGCCGCGAGTTCTTCCGCGGCGGTCGCACTGCGCCCGGTGAACGCGCGGATTCCCCACTCGTTCGCCTCGTCGGCGACGTCGGTGTACCAGGCTTGATGTGCGCGATGAAAAGCGCCGAGGCCGAGATGCACGATGCGCACCGGCGCGCGATCGAACGCGCGCCCAGTGCGAGCAGAGGCCGATGCGCGGTCGAGCCCGGAGGTGACGGTACCGGTCATTGATTGAGAGTCGGTCACAGCTTGAAGGCCTTTCGCGGCACGGTCGTCACGAGGTCGACCGCAATGCGCTCGGCCTGCGCACGAGACAGGCGTCCTTCGCCGACGAATCGCGCGAGGAAAGCGGCATCGAGGCGGCGGGCCATGTCGTGACGGGCGGGGATCGACAGGAACGCCCTGGTGTCGTCGATGAAGCCGGAGCCGCGGTAGAAGCCGGCGGTCTCCGTCACGGCCGAACGGAAGCGGAGCACAGCATCCGGAGCATCCAGGAACCACCAGGGCACTCCGATGAACACGCTGGGATAGAACCCCGCGAGCGGAGCGATCTCACGCGAGTAGACCGTCTCATCCACGGTGAACAAGATGAGGTGGAGGTTCGGCTCCAGCCCGTGCTTCTCGAGCAGTGGGCGAATGTTCTGCGTGTACGTCGTCGTCAGCGGAATGTCGTGTCCAGTGTCCGCGCCGTACCCTTCGAACGTCGCCGAGGAATGGTTGCGGTACACGCCGGGGTGGATGGTCATGACGAGACCGTCACGCGCGCTCATCCCCGCCATCCGCAGCAACATGTTGCCACGGAACTCGCGGGCACCGGCAGCACCCAACTCGCCGGCGACCGCGCGGCGGTAGAGCGTGGCGGCGTCGTCATCGCTGAGATCGACAGTGTACGGATCGATGACACCGTGATCTGCCGAGACCGCACCGTGGGCGATGAAGTGGGCGCGGCGCGCTTCGAGAGCGGCGAGATAGCCCTGGAAATCGTCCGGTGCACTGCCATTGGATGCCGTTAGCCGCTCGATCCGCTCACGGAATCCTGCAGCCGACGGGTCGAGGTACGCGTCAGGGCGGAAGGTCGGCAACACGCGTCCGGTGAAGGTTTCGTCGGCGGCGAGCGCCGCGTGCACGGCCAGGTCGTCCATCGGATCGTCAGTGGTGGCCATCACCTCGATGCCGAACTTCTCGAATAGTGCACGAGGCCGGTATTCGGGCTCGGCCAGCCGCTCCGCGATTGCGTCGTAGATGGTGTCCGCTGTCTCGGCAGACGGCTCGACGTCAATCCCGAAGAGGGTGACGAGCTCGTGCGTGAGCCAGTAGCCGGATGCCGTGCCCGCCAGCAGATGCCAATTCTCGGCGAACAGTCGCCACACCGAGCGCGGGTCGGCGCCTTTCGTGCTGCCTGCGCCAAGAGAAGCGAGGTCGACACCCGCGGCATGCAACAGCCGCGTGACGTAGTGATCCTTGGTGATGAACAGCTCGGCCGGGTCGGAGAAGGGCAGATCATCGAGCAGCATGGCAGGATCCACGTGCCCGTGCGGAGAGATGATCGGCAGATCGGCGACCAAGGCATAGAGGTCGCGTGCGACCGCCCTGGTTGCGGGGTCCACAGGCAGAAGGCGGTCATCGTCTAGTTCGAGCGGCACTGGCATCCCTCCATAATTCAGACGGTCTGCGCGGACGTCAACCGGTTGCCATATGTGGCCGTGGAGCGGTTCGGTCATGATGTCACTGCGTGTCGATGTGTACGGCGACGCGCTCGAATCCGGCTCCGCGCACTGCACGCAGCACTTCGGAGCGCAGCGGATCACCGGTGAGCACCGGAATCTCGTTCAACGGAACGTCAAGGCACGCGAGCTCTCCGTGGGCACGGACCCGCACGTGGCCGAGGCCCAGCCTGCCCAGTTCTGCCTCTGCCATCTCGGCCTCAGCAAGCATGTCGTCGTTGTTCACGCGGGTCCTCATCGTCGTGCGCTCAGCGCTGTCGTAGTTCATGACAACTCCATTCAGTCCTCGCGGCAACAAAGCAGCAATCGGTTGCCATCAGTTGCATAGCTGACCTAGGCTCACGGCATGACTGAGGAGCCCTCTACCGACGCCGGGCGCAAAGCGCGCCCGACGATCTACGACGTTGCCAAAGCCGCCGGAGTCGCACCTTCCACCGTATCCAGGGCGTTCTCTCGCCCTGGCCGCGTCAACGCCGAGACCGCAGAGCGAATCAGACAGATCGCCGCTGGCATGGGCTACCGCACCAACCCCCTCGCCAGAGCGCTACCGACCGGTAAGACCTCGCTGCTCGCGATCATCGTCGCCGATGTGACCAACCCTTTCTTCTTCGAGCTGCTGCGCGGCGCGGAGGATGCAGCGACCAAGGCCGGCTACACGCTGCTGGTCGCCGATGTGCAGGAATCTGTCGAGGCCGAGCGACAAGCGCTCGACCGCGTGTTGCCCATGGTCGAGGGCGTTGTGCTCGCCACCTCTCGCATGTCCGACTCGTCCATCCGTGTCGCCGCGAAGCAGCGCCCGACAGTGGTGCTCAACCGCTCGATGAGCGATATCGCCAGCGTCGCGACAGACAATGCGCGCGGCATGCGCCGAGCCGTCGAGCATCTCGGCACACTCGGACACACCGGCATCACGTACGTCGCGGGCCCCGACGCGTCGTGGGCCAACGGCATCCGGTGGCAGGCGCTGCGCGAGGCGTGCCATGAGCTCGGGCTCCGCGCACGACGCATCGGACCCTTCTCTCCGACACAGGCCGGCGGACTCTCCGCAGCCGGTGAACTCACCTCGTCGCCGAGCACGGCCGTGATTGCCTACAACGATCTGCTCGCGATCGGTCTAATGCGCGGACTGCAGAGTCTCGGCATACGCATTCCTGAAGACGTCTCGGTTGTCGGCTTTGACAACATCTTCGGCGCAGACTTCTGCACCCCGCAGCTGACAACAGTTGCCGCGCCCCTTCGCCAACTCGGAGCCGTCGCCGTGCAGATGCTGCTTGATGATCTGCGTGGCACGCCTCGGATTCCGCGCACGTCGCCCGGAGGCCCGCTGAAGACGGCACTATTGCCCGCTCGCCTTGTCACCAGGGCGTCCACGGGGCCAGCGAACCCGACGAACGACTGGCCCAACGGCGGCCGTCCGGCGTTCACGGACGACGACGACAGCTGACCCAGGGGTATCAGCATCCCGATCACGAGCGCGAGGCAAAGCATGGCAACTGGTTGCCAAGATCTCGATGCAGATGGATGAATGTATAAAACCGGTCGTTGCAGACCGCTGTCCCCACACTCACAGCATTTCAAAGGAGAACTTCATGCGAAGCAATACTCGGATCGCCTTCATGGCGGCCACCGCGATCGCAGCGCTCACCCTGGCCGGATGCTCCGGCACCGGTGCCGACAGCGACGCCGGCGACAGCGCCGACGGCGGCAGCACCAGCACCACCGTCATGAAGCTGGCACTTAACCAGCCTGAGACCCACCCCTCATACATCGCGCTCGAAGCCTTCGGTGAGCAGCTCAAGGAGGCCACCGACGGCCGCTGGGACATCGAGGTGCACGCGAACAGCACCCTCGGCAACCAAGACGAGTACCTGCAGTCCGTCAGCCAGGGCGTCATCGACCTCGCGATTGTCTCGGCGCCGCAGCTGGAGAACCTCAACGAGGACTTCGTCCTCTTCAGCCTTCCCAAGGTCTTCGACAACATCGACCACCAGATGTCGGTGCTGGACGATAAAGAAATCGTCGGCGACGTGTACTCATCGCTCGAGGAGAGCAACAACATCTCCGTCGTAGGCGGCCTCACACAGGGTGAGCGCAGCATCTACACCAAGGACGGCATCGTCGAAACGCCTGCTGACCTGGCGGGCAAGAAGATCCGCGTACAGGAGAGCCCCGTCTTCCTCGCGATGATCGAAGCCCTCGGCGCATCGCCCACACCGTTGCCGTTCGGCGACGTGTACAGCGGTCTGCAGTCCGGCGTCGTCGACGGCGCTGAGAACAACGAGATCTCGTACTTCAGCAACAAGCACCACGAGGTCGCACCCTACTTCTCGCTGACGCGTCACCTGGTCGGTGCGGACTTCCTGATCATCAACAGCGACACGCTCGCCGAGATGTCAGACGAGGACCGCGCGGCCTTCGACGAAGGCTGGACCGCGGCATGGGAGCACCACACCGAGCTGTGGAAGACCGACACCAAGACGGCCATCGCCGATGCTGAGGCCGGCGGCGCCGAGTTCGCCGAGGTCGACACCGAGGCCTTCGCAGAAGCCCTCGAGCCCCTGATCGACGAGTTCCTCACCGAGGACTCCCAGATCGCTCTTTACGAAAGTATCCGCAGCGCTGCAGAGTAAGACTTGACGCACCCGGCGAGGGCGCAGGGCGGTCGCTTAGACCGCCTGGCGTCCTCGCCGGTCCGCTCAGGCTCCATCCCGCAACGACGACGTGCGAAATCGGCGACAGCATCCTGCTGTCAGGCCGGAACGGAGGACACCGTGACCACGAACCCACCCGATGACGCCGGCGAGGCGAACCCTCCGGCCGGTGCCACCCGCTGGCATGGCCTGATGGCTGTGCTTGGCACTGCCCGCAAGGGCGTTGATCGACTGCTCGGATGGCTGTGCATCATCGTCTTCGTGGCGCTGGTCGTCATCGTAGCCTGGCAGGTCTTCACCCGCGAGGTGCTCAACAACACCGCACCGTGGACGCAGGAGGCCGCACAGTACAGCTTCGTCATCCTGGCGATGATCGCTGCGGCGTATGTCTTCTCCGAGCGAGGGCACATCGCGGTCGAGATCCTCATCGAGAAGCTCCCGCTGCGCGCACGTCGCGCTGCCGCTGTGGTGATCGAGCTCATCGTGATCTTCTTCATCGTCGCAGTGTTCATCATCGGCGGCATCGCCGTCGCCCAGAACTCCTGGCAGCAGAGCCTCTCATCACTCCCCTTCACAATCGGGCAGATCTACCTGATCATGCCGATCGCTGGAGTGCTCATCCTCTTCTACTCCATCGTGCAGATCATCGGCCTCCTCGCCGGTGTCGAGGATCCCACCCCCGACACCAACGACATCAGCGAGGCGATCTGACATGGACACCATCACACTCGTCGCGTCGATCGTCCTGATCGCCGGCATCGCCATCGGTATCGCCATCGGCCTGCCCGTCGCCGTAGCCATGGGCCTGCCCTCGGCAATCGCGATCTTCATCCTCCTTGGCGACTGGGAGGGTGCGACATTCACTGCGTCCCAGAAGATCTTCCAGGGCAGCAATTCTTTCAGTCTGCTCGCGATACCGTTCTTCATACTCGCCGGCGGACTCATGAACACCGGCGGCATCGCCGCCCGCCTCATCGATCTGGCCCAGGTCGTCGCCGGTCGCCTGCCCGCATCGCTCGCGCAGACCACCATCGTCGCAAACACGATGTTCGGCGCAGTCTCTGGCGCTTCGGTCGCCTCTGCCGCTGCGATCGGCACCGTCATGACACCGCGGATGCGTCGAGAGAAGTACGACCCGGCATTCTCCGCAGCCGTTAACGCTGCGTCGTCACCGGCCGGGATGCTGATCCCGCCGAGCAACACCTTCATCGTGTATTCGCTCGTCTCGAGCACCTCGATCGGCGCGCTGTTCATGGCCGGTATCGGACCGGGCCTCATCTGGGCACTGGTCTGCATCGTGGTCGTGGCCCTCTACGCCCGCAAGCACCCCGAGCTGCGCCTCCCCAAGGGAACGGTGCGCCCGAGCTTCGGACAGGTCACGATCGTCTTCCTGAAGGCACTGCCCGCGCTGCTGATGATCTTCGTCGTCATCGGCGGCATCCTCAGCGGTTTCTTCACCGCGACCGAATCCGCTGTGATCGCCGTACTGTATTGCTTCTTCCTCGGCCTGATTCAGCGCACACTGCCGATCAAGGAACTGCCGAAGATCATCCTCGAGGCCTCCAAGGTCACCGGCATCATCATGCTTCTGATCGGCGTCTCCGGCATCCTCGGCTACGTGCTCGCGTTCGCTCGCATCCCGCAACTGGTGACCGAGGGACTGCTCGGATTCACCGACAACGTGGTAGTTGTGCTGATCATCATCATGATCGTTCTCCTGCTCGCCGGCACCGTGATGGACCCGACACCGGCAATCCTGATCTTCACGCCGATCTTCCTGCCTGTCGTCGTCGCCATGGGCGTCAGCCCGATCCACTTCGGCGCGATGATGGTCTTCAACATGTGCCTCGGGAACATCTCGCCCCCGATCGGCAACAACCTGTTTGTCGCCGCCCGCGTCGCGAACGTGCGCCTGGAGAAGGTCATCGCGCGGCTCTGGCCGTTCTTCTGGGCACTCGTGGTCGGCCTGTTCATCGTCGCGTTCGTACCTGCGCTGTCGATGTGGCTGCCGGAGACTCTCGGCCTGATCCGCTGAGCGTTGACCAGCTGAGGCTGTCGGCAACTGCATCGCATTCGCCGACAGCCTCAGTGCTGCGTCTAGCCGACTACGGTCATCTCATTCGGAACCTCCGGCAGCTCCGCAGCGGCAAGCTGTTCACCTGTGGTGGCATCGATCGCGAGGATCGTGCTGTTTGCGGCATCCGTCACGTAGACGACGTCGTCATAAGCAGCAATCGCCGGGTGCGGCTGCTGCCACTCGGAGGGCCCCTCCCAGGCATCGATCGCGTCGTAGGATGCCGTGATCGCACCGGTCGCCGGATCGATGACGTGCAGCTGTCCGTCGGAGCCGATAAGCACGGCGTCACCATTTTCCACACGGGTCACGCCGCGGAAGGTGTAGCTGATCCCCTCTGGAAGCTCGGCTTTCTCGAGGGTCTTCGCCTCGGTGTCGATCAGCGCGATGTCCGTCAGGAGGTAACCCTCAAGGTCGGGGTCATCCTTGTAGTCCATGACGACAAGCGGGCTGTTCTCGGAAACGTACGCGTTGCCGATGCGGCCGAAGTCATCCGGCGAGGTGAGCTTGGTGATCGCTCCGTCGTCGAACACGAGCGCGCCGTTCTCGCAGCCGAAGACGACCGCCTCATGCTGCGCGGTGCCCTCGCCGTGAACGCCGGGGCATTCGGCGCTGATCGCGATCTCAGTGCCAGCGGCATCAACGGCACGGATGCCGGTGCGGCCACTCGCGTCGCCGACGGTCGTCACGAAGGTGCCATCCTCCAGCAGCACCGATACACCGTGGTGAGCCTCGACCCCTTCGATGACCTGCGCCTCCGGCAGGCTGCCGTCGACATCGGCGAGGGATGCCGTGTCGAAGATGGTGGTGTCGCTAGTCGCGTCGTCGTAAAGCACGGTCTTGCCTCCGTGTCGGACGACGTGTCCGGCGGCGTCCGCCTCGATGACCAGGTCGGTGAGCTCTGGCTCGCGCACATTGAGCAGCTGGAAGCCCTCTGACGTGGTCACGAACGCGTGACTCCCGTCGCCCGCGTCGTTGAGCCGGACGAATTCTTCGGTCGGCAGGTCATCGATCACCTCGAGAGTCTCACCGTCGACGACGAGCACGCCTCCGGCGTAGGCCACCACGACGCGCGGTCCGTCTGCGGCGGCATCCGAAGTGGCGGGAGCATCCGAGGTGGTCGGAGCGGAGCCCGGAGATTCCGCCGCTGGTTGGGCACTGCACCCTGCCAGCAGTAGCGCGGTGACTCCCGCGCCGGCCGCGAATCGTGCGGTTCGGTTCAGCTGTGTCATTGTGTTCCTTTCGTGTCGCCCTTTCAGGCGGTGGTCGTTTCAGGGGGGGCTTTTCAAGGGGGTTCAGGCGGAGTTCAGCGGTTGAGGCCCGCTGTGATGCGCTCGGTGTTGACGCGCAGCATGTCGAGGTACGTGTCGCCGGGTTCTCCGGGCGGCGCGAGTGACTCGGTGATGAGCTCGACGACGGCTACCTCGCGGTCGGCCTCCTCGGCGAGCACCTGCACGAGTCGGTCGGGTTGCGAGGACTCGGCGAAGATCGTGCGGACCCCGGCAGCGTCGATCGCGTCGACGAGTTCCTGGAGGTCAGCGGGGCTGGGTGCGGCGAGCGTGGTGCCACCGGGGATGGCTGCCCCCAGCAGCGTCACGTCGTACCGGCGAGCGAGGTAGCCGAAGACATGGTGATTGGTCACGAGCGCGCGGCGCTCTGCCGGAATCTCCGCCAGCGCGTGCGCCATCTGATCGTCGATCGAGACGAGAGCCTCCCGGTATGCCGCCGCTGCGGCCAGCACATCCGCCCGCCCCGCACCGGCGAGCTCCGCGAGTGTCGGCGCAAGCGCGTCGAGGATGAGGATCATCTGCGCAGGGTCGGTCCAGAAGTGCGGGTCAGGGCCTGCGCCCTCCGCGTACTCGAGAACCTCGACATGATCACCCGCCGCCACGACGGGCACGCCCTCCGCGGCTGCGGCGTCGACGTGCTGCGCGAGTCCCTCCTCGAGACCGAGGCCGTTCGCCACGATGAGCTCTGCGTCTCGCAGACCAGCAGCCTGCTGCGCGGAAAGCTCGAAGGAGTGCGGATCGGCGCCGGGCGCCATGAGCGTGATGACCTCCAACTGATCGCCCGCGATCTCGGAGACCACGTCGCCGAGGATGTTCGTCGTGACGTAGACGCGTGGCCGGTCGGCATCCATCACAAAACCAGTGCAGCCGGCGAGGCCGACGGTGACGGCTGCCGCCGCCAGCACGGCAGCAGTGATTCTGCGCACGCGGTTCATCGGCCTGTCCCAGCGAGACGCAACGGCGACGTCGCCGACTCGAACACGCGGGCGATGCGCGCATTGTCGGCCGCGTCGATCTCCCACATCACGTTCTCTGCCGGACCGTTCAGATACGCCCGGTTCTGATCGACGACGAGGGTCACGCCCGTCGCGAGCTCAGGGTCAGCGAGGGATGCCGCGACGAGAGGCGCGGTCCTGGCGACGATCTCGCCGTCAGAGAGCACGAGTACCGAGCCGTCCGCAGCCAGGGCAAGCACTCGTTCCGCCTCATCATCAACCGCTGCAACCTGCACGATCTCCTCCCCGACATCGTGGAACGTCCAGCTGCGTTCGCGGGTGTCAAGCAGCCACACTCCCTCATCCCCTGCGAGTGCGGCCACGGTCGGGCGTGCCTTCCGCGCGTCGAAAGCGGTCGCCATCGGCGCAGCGTCCACGGGGTACGGAACTCGTTCCCATTTCTCGGGATCGCCACCGACGGCGAGCGCCGCTCCGTCTGCACATCCGATGACGACGCCGACGACCGTCGTGATGCTTCCCGCCGCGTTCGCGCACGGGATGGGGTCCCCCGCTGTTCCGTCCGCGGCGACGATGCGCAGCGTCTGCGCCGTTCCCTCGGCATCCGCCTCAGTCATGACCGCGCCAGTGGTCAGCGGACTGACGAGACCCACGTGCGGCTCGACAGGAATGCGGAAGTCCTCAACGATCTGCCCCTCGGCCAGCGCCGGAGTGTCGATCAGCACGGCTTCATCGTCGAACAGGATGCCGGCGCCTGTCTCTCCGGCGGTCACTGTCGCGAGGCCGCTGCCTTCGATCTCTCCGATCACGTGCGAAGGCGCTTCGTAGTAATGGAAGTGGTCGATGTGGCTCCAAGTCCAGACGCCGCTGTCGATGACGGTCACCGATCCGTTCCGTATGCCGAAGAGGTACCGCCCGTCCGTCACGAGGTCATCAATCGGCTCGATCTCGGCGAGGACCGAGGACTCTTCGTCGAGGAGGTCGAGGTGATGCACAGTTCCCTCCGCGTCCACGGTGGTCAGATGCAGAGCGGGTTCTGCGAGCTCGTGCGCGCCCGCAATCTCGCCATGGCTGTCCTCGATGGCGGTGCCCGCCGACGGGTCGGAGCTGGCAGGGGCTGCAGCGCATCCGACAAGGGCGAGCAGCAGGATGCCGGATACTCCGGCGGCACGGTATTTCATGCGGTCTTTTCGGTGAGGGCGCGACGGCGCCAGGTGATGTGGGCTGACAGCAGCCCGTGGAGCGCAGCGGACGCTGCGGCCGACAGGATCGCGACGAAGGCGATCGTGGCGCCGGCGGCGGTGCCTGCGTGCCAGGAGACGAGGAGACCGATGGCGACGGACGCGGTGCCGATGAGTGCGGCGAGTGCCATGGTCGAGGGGATGCGCGTGGCCCAACGCCCTGCGGCGACGGCAGGACCGAGCAGCATGCCGACGACGAGCAGCGAGCCGACGGCCTGATAGGCCGCGACGACGGCAAGTGTGATGAGTCCGACCAGGAGCACGTGCGCGATCCGGGGGTGGAGCCCCAGCAGCTGCGCCTGCCGCGGGTCGACGGTCACTGCAACGAACGAGCGGTGGCCTACGACTGCGACAGTCAGCGTGATGACGGCCACGATTGCGAGCGTGAGTATGTCTGACGGTTCGGCAGCGAGGATATCGCCGAACAGGATGGCTGTCGCATCCGTCGCGAAGCTGCGCGAGGCAGAGATCACAATCACGCCGAGCGCGAGGCTGGCTACGAAGAGCAGTCCGATGCTGGTGTCGGCGGAGAGTCGTCCCCGCCGCTGAAGTACGCCGATGCCTACGGACATGCCGGCGGCGCTGACCGCTGCGCCGAGAATCGGCGGAATGCCGAGCAGCGTCGCGACGGCGATGCCGGGGAGCATTCCGTGCGCCATGGCCTCTCCGAGGAACGCCATCCCACGGAGCACGACCCAGGTGCCGACAACGGCGCAGATCACCGCGACGAGCGCGCCGGTCAGCAGTGCACGCTGCACGAAGGAGACGGTGAATGGATCAAGCAAGGAGGACACAGTGAGTGACTGTAGCAGGTTATTGAGAATGATTTTCATTTGCAATAATGGGTGGCGTGACCACGTCCTCTCTCCTCTTGCCGACCACTCGGGTGCTCTCGCTGCGCGACATCGCGGTCGACCTTGATGGTCACCCTGCCCTGCGTGGCGTCGATGCGGAGGCACATGCCGGGCGTCTGCTCGCTGTCGTCGGAGCCAACGGCTCAGGAAAATCGACCCTGCTCGCGGTGGCAGCAGGACTCATCACACCGCATCGCGGAATCGTGGATATGCGGCCCGGTCTCCGCATCGCGCTCGTGCCGCAGTCGACTCCGCTCGCACCACACCTGCCACTGAGCGTCACCGACATCGTCGCGATGGGCACCTGGGGTCAGCTCGGTGCGTGGCGGCCGGCGCGCCGGGCAGATCGAGACCGCATCAAAGACGCGATCACCACTGTCGGTCTCTCCGACCTCGCCCGGCGCCCTATCGGCACGCTCTCCGGCGGGCAGCGACAGCGCGCACTTCTGGCACAGGCGCTCGTACAACGCGCCGATCTTGTGCTGCTCGATGAACCGATGGCCGGGCTCGACTCGCGGTCCCGCGCGATCATCGCGGAAACGATCGATGAGCTCGCCGCGACGGGATCTGGCGTCGTCGCCGTCACGCACGACATCACGGAGTTCACCGCTGTCGACGACGTCCTAGAGCTTCAGGACGGGCGGATGATCAGAGCGTCGTAACCTCGGCGTGCGGCATCCGCATCTGCATCACGCGCACCGCCTCCGGGTTGTCATCGACGAGCACGGCGTCGCGTCCAAGCGCGGATGCCACCGCTCCCGTGGTGCCACTGCCGGCGAAGAGATCGAGCACACGGTCGCCTGGACGACTGGAGGCCTGCACGATCCGGCGAAGGATCCCCTCGGGCTTCTGCGTCGGATAACCAGTCTTCTCCTTGCCGGTGGTGGGCACGATCGTGTGCCACCAGACGTCGGTGGGGAGCTTGCCTCTGGCCGCCTTCTCCGCCGTGACGAGGCCAGGCGCCATGTACGGCTCGCGATCGATGTCGTCGGCGTTGAAGACATGCCGGCCAGGGGTTTTCACGTAAACGAGGATCGTGTCGTGCTTGGTCGGCCAGCGGCGCCGCGACTTCGCACCGTAGTCGTAGGCCCAGATCAGTTCGTTGAGGAAGGCCTCGCGCCCGAAGACGGCATCGAGCATGACCTTGGCGTAGTGCGCCTCACGATAATCCAGGTGCAGATACAGCGTGCCGTCGTCGGCGAGCAGGCGCCAGGCCTCCTCCAGTCGCGGCATGAGGAAGTCGCCGTAATCGTCGAAGCTGTCGTCGTAGGTGCGCAGCATGCCGCGCACGCGCTCGTACTCGTGGCCGTGGAAGCCGTGCCGGATCTCCTTCGGCGGCGCTTCCGGTTCATAGCTCCTCAGAACTTCGTCGGAGTCAGCGGTTTCGGCGACATCCGCGGCTGAACCGGCCGGTTCTTGAGGAGTTATGGACGTTCGACGAGCCGTCACCACCTGCCTGCTCTGCGTGCGGCCCGTGTTGAAGGGCGGGTCGAGATAGACGAGCGTGAAGGATGCCGATGGCAGTGATCGCGCAGCGGTGAGGTTGTCGCCGTGGAGGATCGATACGGATCCAGGCTGAGGCTGGGGGACTGATTCCGACGAGCGCGGGCCGGAGGCGGGTGTGGGGGTCACGGCACCCGATGCAGCCACGCATCGGTCGCGAACTTCGACTCCACGAGCGCCTCGGCGTCGGCGTACTCATCCGCCGTGATCGCACCGTCTTCGGCATCTGTCAGCGAACGGAACGTCGCCTTGAAGCTGTCAATGATCTCGGCGCGACTGAGCCCGGTCTGGGTGCGCAGCGGGTCGACGCGCTTGGCGGCCGAAGTAGTGCCCTTGTCGCTGAGCTTCTCGCGCCCGATGCGCAGCACCTCGGTCATGACCTGCCCGTCGATGTCGTACGAAATCGTGGCATGGTGCAGCACGCCGCCGTTGGCGAGACGCTTCTGCGCGGCACCGCCGATCTTCCCGGTGGGACTCGCGATGTCATTGAGCGGCTGATAGGTCGCGTCGATACCGACGGTGCGCAGCGCCTGCAGCACCCAGTCATCGAGGAACGCATAAGAATCGGCGAACGTCATGCCCTGAACGAGGGATGCCGGAACGTACAGCGAGTAGGTGATGATCTGCCCCGCCGCCATGAGCATCGCGCCGCCGCCGGAGATGCGACGCACGACGTCGAAGCCGTGCTTGGCAGCCCCCTCAGGGTCGACCTCGTTGCGGTACGACTGGAATGAGCCGATCACGACCGCGGACTCATCCCACTCCCAGATCCTCAGCGTCGGGCGGCGACGCCCCTCACCGACGCGGGAGGTGAGCACCTCATCGAGGGCGAGGTTCATCCGTGGTGAGACGGCCTTCTCATGCACGATCTCCCAGTCAAAGTCGCGCCAGCCTGGTGCGGTGATGAGTGCGCGGCGCACGGCCGTGCCGACCGATTCCGGGTTGAACCCGAGCAATTGGGCACCATCAGGCAGTGCTGCTCGAACCGCAGCGGCGATGGCCGTGGCATCCGATTCCGCTGGCAGCCCGTTGACGGCCGCGTTGATGTCTTCGAGCGCGCTGTCTGGCTCGAGAAAGAAATCGCCAGCGAGGCGGAAGTCGCTCAGCCTGCCGTCTTCGATCTCGACGTCGACGACCACGAGCTTTCCACCTGGAACCTTGTATTCACCATGCACGAGTCCAGCTTAAGCCGCTCTCGTCAGGACCGGGCTGGCACGTGCTTATCGAGCCAGGCGAGCAGGTCAGCGCGAACCTCTTCCTGCTGCAGTTCGTTGAAGATCTCGTGGCGCGCATCGGGGTAGACGAGGGTCGTGACATCTGTCTGGCCAGAGCGCGTGCGGTATGCCTCAGCGAGCTTGTGCACGCTGTGCGGCCCACCCGCAGGGTCATCACGACCGACCATCAGCAGCATCGGAATGTCGCGCCCGCCCTTCGACGGGTTCAGAGCCTTGCTCGGGAGGCCGTAGATCTTGACCCCTTCAATCAGGCCGAACAGCCTCCGAATCGGCACATTCGTCGTCAGTGGATCATCGTCGAAGGCCTTACCGACGGCGGGATCGCGGCTTAGCCACTCGTAGCCGGTGGCAGCCGTCCCCTCCCATCGGGCATTCAACGGACCGGCGTTGAGATCGCGCGGAGTGCGCAGCCCGGAACCGGAGAGGATGACGGCATCCCACGCCTGTGGATGGTCGTTGACCAGCATCTGTGCGAGAAACGATCCCCAGGAATGGCCGAGCAACACGAGCGGCAGGTCAGGATGCTCGGCACGGATGATCCCGGTCAGCTGCCAGATCGCATCCTTGGCCGCGTTCATCCCGCCCTTGCCGAGCCTGCCGAGCTTCGCAGGGCCCCCATGCTGACGGATGCCGGTGCGCCCATGACCGCGGTGGTCATCTGCGTACACGGTGAAACCCGCCGCGGTGAGAGCACCGATCAACGCGCCGTAGCGACCGGCGTGCTCGCCGACGCCATGTATCAACTGCACCACGCCTCGTGGTTCGCCCTGTGCGGAGTGGACGTCGTAGACGATCACGACGCCGTGCGCGTCGGTGAACTCCGAAGTCTGGGGCATGGGTCGAGTCTACGGACGCGGCGGCAAACGGCTAGTCCTGTGTCAGAGTCCGACTCAGAGTCCGAGCGCCGCTCGCACCGCAAACGCGGCGTCGCGGTCGGTGACCTCATACCCTCCGACGCCGTCGGCAGCCGATCCCATCCGCACGCCACCACCGCCGCCACCGTCGACGACAACGTTGCGCTTGGCGGAGAAGTGCAGCGCGTCGACGCCCGCGGCGGCCAAAGCCGCCGCACTCGATGCGTTCACACCACTGCCTGCCATGATCTCGATGCGACCATCCGCGGCTACCGCCATTGCACGCAGCGTTTCGATGCCATCGATGGCGGCGGATGCACCACCAGAGGTGAGCACGCGCCGCAGGCCCAGGTCGATTGCGCTGTCGAGCGTCGCCACCGGATCGGCGGTGACGTCGATCGCACGGTGCAGAGTAACGGCGGCTTCACCTGCGGCATCGCGCAGCCGAGCCATCGCGTCAAGGTCAAGCGCACCAGTGGAATCGAGCGCACCGATGACGACCCCGGCGGCACCGGCGGCAACCGCCCTCTCCACGTCACGCACTGCCAGCGCGATCTCGTCGGTGTCGTAGTGGAATCCGCCCGCGCGAGGACGAACAAGAACGTGGATCTCGGGCCCTGCCTCCCCCGCGGCGTCCAGCGCCAACTCAAGAGTGGCGGGCGACGGCGTGAGCCCGCCAAGAGCGAGGGCCTGGGCGAGTTCGACGCGCGCAGCGCCGACCTCCCGGGCGATGCGAACCCCTGCGGGATCCTGGACGGCGAGTTCGAGCGCGATGTTCACGGCATCCATTCTGCCCCCATTTTCGGAAAATTTAGTTAGACTACCTAAGTAATGACTGAACCAGACGATCCCGTACTCGCCACCGCCACTGATCTCCGCCTCGCAACCTTCCGTCTCGCTCGCCGGCTGCGCCGCGAGAGGGCGGTGGACACGCTCAGCGACGCGCAGTTCGCCGTGCTCGCATGTCTGAGGATGAACGGCCGCCTG
This sequence comes from Microbacterium sp. Y355, assembly GCF_059445345.1. Lineage (NCBI taxonomy): Bacteria > Bacillati > Actinomycetota > Actinomycetes > Micrococcales > Microbacteriaceae > Microbacterium > Microbacterium sp. Y355. The sequence continues at coordinate 3,188,465 of NZ_JCAIUD010000001.1, read as the reverse complement.
CCGGTGGGTGAGCTGGCTCAACGTGAACGAGTGAGTGCACCGACGATGTCGAACACGGTGGATGCCCTAGCGGAAAGCGGCCTCGTCGTGAGGGTTCCCGACGAAGATGACCGTCGCCGGGTGTACATCGAGATCATGGATGCCGGCATCGAAATCGTCACCGCAACCGTGCGCAAGCGCGACGCCGCCCTCGCCGCGGCGCTGGCCGAGTTCGACTTCACCGGTGAGGAACTGGCGACACTGCGAGCAGCCTCGGCCCTGATGCGGAAGGTGGCCGAACGATGAGCGCAATGTTCCGGTCATTCTCGAACTTCAACTATCGGATCTGGTTCCTTGGCGCCCTCGTATCGAACATCGGCGGCTGGATGCAGGCCACCGCTCAGGACTGGGTGGTCCTCACCGAACTGACGGACAATGATGCCTCCGCGATGGGCATCACGATGGCGCTGCAATTCGGTCCGCCACTGGCATTGGTGAGCGTGACCGGCTGGGTCGCCGATCGGTTCGACCGACGCAAGATCCTGCTGCTGACCCAGACAGTGCTGATGATGCTCGCGATCGGTGTCGCGGCGCTGCTGCTGACCGGTGTCATGACGTTGCCGGTGATGTTCGGCTTTGCGTTGGCCTTCGGCATCACGAACGCCTTCGACGCACCGGCACGCCAGGCCTTCGTCTCAGACATGGTCACACTCGAAGACGCTTCAAATGCGGTCGCACTTAACTCTGCGTCATTCAATATGGCACGACTCATCGGGCCCGCTGTCGGAGGCCTGCTGATCGTCGTCGTCGGCACCGGATGGGTGTTCGTGTTCAACGCGGCGACCTTCCTCGCCATGCTCATCGCGCTCGTACTGATCCGTACGCGGGAGCTCCTCCCTCGAATCAAAAGCAAGGGACGAAACGGCCTCGCCGAGGGCTTCCGCTATGTATGGGGCCGGAGCGATCTCAAGATCACCTTCGTGATGATCTTCCTGATCGGAGCCTTCGGGATGAACTTCCCGATCTTCGCCTCGACGATGGCGTTGGAGTTCGGCCGTGACGCCGACGGCTACGGAATATTGAGCTCGGTACTGGCGATCGGGTCGCTGGCCGGAGCACTGCTCGCTGCCAGACGCGAGCGAGCACGGGTCAGAGTTCTGATCTTCGCCGCCGGTGGGTTCGGTGTCGCATCCATCATCTCTGCGTGGATGCCGACCTATTGGACGTATGCCACCGTGCTCATATTCGTCGGATTCTCGACGGTATCCATGCTGACAACTGCGAACGGCTACGTGCAGACCACGACCGACCCCGCGCTGCGCGGGCGCGTGTTGGCGCTGTACATGGCCGTCGTCATGGGCTCGACCCCGATCGGTGCCCCGATCGCAGGGTGGATCACGAATGCCGCCGGCCCCCGCGCCGCCATCCTTGTCGGCGGCATCGCCGGACTCGTTGCCATGGCGATCGGTGTCGCGTGGATCCTGGCATCCGGTCGCCTGCGCCGCCAGGAGAACTCACGGTTCCGGCTGACGCTCGACGAGACCCTGCCGATCTCGGTCATGCGCGTCGATCCGGTGGAGTTCAGCGACGAGGTCGCGGCTGCCACCACGCCGATCCGCACGGCGCCGAAGGGTTGAGCCGGCCGCCTGCGCCGAAGGAGCCGCCTGCGCAGACGCGGCCACTGGCGTCAACGCGGCCACGGGCGCGGGCGCGGGTAATGCGGGAAGAATAAACCCGGCTGGGATCACCTTCCCAGCCGGGTTATTCTTCCGGCGTCAGCGGCCATGTGCCCGAGCGACGGCGCCCGCGGGCCGCGCTCAGCCTTCCAGCACCAGCCGCAGCTGCTCCAGCGCCCAGTCGATCTCGGTCGCGCGGATCACGAGCGGTGGGGCGATGCGGATCGTCTGGCCATGAGTGTCCTTTACGAGCACGCCGCGCTCCATCAGCTTCTCGCTGATCTCGCGTCCGGTTCCACGTTCGGGGTCGATATCGACTCCGGCCCAGAGACCAGCAACGCGGATGCCGATGACTCCATGTCCGACGAGTTTCTCCAGCCCGGTAGCCAGGTGAGCGCCGAGCGTCTTCGCGCGCTCCTGGAACTCTCCGGTCTCCAGCAGCTCGACCACGCGCAGTCCGACGGCAGCGGCCAGCGGGTTGCCGCCGAAGGTCGAACCGTGCTCGCCGGGGCGAATGACGCCCAGCACATCGCGGTTGCCGACTACCGCAGACACCGGCAGGATGCCGCCGCCGAGTGCCTTGCCCAGCAGGTAGAGGTCGGGCACGACGCCTTCGCGATCGCACGCGAATGTCTCGCCGACGCGGCCGAGCCCCGCCTGGATCTCATCGGCGATGAACAGCACATTGCGCTCATCGCAGAGCTCCCGGATGCGACGCAAATACCCCTCCGGCGGGACGATGACGCCCGCCTCACCCTGGATCGGCTCGACCAGAATCGCCGCGGTGTCATCCGTGATGGCTGCGGCGATAGCATCCGCATCTCCGAAGGGCACCACGTCGAAACCCGGCGTGTAGGGTCCGAAGTCATCGCGTGCCGACTCGTCATCGCTGAAGCTGACGATGGTCGTCGTGCGGCCGTGGAAGTTGCCGGCCGCCACGATGATGCGCGCCTTCTCGGGCGCGATGCCCTTGACCCGGTAACCCCACGCCCTGGCAACTTTGATGCCGGTTTCGACGGCCTCTGCGCCGGTGTTCATCGGCAGCACAAGCTCTTTGCCGCACATGCGCGCGAGTGCCTCTGAGAACGGTTCGAGCCGGTCGCTCATGAACGCACGGCTGACGAGGGTGACCCGGTCGAGCTGTTCGGTCACCGCAGCGATGAGCTTCGGATGCCGGTGGCCAAAGTTCACGGCCGAGTATGCCGCGAGCAGGTCGAGGTAGCGCTTGCCTTCTATGTCGGTGACCCACGCGCCCTCAGCTGAGGCGATCGTGACGGGCAGCGGGTGGTAGTTCTCGGCGACGTGTGCCTCGGTGTGCACGGGGGTGGTCGAAGCGGTCATGCGCTCTCCTCCTGCTCCGCCGCGCGCAGCTCGAGCGTGCAGCACTTGATGCCGCCGCCACCGAGCAGCAGCTCGGATAGGTCGACGGTGATGGGGTTGTATCCGCGTTCGCGCAACTGAGCCTCGAAGCCCTTCGCCCGCGGCGAGATGATGACGTTGTATCCGTCGCTGGCGGAGTTCAGGCCGAAGACGGATCCGTCCTCATCCGAGACCAGGATGGCGTCCGGAAAGCGACTCTCGAGGATCGCGCGGCTGGCGTCATCGAAGGCACCGGGCAGATACGCGATGTTCGCGTGCTCTGGACCGCCGTTCTGTTCGCCTTGCACCGGGTCGAGCACCGTGAGCGCGGTGTCGAGGTGGTAGAAGCGCGGGTCGACGAGGTTCAGCGAGATGACCTCGCGACCGAAAATCTCGCCCACCTCGCGGTGACTGTCGCCGGTGGAGCGGAAGCCGGTGCCGGCGAGGATCGTGTCGCCGACGAGCAGGAAGTCGCCCTCTCCTTCGTTGACCTCTTCGGGCTCGATCGTGTCGTAGCCATTCGCGCGGAACCAGTCCGCGAATGCCGGGGCTTCGCCGGCACGCTCTGTGAAGCGGAACTTCGGCACGTAGGCGCGTCCTTCGATCACGAATCCGCCGTTGGCCGTGTAGACCATGTCCGGGTAGCCGGCGAGCGGCTCGATGAGCTCGACTTCATGGCCGAGCTGGAGGTAAAGGTCGTACAGCATCTGCCACTGCGCAACGGCCCTCGCCGTGTTGGTGGGCTTGGCCGGCTCCATCCACGGATTGATCGTGTAGCTGACCGTGAAATGCTCCGGCCTGCACATCAGGTAGCGGCGGTGCTGCGCCGTGCGTGCGGGGGCGGCTGCGGGTGCGGTGATCGTTTCGGGCGTCGACATCTGTCTCCTTGAGAGGGATGCGGCGGACGCTGTCCAGGGGCCAGGCGGAAGTTCGACCCTCCGCTCATCGCAGAGACGAGGGGGAAGATGCGACGCTGGCACGCCAGTTCTCATTGTGGCATCCGCGACTGTGTGCGCGCCAGAGGCGGATCCGTCTCGTGGTAAGAGCGGAGCGAGTCTCGTCGAACGACGCTTCACTATGCGAGCACGACGACCTTCCCGACCGTGTGCCCGGATTCCAGGCGGGCGAGCGCAGCGCCTGCTTCAGAGAACGGCCGGACACTCTCAATCACCGGCGAGATCCGACCACTCACCGTCAGCTCGACGAGCTGGTCGATCACCGCTGACTTCGATACCGCCACCAGTGCGCGGATGCGTCGGCGTGAACCGATCGACAGCACCGCGCCGCGTAGCATCCGCGGGATCGGCCCGAACAAGCGGCCGTTGCCGGCCGCGCACATCACGAGCGTGCCTGGCACTGCCAACAATCGTCGCAGCTGCCCGAGCGGCGCGGAAGCTGCCAGGTCGATGATCGCGTCGAAACTACCGACCGGCAGCTCAGCCACTGATGTCGAGCGGTAGTCAAACGTGCGGGTCGCCCCGAGGCCCTCGACGAGCGCACGATTGCTGGCGCCGCAGGTGGCCCACACCTCCGCTCCGCGCGAGACCGCGAGCTGCACGGCAAAAGTTCCGACTCCCCCAGATGCGCCCAGAACGAGCACCCGATGGCCGGCCGATACGGCTGCGAGATCGAGCGCCTGAACGGCTGTGCCGCCGGCGATCGGCAGCGTTGCGGCCACGACGGGATCCAGATCGACGGGACGCGTCGAGAGCCTGTCGGCACGCACCACGGCGAAGGACGCCAGGCCGCCACCCCCGTTCAGTTCGGCGATGACTTCTTCCCCCAGCCTGTCCGCTGAGACTCCGTCGCCGACCGCGACGACGGTGCCCGCGACATCCATCCCGCGAATCGGTTGCTTCGGTCCGCGCAACCCGAAGGCGAGGCGCACGAGCAGCGGATCGCCGAGCATCAACCGCACGTCCCCTGCGTTGAGTGCCGTGGCGCGGATCTTCAACAACACCTCGTCCTTGCCGGGCGTGGGAACGGATGTCTCCACCGACCGAACACCGTCTGCGGAGCCGTAGTCCGAACGGCTCCACGCCGTCATACTCGAGGGAATTACTACAGCGTTCATGTCAGCCTTCCGGGTACTGGAAGAGGTCGTCTATACCAACCTCGAATGCGCGGGCGATCTGGAATGCGAGTTCAAGCGTCGGTGAGTATTTCCCCTGCTCGATCGCGATGAGTGTCTGACGTGTCACGCCGATGCGGCGAGCGAGTTCGGCCTGGGTGATGCCGGCATCCTCACGACGCACGCGGATGCCATTTGTCACGAGGGTGGGCTTGACCATCAGACGAGGCCCCGTCGGTAGGCGATCACACGGGCGATGCCGCCGATGATCGCCGAGACGGCGAAGCCGAGGAACATCGTGTTCGCGATCCAGAAGACATCGGCCCCGACGGCACACAGCACGATGACGCCGAGCCCCGCGATGACGAGAAAAGCGTGTTCGACTCGGCCGCCCAGTCTGCTGATGTCCACGTCTCGCACATCGGATGCCGTGGCCGACTCACGGTCACGTGAACCGACGACGATGCCCCAGATGATCGTGAGCAGGATGCTGAGGGCGATGCCGCCTCCGATGGCCCAGAGCATAAGCGGCCACCAGTCGGCATCCGTCAGCGCGTCACCACCGGACTGACCGAGAACCAGGGCGACATAGGTGACGAGGGTGGCGACCGCGGCGACGATTCCCGCCCAAGCGGCGCGCTCGTGATAGACCATGAGAACTCCTTGATGTAAAAGATTCTTGACACCTGAAATGTAGCGCGACACTGCGCGCGTGTCAAGAATCTTTTACATGGAGTTCAGATGACGTCCGCGCTCCAGTCGTCCGGGTTGCCGAAGCGATGCGCAGTGATGCTGATCGCCTGCTCGTGCACGAAAGGCAGCAGTTCAATGCGACCGGCCGACGTCACCTCGCCGTCATATACGGACAGGTCAGGGTCGCCGTGCACTGCCTCGGCTAGTGCGCGATGCACGGTGGCCACGGCATCCCTGGTGCCGACCAGGCGCACCCGCTGCGCACGGTGCTCGACCGCGGGATTGAGCACATCGGCCGGATCATCGCTCCGCGACATCCGATCGATCCACTCCTCATCGCTCTCAACGGCGACAGCGACGCGGAGTTCCGACAGCGCGCGCCGTACTTCGGCCGGCAGCCCGACCGGCGTACTCAGGAAGAATCTCGCGCCGGTGCGGATCGCGGCGATCACCACCCGCAACAGCTCGTGCCATGCGGCATCCCCCGACGCCCTGATCATCACTGGCACCGGTCGATACCGGAACAGGTTGCGCTCGACGCCGAGCTGCGAGACGTCGCGTACCTGTCCAAACTCGCGGTCCCAGGCGATCGCATCCGAAAGCGCGGCGCGGCGCAGCCATTCGAAGCTCTCGAAGTCCAGCGACGGCTGCGCTGATTCGATCAGCTCCGTGATCCGCGTGTCGAGACCACGCAGGTGCAGAGTGCTGGATGCCTGACCGCCTCCGCGAGATCGCCATGATCCGAGGCCGATGAGGTAGTTCGGCCCGCCTGCCTTGGTGCCGGGGCCGACCGAGGAGCGCTTCCAACCGCCGAAGGGCTGACGCTGCACGATGGCACCGGTGATTCCGCGATTCACATACAGGTTTCCGGCCTTCACCCGATCAAGCCACTCGGACAGATCATCGGGATTCTGCGTGTGCAACCCCGCCGTCAGCCCGTAGTCCACCGCGTTCTGCAGCTCAATCGCGCGGCCGAGGGTCGGGGCGTGCATGATGCCGAGCACCGGCCCGAAGAACTCCTCCATATGGAAACGCGAGCCCGGTTGCACACCGACGCGGATGCCAGGGCGCCACAGCCGACCGGTCTCATCTCCCTCAACACGCGAAGGCCTGATCAGCCATTGCTCGTCGCCCTCGAGTTCGTCGAGTGCCCAGGCGAGTTTGCCCTGCGGCTCCTCGATCACCGGACCCACCTCCGTCAGCGGATCACTCGGCCATCCGACGTGCAGCGACGCTACGGCATCCACCAGCTGACGCGCGAAACGCTTGGACCGGCCGACCGGCCCGACGAGAATCGCCAGCGACGCCGCCGAGCATTTCTGTCCGGCGTGACCGAACGCACTCTTGACCAGGTCGGCGACGGCGAGATCCAGATCTGCCGTCGGCGTGATCACGATCGCGTTCTTGCCACTGGTCTCCGCGAGAAGCGGCAGGTCTGGCCTCCAGGACCGGAACAACGCTGCCGTCTCCCATGCACCGGTGAGGATGACGCGATCCACCGCGTCGTGCGCGATGAGCTGCCGTCCGAGCTCGCCCTCTTCGAGGTCGACGAGAGTGAGGACGTCCCGCGGAATTCCGGCTTCCCAAAGCGCCTCGGCGACGACCGCCGCGCATCTGCGAGCCTGCGGCGCTGGCTTGAACACAACGCCAGAGCCTGCGGCGAGCGCGGCGAGCACTCCCCCGGCTGGAATTGCGATCGGAAAGTTCCACGGCGGCGTGACCACGGTCACGCGTGCGGGCACGAAGCTGGCGCCTGCGACAGCATCCAGCTCTCTTGCCTTCGCGGCGTAGTAGCGAGCGAAATCGACGGCCTCGCTGACCTCGACGTCACCCTCGGCGAGCACCTTGCCAGTTTCGGATGCCGCGACCTCGATGAGTTCCGCGCGACGAGACTCAAGCGCGACGGCCGCCCTTATCAACGTCTCGGCCCGCTCTGCTGCCGGGCGAGCACCCCACGCGGATGCCGCGGCGCTCACTCGCGCAATCGTCTTCTCCAGCGCTGCGGGATCAGTGATCCGTGCTTCGCGAAGCGTGGCCACACCCGCAGCGGAGGTCTCGGTGCGAGAGCGGATCTCATGCGCCCAGTCGCGATTCGCAGGCAACGCGGGGTCGCTGTCGGCCGTATTCGTGAAGCCGGGCGCCCCTGCGGAGTCGGAATCCACCTCGCGCCTGGAGTACACGGCGGTCTCGACGAAGGGCTCTCCGCCGGATCCACGGGCGATGCCGAGCACGACGTTCGTGAGGTCGGCATCCTCGACGTGCGATGCCGCTGATGGCCGCAACGACTCGTGCACCGGAGTCTGGCGATTCTGCGTACGTCGAGGGACGACCCGCAGCGTTCGGTCCTCAGCGCGCTCCAGCGCTCGAACAAAGCGATCGCGCTCTCGATCGAACAGGCTCTCATCGGTGTGCATCTGGAATGCCGCCGAGAGGAAGTTCGCAGGCTCCGCGTTCTCCTCCAGGCGCCTGACGAGGTAGCTGATCGCGACGTCGAACTCGTCTGGCTTCACGACCGGCACATACAGCAGCACGTGCCCGACCTCGCGGGAGACTGCCTGAACCTGTCCCTGCGTCATGCCCAGCAGCATCTCGAACTCGATCTGACTCCGCACGCCGCGTTCACCGGCCAGCAGCCAGGCGTATGCAATGCCGAACAGGTTGTGACCGGCAACGCCAATTCGCACGGCCTCGGTGTTCTCCGGGCGGAGCGCCTCGTCCAGCATCCGCAGGTAGTTCGCGTCGGTGTCGAGCTTGGTCTCGTAGGTTGCGAGCGGCCACCCGTGCATCACGGCATCCACTCGCTCCATCGCAAGGTTCGCGCCCTTGACCAGGCGGATCTTGATCGCAGCACCATCATGCTCGACACGATCCTTCGCCCACGCCGTCAGCTCACGCAGGGCGGAGAGCGCATCGGGCAGATACGCCTGCAATACGATTCCAGCCTCGAGCAGTTGCAGGCGAGGATCCTCGAGGATGCGAATGAACACCGCGATGGTCAGATCAAGGTCGCGGTACTCCTCCATATCGAGATTGATGAAGGTTCCGGTCTTAGCAGCAGTGACATACAGCGGCAGCAGTCTTTCAACCACCTTGTCGACGATCTCATCGAAGGCCCACAGCGAGATGTGGCTGATCACTGACGAGACCTTCACCGAGACATAGTCGACGTCGTCACGACGGATGAGGTCGTCGATGCCGTCCAGCCTCCGTTGCGCTTCGGCTTCGCCGAGCACGGCCTCACCGAGCAGGTTGAGGTTCAGCCGCGCGCCGCTGCCTCGAAGCTTCTCGATCGCAGCGCTCAGCTTCGCGGGCCGCGCATCGACGATGAGGTGGCCGACCATGTCGCGCAGCACACGCCTGGCAATCGGCACGACCGGAGAAGGCAACACTGGGGCGACACCGCCGCCGAGGCGCACGGCGCCGCGCAGATACCAGGGCAGGAAATCGGGAACGGACGGTGCGATGCGCTGCAACTGCGACGCCGCAGCCGCAAGACTTTCGGGCCGCATGACGCCGTCGACGAATCCCAGCGTGAAAGGCAGGCCCTTTTCGTCCTGCAGCACATCGGCGAGTCGAGCGGCAGCAGGGTCGACCTCGGCACCTGCTGCTTCGGCGATCCAACGACGCGCCAATTCGACCGATTGCTCGGCGAGCGAGACGGCGCCTGGCGCTGACGACTCTGACATGTCTTCAGCCTAGGAGCGCGGTATCCCCCGGGAGTGGTGACACACAGTGGCAAGGATGCTTCTTGTCTGGATTGCCGCATTCTATGCTGGAGCCGTGACACCGGCCGAGGGGGACAAACCGGGCGCGGGCGAGCAGAGCCTCGCCGCCGCGTTCGGCGCGACTCCTGCGGGCGCGAAGCCCGGCACACCGATGAATCCCGGTGGGTCTGCCGGAGCCACTCCCGCATCGCGCGCGGCGGCGACCGTTTCCGGCGCATCGATGACTCCTGCAGCCGCGGCTGCGGCATCCGGTGGTAAGCGCACGCTCGCGCAGCGCGCCATTGACCGGGTGCCGGTGAAGTGGCTCAGCACCGGGGCACTCGTGATCTTTCTCGGTGTGACGGCGTTGTTCGGCGGGCTCGAGGCTGTCCCGGCGCCGGAGACGCCGGTGATCGCAGCTGGCGAGACTGTCGTCGGCGCAGAGATCGAGATGACGCCTGTGCAGGCAACGGTGATCGACAAGCTAAACACGACCGGGGTCTTTCCCGACGAGGGGGAGCGCATCCTCAGCCTCGTCATCGACACCCGAAACCTCAGCGAGTTCGCGCGGTCCTCCTCGTCGAAAGACACCTTCGGTGGGGTCAGAGTCGAAGGAATGGCGGAGCTTCTCAGCGACGCGGGACTGACCGAGTTTGACGTGCAGGTCAAGGTCGCGCCGTCTGTCGCGCGCCTCGACGACGGCACCTTAGCCCCGTGGTTGCAGCCCGAGATCCCAGTGCGCCTCGTCCTCAGCTGGGCGGTTCCCACCGAGGCCTTCAATGAAGGTGACACCGTGCGCCTCAGCCTGCCGACGGCCGTCCGCCGCATCGGTCAATCCGTGCTCTACGGTGTCTATTGGTCCGATCAGCACACCGCCGCATACACCGATGTCACGATCGAGGATCTCGGGGCGGGGGACGCAACATGAACCGACTGATGACCTGGTCAGTGACCATCGTGTTACTCATCGCTGCCGGCGCTGTGTCTGCCATCGCCCCCGCTGAGGATGCCGAAGTCGCCGCGTTCGTCGTCAGCGGTGAGATCGGCGAGGAGGTGACGGGGCGCGATCTCGTCGCCACTGTGACCGATGTCCGCACTGCGACCACGGTGACCGGCGACGAAGACAGCAAGGGCGACACCACCTGGACCGCCGACGGGAACTGGCTTGTCGTCGATGTGGATGCCGCGAGTGTGAGCGGGCCGCGGGTCGCGTACCTCATCGGCCATGTCACTCTCGGAGGCGCCGTGTTCGAACTTGACGGGCGTGAATACCGCGCAACCGAACGCACGCCGTCGATGCTAAGCGAGAGGCTGAACCCAGGTGTCCCCCGACATGGCTCCCTTGCCTTCGAGCTAACGGAACTCGCCGGTACCGGGGTACTGAAGCTGTCGCTCAGCAGCGACACCAGGATGGACTCGGTGCTCGAGATCCCGATCGATCTCGACGAGGTCAGCCCGCTCCCCGAGGTACAGGTCATCGAACCGGAGTGGATCAAATGACCGGCTGGTGGCGGCGCAACGCCGTGGCGCTCGGCGCCCTCGCCGTGCTCGCACCCGTGACCTTCGGCGCCATCGCCTGGGACGGCTGGCAGGACTACAACCTGTTCCGCAACACCATCCCGATCGATGTCGCCGATGACGACAGCATCGACCTCATCGGAGCGGACTGGGGTCCGATTCGAGCGTCCGAGATCACCGACACCTCCGGTTTTGACATGCCTGCGGATGTGAAGATCATCGCCGCGGCCATCCCGGTCGACCCGCACGGCGATGCGCCGTCGTGCTCCGCGCCGACGCTCGTGCAGCAGAGCACTGGCATCCGATTCCCCGAATCACGCTTCCAGCTCGGTCTCCTCTCATCCAGCGAGGAGCCGACGAACTGCGTGACGGACGGCGAGAACAGGGTCCCGCCCTACGAGATGATCGTGCCGTTCATCGTGCCAGCCGACGCCGAAGGGCCATTCTGGGTGGAAATCGCATCGGTGGATGCCATCCCCTCGGTGATCCGCTTCTCGATCGATCCCTGATCAGGCTTCGTTGTGTTCTTACGCAGCCGCCCGAGGGTGCTGTCGTAGGCGCCGCTAACGATGGCGATGCGCAAAGGCTCGAGCAGGAGCGGAACGACGAGGAACAGCGCGGGGCCGTACGCCCGCCAGAAATCGTTCAAGTCCTGCGGACCCACAATGCGACTCAGCAGCCACTGGAGCGATGGGTCGAGTGCCAACACGATCGTGTAAAGCAGCACATATGAGGCGATGAGCACCGGCCCCGCCCGCCACATGAGCACGAGCGCGTTGACGATGGGCCGGAAGCGGGATGTGAACTCACCTGCGAGTTCTCCGAGCCAGCGCACGACGGTGTTCGGCAGTTTCTTGAGCCTCTTCTGCGTGGTCTCCGTGAACCTCTTCTGGAAGCCCGGCTGCTCGGCCTCGATTGCCTGCCCGTAGATGACACCCGCGATCGTCAACCAGGCCAGCGGCTGCACGAGAATGCCCGCAAGCGTGCCCACGAGCATGCCGATGGAATCCCACAGCCAGGCGAGCGGCACCAGCCATGCGCCGAGCCAGTCACGAACGTCCCCGAGCCACACCATCGCGACGCGCGTGTCGACCCACGCGCCGAGAGCGGCGAAGCCGTCGCTGATGAGGTACAGCGAGAAGAACACCCAGACGGCCTCGAAGTAGACCGCAAGCAGGGTTGTCCACTTCGGCAGCGTCGAGCCGAACCGTTTGAATGCCCACCGAGCGGAGAACGCGGAGACGATCGTGAACAGCGACAACGCAGTGACGTTCAGTTCGAGAACGGCGCCCCCTTCGAGGGAGTCTGTCCCGTCGACGATCGCTTGGAGCGCCAGCCCTGATCGGATCGCCAGTGCCCGCTGCGCGTATGAGTCGACGTCCTCCTGCAGGAATCCCCAGGCGGTGTAGATCGCAAAGAACGGCAGGATGCTGGCGAGCAAGGTCGACATGAACGTTCGGCGTCGTTCGACACTACTGTCCGGCAACGGCGCGATCGCTTGCAGTTCGCGCAGCGCGTCTCGAACGACGAGGAACATCGCGACGAACGCAATGAGCTTGGCGAGGATCGCGAGCGGGAGCAGTAAGAAGCCGATCGCGGCGCTCGTCGCTCCGGCATACGCGGCACCGATAATGCCGTAGTAATGCACCAGAGCGGCGCCGAGGTACCACGCCAGCAACGCCGGCCAGCGCGCGAGGAGCACGCGGCCGATGGTAGCGAGGAGCGTCAGCACGAGTCCACGCTAGCGCCGGTGGTAGCAGCGACGCCACACGCCTCGCTCAAGACCAGATGCTCGGCGCATCCGCGCGGGTGGGCGGGAGAGCGGATGCAGCGGCCCACTCGTGCACCCACGGATCGACATCCGGCAGGCCCTCCGGCCGTCCGATCGCCGCAAACAGCTCCTGATGCGAGAGCGTGCCACCGCTGCGTTTCAGCATCCGCGCGCGCACGATCACTCGTGCGTAGATCTCACCATCGACCACGGCACGGTGTTCGAGATAGATCGCCTTGTCATCGTGACCGATCAGGCGCGACTCGATGTCGAAGCGCTGCCAGAGCTCGAGCGATTTGCGGAAAGTGACCGTTTCAGAAGACACGACGGCATACCAGCCATGGCGCTTCATCGCACCGCTCATGCCGGTGCGCACCAGCAAATCCCAGCGGCCCAAATCGAACAGCGACAGGTAGCGGCCGTTGTTCATGTGCCGCAGGATGTCGATGTCGGTAGGCAGGGTCGTCACGCGCACGCGCCCCACTTCGGTGGGCGAGAGACGCCCTTCCCTGCGCAGGCGACGGCGCGCGCTCCACATCACAAGCAGGGTTCGCCAGATCACGTTCACGAGGGTCGATCGTAGTCACCGGCGCATGATCCGCGCACTCCTTTGTGGAAATCACACAGGAGAGTCGCTCGATTTCTCCTTCGCGCGGGTCGCGCGTAGAGTCGCGGCATGAGCGCCGAAGCCCAACCAGAAGTCATTGTCCGTCCGGTCCGTGATGTTGATTCGGAAGCGCTAGGACGCGTGCACGCCAAGTGCTGGCACGAGACCTACGACCACCTGATCAGCAAGGCAGCCCTCGAGAAGGTTTCCCCCCGCCGCCTGGCGGAGCTGTGGACGCACTGGGCCGCGCAAGGTGAAGATTTCCGCATGAGTGCAGCGCTCGTCGACGGCGAGATCGTCGGCTTCGTCGGCTCTGGACCCGCACGCGACAAGGACGCTCCCGCGTTCCGCGAGCTGTACTTCATCTACCTGCTGCACGAATATCACTCCACCGGCCTCGGCCAGAAGCTGTTCGATGCCGCTGTCGAAAAGGACGAGCCGCTGTACCTCTGGGTCGCCGAGGACAACCCTCGCGCCCACCGCTTCTACGAGCGCAACGGTTTTAAGCTCGACGGCGCGAAGCACACCGAGCCCTTCCTCGGCGAGACCCTGACCGAAGTACGTTTCGTGCGCTGAGGCTGGTTCCCCCTGGCACTTCCGCCGGGGCCCCTGGTTACCGTCGAGGCCCCTGGTTGCTGACGTCAGCAGCCAAGGGCCTCGGCGCTGTCGCGGGGCGTGGGTGCAGTAGCCTCGGCCGCGGCCCATCGTATGGCGCCGGTATCACCGCGCTGAGACGGTGCCGAACAGCTTGGCGATCGGCGCGAGCACCAACGGTCGCGCGGCCACCCACGCGATGGCGATGACGACGAGGCCTGCCACGAGGAACCAGAATCCGGTCCAGTTGTCGGCATACGCGTTCGGATCGACCGATCCCTGCGCTGCATACATATGGTTCAGGTTGCGCAGCGCACCCGTCGCGAAGACGAGGAACACGTGGATCGCGATGAACACCACGAAGTACAGCATCACCGGGAAGTGCAGTGCCCGCGCCAACTCGACCGGGTACGCCTTGTTCAGCTTCGCGGCGTTCTTCGGCCATAGGCCACTCATGCGCACTCCGGTGATGGCTGCGAGGGGTGCGGCGATGAAGATCGTCGTGCCGTAGGCGAGCTGCTGCAGGGAGTTGTAGTTCACCCAACCGTTCTCGGTCGGCCAGTCCAGCGACACGTACTGCAGCGCGGACGACAGCGCGTTCGGGAAGACTTCCCAGCTGGTGGGGATGACCCGCATCCACTGCCCTGTGGCGAATAGCAGGATGACGAAGACGATGCCGTTCACGAGCCACAGGATGTCGAGTGACTGGTGGAACCACAGCGTCAGACTGATCTTGGTCTTCGCGTTTCCGCGTGCGGTCCAAAACGCCGTCGGGCGTTTGTCATGTCGCACGCTGAGGCCTGTGCGGATGATCAGCACCATCAGGAACACGTTGAAGAAGTGCTGCCACCCGAGCCAGCTGGGGAAGCCCACCGGGGCGCCCTCTGGCAGGTGGTACTCGCCGGGGAATGCCTGTAGGAAGTCCTGCATGCCGGAAAGGCTCAGCAGCCAGCGCACGAACAGCACGGCCATCGCCGCGGCGCCCAACAGGCCAATACCGCCGACGATGACGGCACCCGCCCACTGTCCCTTCGTGAAGGGACCGATGCGCACCGGCTCAGGTGTGGGAGCGGGGCGAGTGTAGGCGTATTTACCGGGGAAGACTGTGCGTTGGAAAGGCAGCGGGGCGCTCACGTCCACCGGCGCCAACGCTGTCGACGGAGTGGGCTCGACGGATGCCACGGCTGCGGCGGTTTCAGGCGTCGCCGCGGGTACGTCGGCGAGCTCGGGCGCGACAGCAGCGATCGGTGCACTCGTCCCCGCAGGCGGCCACGGTTCACCACCGGGCGTGCGGGGCAGACCACGGCGCAGGGCAGAGCCTCCGCCAGTCGAGCCGGCGCTCGGCGCGCCGGCGACGGGTGTAACGGGTGTCTGCGTAACGGATGCTACGTCTGACGTGGCAGGCGCAGTGCTCGCGGCAGCCGCAACAGCCGCTGTGGGAGCACCTGACGCAGTGCTCGCGAAAGATGCCTCGGGTGCAGCGGCCGGCGATGCAGCCTCCGACGGCGGCCACGGTTCACCACCGGGCGTGCGCGGCAGTCCACGGCGCACGCCGCCGGCCACGGCCGGGGCAACCGGCGCGACCACGGCCGGGGCAACCGGCGCGACCACGGGGGCAGCGATAGGTCCCGACGGCTGAGACGCAGCTGGAGCCTCGGCGGCAGAAGCTTCAGCAACGGGAGCCTCATTGGCTGGCGCAGCCGCGGGAGCAGCATCCGCTACCGGAGCGACCTCAACAACATCCACCACAGCGACATCCACCACCACGGCATCCGCGGTCTCGACCTCACCGGCCGGCGGCCAGGCCTCGCCGCCGACAACGCGGGGCAGGCCCCGTCGCAGCTTCTGCGCACCCATCGTTCGCTACTTCTTTCGCGCTTCGAGCGCGGCAACCACCTGCGGCACGACGGTGAACAGGTCACCGACGATGCCGAAGTCGGCGACGTCGAAGATCGGCGCCTCGCCGTCCTTGTTGATCGCGACGATGTTCTTGGCCGTCTGCATCCCCGCGCGATGCTGGATCGCACCAGAAATACCGAGCGCGATGTACAGCTGCGGCGACACCGAAACCCCGGTCTGACCGACCTGGTGCGCGTAGGGAATGTAGCCGGCGTCGACGGCTGCGCGCGAGGCGCCGATGGCTGCGCCCAGCACATCTGCAAGCTGTTCGACGAGCACGAACTTCTCTTTCGAACCGAGACCGCGACCACCGGAGACAACCCTCGCGGCTCCACGCAGTTCAGGACGAGACGACTCAACCTCGATGACCTCAGTCACGCCTGCAGTCGCGGCGACGGATCCGGATGCCGTGACCTCAACTGCCTCGACAGTCGGCGAAGCGACCGCCTCAGCGCGAGCATCCACCGCACCCTGACGAACGGTGATGATGGGAGCACCGAAAGTGGGCGCAGAATCCACAAGGTACGCGCCACCGTAAACAGAGTGGTGCGCGACGATGCCCTCGTCGTCTCGGGAGACGCCGATCGCATCGATCGAGAGTGCGAGCTTCTCGCGCACCGCGAGACGGCCGGCGACATCACGGCCGGTGATCGAGTTCGACACCAGCACCGCGTCGGGCTGCACGCGCTGATACGCCGCCTGCAGGGCATCCACAAGCGGCACGGTGAGAGATCCGGCATCAGCATCGGCGGTCAGCACGACGGACGCACCGGCAGCAGCCGCAGCATCCACAGCACGTTGTACATCAGCACCGGGTGAGCCACCGGGCACCAACGCGACCGGTGAACCGATCAGGGACGCTGCACCCAGGAGCGCGGCGGTAGAGCTTGCCGCGTCACCGTTGGGCGTCACATCCACCAGGACGAGGATCGACTTCTCGGGGTAGCTCATCGTCACACCAGCCTGTTCTGCACGAGGAATTCGACCAGCTTCGTGCCAGCGTCACCCTCATCGATGATCTTCACACCCGCCGCACGCGGGGGCTTCTCGGAGAGGGTCGTCATGATCGTCCGCGGGGCCGCGGCAGGATCCGCCGAGACGCCAAGGTCGTCGAGTGACAACACCTCGAGCGGCTTCTTCTTCGCGGCCATGATGCCCTTGAAGTTCGGGAACCGCGCATCCGGCAAAGCCTCAGTGATCGAGATCACAGCAGGGAACGACGCCGAGACAGGCTGTGAGCCATCGTCAGCGGCGCGCGTACCAGAGACACCCTCGGCGGTGATCTCCACCGCGTTGAGGGCAGTGGCCTGCGCGTATCCAAGGTGCTCCGCCAGCATCGACGGAATCACACCACCAGACCCGTCAGTGGAGAGGTTCCCGGTGATCACCAGGTCAGGCTCGGCCCGGCGGATCGCCGCGGCCAGCGCCTCAGCCGTCAAGCCCAGATCGGCTCCGGCAAGCTGCTCATCGACAATGTGCACAGCGGATGCTGCACCGATCGCAAGCGCACGACGAAGCGAGGCAGTAGAGGACCCAGGAGCCATCGTAAGAGCCACAACCTCGGTGCCCTCAGCCTTGTCGGCGTACGACAGCGCAACCTCAAGAGCGCGCTCAGTGATCTCATCGAGAACCACATCACCGGCCGCACGATCGGCCAGCCCGGTCTCTAGATTCAGCTTGCGATCGCCATAGGTGTCCGGCACCTCTTTGACCAAGACGAAGATCTTCATCGACTACTCCTCACGATGGGGCCGAGTCTACCTATATCGTGGGCAATGTAGCCAATCCGGGTCGTATCCCCCGAACTTACTCCCGGAACCGATGCCTAATGTATACAGAACGAACAATTCATCCGTACGACGCGCTTCCCGGTACCGTAGACTCCGTGGCCCAACCTCGTCCGCTCCCGATCGATCCTCTCGCCGAGGCGAAGCGTCAGTGGATCGCGCACGGGTGGACGGATGCCGCAGACGGCATGGCCGTCGTGACCTCGATTATGCGCGCGCAACAGTTGCTGCTGGCACGAGTGGATACATCCCTCAAATCCTTCGGGCTCTCGTTCGCCCGCTTCGAGGTTCTGCGACTGTTGGCCTTCAGCCGCTCGGGTCGCCTGCCCCTGTCGAGCGTCGTCGCTCGCCTACAGGTGCACCCCACCACTGTCACGAGTACGGCCGACCGGCTGGTGCGCGACGGACTGATCCTGCGTGAGCCGCATCCACACGATGGGCGCGCGGCGATGCTGGCGCTCACCGAAGAGGGCCGCGCCCTCGTCGAGCAGGCAACAACTGCACTCAATGCGGACGTCTTCACCGAACCTGGCGTGAACCAGTCGGATGCCGCCGATCTCGTGTCGATCGTCGCCCGTCTGCGTAAGGATGCCGGAGATTTCATCGATCCGCGCCCGCAGCCCGATCCGCTCTGATGGCCCAGTTCGTGCTGGAGCGGGTCATCCACGCGACACCCGCCGCGGTGTTCGCCGCATCCCTCGATCCGGCGCTCCATGTCGAATCCATGGCGCGCTACGGCGAGACGATGGTCTCGGGCCCGGCCGGAGGCGCCTTCACCGAAGGATCGACGGTCACCTGGCGCGCACGACACTTCGGCGTGCCGTTCCATCTCAGCTCGATCGTCTTCGACATCGATCCTCCGCATCGCTTCTGCGATCGCCAGATCAAGGGACCGTTCGGCGCCTTCCATCACGAACATGAGTTTCTTGAGCATCCGGACGGGACAGTGATGCGCGACACGGTGACCTTTCGCTCACCGTTCGGACCGATCGGTAGCATCGTCGACCGCCTCTTCATGCGCGAGTACATGCGCCGCCTGATCGATGAGCGAGGCGATCTGCTCGCCGCATCCCTCGAACACTGAGCTCGAGAACACACAAACCGTCCTTCCCCGACCATCCGAGGGACGGTTTGCGTGTTCTCGATTCTGAATGCGTGGCGTTATACCCTGGGCGCCATGGCTGAACTGCATATCAAGACCGTCCTCGAAGGCCGCGGCCCCGCCGCCGCGATCAAGCTCACCGACGAGCAGGTCGCCAAACTCGGCGCAGGCAAAGCATTCCCCGTTTTAGTCGACTTCGGCGACCGCAGCATCCGGCTACGCCTTTCCCGCATGGGCGGAGACAATCTGATCGGGTTCAGCAAGGCCGCCCGCGCGGAGGCCGGAGTGGAAATCGACCAAGAGATCGAGGTGACGATCACCGTCGATGCGGCCGAGCGCACCGTCGAGGTGCCGTCGGCACTAGCTGAGGCACTGGCATCCGATCCGAAGCTGCAGCAGGCGTTCGACGCACTCGCCCCGTCGAAGCGTAAGGAGCTGGCCCGCCAGATCACCGAGGCCAAGGCGGAAGAGACCCGCGAGCGACGCCTGACGAAGATCCTCACCGATCTCCGGGCCTGACACACCACCGGGCGCGCACCGCAACATCCACTGCGTGAGACACCACGTCCTCGATGGTGTTTCACGCACCGCATGTATCCAAGCCCTGGGGCTGGCGTCTCAGCTGTTGCTGAAGTTCGGCGTGCGCTTCTCACGGAAGGCAGACATGCCCTCCTTCTGATCTGCAGTGTCGAACAGCGCGGCGAATGCCTGCTTCTCGTGCGCGAGCCCGTCGGCGAGAGACGTCTCCATGGCAGCATCCAGCGCCGCCTTAGCCGCAAACACCGACGGCAGCGACTTCGACGCGATCGTCTCGGCCAGCTTCGTGGCCTCTGCAAGAAGATCGGATGCCGCAACAACCCGAGACACCAAGCCAGCACGTTCCGCTTCTTCGGCGCCCATGATGCGGCCAGAAAGCACGAGCTCGGCGGCCTTGTAATACCCGATGGCGCGGATGAGTCGCTGCGTTCCGCCCATCCCGGGAATCACCCCGAGATTGATCTCTGGCTGCCCGAACTTCGCCGTGTCAGCGGCCAGGATTATGTCGCACATCATCGCCAGCTCGCATCCGCCGCCGAGAGCAAAGCCGCTCACCGCCGCGATCACGGGCGTGCGAACTGCGGCGAAGTCGCTCCACGCACCGAAGTGGTCGGTCTCGCGCATCTCGGCGGCCGACATCGACTCCATTTCCTTGATGTCGGCTCCGGCAGCGAACGCCTTCTCGGAGCCGGTCAGCACGATGGCGCCGACACCGTCATCCGCATCGAAGGCGACCGCCGCGGCAGTGACCTCCTGGGAGAGCCTGGCGTTCAGGGCATTCAGCGCCTGCGGACGGTTAAGGGTGATCCACCCCACGCGACCTCGCTGTTCGACCAGGATCGTCTCGTACTCGGTCATCTCGTTCCCTTCACCGCTTCGTGGTTCTCATCCAGAGTCGCCGTGGTTCTCATCCAGAGTCGCCGTGGTTCTCATCCAGTATCCGCGCATCCCCGTCACCTCCACACGCTCTGGAGCGCCTCGCTCCAGAAGACACCCGCCATCGTAGGCTGCACGGCGACCGCCAATCTTTCATGTTCGAGCGAGAACTGATCCGGATGCCGCGTGACGGTCGTGACCGTGTGCCCTTCGGCGAGCGCCTGAGCGCTCGCGAGCCGCCCGGTGGCACCGTTGGCGCCGAAGATGATGACCGTCACAGATGCGAGGCTATCCCGGGCAGCGCATACTCATCGGTCAAAGATCAGCAGAAGACGAGTCGCGAATGTCGGTGATGATGCCCGAGAAGTCGCGTCCCGCTCCACCCCCCGCGGCGAACGCCGCGTAGATCTGCTGGGCGAGCATGCCCATCCTGGCATCCGTCCCCGTGCCCTCGATCGCCTGCAGGGCGAGTCCGAGATCCTTCGCCATCAACGCTCCTGCGAAGCCCGGCTGATAGTCACGGTTCGCTGGGCTCGTCGGCACCGGCCCCGGCACCGGACAGTTCGTCGACATCGCCCAGCACTGACCGGTTGCATTGGATGCCACGTCATACAGCGCCTGATGCTCGAGGCCCAACCGCTCCCCCAGCACGAACGCTTCTGCCACGACAATCTGCGACACCGCCAGGATCATGTTGTTGCACACCTTCGCTGCCTGCCCGAGACCAGGACCACCGCAGTGCACGATGCGCTTGCCCATCGCCTCCAGCAATGGCAGTGCTGCACCAAAATCCTCGTCCAATGCGCCAACCATAAAGGCCAACGTCCCGTTCTCCGCACCGACAACGCCACCCGAGGCCGGTGCGTCGATGTTGCGATGACCGGCCTCCACTGCCAGCGAGTGCGCGGTCTGCGCCTCAGCCACCGCGATCGTGGACGATTCGATGAACAGCGTGCCTGGCCGAGCCGCTGAAAGCAGTCCACCCTGGTACGCCTCGATGACGTGCTTGCCTGCGGGGAACATCGTGATGACGACATCCGCATCGACCACGGCGTCCGCCGCGCTATCTGCGATCGGAATTCCCGCCGACTTCGCCGCCTCGATCGCGGCGGGCACCAGGTCGAAGCCATGCACATCATGGCCGGCCTTCATCAGATTGGCGGCCATCGGCATACCCATGTGGCCGAGACCGAGAAAAGCGATAACGGTCATGACGTGCTCCTCAGGTTTTCGTTCGCGGCGCTTCGCATGGACGCGGATCCGGCCGGGCGCAGCATCTCTCGTCCGACGATCAGCCGCATGATCTCGTTGGTTCCCTCCAGGATCTGGTGCACTCGCAGATCCCGCACCACCTTCTCGATCCCGTAATCCTGAAGGTACCCGTAGCCGCCATGCAGCTGAAGAGCGCGATTGGCGACATCAAAGCCAGCGTCGGTGGCAAATCGCTTGGCCATCGCGCAGCGCATCGTGGCATCCGGAGCATCCTCATCAACGGCCTGTGCACCGTCCCTGACCATCAGCCGCGCGGCCTGCAACTCGGTGCGCATATCGGCGATGGAGAACAGGATCGACTGCTTCTCTGCCAGCGGCTCTCCGAACGCGACGCGCTCTTGCACGTACTGCACCGCGCGATCCAGCGCCCACTGCGCGCCGCCCAGCGAGCATGCCGCGATGTTGAGGCGACCACCGTTGAGCGCTGACATCGCGATCGCGAAGCCTCGGCCCTCGTCGCCGAGCATTGCGGATGCCGGCACTCGCACCCCGTCGAAGATGACCTGCCGCGTGGGCTGAGCGTGCCAGCCCATCTTCTTCTCCAGCGCGCCAAAGCTGAGGCCGGTGGCATCGGCGGGAACCACAAAGGCGCTGATGCCGCGGGCTCCGCTCGATGCATCACCCGTGCGCGCCATGACGACGTAGACGCCCGACTCACCCGCACCCGAGATGAACTGTTTGACACCGGTGATCACGTACTCCTCACCTTCACGGCGCGCACTCGTCGCGATCGCGGCGGCATCCGATCCGGCACCAGGCTCGGTGAGACAGTAGCTGCCGAACTCCGTCATGGCCGTCAGCTTCGACAGCCACTCGCCGCGCTGCGCGTCATCGCCGTAGGTGTCGATCATCCAGGCGACCATGTTATGGATCGAAATGTACGACGCGATCGTGGGATCGCCCTTGGCGAGTTCCTCGAAAATCGCCACGGTGTCAACGCGGCCCAGCCCGGTGCCACCGGACTCCTCGCGCACATAAATGCCGCCGAGGCCTAGCTCACCACCTCGGCGCAGTGACTCGCGCGGGAACTCGTGCTTCTCATCGCGCTCAATAGCGAAGGGCGCGAGTTCGGTTTCGGCATACTCGCGAACGGCACCGAGGATCGCCTCGCGCTCCTCGGCTGTGGTGACAGTGCTGGTGATCGTCATGGCCAGCTCCTAACTCATCGTCGGAATGACGAAGCTGGCACCTTCACGAACGGTGTCTGAAAGCCATCTGCTCGTCACGGTCTTGGTCTTCGTGTAGAAGCGGAAGGCATCGGTGCCGTGCTGATTCAGATCGCCGAATCCCGACTTCTTCCATCCACCGAAGCTGAAGTAGGCGATCGGCACCGGGATCGGCACGTTGACCCCGACCATGCCGACGTTGACTCGCGCGGTGAAGTCACGCGCGGCGTCTCCGTCTCGCGTGAAGATTGCGACGCCGTTGCCGAACTCGTGATCGGATGCCATTGCCAGCGCCTGCTCGTAGTCATCAGCACGTGCGATCACGAGCACCGGCCCGAAGACCTCTTCGCGGTAGATCGCCATGTCGGTCGTGACGTGATCGAACAGGGTCGGGCCGAGGTAGAAGCCCTCTTCGTAGCCGGGCACGGTGAAGCCGCGACCGTCAGCCAGCAGTGTCGCGCCCTCGTCGATGCCCTGCTGAATGTATCCCTCAACGCGTTCGACGGCCGAGCGGGCAACGAGCGGACCATAGTCGACGCCCTCCGCGAGCGAGGGTCCGACCTTCAACTCCGCCACGCGTCCGGCGAGCTTCGCCGCCAGCGCGTCGGCAGTCTCTTGCCCCACCGGGACCGCGACGGAGATCGCCATGCAGCGCTCCCCCGCAGAGCCGTACCCAGCGCCAATGAGCGCGTCGGCAACCTGGTCGAGGTCAGCATCCGGCATCACGACCATGTGGTTCTTCGCGCCGCCGAAGCACTGTGCACGCTTGCCATGCGCGGCAGCAGTCGAGTAAATGTACTCCGCAATCGGAGTCGAACCGACGAATCCCACCGCCTGGATGCGCGGATCGGTGAGCAGAGTGTCGACGGCTTCTTTGTCGCCATGGACGACGTTGAAAACGCCAGCCGGCAGTCCGGCTTCAAGGAAGAGCTCGGCGAGCCGCACCGGCACGGAGGGGTCGCGTTCGCTCGGCTTGAGGATGAATGAGTTGCCCGCGGCGAGCGCTGGGCCTGCCTTCCACAGCGGGATCATCGCCGGGAAGTTGAACGGAGTGATCCCGGCGACCACGCCAAGAGGCTGGCGCATTGAATAGACATCGATGCCAGCCCCGGCACCTGTCGAGTACTCCCCCTTGAGTAGATGCGGGGCGCCCGCGGAGAACTCGATGACTTCCAGACCGCGTTGGATGTCGCCCTTCGCGTCGTCAATGGTCTTGCCGTGCTCGCTGGAGAGTAGGCGAGCCAGCGAATCCATGTCACGGTGCACGAGATCGAGGAAGCGCAGCAGCACGCGCGCACGCTTCTGCGGATTGGTCGAAGCCCAGGCTGGCTGCGCGGCCTCGGCGTTGTCGATCGCGCGACGAACCTCGTCGGCAGAGGCGAGTGGCACGCGCGCCTGCACCGTGCCGGAGCTTGGATCGTACACGTCACTGAAGCGTCCGGCATCCGGGGTGAGGAGCGATCCGCCTACGAAATGGGGGATAGTGCGAGTCATTATGCGATGTCCCTTCGTGCCGTCGTTGGCACGATGACCAGATTACTCTGGCATCCTGAGATTTACTAGGGCATCCATGTATTTCCATCGCACCGCGGTCTCGCGGATGATCGCGTCAGTGCGGTTCGCACCCGCGCGCGCCGCGAGCCGCATCTCAGAGGTAGTCGTCGGGATGAAGCTGCCGCACGCCACGCGAGTGCACGATGAACTGCGCGCGCAGCGGCACCTCGAGCTTCTGCGCCACCTCGGCCATCGCCTGTGCCCAGGCTCGATCATCCGGAAAGACTGCACTTGTCCCCTGCCTCTCCCACGCGAGCACGACACTGGTATTGCCCGTCATCTGGCGTAGCGCGTCCGCGCGATGCATGAGCACGTGCGCTTCGGACACTTCGCCGAGATCATCGAGCATCACCACGTTGTTCGGCTCTTCGGGATAGTCGGCGATCGGCATGAGCAGGTCACCGAGGCATCCGCGTTGATCCATGAACATCAGCCACATCTGCCGCCTGTTCGCGCGCTGCAGAAGCACCTCCAGCACGTCACGCAGGTCATCGTCGCGGTCAAGAACTCGACTCTTCAGGGAGTTGGTCGTATTAGTCATGCCCCGATGATGACCGAATCGCGTGATGCCCGCTCCCGAGATTCCGGGGGCTGTGGATAAGTCGGAGCAAACTCCCGATCTGTGCAGAATCAGACGCACCCGCCTGTTCTGCCCTCGTTCACCATCCGGCCACCTTCGACACGTACAACTACTTGTGCGCGGGAGAATCTCAGACCGGATCGGGTAACTCAGACTCCTCCTGCGCCACGGTGAGCTCAGCTCCCGGATGAGAAGATCCCCGCCGAATCGGGTCGGCGGGGATCTTTCCTTTTGCGCAGCGCAGAAGTTCAACAGGCGCAAATGGCTGTATCCGGCGGTCAGATGCAGCCATTTGCGCTTGTCGAACGGCGCTCAGGCCGCGGCGCGCGACTCAGTACGCGATCACCGGCAGCGGGATCCGCGTGTGGGACGGCTGCAAGAGCCCGACCCCCTCGAACTGCAGGGTGAGCAAGTGCAGACCGCGGGCGATCTTCGGTAACTCCACCGAGACCTTCCCGTCCGCATCCGCCGTCAGCTCGACCGTCGCGACAGCCTTGCCCCTGTCACTGAGAGTGACCGTGCCGACCGGCACGCTGCCATCCGCGGCGGTCACTGCGGCGTTCACCGTGTACGTCGATCCAGACTTCACGAGAACCTTCTGGGACAACAGGCGGATCTTCGTATCCACCGGCTGAGCCTGATCATCCACGAGCACGGCCACCGAACGGGCGGGCACGGTGACAGTGCCGGTCGCGGCATCCCAGGTCGTCGTCTTCACAACGGCATCCGCTCCGTTCGCCTGGGCGGCGGTCAGCGCGAAGTCGCGACCGGCGAGCGAGTCGACGGTCTGCGTCACAGCATCCGGCGACGAGTTGAACACAACGAGCGCGCCCGCCAGAGCCGGGTCGACATCGGTGCCGACCAGGTCATCGATGAGCATCACGATGACGCCGGGGGTGGCCTCTGCCCCACTGTTCGGGAACGACAGTTTCTGCTCGATGAGCTCTGCCGAACCCAGCTGCAGGAGGTCGACCTCGCCACGCACTCGGAGCAAGTCGAGCGATGCGGCCTCGGCCGCCTGGATGTCGGCGGCGCCGGGCTTGAGCGCAGCATCCGACAGGAGTGGTGCCATGATCGGCCACTTCTCCTGATTGTCTGCCGCCATCGGAAGCCCGGAGCCGAAGGTCGATTCCTGGCCGGTCCAGTCGATGCGATTGAACCAGTCACCGGAGTCGTAGCTGTTCCGATCCAACGACTTCGAGCGCAGCAGTTCGGTGCCCGCATGCCAGAACGACGGCGACTGCGACAGTGTGACGGTCGCGAGCGACAACGTGTTCATGCGCACCCGGTCGGCCATGGCCGTATCTACCGGGAGCTTCAGCACCGACAGGTCGTAGAGCGTCTCGTTGTCGTGCGCGTCAACGTAATTGATCACGTCGCCCGGCTCATCGGCATAGCCGGCCTGAGACCCGCGGTAGTCAATGTCGGAGCCAGCGGTCACCTGCCCGTCACTCGTCGTGAACGCGAAGTTCCGCAGGTTGCCCGCCAGCCCAAGCTTCACGAGGTCCGTCTCATGGCCCAAGTCGGCGATCGCCTGCTCAGTCGTGCCGTTGATCGCATCGCCGTTCGGGTCGGTGCCGAGGCCCGTGCCGTAACCCTGCCGGAACGTGGACGAGGAGTCCACCGGGCTCCCTCCGTGCACGGCGTCGCGCAGCCGGTCATTGAAGGTGCCGATGCCGGTACCGCCGAGCTGTCCTTGGACGGCCTGTTCGAAGAGGGCATTACCTGCCACCTCGCCGAAATTCCAGCCCTCGCCGTACAGGTAGATCGCCTTGCCGTCGACGCCGTCCTTCTTGGGGGTCAGCTCGTCCAGCGCGTCGCGAATCGCCTGCATGTTGGTCGTGGAGTGGTGACCCATCAGGTCGAATCGGAACCCGTCGACCTTGTAGTCGCGCGCCCAGGTCACGATCGAATCGACCATCAGCTTCTGTGCGACGAGATGCTCGGTGGCCACATTCTGGCAGCAGGTGGAAGTCTCCACGCCGCCCGCCGCATTCAAGCGATGGAAGTAGCCGGGCACGACCTGGTCGAGCACCGATGTGTCGGCCTGACCAGACGACGCAGTGTGGTTGAACACCTGATCGAGCACGACCTGCAGACCCATCTCGTGCAGCGACCCGACCATGGTACGGAACTCGCCCACTCGCGCCCCACCATCGGCATCGACGGCGTAGGAGCCCTCAGGTGCCGAGTAGTGGTACGGGTCGTAGCCCCAGTTGAAGCCGTCCTCGCCGGCCACCGCCTGGATGCACGCCTGCTGCGCCTCGTCCGCTGGGCCGTAGGAGGCCAGGTCACAGTCAGGTACTGCCTGGACTGCTCGATCCTCCTCGATCGTGGCGATGTCGAAGGACGGCAGCAGGTGCACGGTGTTGATGCCGGCATCCGCGAGTTCTCGCAGCTGATCCGTGCCGGCACTGTCTTCGGCGAACGCGAGATAAGTGCCACGCTTCTCCTCTGGCACCGTCTCGTCTGTGATCGAGAAGTCACGGATGTGCAGCTCGTAGATCGCGCGGTCGACGGCGCGTTCCACTTCGGGAGCCTCAGCCTTCTGCCATGTCTTCGGCCGCCAGGTCTTGTCGTCGAGATCGACGGCGACCGAGCGTTCGGAGTTCAGGGTGAGTGCCACCGAGTACGGGTCGGTCACGGCGTTCGTCTCGATCTTCCCTGTACTCGGCGCGTAGACCGCGACCTCCCAGAGGAACTCATCGTTCTTGAGGTCCTTGTTTCCCTTCACCGCCCAGACCCCGGATGCCGCATCCCACGCCGCTTCGTGGCGCACTGGGTCCGAATCGTCGCCGGCGTTCCAGGTGAGCAGGGTGGCACTCTGCGCCGTCGGTGCCCACAGACGGAAGGCCGGCTTCTTCCCGTCGAAACTCACACCGAGCTCGACCTGATCGACAGCGGACGCGTACAGGTCATCGAGGATGCCGGGAATCTGCACTCCCGTGTACGCCGTCAGTGCGCCGTCGACGCCGACCTGCGCGACCGCGAGTTGCGTGCGCAGGAGTGCTGCAGCATCCACATCGGAGATCTTCAGCGCGAGGTAGCCAGTCAGCGCAGGGAACCGTGCAATCTGATCCTCGGTCAGGGTGCCGGAGGCAGTCAGTTCGATCGGCTCCGCACCGGTTACCGCGCCGTCCTCGACAGCCAGCGACGCATCGGACGCCGAGTACAGCCGGTATCCGGCATCCGCGGTGGCACCGAGCGTCGCAGGCCATGCGATCGTCTGCGCGTCGATCCAGTGCGCGCGCAGCTCACCGGTACCCGGCAGCGGTGCGTCATCACTGATCACCTCGAGTAGGTGGGTTTCGAGCGTGTATCGGAACGTGGTGACCTTGCCGTCGCTCGCGCTGAACGAGATGTTCGCACCGTCGCGGACGCCGTCTGCGCCGTAGTTCTCATCCCAGCTCAGGCCGTGTGCAACCTTCAGCTCATAGGCACCGGTCGGAAGATCCGACGTCGAGAACTCGTAGATGCCGTCTCCATCGCCGTCGGCCATGAGCGTGCCGAGACAGTCCGGTGCCCAATCTGCGGCGCACCCGAGCTCACTCTGGAGAGAGCCGGCCAAGGTCACGATGGGGCCTTGGGCGGTGGACTGCGTGATGTTCGTCCGCGGGTCGAAGTAGAAGCTGATCGGTCCGCCCGCGTGCGAGATCGCGATGTTTGAGCCGTCGGCGACGCCGTTCGCGCCGTAGTTGATGCTCCAACTGCCGTTGATCGCCGCCTTGTACTCGTAGTCGCCGGCCGGCAGGTCGAACGTGCCCGTCCAGACGCCGTCGGCACCAAGGGTCAGCTTCGCCTTCTCGCAGGCCGGGTCCCAGTCGGACGCGCACCCCATCTCGGAGTTCAGGCTGCCCGCCACGACGACCGACTCGAACTCGGTCTCTGGCTCCTCGCCAGGAGTGAGCGTCACGGCGTTTCCGACGGACGCGTAGGTGGATGCTGCGGCGTGGTGGCCTGCGGCATCCGTCGTCACGGCGCGGTACTCGACCAGCGTGCCCGCGGCCAGCCCGTCGAGGTCATGGAAGACGCGCGGAGCGGTGTCTTCGGCAGTGCCGAGCGCGTGCCACTCGTCGGATCCGACGACTCGCCAGGCGAAGCTCGTCTGCAGCCATTGATCGGCAGTCTCGGCCTGAACGGCCGCCTGACCTGTGACGCCAGCGCCCGCAGCAGGAACGGCAAGGGTCAGCGGGGCCGCCGCCTCGGGGGCGGTGACGGTGGCATCCGCCTTCCACACGATTGCAGAGAGTGCGGGGACCGTAATCGTCGCAGCTGCTCCCTGATCGGTGGTGAAGCTGCCGGCGTCCCCGTAGAGCGGCGTGAATCCGGCATCCGCCGTCAGCGTGTTGAGGTCGACCGTCTGGGCAGTCGCGTCATTGTTCAGGGCGACCAGGTACTCGACCTTCTCGTCGGCGTCGACGCGCGAGAAGGCGTAGATGCCAGCTCCGGATGCCGCGTACCGCTCGATCTGTGCGCCGTCGGCGAGTGCGGGGTGTGTGCTGCGCAGCTCGGAGAGCGCCGCGATGTGCGCGTACAGCGGCGCCTCGGTGTCGTATCGATCGACCGACCCGGCAACCTCACCGGTGACGAGGTTCTGGTTCGCGTACTCGTCGACCTCGGTGGCGAACAGGCTCTGGCGGGCGTCCTTGTCACCGCCGGGGCCGGCGAATCCCTGCTCGTCGCCGTAGTAGACGACGGGCTGGCCTCGGCTGAGGAACAGCAATTCGTGGGCGAGCTCGTCGCGCTCCAACGGGGCATCCGCGTTCTGCAGGAACGATCCGACCCGACCCATGTCGTGATTGCCGAGGAAGGTCGGCAGAGCCGTCGATGACGAATCGGAGGTCGTGTAGTAGTCGTCGCCGGCGAACAGCGACTGCAGTCCCTTGGCGGAGTTGCCGGAGGCGAAGCTCACGCCCGCGGACTGGAAGGTGAAGTCCAGCACCGAGTTCATGTCGGTGTCGCGCACGTACGGGGAGAGCTTGACCGGGTCGGCGTCGTAGACCTCGCCGAACATGAAGAACTCGTCGTTTCCCTGCGCGTGGGCGTAGTCGAGCACCGCGGTTGACCACTGCTCCCAGAATTCGAAGTTCACGTGCTTGACCGTGTCGATGCGGAAGCCGTCGATGCCGAGGTCGACCCAGTCCTCGTACACCTCGACGAAGCCGTTCACGACCGTCGGATGCTCGGTCATCAGGTCATCCAGGCCGTCGAAGTCACCATGGGTGACCGATTCCCCTGACCAGGTCGAGTTTCCACGGTTGTGGTACAGCGTCGGGTCGTTCAGCCAGGCGGGAACCTTGATGTCCTCGGTCACCACTGGGGTGTAGGGAAAACTCGTCGCTGGGTCGAGGTCAGGGAAGTCGCCTGTATCGGCGCTGTCCGCCGGGTCGAAGGCCGTGCCGGAGGCATCCGTGTAAGGCGAGGTCGCCTGGTCGATGTAGCCATAGGAGGCTTCGGCGTAGTCGATGACGTCAGCGGTGTGGTTCGTGATGATGTCGAAGTAGACCTTGATGCCGCGCGCATGCGCATCGGCGATGAGCGCTTCGAGCTCGGCGTTGGTGCCGAGGTGCGGGTCGATCTGAGTGAAGTCGGTGATCCAGTAGCCGTGATAGCCGGCGGATGCGTTCTCGCCCACACCCTGGACCGGCTTGTTGGCGAAGCTCGGGGTCAGCCAGAGCGCCGTGGTGCCAAGGCCTTCGATGTAGTCCAGATTGTCGTGCAGACCTGCGATGTCGCCGCCCTGGTAAAAGCCCTTATTGGTGGGGTCGTAACCGGTCGTGAGGCGGTCGCCCTCGAGGCCACCGGTGTCGTTCGTGGTGTCGCCGTTGGCGAACCGGTCGGTCATCACGAAGTAGAACTGCTCACCGGCACCGGCCTGGCGCACCGGGTCCGAGATCAGGGCGCCGTCGTCGGCCGTGTAGCTGCCGCGGAGATTTTCAACCTCGACGCCGACCCGCTTGAGGGCATCGTCGAATGTGAACCGAAGGGTCGCAGGGCCTGCGACGGTCAGCGGGATGTTGGTGTCTGTGCCGTCAAGCCCGTAGGCCTCGTCCCAGCCGTCATCGAGCGCGACCTTGTACTCGTAGCTGCCCGCCGGGACGTCAAACGTGGCGCTGTAGATCCCTTCGGCAGCGGTGGCCGCGAGTTCGGTCTCGGCACAGTCGGGCGCCCAGTCGGCCGCGCAGCCGAGTTCGGACTGCAAATCGCCGACCAGGGCGACGGTGCGATCGGCGGCGGATGCCGGGGCAATGCCGAATGCGGCGAAGCCAGAGGCCACCAGCATCACAGTGGCAAACAGCGCGGTACGGCGTGGGGCGGTCTTCTTCGACACGAGGTCTCCCTGGAGGGGTGGGGAATGGCACGACTATGTGCCCGGGAGTGAAGCTAGCAGGATTCATCGTGCGACTGCAAGCGCTTACAGGTTTTGCATCCCCGTTGGGCAAGTAGCAAACGCGAAACACAGCCGACGTACACTCGGATTCGCCACAAGCAGCTTTCCTTCCCGAGGGGCCCACCATGTCCAGCGAACCCATCACCGTTTCGATCCGCCGAGAGGTCGATCCCGCACGTATCTCCGAGGCGACGACCTGGGTGCAGACCGGGGTAAACCTTGCCCACAAGTACCCCGGATTCCTGGGTTCAGGTTGGGTGCGCGCTGGCGATGATTCCCAGGTCTGGCATATGCTCTACCGCTTCGCGAGCACCGAGACGCTCGAAGCGTGGGAGAACTCGTCCGAGCGCGGCTGGTGGCTGTCGATGGGTCAGGGCTTCGTCCGAAGCGAGCGTTCAAGACGTCGCACCGGAATCGAGGGATGGTTCGACGAGCCGGCGACCGGTTCGATCAGCCTGCCGGATGCCGTAGCGCTCGAGGATGCGCCAGCTGCCCCTCCGCGGTGGAAGCAGGCCGTGACGATCTGGCTCGGATTCTTCCCCGTCAATCTGCTCTTCAGCCTTGCGATGACACCGGTTCCCGGTTGGGGTGAACTCCCCCTCTGGCTGCGCGTGCTCGCAACGACGCTCGTGCTGACGCCGATCATGACCTACTGGGTGCTCCCCTGGGTCACGAGGCTGCTGCGCCGCTGGCTGGCGCGCTGACCGCCTGCCGCAGCGACGATTCGACGATCGAGACGGTGGATGCCGGCGCCCCCGGCCTGCGCACGAGGAAGAGCGTGTTGATCGGAGGATCATCCGTTGCGAATAGTTCCACGAGCCGGCCATCCGCGAGCTCGGAGCGGATCAGGTAATTCGGCAGCACCGTGATACCCGCGCCCGCCACCGCCGCGGCCGCAAGGGCTCGGAGATCGGGGACCGTGAGCCCCGGCTCGCGCTCCAGACGCACTCCGAACACATGCCGCCAGTACCGGCGCAGGATCGGCACGTCATGCGCGTAGGCGAGCAGGGGCTGCTCCGCCAGCGCCTGCTCACCGCGCGCGGCCACATCCGCCACGTCGACGCCGAGCGATGGGGCTGCGACCAGCACGAACTCCTCGTCGACGAGCCCGGTGTGCGCCAGTACCCGTCCCCGCGGGCGAACCGCCGAGACAACGAGGTCGAGACGCCCTGCGCGCAGATCATCGAGCAGGCCGTCGGCGAGCCCCGTGGTCACCTGTACCCGGAGTCCACCCGCGATCGCGGGTGCGAGCGCCGGCATCATGACGGATGCCGTGAAATCCGATGCCGCCCCGAGTCTGACCACCGGCTCCTGTGCGTTGGGAGCCGAGCCGTCGAGGGCCTGCGCCAGCTGATCGAAGGGCGCGGCCAGCCGAGATGCGAGCTCATCTGCCCCGGGTGTCGGCAGCATCCCGCGCGCTGTCCGGGTGAACAGCGGTTCCCCGACCGTGCGCTCCAGCGCCTGCAACTGCGCCGTCAATGTCGATTGCGCGACGCCGATGACTCTGGCCGCGGCAGACACCGATCCCGCTCGATGTACGGCGAGGAACGCCCGCCACAGCGCCAGATCTTCCAAGCCATCTGAATACCGATTTCTCATATCGAAAATCTATCGGAATGACGATAGTTTAAGCTCGGTTCTCCTCAGTGTCACCAGCCCGCGGCATCTGCCGTCTGAATCAAGGAGAACCATGTCAACCGTCCTCTTCGTCGTCACCGGAGCCCGCACCTGGACCCTGACGGACGGCACCGAGCACCCCACCGGCTACTGGGCCGAAGAGCTGCTCGCCCCGTATCGACTCCTCACTGAAGCCGGCCACGACGTCGTCTTCGCCACACCTGGCGGCGTTGTCCCCGTCGCGGATGCTGGCAGCCTGCAAGACGGAGACGCCGATGCGATCGCCGCAATTGACGATCTCGCCACGCCTCTCGACCTCGCATCCGTCGACCCTGCGGCATACGAGGCGGTGTACTACCCCGGCGGGCACGGCCCGATGCAGGACCTCGCCGTCGACGAGACATCCGGCGCCCTCATCACGGCGACGCTCGCCGCTGGGCGTCCACTCGCTGCCGTCTGCCACGGTCTCGCCGCGCTCCTGCCTGCACGTGATGCAGACGGCACGCCGATCGTCGCAGGCCACCGCATCACCGCGTTCACGGATGAGGAGGAGCGCCTCGGCGGGCTCGCCGATCGTGCGCCGTTCTTGCTCGAGTCGAAGCTGCGCGAACAGGGCGCGTCCCTCGATATCGCCGCACCATGGAGTGACCACACGGTCATCGACGGATTGCTGATCACCGGGCAGAACCCGCAGTCGTCCGCATCCGTAGCGCAGGCCCTTATCGCGGCTCTCGCCTGATCGACGTCCTGTGTCGCTCCTTGTTGTCGCTCAGCCGCGATGACGAAGGAGCGCCGCACCGTGCGGCGGGAGCGTGAGCCGGAGCGCGGCACTGCCCGGCGCGACGCCGCGGGCGGCGACGCTCTGCGCATGCACCGGATCGAGCAGGATCGCGGCACCGCTCCACAGCTCGGTCGCCTCCCCAACGTGGCCGAATCCGAGGTTGCCTGCGTCGAGCACGGCATCCATCGGATCGTCACCGAGGTTGAACGCCGCCGCGTACTGCTCGCCATCGACACCGTCAGCCGCCCACAGCACGAGTGCACCCTCGCGGAACACCTCACGGGCCCGTCGCGAATCACGCAGCACCGCCAGCGCATCCGCGTTCTGGAACAGGGCGATGGTGGCAGGGTCAGAGGAGGGCAGGTCGCCGCCGATCATGAGCGGTGAACGCGCGATGATCCACAGCGTCAGCAGTGCCACCCGCTCGTCCGGCGTCAGCCGATCGTCGCGCGGCTCGCCTCGTTCGGCGCGGATGCCGATGCGCCCGAGCGGCAGCATGTCTCCGTCCGGCCAACCAGCGTCGCCCGCAAACGGTGCCCAGCGCGCGAAGCGAGCGAAGTTCGCCTCCACGTCGCGCCAATTGTCCCAAAGGTCGTCGCAGATGCGCCACATGTCCGCATGAGCGCGAAGATGGTCCAGTCGCTCCAGCGACAGATCACGGCCGGGCGAAAGGCTCAGTACGATGTCACGCCCTGACCGCTGGATCGCCGCGGCATAGGCCTCGACATCTGCGGCCTGGTATGGCCACAGCATGTCGTCGGATTTGATGAAGTCCACGCCCCAACCGGCGTAGAGCGCGAGCGTGGAGTCGTAGTACGCCTGCGCGGCCGGATGCGTGTGATCGAGTCCGACCATATCGGGGTTCCACTCGCACGCGTTCGTCGGGTCGGCGACGTCGGCGGCACCGGCATCCGCTTCGAGGATCGGCAGGTTCTGCGCGACCGCACGCCGCGGGATACCGCGCATCGTGTGAATGCCGAAGCGGAGGCCCAACTCGTGCACCCGCGCAGCGAGCGGCCCGAAGCCGGCCCCGTCTACCGAGGTCGGGAAGCGCTGCGGATCAGGGATCAGTCGGCCGTACTCGTCGAGGTGTAGCGGGGCGTCAGCGTTGTAGCCGTGCGAGCGGGCGGTGGGGTCGGCCCAGTCGATGTCGACGACGATCGTGTCCCAACCGTAGGGCAGCAGGTGCTCGGCCATGAACTCGGCGTTGGCGAGCACCTCTGCCTCGGTCACAGTCGTGCCGTAGCAGTCCCAGCTGTTCCACCCCATCGGCGGGGTCAGGGCTGTCATACGGCCTGAAACCGCCAGGATGCCGACGACTGTGCGCCTGGCTCAAGAACGATCAGATCCACGCCGGAGTTGAACGCGTCCGGAGGGCATGTCATCGGCTCGACGGCAAGGCCGATCCGATGGGTGGCCGGGTCCGGAGTATCTGCGGTGTGCACCTGCACCCACGGGCAGTTCTCGTCCCATCTCAGCGCGACACCGTGACCGTCCGCAGCCACGACGCGTACCTCCGCGATGCCGTCGGTGCGATCGAGTTCGGTGAACGCGTGGTCGATGAAGACGTCGCCGATCGTGCGCGCCTTACGGAAGTCCCATTCCGGATGCTGCTCGACAGGCTCCACCGCGACCGGGCTCAGCCGATCGGGGGTGACCGTGAGCACCTCGGATGCCGGAAGCGTGAGCGTCCAGTCGTCGACGCGCCCGTCACCTCCGACGAGATACGGATGCGGCCCGGTGCCCCAGGGCGCAGCATCCGCCCCGAGGTTGCGCGCCGTCACCGTCTGCGTGAGACCGTCCACGCCAAGTCGGAACTCGACCTCGACCTCGACGCGGAAGGGGTAGCCGAGCTGTGGTTCGATGACCGCGACCAGCACGACGCGGTCGCTCTCGACGAGACGGTCAGCGAACTCCGTCCACGCCAGAAGACCGTGCAGCGCATGCCCGCGCGCAGGCTCGGTGAGTGGCAGCTGATATTCGGCATCCGCGAAGGAATACTGCCCGTCGACGATGCGGTTCGGCCACGGCGCAAGAGTCGCGCCGCGGTAGGCGGGGCGGACCTCGTCAGCGGCGAATGGTACGACGAGGTGGCGGCCCTCATGCCGCAGAGTCCGCAGCGAGGCGCCGACACTGGCGATATCGACCTCGTACCCGTGCGCCGCGAGACGCAGCTGCCGGCCCGAGCGCTCTTCGACAGAAACCGACACCATTACAGCCCCTGCGCGAGACGGTAGTAGGCCTGGTTCCAGCGGACCTGCTTCTGGAACTCCGGCAGCGTGGTGTCGTCGTCGATCACGAGCAGCTCAACCTCGGCCATCTCGGCGAAGTCGCGGAAGGCCTCCAAGCCCACGGCCGTCGACATGACGGTGTGGTGTGCGGCCCCAGCGGTCAGCCAGGCTGCGGCGCTGGTGTTGAAGTCAGGCTGCGGCTTCCAGACGGCACGACCCACCGGCAAGTTGGGCAGCGAGGCGCGCGGCGCGACGTTCTCCACCACGTTGGCGGTGAGGCGGAAGCGGTCGCGCATGTCACTCATGGCGACGACGATCGCAGGTCCCGCGTCAGCGGTGAAGACCAGGCGCACCGGGTCATCCTTGCCGCCGATGCCGAGCGGGTGGATCTCCAGCGTGGGCTTCGCTGTGGTCAGCGACGGCGATACCTCGAGCATGTGCGCGCCGAGGATAAGTTCGTCGCCGGGTGTCATGTCGTAGGTGTAATCCTCCATGAGGCTCGCACCACCCGGAAGGCCAGCGCCCATCACGTTCGCGATACGCACGAGGACGGCGGTCTTCCAGTCGCCCTCTGCGCCGAAGCCATAGCCCTCGGCCATCAGCCGCTGCACGGCGAGACCCGGCAGCTGCTTCAGGGATCCGAGATCTTCAAACGACGTCGTGAACGCACCGAAGCCGCCCTCTTCGAGGAACGACCGCAGTCCGATCTCGATCGCCGCCCCGTCGCGCAGCGACTGGTGACGCTCGGCGCCCTTTCGGAGTTCAGGAACGACCTCGTAGAGCTCTTCGTACTCGGCGACGAGCGCGTCGATCTCTGCATCGGTGGCTGCATCCACAGCCTCTGCCAGCTCGTTCACGCCCCAGGTGTTCACCTGCACACCGAAGCGCAGCTCGGCCTCGGTCTTGTCGCCCTCGGTGACGGCGACGAAGCGCATGTTGTCACCGAAACGAGCCAGCTTCAGCGAACGGGATGCCGCGAATCCGGCCGCTGCGCGCTGCCATGTGCCGAGCTCCTGCTGCACGCGCGGATCGCTGGCATGGCCAACGATCGTCTTGCGCGGCACGCCGAGACGGGTCTGGATGTAACCGAACTCACGGTCGCCGTGCGCCGCCTGATTGAGGTTCATGAAGTCGAAGTCGATGTCTGCCCACGGCAGTTCGACGTTCGCCTGCGTGTGCAGATGCGCGAGCGGCTTCTTCAATGCATCCAGGCCAGCGATCCACATCTTCGCGGGGCTGAAGGTGTGCATCCAGGCGACGAGTCCGATGACCCGGTCGTCAGCGTTGGCCTCGAGCGCGGTGCGGCGAATCGCGTCACTGTCGGTGAGGACGGGCTTCCACACGATCCTCACGGGAACGTCGTCCGCGGTGTCGAGCAGACGAGCAATCTCCTGCGACTGCGCGGCGACCTGGGCGAGAGTCTCCGGCCCGTACAGGTGCTGGCTGCCGGTGAGGAACCAGACCTCGAAGCCGTCGAGTGTTGTGTTGAGCGTTGCCATGGTGTTCCTTTCACTAGCTCGCGAGACTTCGCGTGTGTCACGTTTTCGGCCCGAAAAGGTGACGTACGTGAAGTTTCGCGAGCTGGGACGGGGTTAGAGCGAGTTGACGGCGGCGGACTCGATGGCGAGGCCGGCGCGGTAGCGATCGAGGTAGGTGGCGAAACCCTGGACATCAGCCGGGTTCGGATCGACGGTCGAGATGGATGCCGTGGCGAACACCTGCTCGTCGAGGTAGGTACCGAGATCTGAAGATTCGGCGTGCGAGAGGTATGAGGCCAGCACGGCGATACCCCAGGCGCCGCCCTCAGCCGCGAGTTCTCCGACAGCAACCGGTGCTCCGAGCGCACCGGCGAGGAAGCGTTGGGCGACACCCGCCGTTCGGAACATCCCGCCGTGCGCGAACATCCGATCAAGCCCCACACCCTCTGCCTCAAGCACCTTCATGCCGAGCGCGAGCGTGCCGAACACGCCGTAGAGCTGCGCACGCATGAAGTTCGCCAGAGTGAAGGCGCTGTCCGGGGTACGCACGAACAGCGGACGTCCCTCGGTGAGACCAGCGATCGGCTCACCCGCGAGGTGGTTGTAGGCGAGAAGCCCGCCGGCATCCGCTTCGCCTTCCAGCGCTTCACGGAAGAGCGCTTCGAAGACGACATCGCTGTCGAGCGGCTGACCGGCGGCCGCTGAGAACTGGGAGAAGAGCCCCACCCATGCGGCTAGCTCGCTGGCTCCGTTGTTGCAGTGCACCATCGCGACGCCGTCTCCGGCCGGTGTGGTGACGAGGTCGAGTTCGTGGTGCACCTCATCCAGCGGATGCTCCAGCACCACCATCGCGAAGATGCTCGTGCCCGCTGAGACGTTGCCGGTGCGCGGAGCGACCGAGTTCGTCGCGACCATGCCAGTGCCGGCGTCGCCCTCT
Organism: Microbacterium sp. Y355; assembly: GCF_059445345.1. Lineage (NCBI taxonomy): Bacteria > Bacillati > Actinomycetota > Actinomycetes > Micrococcales > Microbacteriaceae > Microbacterium > Microbacterium sp. Y355. The sequence continues at coordinate 3,150,285 of NZ_JCAIUD010000001.1, read as the reverse complement.
GGGGGGCAAAGCGGGATGCCCTGATCCAGAATTCCACGACCCAGCACTCCAGTCGGATCCAGCAGGGCTGCTCCCTCGGCGGTGAGCGATCCACCTGATGCACCGGCGGGAAGCACCAGCGGAAGCAGATCCGTCACCGGTGCAGGAAGACGGTCGGCTGCCAGCGCGCTGTAAGCGTCCAGCATCCGCGCGTCGTAGTCACAGGTGGCGGAGTCGATCGGGAACATGCCGGAGGCATCTCCCACACCGAGCACCTTTTCGCCGGTGAGACGCCAGTGCACGTAACCGGCAAGCGTCGTGACGAAGTCGAGGTTCGGCACATGCGGTTCGGCGTCGACGACGGCCTGGTGCAGGTGCGCGATCGACCAGCGCAGCGGAATGTTGACACCCAGCAGTTCGGTGAGCTCCACAGCCGCGACACCGGTGTTGGTGTTGCGCCAGGTGCGGAACGGCACGAGCAGTTCCCCTTGCTGGTTGAAGCCGAGGTAGCCGTGCATCATCGCCGAGATCCCGATGGCGCCGAAGGTCTCAGGGCGGATGCCATGACGCTTCTCGGCATCGTTGATGAGTTCCGCATACGCGGCCTGCAGCCCCTGCCAGACCTCGTCGATCCCGTAGGTCCAGAGGCCGTCTTCGAGGCTGTTCTCCCAGGAGAATGAGCCGGTGGCGAAAACCTCGGTGGCATCCGGACCGATCAGGCAGGCCTTGATGCGGGTGGAGCCGAGCTCGATGCCGAGACTTGTGCGGCCTGCGGCGATGTCAGCTGCGGCGCTCGCGCCCTGTCCAAGAGTCATCGGCGGGCATCCGAGTTCTGGCCGTACACGTTCTGGTATCGGTTGAAGAGGGCGTCGATCGCCTCTTGCGGAATCGGAATCACCGGGCCGGCCTCACGCGCGTAGTGCACCGTGCGGGCGACGTCTTCGACCATGACCGCTGCCTTCACGGCATCCTTCGCATCGACGCCGATCGTGAAGGGTCCGTGATTCTGCATGAGAACCGCGCGCGAACGGTGACCTGTCAGGGTCTCTACGACGCCGCGGCCGATGGAATCATCTCCGATGATCGCGAACGGGCCGACCGGGATGGGGCCGCCGAACTCGTCAGCCATCGCGGTGATGACGCACGGGATCTCCTCGCCGCGCGCAGCCCATGCGACCGCGAACGTGGAGTGCGTGTGCACGACACCGCCGACGCCTGGCATGTTCCGGTACACGTAGGCGTGAGCCGCCGTGTCGCTCGACGGGGACCGATCGCTGCCGGGCGTGCCTGGGATGACGTTGCCGTCGAGGTCGCACAGGATCATGTTCTCTGGAGTCAGGTCGTCGTAAGAAACACCGGACGGCTTGATCACGAGCAGGTCGGCGCCCCCGTCTTCTGAAAGGCGCACGCGGCCAGAGACATTGCCGCCGGTCCAGACGACGAGTCCATTGCGGACCAGTTCGCCGTGCAAACGTGCGACGTCGGCGCGGACGGCTGCGATGGATGCTTCGGCCTCTCGGCTGAAGTTGGACGAGGTCATCTACTACTCCTTCTTGCGGGTGACAGCGCGCTGCAGCAGCACGAAGATCAGCAGGATTCCACCGGTGATGATTGTCGTCATCTCTGGCGGAATCTTGCCATCACGAGTGATGAGCACGTTCATGAGTCCGAGCACGAGGGCTCCGACCACGGAACCGAGTACGTAGCCGTACGCACCGGTGAGTACGGTGCCGCCGATCACTGCCGCAGCGATCGCGTCGAGCTCCCACCCTACGCCGGTGATGTTCTGGGCTGTGCCCAAGCGCGAGGTGTAGAGCACAGCCGCAATGCCCGCGAGCGTGCCACTGATGACGTAGACGAGGACCTTGGTGCGTTGCACCGACAACCCCATCAGCGAGGCGGAGCTTTCGGACCCGCCGATCGCGTACACCGTCCGACCGGTGCGAGTGCGGTGCAGGACGAAAAAGGCCGCAAGCACGACAACGATCGCGATGAACACCGCAGGGGTAATCACCAGATCGTTGACCTTCGGACCATCGATGATCTTCATCTGCGAGCCGATCCAGCGCAGCGGCGAGTCCTCGCCGAGGCGCTCCGGCACCGTGCTCAGCAGCGACGCGAGGCCGCGGCCGAGGAACATCATCGCCAGTGTGGCGATGAAGGGTTGCACGTTGAAGTAGCGGATCAGGATGCCGGACACGAGGCCGAACAGAGCACCAGAGCCGATCATGACGATGAGCACAGCGATCGGGTGCCAGCCCGCGTTCGAGAGCATCACGCCCGCGACTGAGGAGAAGGCGATGATCGATCCGACCGAAAGGTCGATGCCGCCGGTAAGGATGACGAACGTCAGCGCCACGGCGAGCACGATGAGGTGCGTGTTATTGATCAGCAGGTTCGACAGCGTGCTGGCTTGCACGATGCGGCCGTACGCGATCTCGCCGTAAATGATCATGCCGACGAGGATGACGACGGAGGCCACGGTGGGCAGTGCTGACGGGTTCGTCGAGACGAGTCGGCGAACGCGAGACAGGATGCTCGACCCGACACCTGTGCGGGTCGGTGCTTCGATCAGCGCGGTCACGCCGTCACCTCCTCTTTCGATGCTGCGAATTTCGGTGGAATCGGGGGCAGCACCCTCCTACGCAAGACAAACCAACTGCGCACCCGCTCGGACTGCAGCAGGCACAACACGACGATCACGATCGCTTTGAAGGCGGGAGTCGCCGACGACGAGATTCCAAGGAACACCACGGTCTTGTCGAGCGTCGCGATCAGCAACGCGCCGACGAAGGCGCCACTGAGCGAGAACTTTCCGCCCGCCAACGAAGCCCCGCCGATGACGACCGCCAAGATCGCGTCGAGCTCAAGCTGGTACCCGGTGCGAGAGATATCGACCGTCATCACAGTGCCCACTGACAGGATGCCGGCGACGCCCGCAAAAACTCCGCTGAGGATATAGACGGTCAACAGCAGACCGCGCGGCTTGATCCCTGCCATCCGGCTGGCCTTCGGGTTGATGCCGATCGCCTCGATCATGAGGCCCAATGCGCTGCGGCGCACGACCGCGGCGACAACCAGCACAATGAGCACCGCAAAGAGGAATACCACGGGGATGCCGATGACGTACCCGTTCGCAATCCACCGGAAGGGCTCGTTAGAAGCCGAAGTGTTCTGGCCGCCAGTGATCACTTTGGCAATGCCGCGTCCAGCAAGCATCAGCACCAGGGTGGCGATGAACGGCTGCAGTCCGACGTAAGCAATCAGGACTCCGTTGATGGCGCCGAGAATTCCGGTGACGAGGAGGGTAAGACCGACCGCTGCGAACGCGATACCGACCGAGCTTGAGTTTCCGACCCCCTTGAGAAACTCCATCGATACGGCACCGCCGACTGCCATCAGCGAGCCGACCGAGAGGTCGATGCCAGCGGTGGCGATCACGAGCGCCATGCCCAGCGCGATCATCATGATTGGTGCTGCGGCCCTCAGAATGTCGATCAGGTTGCCGACGAGGTTGCCGTTGTTCGGGTTGATCGAGATGCCGAGGTAGGTGGGGTCTTTCAGCACGTTCAGCGCGAGCAACGCGACAAGGGCGACGATTCCCCAGAACCACGGCTTGTGGATCAGGTCCCGCCACCAACGGGTGCGGGCAGTTCCTGCGATGCTCATCGCGTCTCCTCTTCTGCTGCGATGGTCGCATCGTTGTTCGCGGAGTTCGCCGCTTCGGGCTCTCCGCCTGGAGCCTCATCAAGGGTGTCTGCAGCGTGCTCCACACCGTGAGCAGCAATGATGTCGACGACCGACTGCGCGGTGACGTCGGGGCCGTTGTGGATTTCGCCGATCTTCTGGTGGTCCTTGAGCACGACGATGCGTTCGGAGAGGCGCACGACCTCCTCCAGCTCGGAGGAGATGAACACCACCGACATGCCATCCTCGGCCAGTTGCGCAACGGCCTCTTGGATGTCTGCCTTTGCACCGACGTCGATACCTCGAGTCGGCTCGTCAAGGATCAGCAGCTCTGGCTTCGTGGCGAGCCATCGGCCGAGCAGCACCTTCTGCTGGTTTCCGCCGGAGAGATTCTTGATCGGGCGCTCAGGGTCTGCGGGGCGCACGTTGAGCTCGGAGATGTACTTGTCGACGATCTCGTCTTGCTCTTTCCTTGGGATGGGACGCGCCCAACCGCGCTCTGCCTGCAATGCGAGGATGATGTTCTCGCGGACGGAGAGGTCGGCGATGATGCCCTCATCACGGCGGTTCTCGGTCGAGAAAGCGATGCGCTTGGCAAGTGCATCCGAGGGCGACTTTATGTCGCTCTTGCGTCCGTTGAGTTCGATGGTGCCCGTATCGGCGCGATCCGCGCCGTAGAGCAGACGACCAAGCTCGGTGCGGCCAGAGCCGAGCAGGCCGGCGAAGCCGACCACCTCACCGCGGTGAATGTCGAGATCGGTAGGCTCGACGGAGCCGCGGCGCCCGAGACCCTTCGCCGAGATGACGAGCTCTTCGCCGGCCTGGCGTTCCTCAGTGCGTCGGTTTCCGCCGAGGGCCGAAAGCGCATCTAGGTCCTTGCCGATCATCTTCGAAATAAGGTCGTGGCGGCCGAGGTCGCGGGTGAGGTATTCACCGACATACTGGCCGTTGCGCAGAACCGTGAGACGGTCGCTGATCGTGTAGATCTGGTCGAGAAAGTGCGAGACGAACAGGATGGCTACACCCTGGTCGCGGAGCGTGCGCATCACCCGGAACAGGCCCTCAACCTCTGCGGCATCGAGGCTGGAAGTCGGTTCGTCGAGGATGAGTACCTTCGCCTTGATGGCCATCGCTCGGCTGATTGCGACGAGTTGCTGCATTGCAATGGACAGGCTCGAAAGCGGCCTGTGCGTGTCGAGGTAATCGAGGCCGAGCCTAGCAAGTGCCTCAGTCGCGGCCTTGTGGGTTGCTCGCCAGTTGATACCGAGGGGCCCGCGCACTTCGTGGCCGAGCATGACGTTCTCTCCGATGGAGAGATTGGTGACCAGGTTGATCTCCTGGTAGACGGTGGAGATACCGGAGGCTTGAGCGTCACCTGGGCCCTTGAAACTACGTTCCTGACCGTTGACGACGATCACTCCGGAATCGATTCCGTAGACACCCGTGAGCGCCTTGATGAGGGTCGACTTGCCGGCGCCGTTCTCGCCCATCAGGGCGTGCACCTCACCCTGGAAGAGACGGAAATTCACGCCGTCGAGCGCCTTCACACCCGGGAACTCGATCGAGATCTCGCGCATCTCGACGATGGGCAGTTCTTCGGACATCTCTGCCTCTCCGTTCTGCGGGGGACCACCCCGCGCTCAGCGGTGCGGGGCACGAGGCCCCGCACCGCTTGTGCTCACCGGAGGTCACGCCTCCGGGTAGTTCGTTCAGTACTTACGGTCCGCAAGCACTGCCTGGGCAGCTTCGGCCGAGTCAAACGCCTCACTCGGAACGATGATGTACGAGTCGACCGACTCGCCGGCAAGTGCCTTCTCAACGACGTCGAGTGCTGTCTCGCCGAACAGCGGGTTGTACTCGTGCACGTAGCTGAGCTGTCCGTCGGCGAGCGCCTGGATGGCGTTCTTCGTGCCGTCGATCGTGGCGATCTTCACGTCGGTGCCGACGGCCAGTCCGGCCTCTTCGACAGCCTGAGCGGCTCCGAGGCCCATCTCGTCGTTCTGCGCGAAGATGAACTGGATGTCGTTGTTGTTCGACTTCAGCAGCGTCTCGGTGACGCTCTTGCCCTCTTCGGTCGACCAGTTTGCCGTCTGCGCTGCGACCTTGACCAGCGACGAGTCCGCGAGGCCCTCGTCGAAGCCCTTATTGCGCTCGTTGACGACGCCTACGCCGGCGGGGCCCTCGAGGACGATGTAGTTGCCGCCGTCCGGGAACTCAGCCGCAGCCCACGTACCGACCTCCTTGGCGACCTCGACGTTGTCCGGGGCGATACGCGTGACGTAGAGGCTGTCGTCGTCAGGCTCAATACCGCGGTCGAGCAGGACGACCGGAATCTCGGCCTCCTGCGCGCGCTTGAGCGAGTCTTCCCAGCCGGTGGCCTCGGTAGCCGACAGCAGGATGACGTCCACACCCTCATCGACGAACGACGTGAAGTTGTCGATCTGCGACTTCTGGTCGAGGTTCGCCGCGGGAGCGTACTTCAGGTCGAAGCCGGCATCCTCGGTGAACGTGTCCTGGATGTTCTGTTCGTTAGCCTCACGCCAGCCGCCCTCGGGGCCCACTGCCACGAAACCAACCGTGATCACGTCGGCCGTGCCGCCACCGTCACCGGCACCGGAATCGGCGTTGTCGGTGCTGGCGCTGCAGCCGGTCAGGCCCAGCGCGAGCGCGCCTGCGCTCACCAGGCCGATGATGCCGAGCAGTCGCTTGGAATTAGCCATGTCATCTCCTCTTTGAGTCCTCAGGCGCATCGCCGTCGGGTATGTGTTTGTCCGCCGTGGACACTGTGCATTTAGATTGTGCGCGCTAACAATTGGGAATGCAAGTCGCACCTAACCCCGTTATGACCTCGTTATCGCGACCGTGCAGGTGCCGTCGAAGAGCGTACGACGAGCGTCGGCTTGATCAGCGCCCGCTCCTCGCCTTCGTCGCCCGCGATGGCGGCGAGCAACTCCCGGATCACGAGTCGCCCGAGTTCAACGAAATCCTGCCGAACGGTGGTCAGCGGAGGCAGGTAGTGCCGCGCGTCGGGCACGTCGTCGAAACCAATAACACTCATGTCCTCTGGAACATGGATACCTCGCTCGGTCAGACCATGAATCACGCCGAGCGCCATCTGATCGTTCGAGACGAATACTGCCGTGGCGTCACCAAACTCATGAGTCAGTCCATAGTCGTAGCCGGAGTCAGACGACCAGTCGCCGATCACAGGCTCGCGCTCCTCGAGGCCAGCGTTCTTGAGACAGTCGCGCCACGCCTCGGCACGCGCCCGAGCGTCAAACCAGTCCGGGGGACCTGCCAGATGCAGGATCACACGATGACCGAGATCGATGAGATGGCGCACTGCCTGTTCCCCACCCGCACGCTGATCGACAGAGGCCGTGTGCATCTCGGCATCCGCTTCCTCTTTGATGACGAGGATTGGCAGACCGAGTGACTGCTGGCGCAGCAGGTCGAGCGATGATGACCGCGGTGCGATCAGACACAACGCATCCACACCCTGCGTGAGCAGGTCGATCACACCGGCGTCGACGCGGTGATGTTCGTCATCGGCAACGGAGAAGGTGCTGACCGAGTAGCCATGTTCACGCGCAGCATTTTCCAGCGCGCGCAGGGTGCTGTTGGGTCCGTACTGGCCTGGGCTGTCGACCAGGACTCCAATACGCATCGTCTTCTTGGTCGCGAGTGCGCGGGCGATCGTGCTGCGCGTATAACTCATCTCGTCGATCGCGCTCAGAACGCGCTCACGGGTGGCATCGCGGATGTTCGGGTGATCATTCAACACGCGCGACACCGTCATGTGCGACACACCCGCACGGTCTGCCACGTCGTAGATACTCGGCCGACGCGACCCACCACCTAGCGTCTTCGATTCCATCCTCAAAGACGCCCCCTCAGACTCGTGACCCGAACACTCGCAATAGTACTGGCAAGGCACGAGCTCGACTCCGACCTTCACGCCTCCGGCGCGCACGCTGTGACACCCTGGACTCATGCGCATCGCTCTCACTGGATCATCCGGCAAGCTCGGCACCGTCGTCGCCCGCGAACTACGTGCGAGTGGACATGATGTGATCGGTATGGACGTCACGGGTCAGCGTGGGCCGTCGTTCGTGCAGGTAGACCTCACCGATTACGGGCAGGTCATCGACGCTTTCAGTGGCGTCGGCGAACGAGGCGACCAGCACCACGGCTTCGATGCGATCGTTCACCTCGGCGCGATTCCCGCGCCGGGAATCCGCAGTGACGTCACGACCTTTCACAACAACATGCCCGCGACGTTCAACGTGTTCTGGGCCGCGGTCCGGCTCGGCATCCGACGCATCGTCTATGCGTCGAGCGAGACGGTACTGGGTCTGCCTTTTGATGTCTCACCGCCGTACATCCCGGTCGACGAGGAGTACCCGCCTCGCCCCGAGTCGGTCTACTCGCTCGTGAAGACGCTGGAGGAGCGGATGGCCACGGAGCTGGTGCGGTGGCATCCGGATGTCTCGATCACCGCTTTGCGATTCTCGAACGTCATGAACCCCGAGGACTATGCGGCATTCCCCGACTTCGATGACGACGCGCTGCTGCGCAAGTGGAACCTCTGGGGCTACATCGACGCGCGTGACGGCGCTCAGGCCGTGGAGCGTGCACTGGAGGCGGCCGTACCAGGCTTCGACCAGTTCATCATCGCCGCCGCTGACACGGTGATGTCGCGCCCGAATGCGGAACTGATCGCCGAGGTCTTCCCTGACGTCCCTCTCACCCGCGACGTGACTGCGAACGAGACGCTGCTGTCGATCGAGAAGGCGCGGCGCGTGCTCGGCTTCGAGCCGCGCCATTCCTGGCGCGACCAGGTGTAGCGCAGCGTCGACTACATCGTGGTATCCGCGATCCGCCCGACTAAACTGACCGGATGACAGCGACGCTGCCGCCACGCGCGACGATGAAGGATGTCGCCGCTCTCGCAGGGGTGTCTCCCAAGACGGTGTCCAACGTCGTCACGGGCACTGTCGCCGTTCGCGAGGAGACCAGGGCGAAGGTCGAGGCAGCCATGCTGCAGCTCGACTTCGTCCCGAACCTCAGCGCCCGCGGTCTGCGGAAGGGGCGCTCCGGAATCATCGCGCTCGCGCTCCCCGACCTCGCCACCGCGTACTCGGCCGAGTTGCTGCACCGGATCGTCGCCGCCGCGCATGAGCGCGGACTCGCCGTACTGATCGAGGAGACCGCCGCCGAGCCTGAACGCGAGAAGGAACTCCTCTCACGAGCACGCTCGCACCTCATCGACGGACTTATCCTGAACCCGATCCGCCTCGAGGACAGCGTCATCCGCTATGCGGACCGCCTGCCGCCCCTCGTCGTGATCGGCGAGGTCGAGCAGAACCGCGCCGACCACGTGCGCATCGACAGCCGCCTCGCGGCGGCCGATGCCACCCGGCACGTGCTGTCGCGCGGTGCGAAGAGGATCGCAGTGATCGGCGCGGACGACGACGCATCTATCGCGACCGCCACCAGCAGGCTTCGCCTCGAAGGTGTCCACGATGCGTTGCGCGAAGCCGGCATCCCGCGGGATCCGCGCCTAGAAGTGAACCGACTGCCGTGGTCGATGGCATCCGGCGCCGACGCCGCGCGGAGCCTGCTCGCCCGGGATATCCCCTTCGACGCCGTCGTGGCGCTTACTGACTCCCTCGCGCTCGGCGTGCTGCACACTCTGCACGATCATGGAATCCGCGTCCCGGACGACGTGATCGTCACCGGATTCGACGACGTCGAGTTCTCGGAGTTCACCTCACCCTCGCTGACAACCGTCGCGTTCGACCGCCGCGAGTTCGCCGAGGCCGCACTGGGTCTGCTCGAATCTCGGATGGACGATCGCACCGCTCCCGCGCGCTCGCTCACCCTCTCGCACCGGCTCCTTGAACGAGCGAGCACAGCGCGAACGCCCTCCGGTTACCGCCCCTGAGATGGGTAGTAGCGGATTGCGGGCTTTCGCTTGCGTCGCAGATTACATCGATGTAATGATGTAGACGCCCCGCCCCGGTCACGAAGGAGTGACGATGACGCCCCCGCTCGATCTGTCCCGCCGGCAGTTCATGACTGCTGCCTCAGTAGCTGCCGCCGCTGCCCTGCTCGCAGGATGCGCCCCCGGCTCCAACCCCGCATCGAACGCCCAAACCCTGCAGTTCTGGCATCTCCTCAGTGGTGGGGACGGCGTCACCATGTCGTCCCTTCTCGACCAGGTCAATACCGCGCAGGACGCGTACAACATCCGCCCGACAGTGCTCGCTTGGGGCACGCCGTACTACACGAAACTCGCCATGGCGGGTGCCGGCGGCCGCGCGCCGGACGTCGCCATCATGCACGCCACGCGCGTCAACGGCTGGGCACCTGGCGGACTCCTCGACGACTGGGATCTCGATCGGCTTGCCGAGCTCGGCGTCGACGCATCCACCTTCCCCGCCCCCATCTGGGAGAAGGGGTTCGTGGGAGACCGGTTGTTCAGCGTCGCGCTTGACGCGCATCCGTTCGTCCTGATGTTCAACACCGATATCTGCGATGCGGCAGGTGTACTCGACTCCAAGGGGCGACTGCAGGAGACTTCATCCCCCGAGGAGTTCCTCGATCAGCTCCGCACAGTCAGCGACGCAGCTGGCGGACACGCCCTCTCATACGGGTATCTCGGAGACGGCGCGCAGATGTGGCGCCTCTTCTACGGCCTCTACGCGCAGCACGGGCTCGCCATGGAGCTGCCCGTCGGCGGCAAGGCCGTGATCGACAAGGATGCCGCGGTCGAGGTGCTCACTCTCATGCAAACGCTGCTCGATGGCGAGATCGCCGCCGCGCAGAACGACTACGGCAGCGCGATCGCCGAGTTCGCTACCGGTAAGAGCGGCATGCTGATGACGGGGGTCTGGGAACTGCGCACGATGCAGAACGCCGGTATCCCGTTCGACGCGACGATGATCCCCACCCTGTACGGCACGCCGGCCGTCTACGCGGACTCGCACTCGTTCGTTCTCCCCCATCAGGCGAACGCCGATCCGGCGAAGCGTGACCTCACCTATCAATTCGTCGCCGACATGCTGAAGGGCTCCTTCGGGTGGGCCGAGGCCGGGCACATCCCCGCCTTCCTTCCGGTGACGTCCTCCCCCGAGTACGCGGAGCTGATCCCCCAGGCCAACTACGCCGAGGCCGCAGAGCACGTCGTCTATGACCCGACCGCGTGGTTCACCGGTTCCGGATCCAACTTCCAGGGCGAATTCGGGGCCGCAGTGCAGGGCGTGCTGCTCAGCGGCGACGACCCTGCCGCCGCGATCGATCGCTTCGAGTCCCGTGTGAACACACTGCTCGCCCAGCCCAATCCGGCAGACCCCGAAGGGACGTGGAAGCCATGACGACCACCGCCAGTGCCACGCGCGTGATCGTCACCGCCGGAGCATCCGATCTCCGCCCCCGCCGCGCCGGATTCCAGCGTCGAGAACAGCTGATCAGCTGGGCGTTCCTCGCCCCGTTCCTCGTCGCTTTCATCCTGTTCCTCGCCTGGCCGATCGTATTCGGCATCTACCTGAGCTTCACCGACCAGTCACTCACCGGCGCCGGTGGAGCATTCGTCGGGTTCGCCAACTATGCCGAGGCGCTCACCGACCCCGTGATGTGGCAGTCGCTGTGGAACACCGTCTGGTTCACGCTACTGTCCACGGTGCCGCTCATTGTGATCGCACTGCTGATGGCGGCGCTCGTCGATCGTGGCCTGCCTGGTCAGTGGCTCTGGCGGCTGTCCTTCTTCATGCCGTACCTGCTGGCGTCGACCGTGATCTCGCAGATCTGGGTGTGGATCTTCAACCCGCAGATCGGTGCGGCGAACAACATCCTGAGCTTCTTCGGACTCGAGCCGATCGCCTGGCTGCAGAACCCGGAGACGAACATGCTGTCCATCGTCATCGCGACGGTGTGGTGGACGGTCGGTTTTAACTTCCTGCTGTACCTCGCCGCGATGCAGAACATCCCCTCTCAGCAGTACGAAGCCGCGTCGCTCGATGGGGCGGGTGCCTGGCGTCAGTTCTGGACGATCACGCTGCCGCAGCTTGGCCCGGCGACCGTGCTGATTCTGATCCTGCAGATCCTCGCCTCGCTGAAGTTGTTCGACCAGGCGTACCAGATGCTCGGCGGCGTCGCCAGCGACACGACCCGCTCAATCGTGCAGTACATCTACGAGACCGGATTCGTGAGCTATCGCTTCGGCTACTCGGCCGCGATCTCGTATGTCTTCTTCGCCCTCATCGTCATCATCGGCATCGCGCAGGCCCTGGTCATGCGCCGCCGGAAGGAGCAGTGATGTCCACCGCAACCCTGTCTCCGACCGAGGCGATCACCGTGCCGAAGGCCCGTCGCTCTCGTCGTCCTCGCCTGCCGGGTCAGAAGCCCTTCAGCCCGTTGCGCGTCGCTGCATTCGTGGTGCTCGCACTGCTCGCCATCGGCTGGTTGCTTCCGTTCCTGTGGGCCATCGCGACGGCGTTCAAGACAGAGACGGATGCCGCATCAGGCGACCCCGGCTGGATCGGCGCGACCGGGCCGACCATCGAAGCGTTCGTCGCGATCCTGTCGCAGGGCAACGTCTACACCTGGGCATTCAACAGCCTGTGGACGTCTGTCGCGGTGACTCTGATCACACTGACGATCTCGGCTCTCGCCGCCTACGCATTCTCGCGCCTGGACTTCTCCGGACGGAAGTGGCTGTTCGTGGCGATTATCGCCTCGATCGTAGTGCCGCCGCAGGTGCTGATCATTCCACTGTTTTACGAGATGCTCGCGTTCAACATGATCGATACGTACTGGGGGCTGATTCTCCCTCAGGTGGTGGCACCGGCCATGGTGTTCATCCTCAAACGGTTCTTCGATGCGATTCCGATCGAGCTCGAGGACGCTGCCCGCGTCGACGGTGCCAGCCGGCTGCGAATCTTCTGGTCGATTGTGCTGCCGCTGTCTCGGCCGATCATGGCATCCGTCGCGATCTTCGTGTTCATCGGCGCGTGGAACAACTTCCTCTGGCCCTTCCTCGTCATCAACGACACCACGCTGATGACCCTGCCCGTCGGTCTCCAGACCGTGATCAGCGCCTATGGCGTGCAATACGCGCAGGTCATGGCGCAGGCTGTGCTCGCAGCACTGCCGCTCATCATCGTGTTCATCATCTTCCAGAAGCAGATCGTCAAGGGAGTCGCGACCAGCGGCTTCGGCGGTCAGTAATCCATCCCACCCGGCGTCAGAGCCAGAATCAAGGAGTGCAATGAGCAAGGCCCGCATCACCATCGACCGCGACTTCACGATCGCCGAGGTGCCGCGTAGGCTCTTCGGCTCCTTCGTCGAGCACATGGGTCGTTGCGTGTACACCGGCATATACGAACCCGGCCATCCGGCCGCGGATGACCGCGGCTTCCGCAAGGATGTGCTGGAGCTTGTACGTGAGATGGGACCGACCGTCATCCGCTATCCCGGCGGCAACTTCGTCTCCGGATATCTCTGGGAAGACGGCGTCGGACCTGTGTCCGAGCGCCCGACGCGCATCGACGGCGCCTGGCACACGATCGAGACCAACGCCTTCGGTCTACACGAGTTCGTGGACTGGGCGAAGGAGGCTGAGGTCGAAGTGATGGAGGCCATCAACCTGGGCACCCGCGGCGTCGAAGAAGCGCGCGCTCTCGTCGAGTACGCAAACCACCCCGGCGGCACGGCGTGGTCAGACCTGCGTCGCAAGAACGGCGCGGCTGACCCCTTCGACATCAAACTCTGGTGCCTGGGCAACGAACTGGACGGACCGTGGCAGATCGGGCACAAGACCGCCCACGAGTACGGCCGGCTCGCGCAGGAGTCAGCGAAGGCCATGAAGCTGGTCGATCCGTCTATCGAGCTGGTGGCAGTCGGATCCTCCAATCGCGGGATGCCAACCTTCGGGACGTGGGAGCACACGGTGCTCACGCACGCCTACGACGAGGTCGACTACATCTCGATGCACGCCTACTACCAGGAGCACGACGGAGATGCGGAGTCGTTCCTCGCCGAGGCGGTTGAGATGGATGCTTTCATCGAGGGCGTCGTCGCGACGATCGACGCGGTCAAGGCCGCAGGCAAGCACACCAAGCAGGTCGACATCTCGTTCGACGAGTGGAACGTCTGGTATCAGAGCGGCCTCGACAGCGACGACCAGCCGCACCAGGTGTCGAAGTCCTGGCGCACGCATCCTCGCCTGATCGAGGACACGTATTCGGTCACGGATGCCGTCGTCGTAGGTACCTTCCTGAACAGCCTGCTGCGTCACGGCGACCGGGTGCGCATCGCGAACCAGGCTCAGCTCGTGAACGTAATCGCGCCGATCCGATCCGAAGAGGGCGGCGCGGCGTGGCGACAGGCAAGCTTCTGGCCGTTCGCTCGGATGTCCCAGCTCGCGCGTGGCCGCATCCTGCGCCTGGCCGTCTCGTCGTCGCAGATCAGCACGAAGCGCTACGGCGACGTCGACGCTGTGGACGCCGCGGCGACCTATGACGAGGAGACGGGTCGGGTCGTCGTATTCGTAGCGAACCGATCGCTGGAAGAGTCAAACGATCTCACGATCGACCTTCGCGGCCTCGGCAATCTGCGGGTCACGAACGCCGAGACGCTGACGATTCCCGAGTCCGGCGATCGTCACACCGCGAACCTCGAGACCGCACCGGATGCCGTGCGCATGGTGCCGCTCGCCGCGGCCGAGGTCGTCGAGGGTGCAGTCCGCGCGACGCTGCCCCCGCTGTCCTGGTCAGTGATCGAGCTCGCGGCGTAGCTCCCCCGCGTTCGACAAGCGCAAATGGCTGCATCCGGGGCATGGATGCAGCCATTTGCGCTTGTTGAACCTGTCAGACCGGCGACTACTCACATTCTTCCTGCGTCTGCTCGGTGATGATCCATTCGGATGCCGGCCGCGTCATAACCACCGTTCCGCAGTCGCCGGAAGCGAGATAGGTGACGTGCAGCACGGCATCCGTCTCGGTCTCCGACTCAACGGCGATAGTGATGTCTGCGTTCTGATCGAATGAGCGGTAGAGATCTGCGGCGACCGTGATCATCTCCTCGCATGTCGACGCCTCGATGCCCGACTCCGCCATCTCCGCGAGCATGCGCGCCACGAGCTCCGGAGCCAGCGCGGCACAGGCCTCATCGACCTCGGGGATGCGCGAGGCCTCCAGCCACGCACGAAAGCTCTCGGTCGCCCCCAGCGTGGGCTCGGGCGTGGGCGTGGGCGTGGGGTCAGGCTCGGCTGTCTGCTCGGTCACCTCAGAAGGCGTCTGCTCGACGTGCGGCGCAGGTTGCTCCGCCGTCGGCGAGGTGCATCCTGTCAGCACGAAGCTCACCGCGATCACCGCGGCACACAGGGCGAGTTTCGCCTTCCTCCGAGCAGGAGCGCTGGTGCTGGCAGTGACTCTTCGCGCCGTTTCCCTCATAGATTCCACTTTGGCATGCATCGACTCATCGCCGTCGGATAGTTCGCGACGTGTAGGCTCCTGCGCAGTGCTGCCCACGATCGTCATCACTGGCAACGAAGCAGCCGATTCCACCATCGAAGGGGAACCATATGCCCATCTCATCAGCGTCGGCGATCCAGGCCGTCGGACAGTTCGGTGTGTGGCGCGGCGGCGGCCTCCTCACCCCCGAGATCGCGTCATCCATCGAGAAGCTCGGATACGGCGCACTGTGGATCGGAGGCTCACCCGCAGCCGATCTCGCCATCGCCGAGGAACTGTTGGATGCCACCGAGCACCTGACGATCGCCACCGGGATCGTGAACATCTGGACCGCCTCAGCTGCCTCGGTCGCAGCATCCTTCCACCGCCTCGAGCAGACGCACCCCGGCCGCTTCCTCCTGGGGATCGGTATCGGGCACCGTGAATCCTTGGGCGACACCTATCAAAAGCCCTACGCCGCCCTCGTTGCATATCTCGACGCACTCGACGACGCAGGAGTGCCAGCCGAGCGCCGGGTGATTTCAGCGCTCGGACCGAAGACCCTCAAACTTGCGGCCGAGCGCGCAGCGGGCACCCACCCGTATATGACGACGCCAGCACACACCCGGTTCGCTCGAGAAATCGTCGGCGACGACACTCTCGTTGCGCCCGAGCAGCGGCTCATCCTGAACACGGACCCAGAGGAAGCCCGCGCAGCGGGTCGCCGTTTCCTCTCCCGCTACCTCTCCCTGTCGAACTACCGGCGCACGTTGGAGAGCCACGGCTTCACCGCCGAAGATCTCGACGACGGAGCAACCGACGCGGCCGTGGATGCGCTCACCCCGCACGGAACGGCAGCTCAGCTCGCGACCACTGTTCGGGGACATCTCGATGCCGGCGCCAACCACGTCTGCGTCCAGGTTCTGCCCGCCGGGGAGGACCCGTTGGAGACCCTGCGCCCGCTCGCGAGCGAGCTCGGGCTCTCCGCGTAGACACCGGTTCGGCTAGACTCGCCGCACACCTCGCCCGCATTGGCAGGGTTTCTCGGCCGGAATCTTGGCCGCTCGTCTTCATCATCGACTTGCGCTCAGGAGATCCATGCCCATGTTCAACGGCCGCCCCCTCGCGGCATCCGCCATTCTGCTCACCGCGCTCGTCGCCAGTGGATGCTCCGCCAGCGCCCCAAGCGCGGCGGTCGAGGATGCGCCGGCTCCCGCCGCAGGTTCTACCTACCCGCTGACGATCGACAACTGCGGCACCACTGTCACGTTCGACGAGGCGCCCGAAGACGTTCTCGCGATCAAGTCGACATCGATCGAGATGATGCTCGCGCTGGGGCTCGATGATCGCCTGATCGGCACTGCCTTCTCGGACGGACCGGTCGCAGAAGCGTGGGCCGATCGCGGCGCCGAGGTCCCGCTGATTTCCGACAAGGTGCCCGGCCAGGAGGCGACACTCGAGCTCGAACCCGACCTCGTCTACGCGGGCTGGGAGTCCAACGTCACCGCCGACGGTGCCGGCGACCGCGAGGTGCTCGCCTCGCTCGGTATGAACACGTTCGTCTCGCCGTCGGCCTGTCAGGAGCCCGACTATCAGCCCGTTCCGCTGACGTTCGATGACGTCTTCGCCGAGATCGAGCAGGTCGGTGCGATCTTCGATGCATCGGATGCCGCGGCCGATCTCGTCTCCGATCTGCAGGCCCGACTCGATGCGGTCACTCCTGATGATCGCGGGCTGACCGCCCTCTGGTTCAGCTCCGGCAGCGACACCCCGTTCGTCGGCGCCGGCATCGGCGCACCGCAGATGATGATGGATGCCGCAGGCCTCACCAACATCGCGGAAGACGTGGACGAGACCTGGTCGAGCCTCAGCTGGGAGGTCATCGTCGACGCCAACCCGGATGTCATCGTGCTGGTCGATTCTGCGTGGAGTTCGGCGGAGAAGAAGATCGACATGCTCGAGGCGAATCCGGCGACGGCACAGCTTCCGGCAGTCCTGAACGGTCGGTACCTGATCGTGCCGTTCCCGGCCGGCGAGGCCGGAGTCCGCAATGTCGAGGCGGTCGAATCTCTGCTCACCCAGTTGGAGGCGATCGACCTACCGTGACCGCCCTCACGTCGAATCAACGAGCTATCGCGCCGGATTCCGATCGGCGCGATCGCTCCGGTGCGCGCACCGGCGCGTGGACGGTCGCGTTGATCATTGCCCTCGGGCTCTCCGTCGTGGTCAGTGTCACCCTGGGCCCGGCACAGATATCCGCGAGCGAGGTGTGGAGAAGCATCCTGTCTCACCTGGGGATCGGGGAGTCGTCTCTGACGACGTTGCGCGACGGAATCATCTGGCAACTGCGGATGCCGCGCGTGCTCGCAGCCGCCGCAGTAGGCGCCGGTCTCGCGATCTGCGGGGCGATCATGCAGGCGGTGCTGCGCAACCCGCTCGCTGACCCCTATCTGCTCGGCCTCTCCTCCGGTGCATCATTCGGGGCAGTCCTGGTGATCGTGCTGGGATTCTCGATCGCACTTCCTCTCGCCGCATTCGGCGGCGCACTAGGCGCGTTGGCGCTGACGCTCTTGATGGCCGGTGCGATCGGACGCATGACCGCGTCGCGGACGATCCTGGCCGGCGTCGCCGTCTCTGCGGCGCTCGGCGCCCTGACCAGCCTGGTGATCTTCTGGAGCGCGACCGGCGACACCTACCGGGAGATCCTCGGGTGGCTGCTCGGATCGCTGGCCGGGGTCACCTGGCCGATGGCGCTCCTCGCACTCGCGGCGATCGTGCTCGTGGGCGGGCCTTTGATGCTCAGCGCGGGCGCACTCGATGCCTTCGCCTTTGGCGACCGTGCAGCAGCCTCCCTCGGGGTCTCGGTCGAACGGACTCGCTGGATCCTGCTCGGCGCCACGGCGCTGCTGACCGGGTGCCTGGTCGCGGTGAGCGGTTCGATCGGCTTCATCGGCCTGGTCGTTCCCCACGCCGTGCGACTGATCGTCGGCGCGCGACACCGCGTGCTGCTGCCGCTGTCTGCGTTGACCGGGGCGATCGTCCTGATCTGGGCCGACACCCTGGCCCGCACGCTCTTCGACCCGAGGGAATTGCCCGTCGGCGTCGTCACGGCACTCATCGGTGCCCCACTGTTCGGGCTCCTGCTGCTGCGCTCTCGGAGGATCTCATGACTCGACCACCCCTTACTTCCGGGCCACCCCTGCGAACCGACGGCGTCTCGTTCATCCGGGGCGGCCGGATGCTGATTGACGGAATCGACTGCACTGTCGAGGCCGGATCTCTCACCGCGCTCGTGGGCCCGAATGGTGCCGGCAAGTCGACACTGCTGCATCTGATCGCCGCAGCAGAGGCGCCGACAGCCGGCGCGATTGAGCTTGACGGGACGGATGCCCGCACTATGCGGCGCCGTGCGAGGGCGCGCTACACCGCGCTCGTCGAACAGCAGGCAGATACCGATCTCGATCTGAGTGTGCTTGATGTCGTCCTTCTCGGACGCACCCCCCACCTCTCCATGCTCGGCAGCCCGGACCAGGCGGATGCCGAGATCGCCCGAACGGCCCTGCACCGCGCCGGTGCGGATGCATTCTCTGAGCGGCGGTTCCAGGAGCTCTCCGGCGGCGAGCGCCAGCGAGTGCTGCTAGCCCGCGCGCTCGCGCAGGAGCCGACGCTGCTGCTCATGGACGAGCCGACCAATCACCTCGACATCCACTCGCAGTTGCACACACTGGGACTGATGCGCACGCTTGCCGACGACGGCATCGCGATCCTCGCCGCGCTGCACGACCTCCCGCTCGCTGCCCGCTACGCCGACCAGGTCATCGTTGTGGACCGTGGCCGGGTCGTGGCATCCGGAGCGCCGGCCGATACTCTCACTCCAGAGCTGATCCAGCTCGTCTACGGGGTGCGCGCCGACGTCATCCCGCATCCAGTGGATGGCTCGCCGTTGATCGCGTTCTCGCCGCTTGCGGTCGACTCTTCGCCGCCCGCTTCGCACGAAGAGCCCTCACCGACGCGTGCGTCGGTAGTCTCGATGGGATGAGCACCCCGAAGTTTTCCGACCACCTGATCGACCTGCTGGAGCGACCGCTGCACGGCGCACTGGGCACGGTCGGCCGCGATGCCGCGGTGAATGTGAGCCCGATGTGGTTCGAGCGTGATGGCGACACCATCCGCTTCACCCACACGACAAAGCGCGCCAAGTACCGGAATCTTCAGCGCAATCCGTCGATGAGCCTGGCGGTGTTCGATCCCAACAATCCGTCCCGATACGTCGAGGTACGCGGGCGCCTCGTCGAGATTACGGAAGACCCCACCGGGGCCTTCTACCAACAGCTCGGCCGCCGATACGGCACACCCGACACCCCTGCACCGCCGGACAGCGCCGACCGCGTCATCCTCGTGATGTCGATCGACCGCGTGATCGGGCGCTGAGGCGCCGACTCTTCTCAGAGCAGGTCAGGTCAGGTCAGGTCATTTCAGCTCAGCGCGGGAATGACCTGTCGCTCGAAGAGCTCGATCCCTGAGCGGTCGTAGGCGGCTTCGGGGAAGTAGTGGATCGCGTAGCCGAGCCCGCGGGTCGACATCTCCTGCAGTCGCTCGACGATCTGCTCCGGAGTACCTACGAGCGCCTGATCGCCACGATAGTTCTGCATGTACGCGTCTGTGTGATCGCCGAGGTGGGGAGCGACCCGCGCCTCGATGGCGGTGAGTCGTTCGGCGACCTCGGCCTCGGTTGCACCGATCACCGTGTTGAAGTTGGTTGACCGCACGATCGCGTCGAAATCCGTTCCGACATCCAGCGTGTGCTGTCGCAGAATCTCGCTCTTGCGGCTGAACTCGTCTGGTGTGCCAGCGAAGTTCGTGTAGTTCGCGTACTTTGCGGCGATCTTCAGCGTGACCTTCTCCCCACCGCCAGCGATCCACAACGGGATGCCACCCTCCTGGAGCGGGAGCGGCCGGACGATCGCCCGATCGACCTGGTAGAACTTCCCATCTAGAGTGGCCTCGCCGGTCGTCCAGGCTTGGCGCATGATCTGCACACCCTCGTCGAGACGGCGGAGGCGGTCACCCACCGAGGGGAATCCGTAGCCGTAGGCGCGCCACTCGTGCTCGTACCACCCGCCGCCGATGCCCATCTCGGTGCGCCCGCCGGAGACGATGTCGACCGTCGCTGCAACCTTCGCGAGGTACGCCGGATTGCGGTACGTCATGCAGGTGCACATCTGTCCGAGGCGGATGCGACTGGTCGATGCGGCGAATGCCGACATGAGCGTCCAGGCCTCGTGGGTGGCCTCTTCGCTGGGAACCGGGGTCGTGTGGAAGTGGTCGTACACCCACAGCGATTCCCATGGCCCGGCATCCGCCGCCTGCGCGAGATCACGCATCGCCGTCCACTGATCGGCAGGCTCGATGCCGACGAGGTCGAATCGCCAGCCTTGGGGAATGAAGGTTCCGAAGCGCATGCGGCCAGCTTAGGGCTACAGCGCGCGCCGTCTCGGCGACGGCTCGCGAGCGCGCTCTCCGCGTAGCCGGCTGTTCCGCTAGACTCGCCGCACACCTCGCCCGCATTGGCAGGGTTTCTCGGCCGGAATCTTGGCCGCTCGTCTCATAGTCGACTTGCGCTCAGGAGATCCATGCCCATTCTCACCGGCCGCCCTCTCGCGGCATCCGCCCTTCTGCGTGCTGCGCTCACCGCCAGCGGATGCTCTGCCAGCGCTCCGAGCACGGGTGGCACACATGGGCGATGATGCACCTGTGATGCCGTGCGGCGGAAGCGCGGCGCGCATGTGGACGGTGATCGTGCCGGTCAAGAACACCAAGCGCGGGAAATCGAGGTTCAACGTCGCAGAAGGCGAGCGTGCGGTCCTCGCTCTGGCGCTGGCGACAGACACCATTCTCGCCGCTCTGGCCTGTCCTGCGGTGGGCGAGGTCATCGTCGTGACCGATGACGATGACCTTCCCCTGTGGTTGCCCGACACCGTGCGTTTCGTGCCCGATCCAAATGCGGGGCTGAACGCGGCGATCGCCGCCGGCGCGGCAGCCGCGTCACTCCATCGGCGTGCGGCACTGCTCGGCGATTTGCCGGCGCTCACCCCTGTCGATCTCGGCGAAGCACTTCACATTGCGTGCGGCGTGCCCCGCGGGGTGGTGGCGGATGCTGAGGGCATCGGATCCACGCTGGTGACCGCGTCGGCGGGCGTCGACTGGAAATCGATGTTCGGACCGGGATCGTTCGCGGCGCACCAGCGGATGGGATGCGTCATCATCGACGTCTCCACCCAGTCGTCCCTGCGTCGCGACGTCGACACTGCTGCCGGACTCGCCCATGCGGCCGAACTCGGCCTTGGCGTGCATACCGCGGCGTGGCACACCTCTTACAAAGCGGCCTGACGACGCCTCTGCCGGTGCACCTCACCGGCGCGCATGGCGTCCTCCGCGAGCACGGCCGACGTGTCGAGGTCTCGCATCCACAAGGGCCGGACGACCGCAGTGATGCCGGATGCGTCGATGTCGGCGGCGAGCGCGGAATCCTCCTCGGCGATCAGCCATGCATCGAGCAATCCTCCGTCTGCACGCGCTCCGTAGTGCGTCGCGATCGCCGCCGCGCTCGAATCGACACCGATCGCCGCGAGACAGACATCGGCCATGCCTCTGACAACGCTGCCGTCGATGATCGGCGACGTTCCGACAACGGATGCCGGAGTGTCGCGCAGCGCGTCACGGATACCAGGAACAGCGAGGATGGGGCCGATCGAGACGACAGGATTCGAGGGTGCGAGCAGCACCAGATCCGCGCCGGCGATGCTCTCGATCACGCCGGGCGCAGGAGATGCTGTGGCGACCCCTGGATTCTCGAAACGCACAGGTGTCAACGCCGCCCGGTATCGGGTCCACCATTCTTGGAAGTGCATCGAGCGCTCAGCGGAGCCTTCGCAAACGGTCACGATCGTGTCGACCTCCGCGTCGGTCATCGGAAGGATCCGCGCCCCCAGAGGCCATCGCCCCGCCATCCGGCCGATCACTTCGCTGGGTGTCGCACCATCGCGCAGCCATCCCGTCCGGGCGAGATGCAACCCGAGATCCAGGTCGCCGAGAGTGAACCATGGCCAGCCGGCATCCCACTGCGTGAGTTCCGCGCTGACGCGCTCGGATTCGCCAGCGCGACCCCACCCGCGTTGAGCGTCGTTGACCCCCGCGAGAGCGTAAACGAGGGAGTCGACGTCGGGCTGGAGCCGCACTCCTGTCAGCCACAGATCATCACCGGTGTTCGCGATGATCGTCAGATGCGAGGCAGCCTCTGCTCCCCTGCGTCGCAGCGCCTCGCGCACGCCGAGCGCGAACTTCGAGCCGCCGACTCCCCCGGCGAGCACCACGATCCGGGGAGGACTGGAGTCGCTCACTCTGACAGCGCCCGCAGCCTCGGAGCCAGGTCCCGCTCGAACAGCGTCATGAAGCGTTCCTGGTCATGGCCGGGGGCGTGGAAGACGAGGTGGTTGAAGCCCCAGTCGACGTACTCCTTGATCTGCGCGACGACCTCATCCGGGTCAGTACCCACGATCCAACGTTTCGCGACCTGCTCGATCGGGAGGGCATCCGCGGCCTTCTCCATCTCGATCGGGTCGGTGATGTCGTGCTTCTGCTCCTTCGACAGCGACAACGGCGCCCAGAAGCGAGTGTTCTCCAACGCGGCCGCAGTCGTCTCCTCATAGGACAGTTTGATCTCGATCATCCGATCGATCTGCTCGAAGCTACGGCCGCCAGCCGCCGCCCCCTCCTTGACCGCGGGCACGAGACTGTCGACGTACAGCTCCCGGC
This sequence comes from Microbacterium sp. Y355, assembly GCF_059445345.1. Taxonomy (NCBI): domain Bacteria; kingdom Bacillati; phylum Actinomycetota; class Actinomycetes; order Micrococcales; family Microbacteriaceae; genus Microbacterium; species Microbacterium sp. Y355. The sequence goes on along the minus strand of NZ_JCAIUD010000001.1, from coordinate 3,127,348 downwards.
CCTTGCCCGAGGTGCAGATGAACCCGTCACCGGCGCGCCCGGCATACTTCGCGACCGTCGGTCCGCCCGCGGCGATATACACCGGGACACCGCCCTCTGGGACGTCATAGATGGATGCATCGTGCGTGGAGTAGTAGTCGCCGTCGAAGCTCGTCCGCTCCCCCGTCCACAACGCACGCATCAGGCGGATCGATTCCCGCAGCCGCGCGAAGCGCTCACGGAACTCCGGCCACTCCTGCTCACCCGCACCCTGGAATCCGGTGGCGATCTCGTTCAGCGCCTCACCCGTGCCGACGCCGAGGAATACCCGTCCAGGGCTCAGGCATCCGAGCGTCGCGAACGCCTGCGCGATGACCGCCGGGTTGTATCGGAACGTCGGCGTCATCACACTCGTACCGATCCGGATGCGCTCGGTGCGTGCGCCGACAGCCGCCGCCCACGCGATCGAGAACGGCGCGTGACCGCCGGTGTAGCGCCACGGCTGAAAATGGTCGCTCACTGCCACCGACTCGAACCCGTGCCGCTCTGCCGCGACAGCGATGTCGACCAGCTCACGCGGAGCGAACTGCTCAGCGGATGCCTTATATCCCAGTGTCAGCGTCATTGACTGTCTCCTTCGATTGTGTAGTTTCTTGCTCGGTAGCGGCGGCCGCACCGGCAGCTTTATATCCCTCGTCGAATCCGATTCGGTGCGCCTCGTCGGCACCCAGCCGAAACATGTCCTTCTCGGAAGATCTCACGATGCTCGAGGCGCCGGGAAGATCAAGATCGCCCACGAGGCGTCCCCGTCCCCGTACAACAGCAACCGGGCATCCGCTGATCTTGCCCTTGACCAGGTCGCCGGCAGCCGCTAACTCATCCGCGACACAGGGCTGCGTCACAATGAGCGGCCGACCCGCACTGTCGAGCTCGCCATGCAGCTGATCGAAGACGTGCACTCCCGCCGCGCCGATAGCGACGTCGGTCTGCCCATCGCGCCACGGGCGCCCCAGGGTGTCACTCACGATGATGCCGACGTCCACGCCGGTCTCAGCGCGGATCGCCGACGCGATCGCTCGGGCGGATGCATCCGGGTCCAGCGGCAGCAGCAGGATCGTTCCCGGTTCAGTGTTCGAGGCGTCCACTCCCGCCGCAGCCCCGACGATTCCAAGACGGTTCTGCACGATGCGCGTCACACCACCATCCGCTCGTTGACGCGTCGCGACGACGCGCACGGTCTCGGCGGTGATCGCGTTCTCGCGGTCCTCCGCTCGCACCGACCGCCCTTCAGCCTTCGAGATGACCTTCGAAGTAACGACCAGGATGTCACCGTCAATCAGCTGGTCTCCGGCGGTGCCGATGGCATCCAGAATCATCCGTGGCAGGTCGGCGCCTGCGGTCACTTCGGGGATTCCCTCAAGTGCCCACACCAGCATCCGGTCAGTCATGTCATTTCACCAATTTCGGAAGAATCTCACGGCCGGCGATCTCGATCCATGCATCCTGCGTGCGAGACCCGACGTTGTGCACATGCACCGCGTCGAACCCGAGATCGAAGAACGACTGCAGGTGGGTGCGATGAACTTCCGGGTCGGATGAGATGGGGATGCGTGCACGGATGTCGTCCGCTGAGACGGAACGCGCGAGCTGATCGACGTCGAACGGAGAGCGGATGTCGCCTCTGGGAAATCGCAGGCCGGCCATCGGCCAGTCCCGCAATGCCTGGGCCATCGCTTCGTCATCGGTGGGCGCCCACGACAACTGCGCGTGAACTACCGTCTGCGCTGACACGACGGAACGTCCAGCCTCCCGCCGGCCCTCCCGAAACGCGTTGAGTAGTGCCGTCAGTCGATCCGCCGGGCCCGCCTGCACGACCATTCCGTCGAGGGTGCGCCCCGCGCGACGCGCAGTCATCGGGCCACCTGCCCAGACCTGCATCATGGGCGGCGACGCGGGCATCGTCCACAGGCGCGACGATTCGAGACGGAAGTGCGGGCCGGAATGCCGAGTGTCATTGCCTTTGGCCGAGGCTGCGAAGAGTTTGCGGATGATCTCTGCCGCATCGAACAGCCTCGCCGCACGCTCGGAGGCTTCCGGCCAATACTGGCCCACGATGTGCTCGTCAATCGCATCACCCGCAGAAAGGACGAGCCGGTGTCGGTCCGGGTACAGCGCGGCAAGTGTCGCGCTGGCCTGCGCCACCGTCGCCGGGTGCATTCGATAGCCGGGAACGGCCGAGGCCGTCACCATTCCGGCGGTCTGCTGCCCGATCGCTCCCAGCACAGCCCACGCGAACGAGGCATTTCCCTGGCTCGGTAGCCACGGCTGGAATCGGTCGGCGACCACGGTGCCGGCAAAGCCATTTTTGTCGGCGGCCGTCGCAAGCTGGACCGCTGCGGGCGGAGCGAACTGCTCCAGCGCGACGACGTGATGAACTTCACCGGGCGCGGAGTTCATCGAGCTGGAGGGCATACCGGAAGCCTATTGCTCAGCAGAGAGGGCGGGGCACCCCGTGACAAGTCAGCCAAACGCGGGCACCGCGTTATCCGCACGCTGGGCCAACCGCATCCAGGTCTCGACCACCGTGTCGGGGTTCAACGACATCGATTCGATGCCCTGGTCGAGCAACCAGTCGGCGAGGTCCGGATGATCCGACGGACCCTGCCCGCAGATGCCGACGTACTTGCCCCGGCGCAGGCATGCCTCGATCGCCATCGCGAGCATCTTCTTCACTGCGGGGTCCCGCTCGTCGAACGTCTGCGCGACAAGTGCGGAGTCTCGGTCGAGGCCGAGGGTGAGCTGGGTCATGTCGTTTGACCCGATCGAGAATCCGTCGAAGTGGTCGAGGAACTCGTCAGCCCGCAGGGCGTTCGACGGCACTTCGCACATCATCACGACCTCGAGTCCGTTCTCGCCGCGACGGAGACCGTTTGCGGCGAGAAGCTCGATAACGGCCGCACCCTCGGCGACGGTGCGCACGAACGGGATCATGATCTTGACGTTTTTCAGGCCCATGTCATCGCGCACGCGGCGGATCGCCTCGCATTCCATGTCGAAGCACTCGCGGAAGTCAGCCGAGATGTAACGTGAGGCTCCGCGGTACCCGATCATCGGGTTCTCCTCGTGCGGCTCGTAGCGGTCACCGCCGAGCAGGTTCGCGTACTCGTTCGACTTGAAGTCGCTCATGCGCACGATCACCGGTTCTGGCGCGAACGCCGCGGCCAGCATCGCTACGCCCTCGACGACGCGCTGCACGAAGAACTCGCGCGGTGACCGGTACGCCGCGATGCGCTCGGCGATCTGGGCCTTCAGGTCATCCGGGAGCGTTTCGTATTCGAGCAGAGCACGCGGGTGAATGCCGATCTGGCGGTTGATGATGAACTCCAGGCGCGCGAGTCCGATACCGCGATTGGGCAGGCGCGAGAAGGAGAAAGCCTGATCAGGGGTTCCGACGTTCATCATGATCTTGACCGGGACCTCCGGCATCCGATCCAGGTGGGTCTCCTCCTCGGTGAAGTCGAGGAGGCCCTGGTAGACGAGGCCGTCGTCGCCTTCGGCACACGAGACGGTGACGTCGAGGCCGTCAGGGAGCACGCTGGTCGCATCTCCCGTACCGACGACGGCGGGGATGCCGAGCTCACGCGCAATGATCGCCGCGTGACAGGTGCGGCCGCCACGGTTCGTGACGATCGCGGACGCCTTCTTCATGATCGGCTCCCAGTCGGGGTCGGTCATGTCGGCCACGAGCACGTCACCGGCTTTGAAGCTCGCCATCTGATCGATGCTGCGGAGCACACTGACCGCGCCGGAACCGATCTTCTGCCCGATCGCGCGTCCGGTAGAGAGCACCTCGCTGCGCTCGGCGAGCACGAAGCGGCGCATGACGTTCGCGTCGGCGCGAGAGACGACGGTCTCGGGACGGGCCTGGAGGATGTAGATCCTGCCGTCGACGCCGTCGCGCGCCCACTCGATGTCCATCGGGCGTCCGTAGTGCTGCTCGATCGTGACTGCGTGACGGGCGAGCTCTTCGACCTCGGCATCCGTGATGCTGAGAAGACGACGCTGGTTGGCCGGGACGTCTTCGAAGACGGTCGTTCCGCCGACCTGCGCACTCTCGGTGTATCGCATCGCGATCGCCTTCTCCCCGACGGAACGCTTGAGGATCGCGGGGCGGAAGGCGGCGAGCGCCGGCTTGTACACGTAGAACTCGTCGGGGTTCACGGCGCCCTGAACGACGGCCTCCCCCAGTCCATACGAGCTGGTGATGAAGACGGCGTCCTCGAAACCGGATTCTGTGTCGACGGTGAACATGACTCCGGACGCTCCGATGTCAGAGCGCACCATCCGCTGCACGCCGACGGAGAGCGCGACGTCGTGGTGATCGAAGCCGTTGTGCACCCGGTATGAGATCGCGCGGTCGTTGTAGAGCGAGGAGAACACCTGCTTCACTGCCTGCAGGATGTGCTCGATGCCGGCGATGTTGAGAAACGTCTCCTGCTGACCGGCAAAGGAGGCGTCGGGGAGATCTTCTGCTGTGGCCGAGGAGCGGACTGCCCACGAGACCGATTCGGGTGCAGGGTCGTTCTCGACCAGGCGCGTGTAAGCGTCACGGATGTCGCGTTCGATATCGGCGGGCAGGGGCTGCTGCTCGATCCATTCGCGCACCGCTGCACCCACGCGAGAGAGCTGGGTCACGTCATCGACATCGATCGCTTCGACGGCTTCGCGGATGCGCAGGTCGAGGCCGTTCGCCCTGAGGAAGGAGCGATAAGCATCCGCTGTCGTCGCGAAGCCGCCGGGAACGCGCACGCCAAGATCGGAGAGGTGAGAGACCATCTCGCCGAGGGAGGCGTTCTTGCCGCCGACCTGAGGAAGGTCTGCCATGCCGACCTCGTCGAACCACAGGATGTTGCTCATAGGAATGCTTCTTTCACTGGGGTTATATAGGGCGCGGTCACGCGCGCAGCTTCATGGTCTGCATGATGACCGCGGACATCTCCTCGACGCTTTTGGTCGAGGAGTTCAGGAAGGGAACACGGTTTCGTCGGTAGAGGTCTTCGGCGCGGCGTAGCTCGATGGTGCACTGCTCGAGGCTGGAGTACTGCGAGCTGGGGCGCCGTTCGTGACGCACCTGGCTCAGCCGCAGTGGGGTGGTGGTGAGCCCGAAGCAGCGGGCGCCGTACTTCGCGACGCTGCGCGGCAACCCCTCCGTCGGGTAGTCGTCGTCTGTGAGGGGGTAGTTCGCGACGCGAAGGCCGTGCTGCAGCGCGAGATACATGGTCGTGGGCGTCTTCCCGCACCGGGACGGGGCGATGATGACGACGTCGGCCTGGTCGAGGGCACGCGAGCTCTGCCCGTCGTCGTGCTCGATCGCGTATTCGACGGCGCGCATGCGCGCGAAGTAGCGGTCGGTGTCGCCGAGGCCGTGGAACTGGCCGAGCTGTTCGGATGCGGTCGTGCCGAGCGCTGTCTCCAGCTCGGTCAGGTGCCCGGCGAGGAGGTCGATGAGTGTGGCTTTGGAAGTGGCGAGGATGCTGCGGATCGCCGCATGCTTCACCGTAGTGAAGACGAGCGGTGCGCGGCCGGCATCGGCATCCGCGTCGATGCTGGCGACGACGGCGCGCGCCTCGGCATCGGTGACGACGAATGGGATCGTGTGCTTGAGGAAACGGATGCCGGGGAAGTTCGCGAGAAGTGCATTGCCGAGGGTTTCGGCGGTGACACCCGTGCTGTCCGAGACGAAGTACGCGGCGCGCGGGGTAGCGACGTCGGGGACTGTGGGGGTGGTCATGATTCGACGGTACGGAAGGATTGAGCACTCCAACGACAAAAACGGAACGAAGGAAACTGCTTATTTATCAATCAGATATGGAGTTGCGGCGAGCGCATCCAGGGACGCCTCGCTTACACGAGCACACTCGCCCTAGGGTCGACCGTCCGATCCGCATTCGCCAGCGCGACCACCGTCGTCGTCGCAAAGGCGCCCACACGGTCGTACATGGTTGAGAGACCGACCGAGATTCCGTCCGATTCCAAGCGCTCAACACTGGAGATCCCCATCTCTGCGCTGTACGGCAGTCGGGACATCGCGAGCGTGACATCTGCATTGATGAAGGCCAGCCCCGCGTCTCCCCAGTTGCTGATGACATTCGAAATGTCGGCAACGCCAGCGGCCGCTTGGAACGGGGTCAGCGATTCACCTGCGACCACCGGAACCGGATAGTGCCAGCTCTGTTTTCTGGTTGCCGCCTGGCGAGTGTCACGACTCGACTGCCAGCCGTCTTCTGCCGAGTAATAGAGTCGCCGCTCGCCAGCAGGAGGCTCGACCCCCGGCGGAGGGGCGACGGGACGCTCACCCGCTGACCACACCTTGCCAGTCGGCGTGGAAGTCGCCACGATGAACAGCGTTGATGACCGAGCGACGATCCTGCCTTCGCTGCCATATTCAGCATCGATGAGAGCGAGTCGGTTGCCTCGGCGGCGGACACTCGTTCGGATGGTGGCTGGCTGTGTCGGGGCGGGACGAAAGAGATCAAGCGTCAAACGCGCGGGGCGCAAATCGATGAGCCCCAAGCCGTCGGCTGTCCGTTCAGTAGCGCGCGCCAGCGCGGCAGAGACGGCAGACCCTCGCAACTGCGACGACGCCCACCCACTGACTGCTGACTCTTGCGGAATGAGGAATTCGCCGCCGCCCCCTTGCCTGAGGAGGAAATACGCGATGCTCAATACGACACGACCCCTCCGCTATCGAGCGCCACCAAAATCGGGATCCTGCACCTGCGCGGTCCATGGATCGATCGTGCGAAGAGGCCCGTGGTACAGCACACGCTCACTGTCTGCATAGGGTGCTCCCCGCCCGGCGAGATCCCACACACGCTGCTGACGAGTGATCTCTGCCGCGACTTGTACCGGATCTTCATCGAGGAACAGCAGAATGATCCTGATGGACTCGGGCACATAGCCACCTTCTCCTACACTCGCGCCACCCCCGTTCGTGCTCTTGGGGTGATATTCCCGGCTGAATGTGAACGTCCACGCACCCGCGATACCGCTGCACAACAGGAGATCGGGAATGCGAACTCGGTCGTGCCACCGATATTGCTCGTGCGCCTCCGCGCTGTGTGGCTCGTCGTAGTGCAGGACTGTGACGTGGATGCCTCGATGCGGCCGAAACGGCAGCACGTCTGCATCCATGTGAAGGCGCGGCGCGGCGTAACCGCGCACCGGCACAAAGAGCCCCGCCAACGAGCGACTGATACCGGGGAAGACCGAACCGCGCCCCCACTGGACGGTGTCGCGGGACAGCTTCGCCCATTCAGCGATCGAAGCATCATGCGGCTGCGAGAACCAGTACATAGTAAGAAAATCGGCCGCCGAGAGTGTTCCGACGTCCGGCTGCGCACCGCAGTCAGCCGTACGCTCCCAGCGGTCACCCCATGCGATGCCCTCCAGCCGTCGATTCTCGGGCGTGTGATCCCAGGCGCCCCAGGCGTTATAGCGACGGCGGCTCGCCTCGTCACTGAAGGAGATGAAAGTGAAGAAAGCGAGTTCAGAAAGCAATAGGTTCAAACCCCTGCAATGTCTGCGATGTCGTCATATCCGATCAGACTGTGCGACGGCCGCCGGTAGGTGAACGGCGCCTCCACGTGCGACTCATACTCCGTCAGCCCAAAGGCCATGACTCCGATGGCTTCGCCACCGGTGACCCGCTCAACCAGTTCAAGCGACAGCGAGACACACTCGGCCAGTGTGGCGGCGTCGACAGTCACTGTGACAGTCACCAGGACTCTCCCATCTGTTGGCGCTCGCTCCACGACGCCTATATCCGGAGCATTTGTCGAGAGCTGAATCATCCAACTGTCAAGTTCGCGTCGACTTGGCTCCGTTGCCCTCGCGATCTCGACGTCAACAGACCAACTTGTCTTCGTCATGCCTCCATGATGGCACGACTTGCGAACTTCTGCACGCATCTGTATACATATGTGTACAGGAGCAAGCGATAGGAGTCTTCCATGACAGAAACTGCCGAAAGATTCGATGTAATTGTGGTCGGTGGCGGCAATGCTGGATTCTCAGCTGCCCACGCGGCGGCCGAACGCGGGCGCAAAGTGCTGCTGCTCGAGCGAGGCTCGGCCGACATGGCCGGCGGAAACAGCTTCTACACCGCTGGCGCCACCCGCATCCCTCACGAAGGACTCGACAGCCTGAAGGACGTCGTGGTGCCCGATGAACGACACGCCGCCACTGTGGTGCCTCCATACTCCTCGGCGGAGTACCTCGCCGACCTGATCAAGGTCACCGACGGCAAAACCGACCTAGACATGGCTCAAGTTCTCACTGCTGAAGCCGGCGATGCGGTCCGCTGGTTGAGCGGGCTCGGGCTGAAGTACCGTCTGATGTACGAGCGCCAAGCATACGAACGCCCCGATGGCTCCTACCTCTTCTGGGGCGGCCTGCATGTCGGAAATGTCGGTGGTGGCGAGGGACTGGTCGAGGATCACGTCGCAGTGGCCGCAAAGCTCGGCACGGAAGTTCGCTACGGCTCCCGCGTGACCGACCTGATCACTGCGACAGACGCGGTGGTCGGCGTCTCGTACAAGGACAGCGACGGTGAGAGCCACGAAATCCGTGCCGAGAGCATCGTCCTGGCCGCCGGCGGCTTCGAGTCTTCCCCTGAACTGCGCCAGAAGCATCTGGGTCCTGGGTGGGAGAACGCGAAGGTACGCGGCACCCCATACAACGTCGGAGACATGATCATTGCTGCACTCGACTTGGGCGCAGCCAAGGGCGGCGACTGGTCGACCTGCCACAGCGTTCAGTGGGACAGCGGCGCCGAGAACAATGAATCGAACCGCGAGCTCACCAACCGCCTCACCCGGCAGTCATATCCGCTCGGGGTGATCGTGAACCGCGACGGCGAGCGCTTCCTCGACGAGGGTGCAGACTTCCGTAACTACACATACGCGAAATACGGTCGAGAGATTCTGAAGCAGCCCGGCTCCGTCGCGTGGCAGATTTTCGATGCCGACCTGCGCCCCGCTCTTCGAACCGAAGAGTATGACATGCCTGGCATCGGCGTGCATGTGGCGGATTCTCTTGAGGAACTCGCATCAACGAGCGGAATCGACACCGCCAGCTTCACCAAGACGATCTCCGATTTCAACGCGTCGATCGATCGCGATGTGCCGCTCGACCCCACAGTGAAGGACGGTCGATCGGCAAAGACCAAGCCCGTGAAGTCGCACTGGGCAGCTCCAATCGAGAAGGCACCCTTCTATGCCTACCCGGTGACCTGCGGGATTACTTTCACCTTCGGTGGAGTCAAGGGCGATCTTGATGGCCGCGTGCTGCGTGAGGATGGATCCGCGATCAGCGGATTGTTCGCGTGCGGAGAGATGCTCGGCGGCCTGTTCAGCGGCAACTACCCGGGTGGCTCTGGTCTGGCAGCGGGAATGGTGTTCGGACGTCGCGCCGGATCAGTCGCCTGATCTAAGCCCATCATCGTGTCAGCATCACGTGCAATTCGCACAGCCCACACGACGATGGGCTTAGATGGGTGAGGGCGGAAGGAGCACCCGTTGGCAACGAGCGTGTATGAGCGCATCCGGGATGCGATCCTCGACGGAACGATCGAGGAGGGCCAGACGCTCTCTGAGAACGGCCTCGCGGCCGACTTCGGGACGAGCCGCACGCCGGTGCGCGAGGCCCTACACCGCTTGGAGATTGAACGCATCATCGAGCGCGGGCCCCGCGGGGCGGTGGTGCGGATGACCTCCCCTGAGGAGATTCTCGACATATACGACGCACGGATCACTCTGGAAGGTGCGGCCGCGCGCCACGCAGCTCAGCAGGCGAGCGCGCTCGATCTCGTGCGAGTGAAAGCAAGGCAGGCGGACATGCGCGCACTCGATGACCCCGCCGGACGTCCCACCGCCAACCGAGCGTTCCACGAGGCACTATGGTCCGCAAGCCACAGCCCCACACTCATCGATCTGCTCGCCCGACTCGATGTTCACTTGTTGCGTTATCCGACCTCGACACTCGCTGACGATGAACGATGGCAGCAGGCTCTCGACGAGCATGACGAGATCGTCGACGCGGTCGGCCGCGGTGACGCGGTCGCCGCCCGCACCCTCGCGGAGCAGCACATGTCTGCAGCCCGCGAAGCGCGCCTAGGCATGTACGCCCGCGCCTGACCTCACGCAATACTGTCGTTCGCGTGCAGCAGCTCGCGCGCTTGCCGCAGGATGGGCTCGTCAATCATCTGACCTTCAAAGCGAAACACGCCAGGTTGGCGGGTCGCCTCCTCGAGGACACGTCTGGCCCAGTTCAGATCGTCCTCACTCGGGGCATACGCCTCGCGAATAATCTGCACTTGGGTGGGATGAATGCACGCTGTGGCGCCGAAGCCGGAAGCGACAGCGTCCTCTGCCTCGGCGCGCAAGCCTGCGAGATCTGCGATGTCGATATGCACCGCGTCGATGGCGATCTTGCCCGCCGCACGTGCAGCAAGCAGCGCACGTGCACGTGCAAGCCGTGCAATATCGCGATAGGTGCCGTCGGCGAACCGGCTCGATCGCCCGGCCATGCTGGCAATGAGGTCTTCGGCACCCCACATGACCGCGATGACAGCAGGGTGACGCGCGATCGCCGCGACATTCTCAATGCCGAGGGCGGTCTCAACCAACGCGATGATCCGATAGCCGGCCAGCGCGTCCAGTTGCGCCGGATCTTCGGTCTTGGCAAGCATGAGCACCCGGTAGCGAGTGCGGGCCAATGCGTCGAGGTCACGCGTATGATCCAAAGTGCCGAAGGGGTTCACACGTACGACTGTCGATTCCGGATCCAGCGATGTCGCTGCCAGCGCCTCACGCGCACGATCTCTGTCCGATGGCGCCACTGCGTCTTCCAGGTCGAGAATCACCCAGTCTGCGCGCTGGGCTGCCTTTTCATACCGCTCCGGACGATCCGCGGGGCAGAACAGGAGCGCCGGGCCGAAACGAAGATTCACGACGCCCCCTCTAACGCCTCGGCGGAAAGCCACATCAACGCGGTGCGGGTGGCCGTGGCAACGATCTGACCGTCCTGATTGCGACCGGTGTGCCGCATCGTGACCAGACCTTGCCCTGGTCGCGACTTCGAAAGCCGCTTCTCCGTGATCTCAGTTTCGGTGTACAGAGTGTCCCCGTGGAACACGGGATGGGGAAATACGATGTCGCCCAGCCCGAGTTGCGCGACCAAGGTCCCTTGGGTGATCTGCGCGACCGACGATCCGACCATGGTCGACAGGGTCCACATCGAGTTCATGAGGCGCTGTCCGAAAGGTTGGCTCGCCGAGAAAGCGGCGTCCAGATGAAGTGCCTGCATGTTCATCGTCAGCGACGTGAACAGCACGTTGTCCGCCTCAGTGGCGGTTCGTCCCGGCTGGTGCACATACTGCACACCGACGTCGAGCTCATCGTAGAACAGCCCCCGTTGAACAACTCTCGCGCGATCGTCCGTCATTAGGTGACACTCCTTTGGGTACGTCTTGTCCTCGTTGCCTCCGAAGATTTGTACTCACAATAGCGGATGGTGATTCACCATGGCGTATGGTCGCGCAGAAATGCATCCGAGTTACCGGACAGAAAGACCCCCTGGTGAACCGGCGCCGACTAGGCTGGTGTCAGATTGTCCCTTCTCGATCATTGTGGATGCGAAGGCAAACAGTCGCGGCTGCGGATCAAGTGCCGCAAACCGGCAACACCTGAACCGTCCGGCCCCGGAATTCTGTTCCACCGGCCAGACGATGAGATGAGAGCGCAGTCCATGTCAAGTACGACCGAGCCCGCCGCTGGCCCCGCCGTCCGTAATTCCGAGCATCGAACAGTGAGCCGGGTGATGAACATCCTCGAGCTCGTCGTTGCCAGCGAGCCGACAGGAATGAGGCTCGCTGACCTCGCCGAATCCGTCGGAGCACCGAAATCTTCAATCCACGGATTGACCCGCGGACTTGTGGCGACCGGCTACCTGCGCGACGAGAGCGGACGCTATCTGCAGGGAGCCGCGCTTTCCGGGCTACTCAGCACCGGCGGGCAGCAACTGCCGGCCACCTATCGCCGTGCACTGGAGGAGCTATCGCGAGAGTGGAACGAGACCGCCGTCATCGCTACGCCCGCCGGCGACTCGGTCGTCAACCTCGACTCCGTAGAATCCTCCAGCGTCGTGCGCGCTCATCCACCCATGCGTACACGTAGGCCGATGTGGCCGGGAAGCTACGGAAAGTGCTTCTTGGCATTCATGGATCCGAACCGACGCGAATCGTATTTGAATCGCCACCACAAAGATCCCGAGGAACGTGCACTCATCCTCGCTGAGCTCGCCGAGATCCGAGAGAACCGCATCTCCTACAACCCCGGCAGTACTGACCCACAGCTGTTCGGCATCGCCAGCCCCATCTTCGCGGCAGACGGCAAGACCGTGAACTTCTCCATCGGCATCGCTGCACCGATCGGACGCATGCCAAAGGATCTGACAGCAATGGCAGACAGTGTGCGCGCCGCCGCTGATTCTCTGTCGCTCGGCGGAGGCACTCGCGCCTGACGCGACGCGAGTGACTCCACTCGGGTGAATCGACCGCCCCTTGTTTTTGACCGCATCTCACTGTATACAAGATGTATTCATCTCAGCACGAACAAGTTAGGGCCGACAATGACGATGGTGACCGCACTCGATAACCGCATGCTGATCGGCAGCTCGCGGCCTCAGATCAGCGCCGACCGCGCGATCGAGGTGACGACCCCCATCGACGGCACTGTGCTGACTTCGGTCGCTGACGCGAGCGCAAGCCAGGTGCACGACGCCATCACGGCTGCGGAACAGGCCTTCGTGACGTGGCGGCGCGTGCCAGGGGTCGAGCGAGCGCGCCTGATGCACAGCCTCGCCGATATCTTGGACCGAGAAAGCGAAAACCTCGCTCAACTCGAATCGCTCGACAACGGCAAACTGCTTCGTGAAACCCGCACCCAGGCACGGTTCGCCGCGCGCAACTACCGCTATTTTGCTGGCCTCGCCGACAAGATTCATGGGCGCACGATCCCGCTGGATGCCTGGGACTCATTCGACTACACCACCCGCGAGCCGGTCGGCGTCGCTGCGCTGATCACTGCATGGAACTCTCCCATGCAACTTCTCGCCAACAAGCTTGCGCCCGCTCTCGCCGCAGGCTGCACGGTCGTTATCAAACCGAGCGAGATAGCACCGCTGACCACTCTCGCACTCGCCGATTTCGTCAGAGAGGCTGGCTTCCCCGACGGCGTCATCAACATCGTCACGGGTGGAGCGGAGGCTGGCATTGCCCTCACGACAGACTCCCGGCTGGGTCGAATCAGTTTTACCGGTTCCGTCGCTACTGGTCAGGCGATCCAGCTCGCCGCTACAGAAACTCTCGTTCCGGTGACCCTGGAACTGGGCGGCAAGTCCGCGAACATCGTCTTCGACGATGCAGACATCGAGCGCGCCATCCCTGGAGCAATCTCCGGGATCTTTGCGGCCGGCGGCCAAACCTGTATTGCGGGAAGTCGACTTCTCGTCCACGATCGCATCCACGACGAGTTCGTGGAACGGGTCAGCGAAGCCGCGAAGAACATCCTCATCGGCGATCCACGCGAGGATGCCACGCAGATGGGGCCCGTGGCGAGCAAGCTGCAACGTGAACGCATTCTTGCGTGCATCGACCAGGCACGCGCCGACGGGTCCACTCTCGCGGCCGGCGGCGGCAGCGCAGACGCACCAGGTCTCGCTGGCGGCTACTACGTTGAGCCCACCGTCTTCGTCGATGTCGATCCGCAGTCCACTCTGGCCCAACAGGAAGTCTTCGGCCCGGTGCTCGCTACGCACCGCTTCTCCACCGAGCAGGAAGCGATCGCGATCGCGAACGGTACAGAATTCGGCCTCGCCAGCGGCATCTGGAGCCGGGACATCTCGAGAGTGCATCGAGTCGCTCGCGAACTCATTGCGGGCACAGTGTGGGTCAACACTTATCGCTACAGCGCCGCCCAGGCACCATTCGGCGGGGTGAAAAAGTCGGGGCACGGCCGCGAGCGTGGCATCGAGGCCATCGACGAGTACCTGCGCACGAAGAACGTACTCATCGATCTGTCTGACGAGATACGCGACCCGTTCGCGATCAAGGCTTGAACGAAGGAATGACGCTATGACCACCATCGCTTTGTGCGGACTCGGCCAGATGGGGCTCCCCATCGCCGGGCGTCTCGCCACCGTCGACGACGTCCTCGCCTTCGATATCTCTCCCGCTCGTCGAGAGCTCGCCGAGCAACTTGAGGGCGTTGAGCCCACCGACCGCCTGGAGGATTTAGCTCGGTGCGAAACGGTGGTGCTCTCGCTGCCTAACCCCGCCATCTCCCGCTCAGTGATCCGGCAGTTGTCTGGCGTCATGTCCGCCAGCTCCGTGTTGATCGAAACCAGCACCGTGTTGCCCACCGACGTCCGCGAATGGCACTCGATCCTGAGCTCAGTAAACGTGGATGTCATCGACGCCGCAGTGCTCTCGGGTGTCGGACAGATGGCGAGCGGCTCCGCGACGTTGCTGGTAGGAGGCGATGCCTCCGTTATCGCCCGCGTCACCAGAGCGCTCGACGCGATGGGTAGCGCGGGGTGGCATCGCTATGGCGGTATCGGTGCAGGAATGGCTGCGAAGGTGGTGAACAACGGCGTCGCTCACGCCGTCATGGTCATACTGATCGAGGCTTTCGCCATGGCGAAGGCGGAGGGAGTCGCGCTGGAAGACATCGCTGCAATGCTCGAACGTCCCGATGGCGGTCTCATCCGTCCACTCACCCATCGCATGATGGAGCGCGTCGCACACTCGTCATACGACGGGGGCATGCCGGTCGATGCCGCGAGGAAGGACTCGACCCTCGCGCTGGCAATGGCACAGAACGCGGGTGTCCCACTGTTCGCAACTCAGGCTGCGCAGTCCGTGTACGATCTTGCAATCTCGGCCGGCCTCGGCCGCGAGGACTATGCTGCCGTCGCCACCCTGTGGGAGCAATGGACGCACGACTCGCTCGCCTATCAGAAGAAGGATGCCGGATGACCGAGGTCTACGCCCTCCGCTACGCTTACCGCACCGAATCGCAGCGGGGCGAACACTTCTATGGACACGTCGCAGACTGCTGCGAGCAGTATCCGATCGACTACTTCACCTGGGTCATCCTGACCGAGGATCGCACGGTCATGGTCGACGCGGGATTCACACCTGCGACAGCGACAGAACGGGGCAGTCGTCCGCACCTCGGCTCCCCCGTCGAACTGCTCCGCGAGCTCGGCCGAAGTGCAGAAGACGTCACGGATGTCATCCTTACGCACCTGCACTATGACCACACGGGGTACGCCAACTTCTTTCCCAATGCGCGGCTGTGGTTACAGCGCGCCGAGCTGGATTTCTGGTCCTCCCCGCTCGCCCAGCGCGGCAGCTTCGCACATCTCGTTAACGACGGAGACCTCAGCGATATTCGGGCGGCCGTCGATGCCGGACGGGTGACGCTCCTCGATGGAGATGCTGACCTCGGTGATGGGATCACCCTTCACCACGTCGGCGGCCACACTCCTGGCATGCAGGTTGTGCGAATCATCGGCGCGACGCGACCAATCGTGCTCGCTTCGGATGCGAGCCACTTCTACGCCAACTTCGAAGGTGACCACCCGTACGGGATCGTCTATAACCTGGGCGACATGCACAGTGCTTTCGACCGGTTGGCAGCACTCGCCGGCGCCGACGGCGTGATCGTCCCCGGCCATGACCCGCGCGTGGCCGATCGTCACGGTCCGCCGCAAGGTAGTGAGGGTCGGATCTTCCGGCTGGACGAGTAACGATAGGATCGGCGCCGTGCGCCATTCATTCGGCGACAGGTCTGAGGAGAGCGTGACAACCGGCATTGATGTCATCCCGGCGGGTGGGCTGGAGCGTTACCGCATCGATGCAGCGACGCGAGGGAACACGGTCGCTGCCACGACGCATGCTCTGCGCGAGGCAATTCTCGATGGCGTGCTCACCAGCGGTGCCTGGTTGCGCGAGGTGTCATTGGCGCGCTCTCTCGGCGTGAGCCGCACACCGGTGCGCGAAGCACTCGCTCGCCTTGAGGACGAAGGACTCGTCGTGCGTGAAAGTGGCGCTGGCGCCCGCGTCACGGACGTCACCATAGATGACATGTCGGTCATCTATCAGGTTCGCGGCAGCCTCGAGTCGCTCGCGGCACGCTTTGCAGCGACGCGCATCACCGCGGCTCAGTTGGCGATACTGCGAGACCTTCAAGACGAAATGCGCTCTGCGGCGGCAGCCGGCGACGCCCAGACGTTCGCCAATTCGAATGTCCTCTTCCACCGACAGTTGGCAGCGGTCGCGGACAACGCGTATATCGCGAGGCTGCTCGGTCCCGTCGAGGTGGCCCTGCGACGCTTTGGCGGGAAGTCGCTCTCCGAGACGCGGATGCCACAGGTGCTCGTTGAGCACGACGCGATCCTGCGTGCTTTCGAAGATGGCGAGCCGGAGACGGCCGCAGCCGCGGCCGCGGCGCACGCAGAAAATGCCCGCACCTCGACACTTGCGCGGATGATCAGCCAGCTCCGCTGATCGATCAGCGAATGTGCGGCACAACCTCTCGCTGGAACCGCTCCATGTCTTCGAGGACGCCGCCCGTATTGTCGGACGTGAAGCGCATGTCCACAGATGTCACCCCGAGCGCCTTCAGAGCGGTGAGATCCTCAGCGAGCTGCTCCGCTGACCCGGAAAGCATCCGGTGGTTTCCGTCGGCAGCAACTGCCGGCGCGGTCACGCCGTGCGAGTGCACGCGCACGGCAACGGTGACGCTGTCGGGATTACGTCCCGCCTTCTCGACAGCCCTGCGCATGTCTTCGATACCAGCAGCCATCAATGGAATGCTATCGAGCGGTTGTTTCTGATCTGTGAGGACCGGGTACCAGGCATCACCAAATCGAACCACTCTGCGCATCGCCGGTCGGCTGAGACCGCCCACCCAGATCGGAGGGTGCGGGTGCTGCGTGGGCTTGGGCTCGAATCGGATGCCACTGAATGACACATATTCGCCGTCGAACGTCGGATCCGCTTCGGTCCATAGGATCTTCATGGCTTCGAGATACTCATCGGTGACCTTGCCGCGGGCTGCGAAGTCCGGAGAGTTCGTCGCTTCGAACTCATCCTTCATCCATCCCGTCCCCACGCCAACGGTAAGCCGCCCTCCCGACAAGACGTCGACTGTGGCCAGCACCTTCGCAGTGAGCACGGCAGGGCGGTATGGAACGACCATGACCGCAGTGACGAAACGTAGTGTGGTGGTCTTCGCTGCAAGGAATGCAAGCGCCGTCAGAAGATCATGCCGAGGACCAGCTGCCACCGGCTGCCACTTACCGTCGGCAGAATAGGGATAGACGGATTCGATGCCGACCGGCGAGACGAGGTGATCACTGAATGTCACATAGTCGAACCCCATCCGCTCACCTTCAGTGACAACCTGGAGGAGACCATCCGTGTCCCCAGGGAGACCGGGAACCCGGGGATCGAAGCCGATGTCCAGTCCGGGCGTACGCGTGCTGTGTGTTGCTGTGTTGACGTCATTGTCAGTGTGGACCACGTTGCAAACCTACCTCTTCGATGATGTTGGTTGACGTATCGTCCCATTCAGCATACCGTCCACGTAGTCGACAAACCGAACGATGCACGCGATCAGCACTTGAAGGGACGACCATGAGAATGACTCGTGGAGCAGTACTTGTTGAACCGGGAAAGTTCGAGATCAGAGAGTTTCAGCTGCCCACGATCGGCGCGGATGACGCGCTGCTCCGCGTCGAAGCGTGCGGCCTGTGCGGCACGGACCTCGAGCAGTTCGATGGCCTGTTCCCCCACTCTCCTCGCCACTTCCCGTACCCGGCCATCCCAGGCCACGAACCGCTCGGCGTGATCGATCAGATCGGGGAGAATGCGGCGCGCCGGTGGGGCGTCCAACCCGGCGACCGAGTCGCGGTGCGACCATTCTTCGGATGCGGAGCGTGTGCGTCATGCGCGGCGTGGCAGCCCGAGGCCTGCCGTGAACGAGGCGGCACATATGGCTTCATCGACGTAGAGAAGGGCCCGGGGCTGTGGGGCGGCTACGCGGATCACATGTACCTTCACCCGCTGTCGGTGGTCCGCAAAATCGATCCCACCCTGCCTGCGTCGGTCGCATCGATGTACAACCCGCTGGCGGCTGGCGTGTACTGGGGCGATACTGCCCCGGCGACACAACCTGGCGACCGGGTCGTCATCCTCGGCTCTGGGGTTCGAGGCCTCATGTGCCTCATCGCAGCCAAGGCGGCCGGCGCCGGCCAGGTGGTCATCACAGGCCTCGCTCGCGACCGGCATAAGCTTGAACTCGCGCAAAAGCTCGGCGCAGACATCACCCTCGAGGTAGACGACATCGACGTCGTCCAATCATTGATGGAGCACACACAGGGTGGGGCTGACGTGGTTGTCGACACCACCCCGTATGCAACTGAATCCGTCCGCCACGCGGTCGAGATCGGTGCCCGCGGCGCGCGGATTGTGCTCGCCGGACTTAAAGGCGCTGGAGCCACCGTCGAGCATCTGCCAACCGATCGCATTGTGCACAATGAACTGCGCATCATGGGCGTCCTTCAACCCCCGTTCAGTGACTTCGAGCGCGCCATCAAGATCATCGAGAGCCGCAAGTATCCGCTCGAACTCGTCCACACGCATTCCTTCGACGTCGCTGACTCGAAGCGAGCGATAGATGTCTTCGGAGGGCGGGACAAAACTGAGAAGCCCGCCATCCACGTCTCCATAACGCCGATGCTGCCGTGAATTCTTGACACATCGACCGCATAACAGTACGTTCGTAATAATGGATGAAAGTCTGTAGATACGAACAACGTATCTACATTCTTCCAAGTTCGGGCGTGCAAAGCAGCGCGCCACAAGAGAGGATTCACCAAGTGCCTCAAGGCATCTCCCCGGTTTCGACGACGACTTCGGCGCCCTCTGCAGCATCCGGAGGCGCACATACGGGCCGGCTCGTCGCAGCGTCTGTGATCGGTACCATATTCGAGTTCTACGATCTCGTGCTCTACGCCGCTGTCGCGGGTCTACTCTTTGCGCAGCTGTTCTTCCCCGAGGGCGACTCGCTCGTCGGCACGATCTACGTGTGGTCTGTGTTCGCGGTCAGCTACCTGATGCGTCCACTGGGAGCTGTTGTGTTTGGACACATCGGCGACAAGATCGGCCGGAAGTTCGTGCTCATGATCACCCTGATCGTTATGGGTGTAGCGACCGTACTCATGGGATTCCTGCCCACGTATGAGGCTATCGGTGCTGCAGCGCCCGTCTTTCTCGTCTTGCTTCGGCTTGTCCAGGGATTCGCCGCAGGTGGTGAGCACGGCAGCGCAACTGTCCTACTGATCGAGCACAAGAACGACTCCCGGCACCGTGGGTTCTACGCAGCGCTGCCGACTGCTGGATCGGTCGTCGGCGCGCTTCTGGCCACAGGAACGATCGCGCTCCTCACGGCATCAATGAGCCCCGAGGACTTTGCCAGTTGGGGATGGCGAGTGCCTTTCCTTGCGAGCGCAGTGATCGTCGTTCTGGGGATGGTCATTCGCCGCGGCATCACCGAACCTCCCGTTCTGAAAGAGACTCTCGCAGCAGGCGAGGCAGTGGGGATTCCGTTCTTCTCGCTTTTCGTCAAGTACCCCAAGCAGATGCTGACCGCGCTCGCACCCACGTGCGTGATCTTCTTCACGTATTACATCGCGTTGACGGTCACTGTCCCCTATGCGGGAGCAAACGGTGAAACGCCACTACCGACATTGCTCGCTATGTCAACGGCAGGTCAGGCGCTATATGCTGTCGCGATTATCGGTTTCGCTGCGCTCTCTGATCGCGTCGGACGTCGTACGCCGATGATCATCGGGGCGATCGCGGTCGCCGTGTGGGCATTCGCCTATTTCCCCCTTCTGCTTTCAGGCAGCGGCGTGGCAGCGTTCATCGGGTTCGCGGGCATGTTCCTCGCGGTCGGCTGTCTATACGGCCCCCTCCCGGCCTTTCTTACCGAGTCGTTCGGGTCCGAGTCGCGACTCAGCGGGATGTCCTTCGTCTATCAGACAGGTGGCGCGCTCGCCGGAGGTTTCGCCCCCCTGATCGCGACCGGACTGTTCGGAGCGTTCTCCAACTCGTGGCTGCCGATCGCCGTCGTCGTCGCACTTGGCTGCATGTTGACCCTGGTCGCCATGATCCTGAGCAGGGAGACTGCGAATCTCGATCTGAAGACCGGCACCATCAAAGTGAACGTGCCGAACACGAACGGCGGGGCCCGATGAACCAGAACGGTACGAAGGTGGTGCCGCTGCTCGTCGGCACAGCACCACGGAAGATGTCTCAGGTGGTCTCCGGAGCCGAGCCGGATCCGATCGATCTCGCCTTCACCATGTTCTATGTCGAGTCTCAGGGCAAGAAGATTCTGGTTGACACCGGCATCGGTTCGCTGGAGCAGACCCATGCGCACCATCACCCGGTTGCGCAGGCGACCGCTCAGCATCCCGCTGCGGCACTGAAGGGAATCGGCGTCGATCCCGAAGAGATCGAGATCGTGGTGAATACCCACCTCCATTGGGATCATTGTGGCGGCAACGATCTCTTTCCGAACGCCAAGATTCTCGTGCAGCGACGCGAGATCGAAATCGCGATCGCCCCTCCCTTCGAGCAGACGAAGGCCTACGACGAGGTGGAGATGGCGCACGGAATGTGTACTTCCATCCCCAACTTCCTGCGCGGCAAGTTCACACTCATCGACGGCGAGATCTCGCTTACGGACGACGTCATGCTGATTCAGACTCCCGGCCACACCCCAGGAAGCCAATCGGTGCTCGTCAAGGGTGCCGAGACCTATCTGCTCGCCGGTGACAATGTTCCGATGTATGCCAACCTCAACGGCGGCGCATTCATCCCGAACGCGTCCTACACCGACCTCGACGTTTACCTCGAGAGTATGAAACGTGCGTTCTCGCTCGCGTCCAGCACGTTGCCCAGCCACGATCACCGGGTGTTCGACGCTTCAGTATACGAATGACTGTCGGCCGAGCGACGCCCCGAATCAACGAACCGCGGAGAACGAAAGAGACCTCATGTCAGTAATGGTCACCGGCGTCGGCTTCATCGGCGGTCACGTCGTCAGCGAACTCCTGCAGTCAGGCCAGGACGTCGTCATGTACGGCCAGCTTGGCGCGACCGGGGACGCCGACGACGTGAGCACTTTGCCCGACGTCCTGTATGTCGACGAGCTCTCCGCCGGCATCCCCAACCGGGGTGCAACCACCGCAGTTCTCGGTGACATCAGGGATTACGGTCGAATCCTTCAGACGATCCGAGACCACGATGTCCGCAAGATCATTCACCTCGCATCCCTCGTCTCGCAGGCGTCCGAGGCCAATATTCCAAAAGCGATCGATGTGAATGTCATGGGCACGGTCAACGTGTTCAAGGCTGCGGTCGAGACGCAGGTGGAGCGGGTTGCCTGGGCAAGCTCGATCAACGTCTTCGGTCCAAGATCGTTCGCAGGACGCGACATCATCGACGATGATTCTCCCGTCGATCCGAGCACGGTATACGGCTCGAGCAAAGTATTTCTGGAGGGCATCGCGGCGGCCTACCACCGCAATCAGGGGCTGAACGTGGTCGGCCTCCGCCCCGCTCGTGTCTACGGCTACGGTGAGCAACTGAAGGCAGGGCGCGGCGGCGGCACGAAGTTCGTCGACAATCTACTCCGCATTCCCGCCACGGGCTCTGAACCGGCGGTCGTGCCCTTCGGCGATCAGACGATGGACTTCCAATACGTCGGCGACATCGCCGCGGCGTTCGTGCAGGCGCTCGCCACCGATGAGGGCGCCGGGTTGTCTTTCGTCACCAGCGGGGATCGACGCCCGATCTCGGATGCCTTCGATTACGTGCAGGCGCTCATTCCCGACGCCGAGATGCGACTCGCCACAGCTGCTGACGGATTCGAGCTTCCGGCCGGTGCCCAGATCAGTTGGGCGTACCCGTTTGACGCGAGCCGCGCAGAACGCATTCTCGGAATCCGGCCTCAGTTCACTATGGAGGACGGCTTCTTCCGCACTCTGTCGGCGTATCGCGAGGGTGCGGGATTGCCCGCTCTCACGCGTCCCGAACATGTTGGAAAGAAATAGCGATGCCTTTCCTGATCGATGCCTCCGACAAGCCAGGTACCGCAGCGTTGCGAGCGTCAACGCGCGAAGCCCACCTGGAATACGTCGCCGCGGCCGCGCACGTGGTGCTCGCCGGCGGCGCAAAACTTTCTGATGACGGCGCAGAAGTCGATGGCAGCTTCTTCATCGTCGATGTCGAGACTCGCGCTGAAGCCGAGGCGTTCATCGCCGCAGACCCATTCGCGCGAGCGGGTGTGTTCGCCGACATCCTCATCCGCCGGTGGCGAAAATCCTACTTCGACCGGGTTCACGTCTGAAGGGACAACCATGACTGATGCAAATGACGAGCTGATCCGTATTGAAGTGGTCAGTGAATCGATCCTGCGCTTCCGGCTCAATTCGCCTGCTGACCGCAACGCACTGTCGGGGGCGATGCGTGCGGCGATCCTCGCTGCGCTTGCTCAGGCACGGGCCACCGACACGAAGGTCGTGATCATCACTGGCGACGACCGCGCCTTCTCCTCTGGCTACAAGCTAGACCCGGGCGTGATGCGCCCGAAGACCGTCGTAGAGGACCGCCGCCGCCTCAGCGAGGTTGCGGACTTCATGAAGGAGTATCGCGACCAGCCCATCGTCACGATCGCGGAGGTCCGCGGGTACTGCCTCGCAGGCGGCACCGATCTCATGCTCGCCAGCGATATCGCCCTGGCTGCCGACGATGCGAAGCTGGGCGTCCCCAATATCCGCGGCCTCGGGATCTCTCTCCTCCTGCCTGTATGGTCTTGGCTACTCGGGCCTCAGCGGGCGAAACTTCTCGCGCTGACCGGCGACCTCATTTCCGGACACGAAGCCGCCCAGAATGGCCTGGTCGCCGCGTCATACCCCGGCGCAGAACTGGGCGACCGCGCCATCGAGTTGGCGGAGCGGATCGCAATGGTGCCGCAGGAACTTCTGGGCATCGTCAAGCACTCCCTCAACGCCGCGTGGGATTCGGCAGGCTTCGGCGAGCTCACGACGCGGGCAGTCGAGCTCGATGTCCTCGCCCATATGTCCGCGCCTGTCATCGATTTCTGGGACCGAGTCGAAGAGGTGGGGATCAAGCCCGCGCTGGTCGAGCGAGACGGGCCGTTCAGCACCGGTCGCACACCGACCCAGATTGCTCCGCCGGCCAAAAACGGAGGCTAACACGGTGTCCCCCACCCAGCGGGACATCGATGCCAATCCTGACTGGATTCCGGCCCGGGTCGCGGTGGTAAACGATTATCTCGGCATCGCTGAGAAGTACGCAGACTGGTCCGCCGTCGGCGAGCTCGCGTCGGTCGATTTCTACACCGAGCCATTCGACGACGAGGATCATGTCGTGGCTACGTTGGAGGGATACGACGTCATCTGCTCCACGAAAGAACGCCTCGCTCTTACTGCGCCTTTGATGGACCGGCTGCCTCGCCTGAAGCTTTTCGTCGCTACCTCACAGGTCAACCGCGTGATTGACTTCGAAGCTGCCGCAGAGCGCGGGATTGAGATCGCGGGAACGCGCTACTCCGCCTTCTCCAGAGCGGCAACTGCTGAGTACACGTGGGGATTGATCATCGCCGCGATGCGAGGCATCACGACTGAAGACCGTCGTGTACGCGAAGGCCACTGGCAAACTGAGGCTTTTCCTGCGCTCTTCGGTAAGACCATTGGAATCGTTGGCCTTGGCGGAACTGGTCGCTTCATCGCGCGGTTCGCGCACGCGTTCGGAATGCACCCGCTTGTGTGGAGCCCCCATCTGAGTAACCACGCAGCAGTTGAAGCGAACGCGGAGCCAGTCAGCCTGACCGAGTTGCTACGTCGCAGCGATGTAGTAACTCTGCATCTCGTGCTGTCGAATTCCACGCGCCACGTGATCGATGCACAGGCGCTCGCTCTGATGAAGCCAACGTCTGTGCTCGTGAACACATCAAGAGGAGGGCTCATCGACGAGGATGCCCTCGTGAAGACGCTGCAAGAGCGTCGCATACGCGCCGCAGCGCTGGATACCTTCGATGTTGAACCATTGCCAGAGCACCATCCACTGCTCAGTCTTGAGAATACAATTCTCACGCCCCACGTCGCCGGGTATACCGCCGAAACATACGACGAATGGTATCGAGGAACAGCTGAGGCAGTTCTTGCATACCTCGAGGGTCGACCGATACCCGTCCGTCACGACCGGTGATCGCTATTTTCCGGAGACTGCTCCTAAGCCGTCACGCGCCGACATCGAGAACCAGACGTCCTCTCAGACCGCCTGCTTCGATAAGGCAATGTGCTTCCGCGGCTTCGCCGAGCCCCAGGATCTTCGCGACCCGAGGACGCAGAACCCCAGCCGACGCAAGCCTAGCTACTTCGTGAATCTTCGTGGTGTTGTAGAGCTGATCGGCAACGCTCACGGCGACTACCCGGATACGCTCATCTTTGCCCGCGTCGTCAGGGCGGACCTGAACCAAGACTCCGCCGTCACGGACGAGCGGATTCATCTCGGCGCCGAGTCGAGCGCAGTCCACAATGCCATCCACCCCGTCGGCTGCGGCCGCGGCAACCGCTCCGTACATGTCCTCGGCGCGTGGCACCACGACATCGACGCCAAGTGAAATCAGGTAGTCACGATCCTTCTCGTATGCGTCTGCGATAACGAAGTGCCCATGATCCCGGACAACGGCGATCACATAGCTACCTAGCGCGCCGGCACCACCAGTGACAAGAACCGTCGAGGCTTCTCGCAGCTCCAGCAATTCAAGAATCATCAGCGCAGTAAGACCGTTCATCGGCAGCGTCGCAGCAGTGATGAAACCCATCCCGCTGGGCATGGGCGCCATTGACCGAACGTCCACAGAAACGAACTGTGCTTGCGCCCCGCCTGCACGACGCCACGGCGGGACCACGGCGATGACCTTCTGTCCCTCGCGGAATCCAGAGGTCCCTGCCGATGGATGGATCCGTCGAACGATGCCTGACAACTCCATTCCCGGAACGTACGGTGGCTCGATGCCGCTAAGCCGCCCCGCCTGCGCACCTGCTCGCAAAAGCGTGTCAGTCGGGTTCACCGTTGCCGCGCGCACCTCGATCAAAGCCTCGCCGGACCCAGCCTCAGGCATGGGACGAGTCACCACTTGCAAAACGTCTGGCGGCCCGAACCTCAGAATACCCACGGCTTTATTCAACATGAACTCATCGACCGGACGTCAGGCCAGGGGAGAAGCTGGAAACCTGTCCGCGAGATCAGTGAGCCAGTCCTCATAGTCCACGGCTCGGCGCTGAAGATTCTGGTACGTGCGTTCCTTGCTGTAGACAACAGACGCACCCGCCTCGATCCCGTCGAGAAACGTTATGGCCGCTTGCTCAGGAGTATCCGCTTCTTGCGCGGAGACTTGACTGTGCGGGTCACCGAGGTTCATCCGCTCGTGGAGTGGCGTGAGGATCCCGCCGGGTAGAAACGTCGTGAAGTCGACTCCGGAATCCGCGTAGCGCGCATGCATCCACTCCACCATCGCGTGCTGTGCACGCTTGGTGACGGAGTATACGAGCGACTTCGGGTTCAGCGTGACCGCTGTGCTTGACGCGGTGACTGCGATCTGCCCCGATCGCCGATCGAGCATCTCCGGGAGAGCCTCCTGTATCAGCTCCATGACGGAGGTGACGTGGACTCGCCACGAGAGATCCCATTCAGGGAGCTCCGTGGCGAGTCCGGTGACGCCGATGACTCCTGCATTCGCAATCAACACGTCAACACGTGACATCGCTTCGCGCGATTGGTGCAGACCTCGCTGGACTGCGGCGGAGTCCGTCAGATCGGCGACGATCGCGACAGCACGTCCGCCGATGTCCCGCGTCGTACGTGTGAGTCCCTCGTGATCCCTGTCCCACAGCGCGACGGCCGCGGCACCGCGCTCGATCGCTCCACGCGCGAGCGCAGCGCCGAGGCCGCTGGCCGCTCCGGTCACGATGACGTTCGTGCCCTTCAGCTTCATGCTGTGCCTTCCAGGTTCAGGATGAGAGGCGACATGACGAGGTTCAGCCGAGTCGACGGTTCATCTGGTCGACCCAGTCCTGCAGCGAATCCTGGATCACCTGGTAATCAGGGGTGTATGTACCCTTGAGTTCCTCGGGAGCGGGCAGGTCTGCCTGCGCCTCCTCGGGAAGCTCGACCGATGTGGTTGGCAGGTATCCGATCGTGCTCGAAGCGATCTCTTGCCCCTCATCGCTGAGCAGGAAGTTCAGGAACAGCTGCATCGACTCAGCATTCGGGCTACCTTCAACCGCGTCGACAATGACCATCTCAGCGGCTACCCCTTCTTTCGGCGCCACCCACTTCGCCGCGAATCCGGACTTCTCCAAGGCGATTCCGCGTCCCATGGAGTTGAACCCGACGACGCAACGCCCCTGCTGGAACATCTCGTCGAACTGGGCCGGGGATTCGGCGATATGGATGCCAGAGCCCAGACTCTCTAGCAGATCGAACGCCGCGGACACGTCATTCTCATCATCGCCGAGCGAGCGAGCCGTCTGTACCAGTGCACTGCGCCCATAAGAGTTCTCCATCGAATGCATGCAGATCAAGTCGGCGACTGCGGGATCGTAGACGTCGCTCAGCGACGTTGGCGGTGTAAGGCCGTTCTTCTCGTAGTACTCGACGTTATAAGTGATGCCCGTCGGATTGTTCATCCAAGGAATGCCGTGCGGCATGTAGTGATCGTATGTGTCCTGAACGAGATCCATGTTCGTGACCACATCGGGATCGACTTCGGCGACCCACCCGTTGGTGACCGCATTCAGGTGGGTCGTGTCATTCCAGAGCACGCCATCGATGAGTGGGTTCTGCGCCTGTGCCTGCAGCGTCGAAGTCATCACCGCCGACGTACCGACGGTGTATTCAACATTGATGCCAGTCTCTTTCTCGAACGCCGGGAAGATCTTCTCTGCGAACGAGATCTCAACTGAGCCGCCAGCGGTCATGAAGACGAGCTCGCCGGTTCCTCCGCTTGCAGAGTCCGGTGCCTCGGCATCCGGCGTGGTCTGGCCGCTGCATCCTGCAAGCATCAATGTTGAAACGACAGCAACGGCCGTCAGATAGGTGTACCGCTTGGTGTTCATGCCAATCTCCTTCGATTGTTATGGCTTGATCCCCGAAAGCTGGATCGGTGTGCGGGTGATGCGTATTGCCTGAGCGATCACTTCAGGCTGTCGCGCGCGCCGGGTCCGAAGACCTTGCTCATGCCGACTGTGCGCTCGATGATGGCGAAGACGATGACAGCGAGAATGACCAGCGCGACACCGACCGCATTGATCAGAGGCGTGCTGCTCTGTTCGATGTAGGTGTACATGCGCACAGGCAGAGTGATGGATCCCGGCCCGCTGACGAAGATCGTCACGACGATCTCATCGAAGGACACCACGAAGGCGAGAGCGAGGGCGGATGCGAGACCTGCGCGAATGCCAGGAAGCACGACGCGCCAGAATGCACGGATGCGAGATGCACCCAGGTTCATGGCTGCGAGTTCGAGGTTGCCATCGAAGCCCGCCAGCGCCGTGCTGACCATGAAGGTGGTGTACGGCACCGTGATCATGACGTGTGCGAGCAGGATCCAGAGCAGGTTGCCGACCGCGCCGATGGAACTGTAGAAGGTCAGCAGCGCGACGCCGAGAACTACTCCGGGCAAAATCAGCGGCCCCAGAAGCATCAGTGATACCGCGCCGCTGCCACGAAATTTGAACCGCACGAGCGCGACTGCCGCGGCCGTGCCGAGGGCAGTGGAGACGATTGCTGTTCCGGTTGCGAGCACCAAGCTGAGTCCGGCAGAAGCCATGAACGCGTCGTTGCTCAGAAGTTCCTGGTACCAGCGCAGGCTGAAACCCTCCGGCGGAAACGCGTTGTACCCCGCAGCGGTGAACGAAGAGACGATCACCATGACGATAGGGATGATGAGGAAGAGGTAGGTGAACCAGCGGAGCACCCAAACGATCCCGGTTCCGATTCTGTCGAACATCAGGACACACCTCCCTCGGAGCTGCGCCGCGAGGGCAGCATGTTCAGGGCTCGTTGGTAAAGGAGAATCGTTACCAGCACGGCGACGAGCAGAATGACCGTGATGGTGGCCCCCATCGGACCGTTGTAGACGACCAGGCTCTGCTGATAGGCGAGCACAGGAAGCACCATCGACTGATTTCCGCCGAGGATGGCAGGGGTGACAAATGATCCCGCGCTCAGCGTGAACACGAGCATTGACCCTGCCAGGATGCCCGGCACGCTGATCGGAAGCATGATTCGGAAGAACGCCTGCGTCTTGGTGGCACCGAGATTCTGAGCCGCATGGACCAGATCACCATTGATGCCGGACAGGATGCCGAGAAGCGAGAGCACCATGTAGGGCATGACGACATGCACGAGGCCGATGATGACGGCGATGTTCGTCGACATCAGGTCGACGGAGCCCAGGCCGAGGAACTCGGAGACACGAGAGAGCAGACCGTTGTAGCCGAGCACGATCGTCCAGCCGTAGGTACGGACGATCACGCTCACCAACAACGGCGACAGAACGAAGAGCCCGATCAAGGCGCTCATCCATCCACGTGCCTTCGCGAGATGCGTCGCCACCGGGTATGCCAGCAGAACCGTGATGATGGTCGTGACGATACTGATACCCAGCGTCCGCCCCAGCACCGCAAGGTTGTACGGATCGGTCAAGAACGTCACGTAGTTGTCGAACGTGAATCCGTTCGCGCCGTCACGGAAGCTCAGTGCCACCGTGCTGATCAGCGGCCACAGGAATAGCACGCTGAGGATAAGCAGCACCGGGGCGACCAGAACCACCGGGATCAATCTCTCGCGTCCCTGCAGTGACAGCGCACGCTTCTGAAGGGCGACCGCCTGCGTCTGCGGCGCCGATGGTGTTGGCGTAAGAGTGCTCATGTCGCCCACTAGATCGCCGCGATACGAGCGTCTCGAGGGTGCCAAGACATCCACGCATCGGCACCAGGGACGAGAGGGCTGGGCTCCGAGTGGTGGTAGGGGACGCGTGCTTCAAGCGTCTCGCCGTTTCCTGTCGCGACAGCTGCAATGTTGAGCTCGCCTCCGAGATAGGCTGCGTGCAGAATCTTGCATTGCACCACATTCACACTCGGATCTCTGACCGGTTCCGTATGAATCGTCACGCGGTCGGGACGAACAACGACACCTACGGCCTCGCCCACGCCAGGTCGGTACATCTCGTCGCGGGCGGTGATCGTGAAGCGGCGTCCCGCTGAGGTCGCTCCAATCGTCTGCGCCGTGGCATCCGTCACTTCGCTGACGAAGACATTCGCCCGGCCGATGAACTCGGCGACGAACTGAGTCTTCGGGAATTCGTACACCTCCAGCGGCTTGCCGACCTGCTGCACCTTCCCATCGCGCATAATCGCAATGTTGTCGGCCATCATCAGCGCTTCGTCCTGGTCGTGCGTGACCAGGACGGTCGTGATGTTCAGCTCTTGCTGCACCCGTCGAATCTCACGACGCATCTCCCAGCGAAGCTGCGCATCCAAGTTCGACAACGGCTCGTCGAGCAGGAGTACCGGCGGCTGCGGAGCGACCGCGCGGGCCAGCGCCACACGTTGTTGCTGACCACCCGACATTTGCGCTGGTCGACGGTCGGCGAACTTGCCCAGCCCGACAAGATCAAGCACTTCGTCAACGCGACGGGCGATCGCATCCTTCTTCCACCCGTTCATCTCGAGACCGAAGGCGACATTCTTACGTACGGTCATGTGGGGGAACAGCGCGTAGCTCTGGAAAACCATCAGCGTCTGGCGACGGTTGGCCGGCACCTCATTCAGCGGGCGGCCATCGAGCACAAGCGTGCCGCTCGTCGGATGGATAAGGCCAGCGATCATTCGAAGCGTCGTCGTCTTTCCACATCCGGAGGGACCGAGCAATGCGGTCAGCTCACCAGCCGGGAATAACAGCGACACGCCATCCACTGCTTTTGCACCGGAAGGGAACTCCTTCGTCAGCTCACGAAGTTCCAACTCGTGTCGCGTCCCGCGATTCGCGGCCTTCACTTCTTCCATGACAGCCATCAGTCGATCCGTCCGTTGACAGAGGCGGAGGTGGGAATCAACTTCAGGCACGTACGTCGAAGAATCATCTTGATCTCCTTTGGTCAAATGATCTGGCGCTGAGACCGTGCGTCATCGCTACGATCTCCAGCTGAAAATGGTTCAGAACTAAGTACGGTTGTTCAGTATTACGGATACACGCTAACCGCGAGGAGCGCCATCCGTCAACCCGAATCACCCAAATATCCAATTTGCCCACGATGCAGTAAAGTTCGCTATGGTGAACTTGCATACACAGTCAAGGATGACGGCGCGCGTCACCTCGCTATCTGCGTGAGCAAGTGCGAAGGAGCATAGTGGCGAAGCTGACCGCGAGTTCACCCTGGTTTCAACTCGGGGTCGGAGTTTTCGCGCAACTCGCCGGCGGTGTCGTCCTCACAAGTCCGGCCTATCTGATCCCGCTACTGAGCTCCGAATACGGAATGTCGCTTGCGCTGGCCGGAACGGTTGCGAGCACGCCGAACCTCGGGATGGTATTCGCACTTCTGATCTGGGGTGCCCTTGCCGACCGATTCGGCGAAAGACTCGTGCTGAACCTGGGCCTTGCGCTCGCTGCGGTAGTCTGTGCCGTAGGCATGGTCATGACCGACCCGATCGCGCTAGCTGTCTGCTTCTTCCTCGGTGGCGCTGCCATCTCCAGCGGTAACGTCGCCGCAGGGCGACTCATTATGGCGTGGATTCCCAAGAATCGGCGCGGCCTTGCAATGGGGATTCGACAGATGGCTTTTTCCGTCGCCCTGGCCATTGGGGCCCTCACGGTGCCTTCCCTCGCGATCGCCGGCGGCGTGCGAACCGCCCTCATGTTGCCACTTGGTTTCGCAATAACGGGGCTCATCATTTGCCTCATCTTCCTGCGTGAGCCTCCACAGGCTCCAGCACAGGATTCGCACAACATGCCTACCCCGACACCTTCCGTCGCGATGAACCCCTATCGCGCCTCGTGGTATCTGCCCCGCGTGCACGCAGTCTCTACGCTGCTGATCTTTCCCCAGCTTTCCTTACAAACATTCTCACTGGTCTTCTTGATCAGCGATTTGGGCTGGAGCGCACTTGCGGCTGGTGGCCTGATTGCTGGGTCACAGTTCCTCGGTGCGTTCTCGCGCTTACTGTCAGGCCACCTCTCCGATGTTCTGGGGCGGCTCCGTCTCGTTCGATTGATCGCGATCACAGTAGGGCTGGCACTGCTGCTGCTCGCAGCGTCGAGTGCACTCGGTTGGAACGTCGTGACGGCGACGTTACTTGTCATTGCGGGCGCTCTCGCATCTTCGGACAACAGCCCAGCCTTCACCG
This sequence comes from Microbacterium sp. Y355, assembly GCF_059445345.1. Classification (NCBI taxonomy): domain Bacteria; kingdom Bacillati; phylum Actinomycetota; class Actinomycetes; order Micrococcales; family Microbacteriaceae; genus Microbacterium; species Microbacterium sp. Y355. The sequence goes on along the minus strand of NZ_JCAIUD010000001.1, from coordinate 3,095,734 downwards.
CGGTTGCCGAATATGCCGGTCCCCGCTGGGCCGGCCGCGCACTCGGTGCCCAGAACACCGCCCAGAACACCGCGGCGTTTCTCGTGGGACCACTGGTCGGGGGCCTGATCTCGGTCGCCGGCTACCCGTTCGCGTTCGCGCTGCTCGCACTCGCACCAGCCGCGGCAGTGCCACTCATTCCGAAGGCGGACCTCGATCAGCCCATGCGTGACGGCGACATCCCGCCTGTGTGAACCACACCGATCGACGTCGACCTCGGCGCCGGGAACTGGAGAAGAAGATGAGAACTATCGCTAGCGGACGACTCGGGGCAGTCCATTTCGTACGTCTTGCGCCGGGTGATGACCTGTACAAGTCGATCATCGAAGTCGTCAAGGAGAAGAACATCCGCACCGGCGTCATCCTCGACCTCACCGGCGCGACGACCAACCTGCGCCTGTCGGTGCCGACCGCGAGCACCGATGGAAGCCACCCCGGAAAGATCATCGACATCCCCGGCCTCACCGAGGTGTTGGGGTCAGGAATCATCGGCCATGTCGAAGAGGACTTCGTGTCGGGCGACGCCGAGGTGCAATACCTCACGGGCGAGCCTTATGCGCACATCCATGTCGCGGCAACCGTTGGCGATCAGACCTATTCGGGTCACCTCGTCGAAGGCACGATTGTTCGCTCCGTCATATCCAAATCGCACTTCACCTTCGCCATCGCCGAGGTTGAGGGAATCGATCTCGCTCTGCGCGTCGAACACAATTCCAACCCGAATTATCCGGGTGGCGTCCCGTACCACGAGCTGACCGAGCTCTGAGGGCTCTGAGGGAGGCCCGCTCACCGGTGCGACACCGGCGAGCGGGCCTTTTCACTCTCCGCTGAAGTCCGCTTCCCGCCGCTCGTTGTACGCCGCAACACCCTCGCGGAAGTCGCTGGTTTGACGGAGCACACGCTGATTCTCGCGTTCCTCCTGAAGCACATCCTTCAGCCTCGTAAGCAGAGGTTGACGCAGCATCTGACGGATCGAGCGAACTGCCAGCGGGGAAGCTGTGGCTATCTCCTCGGCCAACTCGTACGCAGATCGTTCCAAGTCCTCGGGCTCGACCAAGCGGTCACACACACCCATCTCGAGCGCTTCCTCGCCGCCGAAGCGTCTACCTGTCAGGAGCAGCTCGGCTGCATGCTGCTCCCCGATCACCCGCGGCAGTGAGGCTGACATACCGAATCCTTGATTGACGCCGATCCTCGAAAAGTTCGCGGCGAAGCGTGCACGGGGCGTCGCGACTCGAAAGTCTGCGGCGAGCGCCAAACCGAATCCCCCGCCAATAGCCGCACCGTCGATCATGGCGACGAGCGGAAGTGGCTGCGAGAACAAGCGTGGCACCACGGAATCGTGGATGTGCTCGCCCGTTTGTTCTTCGAAGTTGCTCGGACCAAAGTTCATGCCCGCACAGAAATGGCGGCCCGCGCTGCGCAGCACAACAACTCGCGCATCCGTCTCGGCCAGGTCTTCGATTGTCGTGACGAGAGTCTTCAGTAGCTCAAGGTTGAAGAAGTTCTGCTCACCACGGCGGAACGAAACCGTCGCCACATGAGAATTCTCACCGCGGGTTACATTGACCTCAGGCTGGTCATCAACGACAGGCATCACGCGCCCTCGATCCCGGTCAGAGAATCTACGGTGGCGAGGTCTCGCGCCAACTCACGGCCGCCCTGGCTCCACGCTCGGATACCGCCAGTCCAGCCCGGGAATCCGCCCGCGCGCACCGAGGTTACGTTATCCAGTGGATCCTCCTCATCGCCAAGCGCTTCCGAGCCCGCGGCCGCGAGCAGATCCAGTAAGTCTGCGGCGAGTTCGAACTCCGCGCAAGACGCCTCAACTCCCGCATCCAGCGCATCGGCGACTGCGGTCAGCCCGGCCCATTTCAGAGCCGCGGCGATCCGATCGTCGGGAAACCCGGCAGCCCGGCGGTCAATGACAGCTCGCTCCAGACCTACCGTCAGCACGCGGCTGAGCGGACCGGTCGCGACGTCAGCCTGCACGGGCAGGATTCCGGCACCCGCGAGGCCCGCGATCGCGGCATGCGCCTGATCCGAACCATCGGAGGTGAATTCGATGACTGTCTGACCGTCACCCACGGTGTCACCCACCAGCCACAGCAACGGCCAACTGTCGCGATCGACCCCGCTGAGGACGACGCGTGCGTCTGGGCTTGCGGGATGAGCGACGCCGGCAATCGCCTCGGTGATCGTCACCTTGCGGCTGGCCAACACGGCGACCGCGACCGCACTCGACTCGCTCACAGGCTCCAACGTCACCACTGCGGACGGTTCACCAGAAAGCGCACGCGCCCGCTTGCGCAGCGCTCCGGTGTCGAAGAAGTTGATCCGGATGCTGTTCTTTGCACCGCGATTTCCGACGATCGCACCCATTGCGACGGATTCCGCATGCAGCGCAGCCTCGAAGTCACGATCTAGTACTGCATTGGCGACCGCCGTGATCGCACGGGCGACAGGGACGGGAGTGGCTGGCGGAAGTGCTCGGCGCTGCGATTGTGGCCGAGTAATGACTCGCTGCGGGTTGCCCCGGTGTGCCGCCATCCATGCCCCAGCAGCGGTTGTCGCCTCGTCATCCGAGCCGACTATCTCGTCGATCAGGCCGATGTCGAGAGCATCGTGTAGTTGAAACCGCGTACCGGGCACGATGACGTCGTCGAGAGCACGGTCGATACCCAGCCGGTCCACCGCTCGCACGATGCCCCCTGCGCCAGGTATCAGGCCGAGCGTCGATTCAGGAAGACCCGCGACCGAATTCCCACCGTCGTCGATAGCGATCGAATGGTGGCAGGCAAGCGCCAATTCCAGTCCACCGCCGAGTGCCGACCCGTTGATGATCGCGATGATCGGGGCGCGCAGAAGCTCCAATCTCCGCAGGAGAGATTTGCGCATGTCGATATCGGCGATGAAATCGTCCAGCAGGCTCGGATCGACCGCCATTAGTCGGTTCAGATCGCCGCCAGCGAGAAATGACTTTTTGGCTGAGCGGATAATGACGCCGGCAATCTCGTCCTGAATTAGCTCAAGCCGCTCAACACAATTACTCAGTGCCTCTATGTAGGCAACTGTCACTGTGTTGACGGGTGCGTCGGGAGCATCCAACAGCAGGGTCACGACATCGTCGTCCGACCGCTGCCACACGATGGGGGAGGTGGTGTGCATAGTCATCGTTTTCTCAACCCTGTCTCTTTCGCCCAGACTCAATCGTCCATCCGCATTAACGGATGCGTGTGCGACTATCCGGCCTAGATGCACCTTACACAGCCGGGCCGACACGTTGCAATGCATCACACAGTCACCTCTACGTCACGCAGGCCGTCCTCGACGAATCTGAATTGGTACGTTATGCTGTACAACAGTTCGTAACTACGTATAGGGAATTTAGCCGCCCTCGCATGGACAATGGAGACCCAGTGAGCAACGAAACGCTGTCCGCCGAAGAATTCGCAGACCACCTTGAATCGGCACTGAAGGACTCCAACGTGCCTACGCTGCAGATGCTCATCGTGCAGCTGACCGGCGACGAGAAGTGGCTTTTGCCCCCGTACGAGATGAGCCGTTCGCGTGGTGTCGACGACAACGACTCCGGTGGGCTCTCCGAGGAGCTTCAGGATGAGATCCGACGTGGCGCTTTCGATGCCGTCATGGCGTGGCGCACCGGCAAGCCGATCGCGATCCCGAAGCTTCCTTCCGATCAGCTGCTTCGCATGATGCGCGCATCGACCGGCGAGGAAATCCCTGAGGCTTACAGCACATTCCTTGCCGCCAAGATGGAGTCATACACGCATCCTCTCGCCGGGATCCCCGACCTCGGCCACCTGTTGCCCGAAGGATTTCAGGCCTTGATCGTCGGAGCGGGGATGTCGGGAATCGCGCTCGGGATCAGCCTCAAACGCGCGGGAGTACCCTTCACCATCATCGAGCGCGGCGCAGAGGTCGGCGGCACCTGGAATCAGCACCAGTTCCCGGGCGCAGGCGTGGACACACCAGCGCACCTGTATTCGTATTCTTTCGCACAGGGACAGTGGGACACCTACTTCCCTAGTCGCGACGAAGTCCATGCCAACTATGTACAGCTCGCCGACCAGTTCGGCATTCGTGACAACATCGTCTTCAATACCGAGGTCATCGGCTCTCGGTATGACGAAGCAGAGCACGTCTGGCACTCAGAACTGCGCGGGCCTGATGGCAGAGTCACCACGATGACGACTCCGATTCTCGTGAGCGCGGTCGGAGCCTTCAGCTCCCCCAAATGGCCCGCCATCCCGGGACTTGACGACTTCAAGGGTGATCTCATCCACCCTGCCTGGTGGAATCATGACGTCGATCTGAAGAACAAGCGGGTTGGCATCGTCGGCAACGGTGCAACTTCAATGCAGATCGTCACCTCGATCGTCGATGATGTCGAGCATCTCACCGTCTACCAGCGCTCCAAGCAGTGGGCTGCGCCGTTTGCGAAGCTGCACAAGCCCATTCCAGAGGGTGCCAAGTTCCTGTTCTCCGAGGTGCCGCTCTACGACTGGTGGTACCGCCTGCGGTTGAGCTGGAACTTCGACAGCAAGGTGTATGACTCGCTCGTCGTCGACCCCGAGTGGGAGCATCCAGAACGCTCGCTCAACGCGATCAACGACGGCCACCGCCGCTTCTTCACGCGCTACATCATGGACGAGATCGGCGGCCGCGAGGATCTTGCGGAGAAGCTCATCCCTGATTTCCCGCCATACGGCAAGCGCATGCTGCTCGATCACGGCTGGTACCGGACGATGACACGTGACGATGTCGAGCTAGTGACCGAACCCATTGAGAAGATCGACGAGACGGGCATTCTCAACGTAGACGGCACCCACCGCGACCTCGACGTGCTTATTACCGCGAGCGGCTACGACGTCGTGCGCTTCCTCTCCCAACTCCCCCTATACGGACGCGACGGCGTATCGGTACGAGACGCGTGGAACGACGATGACCCGCGCGCTTATCTGGGCACGGTAACGCCCGGGTTCCCCAACTTCTTCATGCTGTTCGGCCCCGGAACATCCCTCGGCCATGGCGGCAGCTTCATCTTCATCACCGAGTGCCAGATCAACTACATCCTGAGCGTGCTTGAACAGATGTTGAGCAACAAGGTCGCGGCCGTCGAGGTGCGCGAAGAAGTGTGCACGGCATACAACGACACCGTCGAGAAGATGCACGACAAAATGATCTGGAAGCACCCCGGCATGTCGACCTATTACCGAAACAAGGCAGGGCGTGTCGTGATGAACAGCCCGTGGCGCACGTCGGAGTACTGGGAGATGACCAGGCAGGCAGACATGTCGGACTTCTCGGTGGTGAACGAGCAGACCCCAGCACTCAGCGATCAACGATGATCGAGGTCACCGCGGTTCAGGATGACGATAGCGCCGTCGGGTTGGTTCGCTTTGCCAATGGCGAACGCAACTACCTGAGCCCTGAACTCTTGAAGGCCGTGTGCGAGGGATATCGTGAACTCGAAGCCGCTGGCTGCCGCGCGATCGTACTCAGCACGAGTTCACGACACTTCTGCGCTGGCGCCGACTTCAGCGGTGATGACCCAGGGAGAACCCGCTCCGAGCGGTCCTCTTCACCTATCTACGATCTGGTTCCGGGGCTCTTTGAGCGAAAAGTTCCGGTCATCGCCGTTACAGACGGCGCGGCGATCGGCGGCGGCCTCGGCTTTGCTCTGAGCGCGGACTTCCGCATCGCCGGCCCCTCTGCACGCTTCGCGGCGAACTTCGCGCAGATCGGCATGAGCCAGGGGTTCGGGCTCACCTATACTCTCCAGCATGCGATCGGCAAACGCGAGGCGTCGCGGCTGCTTTACACGGGCAGGCGTATCGGCGTCGAAGAAGCCGTGCGGATCGGACTGTGTGATTCAGCAGCCGCCTCGCGTGCCGAGGCCGAACAGCAAGCGCTGCTACTCGCACGCGAGATTGCTTCTTCCGCCCCGATGGCGATCCACGCGATCCACGCGCTCTTGAACCCTGATCTGCCGAATATGATCCGCGCGACTCTCGATCTTGAACTCACGCACCAGCAGCCTTTGTACGCGACTGAAGATTTTCGCGAGGGTGTGCTCGCCGCGCGCGAGCGTCGCCCCGCTGTATTCCACGGACGGTGATCCCAGACCATGGCACTGATAGGTCACCTTAAGCCCGGCGATCGGGTGTTCGTCGGTCAGGGCACGGCCGAACCACCCGGGTTGGTGGCCGAACTCCTCGACGCCGCCCACTCGATCTCTGACCTCACAGTGATCTGCGGATACTCGCTGACGCCCAACTGGCTCAGCGCCGCGCCGGGCACGATGCGAGTGCACAGCTACCTCGCCCACGGACCGTTGCGAAAGCTCGCCGCACGCGGACTGCTTGATATTCTGCCGTGGAACTACAGCAGCCTCGAGCGGGCCGTACGACGCAATGAGCTGCATGCCGACGTCGTACTGCTCCAGGTAAGTCCGGCGGATGCAGATGGCTACCACAGCTTCGGCCTGACAGTCGATCACGCTTCTCTGGCTGCGGAACACGCTCGAGTCGTCGTGGCCGAGGTCAATTCGCAGATGCCGACAACCACGTCGCGGCACCGTTTGCACATGTCTCGGATCACCGAAGCCATTAGCGTCGACCGCCCGCTCGTCACCGAGCTGGCTCCCATTCCCACGGCGGAAGAGCAGCGCGTTGCCGAGCGGGTGGCGGCCATGGTTCCCAACGACGCCACGATACAGCTGGGCATCGGTGGGCTCGCCAGCGCGATCGGCAATGCACTGCGTTCACACACAGGCCTCCGCGTTCGAACTGGCATCGCCGGCGATTGGCTCTCAACTCTGCACGGATCGGGCTCGCTGGCTACCGACGCAGAATCCGTCGTGGGCGTCGCGCTTGGTACAACAGAGCTGTACGAATTCCTCGGTCAATCACAGAGCGTGCGAATCGGCCCTATTTCGGAGCAGACCGATACTGAGGATGCCAGCTGGTCTGACCCTCTCATCGCAATCAACTCCGCGGTCGAGATTGACCTGATCGGGCAGGTGGGTGCTGAAGTCGCTGGTGCCCGTTACGTCGGTGGGATCGGTGGCCAGGTCGACTTCCTGCGCACGGCAGCGATGACAGATGGCCGCGGGATCATCGCGCTGACCTCAACCACATCGTCGGGTGCCTCTCGAATCGTCCCCCATCTCGCCGGCCCCGTCACCTCGCTCAAAAGTGATGTCGATCTGATCGTCACCGAATGGGGCGTTGCCGATGTGCGCATGGCAACCCTGCGTGAGCGATTCGACCGGATAATAGAGATCGCACACCCCACCCACCGGGAGCAGCTCAGCGCTCAGCGTCCGTCCTGGATTTGAGCCTGAACGTTACCCCCGGTGAGCGGCGGTCACTTGGCAGCCATCAACTCTGATTCGGTAGCACGGCCCCGCGAAGAATGTCCATACCGGCATCCATCGCGACGGCGTCGGGCTGCTCTTGCCCGGTATAAAACTGACGCTTCATCTTGCGCATCGGCGTGGGGTCGATCGCTGCGAACGACAGGGCCAGCTCGATTGCCTCGTCAAGCGTCCGCTCGGCGGGCACGACGCGGTTGACCAAACGGAACTCCTGCGCTTCCTTCGCATCGAGAAATCGTCCGGTGGCGAGCAATTCGAAGGCGAATCTCGATCCCAGCTGACGAGCAAGCCCCACCATCACCGTAGTCGGCATGATCGAGCGGACGAGCTCGGGGAATCCGAAGGTCACGTCGTCACCCGCGATCACCATGTCCGCGCCCAGTGCGATCGCCGCACCCCCGCCGACAGTGGCTCCACGAACGGCTGCAATCATCGGAGTGCCGAGTCGCCGAGATAGCAACACGAGATCACCCAGGTTGCGAGCGCGAGCGAGCTTCGCAAACGGGTCCGCGCCGTCAGGGAACTCCCGCAAGTCACCACCACCGGAGAAATGCTCCCCCGCACCGGTGATGACGATCGCACGGACATTGTCATCATCGTCAGCAGCGAGCAGACCGGTCATCAGACGGTCGATCACCTCGGAATTCAGTGCGTTTCGCTTGCGAGGGCGATTGATGGTGAATACACGCACGACACCTGCGTCCGCATTGACATCGCGAACGAGTAGGACGTCATTTTCGTCGCTCATGTGAACGCTCCTTCTACTTCGGCTGCATGCGCAGCGCACCATCGAGACGGATTGTCTCGCCGTTGAGCATGGGGTTGTCGATGATCTGCTCGGCGAGCATCGCGAACTCACCGGGGTGGCCGAGCCGCTTCGGGTGTGGCACCGGCGCGTACAGACCCGCGATCAGCTCGTCGGAGTGACGGCTCAGGATCGGGGTATCGAAGATGCCTGGTGCGATCGCGCAGACACGAATCTGCCAGCGGGCGAGATCACGTGCACCCACCAGGGTGAGTGCGACGACGCCGGCCTTCGACGATGCGTACGGCAGCTGTCCGATCTGGCCTTCGAAAGCGGCAACGGATGCAGTGTTGACGATGACGCCGCGGTCACCGTCTCGCGTTTCATTCTTGGACATCGCACTGGCAACGTGGCGCATCACGTTGAACGTACCCGTGAGATTGAGCTTCACCACGCTCTCGAACTGTTCCATCGAATCGGAAGGACTCCCGTCCCGTTGAAGAACCTGGACGGTGGCACCGCGGCCAGCGCAGTGCACAGTCGCGCGGAGCGGGAAGTCCTTGGCGGCTGATTCAACGGCGGCCGCAAGCTGTTCGGAATCGGTGATATCGGCGGCCGCGAACCGGATCTTGCCGTCACTGGCGTCCGCGATTTCCTGCCCCTTCGAAGCCGGTAGATCGATGATCGTGATCGATGCTGCGCGGCTGGCGAGGCGCTGGGCACTCGCCAGGCCGAGGCCAGAGGCCCCACCGGTGACGATGACTGAGCTGTCTGTGAGATCCATTTTCGCTTCCTTACAGTTGTTCGTGGAATCTGATTCAGAGTCGTTCAAGGATGAGCGCGTTGGCCATTCCGCCGGCCTCGCACATCGTTTGCAGGCCATAGCGGCCACCGTTGGTCTCCAGCCCGGTGAGCATCGAGCTGAGTAGGCGGATGCCGGACGCGCCTAGTGGATGCCCGAGCGCGATTGCGCCCCCGAGTGGATTGACCTTCGAGTCATCGACGCCGAACGCTTTCATCCATGCCAGCGGAACCGGAGCAAAGGCCTCATTGACCTCAATGTGGTCGATGTCATCCACCGTCAGACCGGCACGCTCAAGGACCTTCTCACTGGCGGGGATCACGCCGGTGAGCATGAGAATCGGGTCATCACCAGCGACGGCTGTCGCCACGACGCGGGCAACCGGCGTTAGGCCCAGTTCCTTTGCCTTTTCTGCGCTCATCACCAGAATGGCTCCCGCGCCGTCAGTGACCTGTGATGAATTACCTGCCGTGACTTTCCAGTCCATGTCAGGGAACTGTTCGCGCATCTCATCAGTGTCGAAAGCTGTCTTCAGGCCTGCGAGTCCCTCATTCGTCGTCGTCGGACGAATGCTCTCGTCACGGTCGACTACAACACCGTCTGGGCGCGTGATCGACCCGATCCGCGGCGCGAAGACGCCGTCCGAGTCGGCCTTGTGTGCACGAGCATGCGACTGCGTGCTGAGGTGATCAAGTTCCTCGCGTGTGAAGCCGAACTTCTCGGCAACGAGCTCCGCCGCCACGCCCTGATTGACGAGACCGGGATAACGTTCCTTCATTCGATCAGTCATCTGGTCAGCACCCTTTCGGTTGCTTCCCATCGGCACACGGCTCATCACTTCGAGCCCTGCTGCGATCACCACGTCATATACGCCCGCCTGCACGCCCTGAACGGCGAAGTCCAGTGCCTGCTGACCGGATCCACAGCGCCTCTCGACGGTGACCGATGGCACTGACTCTGGATATCCAGCCGCCAGCCATGCGGTGCGCCCTGGCGTGCTGGACTGTTCAAGCACCTGACCGACGCAGCCGACGATCAAGTCGTCGACACTTGCCGGGTCGATGCCGGTGCGTTCGATCAGGTTTGTGAAGGTCTGCGAGAGCACCTCGACAGGATGCACGGATGACAGCGCTCCTCCGGGCTTGCCCTTGCCCATCGGCGTTCGGACGATATCGATGATCACTGCGTCTGGCATGACTTCGCTCCTAGTAGATTCGTCGTTATTCAGTACGAGCGCTCGAGCCCCAGCACGTGCTGAGAGACGTAGTTGAGCACCATCTCCTGGCTGATCGGCGCCAGACGCATGAGGCGAGCCTCTCGGAAGTACCGCTCCACGTGGTACTCCTTGGCGTAGCCCATGCCACCGTGGGTCTGCAACGCCTGATCGGCGGTCTGGAAAGCAGCATCGGCGCACAACCACTTCGCCATGTTGGCCTCTGCAGCGCACGGGCGCCCCTGGTCATAGAGCCAGGCAGCTTTACGTGCCACCAGCGTCGCCGCATCCAGGCGCGTGCGCGCCTCAGCCAGAGGGAAGGCAATGCCCTGGTTCTTGCCGATCGTGCGTCCGAAAACCTCACGCTGATTCGCGTAAGTGACGGCTCGATCCAGCGCCACTCGCCCGATGCCCAAGGACTCGTGCGCGAGCAGAATGCGCTCGGGGTTGAGGCCATCAAGCAGATACTTGAAGCCCTGTCCTTCCTCGCCGATCAATGCGCTCTTCGGAACTCGAAGGTCGTCGATCGCAACCTCGTATGACGCAACTGCGTTGCGACCGAGCTTCTTGATCTTGCGCATCTCGACGTGGTCCGGGTCGATATCCGCAAGGAAGAGCGACATCCCGCGCGTCGGGTGTTCCGGATCGCGCGGCGACGTGCGAGTGAGGAGAATGATCTTCGTCGACTGTCCGGCCTTGGTCGTCCAGACCTTGCGACCGTTGATGACGTAGTCGTCGCCATCGCGTCGCGCCACCGTGGTGATCCGAGTCGTGTCAGTTCCCGCGTTGGGCTCGGTCACGCCGAAACAAACATGCAGATTACCCGCGGCCGCCTCCGGCAAGATCTCGGCCTGCAGTTCAGGAGTGCCGTGCTTGACGAGCGTGTTGAGTCCGAAGATGGTCAGGTGCATCGTGCTGCACCCGTTCATCGCCGCTCCAGAGGCCGCCACGGTCTCAAGCAGAAGCGACGCTTCAAAGATTCCTTGTCCGCCGCCGCCGTACTCCTCGGGCATCGCGATTCCGACCCATCCGCCCTTGGCGAACTCTTCGTAGAACTCGACCGGGAATCGCTCTTCCTCATCGCAGGCGGCCCAGTACTCGTCGTCGAAGCGCGAGCACAGCTCTTTCACGGCGGTTTGAATCGCCACCTGGTCGGGCGTCAGATCAAATTCCACAATCAACTCCTTTTTTCAGCGCTACGCATTTCGCGCAGGTTATAACGAATTCAAATACTCGTACCATCGGATCTACCGTCACGGCCGTTCAGGCGCAGCCGTCAGCGGACGCTTCTTCATACCCATGAACGACCATGGGATGCCGGCGACGGGGTACTTGCCCAGCGCGGCACTTTCGACGAACTGGAACACCTCGCTGTCATACAGGCGCCCGTCGCGTGCGAGCGAGTCAGCGTTGTAGACCAACGAGGCGCACAGACCAGCGGTCTGTAGCTGCGATTCGATCTCGTAGTCGTCCAGCTCGCTCAGCGGGCCATCCGGCAACTCGAACCGCTGCCCGCGGCGGCTGGTCTCGGGCACTGATGCCCCGACGACCTCACCGAATGCCCTGGCCTCTACCGCAGAATCGACAGTGACAGCCAGTTCCGTGCCTGACGGCAGTCGCAAGAAGAAGTCGCCACCGAACGCACGCGGCGCATAGTTAGAGCCGGGCTCGACGCCGATCTGATCCATCAGATGCGCAGCCAGCGATTCGGCCATCGAAACATCTACCGACATACTGCGATCCTTCTCAGGCGCAAGCGACCATGCGAGCACCCAGATCGTGGAAGCAACGCTGGCCAATGGATCCGCCCACGGGGTGCCGATGCCAGACATGTCGCCGCGCGCATTCTGGGTCGCCGAGATCAGACCGGCGAACGCATGAATCGTGGTGCCGTAGGCGCGGTATTCCTTCCAATCACCACTGCGACCGAAGCCACTCGACGCGAGACTCAGCTTCGGCGCGGTCTCGGCATCGCCGACGGACTTCGGATCCACACCGAGCAGAGCAGCTCTGTGCGGGCTTTGGTTATGCATGATGACGTCAAACGGTGCGATATCGAGCGTGCTGTCGTTATCTCCCACCTCGATATCAATGCCCTGCTTGCTGAAGTTGAGATGGTTGAAATAGGCGCTGCGGTTCAGGCCGCTCTCGCCCTTTGCGAACGGCCCACGACGACGGTAGATGTCGAGTCGGTTCGGGTCTTCGATCTTGGTGACCTGCGCCCCCATCGCCCCCAACCATGAGGCCGAAAGTGGGACGGCGAGCACGTGCCCGGCGTCGAGGACAGTCAGTTCGCGAAGTGGAATGTATCCGCGCGCCTCAGTGGCCTCGCGGAACAGTTGGATCGAGGCCGGTAGCGGCGTCAAATCACCGATAGGACGGCCAGCGTTCTTGGCAGCAGCGAGGAACGAGTCGATCGTGTGCACCGTGGTCGCCGGCACTCCTGCACCCTGCAGGGTGACCTCGCACTCGGCAACGGTGCGTGTGCTCGTCCATGCTGCGAGTGCAGCGTTGACCTCGTCTGCACGGTCGGCAGCCTCGTCGATTGTTGCGATGTGGTCAAGAGCGGGCGAAAGAACACCACTGAATCCGACCCACTGGTGCTGTTCGAGCAACAGCACGTACACGGCACCATCGACACAGGGGAAGTTCCCACTCGGTGCTCCGTAGCGCGCGGTGCCGCCCTCACTCGGGCAATCGTTCAGCGCATGAGACATTTCCAGCGCCAGGCCTGTCGCGATTACTGCACCCTGGCCACTGAGATCGACATGCACTGGCCGCCCCGTTGATCGGAGCTCATGCATGCCGTGCAAGGCCGCCATCGCCAACACATTCCCGACGAGCTTGAGGGCGACATCGCCAGCCGGAATCGTAGGCGGTAGCCCATCGGGACCTGGTGTGTGGCCAAGGATGCCACCGGCTGCCAGCAAAGTGACTTCAGAGGCCGGCGCCGCAGCACGAGGATCGTCAAGACCGTACGCACTGGCCGTAACCCAGACCGCACGGTTGCGCTCGACAACCCGACGGACGTATTCAGTGGGCGATCCCAGCGCTGCCCCTCCGACTCCGATGCGATCCACCAGGATGATGTCGGCATCCGTGTCAGCAGCAACATCATCGATGCTCGTTACGCGGCTGATTGTCGCACCAAACTGCCCCAACACGCCGGTCGCAGTCTTCAGGGAGAGGGAATCTCCGATTGCGACGACCCGAACGCCCGACAGCCACGAAGGAACACCCGTACGCGGCTCCGTCGCGCCCAAAACCTCAGCCAGATTCTGAGTCATGTCTCGTTCGTCCTTCCTTGGCACTCACTCGGAACATGCAGATGGATCACTTCAGCGTCATCCATCAAGTTCATCATATCGTACACGCATACGTCTTTATGTACACGCCAGATCTGTTCCATACGCTGAATTCATGCATCGCTACTGCCACCGAGTCGCACCCACAGGTCTTCAGACAGCCCGTACGCCTTCGGTTGCAGATACTCTTCAAGGCCTTCGGTCCCGCCCTCGCGGCCCAAGCCGCTGGCCTTCACTCCACCAAATGGCGCGCGGTAGCCAACCGAATTGCCATCGATCTCGACCACTCCGCTGCGCATCCGCTTCGCTACCGCCAACCCCCGCTCGGGGTCAGCGGTATACACCGCACCGTTGAGCCCGTATGCCGAGTCGTTGGCAATTCGGACCGCATCGTCGACGTCGTCATACGTGATCACTGACAGGACCGGACCGAAGATCTCCTCCTGCGCAATGCGCATCCCCGGATCCACATCGGCGAACACCGTGGGAACGACGAACCAGCCGCGTTCGAGGGGCGATGGGTCTCCGCCCAGAATCAGTCGGGCGCCTTGCGCCTTGCCGCTTTCGATGTACCCCTGCACCACGTCACGCTGACGCGCTGTGACCATTGGTCCGATCTCGGTCACCGCGTCGCGCGGATCCCCGACCGGCATCGAACTCACGAGACTGACGAGAGCATCGAGAAACTCATCGCGCCGATTCCGTGAGACAAGTAATCGTGTCTTGAGCGTGCAGATCTGACCGCTGTTACGCAAAGATCCGAGGCGGAGCGATTGCATCGTGGCATCAAGATCAGCGTCGTCCAGCACGACTCCGGCCGACTTCCCGCCGAGTTCGAGCGTCACCTTCCGAAGCTGTTGCCCGCAGATCCCAGCTATGCGGCGTCCAGCGGCAGATGAGCCAGTGAATGAGACCTTATCCACCAGGGCATGACTTATGAGGTACTCGCTCGCTTCGAGCTCTGCCGGCACCACGTTCAACACCCCCGGCGGCAGACCGGCATCCTCGAAGATCCCGGCGAGTGCAAGCGCGCTCAATGCCGTCTGCGGCGCGGGCTTGAGCACGACCGTGCACCCCGCGAGCAATGCAGGCACGATCTTGACGAGCGGCGCCATAAGGGGCGTGTTCCACGGGACCACCGCTGCGACAACACCGATCGGCTCGCGAACTACGAGAGCTCGACCTGACGAGGAGGCACGCAGATCTTGAAAACTATAAGTTTCGATCAGGTCGAGATAGTCGTCCAGCAAACGCAATGGGGAGCCGACCTGAAGCTCGCGAGACTGCGTGATCGGGGACCCCATCTCCTCCGTGATGAGGTGCGCTAGGTCCTCGGCATTGTTCGCGATCGACGCACGCACGCGCCGAATGATCTGCGCTCGCTCCGCATGAGAGAACGCGGGCCATGGGCCCGTTTCGAACGCGTTGCGGGCGGCGAGGACGGCCGCATCCATATCATCCGTGTTTGCAGACGGGACGAAGCCGATCGTTTGCTCGTCGTACGGTGACACAATCTGTATGCGCTCGACGGAGTGTGGCTCGGTCCAGTCGCCGCCGATGAAGAGATGCTCATAGGTCCGGGAGAACGCCATTCTGCGACTCTCCTTAACCGTGCGCCGCAAGTGACACGTTGGCCACCTTCTCGACAAAGTCAGCGATGACTTCCACGTGTGCCCCCTTGCCAACCTCGCTCATCGCAACTTGGTAAAGGTCACGACTGAGGCTCCCGTAAAACGTCGGCACGCCTAGCTCCGCGGCAAGACCGCACGCAAGTAGCAAATCCTTGTGGGCGAGAGCGAGACTGAACCCTCGATCGCGGTCGCCGTCGAGAACCTTCCGCGCTTGCACCTCGAGATAGGCATTGCGACCACCGCCCTTCGACAAGACGTCGACTGCAACCTCCGGGGCGACACCCGCCTTCGTTGCGATAGCCAGCGCCTCGAGAGAAAGCAGACGCTGCGAGCACGACAGCAGGTTGTTCACCAGTTTCATCGTGTGCCCCGTACCGACCCCACCAATATGCGTGATCGTGTCGCTGATGAGACGAACAACGTCAGTGGCAGCCTCGACGTGCTCATCGTCAGCGCCGAGCATGATCGAGATCACACCCGCCAGCGCCGCAGGTGCTCCACCGCTCACAGGCGCATCCACCAAAATCAACCCCGACGCCCTGAGCTCGTCGGCCATGTCGCGCGTCACGGTGGGGTCGCCGGAGGTTTGATCAATGATGAGCGACCCGGAAGCGAGGTGCTCAGCGAGCCCGTCAGGCCCGAAGATCACCGATCGCACATGCGCAGACGTCGGCAGACACAACAGCACAACGTTGCACGATCTGGCCAGAGTTCGCACATCGGCCGCCGCGCTGGCACCCGCATCGACCAATCGTGCGACCGCCTCCGAGTCGAGGTCGAATACCTGTAGTGGGTGCTGAGTCGCCAGCCGCGTGGCCAGAGCACCACCCATATCCCCGAGACCGATGTAACCGATGTTCATGTGCTTCCTCCGTATGGTCGATGCGCGGAGTGTGCCTGCATCGGTCACTCCGTCTGCGGGTTCGTGGCCTCTTGGTGTTCCTCATCTGTAACCGCGCTGCGCCACTCGGTCCCGCCGATACTGAAGGCATGGTGGACGAGCAACGACCCAGCACCAGCGCCGTGCCAGTGCTCGACGCCAGGCTCGGTCCAGACCATGTCCCCCGCACGGACCTGCAAAACTTGGCCCTCGCGAGTAGCGACGACGCCCTGACCCGCCACCATGGTCAAAAGCTGCCCCTTCTCGTGAGCGTGCCAGTGGGTGCGGGCGCCAGGCATGAAGCACACCGTGCTCATCGCCACGTCAGCCTCGGTGCTGAGTAGAGGTTGCCCCCACACCGTGCCAGTGAAAGTGCCGTCGCGTTGGACTACCTGAGCAGGATTCTCCCCAGGGATAAGGATCATGATGCGAGCCGTCAGTCGACCAGCCGGTCATCCTGATACAGAAGGACGAGTTTGGCAGGGGCAGTCACCCGCACGGAGTCTCCGACCGCAAGATCGCCGGCATCTGCATGCTGCGCGTACCAAAGCCGCTCGCCTACTGTGACGACATACTGCTCACGCCCGCCTTCTCCCAGCACGACCTGCTCCATGATCCCCTCAACAACAATGTCTCCGGGATCGACGGCGCGAGCAGAGCCTGCATGGTCAACGTGAGTGTCTCGAGCTCGAACGAAAAGCTCTAGCTCGTCGCTATCCGTCACGCGTGCTGCGAGACTCTGACTCCCCTGAATGACCGTATCCCCGTATGTGAGCTGCTCGCCATTCTTCGTGATTCGCTGCCTATTGCGCACACCAAGGAAGTTCGCCGCGTAGGGCGAGACCGGGCGTGCATACACTTCAGAGGGCGGCCCAACCTGTTCGATCCGCCCCTCACGCATGAGGACGATCCGGTCACCCATCTCAAGCGCTTCCTCTTGATCGTGAGTGATGTGAATCGCGGTGTACCCCAGCGCGCGATGCAGGCGGAGCAATTCCGTGCGCAGGGAAACCCGCAGCAGTGCATCGAGGGCGCTCAACGGCTCATCGAGCAGCAGAACATTGGGTTCGTAAACCAGGGCACGAGCAAGGGCGATGCGCTGTTGCTGACCACCGCTCAGCTCTGCGGGCAGTCGCTTCGCCAGATGGGAGCATTCAAGGGATTCGAGGACCTTGGTCACACGCTCGTCACGTTCTGCCTTGGGGACTCTGCGCATCTTGAGCGGGTAGGCGACATTGTCTGCCACCGTCATGTGCGGCCACAGTGCGTAGTTCTGGAACACCATGCCGACGTTGCGGCGGTTGACCTTGACGTCGATCTTCTCGGACGCGTCATAGACTGCCGCGCCGTCGATGGTGATCTTGCCGTCGGTCGGGCTTTCAAGACCCGCAATGCAACGGATGAGCGTCGACTTGCCACACCCACTCGGTCCGACGATCACGACGTATTCGCCGCGCTTCACCTCGAGGTTGAGGTCTTGCACTGCGTTGACTGTGCGGCCTTTGCTTGAGAACGACTTTCCCACCCCAGTCAGTGAGGTGCTGATCTCGGCGCCCTGGTGCCGCACGGGACGAGAAGTTGTCGCTACTGCGTTTACAGCGCTCATGGTCACTGAATCTCCAATACTGCTTCGTCGCTGAAGCCAATAGGGGTGTGTAGTGGAATCCGATCGTTCTCGTGATCGTAATTACGTACACGTGTACTTTACTGCGAACGCGGGATGCGGTCAAGGTGCCGTTTCGGCCGCACTCTTCGGATGAACTAGATGGAATGCTGCAGGCCGCCATCGATGGCGATGGCCTGTCCGGTGATGTAGCGCGTCAGTGCCTTGGCCCAGGTCACCACAGCCACCTTTGCGGGGGCGGATGCGTTCATCTCATACGATTCCTTCTTGCCCGCGATATTGATGATCGCCCCGCTGTCGATTCGAACGAAGCCCGAGATGACGCGGCTGACCAGGCGCTCTCGATCGGTCGGGACGAGCACGTTTGTGACCAGTGAAACGATCCGCCCCTCCGGCGCCTCGCTCACGAGCACGTCCAGAATTTCGTTCCGCCGCGCCGCCGCAATGACGGCGCTCCGCGCGCGAATTGGAGCGCGATCTCTCGCCCGATGCCGGCGCTTGCCCCGGTAACGACGACGACTTTGTCAGCAAGGCAAAGATCCATGCGACTATCCGGCCGTCAGCCGATCTTGACCAGAGAGCCACCGTCGACGGGGAGAGACGCGCCAGTGATGAAGCCGGCCTCGTCCGACGCGAGGAACACCGCAGCATTCGCGGTATCCCAGCCCGTGCCCACGCGGCCCTTCAAAGGGATCTTCGCCTTGCGCTGCTCGATCAGATCTTCGCGCGATACGCCGAGCATCTGGGCACGCATATCAACAGCCATGGCCGTTTCCATGATTCCCGGGAGAATCGCATTGGCACGCACGCCGTACTCGGCGTTGCGAATTGCGAACTGCTGAGTGAATGCGATCATCCCTGCCTTGCTCGCACGGTAGGCAACGTTGACCGACCCGGTCTCGATCGCAGCGATGGAGGCGACGTTGATGAGGACTCCACTGCGTTGCTCGCGCATGATCGGTTCGACGAGCTGTGCGGCGAACACAGCGCCTTTGAGGTTGACGTCCATGAGGAGGTCGAACGACTCAGCCGTCACCGTATCAAGCGGTCCATCTCCACCGCCGATACTTATGCCGACGTTGTAGTGAAGGATGTCAATTCGACCCCACTTCTGCATCGCATGATCGATGGCTCGCTGGAGCGAGTCGCGAGATCGCACGTCGGCCTCGAAAGCCTCCGAGTCGCTTTCTGCCGCAACGTCGAGAGTGTCCTGTGCGGAAGTCAGGTCGCGGTCGACCGCGAGAACCCGCGCGCCTTCCTCGATGAAGCGCAGCACAGTGGCCCGGCCGTTGCCGATCGATGCCCCCGGCGTCTGGCCCGCGCCCAGCACGATGGCGATCTTGTCTTGGAGTCTTCCCACGGTCATTCCCCTTCAAAGTACGGAACAAATTGATACTGCGATCGCCCATTTCTTGTCGAGCAACCGGAGTCACAGCGAGTTGAGCGCAGACTTGCCTCCGACACGAAGAGCAATCGCAAGGATCACGATCGTGATCGCGGACATCAGGAGTGACATCACGGCGACGGCCGGCATGCTGCCGTCCTCGGAATACTGGAACAAAAGTGTTCCCATCACCTGCATCCGCGGAGATCTCACCATGACCGAAACCGCAAAGTCATTGGACAACATCACGAACGACAACGCGAGCGCGGCAGCGATACCGCGGCGCGTCACCGGTAGGGCGATGGTGCGGATCATCGTGAACGAGCCTGCACCAGCTACCCGAGATGCCTCGAACAAGGACTGATGCACGCCGATCAAGCTGGAGTACTGCGATCGCAACGCGAACGGCAACACGATGAAGATATAGCCGATGACGAACAGTGCCAAAGTCCCGAAGAGCGAGAACGGAGGTCGAATGAACACGAACACGACCGCGATTCCGAGCAGCGCACGGGGGACAGCCAGTGGGGCAATGAAGATGAAATCGAGTGCCTTCATCACAAGCGCTGGAGCTTTGAGCACACCGCTCAACGCCAGCGCAGCCATGAAACCGATGGGAAGCACAATCAAGACCGCAAGCGCAGAGGCGACCAAGGTATTGATGACGGACTCGAGCACTCGAGGGTCACCGAGCACTGTACGGAGGTGCTCAGTGGTGAATCCCGCTCCCAGATCGCCACTCCAGTATTTAGAGAATGCAACCAGGGTGACCGCGAGCAGCGGCATCAAGACTCCGATGATGAAGTACGCGATTACGAGCACAGTTGCTCCGACAGAGCCCTTCTGAGTGGAACCTCGACCGGTGCTGTCTGTCATGTACCGGCGCTGATCACCGACCGCACGCCGCTGAGCCAAAATGGCGAGAACTCCGAAAATGAGCAGCGGCAGGCCAAGAGCCGCAGTCAGCGGATAGTCGATCGGCGATTCCTCGCGGATCTTGAAAATCTCGGTAGAGATGACATCGATACGATTTCGGGTTCCCAGGAAGAGCGGAGCCGTGAACTGCCCCAGCAATGTCAGAAAAACGATTACCATGCTGGCCACTACGGCCGGCCTCAGCAGCGGGAGGGAAATCGTCATGAAGCTGCGGAGTGCCGACGCACCGGCAACGCGCGCCGCCGATTCCACCGATCCGCTGATCTCCATCAGCCGAGGGAACACGAAGGCAAAGACCAGCCCTGCCATATCAATGGCCGCGATGAGGATGATTCCCGTCGCCGAATAGACATTCAGCGGTCCCGACTCTAGATGGGAGAAGAAGGGAAGCGATCTGAGGAAAGAGTTGCCGTAACCCACCTCAGGAGAGAAGAGAAAGATCCAACCGTATATGACCGCAACGGGAGGCATAACGAGCGGAACCAGTGGGAGCATGGACAAGAATCCACGCAAGCGCACAGGGGCCCGCATGATCGCGGCGGCAAGCGCCACGGCGATCACTACAGCGATCACGGTCGATCCCGCCGCGAGTCCGACCGTCATGCCGATCGTAGAAACGATGCTTGGCATCTCGATCAGGCGCTGGAACGCAGAGCCGCCGTCCTCGAACATTCGGGCAAAGAAGAGAAGCACCGGTCCGACTACAAAGAGCAAGAGCGCAATGCAGAGCAGGTACCAAAGGTACGAGGAATACCCGAACTTCCGGCCGCCATTACTCGCCGGGTTCTTAAGTCTCAACGTCGTTGTGTCGACGCTGTCCGACTGCTTGATTGAAGTTGCCATTCAACTGCCGCCTAACACATCTTCTGATAAAAACCACAGCTTGCAAAGGGTGAACGAGCCGCTGGTGTGCAGTGAACGGACGTTCCCCGATCACTGCACACCGGCCGAGCCTTGCTTTCAGCCGAAGCGCGGCGTCCAGTGGTCAGCGAGCCATTGCTTGTAGTACTCCGTTGTCCACACGTCGGCATCGAGGGTGGCGACGTCACCCCACGGGATTGCGCCGTCCACTGTGAGGGGCACACTTCCGCCGCCGAGCTCTGAGACGAATGATTCTGCACCGGTTTTGCTCATCAACCAGTTCATGAGAACCATGGCCGCATTAGGGTGCGGGCTGCCCTTGATCGCCGCAGCTCTGTAGAGCGATCCGGCAATCGCCTCGGTGGGCCACACGACGTCGATCGGTGCGCCGTTCTCCATCAGCGGCTGCACGGATGTGGTCTGGTTGGGATAGGCATAGTCAAAGGTTCCCGCTGCAAGGTTGTCTGCAAGAACAGTGTTGTTCGCCTCTATGACGTAATTCGTTGCGGCAAGCTGATCGAGGATCTCGTCGCCGTACTCCTCTCGAAGAACTTCATACTGGAAAGCGATGGACGACGCGATCGTGGCGTCGACGATTCCGATCTTCGCATCAGGATTCTCATCGAGGAGATCTTTCAGATCCCCTGAAGGAGTCTTCTGATCGGTGCGGAATGCGAGGCTGTATGGCTGCGAATACACCGTCGCAAAGCTCTTCCCATCGAGAAGCTCTTCCCATCCATCATCCGCTTGATCCGGACTCACGAGCAGCGAGAGGAAGTTGTCCCCGTTGGTGTCGAACCAGCCGGGGGAAGCATGCATCGTCATGTCTGCTCCTGCGACTTCAGCTTCGATCTCCTGGTCAAGACGACCGATCGTGTCACCAGTCGCCCCGTAGATGCTCGTCACGGTGATGCCGGTCTCGGCCTCAAAATCTGCGAACACCTTCTCCGACCCCTTGAGCGAGCGATAAAGAACGACTTCGCCTTCTTCTTGCGCGGCCTCGACGATTTTGTCCCAGGCAGCCTGATCGACGACAGATGGTGCGCCGCCGACCTCGAAGTCAGCGGCGCCTTCCGCGTCACCGCCGCCATCGTTACTACTGCAGGCCGTGAGGGCGGTGGCCACGACCACCGCTGTGCCGACATACGCGAGGAGGCGCTGTCGCCTCGTCGCGCGTGAATACATTTGCTGCCCCATTATCGATTCCTCCATTGGACTCGCGGTGCGGTGTGAGCCGCCCTTTTGGTGAGGCGGGCGCTCATCGTTGAGCGGATAGATGAACACTCATACGATAACCTGAACGCTGGGTGCTGTCAATACGCTTCAGGAGGGCCTCATTCGGGCGGGCAAAAAGCCTGTTTAGGCAGGTTTTCATCAAGCCAGACGCTCGGTCAGTGTCCAGCTTGACTTCGCAGGCGCGCCCAGAGATCGTCGGGCAAACCAAATGCCTTGGGGCGCAGATACTCCTCAAGGCCCTCAACGCCGCCTTCGCGGCCCAGCCCGCTTGCTTTGACCCCACCGAAGGGGGCATGGAATCCGACAGGACTTCCGTTCACCTCGACAACACCACTGTGAATGCGCTTCGCAAACGCCAGGCCGCGCTCAACCTCGGTTGTGTACACAGCGCCGCTGAGCCCGTACTGAGAGTCGTTCGCGATACTCAGTGCCTCGTCTTCATCTTCGTAGGTGATCACAGAGACAACCGGCCCGAAGATCTCCTCCTGCGCGATTCGCATACCCGGGTCGACGTCGGCGAACACTGTGGGAGGTACGTACCAGCCACGATCGAATATGGCAGGCTCGCCCCCGAGAGCCACCCGGGCACCCTGCGCTATGCCGCTTTCGATGTAACGCTGTACGTTGTCGCGCTGGCGCGCCGACACCATGGGGCCGATCTGTGTCGCGGGGTCTCTCGGGTCGCCGACCGGCATCGATGCGACGAGGTCAGCAAGCGCGGCAACGAACTCGTCGCGGCGGCGCCGAGATACAAGTAGTCGCGTTTTTAGCGTGCAGATCTGCCCACTGTTTCGCAGCGAACCCATCCTCAGCGCGCTCATGGTGTGGTCGAGGTCGGCGTCGTCCAAGATGACTCCCGCCGATTTTCCCCCCAACTCGAGCGTCACCCTCCGCAGATGCTGGCCACAGATTCCGGCGATGCGGCGGCCGGCGGCCGTCGAGCCGGTGAACGAGACCTTATCAACGCCAGGGTGAGAGATCAGGTGTTCACTTGACTCCACCTCAGCTGGGATCACGTTCAGTACGCCGTGCGGAAGTCCCGCCTCCTCGAAGATACGAGCAAGCGCAAAAGCGGTCAGCGAGGTCTGCGGGGCGGGTTTCAAGACCACGGTGCAGCCCGCCAGGAAAGCAGGGACGATCTTCATCAACGGAGACATCAGCGGGGTATTCCAGGGAACGACCGCGGCGACGACGCCTACGGGCTCCCGCAGCACGAGCGCATTGCCGGAAGGAGCCGAGCGGAGATCGCTGAATTCATAAGACCTAATCAGCGACAGGTAGTCGTCCAGCAGTCGTAGCGGAGCCGTGAGCTGAATATCGCGAGACTGGGTGATCGGCGACCCCATCTCATCGGTAATGAGCCAAGCAAGCTGTTCTGAGTGCTCCGCGATGGACGAGCGAACTTTCCGAAGCACTTCGGCCCGCTCTTCTGGTGCCAGGCCCGCCCACGGGCCTTCGTCGAACGAGCGTCGCGCCGCAGCGACGGCTGAGTCGACGTCAGTCGTATCCGCCAAGGGCACGGCACCAATCGCCTGCTCATCCGCGGGCGAAAGCACATCGAATCGCAGACCCGAATGGGGCCTTACCCATTCGCCGCCGATGAACACGTGATCATAGTTACGCGAAAAATCCATGATGCCTTTCTCGAACGTCGCCGCACTGCGCAGTCAAGATGGTGGTCGTAATTACGAACATTTGAACCTTATTGCGAACACTTGGATCGGTCAAGATCTCACCATGGCTTCCCGTGCCGCGCCTCCCAAGCGTCCTCCACAAGCGTGCGTCGGGATGCAGTAATACCCACGGGAACAAGCGCAAGCGTCACGATAGTAAGCAACCAAAGAGGGACGACCCAGCCGCCACTCGTCCTGTAGAGGACGCCAATCATCAGAGGGAAGACTGCCGACAGCCCGTAACCTAGGCTCTGAACAAGTGCGCTCAAAGACACTGCAGTCTCATGAGAACGTGCGCGCAACCCAAGCAAGGCAAGCGTCATGGGCCCAAGCGCGTGTGAACACCCCGTCAGGGCGACCCATACCCAGGTCGCTACCGTCGGCACATAGAGAAGTCCGAGCAGTCCAACCACCGTCGACACGCACACGACGAAGTATGCAGGACCAGGGGCCCGAAAGCGCGTCACGATGACAGGCCCTAGCAACGCGCACGGAACGGTCATGAAGGCGAACAGCGCAAGTAGTCGTCCAGCACCTCCGGGAGATATCCCACTGATATCCACCAGCATTGTCGGCAACCAGCCCATCAGAACGTACCCGACAGTGGACCCGACCAATAGTCCTCCGATCAACGCCCAGACCAAGGGAACGCTGAGCAGACGTTGAACCACGCTGGAGTGGACCCGCTCCACTATTGGAGCAGGTGCGTTCCGACGCTCTCGCACCAAGAGCGCTACCCACGGAAGCGTCGCCACCGCAGCGAAGATGGCCCATACGCCGATTGACAAGCGCCATCCGAATGTGTTTGACAGTGGCACGACCACTAGTGGGGGCAGAGAAGTAGAAAAGGCCATGACCGTGGCGTAAACCGTCGTCATGAGTCCGATTCGCCCAGGAAAGTATTTCTTGACCAGAGGAGGCACGACAACGTTGCCCACCCCGACTGCGGCGAAGATCACCGTGGTCGACATCAGCAAACCTATGGGCTCATTCACAAGTGCGCGGGCGATCGTGCCCAGCGACACAACTCCGACCGCAACGGACGAAACACGCTCCAGTCCGAATCGCCGCTCGAGCGCGGGAGCCAGGAGCCCAAAGATTCCGAAGCACGCGGGAGGCGCGCTTCCGATTAAACCGATGACGACTTCCGGGACGGCAAAATCGCGCTCAATCAACGAGAAGAGCGGTGATAGCGAGGCCACCGCGGTCCGCATCGAAAAAGCGAACAGCACGATGCCAATCACAGCCAGCGCCGCGCCGCCGGGGCGAGGGAGCGTGCGCCTACGCAATTGTTACCGATCTTCGAACTTGACGCGGAACCGAAGTTATCTCGACCCTCGCGAGCTGATTTACACCGAGGCATCGTCCACGACGGTCAGACCTGCCATGTATTGCTCAACGTTCAGCGGAATTTTCCGCGCGCACCTTCTGCGCGGCAGCCATCGCCCCCAAACCAGCTGGCATGCCCACATAAACGGCGATCTGAAGAACGCACTCCCGGACCTCAGCCCAGCTGACGCCGTTTGTAATCGCAGCCCGAATGTGGGACTCCAAGGCGTCCGTCCGGTTGAGCGCGGCAAGCATCCCGATGTTGAGAATGCTTCGGCTGCGCCGATCCAGCTCTGGGCGGCCCCACACGTCGCCCCAGCAGTACTCATTCAGCATGTTCTGTAGGGGCTGCTCGAACTCGTCGGTCTTGGCGATGATGCGGTCAACGACCGCATCACCGTTCACCTCCCTGCGGATCTGTTCACCAAGTTTGTAGCGTTCACTGTTGTCGATCATTCGTCAGGTCCTTCTCTGCAAAAAGACGGCAAGGGATTCTTCTGTCACCGAGTGCGCCTCCACTCAGAGGCTTTCCAGTGCGGCTTTCCCTCCGATACGAAGCGTGATCGCAAGAATTCCGGCCGTGACAGCAGACATGATCAGAGACAGCACCGCGATCGAAGGTGCTGACGATTCTTGTTCGAAACGATAAAGAAGCGTGCCCATCACCTGCTGACCGGGCGACTGAACCATCACAGAGACAGCGAAGTCGTTCGTCAGCATGACAAACGCCAAGGCAAGCGCGGCGGCGATTCCCTTGCGCGCCACCGGTAGGGCGATCGTCAGAATCATCTTCCATTGACTCGCGCCGGTGACCCTAGACGCTTCGAACATCGACTTGTCTACGCCGATCAGACTCGAATATTGCGAGCGGAGAACGAAGGGGAACGCAATGAAGATATAACCAATCACGAACAATCCAATCGTCCCGTACATCGAGAACGGCGGCCGAATGAAGACGAACAGGATCGCGACGCCGAGGACCGCACGAGGCACCGCCAACGGTGCGATGAAGATGAAGTCCAAGACTTTCGTAACCAACAGAGGCGCTCGAATCACCCCACTCATCGCCATCGCGGCGGTGAACCCAAGCGGGATCGCGACCACTACAGCGAGCAAGGATGCCCCCACGCTCGTCATAACCGCTTGCCCAACGCGACGATCGCTGAAAACAATCTCGAAATTGTGAGCCGTAAATGACAGGTTGAAAAGGTCGCCACTCCAATACGGCGAGAATGCCACCAGCGCCAAAGCGATCATGGGTAGGCCAACAACGACGATCGCGTACCCTACGACCCAAGCCCCTGCGAGTGGTGAGGTCTTCCGCGCGACACCCCGTCCGCTAGCGAGGGTGATATAACGCCTTTGATCACCTACCACCCGACGCTGGATGAGGATGGCGATGACACCGAAGGCCAAGAGGGGGAGCCCCAACGCAGCGATCAACGGATAGTCGATGGGAAATTGCTCGCGAAGCCGGAATATCTCTGTGGAAACAACCCGGATGTTGTCCCTGCGTCCGAGGAACAGGGGCGCAGTGAATTGGCCCATAGCAATCAAGAATGCGACAACCATACCGGCGACCAAACCTGGCCGGATCAGCGGAAAGGTGATCGTCATGAAACTGCGAGTACCAGATGCGCCAGCGACCCGAGCAGCAGCGTCAACAGAGCCGTTGATCTCCTGCATGCGCGGGAAAACGAAGGCGAACACCATACCCGCCATGTCGACCGCCACGATAAGGATGATCCCCGTTACCGTGTAGACGTTGAACGGCCCGTCCGTGTTATCGCCGAAGAACGGCGTAGCGCGAAGTAGCGTGTTGACGTAGCCCACGTCGGGCGCGAAGAGGAAGATCCACCCGTAGATGAATGCAACCGGCGGGATAACTAGCGGAATCATTGGCAACAGGCGGGCGAACGCCCTGAGACTCGGCGGCACGCGGAGGGCCAGCGCCGCGAGGCCAACCGCCAAAGCTGCACCAATGATGGTGGATCCGGCGGCCAGGAGGAACGTCGTCCAGAGGGTTCCCCAAATATCGGGCACTTCGAAAATATCGGTGAGCGCTGCGCTTCCGTTTTCGAATACCCTCAGGAAGAAAAGCACCACCGGGCCGATAACTGCCAATCCAAGACCGGCGGCGAACAGGTACCAAATGGCACTAGTCGCATCGCGACGGCGGGGCTCCGCACGCCGCGATGTTCGCAAGACGGTCGTGTCGACGTGAGGCGCTGAAGGCGTTGTGGTCGGCATCTGATCTCCTGATGTCTCAACTGGATACTTCATGTCCAGTCGATGAGCTTTAGTAACCCAACAACTGGGGTGGCACCGGATGCTCGAAACGGCACGCGTCGCGACCATCCGGTGCCTATTGGCTCAACCGAAGCGGGGCGTCCACTCCTCGGCGATCCATTCATTCCAACGCTCGGTCGTCCACTCAGTTGGGTCGAAGGCGCGGATGTCACCCCAAGGAATGGCCCCCTCGACGTCGAGTGGAACAGTAGCCGGTGAAACATTCTCGACGAAGGACTCTGCCCCCGAGCGGCTCATCACCCAGTTCGCGAACACAGTGGCTGCGTTCGAGTGTGCTGCATTGTTGAGGATGCCAACGTTGTAGTACGCACCGGTGAGGGCTTCTGTGGGTAGCGCCTCATCAATCGGCGCACCGTTGGCCTTGAGCTCTGACGTGGTCGTGCTCTGGCTCGGATACGCGTACTCGAATGACCCGGCCCCGATGGACTGCGCGAGGAAGGTATTACTCGCCTCGATCTTGTAGTCCGCGGCCGCGAGCTGGTCGAGGATCTCATCGCCATATTCATCCTGCAGCAGCTTGAAAGCGTATCCAACAGAGGGTGCGATCGCCGGGTCAACAAGACCAATGCTCACACTGGGATCGGCATCCAGAAGCTCTTTGATAGTGCTGGGTTCGGGGCTACTCGTGCGATACCCGATAGTTGATGGGAAACCGTAGATGAGCCCATAGCTCTTGCCTTCTAAACGCTCTTCCCATCCCTCCTCCTGGTTTTCTGGGCTGAGGGAAAGTCCACCGAAGAGTTCCTCATTTCCACGGTCAATGAACCATAGTGGGGAGGCATGCATGGTCACGTCTGCACCCGCAACGCCAGCGTCAATCTCCTGGTCTAGGCGTTGTACGAGTTCTCCGGTGGCCGCGAACGAGTCGACGACCGTGATCTCGGGGAATGCTTTCTCGAAGTCATCGATGACGCCCTCCATACCTGCAAGGGAACGATAGAAGATGACTTCGCCCTCGGCGTTTGCCGCGTCGACGATGTCGTCCCACTGTGCCTGGTCAACGCCGACTGGCGGCCCCGGTTGCAATCCGGCCGTATCGGAGCCTGGGTTGGATGGATCGGCCCCTCCACATCCCGTCAGAAGCAAAGCGGCGGCACCGAGAGCTCCGATCGCTGTCAACGTCTTCCGTGCGGCCTTCGGCCGGTTTCCTGAGATGAACGCCATTGCTCAACCCTCTGTTCGTTTTGTGATCGATCTCATCCGGCGAGTGACTCTGCGGTCGAGATACTGGACCTGCACACGGTAACTCGGATGCAGCTCGTTCGTCAACATGAATCTTGCATCGTGTTTACGAACGCTCATGCGGTCCGCCCGTGCAACCATCCACATACTCAGCCCCGTCAACGTGTCCAAAATGTCGTAGGGTGGTTCACACTACCGAATGCGAGCCGAAGGAGTCTCCGTGAAAATTGGTTACATTGGACTAGGGCGCATGGGGCGCGGGATGGCGCTCAACCTCGCTGAGGCCCACCCTGAACTTCTGGTATTCGATCGTTCACCGGAGGCTCGTCAGCTTCTTGTTGACGCCGGCGCCACGGCCGCAGCGAGTGTGGCAGACCTGGGCGACAATTCCGACATCGTCTTCATGTCACTGCCAGGGCCGAAGCAGATCGAAGAAGTCGTTTTTGCTGACGACGGGCTGATGAGCACACTGACACGAGGGAATACTCTTGTCGATCTGTCGACGAACTCTCACGATCTGACAACAAAGATCCGGATCGCATGCACAGCGCGAGGCATCGACGTCCTCGACGCACCGGTCAGTGGCGGGCCGGCGGGGGCTGCTTCCGGCGATCTTGCATTCTGGGTCGGGGGCGAACGAGCGGTCTATGACCGACTCGATCCCGTCTTCCGAGCAATGGGCGACAAAACGTTC
Organism: Microbacterium sp. Y355; assembly: GCF_059445345.1. Lineage (NCBI taxonomy): Bacteria > Bacillati > Actinomycetota > Actinomycetes > Micrococcales > Microbacteriaceae > Microbacterium > Microbacterium sp. Y355. The sequence goes on along the minus strand of NZ_JCAIUD010000001.1, from coordinate 3,066,488 downwards.
TACTGCGGGCCCGGAGGCTCGGGCACCGTGGTGAAGCTCATGAACAACATGATGGGTCACCTGTTTATGTCCTCAATGGCTGAAGCATTCTCCGTAGCGACAAAGGCGGGCATAGACCCCCTTCAGTTCTGGGAGGCGCTGCGGCTGGGAATGGTCGGCAAGGCCTCTGCGCTGAGCATGCTTACGGCACAATTTCTGCCGGGTGACTACGACAATCCCGCAATCAGTCTCGACATCGCTTTCAAGGATGTCGATCTTGCAGCCCGTCTGGGGCGCGACCTAGGCGTGCCGATGCGCATGTCGGGACTAGTGGCCGCAGAGATGACCGAGGCACTCGGCCGCGGGCTCGGCCAGAAGGATGGTCGCGCGTACCTGACACTCCAGCTTGAGCGTGCGGGCGTAGAGATCGCCGTCGACCGCGACGAATTGGCGGCGCGCATCGAACATTCGAAAAGCTGAACATCATGGTGCGGCCTGAAAGCGTCCCCCTCGCATTCGCCCCGTCTGGTGATCCCTCAATCCTTCGGTTCCCGATAGCGTTCGGCGCGAATGAACACAGCTTTCTCGCCGCGCATGTCATCCCAGCGGAGCGGAATCGAAACGGCATCCTGCAGATCCTGGTCCATGGAAATTCTTATGATCACAGGTACTGGGATGCACCCGTCATCAACGGTGAGGATTATTCGTACGCGCGTTTCATGTCGAGGCAGGGGTATGACCTCTTGATCATCGACCTTCCGGGCGTCGGTGAGAGCGATCGTCCCGATGGTCATTCGGTGCGCCTCAGCACCACCGCGAGGGCCATCGCAGACGCGGTTGCGGCCGCGCGAGAGGAACCGGGTCTGTTTCCGGGAGGAGCGCCGACGCATATCGCGCTTGTCGGGCACTCGATGGGCGCGGTCATCAATGTCTTCTCCCACGCAAGATGGCCGCAAGCTGATGCCTTGGTCGTCACCGCCACAGGCTTTACGCCAGAGCGACCACGGACTGCTTGGGCAAGCGGAGCACGTGAGTCGCTGCTGGGAGAGCCCTATGCATTGGTACCCGGCGATTCGCGCCTGATTTTCTACCACCTCCCGCAAGCAGATCCAGATGTCATCGATGTCGATAATCAGGTGCTGCGAACCGCCTCGCCGAGTGGATTATGGCGCGACTGCATCCCCGTACAAGACGACCCGGACGCGGGATTTGCGCAGATAGCAGGACCCGTGCTGATCCAGCTCGGAGAGCACGACCCGATCCTGCCTGCCGCTTACGGTAGGTCAGAAGCACTCCAGTACAGTCGAGCAAGTGTCGTGGTTGACGAGATCCCAGACATGGGGCACTCCTTCAATCTGCACCGCAATCGACGACGAAGCTGGGACGGCATCGATGTCTTTCTCCGCAGGCTCAGGACATCTAGCTGCACTGACCTCGACCATTGTTGACTCGGTCGACGGGGGTTTGCCTCCGATGCCGACGTGGGCTCTGTCTAGGTTGCAGTAATCGAGCCAGACTGGCCTGGCAACAGTTCGTTCGTCAGAACTAGACGGGCTGAGAGACAGCTCCAACTCGGCCCCGGAGGTGCCTCGTATGTCAACAACGATCCGGGTCAACTAGCACCCTCACCTGGAATGAAAGTCGGATCAGACCTCCGTCTCGAAGACGCCCTTCCCATCGGCCTGCAGATCAAACCACTTGTATGCGGCCTCAGCGTCGTCCAAACTCCACGAATGCGAGAAGAGTTCGTCAACCGGCAATTGCCGGTCCGCAACGAAGTCCGCGCAGCGAATCAGTTCTGGCGTCGACAAGGTCCATGATGTGACCATCGTGAGCTGGCGGCGCAGCGTCTCCGCCGTCCGGAATGTCACCTCCGAACCCATGCCGATGAAGCAGATCGTGCCCCAAGTCGAGACAACATCGAACGCACTCTGCGCGACCGGCGTGCGCCCGGACGTCTCCATCACGAGCTCCGCGCCGCGAGCCCGGGTCACGTCGCGCACCGCGTCGGCTACATCGACGTTGCGCGAGTCGATGACGACATCCGCTCCGAACCGCTTGGCCTGTTCCAGGCGCGCCGGAGCAATATCAACGGCAATCACGCGCGCACCGCGCGCGGATGCCAGCATCGTCGCGGATGCCCCCACCGGTCCCTGTCCGAAGATCACGATGTCTTTCCCTGACAGATCTCCCATACGCAACAACCCGCCCCATGCAGTACCGAAACCACAGCCAATCGCTGCTCCAGCGCGATAGCTCAACTCTTCCCGAAGCGGCATGACCACGTCGACGGGAACCTTGACATAGTCGGCATGTCCGCCATGTTCGTTCAGAGTCATCACGCGCGGTGGCATTCCGGTGCACATCTGCACCCATCCCGTGCGACAATCGGCACAGGTTCCACACCCCCAATAGTGATGGATGAGTACCCGATCCCCCGCTTTTGCAAGGCGCTCGGGAACGCCGGGGCCGACGGCAACAACGTCACCGCACGGCTCATGGCCCTGGATGACCAAGTCTGCGTCCTCCGCGACTTTCACCCCTCGGTAGGGGTGAAGGTCGGAACCACACATGCCCGACGCGCGGATGCGAACAACCACCTCGCCGGGGCCGGGGACCGGATCCGGGAACTCGCGGACCTCGAGGGTCGACTCACCCGTGAATATGACGCCACGCATCTATGTCTCCTTCTGTCATCCGAACGACCGCACTGGGGCTCACTTCGGTGCTGTACGTCGCAACATCTCTGTTTCGAGGCGCGCGGCGAGTTCCGCGCTGACGCCATGCGACTTCAGCTCTACGTACGCCTCGTAGCCTTCTGGGCCCGCCTCGCGGCCGATGCCGCTGTCCCGGACTCCGCCGACGGGTGCGTGCCAGCCCACGGGCCGACCGTTCACCTCGACAGCCCCGGTGATCATGCCCCGAGCGACTGCCAGCGCGCGGTTTTCATCAGCCGAGAAGACGGATCCGCTAAGTCCGTATCGCGTACTGTTTGCCAGCGCGATAGCCTCGTCCTCGGTGTCGTAGGCCATGACCGCCAACACCGGACCGAATATCTCTTCCTGCGCGATACGCATCTCAGGGGTGACGCCACTGAATACGGTCGGCTCCACGAACCAGCCGCGTCGCAGCCCTGCAGGACGCCCGCCACCGACCAGCACACTTGCCCCACCTGAACGCCCAATTTCGATGTACCCCTCGACCCGCTCACGCTGAACTCTCGAGACCATCGGCCCGATTTGAGTCAATGGATCCGAGGGATCACCTACGGGGAGTGACGTCATCATCGCGACGAGTCGATCTTTGAACTCGCTCTCCTTCGATCGTGGCACGACGAGTCGCGTCTTGTTGGAGCAGACTTGGCCGCTGTTGCGCAGCGAAAGCGTGCGAATGTTCTCAATGACCAGATCCATGTCCGCATCGTCGAGTACAACCGCGGCAGATTTTCCGCCGAGCTCGAGCGTCACCCGTCTTAGGTCCTGCCCGCAGAGCGACGCGATCCGCCTGCCCGCAGCTGTCGATCCCGTGAACGAGACCTTGTCCACTCCTGCGTTGGTGACCAGGTACTCACCAACCTCGCGTCCAGCCGGAAGAATGCTCAAGACGCCTCGGGGCATGCCTGTGCGTTCGAAGAGCTCAGCAAGAAGATACGAACTCAGAGGCGCCTCCGGCGATGGTTTGACCACCACCGTGCAACCCGCGAGAAGCGCTGGAATGATCTTGATCAAAATACTCAGGATCGGCGCGTTCCAGGGAGTGATTGCAACAACCACGCCGATGGGTTCACGGGTCACGAGCGCCTGCGCTCCCGGCGAGCGGCGGATGGTGCTCCACGCGACATCGGGAACTCCTGCGAGGTAAGCCTCAACAAGGATTCGGGCGTTTCGCGACTGCATCACCTCCGCGAGCGAGATCGGGCAACCCATCTCCGCTGAGATCACCTGGGCGATGAGCCCTTCGGATTCCATCATCAGCTCGGCGAGCTTGCGTATCACTGTCATCCGCTCTTCGAGCGCAATTCGCGGCCACGGGCCGGTGTCGAAGGCCTTGCGTGCGGCGGCGATTGCGCGATCTGCATCGACCCTGGAGGGATCGGGCACCGTCGCCACAAGCTCCTCGGAAAACGGAGACACGACACTGATCCGGTCATGACCAGAGGGCGTTACCCACTCTCCGCCAATGAACAGTTTGTCGAATTGACCCTGCCACTCCATTGCGATGCCCTCTCAGCGTTCGGCGGCGCTGCCGTTCACATTTACGAATCAGCGTACTACATTACGTAATTACTCGTGTGCATCCCTGCGGGCAGAGATTCGAATCCCAGCCCGCAGCCGCTCGCAGTCACTCGCTCGGCAGAATAAAAGACTCGTATAGCGGATCGCTCTCATCGCGACGCGCCTTCGACATGCCGTCGTCCAGCGAAAAGTAGTTCTCGTTAGGTTCCTGGCGCACCCACTCCAGCGCTAACACTCGCCGCGCGATTCGCCAACCGATGCCATCACGATTCTCGAAGGTATCGATGTACCTTCCGGCGACAGTCCGACGCAGAGGCTCATCCGATCCGACGTCCTTGAAGAACGTGTCATTCTTGGCGCCAGCAACGGTCTTCTGGCTAGAGAAGTAAGACTCGACTCGAGCACGATTGGGGTCGTCGTCGGAGATGCGGATCGCAACGTTCGAGAGGAAGTGCATCGACGTCGAGACGAACTCGTGATTGGGCTTCATCCACTCGACGAACTCGGCAGGTGTGCCGCGAACCTGTGCATGGTCGTCGATCGCATCATCGTGATAGCACGACAGAACCAGATCCCAGTCTCTACGATCCACCCCCTGGCAGTACGCGGCGAGGACGGCATTGATCTGGTTGTGAGCGAGCAGCTCTTCGACGGTGCGCGCTCCGCGCGGTCGGACGAATTCCCGGTCCATGTTCTCTCCACTCGACGTTGAATGTGCGTACGCAATTCTGAATGCGCATCCTGAATAGCGTAGCGCGAATCGTCAGTGTCGTCGAGAGTGAGCCCGGGGCATGGAAGATGAGGGAGTTAAAGCCCTCGACCTCATCGTCTTCATTTCCGGAACGTCACGATGTACTCGTGCACCTCAGGTTTGGTCGCGGCGGACGCCTGCGCCCACGATTCGAATTCAAGCGTCGCATCCAGCGTGGTCGTGGCAGCAATGCCCACTGCACTCTTAATGTCGCGCAGCAAATGTATGTCCAGCGCGGCATAGCGCTCCGCAAGTGCGAATGCCTCTGCCAGCGGATCTTCGGCGAAATGAGTGGCGAGCCCACTGCTCACGGCATCCGCACCACGCTTGGTGCCACCGTCCAGGAGCATCTTGAGCGCTCGGTCGACGCCCATGGCCTGCACAAGGAACCAAGTGCAACCGCCGCCGGGATGCAGTCCAATCCGCGAGAACGTCGCGGAGAAGGCAGCATCCGGACCAGCAACGCGGATGTCGCAAACCATAGCGAGGTTCAGTCCTGCGCCCACAGCCGGCCCGTGCACTGCAGATATCGTAGGGATCTTCAGATCCCTAATCGCCAGAAATGACGCGTATACCTCATGCAAGTTATCCCTCAACTGCGAGACAGAGCGGTCACGGGCACCAAACACCGCCGGCATGTCCGCGCCGCCGCAGAACGCCGTGCCAGCCCCGGTGACTACAAGCACCTTGGCGTCTACGTCGGCTGCGACCGCGCGCACAGCACCAAAGAGAGCGGCGCACATCTCAGCATCGAGGATATTGCGACGTTCCGGGTCACTGAGCGTCAAGACGCGAACGCCAGTCTCATACCGTTCAATCGTGACTTTGCTCATGCCATGCCCGCTCTCTCGCTCTATCTGCAATCGATTTAGCCCCGCTTCAGCAACGCGGCGAGCGCCTGCCCGCCGCCGATGCACATCGTCACGACGGCGTACTCCCCGCCTGTGCGCTGCAACGTTAACGCCGCGCGCACGGTAAGGATGGCTCCGGTCGCGCCGACCGGGTGCCCGAGTGCGATCGCTCCTCCATAAGGATTCGTCTTCGCCGGGTCGAGCTCCGCATCACGAATGACCGCAAGTGCCTGCGAAGCGAACGCCTCGTTCAACTCGACGGTGTCGATGTCGGCTGGCGTGAGCCCCGTCTGAGCGAAGAGCTTCTTCAGCGCCAGCGTCGGCGCGTAGCCCATGATCTCCGGCTCGAGCGCCGCAGTCGTCACGGCTTCGATCGTCGCGAGCACCGGTGCGCCCTCGGCACGAGCATCCGCTTCGCGCATCAGCACCGTCGCTGCACCACCGTCGTTGATTCCCGACGCATTGCCTGCCGTGACCGTACCCTCCTTAGCGAACGCAGCCGGCAACCCGGCCAGCGTCTCCAGAGACGTATCCGGTCGCGGGTGTTCATCTCGCGACACCTCAACGGGCTTGCGCCCTGAGGTAGTCACCGACACGATCTCTTCAACAAAAGCCGCCTGCGCCTCGGAAGTCGCTGCCCGTCGCTGCGACTCGAGCGCGAAAGCATCCTGCTCTTCCCGCGTCACACCGAAACGAGACGCGACGTTCTCAGCCGTCGTCCCCATGTGCTTCTCGGTGAACGGATCCGTGAGCATCGCGATCGTGCCGTCCAGCAGTTGGCGATGTCCGAGCCGGTCGTTGAACCGCGCGTTGAAGTCGTAGAACGGCATCCGCGTCATGTTCTCTGCGCCACCGGCGACAGCGACGTCGATACCGCCCCACAGCAGTTCCTGCGCCGCCGACCAGATGGCCTGCAGACCAGAGCCGCACAGTCGGTTTACGGTGAATGCCGGAGTGTTCACGTCGAGCCCCGCCGACAAAGCGATCCGACGCGAGATATAGGCATCCCCCGCAACCTGACCGATGTTGCCGATGACGACCTCGCCGACGCGGTCACCCGAGATACCCGAGCGCTTCAGCGCCTCAACCGTCGCCGCAGCACCGAGCTCATGCGCAGGAGTGTCCTTGAACGCCCCGCCAAAACGACCGACCGGGGTCCGCGCCCCGGCGACGATCGCGATCTTCTCCCGAGAGGCAGCCATCACCCAGCCGCTTCCTCAGCCCGCTCCAGCACATCGATCGCCGCGGTGTCCGGCATATACTCTTCGATGTGACGCTCATCCGGACCGTTGTACGCAGACAACGGCCTGATCAGCGCATTGGATGCCTGCTGCTCGAGGATGTGCGCGGTCCAGCCGGTGATGCGCGATGCGATGAACAGCGGCGTGAACGTCAGCGTGTCATAGCCGATGAGATTGTACGCCGGACCCGACGGGTAGTCGAGGTTCGGGTAGATGCCCTTGCGTGAGACGAACTCGCTCTCGAGGGTGTCATAGAGCTCAGCGACATCCGGACGGTCATAGTGCGCGACCAGAGTGTCGAGCGCCGCCTTCATCGTCGGCACGCGCGAATCACCACGCTTGTACACGCGGTGACCGAAGCCCATAATCTTGCGCTTCTCCGCCAGCGCGGTATCCAACCATCCAGCGACTTCCGAAGCAGATCCGATCTCATCGAAGATGTGCATCACGGCCTCGTTGGCACCGCCGTGCAGCGGACCCTTCAACGCTCCGATCGCTCCGACGACTGCCGAGTACAGGTCGCTCAGGGTCGAGGTGATCACACGCGCAGTGAAGGTCGATGCGTTGAACGAGTGCTCGGCGTACAAGATCATCGATCTGTTAAATGCATCCACCACCACCGAAGAAGGCTCTTCGCCGAAGGTCAGCCACAGGAAGTTCGCGGCGTAGTCAAGGTCATCACGCGATTCGACGATCTCAAGGCCACGACGACGACGCTGGCCGTACGACACGATCGCCGGGAGCGTCGCGAACAGCTTCAGGCTGCGCTCGAGGTTCTCCTCGGGAGTTCCGACGGCATCCAGAACGTTGCTGATGCCGGCCGTCTCGATCGCACCGATCACGCTGACCGCGGTGCGCACCTCGTCCATCGGGTGCGAGTCGATCGGCAGGCGATCGATCGCATCCTTGACGGCGGGCGACAACGCACGGTTGGCGCGCTCGGTGGCGCGGAAATCCGCCAGCTGGGCATCAGTCGGCAGCTCTCCATGCCACAGCAGGTACGCAACAGCTTCGAACGGCTGGGTCGCCGCCAGCTCCTGCACCGGGTAGCCGCGATACAGCAGGCTGTTCGTCTCGGGGTTGACCTTGCTGACGGCAGTTTCGTCAGCGACGACCCCTGCCAGGCCCTTCTTGATGTCGTTGTCAGCCATTGTTCACTCCTTCGTGATGGTGAAGTTGAAGACGCCAGAGTCGAAGTGGTTGTACGACTCGTAATCGATCAGGTCATAGAGGTCGGCGCGGTGCTGCATCTCGCCGAGCTTGCTCGTGAGATGTCCTTCCTCGATCAGCGTATCGAGTGCACGACCGGTCGCACCCATCGCGATGCGCAACATTGACACCGGCCAGATGACAATGTTCACGCCGACATCCCGCAGCTGGTCGACCGAGAACAGGTCGCTCTTGCCGAACTCGGTCATGTTCGCAAGGATCGGCACGTCGACCGCAGCGCGGATCGCCGCGAACTCTTCGAGCGAACGCATCGCCTCGGGGAAGATCGCGTCGGCTCCGGCATCCACCAGCGCCTTCGCACGGTCCTTCGCAGCCTCCAGACCGTCGACGGCAGCGATGTCGGTGCGCGCCATGATGAGGAAATTCTCATCGCGGCGCGCGTCAACCGCGGCACGGATGCGCTTCGCCGCTGTGCCGAGATCGACCACTGCCTTGCCATCGAGGTGACCGCAGCGCTTCGGGTTGATCTGGTCCTCGATGTGGGCGCCGGCGAGACCGGCGTTCTCCAGCTCCTGGATCGTGCGCGCCACGTTCATCGGCTCACCGAAGCCCGTGTCGGCGTCGATGATCGCCGGCAGGTCGGTCATCCGCGCGATCTGCTCGCCGCGAGCGGCGACCTCAGTCAGCGTCGTCAGTCCGATGTCGGGCAGGCCGAGGTCGGCAGCGAGAACGGCGCCCGAAATGTAGACGCCCTCGAACCCCTTCTGCTCGATCAACCGGGCCGAGAGCGGGTTGAACGCGCCGGGGAAACGCAGCAGCTCGCCAGAAGCGAGACGCTCACGGAACAGCCGCCGCTTCTCGGCGGGAGTGGTGTGCGAGTACAACATCAGAACAACCCCTTGGTGGTCGGCTCGGTCTCCACCACACCCGGCTTCGCGATGATCGAGATCTCGGCGACCTCGGCGGCAGTGAGCTCCGGAAGGCGCTGCACCAGCGACAGGAAGCGCTCGATCTCGGCCTGCTCGAGCACCGGCTCGGCGAGCAGACGGAACTTGGCAATGTAATTGTCCCGGGCGAAAGGCCGAGCACCGAGCGGGTGCGCGTCAGCGACCGCGATCTCGTCGATCAGCTTCGAGCCGTCGGTGAGCGTGATCTCCACGCGACCGCCGAAGGCCTTCTCCGCGATGTCGTTCGAGTGGTAACGGCGCGTCCACTCGGCATCCTCACGGGTGGTCACCTTGTTCCACAGCTCGACGGTGTCAGCACGGCCAGCACGCTCCGGAGCATACGAGTCGACGTGGTGCCACGAGCCGTCCTGCAGCGCGACGGTGAAGATGTACGGGATCGAGTGGTCGAGCGTCTCGCGCGACGCGGTCGGGTCGTACTTCTGCGGGTCGTTCGCGCCGGAGCCGATCACATAGTGCGTGTGGTGTGAGGTGTGCAGGACGACGGACTCGATCGCCGCGGTGTCGATGCCCTCATTGTGGAGCTTGCGCGCCAGGTCGATCCAGGCCTGCGCCTGGTACTCGGCCGAGTGCTCCTTTGTGTAGGAATCCAGGATCGCGCGCTTGGCCTCGCCCGCTGCGGGCAGCGGCACCTCGTACGCGGCATCCGGGCCATCCAGCATCCAGGCGATGACGCCGTCTTCGCCCTCGTAGATCGGCGAGGGGCTCGTCTGTCCGCGCATCGCACGGTCGACGGCTTCGACGGCCATCTTCCCGGCGAATGCCGGCGCGTGCGCCTTCCACGTCGAGATCTCGCCCTTACGGCTCTGGCGCGTGGCCGTGGTGGTGTGCAGCGCTTGGCTGACTGCCTGGTAGATGGTCGCGGCGTCGAGGCCGAGGAGCGTACCGATGCCGGCCGCAGCCGACGGGCCGAGGTGGGCGACGTGGTCGATCTTGTGCTTGTGCAGGCAGATCGCCTTCACCAGGTCGACCTGAATCTCGTAGCCGGTGGCAAGTCCGCGCACGAGCGCACGGCCATCGGCGCCGACGTGCTGAGCAACCGCAAGGATCGGCGGGATGTTGTCGCCGGGGTGCGAGTACTCGGCAGCGAGGAACGTGTCGTGGTAGTCGAGCTCACGCACGGCGACGCCGTTGGCCCATGCCGCCCATTCGGGGCTGGTGCGCCGCTCGAGCGGGGCGCCGAATACCGTCGCGCCGCTACCGCCGGTCGAAACCGGGTGGCTGAAGGCCTGGTCGCGGGCCGCCTTGATCGGACCTCGCGTGAGGGATGCCGCGGCGACGGAAGCATTGTCGATGACACGGTTGATGATCATGTCTACGACGTCCTGCTCGACCTCGACCGCATCGGTCGCAACTTCCGCGATCTTCCAGGCCAGCTGGTTCTCGCGGGGCAGGTCTTCTTCGCTCTTGTAGACACGGACGTGGTGGTTGACGGTCATGGCTGTGCTCTTCTTTCAGTCGCGAGCGGGCTGTCGGAGGGGAGGGATTCAAGGATGCTGGTGAGCGCATTGCGCAGATGCACATGCGTGGCATGAGCGGCAAGATCGCCGTCACGTTCGGCAAGCGCCTCGGCGATGAGCCGGTGTTCGGCCACTGAAGCGGTGAGTCGGGTCGGATTGTCGCGCGACAGACGGCGCACGCGCACGAGATGCGTGCGCACCGTGCGCAACGCTGCGGCGATGTAGTCGTTGGCGACTGCCGCATCGACGGCGCGATCGAAGCGGGCGATCAGCGCGTAGTAATCATCGCGCCCGGTCGAGGCAGCGAGGGATGCCCCGGCCGCAGCGAATTCGGATGCCAGGCCCGCGAACAGCACCGCGTCGCCGCGCGCAGCGGCGAGGCGGGCAGCGGACTCCTCCAGCGCGCGCCGGATCTCGAACAGCGCACGGATGTCGTCGGCATCGATGTCGGTAACGACGGTGACCCGCGGCGACTGCTGCTCAACGAGCCCGTCGGCACTGAGCTGCTGCAGCGCTTCGCGCAGCGGGGTGCGACTCACGCCGAGACGTGCGGCCTGCTCGACCTCGGCAAGAACGGTGCCGGGAGCAAGCTCGCCGGACTGGATCTCCTCCAGCAAAGTCGCATAGGCGCGATCACTCGCTCTGGTTCGCTCAATTGCGGTACTCACGCCATCAGTGTATACACAATTCCGCTTGCGGGCTCAATTTCCTATGAACAGGAGGGCACAGCGTATACAAGCACCTCACCCTTCGGCGTCAGTCACACCCTCATACAGACCGATCGAGTTGCCGTCGGGGTCGGTGATCACAGCCCACCAGCTCGTCTCGCTGATCGGCTGCTTCTCCATCGCGAGGGTCGCGCCGGCGCTCACAGCCGCGGCGACGGTCTCATCAATCGAATCGACCTCGACGTACGAGCGCGGCTGATCGAAATCCGCGCTGCGTGGCGCGAGCCCTCCCCCGCTGATCTGATTCGGCGCCTGCCACATCGGGTATCCCTCGAAGCCGGGCATCTCGGCGATGTTCCACCCGAACAGACTCGAATAGAACGCCTGCGCCCGAGCCATATCGGTCACCGGAATGTCGATGTGCGTGATGTCTCCGTGAGCCATGGCCCTGTCCTCTCTGAACCGTTGCCGGGCCCGATCGGACACCGGTGCGGCCAGTCTCGTCCCACGTGCCGACGAGTTCAAGGGGCGTTCGGAACGGGCGGCACAAGCGACTCCGAAGTCGCAACCGGCTCGCCAAGCTTGACGATCACGACCCCCACCAGCACGAGTGCGGCACCGACACCCTGCAGAACGTTTGGTAGCTGACCGAGCAGCAGCCAGCCGAACAGCAGGGCGGCGATGACCTCCGCTAGCGCGAGGAAGGATGCCAGCCGCGGGCCCAGCATCCGCGTAGACGTGATGCCGAGCACGTAGGCGAGAGCGGTGGCAATGATGCCGATGGCGAGCACGGGGACGAACCACGGCACTGTACCGAAGCGATAGGTAACGTCAGCCGTGTTCCACGCGATCGGAAGGATGCCGATGAGCCCAGCTACGGTCAGCCCGACAGCGCCGACGATGAGGCCCGACCCCGCCAGAACGATCGGCGGGAGTCCGGTGTCGCTTTTCCCTGAGAGCAGGAAGTACGCCGCGGCGCCGACCATCGCACCGAACGCCCACAGGACGCCACCGATGTCGACGCTGCGACCGGAGAGCACGTCGAGCATGAGCACGAGTCCGATGAACGCGACGGCAGCGCCGAGGATGCTGCGCGAGGTCGGCCGCTCTCCGCGCCGCATCCATAACCACAGCACGACGGCGATCGGCGCCGTGTATTCGATGAGCAGGGCGAGGCCGACATCCATCACAGCGACCGCCTGGAAGTAGAACAGCTGTGTCGCCGCCACGGCAAGCAGCCCATAGGCGACGATGATCCCGGCGTTTCGACGCAGCAGCCTCCAGCGCCCGCGCAGCGCGATGATCGTGGGGACAAGCAGCACCAGCGACGCGACCCAGATGCGCGCCGTGACCGCAGCACCCGGCGTCCATCCGGCATCGATGAGACCGCGCGCCCATGCGCCGGACATCCCGAAGGCGAACGCCGCACCGATCGCGAGCGGGAGCCCGAGCCGCAATCCCGGCCGAACGTCAGTGTCATCTGCCAAAGTGGTCATGATCAATGACACTAGCGAGCGCACGTGTAAGGTGTCAACATGCTCTTCACAGATGACACAGTCGAGTCGCTGCGCGCCGCGGTCCACCTCGTCAACACTGCGGAGGATCCGGACACACTCACCTCTGTCCAGGATGTCGACGCCTTCCTCCTCGACTTCCCCTACACGGGTCGGATCGACCACGACGCCGCCGAACTGGCCGCACTGCGCGCCCTGCGGCCACGGCTACGCAGAATGCTGCTCGCACCGAGAGATGCGATGGTCGCCGGTGTCAACGACGCCCTCCGAGACGTGACCCTCGATGCCAGACTCGTGCGCCACGACACGATGGACTGGCACCTGCACGCCGTCGCAGACGATCACCCCCTTGACGAGCGCATCCTCGTGGAGACCGCGATGGCCCTCATCGATGTCGTTCGCTCCGACGAAGGCAGCCGAATCTCGGTGTGCGCCGACGACACCTGTTCCGGCGTCACCCTGGACCTCTCCCGAAATCGCTCCCGCCGGTACTGCTCCACGGCGTGCTCGAACCGCAACGCCGTCGCCGCATACCGCGCACGCCAGCGCTGACCAGCCTGCGCCGCACGCACGCACGCCGCGCCGCACGCCAGCCGCACCGCACCGCACCGCACCGCACTCACACGGACACGCATGCGACGTGGACGCAACCTGTCATAACAGGTACACTCAACTTGTCATTACAGGTTTGCGGATGCTCTGTCACGCCGTGACCGCATCACCGCCGCTGCACGAGGAGCCCCCGATGCCCGAGTTCCACACCCCGCCGATCTTGCCCATGGCGATCACGTTCGACGCGGAGAAACTCACCCTCTCCCCCGAGGGCCCCACTCTCACCCGGCGCATGTCAGACCTCGAGGGCCTGTTCCGCGACGAGGATGCTCGCGCCGCCGCAGCCGCGGGCGACAACCCTGTCGTCTACACCGTGACCAGCTCCCCTGTGCCAGAGGTCGATCGCGAACTCCCCCAGTCGATCACGACGATCCTGCCCGGCGACACGAGCGGTGAGCTCTGGATGACCAAGGGCCACCAGCACCCCAACCATCAGGGCGAGATCTACCTGGCGCTCAAGGGACAGGGCGGCCTGCTGATGTTCGACGGCGAGCGCACCGAGTGGCTCGACATGCTCCCCGGCACCATCGGCTACATCCCGCCGGGCTGGGCGCACCGCTCCGTCAACACCGGCACTGAACCCTATGCGTTCCTGGCCGTCTACCCCGGCGGCGCAGGACACGATTACAACTGGGTGCTCGAGCACGGCCTCGGATCGCGCGCCTTCCGCACCGAAAGCGGCTTCGAGCTGCGCCCCTACACGGCATAGGCTCACCCCGTGATCATCGCCCACGACCTCGGAACCACCGGCAACAAGGCATCGCTGCACCACGACGACGGACGCCTGATCGCCGCAACGACGGTCAGCTATCCCGCGCACTTTGCGGCCGGGGGCATCGCCGAGCAGAACCCGCAGGACTGGTGGGATGCCGTCGCATCCGCCACCCGCGACCTCCTCGCTCGCACCAGCACCGCAGCTTCGGCGGTTCAGGGCCTCGTCGTCAGCGGCCAGATGATGGGCGCGGTCCTGCTCGATGGCGATGGTGCGCCAGTGCGCCCCGCGATCATCTGGGCCGACACCCGTGCGGGCGCACAACAGCGCGAACTCGAGCAGGCCCTTGGCGCCGAGCACGCCTATGAGCTGCTGGGTCACCGGCTGAACCCGACCTACTCGATCGAGAAGGTCATGTGGGTGCGCGACAACGAGCCCCATGTCTGGTCACGAGTGCGCCGCTTCTGCGTCGCCAAGGACTACATCGTGCTCGGCCTCACCGGGCGCCTCGCAACGGATCGCTCGGATGCCTCCGGCACGAACGCCTACGACCAGCGCACCGGCGACTGGTCCGAGGAGGTTCTGCAGGCGGCACGCTTGGACCGCTCGCTGTTCCCCGAGATCCTCGATTCAACCGCGATCGCAGGCCCGTTGACCGCCGACGCCGCCGAAGCTCTCGGACTCCACACGGGCGTGCGAGTGGTGATGGGCGGCGGCGATGGCCCGATGGCCGCCGTCGGGTCCGGCATCGTGGCACCGGAGGACGGCGCCTACGTGAGCCTGGGCACATCCTCGTGGATCTCCTTCGCATCGCACGCTCCCCTCATTGATAAGGGCCTTCGCACCTTCACCTTCGACAATGTCGTGCCGAACAGCTTTGTGCCGACCGCAACAATGCAGGCCGGCGGCGCCTCGATCCAGTGGATCTCAGAGGCGCTCTCGCAAGACCCCACGAAGCCCGAGACCGCACGGCTCACCGCCGAGGCCGGCGGTGACCTCGACACCGAGGACCTCTACTTCCTGCCCTACCTGCTCGGCGAACGCTCCCCCATCTGGGATCCGAATGCCCGCGGCGCCTTCGTCGGCATCGGCAGGCATCACAGCCGTCAGCACCTCGTTCGTGCCGTGCTGGAGAGCATCGGATACAACCTGCTCACCAGCATCCATGCCTTCCGCGAGTCGGGCGCCGCAATCGACCGCATCGACGCCGTCGGCGGCGGCGCGCAGAGCGACGCGTTGCTGCAGATCCTTGCCGATGTGTGGGGCATACCGGTGCGCCGGCGCACGATCGTCGAGGAGGCGAACAGCCTCGGAGCAGCAGTGACGGGCGCCGTCGGCCTCGGACTCGCCGACTTCTCCGCCGCACGCGCGCTCAGCGAGGTGACGGCGGAGTTCACGCCGGATGCCGGTCGCCACGGCATCTACGCCCAGCGGCACGCCCGCTTCACCTCCGCCTACGAGGCGCTCGCGCCGTGGTTCGCCGCCGCGCCTCGAGATGCGGCTCCTCAGAGCACCGCCCTCCAGGGTGGGATGCGCTGATGGCTGCCGCATACACCTGCACGACTGGGCGACGGATGCACGACCGTACGCTCCGTTTCATCGTGCATCCGTACAGTGCCCGTGCATCTGTCGCCGGAAGGACGCACTGATGGGCACTATCCTCGCCACCAGCCGCTCCTTCTCGGACGGCGACATCGATCTGGTCGCCGTCGCTGCCGCGAAAGGGCACGAGATCGTCCGCGGCCCCGCACACCACGATCTCGCCGCGCTTGCGCCGCTGCTTGCGGCAGCGGATGCCTGGATCGCGGGCACCGGCCCTGTCGCTGCCGCTCATATGGATGCCGCCCCGAAACTCAAAGTGATCGCACGCTACGGCGTCGGCACAGAGGCTGTCGACATTGCGGCGGCCGAGGCCCGCGGCATCCGAGTCACCAACACTCCAGGCGCGAATGCGGATGCCGTCGCCGACCACGCGATCGGCCTCATGCTCGCAGCCCTCCGCTTCATCCCCGACGGCGACCGGCGCGTGCGCCAGGGTGACTGGAGTGTTCGCCGCGGCCGCGAGCTGGGATCTGCCACGGTCGGCATCATCGGCTTCGGCCGCATCGGACAGGGCGTCGCTCGCCGCCTCAGCGGCTTCGGGCCGCGCATCCTCGCCGCCGATCCCTTCTTCCCGTCAGATCGGATCCGCGAACTCGGCGCAGAGCCCGCAGAACTCGACGACCTGTTTCAGACTGCAGATCTCATCTCGTTGCACGCCCCCGGCGGACAGCGGCTCGTCGATGCGGCACGGCTCGAGTCGATCACCCCCGCCGCGATCATCATCAACACCGCCCGCCCCGACCTGATCGACGAGCGGGCCGTCGCGGCGGCCCTCAGCGAGGGACGTCTGGCAGGCTACGCTGCTGACACACTCGACGGCGACACCGCGGCATCCAACAGCCCGCTGCTCGCCGACGACCTGGCCGATCGCGTGATCGTGACCCCACACCTCGGGGCGCAGACGACGCAGGCCGTCGACAACATGGGCTCGCTTTCACTCGGTGATGTTCTCGCCGTCCTCGACGGCGTCGAGCCCCGCTTCCCCGTCCCCGTCCCCGCACCCGCTCCCGCTCCCGCCGCAGTTGACGCGGGTAAAACAGCACCTTAACCGCACCAATTGCGACGGGAACAGAAGATGAAAGGTTCAGTCATGAACAGTGACTACATGGGCTTCGTCGGCGTGACCACCGGGTCATCGTCGATCATGAAGGTGTTCCCGCTCTGGGCCGACATACTGGGCCTCCCGACCCGCACGCTGGTCGGTCACGACCTGCCAATGGATGCCACCCCCGAGCAATACGTCGACCTGGTGAAGCAGATCCGCGATGACCCGCAGCACCGCGGCGCCCTGGTCACCACGCACAAGATGAATGTGTATGCCGCGGCATCCGATCTGTTCGATGAGCTCGATCCGTTCGCGGTGTCGTGCTCGGAGATCTCGAGCATCGCCAAGCGCGGCTCTCGCCTGTCTGGGCGCGCCAAGGACCCGATCACCGTCGACCTCGCGCTGAAGGATTTCCTGCCGGCCGAGTACTTCGCCACCACCGGCAGCGAAGTGATCATCCTCGGGGCCGGCGGGTCCGGCACCGCGCTCAGCTGGGCGCTCGCCGAGCGCGCAGACGCCCCCACGAAGATCACGGTCACGGCGCGCGATGATGAGAAACTCGAACACCTGCGCGAGGTGCACCGCCAGCACGGCACGCGCGAAGGGCTCATCGAGTACGTGCGCACTGACACCCCGGCGGACGCCGCCGCTCTCGTCGCTGCCGCGCCCCGCGGTTCGCTGGTCGTCAACGCCACCGGCCTCGGCAAGGATCGCCCCGGCTCTCCCCTACCCGATGACGTCGTGTTCCCTGAGGGCGCGTACGTCTGGGAGTTCAACTACCGCGGCACACTGGAATTCCTGCACCAGGCCCGCGCCCAGGAGGAGGACCGCGACCTGCACGTCGTCGACGGCTGGCGCTACTTCATCCACGGCTGGTCGCAGGTGGTCGCCGATGTGTTCGAACTGGAACTGACACCCGAAATCGTCGAAAAGCTCGCCGACGCCGCAGAGGCTGCGCGCTGATGATCCGCACCGTCCTCGGCGACATCGAGCCTGCGCTGCTGGGTCAGACGAATTATCACGAGCATCTTTTCCAGGTCACCCCGCTGCTGCCGGGCGACGAACTCAACGAGGAAGAAGCCTCGACTGCCGAAGCGGGTCTGCTGAAGGCGAGCGGCTTCGCCGCGATGGTGGATGCCACTCCCTTCGGCCTCGGCCGCAACCCCGAGGGCGTCGCGCGCATCAGCAGGACAACCGGACTGCACGTGGTGGCAACGACCGGACGGCACCGCGAGGCGCACTACGGCGAGGATCATCCGATGCAGGTCTGGAGCGTCGAGCAGCTGGCGGAGCTGTTCATCTCAGACCTCACGAAGGGGATGGCGGCGGACGATGCGACCGTCTTCGAGAGCCCCGATGTCCCCACCGCCCGCACGCACTCGGGCGCTCCGGTGCGCGCTGGCATGCTCAAGGGTGGGATCGACTACTGGCGCATCAGTGCGTTCGAGCGAACGACGCTGGATGCCGTGGCCGCAGCCCACCGGGAGACCAACGTGCCGGTCATGGTGCACCTGGAGTTCTGCACCGCTGCGCACGAGGTGCTCGATCTGCTCGCGACCCAGGGCGTGGCATCCGATCGCATCGTGCTCGCGCACGCCGACCGTGATCCCGATCCCGGGCTGCACTCCTCTCTCGCCCAGCGCGGCGCGTACCTGGGCTACGACGGCTTCGCGAGGCCACGCACGCGCAGCGACGTGGAGCTTCTGCAGTTGACCGCAGCAGTAGTCGAGCGCGGCGCGGGTGATCGCATCCTGCTCGGCGGCGATGTCGCCCGCCGCACCCGCTACATCTCGTACGGTGGGATGCCCGGTCTCGCCTACCTCGGCGACCGGTACCTGCCGCGCCTGCGCGAGGTGATCGGCGCCGACGCCGTCGACCGAATGCTGGTCGCGAACCCCGCCCGCCTGCTCGACCTCGGCTGACGCCGCCCGCCCGGGCACCCCGCCTCGCCTGGGGGTCGCACATGGCCGCTCACGCCACCCCGACGCGACCACCCGCGACACCTCCCGACTGCCCCGCCGCCGCACACGCGCACCTCGCCGCGCCCGGGGGGGGGTCGCACATGGCCGCCCACTCCACCCCGACGCGACCAACAGCGACACCTCCCGGCTACCCCGCCGCAAGGCGGACACCGAAGATCCGCCCTACGGGGGATGCCGTCGCACACCGCACCTTCGTACCGTGGAGGTATGACCACAGGAACCCTGCAACTGACAGGAATCACCAAGAGCTACGGCACTCGCCGCGTGCTCGACGACATCACCTTCTCCGTCCAAGCCGGCCACCTCACCGGCTTCGTCGGCGGCAACGGTGCGGGCAAGACCACCACGATGCGCATCATCCTGGGCCTCCTCAACTCGGACGGCGGCTCTGTCACCCTCGGCGGCAACGAGCTCACCGCCGACGCCCGACGCCAGTTCGGCTATATGCCAGAGGAGCGCGGCCTGTACCCGAAGATGAAGGTGCTCGAACAGGTCGTCTACTTCGCTCGTCTACACGGGTTCTCCAAGGCGGATGCCACGGCGAAATCCTCCGCTCTGCTCACCGAGCTCGGACTCGAAGAACGACTCGGCGACAACATCGAGGCGCTCTCCCTCGGCAACCAGCAGCGTGCGCAGATAGCGACAGCCCTGGTGCACGATCCGGAGGTACTCATCCTCGACGAACCCTTCTCCGGCCTTGACCCGCTCGCCGTCGAGACAGTCGCGAGCGTGCTGCAAGAGCGCGCAGCGCGCGGCGTCTCTGTGCTGTTCTCCTCCCACCAGCTCGACGTCGTCGAACGGCTGTGCGACGACCTCGTCATCATCGCCGGCGGCACGATCCGCGCCGCTGGCCCTCGTGAACAACTGCGCGAGCAGCACTCGGCGCCCCGGTGGGAGCTGGAGAGCACGGGCGACGTC
The DNA here is from genome assembly GCF_059445345.1 of Microbacterium sp. Y355. NCBI lineage: Bacteria > Bacillati > Actinomycetota > Actinomycetes > Micrococcales > Microbacteriaceae > Microbacterium > Microbacterium sp. Y355. The sequence continues at coordinate 3,046,783 of NZ_JCAIUD010000001.1, read as the reverse complement.
GGTTGGATCCGTGAAGAGCCCGGAGTCGAGGTCGTCGACTTCGAGGGCGGCAGCGCTGTATTCGACGTGGATGCCCCCGCCACCGCGCAGCGGGTCCTCCGCCGGGCCCTCGACGGCGGCGACGTGTCGCGCTTCGCGCCGCAGCATCCCTCTCTCTCGCAGATCTTCAAGGAGGTCATCCAGTGACTATTTCCACCACACCGGCGCGGGCGACATCTCTCTCCCCTGCCCAGGGGATCTGGCTTGTCGCCGAGCGCGAGCTGAGCACCAAGTTGCGCAGCAAGGCCTATCTCATCTCGACCGCGATCCTGATGCTCCTCGCTCTGGCCGGAGTCATCTGGGCCGGCATCGCCAGTGCGAACCCGAGCGCGACGCCGATTGCGGCGACAAGTGCCGCGGCATCCACGCTCGAAGGTGTCGACGGCTACGACGTCACGGTGGTCGATGACCGGGATGCCGCGGAGGAGCTGGTGCGTGCAGGCGACGCGGACGCCGCGATCGTCGACGACTCTTCCTCACCGACCGGGCTGCTCATCATCGCCGACAAGGAGGCACCGCAGAGCCTGTTGGCGATGTTGTCTGTCTCGCCGACGGTGGAACTGCTCAACCCCGATGGCGCCAGCGGAGCGATCCGATACATCCTCGGCATCGCCTTCGGGCTGGTGTTCATGATGGCGGCGATGATGTTCGGGTCGCCGATCGCGACCAACGTCGTGGAGGAGAAGCAAACCCGCGTCATCGAGATCCTGCTCTCCGCAATCCCCGCGCGTGTACTGCTGGCGGGGAAGGTCATCGGCAACACGATCCTCGCGATCTCCCAGATTCTGCTGCTGGTGGTGGTCGGGACCATAGGACTCATCGTCACCGGACAGATCGAAGTACTGCAGGGCATCGGCGGGCCGGTGATCTGGTTCTCGGTGTTCTTCCTGTTCGGGTTCATCCTCCTCGCGGCGATGTTCGCTGCTGCCGGCTCCATGGTCTCGCGTCAGGAGGATGTCGGCGCCACGCTGACCCCGGTGATGTATCTGACGATGATCCCGTACTTCCTGGTGATCTTCTTCGGCGACAACCCCGTGGTGATGACCGTGCTCTCCTACGTGCCGTTCTCCGCACCGGTGGCGATGCCGATCCGGCTCTTCTTCGATGAGGCCGACTGGTGGGAGCCGCTCGCATCGATGGCTATCATGCTCGTCGCATGCGCCGTGGTGATCTCGATCGGCGCGAAGATCTACGAGAATTCGTTGTTGAAGATGGGCGCTCGCGTGAAGTTCCGGGAGGCGCTGCGACGCTGACGCAACGCTCGCTGAGTATGTTTCGATGAACGGCGGATGCCGTGGCCACAGTGGCCACGGCATCCGCCGCCGTCTGTGACGAGCACCCAGCGCAGTCCATTAGCCTGAATACAGTGCCGGACGACGGGGTCCCCCTGAACTTCCGACCCTGAAGGACATCATGAGCATTCCCACCATTGAGCGCACCGCTGAGACCTCCGTCCCCCTTCTCGACGTCCTCGCCGAGCGATGGAGCCCCCGCGCGTTCGACACCAGCGCGCCGATCGATGAGGACAAGCTCGCCGCCGCCCTCGAAGCCGCTCGCTGGTCACCGTCCGCGAGCAACACCCAGCCGTGGCGCTTCATCGTGGCCCGTCGTGGCACCTCGCTGCACGCCCAGATCGACAACGCCCTCATGGGATTCAACCGGGAGTGGGCCGGAGGCGCCCAGGTGCTGATCGTGGCCTTCGCCGAAATGACGGATGCCGAAGGCACGCCGCGTCCGTGGGCGCAGTACGACCTGGGTCAGGCCGTGGCCCACCTCTCTGTACAGGCGCACGCCGACGGCCTCTTCGCGCACCAGATGGGTGGCATCGAGCGCGAGCAGCTCGCCGCCCTGCCCGGCGTCGAAGCCCGCTTCGCCCCGATCTCAGTGATCGCCCTCGGCGAGCTCGGCGACCCGTCGACGCTGTCCGAGAAGCTGCAGCAGCGCGAGTTCGCACCGCGCGCACGTCGCTCGCTGTCGGAGACGGTCATCGCCAGCGCCTGATTGCTCGGATTCCGTATCGAGAACGCGGAAACCGTCCTTCCGAAGCATCCGGAAGGGCGGTCTGTGTGTTCTCGGCAATTGAGCGCAGGCCAGCGCTTGCGAGCGAAGGTCAGCGCGTGCGCAGGCCGTCCAGCGCCACCGCCAGTACATCGTCAGCCAGCTCGGCCGCGCCTTCGGAACCGGTCGGCCGGTACCACTCCACGATCGAGTTGACCATGCCGAACAGCAGGCGAGTGGCCACCGAGGCATCGAGATCGGCGCGCACTGTGCCCTCGACCTGGGCCGCACGCACGAGCGCGGTGACCTCGCGGTCGAACGCGCGTCGTCGTTCGAGAGCCGCGCGCTCAATATCACTGTTGCCGCGCACGCGCAGCAGCAGGGTTACGTAGGGAAGCTTCTCCACAAGCACGTGCACCGCACCGCGAAGTACGTACTCAAGTCGCTCACGGGCGGAGCCGCTCTGCACGCCGGGCTCACGCAGCACTCCCTCCAGCGAGCCGATCGCCTCTTCCAGCACGACCTCCAGCAGAGCCTCCTTGGACTCGAAGTGGTGGTAAAGCGCTGACTTCGTCAAACCAAGACGCGCAGCCAGCGATGCCACAGAGGTCGCGTCGTAGCCCTGCTCGATGAATACCTGCACGGCGACCTCGAGAACCTGTCGCTGATCGTAGCCGGGGCGGCCCCGACGTGCGGGCACTGCCTCGATCGATTCTTCAGACACTGACTCTTCAGACACTGACACGCGCTCCAGTCTGGCACCATTGCCGACCCGACACTTCCTTGCCATAATTAAATACTGAACGAATGGTCAGAAATTCCTGACCAACCCAAGATTCAGTCAGGAGCGCAGATGAACGAGATCCCCCTCGTCATTGAACGCCACTCTGACCGTGTCATCGCTCAACTGAACCGACCAGACAAACGCAATGCGATCGACCGCGAGATGATCGACGCGTTCCACGCCCTCTGCGAGGAACTCGAAGCCGAACCCCGCACACTGATCCTCATCGGAACAGACGGTGTCTTCGCCGCCGGAGCAGACATCACTCAGTTGCGCGCCCGCCGCGCCGAAGACGCGCATCGCGCCATCAATGCGGCCGCGTTCATCCGCATCCACGAATTGCCGATGCCAGTGATCGCCGCACTCGACGGCTACGCACTCGGTGGCGGCGCCGAACTCGCCTACGCCGCCGATATCCGCATCGCGACTTCGACTCTGAAGATCGGCAACCCCGAACCATGCCTCGGAATCATGGCCGCGGCCGGTGCCACCTGGCGCTTGCGCGAGCTCATCGGCGGGGGCCTGGCCAGCGAGATGCTGCTCACCGGGCGCGCGCTCACCGCCGACGAGGCGCTGGCTGCGGGGTTGATCTCCGGCATCCATCCTCCCGCCGATCTACTCGCGGCTGCGCACACGATCGCCGATCGGATCGCCGCGGCCGACCCCCTCGCCATCCGACACACCAAGACCGCCCTGCGCGCACCCCGCGACGCCCACCCCGCGCTCGACGGCGACCTGCAGGCGGAGCTGTTCGAGAGTCCAGAGAAGATGCGCCGGATGACCGAGTTCCTCGAGAGACGCGGCCACAGATGACGGTCGGGGTTCTGAATGCCGGCGATCTGAGAGTTGGAGTGCTGGGCGGCGGACGCATGGGCGCCGGCATCGCCCACGCCTTCCTGCTGGCCGGCAGCGAAGTGCTGGTCGTCGAACGAGACCAAGAGGCAGCGGATGCCGCGGCGCTGCGGATCCGCGAGAACGTGGAGCGATCCATCGAGCGCGAAACCAGTGAACAGCGCAGTGCCAGTGAGCACAGGGCGCCCCGCGCCTCCGCCGACGAACTGCACGCCGCATTGCATCTCAGCACCGAGATCACCCATTTCGCTGACTGCGACCTCGTGATCGAGGCCGTTCCGGAAGACCGCGGCCTGAAGACCAAAGCACTCGCGCGCATCGAGAGGGTGCTCGCCCCGACCGCCGTGCTCGCGTCGAACACCTCATCGATCTCGATCGACTTCTTGGCGGCATCTCTCGCGCGCCCAGAACGCTTCCTCGGGTTGCACTTCTTCAATCCCGTCCCGGCATCCGCCCTCGTCGAGATCGTCGCCGGCACAGCCACCGATCCTGCCGTCACGGCGCAGGCTCACGGGTGGGTCGAGGCGCTCGGCAAGACCCCGATCCTGGTGCGCGACTCCCCCGGTTTCGCATCCAGCCGGCTCGGTCTCGTGCTCGCTCTCGAGGCGATCCGAATGCTCGATGCTGGCGTAGCATCCGCCGAAGACATCGACACCGCGATGGAGCTCGGTTACCGGCATCCGATGGGTCCGTTGCGCACGACCGACATCGTCGGACTCGACGTGCGCCTGGGTATCGCGGAAGAACTGCACGCCACCCTCGGCGAGCGCTTCGCCCCGCCCGTCCTGCTGCGCCAGATGGTGGCGGAGGGAAAACTCGGCCGCAAAAGCGGTGAAGGCTTCTACAGATGGGATGCGAGATGACCGAGATCCTGCCGAGCTACGTGCAGGGTTCGTGGTGGACACCCACCGCGACCGGAGCCATGGGCGGAGCCGCGACCGGATCGAGCATCGTGCGCGATGCCACCACTGGCGAGGAAGTCACGAGGGTGAGCACGGATGGCCTCGATCTCGCCGCCGCGCTCGACTACGCGCGCACCACCGGACAGGCGACGCTCGGCACGCTGACCTTCCACCAGCGAGCGGTTTTGCTGAAGCAGTTCGCCCTGGCGCTGACCGAACGCAAAGACGAGCTGTACGCGTTGTCCGCGCGAACAGGAGCGACGAAAGCCGACTCCTGGGTAGACATCGACGGCGGCATCGGCGTGCTGTTCGCGTACTCGGGCAAGGGCCGACGCGAGCTGCCGAACGCGCAGGTGTACGTCGACGGCCCGGTCGAGCCGCTGTCGAAGGATGGTAGCTTCCTCGGCCGACATGTCTACACACGACTGCCCGGTGTCGCCGTGCAGATCAACGCCTTCAACTTTCCGGTGTGGGGGTCACTCGAGAAGTTCGCGCCCGCCTTCCTCGCCGGGATGCCGACACTGGTGAAACCCGCGACTCCGACCGGCTATCTCGTCGAGGCATTCGTGCGCATCTTGGTCGACTCGAACCTGTTGCCCGAGGGATCGTTGCAGCTCGTGAGCGGCAGCGTGCCGACGCTGTTCGAGAACCTGCGTCTGGGCGATGCCGTCGGATTCACCGGCAGCGCGTCGACCGCTTCGTCGCTGCGCGAGCGCACCCCCGCCGGCGTGCGATTTACCGCCGAGACAGATTCCATCAACGCCTCGGTGCTCGGCCCGGATGCCGTGGCGGGCACGCCCGAGTTCGATGCCTACGTGCGCCAGCTTGTCATGGAGATGACGTCGAAAGCCGGGCAGAAGTGCACCGCGATCCGGCGAGCGCTCGTGCCGACCGGGCAAGCTGATGCCGTGATCGACGCCGTCCGCGCTCGGATCGCCGACAAGGTGGTGATCGGTGACCCGCGCGACGAGGCCGTCACGATGGGTCCCCTGGCATCGCTCGCGCAGCGCGACGAGGTGCTGCGGCAGGTGCGGGTGCTGCAGGATGCCGGTGGGCGGATCGTCGTCGGGTCCACCGAGCCGCCCGCCTCGGTGTCGGCAGACGGCGCCTTCGTTTCACCGATGCTGCTGCGATTCGATGACGCACAGACGAATGCCGTGCACGAGGTGGAGGCGTTCGGCCCGGTCGCATCGCTGCTGACCTACGACACCTCCGCCGAAGCGGCGGCCCTTGTCGCGCGTGGCGGCGGTTCACTCGTCACGAGTGTCGCCACACATGACGCAGCATTCGCGACGGAGATCATGGCCGGGATCGCGGCATCCAACGGGCGTGTGCTGTTCCTCGATCGTGACGATGCGCGCTCATCCACAGGTCATGGCTCCCCCTTGCCGGGTCTCGTGCACGGCGGGCCGGGCCGGGCCGGTGGGGGCGAGGAGTTGGGCGGCATCCGCGCCGTGCTGCACCACATGCAGCGCACGGCCGTGCAGGGTTCCCCCGACATGCTCACGGCGTTGACCGGAGTGTGGCACGCGGGCGCTGCCGTCAGGGAAGACGGCATCCATCCCTTCCGCAAATCCTTGGCCGAACTGCGGTTGGGCGACCGAATCTCGTCCGCATCCCGCGAAGTGACCCTCGACGACATCGAGACGTTCGCGCACTTCACTGGAGACACCTTCTACGCTCACATGGACGAGGAAGCGGCCGCCGCCAACCCCTTCTTCCCCGGACGCGTCGCGCACGGCTACCTCCTGGTGTCGTGGGCTGCGGGGCTCTTCGTGGATCCAGAGCCAGGGCCGGTGCTGGCGAACTACGGGCTGGAGAACCTGCGCTTCGTGACTCCGGTGTCGCCTGGCGACAGCATCCGTGTCGAGCTGACTGCCAAGAAAATCACTCCGCGCGAGACGGACGACTACGGCGAAGTGTGCTGGGATGCCGTGATCCGCAATCAGAACGATGACACCGTCGCGACCTACGACGTGCTGACCCTGGTCGAAAAAGGCGCTGTGGAGAAGAGCACAGAGAAGAAGGGGTAGTCACGCATCCCGCCCCGTCACCCGCGCAGCGCGAGCACGAACGGCAGCACCTCGGTCGCGCCGGCCCGACGCAGGATGCGGGCCGCGACAGTCAACGTCCACCGACTGTCGGCCTGGTCGTCAACGAGCAGGATCGGGCCCGCAGGAATCTCGATCCCATCGGCACTGAAGCGGTCCCAGAGTCCGGCGAGGCGGAACACACTGTTTCCGCCCGGCTGGCCGGTCGGGCCTCCATTTGCATGCTCGAGCGCCCCGATGTAGGGCAGTCGCCCGACCTCTGCGAGTCCTCGAGCGAGCGAATCGACGAGGAGTGGCCTGGAGCGCGAACGCATAGCGACGACAGCGACCGGACGTTCTGCCCAACCCCACTCGGCGAGCACCCGAACACACGCCGCGAGCATCTGCGGCGAGATCGGCTCATCGGGAGCGCCGGCCGCGAACAGCGCGCGCAGCGTGCCACCCCATCCGAGGTCGGTGAGACGCGCGAGCGCCCTGCCCTCACTGGCCTGCTCCGCGGCAGAGATGCGCCCCTTCACGGGGACGCCGAGACGGTCAGCACCGGTCGGCCAGGCACGTCGAGGTTCAATGGGGACGCCGACCTGATCGAGCGATTCGGCGGCCACCGCGCTCGCGGCTGTCGCGATTTCCCGAGGGAACCAGATGCCTGCACAGTTGTCGCACCGACCGCACGGCACAGCCGTGTCGTCGTCGAGCGAACGCTGGAGGAACTCCATGCGGCACCCGCCGGTCTGCTCGTAGTCGATCATGTGCTGCTGCTCGGCGAGACGCTCGGCAGCGATGCGCTCATAGCGCTCCGCGTCATAGGCCCACGGCTCGCCGGTGGCGACCCAGCCGCCCTGCACTCGGCGCACGGCGCCGTCGACGTCAAGCACCTTCAGCAGCAGTTCAAGTGGCGTGCGGCGGATGTCGACCATCGCCTCGAGCGCCGGAGTCGAGACGGGCGAGTCGCCCAACGCAGCGATCACGCGCTCGGCGCGCTCCTGATTCGGCATCGAGGCCGTTGCGAAATAGTGCCAGATGTCACGGTCCTCAACGCCGGGAAGGAGGAGCACGTCAGCGCTCTCACTCGCGCGCCCCGCGCGCCCGACCTGCTGGTAGTACGCGACCGGTGACGAGGGCGCCCCGAGGTGCAACACGAATCCGAGGTCGGGCTTGTCGAAGCCCATCCCGAGCGCGCTGGTTGCCACGAGTGCCTTCACCTCGTTGCGCTTCAGCATGCCCTCCGATTCCATCCGCTCATCGGTGTCGGTCTGCCCGGTGTAGGCGCGCACCTCGTGGCCGCGCTCGCGCAGCAGACGAGCAGTGTCGACCGCCGCCGCTACGGTCAGCGTGTAGATGATGCCAGAACCAGGCAGTTCGTCGAGGTGGCTGAGCAGCCATGCCAGACGACTCGAGGCGTCGGGCAATCGCAGCACGCCGAGCCGCAACGATGCACGCGCGAGAGGCCCGCGAATGGTGAGCACCTCGCCTCCGCCCGTCGGACCTGTTCCCAGTTGCTCCGCGACATCCGCCACGACGCGGCTGTTCGCGGTCGCCGTCGTAGCGAGCACGGGCACCTCGGCGGGCATCTGTGCGATGAGATCGCGCAACCGTCGATAGTCGGGGCGGAAGTCGTGCCCCCAATCACTGATGCAGTGCGCCTCATCGACGACGAGCATGCCGATGCGCTTCACAAGGGCAGGCAACTGCTGCTCACGGAATGCGGGATTATTGAGCCGCTCCGGCGAGACCAGCAGCACGTCGACCTCATCGCGGTCGAGACTGGCGAGCACGTCGCTCCACTCATGCGCGTTCGTCGAGTTGATCGCGACCGCACGAACGCCGGCCCGCTCGGCTGCAGCGACCTGGTCGCGCATGAGCGCCAGCAGAGGCGAAACGAGCACCGTCGGACCCGCACCCTGCTTACGCAGCAGCAGGGTCGCGACGAAGTACACCGCGGACTTGCCCCATCCCGTTCGCTGCACGACGAGCGCCCGCCGACGCTCTGCCACCAGCGCCTCGATCGCTTCGTACTGCCCGTCGTGGAACGAGACATCAGGGCGCCCCACCAGGTCGCGCAGCGCAGCGAGGGCTGCGTCGCGAGTATCCGCTGTAGGTGCGGGTGAGCGCGGCGCGTCGAATGTCATGTCCCCACTCTGCCTCACTCGACTGACATCGCGTTCGCCCCTCGCGTCGCCTCGACCGAACGGCCTTTGCACTCCCCGACCCACTATGGGAGAATAACTAAACGATCGGTCAGTAAAGACGTGCATGGCAAAGGAGCCGAAGATGACCGCCCCCAAAGGTCCTTCACCCGTCGAGGAGGAATACTCCGACGAACAGCGCCGCTTCGACGAGATCATCGCGGCAGATTCTCGGATCGAACCGCGCGATTGGATGCCGGATGCCTACCGCCGCGCGCTGATCCGCCAGATCTCACAGCATGCACACTCCGAAATCATCGGCATGCAGCCCGAGGGCAACTGGATCACGCGGGCGCCGAGCCTGAAGCGCAAGGCGATCCTGATGGCGAAGGTGCAAGACGAAGCAGGCCATGGCCTGTACCTCTACTCGGCAGCCCAAACCCTCGGCATCACTCGCGAGGAGATGACCGATCAGCTGATCACCGGCAGGGCGAAGTACTCGTCGATCTTCAACTATCCGACCCCGACCTGGGCCGACATGGGCGCGATCGGCTGGCTCGTCGACGGCGCCGCGATCTGCAATCAGGTGCCGCTGTGCCGGGCATCGTACGGGCCGTATGGGCGCGCGATGATCCGCGTGTGCAAAGAGGAGTCCTTCCACCAGCGGCAGGGTTTCGAGATTCTGCTCACCCTCATGAAGGGCACGGATGCGCAGCAGAAGATGGCGCAGGATGCCGTGGACCGCTGGTACTGGCCCAGCCTGATGATGTTCGGGCCTCCCGATGGCGATTCTCCGAACTCCGCGCAGTCGATGGCGTGGAACATCAAGCGCTTCTCGAACGATGAGTTGCGTCAGCGCTTCATCGGGATGCTGGTGCCGCAGGCCGAGATCCTCGGCATCACCCTGCCAGATCCTGAACTGCACTTCGACGACGAGACCCAGCAGTACATCGGCGGCGAGATCGATTGGACCGAGTTCTTCGAGGTACTCGGCGGCAACGGGCCGATGAATGCCGAGCGGCTGCGAGCGCGTCGCGAGGCCCACGAAGAGGGCGCCTGGGTGCGCGAAGCGGCTTCGGAGTATGCCAGGAAGCAGGAAATGCGCGCTGCGGAGGCGGTGGCGTGATGGCGACGCCGGGCACCGACCTCACCGAGCCGTGGCCGCTCTGGGAGGTGTTCGTGCGCGCGAACCGAGGTATGAGTCACGTGCACGCCGGTTCCTTGCACGCGCCGGATGCTGCGCTCGCGATCCGCAACGCCCGTGACCTGTACACGCGGCGCGGCGAGGGTACTTCGATCTGGGTCGTGCCAGCGGATGCCATCACCACGAGCGATCCGGATGCCAAGGGCGCGTTCTTCGAGAGCCCTGCGGGCAAGAACTACCGCCACGCGGTGTACTACACGGCATCCGAGGGGGTGCCGCACCTATGAGTGATGACACGCACGCGGCAGGTGTCGCACATGGCCGGATTGACCCGGCCGAGGCGACAATCTCCGACCCCTCCTCGCGCCGCGATTCATCCGCTCCACCTGCAGGGGTCGCAGATGGCCGCATCGGAGCGGGCGAAGCGACCATCCGCGACCCCTCCCCGCGCACAAGCGACAATGTGCGCCCCCTCCCGCACGGCGCAGTTACCGTGGATGCGCTCGACCTCGCCGACGAACTGACCGGGGCCGACGCGTCGATCGCCACGACGGCCACCGCTGAGTACGCGCTCTGGCTCGGCGATGACGCCCTGATCCTCTCCCAACGACTCGGTGCGTGGATCGCGCATGCCCCCGAGCTCGAAGAGGACGTCGCGCTCGGCAACATCGCGCTCGACCTGCTGGGCCACGCGCGTTCCCTGCTGCACTATGCCGGTTCCGCGTGGGCCGGTTCCGCTTGGGCCGGTTCCGCTGGGGCGGGCACCGCCGACGCAGGCACCGCCAACCGCCGAAGCGAAGACGATCTGGCGTACTTCCGCGATGAGCCGGAGTTCCGCAGCGCGTGGCTGTTCGAGCAGCCCAACGGCGACTTCGCGCAGACGATTGCGCGGCAGCTCGCGGCATCCGCCTACATGTTCGAGCTGTACTCGGCGCTTCGCTCCTCGACGGATGCGACGCTCGCCGCAGTCGCCGAGAAGGCCTTGAAGGAGTTCGATTACCATCGCGACCACGCGGTGCAGTGGATGCTGCGCCTGGCCGGCGGCACCGCAGAGTCACGCGGCCGGATGATCCGCGCAATCGGCAACGTCTGGCCATACGTCGATGAGCTGTTCCGCGATGAACCACTGATCGACGAGCTGGACGGGATCGCGGTGCGACCGTCGACACTGCGCGACGGCTTCGATGCCGTGATCGCAGCAGTGTTCGCCGAGGCCGCACTCGAGATTCCAGAGGTGCACGCATCAGCAGGCGGCGGTCGCCGCGGAAGCCACTTTCCAGAGATGGGGCATCTGCTTGCCGAGATGCAGGTGCTGGCGAGGCAACACCCGGGGGCATCATGGTGACCCTCGCATCACGGAACATGGCCTGGCAGATCGCCGCGACCGTCACCGACCCTGAGATCCCCGTCCTCACGATCGAGGATCTCGGCGTGCTCCGCGAGGTCGTCGTCGACGGTGAGCGCGTGATCGTCACGCTCACCCCGACCTACAGCGGATGCCCCGCGCTCGACGCCATGCGCGATGACGTCGTGCTGGCGCTGACCGCAGCCGGATTCAATGACGTCGAGGTGCGCACCACTCTGTCGCCCGCGTGGACGACCGATTGGATGACGGATGCCGGAAAGCAGAAGCTCCGCGACTATGGCATCGCTCCCCCACATACACGCGCGGCGATCGGGCAGGGTCTGAATGGGCAGGGCTTGATCGGTCAGGGCCCGATCCGCCTGCGGCTCGCGGTGAAGTGCCCGCGCTGCGGATCCCTCGACACCCGCGAGGTCTCCCGGTTCGGCTCAACATCTTGCAAGTCGCTCTTCGAGTGCCGTGCCTGCCTCGAACCCTTCGACCACTTCAAAGTGCTGTGAACGCGGCCCGTATGAATACGACCGTGCGCCGCCGAGGGCGCTTCCATGAACTCGTGGTCTCTGAGGTCAGGCCGCTGACCCCGGAGAGCATCGAGGTGACCTTCGCCGTGCCGCCGGAGCTGCAGAGCGACTACGAATACCTTCCAGGGCAGTACGTCGCGCTGCGCGCACATGTCGACGGAAGAGAGGTGCGGCGCAGCTATTCGATCTGCCGGGTGCCGACCCCCGGCCACATCAGCGTAGGGATCAAGCGCGACCTCGGCGGCCTGTTTTCAGTGTGGGCACACGAGCACCTGTCTCCCGGTGAGCGCATCGAGGTGATGAGTCCGGAAGGGACCTTCACGACGAACCTCCCCGACCTCACCGGGGCACATATCGCCGGCATCGCGGCTGGTTCGGGCATCACACCGATGATGGCGCTGGCCGCTCATGTGCTGGCATCCTCACCGACGGCGCAGGTCAGCCTCGTCTATACCAACCGCGCCACGCAGGACGTCATGTTCCTCGACGAGCTTGCCGATCTGAAGGACCGTTACCCGGCCCGTCTTGCCCTCCATCATGTGCTTTCTCGCGAGCAACGTACTGCTCCTCTACTCTCAGGTCGCATCGACGCGGAGAAGCTGGGCGCGATCCTCGACGGGCTGCTGCCGCCGGACACCGTCACCGAGTGGTTCCTGTGCGGGCCATTCGATCTCGTCGCGCTGTGCCGCGAGACGCTCGAGCGCCGGGGCGTGCCGTCCTCCAGCATCCGTTTCGAACTCTTCACGAGTGATGCCGACGGTCCTCGCGTCGACCGCGGACGCCCCGTCATCGTGAACGAGGGTGACGAGGTGCGGCGCATCGAATTCACCCTCGATGGACTGTCGTCCACAGTGGAGTCTCCGGCCTCGGCCAATGAGGCGATTCTGGATGCTGCGCTGCGCGTCCGTGGTGACGTGCCATTCGCGTGCGCCGGGGGTGTCTGCGGCACGTGTCGCGCACGGCTCGTGGAGGGTGAGGTGCGTATGACGCAGAACTTCGCGCTCGAGCCGGACGAGATCGAGCGGGGTTTCGTGCTGACCTGCCAATCCCATCCGACGACGAAGAGTGTCGTCGTCGACTACGACGCCTGAACGTCTGAATGCCTGATCGCCTGAATGCCTGATCGATTGACCGCCTGAATGAAGGAGCGAACATGATCGACCTGACCATCACCGACGCGGTCGCCCACGTCGTGCTGAATGCTCCAGAGAAGCGCAACGCCCTCAACGAGCAGGCTCTCACTGACCTTGGGTCTGCATATGACGAGGCCGCGGCGGCAGGTGTCCGCGCGCTCGTACTGCGCGGCGAGGGCGCTGGATTCTGCGCCGGACGCGACATCGCCGGAGTCGACCCCGCCACTGACGATGTCACCCGCTACCTCGACGGCCTCGTGACTCCGCTGCTCAAGAAGATGTCCGCGTTCCCTGCACCAACGTTCGCCGCCGCACACGGCGCCTGCCTCGGCGTCGGGCTCGGTCTGCTGATCGCAACGGATGTCGTCTACGTCGCCGACACCGCGAAGATCGGCTCCCCGTTCGCCGCGCTCGGCGCAACGCTTGACTCAGGTGGGCACGCGCTGTTCTTCGAGCGTCTCGGCGCGCACAAGACGCTCGACCTCATCTACACCGGACGTCTCATGAGCGGCGCCGAAGCTGTGCAGTCGGGGTTATTCTCACAGGTGTTCCCCGCTGATGAGGTCACGACCGCGACAGATGCCGCGGCATCCCGGGCCGCCACCGGCGCGACGCAGGCGTTCCTGGCCAGTAAGTCGCTTGTCGCCCGGTTGCGCGATGAGCGCCTCGCACTCTGGGATGCCGTCGCCGCCGAGAACGCGAACCAGGCGGCTCTACGCGACACTGCCGACTACCGCGAAGGCTTCGCCGCATTCCAGCAGAAGCGGCAGCCCCAATTCACCGGCCAGTGAGCGGCGGGACCACTGTTTGGGCTCCGGGGTCAACCCGCACCTCGCTGCGGGACGCCACGACACCGGCGATGGCGTACACCAACGCCACGATCCAGCCGATGAAGACGGCGAACATCGCGGCGACGAAGAGCACGCCGGTCACGGCATCGTTTGCCAGCCCCCAGGTGGAGAGCACAGACCCGACGGGCGGGGAGTCGCCGCCGTCAGTGAGAGTGAGCATCATCACGAGCAGTGCACCCCAAATAACCCAGCTCGCGACGTTGTAGCCCAGCCGTGTACTGCGCCCCGCCTTCGCGTCGCGATCGAAGGCCACGATGATCGGAGGGATGAACAACGCGATGATCACGAACGGTGCGGCAAATATGCCGATAAACAACATCCAGCCCATCGGCGCCCCCAGCAACCCTCGCCCGAACAAGACGAGGAGTGGGAGGAGCACGGGCGCGATCCATTGGAAGACGCGAGCGAACCGGCCGGAGAGTCTCATGCCGCCGAGACTAGCGCACGGCATCCGAGCGTCGAGAACGCGCACCCGCGGCCACCATTTCGCCAGGGGCCATCCGGCATCCGAGCGTCGAGAACGCGCAAACCGCCCTTCCCTCGCGCCGGGAAGGACGGTTTGCGTGTTCTCGGCCGCGGCCGCCGAGGCGGCAGCCAGCGGGACGCGCGGCGTTAGAGCACGCGGAGGATGTCGTCGACGCGCTCCTTGGCATCACCGAACAGCATCTGCGCGTTGTCGCGGAAGAACAGCGGATTCTGCACGCCCGCGTAACCGGACGCCATCGAGCGCTTGAATATGATGACGTTCTCTGCCTCCCACACTCGCAGCACCGGCATCCCGGCGATGGGGCTTGAAGGATCTTCCGCCGCGGCGGGGTTGACCGTGTCGTTCGCGCCGATCACGAGCACGACGGTGGTGGATGCCAGGTCATCGTTGACTTCGTCCATTTCGAGGACGATGTCGTACGGCACCTTGGCCTCCGCCAGCAGCACATTCATGTGCCCTGGCAGACGACCGGCGACCGGATGGATGCCGAATCGCACATCCACCCCTCGGTCACGCAGCTTCTGCGTGAGCTCGGCGACCGGATGCTGCGCCTGAGCGACGGCCATGCCGTAGCCGGGCGTGATCACAACGGTCGATGCTTCTCTGAGCATGTCGGCGACGGATGCCGCATCGATTTCACGGTGCTCGCCGTGGTCGACCTCGGTGCCTGTGGGCGCTGCGATGCCGAAACCTCCGGCGATCACCGAGATGAAGGAGCGGTTCATCGCCTTGCACATGATGTACGACAGGTACGCACCGGAGGAGCCGACCAGCGCGCCGGTGACGATGAGCAGGTCGTTGTTCAGCAAGAAGCCCGCTGCCGCGGCCGCCCATCCCGAGTAGCTGTTGAGCATCGAGACGACCACCGGCATGTCCCCACCGCCGATCGACGCGACCAGATGCCAACCAAGCGCGAGCGAGAGCAGCGTCACGACGATGAGCAGCGCGAGGTTAGGGGTGATCACGTACCAGACGGTCAGCGCAATGAAGATGGCGATCGCACCGAGGTTCAGCACGTTCTTGCCCGTCAGCATGAGCGGCTTCGACGACATCCGCCCCGAGAGCTTCAGGAACGCGACGATGGAGCCGGTGAAAGTCACACCACCGATGAAGATGCCGATGAACACTTCGCCGTGGTGGATATCGGCCAGCGCGCCGGTGTAGTCGGGAGCGGCGAGGTGCCCGTTCCAGCCGACCAATACCGCGGCGAGACCAACGAAGCTGTGCAGCAGCGCGATGAGTTCCGGCATCCCGGTCATCTCGACCTTGCGTGCGCGCCAGAGACCGATGCTCGCGCCGACCACCATCGCGACAACGAGCAGCACCAGACCGGTGAGGGCCTGCGGCTGTGCCCACGCCCCCTGGAACGTGACCCAGACCGTAGCGACGAGAGCGATGACCATTCCGGCAATGCCGTAACCAACGCCCGAGCGAGCGGAGTCGTGCCGGCTGAGGCCGGCGAGGCTCATGATGAAAAGCAGTGCCGCGACGATGTACGCAGCTCCGGCAACGGATGCCGAGATCTCAACGGCGCTCATCGACGGGCCCCCTTGTCCGCGGACTGCTCAGGGCCCTTGGAGAACATTTTCAGCATCCTTCTGGTCACCGCGAAGCCACCGAAGATATTGATGGATGCCACGAGCACAGCCACCGCGGAGAGAATCTGCACCACGAGGTTCGGGCTCGCGATCTGCACGACCGCACCGACCACGATGATGCCGGAAATGGCGTTCGTGACGCTCATCAACGGTGTGTGCAGAGCGTGCGCCACCTTGCCGATCACGTAGAACCCGATCACGATCGAAAGCAGCAGCACCGTGAAATGCTGCGGCAGCGGCGCGGGTGCGACCGCGTTCACGAGGAAGAGGGCGGCAATGCCCGCGATGATCAGCGCGGCCTTGCCGCGAGCGCCGAGGGTGCGCTTCGGCGCGACCGCGGCGACCTCGACGGCGGCGACCGCAGGCGCCGCCGATACCTGCACGGCAGGCGGAGGCCAGGTCTCTTCACCGTCACGCACCACCGTCACCGCCCGCTGCACAACATCATCGAAATCGAGCGTGAGTTGGCCGTCCTTCTCCGGCGTCAGCAGCTTCAACAGGTTGACGAGGTTCGTGCCGTACAGCTGCGAGGCCTGGGTGGGCAGACGCCCGGCCAAGTCCGTGTAGCCGAGAATGATCACACCGTTCTCGGTCACGTACTTCTCACCCGCGACGGAGCCTTCGACGTTGCCGCCCTGCGCCGCGGCCATATCGACGATGACGCTGCCCGGCTTCATGCCGGCGACGTCAGCTGCGGTGATCAGTCTGGGCGCTGCGCGGCCCGGAATCAGCGCCGTGGTGATGATGATGTCGACGTCGGCGGCCTGCTCGGAATAGAGCTCAGCGGCTCGACGGTTGTAAGCCTCGCTCGTCGCCTTGGCATAGCCGTCGGAGGAGACCTCCTTCTGCTCATCAGGAACAGAGACTAAGAGATACGTCCCACCGATCGACTTCACTTGATCGGCGACCTCCGGGCGGGGATCAGTCGCGCGAACAATCGCGCCGAGACTCGAGGCCGCACCGATCGCCGCGAGCCCCGCGACACCTGCACCGGCGACGAGCACCTTCGCCGGCGGCACCTTGCCCGCCGCAGTCACTTGGCCGGTGAAGAAGCGCCCGAACTCATTCGCCGCCTCGATCACCGCACGGTAACCGGAGATGTTCGACATCGAGCTGAGCACATCCATCGACTGCGCGCGCGAGATGCGCGGCACCGCATCCAGCGCGAGCGCCGTGATCCCCCGCGTCGCGAGAGCCTGACGCAGCTCCGGCTTCAGGTTCGGGCTGAGCTGCGCGATCAACGTTGCGCCGTCCGCGATGCGAGCAATCTCGGCATCCGTCGGGGCGTTCACCTTCAACAGGATCGGTGACGACCACGCCTCATCGGCCTCCACAATCTCAGCGCCAGCCGCGGCGTACGCATCATCCAGGAAGGCGGATGCCGCGCCAGCGCCCCGTTCGACCGCGACGTCGTAGCCGAGCCCTCGCAGCGCACCCACCGTCTGCGGCGTCGCGGCGACTCTCGTCTCACCGCTCTGTTCCTTCACGATGCCGATTCGCATCATCCACTGCTCCCTTGCACGTCGCGGGCCATCAGCCGGCCACCCAGATCGGGCCGGCGCGGGGCACTTGACTTACGACCATATTGGGCCGGAGGTGCAGGTTCGGCAAGGATTGCGGCCCTCGGACTCGAAAGAATCGCGCTCTTTGAGATTTGTGAAACTCTGACACCGACTCCAGCGCCGGCCGTGCGCGTGGGGGGAATGAAAACACGGCTCCGAAGGCGCTCGGAGCCGTGTTTTCATTCCCGCATCAGCTGCAGGACGCGTCCAGGACCAGGACCGGACCGGGACCAGGACCGGGGTTGGGGCCGCCGCCAGGGGCCCGGGCCACGAGCCCGGCCGCCCTCGCGCACGGAATCTGCCTCAGTCGTCGATCAGCTCCGCCTCGACGACCTCGTCCTCAACTTCAGGCGGCCCCTCGCTCGTCAACACCAGCCCCGCACCGTCGGCAGACACGTCCACGCGCACGGTGTCACCGTCGCGCACCCTGCCGGAGAGCAACCCCGTGGCGAGCTTGTTCTGCACCTCATTCTGGATGAGCCGGCGCAGCGGCCGCGCCCCGTACACCGGGTCGTAGCCGCGCTCGGCGAGCCACGCTCGGGCATCGGGCGTGACAGCCAGCGTGAGCCGGCGCTCGCGCAGCCGCGTGTGCAGCTGGTCAACCGACAGTTCGACGATCTGCGCGAGATCATCCTCGGTGAGCGCCTGGAAGATGACGATGTCATCGAGGCGGTTCACGAACTCCGGCTTGAACGCCTGACGCACCAGCGCCATGACGCGCTCACGCTTGTCATCGAGCGACAGCATCGGGTCGATGAGGATCGGCGAGCCCAGGTTCGAGGTGAGGATCAGGATGACGTTCGAGAAGTCCACCGTCCGCCCCTGGCCGTCGGTCATGCGACCGTCGTCCATCACCTGCAACAGCACGTCGAACACCTCCGGATGCGCCTTCTCGACCTCATCCAGCAGCACGACGCTGTACGGGCGGCGACGCACGGCCTCGGTGAGCTGACCACCCTGCTCATAGCCGATGTATCCAGGAGGGGCACCGACGAGCCGCGACACCGAGTGCTTCTCGCCGTACTCCGACATGTCGATGCGCACCATGGCGTGCTCATCATCGAAGAGGAAGTCGGCGAGCGCCTTGGCGAGTTCGGTCTTGCCGACACCGGTCGGCCCGAGGAACAGGAACGATCCGGTCGGCCGGCCTGGGTCACTGATGCCCGCGCGTGAGCGACGCACCGCATCCGCAACCGCCCCGACGGCCTCTTTCTGACCGACCAGTCGCTTGCCAAGCTCAGCCTCCAGATGCAGCAGCTTCTCGCTTTCGCCCTGCAGAAGACGACCGACTGGGATGCCGGTCCACGCCGCGATGACGCTGGCGATGTCCTCTTCGGTGACCTGGTCATTGACCATGCGACCGTCACCGTTACCCTCGGACTGCTCTGCCGCGAACACTTCGCGTTCGAGCGCGGGGATTTCCCCGTACAACAGGCGCGATGCCCTCTCGAGATTGCCCTCGCGCTGAGCACGTTCCGCATCGCCGCGGGCGGCATCCAAACGGGCCTTAAGATCGCCGACCTTGTTCAGCGACGCGCGCTCGAGTTCCCACCGCGCCTGCAACTCGCCGAGCGTCGCCTGCTTCGCAGAAAGGTCTTCGCGGAGCGCGGCGAGGCGCTCCTTAGATGCGTCGTCCTTCTCCTTCTTGAGAGCGAGCTCTTCGAGCCTCAGCCGGTCGACGTAACGGCGCAGTTCGTCGATCTCTACAGGGGCCGAGTCGATCTCCATGCGCAGCCTGGATGCTGCCTCATCGATCAGGTCGATCGCCTTGTCCGGCAGTTGACGCGAGGGGATGTAGCGGTTCGACAGGGATGCCGCGGCGACCAGCGCGTTGTCCGAGATCGCGACCTTGTGATGGGCCTCGTATCGTTCCTTGAGCCCGCGCAGAATCGCGATGGTGTCCTCGACCGTTGGCTCACCGACGTACACCTGCTGGAAGCGGCGCTCGAGCGCCGCATCCTTCTCGATGAACTCACGGTATTCGTTGAGCGTGGTGGCACCGATAAGGCGCAGTTCCCCGCGGGCGAGCATCGGCTTGAGCATGTTGGATGCCGCGACCGATCCCTCGCCGCCGCCAGCGCCCATCAGCGTGTGCAGCTCGTCGATGAAGGTGATGATCTGACCTTCGGATTCGGTGATCTCTTTGAGTACCTGCTTCAGCCGCTCCTCGAACTGGCCCCGATACATGGCGCCGGCGACGAGAGCGGAGATGTCGAGGGTGATGACATCTTTGTCCTTGAGCGATTCTGCGACATCCCCCGCGACGATCCGCTGTGCGAGCCCCTCAACGACGGCGGTCTTCCCGACACCTGGTTCGCCGATGAGCACTGGGTTGTTCTTCGTGCGCCTGGTGAGCACCTGGCTGACGCGCCGGATCTCGCTGTCACGGCCAATCACCGGGTCGAGCTTGCCCTGGCGGGCCTGGTCGGTCAGGTTGATGCCGAACTGTTCAAGTGCAGACTGCTGGTCGTCCTGTTGCGGCTGTGCGGGGTTGGTCATCGCATTCCCTCCAGTGAAGTTTTCATCAAGTTGAGTCGCGTTGGCGCAACTTTACCTCACCCGCGCACTGCGCGCACGGCATTCCAAATCACGCGAGCGACCTCGCGCTTTGAACCTTCGGCGGATGCCACGACCACTCCCTCTGCGCCGATGATCTCCACCGCGTTGTCTGCCTTCTCGAAGCCGTGCTCGGCATCCGCGAGGTTCACGGCGAGCAGGTCGACTCCCTTGCGCGCGCGCTTGCGACGGGCTCGCTCGCGCCGCTCCTCCGGGTCACGCAGGGTTTCGGCGGCGAAGGCCACAATGGTCTGGCCCTGCGCGCGCGCCGCGGCAAGCCCCGCCACGATGTCTTCGTTCTCGACCAGATCGATGCGGTCGAGAACACCGCTTTCCTTGGTCAGCTTCTGTTCCGAGGCCTCGGCCGGGCGGTAGTCCGCGACGGCCGCCGCCATGATGACCACATCTCTGGATGCCGCGGCATCCCTCATCGCCTCACCCAACTGCGCAGCCGTGCCGACCGGATGCACCCGAATTCGAGGATGCCGCGCCTCGGCGAGCACGTCTGTCGCAATGTTCGCAGCGACCAGATCGACCTCGGCACCACGGGCTGCGGCTTCGGCGGCGAGCGCGACGCCCTGCTTACCGCTGGAGCGATTGCCGAGGAACCGCACCGGGTCGATCGGCTCGCGGGTGCCACCGGCAGACACAGCAACGCGGAGTCCGGCAAGATCCTGCGGAGCACGCAGTGCAAGAGCGGCATCGACGATGTCCTCCGGCTCGAGCATCCGACCTGGTCCTGAGTCACCGCCGGTCAGCTCGCCGTCGCCCGGCCCCAGCACGTGCACGCCACGATCGCGGAGGGTCGCGATGTTGGCTTGCGTTGCCGGATGCCGCCACATCTCCGTATGCATGGCCGGGGCGATCGCGACCGGCGCCGTTGTCGCCAGCAGAGTCGTCCCGAGCAGATCATCGGCAAGCCCCGCCGTCATCTTCGCGATCGTGTTGGCCGTTGCCGGAGCGATGATTACGAGCTCAGCGGCCTGGCCGAGAGCGACGTGCCGAACCTTCGCGACGTCGTCATGCACGCTCGTAGTGACCGGATTGCGACTGATCGCCTCCCACGTCGGTGCGCCCACGAACCGCAACGCATCATCGGTCGGAATCACCGTGACTTCGTGACCGGCCTTGATCAGCAGGCGCACCAGGTGAACGGTCTTGTATGCGGCAATGCCGCCCGTGGCTCCAACGACGATGTTCATTCCTTGATTCTGCCTGAGCTGCGCATCGCTGTGGGCCTCTGGAGGATCCTGTCGCAACACACCCACGCCGCGCGGATCCATCCCGCAGCGATGGGCGGAGAACGCAGCGATGGGCTGAGCCTCGAGAGCTGAGGCTCCGCCCAAGCGTGCGTTCTCCGCCCGAGCGCGCGGCAGGGCCAAGGCTCGACACCGGACCGCGGCCACCTAGACTGGCCGCGTGTGTACGGTCGTGATCGATGTCGCTGAGCCCGGAGGGTCGCGTCTACTTGCGGTCCGTGACGAGGATCCCGAACGTGCGTGGGATTCGCTCGGCCCGTGGTGGCCCGAGCAATACCCGGGGGTGATCGGCATCCGCGACCGCCGCGCTGGCGGTGCCTGGCTCGCCGCCAACCCGGCGACTCGACGCCTCGCCGTGCTCCTGAACCGGGCCGACACCCTCGACCTGCCCGAGGATCAGGTGCTCAGCCGGGGCAGTCTCGCGCTGGAGTCCGTTGCCGGCCGGGGGCCAGCTACTCCACTGCCGATTCACGGATTCAACCTGCTCGAAGTCGGACCCGACTCCGCTCGCGTGCTGTCGTGGGACGGCGAGAGTCTGCGCGAGACTCCGGTTCCGCACGGTGTGCACATGATTGCGCACGATGGTCTGGATGATCCGGCGACCGCACGCATCGCGCGCTGGTTGCCGGAGTTTCGTGCTCACGCCGCTCGGACGGATGCCTGGGAAAGCGAATGGATCGACATGCTCGCGGCATCCACCGTTCTTGACCCCACTGATGATGCGGCGATCATCCGAGACAACCGGCCGCACGGCTATCCGACCCAGTCGCTGCTGTACTGCGTCGCCGCGGTGAATCATTCCGGCGTAGAGGTGCACGAATCAGATCTGTCGGCACCTGGCCGCTGGTAGCTCAGGCCGCCGATTCGTCCGCAACGCATGCGAACAGAGTGCGGTACGCGGTCGGCGTCGTCGAGAGTACGCGGGCGAAGTTCTGGCGCAGCACTGCGGCCGAGCCGAAGCCACACTCCTGCGCGATCTCGTCGAGACCCAGGTCGGTGCGCTCCAGCATCCGCTGCGCCTGAATGATCCGCTGGCGCGCCAGCCAGGCCGCCGGTGTCGCGCCATGCTCTGCTTTGAAGCGACGCGCAAAAGTACGAGGCGACATGTGCGCGCGTGAGGCGAGCTGGTCGACCGTCAGATCCTCGCGCAGATTCTCCATGGTCCAGTCGGTGATAGCCGCGAGCGAGTCGTTCTGCACCGTAGCGATCGGTCGATCGATGTACTGCGCCTGACCGCCATCTCGTTGCGGCGGCACGACCATGCGCCGCGCGACACGATTCGTGAGCTCGGCGCCGATCTCCTGGCGCAGCAGGTGCAGGCAGGCATCAAGGCCCGCCGCGGTGCCCGCACTGGTGATGATGCGACCATCCTGCACGAACAGCACGTCAGGGTCGACATCGACCAGCGGGAACATTGCTGTCATCTCGTCGGTGTACTTCCAGTGTGTCGTCGCCCGTCGTCCGTCGAGCACGCCCGCTTCCGCGATGACGAATGAGCCGCTGCAGACGCTGAGCAGCCAGGCACCTCTGGCCGCGGCATCCCGCACCACATCGAGAATGCGTGGGTCTGTGGCGCCCCACCATTCACGGGGGATCGGACAGACGACGACGAGGTCGGCCTCATAGGCAAAGGAGAGGTCGTTCTCGACGTTGATAGAGAACCCCAACTTGGATGCCACGACCCCCGCCTCGACGGCAACGACACGGAAGTCGAAGTTCGGGACGCCGTCATCTGATCGATCAAGGCCGAACGCCTCGCAGGCGACACCGAACTCGAACGGTGCGAAGCCGTCTTGGACGATACAGGCGACTGTTCTCATGGTGCTCCTTCAACGACGATGTGTGACCTTGCCCAGTTTGGCAGTTTTTCGATGACCTATGTCAATTCTGCCACTAGTGGCACGAAATCAACAGGCGTAGCTTTTCTGCCATGTCCATTCTCATCCTCCTCGCAGTACTTGCCCTCGTCGGACTCATCTCCACCGTCGTCGAACTCCGTCGTGATGGTTTCCACGCCGTCGCCACCGATTGGTCGCGCGTCGCCGACCGCGACGCCCTCGACAGCGCCGAGGCCTCGATCAGCTACCGCTGATGGTTATACGCGGCCTACCCGCGGCCAGGTTCCTGGTCGCGACTAGGCTCGACGGCATGAGCGATCCTCAGCGGCCCCCGGTTCCGCCGTATGCGTCCCAGCCCGGTCAGCACCCGCAACCCGGGCATCCGACACCGCCCTCGGCAGCCGCGCAGCCGTATTACCAGAGCCAGCCCCAGCCGCCCGCTGCCCAGCAGGGCTACGTGCTGAACGGGCAGAGCGCGCATCCATCACGCCCAGACTCAACCGGTGGCAACACTCCCGGACGGATCGGCTTCATCATCGGGCTCACCGGCTTGGCGCTGAGCCTGCTGATGAGCGTGATCGTTCAGATCACGATCCGCAGTGTCGGCTTCCAGATCGTCTCGATCTTCGCTGGTTTCGGCTCACTTCTCGTGTTCATCGCCGCATTGGCCGCCCTGATCTTCGGCCTGGTCGGCCTCAAGCGAGTCGGCGTTCCGCACGGACAGGCAGGTATCGCCGTCGGCCTCGGCATCGCCGGCGTCGCGGGCGGCATCCTCTCTTTCCTCATCAGCTCGCTGGGCGCTCTGTTCTACTGAGCTCCGCTACCTGCCGCCGATCAGCGCCAGAACGGATCACGTCGACGCCGATCAGCGTCAGCGAAGATCAGCGCGACCAGATCCACCGGCGCCGGCGTCGCTGCCGCACCGGCACAGCTTCGGGCTCCGGCGGCGGTACGGCCGTTCGATCGCCCGTGACCCAGCGCAGCCAGAGCGCATCCGGGTTGCCCTCCAGCACGAGTGCGCGGGCGAGCAGCGTCAACGGGATCGACAGGATCGCGCCGAGCGGCCCGATCACGAAGGTCCAGAAGATCACCGAGAAGAAGCTCAGCGTGAGGCTGAGATCAACGGCGTCGCTGACGAACTTCGGCTGCACGAGCACCTGCAGCACGACGTTGACGACGCTGTACACGGCGACGACACCGAGCAGCAGCGGCCAGCCGCCGACGGCGAATGCGAGGATCGCTGGCGGCACCAGACCCAGGATGAAACCGACATTCGGGATGAAGTTCGTCACGAACGCGAGGATCGCCCACACGATGGGAGCCGGTACCCCCATCCACCACAGTGCGAGGCCGTCGATGATCGCCACGATCGCGCCGAAACTCGCGTTGACGATGTAATACCGGCGGATTCCACGATTCAGCAGCGTGATGCGTCCGATGACGTGGCTGCGCGTTGCTCCGAACACGGCAGGCGCGTGGCGGTAGCGTGCCGCATCCACCGCCATGAAGATGATGTACGCGAAGACAAAGAACAGTGCGGTGCCGACGGCGACGACCGTGCCTCCAACGCTCTGCACCATCTTCAGCAGGTTCGCAGGCGCGAGCAGCGAACTCACGGCATCCGTCGCCTCCTGCCCGAATCCGAGGTCATCCAGCCATGCGACGAACTCGTTGAACTGGCCGATTACACCGTTATCGGAGGTGAGGTCGACGACGAGGCGGGCGAACTGCGTTCCTGCGAACCACAGCAGCGCACCCATCGCGAGCAGGATGACGTACGCCAGTGCTATGACGAGCGTGGATCCCAGCCAGGTGGGCATCCCGCGGCGCGTCAGCACGCTGCGGGCCGGTTCACAGATGACCACAATCACGATCGCCAGGGCGATGGGCCCGACGATCTCGCGGGCGAACGAAAGCCCGGCGATGACGACAACTGATGCGGCGAGCGTCAGCAGCACTCGCAGACTCGACGAAAGAACAGGGCCGGACACGCTTGAAGGGCTGGTCACTCGGCCAGCGTACCCGCCGGTTCTCGTTCACAACTCCTCAACGATGTGCGTCGTGAACGTCAACACCGCCTATGCGACCGTGATCCGTACTCGACTCTGAGGAGTTATGAACGCTCGCCGAGCACGCGCTCGTAGATCTCGATCATCGCCCCGGTGCGCGATGACTGGCGGAAAGCCTCGGCGACCTCGGAGTCCGGGGTCGGCGCGGTTCCTGCCATGACGTCGGATGCCGCACGCTGCAGAGTCTCGGAAAGCGCAGCGACCGATGGCCCAGGAACTGCCCACAGTCCGCCGCGCAGCTCACCGGCGATGTCAGGGTCGCAGACGATCGTCGGAGTGCCGAGGGCTGCCGCTTCGAACGGCGTCATCCCCTGAGTTTCAAACCCGATGGAGGTCTGCACCACGGCATCCGCTGCGGCAATCCGGGCGAGGGTCTCGGCATAGCTGAGTCGCCCCGCGAATCGCACCCCGGCATGCTGGCGGGCGATCTTCTCCGCTGCGCGCAGCTGCCCTCCGCCGCCGATGATTTCGATGTCGGCATCCACCTGAGATGCGACAACCGCCTCCAGGAACGGGAGCAGCCTCTTCTCAGGACTCATCCGTCCGAGCCACACGAATCGCGGACGCCTGGTGCGTGGAACATCATCTACCGCGTGAGACACCACACCCGGCATGGTGTCTCGCGCAGACGATGATGTCTCGGCAGTGAGAGTCTCGGCCGCAAGAGTCTCGGCGAGCAAATCATCGTCGATGCCGTTCCACACCACGTCCACACTGTCGAAGACCCCGTGCTGTTCCAGCCGGCGTGCGAAATGACCCGAGGGCGCGGTGACTGCACTGGATCCCTGAGCGATACCGCGAAGGAAGGCCCAGCCGTCGCTTCCGCTGACCCGTGAGCCAATGCCGCGCATCGTCTGGCGTCGCCACAGATTCAGCACGGCGAGCACCTGCCTGTGCAGCGGGGTGACCGCGGCCATGCCGACATCGACGCGATTGTGCATCGTGTGCACGACCGGGATGCCGTGGCGATGGGCGAATCGATGCCCGATGAACGCACCCCAGAAGTCGCCCTGCACGTGCACGAGGTCGACGGGCGGGCGGGTCGCGAAGGCACGGTCAAGGAAACGATCGATGCGTTTCCCCGGCCACGACATCGAGTATTCGCGATCGAGAGTGATCGGGATGGACGGTGTGTCCAGGTATCCGGGATCCGTCGTCGTGATTCCGCGCGCATGCATCTTCGGCGCGACAGCAGTCACCGTATGACCGGCACGTTCGAGGAATCGTCGCTGCAACCGCATCGACACCTGCGCTCCGCCGAGGGACTCGAGGTGCTGATCGCCGAAAAAGACGATGTGCATGGGTTACTCCGGCAGCGGTTCGTCACGGTAGAGGGCCTCGAATGTGTCGAGGGTGCGGTTGATGTCGTGCACGAGCACGCCATCCAACGAAGCCTGCTGCATCCGCGCATACTCATCCGGCGACGCGGTCAGCACATCCGTCATTCGTGCCGCAAGCTCGTCGACATCACCCGGCGCGAACAGATATCCGTTCTCGCCGTTGTGTACGAGGTGAGGCAGCGCGACAGCGTCTGCGGCGACGATCGGCAACGCCGAGGCCATCGCTTCCATGGTCGCGATCGACTGCAGCTCGGCAATGGATGCGATCACGAACAGGCTTGCGCGCGACAGCAGCGCCCGCAATTCCTCATCAGTCGTTCGACCGTGGAACGTGACGCGATCAGAGAGGCCAAGTTCATCACTGAGCCGCTCGAGATTCTTGCGCTGGTCGCCACCGCCGACGATGTCGAATGTGGTCTCCAATGCCGGGTCGAGCTTCGTCATCGCCTGCAGGATAACCTCGATCTGCTTTTCTGCCGTCAGACGCCCGACGAAGATGATGCGGTTCTTCTCACGCGGTGCGATCACCGGCGTGTACTGCGTGCGATCGATCCCACAGCTGATCGGGATAACACCCTGCACGTCGACGGTCCGCTCGAGAAAATCGGCGGCGCGACGGGTCGGCGTCGTGATGGCGCGCGTGAGGTCGAAGGTGCGCTTCGCATCCCCCCATGCCCACTTCAGCAAGAGATCATCGACGAACTTCGGGAACATGGAGTGGTCGAGCAGATTCTCCGCCATCACGTGATTCGTGGCAATGACCGGGATGCCACGTTCTGCGGCAACATGCGCGAGACCGCGACCGATCAGAATGTGCGACTGAATGTGCACAATGTCGGGTTTCACGCGATCGAGCACCTTGCGCGCATAGTGGGTCGTTCGCCACGGCCACACGAACCGCAGCCAGTCATGCGGCATCCACCGCACCGAAGGCAGACGGTGCAGCGTCATCGGCTCACCCTCGATGACCTCGGTCGCGGGCGTCGCCCGACGGTACTTCGTGTTCGGCGCGACAACGTGCACATCGTGGCCACGCTGCACCAGCCCTGCCGCGAGGCGCTCAGCGAAGCGCGCGGCGCCGTTGATGTCAGGGGCGAAGGTGTCGCATCCGATGAGGATCTTCAACGGAGCGTCAGAGGAGGTCACGGATATGCAGCCTTACGGTACGCGGCAGGGGGCCCGGATCCGGGCGCTGGCAACTCTACCGGAGGGGCCTGCAGCACCTCGTAGGCCAGCCGTGGTCAGAGCACTCACGCAGGGTCATCCTCTACCGTGGGGTCATGCGCATCGCCTCATCCGCAGACCACCAACTCTGGATTCCTGTGACGGAATCATTCGGCTGGAAGGGACGCCGCCAGCGCAAGGCAGCATTGCGGATGCTGATGGGCCAGGCCGTGCAGACAGGAAGCGGACCCGTCCCTCGAGGAACGCGCGTCGGCGCGTGGGCGATCAGCCAGCTCGCACCGGCGATGATGAAGCGGGCCGATGGGCGCGTGCTGGTCTGGATGTGGAAGTCCGACCCCGAAATTGTGGTTGCCATGGCGACGACCCAGGAACTCACCCACGATGTGCGCCGTGCAAGGGCGATGATGCCTATGGAGTACGACGACACCGAGTCGTTCACCTCGCGACTGGGCGCGGGCGAGAAGCTGGTGATCTCGTTCCCAGAGCAGCCGTCCTCTCCCCCGTTCGCCACCTACACCTGGGACACCGGCACGCACCTGATCACTCTCACGGCCGTCGGCGGCTCTCGGGAGATGTTCGCCACGGTGATTCCGGCGCTCGACGACCTCGCGCGCAGTATCCGCATCGCCGACGACGTCACGGGCGGCGAGACACCGGGCGTGCTGCGGATCGATCCAGCCTGACTGGAAACACGATCTGCCCGAACCGCTCATGGATGCCACCAGGATGTTCGCGCCGTAGAGACGTGCTGTTCTCCGTAGAATCGCCGGATGGCGTGAGACCGCGCCGCGGGGGAGGCTGGCGACAGTGAGGGCACGAACCACGTTCGGCGTGCTTCGTCTTGTCACGGCAGCCGTGTGTCTGACCGCGCTCATCCACCGCTTGTTCTGGGGCCTCGGTTCGCAGACCATTTCCGGTCGCAACTTCTTCGCATATCTCACAGTGGAGTCGAACTGCGCACTCGTCGTCCTGCTCGTCATCGGCGGCATCCTGGCGTTCCGCCGCGACGACGACCCTCGCTGGTTCAGCATCGCTCTCTCATTGGTGCTGACCTGGACGATCACGGCCGGCCTCGCATTCGCTCTGATCGTCTGGCAGGCAGGGGTCCGCGGCATCCGCGTGGATGTCCCCTGGTCAGATCAGGTGCTGCATTTCTGGCTGCCGGCCCTCACTGCGATCGCGTGGACGCTCACCCCCGGACACCGGTCGGTGCCGTGGTGGATCATCCCTGGCTCTCTCGTTTTCCCCCTGGCCTGGGGCGGGGTGACGATGTGGCGTGGGCCGATGATCGGCTGGTATCCGTACTACTTCTTGGATCTGCGGCAGGTCAGCGGCACCGGGGAGTTTCTGCTGACGAGCGGCATCGCCCTGGCGATCTTCGCGCTCATCGCGACGGTGCTGGCGGTGATCAGTCGGATCAGTCCGTCACGCCGGAAGGCAGGAACGCGTCCAGCGATGTGAGGGCTGCGACGAGGGCGTCGTCCTCTTCGAGTCCTGCGAACTCCTCGGCAGCCGCTCCGCCGAGGATTCCCACCAGCACGTTCTCGCCGGTGGCAGGAAGCAGATTGATCCAGGTGCGGACCAACTGGTCGCCGTCCACTGCGTGCCAGATCGTCGCCTCAGTGTCCCAGAACGGCTCGTCGTAGCGCAGCCAAACTGTCTCGATGTGCCCCATGCCCAGTGCGTTGATTGCGCCGCGGTATGTGAACGGCAGGGGCGGTGCGAATTCGATTCCTTCGCGCTGCAGCACGCCGAGCGGCACGGTGATCACCACCCGATCGAACGAGGTCGACTCCCCCGTGCCGAGACGCAGACTGACACCCGCATCGTCATAGGCGACGCGGGTTACTGCGGACGACAGGGTCAGCTGCGCGCCCTCCAGCATCTGCTGCACGACTGCGCCGAAGTCACTGACGATGCCTGATCTTGCCGGAATCGGCAGAGCAGGCGGGAACCAGGATGACACGGTGTCGGCATCCGCACCCGAGGTGGTGGTGAGGTACGCCAGGAGCGCGGCAAGGCCCGGCTCTTCAGGATCGGCGCCGGTCTCTGACAGCGCCTCAGTAAGTGAGACATCGGCCGGGAAGGATTGGGCTGCGGCGATCGCTTGCTCCAGCGACGCGTTGCTGACCGGGTCGAGGTCGCCCTCTGGGGAGCGCCAGAGAGCGGATGCCAGGTCCACAGTCTCGAGGCTGTCAAGGACGGGGCGACCGTCTTCCGGGGCGTCGCCGAGCAGCCATCCGCCGAGTTGGATCGGCATCGGCCAGTCGTCGTCGAGCTGCGAGTGGACGCGTCCGCCGACCCGATCGCGTGCCTCGAATACGGTGACTTCGATATCGGCATCCGCGAGCCGTGCGGCGACTGTCGCGCCGGCAAGACCGGCACCGATCACGGCGATCCGCTCGCCGGGACCTGCCGTGGCGCGCACGCGCACCGCGGCGCTCTCACCCGAGTGGATCGCACCGCGCATCGTGCCGGGATTATCGGCATCCGTCGCCTCGCCCGCGAAGAACAGCCGCCCTCCGACGGGCTCTGCCAATGTCTCGCGGGTAGCCGACTGCACACCGATGCGGGTGAAGCTGACGGCGCCGCGCGAGAACGGGTCTGTCGACCACGCGCTGCGCACGCTCGCGGCGGGAGCCGGCACAGTGGTTGTGGGCAGCGGAGTGGGCGTGCCAGTGGGGGTCGGCGTGGGAGCAGGTTCCGGCGTGCAGGACACGAGCAGCACGCTGAGGGCCCCGGCTCCGGCGCCGATCAGCAGCTCGCGACGCGTCATCCTCATGGTGTCGCCACACTACCCGTTCCGGCTGAACGAGGCTTCTCCAGCGTTCTGAAGGCTTAGCCGCGCACGTATTCGGCGAGCACGACTCCCGACTCGTACGGCGTGATCGCGGTGGGGCGGAAATCGGCGGGTGCGTAACCTCGCCCTTCAAACAGCGGGATGCCGTCGCCGAAGAGCACTGGATTGCGCTTGAGTGCCAGCCGGTCGATCTCGTCGCGCAGCACGGCCGCAAGCGAGCCACCTCCGCAGAGCCAGATCCCTTTACCCTCCTCAGCCTTGAGCTCGCGCACGACCTCAACGGGATCGCGGTCGGTGAACTCGACGCCATCCGAGCCGTTCGGGGCACTGTGCGCACGCGTGAAGACAATTTGCCGGAGGTGGCGGTATGGGGACGGCAGATCGGGGAGTCCGACCGCATAGGTGTTCCAGCCCATGAGCACAGTGTCGAACGGGCCCCCTTCGACCGATAGGCCGGCCGCCGCGGCGAGCGCCGTCGGCGCTGTTCCGCCGTACTTCGACCAGATGTCCGCTGCATGATCCCCCTCAACGAGGAACCGGTCGAATTCTCCGCCAGGGCCGGCGATGAAACCATCAATGCTCACAGCGACGTAATAGGTGAGTTCTCGCATCTTTTCTCCAATAACTACAGGTGCAGTGATTGGAGACTACAACAGGTGCAGTGGTTGCGCTAGAGTCATTCCCATGGCGAAGAACGAAGCACGCCGAGCGGTGCTGGCGGATGCCGGCATCACCGTGTTGGCGCGAGAGGGCTCGCGCGGCCTGACCCATCGGGCGATCGATGCGGAGGCCGGCGTTCCGATCGGCACGACCTCGAACTACTTCCGCAGCCGGGAGGCCCTCGTCACCGGGCTGTTCGAGCGAATCGGCGTGCGCCTCGCGCCCACACCGTCAGATCTCGAGGCCCGTGCCGAAGAGCAGCCCAGCCGCGAACTCTTCGCCGACTACACGCGCGATATCGTGCGCCGTCTGACCACACAGCGCGAGGTGACGCTCGCGCTGTACGAACTGAGGCTCGAAGCAGCCCGCCGTCCAGAACTCGCCGCTTCATTGGGCACGTGGCAACGCGCCGGGCTCGACGGCGATGTCGCGTTCAACGAGGCGGCCGAACTCCCCGGCGGGCGACGCGAGATCACCCTGTTCCACTACGCGATTGAAGGTCTCGTCTTCGATCGACTCACATCACCCATCGATCCGGATACCTCCACCGACGACATTGTCGACGCGCTCGTCGCGGGGCTGCTACCCGGCTGAGAGTCGCCGCGCACGCCACGCTCTCGAGAACGCACAAACCGCCCTTCCCTGAATCCAGGAAGGGCGGTTTATGCGTTGTCGGTCAGACCCTGACGAGGGTCAAGCGATGTTGTCGATCAGACCACTAGGTGAATCAGACCGCTAGGTGAATCAGACCGCGACGTCGCCGATCAGGTTCACCTTGATGCCCATGCCGTCGAACATCGCTGCCTTCGCGATGAGTGCCTTGTCGGCGGTTTCAGCATCCGGTGCGTAGACGAGCTGTGCGTGGTTCGCCTTGTGGCGCGCCATGAACTGATCGCGCGAGACGCCGTTCAGTACGACGTGTGCGAGCGGCCACTCCGGGTTGGTGGCATCCTTGCGGCGCTGGGTCTCCGCCTCTGGGAGCTCGACGACGGCACCACGGAAGATGTCGGCCTGCAGGATGCCCTCGGCGATGAACACGCGCGACAGCACGATCTCACCGGGCTTTGACACACCGTTGAGGGTGGCGCCGCCAGCGGGGAAGAACACGTGGCCCTGACGCCAGCCTTCGGCCTTGTCCCAGCCCCCGAGGTGAGAGGCGGGCACGGAACCGGAGATCTCGTACGCCCAAACGAACTGGCCCTCGTAATCCTCGCCCCAGCGCACGTCGTGCAGTGTGTTGTCGGGAACGAGGCCCATCGCGCGCCAGACGCGGTCGGTGACCAGCGCGTCGACCGCGACGCCCTCATCGGCCTCGTTGAAGTGCGGGAACGCACGCCCCTCGTGCAGCACGCGCGAGCCATCGCGCGAGGTGACCGGCGGGCGCTCGGTGGAGTTCAGGATGCCTTCGGCGAGGTCGGATGCCGGAACCAGGTCCTTCAGACCCTGCTGGTACTGGATGCCGACGGCGTCGAGTCCGAAGTCGTCGGAGATGCGCAGGGCGGCGATGTACATCTTCATCTGCCATTGCACCTGCTCGCGGGTGAGCTCGGTCGTGCCATCCTCACCGAAGTGGAACGTCATCCCGTGCTCGACGAGCCAGTCGAAGGCTGCGTCAGCTTCTTCCTCGGCAACATTGAGCATCTCGGCGTACAGCGCGGACTGCGACAGTCGCTCCTTGTAGATGCCGGTCTCGTTGAGCAGCTCGTCATCGAAGATGGCGTTGTACATGCCCATGCATCCCTCATCGAAGACGCCGATGATGGCCTTTTCGTCGCGGAGCTGGGCGGCCAGTGCCTCGCCGAGCTGCTTCTCCGGGCTCTCCGGCAGCGCGGGGAGCGCACGCACGTGCGAGTAGTCGTGGGTGATGGTGCCGGTCT
Source organism: Microbacterium sp. Y355 (assembly GCF_059445345.1). Lineage (NCBI taxonomy): Bacteria > Bacillati > Actinomycetota > Actinomycetes > Micrococcales > Microbacteriaceae > Microbacterium > Microbacterium sp. Y355. Next base: position 3,013,788 of record NZ_JCAIUD010000001.1, on the reverse strand, counting down.
CGGTCCACTCCTTGAGGGTGGCCGTGAACCACTCGTCAGTGAAGTCAACCGACCAGGTCGACGAGTAGGGCTTGTCCATCTTGGTGAGGCCGGCGTTCAGTCCGAGCAGACCGACCAGTCCCGGCCAGTCGCCCGCGAAGTTCGCGACCGTGAGGATCGGGCCCTGGTGGGTGCGGAGTCCGGCGAGCACGTGGTGCGAGTACTGCCAGTTCGCGATCGCAACGATAAGCGGGGCGTCAGCGGGGATGTTCTTGAAGACTCCGAGGCCCATGCGCTGGCTGGAGATGAAGCCGTGGCCGGTGGCGGGGTCGACGTCGAAGGCGCGGATGACGCTCCAGCCGAGCTCACCGAAGACGCGGGACACGCCTGCTTCGAGCGCGACCTGGGTCGGCCATCCGCCGACGTTCGCGGCCTCGCGCAGATCGCCGGAGGTGATCAGGTACGCGGTTTTCGGGGCGGATGCCGGGCGAGACGCCGGGGCGGGAAGGGTGTAGCTCATAGTGTTCTCCGTTACTGGTGGGTACAGACGCCGCGTTGGCAACTGTACCTGAAATCGATTTCAAGCTGCAAGTGGGTGGTGGGGCGCCCTGCCTCGGCATCCCGGAATCAGGAAGTTGTCTCGAGAACAGGAGGGTTCTGCAGAAACGTCCTGCTCTCGGTCGAAGGTCCTGATTTCAGGACCGGGGATCGGGCGTCAACGCACCGCGCTGGCGGCTTGCACTTCGTTGCGCAGCACGACCGTGCGGGCCGGCTGCTGGTCTCCACGGATGCGTTCGAGCAGCATCCGTGCGGCGGTGACGCCCATGTGGCGCGCGGGCAGGCGCACCACGGTAACCGCCGTCGGCGAGAGTGTCGTAAACGGCAGCGAGCCGATGACGGCAACACCGACCTTCGGCGGGGTGAGACCATGCTCGGTGAGAACCTGGATCGCGCCAACGCCGATGAGGTTGTTGCCGGCGACGACGGCGTCGGGAGGCTCTGGCAGTGCGAGAAGCTCTTCCATGGCCGCACGGCCTCCGTCGACGCGGAAGGTTGCGAAGCGCTCCAATTCCTCGGTGACAGCCGCAGAGCCCGCCGCAGTCATCGCTGACCGCCAACCCTGCGCGCGCTCCGCGGCGGTGTCAATGTGCTCTGGGCCGCCGATGTAGGCGACTCGGCGATATCCCGCCGCGAGCAGTGACTGCGTTGCGGATACTCCGGCGACCTTGTTGGCCATCACAACCTCATCGACGTCGAACCCGGTGCTGCGATCAACGGCGACAACTGGGCGCCCGGTCGCGAGAATCGCGGCAAGATCCGTGTTTTCTGTGGCAGGGGCGATGATGATGCCCGACATGTGTTCCGCGATGGCGATGCTCAGGTAGGTCTTCTCCTTCTCAGCCTGAGAATCGGAGTTGCAGAGCACCACCGAGTAGCCAGCCTCGGACGCCACATCCTCGACCCCACGCGCCATCTCGGTGAAGTACGGATTCTCGATATCCGGGATGATCAGCCCGATGACTTCAGAGCTCTGGAGCCGTAACGAGCGCGCCGTGCGATTCGGCGTGAACTTCAGCTGTTCCGCGGCCTGGCGCACGGCAACAACCTTCTCCGCAGACACATTCGTGCCGTTGAAGACCCGCGATACGGTCGCCGGCGATACGCCGGCGAGCTTCGCAACGTCGTAGATCGTGGTCATCTGCGCTCCCCAGTTCCACCCGATGGATGTCAGGCAACCTTATCCAGCCGAATTGACGTCGCGCTCCTCGGCGACCGTGCGGGCGATGTTCTCCTGCAGTTTTTCCCACACCGCATCCAGTCGTACTCTGGCCGCGTCGTCAAGCGGCGGGAGCGGCCGACGGCAGTCGCCGAGCGGCACGGAGTTCTTGCCGCCGAGGTACTTGGCTGCGCCGAACACGCCCTCCGCCACCATCGCTTCGACCGTGTCGTTGATCCTTGTTTGGACGATGCGTGCGCCGGTGAGATCGTTTGCCGAGAATCGACGACGCATCGCCAGGAACAGCTCGATCTGCACGCCGACCGTGGTTCCGATGGCCCCGCGGGCGCCGATGGAGAGAGCCGGCAGGTAGAACTCATCGAACCCGTTTATGAGGCTCAGATGCGGGTAGCGCTGGATGATCCGCTCCGCTCCGTACAGGTTGCGCGAGGTGTGCTTGACACCGATCACCTGCGGAAGCTCCAGCAGTTCCTCGAAGCCGCCCTCCGAGATGTCCCGACCGGTGAACTGAGGAATGTTGTACAGCACGAATGGCAGATCGACGGCGTCGATGACGGCACGGAAGTGCCGCACGACCTCCGGCGTTGAATAGCCGTAGTACAGCGGCGGAATCATCGAGATCGCCGTGATGCCGGCATCCTTCGCGTCCTCGGCGAGACGGATCGCTTCGCCGGTGGACATCGCCCCGATGTGCGAGACGACAGGCACTCTCCCCGCCGCGACCGTCACTGCCGTACGGGCGATGCTCCTTCGCTCCGCTTCAGACAGCAGCACACCCTCACCGGAGGAACCGCAAACGTACAGTCCCTCCACACCTCGCGCGAGGTCCGCATCGATCATGGCCGCGAGTGCGTCCAGATCGACCGACTCATCGGCGGCCATCGGAGTCACTGCGGCGGAGAACAGACGTTCGCCCAGGAGGTCGCTCACCATGCTGTCCACCCTCCGTCGACGACGACGTTGGATCCGGTCATATAGACGGATGCGTCTGAGGCGAGGAAGAGGAGGGCACCGTTGAACTCATGAGCCTCCGCCATCCGCCCGATCGGCATACGCTCGGTGTAATTGGCCTGGAACGTCGCATCCTGGGTATCGCGGCGCACGCCGGACGGAGTCAACGTGTTGACGCGGATCCCGGCTCTGCCCCAATACGTCGCGCAGTACCGCGTCAGGTTGTACAGGCCCGACTTCGCCGCCGAGTAGGCCACTGGCTTGATGAACGGGATACCGGTGGTCTCCGCCTTGTAAGCGTAGATGTCTTGGATCGGCGAGACCATCCCGTAGATCGACCCGATGTTGATGATGGAGCCCGACACATCGGCGTCGCGCATGTGGCGGCCAGCGACCTGTGTGACCAGGAACGTTCCGACGAGGTTCGTGTCCACAACCTCACGGAAGACCTCGAGCGGGAAATTCTCGAACGGTCCGGAGACTTCGGGCGGTGCACTGGGCTGAGTGTCGAGTCCGGCGTTATTCACGATGACTGTCGGAACGCCCCACTCGCGAACGATGCGTTCGAAGCCCGCTTCGACGCTCGCCTGATCAGTGATGTCCATCTCAATCGCCATGAGGGAGTCGGCGCTCGCATCGGCGATGTCGAGTCTCGTTCCCGGGTCAGCAACCTCGTTGCGCGACGTGACTGCCACTCGTGCGCCACGAGCGTGCAGCGCCCTGACGAACTCCGCGCCGATCTGACCGAACCCGCCGGTGACGACGACGACCTTGTCTCGGACGGAGAACAGCGGATCGAATCCCTCGACCATGGTGGACGCTCCTTCAGACATGATTTCCCTACCCCTTGACGGATCCCGCGGTCAGCCCCGACACAATGCCGCGCTGAGCCCACAGGAAGAAGATGATTGCTGGCAGCGCGAACAGCAGCGCGCACAGCATGACGACGTTCATCGGCGTATAGAACTGGCCGAGGAACGACGACAGTCCCACCGATGCTGGCCAGAGTTCAGACGAGGAGATGAACGTGTTGGCGAACATGAACTCGTTCCAGCCGTCGAAGAACGCGATGACGGCGGCCGCGGCGACACTCGGCATGATCAGCGGCAGGACGATCGTGAACAGGATGCGCAGGCGCGAGCATCCGTCGATACGGGCGGACTCCTCGATCTCGTAAGGAATCTTGTCGATGCCGCTCTTGATAATGAACATGCTCACGGGCATGACGAACGCCGTGTCGGCGAGCACAAGGCCCCAGTGCCCGTTTAGGAGACCGGCGCCGGCGAAGATCGCGTACAGCGGGACGATGATGAGCGCCTCCGGCAGCATCTGCGTGCTGAAGAAGATGAATCCTGCAATGCCTCGGCCACGGAACCGGTACCGGCTGAGCGCGTACGCGGCCAAGGTCGCGAGGACCAGGCTGAGAATGGTCGTTCCCGCAGCGATGACGAACGAGTTTCCCAGCCACCGAAGAATCGGGACATCTGCGAGGAACCCTCCCCATTGGCCGATGTTGCCAAACTCGGGGAAGAGGGGCTGTCCGTCGCGATAGAGCGAGGTCTCGGTGCCGAGCGAGGTTGCCAGCATCCAGTAGATCGGGAACCCGGCGAACACGACGAGGAGCGTGATCAGAACGGCCTTGCCGAGGCTGCCGAATCGCGCGCCGATGCCGCGCTTGCGCGGCAGAGCGGTGGGGATGTGTGTGGTCGTCATCGCTGGCTCTCCTGACGTTCCTGGATTTGCTCGATGATGAAGTAGACCACCGTGACCAGCAGCGACAGCACCAGTCCCAGCGCGCCGATCGCGGCGGCTCGACCGAGATTCTGATCTTGGAAGGCGGTTCGATAGACGTTCACCACGAGAGTGTTGGTCACGTCGAGCGGCCCACCGCCGGTGATGAGGAAGATGACCTCGAAGCGACGGATCGACCAGATCGTCATCAGCAGTGTGATCATTCGAATCGTGGGCATGATGTGGGGCAGCGTCACTGCGCCGAAGGACTGGAACTTCGTCGCCCCGTCCATCCAGGTCGCCTCACGGAGCTCGTGGGGAACGCTCTGCAGTGCACTGAGCATGACCAACATGACCAGCGGCGTGAGCTTCCACACGGTAGCGAGGGTGACGGCGAAGAGCCCGAAGCTGGGGTCCACCAGCCAGCCGTGCTCCCCGAGACCGAGCGCCCCGGTGGTGCGGTTGAGGATGCCCTGCTCGTTGTTGTAGATCCAGACGAAGATCAACGCCGCGGCAACCGTCGGCACAGCCCACGGGATCGTGACGATAGCTCTGACGATCCCTCGACCGCGGAACGCCGTGTTCAGCAGCAGCGCGCCCGCCGTTCCGATGCCGACCGCGAATACGACGCTGAACAGTGTGTACAAAAGTGTCGTGACCACGGAGGACCAGAACTTGTCACTGCTCAGCAGGTATTCGTAATTCTCCAGACCGACCGGTCGTCCCCCAGCTGGGTTGACGAGTTTGGTCGCGGTGAAGGAGAGCATCAGCCCGCGGACGAGCGGGAAGATCGTGAAAACCGCGAGATAGGCGATCGCAGGGAAGAGGAAGAGGTACGCACCGTTGCGCTCGACAAATCGTCCGAGCGCACCGCCTGCGATTTTCTTCTTCCGCGGCGCTGTACCGCGCGGCGAGGAGGCGTGTTTCGCCTCAACCGTGGTGACGGCCATCGTTTCCATGTCCTTTCGGGTCACTTCGGAGGACCGGCGGCGATTGCGCCGATCCTCCGAAGGGGTCAACCGAGTTCGGCTTCGAGGGTTTTCTGAACGTCGGCGAGCTTCGCCTTGACGTCGCCACCGTTGACCCGGAGGTCTTCGATCCCTGTCAGCACCTCGCGCCAGATGACCTTGCTTTCGGTCTCGAAACCCTCGACCATGGTCGACTTCGACGTCTTGGCCGCCTCGAGGAACTGCGTCGCCCAGGGGTTAGCTTCGAGGAACGCGGCGTCGGGTTCGACGTCGGTGGCCATCGCTGATGCGCCGAGGCCCGTACGAATCGCGACCTGTCCCTCGTCGCCGAGTACCCAGCGCACGAAGTCCTTGGCTGCTTCCTTGTTATCGCTGTTCGCGTTCACGGCGATGATCAGCTGCGAGTTCGACCCCGGGTTGGCCATCGGCAGCGGAGCCGCACCCAGGTTCTGGCCGTTGATCGCTCCGTCTGCGCTACTGGTCAGGGTCGTTGCGACACCGGAATTCTCGAAGAGCATGCCGACCTGGCCCTGGCCGAACTTTGCACGGAAGGTCGATGCATCGTCGCCGATTGGGGCGACGCCCGACTCGAACGTCTTCAGGAATGCTTCGACGGCCTCGACGTTTGCAGGGTTGTCGATCGTGAGTTTCTCACCGTCGCTGAGCTCGCCGCCGAATCCGTAAATCCAGTTGGCCATCTCCAGAGTCCAGCCGTCGATCTCGGCCGTCTGGTGTCGGCCGGCGAAGCCGGAGATTCCGAGTTCGTCCTTGATCGTCTGTGCCGTCGTGAGGAACTCATCGAATGTCGTCGGAACCTCAAGACCCAGCTCGGCGAAGATGTCCTTGTTGTAGATGACCGTGCTGTAGGTCGGGCGCTCCCAGTTGAAACCGTACTGCCCGTCCTGGAAGAAGCCGGCCTCATTCGTGTTGTTGAGGGAATCCCCCATCTCTTCGGCGATATCGTCCAGCGGCTCAAGGACGCCAGCATCGACCAGCGACGCGAACTGGCTGTCCTGTAGGACCATGACATCGGGTCCGCCACCGGCGCCGAGCTCAGTGCTGAGCTTGTCCGCGTAGTTTGCGAACGGGATTTCGACCTTGGTGAGCGAGATGTCGTCGTTCGGTCCTGTGTAGCCCTTGACCGCATCCCAGATGATGGGACCCTTGCCGTCTTCGAGGAACTGCCAGTTGGAGAACGTCAGCTCTCCGCCTGCACTTTCCCCTCCGCTGTCGCCGGCCGTCGCTGTGCAGCCAGCGAGTGCCAGAGCTGCGACGGCTGCAATACCGACCGCGCGAAGCGCGCGGCGCGGAAGATGGGAAGCGTCCGCGCTCGATGTATACGAATTGATGGTCTTCACTGCTAACTCCTTCGTCCAGCCAGATCTGCGGCGTTGCACTCAAGATCACGAACGCTACTGTGCGGGTGAAATCGATTTCGCCAAACGTAACGTTGCAGCGGATGATCTGTCAAACCCAATGCTGCTCCCGTAGAGGATTCTGAGTCCTAGCCTCAGATTGAACGTCACGCCGAACGAACGCGCGCTTTGATATCGATTTCTCTTGTCGCCTTTGATCCGCAGCCGCCAGCGGTCTCCGTCGCTCTATCCATAACGCAGAAACCGCCCCTCCCTAAGTGGGGGAAGGACGGTTTCTGCGTTATGGAAGCTAGGCGGCGGCCCACCGACGAACCTCAGCGATACAGCTCGACAACCTGGCGCACATCAGCACGCTCAGCATCCGTCGGCTCCGCGATCGCCATGCGGCAGTGTGTGTCGGTCACACCGAGCACGCGATAGCCCTCCTTCATCCGAGCCATGTCGCCGCCGATCAGCGAAGCAACATCGTCGACTGCGACCTGAGCGGCTGCGATCGCCGAGGCATCCCCCGAGCGGCCGGCATCCGCAAGCGCACGGAACGGCTTCGGCGTCACAGACGAGACACCAGAGACGACACCCTGCGCACCGACCTCGACGGCCGCGATCAGGTCGCGATCAGCGCCGGTGTACAGATCGAAATCAGCAGGAACCACCGCTCGGTACGCGGCGATCTCTTCCAGCGAGAGCTCGCTGATCTTCGCCCCGACGACGTTCGGCAGCGCCGACAGCCGCACCAGCAGCTCCGGCGAGACCGTGTTGCCGCTGCGCGCAGGGTAAATGTAGATGTACAGGCGTCCGTCGCCCACTGCATCCGACACTGCCTGGTAGTAGTCGAAGATCGAATCCTCGCTAGAGCGCAGGTAGTACGGAGTGAGCGCCGCGAACTCTGTCGCGCCGAGCTCGCGTGCGATACCCGTGAGGCGCACAGCTTCGAACGTGCTGGGCTGACCGACATGCACGACCACGCGCATCCGATCTGCGAGCTCAGCAAGCGCCGCCTCGACAAGCGAGCGGAACTCCGCAGCATCCACCGCAGGGAACTCCCCCGTCGTGCCGAGAATGAACGCGCCCTCGTTGCCAGACTCCCCTACGAAACGGAAGATCGCGCGCGACCCTTCCAGATCAAGACTCCCGTCCCGATGGAACGCGGTAGGAACGGCAGTCAAGATGTCGTAACGGGTCACTTCTTGTTCTCCTTGTTCTTCCGGCGCGCACCGCGCCGGGTGGATGGTGTGCGCACCGTCGAGGTGAGCAGGTCGGGGTCGGCGGCAAGCTCCTCGTGCGCCTTCGAGATCTGAGTGAGGCTCTCGGTGTCGAGTACCGAATCAGCGAAGGACGCCCGCTTGTCACGCGGCTTGCGCGCCGAGCGGATCGCCGGCATGACGATCGAGAGCACGGCGAGCACGAGCAGCACGATCGCGATCGGGCTGACGACCTCGAAGAACGGCTTCGTGGGAAGAATCGCGAGAGTGCGGGCGAGGTTCTCCTCGGCCAGCGGACCGAGCAGCAGCCCGAGCACCACGGGCCCCGCGGGCACCTGCATCCGCTTGAGCAGCACGCCGACGACGCCGAAGACGAGCATCGTGACGACCGTCGCGAGGCTGTTTGAGGTGGCGTATGTGCCGATGATGCAGAAGATCAGGATGCCGCTCCACAGGTACGGCTGCGGAACGTCGAGCAGCTTCACCATGCCCTTCATGCGCACGAGGCTCAGCCCGAGCGAGAGCAGCGTGGCAACGAGCATGATGCCGACGATCGAGACGACCAGATCGGGCCGTTCGGTGAACAGTGTGGGGCCCGGGGTGATGCCCCAGATGATCATCGAACCGATCATCACGGCCATCACCGAGTCGCCGGGGATGCCCAACGCCATCGTCGTGGTGAGCGATCCTCCGAGCGTCGCGCTGGATGCCGTGTCGGATGCCGCGACGCCCTCGATCGAGCCCTTACCGAACTCCTCCGGATGCTTCGAAGCCTTGCGCGCGCGATCCCAACCGATGAGTCCGGCGATGTCGCCACCGGCCGCGGGGATGAGCCCGACACCGAGACCGACGGCTCCGGCAACTGCCGTCGCGCGACCACTCTGCTTGAACTCGGCCTTGTTCGGCCACCAGCGACCGAGGCTCGAGATCGGACGAACGTTGTTCTTGCGATACGTGAGCAGTTGGTCGAACAGCTCGGCGATACCGAAGAGCCCGATGATGACCGCGATGAAGTTGAGGCCCTCGACGAGGTCCAGCGATCCGAAGGTGAAACGCTTGTCTGCGGTGGCGGCATATGTGCCGACCGTGCCGAGCATGAGCCCGAAGAGGCCGGCGAGGATGCCCTTGAGCATCGACTTCGACGAGATGCCGATCATGATCGCGATGCCGAAGACCACGAGCGCGAATAGCTCGGGAGATTTGAAGTAGTCGCGGGCGAAGCTCGCGATCGGCACTGCAGCAACCGCGAACAACACGAGTGAGGCGAGGATGCCGACGGCAGAAACGATCGCCGACATCGTCAGCGCGAGTCCTGCCCTGCCCTGTTTGGCCATCGGGTAGCCATCGAGAGTCGTTGCGATGGATGCCGGGGTGCCTGGCGTGTTGATCAGGATCGACGGCACCCGGTCACCGAAGTTTGCGGCGACATAGATGGTGAGCAGCACGGCAAGACCCTGCACGGGTTCGAGCGTCATGGTGAAGCCGGCGGCGAGCGCGACAGCCATGGTGGCGGTAATGCCCGGGAAAGCACCAACCATGAAGCCGAGCAAGAGCCCCACGAGCATGTAGAGCAGGATCGAGATATCAAGGAGCGCGTCGAGCCCCTCCAGGAACGGAGTCATAGCGGAATCCTCAGGAGCATCCCGAATACGACGTAGATGAACGCCGTGACGGATGCCGTGTAGATGATGAGACTCAGCCAGCGCCGGTGCCCGTAGACGAGCATCAGAGCGGCCATGAGCAGGGCTGCGGCAATCGGGAAGACTTCGATGCGGTAACCGAACAGGATGACCGAGCCGAGTGACCACAGGGCGATGAAGGCACCCGAGATCACGAGAGTTGCGCTCACCCGGGCGACCCCACCGGGCTGAATGCGCTCAGTGTCCTCACGTCCCGGTGCCGGCCGCGCGATCGCGAACACCAAAATAGTGATGGCCACGACGACGCCCGTCACTCCGAGCAGCATGGGCCAGAAGCGGGCATCGATCTGTCCTGCCGCAACCTCGCGGCGCAGATGGATCTGCGTCGACAGCGCCAGGTATCCCGCGGTAAACGCGAGTGCGACGATGGCGAACGCTATTTCGAGCGCGCGCGAGGGCGTCGCGCTTTGGTAATCGTCGCTCTCGGCGACTTCTGCAGACGACATGTGCTTCCTTCGACGAGGACGGATGACGGAGGCCGAGGTGTCCCGGCCTCCGTCATTGATGTCAGCCCAGCAGGTCCTGGAACAGGGTGAACTGCTCGCCGACGAACTCGGTGAACTCGGCCGAGTCACGGTAGACGACGAGGTTTCCGGCGTCTTCCTGGAACTGCGTGTAGGTGTCGGACTCTACGGCTTCCTTGATGGCGGCCTCGAGCGTGGCGTGCACGTCGTCCGGGAGACCGGCGGGAGCGTAGATTCCGCCCCAGCCACCAAAGATGAGCTCGGCGCCGATAGCTTCTTCTGCGGTCTCGACGTCGGGAGCATCCGGGTGGCGTTCGTCGTTCAGCACGGCGAGGATGCGCACGGCGCCACCCTGCGACAGTGCTTCACCGAGTCCGGAGACGGCTGCATCAGCTTCACCGGATGCCGCTGCTGCGACGGCTGGTGCGCCACCGTCGTACGGGACGGGAGTGACCTGACCACCGGTCTCGGTGCCGAAGGCGACACTGGCGGCTTCCCAGATGGAGCCAGCGCCGGAGTTGGCGATCGTGATGGGCGCGGCCTTCGCCTTGGTGACGAGGTCTTCCAGGGTCTGCACATCGCTAGCGGCGGAGACCGTGATGACGCCCGGCGCCAGCATGATTTGGCCGAGCAGGTCGAAGTTCTCCGGCAGAACGTTCGCGTCCTGCGTGGTGTTGAGCATGGCGATCTCGACCGGACCGAAGCCGATGACGTAGCCATCAGGGTCTTGCTCTGCGACGTACTCCATCGCGAGCGCACCAGCAGCTCCCGGCATGTTCTCCGGAATCACGCTGACATCGAGGATGCCCTCGAGCTGGGTGGCCAGTGCGCGGGAAGACAGGTCAGAGCCGCCCCCGGGGTTGGCCTGGATGATCAGGCGGATGTCCTTCTCGGGGAAGGACGATGCGGCTTCGCCACCCTCATCGACCTTCGTGCATCCGGACATAACCAGTGCTGCTGTGGTGAAGACCGCGGCGGCTGCCAGCACGCGGTTCATGCGCTTGATGGGCATCTTTGCTCCTCTTTGAGTGCGAGTTGTCGTTGAGTGCAGTAGGGACTGACGGGCCGAGCGTAGCAGTGTTCACTGTTGACAGTCAACAGTGAACGAACGCGTTCGGGCGTGCAGAAGCGAGTTCGCGGATGCCACGACTCAGCGATTCTGGAGATCAGCGGCCGCAGCGGCCGCAGCCTGGCCAAGCAGCGCGACATCGTTTGCCGCGATGACGAAGTCGACGCCACGCTCACGCCAGTAGCGCGCCGCCTCGGCGCCGCTGCAGTCGAGCCCCACTGCAGTTCCGGCAGCATGACTGCGCTCGATGATGCGCTCGATCATCGAGTGCATGTGCGGAGACTCCGCGTATGTCTGGCGGCCGAGCCCGGCGCTGAGCGAGAGATCATTCTGCCCGATGTACACGGCATCGACATCCGGCACTGCCGCGATCGCGTCGATGTCGGCATACGCCGCCGCCGTCTCAATCATGACGATGCAGGCTGCCGTGCGGTCGCCTTCTTCGTGATCGGGGAAGCGCTCGTGCACTCCCTGCCACAGCGGACCCCAACTGCGCGTTCCGCGCGGCGCGTAGTGACACGCGGAGGCCGCTGCTTCTGCTTCGGCAGCGCTGTTCACCATCGGCACGATCACTCCATCGGCACCGAGGTCGAGTGATCGCATGATCAGGTCGGGGGTATTCCAGGGGACGCGCACGATCGCCTGCGCTCCGCCCTGCCGCACGGCCTCAACCAAGGCATCCGCAGAACTCATCGTCGAGTAGCTGTGCTGGAGGTCGATCGTGATGAAGTCGAAGCCCGCGCGCGCCATCACCTGCGTCGTTACGGCGTCATCGAGGAACACCCAGGCTCCACTCATCGCGTGCCGCGCGCTAAGTCGTTCTCGAAACGCGGCGGCGTCGACGTGGGGGCTGATGGTTTCAGGCGCGGTGGTGGCAAGCACAGTCACGTCGCCGACTTCCGCGCGGCGGAGGTACGCCACGCCTCAAGCATCCGCTCACGCGAACCGTCGAGGTGGTCTTCCAATTCCGCCAGCACAGCCGCGCTGTCACCACCCTCGATGAGGTCGACCAACAGCGCGTGACGCGCGGTCGTGACGTGCAGATCATCGTCGACGAGCACGGTGACCCGAAGCAACGCCATGGTGATCGGCTCGTACTGTCGCCACACCGCGGCAAGTCGGCGATGCCCGGAAAGGTCGCACAGCATGCTGTGGAAGATCACATCTACACGGGCGAACTCATCTGAATCTGCGGCATCCGCCGCTCTGCCCATGGCCTCGACGACCGCACGCAGCGCTCCGAGATCGGGAGTTTTGTCCAGCGCCATGGTTATCGACATCGCCAGCGACTCGAGCGCACCACGCAGAGAATAGAGTTCGCGAATATCACGCGCATCGAGGCTCTGGACGAGGTAACCCTGGCCCTGCTTGGCAATCAGGCCCTCGGCCTCGAGGATGCGGAACCCATCACGCACCGGGCCGCGGCTGACGTTGAGGGAATCGGCGAATTCCGTCTCTACCAGGCGCTCACCCGCCTCGAGATCGCCCCTGACGATCGCATCGCGAATATGGTTCGCAACCTGGGTTCCGAGCGCTTCACGCACGACCGTCACCGGTTGAAGTCTGGTGGCCACGCTGCTCTCCGCCCGTCACAAAACTGTCTACAGTTAACAGTCGTGCGATCAGGTTACCGCAACATGGGCCGCAAGCGCGATGATCGGATGCAGAGCGACCCTGCAAGTCAGTCTTCGTTGCCGAAACCCCGCGGCTGCCACAGCACCACATCGGTCGAGCGACGGATACGGCGACCGCTAAAAACAGGAATCACTCCGCTCGCACCGGCCGCGAAAACGCGCACGCCGGGGCGGTTAACTCGCTCAGAGCGCAGGGCGCTCTCAAGATCAAGGACTCGACGGCGCAACAGCTGCACTTCGTCCTCGAGATCGAGCAACCGCGCGATCGCGGGAAGACTCATGCCCTCGGCACCGAGCCTGGCGACCTCACGCAACTGCTGGATATTCCGCGCCGAGTAGCGGCGTGAGCCGCCGCGCGTGCGGCCGGGCACTACCAGCCCGATGCGGTCATACTGGCGCAGCGTCTGCGGGTGCATGCCCGCGAGTTCGGCCGCGACGGCGATCGCAAAGACCAGGGCATCTTCATCCGTGGTCATTGCGATCACCTCCGCAGCTCGAACTCGTCATCATCAGGCCTGCGCCTTCGCCATCAACTCGGCGCGCGGGTTCTCCTTCGATTCCAGCTCGTGGAACTTCTCGAGCGCCTCGCGTGCGGCGTCATCCAGATGCGTGGGAACCGCGACCTGCAGCTCGGCGAGTAGATCGCCGGTGCCCTTCGCCGTCTTGACGCCACGCCCCTTGACGCGCAGAACGCGACCGGACGGCGTGCCTGGTGCAACGCGGAGCTTGACCACGTCGCCACCGAGAGTGGGCACTTCGATGGTCGCGCCGAGCGCCGCCTCGGTGAAGGTAACAGGCACCGTCAGCCGCAGGTGCAGACCGTCACGCGTGAACACCGGGTGCGGACGTACCTTGATCGCTACGACGATGTCGCCATTTTCTCCGCCATCCGGCGAAGGGCGACCACGACCGCGCAGACGAATCTTCTGCCCATCAGCAACGCCAGCAGGGATCTTCACTTTGAAAGGCTTTCCATCCTCGCCCTGCAACGTGATCGTCTCGCCCTGCACAGCAGTGGCGAAGTCGAGCGTAGTGCGCGCCGTAATGTCGATGCCCTTCTGCGGACCACCCTGACCACGGAATCCGCCAGTCGTCTGCCCGAAGCGACCGGAACCGAAGCCGCCCTGCTGCCCCTGATTGAACATCGCGAAGATGTCCTCAAAGTCGGCATTGCTCTGGCCCCGGCCCTGACCGTATCGACTGAACACGTCTTCGAAGCCGCCCGCACCAGCACCGCCCGCAGTGAAACGTGCACCAGAGCCCATGGCCCTGATCTCGTCGTATTCCTTGCGCTGCTCCGCGTCAGAGAGCACCGAGTACGCCTCGCTGATCTCCTTGAACTTCGCTTCGGCCTTCGCATCCCCCGCATTGGAATCCGGGTGATACTTGCGCGCCAGCTTTCGGTACGTCTTCTTCAGATCCGCGTCAGCGACATCTTTGGAGACGCCGAGCGTCTTGTAGAAGTCCTTGTCGAACCAATCTTGGCTGGCCATCGATCACCTACTCTGCAGGAACAGCGACGACGACCTTCGCCGGGCGCAGCTCAACGTCACCGAGGCGGTATCCCACCTCGACGACCTCGAGGATCGTCGAACCCTCGGCGCCTGGAGTCGGCTGCTGGAAGATCGCCTCGTGATGCTGAGGGTCGAATACCTCACCCTTCTCGCCATACGCGACAACGCCCAGTCGCTCCACGACCGTGCGCACCTTCTCGCCGATGGCGAAGAAAGGCGTGCCCTCGTCGAGGTCACCGTGCTGCGTGGCGCGGTCGAGGTCGTCAAGCACCGGGAGCAGCCCCTTGGCCACCTCGCCCTTGGAACGCGCGATCTCTACGTGCCGCTGCTCTTCGGTGCGCCGACGGTAGTTGGCGTACTCGGCCTGCAGCCGCTTGAGGTCGTTGAGTAAAGCGGACTCCGCGTCAGCGAGCGCCGCGTCACCGGCTTTTGCCGCCTCGTCGCTCTGCGTAGCGTTCAAGATGTCTTCAATCGTGAAGTCATCGTCAGATCCCTCCGCAGAGGCAGCCTCTGCGGAGTTGGGGTTCTCCTGCGACGCAGGGCCGGATGCCACAGCATCCGACCCCTCGTCCTCAGGAAGAACCTCGCCGTTTTCGTCGAAGTTCTTGTCCGTCATGGTTACTTCTTCTCATCCTCGTCGTCGACAACCTCAGCGTCGATGACATCTTCTTCATCAGAAGCGTCACCTGCGGGGGCTTCACCCTCGGCGGAGCCACTTGCCGCAGCATCTGCCTGCGACTGAGCGTAGATCGCTTCGCCGAGCTTGCTCTGCGACTCGTTCAACTTGTCAAACGCCACCTTGACGGCGTCGTCATCCTCGCCAGCCAGAGCCGTCTTCAGAGCGTCGACGTCAGCCTGGACCGTCTCCTTGACGTCCGCAGGCAGCTTGTCTTCGTTCTCCTTGATGAGCTTCTCGATCGAGTACGAAAGCGTCTCGGCCTGGTTGCGCTGCTCGAGAGCCTCGGCGCGCTGCTTGTCCTCGGCCGCGTTCTCCTCGGCTTCGCGAACCATGCGCTCGATGTCATCCTTCGACAGCGACGAGCCGCCGGTGATGGTCATCGACTGCTCCTTACCGGTGCCCTTGTCCTTTGCAGACACGTGCACGATGCCGTTGGCGTCGATGTCGAATGTGACCTCGACCTGCGGGACGCCTCGGGGAGCCGGGGCGATGCCGGTCAACTCGAACGTTCCGAGCGGCTTATTGTCGCGAGTGAACTCGCGCTCGCCCTGGAAGACCTGGATCGCGACGGACGGCTGGTTGTCGTCTGCCGTGGTGAAGGTCTCGCTGCGCTTGGTTGGGATCGCGGTGTTGCGGTCGATGAGCTTGGTCATCCGGCCGCCCTTGGTCTCGATTCCGAGGCTCAGTGGAGTGACGTCGATAAGCAGCACATCCTTGCGCTCGCCACGCAGGACTCCAGCCTGCAGAGCGGCGCCGACGGCGACGACCTCATCCGGGTTTACGCCCTTGTTGGCGTCCTTACCGGTCTCGCGCTTGACGAGCTCAGCAACGGCAGGCATACGCGTCGATCCACCGACGAGCACGATGTGGTCGATATCGGCGACCTTGACGTTCGCCTCGCGGATGACATCCTCGAACGGCTTCTTGGTGCGGTCGAGCAGGTCCTTGGTGAGGTCCTCGAACTTCGCGCGGGTGATGGTCTCCGAGAGCGAGACGGGGCCAGACTCAGTCAGCGACAGGTACGGCAGGTTGATGCTCGTGCTGGTCGAGGAGGAGAGTTCCTTCTTCGCCTGCTCGGCGGCTTCCTTCAGACGCTGCAGCGCGATCTTGTCGCCAGAGACGTCCACACCGGTGGTTTCCTTGAACTGCTTGATGAGGTGATCGACGAGGCGCTGGTCCCAGTCGTCACCACCGAGGCGGTTGTCACCAGAGGTGGAGCGCACCTGAATGGTGGAGAAGTCGTCGTCCTTGCCCACTTCGAGCAGTGAGACGTCGAACGTTCCGCCACCGAGGTCGAAGACCAGGATGAGCTCATCTTCCTTACCCTTGTCGAGGCCGTATGCGAGGGCGGCAGCGGTGGGCTCGTTGATGATGCGCAGGACGTTGAGGCCCGCAATCTCGCCGGCCTCCTTGGTGGCCTGGCGCTCGGCGTCGTTGAAGTACGCAGGCACGGTGATGACGGCATCCGACACGGTGTCACCGAGGTACGACTCAGCATCACGCTTGAGCTTCATGAGGATGCGCGCGGAGATCTCCTGCGGCGTCCACTTCTTACCATCGACGTCGAAGGTCCAGTCGGTACCCATGTGACGCTTGACGGATGCGACGGTGCGGTCAACGTTCGTGACAGCCTGACGCTTGGCGGTCTCGCCGACGAGGATTTCGCCGTCCTTCGTGTATGCGACGACCGAAGGGGTCGTGCGGAAGCCCTCGGCATTGGCGATAACCTTCGGCTCACCACCCTCAAGGACGCTGACGACGGAGTTCGTCGTACCAAGGTCGATTCCAACAGCACGTGCCATGCGATTCTCCTTTTGATTGAAGTCTGTGAGTGAAGTTCTCTGGCGAGTCAGTAAACCTGAGCCGCGATGACTCAACTGTACCCGGGCGACCGAAAGCTGTCAATTTAAACTTGATACGCCTGCACTCAAGTTTGAGGATGACGCCACCGCGAGACCAAGCACATGTCGACGCCGCGCGCCACCATTCCGCGCTCATTTCCACCTCTATGACGCCATGTGTCGCCTGTTGACGTCGCGTGTCACTCAGCATTCCTGGACTCAGTCCATGACCCATACGGTGATGCAAATCCATTCCAGGGAGCAGGGGCGATGACCATCCAGCAGCCGACACCGATCCGCGGTGCGCGCACGCGCACCGGGCGGGCACCGACGAAGCCCCACGGGCAGTGGGCGGTCGACGGTCGCGACCCGCTCAACGCCAACGAGCAGTTCAAACTCGACGACAATGGGCTCAACGTGCGCGAGCGCATCGAGACGGTCTACGCCGCCGGCGGATTCGCCTCGATCGATCCGACAGATCTGCACGGACGCTTCCGCTGGTGGGGCCTTTACACACAGCGCAAGCCAGGGATCGACGGCGGCCGCACGGCGCAACTCGAGCCGCACGAGCTCGAAGACGAGTACTTCATGCTGCGCGTACGCATCGACGGTGGCCAACTCACCACGCAACAGTTGCGAGTGATCGGCGAGATCTCGACCGAGTTCGCCCGTGACACCGCCGACCTCACCGACCGACAGAATGTGCAGCTGCACTGGGTGCGCGTCGAGGATGTCCCCGAGATCTGGCGACGACTCGAAGAGGTCGGCCTCAGTACCACTGAGGCGTGCGGCGACGTGCCGCGTGTGGTCCTCGGCTCCCCCGTCGCGGGGATCGCCGAAGACGAGCTCATCGATCCGACCCCGCAGATCCGCGAGATCACCGACCGATTCATCGGCGACCCCACACTGGCGAACCTCCCCCGCAAGTTCAAGACGGCGATCACGGGGCACCCCAGCCAGGATGTCGTCCATGAAATCAACGACTGCGGCTTCGTCGCGGTCGTTCATCCTGAACTCGGTATCGGCTACGACCTCTGGGTGGGCGGTGCCCTTGCCGCGGTGCCGCGCCTCGGCGAGCGCCTCGGCACGTTCGTCGAGCCCGAGCGAGTCGCCGAGGTCTGGCACGGCGTCACCCAGATCTTCCGCGACTACGGCTACCGGCGGCTGCGCAACAAGGCCCGCCTGAAGTTCCTCCTCGCCGACTGGGGTGTCGAGAGATTCCGCGAGGTGTTGGAGACCGAGTACCTAGGCGCTCCGCTACCTGACGGCCCTGCCGCGCCCCGACCGAAAGGACAGGGCGATCACGTCGGCATCCACCGCCAAAAAGACGGTCGCTTCTATGTCGGCGCCGCGCCGCTGGTCGGGCGCGTGTCTGGGGCGTCCCTCACCGGACTCGCCGACCTCGCCGAAGTACACGGTTCGCACCGCATCCGCACCACGCCCTACCAGAAGCTCCTCGTGCTCGACGTGCCAGAGGCCGAAGTCCCCGCTCTCGTGGACGGGCTGGATGCCCTCGGCCTCTCGGCCAGGCCCAGCCTGTTCCGCCGGGGCACCATCGCCTGCACCGGCATCGAATACTGCAAACTCGCCATCGTCGAAACAAAGATCAACGCGGCCGATGCGATCACGCAGCTCGAGGAACGTCTCGGCGAACTCGAGCCCGAGATCGGTCAGCCCATCACCATTCATGTGAACGGATGCCCCAACTCCTGCGCCCGCATCCAGATCGCCGACATCGGCCTCAAGGGACAACTAATCACCAACGCCGCGGGCGAGCAGGTACCCGGCTACCAGGTGCACCTCGGAGGAGGACTTGCCGGTCAGGATCGCGACGAGGCCGGGCTCGGGCGCACGGTGCGCGGGCTCAAGGTCGAAGCCGACGGAATCGCCGACTACGCCGAGCGAGTGATCCGCCGTTACCTCGACGATCGAGAAGCCGCTGAGACGTTCGCGCAGTGGGCGCACCGCGCCGAAGAGGAGGCTCTGCTGTGAGCACCGCCGTGAATATTCGCCCCATACGCCGACCCGCCGCAGAGCTCCGCGCGCTCGCCGAGCGCGGTGCGCTCGAGCTGCGCAGCCGCCAGCCGGATGAGGCGGGCCCCGCCGAGGTGATCGCCTGGGTCGCCGAGAACTTCGCCGTGTCACAGGCGACCGTCGCGTGCTCGATGGCTGACGCCGCGCTCCCACACATCGTCGCCGAGCAGCTGCCCGGTGTCGACGTGTTGTTCCTTGATACCGGATACCACTTCGCCGAGACGACCTTCACCCGGGACGAAGTCGCGCGCACCCTCGACGTGCGCATCGTCGACGTCACGCCAGAGCAGTCGGTGGCGGAGCAGGATGCCGAGCACGGAAGTGACCTGTTCGCCCGCGATCCCGGCCTGTGCTGCGCACGCAGGAAAGTCGCTCCACTGCGGCGCTCGCTCGGCGAGTACGAGGTGTGGTTCACCGGCGTACGCCGCGACGAGAGCCCCACGCGTACCAACACCGAGTTGATCGTCTGGGACGAGAACAACGGACTGGTGAAGATCAACCCGGTTGCCAGCTGGAGCTTCGACGACCTGATCGACTACGCCACCAGGCACGAGGTGCCGGTGAACCCCCTGATCGCGAACGGCTACCCGTCAATCGGCTGCGCGCCGTGCACGAAGCCCGTCGCGCCCGGCGAAGACCCTCGGTCAGGTCGCTGGGCAGGACTTGCCAAGACAGAATGCGGACTGCACCTATGAGCTCACCGACCACCCTGCCCGCCAGCGCCCTGCCCGCCAGCGCCCTGTCTGCTCTCGACCTTCTCGAGGCGGAGGCGATCCACATCATCCGTGAGGTGGTCGCCGAGTTTGAGCGCCCGGTGCTGCTGTTCTCCGGCGGCAAAGACTCCGTTCTCGTGCTGCATCTGGCCACCAAGGCGTTCGCGCCAGGGCGCGTGCCATTCCCGGTGCTGCACGTCGACACCGGACACAATTTTCCCGAGGTGATCGCGTTCCGCGATGAGACCACGGCTCGTCTCGGGCTGCAGCTCGAGGTCGCCAGCGTGCAGTCGTACATCGACGACGGCCGACTCGCCGAGCGCCCAGACGGCACCCGCAACCCGCTGCAGACCCGGCCGCTACTCGATGCGATCACGGCCGGTCGTCATGACGCCGTATTCGGCGGAGCCCGCCGCGACGAGGACAAGGCCCGAGCGAAAGAGCGGATCATCTCGCTGCGAGATGAGTTCGGCCAGTGGGATCCGCGCAACCAGCGCCCTGAGCTGTGGAGTCTGTACAACGGCCGACACCTGCCGGGTCAGCACGTGCGCGCTTTTCCGATCTCCAACTGGACTGAGCTCGACGTCTGGAGATACATCGAGCGGGAGAACATCGCGCTCCCGCCGCTGTATTACGCGCACGAGCGCGAGGTGTTCCGCCGAGACGGCATGTGGTGGGGAGTCGGTGAATTCGCGGTTCCCCTCGCCGGGGAACCGACCGAGCGCCGCGTCGTCCGCTACCGGACTGTGGGCGATATGAGTTGCACGGGCGCGGTGGAATCGGATGCCGCAGACACGGCATCCGTCGTCGCCGAGGTCGCGCGCTCCACACTCACTGAACGCGGTGCGACCAGGGCCGATGATCGCATCAGCGAGGCCGCCATGGAAGATCGCAAGAAAGACGGCTACTTCTGATGACCACCGATATCTCGAGCGTTCTGTCTCGCCCCGTTCTTTCGGAGGGCGAGAGCGTGAACACACTGTTCCGCTTCGCCACTGCCGGCTCGGTCGACGACGGCAAGTCGACCCTCGTCGGCCGCCTGCTGCACGATGCGAAGGCGATCCTGGCCGACCAGCTCGAACAGGTCGCCGCGACGTCACGCCAACGCGGATTCGCACATGGCGCGTTCGATTTCGCGCTGCTCACCGACGGGCTGAGGGCCGAACGTGAGCAAGGAATCACGATCGATGTCGCGTACCGCTACTTCGCTACCGACCGGCGCAGCTTCATCCTCGCCGACTGCCCTGGCCACGTGCAGTACACGCGCAACATGGTCACCGGTGCCGCCACCGCCGACGCCGTCATCGTGCTCGTCGATGCGCGTAAGGGTGTCGTGGAGCAGACCCGCAGGCACCTGGCCGTGGTGTCGCTCCTGCGAGTCGCGCATGTGATCATCGCCGTGAACAAGATCGATCTGGTCGGCCACGACGAGAATCGCTTCACCGAGATTGAAATCGAAGCCGAGCGCGTGGCGGAACAGCTCGGGCTGCGCGGTATTCATGTCCTACCGGTGTCAGCGCTGGAGGGCGACAACATCGTTGACCGCTCCACACACACCGACTGGTACACCGGCCCCACTCTCATTGAGCTGCTGGAATCGCTGCCCAGTCTGGATGAGGCCGAGTCGGCGGCCGCTGACTTTCGCCTTCCCGTGCAGCTGGTGCTGCGACCACAGGGCGGCCTTGCACCGACGATCGACGCATCCGACGCCGAGCGGTACCGCGACTTCCGCGGATTCGCGGGCCGCATCTCGACGGGCGTCGTGCGAGTCGGCGACCGCGTCGAGGTCATCCCTGGTGGCCGAGAGACGACGATCACCGGCATCCAGATTGCGGGCAAGGACGCGGACGCCGCGACCTCACCTCAGTCGGTGACGGTCACTCTCGCCGATGAGTTGGATGCCGCACGCGGAGCGCTCATCGCTGCGGCGGGCACCGCGCCGCAGAGCGTGCGTGAGGCCGTAGTCGAGCTGTTCCAGCTGGATGAACGCGCCGTCACTCCTGGAATGAGAGTGCTCGTGAAGCACGGCACCGCGACAGTGCAGGCGCAGGTCGCGGAGGTGCTCTCACGGCGCGACCTGGAGACGCTCGTTCACGACAGCGCAACGGCTCTCGCGGTGAACGAGATCGGCCGCGTGCGGCTGCGATTTGCCGCCGATCTGCCGCTCGAACCCTACGCACACAACCGCGCGAGCGGCTCGCTGCTGCTCATCCACCCCGTCGACGGTGCCACACTCGCCGCGGCAACCGTCATCGACGAACCCTGACGTTTCCCATCCGATTCCCCATATCCACACCGCTCTTGAAGGAGGCGAAACCGTGAAGATCAACCGCACAACCACCACACTCACAGCCCTAGGACTCAGCGCCATGATGCTCGCCGGTTGCGCCTCCGCATCTGCGAACGGCGGCGGCTCGACTACGCAGACGCTCGACGAGGTCAGGCTCGGGTACTTCGCGAACGTGACCCATGCCCCAGCGCTGGTCGGAGTCGCTGAGGGACTGTTCGAAGAGGCACTCGGCGACATCGAGCTGAAGACAGAGATCTTCAATGCCGGCCCGTCTGCAATCGAGGCGCTGTCCGCAGGCGCGATAGATGCCACCTATATCGGACCCAATCCATCGATCAACACGTTCATTCAGTCGGGCGGAGTCTCGGCCAAGATCATCGCGGGCGCGACGACCGGTGGGGCAGCCCTCGTGGTCAGGGATGGCATCGACTCCGTCGCAGATCTGGCCGGTACGAACATCGCAAGCCCGCAGCTGGGCAACACCCAGGACGTCGCGTTGCGCAGCTGGCTGGCAGACGAGGGCTTCGAGACGTCGACCTCCGGCGACGGCGAGGTGACGGTCACCCCGACCGAGAATGCGCAGACGCTCACCCTCTTCCAACAGGGGCGACTCGACGGCGCTTGGCTGCCAGAGCCTTGGGTCTCTCGACTCATCGTGGAGGCGGGCGCTCACGTGCTCGTCGACGAGGCCGACCTGTGGCCAGCTGGCGCTTTCCCGACCACGGTGCTGCTCGTGCGTGCCGAATTCGCCGAGGAACACCCAGAGGTCGTTGAGGAGCTGCTAGCGGGGCACATTGCCGCCATTTCGTGGCTCGATGAGAACGCCGAGGAGGCGCCCGCCGTGATCAATGCCGCGCTCGAAGAAGCGACCGGCAAGAAGCTGTCCGACGAGGTGCTCGCCGGCGCGTTGGAGAGCACATCGTTCAGCGTCGACCCGCATGCGGATACCTTCACGACTCTCGTCGAGAACGGCCTGGCAGCCGGTACCCAGAAGGAGGGTTCGATCGATGGCCTCTTTGACCTCCGCGCACTGAACTCGATCCTCGAAGAGAACGGCCAGGAGACCGTCTCGGCCGCCGGGCTCGGAGAAGAGTGATGAGCGCGCCCGCGGGGAAAACACTGACTCAGGACGCCACGTCTCCGGATGCCCTGTCTCCGGATGCACTGTCCACGACATTAGCCCCGAGCTTCGACGGCGTCGCACCGGCGACGGCGCAGGCGGAGCCGGTCGATGCCGCGGTGCGCATCTCCCACGTGACCAAGCGCTACGGCACCGGACCAATCGTCCTCGATGACATCTCGCTCGATATTGCCCCCGGTGAATTCGTGTGCTTGCTCGGAGCATCCGGCTGCGGAAAATCGACGCTGCTCAACCTGATCGCGGGTCTCGAACCGGTCTCCGCCGGCACGATCGGTACGCCACCGGGAGGCGCTGCGGTGATGTTCCAGGAATCTGCGCTGATGCCGTGGATGACTGCACGGAGCAATGTGGAACTCGCGCTGCGACTTCGTGGCGTTCCTCGGCGCGAACGCCGCGAAGAGGCGATGCGCCTGCTGGCGACGGTCAATCTCACCGATGCTGCGGACAAACGGCCGCACGAACTGTCGGGCGGGATGCGGCAACGCGTCGCCCTTGCCCGCGCGCTCGCCCAGGATCGCTCTGTGCTGTTGATGGATGAGCCTTTCGCCGCGCTCGACGCCATCACCCGCGATCTGCTGCACGGAGAACTGGAACGCGTGTGGCGCGCGACCGGGCGCACCATCGTGTTCGTCACACACAACGTGCGAGAGGCGGCGCGACTCGGACAGCGGGTGATCTTGCTCTCCAGCAGACCAGGACGCATCGTCGGCCAGTGGCATGTCGACTCCACTACGGGGCGGCGCATCGAGTCTCCTGAGGTCTCCGCTCTCGCGACCGAGATCACCGCCGAGTTGCGCAAGGAGATTCGACGCAATGCTGCCTGAGACCACCGCTCCCCCCACCGAGCCTGCGGAAAGCGTCTCCGCGACGCCCCTCGCTGATGCGACCGACGACTTGCGTACCCTCTCCGCTGGTCTTGACCGGCTGCAGAGTGACGAGGTTGCTCGCCGTTCCCGCTGGCGCAGCGGTTTGGCGAAGACTCTGCCTCCGATCGTGCTGCTCGTTGTGCTGCTCGTCGCCTGGCAGCTGTACACCGTCATCGCGAACCCCCGACCCGATATCTCCCCCGGCCCCCTCCAAGTGGCCGGAGCGCTCGGCGATGCGTGGGAGTCAGGACGGCTGCAGGAGGCCGTGCTCACCAGCCTCGAGCGCGGCATCATCGGCTTCCTCATCGCAATCGTGGTGGGCACCCCGCTCGGGCTGATGCTCGCCGAATGGCGACCGCTGCGACGCGCCGCAGGCCCCCTGATCTCCGGACTCCAGGTGCTGCCATCAGTCGCGTGGGTACCCGCCGCGATCATCTGGTTCGGCCTGTCCGACGCCACCGTCTACTTCGTCATCCTGATGGGTGCGATCCCCTCAATCGTCAACGGACTGCTGTCCGGCATCGACAGTGTCCCTCCGCAGCTACGCCAGGTGGGCGTTGTGCTCGGTGCAAGCCGCTGGCAGTTGGCCACGGTCGTGGTTCTGCCGGCCGCGCTCCCCGGCTATGTCGCCGGCCTCAAGCAGGGTTGGGCTTTCTCCTGGCGATCGCTGATGGCCGCCGAGATCATCGCCGTAGGCGGATCGATCGGCTTCGGCCTCGGGTCGATGCTGCAGCAGTCCCGCGAGCTGTCCGATCTGGCCGGCGTGCTCGGCACGATTCTCCTGATCCTCGGCATCGGCATCCTGATCGAGCTTGCGCTGTTCGGCCCGCTCGAGCGACGGATGCTGCGCAGCCGCGGCCTCGCACTGGGAGATGCCAGGTGACCGGGCGCGTCACGCTCGTCGGCGCCGGTCCTGGCGACGCCGGGCTGCTCACCCTTCGAGGTTTGCGCGCGCTGCAGGAAGCAGACGTGATCGTCGCCGACCGGCTCGGCGCACGACAGGTGCTCGCGCAGCTCGCCGCGGAGGGCGTGCAGGTGCGCGCCGAGGTCATCGATGTCGGCAAACTGCCAGGACACCACCCGGTGCCACAGGACGGCATCAATGACCTGCTGGTGCAGCTCGCGTCAGAGGGGCAACGCGTCGTGCGGCTGAAAGGCGGCGACCCGTTTGTGTTCGGCCGAGGCCGCGAGGAGCAGCTCTTCTGCGAAGCGGCCGGCATCACCGTAGACGTCGTGCCCGGTGTCACCAGCGCCATCTCGGTGCCAGCGGTCGCCGGCATCCCGCTCACCCACCGGGGCATCTCGACCTCGTTCACCGTGGTCAGCGGCCATGATCAGCTTGCGCGGGTTCCGGGAGGCGCCGAACACACCGTCGTCCTACTGATGGGGGTTGGCACCCTCGGTCACTCCGCACACGTGCTCACCGCGGGTGCCCGTGGGGCAGGCTGCCCCGTCGCGATCATCGAGGACGGATACGGCGAACACCAGCGCGTGACCATCGGCACGCTCGGTACGATCGTGCAGCTGGCCGCGGCACGCCAGGTGCGCTCCCCCGCCGTCGTGGTGGTCGGCGATGTCGTCACGCTCAGCCCGCACGCGGCATCCGCTCTGTCGGCGCCCGCCGACGCGGCATCCGACCACTCCTCCGGCCGTTCCCGCTGGGCCGACGCATTCGATGCGGGACTCGCCGTCGACACCGGACTGATCCAAGCCGTCGAATCGGCGCTGGATCCGACATCCTCCCGATCCACCGTGTTCTCCCGAACCCCGTTCTCTCGCACTCGCTGAGCCTGCAGCCCGAAAGGCTTCCTTCGCCATGACCTCCTCTTCTTCTGTCCTCGCCCTGCGCATCGCTATCGTCGGTGCTGGCCCCGCCGGTATCTACGCAGGCAATCTGCTGGCCGGAGCCGTCGCCGACCGCGGTGGGCGCGTCGAGATTGACCTGTTCGAGTCGCTGCCCGCTCCCTATGGGCTGATCCGCTACGGCGTCGCGCCCGACCACCCGCGAATCAAGGGCATCGTGAACTCGCTGCACGAGATGCTCGACGCGTTCCCTACGCAGATCGATGGCGAACCGGCGCCGACCCGCCGCACAATCCGCTTCATCGGCAACGTCGAGGTCGGTCGCGACATCTCCCTCGACGAGCTGCGCGAGAGCTACCACGCAGTGATCCTCGCCACCGGAGCGATCCGCGATGCCGCCCTCGACATCCCCGGCACGCAACTGCCAGGCTCGTACGGCGCCGCCGACTTCGTCGCCTGGTTCGACGGCCATCCAGATGTAACGCGCACCTGGCCGCTGGATGCCACATCCATCGCCGTAATCGGTAATGGCAACGTCGCCCTCGATGTGGCGCGCGTGCTCGCAAAGCACCCCGTCGACCTGCGCTCCACCGAGGTGCCGGACAACGTCCTCGCCGGGTTGGAGTTGTCTGCAGTGACAGACGTGCACGTGTTCGGGCGGCGGGGGCCCGCCGACATCAAGTTCACGCCCATCGAGCTCCGCGAGCTCGGCGACGTGAACGACGTCGACATCGTGCTGCACGACGAAGACTTCGACGGCGTCGACCCCGCGGCCGCGGCTAACAACCAGCTGAAAGTCATGCTGCGCACGCTGAACGGCTGGCGGGATCGGCCGCAGGGCGAAGCATCTCGCCGCCTGCACCTGCATTTCTGGCACACGCCCGTCGAGATCACCGGCAAAGAGAAGGTCGATGGCATCCGCTTCGCGCGCACGCAAACGGATGCCGACGGCAACCTGGTGCAGACGGGCGAAGAGCGCGAGTACCAGGTGCAGGCGGTCTATCGCGCGGTCGGGTACTACGGCACTCGGGTCGTCGATGCGCCGTTCGACGAGGCCCGCGGTGTCGTGCCCAACGTCGGAGGCCGGGTCGACGACGAAGCCGGACTGTATGCCACCGGCTGGATCAAGCGCGGGCCGGTCGGGCTCATCGGGCACACGAAGTCCGACGCGCTCGAGACGATCACGAACCTGCTGGCGGATGCAGAGGCGGGCCTGCTCACCGCGCCTATCGCCGTGGACGACGTGCTGAATGTGCTCGACGAGCGCGACACCGCGTACACGACCTGGGACGGCTGGCTGGCCCTCGATGCGCATGAACGTCGTCTCGGTCAGACGCACACGCATACCCGCGAGCGGGTCAAGCTTGTGCCGCGCGAGGAGCAGGTCACAGTGTCGCGAGACGGAGCGTTCGTCCGGTGACCTATGTGATTGCACTGCCCTGTGTCGATGTGAAGGACCGTGCGTGCATCGACGAGTGCCCGGTGGATTGCATCTACGAGGGTGAGCGTTCGCTGTACATCCACCCGGACGAGTGTGTGGACTGTGGTGCGTGCGAACCGGTGTGTCCTGTGGAGGCGATCTACTACGAGGATGACGTGCCCGAAGAGTGGCAGGACTACTACGCGGCGAATGTCGAGTTCTTCGAGGAGATCGGTTCCCCCGGCGGGGCCGCCAAAGTCGGCGTTTACGCATTCGACCACCCGCTCGTCGCGGCTCTTGCACCTCAGGGGGATGCGCATGGCTGAGCCTGCGGAGTACGACGCGATCATCGTGGGCGGCGGACCGGCCGGCCTCTCGGCCGCACTCAACCTGGGCCGAGCGCTGGTTCGGGTGCTGGTGATTGACGCCGATCGCCCGCGCAACGCCGCCACGTTGAACTCACACGGCTTCCTCACCCGCGACGGCATGCCGCCGCAGGAACTGCGCCGAATCGCGCGTGAGGAGCTCACTGCCTACCCGAATGTCGAGGTACGCACGCGGATGCGAGTCGCCTCAATTCGCAGGACGGATGCGCGTGCGACGGATGCCGGATTCACCGCAGCCATCGGCAGACGAGAGCCCACCGAGGTTGTCGCTGCGCGGGCCGTGCTGCTGGCGACCGGACTGCGCGAGACACTCCCCGAGGTGCCGAATCTGCGCGGCTACTACGGCATCAGCCTGTTCAGCTGCGCGGCGTGCGACGGCTGGGAACTGCGGGACCAACGGCTCGCCCTCATCGGGGAGTCGGCCGACCTCGCGGATCGGGCACGACTCATCGCTCGATGGACCAGAAACCTCACCGTTTTCACCAATGGCACAGGTGTCGTCACAACGATCCAGGAGGCCGAACTCGCCGCTGCCGGCGTCGCCGTGCTGCGGCAGCCGATCGCTGAGCTACGCGGCGAACGTGGCCAGCTGGAATCGGTGCGGCTCGCTGACGGTACCGTGGTTTCGCTCGACGGCGGGTTCGTGCGCCCGGCATGGGAAAGCGACCTGTCGTTCCTCGACGGCATCACTCCCGCCCTCGACAGCGCCGGGCATCTGCTCACCGACCGCTCAGGACGAACTGACGTGCCAGGGCTCTATGCGGCCGGTGACGTCGCGGCTCCTGGGCCTCAGCAGCTCATCGTTGCTGCCGGCGCTGGTGCGCGGGTGGCTGCGGTGCTCGTGCACGACACGATCGGCGTGGCCACCGCGCACTGATACGGGTCCGCGCCGTCGCTCGGTCACTTCCCGCCAGGAGGGCCGACCATCAGCAGTACCACGTAGAGAACGACGATCGCCGCGACCAGCAACAGGACGAGCACCCACGGGCGGTTCAGGAACCAGCGCATCAGGCGGTCATACCACCGACGGTCGCGCGGATCGTCACCGGCATCCAAACGCCAGTCGCCCTGCAGCCGACCGGAGCGATGCAGCCAGATCTCCATCGGGATCGTCGCATAGGGAACGATCGCGCTGGCGACTGCGAGCACGCCGACTCCGATCGACCAGCGCTGGTTGAACGCCACGAGGATCGCCGTCGCACCATAGGAGAGAAAGACGAAGCCGTGAATGCCTCCGCCGATCGTCACGACAATCCCCGGGGCTCCGAGCGCCCGAGCGATCAGGGCGGCGATCAGGATCGTCCATGTGATGGCCTCGGCGACCGCGAGGACGCGGTAGAGACGGGCAGGCGTACGGAACATCGTGCTCCTTGTAGATCGGGGTCCTTCCAGCGTACGGGGGCTCGCGGAGCGTCGCCGACGCGCTCTGAGCAGTCGCGGCACAGGCGAGGCTACGAGGCACCCCAGAAGCACAGCCCGCCAGCCACCAGCAGAATGACCCACGAGATGTGCCGTCCTCGTGTGAACCAGATCGGAAGCACCGAACTCAGGATGAAGGTGGATCCGATCACCATGAGCACGGTCGACGCGGGCGCACCCAGCGCGATGACGAAGAGCACACCGGCGAGACCCAGGAAGAGGACGGTCGTGATGTGCCACGCGAACCGGATCGTCCCAGCGGTGAAAGACGTACCTCCGAACAAGTGGGGAAGGTCATGCGTCAGCAGCCAGCCGATGATGTGCTTCTCGCCGAGGATCGAGTGCGCGACACCGAGCACCGCGATGAGGACAGCGGCGGCGATGAGCGCGATCGTGATCATGACCCTGAGCGTAGCCAAACTGTCGATTGCGCTCCGTCCGGAATAGCCGCGCGCCTCCCGACGTTGGCGACAGAGGCGAGCGGACCTACCCTTCCTTCTCAGCCGGGCGCCGATATTGTTGCCCACGGTGACAGCGCAGTCTGCGCGCCACCCCCGTTCTCTACCATCGAAGAGCCATGTCTACATCTCTGACCACATCCGAAGCCCACACGCGCTGGCGATCCGAACGGCGCGACGCAGTGACTGCGCCGACCGGCAACCTCGCGCTCATCGAGACGCGTTGGACCGGCAGCTCTCGCCCCGACCTCGCCGCCGAGCACGCCCCGGTATCGGTCACGCTCACATCGCTCGAGCGCAAGAATCTCACGACCGGTGAGGCCGAATACGGTCTGCGCGTCTGGGATGCCGAGTCTCCGGCGATCAGCGCATTCGTTGCCATCGACACCTATGAGTACGACCCCGCATGGGTCATCGAGGCGCAGTTCACGCCGGTCGGCACCGACCGCACCGTGCCGTTCGAGCACATCCGCGACAACGGTGGCACGCGCGACCTTGTCGTGCCGGGTGACATCACCTTCACCCGTGACGGCATCGAGCACCGTCTTGCGGCGTTCGATGACGGCGGCACTCTCTTGCTGGTGTTCGGCGACACCACGAACGGCGAGGAGACGTACGGCGCTGGCCGCTTCCTCTTCGTCCATCGCGACGAGGACTTCGGCGACGGTGGAACCGTCACCCTCGACTTCAATCGTGCCTTCGTGCCGCCGTGCGGCTTCTCCGCGCAGTACAACTGCCCGATGCCGCCCCCGCAGAACCGCTTCGCCGAGCCGATCCGCGCTGGCGAGAAGAACGTCATCTTCCGCGGCGGCTTCGACATCTACGCCGCGATCTGATCAACCCCACCCGAACACCCGCCCAGGAGAACACCCTTGAGAAGACCACTCGCGCTTGCCGCGGCCATCGCCGTCTCGGCACTCGCCCTCGCCGGTTGCGCATCCGGCAGCACCGGTTCTGACGGCGACAGCGCCGACGCATCCGTCTACATCGGCTCGCTCTACGAGCCGCAAAACCTGAGCAACACGCAGGGCGGCGGGCAGGGCGTCACCGAGGCCTTCAACGGCAACGTCTACGAGGGGCTCTACAAGCTCACCGACGACGGAGAGGTCGAGCCGCTGCTCGCCGAGAGCGAGACGACGAGCGACGACGGGCTGACGTACACGATCACGCTGCGCGACGACGTGACGTTCCACTCCGGCAAGGCCCTCACGTCCGCCGACGTGAAGGCGAGCGTCGAGGCAGTCACCGCCGAGGACTCGCAGTCCGCGCGTGCCTCCGCTTTCACGGTTATCTCCGGCATCGAGACCCCGGATGACGCGACCGTCGTCTTCACTCTCTCTGAGCCCTCGATCTCGTTCCTGTACAACCTCGCCTACATCTGGATCGTTAACGGCGATGCCGAAGACCTCACCACGACCGAGGACGGCACCGGCCCCTACACGCTCGACGAGTGGAAGCAGGGCAGCACCCTGACTCTCACCCGCTGGGATGACTACTGGGGTGATGCTGCGACGAACGCCGAGGTCGTGTTCACTTATTACACCGACGCGACGGCGCAGAACAATGCGCTGCTCACCGGCGAGATCGACATCATTACGAGCGTTCAGAGCCCGGATGCGATCGACCAGTTCGACACTGATGCCTTCACGATCAGTGAGGGTACGTCGACCACGAAGGAACTCCTCGCCTTCAATGACCGCACAGCGCCCTTCGACGACCCGCTGGTCCGCAAGGCGATCTACTCGGCGGTCGACACCGAGAAGCTCCTGACTTCGATCTGGGCCGACTACGGTACGGTCATCGGCTCAATGGTTCCGCCAACCGACCCCTGGTACGAGGACCTCACCGACGTGAACCCGTACGACCTCGATCTCGCGAAGCAGCAGCTCACCGAGGCGGGCTTCCCCGACGGCTTCGAGTTCACTCTCGACACCCCGAGCTACGACCCACACCCCGCCGTTGCGGAGTTCCTCCAGTCGCAGCTCGCCGAAATCGGCGTGACGGTGAACATCAACACCATCAGCGCGGACGAGTGGTACACGAAGGTCTTCAAGGATCGCGACTTCGAGGCGACGCTGCAGGAGCACGTGAACGACCGTGACGTCGTCTGGTACGGCAACCCGGACTTCTACTGGGGCTACGACAACGCCGATGTGCAGCAGTGGGTCGCCGAGGCCGAGCAGGCTGCGACTCCCGATGAGCAGACCGAGCTGTTGAAGAAGGTGAACCGGCAGATCGCCGAGGACGCCGCCAGCGTGTGGCTCTACCTGTACCCGCAGATCGTCGTCGCCTCGGCTGACGTCACCGGATATCCTGTCAATGGCCTGAACTCGCAGTTCTTCGCCTACGACATCGTCAAATCCTGATCCGCTCGCAGTGTGTGTGAGATTCGCGGACAGCGACCCTCACACACACTGACTCATTGCGTGCTCATGCTTCCCTATCTCCTCCGCCGCTCGGCCTTTCTCGTGGTGTCGCTCGTCGTCGCCATGGTGGTCATCTTCGTGCTGCTCCGGCTCCTGCCGGGAGACCCGGCGAACGCACTGCTCTCGGTGGACGCCACCCCGGAGCAGATCGCTGCCGCCCGTGCACAGGTGGGCTCAGATCTGCCACTCGCACAGCAGTTCCTGACCTGGGCTGGGCAGATGGTGCGCTTCGATCTCGGCAACTCGTACATCAGCACTCTGCCGGTGGCGCCGGAGATCGCGTCCCGCCTACTCATCACCCTGCCGCTCACGCTGCTCTCCTTCGCACTCGCGCTGGTCGTCTCCGTGATCATCGGCATCACTGCGGCCGTCAAGGCGGACCGCTGGTACGGCGCGGTGCTTTCCGGGTTCTCGCAGCTCGGGATCGCCGTGCCGGTGTTCTGGGTGGGAATGATCCTGGTCTGGATCTTTGCGCTCGGTCTCGGCATCCTTCCATCCGGCGGATTCCCGCGGGATGACTGGGCCGACCCCGCCGAAGCGCTGCGCTCACTCACGCTGCCCATCATCACCATCGCGTTCGTGATGAGCGCGTCCCTTGCGCGCTATGTGCGCGCGGCGACGCTCGACGTACTCGGCAGCGATTATCTGCGTACCGCCCGCGCCGGTGGTTCCGGCCTCGGCGAGGCTCTGCTGCGCCACGGGCTGCGCAACGGGGCCGTCCCCGTCGTCGCCGTGCTCGGCATCGAGCTGTCGACCACACTGCTCGGCGCGGTCGTGGTGGAGAGCGTCTTCACGCTTCCTGGCCTCGGCAGCATGCTGCTGACCGGGATCGAGCAGCACGACTTCGCGAACATTCAGGGGGTGCTCGTGGTCAGCACCCTGTTCGTCCTCCTCGTCGGCTTCGTCGCCGACATCGGCCAGCGACTCATCGACCCTCGGCTACGCGCGACAGTGGCAGGCAACCGATGAGCGCCGTCATCGAACAGCAGATCGAGGATGCCGCGCCGCGGCGTCGCATCGGCCGCCACACGACCCTCGTACTCGGACTCTGCCTGACCGGCGCCGTCGTGCTGGTTGCCCTCGTCTCACTGTGCTGGCTCCCGTACCCGCCATCCGACATCAGCGGTGGGAGGCTCGAACCGCCGAGCGCCGCACACCTGCTCGGCACCGACAAGCTTGGCCGCGACCTGTTCACGCAGCTCATGGTCGGTTCGCGGATCGCCCTGCTCGTCGGGCTCGGCTCCGTCGCGCTGGCCGCGTTCCTCGGCATCCTCGTCGGCCTCATCGCGGCGTTCGCGCGCCCGTGGGTCGACGACTCGCTGTCCGCCACCCTCGACGTGGTGATCGCGTTCCCCGTGCTGTTGCTGGCGATGCTCGTGGTCGCGGTTCAGGGCGCGTCGCTGTGGTCGGCGATCCTCGCCATCGGTCTCGCCATGTCAGCGGTTGTGGCCCGGCTCACTCGCATCCTCGCGCGTCGGGTGCTGCACGAGCAGTTCATCACGGCCGCGCGCACGAGCGGCACGCGGTGGCCGGGCATCGTCGTCTTCCACGTGCTCCCGAACATCGCACCGACACTGGGCGTGAACCTCGCGCTCCAGTTCGGTGCCGCGGTGCTCGCGGAGGCCAGCCTGTCGTACCTCGGCCTCGGCGCGCCGCCGCCCAACGCGTCCTGGGGGCGCCTGCTCCAAGAGGCGCAAGGCACAGTGATGACCGCCCCCGTCGGCGCGATCGCCCCCGGCATCGCGCTGGTCGCCCTTGTCCTCGGCGTCAACTTCATCGCCGATGGGCTGCGCGACTTCATCGACCCGACACGCAGGAGGACCCGATGAGCCTCCTCGATGTCGCCGGCCTCACCGTCACCGCTGGGCAGAAGCGCCTGGTCGACGACGTGTCATTCACCATCTCCGCCGGAGAGCGGCTCGGCGTGATCGGCGAATCCGGCTCAGGGAAGTCGGTGACTTCACTCGCTATAACCGGGCTGCTGGGAGATTCACTCACCGCGTCGGGATCGGTGCTGCTCGACGCCGTCCAGGTGATCGGCGCGTCCGACCGCACCCTTCGGCCACTGCGCGGACGGGTCGCGGCGGTGCTGTTCCAAGAGCCACTGACCGCGCTCGATCCGCTCATGCGGGTCGAGCGCCAGATTGCAGAACCCATGCGACGTCACCTAGGGCTGCGCGGAGGTGTGCTTCGCGATGCTGTGCGCACCGCCCTTACGGATGTCGCGCTCACCGATCCGCGTATCGCGACAGCATTCCCGCACGAGCTTTCCGGTGGGCAGCGCCAGCGAGTCGCGACGGCGATCGCCCTCGCCGCCTGCCCGCGGCTGCTCATCGCCGACGAGCCGACGACCGCACTCGACGTGACCGTCCAGGACGAGATCCTCACACTGCTCGACCGTCTCGTCGCCGAGCGCGGCATGGCGCTGCTGTTCATCAGCCACGATCTCGCCGTCGTCTCGCGGATGACCGACCGGGTGGTCGTGATGCGCCAAGGTCGCGCCGTGGAGCAGGGACCGATCGCGCGGGTTGTCGGCGACCCTCACGATCCGTACACGACGGCGCTCGTGGCGAGCGCACGAGCCCTGGATGCCGCGCTCGACGGCCCGGCCGGCACGCCCGGACCCGATGCGACCGGACCCGACGCACCCCGTCCCGATGCGACCGACGGGAGCATCCGATGAGCATCCTCGAACTGAAGGACGCGGGCTTCGCCTATGGCGCGCGCACGGTCGTCGATGGGATCTCGCTCTCCGTCTCGGCGGGAGAGGCCATCGGCCTAGTCGGCGAATCCGGCGCGGGCAAGTCGACGATCCTCTCGCTGCTGCTCGGGCTCGCAACGCCACGATCTGGATCGGTACTCTTCGACGGCGCCCCGCTCGATCGGCGCGACCGGCGTCTCATGCGCCGCTTCCGCGCCGACGTGCAGACGGTGTTCCAGGACCCGTATTCCTCACTCGATCCTCGTCAGCGCATCGATCGGACCGTGGGCGAGCCGCTGCGCTCGCTCGGAATCGCGCGCGGTGACGAGGCACGCCATGCGGTGACGGAGGCGGTCACGTCCGTCGGCCTCGACCCGGATGTGCTGCGGCGGCACCCCCATGAGTTCTCGGGCGGTCAGCGTCAGCGCATCGCCATCGCACGCGCGATCGTGTCGAAGCCACGAGTCCTGCTCGCGGATGAGCCGGTGAGCGCGCTGGATGTCACCACTCGCATCCAGGTGATCGAGCTGCTCGACCGACTGCGCAAGGACACCGGGCTCGCGCTCATCATGGTCTCCCATGATCTGAGCGCCGTCGCCGCTCTCTGCGAGCAGACGGTCGTGCTCCGAGACGGCCGGGTCGTCGAGGACGGCACCACTCGGGGCATTCTCGATTCACCGCAGACGGACTACACCCGCACTCTTGTGGCCGCCATCCCCCGGCTTCCCCGCGCTCTCTGAGCGCGTCACGGCCTCCGCTCGTACGACTTCTTCGGTAGTCGATACGCAAGATCGCCAGCGGTCTCGATCGCCTCGTCGAGTGAGAGCCGATGCTCGGCGACGAGACGGGCAAGGTACCCGGCATCGATACGGCGGGCAAGATCGTGCCGCCCGGGGATCGACGTGAAGGCCCTGGTGTCGTCGACGAAACCACTGGTGTTGTAGAAACCGGCCGTCTCAGTGGTCAGCTCACGGAAGCGGCGCATCCCATCGGGCGAGTCCAGGAACCACCACGGCGCCCCCAACCGCACAGACGGGTAGGCGCCGGCAAGCGGTGCGAGTTCGCGGGAGTAGGTTGTCTCGTCAATGGTGAACAGGATGAGCCGGAAGCGTGGGTCCATCCCGAAGGCATCCAAGAGCGGCTTGAGTGACTGGGTGTACTCGATGGAGAACGGGATGTCGAACCCATTGTCGCCCCCGTAACGTCCGGCGATCGGCGTTGAATGACTGCGATGCACGCCGGGATGAACCTGCATCACAAGCCCATCTTCCACACTCATCCGGCCGCTCTCGAAGAGCAGCCCCGCCGCGAATGCTTCCGCTTCTGCTGACGTCGCCTCGCCCCTGAGGGCTGCGAAGAAGATGCGCTCGCCCTCGTCGGCACTGAGTTCGAGGGTCAGCGGAGTGCGAGGCCCATGGTCAGTGGCACGGGCGCCGGCCTCAATGAACGCCGCGCGGCGCTGGCGGATCGCACGCAGGAAACCCGCGTAGTCGCCGACGTCGACGCCGCTGCGCTGGGCCAACTGCTCCACCGATTCGCGCCAGATCGGTGACTCCAGCGCGAAGAGTGCATCTGGGCGGAACGTCGGCACCACGCGCTCGCCCCATCCGTCTTCCGCGAGCGCGCGATGATGCTCGAGGGAAGAGTCGGCAGGGTCGGTCGTGCTGAGCAGTTCGATGTCGAAACGATCGATGAGGGCGCGGATGCGGTGGTCAGGTCGTGCGATCTTCTCCGTGAGCTCATCGAAGATGACATCCGCGGTATCAGCCGAGAACTCCTGCGTGACGCCGAACACCACTCCGAGCGAGTGCTCGATCCAGAACCGCGTTGGCGTCCCTCGAAACAGACGCCAGTTCTCCGCGAAAGTGCGCCAGATCGACCGGGCCGGCGGCACGGCACCGCCCTCCGCAGACGCCACACCGAGGCGGGAGTGCTCGATCCCCTGCGACACGAGCATGCGCACCAGGTAGTGGTCTGGCGTGACCAGTAGCGCCGCCGGGTCAGGGAAGGCTGCGTTCTCGTGGATTGCGGACGCGTCGACGTGTCCGTGCATCGAGACGATCGGCAAAGCCGCCGTGGTCGTATAGATCTCGCGTGCCAGGGGTCGGAGGGTGGAGCCCGCGGGCAGAGCTCGATCCGGATGGAGGCGCCAGTGCGTATTCATGAGGTTCCATTCACTTCTGCGGCGTCAATCAATGTAACACCTGCGATCCTTGTTACATTGCTTAATGCCAGTAATTACCAGGGGACAGCTAAGCACAGAAGGAACTTTTATGAAACGATTGACATGCTCCGCAACCTCGTTGCAGACTGTCTCCACCGACGGTTCCGTCGATGAGATCACCCGAGCACGAGGAGGTGCACCATGGCTGTGACGATCCGTGACATCGCGAGCGCCGCCGGCGTCTCCACTGCCACGGTGTCCCGCGCTCTCTCCGGCAGCGATGCCGTCGCTGCTCGCACCCGCGCTCTGGTCGAGGCGGTCGCACATGAACTGGGCTACCGCCCTCTGCACGGCACGGATGCCGCAGGCACGCCCCGCGCACAGGTCATCGGCCTGATCGTTCCAGACCTCGACAACCCGTTCTTCGCGTCGATGTGCAAGGGCATCCAGAACCGCGCGCGCGCCGCGGGTTTCAGCGTCTTCATCGCGGACAGCGACGAGGATCCGTCACTCGAGGCCGAGCTCGGCCACCAGATGAGCTCGAACGTCGACGGCCTCATCCTCGCCTCCGCCCGCGGCTCCGATGACAGCATCCGCTCGATCGCCGCGGCCGTGCCGGTGGTGCTGCTGAACCGTCGAGTCGAAGGCGTCGCCTCAATCGTCTTCGACAGCACCGGCGGCGCCGACGCGGCCATGCGACACCTCATCGCACTCGGACACCGCTCAATCGCATATGCCGCGGGCCCCGCACACTCCTGGTCGAATCACGAGCGCAGCGCAGCGATCGCCGCTTTCCGCTCCTCGCGCGATGACCTCGAAGTCGTCGAACTCGGAGCATTCCCGCCGTCATTCGTCGGTGGGCGGGAAGCCGCCGACGTTGCCGTCGCATCCGGTGCCACTGCCGTCGTCGCATACAACGACCTGATGGCACTGGGGCTGCTCGAGCGACTGCGTCAGCGCGGTATCTCCGTTCCACAGCAGATGAGTGTCATGGCGTTCGACAACATCCCGGCCTCGAACATGGTCTGGCCGACACTGACCTCGATCGACAACCCTCGGATCGAAATGGGTCGCGCGTGTGTCGACGCTCTTCTCGACGCGATGCTCGACGACTCATCACGAGTCGGCGCCCCCGGCGAGGTTCCCGTGCACCTGGTCGTGCGCGAATCCACCGGTGTGGCGCCGGATCGCGCAGCAAACGAGTCCTCAGCAACCCCCTGAACACGTCCCCGGAATCCACCGGGGACCTATGAAAGGAAGAGCAATGGCAATACGACGGAGTGTCGCCTACGGCGCAGCTCTCGCGACGGCGGCTGCCCTCGCACTCACCGGCTGCACCGCGCCAGGGAGCGCGACGCCAGCCGCCTCCTCCGACACACTCGAAGTTCCCGACAAGCCATCCGCGCCTGTCACACTCAACATCCTCGATGTCGCCGGCAACCAGCAGCTCACCGAGGGCATGATCGACAGTTTCATCGAGGAGTATCCCGATGTGATCTCCGGTGTGACTTGGGAGTCGGCAGGATCCCCCGACTTGGTCGGCACGATCAAGCCTCAGGTAAGCACCGGCAACCTCTCGATCGACCTGGTACTCTCCGGCACCGACGGCCTCTCTGCCGGAATCGCACAGGACCTGTGGATTCCGATCGCAGACGAGTTCGGCGACCGGGTCAGCAACCAGGAGAACTACCTCGAGCCGGCCGCCGCCATGCAGGAGCTCGCCGAGGGTCAGGGCATCGTCGTGACCTACTACCCGTCCGGACCGATCCTGCAGTACAACCCCGACACTGTCAGCGATGTGCCCTCCACTCCGGAAGAACTACTCGAATGGGCCGAGGCCAACCCCGGCAAATTCGGCTACGCACGCCCGGCCAACTCCGGCCCCGGTCGCACGTTCCTGCAGGGCCTGCCATACATGCTCGGCGATTCCGACCCGTCTGACCCCGTCGACGGCTGGGACAAGACGTGGGCGTATCTGAAGGAACTCGGCCAGTACGTCAGCGACTACCCGACCGGCACCGGTCAAGTAGTCAGCAAGGTGGCCGACGGCTCCTGGGACATCGTGCCATCCACGACAGGGTGGGACATCCAGCCACGTGCGACAGCACAGATGCCAGCCACGATCGAGGCAGCGCCGTTCGACGACTTCACCTGGATCACCGACGCACACTATGCGCTGGTGCCGAAGGGCCAGTCCGCCGACAAGCTCTCCGCGATCCTGCTGCTCCTGCAGTACATGCTCACCCCTGAGATCAACGCGATCGCCTACGACAAGGGCTACTTCT
Source organism: Microbacterium sp. Y355 (assembly GCF_059445345.1). Classification (NCBI taxonomy): domain Bacteria; kingdom Bacillati; phylum Actinomycetota; class Actinomycetes; order Micrococcales; family Microbacteriaceae; genus Microbacterium; species Microbacterium sp. Y355. The sequence goes on along the minus strand of NZ_JCAIUD010000001.1, from coordinate 2,974,836 downwards.
ACCCCGGCCCTGCCGTCGAGGGCGCGACGCTCGACCTCGCACCTCAGGAAAGCCAAGACCTGTTGGCCGAATTCAGCCGCGACTGGTACGACGATCTCATCGAGTCGAACCCTAAGGCGACGCCCCTCGAGGCGGACGCACTGGTGAAGGCCTTCGACATCTGGGACCGCGAAATCGGTGTCGGAAAGTACGAGGAAAAGTAAACATGCCCCTCTCTCCGCATTCGTTCGAGTCACTCGAACTCGCGCACGTCGGCCGCAGCTTCGGCGGCCGCGCGGCGCTGGCGGATCTCAACCTGACGATCCGGGCAGGCGAGTTCATCGCTCTGCTCGGGCCGTCGGGTTGCGGCAAATCCACCGCTCTGAACTGTCTCGCCGGACTCCTGCCCCTCACCGAGGGCAAGATCCTCATCGACGGCCAACGCGTCGACACCCTGCCCAGCGAAAAGCGCGACTTCGGCATGGTGTTCCAGAACTACGCACTTTTCCCGCACATGTCGGTGTCGAAGAACATCGCCTTCGGCCTGCAGATGCGCAAGCTTCCCCGCGACGAGATTCGCCGCCGTGTCGACGAGGCCCTTGCGCTGGTGAAGCTCCAGGAGCACGCCAAGAAGTTGCCGGGCCAGCTGTCCGGCGGTCAGCAGCAGCGCGTCGCCATCGCTCGCGCCGTCGCTCTCGAGCCGCGGCTCGTGCTGATGGACGAGCCGCTGTCGAATCTCGACGCGAAGCTGCGACTCGAGATGCGCGCCGAGATCCGCCGTCTGCACCAGACCCTCGGACTCACCACCGTCTATGTCACCCACGACCAGGAGGAAGCCCTATCGATGGCCGACCGCCTCGTGGTTCTGCGCGACGGACGCGTGCAGCAGATCGGCACGCCAGAGGAACTCCACGACCACCCGGCGAACTGGCATGTGGCCGACTTCATGGGCTATCGCAATCTGCTCGATCTCACCGTGGATCGTATCGACGGAGAACTAGCGCACGTCAGCGGCCACGGCATCCGGCTCGTGGGTCGCACCGTCGGCACGATCGCCGCAGGCGACCAGGTGCGCGTCGCGATACGTCCGTCCGACCTCTCGCTGGACGGCACACCCGGCGAGGTCAACAGCATCCAGGCCACCATCAACCTCGTCGAGTACCAAGGCCGCGAGTTCGCCTCCGGTCTCACGTCAGCCGAGGGCCTGAATCTGTTCGCGCAGACCGAGCACGCTCCGCGCACCGGCGACCAGGTCACCGTTGGCGTGCGCGCAGCATCTGTTCTCGTCTTCCCCGCAGAGCTGGATGCCTTACCCGGCGATCATGCAGCATCGCGCTCCTCCGAGGTGCTGGTGTGACCACAACCACTCCGCGTGCAGACTCGACCCGTTCAAGCCTGCGACACCGCCTCGCCGAACGTGGCATCGACCTGAAACTGCTGCTTCTGCTGCCCTCGGTGCTGTTCGCTCTGGCACTGTTCATCTACCCCTTTGCGTATGGTCTCGGGCTCACTGTGCAGCCGCTACCGCAGACGCAGGAGCAATGGGGAGGCGGGATCTTTGCGAACTATGTCGCGTTCTTCCGAGACAGCTTCATCTTCGAATCGGTCGGGAACACACTGCGGATCGCGGTGCCCGCTGCACTCTTCAACGTCATCATCTCCATACCGATCGCCTACAAGCTGCGACGCCGGTTCACAGGCAAGCGCACACTGCAGACGCTGCTGGTGCTGCCGATCACGCTCGGCACGGTGCTCACTGCGCAAGGTCTGCTGATCTTTGCCGGTCGACAGGGCTGGTTGAACCGCACACTCCTCGAGCTCGGAATCATTTCAGAGCCACTCGAACTTGTCGGTAACAACCTCGGGGTGTTCTTCTCCCTGGTGATCTCCGGCTTCCCCTTCGCCTATCTGCTGATCTCGTCCTACCTCTCCGGCATCGACCCCTCACTGGAGGCAGCGGCGAAGACGCTGGGAGCCGGGTGGTGGCAGCGGTTCCGTCGCATCATCTTCCCCCTGCTCGCACCGGGGCTTGCGACGACCTTCATCCTGACCTTCGTGCTCGCGTTCAGCGTCTTCCCGTCCGCCCGCCTCGTCGGTGACGCCGCCGGTGAATCCCGGGTGCTGGCACTGATGGCCTACCGAGCATTCGCGGAGCAACTGGACTACAGCATGGCCTCCACGATCGCCGTCATGATGGGTGGTGTGGAACTGGTCGTCGTGGCGATCGTGTTCCTCGGCCGCTCCTTTCTCTACAAAGGATCAACCGGAGGCAAAGGCTGATGACCACCGTTATCGAGGCCACGACCGACCCCGTCACCGAAGCCGTCGACGTCTCCAGCGCCCGCAGGGCGAAGCGTCCCCCAGGGGAGAAGTCGCTGGCCGCGGCCCCCTCGACCTGGTTCGTCTGGGCGGGCATCGCGGCGTTCTTCATCTTCCTGTTCGGAATCGTCCTCAGCGTTCTCGTCGACTCATTCGGCAAGTCCTGGTTCAACTCGTGGCTGCCGGAGATGTTCACCACCGAGTGGTACGCCGCAGCGTGGACACGGTTCGATCTGGGCAACATCATCCTGAATACCCTCGTCGTCGCCCTCACGGTGATCGTGATCTCGGTACTGGTGGGAGTTCCGGCATCGTATGTGCTGGCCCGCAGCAATTTCCCCGGCAAGCGCCTGGTCATGCTGTTGTTCCTGCTACCGATTCTGATCCCGCCGATCACGTTCGGCATTCCGCTGGCGACGGTGATGTACAACTTCGGGTTAGGTCGCACGCTACTCGCGGTGATCCTGGTGAATCTGGTGCCGTCGATCCCGTTCGTAATCATCACGATGACGCCGTTCATCGAGCAGATCAATCCGTCAATCGAGAACGCCGCGCGCATGTGCGGCGCGAGCACACGCCAGATCTTCGTCCGGATTCTCGCCCCGCTGCTCGTGCCAGGCATCCTCGCCTCGGCAATCCTGGTGCTGGTGCGAACGGTCGGTATGTTCGAGCTGACGTTCCTGGTCTCAGGTCCCGCATCCGACACCCTCGTCGTCTCGATCTATCGCGCGATGACAAGTGCCGGCGGTGGTGAGGCGCGTGCGCTGATCTCGTCGATGGGCGTGATGTACACGGTGATGATGCTGGTGATCCTCGTGATTGCCCTCCGCTTCATCAACCCGACACAGTTGGTCGCGCAGGTCAAGGATGCACGGGATGACTGAGGGCACACCTCGACTGACGCCTTCTGCTCTAAGCATCGCCGCACTGCATCACCCGGATCTTGTCGTGGCCGAGCGGCCATCGCAGGTCGGGATCGTGCACCTCGGGCTGGGCGCGTTCCTGCGCTCGCATCAGGCAGTGTTCACCGAGGATGCGGCGGCTGCGACAGGCGACAGGCACTGGGGAATTCTTGGAGTCGCCGGCCGCAGCGACGCCGCCATCAAGCAACTCGCGCCGCAGGATGGGTTGTTCGGTGTGCTGTCGCGGAATGCAGAGGGCGAGTCGTTGCGCATCGTCGGGACGATGCTCGACGTCGCCGATCCGCGGGTCGAAGGCGGGCGCGTGGTCGAGGCGATCGCGGCGGCAAGCACGCACGTGGTCACGCTGACGATCACCGAGAAGGGCTACCACCGAAGCGCCACCGGTGGGCTCAATCTGTCGGCCGCGGCGGTGCAGGCCGACCTGCCTGCCATCGCTGCAGCGATCGACGGGCGGCACGAACCGGCACCGAGCACTCCCCTTGGACTGCTCGTCGCTGGCCTCGCACGGCGCAGCCAAATTGCAACGAGTAATCACAGCGGTCGGCCGCTCACGGTGGTGTGCTGCGACAACCTTCCCGAGAACGGACCGCTCGTGCGGCGGCTCGTGATCGATGCCGTGGACGGTGCGGGCGCTGATGTCGATCAGGCACGCGAGCTGCGCCGCTGGATCGACGCCCACGCACGTTTCCCCTCGACCATGGTCGATCGGATCACGCCGGCCACGACGGAAGCCGACCGGGCACGCGCCGCCGAAGTCTCGGGACTATACGACGAGGGCCTCGTCGTCGCCGAACCTTACCGGCAGTGGATCATCGAAGACGATTTTGCCGGACCCCACCCGCGTTGGGAGCTCGCTGGTGCCGTGTTGACCGACGATGTCAGGCCCTACGAGCGGATCAAACTGAGGGTGCTCAATGCTTCGCACACGCTGCTTGCACTGCTTGGTTCGGTATGTGGTCACACCACGATTGCAGAGGCGGTGAGCGATGTTCGCCTGCGCGAGGCTGCGCTGCGGATGCTGACCGACGATGTCCTGCCGACGCTTGACCCAGTGCCTGGACTCGATCTGCTCGAATACTGCCACGAGACGCTGGACCGTTTCGCGAATCCCGCACTGGCGCATACGACGCGGCAGGTCGCCAGCGACACGTCGCACAAACTGCCGATCCGGTTGCTCGATCCGGCCGCGGAGCGCCTCGCCACTGGGCACATTCCGCACTCGATCGCGCTTGTTGTCGCATCTTGGATCGCCTATATCGACCTCCGGTCGGCAGACGGCAGGCTCGACGATCCGCTCGCCCCGCTGCTCACCGAGATCGTCAGCGGCCGAGTCCACAGTGCGCCGGATGCCGTGATCGACGAACTGTTCGCGCTCGATGCCATCTTCCCGGCGGCGGTGCGAGAGTCATCCGCCTTTCGCGATGCGGTGCGGGAAGCACTCGACACCGTCCACACCCTCACCGCCGTCCGGGTATTCTGACCGGCATCCACCCAGGGAACACCATGATCATCGAACGCGCCGAAGTCATCGTCACGAGCCCCTCCCGAAACTTCGTCACTCTGCGGCTGACGACGGACGAGGGATTGATCGGCCTCGGAGACGCCACCCTGAACGGGCGTGAGCACTCTGTCGTCGCCTATCTGCAGGAGCACGTCGTCCCGCTCCTCATCGGGCGCGACGCGCACCGGATCGAGGACACCTGGCAGTTCCTCTACCGCGGCGCCTACTGGCGGCGGGGTCCGGTGACGATGACCGCGATCTCCGCCGTCGATGTCGCCCTGTGGGATCTGAAGGCTCAGGCCGCGGGGATGCCGCTGTATCAGCTGCTGGGCGGCGCATCGCGTAAGGGCCTGCTCGCATACGGGCACGCCTCGGGCAATGACACCGAAGAGCTCTTCGACAGCATCCGTCACCATCTGGAGCGTGGATTCCGAGCAATCCGCGTGCAGACCGCCGTGCCAGGGGTGCGGGCGGTCTACGGTGTACCGCACGACGTCACGGTCACCGACGGGGTGCGCAGCCAGGAGTACGAACCGGCGTCACGTGGTGCGTATCCGGCGGAAGAGGACTGGGACACCCGCGCGTACCTCCGCCACGTCCCGACAGTGTTCGAGGCGGTCCGGGCAGAGTTCGGCCCCGAGCTGCCGCTGCTGCACGACGGGCATCACCGGATGACACCGATCCAGGCAGCGTCGCTGGGCAAGAGTCTCGAGCCCTACGACCTGTTCTGGCTTGAGGACTGCACTCCCGCCGAGAACCAGGAGGCACTGCGTCTCGTGCGCCAGCACACGACCACGCCACTCGCGATCGGAGAGGTATTCAACGGTGTCTGGGACTACCAGGAGTTGATCCGCGAACAGTTGATCGACTACGTGCGCAGCTCGGTCACGCACACCGGAGGCATCACACATCTGCGGCGCATTCTCGACTTCGCCGCCCAGTACCAGATCAAGTCAGGGATGCACGGGCCGACCGACATCTCCCCCGTAGGCATGGCCGCCGCGATGCACCTCGGCCTTGCGATCCACAACTTCGGCATCCAGGAATTCATGCCGCACAGCGCCAAGACGAACAGCGTCTTCGCACAGTCCTTCACGTGGAAGGACGGCCTCCTGCACCCGGGTGAGCAGCCAGGACTCGGCGTCACGCTGGATGTGGACGAGGCCGGAAAGTACCCATACGAGCAGGCGTACCTGCCGTTCAACAGGCTTGCCGACGGGACAGTTCACGACTGGTGACGGAATAATCAGTCGCGCCGCGTCGTTGCGCACAAGCATGACAGTGATCGATGCGGCGTCGCTAGAGAGGGTGCTCTCGTCTGTGGACGTGCGCCTCGGCGTTGCGCGGCGAGTCACTCTGGAGGCCGGCGCCACTGCCCCTCTCACAGCTGGCTCAGTCTGGCTTGTCTTCGTCGCAGGCGGCTCCGTGCACGGGCACCCTCCGCTCGCGCAGGCGTGCTCGTTCGATGTCGATCGCACAGCTCGTTCGGTCGCGCTCTCGCCGAACGCAGCACAGGACTTACTTGCCGAGGGCGATGCCTTCCTGACCCTCGGACGCCAACCCATCGTTCTGCAGTCCGCGCACGGCGCATCGCTGATGATCGCTGAACTGCAGGTGACCGAGACCGCACACATCCTCCGCGACGTGTTGCCCGAGTTCGTCACCGTCACCGACTTCGCAGGACTCGAACCCGCGGCTGCCGCCCTGGCCCGCAACCTGGGTCCGGCCGGGCCGGACGATCACGCGCTGCGTTCGGGCAACCCGGTCATCTGCCGCATGATGGCGACGACAGTGCTGCTGTCGGTCATCCGCGCCTGGGCCGAGAATGGCTGCGCGCCCGCCGGCTGGCCGTCCCGCTCAGGTGATCCTTTCCTGGATCGAGTCGTCGAGGCCATCCACGAACAGCCCGGCCGGGAATGGACTGTGGCGGCACTCGCGAATGTCAGTGCGATGTCGCGTTCAGTGTTCGCCGAGCGATTCCACGAGGCCATCGGTCGCTCGCCCGCCAACTACGTCACTGAGGTGCGCATGCGGTCAGCCAAAGAGTTGCTGACCGCTGGTCGCGCCGTCTCGGACGTTTCCCGTCTGCTGGGTTACACCTCGGACGAGGGCTTCAGTCGGGCGTTCCGCCGCGCGACCGGAATGACTCCATCGTCGTGGCGCGCGGGCCAGCTGGCCCCCGTTCCCGCCTAGCGGGGTTCATAACTTCGCAAAGACACCGCAGAATCCGGGGCTGAGTGCCAAGAACCTCGCAGAACGCACGTTCTCTGCGAAGTTGTGAACGCCGAAGCGCTGTGCGCCTCAGCGACGCACCCGATTCGACGCCCCGAACAGCGCCGCGCCGACGAGGAGTGCAGCGGCACCCAGCACGTAGACGAGTTCGATCCCGACGTTGTCGACGAGGAGACCGCCGACCCCCGCCGCGATCATGATCGCGGCCTGGAATCCAACGACAACCAGGCTGCCGCCCGCCTCGAGCCGGTCGGGCATTCGGTGACCGACCCAGGTGTTCACGACGATCAGCCACGAGGCGAAGAAGAATCCCCAGACGAAGACGACAACGCCGATCGCGAGCACGGAACCAGCCAGCAGGATGGCCCCTCCGACCGCCACCGCGATGACCACCGGTGCCAGCACCGCGAAGAACGCGAAGGAGCGATCGACGATGAGACCGATGACGATGTTGCCGATCAGACCGCCGACGCCGAAGACCGCGAGCAGCAGCACAATTGTTCCGGCATCGATGTCCGGCATCCGCTCCAGTGCAAGACGGATATAGGTGTAGGCGAGGAAGTGTCCAAGCACGACCGACATATGCCCGACCAGTCCCAGCCCGACACCCGGGCGGCGGAACGTATCGACCAGGATTCGGATGCTGGAGACCTGCGCTGCGGGCACCGCCGGCAGCAGCGTGCGCAGCGCGATCGCGAGCAGGCCGGTGACGACTCCGGCGAGCGCGAACACCGCACGCCAGTCCATGATCTCGGCGAGCATGACACCGAGCGGAACGCCTGCCACTGTGGCGAGCGACACCCCTGCGGAAGTGAACATCACCGCGCGTCCGAGGCGCTCGGGGCCGGCGATGCGCACGGCTACGGTGATCGACATCGCCCAGAAGGTGCTGATGGCCGCGCCGAGCAGGAACCGTGCGAGAAGGATGATGACCAGGTTCGGCGCGATCGCGACGATGAGGTTCGAGACGGCAGCGGCAAGAGCCATCCAAATCAACAACGACCGACGATCAACCCGGGGGAAGACGAGCCCGACGGTCGGCGCCACGATCAGCCCGACCAGTGCCGTGACGGTGACGGTCTGCCCTGCCTGCCCTGGTGTGATGCCGAGGCCGACGGCCATCTCTGTCAGCAGGCCATTCGGCAGGAATTCCGCGGTGACAAGCAGGAACCCCATCATCATCAAGACGATGAGGGCGCCGTAGCGAATCCGCTCGGTGGCGGCAGCGACGGGGACGGGCGCGGTTGTTGTCATGCTTCTACGATCGCAGGCAGACGGATGCCTCGCCCGATCAGTCGTCCGCCGCATCCGACCGTTCGTCCGGAGCACGCGGCGCACCAGATATCGTCGAGTGTCGCCCATTCTCTCTCGAAGGCTCCCACTCATGACCAAAGCGAAATCAGCTGCACCGCGCCCCGAAGACGAAAAACTCGGCATCGCTCCGAGTTTCGCCTATGGACTCCAGCATGTGCTGACGATGTACGGCGGCATCATCGCTCCTCCCCTGGTGATGGGTCAGGCCGGTGGGCTTTCGCAGCCCGAGATCGGGGTGCTGGTCGCGTGCGCGCTGTTCGTCGGCGGACTCGCCACCATCCTGCAGACTCTGGGGCTGCCATTCTTCGGGTCCAAGCTGCCGCTGGTGCAGGGCGTCTCGTTCTCTGGCATCGCGACAATGATCGCGATCATGACGGAGGGTGGACTGCCTGCCGTCATGGGTGCGGTGATGGTCTCTTCCGTGATCGGGCTGCTGCTCGCACCCGCGTTCGCGATGATCGTTCGCTTCTTCCCTCCGGTCGTCACCGGCACCGTGATCGTCTCGATCGGGCTCTCGCTCCTGCCGGTCGCTGCAGGTTGGGCAATGGGCGGCGATGCCACTGCCGACGACTACGGCTCGGTCGCCAACCTCGGCCTTGCTGCCTTCGCACTTCTGCTGATCGTGCTGCTGACGAAGTTCGGCACGCCGACGATCTCCCGCCTCAGCATCCTCATCGCGCTCGTTCTAGGCACGGTGTTCGCCGCAATCATCGGCGTAGCGGACTTCTCCTCGGTCGCCGAGGGCCCAATCGTCGCACTTCCCACACCCTTCGCCTTCGGGATGCCGACCTTCAACGTCGCCGCGATCCTCTCGATGTTGATCGTGGTGCTGGTCACGTTCACTGAGACCACCGCCGATCTGCTGGCTGTCAGCGAGGTCGTCGGCACCAAGGTCGACTCCAAGCGCATCGCTGCGGGCCTTCGGGCAGACATGCTCTCCAGCGCCGTGTCTCCGATCTTCAACTCCTTCACCCAGAGCGCCTTCGCTCAGAACGTCGGACTCGTCGCCATCACCAAGGTCAAGAGCCGATACGTCGTCGCCGCTGGTGGCGTGATCCTTGTCGTGCTCGGCATCCTGCCCGTCCTCGGACGCGTGGTCGCCGCCATCCCCACGCCGGTACTCGGCGGTGTCGGCATCGTACTGTTCGGCTCCGTCGCAGCCAGCGGCATCGCGACGCTGGCCAAGGTCGACTACCGCGACAGCCTGAACCTCATCATCATCGCGGTCGCGCTCGGCTTCGGACTGCTGCCGCTGGTGGTCCCGACGGTATACGCGGCGTTCCCGGCATGGTTCTCTGTCATCTTCCAATCGTCGATCAGCTCGACGACGATGATGGCGCTGCTGCTGAACATCTTCTTCCACCACGTCCTGAAGCGACGGCGAGCCGTCGACGAAGAAGCGATCTCGGTGCCCGCGTTCCGGGACATCCCGCAAGAACTCCTTGCCATTCTGAGAGAGGGCGACCACTACAGCGCTGGCCGTCTGAAGGATGCCGACGACAACGAGATCCCAGTCCGCTGAAACCCTCCGTCCCCGTCTTGGCACCGAGAATGCGTGCGCGCTGGGCGAGGAATGGGTATTGTGAAGTGGTCCGGGAATGCCCCGGAAGGAATTCGAGCGAAGGGAGCTGTGACATGAACGTTGTCTCTGTCGCGCCGCCTGCCGCCGACCACCTTCCCCTCGAGGCCTCCCGCTCCTGATCCGCGTGTGGCCTCCCCTTCCGGAGCAACCACCGTGACTGATCCTTTTGCGTCTTCACACGCATCCCTGTCCTTTCCTGATTCCCTGTCCTTCTCTGAATCTCTGTCCTTCTCCGAAATCGAACCTGGCGAAGACCAGCGCTGGTCCACGTGGCCAGCCATCACTCCGTCCGAGCGCGGCCCCGAGCCGTGGCCGACATGGGTCGTGACGTCTGCCGGCGCGATCGACACCGAACTCGGCATCCTCAAGACCGGTAAAGAAGCAGACGTCTTCCTTATCGAACGCGCCGTCCCCGAGGATCCAAGTCGACGCACCTTGCTGGCTGCGAAGCGGTACCGCAGCACCGAGCACCGCACATTCCATCGCTCCACCGTGTACACCGAGGGACGACGCGTGCAGAATTCGCGCGACGGCCGGGCTCTCGCGAAGAAGACGGCGTTCGGTCGCGAAGTGGCAGCTGCCGAATGGTCGTTCGCCGAGTTCAACGCCCTCAGCCGGATGTGGGAGCTCGGAGCACCGGTGCCCTATCCCGTGCAGGTGAACGGATCGGAGGTGCTGATGGAGTTCATCGGGACGGATGCCACGGCCGCTCCCCGACTTGCCCAGGAACGCGGCGACCGCCGCCTGCTTGCGGACTACTACGCGCAGATCGTCCAAATCATGCGCGTCTTCGCCCGTGCAGGTTTCGCCCACGGCGACCTGTCTGCCTATAACCTGCTCGTGCACGACGGCCAGGTGCGCGTGATCGATCTGCCGCAGATCGTCGACATCATCGCGAACCCGCAGGGGCTCGATTTACTGCACCGCGATTGCGTCAACATCTGCGACTGGTTCGCCCGACACCGGGTGGAGTGCGACGCCGAGGAACTCTTCGCTGAGCTGATGGCGGAATCGTTCGGGTGATGATGACGTGTTCGCCACCTGCGACCTCGTCCATGAGCGCAGCGGCGCGCCGTTACCGGGTGTTCACAAGTCTTGGCCAGACTTCGAAGCATGAGCGCACCCGACAAGCCCGACTCGACACCGCCACAGCCGTCGGCGATCGCAAACAGCGGCGCCGTCGGCGTGATCGGTCTGGACCTGCGCGGCGAGACCCCGGCGCCGAAGAAGCAGATCTACTCGTGGGCGCTGTGGGACTGGGCGACGCAACCCTTCAACACGGTCATCCTGACGTTCATCTTCGCAGCGATGTACCTGACGACCGATGCGTTCATGCCGCCGGAGATCGCAGCACTCGATCCAGACGGTGCGGTGTACAAGGCGGCCGAGGCCGACCTCGCATCCGGCCTGGGGCTCGGTTCTACGATCGCGGCATTCGCGATCCTGCTGTTCGCTCCCGTGCTCGGGCAGCGTGCGGATGCGGCCGGACGCCAGAAGCTCTGGCTCGGAATCGGCACCGGCGCTCTCATCCTGTGCATGTTCGGTCTGTGGTTCGTTGAGCCGACACCAGCGCTGTTCTGGCTCGGTGTCGCATTGATCTCAGCCGGATCGGTGTTCGGCGAGATCGCAGCGGTGAACTCGAACGCCATGCTGATCGGCATCGCGAACCCCAAGACTGTCGGAAAGATCTCCGGCCTCGGCTGGGGCTTCGGCTACATCGGCGGCATCATCGCCCTCGTCATCGTCGTCGTCTTCTACGCGTCGGGCTGGTTCGGCCTGCCCACCGAGGACGGGCTGCCCTTCCGCCTGATCGCGGTCGGATGCGCGATCTGGGCGATCATCTTCAGCATCCCGATCTTCCTCAACGTGCCAGAGCCCTCGCTCGGCCGTCCCGAGCGCAAGGTCGGCTTCTTCCGTTCCTATGTACTGCTCACCAAGGACGTCATCCAGCTCTACCGGTCCCCCGAAACCCGCCCGACCTTCTGGTTCCTGCTGGCGAGCGCCGTGTTCCGTGACGGGCTCGGCGGTGTCTTCGCATTCGGCGCGATCATCGCCGCTCAGGTGTTCGACTTCGAGTTCCTCGAGATCGTGGTCTTCGGCATTGCCGCCAACCTCATCGCCGGCATCTCGACTATCATCGCCGGCAACCTCGACGACCGTTTCGGGCCAAAGCGGATCATCCTGGTCGCGCTCGGCGCGATGGTGATCGCAGGTCTCGCCGTGTTCTTCCTGGCGGATGCCGGATCCATCGTGTTCTGGGTCGGCGGCCTGCTGCTGTGCGCGTTCGTGGGCCCCGCCCAGGCGGCATCCCGGTCATTCCTCGCACGCGTGACTCCGGCCGGACGCGAGGGCGAGATCTTCGGTCTCTACGCCACGACCGGACGCGCAGCGAGCTGGATGGCATCCGGTGCGTGGACGCTACTCATCGTACTCACCGGGTCAACCACGTTCGGCATCCTCGGCATCATGATCGTATTGCTCGCCGGATTTCTGCTGCTGCTTCCCATCAAGGCGACGCCGGTGCGCTGAGCCGCGTCACACTACTTGTGGGTGGGACGGCTCGCATCCGCACGTTATGTGAGACGACGCCACGGTCGGATGCGGAAACCGCTCAGCTCTCCCAGTTGTCGGCGAGCTTCGACAGTAGACGCGCGAGCTCGCGGCTCTCGTCCTCGGTGAATGATTCGAGCGCACGCGACAACACCTGCCGTCGCTCACCACGCATACCGCGCGTGATCTTGCGTCCTTCATCAGTAAGCGCGATGCGCGTGCGGCGCGCGTCATCGGGGTCGGCCTCACGCTGCACGAGTCCGCGCTGAACGCCCTGTTGCACCAGGCGCGACGCACGAGGCTGATCAACGCCGACTGCCTCGCCGAGCGCACTGACGCTGAGCGGTTCGGATGCCGCGGCGAGAGCCTCCAACATCCGCATCCAGGCCGGTCCGCCCAGGCGTCCGCCTGGCCCGCCCGCCCACGGTGGGGGGACAATCCCGCGAGTGCCACGCGGATGCTCGCCGTGCCCTGCGCCATGACCATGAAGGTCGCCGATGAGGTCGCTGCGCGTCCCGTGCGGTCCGCCGTGGCCGCGGCCGTGCATCCGCCGCCCACGCAGGCGCGACAAGGCTTGTGCGATCATCTCGGCCGGATCGGGATTCTCAGTGCTCACACGTTTGATTTTACATGCGACTTGACATGCATCCAGATTGCATGTCACACTACATATACATGTACAGTTACAACCAAAGGACTTTCTCCATGAACTCCATCAACACTGATGAGAACGACCACACTGAAAACAACCGCCCGTTCGGATTCTGGCTCAAGGCCGTCGATCGCCTGATGGCGGCCGAGTTCGCCTCCGCCTTCGACGCAGAGGGCATCACGCGCCGCGAGTGGCGCCTCCTGAACGTCATCGACGGCACCGTTCCGAACGGCCACGCGAAGAGTGACCTGTCGTTGCCACCTCGCAAGGTGCCCGCCCACAAACTGGGCCGTCTGATTGAGCTCGGCTGGGTGACGGATGCCGATGGCACCTGGAGCCTCACCGACGAAGGCCGCGCGGCCAAAGAACGTCTCAGCACTATCGTCGAAGGCATCCGCGCGAAGATCACCGATGCGGTTCCCGCTGACAACCTCGCCACCACCATCTCCACGCTCGAGCAGCTCGCCCGCGCGTTCGGATGGGACGAATCCACGCCGCTCCCCCGTGGAGGCGGAGCGCGGCACGGACGTCGCGGCGATTTCGGGCACCACGGCTTCGGAGACCACCACTTCGGAGGCCACGGCTTCGGCCGAGGACGCGGCCACGGATTCGGACCGCGCCACTTCGACCACGAGGGCAACGAGGGCAACGAAGGCCACGAAGGCCACGAAGGCCACGAAGGCCACGGCTCAGACGAGTCCGGCGGACACGAAGGATGCCAGCACAGCGAACACCCGTTCGCGCACGGCGCCGATCACGGCCACCGTGGCGGCCCGCACGGAGAACGAGGGCACGGACACCGAGGTCACACAGGACGCGGTCGCGCCCACCTCGCGCGCTTCGCGCAGGGCTCATACGAGCGCGGCTTCGACGCCGGATTCACCCGCGGTCGCGACGCGCAGTGACCACCAAATGCCGGCCCCAAACGGGGCCGGTCTCATCAATGGCGGATGCTTCGGCATCCGCCATTGTCATGCGTCGAGCGCGATACGCACGTCCGATGGGGCGCCAGCCGCGAGAAGTCGTTCGGTCATTCCCGCGGCAGCGAGAGCATACGGTCGCTCATCACGCATGAGCAATGAGCGCGAGTTGGATTCCTCGTACAACGCGATCAGGTGGAAGGCAAGCAGCTCGGCGCCGGCCTCATCGACCGTCAACTCTCCCGCTTCGACGGCGAATCCGATCTGCGCCGCGATGTAGGCATACCAATCAGCAGTGGCGGCGCGGACGGCATCGCTCACTGCCCCCGGCTTGGAGTCGACGTCGGCAGCGGTCGCGGCGAAGAAGCAACCTCCGGGAAACACTCGATCGCGCGAGTAGATCAGCGCACCTCGCAACAGTGCCGCGAGCCGTCGCAGGCCGCGCGGTTCGGTGCGCGCCGGAACGATAATCCGGTCGACGAAGATCTCCCTCGCCGCGGCGATCGTGGCGAGCTGAAGGCCCTCCTTGCCACCGAACAGCGTGGCGATGCTGCTCTTGCTGTGACCGGAGGAACCAGCCAAACGTCCGATCGTCAGTCCATCGAGACCATCAACGGAGGCGAGATCGGTCGCGCTTGACAGAACGATACGCCTGGATGCGTCACCGCGCACCCGCCGGCCGTCTTGAACAAGTTTCTCCGCCACACCCCTAGTGTACGCACGATCGTTCGTATACTCTACGAACGATCGTACGTATTCATTGTTCACAGGAATTGAGGAACCATGTCCGCTCCTGCCACGGCGCTACGTCGCAGCATCCGCATCACCTCAGCAATCTCGCCGGCGATCGCCGCCCGCCTCGCGCTTTGGGCCTTCTTCCGTCCCGGCGCGAAACGCGCGGTGCACGCAAGGGACGCGGCAACTGACCTCGCCGGGCACCGCGAGTATCTGACGGTGCACGGCCAGAGCATCGCCACGTATCGCTGGGGCGCGGGTGATCGCACCGTGCTGCTACTGCATGGCTGGCAGGGACGTGCATCGCAACTCGCCCCGATCGCACGCGAACTGGTCGCCGCCGGGTGGCAGGTCGTGTCCTTTGACGCGCCAGCGCACGGTGCCTCGGAAGGGCGGCGAGCCGACATCATCGACTGGCTCGATGCGAGCGCTCAGCTGGCACGCCGATACGGCGGATTCGATGCGATCGTCGGGCACTGCTTCGGCGGGCTCGCGGCCCTCGCCATTGCACGAGATGACGTGGCGATCCCGTCAGTCGCGGTCATCGCCGGCGCGGCAAGCCCCGCAGCCTTCCTCGGGGAGTTCAGCGCGATTCTCCGTCTCGACGACGCGACCCGGACGCGATTCGAACGACTCTTCTACGCGAGGTTGGGCGAGACGACAGCGATCGAACGCTACGACGCCGTCGCGCGACCACTTCCCCCGTCCACGGAGCTGCTAGTCGTCCACGATCGGGAAGACAAGCGGATGCCGGATACCGATTCGCTGCGGCTGCACTCCGCACACGCGGGGCGCTCGCGGCTCATCCGCACGACCGGGCTTGGGCACACCAGGCTGCTATCGGACGATCACGTACTCGATGCGGTGAGCGCACTCGTGACCGGCGAACCGAACTCTTTTGAAGTGCCGGCTGCACGCGCTCAGATCAGCAGTGCGAGACAGCACTGATTCACGATCTTGCGACCGTGGGCCCTTCGGTGGCGAGGCCCACCGACTGCGAGGTGACCGAGACGATCGTCGCCGGATCCGCGCCCGCCCCGCCAGGCAGGCAGAGGCATCCGCCGCGGATGTCAGCCCTGCACCCCAAGGAACGCCATGAGGCCGATGGCGCCGAAGAACAGCACCGCAAGACCGCCGTAGATCACGATCGTCCAGCCGCGGTAGCTTTGCCCGGCTGTTCCGCCGGCGGCCGGACTGACGTAGTTCCGTGTCGCTTCATCGCGCGCCGTCGCGGCACGTGAAGCGGCCGCGCGTGACTCGGCTTTCTGCGCAGCGGTCGGCGGCACAAGCTCCTGCTTGTGGGCGGATGCCGAGGTCCAGGTGTCGTCGGGCGCCCAAGTGCTGCGCTTGCGGAGCGCGGGAGCGTCCGCTGTGTCAGCTCCGGCGCTCTCGGACGGCGCCGGCGGAATGACCGGCGCGGCACTGGGAAGGGGCGGGGTCACTCTGAACGTAGGCGGCGGCGGCACCTCGAATCCGTCGATGGCCGCTGCTGCGTCCGGGACGTCGACCGTCTCCGGCGCGGGGACGTCGAATGGCTCCACTCCCGGTGCTGGGGGCGAGGCAGGCGCGGCAGACGTGCCGGCGGGCTCCTCGGTGGTGGCATCCTCGCCGGGACCTTGCGGATTCTCCGTGTTTTCGATGCTCACGCTCTTGATACTACGTGTGCGCCCCGCTCGCGGCGCCTGGCTGACGCCTGGCGCTCAGGCCCCGAGTGATCCGATGTCGGTCGTGCCTACATTCGTGCGGTGGAAGTTCTGGAATGAACGCGATGCCGTGGGGCCTCGCTGGCCCTGATAGCGGTTGCCGTAGGGCCCGGAGCCGTAGGGGTTCTCGGTGGGCGAGGAGAGACGGAAGAAGCAGAGCTGGCCGATCTTCATGCCTGGCCACAGCTTGATCGGCAGCGTCGCGACGTTCGCCAGCTCAAGGGTGACGTGACCGGTGAAACCGGGGTCGATGAAGCCCGCCGTGGAGTGAGTGATGAGGCCGAGACGCCCGAGCGACGACTTGCCCTCCAGCCGCGCGGCGATGTCGTCGGAGAGACTGACCTGCTCGAAGGTGGCACCCAGTGCGAACTCGCCGGGGTGCAGAATGAACGGCTCGTCCGGCTTGACCTCGATCAGCCTGGTCAGCTCCGGTTGCTCCTCGGCTGGGTCGATGAAGGGGTACTTGTGGTTGTCGAACAGGCGGAAGTACCTGTCGAGGCGCACGTCGATGCTCGACGGCTGGATCATCTCCGGTTCGTGCGGAGACAGGCCGATCCGGCCGGCGGCGAGTTCTGCTTTGATGTCGCGGTCGCTGAGAAGCACGGCACCAGCCTACGGCCAGATCGCGGCGACCCCGTTGCCGACGGCATTGGCGCCGAGGACGAAGAGCAACACCGCCATGATGACGTGATTCTCGCGGGTCAGCCAGGTGTGCAGCGCGGCCAACGGTGCATGCATACGGTCGGAGGCGATGAGGAACGCGACCACGGGGATGATGACGGTGGACGAAGCCATCAGCACGAACACGGCTGTGGCGATCATGAGCCGCTCAAAGCTCAGATCGGCGGCGCCAAGGTCGACCCCGACGCTCGCGCTGAGAATGACGTTCTTCGGGTTAGCGATGGAGAGGATAAGCCCGAACTTCAGGCCGTCACTGAACCCGAAGGTGTCGATTTTCTGCATCCACGCTGGCAGCTCTGGCTTCTCATCGCCGTGCGTGCGCTTGCGCCATTGCTTGACAGCCAGCCACAGCAACAGCCCGCCCAGGACCAGCTTGATCGCGCCTTCCCATGGATTCGGCGCATGCTGCTGGTGCGCGGGCAGTAATGACGAGAGGACCGTGAGGGCGACGATCACCGCAAGGACGCCGACCACCCAGCCGAGCAGGAAACCCAGGCTGCTCGAGCGGGCACGGGGGCTTAAAAGCGTGAGGATCACGACGATGATCGGCACCGGGCTGATCGCGATGCCGACGGCGAACGGGAGCATCTCCCCGATGAGAGTGCCCATCAGCTGTGCCGTCGCGGAGCGTGCTCGAAGATGAGGTTTGTCGTGGTTCCGGCGACTTCTTCGCGCACGCTGATCGTGTCGGCGACGAGTTCGCGCAGCGCCTGGGCGTCGCGGACGGCGACGTGCACCAGGAAGTCACGGTCACCGGCGAGGAAGTAGACCCGCCGCGTGGCGGTTAGTGACTCGAGATAGTGCTGGAAGCGGTGAAGGTTGCCGCGCGCGTGCGCCTGCAGTCGGATTGCGATGAGTGCCTCCAGGTGTAGGCCGACGGCTTCTGGGTCAATTTCGGCGCGGAAGCCAACGATCGCCCCGGTGTTCATCAGCGCGCGCATCCGCTTGTGACAGGTCGATTCAGCAACGCCAACGCGGGCCGCCAGCTCGGTGTTGGAAATGCGTCCGTCGCGCTCGATCTCGATGAGGATGGCGCGGTCGATGTCGTCAAGTTCTGCGAACCGCGAAGAATCCTTCTCGGACATGGTCGATCCTCCTCTTCCTGCGAGGATTTTATGCGTGTGCTACGCATTTAGCGAGGATTCTTTCGAACCCTGCCATATGAGACGGCGAATCTGCCATCCTGGGCCTATCTGTCGCATCTCGGGAGGTTGCAATGGCGCACTCGATCGTCATCGGAGCGGGCATGGTCGGACTCGCGACTGCATGGCATCTGCAGGAGCGCGGCGCCGAGGTCACCGTCCTCGACCGCACCGGCGTCGCCGCGGGTTCATCGTGGGGAAATGCCGGCTGGCTCACACCGGGCAAGGCGATCCCGCTCGCCGACCCGAGCCTGTGGACGTATGGCCCGAAGGCGTTGCTTGATCCGGATGCCGCACTGCATGTTCCGTTCCGGGTGGATGCCGGGCTTTGGGGGTTTCTCGGACGTTTCGCCGCGCACGGCACGCATCGCGCGTGGGATCGCACGATGGCGGCGCTCACTCCGATCGACAAGCTGGCGCTTTCCGCCTTTGATGAATTGACAGACGGCGGGGTCGACTCGTGGACACGGGAGGGCCCGTTCGTGATCGGGTTCACCGAGGATCGGCATGCGACGAACTTCCTCAGAGAGATCGCTGGCGTGGTCAGGCATGGCCAAGACGTGCCCCTGGAAAGGCTGGAGAATCCGCGCGAGCTTGCGCCGATGCTCTCGGACGCGGTGAAGGTCGCGTATCGGCTCGACAAGCAGCGGTTCCTCGAGCCGGCGCCGTTCGTGCAGGCGTTGGCGGATGCCGTCGTCGCGCGCGGGGCGGTGTTGCGCACCGATGCCGAGGTGGTGCGGGTGGATGGCGGGGTTGCTGGTTCTTCTGGATCTGCTGGTTCGGTGGCGAGTGTGGTTCTCGCATCCGGTGAGCGGCTCTCGGCTGATTCGGTCGTGGTCGCGACCGGGGCATGGATGCCGAAGCTCGCACGGTCGCTGGGTGTCAGGGTTCCGGTTCAGGCGGGGCGCGGCTACTCTTTCACCGTCGACACTGAGGAGCCGGCGACACATCCGGTCTATCTGCCCGCGCAGCGGATCGCTTGCAC
Source organism: Microbacterium sp. Y355 (assembly GCF_059445345.1). NCBI lineage: Bacteria > Bacillati > Actinomycetota > Actinomycetes > Micrococcales > Microbacteriaceae > Microbacterium > Microbacterium sp. Y355. The sequence goes on along the minus strand of NZ_JCAIUD010000001.1, from coordinate 2,955,618 downwards.
GCCGTATCAGGGCAGGTTCCGGATCGCGGGGACCATGGAGTTTCGTGGTCCGGACGAGCCACTTCAGGCCCGTCGCATCCAGGCGATCATCAACCAGACACGCACTCTGATGCAGGGCGTGGATCTCGACAATCGGCACGACGAGTGGGTGGGCTCGCGGCCGGTGACTCCCGACGGGCTACCGATCGTGGGCGCGACGCGCACGCCGGGCGTGTACGTCGCGGGCGGCCACGGAATGTGGGGCATCGTGCTTGGCCCCGCCACTGGCAAGCTCCTCGCCGAGCAGATCGTCACCGGAAAGGTGCATCCGGCGATCGAGCCGTTCAACCCGCTGCGGTAGCGTCTCGCGCCCTCAACTATTTGTTATGCTGGCGAGGCGCCGCAAGGCCGCGGGACTGTAGTTCAATGGTAGAACTTCTGCTTCCCAAGCAGATAGCGCGGGTTCGATTCCCGTCAGTCCCTCCGATTAACTCGCGCGTCCGCTGTGAGTTCTCAACGTAGTTGGCACTTTCGCAAGGTAGTTGGCACTATTGGTCCCTGCTTGCCTACGCGAGCAGGCTGCGTATCTTCGACGTAGCGCGCCAGACGCCCCGATTTCATGACGGCGAACCTGCGACGGCGAGCGGACCTTTTCGCCCTGCGCTTACCCGCACTACACCGAATTCCGGTTTACAACGCGTCGTTGAGCATCGAGATCTCGTCGGTGGTCAACGTGATCTCGGAAGCGCGAACAGAGTCCAGAATGCTCGCTGGACGGGATGCGCCAGGAATTGGGATAACCGTGGGCGAGAGTGACAGCTCCCAGGCGAGACAGATCTGCTGGGCGCTGACCTCGTGCTGGCGGGCGAGCTCTGCAAAAGGAGCGAACGTATCGCCGAGCGAGCGCGCTCGGCCGATGCCGCCGAGTGGACTCCAGGGGAGGAATGCGATGCCGAGTTCGGCGCACAGCTCGAGTTCCGGCAAGCTCGTCCGGAATGCTGGCGAGAACTGGTTCTGGACCGAGGCCAGGCGTCCGTCGAGTACCCGGTTGGCAGTTCTGATCTGTTCCGGGTTTGCGTTGGATATCCCTGCCATGACGATCACTCCCTCGTCGAGCAGCTCCGCGAGCGCGCCCGCGGTCTCCTCGTATGGGACATCCGGGTCGGGACGGTGGTACTGGTAGAGACCGATGGCATCGACGCCCAGCCGCAGCGCCGATTCCTTCGCGGCGTTTTTGAGGTGCCCGGGCCGGCCGTCGAGGATCCAGGTGCCGTCCGAGGTGCGCAGGTGGCCGCCCTTGGTCCCGATCAGGATGCCGTCAGCATTCCCGCCCCAGGAGCGGAGGGCTTCTGCGATGAGGGTCTCATTGTGGCCAGTCTCGTCATGACCGACGTTGCCCGCGCCGAGATGATAGGCGTCCGCCGTGTCAATGAACGTCACCCCGGCGTCGAGCGCGGCGTGGATGGTGCTGATGGAGCGGTCCCGGTCTGGTCGACCTTCGACGGACATCGGCATCCCACCGAGTCCGATCTCGCTGATCTGCACTGTGCCAATACTGCGCTGCTTCATGGGTTCTTCCGTCTCTCTCATAGTTGTGGGTGTCCTGCTCGGACGCGTCCTGTCGATTCTCACGCGAGTCGGTCTATGGTCGTGTGTTCCCGGCGAGTTCGACACTGAGGATCCGATCATCGCCATCTTGCGGGTCACCTTGACTGTTCGTGTTCCCGGTGACGAACCAGAGAGTCCCGTCCGGGGCAGAGGTAACGGCGCGGATACGTCCGTATTCGCCGCTGTAGTAGTCGACGAAAGTGCTGGGTTCCGCGACGGGCACGGCGCGGAGCACTGCACCACGGAGATTAGCGATGAAAACGGTGTCCCCGATGACAGTGATCCCGCTGGGGCTGGCGTCGGCCGGCGCCCATTGCTGCACCGGGTCGACGAAGTCGCCTCCTCCGCCGACGCCTTCGACCTCGGGCCACCCGTAGTTGCCGCCCGATTCGATGACGTTCAATTCGTCCCAGGTGTTTTGACCGAATTCGCTGGCAAACATGGTCCCGTCGTCTGCCCAGCCGAGGCCTTGGACATTGCGGTGACCGTAGCTGTAGACCAGCGTTCCGGGGAACGGGTTGTCGGCTGGAGCAGCACCGTCGGGCGTCATGCGGAGAATCTTGCCCGATAGCGAATCGAGGTCTTGGGCGTTGGAACTCTGTCCTGCGTCACCTACTCCGGCATAGAGCATCCCGTCAGGCCCGAAGGCGATACGCCCGCCATTATGGTATCCGGCCGCAGGAAGGCCGTCGAGGATCGTCTCGGCATCACCCAGCTCGATGGCACCCGGTTCCCCCGTGACGGTGAACCGTTGGATGCGATTGCCGTCCACGCCCGTCGAATACGCGTAGAGCCGCTGCTGCTCATGCTGCTCATCGATGGCGAGGCCAAGCAGCCCACCTTCTCCGCCGTGTTCGATGCCCGGCACGGTTCCGATTTCGCGGGTGTCACCGCCTGGGCGGATCTCGAGGATGCGGCCGGTGTCACGTTCGCTGACCAGGGCTGTGTCTCCGACGAACACGATCGACCAGGGCGACTCGAGCCCGCTCGTCATCTCCGTTGGTACAGCATCCGACAGCGGCGCGAAGGAAGGCGGAGCGGACGCCACCGGCGAGGGCGACGTCGATGGAGGTTCAGGCGCAGCACAACCGGCAAAACCCAATGCCAACGCCATAACGGGAAGGACTGCGGTCGCCGAGCGACGGCGAGATCGAGCGAGCCTCATCAGCTTTGGGCGGGGGCGGCAGCGTTGACCTGGGCGAGGGCGTTGAGCATGCGGGGGTAGCCGATGTACGCGACGAGGACGGTGAGAACATCGAGCAGGTCGCTACGGGTATTGCCAACGTTAAGGTTCGCGGTGACGTGCCCTTTGACCTGGTTATCTGCACCGCCGAGCGCTGCGAGCAGGGCGAAGGTGATGAGCTCGCGCTGTTTCACATCGAATCCGGTGCGCGTGTAGTAGTCGCCGAAGCAGTTTCCGGAGAGGAACTCCTGGAATCGCAGCGAATCGGCAGACGCACTGGTATACAACCCGTCAATCGTGGTGGCACCGAAGATCTCCTTCTGCTCGGCAAGCCCCTTCTCCATCCGCGTTTGCGGTGTGGTGGTGGACTGGCCGGGAAGCGGGAGTGGTACTCCACGTTCAGTGAGGAGCTCGTTGATCGCGATCACGAAGTCGATGGCGCGGGCGATGCCGACGTAGGCGACCGACTGGTAAGTCAGTTCTTTCACCTGCACCGGGGTGACACCAATGTTGAGGGCGGCACCGAGCAGAGTGCGGAACTCGGTCGGCGCTCCGACGGCGATGGTTGCTGCTAGCTGGTAGACGAGCCGGTCGCGACGGTCAAGGTCGACATGCTGGAGCGTCTCCCCGAAGGCGAAGGCTTGGTAGAAGGCGAGGAGTTCGGGATCGGTCACCTCGAGGGAAACATCACTGGTCGGAGATGCGGTGGGGAAAAGGATGTCGAGCTCATTGCGAGCGTCGTCACGGATGGTCACAGCATGCTTCTTTCGTCGGAACGGGGAGGTATTGGTTTCACTCGCCTGCGGCGGCAGGGGTGCCGTTGTAGTCGTCGTCGGTGATGTGTTCCAACCAAGTGGTGGTTGTGGTGGGGTCGTCGGCGTTCTCGGTCATGGCGATGTGTTCCATGAAGCTGCCGTCTCCGGCGGCGTGCCAGTGTTCCTGTCCGGGCGGAGTGTAGATGGTCTGTCCGGGGTGCGCGTCGATGATGCTGCCGTCACGCGTACCGAATCGTCCGATGCCCTGGGTGACGCGGAGGTATTGGCCGCGGGCGTGGGAGTGCCAGGCGGTTCGGGCACCCGGTGCGAACCGGACCGTAGCGACGGTCATGTGTTGCTCGCCCTGATGGGGGATGGCGATCATGTCGAGCCACACGTCTCCGGCGAACTGCTCCGGCGGGTTTTTCGAGGTTGGCTTGGTCGGTTCGATGTTCACTGCTTTTCCTTTTTTGATCTGGCCGATGGTGATCATCGCGGTTCTTCGCTCGTTCGCCGCTCAGCTGCTGATCTCGATAGTGACGTTGCTGCCGTCGAGAAGGGACAGTTGTTCTTCGGTGGCGTTGTAGGTGCCAAGGTGCAGGATGGTATCGGAGTACCCAATGCCATCGGTGTCGTAGTAGAAGCCGAGGTTCCCCCACGGGGTGAAGTAGATCAGGTCTCCGTTCTCCGGTTCTGAGCCCGTGGATCCGGCATAGTTGAGATCCCGCGGCAGGTAGCCAACCTTCTCGCGGCCGTTGAACTCCTCGAACGGGACCTGCACCGGCAGCATCGAGAGGAAGTCCCGTACGGCGGGACTGTCTTCCCCGACCGCCGCATCGATACTGACGCGCTCGGAGGTGAACCGCACCACCGTCCCTACGACTTCGTCAGGTATCTCGACGGGTGCAATCCTCGACGGCGTCGGCTCAGGCGTTGTCGGAGTGGCCAGCGGGGTGGCGAAGAGCTCGGCTCTCGATGTTCGTGTTGGGTGCGTCCAGTTCGGTACACGAGCATCTCCTTCTGCGGCGACTTCGAGCGGGAGTGTGAGACGGGATCGGCTGATCATCTCAATCATTCTCGCTCGCGTCCCGCGTGCGCGGGAGTCCCTGACGAGAGGTGTACCGACAGGGTGCCTCTCATCCACACCGACACCGTCGCCCCGGCCTAACATGGCTCCGTACGGGGCTCGCGGAAGCGACGAATGGAAAAGCAATGCGTATACAGTTCAGGTTCCCCGGCGGTCAGTTCGACGGCGAGCTGTACTCCAACCCCGTCGCAGATAATTTTGCCTTTCAGCTGCCACTGGAAGTGAGCTTCTCGGACTACAACGGAGTCGAAAAGATCGCCAACCTCCCTCGTGCTCTTCGAGTCGACGGCGTCCCAAGCAGCGCCGAACCCGCACCAGGCGAAATCAACTACTACTCCCCCAGGAAAGGCCTCGTGCTTTATTACGGTCACGTCGGCCGGTGGCCCGGAATCATTCGCCTCGGTCGTTTCGACCTCCCCCTCGACGCGCTGCGGACCATTCCCGACGGTGCTGTCGTCGGCATCGACCTGCACAACGAGGAATCCTGAAGTGGCGCTCATCCTCGTCACCGGATCCTCGGACGGTCTCGGCCTGGGCACCGCGAAAGAGCTTGCGCTGCAGGGAAACGACGTGGTCGTGCACGGCCGAGCCCCCAGCCGCGTACCCGAGGCTCCCGCCGGACGCGCATGGCACGGGACCGTGATTGGCGACCTTGCCGACCAAGCTCAGACGATCGACGTCGCCGCACAGGCGAACGCGTTCGGCCGGTTCGATGCGGTCATCCACAACGCCGGCGTCCTGGACTCTCCCGATGCGGTGCTCGTGAACGTGAACGCTCCGTTTATCCTCACCGCCGAAATGGTAAAGCCCGCCCGACTGATCTACCTCAGCAGCTCGATGCACCGCAGCGGATCCACCGACCTAAGCCGACTCATCCGCGGCACCGCAAGCTATAGCGACACGAAGCTATGGGTGACAGCCTTCTGCATGGCGGTGGCGAACGGGTGGCCGCAGACCGCAAGTCACGCCGTAGACCCCGGGTGGGTACCCACCCGGATGGGCGGCCGCGGCGCACCTGATGACCTCGTCGCCGGGCACGAGACGCAGGTTCGGCTTGCCACCCTTCCAGACGTCACGCCCATCACGGGTGGGTACTGGCACCACCAACACACGCAGCGCCCGAGTCCAGCGGCCCTCGATGAGCAGTTTCAGATCGACCTTATCGCGACCCTTGAACATGAAACGGGCGTCTTGCTGGGTCGGTGAGCGATGCTAGCTCGAGCGCGTCGCGTGCCGATCAGGCACATTCCGAACGAGGTGCAGGGCATCGTGGTCAGGAGCCGGGTTCCGCTGCAAACACGGTGAGTTGCACGCTAAGGGCGCCCACGTGCGGGTCGCGTCCCGCACGGTACGAAGTTGTGCGACATTGACTCGAGCGACGACCTCCCATTCGGGATAGAACGGCGGGGCGACACGCTCGAGGAGGATGAATCGCGCGAAGTTCGGTGGCGAAGTCGTGGCGCTGGCGATCATCTCGCCCATGAAGGCACGGCCCAGCTTGTTCCATGCCAGAAGATCGACGTGGCCGCATCGACTCGGACTACGCGTCCGAACGAACCAGCCGCTGCCAAGCGGTAGCCGATGGGTACCCTGACAGAGACTCCCTCAGCGACGGTAACGAGCGTAGTTTGCCAGGTATGGACAATCGAGCAGAGGTACGAGAGTTCTTGATGACCCGTCGCGCGCGAGTGACTCCGGATGCCGCTGGCATCGCTGTCGGTTCGAACCGGCGCGTCGAGGGGCTCCGACGGAGCGAGGTCGCGACCCTTGCCGGTGTGAGTGTTGAGTACTACGCCAAACTTGAACGCGGCGCGATTGCGGGTGCGTCGGCGTCTGTTCTGGATGCAGTCGCACGCGCGCTGCAGCTTGATGAAACCGAACGTGCACATCTGCTCGACCTCGCCCGCGCCGCTGACGGGATCCCGACCAGCGGCCGCAGTCGCAAGCGCGTCAGCAAGCCTGCCGCATCACGACCGAGTTTGGCTTGGGCTCTGGAGTCGATGACCGATGGGATCGCGTTCGTCCGCGACCCGAGGCAGAACCTTCTCGCGATGAACGCTCTCGGTCGGGCCTTTTACTCCCCAGTGGTTGGTGATGGTGGCCGCGCGCCGAACCTTGCTCGATTCCAGTTCCTGGATCCAGCGTCGCGCGAGTTCTATCCGGACTGGGATCTGTTTGCACAGATGTGCGTCGCCATCATGCGTGCGGAAGCGGGACGTGACCCGCACGACAAGGGTCTGCAGGATCTAGTCGGGGAACTCTCCACGCGAAGCGAGATCTTCCGTGGCCTGTGGGCGGCGCATAACGTCCGCACGCACGGTGCCGGCACTAAACGGTTCCGACATCCCATTGTCGGTGAACTGACGTTGGCGTACGAAGAACTCGCTGTCACCGCCGAGCCCGGAAACATCATGATGATCTACACGGCAGAGCCAGGTTCATCGTCGGCCGAGCGCCTTCGATTGTTGGCTTCCTGGGCTGCAAAGCAACCCGTTGCATCGGAATCCAGCGAAGGCGCAGCCACTGGGCAAGTTCAGCGATAACCTCACGATGGTGCGCAGATACCTTCTGACCACGAGTAAGTGCATCCAGTATCCGCGATCACCCGAAGGACGCACCTGAGAACCATCGTCGGGGCCGCACCCCGGGTATCGGCTTGGCCGCATGAGTTCGTTTGCTGTCGGACACACTCTTGCCCCCACTCCTTCGGCCCTTTGAAGGGTGCCACGCCGGTACGCCCCTCAATGGAGACTCCCTCGCGCAGCGCAATCAGTGTTGTCTAGCTACATCGACCTCGGCGTCCTACGTCGCGGTCGGTGAATTGCCCTGGCCTTCCCGGGGCTGAGGCTCGTCCCGAATACTCCATCCCTTCAGCCGAAAGATTCCAATGACCTCCGTTCCTGCAATCATCGCCACGTCCGCTACCGAACCGCTGACACGCGGTTCCATCGAGCGTCGTCCCATCGGACCTATGGACGTACGCATCGACATCCTCTGGGCAGGCATCTGCCACTCCGACATCCACACCGTCAACGGCGACTGGGGACCCCAGCACTATCCGCTGACCGTGGGCCACGAAATCGCAGGTGTCGTCGCCGAGGTCGGGCCGGCGGTCACAAAGCACAAGGTCGGCGACCGCGTCGGCGTGGGCTGCATGGTGAATTCCTGCGGCGCATGCCGCAACTGCCTCGCCGGCGACGAACAGTACTGCCTCAACGGCATGGTCGGCACATACGGAGCTGAGGACCGGGACGGCACCATCACCCAGGGTGGCTACTCGACCAGCATCCTCGTCGTCGAAGACTTCGTACTGAGCATTCCGAACGCGATCCCCTTCGAGAAGGCTGCACCGCTGCTGTGCGCCGGAATCACGACCTACTCTCCCCTGAAGCGGTGGAACGCCGGGCCCGGCAAGAAGGTCGCCGTTGTCGGCATGGGTGGGCTCGGTCACATGGCCGTCAAGTTCGCACATGCCATGGGCGCCGAGGTCACGGTGCTGTCCCAGTCACTGCGGAAGAAGGAGGACGGCCTGCGACTCGGCGCTGACCACTACTTCGCCACCAGCGACCCCGCCACGTTCACCGAGCTGGCGGGCAGCCTCGACCTCATCATCAACACCGTCTCCGCCCCCATCGACGTCGACGCCCATCTGAACCTCCTGGCCGTCGACGGCGCTCTGGTCAACGTAGGTGCGCCGGCAGAGCCGATGAGCCTGCAGGTGATGTCACTTATCGGCGGGCGCCGCACCTATGCCGGGTCCATGATCGGCGGCATCGCCGAAACGCAGGAAATGCTCGACTACTCCGCTGAGCACGGCATCTCCCCCGAAATCGAGATCGTCAGCGCCGCGCAGATCAACGAGGCGTGGTCGCGCGTGACCGCCTCCGACGTCCGCTACCGATTTGTCATCGACACATCAACCCTGACCGCCTAACGCACCTACCTGCGCGCGCTCTGTCCACCGCTAGGCGCGCGCATCACACCGACTGCTCTTCCCCGATAAGGAACACCAACAAATGACTACCGATACGGCCTCGAATGTCGCGGACCGTCCAGCCAAAGATGCGTTTGCGGCGGCAGTCGAGCGCCCGCCTCGGCTTCCACTCGTGGTCTACGTGCTCGCGTTGGGCACATTCCTCATGCTCACCACCGAGTTCGTCGTGGCCGGCATCCTCCCCGAGATGTCAGCAGATCTCAATGTCTCCTTCGCGCAAGCGGGGCTACTGATCACCGTCTTCGCGATCGGAATGATCATCGGCGCACCGCTCATGGCGATGCTCACGCTTCGCTTGTCGAAACGGTTGACGCTGGTACTTGCGTTGGCTGTGTTCATCGTCGGACATGTGATCGTTGCCGTCGGCTCGGACTTCACCGTGCTCCTCGCCGCCCGGTTCGTCACCGCCCTCGCCACGGGCGCCTTCTGGGCGGTGTCCGCCGTGGTCGCAAGCCGCGCCGCAGGGCCAACTTCCGGGGCGCGGGCGATGGGAGTTGTCAGCGCCGGTGGTGCGCTCGCTACGGTGCTCGGCGTCCCCCTCGGTGCCGTTGTCGCTCAGATGGTCGGGTGGCGGGGCACTTTCTGGGCGCTGGGGATTGCCGCCGTGATTGCGGTCGTATTCGTCGCCCGCCTCGTGCCGGCCGACACAGCCGCATCAGCCCCATCAACCTCACTCCGCACCGAGCTGGCCGGGCTGCGTTCAGGGCGACTGTGGCTGACCCTAGCCGCGTGCGCCACCACCACCGGAGGAGTGCTCGCCGCCTATTCCTTCATCTCCCCGATCCTCACCGAACAGGCCGGCGTGCCCGCATCGCTCGTTCCTCTCGTACTGACAGGTTTCGGCGTCGGCTCCTTCATCGGCACCATCCTCGGCGGACGCTTCGGCGACGCCCGCCCGGCACTGATCACGATCCTCACCCCCGCCGTCACCGTCTTCCTCCTGCTCAGCATCAGCCTCGTTTCCGGCGCCCCATGGGCGATGACCGTACTCGTGGTCCTGCTCGGACTCTTCGGCCTCAGCGCCAACGGAGTGCTCATCCATCTCGCCGTCCGCTTCGCGGGGAAAGCCGCAACGCTGGGATCCGCGCTGAGTGTATCCGCGTTCAACGCCGGCACCGCAGTCGGAACAGCGATCGCCGGTATCGCCCTGACCTCACCGCTCGGAATAACCGGGCCCGCGACCGTCGGGTCAATCATCGTCGCACTCACGCTCATCCCGACGATCACCCTTGCGGTCCTCAACCGCAAGCGGACATTTGAGAGGACCGCAACGTCCGTACTCACTGACGTCAACCCGTGATCTCACGCTCAACTTTGCTCAGCAACTCAACTGGGTCTTCTTTTACCCCTCACAAAAGGGAAGCCCCTCCGCCGAGCTGACCATTCGTAGTGCCCAGATCAGTAGGTGGCTCGACCACCACTAATGTCATACACCGCTCCGGTCGAGAACGACACGCGGTCCGAAGCCAGCCAGGCGACAAGCTCCGCCACTTCCTCTGCGCGCCCGACACGCTTCATAGGGATGAGGCTGGTGATGTGCGCGAGGACCTCGGGTGCTGTCGTATCGTTCATTGGCGTGGAGATCACGGCAGGCGCGATCGCGTTCACGAGGACCCCGGTCGTAGCGAGCTCCTTGCCTACCGACTTGGTCAAAGCGATCACCGCAGCCTTCGAAGCGGAATAGGCGGCCAGATTCGGGTTGCCGTCCTTGCCTGCCATGCTCGCGAAGTTGACGATTCTCCCCCAGCCAGCAGACACCATTCCTGGAGCGAACGCCTGGATGGTGTTCACCACACCGATCACGTTGACGTCGAAAGTGCGACGCCACGAGTCGAGGGATACCTCCGTGAGAGGCATGTTGGGGCCAACTATTCCAGCAGAGTTGATCAAGATGTCAACAGCGCCAACTTCCGATGCGACGCCCGACACAGCCTCACCGTCGGTCACATCGGTATGGAAGTCGACGTCACCCATCAGATCGAGCGTGACGACTTCGACGCCGTCGGCGCGCAGACGGTCGGCAGCTGCGGCACCTAGGCCGCTGGCAGCTCCTGTGACGATGGCTTTTCTCATCGGTTTCTCCGTGTTCATGATGTGGTGATGTCGATATGGATCTTCGGGCCCGGCCCGCTGTCGCGGGGGCGATGCCCGGCGAGGATCCCAGGCAACTCGTCCAGCCGTATCGTGGTGGCGATCAAGGGTCGAGGGTCGACGGAGCCGTCGGCGAAGGCCGCGATGGTCGGATCTAGGCCGGCGGATGCCCCGAGGATGCCGACAGAGGTGACGTCCTTCAGGGCGATCGTCCGAGTGTCGACGTAGCTGGGGCTTCCCGCGAGTCCGACATGGATGACGCGTCTCCCGGGTTCGACGAGATCAAGTGCCCGAGCGGGAAGGTCGGGAGCGTTCGACGCATCGATCACGGCGTGCCACGGCAGATCAGGGAGATCGTCGGAGGTCCATACTCCGTCCCAGGTCAACGAGCGGGCGAACTCGAGAGACCGCCCTGCCCGCCCCATCAGGTGTACTTCCGCACCCGCCGCTCGGGCGAACATGGCGCACAGGAGCCCGATGGTTCCGGGGCCGAGGATGAGCACCCGATCGCCGCGGTTGAGTTGCGAGGCGTCCACCGAACGCCACGCGTTGCCCCCGGGTTCCACCATCGCCCCCGCAGCAGCATCGACTTCGTCTGGCAGTACATGCAGCGACGTGGCCGGCACCGCGACCTGCTCAGCAAGGGCTCCCGGCTTTCCACCTCGGACGCCCAGTTCAAATCGGTAAGCGCACACATGGTGGAAGCCGTTGCGGCACCGCTCGCACGCGCCGCAACCGATCATGGTGTCGCCGGTCACCCGGCGACCGATCCACGCCGTATCGACGTCATCGGCGACAGCCGTCACCGTGCCCATCCACTCGTGCCCGATACGGAGCGGGTAGGACGCATTGCCGTCGTGGAGATACTGCATGTCACCGGTGAAAAGTTCGAGGTCTGTACCGCAGATTCCCGCGCGCTGCACGTCCACGACCACTTCACCGGACGCAGGCGTCGGGGAATCGACGTCCTCGATGCTCGCTTGACCCGGACCGGTGATGACGAGGGCTTTCATCGAGGGGCGATCACTCTCTGCGTCTGCGTCCCCAGCCCGTCGATGCCGAGGTTCATCACGTCTCCCTGCTGGAGCCAGATGGGAGGGGTGAACCCGAGTCCGACGCCGGGCGGGGTGCCGGTGTTGATCAGGTCGCCCGGTTCGAGAACCATGAACTGGCTGATGTAGTGCACGATGAAGAACGGATCGAAGACCATCGTCGACGTCGATCCGGTTTGCCGACGGACGCCGTTGACGTCCAGCCACATGCCCAGATCCCCCACATCTGCGAACTCATCCACGGTCGCAAGCCAGGGCCCGGTGGGGTTGAAGGTCTCCGCCGACTTGCCCTTGAGCCACTGTCCTCCTCGCTCGAGCTGAAATGCGCGCTCACTGACGTCGTTGACGAGCACCCAGCCGGCGATGTGTTCTCTCGCTTCGTCGACCGACTCGAGGTAGCTGGTGCGCTTGCCGATCACGATGCCGAGTTCGACTTCCCAGTCGGGTTTCGTCGCTCCTCGCGGAATACGCACGTCGTCGTTGGGCCCCACGATCGTGTTCGGGGACTTCGTGAACAGGATCGGCTCTGTGGGTACGGGTTGACCGGACTCCGCCGCGTGGTCGGCGTAGTTCAGACCGACGCAAATGATCTGGTGCGGCCGAGCGATCGGGGCTCCGATGCGCTGCCCGGCCAACAGCTGCGTCTCGCCAGCGGACACCCGCTCGGCGACGGTGGGCTGGATTCGTGCGAGGCCACCAATGGCGAAGAACTCCTCGTTGAAGTCTGTCACCACGTCGGATAGGTCGACATATCGATCGTCCGCGATCAGGGCGGCTGGCTTTTCTGCCCCGATGGGGCCGATGCGCATGAGTTTCATGATGTTCCTTCCGTCAGGGATGGGCGGTCGCCGTTCCAGAGCGAGGGCTGGACCCCGGCGATACCCGGTGTGATCGTGAACAGCCGACCCGACAAAGGGGCGACGGCGAGTTGGTCGGCGGTGAGGTCTTCGCGGGCGGTGGTGATGACCAGCGTGGTGAGGTCTGCGGCGGCGAAGGTGACGCTCGACACGTGAGGGGCGGGAACATCGACGCGTGCCACAAGATCCCCGGACGGTGAGATCCGAAGCACGCATCCCGCCCCCCAGATCGCGACCCAGAGATGACCTTCGGCATCGATGGTGATGCCGTCGGGGTACCCGTGATCCAGTTCGATCAGCACGCTACGCACGCCGATGTCCCCGGTGTCGGGGTCATAGCTGCGAACGTGGATCCGCCGTGTGAGTGTGTCGACGCTGAACATCAGGCGTCCGTCCGCGCTCCACACGACGCCGTTCGCGAGCGAGAGGTCATGGTCGAGGATCGTGATGGCCTCGTTCCCGTCCACGCGAACGAACTTCTCTGCACCTGGGCCCTTCGTCCCCACGACGAATCTGCCCGCAGGATCGGGTTTGCCATCATTGAATCGTCGGTCATCGCCGCCGATCAGTGCGCGTCCCGAGACGCGCACACCGCGCCTGTCGACATAGTGCAGGCGGTGGGTGCCAGCGATGATCAGCTCCCCCTCGGCGGACACAGCCACCGCTCCCGCCGTGTCCGGAACGACGGTCCGTCCGGTGCAGAGGATCTGACCGTCCGGCATCAGTTCACCGGTGAAGACGGTGCCTTCGGTGATGTCGACCCAGAGCACCTGCTCCCGCACCGGGTCCCACACGGGCCCTTCGGCAAGATGATGACACTCCTGTGAAGCGACCTGCGCGATGCCCAGCGACGGGAGCGAGTCGTACGGGGTGATCAGGTCAGTGGGACTCACGTGCCACCGCCGATCCCGAGCCGCCAACGAGGAAGTCGAGGTCAGCACCTCGGTCGGCTTGCAGCACATGATCGACGTACAGACGCTCCCATCCCCGGGCAGGATTGGCGTAGCCGGCGACCGTGATCGCATCAGGTGTGCGCATGCGCAGTTCCTCGGCGGGCACGTCAAGATCAAGTCGGCGGTTCCGCACGTCGAGGCTGATCCAGTCGCCCGTTCTGACGAGGGATAGCGGTCCCCCGGCAGCAGCTTCGGGTGTGACGTGCAGTACGACCGTGCCGTAGGCGGTGCCAGACATGCGTCCATCGCAAATCCGTACGATGTCGCGGATGCCGCGTTCCAACAGTTTCTTAGGAAGCGGCATGTTCGATACCTCGGGCATGCCGGGGTATCCCCTCGGGCCGCAGCCGCGCAGCACCATCACGCTGTTTTCGTCGATGTCAAGGTTCGGGTCGTCGACGCGCGCGTGGAAGTCCTCGATGCTGTCAAAGACCACGGCGCGCCCTCGGTGCTTAAGTAGATGAGGGGATGCAGCAGCGGGCTTGATGATGGCGCCGCCGGGCGCGAGAGATCCTCGCAGAACGCTGATTCCGGCCGCTCCGATGAGCGGCTCAGCCCGCGGAGTGATGACCTGCGGGTCCCAGATGTGCGCATCCTCGAGGTATTCCACGAAGGGGCGACCGGTGATCGTTAATGCTTCCGGGTCGAGGAGATCTTGAACCTCTTTCATGACCGCGAGGAAGCCGCCGGCACGGTACAGGTCGTCCATCAGGTACTGCCCCGCCGGCTGCAGGTTCACCAACAGTGGCACTTCCGCACCGATGCGGTCGAAGTCGTCGACCGTCAGGTCGATGCCGAGACGACCGGCGATCGCGAGAAGGTGGACGACTGCGTTCGTGGAGCCGCCGATCGCTGCAAGTGCGACGATCGCGTTATGGAAGCTGCCCTTGGTGAGGAAGGTCGAAGGGCGCCGGTCTTCGGTCACGAGCTGAACGGCCAGGCGGCCAGTCTCGTGCGCGGCCTCCAGGAGTCGGACATCGGGTGCCGGGGTGCCGGCGAGCCCGGGGATGATCACTCCGAGCGCCTCTGCCACCAGCGCCATCGTGGAGGCCGTACCCATGGTGTTGCAGTGCCCCTTCGAACGGATCATCGAGGACTCGGACTTGAGGAAAGCCGTCTCGGAGAGGGTTCCGGCCCGAACCTCCTCGCTCAGTCGCCAGACATCCGTGCCGCACCCAAGGGCTTCGTTCCGGAAGTGGCCCGTCAACATCGGACCGCCGGGGACAACGACCGCCGGCAGGTCGACGGACGCCGCCGCCATCAGCAGTGAAGGGATCGTCTTGTCGCACCCACCCAGGAGAACGGTTCCGTCGATCGGGTTCGCGCGCAGCATCTCCTCGGTAGCCATGGCCGCCATGTTGCGCCACAGCATTGCGGTGGGGCGCACCTGCGTCTCCCCGAGCGACACCACCGGCAATTCCAGCGGGATGCCGCCGGCCTCATAGATGCCGTTTTTCACCGATTGCGCGACTTCGGTCAAGTGGGAGTTGCACGGGGTGAGATCGGACGCCGTGTTGGCGATCGCAATCTGAGGACGGCCTTGGAACGCACTCGACGGGACGCCTCGTCGCATCCACGCCCGGTGGATGTAGGCATTGCGGTCCTGGCCGTCGTACCATTCGGAGCTTCTGAGGTCACGCGCCATGATTGTCATTCCTCAGGTCGGTGGTGAACGAAATGTCGAGAAGATCCAACGTTCCACTCCCCTGGTAAGCGAGCGTCAGTTCGTGCGGGCCGTCGATTTCTACGACGGCGCTCGCGTGAACCCACTCATCGGAGGGGGCGATCGGGACTGCGCCGACGCGTGCGAAGGCTGTGGACACTTGGAGCCATCCCTGAGCGTCGCCCCGAGTCGCGACGGTGATGCGCGTCGGCCCGGTGAAACGGAAATATTTGTACCCGACAGCGGTGGAATCGGCGATGTTGGCGACATATCGGCCAGTGCGATCGTGGCTGATCCTGGGCGCGTGCTTGGAACGAATCTTCCCGTGTCGCATGCGCCCGTTGCTGAGTGAGCTGCAGATAACTGCCGGGTATGCGCGATCGGTGGGCAGGGGTCCTGCGGTCAGACCGCTGCTGGTGACAGGCACCTGTCGGATGGAACCATCCGGTTCGATGCTGATCGGTTCGGCACAAGCCTGGCGGCGGCAGATGCTGCCATGAGTGTTGCGGTGGTAGAAGACGTACCATCGCTCGCCAATCCGCTCGATCCCACCATGGTTGGTACCGGTTTGGTTCACACGATCCTTCGGCTTCCGTCCATGCAGACCTATGTCGCCGTTCGAGACGATCGTTCCCCGGTACGTGAAGTCTCGGTCGGGGTGAGCGCTGGTGGCATAACAGAGTTCGTGAGAGTTGAAAGAAGAATAGATGAAGTAGTAGACATCGCCGATCTTCCGGATGGAACTACCCTCCCAGAAGGCGTGACCGTCGAAGCTCAAGCCCCGCACTTCTTCGGGGATGATGCGCGAGGGTGCGCCGAGCACGGTGAGCATGTCGGCCTGCAGCTTGACGGTGATCGCGCCTTGGATGCCGTCGAGCTTCTTGGCAAACGCATCCATGCTCTTGCCGTACATCTTGGCTTGCGCCCTTCGCTGGAGAGGGCGGGTGATCGCGGGCATCTTGGCGAACGGGAAGCAAGTGCCGTAGTAGAGCCGGATGACTCCCTTGTCGTTGATGACGGCAGGGTCGAAGAGGACGTATTCGTCGTAGGGGGTGCCGTCCGGGTTACGAACGAAGCCGAGGTATTCGTAGGTACCGTCGGGTTCATCAGAGATCGCGACGCTGATCGGTCCCTTGTGCCCGCCTGTGCCGTTGCGACCGGACATGCAGTAGTAGAGGTAGAACCGCCCATCGTTGCCCTGCACGACATCCGGCGCGTACATGTACGGGCGCCCGTTCGCGTAGGAAGGGTCTTGGCTAGCCCGGTAACTGACGCCGCGGCTGGTCCATCTCGAGAGATCGTCAATCGGCGCAGAGTAGAAGACGTAGTCGAGCTCGCAGTATGTCGTCCCCTCCTCGGCGTCGTGTGAGCCGAAAAGATAGACGCGGTCGCCGAAGACGTGTGGTTCTCCGTCGGGAATGTATTCGTCGAGCGGGAGGAACGGGTTGGCCGCCGGCATCGTGGTTCGGATGATTTGCCTCTCGGTCACGCGTCGGCGCTCCTCGGTCGTGGATGGGTTTGCTTCGGCTCACGAACGCGCGTCACATCACCCCTCGCTCGGCCAGCATGGTCGCGTCGACCGCGGTCAGACCGACCTCCGCGTCGCCGTGCGAAGCACTGGTGGCGCGGATCGCGATCGGGCCGGGGGTGCCGTCGCTTCTGATAACCGCCAGAGCGCGTCCGCGATACGTGGAGCGCGTGCCGCTCGCAAACGATTCCGACGTGGCCGGAGCCGCGCTCCCGAACGCTGCGAGTGTCGCCGGGCCTTCGAGTTCAATCGTGACCTCGTCATCGCGAAGCATCTCGATGATCCCGTCAGCATCAGCGATCTCCACCCACAGGAACGCGAGTTCCTGGTTGTCGGCGGCGAACTCCGGTCGCTCAGGTGAGAGACGCAAAGTGGGAGTGGCAGCGGATCGCAACATGCTCCGCGCGACCACCTGTCCACCGCGGTATGCCCGAGCCTCGATCTCGCCCGGCTCGTACGGCGCTCGGAACCGTGTGACGAAGTCGACTTTCGCGCCCGCGCGCTTACGGCCGAGAGAACGTCCGTTGATGAGGACGTCCACTTCTTCGTCACTGGAATATATCTCCAGCTCCGCCGTCTGACCTTCCGCTCCCGCCCAGGACCAGCTCGCGACTGCATCCGTACTGCGCCAGGCAGTGCGTCGCACCTTTTCATGCGCTCGATCGAGGGGGCGGACGGTGATGGCCGGGACCGGGAGCAGCCCCCACACGGCACGGTTGTGCAGCGCCTGCGCACCGGGGATGCCGGTGATGTCGATGGCTCCCGGCCCCGCGACAACGTGCGGATACGGCTTGGACAGGCCTGCGGTCAGAGAATCTTCGCCGTACGCCCACGTGCCGATCCCGGCTTCTCCGAGGTAGTCCCATGACGTCCAGCTGAAGTCGCCGATGACATTGGGAAGCCGTTTCACGATCGGCCAGAGTCGTGCGAGATCGCCCGGGACGGACTCCGATCCAAGGACGACGCGGTCAGGGTGCCGTCTTGCGTCGCCCTTGTAGCGTCCCCAGGCGTAGTTGTAAGAGGCGACGTCGAGCGTTGCAACGGCGTCGCGGGTGGCTTTGTCGGCGCCGGGGGCGCGAGCGACCAGCTGCATGATGCTGTTGAGCCGGTCGGCGATGACGTTGGCCATGGTGCTCGTGATCGCTGACGGACGCTTCGTCGATGTTGAATGGGCCGGGGCGGCCGATGGCACTCCGCCCTTATTGCGGGAGGCGATCAGATTCAGCAGGAAGTTGACGGCTGCGGTGACCGGTCTGTCCTGATCGAGAGAGCGGATGAATGCACGCATCTCGCGGGCTGTCTTCACGCCCTTCGGAGTGACTGTTTCGGTGTTTTCGTTGCCGATCGAGTACATGATCACGGAGGGGTGATTGCGGTCTTTCGCGACCATCGCGCGCGCGTCTTCTGGCCAGATCTCGTCAAACCTATCCGCGAGATCGAACTCCGTCTTGGGTGTGTACCAGACGTCGGTTATCTCATCGAGCACGTAGATTCCCAGCTCGTCGCAGGCGTCCAAGAGGTCGCGCGACATCGGTGTGTGCGCGCTGCGGATCGCGTTGTATCCGTTCTCCTTCAGGATCTTCGCACGCCGGAACTCGGCAGCTCGGAACGTCGCGGCGCCGAGCGGGCCGCTGTCGTGATGCACGCACCCGCCTCGCAGCAGCGTGGTCTCGCCGTTGATGCGAAGTCCACGGATCGCGTCGACCTCGATGGTGCGGAGTCCGACCCGAAGGTTTACCTCATCGCGAAGGTCGCCGTCGACGGCGAGGGTGACCTTCGCGTCGTACAGGTGCGGTGAGTGCTCGGACCAGGGCTTCGCACCTGGGACGGTCAACGTGACGACTGTCGTCGCATCAGTGACCGTAACGGAACGCTCTGCGACGGTGATGTCACCGTCACGCATTCGGACGGTGATTTCGGCACCGATCGCGGCAGGGTCGAGATCGATCGACGCCTCGACCGTCGCAGCGGGGTCGAGGCTGAGCGTGCGAAATCCGAAACTCCCGTGCGGAATGTGGACGGGAGCGACATCCTCCAGCCACACGTTCCGGTAGATCCCGGAGCCGGAGTACCAGCGGCTGTTCGGCTGCTTCGAGTTGTCGACGAGAACCTCGATGTGATTCTCCGCCCCGGCCAATACGTTGTCGAGCACGACACGAAATTCGCGGTATCCGCTGACGTTGTGAGCGATCTCCACGTCGTTGAGACGCACTGTTGTCTCCCCGTACACACCCTCGAAGAATAACCGCCAGCTTCGCTGCGCGGCGTCAGCGGGTGCGATCCACCTCTTGGCATATAAATACGTGCCGCCGGGGAAGTACGCGCCGTGCGCACCGGTTGGCGCGTCCGCGCTGCGCGTCTCTCCGATCATCGCGTCGTGAGGAAGGGTGACCGGAACTGGAGTCCGACCATTGGCGCTGACGGTCCATGCGTCGGCGAAGAGTGTGGTCGTCATCTTTTGGTGCCTTTCCCTGGCCGCAGGGCGATGGGGGTCACCGTGCCCGGCGTGATGCCGTTCTCATTGAACGCGTCGACTGCGACCCAGTACTCCTCGCCGGCGTTCAGTGGGAGATTCACGGTCGCCTGGTCGTAGACGAGCCAGCTGCGGTAGAGCTTCTCGGGGTGGCGCCCGTATCGGACGTTGTACCCGTCTGCCCTCGCAACTGGCGGCCAGGAGACCGCGGCTTCGATGGCGCTCACGCGAGCTGCAGTCGTTTCGATGCTCGATGGCGGATTGCCAGCGCCGCGACCGAAGACGCGCAACCCGCTGATGGCCATCGGGGCGTCAAACGGCATGCGGTGACCGGTCACTCGGACGTACCGGGCAGAGATGCCTTCGTCGATGACAGTTGTCTTGTGGGGTGCGTCCGCTCCGCTCCCGCGGCCGTCCCAGAGCATGGTCCATGACTCGCCGTCGACGGATGCTTCGAGCACGTATTCGGTCGGGTGGTCGACCGTCTCAATCAGTCGTGAGTGTCCGGAAAGTTGCTGGAGCGATTTCCGCGGAACCGCAACAACGCGCTCAAGCTGGTGGTCGGCGAGATTCACCTGCACGGCATGCACCGCCGCCGTTCCGCCGAGGTCGACAGTCACGCTCTCGCCCGCGTCGCTGGTCCCGGCCACCCACCAGTCCCGGACGCTCTCATTGGCCGCCAACGCTGCCTCGTGACCGGGCTGCGATGACGACGCCATGACCGGTTTGCGGTAGGACAGCAGCATCCATCCCGCGAACGTATCGGTCAATGGGTCGAACTGGCCATCCGGGATGACCATCGGATAGTCGGCGAAGTTCTGGTTGCAGAAGAGCACTCCATCGTCGTCGAAGCCGGCGGGGAACAGGCCGACGCGCCGCTCGTAGTTCTGGTTCACCGAGACGCGCATGGTCGCGGCGTGCCACCAGTTGCCGTGGGTGTCTTGGAATGTGCTGCCGTGGCCGGCGCCGGTGATGAAGCCACCAGGCTTCGCTGAGAACGGGCTGTCGACGGAATAAGTGAAGGGGCCGAGTGGGCTCGTCCCCTTGTAGTAACCGTCGGCGTAGGTGTTGTGCTCTGTTGCGGGTGCGGCGTACTGCAGGTAATAGGTGTCACGATGTTTGGTCATCCACGCCCCTTCAATGAAAGGAAGGCCGCGGAACATGATCTTGGAGAGCAGGCTGTTCTGCTTCGGATCGTAGTTTTCGCCGTTGCGTTCCCAGCCGCGCGTGGTCATGTCGCTGGAGATCAGCGGGATGGGTTGTCCGAGCGGTTCGAAGGTCGTCCTATCGAGCTCCACGCCTTGGAGAGGGGTGCGTGCGTCGCAGCCCCAGTAAAGGTAGACGCGGCCGTCGTCGTCTTGGAAGAGGTTCGGGTCCCAAAACGGGAAGGTGCCGGGGCTGATCTCGGTGAAGTCGTCGCTGAGGGGGTCAGCGGTCCGGTAAAACGGTGACGGCTTGCCTCGCCGTGAGGCTGAAATGATCAGGGCACCGTCCACTTCGCGCACGTCCGGGGCGTAGTCGTATGCCGGGAACGTCTCACTGCGCTGCAGAGTCCAGGTGACCAGATCGTTCGAGTGGAAGAACCCGGGTGTCATCGATGTGAAGAGGAAGTACCGGCCGCGGAAGAACACAGCCGAGGGGTCCGCGGCTTCACGTGAAAGGGAGCGCTTGCCGGACATTCCGCGCACGTGAGAATAGGCATACGGTAGATCGAGGGGGTTGGTGATAACCCTGGACGCAGTCGGTGCGGTGCTCTCCGCACTCATCGGGTCGTTGCCTCGTCCGTGACGGCCAGGACTGCGCTCAGCTCGGCCGAGGAGCTTCCCCCGACCCAGATGTCGATCGTCGTCTTGTCCTGCACGTAGCCACGAGTGACCGCGCTCCAATACCGCAACTGCTCGGCACCGAGGCCGAGCTCGACTCGCCGCGTCTCACCGGCCGGAACCAAGACGCGTTCGAAGGCCTTGAGCTCTCGGATGGGACGAGACGAGGTCCCGTAGCGCTGGTGGATGTATAGCTGTACGACGTCGTCGGCATCGACCGTCGACGTGTTGGTCACGTCGACGGACACAACGACGGACTCGCCGCCGCGGATGCTCGAACGGTCGAGTGCGAGGTTGCTGTACTCGAACTTCGCGTACGACAGACCGTAACCGAACGGGTACAACGGAGTGCTTTCCTCTTCCCAGTACCGTGCACCCTGATCCTGCGGCGCGAATGTTCGGTTGTGTGCGTACACCATGGGCAGCTGACCGACATGGCGCGGCCAGGTGAAAGGCAGCCGCCCGGCCGGTGAGGCATCCCCGAGAAGCACCGAAGCGACGGCGTCGCCACCGCGGGTTCCGGGGTACCACGCCTGCAGGATTGCCGGGACGTGCTCGTCCGCCCAACGAAGATCGAGCGGGCGGCCCGACATCACGATCAACACGACCGGCGTGCCCGTCGCGACGATCTTCTTCAGCTGTTCTTCCTGCTCCCCCGGAAGCACAAGGGTGGAGCTGGACGCGTTCTCGCCGATCTGGTTCTGACGCTGACCGACGACCACGATGGCAACATCCGCCGCTGCAGCCAGTTCGACAGCCTTGCGTGTCTCCGCCTCCTCGTCGTATTCCTCGGGCGTGGCCACCACGGTGGGGTCCATCTGATCGAACATCGACGGGAACACTCGACGCGGGATGCCCGCACCCGGAGCATGGTCGATCGTGACCCCGTCTCCGAGACGCGCGCGAAGACCGTCGAGGATCGTCACGGTCTCATCGGTGTCGTGGTCGAAGACCCACGGCCCGAGGGTGTCGCGTTTGCTGTCCGCGAGCTGTCCGATGACGGCAACGGACGCGAGCCGGCCGGCGTCCAGCGGCAGGGTATCGTCATCATTCTTGAGAAGAACGAACGAGGCTTCCGCTGCTGTGCGGGAAAGCTCGCGGCTCTCCCCTGCGCCTAGTACGGTGGCCGCCTCTGTTTCATCGGCGTACGGCGATTCGAAAAGGCTGAGACGGAACTTCGCCGTGAGCACCCGCCGTACGGCGTCATCGATGACGTTTTCTGCCAGTAGGCCGTCGTGGACTGCCTGCGCGAGCCGGGAGTACGCCGGATCGAACATGGACATCTCTATGTCCACCCCTGCCGTAATGGCTCGGACGGCGGCGTCGGTCAGGTCTTCGGCGAAGTGCTGCGTCTCCAGCGACCGCACCGCGTTGTTGTCCGACACCACGAACCCGTCGAAACCGAGCTCGCCACGCAGCACGTCAGCAAGCAGGTGCCGATTCGCGGATGCGGGTACGCCGTTGAAGTCCATGTACGCGGTCATAATGTTGGCGGCACCCGCCTCGATCGCCGCGCGGAACGGCGGCAGGTAGACGTTCCAGAGTTCCGAGTCGGATATCTCCGCATCGTCGTAGTCGCGGCCTCCGCGCGCCGCGCCGTAGCCCACAAAGTGCTTCGGGCCGGCGAGGATAGAGTCCGGTCCGAAATCGCCTTGGAAACCCCGGACCTGCGCCGCCGCGACCTCGGACCCGAGAACGGGATCTTCACCCGCGCCTTCGATGATCCGTCCCCACCGGGCGTCCCTGGCGATGTCGATCATCGGCGCGAAGGACCAGTGAATGCCAACGGCGCGTGCCTCACGGGCCGCAGTAGCCTGCACGGCTTCGATGGTCGCAGGCGACCAGGTTGCGGCCAGGGCGATCGGGACAGGGAAGATCGTCCGAAGACCATGGATGACGTCGAAGCCGAAGATCAGTGGCACTCCCAGCCGGCTCTTCTCGACGGCAAGGCGTTGCATGCGGTTGGTTACGGCGGGATCCTTGACGAAAAGAATCGAGCCGGTCCCGCCGCTCTGAATCGCCTGCTGAACGATCCCGGGTTGCTCCGCGTAAGCCCGCTGCTCTGGAGGCAAAGTTTCGAGATCCAACCCTTCGGGGACTTCGATTCCGAGATGGAAGAACTGCGTCAGCTGTCCGGTCTTCTCCTCGAGTGTCAGTCGGGACAGAAGATCGTCGACTCGTTCTTCGATGGGTAGGTCAGCATTGCGAAATGGCAGATCGTTCATCATGTCCTTCGGAGGTGCGGGAGCTGTAGGGCTCAGAAGCGGTTCGTGTCGGAGGCGAGACCGGGACGCGTGCGCCCCGGTCTCGGAGCGGCAGTCGGTCAGCGCACGCTCTTCACCTTGAAGAGGATGATCAGGCCGCCGATGAGCGCGAGCGCGCCTGCGACGACGTATAGCAACGGGTAGTTGTTCTCCCCCGCTGCGACGCCGAACAGCAGTACGAGCGGCGCGAACAGCGGCGCCGCGAACTGCGGGATCGACGTGGAGAACTGTGCGATCGCGACGAACCGGCCAGCCTCAGTATCCTGTTCGGGGAGTACGTCGAGCATCAGCGCGCCATCGACAGCCGAGAAGATTCCGAGACCCAGGTTCATCGCGAACAGCCCGACCAGCAAGATGGTGAAATCGGGCGCCATCGCGGAAACCGTCGTTCCTGCGAGGAACAGCACACCCGACACGACGATGAACGACTTACGGCGCTTGAGTCGGTCGGACAGGAACCCGCTCAACCCGGCACCGCCGACCGTTGCTGCAATACCGATGATGCTTGTGATCGCGATGATCCCACCGATCTCAGCGACCGGAATTCCGAGCTTGAACGCGAAGAAGAACGTCGTGAAGGTCGTGGCCAAGGTGACGCCGAAGTTGAAGGTGAAGCGACCCAACCAGTTCCAGGAGAAGTCGGGGTACTTCTTGATGTTGTATCCGTATCCGGCAAGGAACGAGCGCAGCGAGACCTTTGGGCGTGTGGGGAAGTTGCGGCCGTCGGGTTCCTTGATGAAAACAGCGAACAGCAGGATCAGCAACGCGCCCGGGATTCCGGGCACGAGGAAGATCAGGATGCTGGAGCTGGCGAAGGCGCTCGCGAGGAGGACACCGACGATTGGTGCGACCATCACTGCAACTCCGTTAAGCCCGGCGACCTTCCCGCGTTGTGACTCGGGAAGGCGGTCGCCGAGGGAGCTGGTGAGCTGAAGAGCGGCGATGCCGAACCCGAACTGTGTGATTGCCCAGCCGAGAATCGCGACGAGCACGTTGGGTGCGAAGGACACGACCACGAGACCCGCGACGCCGACGAGGGCTAGCACTATGAGCCAGGGTCGGCGTCGTCCGAGCCGGGTGCGGGTGCGGTCACTGAGGATGCCGATGATCGGCCCGATCAGGACGACGACGAGTGATCCGGCACCGGTGACGTAGCCGAGGTACTCATCGTTGTTGGGAGCGATGCGGTCGATCAAAACGGACAGCGAGAATCCGATTGGCGCAACGAGTGCCATCATCGCGCCGAAGGTCGCCATGACCATCAGCCAGATGTACGCGGCGCTGACCTTGGGGCGATCGCCGACGGGCAGCGAACCCGTGAGGCTGATCTGCTCACCGATGATGGTTGCTTCGTTCAGTGCAGGCGATGCCGCGGATGCGGTCGGTACCGGGAACGGGTCCGGCGTGGTGCGGTCCTGAGATGTCATGGATCCTCCTTGATCATGTGTGGAGCGAGCTTCACTTCACGGGTCTTGTTGCGCGAGGCCGCGCGGGTCGGGTTAGTTGATCGGGCTCGCGGGCGCGAGTTGGGATGTGTCCAGTGCGGCCTGCAGGTCTTCACGGAAGCCGGGGAACTCGGCCGGAATCTGGTCGAGGATTGCCGTCAGCGAAAGACCCGCCATTCCTGGGATGCCCGCATCAACCGGCATGTCAGGGAAATGCTTGGCTGTCACCGCGCGGACCGCGGCCCACACATCGTCGTTTTCCGAGAGCTCGGCCATGGTGCTGTCCATGGACAGCCGTGCCGACGCCCCGTAGCCCGCGGTTACGGGGTAGCGCCACGAATGCGTACCAGCACCGACATCTTCCTGCCCGCCGCCGTCATGCAGCGGGAGGACGACCATCGCCGTGGCACCCTCGGGGATGGTCACATCCAGTTGAAGCTCACCGCTTTCGATGCGCCACGATGCTTCGACTCGTCCAAGGATGCTGTCGTGCGACGCGCGCGCGGAGGTGAGCCCGCCACCAGGTTGCGGGGCGATGCGGATCCGACGCCAACCCGGGTCCACTCGCGTGAGGCCGCCGACGACACGATGCAGCCAGTCGGAGACCGCTCCCAGCGCGTAGTGATTGAGCGACGTCATCCCGGTTGAGTTCAAGCTGCCATCCGGGAGCACAGAGTCCCATCGCTCCCACACCGTGGTGGCGCCCATCGTGACGGGATAGAGAAAAGACGGACAATCGGTCTCGAGTAACAGGCGATATGCCGCGTCGAGCTGGCCTGTGCTGCTGAGGGCGTGGGTGACCAGTGGTGTTCCTGCGAAGCCCGTCGAGATGCGGTACTGCGCTCGAGCGACGACGTCAGCCAGCCGCTCCCCCGCTTTCCGCATCTGATCCTCGTCGAGGATGCCGAACATGATCGCCAGCGCATACGCCGTGGCTGTTTCCTCGACGACTCGACCGGACTCTGTGACGTATTCGCGACGGAACGCGTCGCGCACACGGTCGTGAAGCAATGCGAACCGTTCTGCGTCCGCGGCTTCGTCGAGGAGCGCTGCGGTCTCCGCCATCTCGCGGGTCGTCTTCACGAAGAAAGCGGACGCGACGAGATGCCGGTCCGTCTTGCCGCCCGCGGGGCTCTCCACAGGGGCGTCGGGATCGAGCCAGTCACCGAACTGGAAGCCAGTACTCCACAGTCCCGCGTCATCGAGATTTTCCTCCACCTCGCGCACGTGCGCGGTCATGGATGCGTAGCTGGCGCGGAGAATGTCGAGGTCGCCATATTCCTGGTACAGCTGCCACGGCAGACTGACGGCGACGTCGCTCCATAGTGCGGTCGGTGAGGAAGGGGTCGTCATCACGTCCGGCACCACCCAGGGAACCGTGCCTTGTTCCTGCTGCTCGGCGGCCAGGTCCTGCAGCCAAGATCCCAACAGGTGGCGAACGTCGTACAGGAATGTTGCGGTGGGGGCGAACGCGTTGATGTCCCCCGTCCACCCCATTCGCTCATCCCGCTGCGGACAATCGGTCGGGAGCCCGACGAAGTTGCCGCGCATGGACCATACGGTGTTCGCGTGCAGCTTGTTGACCAGTTCGTTCGATGATTCGAACCATCCAGTGCGCGCCATGTCGCTGTGTATGACGATTGCCCGCAGCGCATCCGCATCCAGATCGCCCGGCCAACCTTCGATCTCGACGTACCGGAAGCCGTGGAATGTGAACTGCGGCTCCCATTCCTCGATACCAGGGCCCCCTCGAAGCGTGTATCGGTCGGTGGCCTCGGCGCTGCGGTTCGTCTCTCGATCAAGCTCCCCTGAAGGCGTGACGATCTCAGCGTGGCGCAGAGTCACCTGCGTACCGACCTCGCCGGACACCCTCATTCGCACCCACCCCGAGATGACCTGACCGAAGTCCACGATTGTCGTCCCGCGGTCTGTCGCTCGCATCTCGATGGGCGCGAGTTCCTCGATGCGACGAATAGGCGGAGCGGTCGGCTCGGCGAGGGTGTCGAGACTCCACTCGAATATTTCGGCTGCATGCCAGCCCTGATCATCGAAACCGTGTCGACTCCAACCATCCGGCTCCATTCGGGCGTCGAAGTCTTCGCCGCTGTATATCCCGTTCCCACGCACTGCGCCAGCCCCGACACGGAACTGGTCGTCCGTTGCGATGACTTCCACGCGATCGGCGAAGTGCAATTCCAACTGCGCGTACAGTGCCGGTCGATCGGAGTAGTTGTGCCGGACGTTCTCCCAGGTGAGCGGGCCCGCTGCCCAGCCTTCACCGACGATCGCTCCAAGAACGTTGGTTCCCACGCGGATCTGGTCGGTGACATCGTGGGTGCTCGCAATGACGCGATGGCGGTAGGAGGTCCAGCCGGGCGCGAGCACGTCCTCGCCGACCCGAGAGCCATTCACGTAAGACACGACGACACCGAGTGCGGTGAGCTTCAGCGTTGCCCGCAATGGAGTTTGAATGACGTCGAACTCGCGCCGGAAATACACAGCTGTCCCACCGTCACCGCTGCCCACGGGGCCACTGATAAATGAGCCTTGCCAGGGACGTCCGACGCTAGGGGCGGCAGCGTCTAGCACTGAAGAACTCACAACGGCTCCTTTGTCATGCATGAGGGTTGAGCGAGACACAGCGCTCGGTAACGCGCGTTACTCAAATGAAAACACATCAGGTAACGCGCGTCAACTCTGATCTATGATCAAGTTATGGCAGCAACCAGCGAAGATGTCGCGCAGCTCGCTGGAGTCTCCCGAGGGGCTGTCAGCCAAATCCTGAACGGTCGCGGCGAGCGGTTCGCGAGTTCAACGCGTGATCGAGTCAAGAAAGCGGCGACAGATCTCGGATATCAGCCGTCCGCAGCAGGCCGCACGCTCGCGAAGGGGACGAGCGACATCATCCTCGCGATACTTCCGAACACGACGTTCGGCGGCAACATTCAAGACATCTTCCAGGCCGCCACGGAGAACTTGGCGACTCGTGGACTGACGCTTCTGCTGCACCTCGCCACATCGACTATCGACCCTCTGGACCGCGTGATCGCTGGAATGAGGCCACGCGCAGTCGTGTCGCTCACCCCCTTCTCCCCTGAAGAACGCGCGTTGCTCATTGATCGTGGCGTCAAGGCTTTTGACCCAGTGTTGACCGGGGCCGGATCTGGTGCCGACGCGAAGATCGGCGCCATACAAGCAGGTCATTTGATTGAGCGAGGGTATCGTCAGCTGGCTTTCGCTCATCTTCGCGACGCGCGCCAAGATCCGTTCGGTCAGGCACGAGAGGAGGGAGTTCGGGCAGTTTGCCGCGAACAGGGACTGTGCGACCCTATCTCCATCCAACTCGGCATCGATCCCGACGAAGCGGCGCGCGCCCTGCGTCTGCTGAGTCTCCCGGGCATGGGGATCGCGTGCTACAACGACGACGTGGCGGCTGCCCTCATATCTGCTGCAAGCGCCGACGGTTGGCGGATTCCCCAGGACGTGGGCATCATCGGGATGGACAACACACCCTTGTCAGCGGTGTCATATCCACCCCTAACAACAATCGGCTACGACCTCGTCGCCGCGGGCAATCTACTCATCACCACCGCGCTCGCCGGAATCGGCGAACTCGTTGATGAGACCCCCGAGCCTGGACCCACCTTCAGCCTCATCCGGCGCGGAACGACGTAGCCAGCGTACGAGGCAGAGTGGCATGCGGATCCTGACGAGGACCAAACTCAAGGCACGTTGTGTCCGGCGGCCTTGGTGAGTGCGTACCATTCCGAAGGCGACAAACGAATCCGTGATGACGCGTCAAGAGGTCACTGTCATGCGGCATCGCCTCCGACGAACGTGCGGAACTCACCGCGATCGCGGTGCAGGGACCAGATGCGATCGGCGAGAGCCTCTGGTTCGTGGTCGGGCTCGCCGCCGCCGATCCCGCGAGGGATGATGAGCTGCGCAACGTGGATACCTTCGGGGGCGAGAGCGTCGTGGATCATTTGGCCGTATGCAGATTCTCCGGCGAAAGCGACGGATGTTCCGGCGACGCCGCCGTTCGGACGGACCGCGCTGCCGCCGTTGATAAGCAGGATCGTGCCGTGGCCTAGTTCTCGCAGACCAGGCAGGACGTGTTGGACAGCGGTGACCGGCCCATACACGGATTGTTCAATCGGTCCGACCAGATCCTCTGCCGTGCTCTCGAGCACTGGCTTCATGAAATCACGCGCAGGGACCGGGCTGTATTGCAGGACCTCGATCGAGCCGAGGTCCGCGGCCGCAGTGTCGAGCGCAGCGCGCAGCGCCCGCGCATCGCGGGCATTCGCGGCGTAGCCGCGCGCCGTGATTCCTTCTTCGGTCAGGTCCGCGGCGAGCTTGTCGACGTTCTCCTGGGTGCGGGAAATCAGAGCTACGGCGAAGCCCTCGCGGCCGAAGCGGCGAGCGGTGGCCTGGCCGAGTCCGGCCCCAGCCCCGACGATGGCAATAGTAGTCATGGTGGTCCTTTCCTCAATTGGTCCCGATTGCGAGAGCACGACTTCCACGCTAGACGGGTGCCCTGCCGTGTGGGAGTCCCTCCGAGTACACCCATCAACCGATGGCTCCCTCCCGAGGTGATCATGGTGACGTGGACAGTGGGACTTCGCCGCCGAGACTTGCATCGGCGCTTCTCGATGAGCCCCTCGAATCCTCCAAGGGGAGCCCCTGAGGGAACTCCAGCGCCGTATACCCATCCCGGAACAAATAGAAGCATGCGTTGACGTTGCCAATATCGAGCGAAGACTCACGCAAGCCCGCCTCCGAACAGATCTTCGTGCTGACGCCGTAACACCGCTCCGCGCAGCTGTCCCACCAGCGCGCTCGGGGCCAGGTCGTCTGTCGGCGGGAGGTTCAGGTTGACCGTCCACCAAGAAATACCTTCTGATCTGCTGATTCTTTCCGAATTTGTGCCAACTATCTTGAGAACACAGTTGCAAAACCGACGTCAGGCTCCGCGGAACCATCAGTGCCAACTAGCCTTCCGTGTGCCAACTACGTTGAAAACTCACAGCTGTGAGTTCTCACGCCAGTTGGCATGGTCGCAGGAATGATTGAGCGCCTCCGACGTCACGTTAGCTTGAGCTCGATGGTGGCCATCTTGGTCTCGTTGGTCGTTCTGATGCGGGACACGCAAGGACAGATCTTCGCTCTCGCGTCGCGCTGACGCTCGCTATAGAACACGTCGCGGTGGTCGATGTCGCCGACGAGTTCCACGACTTGAGCCTCACAAATGCCGCATTCCCCCTTCCGACAGTCGAACATCGGGTCGGCACCCGCATCCTCAAGTGCTTCCAGCAGTGTCTTGTCTGGCGGCACGACAATATCGATGTCGGCACCTGGGATTCGCACACGGAACGGCTGCGCGTCATGCCAGCCACTATTGCCGAACGTCTCGAATCGAAGGTTGGCATTGGGCCGGCCAGAAGCATCCCATGCTCGCCGAACAGCATCCATGAGCCGAATCGGACCACACATGTACAGTTCCGCATCCGGTGCGACATCGGTGACGAACTGTGGAACATCAAGCGAGGTGCCTTCCTCCCCGACGTGCACACGCAGCCTTTCGCCGTGCTCGGCGATCAGTTCATCGAGGTAGGCCATGGCCTCCCTACTGCGCCCACAGTAGACAACCCGATACTCCGCACCAGCTGCGCGAGCCGCTCGCGCCATACCGAGCACGGCCGTTATGCCGACCCCGCCAGCGAGAAAGACGTACTGGGCGGCGCCATGCCGGTAGGGAAAGTCCTGCAGCGGGTGGGTCACATCGATGCGATCACCGCGCCGGAGAGCGTGCATGAAGACGGCTGCACCGCGCGAGACGTCCGTGCGCATGACGCTGATGGCGAAGTCTCCGCCATCGCCGACTGAATCGACGATGGAATACGAACGCATGACAGGCTCACCGCCGAGGTTCATGCGAACATCGATGTGCATGCCCGGGCCCAGACTGCGTCGAGCGTCGGGAGTCAGTACGATCCGCTGGATGCGGTCGGTCACACGCACCGACTCTCGCACGGTGGCCTGCTGCCATGTCACGGTGTGCGCCTGCGCCATTTCACACAGCCTCTGGCATAGATTCCGCGGAGCTCCCCGGCCGGAGCGGAACACTCGTTGGTCGCCCCTCCCGCTCTAGCATCCGTTCGAGGATGCGGCGCACCCACATGCCTCCAGCGTCGATGTTGAGGCTGTAGAACTCGTAGTCAGGATTCGCATCGATCGCACTTTGCTGCGCGTGCAGCATCCGCTCGTCTTCACCGAACACGCCGTGCACGCCGTTACGCATCTGGGTGGTGATGAGCTGACTGTCGATGCAGTAGTTGCGCTGGAACGACCAGAAGTAATGGCATGTGCGGTCATTTTCGGGCGTGATCGTATTCATCACGTAGCCGTTCACGCCTTGGCTACGGTCTCCCTGGGGCGCTCCGGTACCGGCCTTGGCCACGCCGACGTCGATCCGGATCGTCGATGGCGCCTCAAAGTGGATGATCTGCCAGCGATCGACCTTGCCCTCGAAACCCGGAAACTTGTCCCGCATGCTGTTAAACCAGAGCGGTGGCGCATCGATGTTGAGCATCCACCGCTCTACGGTGACGGTCGTGTCCGTGTGACTGGTGACGAACTCCGATCCGCTCAGCTCGGCTTGACCGATGCTCGAGGAGTGCACGAATTCCTCATGCGTGAGGTCCATCAGATTGTCCAGTACCAGCTGGTAGTTGCAGTCGGCGTGTATCAGCTCTCCATCGCCGGTCCATCCCGGATCCGTCATCTGACCCATGTCCGGGATCAGTTGTGGGTCGGCGAGCACGGGGTCACCGACCCACACCCAGACATACCGATAACGATCGACGATGGGGAATGAGGGGACGGTCGCGCTGGGGTTGATCGTTTCCTGCGCGGGCATCGAGGTGCAGCGCCCCGCCGGGTTGTAACGGATGCCATGGTACGGGCACTGCAGATCATCGCCGATGACCTTTCCCATCGACAACGGCGCCAACCGATGCCAGCAGGCATCCGCGAGGGCCACTGGCGAGCCGTCCTGTGTGCGATACAACGCGAGGGGCCGGCCAGCGATCGTTCGTGCGAGCGGAGTACGTGTGACCTCGTAGTCCCATGCGGCCACGTACCACGCATCGCGCGGGTAGTCGAAGATTTTCGCTGTCGTGCGCATCCCAGCCATGTCCACTCCTTCGTGCGTGGAATTGAATTCCACTGTCTATTCGGCTATCTATCGCGGTACGTAGGCGACACCGCCTACCGGTTTGGCAATGAATCCAGGAAGGTGAGCAAGTGTCGAGCCAGCAGCACCGGTTCGGTCACCATCGGGAAGTGTCCGGTGGCGATCTCCGTCACCTGCCAACCTGGCGTCTCCCGCACGCGCCTGCGTATCGGGTCGATGGTCGGGTAGGCCGGTTCATTGCAGTCGACGAACAAGCGCGGCAGCGACTGCAACAGCGCCTCGTCGTACTCGAGCGGCTCTCGATACATGCCGAAAGGGTGAAGCACATGACGCCGGCGCAGCCAGGCCGCATCGTCGGCGCTGAGGGCGAACCCCTCGGTCGGATCCGGCGGTGGCAGCGCATTGCCGTGTTCGGCGGCCATAGCTATCCGCGTTGCTGCGATCTCGGGAGAGTGACCGACTCCCCATCCTTCGCCGGACAAAGGAGCCATCGCGTCGACGTACACCAGCCCGCGAACACGCGAAGGTTCTGCAGATTCCAACGCCGCGGCTGCACCCGTGATGACCATGCCCCCGTAGCTGTGTCCCACGAGCACGACGTCATCGAGTTCCTCTGCCTCGATCAGGCCGAGCACATCGTCGATGTGGGTCTGCAGCGTTATGTCTGGCCGGCGCAGGTGTGCGCGCTCACCGTCGCCGGTGAGCGTGACGGCGTGGACCTCGAATCCGGCCGCACGCAGTGGCGCTAGTAGACGACGCCACACCCACCCGCCACCCCATGCCCCGTGCACCAGGACGACTGCCGGAGTCGTCCTCTGAATACTTGACTCGCGAGAAGACTGCATGTCAGGCCGGATTCGACATGACGAGATGGCCGACAGCGGTGTTGGATGCCGGAACGTGATAGAACCGGTGGTCCACGGTGGGAGCCTCGCCGCCAAACTGGTCGTCCATCGCCCCTCGAGCGATGAGCCAGTCGACCAGCTCGATACCTTCAGACCCGGCCTCGTCAACATATTCGAGGTGTGGCCAATCGCTCAGCCCGAGCGGATCAGCGATGAGGTGGTCGAGGAACGCGTTGTCCCACTCGGAATTGATCAGGCCGGCACGCGGCCCCTGAAGTTGATGACTCATGCCACCGGTCCCCCAAATCTGAACGTTCAACTGTTCACCGTCCCATCTATCCAGCGCGCGCCGCAGCGCCCTTCCCAATTCGTAGCATCGACGTCCGGATGGCACCGGGTACTGCACAACATTCACGGCAAGTGGGATGACCCGGCACGGCCACTCCTCGACATCGCCGAACACCAGCGAGAGCGGGACGGTCAATCCGTGATCGACGACCATTTCGTTCACGAGAGTGAGGTCAAAGTCATCTTGGATCACCGAATGCGCGATGTGACCCGCCAGTTCGGGAAACCCTTTGACGTCAGGTACGGGCCGCGGGCCGTAGCCCTCATCGGCGACAGAATAGCGAGCGCCTGTGCCGAGCACGAAAGTCGGGATGATCGACGCATCGAACGCCGTGGCGTGGTCGTTGTAAACGAGAATCACGACGTCGGGTGGGTTCTCTTCCGCCCACTTGCGTGTCCACTCGTATCCAGCGAACACCCTTTTCCAATAGGGCTCCTCGGTCTTGCCCAGATCCATGGCCGCTCCAATGGCGGGAACATGTGAGGTGAAGACGGCAGATGTGTATCTGGCCGGCGCTCCTGCCCGCGCCGTCTGAGCGGCCTCAACAACCGGTGTCGGTGTCCAGCCGTCCAAGTCCTTCAGACGAACGCCCTGGGGTTTCCGTCCTCCGCCGAGCATCATGTCGCGATACGCCGCTTCCGACATCCCCGTCATCGAGCCGACCATCTGCTGCGCACTCAAGCCGTGGGTGGCGCCAATCTTCACGAGGAAGTAGATATTGCCCCCCTCACGGATCATCGCGTTCAGATCCATGTCGAGCACTGCCTGCCTCTGCGCGGGCGTCAAGGACCACTCATCGAGATATACCTCGCGATCGGCAAGATAACGCTCTCGGTTCGCTGGTTTCATCAACGACATGGCGAGCTGATTGAGGTGATAGCCCTTTCGTGCCTGCTCTGCGTCGAAGACAGTCGTGCCGGGAACGTCTTGATAGGACCTGTCAAGACCCATATCGAACTCCAAACTTCGTCGTTCTGGTATCGTAAAAAGCACTCTATAGCTATGCATGTAGCTATGTCCATAGATATTTCACGATGACTGCGACCGCACGAATATTCGCTCGTATACCCTTGTCCCGAAAGGAGTCCGATGACTCTGCGCTTCGCTCTACTTGCGCTTCTCCGTGTCGGACCGCTGTCGGGATACGACCTCGCCAAGCAGTTCGGTCAGTCGGTGGGGCACGTTTGGTACGCACCCAACTCTCAGATCTATCCGGAACTGCGGCGCATGGAAGCCGACGGGCTCGTCACCGCCGAGGAGCAGATCCGCGGCACGCGGGGCACGCGCCGGCTCTACCACGTCACGGATCTCGGTCATTCGCAATTCCTCGAATGGATGGCTTCGCCGATCGAGTACCAACGCGTGCGAGACCCGGCTCATCTGCGAGCCGCGTATCTCGAGGCGACTACTCCGCAGGCAGCGCGCGAGTTCTTACAGCGCCACATCATCGAATGGACGAAAGAACTGGTTCAGTTCGAAGGTCAGATTCGGCATACCGACGAGATGACCAATCTCATGCTTGTTCGCCGGCTCGCAGTGACAGCTCCAGAAGATCACGAGCGCACGATTGAGTTCAAGCGGTTCGCCTACGAGGGCCTCGTTGGTCGTGCGGTCGCCGAGATCGAGTGGGCGCGACGGGGACTGGAGCTCGTCGACCGATTGGCGGGCACGCAACCCGTGATGATTCCACACCCAGTCACATAGCGCCGGGGAACGGCGCCATGGCTCCACCGCTAAGTATGGAGTCCGACGTTGCATCGCGCCTCACGTAACGCGGATAAGTGAGCGCTGCCACCCGGAAGAGCCGTCGGGAGCGATCGGTGCCCGTTCCTCGATCTGCATGTCGCCGTTCTTGTTGACCGCACGGACGGCTACGTAGTGCGAACCGGCAGTCGCGTCCCACTCCATGACCCACTGCACCCAGGTGTCGTCGTTGATAGGCGCCGACAGCGTAGCGGGGACCCACTCTCCATCGTCGATACTCACCTCCACGCGATCAATGCCCACGGACTGGGCCCACGCGACGCCGGCGATCGGAATGCGACCGGCAGAGACCGCTGCACCGAGCTTGGGGGTATCGACGCGGGATGCGAACTTGATCGGGGCCTCGGCACTGTAGCCTCGCGGCGTCCAGTAGGCCTCATCATCGGCGAAGGTCGTGACCTTGAGCTCGGTGAGCCATTTGGTCGCCGAGACGTAGCCGTAGAGACCGGGAACGACCATCCGCACCGGGAAGCCGTGCTCGAGCGGCAGCGGCTCGCCGTTCATGGCGACCGCAAGGATGGCATCGAGCCCGTCGTCGGTCAGAGCCGACAAGGGCGTGCTCGCGGTATAGCCGTCGACACTGCGTGACAGCACCATGTCGGCGCCGGACTTCGGCCCTGCCTTGCGCAGCACATCGCGCAGCGGCACGCCGAGCCACATCGCATTACCGACGAGCTCGCCACCGACCTCGTTCGAGACGCAGGTCAGCGTGATTGCATACTCGTCGAGCCCCATGTCGAGGATGTCTTGGAAGGTCATCTCGACACGCTGATCGACCATGCCGTCGATCACGAGCCGCCAGGTCTCTGGGTCGATCGTTGGAACAGTGAGCGCCGTGTCGACACGGTAGAAGTCTTCATTCGGCGTGAAGAGCTTGCTCAGCCCAGGCACATCGAGTTCTGCACCCGCCGGCACGGTGACACTCGTACGCGGAGACGGAAGCTTGAGAGCACTACGGAGCGACTCGACCGAAGCCACTGCCATGCTCACGGTGCGGGCGGCGATGCCGACGACGACGGCGGATGCTCCGACGATCGCCGCGAGCATGAAGAAGCGTCGGCGGTCGAACCCGGTCGGTGCGGCTTCTGCGCCGGTGACCGTCGACTCTCGCCATGCCTTGAGGCGACGAACGAGGAGCACGAGGATGAAGGAACCGACGATCGTGCCGAGGACCGGCGGAAGGAAGGCGAGCGGCGTCACCCCTGCGCGGGTCACGATCGCCGCAGTCGAGACAACGCCCGCGATGACCAGTGCGACGATTCCAAGCGGAGGACGCACTAGTTGCAAGATGCCGGCGATCGCGGAGGCGATGACGACGGCCAGACCCAGCCCTGCCAGCAGGGCGATCTTGTCGTACTCGCCGAAGGTGGCGATCGCGAACTCTTTGAAGGGCTGGGGCACGATGTCGATCACGAACCCGCCCACGGCGATGATTGGACTGGCCGCGCGTGCGAGGATCAGCGCAAACAGCTCCGCGGTCGCGAGGAAGACCGCACCGCCGATCACGCCCGCGAGTGCCGCCCACACGATGAATCGCCTGCCACTGCGCTTGACCATGGTCTCCTCCAACTACACCCGTGAAGGTGTGCTCCCACGTTATTCGGAGACAGAGCGCAATCGGATGGGATCTAACGCTCAGCTAACGCCACCGAGTAACCACTCCGCCTCGGCAATGCCACCGCCGCCGCGGCCAGGAAGCACAGCGCCCCGACGAACGTCCCATTGCTCGCGAGCGCGCCCCTGAAGTCCTCACCATCAATAAGTACGTACGCACCGACCGCTGATACAGCGAACGCGACGCACCCGGCGAAGTTGATGAGCGTCGACCACCAGTCCCGATTGCCGGCATCCCACATCCGCGCCCCGCCCTGCGCGTACGCGACGAAAGCGAAGCATCCGCTCACGAGGAAGGCGACGGAACCACCGGCATCCGGACTCCAGACGAATCGGTCATCCGCAGAACGTGACACGGCGAACAGCGCTGCGATCGTGCTCACGTTGAACAGAATCGTGCCGAATGACTGCGTCGATGCCGTCAGCCATTCCGCACGAACCACACGTCGTCCTGAAGCGAGGCGCTCCTAAGCGGAACCGCTGAGGAAGAGCTGGATGAGGCCGGCACCGGTGAAGAACCATGCCCCGATGAAGCAGAGCACGTTCGCCGTCTGCGCGCCAAAGGCCATGCCCGGCACCGTCGCCAGCGCGAAGAATGCCGAGCCAATGATGAAGCCCCAGCACTGTTTGGTCTCAGTGAGCACCATCAGTGGTGGAACTGAGCCTGGCCGCTCGCACGATCAGGAAGCGGGAACTTCAGCTCGTCGAGGTAGGCGACCTCGCCCCTGATATCCGCCAGAAGAGCGGATGCCAGATCACGACTGAGGCCCGCTTTCACAACGATTCGCTGCAGCACCATGTCCGAGAGGTTGTCAGCCATGGGATAGGCGGGAACCAACCATCCCTTCATC
Organism: Microbacterium sp. Y355; assembly: GCF_059445345.1. Lineage (NCBI taxonomy): Bacteria > Bacillati > Actinomycetota > Actinomycetes > Micrococcales > Microbacteriaceae > Microbacterium > Microbacterium sp. Y355. The sequence continues at coordinate 2,918,242 of NZ_JCAIUD010000001.1, read as the reverse complement.
CGCAGCCGATCCGCGAGGTCGTAGAGCGTCCAGTTGTCGGTGTGGTCAGCCTTCAGCATCCATGCGAAGACGGGGATGGTGTCGCCACGACTGATCAGCTCGAACGCATCCATCTTCTCGATCTCGGATGACAGATAGGTCGCGACATCGATCGAGTTCTGCTGCACTGCGCGATACCCCTCCCGGCCGAGCCGGAGGAACTGGTAATACTGCAGCAGCACCTGCGCGCCAGGACGCGAGAAGTTGAGCGCGAGTGTGGGCATGTCGCCGCCGAGATAGCTGACGTGGAAGATGATGCTCTCCGGCAGCACAGCGTTGTTCCGCCAGACGACCCAGCCGACGCCAGGATAGACGAGGCCGTACTTGTGCCCGGAGGTGCTGATCGAGTTCACCCGTTCGATGCGGAAGTCCCACTCCAGGTCGGGCTGGCAGAACGGTGCGACCATCGCCCCGGATGCCCCGTCGACATGGATGCGGATATCAAGGCCGGTGTTCTGCTGAATCTCATCGAGCTTCTGGGCGATCTGCTCGACCGGCTCATACGCGCCGGTGTAGGTCTGGCCGAGGATGGCGACGACACCGATCGTATTCTCGTCGACGTACTTCTCCAGCTCGAACCCGTCCAGAACCATGTGCTCAGGGGACACCGGCACGTAGCGCGGCTCGATCTCCCAGTAGTTGCAGAACTTCTCCCAGACAACTTGCACGGCGGCAGACATGACCATGTTGGGGTTCTCTGTCGACTTCCCCTCCGCCTTGCGCCTCTCCCGCCACAGCCGCTTCATCGCCAGCCCGCCGAGCATGCACGCCTCAGACGATCCGATCGTCGACGTACCGATCGTGTCATTCGCATCGGGGACGTTCCACAGGTCGGCGAGGATGCGCCAACAACGGTCTTCGATCGCCGCGGTGGCCGGGTACTCATCCTTGTCGATCATGTTCTTGTCTGCGGCTTCGAGGTACAGCTTCTTCGCCTCGTCGTCCATCCAGGTCGACACGAACGTCGCCAGATTCAGCCGGGAGTTTCCATCGAGGATCGCCTCGTCGTGCACGATCTGGTAGGCCGTCTCAGGGAGGCTCGGCCCATCGGGCATGACGAACTTGTCGAACTCGGTCGCCTCACCGGGGCGGACGAAGACCGGATTGATGCTGAGCATCGGATCAACATTGGTCGACTGGCGGGCCGGGGTGTGGTTGGTGGGCACTGTGCACTCCTGATCGGTCGCTTCTGCACGAACATCGGTTTACACCCGATACAGGACACCGTAGCGTCATGGCAGCGGCGGCGCTCAAGATCAGACGAAGGACACCCTCCACGCGAGCAGGGCGCGGTTCGTCAGCCCGCGAACTTGGCCTGCGGGACGCTTCGGATGCCGTCTGAGCTCGCCACGGACGCCTCCCATCGGCTCGCAGCAGTCTCATTCAGCTCCGGGGCATCTTCGGCTAGCAGAAACCCGTCGTCTACGAGGTTGCGGCTCGACTCCTCAAAGCGTCGACGGTAGCCGCGCTCATCCTGATACCGACGAACGACCTCCCCTCTCGGCAGTGGAGTCATCGTCCCGACGAGCCCCGCCGCGAGGTCACGATCCGCGAGTGGCGTCCAGCCGGGACCTTCCCCGCCTTCGCCTCCCGGCGTACCGTGAGGCGAATACGCGGCGAGCGCGACCTCCGCCCATGGCGAGCGGATGCCTCCAAGCACGTTGCCGTCCGCATCGCGGCGCAGCATCTGACGGGGATGTATCGGGCCCTCGGCGTAGTCGAACCGCAGCCCATGCGGAGCCTTGGTGCCGTCGACAGTGCGGATGAGATTGTCCAAAAGTGCGCGGGCGATGAGATCGCTGCGAGCGTCCGAGCGCTGCTCCCGCACCGGAATGTGGCCAGTATCGATCCCGGTGGCAGCGAGCGTGGCGGCGTTAGTGGATCGCACGCCTGGCCAGTTCTCGATATGGGCCGCTCCGGCGATCTGATAGAGCCGGTACGTGTCGCCCGGCTCATCCGAGTCGTCGCGGAGCTGCCCGCGGTGCGTCTCGGACTCAGTCTCGCTCAGTATCTCGAACACCGGAATGCCTGCATCGCGCACCGTCCGCCGCTCGTCGTCGGCGTCAACGGCGCGACTTTCGGGAGACAGCAGCGGATACCCGGCGAGTCCCGCTCCGCCAGAGGAGATGAAGATCGCCACTGCATCGGCGAGACTGCCGCGCGCGGTCGCGAAACGTTCCCGCGCGAACACCCGGCAGAAGCTGCCGGTCGCCGACCACCCGGATAGCACGATCCGCGATGTGCGCAGCGAACCGAGAGTGTCGCTTCGGATCAGCTCAAGGGCATCGGAGAAAATGTCCCACTCGGTGCCGAGCCCCGGAACCTCAAGCGTTCCGTACCGCTCGGGATCGATCTGCTCTCGCATCGCTCGTGCGACGTGTGGGTAGACGGTGACCCCCACCCAGGCGTCGCCTCGGCGCAAGAAATGCGATGCCAATGCGTCCCATGAGAGGCCCGCATCCATGTGGGGATGCAGCGGTTCGACGTGGGTGACGCCCGAAGCACGAGCGGGGTCGGAGGGATATCGCACGAGAAGCCGGGTGCGATAGGGAATCGTGGCATCGTCGCGCCTCGGCGAGCCTGGTTCGGCCGACTGCCAGAGCCCTGCACTACCGACGAGCAGGTATTCCTCCTCTTCGTAGCCCGCAACGGACAGGTCACACCCGAAGCCCTCCCGGGCATCGAAGGCCGCACCAAACGGCGGCTTCGAGCCATCCAGAAGCACCAACTGCGGGGAATGTGGGTTCATCGATGAACCTCCGATCGGGAGTTGTTGTTTATCAGTTTACTTGATAAGTTTCGTTGCGGATATCCCGAATCCCTGACCATCTTGCAAAGGAGCAACGCATGTCATCACGACGTAGATACACAGCGACTGGGGTCGCGCTGATCGCCAGCGCAGCCCTTGTCCTAACCGGCTGTTCGGGGTCCCCCGAACAGAGCAGTGACGCCAGCAGCGGCCTCGGTGAGAAGCTGACGCTGCAGTTCACCGGCGTGCCGATCAGCCTGAATCCCGCTCTTGCGGGCGGCGGCGGCAGCGTCGTCTTCACCGCCCTCGCCTATGACCCGCTCATCTACCTCAGCGGCGACGGCGAACTCGTACCCGATCTGGCGACCGAATGGAAGTTCCGCGACGAGGAGAACACTCAGCTCGAACTGACGATCCGCGAGGGCGTCACGTTCCAGGACGGCAACGAGCTGACCGCGCAGGCAGCCGCCGACTCGATGAACTACTTCATGGATGCTGGCGGAGGTCAGGTCGGAACCGTCGGACCAATCGACACGATCGTCGCCGAGGACGAAGACACTCTGCTCATCACCTACTCATCTCCATACCCGGCAGGACCAACGAAGCTCACGCAGATGAACCAGCTCGGTCTCATCATCGGCCCGGACGGGGTGGCCGATCCCGACTCGCTCCTGACCGGCATGAACGGCACGGGCGCCTACCAATACAACCCGGACGCATCCGTGGCCGAGTCGAGCTACGTGTACGAGCGCTGGGACGGATATTGGAACTCCGACGCGCAGAAGTACGATCAGATCGCCGTGCAGGTCATCGGTGATCCCAATGCCGTCATCTCGGCTGCGACCACCGGCCAGGTGGACTTCGCCGGGGGTGGGGCTGACTCTCTTGAGACGGCCAAGGACGCAGGATTGTCGGTCCTCGCCGCACCGTTCTTCAACTACGGTCTCATCGTGCTCGACCGTAACGGAGAACTCGTACCGGCACTGAGCGACGAGAAGGTACGTCAGGCGATGGGCTACGCGATCGATCGATCGGCCATCGTCTCCGCCCGTGGCGGCGACGAGTTCGCGACCGCGATCGACCAGCTGACAGCACCCGATGAGATCGGGCACATCGACGACTACGGTTTCGATTTCGACCTCGACAAGGCCCAGTCACTCATGAGCGAGTCGGGCTACCCCGACGGATTCTCCATGACCCTGCTGTCTGAGACGCCGCTGGACAACCAGTCACTCATCACCCAGGCCGCCATCTCGCACCTCGGCGAGATCGGAATCGACGTGACGCTCGATGTCGCCAGCTCGATTCCGGACTTCATCCAGAAGGCAGGCAGCAAGCAGTACCCGGCGATCATCTGGCCGATCGTCGGCGACACGGCATCCGACTACGCCACGACTTTCACAGGCGAAGGTTTCACAAACGCGTTCGGGGTGAAAGACGCGGCTCTGGACGACCTGGTCGCTCAGTCGATCGTCGCGACGGACGATGAGAAGGCGGCTCTGGAAGAGCAGGTGACTGAGCGGTCCAACGAGCTTGCCTGGTTCCTGCCGTTGGTTGCGACGATGAACGTTTACTACATCTCCCCTGATGTGACGAACGTGACGGTCTCCGCGCTGAACCCCAACCCGATTCCGGTCGCCCCGTCGGCCGATCTCGCCTGGCAGCCGGCCAGTTGATGGTTGCCAGAGCCGCATCGAGGGGGGTGACGACATGACAATGATGATCATTCGACGGCTGCTGATGTCGATCGTGCTGATCCTGGTGTCGACGGCAACGATCTTCGTGCTGATGTCGTTGGTTCCCGGCGATGCGGCCCTGGCGATCCTGGGCGAAAACGCCACACCAGAGTCCATCGCCTACCTCCGTGAGCAGATGGGTCTCGATCAGCCGCTGTGGACGCAGTACGCGAACTGGGCCGTCGGACTCGTCCAAGGCGATCTAGGGACGTCGATCTACAGCGGTGAACCCGTGACCAAGCTGTTGGGCGCGCGGATGGGCCTCACGTTCTCACTCATGGTCGGATCGACGATCTCGATCGCCGTGCTGGGCGTGCTGATCGGACTCGCCAGCGCCCTCCGCGAAGGATGGGTCGGACGAAGCATCGATGCGCTGTCCCTGGTCGGCTTCGCCCTTCCGAGCTTTTGGATCGCCATCGTGCTCGTCGGCATCTTCGCCGTGGGACTGCGCATGTTTCCGGCAACCGGGTACGTGCCACCGGCCGCCGGAGTGGGTCCCTGGCTGCACTCCCTCGTTTTGCCTGTCGCGGCGATGTCGCTGAGTGGAATCACCGTCATCGCGAAGCAGATGCGCGATTCGGTGCGCAAAGAGCTTGATCGCGACTACGTGAGAGTCCTTCGGTCCACCGGGGTGTCGGAACCGCGGATTGTGCTGCTGCACGTCGTGCGCAATGCCTCCATTCCGACCACGACGCTGATCGGCCTCATGGCGGTCGGCGCCCTGAGTGGTGCGGTCTTCATCGAGAACGTCTTCGTCCTCCCTGGCCTGGGCAGCCTCGTCACCTCTGCTGCCGCGCGACAGGATCTTCCCGTCATCCTCGGTGTCGGCGTCGCTTTCACGGCGATCGTCATCGTGATCAACCTCGTCGTCGACATCGCGTACGTCTCCCTCAATCCGAAAGTCCGACAGAGCCGATGAAGCCTCCGACCTCTCCCGTGCGCTCCGCGTCGCTGACCCGGGCGCTGCTGCGCAAGCCTCTGGGCGTCACCTCTGCCGCCATCATCGCGGTACTCATCCTCGCGGCGGTCTTCGCACCTTGGCTCGCACCGTACGATCCGATCGCTCAAGACATGACGATCGCCCGCCAAGGGCCGTCCGTCGCGCACTGGCTTGGCACAGACCTTCTCGGGCGCGACCTGCTGACCCGAATCATGTACGGCGGAAGAGACTCCCTGATCGGCGTCGCCGAAGGCCTCGGAGTGATGTTGATCATCTCCGTGCCAGTCGGCATCCTCGCGGCGTATCTCCGCGGGGCGTTCGACCGGGCGGTGCTCTCGGTCATCGACATCGTTATGTCAATCCCCGGCATCCTCATTACGTTGGCGTCACTGGCCATCTTCAGCAACAGCATGCTCGCGGCCATGGTGACGGTCGGTGTGCTCGCATCGGCGGCCTTCACTCGGGTGTTCCGCAGCGCCGTACTGGCACTGCGGCAAGAGCCTTTCGTGCAGGCCGCCGCCGTCACGGGGCTGCCGACACGGCTGATCCTCCTGCGCCATGTGCTGCCGCAGGCGCGCGGCACAATCCTGGTGCAGGCCTCGCTCTTCGGAGCCGCGACCCTGGGGATCCAGACCGGACTCTCCTTCCTCGCGTTCGGCCCGCCGCCGCCAGCCCCGACGTGGGGTGGGATGGTCGCGGAGGCGGCATCGGCGATCCAGTCCTTCCCGTGGATGTTCATCCCGACGGGTGGCGTCATCGTCCTGGCGACGCTCGCCTTCGGCCTACTGGGCGATGCCCTGCGGGATGCCGCGGCCGAGCAGGTACAGGTGCGGCCGGTGCCGGCGCGGGCAGGTCGAGTCTCGGCCCCGTCCTCCACGGTCGACACCCCTGACGAGCACCGCGAGCGACGAGAGGGAGCACTCCTGAACGTCGACGGCCTGAGTGTGACGTTCGGCGCTGGCGACCCGCTCACCGTTGTCGACCGCGTCTCCTTCGATGTCATTCCCGGGGAGATCCTCGGGATCGTCGGAGAATCTGGCAGCGGAAAGACCGTGACCGCCCTCGCGACGATCGGTCTACTCGGACGCGGCGGCCGTGTGAGTGCTGGCTCGATCACTTTCGAGGGACGCGAGATCTCTCGTGATACCAAGGCGATGAAAGATGTGCGCGGCAACGGAATCGCGTACATCTCGCAGGAACCGCTCATCGCGCTGGACCCATCGTTCACGATCGGCTACCAACTCGTCGAGGTCGTGCGACTTCACGATCAATGCTCTCGTCGTCAAGCGAAGCATCGCGCGATGGAACTGCTCGCCGACATGCGGCTCTCCGATCCTGGCCGCGTCTACCGCAGCTACCCGCACCAGATCTCCGGCGGGATGGCACAGCGCGTCGTCATCGCCAAGGCGCTCGCCGGACGCCCTCGTGTGCTCATCGCGGACGAGCCAACTACCGCATTGGACGTCACCGTACAAGCGGAGATCCTGAACCTGCTCAAAAGCATCCGCGACGACACGGGGATGGCCATCATCCTCGTCACTCATGACTGGGGAGTGGTCGCCGGGACATGCGATCGCACCCTCGTCATGTACGCCGGACAGGTGGTCGAAGAAGCCGAAGTTGTCGAGCTGATCAGCTCGCCCCGCCACCCCTATACGCGCGGACTGTTGGCCTCCGACCCGCACGGTGCTCGCCGCGGTGACATCCTCCCCACGATCGGTGGAATAGTGCCGCCGCCGGGGTCCTGGCCGGGCGGCTGCCGGTTCGCCGCTCGCTGCAAATTCGCGCAGCCGGAATGCTCCGAGACGGCAATAGCGCTCGTCGATGCGGGCGAGGACCGCGCGAGCCGTTGCATCCGCGTCGATGCGCTTCTCGAGGGGGCGAACGTATGAGCGTCGAGGCTCCAGTGCTGGAGGTCCGAGGCATCGCCGTGGACTACGGATCCGGAAGAAACCGGTCTCGAGCGGTGACGGGCGTCGACTTCGCCGTCGCGCGGGGCAGGACCCTAGGCCTCGTGGGCGAGTCCGGCTCGGGTAAGACCACCATCGGCATGGCCGTTCTCGGTCTCGTGCCACTTTCGGCCGGTGAAATCCGCTTCCTAGGCAACCCGATTCGCGATCTGACATCGAGGCAGCGGCGTGAGCTCGGCAAGGTGCGCCAGGTGATCTTCCAGGATCCGTACAGCTCGCTCGACCCGTTGCGGACTATCGGGTACAGCCTCATCGAGCCCGCCCGTTTCCACGGGATGACGGCCGGTGCAGCTCTCGAGCGGGCGCGAGAACTGGTCCGCAAGGTCGGTCTCGACGAAAGCGCACTCGCCCGCTTCCCGGCTCAGTTCTCCGGCGGGCAGCGTCAGCGCATTGCGATCGCTCGCGCTCTCATGACGAACCCCGAGTTCATCGTGTGCGACGAGCCGGTGAGTGCGCTCGATTTATCGGTGCAGGCGGATGTTATGAACCTGCTCACTTCGCTGCAGCGCGAGTTCGGATTGAGTCTTCTGTTCATCTCCCACGACCTCACGATCGTGCGTCAGATCTCGGACGACATCGTGGTGCTCCGCTCCGGCGAAATTGTCGAGGCCGGACCGACCGAGCGGCTCTTCGACGCGCCCCGCGAGGACTACACGCGAACCCTTCTGGCCTCCGTGCCCAGCACTGAGCGCACCGACACAAGCAATGACTCCGCGATGCAGAAAGAGGTGGGCTGATGTCCTACATATCTATTGACGACGTGTCCCTGTGGTACGACGAATTCAGTGGCACCGGTGTGCCGATCTTCTCCAGCGCCTCCTCATTTGAATCAGGCGGCTATCCCGAGATTCTCTCCCGTGCCCCCCTCGGGAACCCCCTGTACCAGATCCAGGCGCGCGGTTGGGGGCGATCCACCCATCTAACGGATGCTCCGGCGGCCGGCTGGCTCGACACCTGGGCCGATGACGTCTGCAGAGTGGCGGATCAGCTTGGCATCGAGAAGTTCGTCTACACCGGCGTCTCACACGGGGCGGGCATCGGGTGGCATCTCGCCAGGCGGCATCCCGAACGGCTTCTCGCGCTGGTCTCGGTCGTCGGGGCACCGCACGATCGAGTCGGAGGAACCTCCAGCTCTGCGGGGCGGGCGAAGATCATCGCCGGCCGCAGGGATCCGGATGTCGTTCGCGCGCAGTTCGAGATCCTTGCGGGGTGGTCGGATGACCCGGCCCGCCTCGCAGCCCGCGAGAACATGTACCGCCGTGTGATCAGCAACTTCGCCGCGCAATCCGAGGAGGAAGCCCAGATCAACCAGGGCAAGCCATTCCCGGAGGCGACCACCGACGAACAGCTTGCCGAGATCTTCCGGTCCATCCGGGTCCCGGTTTTGATCCTCGGCGCGATGCGCGATGGCGTGATCAGCCCGCAGGCCAGCCTGCGTGCCGCAATGAATGTACGTGGCGCGAAGACGGTGCTGTGGGAGGACGAGGGGCACATGATCGCGGGCGAGAGTCCCGCGCGCCTCGCACGAGAGGTCGCACTCTTCCTCGCAGAGCTCGACAACGCCGCCGAGCCGCGCGACGGAATCGTATCGGAAACGTTCGCATCATGAACGAGAACGAAACCGACAGCCAGAGAGAGCACAGCGGCACTCTTGCCACGGATGAGCTGTACTACATCCTCAATCGGCTCTCGCGATCGATGAACCGCGCCGTGGACGATATCGCATGGCAGCACGGCGTCACGCTGGCCGAGTTTAACGTCCTCCTCGTTCTCGCAGAAGGGGTTCCTCTGTCATCGGCGCAGCTTGCACGTCGAGCATTCGTCACTCCGCAATCCAGCCATCAGGTCGTTTCCACGCTCATCTCGCGTGAGCTGGTCGAGACCGTGCGTCATCCGACCGACGGGCGCGTGAAGCTGGCGTGCCTCACGAATGCCGGCTGGGCAATGCTCGATACCGCTCGAAACGCCCTGCACAGCATGCAGGACAGGGCGATGTCTGCTCTTCCCGATGCCGACCGCGAGCGGCTGCCGCAGGTTCTGGAGATTCTGGCCGAAACCCTGCTCGGCGGTTGGTTTGGCGACTTCGAAGCTGCGGTGGCGGCGGTCAGTCGACCATCTCGGAGCACACTCGCGCGCACACCGGACGCGCATCCCATGCCTTCACCCATCGATAGAAAGAAGATCACATGACCGCCAGTGCTCCACTGCAGGGACGAGTCGTCATCGACCTCACCACGGCCCTGGCAGGACCGTATGCGACTCTCATGCTGGGTGGGCTCGGAGCACGGGTGATCAAGGTGGAAAATCCCCACCGAGGCGGCGACAGTTCTCGCACCAACTCCCCGTACGTCACCGCCGAGGGGCTCTCGCCCGTCAAGTCGGGCGACGACGACATGTCAGTGTCGATGCTCCTGCGCGGCAGGAACAAGGAGAGCATTTCCCTGGATCTGAAGACGCCGGAGGGACGTGAGGTGCTGCTGGATCTCATCAGTCATGCTGACGTTCTGGTAGAGAACTTCAGCGCCGGCGTGACGCGCCGACTCGGAATCGACTACGAATCAGTGCGTGAAGCGAACCCCAAACTCGTGTACACCTCCATCACGGGATTCGGCTCCGACGAGACCGGTGGAGCGAAAGCGATGGACACCATCGTGCAGGCGCTGAGCGGGGTCATGATGACCGCCGGCGACCCCGGCGACAGCCCGGTGCGTTTCGGGCTGCCCATCGCCGACCTGTCCGCTCCGCTATTCGCCGTAATCGGCACGGTCTCGGCGCTGCTTGAGGCAGTGACCAGCGGCAAAGGACAGCACGTCGACGTATCGATGCTGGGCGCGATGACATCCCTCGTCGCCTGCGAGCCGTTCGACGCTTTCGAGGAGTTGGGCTACCCGACCAGGACCGGCGACTATGTTCCCCGGTTGGCGCCGTTCGGCACGTTCCGCGCGGAAGACGGCTGGTTCGCGGTCTGCGGACCGACCGACGCGTTCGCTGCAGGGGTGTTCCGAGCTATCGAAGAGCCCGAGCTCGCGGATGATCCGCGTTTCGCTGGCCGCGACGCGCGCGTGAGAAACGCCGATGATCTGCACCAGCGAATGTCTGACTGGGCAGGACGGCGGACTGTCGCCGCGGCCGTAGCGGCATTCGAAGCAAATGGCGTGCCCTCGGCGCCCGTGCGCACCCTCGCGGATGCGGTGCGGGACCCACGGGTGCAGGCTCGCGGTGAGGTGGTGCGCATCCAGCATCCTCGTTTCGATGTTGACGCCGAATTGTGGGGCACCGGAGTGCCCATCACCTTCAGTCGCAGCGCGGTCGGGCTCGACAATCCTGCCCACGCCTTGGGAGCCGACACGAGGGAAGTCTTGTCCGACCTCCTCGGGTATCCAGGGGAGCGGATCGCCGAGTTGGAGGAGTCGCAGGTCATCTGAGACGGGTGCCGCGAACTGCGGCATCCTCCACGCGAGGGTGTCGGCGCACCGCCGGCACCCCGCAGGCATAGTCTGGAAACGTGCCGGAGCAGATACGAGATCCTCGAGGAACGCCGGCCACGGCCTTCCTGAGCTACACCGCGTACCGCTTCGCCAGAGCATTGAACCGTGCGGCCGAGAATACGGCTCTCGCCAGGGGCATCACACTCCCCCAGTTGTTCATCCTCCAGGTGCTCGGCGAAGGATTGCCGGTGTCTAACGCAGATGTGGCTCGGCGCACTTTCGTGAGCTCACAAGCCGCCCATGTGGTCGTGACCGAATTGCTCGACACCGGCCTTGTCGAGCGCATCGACCACTCCACGAACCGACGTGTGCGACTGCTGCAGCTCAGCTCAGAAGGTTGGCGGCTCCTCGGAGAATGCGAATCCGAGATCCTCGAACGCGAGGAACGCCTCACGGGCGAGATCGACATCGATGCGACGGCCACTCTCACCGAGATCCTCGACCGCGCAGCCGATGTCCTCGCCGGTGGATACTTCGGTGACAAGCAGGCCGAGACTGCCGCTGTCGCAGCACGTCGTCGACGGCCTCGCGGTGGAATTGCTGCGTCGTAGCGATCAGCGCTGACCGCGCGACTCTCGCCGCGGCCATCCGAGGCGTCATCTCGTCGGCTGCACGCGCTCCCGGAGGAATTCCGCGATCTGGACGCGTAGCTCGCCCGTCGCGCGCGGATCCGCGTTGCTTCCGCGGATGTCGAGCACCGGGATTCCCTGCTTTTCGAGAGCGGCAGAGATCAGCGCGGCCCCCGGAGTGTCGTCGGCCACCAGATGCACGACCCCATCGACACCGTGCGTGAGCGCCTCCTTCGCGTACCAGGACGAGGACATCGGCGGCACATACAGCAGGTCTGTCAAACCCACGAAGCGTGCGGCGAGCGCACGCACCGGGTCAGACCCGTATCGGACGTACCCGTCGGCGGCGATCGCAAGGTACATCGACCACACGAAGACGGCGTCGAACTCTTCCTGGAACGACTTGTAGAGGTCCAGATCAGCCCACAGACCCCGGCCGATCCACATCAGTCTGAGCCGTTCGCCATCGTGGACCGCTCGCCCCTGCCCGATGCGTTCCGCGACCTCATCATGGAGCCGGTGCGCGGCATCCGCGGCCCATTGCGTACCTCGATGCCACTGCGGCACCATCACGGCGGGGATGATGTCGTTGACCGCAACGGGCATCGGCCTCGCCGTTGCGAGCAGATCGCGCGTGCGCCGATTCCATTCCGCCTGATCGTTGGCCAGCGTCATGACTTCCGCGAGTCGGTCAAGGTCAAGTACCCGGCCGGTGCGCGCTTCCAGCCAGTGGATAAGCTCCTGGATCTCTCCCTGCAGCAGATCGATGCGCTCGGAGCCGAACACCCTCTCCCACTGGTTCGGAACGCTCTCCCACCAGTTTTCGGGTGCGGGGACCGCCGCGGTGCGTGACAGCAGGAAGGTCTCCGTGCCGGATCGACGCGCCCATCGCTCGAAGATCTTGTGAGTCACATCTCCGCTGCGTTCACTGATCGCGAAACGCGGCTCCGGAAGGCCACCCCAAGGGGCTTCCTCGGGCGTGAGGTCCTGCGCGCCGAGCGGGAGCACGTCATACTGACGGCTGTCGTCGGGGAGCCCCGCGGCCGCTATCGCCGCCAAGGCGGCAGGAGCGGTGCGCTTGGCCGCGATGATCGATGACCACCATTGGTTCACGACGTAGGGAATGTCCATCGCGCGCAGCAGTTCATGTGGGGCATCCGCGTTCGCCAAAACGAGCGGTTCTCCCGCCTGGGTGCGGGCGTGAAGGCCATGGAACCAGTCGCGCTGATAGGCGATGGCCGCCGCCGCACTCTCCAACCGGGAGGCGTTCAGTTCGACAGTCATTCTTTCGACGCCTTCCCGGTGATCTCGGCTGCGAGTTCACGCGCGGCCGAGCTCACTTCGCGCGGTCCGACGTGGCTGCGGGTCCGCAGCGGCAGGTGACGTGCATCGAGCGCCGCCGCCTGGTCGGAGAGGTCCCAGAGCGGGGCCTCGTCAAGTTCTCGGATGAAGGCCGCCACGACGTCGGCGCCCTCTCGCACTGCCATCGTCGCCGTGAGGTCGGCACGCTCGGCGCTAAAGGCTGAGGACGATGCCGCCACCCGGGCGAAATGAGATTGGACCAGACCTGTGATCACGTCATCGACACTGTCGGCGAGGATCGCCTCGCCAAGCCACGCGCGATCGCCGGTGTCGTGGTCCTCACCAACGACTGTGCACTCTTGCTCCTCGAGCTCGCGATACACGCGCGCATCTGGATGACTCGAGCCCGTGATGTGCACGCGGGTGCCCGTCACCGGACCGCCGACGCAGGCTGCGTCGACCTCGGCGACCGCGTCGACCGGATGCAGACGGGATGCAGCCAAGTAGCCATCCAGTGCTCGTGATCCAGAGCATCGTGATGGTGTGGCCCGTCGAGCGTCGCGGAGACGAGCGAGCGATTCACCCAGCGACTGCTCGTCGGCAGCAGCCGCTCGCAGCGACTGCGCATCTGGTCTCAGCCCAGTGATCAGGGCACAGAAGTCGATGAGCGCGCGATATTGTCCCTCGGCGAACCTGCGCGCCGGGGCCGACCCTCCCGCGGGGACGTCGAGCAGGTGCAGCGGCAGATCGCCGCCGATGGCGCGCAGCGCGTAGAACAGCCGCAGGTGCGACTGGTTGTCGTTGCAGATGATGAGTGCATCGAGATCGTCACGCTGCGCGAGCAGTCTGGAGAGGATGCGGACGGTCACGGCATCCGCAGCGCCGAGTAGGTCGGATGCCTGGGCGTCCAGTTCCCCCTCCCACGAGCCGGTCAGCCGATACGGGAGAGCGCCCGCGGCAAGTAGGAGCTGGCGGGGGACGTCATTGCCGACGATACCGACGACAGCAGTGGTCACTCTCATGTCACTCATCTTCACTCCTCGCGACGAGGCGGTCGCCATCCCACACGAGACGAGTGGAGAAACCGGCTTCCGTGGTGATCTTTCGAAGGTACTCGGCAACCGACTCGCCGCGTTCGTCCCTCCCGACCGGCAGGGGTCGGGCATCGTCGTCGATCCAGCACGGGATGAGTGCCGCCTCAATGCGGTCATCGGATATCTCGAGCACCGCGATCGCCGTGTTGCGGCTCTCGGGATGGAACGGATAGTCGGGCATCTCAGGGTCGGGGTCGAATCCGAACAGTCTCCGCCGCTGTCGCGCCCACACGGCCCGTTCCGGGGCGTCGCCCTGACGCGCAGACAGGGCGCGGGTGACAGTGGCGAAGTTACCCATGCCGTGCAGGATAGGGCGGTCCCGGTAGAACTCGACGCCCCTCATGATGTGCGCATGGTGCCCGATCACCGCGTGAGCGCCCGCGTCGATCACCGCATGGGAGATCTCACGCTCATAGTCGGCGAGATCGATCGGCGTGTGCACGAGCCCCTTGTGGAGAGCGACGATCACGACGTCCGCCGCCTTGCGGGTCCGACGCACCGCCTGCAGCACACGCTCGAGGCTGATCGGTTCTGCGTAGGTGTGGACGCGCGGCGGCCCGCCAGGGTTCGCTCCACGCGCCTCATAGTGAGTGGTCACCTCGATATACGCTGCGCCGGGTTTCAGCGACGACGCCCAGGTCTCCCGAGGCCCGACGCAGTTGATGCTCAAGACCGCGATCCGTGTGCCATCCACATCAGTGACCATTGGCTCCAGGGCCTCATCGAGTGTCTCCCCGACGCCTGCCGTCTGCAGACCTCGCGCGGCGCAATGCTCGCGCGTCTCGCGGATGCCCTCGGGACCGAAGTCGTAGATGTGATTTCCGGCGAGAGTAAGCATGGTGAATCCCGCCTGTGCCAGACCATCGAGCGCCCCGGGTGTGCCGGGGATCGCCGGCACATCCGTGGAGTGCACCGTGTGCGCAGTTCCCTCCGCGAGGTGCGGAATCTCCAGGTGGCCGATCACGAGGTCAGCGGATCGCAGGACGGATGCCGCGGGCTCGAGCAGCGGCCAGGAATCGGGACGCTCGAGCACGAGGTCGCCGACGGCGTGGACGGTGATCATGCGATCTCCTCGGGCACAGCGTTCTCTGGTGCGGCATCCGCAGGCGCAGCATCCGCAGGCGCGGCATCCGCAGGCGCAGCATCCGCAGGCGCAGCATCCGCCCGCGGACCGCCGGATGTGCGCGTCAGGAACGCGCGCAGCCGCGTGGATCTCGGGTTGTCGAAGAACTCCGCCGACGGCCGGTCTTCGAGCACTTGCCCCTCGGCCATGAACACGCACCGGTCAGCGACGTTTCGGGCGAACTCGAGCTCGTGCGTGACGACGATCATCGTCATTCCGAACTCGGCGAGGTCCTTCATCACCTGCAGCACCTCGTCGACGAGTTCCGGGTCGAGGGAGCTGGTCGGCTCATCGAAGAGCAGGATGCGCGGGCGTGCAGCGACCGCACGTGCAATTGCGACGCGCTGCTGCTGTCCGCCGGAGAGCTGCCGCGGGTGCACCTCGGCCTTGTCGGCGAGTCCGACGCGATCCAGCAGCTCCATCGCCCGCGCGCGAGCGTCAGCCGGAGCCATGCCATGCACCTTGATCGGAGCCTCGGTGATGTTGCGCAGCACGGTCCAGTGCGGAAAGAGATTGAACTGTTGAAACACCATGCCCATACGTCTGCGCTGGCGTTGTACATCGGTGTCTCGCAACGTGCGCAGGCGTCCGTTGTGCTCCTCATAACCGAGCAGTTCACCGTCGAGGTACATCGC
This sequence comes from Microbacterium sp. Y355, assembly GCF_059445345.1. Classification (NCBI taxonomy): domain Bacteria; kingdom Bacillati; phylum Actinomycetota; class Actinomycetes; order Micrococcales; family Microbacteriaceae; genus Microbacterium; species Microbacterium sp. Y355. Next base: position 2,902,597 of record NZ_JCAIUD010000001.1, on the reverse strand, counting down.
CCCGCCGTCGATGGTCTCAAGCTGATCGATGCAGCGCACGAGCGTCGACTTGCCAGAGCCGGACGGGCCGAGCACCGCCACGACTTCGGAGGCCTGCACCTCCAGATCGACTCCGTCCAGAGCAAGGAGGTCGCCGTAGTACTTGCGCAGCCCAGTGACGCGCAGCACCGACTCCGATCCCCGGTGTCCCGAAGAATCCGATGCCGTCACATCCTCAATCGCGGTCATGCCGCTACCTCCGCTCGTGCCACTACCCGTCGTGTTGCTGTGGTGCGTGACATCCCGCGACTGAATCGTCGTTCGACGCGGCGCTGCACCACAGTCAGAGCAGTCACAATCACGAGGTACCAGATCACAGCGACGATCAGCATCGGCACGACTTCGTAGGTGCGGTTGTAGATCACCTGCACCGAATGCAAGAGGTCACCCATCGCGATCACGCTCACCAATGACGTGCCCTTCAGGAGGGCGATCACCTGGGATCCGGTCGGCGGGATGATCACGCGCATGGCCTGTGGCAGCACCACGCGGGTGAACGAGTGCCAGCGGCTGAACCCCATCGCCGCGGAAGCATCCCGCTGCCCTGAATCGACCGAAAGGATGCCGGCGCGAATGATCTCGGCCATGTAGGCCGCCTCGTGCAGAGAGAGTCCGATGATGGCCGCGGTGAGGGGGGTGATCAGGTCGTTCGTGGACCAGCTGAACAGCTCCGGCCCGAACGGCACGCCCACCGACAACCGTGGCAGCAGGTACGCGAGGTTGTACCAGAAGATGAGCTGTACGAGCGGCGGTACCCCACGGAAGATGCCGACGAAAACGATGCACGCCCACCGCAGCGGCATGAACTCGCTCAGCTGGCCGGCAGCGAGCCCGGTGCCCAGCACTGAGCCAAGCACCATCCCAACAATCGTGAGCATGATCGACATGCCCAGGCCCATCAGCACACTCGGGTTGAACAGGTACTCCGCGACAACCGGCCATTCGAATCGCTCGTTCGTGGCGAGGAAGACGGCGATCTGGGCGACGACGATCACTAGCAGGATGCCGACTACGACGCGCCACGGCTGAATCCGCGCGCGCGCGTCGGCGGCATCCGGCTCACCGCCGGCTCGTGGCGAGCGCACTGGCTGCGTGATGAGGTCGGTCATGAGGAACTCACTTCGAAAGGTCGGGGTTCAGCGCAGGAGCCTCGACGGCGGCATCTTCGATGCCCCACTCCTGCATGATGCGGTCGTACTCGCCGTTGTCGAAGATGGCCTCGAAGGCCGCGAGCATGGGTTCGGCAAGCCCGCTGTCCTTCGGCAGGAACATCGCGAGCTGGTCGATGCCGGCACCCTGCTCATCGGACTGGACGATGTAGCCGTAGCGATCGGGGTCGCTGGCCAGGAAGTCGATCGCGGACGCCTGGGTGGTACCCGCGTAGTCGGCACGGTCGGAGTTGACGGCGAGGAACGTCGCGTTGCTGTCCTCCAGGCCGATGAACTCGGCCTGGTCCAGCCCCTCGGCCTCGCACCACTCGTTGTAGCGCGCGATCTGACTCTCGGTGACCGATCCTGTCACGCCTGCAATGCGAGCACCGCAGACTGCTTCGGGATCGTCGAGTTCGTCGGCGCGCTCGCTCAGGAAGAGGTAGGAGGTGCGCGTGGTCATCCAAACGACGCCATCAAACTGCTCCAGTCGCTCGGGCGTGACGCGCACCGGACCGTTGAAAGCGTCGTAGCGGCCGGAAAGCATGCCGGTGAGCATCGCATCGAGGCCGGACGCGGTCTCGATCTTGAACGGCACACCGAGCTGCTCAGAGAGAGCGGCCTGAAGGTCGGGGTCGATGCCGGTGATCTCGCCGCCCTCCTCGATGGTGCGGTAGGGCGGGTGTGTATCGCCTGCGATGGTGATGACGCCGGCTTCCTTGATCGCGTCGGGCAACTGGTCATACAGGGGAGCCTCGTTCGAAGCTTCGGTCTCTTCGGGCGCGGATTCAGGGGCGGGGCTCGACGTGCAGCCGGCGAGGAGCACGACCGTCAGAACCGGGACAAGGGCGAATGCACTCTTGGTACGCATTGATGGACTCCACATCGTTGTGCAGGACGAGCGGGACCGGGCGATCACCGCTCAACCATCATAAAACTTGATGATTGAAGAAATCAACTATTGTTTTCTGGCATGGCGCAAGACAGCTCCGGGCGGGATGGGGAAAATGAAGCGTATGGTCCCCCAGTGCCACCCGCCCCACCCCCAACTTGGCACCACAGGTGGACGCGTCAGGACGCATCCACCCCGTAACTTCGAAGACATGATCACAGCAGAAGGCCTCACGAAGAGGTTCGGAGACAAGACAGCCGTCCAGGACGTGTCGTTCACCGTCAAGCCAGGAACCGTCACGGGATTCCTCGGCCCGAACGGTGCCGGCAAATCCACCACTATGCGCATGGTCGTCGGCCTCGACCGCCCCACCTCGGGACGAGCGACGGTCAACGGACAGGAATACCGCAAGCTGCGCGCACCCCTCACCGAGGTCGGCGTGCTGCTCGACGCGAAAGCCGTCCACACTGGTCGCACAGCGCGAAACCATCTGCGCGCGATGGCCGCAACCCACGGCATCCCACTGTCGCGCGTCGACGAGGTCATCGACCTCGCCGGCATCGGCTCCGTGTCACGAAAGCGTGCCGGCAAGTTCTCGCTCGGCATGGGCCAGCGTCTCGGCATCGCCTCGGCCCTGCTCGGAGACCCGCACACGCTGATCCTCGACGAGCCAGTAAACGGTCTCGACCCTGAGGGCGTGCGCTGGGTGCGTCAGTTCGTCCGCCACGCGGCATCCGAGGGACGCACTGTGCTGCTGTCCAGCCACCTGATGAGCGAGATGGCGCAGACCGCCGATCACGTGATCGTCATGGGCCGCGGGAAGGTGTTGGCGGATGCTCCACTCGAAGAGCTCGTCCGGGCCTGGACGAGAAACACCGTACTGGTGCGGAGCCCGCGCACCTCTGACCTCGCCGCCGCGGTGGCCGGTCCCGATATCGAGATCATCAGCACGAGCCCCGAGACGATTGAGGTCGTCGGGCTCGCGGCATCCCGCATCGGTGACATCGCCGCAGACCGCGGCATCCCGCTCCACGAGTTGACTCCGACCACCGGATCGCTCGAGGATGCCTACCTCGCACTCACCGGTGAATCGGTCGAGTACCGCTCGAAGGAGATCTCATGACCACCGCCACTGCTCCGGCACCGCTGCGCACGCGGACGGCGTCGCCGTACCGTCTCACGTTCTTCCGCGCCGTGCGCAGCGAATGGATCAAGCTCTCCACGCTCCGTTCGACCTGGTGGTCGATCGGGCTCGTCGCCGTTCTGACGATCGGTATCGCCGTCCTCGTCGCACTCGCCATGGATGTGCCCGGATTTGAGCCCATCCAGGCAGTAGTCTCGCCAATCCAGTTCACGATGCTGCTCGCCGGCATCCTCGGAGTCATCGCGGTGACCGGCGAATACTCCACCGGAATGATCCGCTCCACGCTGGCAGCCGATCCGGTACGCGGGTCGGTTCTCGCTGCCAAGGCGATCGTCGTCGCGGTGTTCATGTTCGGCGCGTCACTCCTGATCTTCCTCGTTGCGGCGATTGCCGTCACGCCGATCTTCGCCGGCAGGGACATGCCGTTCGCCTGGGATGACCCAGCCAAATCGATCCTGCCTATCCTCGCCTCATCCATTGCGATGGCCGTGTTCGCGCTGATCGGCGTCGCATTCGGATTCATCCTTCGCTCCGGCGCCGGCGCGATCGCCGCGACCGTCGGACTGCTCTTCGTCCTCCCGATCGTGGGAAGCATCTTCGCGATGCCAGGAGAGGAGTGGCAGTGGATCGGCGACGTCATCGGTCACCTGCCGATGTCCGCTGCGCAGAGCGCGATCCTCCCGCAAGACGGCTGGGGACTGCCGGTCGCAGAGGCATACCTGACGCTGACCGCATGGGTCGCCGCCGGAATGCTGTCTGCCTGGGCGGTGCTGCGCACTCGCGACGCGTGAGAGCGCGACGCCAAGTAGACCTGACGCGTAAAGTCGAGGCCGTGATGAATTCGCGCAGCCGCAGCGCCGCCGTCCGTGAGGACGACGAGCTGCGGCTGCCGCGTCCGCCCGGCATCATCCGTCGTTTCTGGGCGCGGCATCCGATCGCTGCCGATGTCGTCATCGCCGTCATCTGCCTGCTCCTCTCGCTTGCGCCGGCGACTTTCTCCGCTACCTATGAGCCAGCGCCAGGCGGCGGTTTCACCGTCGTCGATCCACCCTCGCTGGTCTCCAGCATCACGATCGCGATCCTGGTCGTCGCAGCTTGTGCGCTGCTGTTGCGCCGCAGGCAATGGCCGGTGGTGGCCTTCGTCGCCGGATACGCGGTGGCTATCGCCTATCTGTTCATGCTCGAGCCGGCAGGCGGCCCACTCCTCATCGTCACGAGTTATACGCTCGCCGTCTACCGCTCGACGCGCGCCGCGTGGATGGGGCTGGGGATCGGCATCGGGACTCTGACGCTGATCTCGGTCATCCTCGAGCGCACCGGAACCATCACACTCCAGGTTGCGCTGAACGGCGTCCTCGGCCAACTCACTCTCGCCCTCATCGGCACGCTGATCGGTGCCAACGTGGGCGGCCGAAAACGCTATATCGAAGCGGTGATCGATCGATCTCGGCAGTTGCTCACCGAACGCGATCAGCAGGCGCAACTGGCTGCGGCGAGCGAGCGAGCCCGCATCGCCCGCGAGATGCACGACATCGTCTCCCATTCGCTCACCGTGATCGTTGCTCTTTCTGAGGGCGCCGCTGCGACCGCTGACCAGGACAGGGCTCGGCATGCCGCGACCGCCGCCGCCGCGACAGCGCGCGGTGCCCTCACCGAAATGCGATCGATGCTCGGCGTCCTCCGCGATGCGGACTCCGACGTACCACTTGCACCGTCCGCACCTGTGCCCCCACACGTCACTGTCGCGAACGCGCAGGATGCCGGGTATCCGGTCACGCTGACAACCACCGGAGTGGCGAACGCGACGCCGGCGGTGAGCTTTGCCATCGGCAGGATCGTGCAAGAGGGTCTCACCAACGCCATGCGGCATGCCGCGCGCGCATCGAAGATCACGGTTCGCATCGACTACTCGACGGACCCGATCGTGGTCGAGATCCACAACGACGGCGCCTCGGGCCCCATCGGTACAACTGGGTTCGGGCTTCGCGGGCTGAGTGAGCGCGCAGCCCACGTGGATGGGATGCTGCATTCGGGGCCGGACGGCGAAGACCGATGGACGCTGCGCGCGGAGCTGCCTGCGGCATCCGACTCTCCCCCTCCCCCTGCAATTGAGGATGCCCCGTGACTGAACCCATCCGTGTACTCCTCGTCGACGATCAGGAGCTCATCCGTGTCGGCTTCCGCCTGGTGCTCGAAGCGGAATCCGACATGGTCGTGGTCGGCGAAGCGAGCGACGGCGAAGAGGCCATCCGGCGGGCGACGGAGTTCACGCCCGACGTTGTGCTGATGGACATCCGGATGCCGGGGCTCGACGGGATCGCCGCGACCGAAGCCATCGTTCAGACACTGCCGGATTCCCGTGTGCTGGTACTGACCACGTTCGACCTCGACGAGTACGCGTTCGGTGCGATCCGCGCGGGCGCGAGTGGATTCCTCCTCAAAGACGCGCAGCGGCACGAGCTGATCTCGGCCGTGCGGGCCGTGCATCGTGGTGATGCGGCGCTCGCGCCGCGCGTCACCCGAAGGTTGCTCGAGCACCTCGGCCCACACCTGGCCCCCGCCAGCGACGGGCCCGATCCGACGGCGACACTCACCGAGCGTGAACGCGATGTGTTCCTCGCAATCGCTCGCGGTCTCACGAACGCGGAGATCGCACAGAGCCTGTTCCTCAGTGAATCAACCGTTAAGACGCACGTCGGGCGTGTGCTGATGAAGCTCGAGGCGCGAGACCGCATTCACGCAGTAATCCTCGCGCATCAGCACGGGCTGGCGTGAGGGCGGGGTTCGCGTCGTATCAGCGGGCGGCCCGGCCGTCAGCGATAGCATCGGCGATGTCGATGAGATCGCGCGACCATTTCTCGCCCAGTTCGGGGGTGAATCTGGCGCTGGGCAGCGCGATGCTCATCGCCACGCGCCGTCCTCCGAAATCCCCGACCGAGATTGACATGGCGGCGATGCCCGGCTCGCTCTCGTCCACATTCCAAGCAATGCGCGATGCGCGCACTTCGTCCAATCGGGCACGCAGCGACACCAGGTCAACAAGAGGTCGCTGAGTCCGAACGCCAGCGGTCGCCAGTGCATACCTTGACTCGACCTCTTCGTCGCTCAGATCAGCGAGCAGCGCCTTTCCACCAGCAGTGAGATGAGCCGGGAGCCAGACCCCGACCCGCAGGCCGAAACGCAGCGTGTGCGTGCGTGCCTCGATGCCGTCCAGGTGCAGGACGCGCGTGCCGACGAGTGCTGCGAGGTGCACGGTCTCACCAGACCGTTCGAACAGCGCCTCGAGCGCGGGGCGCAGGTGATCAGTGAGCTGCGGTATCCGCGTGGCCAGACCCGGAGTGTGCAGGGCCGGACCGGCCGAGTAGCGGCGATCGCGCCCTTGCGCCGCAAAACCGTCGTGCATGAGCGTCGCGAGCAGTCGCTGTGCAGTCGAGGCGTTCACGTCCAGCACGGCTGCGGCCTCGGTCACACCGAGCGACCCCTCTTCGATAATGAGTTTCAGCAGAACGAGAGCTCGGTGCACAGACTCGACCCGGGGCGCATCTTTGCGTATCACGCAATTCACTCTACTTGCTATTGCGTAACGCGCAAGATCTCGTCTAATATCGCTTCTCAACCGGAAAAATACTCCGGACCCCAACGAACGATGCTGTTCTGTGCAGACGTCGACGAAGACACCCACAGGCACACCCCGATAAGAGGACTGGACACCATGTCGAAGAAGACGGGAATTCTCAGCGAGACGGCGAGCATGCGTGCGCCGGGCAATCAGAGCAAGCGCTCCTCACTGGCCGGATTCATCGGCTCGGCGTTGGAGTACTACGACATGTACATCTACGCATCCGCGTCGGCCCTCGTGTTCGCACGCGTCTTCTTCCCGGATGCCGGGGCCACCGGGCTCCTCTTCGCGCTGGGCCTCTACGGCGTCGCGTATCTCGCACGCCCGCTCGGCGGCTTCCTCGCCGGGCACCTGGGCGACCGGTTCGGCCGTCGCAACATCATGATCCTCACGCTGCTCGTGATGGGCATCTCCACCTTCCTGATCGGCTGCCTGCCCTCGTACGATACGGCCGGCATCCTCGCGCCGACGCTACTCATCCTCCTGCGCCTATGCCAGGGACTGTCCGTGGGAGGCGAGCTAGCCGGCGCAACCTCGCTGACGTTGGAACATGCCCCCGGCAACCGCCGCGCGCTTTACACTTCGTGGGCGATCAACGGCATCTGGGTCGGGTATGTGCTCGCAACACTCGCCTTCATCGGCGTCGCCGCCCTGCCCGATGAGCAGTTGGTGGCCTGGGGCTGGCGCGTCCCATTCTGGTTCAGCGCCCTCCTCCTGATCGTCGGCATCCTCATCCGTCGTACAGTCCGCGACACCGAAGCGTTCGTGACCGAGAAAGAGCAGGGCACGACCGCCAAGATTCCGCTCGGCGAGGTACTGCGTCACCAGCCATGGGACGTCGTGCGCGTCATCTTCGCCGCACTCCTGCTCGTCATCAGCACCACTGTCCCCGTCTACGGCCTGACCTACGCGACGAACATCGTGGGAATCGATCCTGGCATCATGCTCTGGGTGGTCATCATCGGCTACATCGTCGCGCTGGTGACCCAGCCGCTGCTCGCGAGCCTCAGCGACCGCATCGGACGCAAGCCCGTCCTCATCGGCGGCAACCTGTTCGGCGGTGCCGCGGTCTGGCTGTTCTTCTGGGCAGTCAGTGAGGCCAACGTCCCGCTGATCTTCGTCGGCGTACTGCTGTCGATCTCGCTCGCCTTCGCGGCCACCAACGCTGTCTACCCGTCGTATTTCGCTGAGTTGTTCAATGTGCGCTACCGCGTGACCGGCATGGCGGTGGGCCTGCAGCTGGGCCTCGTGCTGACCGGATTCTCGCCCGTAATCATCCAGGCGATCTCGAGCGCCAATGGCGATGCCTGGTGGCCCGCCGCCGCATACACGACCGTGGCGTGCGTCATCTCCGCGATCGCGATCGCAAGCGGACGCGAGACATACAAGACTCCGCTGAACGAGCTCGGCGTTCAGCGCCCCAGCGACTCGGCGAACTCACTCTCCGCGTCAGATCGCAGCTCCCGATAACGTGTGGCGAAGAGCCGAGCTGAGTCCCCGGCCGGCCAATCCTCCCCGAGGAAGCGCGCGGGCAGTCGTGGATCAGCCCGCAGCAGCGCGAGCCAGTCGGAGACCAGCGCAGTGCTTGCGGACAGGCCCGATCCGTCGGACAGCGGCATGCTCCATGCCGCGAGAAACTCATCGTGTGCGTCTCTGATCGCGGCAACGTTCCATGCATCGGCGACCTGCGTCGCCAATCCGAAACCCTCCACCTCGCGAGCACGGAACGCCGTCACCGCACCGGCAGGAAGTTCGCTCTGCAATGGGGCGAGCGTCGCATCGAGATCGACACCGCCTGGCGCGAGCCAGAGTCCGTCGCGCAAGGGGGCGAATCCTTCCCACCCCAGAGTGGCTCGCAGCCGATGACGCAGCGCACGCTCGCGCTCCGGCAACGTAAAGGTGACGAGCGTCCACCCCTCCCCCTGCGGCGCAAACGGCGTGGGCGAATGAACGCGCGCACCGGCCTCGCGGATCACAGCGGCCGCTGTATCGGTGACGGTGAAGGCGATCTCCCGCCCGTTCCGGCGGCGCTCAAGAAGCCCCCGCCGCGCCATTCGATCCAACGTCGCCCGCGTGGCGGGTGCCGCGATACCCACGCCGGCGAGGACGTCAATCATCACGCTCGCCCTGATCGGCCCGCAGTCGCGGTCGACGACGTGCTCACCGAGGAACGCCAGAAGCAGCCGCTTCGGAGGGCGCGGCCGTACCACTGCGTCGCTCATGCGGCCGGACGCACCGCGTCGCCACGCTTCGCTCGTTGGATCTGCGTGTACACGTGCGTTCGCAGCTCAGTGAAGCGCGGGAGTGCACGAGTCGTAATCTGATCACGCTCGGGCGCGAGGTCGATCAGAAGGTCTTCCTGCACCCACGTCGGCGATTTTGACAGCACGATGACACGCTCACCGAGGTACACCGATTCATCGATGTCATGGGTGACGAAGAGGATCGACATCCCCCGGTCGCGGTGGAGGGTTCGCACCAGGTCTTCGAGATCGGCCCTGGTCTGCGCATCGACGGCGGCGAAAGGCTCATCCATGATGAGCACCTCCGGCTCGTAGGCGACGGCGCGTGCGATCGCCACACGCTGCTGCATGCCACCGGAGAGCTGCCACGGGTAGCTACCTCCCGCATGCTCAAGGCCGACGGCTGTCAGGGCGTCATCGATCAGTCGATCACGCTCGGCGCGTGGGAGCTTGCGGTGTTTCAATGGAAGCTCGATATTTCCGCGCACGGTCAGCCATGGATACAGACTCCGCCCGTATTCCTGGAACACAAGCGCCATGTTCGGCGGCGGCTCTGTTACGGCCTTCCCATCGAGCACGACGGTTCCCGAGGTCGGTTGCAACAGACCCGCGATGCACTTCAACAGCGTCGTTTTACCGCAGCCGGACGGCCCGACGATGCAGACCAGTTCCCCGGTTCCCATCGTGAAGCTGATGTCGCCGATCGCTTCGACCGTGCCGGTGGACGACTCATACACCTTCCTCAGATGTTCTACCGTAAGCAATGCGTCAGGCACGCTCCACCTCCTTGATTCCGTGATACCAGCGCAGAACCCGTCGTTCTACGAATCCGAAGATGGCTGCCAGCAGCACTCCGATGAGTCCGAGAAGCAGGATTCCTGCCCACATCTCGGCGATGAGGTAGTTCCGCTGGAAGTACACGACAAGGTAGCCGAGTCCCGACGACGAGCCGAACATCTCCGAGATCACCATCATGATCAGCGCAATCGAGATCGACTGGCGAACCCCGGCCATGATCCGCGGACTGGCCGCTGGCAGGACCAGGTAGCGAATGCGCTCGGCCCGGGTCAGGGCGAAGGAACGTGCCGTCTCAGTCATCACCTGATCTGTGGCGCGCACGCCGTCGATCGTGTTCAAAAGCACCGGCCAGACGGCACCGGCGACGATCACCGCGATCTTCATCGTGTCGGTGATCCCCATCAGCAGCATCACGACGGGTATCAGCACCGGCGGCGGGATCGCCCGGAAGAACTCCAGCAGGGGTTCGAGCAGCTCGCGCAGCCACCGCACCAGCCCGATCATCGTGCCTGCCATGACGCCGATGGCGACCGAAAGGACGATCGCGAGTGCCAGCCGCCCAAGCGAAGGGAGCACGTCTGTGACGAACGCCGGCCCGACCCAGGTATCCACGAATGCCGTGAATATGGTCACCGGTCCTGGAAAGAACTTCGCGGGTGCGATCGTTGACCAGATTCCCCAGATGACCAGGAGCAGGAACGGCAGCCCGAGCGCAAATCCGAAACCGGAGGCGAAGCGGCGCCAGCTGAACGAGCGGGGTCGAGGAGTGACCAGGGTGCTGGTGTAAAGAGTCACAGGACCTCCTCCCCTCGAACAGACTGATGCCAAGACAGTGCGCGGCGCTCGATGAGCCGGAACCCCAGATTCACGATGAGGCCGAGCAGTCCGGTCACCACGACGAGCGCGTACACCGCGACCGAATCCCCGGCGTTGCGCGCCGTGTTGATCATGACCCCGAGGCCGGGGTTTCCGATCGTCATCTCGGCGGTCACCGCGAGGATCAGCGCCACGGATGCCCCGAGCCGCAGCCCGGTCATCAAGTAGGGCAGCGTCGTCGGCAGCACCAGACTCATCACCTGCTCCCGACGCGTCAGCCCGAAGCTGCGGGCGGTGTCACGTGCAACCGTGTCGACATCAGCGACCCCATACAGCACCTGCACGAACACCTGCCAGAACGTGGCGAAAATGATGATGACGAGTGCAGCCGACAGCTGCAATCCGTACAACAGGACGGCGATCGGGATCAGCGCGACCGACGGAATCGGTCGCAGGAACTCGATCATGCTGTGCGTCGCGCGGCGCAGGAACGGCACAAGCCCGATCAGCGTTCCGAGCGCGACCGCCAGCGCAGAGGCGATCACTAACCCGATGAGCCACCCGGTCATCGTCCGACCGACGTTGCGCCAGAACTCAAGATCCTGGAACTCCGTGCCGAGCCGCGCCAACGTGTCAGTCGCGAGCGGCAACGCCTGCGGGTTGATCAGGCCGAACATCGGGATCAGTTGCCAGACAACCAAGAAGCCGACGATGCCCAGGATGCCTAGAACCGTCTTGCGCACGGTCGCTCTGAGACGAACGGATGCAGACATACCTACTGCTGCTGGATCAGTCGGTCCAGATCGGGTGCGGCATCCAAAACGCCGAAGTCGACCGCGATCGATGCGAGCGACTCCAAGTCAGCGATGTTCAGCTCAGCGGTGAACGTCGGCAGGGCAATGCCAGCGGCGGCGGCCTCTGGAATCTCCATGTGCGTCACGATCGCTGCGCGAACAGCGTCCTCGTTGCCTGCCGCCCAGTCCAGCGCCTCGGCCATCGCCGCCGCGTAGTCGGCCACCAACTCCGGGTCGGAGTCGATCAGCTCCTGCGTCGTGAAGTTGACGAGAACCGAGAGCCCAGGGATCGTCGCCTGGTAGGGGTACACCACGAGTGACCCGCCGCCATCGATGACCTGTGACATGAACGGGTCCGGCACCCAGGCCGCGTCGATTGTGCCCGACTCGAGCTGCGCCGCGGCATCCGGGAAGGCGACTTCGACGAACTCAATCGTGGAAGGGTCACCGCCGTCATCGGCGACGGCCTGCATGATCGTCACGTCGCCGGCAGCACCCACGCTGTTCACCGACACGCGTTTGCCTGCGAGATCGGCCGGTCGCGTGATCCCGGAGTCGGCTGAAGCGACCACCGCGTTCACGTCATCACCAGTTGCGAGACTCGATGCGTAGTTGCTGAACACCGTGACACCCAGATCTCCCAGGTCGGCACGGAACGGACCGAAAGGCTGGCCGATCGCGAATTGGATGTCTCCGCTGAGCAGCGCAGGAATCGCCTGCGCGCCGCCCTGTGCGGGTACGACCTCGACGTCAAGACCGTGCTCCTCAAAGATCCCGGCGTCGATGGCACCCCAGAGCGCACCGGTCTCCGCGATCGGCAGTGCGGCGACGCGGATCTCGCGCACCTCGCCGGCGCCGTCGTCTCCGCCGGGCGAGGGCTCGGTGGACGAGGAGGGAGGGGCAGCGGAATCCGTGCATCCGCTCAGCAGCAATGCGGTGGCTGCGGCAATCGCCAGGGCAGCAAGACTCTTCTTCATCGAATGGCCTTTCGTGATGGTGCGCGGGTATCACGACGACTGCGGCAAGGCCCGTTAGGGCGCCGTACCGGCCACTTCATCGTGCGGGTTCGATAATCGTGACCCCGACCGCATCCATTGTCAAGAACTTTGTGACGGTCGTCACGAAACTGTTGAACTCGGACAGTGTCAGCGGAATCCGTGTCCGGCGTCTGGATGCCGAGAATCTCGGGAGCCGCGCAGTGTTGTCCTCGCTGACGCGGCTCCTGTATGCTCCCGATTATTGTCAACAATCTTGCTGACGACGACGGGGTCGCTGTGAGAAGCGCGAAGAGCGCGCTACGGCATCCGTAGTGCACAATCGAGGAGTCCCGTCACTCGAGAGGAACGCACCCGGTGGTCGATAACTCCGACGTACGCACCCAACTTCGCGATGCCATTCTGCGCGGATCATACGCGCCGCGCCAGCGCCTGATCGAGGCCGACTTGGCCCAGGAATATGAGGCCAGTCGCTTCACTCTGCGCAACGCGCTGATCCAGCTTGCCGCCGAGGGGTTGGTTGAGCTGCAGCCGAACCGCGGGGCGCGCGTGCGCGAGATCACCGTCGAAGAGGCCGTCGAGATCACTGAGATCCGCCAGGCCGTTGAGAGTCTGGTCGCCGCCCGCGCGGCCGAGAATGTCACCGACGAGCAGATCGCATTCCTCCGGCAGGTCGGCGTCGACATGCAGGCGGCAGTCGATCAGAACGAGCTCGTCCGCTATTCCGAACTCAACTCGACGTTGCACGCGACCCTGCGCGATATCGCGCAGCACGAGACCGCCAGCCGCATACTCGAGCAGCTGAACGGGCAAATGGTGCGGCACCAGTTCCAGCTCTTCCTGGTTCCGGGACGCCCGAGCAAATCGTTGCCAGAGCACCTCGCGATCATCGACGGCGTGTGCACGCGAAATGCCGAGGCAGCAAGAGCCGCGATGGGGATCCATGTCGGGAGCGTCATCGCCACGCTGAGCGAGTTCGCAGAGGCAGCTGCTGCCACGCGCTGACGTCGCTCCATCAGATTGTTATCAATCTCGTCGACAATATTGACAACGCCATTGGATCTGCGTACGTTCAGGACATCGAGTGGAACAGCATCCACTCGAATACAACACCTTTGACACGACGGAGTGACATGAAAAAGGCAGGCTTTTTCGCCCTTGCGGCGATCACCGCTCTGGTTTTGACCGGATGCACCGACTCGGATGCCCCCGCAAGCGGCGGCTCCGGCGATTCAGGCGACGGCGGCTCCGCTGATCTGATCCCAGTCAAGGTCGGCGTCATCCCGATCGCCGACACCGCTGCGATCTACCTCGGAGACGATCAGGGCTTCTTCGAAGAGGAAGGCCTCGACCTCACGATCGAGACCGCAACCGGCGGCGCCGCCATCGTGCCAGCCGTTGTCTCTGGCGATTACCAGTTCGGCTTCAGCAACACACTGTCGCTCATGGTCGCCGCAGACCAGGGCCTGGACCTCAAGATGGTCAGTTCCGCGGTCGCCACCACCGGCGACACCACGAAGGACATGGGCGCGGTGATCACCAAGGCCGACTCGGGCATCTCCTCGCCCGCCGACCTCGCTGGCAAGACCGTCTCGAGCAACAGCGTCGGCAACATCAATGACACCGCGGTTCGCTCGGTGGTTGACGAGGCCGGCGCAGATTCATCGACGATCAGCTTTGTCGAGGTGCCTTTCCCCGACGCGATCGCCGCAGTCGAAAACGACCAGGTTGACGCCGCGTTCGTCGTCGAGCCCTTCGTGACCAGCGCCATCAATGCGGGTCTGAACGTGGTCACCTACGCCTACGCCGACTTCGACCCGAAGCTCGACATCGCCGCGTACTTCGCGCTCAACGACGTCGACCCCGCCCTGCTGGAGAAGTTCCAGACCGCGATGACGAAGTCGCTGGAATTCGCCGATGCCAACCCGGACGCCGTGCGCGAGATCATGGCCACGTACACGAAGACCGACCCGGCCGTCCTCGCTGAGATCACCCTGCCGAAGTTCCCCACCGAGATGGATCGCGCGTCGATCGAGAAGCTCGCTGCGGCAGCTCAGGAATACGGCGTTCTGTCGGCTGAGCCGGACTTCGACAACCTGCTGCCGTGACAGCAGTCATCAACACCCTGAGTGAGGTGCGGCGGCTGCGTCGCCGCACCTCCTCCGGGAGTGGCGCGCTGCTGGGCATCGTCGGAGTGGTCGGCTTCTTGGGCCTCTGGGAAGCGGTCTCTCGGCTGGGGCTGGTCGACTCCCGATTCGTGCCACCGGCCAGCGAGGTACTCATCCGCTTCGGCGAGTACGTCGTCGACATGGCCTTCTGGCGCGACGTCGGCTCCACCATGCTCAGCTGGTCGCTGGGCCTGCTCATCTCCGTAGTCGCTGCGACCGTCATCGGATTCCTCATCGGATCAAGCCGGTTCCTCGAGCGGCTGACGCACTCGACGATCGAGTTCCTCCGCCCCGTTCCGTCGGTGGCGTTGATCCCGCTCGCGGTGCTGCTGTTCGGCACGAAGATCCAAGCCGGCCTGCTGCTCATCGTCTACGCGGCGTTCTGGCAGGTCCTGCTGCAGGTCATCTACGGCGCGAAGGATGTTGACCCTGTTGCGGATGCCACCGCGCGAAGCTACGGCCTCAGCCGATTCCAGCGCATCCGCCATGTCACGTGGCCCACGGCACTGCCGTACCTCATGACCGGCATCCGCCTGGCCGCCGCGGTCGCCCTGATCCTCGCGATCACCGCCGAGCTCATCATCGGAACGCCGGGGCTGGGTAAGCAGATCGCAGAGACTCGCGAAGGCGGAGACATCACTGGCATGTACGCCCTGATCCTCGCGACGGGTCTCATCGGTGTCGCGATCAACCTCGTCGTTCGCTTCGTCGAACGACGCGTGCTCGCGTGGCACACCTCAGTGCGGACGGAGGCACTCGGATGAAGTTCTTCAAGTCTGTTTTCTTCCTGCTCGCACTGCCGATCGTCTTGGTGCTGCTGTGGTGGATCTCCACGATCATCAACCCCAGCTTCTTCGTGCCGACGCCGGGCGAACTGATCACGACGTTCTTCGAGACCTGGTTCGGCGACCGCTTCACCAAGGACGTGCTGCCGAGCATCGGTCGCCTGTTCATTGGGATCGCCGGCTCGATCATCATCGGTGTCGGTCTCGGCCTGCTGATCGGATCGTTCAAGCCGCTACGGCAGCTGCTTGAGCCACTATTGGAGTTCTTCCGGGCGATCCCGCCGCCTGTGCTGCTGCCATTGCTGATGATCATCATCGGCGTCAATTGGCGGATGCAGGTGTTCGTGATCATCTTCGGATCGCTCTGGCCCGTGCTGCTGAACACCGTCGAAGGCGTCCGCGCCACCGATGAGGTGCAGCGCGACACGGCTCACAGCTACGGACTGGGTCGCATGGCGCGCCTGCGATATCTGATCCTTCCCGCAGCGGCGCCGCAGATCTTGGCGGGAGTGCGCCAGTGCCTGTCGATCGCCCTCATCCTGATGGTGATCTCCGAGCTCTGGTACACCGCTGCCGGTCTCGGTTTCACCATCGTCCAATTCCAGCGCAACTTCGCCATTCCGGAGATGTGGAGCGGCATCCTGCTGCTGGGCCTGATCGGTCTCGGTCTTGCGGTGCTGTTCCGTTACACCGAGCGCTACATCCTCCGCTGGTACCACGGATTGAGAGAAGTCCAACGTGAGTCCTGAAAACACCACCACACCCGTCCTGCTCGTCGAGGGCCTGCGCAAGGTCTACCCGGCACCGACGCCGGGCGGCGAGAGCGTCGAAGCGATCCGCGATCTGACGTTCAGCATCCCTCAGGGGCAGCTGGTCTGCATTGTCGGCCCGTCCGGCGCGGGAAAGACGACGCTGCTGAAATGCATCGCCGGTCTTCTGCCTCCGACTGCGGGTCGACTCGAGATCGAGGGCAAGACCATCACCGGCCCGCCGAAGACCATGGCGGTTGTGTTCCAGGAGTACGGGCGCAGCCTGTACCCGTGGATGAGCGTGCAGGCCAACGTCGAACTGCCGCTGAAGAGCGCCGGTATCGCGAAGGCCGAGCGTCAGCAGCGCACGAGCGAGGCACTCGATGCGGTCGGTCTTTCAGATGCCGCGGACAAGTACCCGTGGCAGCTGTCCGGCGGCATGCAGCAACGCGTCGCGATCGCGCGCGCTGTGGCATACCGCCCGCAGATCCTGCTGATGGACGAACCATTCGCGGCTGTCGACGCGCAGACCCGCGCCGATCTTGAGGATCTTGTCCGCAAGATCTGGAAGGAGCTCGGCGTCACCGTGCTGTTTGTCACGCACGACATCGACGAATCGGTCTACCTCGGCCAGCGCGTGATCGTGCTGTCGAACCGTCCGACCGTCGTGCAGGACGACGTGACGATCGATCTGCCCGACGAGCGCGATCAGCTGACGACACGCTCCGATCCACGATTCGTCGAACTGCGCCGCCACATCTACGGTGAGATCCAGCGGGCCAAAACGAACTCCGGCGGCACCGAGCAGCCCAAGTCCGCCTGAGCTCCGCCCCACCCCTACCGTTCCCGTCGCAGTTCGTGCGCCCATCCGGGCTTTTTAACCACACGAATTGCGACGGGAACCGTGCGTGAAAGGCCCTGAGATGAATAAGTCCGCGCGCAGGTCGATCGCTGCCGCGATCGTCGCGCTATGCCTTGTCGCCGTGATGATGCGGCCGGCGATCTCGGCTGTTGGTCCGCTGATCGACCGGATGTCTGCGGACACTGGCATCCCGCTCGCACTTCTGGGCGCGCTGTCGACGATCGTGCTGATCACGTGGGCAGTGGTATCGCCGTTTGCGCATGGCTTCGGCCGGCGTCTGGGGTTGGGTCGCGCAGTGCTCGCCGCTCTCGGGCTGCTCGCAGTGGGCACGATCGTCCGCTCGATCCCAGGATCGACGGTCTGGCTGTGGGTGGGCACTGGCTTGATCGGCGTCGCGCTGGCGATCGCAAACGTGCTGATGCCGGCGGTGATCAAGCGGGACTTCCCGCTGCGCGTGCCACTGATGATGGGCGTGTACTCGGCTCTCCTGGGCGGAGCGGGTGCCGTGGCATCCGGTCTGGCCGTTCCGCTGGCGGAGCTCAGCGGCAACGATATCGGGGCCGGATGGCGGATGGCGCTGCTCATCACCGGCGGCGCGGTGCTGCCCTTCGCTCTGATCGCCTGGTGGCTAGTGAGCCGACGGGAGGTGCGTACACCCTCGCTCGGGCGCGCACCGCGCATCGGAATCTGGCGCGACCCGGTTGCGTGGCAAGTCGCCGGCTACATGGGTGTGCAGTCGACGAGCTTCTACGTGCTGGTCACCTGGCTTGCTTCGGTGTCGATCTCTACCGGCCGCAGCGCCGCAATCGCGGGCATCGACGTCATGTTCTATCAGGTGTTCTCGCTGGTGGGCGCCCTCACGGTGGCGCTCGTCATGCGCGGACGCGGCGCGCGGATCACACCGGCTCTGCTCCCGCTTCTGGGCATCGCCGGGATTGCGGGTCTCATGATCTGGCCAGGAGCGATCGGAATCTGGGTCGTCCCGCTCGGCTTGTTCTCCGGCGCATCGCTCGGGGTCTCACTGACGCTGATGGCGCAGCGCGCACGCGACCACAGCACCTCATCCGCGCTGTCAGGCATGTCGCAGTCGGTCGGCTACGCCATCGCCGCGATCGGCCCTGTTCTCTTCGGAGCCGTGCACGCTGCAACCGGCAGCTGGATCGTGCCGCTGACCATTCTTCTGGTGACGATGGTGGCGCAGGGCGTGATCGGGGTATTCGCGGCGCGGGACCGGTTCGTGCTGGGCCGCTGAGCCGCCGCGACGGCAAGTTAACCCCTCCTTGACGCTCGTCCTGCTCGTTGCGGGAAGGAATTCCCGGCTTCGCCGCCGCCGGTGGAAGCCAGGAAAAGCTTCCCCCATCGACGAGGATGCCGGGCTGAGTTTAAGTTCAGGCCCGCGCTGCGCGAAGCTCTTCCTCGATACGCCCGGCGGCGCGCTGCAGTTCCGGCAGCAACTCGGCCCGCACGTCGTCTGCGCGCCCGCGCGCGGTGCTTGTTGAGACGTTCAACGCTGCTGTCACTCCCGAGCGTCCACGCAGCGGCACGGCGATCGAGCGCAGTCCCACTTCCAGCTCGCCGTCGACCATGGCCCAACCCTGACCGCGCACACCATCGAGCACCTCGGTGAGTTCTGCCGGATCAACGCGCGTGAGTGCCGTGTACGCGACGAGCTCGTCCTGGCACAGCACGGCGTTGACATCGGATGCCGGAAGCGCCGCCAGCAGCACCCGACCCATGCTCGTCGCGAAGGCCGGCAGGCGCGTGCCGATCGTGATCCGAACGCTCATGACGCGGCGCGCCGCGGCACGCGCGACATAAACGATCTCGCTACCATCGAGCACTGCCACCGAGACCGATTCGCCAATCTCGTGCGAGAGAGCATCAAGGTGCGGCTGCACGATCTCTGGCAGCGACAGCGACGAAAGGTAGCCGTAGCCGAGTTCGAGCACGCGTGGCGTCAGCCAAAATCGGGCATCCGTTGTCGCTCGCACATAGCCGAGCTGCTCGAGCGTGCGCAGGAATCGTCGGGCAGCGGCCCGCGGAATATCCGCGCGGCGGGCAACCTCCGCTAGCGACAATCCGGCCGGTTCGCCGTCGAACGTGCGAATGACCGCCAGCCCACGCGCGAGCGACTGCACGAAATCAGCCGAAGGCGCAGAACTGGCACTCGACGCCACTTCTGCAGGTGCAGCATCCGATTCAGTCACATCGAAACCCTAGCGTTCCAGCACGACGGCGAGCCCCTGCCCGACTCCGATGCAGATCGCGACGACGGCAACCCCGCCACCGCGACGGCGCAGCTCGTGTGCAGCGTGGCCGATGATGCGCCCGCCTGATGCACCGAGCGGATGGCCGATCGCGAGAGCACCACCATGCACATTCAATCGAGCGGGATCCAGGTCAGGCCACCCGCGCAGGCACGCGAGCGACTGCGATGCGAATGCCTCGTTCAACTCCACGAAGTCGACGTCAGCCCAGCTGCGTCCGGCGCGGGCGAGCGCCTTGTTCGCGGCCTCGATCGGCGCGATCGGGAAGTCATCCGGGTCGACGCCGTGCGCGGCGCGACCGGTAATGCGCGCCAGCGGCTCCCCGGGCAGGACTCCCTCAGCACCAAGCAGCACCGCGGACGCGCCGTCATTGATCGACGAGGAGTTCCCCGCAGTCACCGTGCCGTCTGCCGCGAAAAGCGGACGCAATCCGGCCAGCTTCTCGATCATCGAACCGTCGCGGATGCCCTCGTCACGCGCGAGTTCGGCCCCAGGCACCTGCACGATCTCGCCGTCATAGAGGCCGTCGGCCCATGCTTTCGCGGCGAGTTCGTGCGATCGCACCGCGAACTCGTCCTGCTCCTCACGGCTGACACCGGCGACGCGGGCGGCCTTCTCCGCGGCCTCTCCGTTGGAGATGGTCCAGTGCGTCGGCAGCGCTCTGTTCGTCATCCGCCAGCCGATCGCGGTGTTCCACATGGTCTGGTTTCCGGTCGCGGGGAACGGCTTTGCGGACTTCTCCACGACGTACGGCGCCCGGCTCATCGACTCGACCCCGCCGGCGAGAATGATCTCGGCATCCCCCGATTCAATGGCCCGCGCACCCTGGATGACGGCCTCGACGCTGGATGCACACAGGCGGTTCACCGTCACGCCGGTCACCGAGGTGGGAAGCCCCGCGAGTAGTGCACCCATTCGCGCGAGGTTGCGGTTGTCCTCGCCCGCCTGATTCGCATCGCCAAAGATGACGTCCGCGATTCGCGCCGGATCCACCCCAGTGCGCTCAACAGCGGCACGCATCACGACGGCGGCAAGATCATCGGGACGGACGCCGGCGAGCGCACCGCCGGCCCGCCCGAACGGGGTGCGCACGGCGTCGTAGATGTAGGTGGCAGTCATGAAAGCTCCAGTCGGGCCAGTTCGGCAACCGAGGCGACAGCGGTTGCGGCATCCGTCACGGTCTTGTCGATCACTGCGCCTCTTCGAGAAGTGTTCGCTTTGCGAACCATCGTTCGCTATGCGTCCAGAATAGCGCAACGAACGTCGGGGTCATGGCGTTCGCAGTAGCCGACGCTGAGCCCCCACTCCGCTATGCGGCGCTATCCGACACTTCCCCCGCGTCGAACCGTGGTTTTGCGCCATATAGACGGGTGGGTGGGGTGCCGTCCTAAATCAGGGGGCGCCGAAGTTGTGCGCCGTCTTTATGGGCGCCGTCGCATCCGAAGCAAAGAATCTGAGTACCTCGCCAGCGAGGGCCTTGTCGTCCGACGCAGTCGCCACCGCTCCCGCGAACACGGTGTCAATCGCACAATCACCCGGCATCACGCCAAGGATGCGCACACCGGGCTGACCGACGAGCTCGCTGAGTTGCTGGAAGCCAAGGTCCACCTCGCCGTCGGCCAATGACTTGGCCACGGGGATGCCCGGACGAGCCTGAACGAGCCGCTCGCCCAGTTTCTCCGCCAGCCCCCACTCCTCGATCATCTTCACGAGCGCCGTGCCACTGGGGCCGGTCGAGTACCCAATCCGATTCGCGGCGCGCAGCGCTTCGCGCACGCCGGAGGCATCCGCGAAAGCTGCACCCTCGGGGCGCACCGCAGGTTCGGAGGTGCCGGATGCCACGGCCACAGCCACCTGCGACAGCACGAGAGGCGCGATGGACGCAGCATCCACATGCCCGTCCGCGGCAAGCCGATCCAGAGCGTCGGATGCGAGGAACACCAGATCGAACGACTCACCCGCGGCCACACGCTTTGCGGCATCTACTCCGCCGACCGATTCGATCTCCACCCCAGGCAGCCCGGCCGATACCGCGGCAGCGGCGAGCTCGGAGAGCACGTGGCGAGTCGCCATCGAGGAGATGGCCCTCATGCGGACTCGTCGAAGTTCTCGGTATCGACGTCGGCGGCCGGCCCCGGAGCGTAGCGGGGGCCGGAGACGGTCGCAGTGTCGATCAGCTCGCCGGCACGCGTCAGCAGTGCGGCGTCCACCCTCAGCGACACAGCAGCGAGGTCCTCGCGCAAATGATCGATCCTCGTGGTCCCAGGAATCGGCACGACGTGGTCGCCGCGAGAGAGCAGCCACACAAGCGCCAGCTGCGCCGGCGTGCATCCAGCCTCTGCGGCGAGCGCACGCCAGGCAGGCAGCAGCGCGGCATTCGCCGTCCAGTTCTCCGGCTGAAAGCGCGGCATCGCCCGACGGATGTCCTTCTCGGCGAGCTCGGCGGGATCGCCGACGCTGTCGCTGAGGAACCCGCGCGCCACCGGCGAGAACGCCACCAGCGCGACTCCAGAGGAACGGGTCGCCTCAAGCATCCCGAGTTCCGGGTTGCGGCTCCACAGCGAGTATTCGTTCTGCACGGCCGCAATCGGCGCGACCTTCTGCGCTTCGCGCAGTCGGTCCACCGACACCTCGCTGAGCCCGATCGCACCGATCTTCCCCGCCTCGACGAGCGAAGCGAGCGCACCGACACTCTCACCTATCGGCACGGACTTGTCCCACCGGTGCAGGTAATAAAGGTCGATGTGCTCGACGCCCAGCCTTGCGAGCGAGGCATCCACCTGGGCGCGCAATGTCGACGGACGCCCGTCGATGACCTTTACACCATCCACTTGAGCCATGCCGCCCTTGCTGGCCAGCACGACCTCGTCCCGCCGCCCACGCAGAGCGCGACCGACGAGCTCTTCGTTGCGGCCACCACCGTAAAGCGTTGCGGTGTCGAGGTGGGTCACGCCACTGTCGAGTGCTGCGCGCAGCACGGCGAGGCCCTCTTCCGCGGACGGTGGGATGCCGTAGGCATGGCTCAACGACATGCAGCCCAATCCCATGCGGGGAAGCATCACGCGAGTTGCTCCTCCAGCTGACCGAGCACGCGGTAGCAATCGATGACCTGACGAAGCGACGAATTCGGCTCGCGGCCCTCGCGGATCGCGCTGATGAACTCGCGGTCCTGCAGCTCGATGCCGTTCATGCTGACGGCGACCTTCGACACATCAATCGGCTCCTCGCGACCGTTGAACAGGTCGTCATAGCGGGCGATGTACGTATCGGTGTCACCGATGTAGCGGAAGAACGTGCCGAACGGTCCGTCGTTGTTGAACGAAAGCGACAGCGTGCAGATCGCACCCGATTCGCTCTTCAGCTGGATCGACATGTCCATCGCGATACCGAGCTCCGGGTTGATCGGCCCCTGAATCGCGTTCGCCTGCACGATCTTGCCCGCCTGGTAGGCGAACAGATCGACCGTGTGTGCGGCGTGATGCCACAGCAGGTGGTCGGTCCACGAGCGCGCCTCGCCCTTGGCGTTGGTGTTCGTGCGCCGAAAGAAGTACGTCTGCACGTCCATCTGCTGCACGTTGAACTCACCCGCAATGATCCTGTCGTGCACGAGCTGGTGCGAGGGGTTGAACCGACGTGTGTGCCCAACCATGGCGATCCGATCGGATGCCTCGGCCACCGCAAGTGTCGCCTCGGCATCCGCAAGCGAATCGGCGAGAGGAATCTCCACCTGCACGTGCTTGCCCGCAGCGAGCACCGCCTGTGTCTGCGAGGCGTGCATGCCGGTCGGCGTCGCGAGGATGACCGCATCGACGTCGTCGCGCTCGAGCACAGCATCAAGGCCGACAACGGCAGTCTGTACGCCGTACTGGTCGGCGACGGCCTGCGTCTTCTCCTGCCGGGTGCCACTGACGACCGTCACCTCGGCGTCGTCGATGTTCGCCAGTCCGTCGAGGTGCTTCATACCGAAGGCGCCGGTGGCGCCGACGA
This sequence comes from Microbacterium sp. Y355, assembly GCF_059445345.1. Taxonomy (NCBI): domain Bacteria; kingdom Bacillati; phylum Actinomycetota; class Actinomycetes; order Micrococcales; family Microbacteriaceae; genus Microbacterium; species Microbacterium sp. Y355. Next base: position 2,879,291 of record NZ_JCAIUD010000001.1, on the reverse strand, counting down.
CGGCAACGCGGATCTTGTCGCTCATGGGTGTCTCCTCAGGGTGCGTCAGGCGGACGGGTTGGTCAGCACCATGTGTCCGACCGCGGTGTTCGACGCGGGCACATGGTAGAACCGGTGGTTCAGCTCAGGAGCATCGCCACCGAACTGATCATCCATCGCTCCGCGTGCGATGAGCCAGTCGACGAGCTCGATGCCTTCGGACCCAGCCTCGTCAACGTACTCCATGTGGTGCCACTCGGTGAGCCCCAGCGGATCGGCGATGAGGTGGTCGAGGAACGCGTTGTCCCACTCCTCGTTGATGAGACCGGCGCGCGGCCCCTGGAGCTGGTGGCTCATGCCACCGGTGCCCCAGATCTGCACGTTGAGCTCTTCGCCGTCCCACTTGTCGAGGGCACGGCGAAGCGCACGCCCGAGCTCGTAGCAACGACGGCCAGACGGCACCGGATACTGCACGACGTTGACGGCAAGCGGGATGACCTTGACCGGCCACTCCTCGACGTCGCCGAACACGAGCGAGAGCGGCACGGTGAGGCCGTGATCTACGACCATCTCGTTGACGAGAGTGAGGTCGAAGTCATCCTGGATCACCGACTGCGCGATGTGCGCCGCCAGCTCGGGGTAGCCCTTGACACCGGGCACCGGGCGGGGACCGTAGCCCTCGTCGGCGACAGGATACTCAGCCCCAGTGCCGAGCACGAAGGTGGGGATGATCGAGGCGTCAAACGCGGTGGCGTGGTCGTTGTAGACCAGGATGACGACGTCAGGCCGGCTCTCCTTGACCCACTTGCGCGTCCACTGGTAGCCGTCGAAGACCTTCTTCCAGTACGGCTCCTCTGTCTTGCCGAGGTCCATCGCGGCACCGATCGCCGGCACGTGCGAGGTGAACAGCGCCGAGGTGTACTTTGCCGGAGCGTTCGGGCGGAAGGTGTCGGCTTTCTCGCCGGGCTCAGGAGGGGTCCAACCGTCGAGATCCTTGAGGCGGTTACCCTCGGGGCGGCGCCCACCGCCGATCATCATGTCGCGGTAGGCGGCTTCCGACATGCCGGTCATGGAACCGGCCATCTGCTGGAAGCTCATCCCGTGCGTGGCGCCGATCTTGGCCAGGAAGTAGATGTTGCCGCCCTCGTCGATCATGGTGTTCATGTCCATGTCGAGCACGGCCTGGCGCTGCCGTGCGTTGAGCGGCCATTCGTCGAGGTACGCTGCCTGGTCGGCGAGGAAACGCTGTCGGTTCTCTGGCTTCATCAGCGACATCGCAAACTGGTTCAGATGAAAACCCTTACGCGCCTGCTCGGCGTCGTAGATGGTCGTGCCTGGAATGTCCTTGTAGGGCTTGTCGAGTGCCATGGTCATTCTCCTTCAATCGTGAGAGATTCCGGCCAGTAAAGACGACGCGGGTTGTCGACCAGCAGTTTCTGCTGCAGTTCGGGCGTCGTCGCGATCTGGGGGATGTAGTCGACCAACAGTCCGTCATCCGGCATGTGGTCTTTGAGGTTGGGGTGGGGCCAGTCGGTGCCCCACAGCACGCGGTCAGGGAACTCTTCGACCACGCGACGGGCGAACGGCACGACGTCGGTATACGCGTGCTGCTCGCCATCTGTGAGCTCTTCAGGCAGCGCGCGCGGACCAGTGACGCTCAAGCGCTCGGGGCACGAGACCTTGGTCCATACATTGAGGTTCTCTCGCATGAACCGCAGGAACAGCTCGAACTCAGGGCCGTTCGGGTCTTTGGTGACGTCGGGCCGACCCATGTGATCGACGACGAGATCGGCTTGGATGCCGGAGAAGAAGTCGTACAGCTCGGGAAGATCCTCGGCCTCGAAGTAGATGACGACGTGCCATCCGAGAGGGGTGATCTTCGAGACGATCTCCTCAAGCGAGTCGGTGGGGACCCGATCGACGAGACGCTTGACGAAGTTGAAACGCACACCGCGGACGCCAGCCTCATGCAACTCGGCGAGCTGCTCATCGGTCACGTCGCGGCGCACAGTCGCGACACCGCGTGCGCGGCCTTCGCTGCGCTGCAGCGCGTCCACAAGGGCAGAGTTGTCAGCGCCATGGCAGGTGGCCTGCACGATGACGTTGCGATCGAAACCGAGGTGATCACGTAGAGCGAACAGCTGCTCTGCCGAGGCATCACACGGGGTGTATTTGCGCTCGGGTGCGTAGGGGAACTGCTCGCCGGGTCCGAAGACGTGGCAGTGCGCGTCGACGGCACCCTCGGGCAGAGTGAACTTCGGCGTGCTGGGACCGTCGTACCAGTCCAGCCAGCCCGGTGACTTCTCAAAGCCGCCTGTGGTGTCGCCGTGTGTCATCAGTCCTCCACGTATTCCAGGCCGGCCGCGGCCAGGGGCTCACGCATGCCGTAGATGTCGAGTCCGAGGACTCCCTCGCGGAACTTCTGGCGCTTGGCTTCTTCGTTGTCCTCGCGTTTCTGGCTGGCATCCGCCACTGCCCCAACCAGTTCGCGCGGCACGACGACAACGCCATCGACATCGGCGACGACCACGTCACCGGGATTGACGAGCGCGTTCGCTGCCACAACGGGCACATTCACCGAGCCGAGAGTGGCCTTGACTGTGCCCTTGGAGTTGATGGCACGCGAGAACACCGGGAAGCCCATCTTCTCGAGGTCGGCGACGTCGCGTACGCCGCCGTCGATGACGAGGCCCTTGCATCCGCGCGCGGTGAGGGAGGTGGCGAGCAGGTCGCCGAAGAAGCCGTCTTCGCTCTCGGTGGTGCAGCCGGCGACGATGACATCACCCTCCTGCACCTGCTCGGCGGCGACGTGGAACATCCAGTTGTCGCCTGGCTGCAGCAGGACCGTAACGGCGGGTCCGCACAGCTTCGCGCCGTTCCAGACAGGACGGATGTAGGGACGCATCAGACCGACGCGACCCATCGCTTCATGGATCGTGGCGACGCCGAACTGCGAGAGGCGAGCCACGTCTTCGGGATCGGGACGCTCAATGTTCGTACGGACGAGGCCGAGGTTGTTCAGGCGCATGGTTTTCCTTTCACAGCCCGCGGGCGGTCAGCGCGCGGTCGAGGCGCGGGTAGACACGACGGGCGTTTCCCTCGAACACCTGCGCGCGCTGGGAGTCGGACAGATTCGGAGTGGCATCGACGTACTTCTTGGTGTCATCGAAGTAGTTGCCGGTGCGAGGGTCGATGTCGCGGACGGCGCCAATCATCTCGCTGGCGAACAGGATGTTTTCGGTGGGGACGACATCGGTCAGCAGGTCAATCCCGGGCTGGTGGTACACGCAGGTATCGAAGTAGACGTTGCCCAGCAGGTGCTCTTCCAACTCAGGCTTACCCAGTGCCATCGCGAGACCGCGGAAGCGCCCCCAGTGATAGGGAACTGCACCGCCACCGTGCGGGATAACGAGCTTGAGGTCGGGGAAGTCCTTGAACAGATCGCCCTTGAGTAGCTGCATGAACGCAGTGGTATCGGCGCCGAGGTAGTGGTCGCCAGTGGTGTGGAACACATCTGGGCGGCACGTGGTGCTGACGTGCACCATTGCCGGGATCTCGTACTCGACGAGCTTCTCGTAGATCGGGTACCAGGAGCGGTCGGTGAGCGCCGGGGCGCTCCACTTCCCGCCGGAGGGATCGGGGTTGAGGTTGACGGTGACCGCGCCGAGCTCTTCGACGGCGCGGGTCAGCTCGTCGATCGTGGTCGCGGGGTCCGCGCCGGGCGACTGCGGGAGCATCGCGCCCATCAGGAAGCGGTCGGGGTACAGGGAGCTCACTCGGGCGACGAGGTCGTTGCAGATGCGTGCCCAGGTCTTGCTGACCTCGAGGTCGCCGATGTGGTGGGCCATGAACGAGGCGCGGGGGCTGAAGACCGTCACGTCGCTGCCGCGCTCATTCATGAGCTTGAGCTGATTAGCCTCGATGGTCTCGCGGATATCGTCGTCACTGATCCGCAGTGCAGAAGAGTCAGGCGCCCCACCGTTGCCCTCGGTAAAGGCGATCTGCAGATCACGCCAGGCCCCCAGCTGCGCGGGGGCGGTGGTGTAATGGCCGTGAATGTCGATGATCAACGCGTGTCGTCCTTGTCACTCGAGAGGGTGCATGCGGAAGCCGCTAATGCCGAAAGCTGCGCGGGTGCTGCTACCCACGACTTTAGGCCGCCCTGGACATATGATCCAATAGATTTAATCCGCGCCACCCATAGATGGGATCGATAGATGTCACTCGTTGATCTGAACCAACTTCGGACCTTCGTCGTGCTCTACGAGCTGCGGAGCGTCACGGCGACGGCCGACCGACTTCACGTCACGCAGCCGACCGTCAGCTACACCCTGAAGCGGCTCCGCGAGCGTTTCGATGACGACCTGTTCCGCCGCGAGGGGCATGACATGGTGCCTACTGCGCGAGCAACGCAGCTTTTCGCTCCGCTGCATGAAGCGCTGGCGCAGATCGATTCGACCGTGAGTGATCCGGATGCCTTCGAACCGTCGAACTTCAGTGGAGTACTCACGCTCGGGCTGACCTCAATCGGTGAACAGACCTTCCTCCCGCCGATCATGGTCGCTCTGGCACGCGAGGCATCCAGACCGCACCTGCAGGTGGAGAGGTTGGATGCCGATCAGGTCGAGGACGGGCTGATCCGAGGGAGCATCGACCTCGCGATGACCGTGTCGTTGCTCGGTACGCCCCGCCTGTGGCGCACGCGCGTGCGCAGCGTCGAGTATGTGGCGCTTTCGTCTGGCGCACATCCGCTGCCTGCACCGATACCGGAGATGTTCACCGGACGTCACTTCATTCGGGTCTCCGCCCGTGGCGGGCATGTTTTCCCGCTCCAGGCGCTGACCGAGCATGGCCTGATGTCACAGGTGGCGTTGACCGTGGAGGAGTACGCCACCGTGCCCGCGGTACTGGAAGCCACCGACCTGGTGGTGCTCCTGCCCCGGCACGTCGCAGAAGTCTTCAGCGGATGGTTCCCCGGCCTGCAGATCGCGGAGCTGCCGTGGCCAGGACACAGCACGCCGGTGTCCCTGTACACGCGGCGTGAGGCGAGCCTGTCACCGGCCCAGAAATGGTTCCGCTCCGTGGTGCGCGATGCCGTGACGACCGATGAGTACCGGCAGGAATGACCAGCGTCAGCGATATTCCTCGGCGATCATCCAACGATCGCGTATGCGGAATGCCGGGATCGTCTGCCGCTTCGCCTTGTTCGTCGCCGATGCGCCGCTGATGCCAACAGCGCGAACCCAATCGGCGAGCGGGATAACGCGGCGACTGGTGATGAGAGCGATGCGCTTGTGCAGTGATTCGAGCATCAAGAGCGCCAGCAGACGAGTCATGCCGTCATGAGAGGTCGTCTTCGCATACTCCGCAAGCACCGGATAGTAGTCGACATGCCGATTACGCGCCCGCACGATCACCGGTGGCAACCCGATGTCTTGCAGTTGCTTATTGATCAGCACGCGTCCTATCCGACCGTTGCCGTCGACAAAGGGATGGAGGATCTCGAACTCGCAGTGGAACCACGCAATGCGTTCTAGTTGCGGTATCGATTCGTCGACCTGAAATCGGGCGACTGCTTCCCCGACCAGATCGGGCACGAACGCAGGGTTGGCGCCCAAGTACCCACCCACCCGCACCCACTCCTCCGCGCGGCGGAATCTCCCTGCCACGTCGTCGCGGATGCCCGCCAAGAGCATCCCGTGCCAGCGCAAGATCAGGTCGCTGGAGAACGATTCGGTGCCGTTCAGCAGATCCGCGGTCACGTCCGCGAGGTTCTTCGCCTCGTACACCTCGCGAAGATCGCTACGTGTTGCGGGCATGAGCCCGGCGAGAATCCGCTCGGTATCGTCGAGCGTGAGCGTGGAGTTCTCGATGGCATTCGACTGCTGCACCGATTCGGCCAGCTCGGCTAGCGCAATCTGCTCCAGCGCCTCGGGATGCTTTGCAGCAATCTGCCGATACTCATCGACGACAGCATCGATCCGCTCCCACGTCACGCGATTAATCATGCGAGAACACCTCCTCAGCCATGGTCAACTTATCGTGAATTGAGGAGTGAAATCATCTCAATTCACGTAAAGCGATATAGGTTCACCCGCGCGTGCTCTTGTTCCAGCTGGCTTTTGCGGGAGCGAAGGGGCTGCGCACGTGGATGGACCACGACGAGTGCGGATGGATGGACAGGATCGCCTTCTCGTACCAGGCCTTTGCCTCATCGGTGAGATCAGGCAGCACAGCATCCTTGTCCGCGTCATCCTCCGGCCGGGGACGCAGCGCCTTCCACACCAGCTGAACCTCAGGAGCGCCGGTAGGGATGCCATCGATGTCGAGCACCGCGCGGTCCCAGGGCAGCTGAAGGCGCGGGTCGCGCTTGTACACCCAGGCACTCGGGGCGCCGTCCTCGACGTTCACCTGGAGCACCCAAGCGTCCTTCGCGTCGTCACGTACGAGCACCGGCTGCAGGTCGGCATCGGCAGGGGCATCCGCAAAGGGAACTAGGTCATCGCCGTCATCGCCGGACGTGTCGTCGGAAGGCACCCACGCCGTGAATCCCGCCGGAAGACTTGCCACCAGATCGCCCAGATCTGCCGCGATGACGCTCACATCCGTGTTCGGGCGTGGGCGGATCGACCGCCCCAACCACCGATCGAGGGCGACACCCCCCGATAGCCACCACCGCACAGATGCCGGCGCGAGAAGCGCCGCGACCGCTTGTGGCGCGAGCGGTTCCCAGCGCGTGACGGAAGTGTCGGGGGAAGAGGCCATGAATCGAGGCTACTCGGGCAGCGTGTACTTCCCCCGCAGGTCTGTCTTGCGGATCTTGCCGCTCGCGGTCCGCGGAAGTTCGTCGACGAAGACGACGCCGCGCGGGATCTTGTATTTCGCTAGGCGTCCGTTGAGGCTCGAGAGCAGATCTTCCGCACTAATCTCGGCACGCTTAACGGCGATGGCGAGCGGCACCTCACCCCAGCGCTCGTGTGGCACGCCAATGACAGCGACGGAGTCGATCTCCGGATGCTCCATGATGACCTGCTCGATCTCGGCCGGATAGATGTTCTCTCCACCGGAGATGATCATGTCTTTCAGACGGTCACTGATTGTCAGATAGCCCTGCTCATCGAGCACGCCGATGTCACCCGAGCGCAGCCATTCGCCTCGGTGAGCGTCGCGCGTCGCATCAGGGCGCAGCCAGTACTCCTTCATCACGTTCGGGCCGGAGATTTCGATCTCGCCGGCCTCTCCCACCGCCAGCGACTGCCCTTCGTCATCGACCACGCGCACATCGGTGAAGAAGTGCGCGAGTCCCGAAGAGCCAATGTGTTCTTTCGTCTTGCGGTGCGGCAGCGAAGTGGCACCAGGAGACGTCTCGGTCATGCCATAGCCGGAGGAGAAGCTGAGCCCGCGCTTCTCATATGCCTCGATGACCCGCAGCGGAACGCTGGAGCCACCGCAGGTGAGCTTGCGCAGCGTCGACAGATCCGTGGCATCCCAATTCTCATGCTCGGCAAGCATCTGAAAGGTTGTCGGCACGCCAGACAGACTCGTGATGCCGTGCGTTTTGATCGCATCCAGCACGGCGCCCGGATCGACCTTCTCTTGCAGAACCAGAGCGCCGCCCTTCAGCAGCGTCGGCAAGGCCCCCATGCTCAGGGACGCCACGTGGAACATCGGGGCGATCATCAGAGCCCGTTCGTCGGACGTGACGTCGTAATCGACGAGCACGTTGAGCGAGTTCCAGGTGAGATTCCCGTGCGTGAGTACCGCCCCCTTCGGGCGGCCGGTCGTGCCAGAGGTGTAGAGGATCATCGCCGGGTCATCGAGCGTGACCTCGACGACGGCGGGTTCTCCTGACGCTGCAGCGAGCACCTCATCGATCGCTTCAACCGCTGGCAGTTCTGCCGGCCCTCCGACGACGATACGGTTCGTGACCTCACTCGACCAGGCCGCGGCACGCGCCAATTCCCGCACCTCGTGGTGCGTGACGAGCAGCCGCGCTCCGCAGTCGTCGATCATGTACTCCAGCTCACGCGGAGCAAGCCGCGTGTTCAGCGGAACGAAGATCGCCCCGATGAGACCACAGGCGAAGAACGTGGTCAGGAAGTCGGGATGGTTGTTTCCGAGGAACACCACCCGGTCGCCCTTGACGACGCCGCGCTCTGCGAGAGCGACCGCGAAGCGATCGATCCGATCGGCGAGCTCCTCATAGCGATATGAACGATCGCCATGGATGATCGCAAGGTCACCTTCGGATTTCACGCGGCGACGCGAAATCCACGTGCCCAATCCCTGGTTCTTCATCGAAGCCTCATTGTTGGTCGAAATCGGTGCTGTTCGAAGTCGGTACTGCGCGTGGCGCCTGATCAGGCGTAGAAGCGGTAGATACCACGCGCGACGACGGCAGGCTTCGCGCCGCCCTCGATCTCCACAGTCTGGTCGACGGCCAGCTGGTATCCGCCGGCCACCTCGGTGACTTCGGCGATGACGGCGTTCATGCGCACGCGCGCGCCGACCTTGACGGGCGACACGAACCGCACCTTGTCCAGGCCGTAGTTGACCTTGGTGGTCACACCCTCTGCGTCGAAGAGCTCGCTCCAGAACTTCACGGTGAGCGACAGGCTGAGGTAGCCGTGCGCGATCGGCGCACCGAACGGCCCAGTCGCTGCGCGCTCGGCGTCGACGTGGATCCACTGGTGGTCATCGGTGGCGTCTGCGAAGACGTTCACGCGCTCCTGGGTGACTTCCAGCCAGTCGGAGAATCCGAGGTCGGTTCCGGCGAGGCCGGCGATGTCTGCATAAGCGACGGTGGTGGTCATGGTGTGCCTTTCGATTGCTAAAGATGGATGCCGGATGCTCAGGCGCCGAGCCCGAGAAGACGGATCGCGTTGTCCTTCATGATCCCGGGCATGACCTCGGGCTTGAACGCTGCGTGCGGGGCGTCTCTGATCCAGCGCTCCGGCGTGATCATCGGGAAGTCAGAACCGAACAGCACGCGCTTCTTCAGGTACGAGTTGGCAGCGCGCACGAGCGTCTCGGGGAAGTACTTCGGGCTCCACCCGGAGAGGTCAATCCACGTGTTGTGCTTGTGCGTCGCAACCGACAGCGCTTCGTCCTGCCACGGCACGGAAGGGTGGGCCATGATGATCTGCAGATCGCCGAACTCCGCCGCGACCACATCGAGCAGCATCGGGTTCGAAAGCCCCAGGCGCAGTCCGCGCCCACCGCGCATGCCCGCTCCGATACCGGTCTGACCGGTGTGGAACAGCGCGACGACCCCCGCCTCCTGTAAAGCCTCGTAGAGCGGGAAGTACACGGCATCGCTGGGATCGAAACCCTGCACGGTCGGGTGGAACTTGAACCCGCGCACACCATGCTCCTCGATGAGGCGAATGGCGTCGTCGACCGCGGTCTTCTTGAGCGGATCGACGGAGCCGAACGGGACCAGCACGTCGTTGTTGCGCGCTGCCCCCTCGGCGATATCTGCACTCGAGATCGCCGAGTGTCCGAAGTTGGTCTCGGCATCGACTGTGAACACCACGGCTGCCATCTTGCGCTCGCGATAGTAGGCAGCGACACCGTCAAGGTCAGGGTTCGGCCCGTCGGTGGCGAAGTACTTCGCCGCGGCATCCCTGAGGTCATCCGGCAAAGACGAATGCCCGTGCGCGTCGATCTCGATGTGCACGTGCACGTCGATCGCAGTCAGCGCATCGACGTCGATGTTCGATTCGTAGCGGGTCATTTTGTTCTGTGAACCCTTCGAAGCGTCAGCGCTTCAGTTCTTCGGGAAGTGCGGGGAACCGCTCGCCCACCGACTGCTGCTTGTCTCCGATCAGCGTCGGGAACTCTGCCTCGAGCGTCTCGTACGACCAGCCGCCTTCGTGATATTCGCTGGCGACCGCCTCCGGATGCGACCAGAGCTGGATGCGGTCTCCGCCGATGCCGATCGCCTGACCTGTGACGGATGCGGCGGCATCCGAGGCAAGGTATGCGATGAGGCCGGCGACGTCATCTGATGTTCCGAAACCGAGGTCGTGGCGGAAGAAGGCGGGCATGGTCTCCCCCTTCTCGTCTGCCTCCACCGCAGCGGCGAAGTACGGCACCGTGGCCGTCATGGCGGTCGCAGCGACCGGCACGACCGCGTTGGCCGTGATGCCGGCCTTTTTGAGTTCCAGCGCCCAGGTGCGCACCATCCCGACGATGCCGGCCTTGGCCGCGGCGTAGTTGGTCTGCCCGAAGTTGCCACGCTGCCCGGTCGGCGAGCCGATGCAGATGATCCGCCCGGCGATCTCGTTCGCACGCATGTAGGTCGCAGCTTCTCGCACGCAGGTGAACGTGCCGCGCAGGTGCACGTTGATGACGGTGTCGAAGTCGTCGTCGCTCATCTTCCAGAGCACCGTGTCGCGCAGCACGCCAGCGTTGGTGACAAGGATGTCAAGGCGACCATAGGTGTCGACGGCGGTCTGCACCAGCAGCTGTGCCGTCTCGGTCGGTCCGACGGGAGCGACGACGGCGACAGCCGTACCGCCCGCGGCCTCGATGCTCGCGACAGCTTCTGCAGCCGTCTCAGCAGAGACATCATTGATGACGACGGACGCTCCCTGACGTGCGAGCTCCTGGGCATAGGCGAGGCCCAAGCCCCGGCCTGATCCGGTGACGATGGCGACTTTGCCACTGAGAGACATGGAGCTCCTTTGGTTCATGCGAGATTCTGATCCAATAATGCTTGCAGATCTCAATTATTGGATTCCTCACTGTACCGTACAATAAACCCATGACGATCTCCACCACTGGCCCGCTCGGCAGCCAGGTGCTCACTGGCGACATGAGCTTCCTCCTGGCACGCGCCAGCGCGGTGGCAAACGCTGCGGGCAACGCGGCACTGAACGCACTCGGGTTCAAGGTGCGCTCATATGCGGTGCTCGAACTCGCCGCCGAGAGCGTGCAGACCTCCCAGCGCGAGATCGCGGAGTTCCTGCGCCTCGACCCCAGCCAGGTGGTCGCTCTCGTCGACGAACTGCAGCGCGCCGGGCTCGTCGCGCGCGAACCCGACCCCCGCGATCGCCGCGCGAACGCGATCATCGCGACGCCACTCGGCCACGAGACGCTCGGCGCCGCACGTCAGGCTATCCACTCGAACGACCCCGCCACCCGCTCCGGCCTCACCGACGCCGAGCGCGAAACGCTGACGGAACTCCTGCGTAAGGTCGCCTTCCCCGGCTGACCCGCCAGGGCGCCCTCAGCCCTTCGGACGCTCCAGCATCTGCCACAGTCCGCGAAAGAGCGCATCCACCTCAGTCGAATCAAGATGCCCGGTCAGCTCGCGCTGCACCTCGATCACCATCGGCGCAAGCCGCACCCGCTCGGCGGAGCCGTGATCGGTCAGAGTCACAACGTTGCGTCGCGCGTCACCTTCGGCCCGCCGCCGCTCAATGAGCCCCGACTGCTCCATCCTTCGAACAAGGTCGGCGACCGTCGATCGGTCAAGATCAACCTCGTCGCACAGTTCACGCTGGCTCGCCTCGCCACGTCGGTCAAGGACGGCGAGGATGCTGTATTGCGCACTCGTGATCTCGACGGACGCCACACGCGCCCAGGTCGCCAGGTGCAGCTGCTGCGCACGACGGATGAGGTTTCCGACGTGGCGTTGCGGTTCGGGGAGGTCTGACATGGTCATCACGGCATCCATCCTCTCAGCCGTATCGAGCAGTGCCGCATGCTCACGCAGGCAGCAGGAAGCCTGCGAAGAAATCCCGCAGCTCATCACGCGCCGACAGCGGCAGCACGAGCGCTACGTACTGGTCCGGTCGGACGACGACGACCGCACCCTCCGCTGCGATCCCGCGACTCGCGAAAATATCGTCCTTCACATCGGCGGCCCATGTCTTCTCCCAGTCCTGCAGCCCCAACGGCCCCGACTGCGGAAGAAGAATCGAAGGCAGCTCGGTGACGTCGACGTCATGATGCGATCCACGGAAGATCGCGTGCACGTCGATGACGCTGTCGATGTCGGCATCCGCTGCGGTGAATGCGCGCACCGGCGAATTTTCGCCGTCGCTCAGCCACGTCGCGAAGTGGTTCAGCGCGACGCCGGCTTCGTCACCGAAGGCGTAAACGCGCCAGCGTCCGTCAGCGCGGTGTGAATGGCCGAGCTGCATCGGCCGGGCATCCGCCACGCGCCGCACCGGCGACGAGTGGAATCGTGTGCCGACCTCGAAACCGGTCGCGATCCCCTGGTGCGCGGAGGTGCCGGTGAGGGTCGATTGCGTGTACTTGGTCGCGAGGCCAGCGGTGTAACGGCCCTGGCGAGCGAACTCGGCCTGCATGTCTGCGGGCGAGACGCCACCACGCTCAGGATGCGCGGGGTCGAGCGCCGGCTGAGCGATGTAGGCCGACCAGTATTTGTCGAACTCGATGAGGTCAACGGCGATCGCCTGACGCTCCTCGGAGTACGTGCGCAGCAATGAGGCATCCGATCGCCCCTGCAGGACGGCGGCGAGCTTCCAGCCGAGGTTGAAGGCGTCCTGCATCGACACGTTCATGCCCTGACCGGCCTTGGCGCTGTGTGTGTGGCACGCGTCGCCGGCGACGAAGATGTGCGGCGTGGCATCTGCCGGAGCATCCGCGGTCAGGTCATCGAAGCGGTCGGCGACGCGCTGGCCGACTTCGTAGACGCTCGACCACGCGACCTGGTGCACGTCAATGGAGTACGGGTACAGGATCTCGTTCGCGACAGCGCGCAACTCTTCCGCGGTCTTGTTGCGAATCTCGCTGTCGCCTGCGGACACTTCACCGAGATCGACGTAGCAGCGCACCATATTGCCACCCTCGCGCGGGATCATCAACAGGCTCCCCTTGCCGTCTGACTGAATGACATTCTTCGTGCGCCAGTCGGGGAAGTCGGTGGTCGCCAGCACGTCCATGACGCCCCACGCGTGGTTGGCGGCGTCGCCCTTGAGCTGAATGCCGAGGGCGCGGCGCACGTTGCTGCGGGCTCCGTCGCCGCCGACGACGTACTTCGCGCGGATGGTGATCTCTGAGCCGTCGGCACGCGCCAGCCGCACGACGACGGGGTGGTCGGAGTTCTCCATCTCGTAGCCGATGAACTCGATGCCGTACTCGGCCTCGAGCCTGCTGGATGAGTTGGCGGCATGCTCGAGCAGGTACTGCTGCATGCGCGCCTGGTTCACGATCACGTGCGGAAACTCGCTGAGCCCCTCTGGGGTGTCATTCACCCAGCCGGTGCGCGTGATCTTCGAGCGATCCTCGTCCGACGGACCCCAGAAGCGCACCTCGTTCACCCAGTACGCCTCGCGGACAAGCGCATCGGCGAGGCCGAAGGACTGGAACATCTCGACCGTGCGGCAGGCAACACCATCGGCATGACCGACCTGGAGCGGCTCGGTGCGGCGCTCGACGATGCGGGTGGTGATGTCGGGGAACTCTGCCAGCTGAGCGGCGAGCACGGTTCCCGCTGGACCAGTGCCGACGATGAGAACATCGACCTTATCGGGGAACTCGGCGCCACGCTCGCGTGCCTGCAGAGCTGCGGGCTGGATGTCGGGGTCTCCAGGGCGATATCCATCGCGATAGAACTGCATCAGATCTCCTTCGATCACTCCGGTCAGCCCCGGAGAAGCCATCCGACCGAGTCGGAATAGTTGGGGTGCCAACGACAATACACGGATGCCGCATGCCAAGCTAGCCCCATGGCGAACTCCCGCTCCGGTGACTCGATGACCGAGCGCATCGTGCGCGTGCTCGACACGTTCACGGCAGAGCGCACCATGCAGACCGCGACTGAGATCGCCGAGCGCGCCGGCCTGCCCGCGTCGAGCGCGCATCGCATCGTCAGAGATCTGATCGCCGCCGGCCTGCTCGAGCGCGATGACGAGAATCGCGTGCGACTCGGTATGCGGCTGTGGGAGCTCGCGCTGCGCGGATCCAGCGCGCTGCGCCTGCGTCAAGCAGCCCTGCCGCACATGGAGCACGTGCAGATCTTGATCCGCGAGCACACCCAACTCGCCGTCCTGGAGCACGAGGAGGCCCTGTTTCTGGAGCGCCTTTCACATCCGGATGCCGGCGCCAACATCACCCGCGTCGCAGGTCGCCTGCCGTTGAACGCGTCATCCTCCGGCCTTGTGCTCCTCGCCCACGCTGATCCCGAAGTGCGCGAGCACGTGCTCGCCCGCCCACTGCGCGCGGTCTCGCCCGAGACCGTGACGGATGCCGCGACTCTGCGGTCACTGCTCTCATCCATCAGGCGGCAGGGATACGTCATCGCACCGGGGTCGATCGAGTCGGTCTCGACCGGCGTCGCGGTGCCGGTGCGCGATCGCGGCGAGGTCGTCGCCGCGCTCTCGGTGGTGCTGCCAAGACAGAAGCCACCCCAGCCTGCCGTGCAGGCCCTGCTCGACGCAGGGAAGGGCATCGAGCAGGAACTGCGCGAGATGCGCTGACGCCCATTCAATGGGATTCTCTGATCGCAAAGACCCGTGGGGCGCAGACTGGTCGACGAACGCGGATGCCGCAGCATCCACCCGTCGAAGGAGACGACATGAGCACCGCCGCACCGAACGCGACCACCGTCCGCACCCGAGTCGCGATCGTCGGCGCAGGGCCAGCAGGCCTCATCCTGTCGCACCTGCTGGCAGGCTCCGGCATTGAATCCATCGTGATCGACCAGCGCTCTCGCGCGGAGATCGAATCGACGATCCGCGCCGGCATCCTCGAACAGGGCACCGTTGATCTCCTCACCGCGATCGATCCGAACACGCGCGTGCACACCGTCGGCGACCGCCACGATGGCATCGAGCTGCGCTTCCAGGGCGAGGGCCACCGCATCGACTTCCCAGGACTCGTCGGACGCAGCGTGTGGCTGTATCCGCAGCACGAGGTACTCAAGGACATGCTCGCGCTGCGTCTCGGCGCTGGCCAGGATCTGCGATTCGGAGTCACCGCGACCCGTGTTGACGGCATCGAGACAGATCGCCCGCGCGTGATCGCGACGGATACCGACGGCGCAGAGCTCATCATCGACGCGGACTTCGTGGTCGGCGCCGACGGCTCACGCTCGGTCGTGCGCCCGGCGATCACAGGCACTTCGAGGGATGGCTACTTCCGCGAGTATCCGTTCGCATGGTTCGGCATCCTGTGCGAAGCTCCGGCGAGCGCTGACGAGCTCATCTACAGCAACTCCCCCGATGGCTTCGCCCTGATCAGCCAGCGCAGCCCCGAGGTGCAGCGAATGTACTTCCAGTGCGACCCCGACGTCGACCCGAATGCCATGAGCGAGGCGGAGATCTGGGAGACGCTGCAGTTGCGGGTGCCCGGCACCACACTCAAGGAGGGCAAGATCTTCCAGCGTGATGTGCTGCGCTTCCGCAGTTTCGTCTCGCGCGAGCTGCGACACGGCCGTGCCGCCCTCGTCGGTGACGCGGCGCACACTGTGCCGCCCACCGGCGCCAAGGGCATGAACCTCGCGATCGCCGATGTCGTCGTGCTGTCACGTGCGCTCGACGCACTGCTGCGCGACAACGACGCCCGACTGATCGACGGCTACGCAGAACTCGCCCTCCGCCGCATCTGGAAAGCACAGAATTTCTCGTGGTGGATGACGAGCATGCTGCACACCGCTCCCGACGCCAGCGATTTCGACCACCTGCGCCAGACCGGCGAACTGCGCTCGGTCGTGGATTCCGAGGCCGGGCGAACCTACCTAGCCGAGGCCTACACCGGCTGGCCGATCGACTAGCCCCTCTCGAAACGACAAAACCACGCCGAGACCACGGCGTTTCGCCGTGGTCTCGGCGTGGTCTTGCGGGTTCACGCAGAGGCCGGCGTGCGGTTCTCCGCACTCACCATCCACGCGAACTGCTCAAGCTTCTCGAGGACAGCGTGCAGAATATCGGCACTGGTGGGGTCCTCTTCATCCACGCCGTCATGCACCTCTCGAATGGTGTGCACGACCGCTTCGAGGCGGGCCGTGATCAAGTCCACAGTCGCTGAGGTGTCAATCTCGCCCTGGGGAAACTCGGGCAGCGTCGTGGTGGATGCCACGGTGTCACTTCGCCCGTCCGGAATCGCGTGGAGCGCGCGCATGCGCTCAGCGACCGTGTCACCGAACTCGCGCGCGGCCTCGATGATCTCGTCCAGCTGACGGTGCGTGTCGCGGAAATTGCGACCGACCACGTTCCAGTGCGCCTGCTTGCCCTGCAGCGACAGCTCGATCAGATCGACCAGAACCGACTGCAGGTCTGCACTCAACTTCTTGGAAGCGATGAATCCCTTCTCGGCGTTCTGGCGCCTGGTGCTCTTCGACCCCGTCCCTCCTGGGGCGGTGCGATTCGTCTTTGTGTTTGCTTTGGTCGTTGCCATGTTGACCTCCTGTCCGCGACGCTAGAGCGCGTCGGTGCGTCACGCCTAGGGGGTTGACACGAGATCCGGAGCTGCGACCGCTGCCGTGCGCGCCCGGAATCGCCATGCCGCGACCGCGAGCACGACAACGGCGAGCACGATCGCAGTGGATGCCACAACCGGCGCCTCCGGCTCCCCTGACCAGCGACCGACGGCGATCCAGACCAGCGCCCATGAGGTCGCCACAGCCGGCGCCCAACGGCCACCGCGCCAGGCAGTGAACACCGCAATCAGACCGGCGCCGATCAGAGTGATAGTGCCGGGAATCCCCGGCTGCTCCTTCCAACTGCTGAGCCCGATGTCCGCGAGCCACGCAGCGAGATTCGCGGCCGCAGCCACCGTCACCCAGCCGAGATACAGCCCGATCATCCCGTCGACGAGCACGATCTCGGCCACCGTGCCGCGCCCTCGCCTGCGGCACGCCCGCACGAATGTCACCAGCAGCACCCCGAGCAGAATCATGATGATCACGAAAGACTCGGCGATGCGCCACGCCTGCACACACACGATCCACACAGCGTTCAGCAGAGCGGATGCCGCGATCCCATAGCCGACGGTGCGATGCAGCGGCTTCACTGCCTGCGCGGGAAGCAGCTGCCAGAGCGCGTATGCCACCAGCCCCAGGTAGATCACTGACCAGATCGCGAACGCGATGCCTGCGGGTGCGAGCACCGTGGCATCTGCGGCGAAGGCTCCGCCAGCTGCATCCGCAATACCGTTGCCGCCGATGAGCCCCGAGCCGAACACGGCGGCGGCCGTCGCACCGGCGACGGTCAGCGCGACGACGATACGACGAACGCGATCAGACTGCTCTGTCTGGGACATGACCCCAGGGTAGATCGTCTCCTCCGCTGCTACTCCACTGCGGGCGGCGTGGCGCAGGTGGTGAGGTTGGAGATGGTGTCGTGATACTGCTCAGCGGTGAAGGGCAGTCCGAAATCTGGGGCGGTCTGTCCACTCGCGGCGGGTGCCTTCGATGCGATCGCCGCCAGTTCCCAGGCGAGGTACGCCGCCGGAGCTGGGCCGGCCGTGGAGTTGTTCAAGACGATGGCAACGGTGAAGCCGGTCTCCGGATCGGAGTAGGCAGCGCTTGCATACCCTGGCGTCCAGCCGTGCTGGCCGATCATCGACCCGACCAGGTAGGCCCCGCCGGTGGCCTGGTACCAGGACGGAGCACCCGCAGCGATGGGGAGTGCATTCGCGAACCGATCAGGCTCTGCGTTCTCGCCGCGCAGCCCCTCACGCGCCGTCGCCTGCACGTAACGGCCGAGATCGTCGATCGTCGAAACCACACCGGAGTCGGTGTAACCGGTGCTCGAGGAGAGCGTCGTAATGTCGACGGGCGCTGAGCAGTCATAGCCGCCCTCGATCGGGTTCAAGTAGTTTCCGCTCAACGATGTTGGTCCAGGCGTTGCGGCAGCAGCACTGGGCAACGAGGTGCTGGTGAGCCCGAGCGGCGCGGTGACGTACTCGGCGATGAGCTCGGAAGCGGTCTTGCCTGATGCCCGCTCCAGCGCGAGTCCGAGCAGCAGATACCCGGCATCGGAGTCGCGGTAGGTCGTGTGCGCAGTGACCGGCGCCTGCCCGAGCCCGAAGGACGCCAGCTCCAGCGGTGCCCATACGCGCTCTGGGGTGTTCAGCCACATGCTCGCGACCGCCCCCTCGGATGACCCGATGCCGCTCGTGCCGTTGCAGAGGTCTAGCAGAGTGATGTCGCCGAGGTGCGCGACACCGGAGGCGTGATCCGGCACTGGCGCGTCGAGTTCGACCACGCCGTCGTCGGCGAGGCCGTACAGCACGTCGCAGGTCATCAACCGGGTGGTGTCCGCGATGCGGAACGTCATGTCCGTGGTGACCGCGGTCTGGTCCTCGACAGATTGCGTCCCCATCGCCGTAACCCAGGTGCCGCTCCACGGCACCCAGACGCCGACGATCGCTCCGGTCGCTCCGGTATTGACGATCGCGTTCTCGACCGCGGCCTGCAATTGCGCGGCCGTCTCGTCCGGCAGCGGCTGGTCGACCTGATCCGGTGGCGTGTAGGAGAAACTAGCCTCGACGGTCGAGCAGCCGGTCAGGACGAGCGCGAGCGCGACAGCGCCTGCGGCGGCACGCCAACGGCGCGACGAAAGTACGTGCATGAAGGAACTCCAGGGTGGTTTATGCACCGAGTCTAAAGCTCCCACCTGGAAACACGTCGCCAATCACCCCCTGCTCGCGGGAGACGTACAGTAAAGACGTGCCTCATATCTTCGAAGACGACGTCGTCTCTGCGGTCCTCCGTCACATGAATGACGACCATGCAGAGGACAACCTCCTCATTGCACGCGCGTTCGCCTCGGCATCCGATTTCAAGATCACCGGCGCGGTGATGCTCGACTTCGACGGCGACGGCGGCGCCTGGCAGATCACCCGCGCCGGCATTCCCGAAGCGCTGGATGTCCCGTGGCCCGGCGGGCCGATCACGGAACGCTCCGCGGTGAGGCGCGAAGTGGTCGCACTGTATGACGCGGCCTGCGAACGGCTCGGTGTCGAGCCCCGCCCACACGCGTAGCGAAACCGGGCTCTACCGCTCAAGTTAGGTTCCCCTTACACTTGGGCGTATGGCGGACCTTATCTCCTTCTCTGCGGCTCTGCGTGAGCGCTCCTCGACCTCCCACTCGCGCAGCGAGCACGCAGGCTTCATGGCAGATCTCCTGGGGGGTGAGGGGTCCCGCGAGGACTACATCGCTCTCGTTGCCCAGCACTACTTCATCTACGCGGCGCTCGAGAGTGCTGGCGAGCGGATGCGCGGAAACCCCGTCGCGTCCGTCTTCATCACAGACAAACTGACGCGTCTCCCCGCGCTCGAGGCTGACCTCGAGTTCCTCGTCGGCCCGGGGTGGCAAGACAAGATCGCACCGCTTCCGACCACCCAGCGTTACGTCGAGCGCATCAACGAAGTCGGCGCCACGTGGGCTGGCGGTTTTGTCGCACATCACTACACCCGCTACCTCGGCGACCTCTCCGGCGGCGTGTTCATCGGCCGGGTCATGCAGCGCCGATTCGGCTTCGAGACCAACGGCATCGGCTTCTACCTGTTCGACGACATCGCCGACCCGAAAGCGTTCAAGGACGTCTACCGTGAGCAGTTGGATGCTGCGCCATGGGATGACGCCGAGCGCGAGCGCGTGATCGACGAGGTGCTGTTGGCGTACCGCTTCAACACCGAGCTGTTCCTCGACCTCGACCGGGCACGGGTCGCGGCCTAGGCCTTCACCTCAGGCGTCGACGCCTTCTCCCACGCCTCCCGCATGAAGCGGCGCACGTCCTCATCGACCTTGATGTCGCTCGGCCGCAATGGGCGCGACAGGTACAGACCGTCCAGCGAGGTCAGCCGCGACAACGCCACATAGGTCTGCCCTGGCGCGAATGCGCCGCCACCGAGGTCGATGATCGCCCGGTCGTAGGTCTTGCCCTGCGACTTGTGGATCGTGACCGCCCACGCGAGCCGAAGCGGGAACTGCATGAACTCCGCGATCACATCGCGGCTGAGCGTCTTGGTGCTCGGGTTGTAGGAGTAGCGAAATCTCTCCCAGACGGCCGGCTCGACATCAACGTCCTCACCGTCGATCTCCACTCGCACCGCTCCACCGAGGATGCGCTTCACCGTGCCGATCGTGCCGTTCACCCATCGTGGCGGCTCACCGGTCATCGACACGTCGTTACGCAGGAACATCACCTGTGCGCCGATCTTGAGCTTCAGTTCGGAATCGGCGGGATATGAGGCATCCCCTCGACCGAAGTCTCCGTTGATCTCAGCCTTGGCCGTCTGCTCTTTGCCCGCGAGAGCCGTGAGGTGACGCCGGTTGATGTTGTTGACGATGTCGTTGCGGGTGGCGAGAGTGATGATCGGGATCTCGCCCGGCTCCGGATCCGGTGGGGTGCGCGTGCCCTGGCCGTTCAGCGCCTCCGCGATCTCAGCCGTCACGCGCCCGTAGCGCACGGCGTTCAGCATCGTCTTGAACCCGTCGTCTGACTGACGGTGGATCTGCACCAGCTCACGCACATGCAGCTGAGCGCCGTGGCGTCCGAGATCGATGAGGCCGTCAGTGGCGCCCATCGTCGCACCGGCCCACACCTTGGCATCAAAGAACCAGAACGAGCGGTAGTGATCCTGCACGTAGCGCAACTCGTCTCCGCGCGGCGGCACAGGGGCGAGCTGATACGGATCACCGAACATCACGACCTGCACACCGCCGAACGGCTCTGCACGGCGGCCTCGAGCCTGTCGCAGGGCTCGATCCATACCATCCATGAGATCGGCATTGACCATCGAGATCTCATCGATCACGAGCGTGTCGATGGCGTTCAGGATGCGCCGTGTGGCGTCGTTCTGATCGATCTCGTTCTCTGCGATCAGGCCGATCGGCAGCCGGAACAGCGAATGGATCGTCTGACCCTCGACATTCAGCGCCGCGACACCGGTCGGCGCGCAGATCGCGATCTGCTTCTCGGTGTTCCAGGCGAAGTACTGCAGCAATGTTGACTTGCCGGTGCCGGCTCGCCCCGTGATGAAGACATGCTCTCTGGTGTCCTCAATGAGCCGATACAGCTCCTGCTGCTCTTCGGACAAGGCGGGAAGGGACACGTCACTTATCGTACTTCGCCGCTCGCTGGCACCCGTTGCGCTTCCGTATAGAACTTGGGCAACGCTCGGCCCTGTCACAGGCCGAGCCTTCTAGACTTGCGCCATGGATCAGCCTGTGACGTCGCCGCGGCGCCGCCGTCTGGGCACTGATCTCACAATTCTGGCAGTGATCGGCGTGCTGCTGCTCGGCGCGATCGGCGCCGCGGGCGCGACGCTCTACAAAGAGTTCTACGGTCCTTCCGCCTTCGTCACCCGGTATCTCGATCTACTCGCCACCGGCCGCGCCGCCGATGCACTGCACCTTCCCGGCGTCGCCATCGACCGCGACACCATCGAGGGTGCCGGTATTGCGGTAGGTGCATCCGAAGCGCTGCTTCGCCAGGCGGCGCTCGCGCCGCTCAGCGACATCACAGTGATCTCGGAGGAGACCACCGACGCGGTCACGTCTGTCACCGTGTCGTATGTCGCAGGCTCACACCCCGGCACCACCACATTCGAGGTGGAACAGGACGGCTGGGTCGGTGTCACCCCGAACTGGACGTTCACTCGCACACCGCTGGCTGCGGTGTCGCTGACCGTCCTTGGCGCCGATCGCTTCGCGGTCAACGGTTTCGAGATCGATCGGCACCAGGTGTCACCGGACGGCGCCGGCGCCGTCCCCACCGACCCACTGCCCCTGCTAGTATTCACACCCGGCGTGTATTCCGTAACCGTGGACACGGCGATCTCCACCTCGCCCGGCGTCAGCTTCCTAGCCGATTCACCCCTCACGCAGACACCGGTGGAGGTGCAGACGATCCCGACGGAGGAGTTCGTCTCTGTCGTGCAGACTCGCGTCGAGGAGTTCCTCACCGAGTGCACCACTCAGCAGGTGCTGCTGCCGACGGGCTGCCCGTTCGGACTCGAGGTGCAGAACCGCCTCGCAAACCTGCCGGTGTGGTCGATCGCTGTACAGCCTGCTGTCACGGTCGAGCCGGACGGCGCACAGTGGATAATCCCTGCAACCGATGCTGTGGCTCACATCGAGGTCGACATCCGCTCGCTCTTCGACGGTTCGATCCAACACATCTCAGAGGACGTGCCTTTCCGCGTGGACGGCACGATAGCGATTCTGCCGGATGACTCGGCATCCATCCGAGTCGGGTCACCGGGCGAATAACCGGTCAGCGTGGCGCGCGCTGATCCCGCTCCGCAAGCGCTGCCAGCTGAGCGTTGTACTCCTCAAGCTCGGCCTCGCCGGTGCGATCCGCATGACGGTCGCTACGGCGCTGCAGCCTGGTGTCATCCCGGCTCCACTGGATTGCCACAGTGATGGCGAGAATCAGAGTCGGAATTTCACCGACTGACCACGCGATGCCACCACCGGTGTACTGATCCTCCATCGGCGTCGGACCCCAGGTGCGTCCCATCGAACCGAACCACTCGGCGACCATCAGCCCCTCCTGCATCATGATCGCGACGCCGAAGAACGCGTGCATTGCCATGATGGCGATCAGGGTGATGAGCCTGCCGGGGTATGGCAGTCGATACGGAATCGGATCGATGCCGACCAGAGTCATCACGAACAGGTACCCCGAGATGAGGAAGTGGATGATCATCCACTCGTGTCCAAGGTGCTCGTACATCGACCAGCGCACGAGGTCGGTGAAATAGAACGCCCACAGCGACCCGATGAAGATGCCCGCCGCAACGAACGGATGTGTGACGACACGCGAGAACGGCGAGTGCACCGCCCACATGATCCACTCGCGTCCGCCGCGGGTACCGTCGTCGCGTTTATGGATGCTGCGCAGCGCCAACGTGATGGGAGCGCCGGACACGAGCAGCAGCGGAATCGCCATCGACAGGACCATGTGCCCGAGCATGTGCACGCTGAACAGGTACTCCTGGTACAGGTTGATCGGCCCACAGGTGACCCAGAAGAGGATCGCCAGCCCGAGCAGCCAGAACACAGTGCGGTGGATCGGCCAGCGATCCCCTCGCCGGTGCATGCGCCAGACGCCAGCCAGGTAGAAGAAGGCTCCGAGGGCCACAGCCATCACCCAGAGGATGTCGAAGTCCCAACCGGTGAACCACTTATCGATGGTGAACTCGGGCGGCATCGGAGAGCGCGTGAGAATCTCCGCAGGCGTCTGCCTAATGGCGCTCGTCTCACCCGTGGGAGGAGGCGTGCGTGCGAGCGCGGCGGCCGCGCCGGATGCCAGTCCCATCAGTGCGACTTCGCAGAGCACCAGCATCCAGAACCAGCGCGACGCCCGTTCGCCGTCGAGGCGAGGAATCAGGCGTGCGCGGTACCAGGCGCCGAGCAGGCCCATCCCGCCAAGGAGCACCACCTTGGCGAGGATGATGATGCCGTAGGGCGTCGACAGCCCCTCCCAGCCCCCGAGACCGACCAGGGAACGCACGATGCCGGAAGCCGCAACGACGAAGAACGAGACGATGGCGAGGCTGGAGTACCGGCGCACGAGGGTGGCGGAGTCGACCCCCTCCACACCGCGCAGGACGACGAGCAGGATCAGGCCGCCGAGCCAGACGGCAGCGCCGATCGTGTGCAGCAGGATCGAGTTGACGGCGATGACGTGACCGGAGAGCTCGCCGGAGTGCCCCTGGGTGGCCATCGGCAGCAGAGCCGCGATCGCGATGACGGCTGTGATGAGGGTCGTCGTCCAGCCGCGCCAGGCGAACAGCAGGATCGTGACCACTGCGCCCATGAGTGTGGTGATCAGCCACGCCTGGCCGAGCGGAAGGGTGAACAGGAAGCGCCCCAGTTGCTCGCCGAACTGTTCGTCCAGGCTGAGCGCGATGCCGGAGAAGGCGCTGCGGAAGGTGAGGAATCCCGTTGCGCCTGCCGAGATCGTGAAGACGGCTGCGCCGACGGATGCCGTATCCAGTGCCGTCTCGAACGGCTTCTCCCCCGCACGCAGCGCGAAGAGGGCGAGGACGATCGAACCGATCATGGCCGCGGCGCTGATGTTGTTCACTGTGCGCGCCGCCGGGAGTCCCCAGCGAACGAGCGCGCCGGGGTCCTGGAGAAGCTGCTCGGCTGCTCCACCGCCGAAGAGGAGCGCAGCGACGAGAGCGACAGCCGCGGCGACGGCAAGCACGAGAACGCCGGCCGCGCGATACGCCGACGATCGCGCAGTGCGGGGGCCGTTGGAAGTCACCCCTCCAGCCTACGTTCGTCGCGGCCATAGAAAGCACGAAGGCCGCCCCTCCGAAGAGGGGCGGCCGTCGAGAAGGAGCCGTCTTACTTGACGGATGCCTTCAGCTTGGAACCAGCGGTCACCTTGACGCGCTTGCCAGCAGGGATCTTGATCTCTGCACCGGTCTGCGGGTTGCGGCCCGTGCGAGCTGCGGTGTCGACCTGCTCGAATGCGATCCAGCCCGGGATCGAGACCTTGCTGCCCTTGGCAACAGCGTCAGAGACCGTGGCGAACAGCGAGTCGAGGACGCCCGAGACGGTTGCCTGGCTCTGGCCAGTGGCGGAAGCGATGCTCGCGACGAGCTCGGTCTTGGTGATGGACTTGTCAGCCATGTCATCCTCCAGCGACGAAGTGTCGCATTGTTTTTTGTGATTGGAGCGGATGCTCCTGATCGAGTGACCGCCTCGAATGTATCAACCACCGCCCACATTTCCCCGTCATTTCGCGGGTTTTGGGGTTTTCATAGGCGTGTCGCGTCACTTTTGCCACTCCAGTCACAGATTTGTGGCTACGGGGACCGGTTTGGGGCGCGGCGGCGGGTGGATGCGGCAGGTGGATGCGCCGGGTATCCGCCCGCCGCGTTGGGCGGAGAACGCAGCCTTGGGCGGAGCCTCTGCGGCGGAGTCTCCGCCCATCAGCGCGAACTCCGCCCAACGATGCGGACGGCGCAGGGTTCGGATGCACGGTTGGGATGCAGCGGGCAAAGCAGAGCACAGACACGACGGGATGCTACGGGTGTGGCTGTGCGGCTCAGGCGCGGTGAAGACCCTGTGCAACTGCGGCCATGATCAGAGCCTGCACCTCGGGCCAGCGATCGAAGAGCTGTTCATAGCTCACTCGGATCACGTGGTAGCCACGCAGCTTGAGGCGGGCGTCGTGGTCGATGTCGCTCGTGCGTTGAGCGCCAACGTGGTGCCCGCCGTCGATCTGCACGATGAGCCTCTCACCGATGAGGCAGTCGACTCGATGCCCGAGCACCCAGGCCTGCGGGACGATGGGAAGGTTCATCCACCGCAGTCGTGTGAGGAAGATTGTTTCGGTACCCGCATCCGCGAATGGACGAGCATCCTCGACGAGGCGACGTGCCGACGGCGGCAGAGGTACCCGGCGCATCACATCCAGATCGAGCATGCCCTTGTGCAGTGCTGACTCCCACACGGCGAGCGCCGATTCATACGGTTGACAGCGAGCGACGAGCACCAGGGCATTCTCCAGCGAATCTTCGCAGGAGTCAGGATCCCGAGGAAAGAGCGGCAAACTCCAGTGGATGGTGCCTCGCGAGGTACGAGCGTGGCCGGATTTCGGCGGAGCCGCTACGTGCGGCTCGGATGCATCGAGCACCCACAGATCCCTTCGCGCGGCAAGGATCACGCAGCTGAGCACGACTCCGCGGCGCGCGGCGGCCACAAGCATGGCATCCGCTCCGATGAGCGCGACCCAACCGCGGCATACCGAGGAGATCAACCCACGCTCGCGCGCCACACGCAGCGCGTGCGTGCTGACCCCGGCGCGGCGCAGGGTGTCGAGTCTGGCCACCCCGCCGCGCTCGTTCAGTTCTGTGATCGGGTCCATGCGTCGATAGTGCCCGTGCGGGCCGGGCCGACTCGGTTCTATACCCACGTTCGGTGGACAACTTCTCAACAACGCAGATGGTGCAGAAGCACTCCGCGGCTCACGCCCCTCCCGCGCCTCAGCTCCCCGCGCTCGCCCTCACCCTCACGCGCTTGGGCGGAGAACGCAGCGTTGGGCGGAGCTTTAGCGGCTGAGGCTCCGCCCAACGGCGCGAACTCCGCCCAACGACGCGGTGCGGGGCGCACAGCCCAGAGCACAGGCACGGGGCACCCAGGCCCACAGCCCACAGCCCAGGAACCTGCGGCGCCCGGACACGCAAAAGGGGCGAGGATCCGAAGATCCTCGCCCCTTTTATGCGATGCTTACCAGCTCGACTTGGTGATACCGGGCAGCTCGCCACGGTGTGCCATGTCGCGGAAGCGAACACGCGAGATGCCAAACTTCGTCAGCATGCCACGGGGGCGACCGTCGATGGCGTCACGCGAACGGACGCGAACCGGCGACGCGTTGCGCGGCAGCTTCTGCAGTCCGAGACGTGCAGCCTCGCGGGCCTCGTCGGTTGCGTTCGGGTCGACCAGGGTCTTCTTCAGCTCGGCGCGACGCTCTGCGTAGCGCTCGACGATGACCTTGCGCTGCTCGTTACGAGCAATCTTGCTCTTCTTCGCCATGCTTAGCGCTCCTCGCGGAATTCGACGTGCTTGCGGACGACCGGGTCGTACTTCTTCAGCACGAGGCGGTCGGGGGTGTTACGACGGTTCTTCTTGGTCACGTACGTGTAACCAGTGCCTGCCGTCGAACGAAGCTTGATGATCGGACGGATGTCCTGTGACTTCTTGGCCATTAGAGCTTCACACCCTTCGCCTGGAGGTCCTTGACCACGTTCTCGATGCCACGAACGTCGATCACCTTGATGCCCTTGGCGGACACGTTCAGCGTGATCTTACGACCGAGCGACGGAACGAAATAGGTCTTCTTCTGCACGTTCGGGTCGAAGCGACGCTTCGTCCGCACGTGCGAGTGTGAGATGGTGTGACCGAAGCCGGGAATAGCTCCAGTAACCTGGCACACTGCTGCCATGTGATTACTCCTTCATTACCGTGAGACCGGACGGCCTCACCCAAGATCCCTTGTCTGCGTGCCGCGCCCTTCAACAAGCTCGGGGCCACAACACACGAACCACGCACAGGAGTGTGCGCAGACAAAGAGTCAGTTTAGCATGGCTTGACTCTCGGCCGCGCCCCGTCCCCAGCGGAACGCCGAGACCGTCGGATCACCCTCGATCCAGAATCGCCAGGGGAAGGCGCTCGTTCCAGCGATGCCGCCAACGCCGACGCGTGGGCCTGTGGAAATGTCTGCGACGGGGGCGTCGAGCCACAATTGCGCACGCGCGCCATTCAGCGGCTTGTCGGTAACCGCGTCGAGCCCATCGTGAAGTGGATGCCGGAGCCCAGACACCTGACCTAGCCGACCGGGCCCGCGGGCGAGATCGCGTCCTGCCCTGCCGGAGCGGGATGCCGCGGCATCCGCCCCTTCGATCACCTGACCGGCGCGCAGCAGCACACCTCCGGCGAGACCGTCTGGCCCGCACACGACGTTGACGCAGGAGTGGATGCCATGGCTGAGGTACACGTAGAGGTGCCCCGGTTCGCCCCACATCGTGGCATTGCGGGCGGTGCGTCCCATGCGCGCGTGCGACCCGGGGTCTGCCGCCTCCCCCGTGCCCTGTCCGTGGTACGCCTCGACCTCAGTGATGCGCAGGCGCACTTCGAGGCCATCGACGACCGTACGAAGCTCGGCGCCGAGCAGGCGAGGAGCAACGTCAAGCGGCAGTCCCGCGAGCTCTGCCCTGGTCGCACGGCGAAGCGCCATGTGCTCAGAAGGCCGGTGCCATCTGGCACCACGAGATGTCGAATCCGGTGAGCACGGGCATTTCCTCACCCGAACGCAGGTCAAGCAGGTGCGTCTGCAGGGTCCTCGGCAGCGGCACGAGCATGTCGTCGTACGCGTTCTCGGTCAGATCCGGAGCGACGGTCACGGCGGCATACTGCCCGCTGGGCGAAGCACACGCCTGCAGGATCGCACTGCCGCCGGCGACCTCGAGCAGCGGCGTGGCCGCTCCTTCATCATCGACGCGGATGATCGTCTGGCCGGTCGGCAGCCCAGCTTCATCACGCGAAACAACGTGGCGCAGCGTGCCCCCAGGGTAGGGAGTGATGGTCGTGGCTGGACCGTAGTCGGGGTCGGATGCCGCGAGCGGAGTCTCCGAGCCGTCGGCAAGGTTCAGCGCCACGATGCTGCCGTCGATGTGCTCGATGATGGCGGTGTAGGTGCCGCGCGAGACTCCGAGCAGATGCATCGCGATGCCCATGTTCTGGGCTCCGGCATCCCCCGCGCGATCATCGAGCGACAGTGTTCCCGCAAAGTCGATGAACAGCACGGCAGCGGAATCCGGCACGAACTGCCACTCCGCGATGCTGGCCTCTTCCTCGCCGACCTGCACGATCTGCGGCTCGCCGCCGCCGCTGAGCGGTTGGGTGACCAATACGCTCGCGCGACCGCTGTCTTCGCTGATCTCACGGTCCGAATAGATGTAGCCGACCAGACCGCCCCGATCAGAGACCTGTACCGAGCTGACGTAGCCATCTCCCGGGAGCGTCAACTCACGTACGTTCTTCCCATCGCGATTCATGACGAGAATCCTCGAACCGTCGTCATCTTCGACGGCGACGACGAGACTCGTGGCAGTGGCGCGGAAGTCATTGATACGCGGATGCGTGAAGACCGGCACCCCATCGCCATTGAGGTCGGCGCGGAAGATCGAGTCGTCTTCGTCTGTCCTGTTGAGTAGGAAGATCTCGGCGGCCGGAGTCGTGAAACTGGTCGTCAGCTCGGAAGTGGGTCCTCCGCCGATGCCGGTGACGTCAGCGACGCTGACTGTGTACTTGGTCGCGTCGTCGAGCGGGACGGTGAACCGGATGCCGATGCTCCGCCCTGCGGCATCGATCGTGAACGGGGCCGCAGGCTCGACAGTGACCTGAGTCTCATCTATCTCCTGCAGCGACTGGTTTGCAGTGAGGATGACGCGACTGCCGGAGACCTCGATCGCCTCGCTCTCATCCACCTGCACCTCGCTCAGCCGCGGCCCCTGCGTGAGACTGACGACGCTGAGGCCGGCGACGACGACCGCGAGGATGCCGACGACGGCAAGCAGCGTGTAAAGGAAGCGTCGGTCTTTTGGCGCGTGGGGCGGTTCGGATGCTCCGGATGCTTCGGGCACATCGACAGGTTCAGCGACCGCAGGCGCAGGCTCAGCAACGGGGACGGCGAGCGGCGGAATGAAAGTTCCGTCGACCGGCGCTTCCGGAATGGCCGGCACCACCGCGTGAGGAGCAGCGGCCGCGCGCGCAGCGGCTTCTCGCTCCGCAGCCTCAGCCTCAGCCTCACGGGCGGCCCTTGCCTCGGCACGCGTCTGTGGCGGCGTCGAGTGACCCTCAGTACTCATAGGGATCCCCCGGCTCGTCGATCGTGACCACAGAGGTGGGCTCGACGCGCAGCGACCCATCGGAGTCGGCCTTGACGGTACCGGTGACTTCAATCCACTGTCCGGTGCCGTACTCGCCTGAGTCGATGTTCACCGGCACGGCGGCTGGCTGAGCATCGATCACGCAGTGGGTGATGATCATGCGGGTGAGGTTCACGGCATCCGATTCTCCGCCCGGCGTGACGAAACCGGTGAGAGTGACGGTTTGGCCGTCATAAGACTCGGGGCGAGATGCTGTTGCGAAGACGCTCGACCACTCGCCGACACCGAAGGTGGTCGTGTCGGCCACCCCGAGCGTCGGAGTGTCCACTCCGGCGAACAGCGCGCCATCCGCACCGGCGCGTGACATCGCGAGCTCCACGGACAGCGAGGCAGGCGGCAGCACGAGGGCAGCGCCGACGACACCGCTGGCGATCACGCCGGCGGTGACGGTGCCGACGACGCTGAGCGCACGGCGGCGGGATTTCGCGGCATCCGCCTCGCCAGCATCCACGTGATCGTGTCCGTGTTCATGCCCGTGATCGGATTCCTCACCGAGCGGCACTGTGCACGACCAGATCGCTCCGGCGAGCACGACGACCGCCCCGGCACAGGCGAACCAGATCGACTCGGGGCTGATGTAGAGGGTGAGCTGTCCGGAGATGGCAAGGCCAAGCGTCACGACCGAGATCACGACGGCGAGGCCGAGGCCTAGCCAGCGGGTTCCGATTGCCTTCCAGCGCGATGGGGCGGATGCGTGTGAGGGCGCAGACGACTCAGCCAAAGACGTTCACCCCGATCCCGATCGCAAAGGCACTCGCCAACACCACGGCGACGACGCCGACCAACGTGCGAGCGGTGAACGTCGTGCGCAGCAGGGCCAGCATCTTGATATCGACCAGCGGCCCGACCAGCAGGAATGCGATCAGCGCACCGGAGGAGAACGTCGAGACGAAAGACAGCGCGAAGAAGGCGTCGACGTTCGAGCAGATCGCGACCGTCATCGCCAGCGCCATCATCGTGACGATCGACAGCACCGGATTCGATCCGATCGAAAGCAGCACATCGCGCGGGATCAGCACCTGCACGGCTCCGGCGAGCGCGGAGCCGATCACGAGTGCGGGCATGACGGCGCGCAGCTCGACGAGGAACTGGGTGAGGCTTCGCTTTGTGGGCGTGCCGTGCTCGTGTGTGATCCGCTCACGTGTGGCAGTGAACTGCTGGGTGAGCAGCGCATCCGGTGCGGGGTGGCGGCTGTAGATCCAGCCGATCAGGTTCGCGATCAAGTAACCGCCGACGAGTCGCGCGACGAGGATGCCGCCGTCCCAGCCGAACGCCGCGTGCGTCGTGATGATCACGATCGGGTTCACGATGGGCGCGGCGATCAGGAAGGTCATCGCCTCCGCAGGCGCGAGGCCGCGCATCATCAGGCCGCGGGCGAACGGCACGTTGCCGCATTCGCAGACCGGGATCAGCATCCCGAGCAGCGACAGCACGGCGCGACGAGCCCAGCCCTGCCTCGGCAGCCAGCGCTGGATGGTGTCTGGCGGCAGCCATACCTGCACCACGATCGACAGCACCACACCGAGAACGATGAATGGCAGCGCCTCGATGAGCACGCTGAGCGCAAGAGTGAGGCCGTCCTGCGCGCGGTGCGGCAGCGAGTCCTGGAAGAGTGCTGGCGCGAACCTGTCGATCAGGAAGAGAACGGCGATAACGGCGACGCCGATCAGCACACCGAGCCATGGGGAGCGGGGTTTCCCGCGCGCAGGCATCCCCGCTGAATCGCTGGAGCGTCTCCCGGTGACGGTGCTCACGCCACCCCTGCTGCTGCAGCCCGCCGATTTGCGCAGGGTGTGCACAGTCCGAAGATGTCGACGACATGCTCGGCTTCGCTGAAGCCGTGCAGCGAAGCGGTGCGCTGCGCCCAGGCCTCAACCTCCGTCGCTTCAATCTCGACAGTCAGTCCGCAAGACCGGCAGATCAGGTGGTGGTGGTGACCCTCCGTCGAGCAGGCGCGGTAGATCGCCTCCCCCTCCGGGCTCTGCAAAGAGTCGGCGTCGCCGGATGCCGCGAGCCCAGACAGCGCGCGATAGACCGTGGCGAGACCGATGCCGGTATTCTCCTCACGGAGCGTGGCATGCAGGCTCTGCGCGCTCACGAAACCGCGCGCATCAGCGAGTGCTTCCCGCACTCGCTCGCGCTGCCAGGTGTTCCGCTGAGCCATGGCTTGAGTCTAGGCCGCGGCGCTCTGACGTGGCTGGGAACCCGGGAGCCGAAGCTCGCCCGCTTCCCCGAGCCGTGCGTCAGGTCGAGACGAGATGACGTTTCCTGGCGCGCGCCTGGGCGATCAATCCGTCCAAAAGCTCTTCGTATCCCACTCCCGCTGCGGCGACCAGACGCGAGAAATGCGATTCCCGCCGGAGCCCCGGCATGGTGTTGATCTCGTTCAGGACCACACCGTCCGTGCTGAGGAAGAAGTCGACCCGCGCCAGACCCGAAACGCCGACGGCCGTTGCGACCTGCAGCGCGCACCTGCGCAGGTCGGCCAGGTCGTCTGCCGGGAACGTCGCCGGGATCTCCAGCCAGCCGCCGGCACCGGCGTACTTGTGCTCGTAACTGAAGGCGTCTTCCCCGTCCGGCAGATGCAGAAGCGACCCACCGGTCGCATGCAGGGCTCCGTCCTGCCCCGCCCATACGCCCACACTCACCTCGCTCCCCGTGACGAGAGGCTGCAGCAGCGCGATCGGGTCGAGCCTGAAGACATCGTCAAGTGCGACCCGCAGATCGCTCTTCGAGCGCACGACGAACACGCCGACACTGGAGCCTCCGGCATTCGGCTTCGCGATGAGCGGCCATTGGGCGACGTGCGCCAACGCCGAAGCCCGCAGATCGGGATCCGCGAAGTGATCCGCCCGGCTCAGCACATGTGTGGGGATGGTCGGGACACCGCGTCCGGCTGCAGCCCGGGCCGTCGCGAGCTTCGACATCCCGATCTCGCACGCCGCGGCCGAGCTTCCCACGAACCGGATGCCGCGACCCTCCAGTTCGCGCTGCAGACCACCGTTCTCTCCCCAGCCGCCATGCAGCACGGGGAACACGACGTCGTCGGGCTCCAGCTCGACGAGCACATCTTCCGCTGCGACTGCGGGACCGTCGCCGAGGTGCCATCCGCCGTTCTGGTCAATCCGCACTCCCACGACGCTGTGACGCCCACCTAGTGCCGCGACGACATCCTCCCCCGATGCGACAGACACTTCGTGCTCGGTGCTCTGCCCGCCGAACAGCACCACCACGCGATTCATGCCGTCTCCTCCAGCCGTGCCACCCGTCGTCCGAGCCCGGTGAGCACTTCCTGGGCGATGGTGCCGAGGGCGTCTGCCCATTCGCTCAACCCTGGCTCACCACTCCGGGGATCACCGATCAACGTCACCCGCTCCCCAGGTTCGATGCCGCTGCGCCCGACGTCGATGATCGACTGGTCCATGGAGATCGCGCCGATGAACGGAAACCGGCGGCCGCGGATCATCACGGTCATTGGCGGCGCCCCCTCGACGACGGCCCGACGCGGCACCCCGTCTGCGTAGCCGACAGGGATCAGCGCCAACCTGGTGTGACGATCGAGCGCGCGTTGCCCGTATCCGACGGTGTCGCCAGGCACGGCCTCGCGCGTCTGGCTCACACGCGTCTCCCAGCGCGCCACCGGCACCAGGCCAACCGGCACCGTCGGCAGCGGTTCGATCCCGAACAGGCTCGCCCCCAGTCGCACGATGTCCAGCCGCACCCGATTGTCGAGCGTCGCCGACAGCGAGGCGGCGGCGTGCAGCCGAGGGGTAAGCCCCGCTCGCCGAGCCGTCGCGGCCGCCTCTGCGAGTCGGTCAAGTGGCTCGGTGTACTGTTCGGCGGCTGTTCCTGCGAGATGGGTCCAGAGTCCGATCACCCGCACGGACGGCAGCGCATGTGCCGTCCGGAACAGCTCGTCCCAGTGCGGTCGGGCACACCCGGATCGATGCATCCCCGTCTCCAGCTCCAGCTCGACCTCTGCGATGACGTCGATCTCGGCGGCGATGCGCGCGATGGTGAGCAGCTGTCCCACCGAGGCTGGCGACAGCCGGATGCTGTGCTCGAGCGCCGCACGGATCGGCGCCTCGTCGTGCAGCATCCAAGCGAGGATCGGAACGTCGAATCCCGCACGGCGCAACTCGATCGCCTCGTCGCACGTCGCCGTTCCCAGCTCGGTGGCGCCTCCGGCGAGTGCGGCGCGAGCGGCTCGCTCGGCCCCGAGACCGAAGCCGTCTGCCTTGACCACCGCCATCACCGGCGTCCCGCAGACGCGCGTCATCGTTCGCGTGTTCGCGCTGATCGCAGCGGTGGAAACGTGGATCGCAGATGGCGCAGCCACCGGACGCGTCAAAGAATGCATAGTGCCAGCCTTGCCACCGCGTACGCGGCCGTCGTCCGCATAGCGCCGTATTCAGGTCATCCTGGGGGATGACTCTCGCCGACGCACCCGATCCCGCCTGGCCTGAATGATCCAGCATCCGGCGTAGATGAGGAACGAGATCGTCGTGATGTACGGGCTCACCGGCAGAGTACCAGCGAGCGCGAGCAGGATGCCACCGACCGCAGAGACGAAGCCGAACAGCGCGGCCAGCAATGGCACAGCGAGAGGTCCTGCGCTGATACGCATCGCGGCCGCAGCCGGTGTCACCAGCAGCGCCATCACCAGTAGCGCGCCGATGATGTGCACGGCGACGGCGACGATGAGCCCGAGCAGCACCATGAACGCCAGGCTCAGCGCCCGGGTCGGGATGCCGCGGGCAGAGGCTGCCACGGCATCCAATGAGTCAAACCGCAACGGGTTCCACATCAGCA
Organism: Microbacterium sp. Y355; assembly: GCF_059445345.1. Lineage (NCBI taxonomy): Bacteria > Bacillati > Actinomycetota > Actinomycetes > Micrococcales > Microbacteriaceae > Microbacterium > Microbacterium sp. Y355. The sequence goes on along the minus strand of NZ_JCAIUD010000001.1, from coordinate 2,845,105 downwards.
GTAGTCCGATGAGCACGACGGCGCTGATTCCGATCAGCCAGCCGAGGTCGGGACTCGACACCGAGACGATCTGCCCAGTGAGCAGACCGAAGCGATTCGCGCTGCGTCCGTCGTAGAGCGAGAGAAACAGGATGCCGAGACCAAGCCCGAACGGCATGAGCACCCCGACGATCGAGTTGCGATCGCGGGCTTTGGCACCGAGGATTCCGATCAGAATCGCCGCCACCAGCGCACCGCCGAGGGATCCAGCCACCACGCTGCCGCCGAACAGCAGTGCCGCCGCAGCTCCCGCGAACGACAACTCACTCACGCCGTGCACGGCGAAGGCAAGGTCGCGCTGCATGACGAAAACGCCAATCAACCCGCCGACGATGCCGAGAACGGCACCAGCGATGATCGAGTTTGAGAGCAGGGCGACGAGCGCGCCGTAATCCTGGAAGGAAAAGACGTCGCTCCAGTCGACGGCCTGCCAGAGGCCGGTCGCGGCGATCATGCGGCCTCTCCTGCGTCGTGGTCTCCGTGATCGTGATGCGGCTCCGCGTCTGGGACGCCGACGACCACCAGACGGTCGCCCGCGCGCAGCACGAAGACGGGGGTGCCGTACAGATCGGTGAGAACCCTGCTCTGCAGCACTTCCTCGGGAGTACCGAGCACGAAACGGCCTCCGGCGATGTAGAGGATGCGGTCAACGCGGCCAAGGATCGGGTTGATGTCGTGCGTGACGAACAGCACCGCCGCATCGCGCTCGCGGCGCTGCCGGTCGATGATGTCGGTGATGCCCACCTGATTGGCGAGGTCGAGGTTCGAGAGCGGCTCATCGCAGAGAAGGAGCGTGGGCTCATCGGCGAGGGCCTGACCGACACGGAGGCGCTGCTGCTCCCCACCGGAGAGCAACCCCACACGTCGATCCGCGAAGTGGGATGCGCCGACGCCTTCGAGGAGAGCATCCACGCGAGCGCGGTCACCGCGACGCGGGATCGGAAGGCCGAACCGGGTGCCGTTCACCCCCAGCGCCACGACATCACGGGCGCGCATGCTGGTGTCTGGCGGAAGCGGCCGCTGCTGCGGGATATAGCCGATGCGCGGATTTCCACGGTGCACTGGCGTGCCTGCGACCCGGATGCTGCCTTCGCTGAGTGACTGCAGGCCGAGGATCGCCCGCATGAGCGTCGTCTTGCCTGAGCCGGAGGGCCCGAGCACCGCGATGAACTCCCCTGGTTCGACGGTCAGATCGAGCCCGGACCACAGCTCACGGTTGCCGCGATGAAGTCCAGCGCCGCGTATCTCGAGTATCGGAGCGCGCTCGGTATCGCCCGCACTCACGACCGGAGCGCGTCGGCGAGGTTCTGGATCGCATCGTGCATCCACTCAGCGTACGACGATCCGTCCTCAAGTAGCTCCGTAAAAGCCACCACGGGAATGCCAGCGGCCTCTGCGGCATCCTCTACTCGCTGCGTTTCGGCACCACCGGTCTGCGCGTTGGTGAGAAGCACTTGCACGTCACCGCTGTCGATCACCTCAAGGGCGGCGAGCAGGGTGGCGGGCGCCACGTCGTTGCCCTCTTCTACCGACTCGGCGAAGCTTTCAGGGGTGATATCGGTCAGGCCTGCGGCCGCGGCGATGTAGCCCGGAAGTGGTTCGGTGATGAAGACGGATGCTCCGTCTGCCTCAGTACCGAGCGTCTCGAGGTCTGCTTCGAAGCCCTCAAGCTCGGCGATGATCGCGTCGGCTGCGGCGGTGAAGTCGGCCTCGCCGTCCGGGTCGAGTTCGGTCAGCTCCTCGGCGATTCCCTCGACCACGTGGATCATCGTGTGCGGATCGAACCAGACGTGCTCGTTGAATCCTTCGATGTGGTCGTGGCCCTCATGGTCGTCAGCCTCGTGCCCGTCAGCTTCTTCCGCATGAGCTTCATCTGCGTGGTCGTCTTCCGCATGATCGTGCGCTTCCTCATCTGCGTGGGCGTCCTCGGCATCCTGATGGCCTTCGTTGCCCGGGTAGTCGTGCGCGAACTCGACTGCGGTCAGCACATGCGCGTCGGAATCACCGAGCAGCGTGTCGATGAAGGAGTCATATCCGCCGCCGTTCTCGATGACAAGGTCGGCATTCTGCACGGTCAGTCGATCGCGAGCGGATGCCTCATAGGAGTGCGGATCCTGCGCTGCGGAGGTGACGATCGAGGTCACCTCGACCCGATCGCCGCCAATTTGCTCTGCCAGCGAACCGTAGACGTTGGTGCTCGCGATGACCTGGATCACACCGTCGTCGGCGCCCGCCGAGTTTGCAGGGCTGGAGCATCCAGCCAGCACGAGAGCAGAGACGGATGCAAGTGCAAGGGCGACAACGGGCTTCTTCATGCTTCGATTCTACACGCTAATGATAACCATTCTCACAACGTGCCCGAGACGAGTGCTCTCCGCGGCGACGCGGGGGCGACGCGGGGTCACACATGGCCGCTCAACGCGTGCCGGAGCGACTATGTGCGACCCCTGGGCGCGAGACGGAAACGCCGATCTGCCTGGAGGGGTCGCACATGGTCGGTCGCAGAGGGAGTTAGCGGCGATGTGCGACCCCTCCGTCCGCGAATCGCTCGAATCGCAGTGTCAGCCGACGGACCCGGTCGGTGCGATCCAGACCGTGGTTTCCCCCGGCACGGCATCGTCGACGACGGTTCCGAGCACAACATCCGCGGCGCGTGCCCCAAGCTCGAACGGATCGATCCCGAAGTTCGCCACAACCTCCCAGCCGTTCGGGCGCGCGAAGCGCAGCACGTCAGCCCGGCCCGTCTCGATCCACTCCAGGCTCTCCTCGGTCTGCAGCAAGTGTCGCTGACGCAGCGCCTCCCGGTACAGCGAGAGCGTCGACGACGGATCAGCCGCCTCAACCTCAACGGCATACTCGGCGAACCAGACCGGTTGCGGCAGATGCGCACGAGCCGCGCCGAACCCGAAGGAGGGACCGGTTGCCGTCCACGGCAGTGGCACACGGCATCCGTCGCGCCCCAGGCCGTCGAACTCGGCACCGCGGAAGAACGACGGGTCCTGCCGTTGCTCCGCCGAGATTTCCGCGACTTCTTGCAGTCCGAGTTCCTCGCCCTGGTAGAGGTAAGTACTGCCAGGGAGCCCCAGCAGAAGCAGTGTGGCCGCGTGTGCCCGGCGGAGGCCTCGCTCGCGATCGAGCAGATCTTCGGGGCCACCGGCAGCCACCCATTCGGTGCCCTGCTTGACCGGGCGCCCGTCGAGCGGGGGCAATCCGTACCGGGTCGCGTGCCGCGTGACGTCGTGGTTGGAGAGCACCCACGTGGTCGAAGATCCGGTAGCGCGCGCCTGCTGCAGGTTGTCCGCGATGATGCGACGGAACTCCTCAGCGTCGAAGTCGGCGACAAGGAGGTCGAAGTTGAACGCTTGACCGAGCCCCTCCGCCGACGCGTACTTCGCGCGACGCTCCGGCGTAGCAACCCACGCCTCGGCGACCGCGGTACGCGGCGGGTCGTACTCGTTGAAGACTTTCCGCCACTCGGCGTAGATCTCGTGCACGTCGTCGCGGTCGCTCAACGGATGGCTGCCAGCGGTGCGGTCCATCGCGTCAAGCTCTGCCTGCGAGGGCAGCGGCTCACTGAGGTCCTTCGTGAGCATGTGCGCGACGTCGATGCGGAAGCCGTCGACCCCGCGGTCCGACCAGAAGCGCAGAGTGGTCAGGAAGTCCTCGCGGACTTCCCGGTGATCCCAGTTCAGATCTGGCTGCTCGATGGCGAAGCTGTGGAGGTACCACTGTCCGTCCTCGACGCGCTCCCACGCACCACCACCGAACGCCGCCCCCCAGTCGGTCGGCGGCTCTGCGCCGTCGGGGCCGCTGCCCTCCCGGAAGATGTACCGCTCGCGTGCCGCCGACCCCCGGCCGGCCGCCAACGCCTCCTGGAACCATTCGTGCTGGTCGGAGGTGTGGTTGGGAACGATGTCGACGACGACACGGATGCCACGGTCATGCAGCGCTTCGACCATCGCGTCGAAGTCTGCGAGTGTGCCCAGGCGCGGGTCGACGTTGCGGTAGTCGGCGACGTCGTATCCGCCGTCGGCGAGCTCCGATGGGTAGAACGGGCTCAGCCAGACCGCGTCGATCCCAAGATCGGCGAGGTAGTCGACGCGGGACAGGATGCCAGGGATATCGCCGAGTCCATCGCCGTTCGCATCGGCGAAGCTTCGGGGATAGATCTGGTAGACGGCGGCCTGACGCCACCACGCTGCCGTCTTGTCGTCTTCGCGGGTCTCGGTGAGAAGCGCATCAGTCATGAAAAGTGTTACTCCCTCTTTCTTGCGGTGGTCTATTCAGGTGAGAGTCAGCCCTTGACTGCACCTTGAGTCACGCCCTCCATGACGAAGCGCTGCGTGAAGAGGTACGCCAGGATCGCGGGTGCCATCGCCATCAGATACGAGGCGAACGACACGTTGTAATTGTTGCTGAACTGCGTCTGGAAGAGATTCTGTCGCACCGGCAGGGTCTGCATCGCCGGATCGGAGATGATGAGCGATGGCATCATGAAGTCGTTCCAGGCGTAGAGGAACGCGAAGATGCCGACGGTCGCGCTCATCGGGGCGAGCAGCGGGAAGATCAGTTGCCAGAACGTCTGCCACGTCGTCGCGCCGTCGATGCGTGCGCTCTCTTCGAGTTCGATCGGGATAGACCGCAGGAAAGCAGTGAACAGCAGCACGCTGAAGCTGAGCTGGAACATCGTCGCGAGGATGATCACGCCATAGGGGTTGTCCAGCCCGACGCGTCCAGTGAGCTGGATCTGCGGCAGCGCGACTACCGGGAACGGAATGAACATCGCCGCGAGCAGGTAGAAGAACGAGTAACGAAATAGCCGGCGATCCCAGTTGCGCACGATCGCGTAGGACGCGAAGGCTGCAAGCAGGATCGTCGCGATCACAGTGCCGGCGGTGACCAACAGCGAGACGCCTGCGCCGACGGGGAACTTCGTGAGGTTCCACGCCTCGATGACCCCGTCGATGCTGAACGGCGCGGGGAGGGAGAAGGCGTTGCCGTCGACCGCCTGGCCTGTGGTCTTGAACGCCATCGAGATCGTCACGTACAGCGGCAGGAGCACGGTGACAGCGCACAGGATCAGAATGATCGTGCCCGACCAGCTCACCCGCTCCATTCGCATGCGCGGCTTCTTGCCCGAAGTGGGGATCGTGGTGAGTGTCTGCGTTGACATCAGAGAGCATTCCTTCCGCGGGTCAGCGAGAGCTGAAGGAGGGAGATGAGCACGGCGACGATGAAGAAGATCGTCGCGTTGGCCATCTGGTAGGCGTAGTCGCCGCTGTTGAAGCCCGCAATGATCGTCATCGCGACGCTACGGGTCGAGGTTCCAGGGCCGCCGTTGGTGAGGCCGACGATGATGTCGTAGGCGTTCAGGAAGCCCTTGAATCCGAGGATGATGTTGATCACGACGTAGCCTGCGACGAGCGGGATCGTGATGCGTGTGAGCTGTTGAGGCTTGCTCGCGCCGTCGATGCTCGCCGCCTCGTAGACCTCGCCCGGCACCGAGAGTAGACCTGCGATGTAGATCAGCAAGGCGCCGGGAATGGCCTGCCATGCGGTCACGATCACGATCGCCACCCAGGCGAGATCAGGGTTGGCCAGCAGGCTCGTAGCGAGCCAGGGGATGCCGGCGGCCGCGCCAGCTTCAGGGATCGAGTTGGAGAAGAGGAAGTTGAAGACGTAGGCAATGATGATGCCCGAGATGACCATCGGGATCACGAAGATCGTGCGCAGCGCCGTCTTGAAGCGGATGCGTGAAGTGAGACCGACCGCGAGCAGGAAGGCGATCACGTTGACCACGATGACCGTGGCGAGCGAGAACCCGAACGTGAATAGGTAGCTCTGCAGGATCGACGGATCGCTGAACATCGCGATGTAGTTGGTCAGCCCGTTGAAGCTCCACTCGCCGATACCGATCGAGTCGGTGAAGCTGAAGAAGATTCCCATGGCAGCGGGAAGCGTGATGGCGAGGGTGAAAAGTACGAGCGTCGGAAGCAGGAAGAGGTAGTAGATCGGCTCGACTCGGCGCGTGTGGCGCCGGAGCTTGCGTCCCCTTCCGGTGACGATCGAGGTCGTGTCCGTCGTCGGACTGTTCGGCCGCGTAGTGTTCGCGGCTGCGGTGGTGCTCACGGTGCGGACTCCTCTGTCTCGCCGGCTGCCGCATCGCCTGTGGTGGGGATCGGCGCGCGGAAGGCGATGCGAGCCCAATCCGCGTCCATGGTGCGCAGCGTCGAGGTGGTCGAGGCTCCCAGCACCATCGCCTGTGCATAGCTCATCACCGGGATCGTCTTGGGCACGAGCACCGAGGGCCCTTGGTAGATCTGCCCATCCTCGTAGTAGTCGATCATTCCCTCGACGCGTGGATCATCGGGCGCCGGGGCATCCTTCGTCGGTGTGAAGCCGAGCTGCGACGCGTTGTACTCCTCGATGTTCTCGGGCAGGTACAGATACTCGAGGAAGTCGCGCGCCGCCTCCTGGTGCCGCGACCCCTCGGGGATCATGGCGCCAAGGTCCATATTCACGCGCACACCGAGGTCGGCCGGGTCGTCGGTCATGGGCAGCGGGAAGGTGCCTAGCTGAAGGTCCGGTGCAGTCTTGGCGATCTCGCTGAACGCCCACGGCCCTTGCATATACATCGCTGCCTCGCCCTTGGCGAAGGCGAGGTTGCCGTCGCCGTAGCCTCGGCTCGCCGCATCGTCATTCGTGTAGTCGTCCGCGAGCTGCATCATCTGCTCCATGGGCTCGGCGAAGTCCTTCTCGAACGAGACATCGGAGTCGGGGCCGACCGCTGCGCCTTCAACGGCCATGGCGTTGAAGAAGTCGATCGTGTCAACGGAGCCGCCGATCGCGTAGTCATACCAGCCCTGCCCGACGGTCCAGTCATCCTTGAACGTCGCGTAGAAGGGATCGATTCCGGCTTCTTTCAACTGCTCGCACACGGCGATCAACTCGTCCCAGGTCTGCGGCACCTCCAACCCCTGGGCCTGGAAAATCTCCTTGTTATAGATCACGGAGGCCGCCATCACCGAGTAGGGCAGAGCGCTGGTGCGACCCTCGCAAGATCCGTACTGCTCCATGAGCGGCTGCAGATCGTCCCGGATGCTGGCTGCCGCATCCGTCTCGGAGAGATCGATGAGAGCGCAGCGCTGCACGAAGCGGGCGATCTCGTAGTTGTAGTTGCCGAGGATGAGGTCGGGCGGGTTGCCGCGCACGAAGCTGGCGGAGATGACATCGGGACCCGAGGTGTCGATCTCCACCCGTACGTCGTCCTGCGACGAGTTGTACTCGGCGACGAGATCGGTCATGAAAGGGATCGCCTCGCGCTTGTTGAACGTGAAGCGAATCGTCTCCGCTCCGGAGCCGGCCGCGCAGCTGGTGAGGGCTGCCCCGACCATCGCGAGCCCGAGGCCTCCGGCCAGCATCCGCAACGCGCGTGTTCGTTTGTCAGACACCGTTGTCCTTCCCGATCCGATAGATCCGCACATTAAATCTAGTGAGCAAATTTACTGTCGAGAGGTACTCTCTCATTAGAACGACGGGAAGGTCAAGGGGTATGACGGAAGTGTCGACGGATCTCGGAACCGGACGCGCGAGCGTCGGGGCCGTCCTTGACTTCGCGTGGGAGGCAGGGCAGTTCACCGCCACCGACGCCATGGCCGCCACGTCACTCACGCGATCCACCGCCATCGACGCAATCGACACTTTGCTCGGCGCCGAGGTGCTTCGCGAACTTCCTAATGCCCGGGCAACTGGCAACTACCGTTCCGGTCGCCCAGCCCGACGTTTCGCCCTCTCCACCGATCTCGGCGTCATCGTCGGCATCGACGCGGGTGACACCCACATCGCCGTGACCGTCGCCGATCCACTCGACCGCACGCTCGTGCACCACCGAGTCGAGGTGGCTCCAACTCAGTCGGCTGACGAGCGCCGGTCAACCATCATCGACCAACTGCGCGCTGCACTCGAAGAGGCCGGCACTCCCCGAGATCACGTGCTTGCGCTCTGCGTAGGAGTCGCCGCTCCCGTGAATCGCGACGGCATCTCACCGCCGCACCCAGACGGCTTCTGGGAGCGCACGAATCCCGGCCTCGCGGAAGCACTGCGGGACTGGGCGCCCGTCGTGGAGATCAAGAACGACGCCCAGCTCGCCGCAATTGCCGAGGGTGCGGTCGGCGCTGCGATCGGATGCCGCGACTATGTCGCCCTGCTTGCCAGCGAGCGCTTCGGCGGTGGAGTGGTCGTCGACGGACACGTGTTGCACGGTGCGCACGGCGGCGTCGGCGAGGGTGTCGTGTTCGATCACATTGTGGGCGTCGGCTCCGCCTTCGGGCTCCGATACTCCGTGCAGGATCAGGCCCGCGCTGCGGTCGAGGCCGGCGAGATCGCGCTCGACAGCGCAGTGGGACGATTGGTCGACAGGGATCACATCGATGCGCGTCTGGTTCTGACCCTCGCTGCCTCAGGAGACGCGGATGCGGTGCTCGTCACTAACCGTGTAGGCGCGACCGTCGCCCGAGTCGTCGGAGTACTCGGCAGCATGTATGACCCGTCACGCGTGATCGTGTGCGGGGCGGTCGCCGAGAGCATCGAACCTGTGCTCGCCGCGGCCCGGCGCATCCTCCCCGACGAGCTGCACCTGCCGGCGCCTCAGATCGTCGCCTCGACTCTGGGCGCTGAAGTCGTGTCGGCTGGAGCCATCGCGACCGCTCGACGCGCAGCCCGCGAGCGGACGGTGCCCCAACTCGCGGAGAAGCGGCTCAGCGCGCCCGCATCCCCCTTATGAAGCCGACGCTGGCATTCCAGCGCGACGATCACAGTCGCGCGGATCACCGCTGGCGCGGCGTCAGTCGACGAGCAGTGCGGGTTCCTCGAGGATGCTGGCCACGTCGGCGATGAAACGGCTCATGCCGTCGCCGTCGATCACACGGTGGTCGAACGAGCCAGCAACGGTGGTGACGAAGCGCGGGCGCACCTCACCGTCGACGACCCACGGCTTCTGACTGATGGTGCCCATCGCCACGATGCCTGCTTCGCCGGGGTTGATGATCGGGGTTCCGGCATCCATACCGAAGACGCCGATGTTCGTGATCGTGATCGTGCCGCCCTGCTGGTCGACCGGCGGAGTCTTACCCTCGCGCGCCGTCAGCGTGAGCCGGTTGAGGGCGCGGGCGAGGTCCTTCATGCTGAGGTCCTGGGCGTCCTTGATGTTCGGCACCAGAAGCCCGCGCGGCGTCGCCGCCGCGATGCCGAGGTTGACGTAGTGGCGCACCGAGATCTCGGCGCCGTCCTCGGTCTCGACCCAGGCGGCGTTGACCATCGGGTTGCGGCGCACAGCCCAGATCACGGCACGGGCCACGATCAGCAACGGCGAGACCTTGATGTCGGTGTAGTCCGGGGAAGACTTGAGCCGCTTGACCAGCTCCATCGTGCGAGTCGCGTCGACTTCTTTCCACACCGTGACGTGCGGTGCACTGTAGGCGCTCTGCACCATGGCAGAGGCGCTGACCTTGCGGACGCCCTTGACCGGAATCGACTCCGTTCGCGAAGGGTCAGAAGCCGGCGTCGGAGTCACACCGCGAGCAAGACCGACGGGCGCGCTCTTCGGCGCGGGAACGGTCTCCTCACGCACAGTGCTCCACTCCGGGGTCTCGATGTTGCGGAAGACGCTGGCCTGTGAGGCGTGCCCTACGACATCGTCGCGTGTAACCTCGCCGTCGGCACCGGTCGGGGTGACAGCCGACAGGTCGACGCCCAGGTCGCGAGCGAGCTTGCGAATCGGCGGCTTCGCGATCACGCCGACCGATGAGCGCACCGTGCGCACCGCCGGGCGCGTGCGGCGCGAGGTCGCGCCCGCTCCCGTTCCGTATCCGACCAGCACCGAACCTCCGGCCTCCTCAGCGGCCGGGGCAGCGGGCGTCGCAGAGTCAGCTGTCGCAGCATCCGACACGAAGCTGATGATCGGCGCGCCGACCTCGACCGTCGTCCCCTCGCTCACGAGCAGCTCACCGACAACGCCGGCGTACGGCGAGGGCAACTCGACGAGCGACTTGGCGGTCTCGATCTCGACGATCACGTCATTGATCGCAACCGCATCGCCAGGCGCGACCTTCCAGGTGACGATCTCAGCTTCGGTCAGGCCCTCGCCGACGTCCGGGAGAGTGAAGTGCTGCGTGCTCATTGCGAGTCCTTTCGGAACGACTCAGTACGCCATCGACCTGTCGACGGCCTCGAGGATGCGGTCGGCATCCGGAAGGAAGGTGCCTTCCAGCTTGGCGGGCGGGAACGGAGCGTCGTAGCCCGACACCCGCAGCACGGGCGCCTCCAGGGCGTAGAACGCGCGCTCCATCACGGTCGCGGCGATTTCACTGCCGAGACTGTTGAAGCCAGGGGCTTCTTGGGCATAGATCATGCGGCCGGTCTTGCGGGCCGAATCGAGGATCGGGCCGTAGTCGACCGGTGACAGCGAGCGTACATCGACGACCTCGCAACTCGTACCCTCACCCTCGGCGAGCGCGGCCGCCTGCAGCAGCACCGTGACCATTGCGCCGTGGCCGACCAGTGTCACGTCGGTGCCGGAACGCACCACTCGCGATGCATGCAGGGCCGCCGTGGACTGTTCGAGCTCAACCTCGCCCTTGTGCCAGTAGCGACTCTTCGGCTCGAGGAAGATGATCGGGTCGTTTGAGCGGATCGCCTCCTGGATCATCCAGTACGCGTCGTTCGGGGTTGACGGCGACACCACACGGAGGCCGGGGGTGTGCGCGAAGTATGTCTCCGGGCTTTCCTGGTGATGCTCAACTGCACCAATGTGTCCGCCGTAGGGAATGCGGATCACGATCGGCATAGAAATCGTGCCCTCGTGCCGGTTGGTCAGCTTCGCCAGTTGCGTGGTGATCTGGTCGAACGCCGGGAACACGAACCCGTCGAACTGAATCTCGCAGATCGGGCGGAAGCCTGCCATCGCCAGGCCGATCGCGGTGCCGACGATGCCTGATTCCGCAAGCGGAGTGTCGAGGACGCGGTTCTCACCGAAGTCCCGCTGCAGGTGCTCGGTGATGCGGAAAACCCCGCCGAGCTTGCCAATATCCTCGCCCATGAGCAGGACGCGCGGGTCGTCTTCCATGGCCTTGCGCAGGCCAGCGTTGAGTGCCTTGCTGAATGGCATGGTCTCGAGCGTCATGCGTGGGCGCCTCCGTTCTGCGTCGGCTGCTCAAAAGACGCCTCGTACTGTTCGCGCCACGCGCGCTGCTCATCCATCAGCGGATGCTGCTCGCTGTAGACGTGGTCGAAGATCAGGTTTGCCGGCGGCGATTCGAGGGCCAGCGTGCGAACGCGGAGGTCTTCCGCTGCATCGGATGCCTCGGTACTCACATCCTCGAAGAAAGAGTTGCTCGCTCCCTTGCCCTCAAGGAAGGCGCGCATGCGCGTGATCGGGTCGCGCTTCGCCCACGACTGCTCTTCATCGCTGGTGCGATATTTAGTTGGATCGTCGCTCGTGGTGTGCGCACCGAGGCGGTAGGTCTCGGCCTCGATCGCCCGTGGGCCCTTCCCGGCGCGCGCCTCATCGAGAGCGACACGGGAGACGGCGTAGCTCGCGAGCACATCATTGCCATCGACATGGATGCTCTCGATGCCGTAGCCGGCACTGCGCTTCACGAACGGCACCCGCGTTTGCGTAGCCACCGGAACCGAGATCGCCCACTGGTTGTTCTGCAGGAAGAACACCGTCGGGGCCTGGTAGCTGGCGGCGAAAACCATCGCCTCGTGGATGTCACCCTGACTGGAAGCGCCATCCCCGTAATAGACGACCACCGCCTCATCACGCTCAGGGTCGCCGGTGCCGGTCTTGCCGTCGAAGTTGAGGCCCATGGCGTAGCCCGTAGCGTGCAGGGCATGCGAGCCGAGCACCAGCGTGTACAGCCGCGTGTTGCCGTTCTTGGGATCCGTCGGATCCCATCCGCCGTGCGAAATGCCGCGCATCAGCTTGATGATCCCGATGGTGTCGACGCCGCGGATGCGGGTGACGACATGCTCGCGATAGGAGGGGAACAGGGTGTCCTGCGCGCGAGCGGCGCGGGCAGACCCCACTTGGGCTGCCTCCTGGCCACGACTCGGCGGCCACAGTGCCAACTGTCCTTGTCGCTGCAGGTTGGTGGCTTGATCGTCGATGGCGCGGATGACGACCATGTCGCGATAGAACTGCTCAAGCTCTGCGTCGCTGATCGCATCGATCAACGGCAGGTACTGTTCGGCGGCAGGACTGGGCGCAAAACGGCCGTCCGCTTCCAGGACGCGGACGATATCGGTCTCTGACGAGGTCACCGTTCCACGCTAGTCGAGCATCTCCGCAGATTACTGGAGACGCTCCACAACGGATTGAGCAACCTGTAGGACCTTCTCCACGGATTCATGCTCCCCAACGGATATACGGATGCCGTCCCCCGAGAACGGCCGAACGATGATGTCGGCTTCGATGAAGGCTGCGGCGATCTCGTCTGTGCGTTCGCCCGCGGGCAGCCACACGAAGTTCGACTGGCTGTCAGGCACAGCCCAACCCTGCGCACGGAGGGCTGCCACCAGCGTCGTGCGTCGTTCGACTACTACTGCCACACGCTGCATGAGCTCGGCTTCGGCATCAAGGCTCGCGATCGCGGCGATCTCTGCGGCCGAGGTGACGGACAGCGGGATGCCGGTGGCCCTGGCCGCGTCGAGCACCTTCGCGTTACCGATCGCGTAGCCAACTCGAAGGCCGGCCAATCCGTATGCCTTGGAGAAGGTGCGCAGCACGACCACGTTCGGGTGCTTCTCGTATACGCGCTCGGCGAGGCCGTCGACGGCGTCATCAGCAGTCACGAACTCGGTATATGCCTCATCCAGAATGATGAGCACATCGGCGGGAACGCGGTTCACGAACGCCTCGAACTCCACGCTCGTGATGATCGGACCGGTGGGGTTGTTCGGCGTGCAGAGCAGGATGGTGCGGGTGTTTTCGGTGACCGCATCCGCCATCGCGTCCAAATCGTGCCGCGCGTCAGCCGTCAGCGGAACCGGGATGCCGGTGGCTCCAGCGACGAGCGGCAACCCGGGGTAGGCCTCGAAGGAGCGCCAGGCGTAGATGACCTCATCGCCGACGGATGCGGCGGCCTGCACCAGTTGGTAGAGGATCGCGACGCTGCCGCTCGCGACATGCACCTGATCGGTGTCAACGCCGTAGCGGGCTCCGAGGCGTTCGCGCAGCCGAGCGGCCGTGGCATCCGGATAGCGGTTTATGGGGGTGGTGTGCCCGAGCGCTTCCAGGACGGACGGCAGCGGATCGAAAGGGTTCTCATTACTGGAGAGCTTGAACGCGTCTGGCCCCGCCTGGCGGCCCTGCTTGTACGGCGCGAGTGCCGCGATCTCAGGACGGATGCGGGGAAGGATGGGCTCGGTCACGAGGATGAGTCTACGAGCGAGCGGCGGTTCGGACAGTGTTCTCCGCAATCATGCGGGTGTCGGTGACATCCGGCGCCCGTCATGCGAGACTGAATTCACCATGCGCTTTATTATTCGTGTCGTCGTCAACGCCTTCGCCCTGTGGGTGGTGACGCTGATTACCGTTCTGCAAGTGTCCGTCACTGCCTTCGCACCCGGCGAGACGCTGCAGTTGGTGTTGACCTTCCTGGCTGTCGGCGCGATCTTCGCCCTCGTGAACACGATCATCGGCACCATTGTGAAGATCGTCGCGTTCCCGCTGTACATCCTCACTCTCGGACTCATCGGACTGATCATCAACGGGTTCCTGCTGTGGCTGACCGCGGTGATCACCTCGGGGTTCGGATGGGGCCTGACCGTTGGCGACTTCTGGTGGGGCGTGGTCGCGGCGATCATCATCTCGATCATCAACGCCGTCTTCGGAGCGATCCTTCGCCCACAGAAGAGGAAGCGCCGCGACTGACAGCGGTGCGCGACTGACCCCGGGGCATACGGTCAATCCCGTTCTGCCTCATACTCGGTCGCCTCGATCAGCACGGCCTCATTGAGCTCGCGCCAGTTCACCTCGATCGCGTGCAGCCGCACGTCGCCCGATGCGTCGACCATCTCTGCCGTCTCGATGTAGGTATCGAGATAGTGCGTCTTGATGAGCAGGTCGTGCAGGCGGTAGTCCGGGTCTCCCACACGACTGGCGACGAAGCTGTCCGGCGATCCACTCCCGCCTGGCGCACCGCCGCCAGCGAGTGAGCTGACGATGTCGTCGGTGTGACGCAGTTCGATCAGCAGTTGGTCATCATTCAGAGTTGGATGCACCGGACTGCCCGCGGTCACCTGCACCTTCACATCGAAATCACTCTCTGATGCCAGGTAGGCAGCATTGATGGCTGCCTGTGAGTGCGCGTAGACGTCTACCCGATCTCCCGGCCGTGCACCGGCGGCCTCCAGCACGTCGAGAGTCGCCTGATATGACGCTGACTCCTGCCCGATGTACAGCTCGAGATTCGACTTCATGTCCAGTGGGTTTCCCAATCCGTACCAGGGCGAACCGGTGCCCTTCGCGTAGAGCACGAATCGATGCGAGCCGTCGGGCATCGTGTAGTTCTCGACCTTGAACTGCGCTCCCTTTGCCTCGGGGAACCTTCGGAAGGCTTCGGCCAGGCTCGTCGGCGGCGCAATCGGAGAGCTGGTCTTCACCGGCTTCACCGATACCGCACCGCCATCTCCGGAGAGAGTCGCACCCGGACGAATGGCGCCGAACCGTTGCGTGCCGATACCCGCGGCGAGAAGGAACAGCCACGAGACGTCGAAAGCACCGGGAATTTGAAGTTGCTGCTCAGCCAAACCCTCAAACCTGCCCGCCTTCCAACCTGCGAGGAGCCAGGTCTCCATCTCGGTGACGCGAGGATCGGATGCCTCAAGTTCAGCGATCCGCGCGAAGAGTGCATCGGCTTCCGCCCCGTCAGCAATGGCCAGCGCGGCCAGCTCTGCCCTGGTCTCGACCAGCTCGTAGACATCGGCCATCAGCAGCGTGTTCTGAGCCGCGCTCTGACACTCCTCGCCCATCGCGTCGGCCCGGTCGCTGCTGGCCCACAGTGCTCCCATGTCGACACGACCGATGATCCCCGGCGCCGCCAAGACATGACCATGAGCCCGTCGAATCGCGGCGCTCGCTACCGCGAACGCAGGAGCAATCGCGAGTAACGCGCTCGCTACCGATCGCAGCGCTTGGGGATCAACCGCGATCGCGCCGCCATGGTTGATGTCGACAGATCCGCTCATGGCGTCGGCCTCGACTGAATCTCCCAGTGCCGAGTACCCAACTCGCCGATCTCGATGGCCGTGCGGGTCTTCAGGGCGACGATGAGCTCGTGCAGCGCGCGCACGCCATATGCCTGCCATTCGCTCTCGTAGATGAGCGGAGTCAGCGCGGCTCCGGCATCCTCAAGAGCACCGATTGCGTCCTCCACCGCGGTATACGCCCGTACCCACTCCAAGCCGGCGCCCGTGAGTTGGCCCATCGGGGCCGACATCTCGAATTTGAACATGCACCCAGGATGCCCGGCACGCGTTGCAGGCAGGATGCCGAAACCCGCGAACCGTGCAGAGCACACGCCTCGGCGGGAATGTGGAGAACGAGATGGGTCTCGGCTGTGCAGGATCTGCTCGCGCCCGGCAGAATAGATCCCGTGACATCGCCGGATCCCTTCCGCGTCATCTTCGTGTGCACGGGCAACATCTGCCGCTCCCCTATGGCGGAAGTGGTGTTTCGCGACCTCGCCGAACATCAGGGCTTAGGCCCGCGAATCATCTCGAGCAGCGCGGGAACCGGAGAGTGGCACGTCGGCGAGCGCGCCGATCACCGCACGATCGACACATTGGAACGCCGCGGATACGACGGCTCCCACCACCGCGCGAAACAGTTCACCGCGGCATCCTTCGCGGAGAACGATCTTGTCGTCGCGCTCGACCGCACGCATGAGCGCATTCTCCGCGAGTGGGCGCGCGATGAAGACCAAGAGGGCAAGGTCATCCTGCTGCTCTCCTTCGATCGCGACGCCGACGGCATGGACGTACCGGACCCGTACTACGCAGACACGGCAATGTTCGATGCGGTGCTCGCTATGATTGAGACCGCAACCCGGGGCCTGTTTCGCCAGCTCGAACCCGCCCTGCGTCCCGGCCGCACGACGCCCCACATTTGAGGGGCCCGATCAGGAGGATTCCCCTGACTTCCCCGAATGTTTTCCCCGTCCAGCCGCTGAGCCCCCTCGACGGACGCTACCGCCCGGCCGTCGCACCGCTCGGCGATTACCTTTCCGAGGCCGGACTCAACCGCGCCCGGGTCGAGGCTGAGGTCGAGTGGCTGATCACGCTCACCGACCGTTCGCTGTTCGAGACATCGCCGTTGGCGGATGCCGACAAGGAACGTCTGCGCGGCCTGTACCGTGACTTCGGTCAGAACGAGATCGACTGGCTCGCAGAGAAGGAAGCCGTCACCCGTCACGATGTGAAGGCCGTCGAATACCTCGTGCGCGACCGTCTGTCATCACTGGGCCTCGATTCCATCTCCGAGCTCACCCACTTCGCGTGCACGAGCGAGGACATCAACTCGGTTTCGTACGCGCTCACCGTGAAGCGCGCGGTCGAGAATGTCTGGCTGCCTGCGCTGGACGACGTGATCGCCAAGCTGCGCGAGATCGCTGTCGAACATGCGGATGCCGCGATGCTTTCCCGTACGCACGGTCAGCCGGCAACTCCATCGACCATGGGCAAGGAGATCGCTGTCTTCGCATGGCGCCTGGAGCGCGTGCGCGGCCAGATCGCGGCATCCGACTACCTGGCGAAGTTCTCTGGTGCGACCGGCACCTGGTCGGCGCACCTGGCGGCCGACCCCGACGCCGACTGGCCGACGATCGCCCGCGAGTACGTGGAGGGGCTCGGTCTCGGCTTCAACGTTCTGACCACCCAGATCGAGTCACACGACTGGCAGGTCGAACTCTACGACCGGACGCGTCATGCCGGCGGCATCCTGCACAATCTCGCCACCGATATCTGGACCTACATCTCGATCGGCTACTTCACGCAGATTCCAGTGGCGGGCGCGACTGGGTCATCGACCATGCCGCACAAGATCAACCCGATCCGCTTCGAGAACGCTGAAGCGAACCTCGAACTGTCGGCCGCACTTCTCGGTTCGCTGTCGCAGACGCTGGTCACGTCGCGGATGCAGCGCGACCTCACGGACTCCACGACGCAGCGCAACATCGGCGTCGCGTTCGGGCACTCATTGCTCGCACTCGACAACCTGCGCCGCGGCCTCAACGAGATCTCCCTGGCGCGCGACGTGCTGCTCGCCGATCTCGACGTGAACTGGGAGGTTCTCGCCGAGGCCATCCAGACCGTGATCCGTGCCGAGGTCGTCGCCGGCCGTTCGACGATCAGCGACCCGTACGCACTGCTGAAGGAACTCACTCGCGGTCACCGCGTGGGTGCTGCGGAGCTGGCATCCTTCGTCGAAGGTCTCGAAATCGGGGATGCTGCCAAGCAGCGTCTGCTCGCCCTGACCCCCGCGACCTACATCGGTATCGCCGAGCGCCTCGCGAAGTAGACGTCTGGCGCCCGCGGGCGGGCTTGTGTTGCCCGCGGGCACGAGACGCGGGCGCGGGACAGGCGCGAGCCGGAGCGGGCGGATGCCCCGGCGCTAGGACTTCGTGGAGTCCGTTCCGGTCGAGTCGGTGCTCGGCTGATCGCCGGGCTCCTCGTCATAGAGCACGGGGCGGTCGAGGGTCTTGCTTTCGTACTCGCGCGGGTCGACGGCGAGGATCAGCATCGACATGATCAGCAGCGTGACGATGAACGCACCGCCGCCGATGACGAGACCCAGGGCGACCGGGGTCAGCCCTTCATAGCTGCCGGAGGAGATCAACTGGTTGACGCGAGACGTGAAGGCACCGGTCGACACGAGGGTGACGACCGTGGCGAAGACACCGCAGACAAGGGCGATGCCGAGCAGGTGCAGCGGACGCAACAGCTCTCGACGGTTGGGCTTGTTGTCGCTCACGCGGCTCCTCCAGTCTCGACCGATGCGCGTGTGGCGTCATCGGTTTCGGCATCCTTCTGCCCAGCCTCGCGCCGCGGCGAGAAGCCGGCGATCGCGAGGAAGACCGCCACGATAGCGGTGTAGCCGCCGACCATGCCGACGGCGAGGATGATTCCGGAGAGCGTCAATGCTCCCGCACCGTCGACCGAATACTGCAGAGAGTAGTCGGCCGGGATGATGAGCAGTACGACCGCGAGGACAAGTCCGAGGGCGCCGACGGTGATGGCATCCTTCGCGGTCGGGTCGGTGCGGCGTGCACGAAGGCCGGCGATGAGCTCGACCAGACCGGATGCCGCGGCCCAGATGATGACCACGACGAAGAACGCACCATCCGTGCGCCAGGTCGGGACTCCGCTGGCGACCGCCGCAATAAGGTCGATCACGGCGAGCAGAATGAATGGCCAACGTGATCCGGCAGGAACCGACTGCCAGGCGCCGAGGATAAGGATGAACCCGCTCGCTGCCACAAAACCACCGAAGACGGCGAAGCCGACCTCGGCGGAGTGATCCGACGAGAACGTGATCATGAGCGCGGATGCCGCCGCGAAGAGTGCGCGCAACAACTGGACGTCGCGCACGGTGAACGTTCGAACTGGGGCAGACATGACGATTCCTCGGTCTTCCGGGGTGATATGTCCAGTCTACGCGTGGGCAGGTGCACCCACGCCCACCGTCAATTGCCCGCCCGCCCCCCCCTGAATCCACCCATGCGTAATGCGGGGTTTGGCGGTCGGTCCCCAGATCGACCGCCAAACCTCACGTGCACGCAGCGGGGGGACACTGCGCGTCCGGTGGATCGCGTGCATTGGTAGTGCCCTACCTGCCGCGATCCGACCGTGCCGCCCACGCGTTAACTCGGGCCCCGAGTGTCTTGCGTGGTCTTATGCTCAAGGTTAGACACTGCTTGTTCACATACCTGGGGGAGGGTCTGTGATGTACGAAGAAGATTCCATCGGGGTCGACGAGAGGCTCGATTTCGCCTTGGCTTTGCGCAAGGCAATCCTTGCGCGCGGAGTCACTCTCACCTGGTTGCGGGAGCGCCTGGCAGCGAGCGGCAACCCGATCTCAGCGGCGACGCTCAGCTACTGGCGCTCCGGCGCCCGGCGCCCGGAAGGCCCGCAATCGAGGGCTGCCATAGAGCAGATCGAATCGCTGCTCGATCTGGACATCGGAGCTCTGCTGTCGCTGATCGGACCCACCCTGCGCGTCGGCCCAATCGGCACACCGCAGTACCCATTGAATGAAGGGCGTCTGGAGCGAGCTGTGGCCGAGACGTTCATTGCTCTGGATGCTCCGGTCATGGATCCTGGACGTGATGTCTCAACCACTGCCGTCACCGAGGTCGGCAGCGACGGGTTCGTCATCTCGCGCATTACGCGCACGCTTCTGCAGTCCACCTCAGGAACGATCACGAACGTCCCCTATCTCGATCTCACCCCCGGGGTCTCGACACCGGCACCCACTTTCAGCTTCGTGTCCGGCGGGCACATCTCTCGCCGCTATTCGCACCCGAGCGGAGAGGTGCACGGTGCGATGTTCGAGCTTGAGCGTCCACTCGGGCCTGCGCAGACGACGATGATCGAGTGGAAGCTGGAGTACCCACCCGACTATCCGAGCACCAGCGAGACCGGGCACGGCGTCGCCCGCCGGTGTCGCGACATCGTGCTCTGGACCAGGTTCCACCCCGACGCCCTACCGGATTGGATCGAGGAGATAGAGGAGACACCTAGGGAGACCAAGGTGACACCGCTTTTCCTCGACGGCGCCACGACGATCCACCAGGTGCGCCACGGGTGGGGCCCAGGGATGCTCGTGTTGCGCTGGGGGTTCGGCGAACGCGCGTAACGGCACTTAAGAGTGGCGTTGCAGCGCGAGCGAACTACCTGACCACTGCCGTCGGCGTGCGGAGGTGCGTGAGCACCTCGTGACTGATCGAGCCGAGCAGGAACCGTGCGACCACACCACGACCGTGCGAACCGACAACGGTGAGCCTGGCGCCGGACGCAAGCTCGCTGATGACGGCGGACGGGTATCCACGCACGACGTGCGACTGAATCTCGAGATCGGGGTAGTCCTGACGGAGCCCAGCCAGCGAGAGTGCCAGGTTCTCCTCCGCGGCGTGCTCCAGACTCTTCAGATAATCGGGCGGGTAGACGAGCGAGTTACGCGGCTTCACCGTCATCGGAGTCCAGACCGCGACCGCGATGAGCGGCTCACGCAGACGGTCAGACTCGGCGGCCGCGAAGGCGATCGCCGCCTCCGAAATCGGCGAGCCATCGACGCCGACGACCACGCCTATGCGCCCGCTGATGTCGATGTCAGGGATTACCACGACGGGGATGGATGCCGCAGACACAATGCGGATGCCATGAACGCCACGCGCCTGGCCACCTTCCGGCCCGCGGTAATCGCTGCCGATGACGAGCATCTCCTCTTCAGCTGACGCTTTCGCGAGCTGGGCGACCGGGTCGCCGCGTAGAACTCGAGTCTCGACGGTCAGGCCGCCGGTGCTCAACCGCTCGGACTCGGCGTTCAACCATTCCAGCGTCTGGCGTTCAGTCTCGGCGAGCAACTCACCTTCGCCGACCACACCCAGTGCACCGCTGACAACGGAGACCAACAGCAGCGGACGTTTCCGTTCTGCTGCCCGCTGGGCAGCCCACGCGAGCGCGCGCTCCCCTGCCGTTGTCTGCTCAATCCCGACGACGATTCGTACGCTCATGGTGAGACCTCCTGCTCCGAGGCTAGCTGGCTTGCGCATCGCGCGGGCCTTCAAGGCCCGCCGAGGTTACTTCCCCGTAGCGATCGGACGCCCAGGGGTGTTCGACCATTGACTCCAGGAACCGTGGAAGATCTTCCCATCGATGCCCACCTCGGCGAGCACGAGCGCCGTATGCGCGGCGGTGAGTCCCGATCCGCAGTACGCGGCAACAGGGGTGTCGTCGCTAATCCCGACGTCGGCGAAGTTGCCCCGCAGAGTGTCGAGATCGCGAAGCGTGCCATCCTCGCGGAGGTGCACCCCAGTTGGCAGATTCGTCGCACCGGGGATATGTCCGGCGATCGGGTCCAGCGGCTCGATCTCGCCGCGGAAGCGTTCCGACGCACGCACGTCCAGAAGCACTCCGGATGCCGGGAATGCCGCCGCCTCATCGATGGTGAGGCTGTCAGCTGCGACATCCGTCAAGGTCACCGCACCGGGCGTGAACTCTGCTGAACCGGTCTCGACGTCACCACCAGCGGCCTGCCACGCAGCCCATCCGCCGTCTAGCACCCGCACATCGACACCGCCGCGACGCAGCAGCCACCACGCACGCGCCGCCGCCAGCCCGCGGTAGTCGTCATACGCGACGACAACATCGCCGTCGCCTAGTCCCCAGCTGCGCGCGGCATCCTGCACGTGCTCTGTCGAAGGCAGTGGATGCCGACCCTCGTCGGGCCGCCCGTGACGGGACAGCTCCGACTCGAGATCGACATACACCGCGCCGGGGATGTGGCCCTCGAGATAGTCGGATCGACCGTCTGGCTGGTCCAGCCGGAAACGCACGTCAAGGACGCGCGCACCGGAACCGATCAACTCAGCCAGTTCGGTCACGCTCACCAAGTGGGACATGTTGCTCGTACCGCTCAGGCCTTGGCGTCTTCGTCTTCGTCTTCGTCGGACTCTTCGTCGATCTCGTCAACCTCGACGTCAGCTGCGACGGCAGCGGGTTCGACGGCATCCTCGTCTTCGTCCGAATCCTCATCCACAACATCCGCGCTCGGCAGACCCTCGGGGCGGATCAGCTCCCGCACCTCAGCCATGAAACTGTTCAGCTGCTGCTGCTGCCAGCGCAGCTGGCGCGTGCGATCCTCGGCATCACGCAACACCTCAGTGGTGTGGCCGGTGACCGTGCTGACGATCTTCTGCGCCTTCACACGTGCACGTTCGAGCGTCTCGCGAGAACGCACCTGCGCATCCGCCTCAATGGCATGTGCCTGCGAGCGCATCAGACGCTCGTAGTCGTCGGCCTTCGCGGAGATCCGCTTGGTGTGCTCAAGGGATGACGCGACCTGCTCGTTCGCATCACCCGTGATGCGCTCAGCGTGAGCAACGGCCTGGTTATGCAACAGCAGGAACTCCTGCTGTGCCTCGTCCTGACGGCGGGTCAGCGTCTCTTCGAATTCCAGCACGCGAGCGTTCATCTCGCGCACCTCACGCTCAGCATCGGCACGCTGCTGGCTCGTCTCACGGGTGACCATCGAGCGCAGAGCTGCTGAACCCTTCTCAGCCTCGGTGCGGACAGTCGCCGCCTCTTGCTCGGCCTGGATGACCTTCTCTGCAGCATGCGCACCCTCGCGCTGAACGCGAGCCTCGTGCGCGGTGTATTCCGTGTCGATACGCAGTCGAACCTGATCGGCATCGTGCTGCGCCTGCGCGGTGATTCGGTCAACCTCGGTGGCGAGCTCAGCTCGGCGGGTATCTGCTTCGGCGCGCGTAACCTCGAGCAGGCGATCCGCCTGCACGGCGGCGTTCTGGATCAGTACCGACGCCTGCTCCTCGGCAACTCTCAGCACGGCCTCGAACTGCAGCCGCGACCCCTCACCGTCAGTCTCGCTCTTCGGCGCGTCCACCAGCTCGCTGGTGAGCGTCGCGACCTGCTGCTCGGCGTCGTCTGCTTGCGCGCGCGCTGCGGCGAGGTCTGCTTCCAGTGCCGCGACACGGTCATCGGCCTGCGCCTCGACCTCAGCGATGCGCGCGTCGCTCTCGGCGCGCGCGGCCTCTACCTCTGAGCGCACGGAGGCGATGTCGCGGCTCCCACCGGAACGGGCCTCAGCAAGATCTGCTTCCGCACGCTGTGCCTGCATGCGCAGGCCCGCGATCGCGGCATCCACCTCACCCTTGTCATACCCACGGAAACCGATCGTGAAGGTGCCTTGCTCGCGCGTCTGTCCGTGGGCCAGCTGATCGAAGAAGTCGGCCCCCTGCTCGTCGACGTTGTTCTCGGCGGAGTCATTCACGAGGGAACACCTTTCTGGCAACTGCGAGCCGGAAGACCTTCATGACGCGAGGCATCATGAAAAAAGGGCCGTTCGCAGAAATGGGGAGGAAACGAGGGGAGATCTCATCGTCAAGACTAATCGAGGCAGGCCGCGACGGGGGAAACAATCGGCGCCCCGATAAACTGCCGCCGACCCCCCGATTGAAGGATGCCGCAATGCCGCGTTTTGATCTGCCCCTCGAGGAGCTGCGCTCCTACCGCCCCGCAATCGCAGAACCCACCGATTTCGATGATTTCTGGGAGCAGACGCTCGAAGAGTCCAGGGCACTCGCTGCGCCGGTTCAGCTGCGCCGAATCGACTCCCCGCTTCAGTCCGTCGAGGTGTACGACGTGACCTTCAGCGGCTTCGGCGGGGATCCGATCGGCGCATGGCTGTTGCTGCCGGCGGGCACAGATGAGCCGCTGCCTGCCGTGGTCGAGTACAACGGATACGGCGGCGGCCGTGGGCTGCCGCACGAACGACTCAGGTGGGCAGCATCCGGATACGCGCACTTGTTCATGGACACCCGCGGACAGGGCAGCTCCGGGGGGACCGGTGGCGTCACGCCCGACCCCCACGGCTCGGGTCCCGCGTTCCCCGGATTCATGACAAGAGGTATCGACGACCCGAATAGCTATTACTACCGCCGGGTCTACACAGATGCGGTGCTCGCGATCGACGCTATCCGCTCGCTCGACCGGATCGATGCGTCGCGAGTGGCCGTGTGCGGAGGAAGCCAGGGCGGCGGGATCGCGATCGCCGCCGCAGCCCTGTCCAACGGGCTCATCGCCGCGATGCCAGACGTGCCGTTCCTGTGCCACTTCGAGCGTTCGGTGGGGATGACCGGGCGAGACCCGTACAACGAAATCGTTCAGTACCTGTCGGTTCACCGTGATGCCACGCAGCGCACCTTCCAGACCCTGTCGTACTTCGACGGTGTGAACCTCGCCCGTCGCGCCACCTGTCCTTCCCTCTTCTCGGTCGCACTGATGGATCCGATATGCCCGCCGTCGACTGTGTACGCGGCCCGCAACAACTGGGGCGGGATCGCAGAGATCGTCGAGTATGCCTTCAACGAGCACGAGGGTGGGCAAGGACTGCAGTGGGAGCGTCAGGCCGCATTCCTCGCTGAGCAGCTGGCGGGGTGAGGTCGGCGGGTTAGGGTTTCGACAAGGGGGGCGGTGTTCTGCTCTGAGCAGAACACCTGTCGTAGCAGCAGATGCCAGCGTTACCGTGAACCATGGCCGAGATCATCCCGTTCGCCCGCACCCGCTCTCCGCACGCACCGCGTCATCCCCAGAACGGTCCTGAGCCGCTCTGGCGCCAGCTGCTCGGAGATCAGTTGCGCCGCAAGCGACATGAGCGCGAAGAGACTCTCACCGAGACTGCGAACAAAGCGGGCGTCTCGCCGCAGTATCTCTCCGAGGTGGAACGCGGGCTCAAAGAGCCATCCAGCGAGATGATCGCAGCGATCGGCGGAGCCCTGGGCGTCACGCTCGTCGACCTCACCAGCAACGTGGCCGACGAACTGCGTACGGCCTCGGCTCCGGAATCCGCTACCGGGTCTGCCGGCGTCTTCGCCCTCGCCGCCTGATCAAGGCCTGGGTGTCGCCGCTCGGCATCCGCCTGCGACACCTGTCGGACGTTGTTGCAGATGGCGGAGGTATTCGCTGATTTTGTCCGACAGACGTGACAACCTCCGCGATCTGCAACACCCCGGGCGTTACTCAGACGAGCGCGCCCCGAGCACGGTGTCGATCAGCCCGTACTCGAGCGCACCGGACGCGGTGAACACCCGATCCCGGTCGGTATCGGCACGCAGCGCCTGAACCGTGCGACCAGTGTGCCGAGCGAGGATCTCCTCCATATCGGAGCGCACCCGCACGACCTCATCGGCCGCGAGGATCAGATCGGGGATGGCACCGCGCGACTGTCCGGCGGGCTGGTGCAGCACGATGCGGGAGTGGGCGAGCGCTGCGCGCTGCCCCGGGGCTCCTGCCGCGGCGAGCAGCGCGGCCGGGCCGATCGCCTGCCCGACGACCGTCGTCGCGACCGCTGGCCGAATGTGCTGCATCGTGTCGTACACGGCCAACGCCGCGCCTGGATCACCGCCCTCGCTGTTGATGTAGAACTGCACGCCAGTCTCCGGACTGTCTGAGTCGAGATGCAGCATTTGCGCGATGAGCGCGTTTGCGACGCCGGCATCGATCCCGGTGCCGAGATAGATGACGCGCTCGGCGAGCAGGTGCGAGTAGACATCCATGATGCGTTCCCCGCGCGGATGCTGCGCGATCACATTCGGGATTGTGTAGCTGCTCATGACTTTGCTCCTCCGGTTTTGGATGGCGATTCGGTGGTGGCTGGCGAGTCTGTTGTGGATGCCACGGCATCCGTTCCCAATCCGACCCGTGCCCTGCGCCGAGGAAGCACCTCGCCGATCGACGTGACGATCTCGTCAATGAAGCCGTACTCCTGAGCCTGCGCGGCGGTGTACCAGCGGTCGTGCAGCGAATCCTCGAAGATGCGCTCGGTGGTCTGACCGGTGTCGGCGGAGATGAGTCCGAGCACGGTGTCGCGCATCTGTCGAAGATCGTCGGCCTGCGTCTCGATCTCCCCAGCGGAGCCGCCGATCCCGGCGGACCCCTGGTGCATGAGGATTCTCGCGTGCGGCAGGGCACGACGTTTGCCGTTCGTGCCGGCCGAAAGCAGGAACTGCCCCGCGCTGGCGGCAGTCCCGAGTGCGAGTGTTGCGACGTCGTTCGGGATCAGATTCATGATGTCGCGGATGGCGAGCATCGACGGCACCGATCCCCCAGGCGAATGGATCCACAGGGCGATGTCGGCGGCCGAGTCTTCAGCCGAAAGGGTCAGCAGCTGCGTCATCAGCAGCGTGCCGTTGTCGTCGTTGAGTGCACCGTCGAGCACGAGGATGCGCTCGTGGAACAGCGCGCGGCGGGCATCAGGACCGAACTGTGGGATGGGGTTCTCTTCGCTCATGAATCCAGAGTGCGTCGCACGGCGGTCGAGCAGGCGCAAATCTGCTCTGAGCGGCTCTGCCGTGGGCGGATGGGCTCCGAAACATTCCCGAATCATCGACCTTCTACGGTCGAAGCATGGGACAGGCATGGCAACCGCACGACGACGGCATCAACTTCCCCGGCACCGGAACCATCACACTCCCGTCCGCCTGAATGCTGGCATCCGGTACACATGCACGACCCGAGTACGCCGGCACGACCATTCTCGGCGATCGGTCGTGCAAGTGTGCTGGCGTCGTCGTGCAGACGTACCCCGGTCCGCGCGCCCGACGCATTGTTTTCGGCGTGCCTAAAAGGTAGGTTTTCGGTGTGCCTAAAAATTTCCGACCCGGGGCGTTGGCTCGCGCCATTGCGGCGCTCATCCTTGCTGGTGCCGTCGTCCTGGCCGGATGCGCTGGACCGAATGCCGCGGCGCCGAATGGCTCTGGGTCGGAGGCCACGGACGACCGCCCGATGGTGCTGACCACCTTCACCGTGCTCGCCGACATCGCCGAGAACGTCGCTGGTGATCACCTGCGTGTGGAGTCGATCACCAAACCCGGCGCCGAGATCCACGGCTACGAGCCGACGCCGGGTGATGTGCGCAAGGCCGCCGACGCCGATCTGATCCTGGACAACGGGTTGAACCTCGAGGTGTGGTTCGCGCAGTTCGTCGACTCGGTCGACGTGCCGCACGCAGTCGTCTCCGATGGGATCGACGTGATCGACATCACCGCAGACGCGTATGCCGGAAAGCCGAACCCGCACGCCTGGATGAGTCCGCTGAATGTGCAGCTCTATGTCGACAATATGGTCACCGCGTTCACCGATCTCGACCCCGCGCACGCCGACGATTTTGCCACCAACGCCGAGTCGTACAAGGCCGAACTGCAGCAGGTGCAGGACGACCTCACTGCAGACCTCGCCGACCTTCCGAAGAACGAGCGGGCACTGGTCACCTGCGAGGGTGCTTTTTCCTATCTCACCCGGGATGCCGGCCTCACAGAGGCGTACATCTGGGCCGTGAACGCCGAGCAGCAGGCGACCCCTCGCCAGATCGCCGCCGCAATCGAGTTCGTCAGGGACAACGACGTACCCGCCGTGTTCTGCGAGTCGACGGTGTCAGACAAGGCCATGCAGCAGGTCGTCGAGGCGACGGATGCCTCATTCGGAGGCATCCTCTACGTGGACTCGCTGTCGATGGCCGATGGCCCGGTGCCGACATATCTTGACCTCATCCGCCACGATGCTGACACCATCATTGCCGGGCTCACCGGATCAGGATCCGGCTCATGAGCGCAATCGAGGTGCGCGGCGTGACGGTCCGCTACGGCGATGTGCTCGCCCTGGATGACGTCTCACTGAACGTCGAAGCGGGCCGCGTGACCGGGCTCATCGGAATGAACGGTTCGGGCAAGTCGACGCTGTTCAAGACGACCCTGGGGATGGTGCGTCCGGCGTCCGGCACGGTAACGCTCGGCGGTATGGATTCGGCATCCGCCCGCAAACGGGGGCTGGTCGGCTACGTGCCACAGAGCGAAGACGTCGACTGGACGTTCCCGGTCTCGGTGCGCGACGTGGTGATGATGGGTAGATACGGCACGCAGGGCTTCATGCGGCGAGCGCGGACGATCGATCGGGATGCCGTCGACGAAGCCCTGCAACGGGTGGAGCTCACCGATCTCGCCGACCGCCAGATCGGGCAGCTCTCCGGTGGACAACGTAAGCGCGCGTTCGTCGCCCGCGGGATCGCGCAGGGCGCAGGCATCCTGCTACTCGATGAACCCTTTGCCGGCGTCGACAAGCGCAGCGAAGCGACGATCGTTCGGCTGCTGCGCGAGCTTGCGGCAGCCGGAGACACTGTGCTGGTCTCCACCCACGATCTGCATGCGCTGCCGTCGCTGGCCGATGAGGCCGTCTTGCTGCTGCGCCGGGTACTGTTCCACGGCTCTGTGGCCGAGGCGCTGGAGCCGGCCAATCTGTCCCGCGCCTTCGGGCTCGGCTCGACTGACGAGAATGGGGCCGACGAGAACCAGGGGGAGGTGTCATGATCCTCGATTGGATTCTCGAGCCGCTGCAGTACGACTTCATGGTGCGGGCCCTGGTCACGACGGTCATCGCGGCGATCGTGTGTGCGCTGTTGTCGTGCTGGCTGGTGCTGGTGGGTTGGTCGCTGATGGGTGATGCCGTCTCGCACGCCGTGCTGCCCGGCGTCGTGCTGGCCTACGTCGTCGGGGCGCCGTTCGCCATTGGGGCGCTGGTCTTCGGATTTCTCGCGGTCGGCCTGATCGGGCTGATCCGCGGCACGAGCAGGATCAAGGAGGATGCCGCGATCGGCATCGTCTTCACCACCCTGTTCGCGTTCGGGCTGGTGCTGATTTCAGTCACCCCAAGCCAGACCGATCTCAACCACATCATCTTCGGCAACATCCTCGGAGTCTCTGACACTGACCTGTTGCAGATCGCGATCCTCGCCGCTGTGGCCTTCGGCGTGCTGATCATCAAGCGCCGCGACCTCACGCTCTATGCTTTCGATCCGACCCACGCGTTCGCGATCGGGCTCTCACCGCGTTTCCTCGGAGCCTTGTTGCTCGGCGTCTTGGCGCTCACTGCCGTCGTCGCCCTGCAGGTCGTCGGAGTCGTACTGGTCGTCGCGATGCTGATCATCCCCGGCGCGACCGCGCATTTGCTGACAGATCGCTTCGGACGGATGCTCGTGATCGCGCCCGTCATGTCGGCACTGTGCAGCGTGATCGGGATCTACCTCAGCTACTGGATCGATGCGGCATCCGGCGGTCTGGTCGTCATGGTGCAGGGCTGCGTGTTCGCACTCGTGTATCTGTTCGCGCCGCACCAGGGCGTGATCGGCAAGCGGCTGCGACATCTCCGTAGTCATGCACGGCAAGCGCGCCCATAGGCTGGAGCAATGCCTCTGGAACCTCTCCCCCTGCCCTCCGCCGACTGGGCGGGCTTCGTCGCGGAGCGCGCCGACTCCGCTCTCACTGAAGCACGCGAGGTCGTCGCCCGCCTCAAGGACGGCACCGAGCGCAGCGCACTGGAGACACTCGAGCGGTGGAACGTCGGACAGACAGCGGCAATGAACGCCGCGAGCATGACCGAGCTTCTCTCCGAGGTGCACCCGGACACCGAACTACGTGAGCTCGCCGAAGACAGAATGCAGGCTGCCGCGGCATTCGTCACCGAGCGTGACCAGGATCGTGACCTCTACGCGCTGTTCGCCGCGCTCGATCCCACCGGTCTCGACGCCGAGGCCGCTCGTCTGTTGGAGCGCACCCTGCGCGACTTCCGCCGCGGCGGCGTGGACCGTGACGACGCCACCCGCGCCCGCCTGTCGGAGATCGCGGCGCGCATCACCGTGATTGAGCAGGAGTTCTCCCGCAATGTGCGCGACGATGTGCGCAGCATCCGGATCTCCCCCGATCGGCTCGACGGCTTGCCGGAGGACTTCCGCGCCGCGCACCCGGTCGGCGACGACGGACTCGTCGAGATCACGACGGACTACCCGGACTTCCGCCCGTTCCGCGCCTACGCGCACGACCGCGCGGCCCGCGAGGAGCTCGCCCGCGTCTATGGCTCCCGCGGCTGGCCTGCCAACAACTTGCTGCTGCACGAGCTGCTGGAGCTCCGCGCCGAGCAGGCAACAGCCCTTGGCTACGCATCCTGGCCGGATTTCGACGCCGAGGCGAAGATGATCGGCACCGGCGCCGCAATTGCCGAATTCATCGACCGCATCGCAGACCTATCGGCGGACCGCGCACAAGCGGATGCCGCGGCTCTCCTCGTCCGCGCCCAGCAGGATGACCCATCAATCACCGAGATCACGAGCGCCGACTCCGACTATTACGGCGAGCTGATCCGCCGTGAGCAATACGACGTCGACGCGCAGGCCGTGCGCCAGTACTTCGACTTCGCACGAGTGCGCGAGGGGCTGCTCTCCGTGACCGGCCGACTGTTCGGCCTCGAGTACCAGGCCGTGGCTACTCCGGCCTGGGCGGACGACGTCACGAGCTACGACGTGCTGCAGGACGGCGAGCGCATCGGGCGCATCCATCTCGACCTGCACCCGCGCGAGGGCAAGTACAAGCACGCCGCACAATTCGACTTGGTGAAGGGTGTGCGCGGTGCGCAGCTGCCCGAGGGTGTGCTGGTCTGCAACTTCCCACGCGGGCTCATGGAGCACGAGCAGGTCAAGACGCTGTTCCACGAGTTCGGCCACCTGCTGCACCACGTTCTCGGCGGCGACCATCCGTGGGTGCGGTTCTCTGGGGTCGCGACCGAATGGGACTTCGTCGAGGCGCCGTCGCAGATGCTCGAGGAGTGGGCATGGGATGCCGAAATCCTGCGCACCTTTGCCGTGGATGCCGCGGGCGAGTCGATTCCCGCGGATCTCGTCGCACGCATGCGCGAAGCGGCCGACTCCGACCGCGGTCGCTGGGTGCGCACGCAGATCTTTTACTCAGCGGTGTCGTACCGCCTGCACCAGGACCGCCCGGCCGATCACGATGCCACGATCGCCGAGCTGTCCGACCGGTACTCCGTCATCGCCCACCTGCCGGGCACCCACATGCAGGCAGGATTCGGGCATCTCACCGGCTACAGCTCCGCGTATTACACGTACATGTGGAGCCTCGTGATCGCGAAGGACCTGTTCAGCGCGTTCGACCCTGCGGACATGTTCGCGCCGGACGTCGCCGCCCGGTACCGCGACGAGATCCTCGCCCGTGGCGGAGCTGCGGATGCCGCGGCCCTGGTCGAGTCGTTCCTCGGACGCCCGTACTCCTTCGACGCCTTCGGAAAGTGGCTCGCCGGCGAGGCCTGAGCGCGTCAGATGGTCCAGAGCAGCTGGGCGCTCGGGTCCCCGGATGACTCCACACCCGTCGCAGCCGGCAGCGTCCGGAATGCGTGCCCCAGGTCGGCGATGAGGTCTCCGGCGTTCTCCAGCCCGATCGACAGTCGCAGCACGTCTGCGTCCGGGCGCGCGTCAGCAGGAACCGGCCGGTGCGTGAGCGCGGCCGGATGCTGGATCAGCGAATCGACGCCACCGAGCGAGACCGCGTGCGTGAAAAGCTGCACGGCAGACGCGACAGCGCTGGCCGCGGCATACCCGCCGCGCATCCGCATCGCGATCATCGCTCCGGTCCCCCGCATCTGCCGCTCGAGAATCCGCTCCGGGTCCCCATTGAGCCCGGGGAAGAACACCTCATCCACCTCGGGCTGATCGATCAACCACTGCACGATCTGCTGCGCGTTCTCCTGCTGCTGGCGCATCCGCACCGGCAGCGTCGTGAGCCCCCGATGCAGCAGGTACGCCCCGAGCGGATGCAGCAAACCCCCGGTCACCGCCCGTACCCTGCGCAACGCCGCGGCCGTAGTTTCACTGCACGCGATGACACCTGCGATCACGTCGCCGTGTCCGCCGAGGTACTTCGTCGCGCTGTGCAGCGACATGGCGGCACCATGATCGAGCGGGTTCTGCAGAATCGGCGTCGCGAAGGTGTTGTCGACCACGACCGGCACGTCCCCGGCAGCCGCAACGACCGCGGCGATGTCAACGAGTTCTAGTGTCGGGTTCGCCGGCGTCTCCACGACGACGACGCCGGTATCGGGGCGGATGCTGACACCCACATCCGACGGGTGACAGTAGGTCGTCTCGGTACCGAGCAGACCGGAACCCAGCAGGTGATCGGTTCCGCCGTACAGCGGCCGAACCGCCACGACGTGCCGACGACCCGTCGCACTGGTCATAGCGAGAATCGCCGCGGTCATCGCCGCCATCCCCGAGGAGAATGCCACCGCGGCCTCGGCGTGCTCCATCTCTGCGAGCGCGTCCTCGAACCGCGCAACCGTCGGGTTCCACAGTCGCGCGTAAACCATGCTGCCGTCCGCCGGCGGCCTGCCCCCGGTCGCCATGGCCTCGTAGGAGTCGCCTCCGCGCTCGATATCCGGCAGCGGGTTCGTGGTGGAGAGGTCGATCGGCAGGGCGTGAACGCCGAGTTCGGTCAGGTCGGCCCGACCGCTGTGGACGGCGACAGTATCAGGATGCATTCTTCAACGTTGCCGGAATCACAATAGGGATGGGAAGATTCGACAGTATCCGCCGCAAAAGCCGCACTACTCGACTTCTTCAACAAAGGCGCACGATCCGGAGATGGTCAGATTGCCGAAAGCACAACCGTCCGCAGCATCCCTCGACGAACTCGATCTCGAGATCCTCGCCGCCCTCAGCACTCGCGCCGATCTCACCAACAAGGCGCTTGCGCATCAGCTCGGCCTCGCAGAGTCAACGTGTGCGCACCGCGTGCGGAGCCTCCGCGATCGCGGCGTCATCCGCGACACCCGCATCCGCCTCGACGAAGCCGCGCTCGGCTTCCCACTGCAGGCGATCATCAAGGTGCGCCTAGCGAATCACACCGGCGAGAAGGTCACGGCACTGTTCGATGCTCTCGCCACGATGCCGCGCGTGCTGCAGGTGTTTCACGTCGCCGGCGTCGACGACTTCCTGGTGCACGTCGCGGTTCAGGATGCCGCGGCGCTGCGCGACATCGTGCTGGAACACATCACCGTGCATCCCGTCGTCCGCGGCACCGAGACGCAACTTGTGTTCGAACTGCGTGACGGCGGCGGAGTGCTGCAGGGATAGCGGCGCCTCAGCGCTTGAGCAGCCGCTTCCACCGTCGCTGCACCACGATGGGCACCGACTGCGTGACGATGGCATCCACGTTCAGCGAGCTGTCGTTGGGCCCGATGATCGCAATCGGAGTCGTGAGCGTCATCTCGTACGGATCGATCGGCATCTGCGCCAGCGCCCTGTGCGCCCGCACATACGCGGGGACCAGGATGACGACAGCACCTACCCAGGCGAGCGGGTTGCTCATCGCGACACCACCGAAGCCCAGCACCGCGCCCAGCGCGACCGCCGCACCGACGCGCATGACGAGCTCGACGACGCCGGTGATGGTCGGGATCAGCGCCTGGCCGAGCCCCTGCAGCGCGCCACGGATGACGAACAGCACGCCAAGCAGCGAGTACGTCGCACCGTTGATGATGAGCATGAGATGCGCGAGCTCGACCACCTCTTCTGCACCGTCACCGACGAACAGCCGCACGAGGTTGGTTCCGAATGCGATGAGCACGGCGCCCAGCACCAGCGAGGCGATGATCGCCATCCAGGTCGCCTGCACGACGCCGGCACGGATGCGGTCGGGCCGGCGTCCGCCGAAGTTCTGCGCCACGTACATCGAAACGGCTAGTCCCAGCGACGCCAGCAGTGCAGTCGCGAGGCTGTCGACGCGGGATGCCGTGGTGTATGCCGCGACGGCTTCCGCACCGAGCATGTTCAGCGCGACCTGCACCACCAGGGTCCCGATCGCGATGATCGACGCCTGGAAGCCCATCGGCAAGCCCAGTCGCAGGTGCTCGGTCAGGTCAGCTCGAGTGATCTTCCAGTCTTCGCGGCGAATGTGCAGCGCTGGCATCCGACGCCTGACGAACTCAAGGCACAGCACGACAGAGATGGCCTGCGCGATGACTGTCGCCAGCGCAGCGCCCGCGACACCCCAACCCACCGGGCCCACCAGCAAGAGCACGAGCACGACGTTCACAGCGCACGAGATCGTGAGGAATACCAGAGGCGTCTTCGAGTCACCGATCGCTCGGATGATCGCCGAGAGGTAGTTGAAGAACATCGTTGCGCCGCCACCGAGGAAGCTGATCTGCGTGAACAGCGTCGCTTCGGCGAGGAGCTCTGGCGGTGTCTGCATGAGCACCAAGATGGGCTCTGCAAGCAACGGTCCTGCGATCGTGATGATCACGCTGGCGATCGCCGCGAGCACCGTTCCGGTGGCGACCGAGCGCCGCACGGCGGTGTGGTCGCCTGCGCCGTAAGCCTGCGCGGTCGGAATCGCGAACCCGCTCGTCATGCCCCAGGCGAAGCCGAGCAGCAGGAACAGCAGAGAACCCGTCGCGCCGACGGCGGCGAGCGAGTTCACGCCCAACTCTCGGCCGACGACGATCGTGTCGACGACCTGGTAGAGCTGCTGCACGACGTTGCCGATGAGCAGGGGCACAGAAAATGCGAGGATGACGCGCCAAGGGCGGCCAGTGGTGAGAGAGGTGGCCATGCGGAGAAAAGACTTCCGGAACGCGGGGACGGGGAATCAGAGGGCCGAGAACCGGCAGACGAACAGTTTATCGAATCGATTCGGTAACGGAAGACCTAAGGCGAGATCCACCGCTCCGGGTGCAGGATGGATGCATGACCCGCACCGCCACCGCCGCCACCACTGCGATCCGCGAAATGCGCGACTTCCTCTTCGCGCACGCCACCGACTACGACGGCGCCGTGGCGGGGTTTCGATGGCCAGAGCTCGACGAGTTCAACTTCGGTCTGGAGTGGTTCGACGTCGTCGCTGGTGAGAATCCTGACCGTCCGGCGGTGCAGATCGTCTCGGCCGACCTGAGCATCAAGAGTTGGAGCTACGCCGACCTCTCTCGACGATCCGACCAGGTCGCAAGCTGGCTGCGAGAGATCGGCATCGCCCGCGGCGACCACCTGATCGTGATGCTGAACAATTCGATCGAGCTGTGGGAGGTGATGCTCGGCTTCGCCAAGATCGGCGCCGTCGCCATTCCGACATCCACTCTGCTCTCGGCATCCGATCTCGCCTACCGCGTCGAACACGGTCATGCGCGCGGAGTGGTGACACTGGGCTCTCTCGCCGATCGCCTCAGCGATATCGATGACGACATTCTGCGCGTCGGCGTCGGCGAGACTCCCGCCGGCTGGCACGACTTCGCCGACTCGACCAACGCCCCGGCATCGTTCGAACCGGATGGTCCGACTCCGGCATCCGACACCGGGCTGCTGTATTTCACCTCCGGCACGACCAACCGCCCCAAGCTCGTGCAACACACGCAGGTTTCCTATCCGGTAGGTCATCTGTCGACCATGTGGTGGCTGGGACTTCGACCGGGAGACGTGCACCTGAACATCTCGTCACCCGGCTGGGGCAAGCACGCCTGGTCGAGCTTCTACTCGCCGTTCCTTGCCGAGGCGACCGTATTCGTCTACAACTACGACCGCTTCGACGCGAACACACTGATGCAGGTGATGGACACCCACCAGGTCTCGACGTTCTGCGCGCCGCCGACGGTATGGCGGATGCTGATCCAGGCCGACCTCTCGCGGCTCACACACCCACCGCGCGAACTGGTCGGCGCCGGTGAACCGCTGAACCCCGAGGTCATCAGCCGCGTGCGCGCTGCCTGGGGCGGCACGATCCGCGACGGTTTCGGCCAAACCGAGATGACCTGCTGCGTGGGCAACTCCCCCGGCCAGATCGTGAAGGACGGTTCGATGGGGCGGGCGCTGCCGGGCTATCCGGTCGTACTGCTGGACCCGGTGACCGGCGAGGTGACCGAGCGCGAGGGCGAGATCGCACTGGATCTCGCGCATCCGCCACTGGGGCTCATGGCCGGGTACTACGGCGATCCAGAGAAAACCGCAGAGTCACGTGCGGGCGGTTTCCACCACACCGGAGACATCGCCACGCGCGATGAGGACGGCTACCTCACCTACATCGGGCGATCGGATGACGTGTTCAAGGCATCCGACTACAAGATCTCGCCATTCGAGCTCGAATCCGTGCTGCTGGAGCACGATCTCGTCGTCGAGGCCGCGGTGATCCCTAGCCCGGATCCCACGCGACTTTCGGTGCCGAAGGCGTATGTCTGCCTGCGGGCGGATGCCGCGGACGGACCGGATGCCGAGGCCGATGCCGCACGCGCCATTTACGCCTTCGCGCGCGAGCGCCTGTCGGCACACCTGTGGGTGCGGATCATCGAGTTCGTGCCGGAATTGCCCAAGACCATCTCCGGCAAGATCCGCCGGGTGGAGCTGCGATCGCGTGAAGCTGAGCGAGTCGCTGGCGGGGATACCTCAGGACAGCACCTGGACCGCGACTACCGCTGAAGACGCGGTCAGGCGTGACTCGCCTCGACACGCACGTCGCCGCCGCCGCCGAAACGCTCCACCGGCCGCGGCTGCACCACGACTTGCGCCGGCTCTGCACTGACAGCGACTGCCGGCTTCGGCCTGGCCGCAAAGGTGCTCACCGCTCCACGCAATAGGCCGCCAAGCACGAGCGCTGCCACAAGCGCGACTGCGGCGACAAGCGCCGGAATCCACACGCCGGAGAAGCCAGAGGCAAGGCTCAGCATCGCCCCGCCGATCCAGACCGCGACCGCACCGCCGCACACCGCTGCCGACCCCCGCGCAAGAGCCACCATCGCGACGAGCGCACACAGTACGGCTATCACCGCACCAAAGATCCCGATCGGCATGAAGAACTCTGCCAGGTCTCGAACAACACCAATTGACGACATCTTTTGACCCCCCGGTCATCCTCCGTGATCTCAACGGTACGCAGTACCGCAGCGATCCGCATCCATCGGAAGGATGATGTTACGCAAACGGTGCCCCCGAGCGCAACAACGACGGATAGGGAGGATGATGGATGGCGTGGCCGCACCTCTTTCTGAACTGACCCGGATGCCCGAACCGCAACTCGTATACGCCGCAGACGGCACGCGTCTGGCGACTTACACCTGGGGAGATATCGACGCCCCCGTCGTCGTCGTGGTGCACGGGTTCGCCTCGAATGTCCGCGACAACTGGGTGCTCACCGGATGGGTGCGCGATCTCACTCGCGCCGACTACCGTGTGCTCGCACTCGACCAGCGCGGCCACGGACTGAGCGAGAAGCCGCACGACCCGGCCGCGTATGCGATGCGTACTCTCGCGTCGGATGTCGAGATCGTCATGGACACCTACCTCGTGGAAGATGCCTTCTACCTCGGCTACTCGCTCGGCTCACGCGTCGGCTGGGAGGTCGTGCGCGACCTGCCGCAGCGCATCAACCGCGCCGTGCTCGGCGGCGTGCCAGACGGCATCCCCCTGGAGCGGCTCGATATCGAGCAGGTGCGTGCATACGTCGAAGACGGCGTACCCGTGCAAGACCAGACCACGCAGAACTACATCGCACTCACCGAGCGCGTACCAGGCAATGATCTTCGCTCTCTGCTCGCACTCGCCGAGGGCATGCGCACGACCCGGACCATCGATCCGGATCTCACCAACGCTCCGACCAGGCCGATCCTGTTCGCCACTGGGGCGAAGGATGCCGTCATCGAAGGCTCCCGCGACCTTGCGAGCTCCGCGCCGAACGGCCGCTTCTTCGAGATCCCCGGTCGGCACCACTTCAACGCCCCCGGCTCGCGTGCGTTCAAGGATGCCGCGCTGGAGTTCTTCGCTGAAAGCTAGGCCGGGCAGATGACTCGCCCCGCGCCTGGTCAATCCTGACCCCGCGCGCGGAGCGTTGACACGCACCATCAAACCGGTTTACACTCGCATCAAACCGGTTTGCGTCGCGTGATCCGGATCGGAATCAGTCACGAGGAGGTGGCATGACTCGCACGACGATCGCCGACGTCGCCCGCGAAGCCGGCGTCACAAAAGCGACGGTCTCGCATGCCCTCAGCGGCAATCGCCCGATCTCGGAAGAGACGCGAGCCAAGGTGATCGCCGCAGCCGAGAAGCTGAACTGGTCTCCGAGCCAGAGCGCACGGGCGCTCGCCACCCGCCGCGCGAACGCGATCGGCGTCGTCCTCGCCCGCGATCCCGACGTGATCGCAAATGACTCGTTCTTCCCCGCATTCATCGCCGGTGTCGAGTCCGTACTTTCCGAGACGGAGACCGCGCTGCTGTTGCAAGTCGTCCCTGATAGAGAGGCAGAGGAGCGTGCGTACCGCGCAATGGCGCGTGATCGTGCCGACGGCGCATTGCTGCTCGACCTGCGCACGGATGACTGGCGCGTGCCTTTCCTTCGTGAGCTCGGCCTCCCTACCGTGCTCGTCGGCGCCTACGACGGCCCGTCAGATTTCTCGTGTGTCCGCACCGACGATGTCACGCCGGTCCTTGAGATCATCGAACACCTCCGTAACGCAGGGCACGAGCGCATCGCTCATGTCTCCGGCCCACTCGCGTACGTGCACTCTAAGGCACGCGCCGACGCCTATACCGAAGCCATGGGAGACGATTCACTCCTGCGCGAAGGAGACTTCACCGCACGGAGCGGACGCGATCACACCGCAGAACTCCTCGCCCTCGAGAGCGCGCCGACGGCGATCCTTTATGCCAACGACACGATGGCCATCGCAGGCCTCTCGTACGCACGCGCCCACGGGCTCGTGATACCCCGGGATCTCGCGATCTCTGGATTTGATGATGACCACCTCTCCGCTCACCTGTCTCCGGCACTCACCAGCGTCTCGTCGGACCCGGCCGCTCGAGGCAGGGCCGCTGCCCTCCTGCTGCGCGCCGATATCGCCGGTGCACAGCCGCGCACCGAGCTCGTCGATTGCAATGTCGTTCACTTTCGAGAAAGCACCTCAGGGCCAGCATCCGCGCCCGCCACAGTGTCAAGGAGGACACCATGAAGAAGATCCGCGCAGCAGCGCTCATCGGAGCCGTAGCACTTGTCGTCACCGGGTGCTCATCAGGCGGGGGCGGCCAGACCGGCTCCGCAGAGGGCACCGGAGATATCAACATCTGGCTCTCGAACAACGAGCAGGAACTCGCCTGGGGTACAGCCGTGGTGAAGGCCTGGAATGACGACCATCCAGACGAGCAGGTCAAGGCCCAGGAGATTCCTGCGGGCGCTTCGTCAGAGGAGGCCATCACCGCCGCCATCACCGCGGGCACCGCACCCTGCCTCGTATACAACGTGGCGCCGGCCGCCGTCTCCGGCTGGATCAAGCAGGGTGGCCTCGTCGATCTCAGCACGTTTGACGGAGGTGCCGACTACATCACCGAACGTGGCGGAGACGTCGACTCCTATGCGAGCGACAGCAGCTTCTATCAGCTGCCATGGAAGTCGAACCCGGTCATGGTCATGTACAACAAGGCGCTCTTCGAGGCGGCCGGCATCGATCCGGAGAATCCGGAGATGAACACCTACGACGCCTTCCTCGAGGCGTCCCGCGCCATCGTCGCCTCGGGTGTGCAGAGCGCCATCTGGCCGTCCCCGACCAGCGAGTTCTATCAGCCGTGGTTCGACTTCTACCCGCTGTATCTGGCCGAGACTGACGGCACCATGCTCGTCGAAGACGGCGCGGCGACGTTCGATTCGGACGAGGGCACAGCGGTCGCCGAGTTCTGGGCCACCGTCTACAAGGAGAAGCTCGCCCCGAACGAAGCATCGACTGACGATGCGATGTCGGCGGGCACGACGGCGATGCAGCTCGCCGGCCCGTGGGCCATCCCTTCCTACGCCGACACCGTCGACGTGGGCTTCATGCCCGTGCCGACCTCCGACGGACGCGAGAACCCCACCACCTTCGCCGACTCTAAGAGCGTTTCGATGTTCACGTCGTGCAAGAACCAGGCGACCGCGTGGGAGTTCCTGCAGTTCTCCACGGACGTTGACAATGACGGGCAGCTCCTGGAACTGACCGGCCAGATGCCGATGCGCACCTCACTCCTGGACACGTACCCGGACTACTTCGACGCGAACCCGAACTACGTGGCTTTCGCAGAGCAGGCCGAGGCGACGGCCGATGTGCCCAGCATCCCGAATTCAGTGGAGGCCTGGCAGATCTTCCGTGACGAGTACTCCTCTGCGGTCATCTTCGAGACCTCCTCGATCAGCGACTTCCTCAGCGGGGCGGCCGAGCAGATCGACACGCTGATCGCCGAGTGAGATGACTTCCAAGAGTCGGCGGTTGCGCACCCGGATCCTGGGTGCGCAACCGCTAGGGGGCCTTTTTGCGCTGCCGTACTTCGTATTCGTCATCGCAATCTTCGCGTATCCGCTGGTGTTCGCGATCTACATCGCGTTCCACGACTACTTCTTCACGGCTCCGGGCTTGGAGGTCGATCGCCCGTTCGTCGGATTCGATAACTTCGCCAAAGTGCTTTCCGACCCGAAGGTGCTGGAGGCGTTTCGGAACACCGCCGTCTTCCTCGTCATCAACGTGCCGTTGACGGTCGTGCTCGCCCTAGTGCTCGCGACCGCTCTCAACAGTGGCATCCGATGGGTGGCGGCGTACCGCATCGCCTTCTACGTGCCGTACCTCACGGCGAGCGTGTCGCTGGTCGGCGTCTGGATGCTGTTGTTCTCCGGCGGCGGGCTCATCAATACGCTCCTGGGCCCCCTTGCCCCCGATCCATCGTGGCTGGTTAACAGCGGACTCGCGATGCCGATGATCGCGTTCTACGTGACATGGAAGCAGCTCGGGTTCTACATCCTGCTCTACCTCGCCGCTCTCCAAAATGTGCCTCGCGAACTGTACGAGTCGGCCGAGATGGACGGTGCGGGAGGGTTCCAGCGCTTCCGCAACATCACGGTGCCAGGAGTTCGCAACGCGACGACGCTCGTGCTGATCCTGTCGATCATCACCGGTGCGAACCTCTTCACCGAGCCGTATCTGCTCACCAACGGCGGCGGCCCAGACGGCGCATCCGTCACCCCCGTACTGCTCATCTACCAGCAGGGCATCCAGCAGCAGAACCCTGACACCGCGGCGGCGATCGGCATGATCCTCGTCGTCATCGTCGGGCTGCTGTCCCTCGCTGCCAACCGAGCCACCCAGGAGAGATGATGAAGCGCAAACGTACGCTCCCTCGCTTGCTGAGCACGATCCTGCTGACCATCGCCGCGATCGGCTTCGCCTTCCCGTTCTACTTCATGCTCGTCGGCGCCTTCCAGGAGAATCCGACGAACTCTCCGAACGAGCTCTTCCCCGTGGGCGGATGGACGCTGGACAACTTCATCAGCATCAACTCTCGAATTGACCTGGTCGGCTCTCTGCTGAACTCACTGATCTTCACCAGCGGTGTTCTCCTCGGAACTGTCACATTCGGGCTCCTCGCCGGATACGCCATCGCTCGACTCGATTTCCGTGGCCGCGGCGTCATCTGGGTGCTGATGCTGCTGGTGCAGATGGTGCCGTTCCAGCTACTGATGATCCCGCTCTACGTCCAGATCACCAGCAACTACGGCCTGGGTGATTCGTACATGGGCATGATCTTGCCGTTCCTGATCAACACGACGGCGGTGTTCATCTTCGCGCAGTTCTTCAAGGCACTGCCGGTGGAGATCTTCGAGGCGGCCAGGATTGACGGTGCGGGCGAGATCCGCCTGCTTGTGTCCGTCGCGATTCCGCTCATTCGCCCCGTACTGGTGACCGTCATTCTGGTCACCTTCATCGGCCCATGGAACGAATTCCTCTGGCCGTTCCTGATCACGAAAGACGCGTCCCTGCAGCCTCTCGCCGTCTCGCTCGCGAACTACATCAGCAACGTTGCGCAGTCGTCGGCGAATCCGAATGGGGCGATCCTCGCCGGCGCGACCGCGCTCGCGTTCCCCGTCGTCATCCTGTTCTGCGTCTTCCAGAGGTTCTTCAAAGCCACTGATCTCGGCGCCGCCGTCAAAGGCTGATCACAGAAAGGTTATTCATGTTCACCGGAGCATCCTTCCCCCTCGGTCCCTTCACCCCCTACGAGGGAAACCCCATCCTGCGTCCGCGCGGCGACAGTTGGGAGTCAGCAAACCTCTACAACCCGGCGGCACTTGTCGACGGTGACGAAGTCGTGCTGCTGTACCGGGCGCACGCCGACGACATCGTGTCTCATATCGGCATCGCACGTTCGCGTGATGGTCTGAACTTCACCCGAGAGGATGCCCCGATCCTCTCCCCGTCCGAAGACTATGAGCGCTTCGGGTGCGAAGACCCGCGAATCGTGCTGATCGACGGCACCTACTACCTGACGTACACCGGTTGGGATCGGCGCAGCGCCCAACTGTGCCTTGCCACCTCGCCGGATCTTCGCACGTGGACGAAGCACGGACCCCTCTTCGACGATTTCGACACGTTCAAGACCATGGATCCTCGCGGCTTCAACTGGTCGAAGGCGGGCGTCATCGTTCCCGTGCAAATGCAGCGCAAATGGTGGATGTACTTCGGCGAGGGTGCGATCTATTGGGCCACCAGTGATGACCTGATCCATTGGACTCCCGGCACCGCTGACACCGATCCGATGTACTCCCCCACACCGGGAACCTGGGACGAGGCGCTCGTCGAGATCGGCGCATCGCCCGTGCTCGCAGACAACGGTCTGCTCGTCTTCCTCACCAACGGCGCGACCCGTGTCATCCACGAGGATGGCACGGTCGATGTCGACTACCGGTGCGGTCAGATCGCGATCGACCCCGACGAGCCGACGAAGGTGATCGCGCGACTGCAGGAGCCATGGCTGCGCCCGCAGACCTTCGAAGACACCAACGGACTGGTCTCGAACGTGACGTTCGTGGAGGGTCTGGTGAAGTTCCAGGAGAAATGGTTCGCGTACTACGGGCAATCAGACACCACCCTGGCCGTGGCCATCCACGACCCGGCACAGCCGTGGGGAAAAGATCTGCGCAGGGACGACGAAGGGTGATGTGACGTGGACACTTCACGCAGAACATTCCTTGCGCTGTGCGCCGCAACATCAGCATTGTCGCTCCTGGGCACGGATGCCGCGTTCGGCGCGGGTACGCCACTGGCATCACGGCCCTCGGGGCGATTGACCAACCTCACCCACCTGCGTTTCCTCTTGGCGGAGGTGCCCGTTGCGGCGAGCGCCGATCACACGACCTACGGCATCGAGACACGACCCGTTGTTCTCGCTCCGTGGACGTATGCAGATTCTGACGGGGCGGGCGGATTTCGGCCCGTTGGCGGTGGAAACCTTGACACTGTGACGGGCTATTGGAGTCAGGGCGCGTACAACGCCGATGACATCGCCCGCGCCGCGGTGGTGTTTATTCGCGATTGGAAGGCCGGTGGCGACGAGCAGAGCCGGGATGATGCCCGCGACGTGTTGCGCTCGCTGGCCTATTTGCAAACCGTGAGCGGCCCCAATACCGGACGCGTCGTGCTGTGGCAGCAGGATGACGGCACCCTAAATCCCAGCGCATTTCCGATCGAGCTTCCCGACCCGTCCGACTCTGCGGAGTCGTATTGGCTCGCTCGCACGGTGTGGGCCTTCGGAGAGGGTTACGCGGCGTTCCGCGACGACGACCCAGAGTTCGCGGCCTTCCTTCTCACGCGCCTCCACCTCTGCGTGGATGCCCTCGATCGTGACTCGCTTTCTCATGTCGGGGAGTTCGTCACGAGCGACGGCGTCGAACTGCCCGCCTGGCTGATCGTCGGCGGGGCGGATGCCACGGCAGAGGCGATGCTCGGTCTCAGCGCCGCATTGCGCGCGGCGCCGCAGGACACCCGCATCCGTCGCACGCTGGAAGCGTACGGCGACGGGGTTGCGGTCATGGCCACGGACCCGGACAAGGGCTGGCCGTTCGGAGCCGTGCTTCCGTGGACCGGGTCATTGGGATTCTGGCACGCGTGGGGTGCCGCGGCGCCCGAGGCACTGGGGTTGGCAGGTGTACTTCTCGGGAAGCGCGACTGGACCGACGCGGCGATCGCGGATGCCGGACGCTTCACCCCGCAGGTGCTCTCCAACGGCGGGCCAGACAATGCCTGGGCGCCCATTCCCGCAGAAGCACAGATCGCCTATGGAGCGCATGGCCGAGTGGCCGGAGCGCTGCAGGCTGCCGCTTCGGGCGGTGAAGGGTTGCGGGTGCTCGCAGGCCTCGCCGCGGGCTGGTTCTTCGGCGCGAACACTGCGGGCGAGCCCGTCTACGACCCGGCGACCGGTGTCACGTTCGACGGCGTCGAGACGGATGGCCGCGTGAACCGCAACTCAGGGGCAGAGTCCACCATCCACGGCCAGCTCACGATGCTGCTGCTGGACGCACATCCGGATGTCGCCAAGATCGCGACATCCATCACCGGACTGCAGTCTCATTCGGGACTGCGCGTGATCGACGCGGAGTCTGCCCGAATGTCTGCGGGATGCACCGTGGAGACGCCTGCAGGTGGCGCCTGGATCGGTGAGGGCAACCTCTCGGGCGCGGCGTACGTGCGGGTTCCGGAGGGTGAATGGGTGGAGTTCGATGTCACCGAGCCGGGCGGTTTGCTGCATTCGCTGATGTGGCGACGAGCGGAGGATGCCGGGACTGCTGAGTGGAGCTTCCGCGACGGAAACCACACCTGGACGACATCGATGCCCGCGGGAGGCACCGGCGATGCCGGCCTCACCGAAGCCGAGGGGATGCTGGTCCCACAGCGACTCGTTGGCGCGATGTCTGACGGCGTCACGGTGATCCGCTGCACGAGCCACGGAGATGTGCGCCTGGATGCACTTCTGATTCAGCCACCGGTTGCTAGCGCGGTGTACAAAACCACGACCGGCGCGGCGGTGCTATACGCCAACAGCACGCAGGAAAACCTGCGGATTCCTCTACTCGCGCCTGGCGACGGACGAGTCTACGATTCCACCGGCGCACAGCACGGGCAGGCCACACGCAGCGGCA
This sequence comes from Microbacterium sp. Y355, assembly GCF_059445345.1. Lineage (NCBI taxonomy): Bacteria > Bacillati > Actinomycetota > Actinomycetes > Micrococcales > Microbacteriaceae > Microbacterium > Microbacterium sp. Y355. The sequence goes on along the minus strand of NZ_JCAIUD010000001.1, from coordinate 2,800,463 downwards.
AGGTGCGGCTACGGGGATCGGGATTCACTATTACGGGCGCGTAGACCCCAGGATCGGCATCGCACGGCATACCGACGCTTCCCTCGAATGATGGCACCTGACTCAGCGGGCGTCTACGCTCGAATCATGCCCACCGTGATCCCCGCCATTGTTGCCCCCTCTGCCACTGAGCCACTCGCACCCGGCACCATCGAACGTCGCGACGTAGGTCCGAAGGACGTGCGCATCGACATCCGCTGGGCCGGAATCTGTCACTCCGACATCCACACGGTGCAGGGCGACTGGGGCCCACAGCACTACCCGCTCACCGTGGGTCATGAGATTGCCGGCACTGTCGCCGAGGTCGGTTCCGAAGTGACGAAGTTCGCCGTTGGCGACCGCGTGGGCGTCGGATGCATGGTGAACTCCTGCGGCGAGTGCGCGAACTGCGTCGACGGCGAAGAGCAGTACTGCCTGAAGGGCATGACCGGAACTTACGGCGCTGAAGACGTCGACGGCACGATCACGCAGGGTGGTTACTCCACCGGCGTCGTCGTCACTGAGAGCTTCGTGCTGCGTCTGCCAGAGGCCATCCCGTTCGAGAAGGCCGCACCGCTGCTGTGCGCCGGCATCACCACCTACTCACCGCTGCGACACTGGAACGCTGGCCCCGGCAAGAAGGTCGCTGTCATCGGCCTCGGCGGGCTCGGCCACATGGCCGTCAAGATCGCACACGCGATGGGCGCCGAGGTCACCGTGCTCTCGCGGTCGCTGGCGAAGAAGGACGACGCCGCGGCGCTCGGCGCCGACCACTACTTCGCGACCGAGGATCCTGAGACATTCCGCGCGCTGCGCAACCACTTCGATCTCATCATCAACTCCGTCTCCGCTCCCATCAAGCTCGACGCCCACTTGCGGCTGCTCGCTCGGGACGGCGCGCTCGTCAACGTCGGCGCGCCTTCGGAGCCGATGCAACTGCACGCGAGCACGCTGATCGGTGGCCGCCGCTCATTCGCCGGATCCAACATCGGTGGCATCGCGGAGACCCAGGAGATGCTCGACTTCTGCGCCGAGCACGGCATCGCGCCCGAGGTCGAGATCACCTCTGCCGATCAGATCAACGAGGCTTGGGCACGAGTGCTGGCAGCGGATGTGCGCTACCGCTTCGTGATTGACGTCTCGACGATCAACTGAGACACCATCCCGCGCGGAAGTGACCGTTCTGCGCGTGAAACACCATGCATACAGTGGTGTCTCACGCGGGCGATGTCGCGTACTGCGCGGGTTGTTGCTTGGCGGGCGGTCAGCCCCGGGCGGGCAGCACCCATCCTGCGCGCGGGAAGTGGCAGGTGTACCCGTTCGGGTAGGTGATCAGGTAGTCCTGGTGCTCGGGCTCCGCCTCCCAGAACGGGCCGACGGGCTCAAGCGTGGTGACCGCGGTGCCCGGCCAGAGGCCTGAGGCATCCACGTCGGCGATGGTGTCGCGCGCGACCTGCTCCTGCTCGGGGCTGAGCGGGAAGATCGCCGAGCGGTAGCTCGAGCCGACGTCGTTGCCCTGGCGGTCAAGCGTCGAGGGGTCGTGGATCTGGAAGAAGAACGCCAGGATGTCACGGTATGTGGTCGCCGCCGGGTCGAAGACAATCTCGACTGCCTCGGCGTGACCGGGGTGGTTACGGTACGTCGCATGTGCATTCTCGCCACCGGTATAGCCAACGCGGGTGTCGAGGACGCCGGGCTGCCGGCGAATGAGATCTTCCATGCCCCAGAAACAGCCTCCGGCAAGGACAGCCGTCTCGGCGCCGGGTGTGCGGGTGATGGTTCCGGTGTCAGTCATGTTCCTACTCCTCTTTCACTGGGTAAGAACAGTCTCGCCCCTATCCGCATTCCGCAGGACATCGAGGTTGCGCGCCACGGTGCGCAGCGCATCCGCCGCCGTCGCGTCTGTCGGGCGCCGGGCGACTTTGAGGCCGAGCCAGGGCACGTCGCCTGCGGCCTCAAGCGCGGATGCGACGTGCGCGTCATCCAGCAGGGAGAGCGACTCCGGATGCGTCGAGGCGATCGGCAGGTGCGCATCGATCCACGGATAGCCGTACGGGCTCTCGACGGACGCAGCGCCAGAGAATGCGAGCCCCCGCAGATGTCCGGACTCCGCGACCTTCGCGACCTGCGCGGTGACGGCATCCGCATCCCGCAGCTCGATCGCCGAGCGCCCCCAGTTCAGCCAGACCCCGACCGGGGCCCCTGAGCGCTCGATCGCGGCGATCTCGTCGTCCAGCGACAGGAAGCCCTTTTCGTGGGCCTGCCCTGGAACGAACGCATCGCAATGCTCGATCACGAGCTCTGCTCCGTGCCAGTCCCAGCCAGCAACCTCGTCCAGCGAGCGCGCCAGAGCGGCGAGGTCACCGGCGCCACCACGCGGGGAGCTGTGCAGTGAAACGACGGCGACGGATGCCGCGCTCTCGTTGTTGATGCGCGCCACGTCGACGGCAACTCGTCGCAGATCCGCGAGCGCGGCGGCTCGTCCGTCCTCGGAGGCCGAAGCGATCCCGTACCCGGCATCCTTCCCGAGCTGCCCCATGACGAACGGGATCGGTGTCACCGCCAGCGGGACGGTCGGCACGTTGGCGAGGAACCACTCGTCGTCGAACTTGTGGATCCCGCCCAGCCACGGGATCTCCAGCCCTGCGACACCGGGCAGGGCGCAGATCGCGGGCAGCAGTTCGGCTTCCAGCGCGGCATCCCAATGCACGAAGGCAGGCGAGACCGGATACGCGCTGACAAAGATCGGAGCAGTCACGAGCGTGCGGCCGCCTGCACGGCATCCGCGAACCAGGAGGTGATCGTCGACGGATGCGTAATCGCCGTGCCCACACACACCGTGAATGCACCCGCCGCGATCGCCGCGGCAGCCTGCGCGGGAGTATGGATGCGCCCCTCGGCGCAGAGCGGCGTGGTGCAATGTTCGGCGATGAGGGCGATGAGTTCGAAGTCGGGGCCGTCACTCTTCGGGCGCTCACCGGAATAGCCGGACAGCGTAGTGCCGAGGATATCGGCGCCCGCTGCCTCAGCCGCGATCGCATCATCCAGCGAACCGCAATCAGCCATGATCAACGCATCGCGACCGGAATCAACAAAGTGCGCACGGAGTCCCGTAATCGTCTCGGCGAGGGTCAGCCCGTCAGGACGAGGTCGACGCGTGCCGTCGATCGCGACGATGTCAGCCCCGGCATCCGCCACGGCGATCGCGTGCCCGAGGGTCGGCGTGATGAAGACATCCGACTCGCCGTCTTTCCACAGGCCCACGATCGGCACCGGAAGCTCTGCCACCGCACGGATATCGGCGATGCCCTGCACGCGGATGCCGGCGGCGCCGCCGCCGAGAGCAGCCGCTGCGACCTGAGCCATCGTGCGCGGATCGCGCATGGCCTCGCCAGGGTACGCCTGGCAGGAGACGATCAGGGCGCCGCGCAGGCGTTCCAGGGTGTTATCGAATCTCATCAGTCTCTCCAAGCGGATGCCGCGGCTCCCCGCAGCGGTGCATCATCGCCGAGTGAACCCGGCAGGATCGGGGTGTTCTGCAGTGCGTCGATCGCGTCGGCCCGGAACGCTGCGATCATTGGATGCCACCAGGCATCGCCGATGTTCGGCACGCCGCCGGTAACGACGATGCGCTCCGGGTCAAGCAGGGTCGCGGCTCCCGCCATCGCGCGACCGACGGCTGCGGCAGATTCGGCGATCGCGCGGGCGGCAATCGGGTCGCCTGACGCTGCGGCGACGGCGATTCCGCGCGCATTGACGATGGCCGAATCTCCGCCGAGCCAGAGGAAGTGGCGGTGCATCCCGATGCCAGAACCGAGCGCTTCGAGGTGTCCGTTTCGGCCGCAGGGACAGCGCAGGTGCTCGGCACCAGGCACTGGCATGTGCGCGATCTCGCCCCCGACGTGGTGCGCCCCGCGCAACTGTCGGTTGTCGATGACGATCCCCGCGCCGACGCCGGTGCCGACGGCCACGATCAGCGCACTGGATGCGCCGGCAGCAGCACCGTGTCGGAACTCACCGAAGGCGTGCGCATCGACGTCATTCTGCACGGCAACCATCGCGCCGTCCGTGAGGCGGTGCGCCAGCCCCTCCCGAACGAGAGCGGCAAGCGGAGTACCAGGCCAGTCGGCGAAGGTGTCGGTTGCCGACACGATCGCCCCTGTCGTCGCGTCCACGACACCGGCGGTTCCGATCCCGATGCCGGCGAGCTGCACCTCAGCGCCGGCATCCGCATCGGCATCCATGAGCAGTCGCTCAGCAAGAGCAACCACGGTCGCTACCACCGCCGCCGGCCCCTCAGACGCTGGCGTTGGTGCCACTTCGGTGCGCAGCAGTTCGTCATCGCGATCGGCGAGCGACACCGCGGTCTTGGTGCCACCGATGTCGACGGCGAGCACGATCTTGCCCGCGATAAATCCGCTCATCACACGGCTTTCCAAAACGCTGCCGCCCATCCTGCCGCCGCCAATTACACTGCTGCGACGGGCAGCAGTTCCAGTTCAGCGAGAATACCGCGGATCTCCTGTACTGCCGCATCGTCGAGCGGCGTGACCGTGCTCGCGAGGGTCGCGTGATCGATGAGGCCGGCAACGGCGAGCTCTTCCTCGAAGAGGATCGCAACTTCCACACCGCAGCACTCATCGAGCACTACGCACCGCTGCAGCGAGGGCTCGCTCAGGTCGAGTGATCGCCTGAGGGCATCCGGTGGCCTGCGGCCCCGTGCCATCTTGACGCGGTGCAATACGGTAAAACCATGACTGAGAACCCGATCGCTGACGCCTTCGTCCTCATCACAGGCGCCGCCCGTGGCATGGGTGAGCTGTATGCCCGGCGCGCGATCGCCGCGCACGCGCGTGCTGTCGCGCTCTGGGATATCGACGAGGATGCCGCGACGGCCCTGGCCACAGAGCTCTCCCGATCCGGGGTCGGCGTGCGCGCCTATCGGGTGGACGTCTCTCGCCAGGAAGAGATCGTCGCAGGACTCGAGCGCGTGCGCGTCGACTTCGGTACACCGGATGTGATCATCAACAACGCCGGCATTGTGCGGGGCGCACCGTTCTGGGAGCACGATCCGGAGCGCGACATCGAAGCCACCATGCGCATCAACACCCTTGCTGCGATGTGGCTCACCCGCGAGGTGCTGCCGGAGATGATTGCTGACACGACCCGCCCGAAGCGCATCCTGAACATCGCCTCGGCCGCAGGCACTCTCGCGAATCCGAACATGAGCGTGTATGCGGCATCCAAATGGGCGCTGATCGGGTGGAGTGAGTCGCTGCGTCTGGAACTCGCCGCGCACGGCCACCAGCACATCGCAGTGACCACGTTCTGCCCCAGTTTCGTCTCGACCGGCATGTTCGAGGGCGCGCGCGGCCCGCTGCTGACACCGATCATGACTCCGAGACGGGCAACTTCTGCGGCATGGAACGGGATGCTGAAGGGCACGCCGATGGTCCTTCGACCGTGGACGGTCAAGCTTGCGATGGCGCTGCGTGGCATCCTGCCCACACGGGCTTGGGATGTCGTTGCCGAGAGGGTGTTCAAGGTCTACGCGTCGATGGACAAATTCACGGGACGCACGTGACCTGCCAGTAGTCTTGCTTTCCTACTTCTCATCCACCTCCGGGAGAACGCATGTCAGTTGGTCTACTCGCCGTCGTCGACGACATCCTGGCCGCTGCGCTGAAGGCGTCGGCGAAATCAGCCGGTGTCGTGATCGACGATGCGGCGGTAACGCCGCAGTATGTTCAGGGGATTACTCCGGCACGCGAACTCCCCGTGGTCGCCAAGATCATGCTCGGCTCACTCGTGAACAAGTTCGTGATCATCATCCCGATCGCGCTGCTGTTGACCGCGTTCGCGCCGTGGGCGCTGCCATATCTGCTGATCATCGGCGGCGCGTATCTCTGCTTCGAGGGCGCGGAGAAGGTGATGGAGTGGTTTGGCTTCGGTCATGGTCACGCGGAAGAGGGCGCACGCAACGAGAACAAGCTGGTGTGGGGCGCGATCCGTACTGACCTGATCCTCTCCACTGAGATCATGCTCATCTCGCTGGCGAACCTGGAGGCGGGGCTCAGCTTCTGGATGACGCTGGCCATCCTCGCCGTCATCGCACTGATGATGACCGGCATTGTTTACGGCGCAGTGGCGCTCCTGGTGAAGATCGACGACATCGGCTTGAAGATGGCCAAGAACAAGTCGCGGCGAGTGCGGCACACCGGCACCAGAATCGTGCGTTCGATGCCTGCCGTCTTCCGATTCATCAGCATCGTCGGTACCGTCGCGATGCTGTGGGTCGGCGGGCACCTGCTGCTGGTGAACCTCGGGGGTGTGGGACTGACGTTCTTCAGCGACATCATCCACAACATCGAGCACCTGCTCGAACCGCTCGGTGGAGTGATCGTGTGGATCGGCGAGACTCTCGCGTCAGCGATCGCTGGGCTGCTGGTGGGCCTCGTGATCGTCGGCGTGGTGCTGCTGATCGGACGGATGCTCGGCAAGAAGCCGACCTTCCACGAGGGCGAGGAATCGCCGGTGAGCGTGCACGCGTAGGAGTTTTGCTCGCCGGGATGGCGGGCCGGGCGGACGTCGGATTTTTGAGTCGCGTGAGCACGCCTGGGCGTGAGCGCGTGAGCGCGCCTGCGCGTGAGCGCGTGAGCGCGCCTGCGCGTGAGCGTGTCTGGGCGTGAGCGCGTGAGCGCGTCTGGGCGTGAGCGCGTGAGCGCGTCTGCGCGTGAGCGCGTGAGCGCGTCTGGGCGTGAGCGCGTCTGGGCGTGAGCGCGTCTGTCTGCTCAAGAGCCTTGCAGTGGCACGAAGCTGTACAGCCCCTGATCCTGCGCATGCTGCGCGCGGCCCGCGCGCAGGTCTACGACGGTCATCACCCCGGCGACCGGGACGACCATGCGTCCCCCCTCGGCGAGTTGCCCGACGAGCGCATGAGCGTGAGCGCGTGAGCGCGTGAGCGCGTCTGGGCGTGAGCGTGTCTGTCCGTGAGCGTGTCTGTCCGCTCAAGAGCCTTGCAGTGGCACGAAGCTGTACAGCCCCTGATCCTGCGCATGCTGCGCGCGGCCCGCGCGCAGGTCTACGACGGTCATCACTCCGGCGACCGGGACGACCATGCGTCCACCCTCGGCGAGTTGCCCGACGAGCGCATCCGGCAGTGATTTCGCGGCAGCGGAGACCAGGATGCGGTCGAATGGCTCCTCGTCGGGCAGACCGAGCACGCCCGACTCGGCGCGACGGATCTCGGTTTGCACAGCCACTTCGCTCAGTCGCTCCCGGCCGTACTGGACGAGCTCTGCGACGACTTCCACGCCGATGACGGTGCCATCACTTCCTGCCAGCGCGGTAAGGATGGCGGTCGTCCAGGCTGAGCCACTTCCGACGTCGAGCACGCGGTCGCCGGGGCGGACGTCGAGCAGCTCAAGCATGCGTGCCACTGTCGAGGGCTGCGAGTTCGTCGCGGCCCAGCCGATCATCACGGGGCGGTCGGCGTCCGCGAGATGGCGCACCGCAGGAGGCAGGAAGGCCGCCCGCGGCGTTGCGGACATCGCCTCCCGCACACGGATTGCGGTGGCGGGATCCACTCTGATTTCGGCCATATGCCGACGCTACGCCGGGGGCGGGGGTCGGGATAGGGGGTCGCGCTGGGCGCGCGACTTGTTCTGCACAGGTCTTCGGGTTTGTGGGGTTATCCACGGTTTCTGAATGGCCTCTGATCTGCGGTTTATCCGATGGATGAATGTCTGTGGCCTGCGGTTGAATGGAGGTATGACATCGCTTGTGCAGGAGTTGGAGAGCATCGATCGGCAGTTGGCCGATGCGATGTCTGCTTCTGCGGCACGTGGCGGGATACGGCTCGTCGATGATGGTGAACTGTTGGGCATCGTGCAGGCGCTCGGCAGTATTCAACGGCGGGTGGATGGTGCGATCGTTGAAGCGACAGACCGGGTGGTCGAGCGGGACCAGTGCGAACGCGACGCGAGGTTGACGACACAACTCGGATGCCGGGACGCCGCCGAACTCCTCCGACGCACACTGCTGGTGGATGGGCACGCCGCCCGGCGATATGTCTCGGCGGTGGCGGCGGTGCACCGGGATCTGGACATTACTTCTGGCGAGTTGCTGCCGGGGGCGTTCCCGGAGTTGTCGGCCGCGTTGGCCGATGGGGTGATGTCGTTGAGTGGGTTCCTGGCCTGCACGACACCGTTACTGAAGGCCAGGCGCCTGGGGGCGGCGGATCGGTTGGCGGCAGATGCCGTACTCGCACGCTTCGCGCGTGGGGTGCCGTTGGATGGGGTGGATGCCGCCGATGATGTGGCGACTGACGGCGCCGATGATGAGCGGGCACCCGCTCCCACAACGGATGAGCTGGCGGGACTGACCGCGCACATCATCCACCGGCTCGACCCGGACGGTGCGGAGCCGAAAGACCGGGCAGGCAAGCGCCGCCGGTACTTCACGATCGGGCGGCTCCGGGACGGATCCGTGCCCGTGCGTGGTGAGCTGCTCCCCGAGGTCGCGGCGCAGTTGCAGAAACTCTTCGACAGTCTGATGAACCCCAAAGTCGATGACGAGGCCAGTGTGGGAGGCGCGGTACGATTCCGGCCGTCCGAGGACGGTGACGGTGACGGTGGCACCGACGACGGGCGCTCCGGCGACGACAGTGTCGACGACGAGGGTTCCGGCCACGGAGGTTCCGACGACGACCGTGCAGGCGACGACCGTGCAGACGAGGACAACGCCCACGCGGGCCATGCCGGCGACGATGCAGATGCCAGTGCCGACGATGTCGATGCAGACGACGGAGGTGCCAGCGACAGAGTTGCCGGCGACGGGGATTCCGACCGCAACGGCGACGCCGGCGAAGACCGCGCAGACGACGACGGTGCCGCTGATGACCGTGACCGCTTCGCCGCCAAGTACAGCACGGCACCCGGAACCGCGCCCGCCAGGGAGAATGATGATCTCTCCGGCCGCGGCGACGGTCTCCCGGACCACAAAGCCGCGTCACCCGCGTCGGGGACGGCTGATCTTCGCACGCATGCGCAGAAACGGCATGACGCGTTCGCGAGCATCATCATGGTCGCTGCGGCATCCGATGGCATGCCCACGTTGGGTGGTGCTGCACCAACCCTCGTCGTCTCGGTCAGCGCCGACGACTACGTCCACCGCACCGGCCGCGCCACGGTCGAGGGTGCCGGATACGACGTCCCCCTCGGGGCCGCCGACCACGCCGCATGCGCAGGCGGCATCGAACGCGTACTGTTCGATGAACACGGTGCGATCGTGGGGATCAGCACCACCGCGCGGATCTTCAACGCCCGCCAACGCCGCGCGATCGTGCTCCGAGACCGACAATGCCTCATCCCCGGGTGCGATATCCGTGCAGAATGGTGCGAAATCCACCATGTGACCGACCATGCCCTGGGTGGGCCGACCCACACCAGCAACGGGGTACCCCTGTGCTGGCATCACCACCGCACCCTCGACGAAAACATCTGGCTCATCCGGATGCGCAACGGCATGCCCGAAATCCGTGGGCCGAACTGGTGGGACCCCTACGCGCGCTGGCGATCGCCACACCTCAACTACACCGCCGTCGACGAAGCCATTGACACCGAACGCGACCGCGCGTGGAGTGCCTGGTGACGGTGGACTGTTGAGCTGCACATGCGGCACGTGCCACATCTGCCTCCGCGCCGCGGGCACGATCTCCCACGATCATGACCACCCACGAGCGCCCACGAGCACGATCAAGATGCCGGTCACTCGCGTTTTGAGAAGAGTGGCACTTCCGCGACGACCGGATTATCCGCTCGGAAATCACCGAACCTTGCCCAGGTGAGCTGCACTCGTACCACCACGGCTGTTCCGCTATGCAGCGACTGGGTGAACTCGGGGAAGGCGCGAAGATACTCGGTGCGGCAGCGCTCGAGGTCGTCTCCCTCGGGAAGGTCCGCGGAACCCTCGACCTGGAGGGTCGTCCCGTCCACCCCACCGACGACAGCAGCGAGGCGTGCGTCACGCCGGATGTTTGCGATCTTGCGCGAGTCGGGTTTCGCGTCGAAGACGAGTTCGCCAACGTCAGTCGCCGCGATCGGAAGGTATGCCGCCTGCGGTCGGCCGTCACCCCCGAGCGTCGAGATCACGCCGGCGCGTTGCTCGCGGACGTACTCGATCAGTTGGGCGAGATCCATCCGAACACCATACCGATGGCGCTCGATCGAGATATCAGCGGGCAAGCCCGAGGAAGACCATCATGGTTCGTTCCACGCACGACGGCGCAATGCTCGAAGCCTGTACCGAGTCACACCCCCAACCACTCCGGCGTCGTCGAGGCGAAGAACGCGATCAAGCCATTAGCAAGGATGTTGTCCGGCTCGACGCGCGTCGCGTCGGCGAGGTAGGCCATCGCGATCGCACGCTGCCCGCTCGCCCAATGCAACCAGGCAAGCGCGCTGAGCAACGGCGCACGGAATGACTCCGGCATGGATGCCACCGTCATGCGCAGGAATTCGATGCCACGTTGCATTCGCTCCGCATCAGGTATCTCGACCGACTCGCCTCGAAAGAGTCGGTATGTACGGTCCTTCGGAATGGCATCCATTCGGTCGAGCCCGAGCACATACTCATCCAAGGACGCCCCATCTCGGCGCGCGCCCTCGATGAATCGCCCATGTTTGCGAAGGACCTGCTCACCCGCTCGGCGCCCGAAGGCGATCTGCGTCGCCACCGTCTCGGGGACCGTGGCGAAATCACTGACGAGAATGAGCTGCGCGCGAAGCTCAAGGTCGCTCGGTCGCGGCAGTTCTGCGTCGAGGATCGTCTCGACGAGCGGAATCGCGAAGGCTGTGGGTCCGTACTCGTCGAACCGTCGCACAGTCGATCCGATGTGTCTCGTCGGCACGACGAAACCGAATTCAGGCAGGTCGTCGACGAAGCCCAACAGCAACTCGGCCAGCTCGTCGCTGTCCTCGGCCGAGACGAAGGGAAGGTGGATGAGGCTCTCACCCCGCAGGGTGTCGTGGTCTGTCATACCGCCATCGTTGCGCCACCACGCGACCAACAATCGGGAGAAATCCACGATCCGTGTACAACCTCGCATGAGGTCAAAACAGTGCAGGAAGAGTCGGCGCAGCATCCATCCTCAGGTATTCTTCCGAATGAACACACACGTGCTCCGGGGTCGGTGAAATTCCGAACCGGCGGTCATAGTCCGCGACCCGAAGCCCTCCGGGGCTGAGGCTGAACCGGTGAAATTCCGGTACCGACAGTCAAAGTCTGGATGGAAGAAGCACACGGGTGGACTGCATGCGGCGACGCATGCAGCTGTCCTCACGCTCCCTCGGCGGCATCGCAGCCGAATGGAGAATCATGGACTTCCTGCACTGGCTGGTCGACGCCTTCAACTCGCAGTGGATACTGCCCGGCGGGCAGACCCTGCTGATTCGCGAAGTCGTGGGCAACGTCTTCGGCTTGGCCAGCGCTCTCGGCGGCATGCGGCGCAAGATCTGGGCGTGGCCGGTGGGCATCGTCGGCAACCTGCTGCTGCTCACGGTTTTCCTCGGGTCGATTCTCAACCCCGATCACTCGCTGCCGAACCTGCTCGGGCAGGCCGGACGCCAAGTGATGTTCATTGCGGTCGCGATCTACGGCTGGAACCGCTGGCGTCAGGCAAAGGCCGACGGCGGGCAGGTGACGCCGCGCTGGGCGCCGAACAGCGCTCGCGTTGGACTCGTGCTCGTTCTGGTGCTCGGCACCGTGGCGCTCACTCCCCTGTTCCGCGTGCTCGGATCGTACGAGCCGGTCTGGGCGGATGCCTGGACCTTCGTCGGCTCGTTGCTCGCGACCTACGGCATGGCCAAGGGCTGGACGGAGTTCTGGCTGATCTGGATTGCCGTCGATGTGGTCGGTGTACCGCTGCTGTTCAGCTCCGGCTACTACGCCACCGGGTTCATGTACGTGTTCTACGGCATCTTCACTGCGATCGGCTTCGTCGTGTGGGCACGGGCGCAGGCGAATGCCAAGCCGAAGATCGACACACTCATGCCGGATCCCCGGGTGGTTTCACCGGGGGACAATAGTGAGTGATGTTCGACAGCCCGCTTTCCGCCTCGGCCTACGAGGTGCTCGGTGTCGACCCCGCGGCGAATGACGACGATCTGCGACGGGCGTATCGCTTGAGGCTGCGGCAGACGCATCCAGACACCGGCGGCGACGCGGCGGAGTTCATCCAAGTGCAACGCGCCTGGGAACTCATCGGCTCCGTCGAGAGGCGCGCCTCGTACGACCGCGGGCACGGCTTCGGTGCCGCGAATCCGGCGTCTCCGGGACAAAGCCAGGATCAGAACTGGAGCGGCTGGCGGGCCCAAGCCTCGCGCACCGATACCCGTCCGCGGGCACGGTCATACGGGCATCCGGGCGGCTGGCGTCGCGAGCGCTATCTGACGCTGATCCGTGAGTGGGCTGGCCACGGCGTCGACGTCCCCGACCCCTATGACCCGGCGCTCGTGCGCTCCATGCCGCGCGAGCTGCGCCGCATGCTTGCGGACGCTCTCGCCGAAGAAGAGACCGCACGCACGGTGTCCGACCTCGGCATGGGATTCACCGTGTGGCACGATGTGGCCGCCGGCGAGGGCGCAGGCGACAAGCTTGACCACGTCATCCTCAGTCCGTCCGGCCTGTACGGCGTGCTCTCGGAGGACTTCGGCGAGATCGTTCGATTCCGGCGCGGAGAGATCCTTGCCCGGTCCGTCGATGGAGACGCACCCATCGCAGCCCTCCTCGCGCGCATGCGTGTCATCGCACGAGCCGCACGCGTCCGCTTCGGCGGTGCGATCATCGTCCTCCCAGACGACGACCTGGATCAGGCGATCACGACACTCGGAAAAATCCGCGGCACACCCGTCGTCGTCGTACGCCGCAGCGCACTGCACACAGTGTTGCGCCGTGGCGTCCCCGGAGCACGCGACATCGGCGGGAACGAGCTGTTCGATGTGCGGACTCGGCTGCAGCACACGGTGCGGTTCGTGTGAACATCGGGTCGACCAAACTCATGACCGCAGTCGAGGCGAAGGCCACGGCATCCGGGTTCGCGCTCGACGACGCACAGCGCGAGCTGGTCGCAGAGCTCGCACGGGTCACCCGCGCGGACGGCAGCCTATTCATCCACGGCCCGGCAGGGCGGGGGAAGTCCTGGATCGCGAACGCTTTCTTCGACGCGATGCCGACGCGCAGAAAAACCCGCGTGCACTTCCATGGGTTCCTTGATGCTCTGCACCGCAGCATCCATCGCCGTCGAGACGAGCAGGATGCCGTCGAGAGCGCAATCGACGACATCGTCGGCGACGCCCGCGTGCTGTTCTTCGACGAGTTCCACGTTCATGACTCTGGTGATGCCCGGCTGCTCACCCGACTGTTGGAACACGTGTTCCCGCAGGATCTGATCGTGCTCGCCACCTCGAACTATGCTCCCGTCGATCTGCTACCGAACCCGACCTGGCACCACATGTTCGAGCCGGGCATCGCGCTCATCACGCAGCACATGCAGGCGTTCGAACTCGCCGGCCCCACCGATTACCGCGCCGTCCCTCACTCCCACTCGAGCGGGTTCGCATCGGGCAGTTGGACACGAACCCCACCCGCGCCCGCCCCAACCGCTGACGAGGCGACCCTCTCGCACGTGCGCGACAGAGACTTCCCCGTGCTCGCCATCCGCGATAACGAGCTTTGGATCTCGTTCCATCAGCTCTGCGGGACGCCGACCTCGACGATCGAGTATCTGGAGTGGGCGCGCATCCACCCGCGCTGGGTCGTGACGGATGTACCCGGCTTCGCGGATGTCGACCGTGAAGCACAACAGCGCTTCATCAACGTGATCGACGTGATTGCAGATCTCGACGTGCCGACGACGTTCGTGTCAACGCACGCTCTGGCGGACTTCCTCTCCGGAGCCACGACCAGGCCGGATGCCTTCCGGATGGTGAGCAGGCTGCAGCTGCTCCGGCACTGATCGCCACCGGTTGTGAACGTCGCCCGCTGACGCGAACGCGATTAGCATCAAGGAATGACGAATGCTGACCCGATCGACGACATCTCCATCGGCGGAGAGATGATCCGCCTCGGACAGTTCCTCAAGTTCTCCGGGCTGCTCGACTCCGGTGGCGACGCCAAGGAGGTCATCATCGACGGGTATGTGACCGTCAACGGCGAGGAAGAGCGCCGCCGAGGACGCCAGCTACACGACGGCGACCTCGTCGAATTCGAGGGGCGCACGGTTCGCGTTCGCCCCTGAGGATCGACGTTCGGCGCGCGATCATCAGACGCGCTCCCGCACCGCCCTGGCAGTCGCGCCGGGATCAAGCCTGTGCATGATCGATTCCGGGACGATCACGAGCTCTGCTCCGTGCATCTCAGTTGCGAGCCGATCTGCTGCCGTAGCAAGGATGGGGAAGGTCTGCTCACCTCGCAGGATCGTGACCGGCTGCGACACCGACAACATCTCCGCCGTGGGCGTCGAGACCTGCGCCGTCAACTTCGCGTCGTATACCGTCGACTGCGCGAGCGGCACCAATGCGGGGAACTGATCGCTCTGCCGGATCGCTTGCACCATCTCTTGTGGCAACCCCACTCCTTCGAGTTGGAACGTGACCACCGCTTCGTCGCTCTTGCCATCGTCAACAAGCTTCTGCAGACGCTGGGGAAGATCTGCGGCGGGCTCGTCATTGCCGAATCGGAACGGCGGCTCTGAGAGAAAGAGTGAGCGGATCGGAACTCCTCTGGAGGCTGCGAAGAGGGCGAGTACGGCGCCGGATGAGTGTCCGAGCACGATCGCGTCGCCACCGACCGCTTCAATCACGGCGGCAAGATCATTGGCTTCGTCCTCGGGCGATGACCCTCGCCTGTCGCCGCTTGCCCCTCGAGCACGTCTGTCTACCGTGACAGCTCGGAAGCCTACGTCCACAAGGGCGCTCGCGAGCGCCCCGCCATCGGTAGCCAATGAGAAGGCACCGCCCACAATAACGATGGTCGGCCCTTCCCCCACTTGCTCGAAGGCGATCGTGATCCCGTCGGCAGAGGTCGTTGTATTCATGCCACCAAGAAACCACGATCCACCGACACTGGCAAGGGTGTGGGGCCGTCAGTAGGGTGAAGAGCATGACCACGACGACTGACGCACCTGCCGTTCAGAAGCGGCAAGGTACCTGGCCAGTCTTTGGAGTGCTCATCGTCGGTGTGGTTCTCATACCCTCAACCCTTGCGATTCTCACCACGAGCGCTGAAACACCGGATGCCGAGGCATACGTGCGGATGGCCTTTGCCGTGGTTGCGGGACAGACGATCGCGATCGCTACTGTGGTCAGCCTCCTAATTGCATCGATCATGCGGCGTTTGAGCATCGGCGCCATTCTCGCCAACGCACTTATCGCGATCGTTGTCACGTCCTTCGCGGCATACGGCATCGGAAATGCACTGACGACACTGCTGCAGGGTCTGGGTCTCAACAACTAAGAGTGGCGTCCCGCAGGCGCCGCGCCACCGTGGACTGTCAAGAATCGGAGCAGTTCCCGATTGAAGACCTGCGCATTGTCCTGGTTCGCGTTGTGGCCGGCATCCGGAATCACGACGTAATCGATCCGAGGATCGCTCGCAGCCCAACTCGGGCCATCCTTTCGGATGTTCCCGGTCCCGTCACTCTCGCCATGAGTGAGCAAAAAGGGCACATCGACCCGGAAGTCGGGATACCCGTCCCGACGCACGGCTGTCGCGACGGCAGCGAAGATGCGGACCAGATCACGCCGCCCGATCAAGCCCATGGCGTCGAGTGCGTAGGCCTGCACTTTCTCTCGAATGGAGGTGACCTTCGCCATAGAACGGCGCAGGTGGTCGAGGGGCCAGAAGCGGAAACTGGGAGCCATGAACCGCACGGCAATGTGATCACTTCGACTCAAGGGGAAAGCGATCGGAGTCGAGCCGACGATGACGAGCCCTTTTACACGCTCGGGATGCCGGCGGACGATGTGTTGCGAAACATATGCGCCCATCGACTGGCCCACGAGGATGAGACGGTCGATGCCGGCGTCATCGAGAACCGCGACCAGGTCATCGACATAGTCCTCTATAGAGGGATGCTCGATCCCCAAGGGCTGTGAACGGCCATGGCCACGCGCATCCCAGACGAGCACGCGGTAGTCGCCGAGTACCGCCGGGATCTGGGCGTTGAACATTCGGTGATCCATCGTCGCGCCGTGCAGGAAGGCGATCGCCGGACGTTCCGGATCACCCCCGACCCAGTAGTGAAGCGGTGTGCCCCGGCGCTCCAGCACGCGAACTTCGAGACCCTCGGCGGTGCGGCTCCAGTCAGCGGTCACGGTCTTCTCCCCATGGTCGTCGTACTTCCCAGGGTAGCGAGCCGGGACGAGGCCTCACTGTCCCAACGTCAGCCACCATCCAGGCCGGCGGGTCTGCCTTCGGAAACCTACCCGAGATCGATCGTCTGCCAAATGACGTCCGCGACGCAAAGGCCGTTGCCAGCCTCGCGATAGAACACATCAGTCGGGCTTACCTCACCCGATGCATGCCCGTTGGCGGATCCCTCAAGGTTGATCCTCCACGCGGCGTCTAACGAGGGCCGATCGACGGAGGTTTCAGCGTTGAACTGTTCTGGTTCCCCCGCGCTGAGTCCCTCCCACGCCGGCGAGTCACCAAAATCTGCCGTGGAGTCTTCGCAGGCAAGCGTTTGTTGTTCGCCCGAGGATGCGGCGTCGATGAGCTCCTCGGTCGAGTTGATGACGCGAGCACCGTCAGGTCCCCAGAGCACGACGTCCATCGAACACCCCGAAAGCAGGGCCATGGATGCGCCCGCGACAATCGCGACAAGGACTCGGCTAGGAGTGTTCACGGTGTCACGGTACCCGCCACGGGTTGAGATTGGCTGGCGATGACGCCCCCGAGTTGCAAGTGGCGTTAAGGATGCGGTGCCTCTGCTCAGATCATGGGCAGAGGCACAGCATCCTTACGAACTAAACGTCAGCTCACCGATTCAACCTCGACACTGTCTTCGCGTCGGCGGCGGACCATAAGCAGAACGCCTCCACCAACGAGCAGCGTCAGTCCGGTGATGAGAACCCACGCGGCGATCTCCCCACCGGTGACAGCCAACCCCCCACCGGGAGCCGGCGGATCAATCGGGTTCAGCGTGCACAACGGGTTCGTGTCAACACACTCGGTCGCCGGTTCCTGACCCGCGAGGGTCAAATAGTTCGCCAGCTCATGATTGCCCTGCTGATCGTATGCCGCGACCAACACGGTATACGTCACAGTCCCCGTCTGACCCGGCTCGAGAGCACCCGTAATGTGCAACTCACCATCCGTCGGGCCCGTCACCGAGAGACCATCGCTGGCCTCAGCAACCCCGACCAGCTGTGCATCATCAAGCACACCGTCCATGTAATCGGTGTAGTCAACGGCCGCACTCGCTTCGCCCACATTCTCAAACGAGAGCGTGTAGGTCAGTTCATCACCAGAATCGACAGTCGTTCCCGTACCGGGATCAACCGTCTTCGCCGGCACAATGTCACCCACAGGGTTCGTCGTGCAATCCTCACCGCCCACTTCACATTCATCCGGGGTCTCCGGGGTCGGGTCCTCGGGGGCGAAGAGGAAGTTCGCGAGAACGTCATCCCCACGATCCGCCGCCGCCCGCACCTGGACGGTGTAGCTGACAGTGACTTCCTGACCAGCCTGCAACGTTCCCGCAATGCTCATGCGCGCACCATCACGGGACACGGTGAGAGCATCATCAGATGCCGCCGGCTCCACAATGACATCAGCATCGTCGAGGACATGAGCGAGGTCATCAACCTTCAGCAGATCCGCGGCAGCCGCGCCCTCATTACGGAACGTCAGAGTGTAGGTCAGCTCCTGATCAGCGACCACCGGAGTACCAGAGGCCGGGTCAACCGACTTCGAGTCCACAAGCAGCGGAACAGGGTTGTACGTGCAGTCTTCACTGCCCGGTGCGCAGTCGTCCGGAGTCTCCGGCGTGGGGTCCTCGGGGTTCAGGAGGAAGTTACCCAACTCCGCGTCACCCAGGTCGTCGCTGGCGTTGACGGTAACGGTGTAAGTAACCGTCACGGTCTGCCCTGCGGCAAGTTCGCCGGTGATGAAGAAGCGACCGTCTGTGATCTCCGAGACCGTCAGCGCGTCGTCCGAAGCCACAGGGGCGACGGTGACGGAGGCGTCATCGAGGATGTGCGTCAGGTCGTCGGCCCGATCGATGTTTGCTACGCCTTCGCCGATGTTCTCGAACGTGAGCGTGTAGGTGAGCTCCTGACCGGATACCACCGTCGTACCGGACTCCGGAGTTACCGACTTCGAGTCGACGACCATGGGGATCGGGTTGTAGGTGCAGTCTTCACTGCCCGGCACGCACTCGCCCGGAGTCACCGGAGTCGGATCCGTCGGGTCAAGGAGGAAGTTACCCAACTCCATGTCGCCGAGAGCGTCGCTCGCGTTGACGATGACCGTGTAGGTGACCGTCACCGTCTGCCCAGCTGCCAACTCGCCGGTGATAGAGAAGCGACCATCCGCGATCTCCGACACCGTCAACGCCGCATCCGAAGACACAGGCGCGACCGTGACCGTGGCGTCATCGAGGATGTGGGTCAGGTCGTCGACGCGGTTGACCGCGCCTGCACCCGCACCCGTGTTCTCGAAGGAGAGCGTGTACGTGAGCTCCTGCCCAGGCTCCACCGTCGTACCCGACTCCGGGTTGACGGACTTGGAGTCCTCAACGCGCGGAACGGGGTTGTAGGTGCAGTCTTCACTGCCGGGCACGCAATCGCCCGGGGTCACCGGCGTCGGATCCTCGGGGTTCAGGAGGAAGTTACCCAACTCCGTGTCACCCAACTCATCCGCCGCCTTCACGACGACCGTGTAAGTGACGGTCGTCGTTTGACCGGCAGCGAGCTCACCGGTGATCGAGAAACGACCATCGGCGATGTCCGAGACCGTCAGAGCCGCGTCAGAGGATGCCGGAGCAACCGTGACATCGGCATCATCCAGGATGTGGGTCAGGTCATCGGCACGATCCACGGCCACCGGCACTGTGCCGGTGTTCGCGAAGGAGAGCGTGTACGTGAGTTCCTGACCGGAAACCACTGTCGTGCCCGACTCCGGGTTGACGGACTTAGAGTCCTCCAGACGCGGAACGGGGTTGTAGGTGCAGTCTTCACTGCCCGGCTCACACTCGCCCGGAGTCTCCGGGGTCGGGTCCTCGGGGTTCAGGAGGAAGTTGCCGAGCTCCGTGTCGCCCAGCTCGTCGTTCTCGTTCACAACGACCGTGTAGGTCACCGTGACCGTCTGGCCCGCAGCAAGCTCACCCGTGATCGAGAAACGACCATCAGCGATCTCCGACACCGTCAGAGCATCGTCAGAGGATGCCGGAGCAACCGTGACCTCAGCATCGTCAAGGATGTGCGTCAGATCGTCGACACGGTTGATGTTCCCTGCGCCCTCGCCGATGTTCTCGAACGTGAGCGTGTACGTGAGCTCCTGACCAGGCTCCACCGTGGTGCCAGACTCCGGGTTCACCGACTTCGAGTCGATGAGCTCGGGGATCAAGTTGACCGTGCAATCCGGGAACTCGTCATCCGTGGGAACACAGATCGGGTCCGTCGGAGGAACGTCACCGGGAGCGAGCAGGAAGTTCGCTGCGATGTTGTCCCCCCGCTCGGCATCTGAACGGAGAGTAACGGTGTAGGTCACTGTTGCCGTCGTGCCGGGTGCGACCTCGCCGGCGATGGTGATGTTCTCACCGTCACGGACAGCGGTCACGCCTCCATCGGAGGTGGGTTCGATCGTGACGTCCGCGTCGTCCAGAACGTGAGTCAGGTTGTCGACCGCGTCAACCGGGGCTGCGATCTGACCGATGCTCTCGAAGTGGAGCGTGTAGGTGAGAGTGTCACCCTCACCGAGCGGCGAGTCCGAAGCCTCGACGGTCTTCCACTCGTTCAGTGCGGCACCGGGGATGATGACATCCGCGCACGGGTTGGTACCGGGGAGTGCGTCGCCGGCGGGAACACACGCGGTGTTCGTCAGCAGCTGGTCGCCTTCGCCGGTGTACGTCACCGTGTACTCGAGGATGACGGACTCACCAGCAGCAAGAGCGCCGATCCAGGTCAGTTCCGGCTCTTCGTAGGCGAGAGTGCCGTTCACCGTGGATGTGGCGTCGTCGTTGTACGTGCCGTCGTCAAGGACCTCGGTCATGTCATCCGTGATGGATGCAGGAGCGTCGACCGTGAAGTCGCCGGGGCCGGCGTTGGTAGCGGTCACCGTGTAGGTGACCTCGGTGCCGATGGCCGGAAGCTCTGTCTCACTGGCGGTCTTGTCGATCGTCAGGCGCGGCAGCTCGAAGACGTTCTCTGCACACGGGATTCCCGTTGCGGGATCTGTGCCGTCTGCGTCCGCAGGATCACACACCGGAGTCGGAGTGTCGGGAGTATCTCCGTACGCGACGTTGCGGACAACGCCATCGCCGGTGGCGGTAAGCGTGGCCGTGTAGGTCAGCGTGACCGTTTCACCTGCTGCGAGAGCACCCGT
Organism: Microbacterium sp. Y355; assembly: GCF_059445345.1. Lineage (NCBI taxonomy): Bacteria > Bacillati > Actinomycetota > Actinomycetes > Micrococcales > Microbacteriaceae > Microbacterium > Microbacterium sp. Y355. The sequence goes on along the minus strand of NZ_JCAIUD010000001.1, from coordinate 2,779,841 downwards.
CCACGACAGCTTGGGCTCCGTGTATGTCACTGTGCCGGCGAGGTCTGCCTCGGCATCGTCGTTGTAGGTCGCGTCGTCGAGGACGCCCGAGAGGTCATCACTGAAGGTGGCCGGCGTCTCGTCGGTGTAGTCCAGTTCGCCCGTGTTGGTCGCCATCACGGTGTAGGTGACGGTGTCGCCCACGCGTGTGTCGGCGTCAGCGTCGGAGGTCTTCTCCATGTCGAGGCAGCGGCCGCCGATCTGGATCTCGCCCGCATCGAGCGCGATGGGATCATAGGCCCAGTCATCGATGGTGCGGTTGTTGCCCCAGCTGTTGGTGGCGTTGTTCCAGCCATGCACGCCGCCGGTGCTCGCCACTCCTCCCGTGCCGTCAAGGACGGGGGTGGTATTGACCCTGGTTCCCGTGAGTGTGGTGTCGTTCCAGTAGACGGTGTCATCCGGAGCGTCTGTGCCGTTGAGGCGAACGATCTCGATGCCGGCGGAACGAGCCTCGACATCGATCTGGAGGAGGTGGATCTCGCCGAGCTTCTCAAAGAAGATGCGCGCGTTCATCAGCGTGCAGTCAGCGACGAGATTACCCTCACCGTCAAGACCGTCGAAGTCGTACGTGTACTCGCCGGTGCCGTCCGCACCGAGCGCGATAGTGCGGTCCACAGCGTCGTCATATGAGCCGTTGCCGTTGGTGTCAACCTGGAGGTTGTACGCACCGGAGAAGCGCTCGTTGATGGAGTACGAGAAGGTACCCGAACCGGAGTTGGCCATAGTCGGTGTGAAGGCCAGGTCGTCGACGGCCAGATCAGCGTCTGTGAGCAGCGGCGGCGCGACGTTGAGCTCACCCTGCGCAGACGGCGCCGTCGCGGGGAGAACTGCAGAGGGCTCATCGAAGAAGATGCGGTACTGGGGGCCATTGAAGTCCGGATTGATGCCGGACGCGACGCCTGACTCGTAGAGCGGCTGTCCGTCCGGGCCGGTCAGTCCAAGGCTGTTGGCGATGATGCGCGAGCCGATGCCGTTGTAGTCGTACAGGTTGACTGCGTACCGGTAACCGGTGTCATTGAGCACCGTGTATGAGAGGTCATTCGTCTGCACGTTATCGGTCTGATATGCACCGTAGTTGTCTGTCCACACCCGACCGGTCTGTGCAACACCAGCGGCGTCACTGACAGTGATGTTCCAGTCGAAGCTGCTACCGGAGTCGGCGGTCCTCGTTGCCTGGGTGATCGTCCACACACCCGCTGGTCCGGAAAGATCCGTCACGGCACAGCTACTGCCGACCGCATCCGTCGCAAGGGCCGCGCATGTCCACGCCTCGGTGCCAGCGGGGTCTGTGACAGTGAAGTCGTAGTCTCCGGCACCGCCCGTGAAAGCCTTAGTGAAATCAATGTCGAGAGTTTCACCCGCCTGCGTATAGGCGAAGAACGTCGTGTCGAACCCGCTGGGCACACCCGGGATGCTCTCTTCCGCCTGTGCTGGCGCGGCGGTCAACGCGGTTGTGGCGAATGTCAACCCTGAGGCGACTAAGGCACCCGTAGCGAGCAGCGATCCCACCTTCCTCGCCCAGGACGGTCTGGATCTCTGATCGGAGTATTTCTGACGTGAGCGCATGAGCGCTTCCCCCCTCCCAGGCCGGAGGCCTGGCTGCATATGGACCTTTTGAGTCAATCGAAAGGCCACACACAGGTAAAGCTCAGGGAGGGTAAACAACCCTCGGGCCGTCATTAACTCACCCTCGTCCCACCCCGGCTCTCACCCTGGGTCTCACCCTCGGCTCACCCCGGCGGATGGTTCTACTCGCCAGCACCTCGGAGCGAGGCGGCATGCTCAAGCGCTTCGGCCCTGCTTCGAGCGCCCAGTTTGCGGTAGAGGGAGCGCTTATATGTCTTCACGGTGTTGACGGAGAGATACAGCTCGTTCGCGATTGCGGTGGCTGACTCATGCCGGCCAAGTGCGTAAAGCACCTGTTGCTCCCTTTGACTGAGGTCAATGGTGGTAGCGCCGGAATACCGATACTGGGCCCGGGTCGGTGCATGAATCGCATCCAGACGTTTGAGGATATCCGTCCGAACTGGTTCATTGGCTTCTTGCAAAGCAACGGTCATTCCCGATGATCGAATCTGATCCGCGGCCTTGGACACGGTACGTTCCGTCGCCTTACCTGAATCGGCGTACTCGATAACGGCGCGGAGCACTGAAGTGGCGGCGACGACTTCGCCGCTTCCGGCGTCCGGATCGGTGTCAAGCGCGCCGAACGCGTCATCCAGGCGTCCTCGCAACAGAAACTGTCGTGATTCGGCAGCCCTGATGAGAACATGCGTTCGGGCAAGACCTGGCGTTTTGAGTACCCGTTCAGCCGCGTCAAGCTCGTCAGCCATCTGGTAGTGGCTAGCGAGATCAGCCCGAAGCAACTGACCCGCGAGGAGTTCCGGTGCGCTCGCTGACCTGTAGTTGCGAAGTGCTTGCTCGAGCCGTGCGATTCCCCGCCGGGGGTCTCCCCATTGGAGTTCGAACAGCGCCCGAGCGTGGACACCGACCCACCAGAGGTCGCTCTCTGACTGCTCATAGGCGACTCGATCGAGTGCCGCTTCAGCTTCCTCTGCGGAATCGCTGCAAACGCTCACGAAGGCCCGAATGAGCAACTCAGCTGTTGCAAGGTGGTGGTTGAGGGCGCCCTCATCGGCCTGATCGCCTTCGACTGACGGACGAAGCCACGCACGTGCGAGGACGAAGTCACCGTGAAGCGCGTCGATGAGAGCGAGATGACTTCGGATGTATCTGTCGTGGGGATGTACGCCGCGAGAATTGGCCCACCGATGTGCCCGTGTGAATGCTTCAGACGCCGCGGACAGATCGCCAATGTGCAGTTTGCTCTGGCCTGTGTGCAGCAGAACAGCCGGAAGCACCTCGTGGAATCCGTCGGTGTCGGAAGCGAGTTCCGCCATCTCGTGAATGTCGTCTGCCTTCGTCGCAGCGCGCTGGTATCTGTCAGCGACGAGCATTCGGCGCAATTCCAACGCCTGCACGACGATCAGGTCGCGTGTGGCGGGCCGTTCCTGCGTCCGGACCCAGTCGATGAAGTCGCGTTGAGCCTTGTCGCTGAGCGATCGCATGACACCACTGGAGAAGGCGATTTCCCTTGTCAGCCGATGGCGCCGGTATTCAGCGAACCAATCGCGGGGGAGCTGTGAGAGCGCTCGTCGAAGTGATTCGCGGTCCGTCAGCAGGTACCTGTAGAAGTTCTCATTGAGCAGATCGTCGACCTGGTCCCAGGATTTCCTTTCGACGGCATCGGCGACCGCGCCCACATCCACCACCACATCGTCCGCGTGTCGCGGATGACGGCGCTCCTCGCACGCGGACGTCATTGGGGTGCCTGCATGTGCATTCCGCTTCCTGTTTCTCCCATCTGAAAACAGCTCCCCAGAGACAATTGGTAACGGTACACACCGATTCGCTAAATGTCTCTCGGTCAGATGGCCGATGCGGGTGTAGGACCGAGTAGCGTCGTGAGTTGAAACGTACCGATAAGAAGACAACCGCCTTCGGAGCGCCGGTTCGCCCGCCATTCCAAATGGCGCAGGAAATGACCGCGCTGGCTGCAGAAAATGGAGTTCATTCACGATGCCGATGGGTGCGGTTGCCGCCGAGAACTGTAATGATTTCGGATGGCAGCCTCGAGGCGCTATCGACCCAGGGCTCGTCGCCGACACCATGCAACATCCAAGATTCGGCATCGGCCGGGCATGGTCCAACTCTGCGGGATACGACCTCTCCGCCGCGCCGAACCTCACCTACCTGGTGTACACGGTCGAAGGCGGGTTCGAGTTCGACGTCGACGGCTCTCCCATCGAAACCGAGGCCGGCTCCCTCATCCTGCTCGACGGCGAAGCACCAACGAACGCTCGAACGCTCGCCGAGACCGCGCGCTTTGTCTGGTACTTCGAGCCGACGTTCTTGCGAGCTGGTCATTCACGCTTTCGATTTCACGAACCGATCCGACTGCACAATGCGTCACAGCGAGCACTCCTGTCGATGACCAACTCCGTCCTCAACGAATCCTTACCGGCCACAGAGTCAGCTCGGCGACACCTCGGCATCTCACTGGAACATCTCGTTGCCGGGGCTCTCGATGAAGCGGGTAGCGCCGAGATCCTGACGGCTTCAGAGACGGCCGACCGCGCCGGATTCTCCTCTGCAAAGCAGATGTACTGCGCTCTCACCCGCGCGGGCAGCAACCGCGCCTCTAGCGTTTCGCCCAAGTCCCCGTGAACGACAGCCACAACTTTGCGCCCAAAAGGCCTCGTGAATTGATGCTCGAGGCCGTAATCGAGCTGCGAGGACAGGTGCCTTTCGCCGCGCTTCTCGTCACCGCGCGGCCGAACCCCTCGGAATCCGATGTTCCGATTTACAACGTCGGGATGGAAGCATCCCATGTGGCGCACGGTTTGGAATACTTCATCCCGCGCAGCCCGGAATTCCAAGTGGCCTCAGAGACCCCCGATGAGATCATCGATTGGTCGAAAATGCCGAGCTTTCGGGAGACGGCAACGGCGCGCGACCATCTCATCCTCGCCGGATACACACAAGGGGTCTCGTTCCTGCTCCGAAGCGGCGAGCGCCCGGTCGGCACGCTGCACATGAACGCGACGCATACAGAAGTCTTCTCGGATGCAGATCTCCAGGCACTCGATCACGCCCGCAAAGAGATCGAAGCCGCGGTGACCGCGATGATCACTGGCACGAGAATGTCGTTGACTCCTCGAGAGCAAGAGGTGCTCGCTCTGATCTCCCTTGGATGGACCAATCCGAAGATCGCGGACGCATTGCAGATCACGCGTCGCACGGTGGCCACGCACATCGAGCACCTTCTCTCAAAGCTGGGCGCAAGCAATCGCACCCAGGCCGTTGTCCTCTCCGTCGAGCTCGGACTGCTCCGCTGATCCTGGTGCAGCCAAGCGTGTGGCAGATTGGATTCGATGAACTCCCCCGCTCCTCGGAACTCCGCGCCGCCCGGCCGCACGCTCCTCGTCGGCTTCGGCAAACTCGGACGGAGTCTCGCGCCGAAGCTCCTCGCTGACGGCGGCGCCGTCATCGGACTGCGCCGTAGCGCCGCGGACCTGCAGAACGGGGTCGTCGGCATCCGCGGCGATCTGACAACTCCGCTGAAGGAACGCCTGCCGTCCGTCGACGCAATGATTGTGACTCTGCCACCACCCGGAGGTGTCTCCGGCTACCGCACGGCGCTGACACACCTCGCGGATGCTCTCCCGAACGTTCCCCCTCGCACGCTCTTCGTCTCATCGACTGGCGTCTTCGAGGGCTCGGCATCCGCGCATCCGATCACGGAGCAGGACGACCCTGCACCGACCAGCGAGCGCGCACGCGCACTGTATGATGGCGAGCGGGCGGCGATCGAGCTGTTCTCCGCGGTGGTCGTGCGCCCCGCCGGGATCTACGGTCGGGGTCGAGGATTCCTCCTGCGGCAGGTGCGGGAAGGCGCCGTTGTGAACCATCGTCGACGCACGAACCGCATCCACGAGGACGACCTCGTACGGACGCTGGATCTGCTGCTGCGGATGCCGAAGCCGCCGACGCTCCTGCACGTGGTGGATGTCGCGCCCGTCCCACTGGGAGAGGTCGTCGAGTACATCGCCCGCACGCTCGGCGTCGACCCGCCGCCCGACGACGCCTCAGCCGACCCGATCGGGCTGGTACACGACGGATCGTTGCTCCGATCCCTGTTGGGCCCTCTCGAGTACCCGACGTACGTCGAGGGGTATGCCGACATGATCGCAGAGTCGACGCGCCAAGATGGTGGGCAGGTCAGTCGGGGTAGCTGAGCCCGACATCCACACCCAGATGCCGACGAAGCGCGGCAGAAATGTCATCGAGGTGGGCGAGCTGCTCCGGGGTGAGAGCCTCGACGAACAGCTCGCGCACCGCGCGCAGGTGCGGAACAGACCCGGCCCGGAAGGCCGTCCGAGCGAATTCCGTCGCGGTGACATCCACCCCATGCACAACGTCGGCGCAGCGGACGCGTTGGATCAGATGACGCTTCTCCATTCGTCCCAGATGATGTGAGAGCCGACTGCGCTCCCATCCGATCAGCGTTGCCAGCTCCGAGGACCGCAAAGTATGCCGCGGGGCCTCCGTCAGAGCGAGCAGCACCTGGTAGTCCCTCGCCGACAGCGACGACTCGCTCTGCAGGCGACTGTCTAGGCGCGTGCGCAGCGTCTGCGACGTCTCGATGTAGTCCCGCCAGATGCGCAACTGCTCTCGCGTGGGCATCGTCCGGTGATTCTCGGCCATTTCGTCTCCTTGGAATGGATGTGTCAATACCAATGTTGCAGCATTGACACGTCAATTCGGATAGTCCGGAGACGAGAAGGGCGCTGGTCATGGTGATTCAGATCGGTGACATCGAGTTCGGGCTGAACTCCTTCGGCGACATCGCCACAGACGACGGGCGTGTGATGTCGGATGCTGAAACGCTGCGGCTGCTCGTCGATGAGGCGCAGTTGGCGGAGTCCGTCGGGCTCGATGTGTTCAGCGTGGGCGAGCACTACCGGGAGGGCATGGTCGACTCGGCCACTCCTGTGATCCTCGCCGCCGCCGCACAGGCCACATCGACGATCGGGCTCGGAACGTCGGTGACTGTCCTGTCGACGCAGGATCCGGTGCGGTTGTACCAGCAGTTCTCCACCGTCGACGGGCTCTCAAATGGGCGGGCGCAACTGGTGCTCGGACGCGCTTCCGCGATCGAGTCGTTTGCGCTGTTCGGATACGACATCGCCGACTACGAGCAGATCTTCGACGAGAAGCTCGACCTGTTTCTGCGTCTGATGCATGAGGATCGCGTGACCTGGACCGGCCAGCACCGCGCGCCGCTGGAGAATGCGCGCCTGCATCCGCGGATGCCGCAGGGAGGGATCCCCACCTGGATTGGGATCGGCGGAAGCCCCGATTCGGTCGTACGTGCAGCACAAAACGGCCTCCCGTTGATGATGGCCATCATCGGCGGACGTCCCGACCGGTTCGCCGGGCACGCCGAGCTGTATCTGCGCGCGCTCTCCCAGTTCGGTCGGCCAGAACTTCCGATCGGTCAACACTCCCTCGGCTTCATCGCCGACACCGATGAGGAGGCGAAGAACATCCACTGGAAGTACTGGGAACCCGTCGTGACCGCGATGAGCGAGGAGCGCGGCTTCTACCCGCCCACTGCCCAGCGGTACGAGGTGGAAGTCAACACGGGCGCGCTATACGTCGGATCACCCGAGACGGTGTCGCAGAAGATCGCGAGCATCATCCGCACCAACCATCTGTCCCGCTTCGACCTGAAGTACGACCTGCTGCATCTTCCGCGGGACGCCCGCGAGCACAGCATCCGCCTGTTCGGCGAACGCGTCGTCCCTCGAGTGCGCGAACTGCTCGAGCAGGATCGCGGCGACTGGCGACTCACCGGGCGAACTGCCGCCGAGATCGTCAAGGGCGGCAAAGCCGCCCATGCCTGAACCCCACCAATGTCTGAAACCCGCGAAGGAAAGAGATCATGAACGACTTCACCAAGCTCGAGTTCGGCATCGATACATTCGGAGACTTGCCCCGTGATGACCAGGGCGCTGTCGTCTCGTACGGCGCGGCGATCCGCGCAACCCTGGACGAAGCGGTGCTCGCCGATGACCTGGGCATCGACGCGGTCGCCATCGGAGAGCACCACCGCCCCGAATTCGCGATCTCCTCACCGGAGACCGTTCTGGCCGGAATCGCAACGGCGACCGAACGCATCCGTCTCGGCTCCGGTGTCACCGTGCTGTCGTCTGACGACCCGGTGCGGGTTTTCCAGCGCTTCGCGACGGTTGACGCCCTCTCGAACGGGCGCGCCGAAATCATCCTCGGCCGAGGATCCTTCACCGAGTCATTCCCGCTGTTCGGCTATGACCTCTCCGACTACGAGCTGCTCTTCGATGAGAAGATCGACCTCTTCCATGCCCTGCTCGACGAGAAGCCGGTCACCTGGGAAGGGACGACGCGCGCCGCTCTGCACGCGGCGGACGTCTTCCCGAAGACCGATTCGGGACGGCTGCGTACCTGGGTGGGCGTCGGTGGCTCACCGCAGTCCGTGATCCGCACGGCGCAATACGGGTTCCGACTCATGCTCGCCATCATCGGGGGTGCTCCTGACCGGTTCGCACCGTATGTCGACCTGTATCGGCGGGCGACCGAGCAATTGGGCACCACCGCCCACCCGGTGGGTATGCACTCCCCCGGTTTCATCGCCGAGACAGACGAAGAGGCCAAGGAGACCTTCTACCCCGGGTACAAAGTGGTCCGAGACCGGATCGGTGCGTTGCGCGGCTGGCCGCCCCTGAGTCGATCCGACTTCGAGGCCGACGTTGCGCAGGGATCGTTGTACATCGGCTCGCCAGAGACCGTCGCCCGGAAGATGGCCGCCGCCATCCGCACGCTGGATGCCGGTCGGTTCGACCTCATCTACTCAGCCGGCGGCGCCATGTCTGCGAGCGCACGTCTTCGTGCCGTCGAGCTGTACGGCACGAAGGTGATCCCGATGGTGCGTGAACTGCTCGCCGAGACGCCCGCACAGTCGCCCATGACCGGCGCAGCTTTCCAGCGATGAACGCGATGAACGGGAGGAATGACATGGACAGCAGCATCGGCGACCGCGAGACCCTCGGCATCCTCGGGGCCGGCAAGGTTGGCACGGTGCTAGCCCGCCTGGCGGTCGCTGCGGGCTACCGGGTGCTGATCGCTGGCTCCGGAGACCCAGAGCGGATCGCGCTCACGATAGATGTGCTCTCGCCAGGCGCGACTGCCGTCCGCTCAGAAGAGGCTGCCCGCGAGGCCGACATCGTCTTGCTCGCGCTTCCTCTCGGCAAGTACCGCAGCGTTCCGATGGCAGAGCTCGACGGCAAACTCGTGGTCGACACGATGAATTACTGGTGGGAGACCGACGGAATCCGAGACGACCTCAACGACCCTCGCACGTCGACGAGTGAGGTTGTCCAGGAGTTTCTTCCCGGTTCACGCGTCGTGAAAGCGCTGAACCACATGGGCTACCACGACCTCGAAGAAGAAGCTCAGCCTGCAGGCTCCACGAGCCGCAAGGCGATCGCGATCGCCGGCGACCGGGAGGGTGACCTCGCACGCATCGCAGAGTTCATCGACGCGCTGGGATTCGATCCCGTCATTGCCGGCCCTCTCGCCGCGGGGGTCGTCCTGCAGCCGGGCAATCCCACATTCGGTGCCAACCTCCCGATCGATGACCTGCGCGAACTCATCGACGCTACGGCCTCCGCCGGCTCATCGACCGCCACTGCGTTCTGACCTCGACCTACCAGCCACACCCAGAAGGAGAACCGTCACAATGACCAAGATCGCCATCATCCTCGGTAGCACTCGCCCCGGTCGCAACGGAAAACAGGTCGCGGACTGGGTGCTCGAGCAGGCCGCCCGGCGCAGCGACGCGGAGTTCGAGCTCGTCGATCTCATCGACTACCCGCTCCCACACCTCGACGAGCCGCTGCCGCCGACAACAGGCCAGTACAAAAATGACCACACCCGAAAGTGGTCCGAAAAGATCGCCGAGTTCGACGGATACATCTTCGTCACCCCCGAGTACAACCACTCCACCTCCGGCGTCCTCAAGAACGCAATCGACTACCTGCATCGGGAGTGGAACAACAAGGCCGCCGCATTGGTCGGATACGGCGGCGTCGGTGGGGCTCGCGCGATCGAGCACCTGCGGCTCGTGCTGGCCGAACTCCACGTCGCCACAGTGCGCCAGACTCTGACGCTGTCGCTCACGACCGAGTTCGAGAACTACACCACCTTCGCCCCCGGCGACTCTCAGGGCGTTCTCCTGAACACCCTGTTCGACCAGCTCATCGCGTGGTCGCAGGCTCTCGAAGACGTGCGCAACCCCGAGCTCGTCGAGCGTGCAGCCTGAGTCGACCTCAGAACCCGGGGCCTGAGGTCGACCTCAGAGCCCTTCCTCGTCACAACGGATCGTCCGGCACGTACCTGCCGGTGAAAGGAAAGAAGAAATGGCAACCGTGAGGTTCGACCAGGCAACACGAACGTTCGCCGGAGTGCAACGCCCCGCCGTCGACAAGCTGGATCTGGAGGTTGCCGACGGCGAGTTCCTGGTTCTCGTTGGCCCCTCCGGCTCCGGTAAGTCCACGTCGCTGCGGATGCTCGCAGGCCTTGAAGAGGTCAATGGCGGGCGCATTCTCATCGGCGACCGCGACGTGACCGACGTGCCCCCGAAGGATCGCGATATCGCGATGGTGTTCCAGAACTACGCGCTCTACCCGCACATGACTGTTGCGGAGAACATGGGCTTCGCCCTCAAGATCGCCGGGGTCGGCAAAGAAGAGCGCGCGCAGCGCGTGCTCGATGCCGCGAAGCTGTTGGATCTCGTCCCGTACCTGGAGCGCAAGCCGAAGGCCCTCTCCGGCGGTCAACGCCAGCGCGTCGCGATGGGCCGGGCGATCGTGCGCAGTCCGCAGGTGTTCCTGATGGATGAGCCGCTGTCGAACCTCGACGCGAAGCTGCGAGTGCAGACCCGCACGCAGATCTCCTCACTCCAGCGCCGGCTGGGCGTCACGACCGTCTACGTGACTCACGATCAGGTAGAGGCGCTGACCATGGGGGATCGGATCGCGGTGCTCGCCGACGGCACGCTGCAGCAGTTGGGCACGCCTCGCGATCTGTATGAGAACCCGAGGAACGTCTTCGTCGCGGGGTTCATCGGCTCGCCGGCGATGAACCTGTTCACCACGGATGTGAACGAACGCGGAGTGCGCTTCGGCACACAGACGGTTGCGGTGGACCGCGAGATACGGGACGCGGCCGGCACCCGCGTCACGATCGGCATCCGACCGGAGGACATCACCCTTGGGGTCGAGACAGAGCCAGGGCTCACGATAACGGTGGATCTCGTCGAGGAACTCGGCGCCGACGGCTACCTCTACGGCCACGCGATCATCGACGACGAGCGGGTGAACGTCACCGCGCGCGTCGACGGGCGGACGCACCCGAAGGCGGGCGACACGGTCTCGGCGACACCCAAACCAGGACGGATCCACCTGTTCGACGTGGACAGCGGAGAACGGCTGAACCCCGGGATCGTCAGCTGAGCAGCGATCGCCTGCAGTTCACTCGGAGTGCGCCACCACCACACCGGCGGCGCACTCCCCGCGAACAAACATGATTCGCCGACAATCAGCTGCTCTCTGCCGAGGCGATCTCGATTGCGAAATCGTTCAGCTCCGCCGCCACCGCAGCGGGCTCGGTCAGCGCCGCGTAATGTCCTCCCGGTATCTCGACAGGCACGATCCCCAGCCGCTCGCGAATGTGCCTCCTCATGAACGGTGCGGGGAAGAACTGGTCTTCCGTGCAAAGGATGGCTTTCGTGGGGATATCGGGATGGTGGTCCGCAGGCCAGGGGCTCGACATCCAGTTACCCTGCTGGTCGCGTTCTCTTTGTTGCGCCTCGGCGGCGAGCGCTTCAGGTACGTCGTTGAAGAACGACACGGCCGGGTCATCGTCGACCGACTCGTGGACGTGACCCGTATTGGTCCACCAGTCCGTGAAGCTCTCCCCCGGCATTGGAATCATGCCAGCAAGATAGACCAGCCCGTCAGCGTCGATCTCGTCGCCGACAAGAGGCGCCGTGAAGCCTCCCAATGAATGACCTACGACGATGACGTGGTGCCTTCCGCCGATCGCATCGACCACGGCGCGAACGTAGTCCTCGAGCCCGGCGTGTGAATCTTCAATGGGTAAGTCAACGGCGACGGCCTCGTGGCCCGCGCTTTCGAGGAGGGGAATGACAAGATGCCAGTCCCATCCGGACGAACCGCCCCCGTGGATCAGCGCGAATGTTGCCATGGTCGCCTTCCCTAACGCTCTGAATGCCAGCAGATCCCGGTGCCCAGCGGGATCGGTTCGAAACCTATCCCCTCAGCCGGTTCTCCGCTAGGTCTACGCCTCAGTGCCACGGTTATGGAGATTGAGGGTTGACACCCGCGTTGGGTCGCGCCACTATTTAGCTACCTAGTTAATTAACAAGAAGCGAAACTATGACGGACGTGTTGAGCATGACCTTCTCCGCCTTGGCGGATCCGACGCGGCGGGCGATCCTCGCCCAGTTGACGCGCGGTGAAGCGACGGTCAACGAACTCGCCGCGCCGCACGCGATGAGCCTGCCATCGATCTCCCGACATCTGAAGGTGCTCGAGCACGCGGGCCTCGTGAGCAAGGGGCGCTCTGCGCAATGGCGTCCCTGCCGCCTCGAGGCGTCACAGCTACAGGTCGTCGACGCGTGGATGGCGCCCTTCCGAGAGTTTTTCGACCTGAGATTCGACCGTCTGGAAGACCACCTCACCGCTATGGTCGCCGAGCGCGACAGTGAACGAAAGCAGGAATGACATGACCCAGCTTCCCGGCCACGAGAGCGGTTTCACCGAGACTCGTTGGTTCAACGCACCCCGAGAGCTCGTCTTCCAGGCGTGGACCGACCCGCGCCACCTGGGCTGGTTCTTCAACCCGTCCATGCCTGAGCCCGCCGCGCCCATTGAAGTCGACCTTCGCGTCGGCGGCGCATGGCGCCAACTCATGGTGGTCGACGAGGCGACCGAGTACACGACGGGAGGCATCTACCGCGAAATTGTCCCTGTGGAGCGGCTGGTCTTTACCTGGGGAGCGGTCGGCGGATGGCCCGAGCTTGGCGGGAGTGCCGTGGACGATGCCCCCGTCGTGACGCTGCAGTTCAGCGAGCTCGATGGCGGCACTGAGATGCTCTTCACCGTCACGCTTCCCGAGCACCTCGATTCGGAGCAGGTGCGAAGCTGGCTCGGAACTGGCATGCGGGAGGGTTGGATCGTCACACTCGAGCGGCTGGTGCCATCTTCCGGCGAGGGCCAGAACACCGGAAGGATGTCGCGCCTTCCTCGAGTAGGTTCTTGAGCGCCCCGGGACAGTCCGAAACGCCGCGAAGCCGTGTTGCGGGCGGCTGTGCCTCTACTTTGCAGAGCTCGACGTGTTACCGACCGTCACTCCCGAAGCCTGCCGCGCGCAACTCCACGAGGTACGCGCTGTCTGCGGGGCGCAGGTAGTACGCCTCCGACTGGGCATCCTCGGTTGTGCCTCCGCGCACAGGCATCCCTCCCGCCCCGATCACCGCGTCAAGAGCCGACGTGGTGAGGGCTGAACCGGGATTGCTCAGAAGCCAATCCTGCGCGGTCTTTCCACAGCGTGTGAACCAGTGCTGAACGTCGCTTGTTGTCATGCGGCTATCTCACACCATGTCGTCGGCACACTGTCAAGGATTTGACGTTGCCGCGGCGGGGAACACATCTAGCCCACCGTATTGAGTTGGACCATGGCGTCGTAGAGCTGCGTTTCCGTCATCGGCGGCTCGGGGATCGGATGCGCCCGCTCAGCCCGGTAGGCGTCGAGCATGAGGTAGAGGTGACGCCGCCAGGCGTTCGGGGCGGTGGTGCTGGTGGCGTCGATCATCCGGCCGTTGGACCAGATGAGGTTGACGATGTCGGCCCGCGTGATGTCGGGGCGCGCCTCGCCAGCCTCTTGGGCTCGGGTGAGCACGTCTTCGATTTGTCGACACATCTCGTCGTGGATGCGCTCGGTGTCAGCGCTGCCAGGGAAACGACGGGACAGGAAGTCGTTGAAACCTCGGTCCCCCGCCTGCACGCGAAACAGGTTCTCCAGGTAGTAGACGAACCCTTCCCACGGATCATCGATTTCCAGAGCCTCCTTGGACCCGTCGAGGAACTCCCGAAGTTGAGGCTCAAGTGCGGCCAGGAGCAGGTCCATGCGCGTAGGGAAGTGGCGGTATAGCGTCCCGATGGCGACTTCGGCGTCGCGAGCGATTCTTTCCAAAGAGGCATCCACGCCTCGCGCGGCGAACTCTCGCCGTGCCGCGGCAATGAGCCTCACATGACGCTCCTGCGCGTCGCGGCGTCTGGGCGTCCGCGTCCGCTCAACACTGCTGATGCTCATGCACCTATTTTAGCTCGGAATCGGAGGGTACCCTCCGATTCCGCCTCAGGGAGCACCACACAACGTCAGGGACGGAATCCTTCTGAGAAATTTCACACCGTCGGAATACATGAGGCACCCCTCCGGTTTAACCCACTAACCGGAGGGGTGCCTCACCTTGATGCTCCACTCGACACAACCGAGACCTCACGGCCAACCGATACAGACATCACGAAGGAGCACATCATGAGCAGCATCAGCATCATCGGCGCGGGGAACATGGCCAACGCCATCGGCACCCTGGCCCTCAAAGGCGGCAACACTGTCGAGGTCATAGGTCGGGATGCGGACAAGGCCGGGTCTCTGGCCCGGGCGCTCGGCAACGGCGCTTCGGTCGGAACGTGGGGAGCCGCACCAACCGGGGACATCGTCATCCTGGCCGTACTGTTCGCCAGCGCCGTGCCGGTCGTCACCGAGTACGGGGAGGCACTCGCAGGCAAGATCGTCGTCGACATCACCAACCCTTTCAATGCTGACGCTTCCGGTCTGGCCATTTCTGAAGATACGTCCGTCGCGCAGATGGTTGCCGAGGTTGCCCCGGCAAGCACTCACGTCGTGAAGGCGTTTAACACCCTCTTCAGCCACGTGCTGGCCGCGGGCGACCCGGTAGATGTGTTCATGGCCGGCGATAACGCGCAGGCCAAGGCGAGCGTCTCTGCGTTCATCACGAGCCTCGGACTTCACCCTCGCGATGCCGGTGACCTCAGCATGGCGCACTGGCTTGAGAGCGCAAGCCTGCTGGAGATGGGCGTGGCCCGCAACGGGCTGGGCTTCAACATCTCCCTCGGTATCAACCTCGGACGAACGGAGTAGTAATGGGAAAGCTCGATGGCAAGGTCGCGGTGATTACGGGCGCGACAAGTGGGATGGCGCTGGCCGGTGCGAAGTTGTTCGTTGATGAAGGAGCTCACGTCTTCATTTCGGGCCGGCGGCAGGAGGCGGTGGATGAAGCCGTCACGCTGATCGGCCGGAACGTGACCGGCGTGCAGGCGGATTCGGCCAATCTCGATGATCTTGATCGTCTGTTCGAGACGGTCAAGCAGGAGAAGGGCGCGATCGATGTGCTGTGGACGAGTGCTGGCGGGGGCGAGCAGGGCAAGCTTGGCGAGATCACGGAGGAGCAGTTCGATGCCGCATTCTCGCTGAACGCACGCGGCACGCTGTTCACGGTTCAGAAGGCGCTGCCGCTGTTCAACGATGGAGGCTCGATCTTCATGACCGGATCGAACGCCTCGCTGCGGGGTTACCCCGATTGGAGTGTGTACGCAGCGAGCAAGGCGGTGCTACCCGCCTACGCACGGGTGTGGGTGGCTGAGTTGAGGGACAGAAAGATTCGCGTGAACGTGCTGACCCCCGGCCAGGTTGCTACGCCGATGATGGGCGACGCCCTGAGCGGGGAGATGAAGGCGATGTTCGAGTCTGTAATCCCCCGGCGAGAGATGGGTCGCCCTGACGAGATCGCGTCGGTGGCGTTGTTCCTCGCCTCGGACGACTCGAGCTATGTCAACGGCATGGAGCTCGTCGCCGACGGCGGCACCACGGTGATCTGAGCGCACCGCCGTGCCTTGGTGGGGAAGTCGATCCTCGCGACTTCCCCACCGGCCGGCACTCACTCAGATCTGGTTCGCACCTCCGTCGACGTAAAGGTTCGATCCGACGACATAGCTGCTCTGTTCCGAGGCCAGGAAGGCCACGACTGCGGCGGCCTCGTCAGGATGACCCATGCGACCTTTGGGAACGGTCGCGACGACGTGCTCCTTCATGGCCCGAGCGGTCTCCTCATCGCCGAAAGCCGCAGTACCTCCGGGAGTCTCGATCCATGCGGGTGAAACGACGTTCACCCGGATGCCACGGCCCTTGAGCTCAGTGGACCACGTCCGCGCAAATGATCGGACGGCCGCCTTCGAAGCCGCATACGCGCCGAAAGCCTCCATACCGCGGTCAGCTGCAGTCGAACCAACCAGGACGATGGAAGCTCCGTCGTTGAGCAGCGGCAATGCCTTCTGCACGGTGAACAGAGTGCCGCGGGTGTTGATCCCGAAGGTTTGGTCGAAGTGGTCTTCGGTGGTCTGTTCCAGCGTCATGAACGTGCCGATGGCAGCGTTCGAGACAAGCACGTCCAAACCCTTTCCACGCGTTCGAACTGCCTCGTAGAGCCCGTCCAAATCGTCCAAGTTCGATACGTCACCGACGACTGCGCTAGCCCGGTCCGTTCCAATCGTCTCGACGGCGGCCGCCAGTTCCGCCTCGCGTCGACCGGTGACGAACACGTATGCGCCCTCGCCTGCCAACCGCGTAGCAGTGGCCAAACCGATTCCGCTGCTTCCCCCGGTAACCACCGCTGTCTTGCCATCAAACTGACCCATGTGACTGTCTCCACTCCCTTTATCGAACTGACACATCAATCCTGCCGCCACAATGACGTATGATCACTCAAACAGCGTCCACTTTTCTTTACAGATCGTCCAAGGGGAGTCCAATGCTCGGGTACGGTGATCCGGTAGCTGACGCGATCGGTCTGCTCCGGCCCCGCACAGTCATCGAACCCATCCTCCGTGCCGCGGGAGAGTGGGCGCTGCGCTTTGAGACCTTCCCGCATGTGCGGATCGGCGGTCTCGTACGAGGGACGTGCTGGCTAATCCTCGAAGGACACGAACCTGTGGTCCTAGAGGAGGGCGACACGTTTCTGCTGGGCAACCCGCCGTCCTACATGCTCGCCAGCACGCTCGAAGCAGATCCTCGCCCCGCGGCGGCGGCGTGGGCGGCAGGTATCGAGGACGAGCTCGTGCGGATCGGACCGGAGTCCGAGGAGGACCTCTACCTCTGCACCGGACATATCGCGTTCGACGACAACAACGCGGCGCTCCTCACGGATCTTCTGCCTCCGCTCGTGATCGTCCGCGCGACCGATCCGCACGGCATGCGACTCGCGCAACTGATCAATCTCCTTGCGACCGAGGTCGGCATCGCCGCCGCTGGCGGCCCGCTCGTACAAAATCATCTCGCACAGATTCTGCTCGTGCACATGCTGCGGGCCCACGCCGCTCAGACCGACCGACCCTCGGGTTGGCTGAGCGCCCTCAACGAGGGCGGCATTGGTGCCGCCCTGCGTGCCGTGCACGCGGACGTGGCCTACCCGTGGAGCCTCAAGGAACTGGCTGAGATCAGCCACATGTCGCGTTCCGCATTCGCGCACGCCTTCAAAAACCACGTCGGCGTCCCGCCCCTCGAGTACGTCATTCAATGGCGAATGAGCCTCGCGCGTGACGCACTCGCGCGCGACACCATGTCTATCTCCGAACTCGCCTGGGCCACAGGTTATCTGTCCGAAAGCGCATTCAGCACTGCGTTCCGCCGCGTGGTTGGCTCATCGCCCGCACAGTTCCGAAAGACGGCACGGGAGTCAGCGAGTTCGGCCGCATAGATCACGGCAGGGCGGGGCTGCCCTCGTAGTCAGCGAGCGGCGCCGCGCCTGTCGTCTCGTACTCGAGCACGAGCAACCCGGTCGGAGTTGCTTCGTGCTTCACGAGGCGAAGCCCGGCATCCGCCGACGGATGCGGAAGCAGCCGGCGCCCCTGGCCGATGATGACGGGAGCCACTGCCAATCGGAGGCTGTCGACGAGCCCCGCGGCGAGCAGCGCGGAGCCGAGACGAGAACTGCCATGGATCTGGAGCTCGCCACCGGGGCGACTCCTGAGCGACGTCACCGATTCGATGGGGTCGCCGCTGAGAACCGTGGTTGGATTCCAGGAACCGCTGCCGAGCGTGTTGCTCACCACATACTTCGGGAGGGTGTTCATGCGGGCGGTGAACGGGTCGGGTTCAGGGATGTGCGGCCAGTCTCGCGCGAACGCTTCATATGTGCGGCGCCCGAGGAGGAGCCCGTCGGCGAGATCCAGCCAGTCGGATGCCATCTTCACGAAGGCTTCGTCCAGGTAAGGCACGAACCATCCGCCCCGCTCGAAACCGTCGCTGGTGTCTTCGTCGGCGGATCCCGGCCCCTGGCTGACGCCGTCGAGGGTGACGAACTGAGTGATGTTGATCCTCACGCTGCGGCCTCCTGTTCGACCAGGTTCGCGAGGGCCGCGGTGACCGATCCCCACCCATCGAAGAAGCCCAGCGCCTGATGGTGCGCGCGAGCCGCGGGATCCCCGTGCCGCACGATGACCTGATAGTCGGTGCCTTCGGGATGCTCGTTGAGGATGATCTCCGCCGTCATCGCGACCGGTTCTGGTGAAGCGGGCCGCCAGGCGCTGGTCACCGCGTTGGTGAATACCAGCCGCCGTCCATCCTCGACGACGAGGAATACCGAGTCCGTATGCGCCACGAACTCCTCGCCGTCCTCGCTCATGCGGGTGACGAACCCTCCGCCAGGGCTGACGTCGAGCTGGTCGACCCTGGTGATCATCGGCGCGGGAATCCACCACTGTGCGAGCCGCGTGGGATCCGTCCAGGCTCGCCAGACGTCGGAGGGCGATGCGCGGATCACGCGCTGCAAAGTGAGGTCGTAGTCCGGATCGATTTCAGCGCTGGTCACGGTGTCTCCTTCGGGTTCGTGAGAAATTGTTCGAGGCGATCGGTGCGGCCCTCCCAGACGAGCCGCTGCTCGGCAAGCCAGTCATCGAGGAGTGCGAGCCGCTCGCGGTTGAGCGTGCAAGTGCGCACCCGCCCGGACTTCGCCGTGCGGATCAGCCCGCTAGCCTCCAGAGTCCGCACGTGCTTCATGAAGGACGGCAACGTGATCGCGAACGGACGCGCCAGCTCCCCTACGCTCGCCGGCCCGCGCCCCAGACGGCGAACGACATCGCGCCTGGTTGGGTCGGCGAGTGCTATGAAGACCTCGTCCAGCGATTGCGAATAGTTAGCCATGCGGAACAGTATTGCGCATACTTTGCTCAGGGGCAAGGTATTGCGTGATCCGGCGGGCGAGATGTAGACGCCCTGACCACCAGTGTGGTGGGAAGCCGCTGCGGAGAGACCGCAGTTTCTTCTCGAAGCAGGCTGAGCAGAGTCTGCGCGGCCGCTTCCCCCTTCGCATCGATGTCCTGTCGAACGGTCGTCAGCGCCGGGGACACACGTGCCGCGAGCGGATTATCGTCGAAACCGACGACGGACATCTGCTCGGGGACAAGGATGCCCCGGTCCCTCGCCCGCTCCATCACCTCGAGAGCTGCGAGGTCGGAAAAGGCGAGGACAGCGGTCGGAGGGTCATCGAGCATCCGGTCGATCCGCTCACGCAGGACGCCATCGACCGCGAGGCCTGGAGTCCCGATCACGGTCGGGACGACGTCGGCCTTATCGAGCGCGCGCATCCACCCGTCCAGTCGTCCGGCGATCGTGGGCGACGTCGTCTCGAGCGAGATACCTGATGATGGAAGATTGTCTGCGTCGAGCGCAGCGACGACGATCGCGATGCGGGAGTGGCCCAGATCAATGAGGTGCTTCGCCGCCTGGTAGGCACCCGTGGCATTGTCGATGCCGACGTCCGGCACTCCGGGGACAGGTGCACCCTCGACGTTCACGATCGGTAGCTTCCGCTCCCGCAGAGCGGTGAAGGCCAACATCGCCGGAGCGCAGGAGTACACGATGGCACCATCCATCGCGATGTCCCGCGCGGGCACCACGCCGTCGCCCCCGGAGGCGTGCAGCAGGACGAGGGAGTACCCGGCGTCGGCGAGCGATCCCGCGACCGCGCGGACGAAGCCGACGGCAACATCGTCGGTGAAGGCATCTCGCGGCGAGTTCGTCAGCACCATGCCGATGACGCCGGTGCGTCCGCGGGCGAGCGCACGTGCAGCCGGATCCGGACCCGCGTAGCCCAGGTCGTCGGCAGCGCTCAGGATCCGTGCGCGAAGGTCTTCGGAGAGTTGGTCAGGCCGGGAGAAGGCGTTCGAAACCGTCATACGGCTCACGCCCACGTGCTCCGCGATCGTCTTCAACGTCACTCGCGCCACCTCGACCACCTCCTCTCCCATTCTGCCCGAAGGGGAGATCAGCCCGGCGGGAATCAGCACGGATCGAGCGCGCTGGAGACGCGCACCGGAGATCGAGGCTCGACCGCCTCAGCCACGCGCCGGAGTCCGCGAGCCAGAGTCGCTCGCATGCGCCTGCGCCAATCTGCCCTGGAACGCGCTGCGAATGCGCGATCCCGTGCTCGGAGGGCGTCGATGCGTTGCTCACGGGCTGCGACCTGATTCTCAGCTCGGCGCTCGACAAGGACGAGTGCCGCAATCATCTGATGTTCCATCACCAGCTCCTTCTGTATCGGTACAGAAGGACGTTACTATACCGGTACAAAGATCGCTAGTAGTTCCGCGAATGATCACGCGGTCGGACCCCGGCGATCAGCGAGGCAGCGGCCAACGTGCCAGGGCAGGTCGCGTCAAGCCGCTGCTCGCGTGGGTCGGTACCGCAGGGCGACCGCTCCGGACCGGAACTCATGGCGATCCACGAGTTCGAGCTGGATACGCTCGCGCAGGCCTGCGAGCAATGTCGGCCCGTGTCCGGCAAGAACCGGTTGCACAACGAACTCGTACTCGTCGATCAGTCCCAGATCTGCCAGCGCCAAGGGGAGCGTCACTCCGCCCACCCACAAGCCCTCGCCTGGCTCTTGTTTGAGCCGCTGAACCGCTTGCCCCAGGTCGCCCCGTACCAACTCGGCATTCCAATCGGCCACGCTCAGCGTGCTCGACACGACATACTTCTTCGCCCGGTCGATGGTTTCGGCGAACGGGATCTCCCACTCATCCATCCAGTCAGGCCATACGCCCGTGGTCGGCTTCCGCCACGCCGATTCCATCATCTCGTAGGTCACCCGGCCGAATAGCAGTGCATCGGCGCGCTCCATCTCGGCGGTCCAATAGCGCATCGACTCCTCGTCTGGCGGGAGCCCGGCCTCGTGATGGCAGCAACCGTCGAGCGTGACATTAATCGAGTATCGAAGTGGTCTCATCTCGCTGCTCTCCCTCGAGCATCGGTGTTCTCCCTGCGTAGGGAACTCGTCTCGTCCGCGAACCACGTCGGTCGCATGCCGACCAGCCTAACGATCCGGCGCCAGGGACTGCTGCACGACGGAGGTCAGAGCACGTTCAGACGCCGACAAGGAAAGTCAGGGCGGCCCAGATAGACACTGTTCCGACCGTCGTCCAGATGGCGATTGCAACGGCCTGCCAGAGCAGCACCCAGCCGCGGGGAGTACCGCCAGCGACGAGGATAGCGGAGGTGAACTGTGTCGGGATCGCCAGAGGTCCGAGAATGCTGGCCCCCGGCACGCCGAATCGCACAAGGTACCTCTTGAACTTCGCGCGCCCCTTCGACTCGGGCTTCTCGGATTCGAACGCCTCCCTGGATTCGAGTACCGCCCCGGATTCGAACGCCTCCCCGGATTCGTCCGTAGCGGCGCCCGCCATGATGCGCGCTGCTCGACGGTCCATTACTGCCGTGCGTGCATGGGAAGTGAGGAGGACGACGAGGAGGACGCAGATGAAGTTGCCGGCCGCGGCGGCGACCCCGGCGATGATCGGGTTGATTCCGCCTACGACGCCCACCATCGCCGCTACCTCGCCCTCGATGAATGGAATCGCCCCGGCGAGCATGACGACCAGTGGCTGCACCAACTCCGGTACCTGAGCTACGAGCTCCTGAAAGCCGCGGACTAGCTCCTCAATCGGATTCACTCCCTGTACTTCCTCTCCATAGTTGTGCGTCGTTTTCGTGTATGCGTGACCCAGTAAAACCTGTGTTCTCAGAACAGGGTCAAGCGGAAAGAGAGCATCGGTCGACGAGGGTCGCACTAATTACGCGGCAGGACGGCAGCGGCGACGATGACGTTGCTGACGATGATCGAGGTGACGGTGCGTGCCACGGCCTTCGCCGTTGCTCCCGCTCCCCAGTTCCCGTCCTTGAGCTCCTCTGCTCGCGCGATGACCGGCGATGTCCACGGGATGTCGCGATCGAACTGCGGCAGCGTGCCGCTGCCGTAGAGCAGTGCGGCGAGCGCCGCGGTCCGGGGCGTTGGCTCGGCTCCGTCAACGAGCACGGCGCGGACGTCGCCAAGCAGCATCCGACGATGCCCAGAGTCCCCTTCTTCGATCACCGAGGTCTCGATGAAGCCGAGAGCCTTGCGTGTGCGGCGACGAAGGTCGCCGTGCTCGACAAGTCGGTCCAGGAGCGGTTCACGCAGGGCGGGTCCGATCGCCGCCAGGACCGTCTGCACCCCTCGGGGCTTGTCAGCCACATACTCCCAGGTGGCGCGCAGAAGGTGATCAGACGGTGGGTTGTCCGCGACGGCCTCTATGGTCAGTCCCCCCAATCGTCCGGTGTCGGTTCGCACATGGCCGCCGTGGCCGAGGTCGGCGAGGATCGCGCCGGCGAGGACATAGTAGAGAGTCCCCTCGCCCGCGATCGTTCGGGACTGCGGTTGGAACAGCAAGAGGAGCAGATCCTCGGCCAGCGTCTGCCTTCCGCCCGCGCCGCTGTCGGTCCGCTCCGGGGAGGAGACGTGCGGCTCTCGATTCTCATCAGTCATTCTCAAACCCTTCTCGTCTTCGCGGATGGCTCTCCCGTGCAGTCTCTGCCGTGTTCCCAGGACCAGGTCAAGTCACGTCATCCGCCGGCTCTTTGGTCCCCTCCTGGAATCTCCGCAGTTGGTCCTTTGCGGCGGCATGCGCTCGTACCAGCACGTCGAGTTGCGCATCGTTGTACAGCTCGTTGATGGCATCCACCATGGTCTGTGAAGTGATGTACGCGCTCTTGGACAAGTGGGCCGCGGGATCGTTCAGCCATGGGTAGTCGATGAGATTCTGCGCAAGGCTTTTGGCGAGCCTTGCGATGAGCGGAAGTCGAGTGTCCTCGTCCGCATCGGCCGGCAACCTGTCGAGGTCGGCGCCGACATCCTCAGTATCCTCAGCGATCTTCTGGATGTCAGCCAGCGCCGACTCGTCGTACAACTGCGTATAGATATGAATAATTGACGTGTCATTCTCTGACAACCGGGATGCCACCGACCCGAACCCGGCGGGAGTGTCGGCGGGAACGTCATCTCGAAGGATGATGGCTATGTCCGCTCGCGCCTTCTCCAGCCGCCGGATACTCTCTTCGAGCTCGGCGTCGAGTTCGCGCAACGTCTGCGGCGTACTGTCCGCGCCCGCCCGCACAGCACGGATCTGCGAAAGGGGTACCCCGAGATCCGCGAGACGCCTGATCCTCAGCAGGCTCACGAGATGGTGCACCTCGTACTGCTTGTATCCGTTGTACTCGCGCTCCGGCTCCTCCAGCAGACCGAGGCGATGATAATGACGGATCGTATTCACCGTCGTCCCGGCACGCTCGGCCAGCTCGCGCGTACTCCACGCCACAGTCGCCTCCTTCACAGTTCGCGTTGCGGAGGGCTAGTCCCGCTGCCCTCCGTCCATCAGTAGACACCGTGTTGTAGCAACATCGTCAAGGGGACTTCAGTAGCCGATCCCCCGAGAACGCGCCGTAACCGCTACCCACGTTCCAGGCGTATTGCGCGGCAAGCGACTTCGCCGGGTCGCTTTGGCGCTGGTGGGAGTTGCGTCGGGTCCGGGAATGTCTCAGGCTCCCGAGCCGCCGTCGACGGGAACGATCGCGCCGGTCACCGCGGAAGCCCTGTCGCTAAGGAGCCATGCGGCGGCCTCGGCGACTTCGCTGGCCTCGGCCATGCGACCCATCGGCGACGAGGCGGTGTTGGCTGCGATGACCCCCGGCGTTTTTGCCTCCCACTCGTCCATCATTTCTGTGGCGGTTCCTCCGGGCATTAGGCCGTTGACGCGGATGCCCTCGGGGGCCCAGGTGACAGCTGCGGTCTCGGTGATGCTGTTCAGCGCCCGCTTCATCGCCCCGTAGGCAGGAAGCGGCGGGACGGCGCGGCGGCTGCCGATGCTCGAGGTGTTGACGATCGCGCCGCCTCCGCCCACGCGCATGAGGGCGGCTTCGGCATTCATCGCCGTCCAGTGGGCGCGAAAGTTGACAGTGAACTGCTGGTCGATGTCGTCGTCGGTTGTGGTGTCGAGCGGGCCGATCTGCTGCTGGTTCACGCCTCCGTTGTTGAAGGCGCCGTCGAGGCGTCCATGGAGCTCTTCGACACGGGCGACTGCGGCGCGGATGCTGGCCGCGTCAGTGAGATCCATGGAAACGGCGTCGGCGGTGCCGCCCGCCGTTCGGATGTCCGCGACGAGCCGGTCGAGTGCCTCGGTATTACGGGCTGCGAGCACAACGGCGGCACCCTCGGAGGAGAAAAGGTGAGCGGCGGCAGCGCCGATTCCTCGGCTTGCGCCGGTGATGAAGATGACTTTTCCGGCCAGGAGGCCACCTGAACTGGGTTTGGTGTTGTCTGTCATGCTTCAAGTGTCAATCGGCGATGAATCCGGATACAGGCACAAACGGTACTAGGGTCCGGAATCGCTTCGGGACGACAATGAAGTCATGGACAAGCAAGAACTCGGAGCGTTTCTCCGTAGCCGGCGCGAGCGCCTCCGACCTGAAGACGTGGGGCTTCCGTCTGGGCCCCGCCGCCGAACTCCGGGTCTGCGCCGTGAAGAAACCGCCGTGCTCGCGCACATCTCGACGGAGTATTACGTGCGCCTCGAGCAAGGCCGCGCTCCACGCCCCTCTTCAGAAGTGCTGGGGGGAATCGCGGCTGCGTTGCGCCTCACGGATACCGAATCCGACCATCTGCACGCTCTCGCCGGCACCGCACCCGCGAGATCCGGCCTGCACCGACGGGATGTTCGGCCGAGCATCCTCGCTCTTCTGGAACGACTACCCCAGACTGCCGGAATCGTCATGTCGGCAGCATTCGAAGTCCTCGCCTGGAACGATCTCGCCGCTGCACTCATGGAAGACTTCGCCAACCTCTCCCCCCGTGACCGTAACCTGGCCCGCAAGGCCTTTCTAGGCGCCGAGCCGTCTAGCGACCGGCTCTACGGAATCTCCGATGACGTCGATTTTCGCCACAGCGTGGTCACCGAACTCCGCGCAACTCTCACCCGTTACCCCTCGGATCCGATCGTGTGCGGTCTCGTGGCCGAACTCCTCGAGGGCAGCCTCGAGTTCGCGCGGTTGTGGCAACAGCACGACGTGGCCGCATCTCCCGCTCTGCGGAAGACTTTTCGAAACACCCCCGCCGGACAGATCACGGTCGACTGCGATTCGCTGTCGCTCACCGAACTGGACCAGCACGTGATTCTCTACACGGCTCCCCTTGGCACCCCGGACGCCGACAAGTTGGCGCTTCTGGCAATCATTGGAACGCAAAAAGTGACGACCGAGGACGTCGGATAGGTCTTGCCGAGTCGAGATGGAACCTTCAACTCAGTTGATGTAGGTTCCTGCTCGACATGGCGAACTCAGCGAGCATAGCCGTCGTCATCTCGGCTGTCGCCGGGTCTATCGGGCTTCTCTGCGCACAGATTTGGCAGAGGATCGACGAAGAACTCCGCCGGTAGCCTCATAGCGAAGTAATTCAGGCCTCGCTCCATGCAGCCGTTACAGCGTGGACGGCGAGGCGGAGCGTCTCGCCTTCGGTTTCGACCCGCGCCGCCTCGTCCGGCAGAGCGCGCTCCGTCAGGAGGCCGCTCATCACGGTCGCGAGGAATCGCGCCCGCTGCTCGATTCCCCCCGGAGAAATCGCGCCTTCCTCAATGAGAGCCGCCAACCATCGTTCGATACGGCGGCGACCCATCCGCTCGAGCGCGATATAGGTGGCCGCTTCGTCATCTGCAGGGGGCGATGCCACGTACGCCTCGTAAAGAGCGCCCCATTGCGCTCGGGCGCGGTCGCCGACACCCACTTGCGCGAGGATCAGTCGCAAACCCGCGATCAGGCGCTCGGTCGCCGTCATCGTGTGGTCATTGATGGGGTCATCGGGGATGTCGATGTCGTAGATCGCGGCGATGACCGTGTCGATGAGGTCCCGCTGCGTGGGAAAGAAGTGCCTCAGCGAGCCCGTACTCACCTGGGCGCGAGAGGCGACCGCTCGAACGCTCAGCCGCGCGGTCGGATTCTCTCCGAGCATGGTCGCGGCAGCGATCAGGATCTTGTCGCGCGTACCTGGCTCCCTGGTTTCAGCGTCCATGTCTACCCTTCTGCTGGCATCTGTCTATTACAGTGTGCTAGCTTATCCCCTCGTTGACTATCACGCTGTACTAGTTCGGAATTGGGGATCGAGGAGATGGGAATCAGACATTGGCGCAACCGCCGTGTTCGCGCCGGATCCGGTGAGTCGCTGCGTCGGTATCGCTGGTGGCAACTGTTCGGCAGATCGCTCCGGTCGATCACGTTGCCCTTAGCCGACGGCACGACATCCACCTACACGGTCGATGTCCGCCACGCCGGCGACATGACGGACGGCGAGATCCGCGCACGCCTCTACGTGAACGGATCGTTGCAGTCGTACGCGAAGATGCCTACCCGCTTCTCCGTCCCGGGCGGACACATCGAGGTCGCCATCACAGGCTTCGGGCTCAAACGCTGTCACTATGTGGGCGCAGACGGCACCGAGCAGCAACTGACTCCCGATCCCGCATCCGCAGAAGGGCGCCGCGCCCGGCTGCACCACAGGCACCCCGGCCTGAGCCGGCTGATCGGCATGGCCTCGACCGCGGTCGTCGTCGTTGGTTTGTGCGTGGAAGTGCCGCAGATCATCGAATCACTCTCGCAGATCCCTGCCGTCGCCGACGCGATCGGAACCTTCACCTCCCCGGTGCAATTCCCACTCCACATCAACCTGCTCATAGGACTCGGGGCCGTGATCGGCAGCACGGAGCGAGCGTTGCGGATGCGATCGAGCTGGATCGACGAACTCGCCAGCTGAACTCACGAAAGGAAACACCCATGACGAACACCACACCGAACTGGCTCCTCCAGCTGGACGATCCGGTACCCAGCCCTCGTGTTCCCCCCGCCGTCGAATACCATCGCGTCTACGCGGGTGAGAAGCGCCGCATCCTCCGTGGCATCCTCGCGATCATCCTGCTGTTCGTCGGGCTGGTCGGATTCGCGCAATTGTTCCTGATCGGGGCGCGCCTCGTCGACACGGAGCTCCTCGGGCGCACCGGCTTCACGCCGCTTCAACAAGCCGCAGGTGCACTCTCGCTCGTCGTGCTCATCCCCTATTGCATGCTGTTGCAGCGCCTGCTCTACGGAATCCCATTCCGGTCGATGCACTCCGTAGTCGGGCGCTTCCGATACGGCGTGCTCGGACGAGCGCTGCTCGCCTTCGGCCCGGTACTGCTCGTCGTCTTCGCCTCCGTCTTCCTCCTGGCACCCGTCGACCAGGTCCCCTGGTCGACATTCGACCTCGTCGCTTACTTCGTGATCGGCATGCTGCTGACACCACTGGCGGCAGCCGGCGAGGAGTATGGATTCCGTGGTTTCATGTTCCGCATCGTCGGCGGTTGGACGCGCGGCGCACGCCTCGGCGCGGTGATCGGCATCGTCCTCCCGACGGTCCTCTTCTCTCTCTTCCATGGCTCGCTCGACCCCTATATCCTCACCTCGTACCTCGTCCTGTTCGGATCCTTGGCGATCGTCACCTGGCGCACCGGAGGGCTCGAGACCGCTGTCGTCCTCCACGTCGTCTACAACGTGACGGCCCTCGTGCTCAGCACAACGCTGCACGTCGATATCGGCGGCGCGCTCAACAGCCGGGGAGAGATCTCAGGATCCGTCGCCAACCTCATCCCCAGCGCGGCACTGATCCTGATCACCGCTGCAGTCTGGTGGATCACGCGGAAAACCGGCCCAGCACGCACCCCCGTGCGCTGAGCGGCCAAAGCAACCTCGCAAAGCACAAAGCACCACACTCGCCACTAAACATCGGAATGATGCCGGAGAGCCGCCCTCAGCGACGGTCTCCGGCGTCACAACGTCCGATTCCACCAGCCCCATCTCGACCGCAGTATCGGGCCACGTTTATGGCGGACCGCCGACCGGTGGTCGGACACGCACCGGAAACGATCGTGGGACCGCCGCTGACGCCCTGGAGCTTCACCAGCGATCAGGGGCCTCGCCCATACAAATCCGCCAATCGGTGACGCGTGGATTCTTCGTCCGATCGAAAACGATCAGTCTCGGGCGTCTGCGCGAATCTCCGAGTGCTCGCGGGGTCGTCTACTAAGCTGGCTCGATGGCTGCCGCTTCCGAAGAGATCACTTCTTCGTTGGTTCGCTCCCTTGTGTCGGAGCAGTTCCCTCAGTGGTCGGAGTTGCCGATCCGCTCGGTGGAAGTTCAGGGGTGGGACAACCGCACCTTCCGGCTTGGTGACCGAATGACTGTCCGCCTCCCAAGCGCTGACGGCTACGTCGCCGGCCTAGTCCGGGAGGAGCAAACCCTCACGATCCTCGGCTCCAGCTTTCGCGTCGCGATCCCCCTCGTAGTAGCGACCGGGGCCCCCTCGGCGGCATTCAACCGACCTTGGTCCGTTCGCGAGTGGATTGAGGGGCACACTCTAACCGCGGTTGAAACGCGCGAGCGAGAGAGCGCCATCAGTAGCTTGGGCGACGCCCTGAGGGAGTTGCAGGCCTGCGACACGGTCGGAGGCCCATGGGCGGGAAGCGCATCTGCTTACCGCGGCTGTCACATCAGCGCGGTTGGCGAGGAGGTACAGGGCCGGCTCCCCCTACTGGCCAGACGCCACGCTGAGGGATGTCGGGCACTCTGGGATGCGGCCGTGACCACAGAGTGGACCGAGCCGCCGGTGTGGGTCCATGGCGATGTCGCGCCAGGCAACATGTTGTTCGATAGCAGCGGCCAGTTGGCGGCGCTTATCGACTTCGGACAGACGTGCGTTGGTGATCCCGCCTGCGACCTGGCCTTCGCATGGTTGAGTTGCAGTTCTCGCGAACGTGATCGACTGCACGACCGGCTAGAGCTACCGGAGGATGCATGGTTACGAGGAGCTGCCTGGGCGCTGTGGAAGGCCCTCATCAGTTCCCCCGAAGAGGTGCTTACCAAATACGGGCGCTCACGTGATGCCGTGCTGAGCGACGTGGCCGACCTGACGACGGGATAAGAACGACGCTCTTTTCCCGTGCCTCCCACTAACGATCGTTTTGGGCAGGTCACCGATCGCCGCTCGAGGCCCGTCCAACACGCCAGTTAACTGGCTCCCGAAACACCCCTCCGGGACCTAACGCGCCGAAACGGGCCGCGCGACGTTTCCGGCAGACAAGGCGAGGCGTGAGGCCGGAACTCAACTACTGACATGTCTCGTGAGACAAGTCGTCGACACCTGGTGGCCTCGCTACACGTACCAAATATAAGAGAAGGGCGAGTCGCGACCCGGCAGCCGGCTAATCCGACGCTCCGCACTTTGACTGCGATTGCACAGGTACTGGATGTCCCCGTTGGCGCCATCATCCCCGACGATGCGCCCGACCTGCGCCAGCGGTGAGCGACTACTCGACTTCAGGCGCTGGAACATAGAGCGCGCGCAGTGAGTCGATTGCAAAAGCACGCATAACGTCCGGCGAAATATCTCGCGAGGGGTAGCCGTCTCTCCCATACGCTAACTGGCCAGACTCCTCCTCGATCTGCCAACGATATCGATCGAGGACCTCCGCGCTGACCAGAGCGACGAACTGCTTCGCATTGAAGTTGAGCTCGTAGGACACGGAAGAACCGACCCACTCCGCCAAGCGGACGAAGGCTCTCCCAAGCGACACGAAGGATTCATAGTCGGCGACGGTTGAATCAAGCGTCCCTGAGAGCTCCTCCGCCGAATAGCAGAACACCAACAGCTCACACACGGGCGCCAGCAGCCCACGTTCGCGAAGTTCGTCGAACCGATCGAGAAGGTGAGGGCGCCAGTACGCAGCGAACCCGTAAGCGATCTCCTTCTTCCTGTCGCGAAACTCGCTTGTTCGAGACGCAAGCCACACCAGGTTCAGAGACTCTTCCTCACCGACCAGGTCGATGACATCAGATACATCGAAGACTCCGGCGACCACGCCTCGAGCTGTCTCCGCGGCGAGTAGCTGGCGCACTTCGGTTCGAGGCGCGCCGACCCGATCTACGTCATCGATACGTGCTCGCAGTCGGGCAGCAACAAAGGCAAGTAGGCGCGCACTCGGTTCTTCGACCTTGCCTCGCGCCGCCCGGAAGCGTGAGAGCGCCAACCTCGCAAGCGCATCGTCTGCCCCGTCGATGATCTTAGCCAGATCAGCGGTGCGGCTATCTAGGTCGAAACCTTTGCCACTCACGACTTCTTCAACCAATTCGTCACTCACATCGTCCTCAGGGATAGCGAGTATGAGGTAGCGGCCGAAATACGTTGGATCCGAGATCGACCGCTCATGACCGACATGATCGCGGGCCCCAGGAGAACGCACGCCTTCGAACATGAGCGCGAGCACCGCAAGCGTTCCTTGCACGTCGGCCGCAGGATCGGCGCGAGAGATGAATTCTTCCCAGCCTGCTGGCGTCATCTCTTCTCGATCGAGGAGGCCGGTAGCTCTCGATCCCGAGCGAAGAAGATCAAACGATCGATCAAGCTCGGCCCAAACGCCGTGGGACGCGAGACGAAGCCACGTCACAGCGACGAAGTCAATGACGTCGAGTTGCCCGTCATTGACGTGCGAGGAGAAAGCCAGCAGGTGCTCCCGAAACCGACCGAGCGTCCGAGGAGTCTGAATCTGCGTCGCGATCGTCTCCACCAGCGACGATGCCCGATAGAGACCGATTTCGTCCAGTTGTCGTCCGGTCGCTGACAGCAGATCATCGACAGCGGCGCCCGTCAGGCGGAGCGTCGCCGCGCGCGGAAGCGGGGGTGTCTCGAAGGGGTACTGAACGATTTTCTCCATGAACGCCGTTGACCGGCCAACAGCGCCAGTGGAACGAAGTAGATCTTCAACGGTGTCCTGGTCGTAGGCGATCAGGTAGTGCACACCTCGGAAGCGCCCCAAAAGACGCAGCACCCGAAGAAGCGTAAGAAGCTCATCGGCACCGAGACGATCTACATCGTCCACAACAATGAGAACGCGCTTGCCTAGCGCCTCGATCTGTAGCGAAAGCTCTTCGAACTGCTTATGCCACGGCTCTTTCCGCTCCATCTGAGCAAGTACCTGATCCGCAGTACCTCTTAGGCCGCCCCCGATGACGGGAATCGCTCCGAGTAGCGGAGCCGCGTAAGCCGCGTAGCTAGCCAGCTGTCGCCTCATGTCTCCATCAAGCTTCTCGCCGAGCACTTCGGCAAGCGTGCTGACGAACTCCAGCGACATCGACGCAGAATCACCGCTTGACCATGGGGTGAAATCGACGATCATCCAGTCGTTGGGAAGCCCGCTTCGGACTCGGTTCAAGATCGATGTCTTACCCGATCCCCACGCGCCTACGAGACCGAACACCGTACTTGGGTCAGTGGCGCTAGCAAGTTGTATCCGCTGCGCAAGTGTGGAAATGAACGGCTGACGTCCAAATGTGTCAATCGCGTCTACGTCAAGGGGTTCGTCTGACCAGTGACGATGTACGTCTTCTTGCTCGGGCACACGCACACCCTCTCCGGGAAAGATCCAACACGTCTATACCCATCGACGCTATGACCTAATTGTCAGTAACGCCAAGTGACTGCCATGTAGCGGTGGATTTTGCCAAGTTCAGTTGGAACCTAAATCAGTTGAAGTCCCCGCCAGGTGCCATGTCCATGAAGCGGGAGTAGTGACCCTGGAACGCCAGGTTGATCGTCGCAGTCGGGCCGTTGCGGTGCTTGGCGACGATCAGGTCGGCCTCGCCCGGACGCACGTCTTTGTCGTACACCGAGTCGCGGTGCAGCAGGATCACCATGTCGGCATCCTGCTCGATCGAGCCGGACTCACGAAGGTCGCTGATCTGCGGCTTCTTGTCCGTGCGCTGCTCAGAACCACGGTTCAGCTGCGACAGCGCGATGACCGGCACCTGCAACTCCTTCGCGAGCAACTTCAGCGCACGCGAGAACTCCGAGACCTCTTGTTGGCGCGACTCGACGCGCTTACCGCTGGTCATCAGCTGCAGGTAGTCGATCACGACCAGGCGCAGGCCCTCGCGCTGCTTCAGACGACGGCACTTCGCACGGATCTCGACCAGCGTCATGTTCGGGCTGTCGTCAATGAAGAGGGGCGCGTCGTTGATGCGCCCGCGGGTCGCTGCAACCGTGGTCCAGTCGCGCGGATCGAGCGATCCCTTGCGCATGTGCTGTAGCGGAATCGCGCCCTCTGCGCTGAGCAGACGCATCGCGATCTCGCTTTTACCCATTTCGAGGGAGAAGAACACGGCCGGCTGGTTGTGGCCGATCGCCGCAGCACGAGCAAAATCCAAAGCGAGCGTTGATTTACCGACAGCGGGCCTCGCGGCCACGACGATCATCTGACCGCCGTGCAGGCCGTTGGTGAGCTCATCGAGCTCTTTGAACCCGGTCGGCACACCCGTCATCGACCCGTCACGGCCGCTGGCTGCCTCGATCTCTTCCATCGCAGCATCCACCGCGACCGTCAGCGGAACGTAGTCTTCAGTTGTCTGCGTGCCGGAGACCGCGTAGATCTCGGCCTGCGCGTTGTTGACGAGGTCGGTCGCGTCGCCCTGACCGTCGTAGCCGAGCTGCACGATGCGCGTGCCGGCATCGACGAGGCGGCGGAGGATCGACCGCTCGGCGACGATGCTGCCGTAGTACCCGGCGTTCGCCGCGGTCGGCACGATCGAGGTGAGCGTATGCAGATAGTCGGCACCACCGGCCCGGCCCAGCTCACCGGTCTTGATCAGCTCGTCGGTGACGGCAACCACGTCAGTGGGCTCACCGTGCGAGTACAGCGAGAGGATCGCTTCGAAGATGAGCTCGTGCTTCGGAATGTAGAAGTCGGCGCCTTTAAGCGTCTCGATCACATCGGCGACAGCATCCTTCGACAGCAGCATGCCGCCCAGCGCACTCTGTTCGGCGAGGAGGTCATGCGGCGGCACGCGCTCTGGTTTGCGGTTCCCGCCGAGACGCTCCTCCGAGATGTCGGCAATCGACACGGTTCTCCTTTGGTGCGCTTGTGGCTGGTGTGACACAGGAGTCTTTGACCCCCAGTGCCGTACGACGGCGGCGTGTTCCGCGGTTGCAATGAGCGAACCACCAACCACCGACATCTCGTCGCTCGTCCACGCTACGAGCGACCTTTTCCACACGCAACAGCACCTGTGGATAACTCTGTGGATAGTGTGCGGAGAACTTCGGAGTGTCTGTGTAAAACGGGTGTGGATAACCCTGTGCTGACAGGCAACTTTAATATTCTTTATTGCTGCTGATCAGGTGTTTACACTTTCCCCACCCTGTGGATGGGATTCTGTTTAAACTCCCGATTGAAGGTTGGTGCCGTTGCGCGGAGTTGTGTACAACCTGGGGAGAAGTCAAGTCTTGATTTTCTCGGGCGCGTTCCCTGTTTTTCCCGGGTGCACGGCCGTCATTCTCTCCATGAAATGCAAAACGCCCCCTGCCCCGGAGGGCAGAAGGCGTTTCGCGAAGGTGTTGCGGACTACTTGGCCGCGACAACCTGAAGGGTGATGACGGCCACGACGTCTTCGTGCAGACGCACGGTCGCCTCGTGGTTACCCGTCGACTTGATCGGCGAGGTGATGGTCACCTTGCGCTTGTCGATCGAGCCGAGGCCAGCAGCCTCGACAGCGGCAGCGACGTGATCGGTCTTGATCGAACCGAACAGGCGTCCGGCAGCGCCGGCCTTGACGGCCAGGCGAACCTTCGCGCCCTCGATCGCGTCCTTGAGTGCCACTGCCTCGTCGCGGTCGTGGATCGCACGCGCCTTGCGAGCAGCCTGGATCGATTCGACCTGCTTTGCACCACCACGGGTCCACGCCGTAGCGAAGCCCTGCGGGATGAGGTAGTTACGGGCGTACCCGTTCTTGACCTCGACAACGTCACCGGCGCTTCCGAGCCCGGAAACTTCGTTCGTGAGAATCAGCTTTGCCATCTCAGTACCCCTTACCGGCCAGCGCCAGCGTAGGGCAGGAGCGCCATTTCGCGTGCGTTCTTGATCGCCGTAGCGATCAGACGCTGCTCCTGCACCGAGACACCGGTGATACGACGGGCGCGGATCTTCCCACGCTCCGAGACGAACTTGCGAAGGGTTGCGACATCCTTGTAGTCAATGACGCCAACCCGGATCGACTTCGCGGGAGCGGTGGGCTTGCCACCCTTCCGCGGCTTGCGGCGGTCGCCGCTCGACTTTCCAGCCATGGTTTTTCCTTATGATGAGCGGATTCGAACCCTTGACGCACCGAGCGTGTCGAAGCGTCAGAGAACGGATCCAGAAGTTGTTAGAACGGGGTGTCGTCGCCGAAGCTGCCCGGAGTGCTCCACGCATCCGCACTTGTCGACGAGCCGGGGGTAGACCACGGCTCAGACGACTGCTGCTGCTGCGCGGGGCGCACCTGTCCGCCACCGCCACCGGCACCGCCGGAAGCTGCGCCGGAACCACCGGAAGCCGCACGGGTGACCTGCGCCGTCGCATACCGAAGCGAGGGGCCGATCTCGTCGACCTCCAGCTCGATCGACGTACGCTGGTTGCCCTCGCGGTCCTGGTAGGAGCGCTGACGGAGGCGTCCCTGCGCGATGACGCGCATGCCCTTTGTCAGAGACCCAGCCACGTGCTCAGCGAACTCGCGCCAGACGGACGCACGGAGGAACAGCGCATCGCCGTCCTTCCACTCGTTCGCGGCACGGTCAAAGCTGCGCGGCGTGGATGCGATGGTGAAGTTCGCCACCGGCAGCCCGTTCTGCGTGTATCGCAGTTCGGGGTCGGCCGTGAGGTTTCCCACCACGGTGATGACGGTTTCGCCAGCCATGAGTCTTAGGCCTTCGCTGCCTTGGCAGCCTTGCGAGCAGCCTTCTCTTCGGAGCGCTTCGCTTCGAATGCAACCATCGCCTGAGCTTCCTCAGAACGGAGGACCTTGGTGCGCATGATCTGCTCGTTCAGACCCAGCTGACGGTCGAGTTCCTGAGTGGTCTCGCTCGTAGCGGTGAAGTTGACGACGGCGTAGATGCCCTCGGTCTTCTTCTGGATCTCGTATGCAAGACGGCGCTTGCCCCAGATGTCGACCTTGTCCACAGTGCCACCATCATTGGTGATGACCTTGAGGAACTTGTCGAGCGTAGGGGCTACCTGGCGCTCGTCGATCTCGGGGGTCAGAATGACCATTAGTTCGTACTGGTGCGTCACTTACCCACCTCCTTCGGACTAGAACGGCTTTCGGGAATTTCCCGAGAGCAGGAGGGTGTGTGCACGTGTCTGTCCGCGGACCGCGGATTGCAGGCCGATGGGCAGACAACCACAACAGTCTACCTGAAATCAGTGGCGAACCCGCACGGCCCGTCATCGCGCTCGGATCAAAGCCGCGCTAGCGCCGAATCGGATCCCGGTGCGGCGTCGGCTCGAGCGTGTAATCAGTGGTTGGGTCTGCCCAGGTGTCCTCGCCCGCGCGCCCTCGTGCACGACGTAGCGCGACGACGGTGCGTACCAACGGACTGCCGAGCCCGAGTGCCACACGGCCCGCGGCCGAGCGATCTTCGACGCCGAGCACGCTCTTGCGGTGCCAGGCCGCGTGCAGCGCGCCACCTCGCCCGACCGGCACGCTCCTCGGTCGCAGCCTGCCCTCGCGACGCAGAGCCACCAGTTCCTCCACCTGTCCCCACCAGGTCGACTCGGCATCCGGATGGAAGTAGTTGTCGCGCATCCACCGCGGGTGCGCATGCCGGAATCGCCGGCCGATGACCTCTTCCGCGCCTCCCAGCAGCCCGCTGCCGAGGAAGACGGTGTTCAACAGCGGCTTATGCACGCCGAATGTGTCAAGCGCGACGACCGGGATGCCACGGGCAATCGCCTCCACGACCGCAGTAGAACTGACAGTTACTAACCCCTCAGCACTCTCCAAAGCGGCTGCCATCGGCTGATGGGAGAACACCAGGTTCGCGGGGCGTGCGGCAAGGAGATCGGCGTAGGCATCCCGCTCGAGGTGCGTCTCAGCCTCCCCCGGCCGGGAACGCAGCTTCACCACGACGCGTCGAGTCGGATCGGCCTCGGCCGCACGGCGCAGGATGCCGGCGAGTTCGGCACGCTCAGCGCGTTCAGCGGGAACGAGCGCCTGGGCGGCGAACACGAGGTCAGTGCCTGATGCGCGTGGAGCCAGTGGTTCGACGTTCGCGGCCCCCGCACGCGAAGAGCTGAGCGCGCCCCTCGCGGTCGAACTTCTGCGGACTCCCATTCCCACGAGTTCCGGCGTCGCGACATCGAGTCGTGCAGGCCGCAGCTCCGACGCGTGTTCGCCCTGCGTAGGCCGCGCGAACGGCAGCGTCGCCAGCGCCGTCGGCACCGTCACGCCGATCCGGCGGCCGAGCTCGGCGAACGCCCGCTCCTCCCGAAGCGAGTGCAACACGAGCAAGTCGCTCTCTCTGCGGTATTCGAGAGCCCCGCGCTGCGCAGGGATTGACATGCCCGGTAGCCCAGTGACGACCACCGGGCGATGCGTCAGTCGGTCGATCTGTCGCGCGACGAGCCGAACGAACGGCCCCCGCCCTGCCAGCACGACGACGTCGGGAACGTGACCCCTCAACCAGCCGCCCAACTCGTCGAAGCCGAGCCTCGTGACCGCCGCATCCTGAAACGACGTGCCGACGAGGGCCGCTTGTTGCTGCGCCGCACTCACCGTCAGCGGTGTGCGGACGACCAGTAGGTGCCGACGAATACCAGGGACGGAGTCGAGCAGCGAGGCGGACCACTTCACGAAAGAATCTGCATCCGCGATCGCGACGACCCGCAACTCGCCCATGCTCATGCCGGGATGCGGCGCAGCTTAGCCATCGGCGCCTGCTCGCCAGGGAAGACCCGCTTGACGCCGTCGCCGAGAGCCGTCTCGATGACGCGAATGTCACGCACGAGGTGCTCCAGGCCGGTCGGCTCGAGCGAAGCGGCGTGATCGGAGCCCCACATGGTCCGATCGAGCGTGATGTGCCGCTCGATCGCGACAGCGCCGAGCGCGATGGCCGCCAGCGAGATCTGCAGTCCGCGCTCGTGACCTGAGTAGCCGATCGGCACGCCGGGGTAGCGGTCACGCAGCGTCGCGATGACGCGAATGTTGGCCTCCTCCGGCTCCATCGGATAGGTGGAGGTGGCGTGCATGAGCACGACGCGATCGGTGCCGAGGGTGTCCAGCGCACGGTCGATCTGCTCGATCGTCGACATGCCGGTGGAGAGAATGACCGGCTTCCCCGTCTCACGGATAGCGTCGAGCAGCTCGATGTCCGTGACGCTCGCGGAGGCGACCTTGTGGGCGACGACGTTCAGGTCCTCGAGGAAGGCGACACTGGGCACATCCCACGGGGAGGCGAACCAGTCGAGCCCCTGGAGTGTGGCGTGATCGCCGATCTCGACGTATTCGTCGCGCCCGAACTCGACGCGGCGGCGGTAGTCGAGATACGTCATCGTTCCCCACGGCGTCTCCCGCGGAACGTCGCGCATGTGCTGCGGTGTGGAAATCTCGGGGGTGCGCTTCTGGAACTTCACGGCATCCGCTCCGGCGCGCGCAGCGACGTCGATGAGGCGCTTTGCGATGTCCACATCACCGTTGTGGTTCAAGCCGATCTCCGCGATAACGTACGCGGGTCGTCCGCCACCAATCACGTGCGATCCGATGCTGACAGTCATAATCGTCCTCCAGTCGTCAAGCCTTCTGTCCTGAGTACGCCGCGATGATGAACACCACGCGAATCCCGGGTTACCGGCGGCGGTCGGCTGTCAGAACGCGTTCAATGAGTTCGCGTACCGCCCCTTGCCCGCCTGAACGATTCAGCACCACTCGGGCCTGTGCACGCACCAGCGGGTGGGCGTTCGCGACCGCCACCGGCCAGCCCACAATGCGCATCGCACCGAGGTCATTGACGTCGTTTCCGAGGTAGGCGATGTCCGACAGCGCGATCTGGTTATCGGCCGCCCATTCGGCGAGCGCCGATTCCTTGTCGTCGATGCCGTGCAGCACCGGCACACGGAGCTTGTTTGCCCTGGCACGGACCACAGGGTTGATCTCGGTGGAAAGGATGAGCATCGGGATGCCTGCCCGCCGAAGCAGGGACACGCCCATCCCATCCTCCCGACTGACCCGCACCTGTTCTCGACCATCACTGTCGACCAGGGCGGTGTCGTCGGTGTGCACGCCGTCGAAATCGGTCACGACGGCCTTCACGTCGATGTCGCCCGGCTCGTCTGCTGGGCCCGGCTGATCGACGAGATTCGCAAGAGCGGATGCCACGGCAAGGTGCTGCGCGTCGTCGATCTCGACCGCCGACCACTCGGGAACCTCGACGATCCCGACCCGTCCGAAGAAGCGATGCCCAGCCTGCCGGAACCCCTCGGCATTGAAGGCGTAGAACGCGCCTGTCTCCAAATAATGCGGCTCACGATCCTGTCGGCGCGGACGGCGCGCGGCATCGTGGTTGATCGCGACTGCGGCATCGTTCTCGTCGCGGCGCCAGAGGAACCCGTACGTCTCATGAGCTGCGAACACGCTGTCGTACCGGTTGGAACGGATCTCGTCGATCGCGGCATCGATCCCTGCGCTGGGGATGAATGGAGAGGTGGCCTGCACGAAGACGACGACATCGACGATGTCTCCGCCGCGCTCAAGCTCATCCAGGGCGTGCAGGATCGCACTCTCAGATGATGCGGTGTTCCCGGAGAGCTCTGCCGGGCGCCGGATGACACGGGCCCCTGCCGCGGTGCTGACGTCGGCGATCTCGTCGTCATCGGTGGAGACGACAACGAGGTCGACGCCGTCGGCCGCAGCCGCAGAGCGCACCGCGCGCTCAACCAGAGGGATACCGCCGATGCGGCTCACGTTCTTGCGGGGCACCTGCTGGGAGCCGCCACGTGCGGGGATGATCGCGACCGTGATTCCCTCGCCCGCCGGCGGTGTCCTGATGTCTTGATTCGTCATCGTCCTCGTATGGCCTTCCATGCTTGAGCGGCACGACGACGCGCCCCCTTGATCGTCAATCGGAGTTCCTCGACGCGCCCGACGCCACCAGCGGATCGGAGTGCACGACGAACGATCCCCTCCCGCGGCGCACCAGGCAGACGCAGCTCGGCGAGTCGCGCACGGGAAAAGTAGCGATCACGTTCGGCCACATCCAGCTGCCGGAGAAGTTCTTCCGCCCGGGGACGCAAGTGCTCCGCGATGATCGGTTGCATCGCATAGCCGACCGCATCGACGAGCAGCTGCAGCCGCTCCGGATCGCGGTAAGGCGATGCGGGCCGGGTCAGCGCGTCGACTATGGTCGCGGGTACCCGGTTGCTGTTCTCATACGGCGACAGGCGTCGCAGCACGAGCGCTGTGCCAGCGGCGGCGATCGGCCGGCCGAACAGCGACTGCACCGTTGGCAGTGCAGTGGAGAACCCTGCGACCACCCCCAGCGCATCCAGCCGCTCGGCGACGAGTTCGGCAGGTTCAGCGCCGCGATACTCGACTAAATCGGCGCCGTGATGCTGCGCGCGCTCACGCACCGCAGTAGAGATGAGCGGTGGCGCGGACGGGTGCGCCTTGAAGACGATCCGCTTCGGTCGCCACACTGCCATCGCGCGATCCACCATGTCGCATTGCATGGCGATCTCCTCGTCGGCAGAGACCAGGCCAAGCACGGCAAGATATTGACCGAGCACGAGCGCGGTAGGCGTTCCGTCCGCGAGGGCGTCCAACTGCGAGTCGGCCGCACCGGTCTCGGCGAGCGCCCTCCGGAAAGCGGCCGGCGGCACCGGCACCCGCTCGGCTCCCGCGCTGGCTCCCGCATCCGCTCCGGCGACCGCCGCTCCCGTGAAGACGAGAGGCTCGACGCCCGGCACCACATCCGCGTAGACGACGCGTCCGATCCGCTCGACGACAGTGCGCGGCAACTGCACGCGGATCGGCGAGTAGGTCATCAGGCCGTCACCGATGATCGTGATCCGCGCATCGGGGAACAACGACAGGAGAGTACGCGCTGGCGCCACCTGTGGGCTCTGCACGAACAGCTCGAGATCATCGTCAAGGTCCCAGGCGCGAGTGAACAGGCGGTTCAAGACCGGAAGGTCGGCCGGCTCCGGTTCCCAGGAACTCGGATGCAGCGGCGAGAGGATGTCGTCGAGAGGTTCGATGCGATCGAACCGGTCGCGCAGCGTCTGGAGGTTCGACAGCTCATGGATCGCGACGCTCGTCTCGGGCACTCGGGCGGAGTTGACCGGGACGAGGATCCGCTGGCCGCGCGGTTCGATGAGGCCTTCGTCGAGGGCGGCGACAGCCGTGGCGAGTCCGTAGGCGCTATGCAGAACGAAGAGCTGGGTCATCTCATCTCTCCCGTTCCTCGGAGGGTTCGAGCGAGTACGCGACGCCTGGGACCGTCGAGTCGTTCAAGGGCAGCGGCGACGTCTCTGGCCGGAAGAATGGCGAGCAGATCGCGGATGCCTCGACGCATCTCCCCCCGCAACACCGGCGGCATCCGCCGCGAGCGGACCATGTGGTGCGAGCTGAGTGCGAGAGCGGTCCGCACCACTTTCGGCAGGAATCGTGGCGCCTCCGCATCCTGCTTCACGATCTCCACCGTCTGCGCGAGCGCGCGAACGAAGTCGAGCTGACGCTGATCTCGCACCTGAGTGAGCGACGTCGAGACGCCGCGGCGGTAAAGAAGAGCAGGAGCGTCTACGACCGCGAATGACTCGGCCTGCAGGTGCAGACGCCAGATCCACGGGCGATCCTCCGCGGTGAAAAGTCCTTCTGGGAACGCGGCGAGCCCACGGTCGATGATGCGACGGTGGAAGATCCCTGCCCAGGCATACGGGTAGTCGACCATCGTGGTGTCATCAGCCGGAAGAATCGCATCGCGAGGAGATGCGACGGTGCCACGCCAGGCGAACGGGGCGCGCACGATCTTGCGCTCGGCGCCCGTGACGCGCACATGGTCGGTGCGCAGAAAGTCGCAGTCCAGATCGCGCAGTTGCGAAACGAGCACCTGCAGCCGGTGCGGCTGCATCCAGTCGTCGCCGTCGATGAAGCAGAATGCGTCGCCCTCAACGTGCGCGAGCCCCTGGTTGCGGGCGCTTGCCAAACCGACTGGACGTGGATTGGTGATGACTTCGGCGTGCTCGAACTTCTCCGCATATCGCCGCATCTGCGCACCGGTGTCATCACCGGATCCGTCGTCGATCGCGACCAGTTTGAGAGCGCCTGGGTCATCGAACTGTCGCAGCAGGGTCTCCAATGTCGTCCCTATGAAGGGCGCGGCATCCTTCGCCGGAAGAATGACGGTGACAAGGGGTGTGCGCACAGGGCTCCTGATGGGTCGACGGTGTCCGGCATGGTCGCATCCGGGCCTTTACGGT
The DNA here is from genome assembly GCF_059445345.1 of Microbacterium sp. Y355. Taxonomy (NCBI): domain Bacteria; kingdom Bacillati; phylum Actinomycetota; class Actinomycetes; order Micrococcales; family Microbacteriaceae; genus Microbacterium; species Microbacterium sp. Y355. The sequence continues at coordinate 2,738,379 of NZ_JCAIUD010000001.1, read as the reverse complement.
TGTCGACGTGCGGGTGAACGCCGGGTGTCCGAGCACGTGACGGGTACCGTGGACGACATGGAGTGGATTGCGGATGTCTCGGTCGGTGCATGGCTGCGCGAGCGGCTCAGCGAGGATTGGAGCATCCACCATTTCGCGCCGCATGGCTTCGAGGCGTACGCGCGCGTTTTCCACGCACCTGACGTGCGATCGGCGGCGGATGCTGTGGAAGAGGCAACCACTTGGGCGGATGCTGCGACGGCCTTCGGCACGACCCTGCACAGCCAGGCATCCTGGCAGCGCGTAGTGAAGACGCCTCCGGAGTCCAGTTGGCATACACGCGTCGCCCCGGACGGGCGCGAGTTCTCTGCTCCCAGCGAGGGGAATCTGGATGACGCGGTCCTGAGCAACGTCGCCACACATCTCCTCGCACACACGACCACACCGGACGACGGATTCGCAGCGGTCTGGGAAGGCTGGGGCGGGATGGTCGGATATATGGGCACGGGTCCGTCACAGGCTTCATTGACTTTCAGCGAGGACGCCAGGCACCAGCAGATGCTGCAGCAGAGCATCCGCAATCCGTTCGACAGTCCGTTCCAACGTGCGACGTGGCAGCCGGGCATCCTGTCTGACGAGATCTCAAGAGGTCCCCGACTCGCGCTGCCCGATCGCGATCACGTGCTGTTCTCAGCCGCGCCGTCGATGTTCGCAAGGCCCGACTGGCGACGTGACGCACCCTGGGACGAAGAGCCACTGAGCCTGCTGTGGCCCGCTGACCAGGCGTGGGTCGTGGTCACTGAGATCGACTACGACTCCACGATCGTCGCAGGCTCGAGTGAGTTGATCCGCGCGATCTGCACTGACCCGTCGGTCGAGGCCCTGCCGCTTCGCGAGGGCGCCTCGTTGTACTGGGACGCCGACGACATCAACCGCTGACCGAGAATGGCCTTCCCGCATGAGACGGGACTTCCTCAGCCCTTTCTCATGCCGTAGGACCATTCTCGCGGTCAGGCTCAACGCACGATCGGCGGAACCGTCGACCAGCTTGCGCGGTCCTCGGCCGAAGGGGCCGCGGGGATCACGCCCCGCCCATCCGGCTCCGGGATCGCCGCGAGCAACGAGCGGGTGTACGGATGCTGTGGCTCGGCCCAGAGCTCAGCGGTGTTCCCCGACTCCAGCACCTGCCCCGCGTACATCACAAGCGTCCGATCGGCGATGCGTCTGACCACCGCGAGGTCGTGCGAGATGAACAGCATCCCGGCTCCAACTTCGGCAACCAGATCGCGCATGAGGGCTGCGACGCTGGTCTGCGTCGACGCATCCAGAGCAGAGATCGGCTCATCAGCGATCAGCAACTTGGGCCGTGCCGCCAGCGCACGCGCAATGGCGATGCGCTGCTTCTGGCCCCCGGAGAAATGGTGCGGGAAGCGACTCGTCCATGCCGGGTTCAGCCCGACACGCTCCAGCCACTCCTCGACCTGTGACCCTTCATCACCTCGCGCAATCGCGGTGGCGATGCCGTCCTTGATCTGGTCGCCGATACGTCGGCGCGGGTTCAGGGACGTCGACGGATCCTGAAAGACCATTTGGATGCCGGTCAGCGCGACAGACCGGCGTCGAAGACCCATCGTGGTCACCGGCATCCCGTCGAAGAGCACGGTTCCGGCGACGGTTTTCTCGATACCTGCCGCCGCACGAGCGAGCGAAGACTTGCCGCTGCCTGATTCGCCGACGAGCGCGACGGTCTCGCCCACCGCAACGTGAACGGAGACGCTGTTGACGGCCGCCACGGGCGGATTCCCCGGGTAACGGACCACGACATCCTGTGCGTCGAGCACCAGTGCATCACTCATCGTCTGCACCTTCGCTCCGCGAACCGTCTTCGATCCGCGAACCGTCTTCGATCCGCGAACCGGGCAACGCCGCAAGGAGCGTGCGCGTGTACTCATGCTGAGGGTCGGCGAACAGCGTCGCCCGATCCGCTCGCTCCACGATTCGACCGTCCTTCATCACCGCGACATCATCGGCGATCGCACTCATCACACCGAGATCGTGCGTAACCAGCAGCACCGCGAGCTCACGTTCTACCGCGAGATCTCGCAGCAGCTGCAGGATGCCGGCCTGCACTGTGACATCCAGCGCGGTGGTCGGCTCGTCCGCCAGCAGCACCTCGGGGTCGCACGCCAGGGCGCATGCGATCGCGATGCGCTGACGTTGCCCGCCCGAGAACTGGTGCGGGTAGCGACCGAGTGACTCAGCCGCACGCGGCACCTGCACTCGTTCGAGCAGTTCTACGGCGCGCGCCTGGGCGGCCTTGCCCTTGAGTCCCAGGTGCACGCGCATGTGGTCGGTCAACTGCTTGCCGACGGTGAGTTGCGGATGCAGCGACGAAGACGGATCCTGGAACACCATCGCGATGCGGTTGCCGCGGACGCGGTTCAGCGCGCGGCGCGGCATCCCGAGCAGCTCCTCATCCCCCAACCGAATCGAACCGGAGGTCTGCGCCTTGCGCGGCAGAAGCCCCAGCACGGCAAGCGAGGTGAGAGTCTTACCCGAACCCGATTCGCCCGCCAGCCCCTGCACGCGACCGCGCTCCAGATCGAGCGAGATGCCGTGCACGAGGGGACGCCCAATGGCGATCGTCAGGTTCTGGATGCTGAGCGCGAGAGGCGTCTGGGCGGTCATGCGTTCGCCCCCTTCGCAGATGCGGTGAGGTTGGCCTGGTTCTCATGAGCGATCTCGGCGGTGGGGTCGAGCACATCGCGCATCGCATCACCGAGGAAGTTGAACGCGACCACGACCGTGAGGATCGCAAGGCCGGGGAACACACCCAGCCACCAGGCGTCGAAGTTCTGCATGGCTGCGGAGATCATCGATCCCCACTCCGCCGTCGGCGGCTGCGCGCCGAGACCGAGGAACGACAGGCCGGACAGCAGCAGGATCGCCGTGCCGATATCGAGCGTTGCGAGCACCAGCACGGGGCCGGCGATGTTCGGCAGGACGTCAACGAACAGGCTGCGCACCGGGGAATGGCCGAGCAATCGCCCCGCGACCACGTAGTTCTGCTGGCGCAGACTCAGCACAAGACTGCGCGTGACGCGAGCGTACTGCGGCCAGGAAACGATGACCGCCGCGATCACTGCGTTGAACAGCGAGGGGCCGAGGGATGCCGCGACCACCATCGCGAGGATGACAGTGGGGAACGCCATGAACAGGTCGGTGATCCGCATCAGGGTCTCATCGATCCACCCCCCAAAGTATCCGGCGACAGCACCCATGATCGTCCCGATGATGAGGGCGGCGACCACCAGCATGAGGGCCAGCGGAATCGTGACTGTGGCGCCGGTCATCAGGCGCGAGAAGATGTCGCGGCCGGTGCCGTCGGTGCCCATCAACGTGTCGATGCCCGGTTCCTGCAGGCGCGGCAGCACCTGCGCATTGGGCCCGAACGGCACCCACCACTGCGCGGTGAAGGCGACGATCACCCAGGCCAGGGCAATGACCGTTCCGATGATGCCCAACGGCGTCCGCCACGCACGCGGCCAGCGGAAGCGGACCTTCCACCGGGCGGAGACCCGCTTGTCGTCGAGCGCGCTCATGCGATCCTCACTCTCGGATCCAGCACGCCGTAAAGAAGGTCGACGATGAGGTTGATGAAGAGATAGATGACTCCGACCACGAGACCGACGCCCATGATGCCCGTGAGATCAAGGTTGGCGGCCGCGTTGTAGGCGTATGTACCCAGGCCCGGCCAGGCGAACACCGACTCGACGAGCACGGTGCCGCTCAGCAATGCGCCGAAGGCGACACCGACGACCGTCATGATCGGCAGCGCTGCACCGCGCAAGACGTAGTCGAGCACGACGCGCGTACCGGAAAGGCCCTTTGCCCGTGCCGCTCGAACGTAGTCGCTGTCGAGCACCTCCAGAACTGAGGTGCGCACGAACCGAGTGAGCAGACCGATCGTCACCAGCGAGAGCACCATGACGGGCAGAGCCAAGTGGGCCGCCGCATCGAAGAAGCCCACGCTGTCCCCGGCCAGCAGGTAGTCAACCGTGTAGAAGCCGGTGATCCGCGGCGGCGGCGTGATCGCCGGCGAGATACGGCCGGAACCGGGCGCGATGCCGAGCTCAAGGAAGAAGAAGTAGTAGCTGACCAGTGCGAGCCAGAACGTCGGAACGCTCAGTCCTACCAGCGTGACGACGCGCACAACCTGGTCGGTGACGAGCCCCCGGCGATAAGCAGCGAGCGTGCCGAGCACGATGCTGACCGCGAGGCTGACGATGATCGCGCAGATGGCGATCTCGATCGTTGCCGGCACGGCGGTCGCCAGGTCTGCCGTGACCGCGCGGCCCGTCACAAGAGAAGTGCCGAGGTCACCGCGCAGCAGGTTTCCCATATAGATGAAGTACTGCACGATGAGCGGCTGATCGAGGCCGTGCGCCTTGATGAACGCCTCACGTGTCGCCGGGTTCTGGGCTGCACCCTCACCGAGCGCAGCAGAGACCGGGTCTCCGGGCACCAGGTTCGTCAGTAGGAAGGTCACGATCGTGACGCCGATCAGCAGCAGCACCGAAGTGCCGAGTCGGCGCAGCAGGTACCCGACCAGCGGAGAGCGGGTCGGGCGCCTGCGCGCGACAGTGGCAGTACTCACTGAGTTGTTCAGCCTGCGGGTGCGATCTCGGCGATGTCGATCTCCCACACCGAGTTGTACACAGCGCCGTTCACGTCACCTGCGGTGGCGATGTTGCGGCCGGGAACGATCAGCGGCACAAACGGGCCATCAACCTGCATCGCCTCAGCGAACTCGGTGAAGGCGGCCGTGCGCTCATCAGGATCGGTGGCGCTGGCAGCGACAGCGGCAAGGGCAGCGATCTCAGGGTTCGCCTCGGCCGCCCACCCGGAGCGCAGACCCACCTTCAAACCGGGAGCGAACGGCAGGAAGTTCGCGGAGTCTGCGTAGTCAGGGCCCCAGAACCACAGGCCGAAGCCCTCGGTGCCGTTGACGTATGCGTCAAGCTCGGTGGCGAACGGCGCCGGGGCGAGTTCGACCTCGATGCCGGCATCCCCCAGCTGCGCCTGCACCCGCTCGGCAAGCGGGGTGAATTCCACGCCACCGACCGGGTAGTCGTTCGGGAACTGCAGCTTCAACGTCTGACCGGTGTAACCGGCCTCGGCGAGCGCAGACTCGGCGCGGTCAAGATCCTGTTCGACACCGGCATCCAAAGCACCCTCGAAGCCGGGAGGGATGACGCCAGTGGCCTTCACGGAACCGGCACCGGCGAGCTCCAGCAGCGCGTCGTAGTCGAGGGCGTAACGGATCGCCTCTGCGATCTTGACGTTCGCGAGCTCGCCCGCGTTTTCGGCGGTCTGGTTCAGCAGCAGGAAGATCGTCTGGCCGGAAGGCACCGAGTCGATGTTGATGTCATCGCCGAGTGTTGCGACCTGGTCGCCGTTGAGATCCATGGCGACCATCGTGTCGCCGCCCTTGAGGTTCGCCAGCTGTGTGGCGCTTTCGGTGACATTGCGGATGACGACGCGGTCGTAGTTGCTGGACTCGTCGCCGTTGTACTCGTCACTCTTGGTCAGCACGATCTGCGAAGACAGGTCGAGGGTATCGAGCACGAAGGGGCCGGAACCGGCGGATTCACCGTCGAGGAAGGCCTGCGCGGTGTCGGCGCCGTCAGTGGTGCCGCCGTTCTCGATCACGACATCGGAGTTGACGATGCCCAGAGCCGGGTTTGCGAGAATCGCAGGCAACTGCAGCTGTGGTGTCTCAGTCGTGAACTTGATGGTCTTCTCGTCGACCTCTTCGATCGTGACGCCGGTGAGAAGGAAGTTGGGCTTGGCCTCGACCATCGCCTGGATGCGCTGCAGCGTGAAGACGACGTCCTTCGCCTCAATCGGAGTGCCGTCCGAGAAGATGCGGCCATCCTCGAGCGTGAAGGTGAACTCGGTGGCTTCGTCATTCTGCTCCCAGGACGCGAGTCCCGGAACCGGGGTGGAGACGTCGGATCCCTCGAAGTCGACGAGTGTCTCGTAGAGCGCCTTGGCCAGCATGTTGCCGGTCGGGTCATAGCTGTGTCCTGGGTCCGCGGTCTCGATCGAGAACGCGGTGTCGATCACCAGCGACGAGGCATTGCTGCCCCCTCCACCGTTTGCAGAGTTTCCACCTGAGCAGCCGGTGATGGCCAGGAGCGCGACGGCTCCGACGGCGACCAGGGACCTGCGGGACAACGAGGACATAGACCCTCCTAGGGAAGGGAGTGTTTGGGGAATGGTCAGCCGGCTGTGGACGACCGAGTTCAGATTGGCATGATGCGCGACGATTTGTCCAATGAGAGCAGGCGTTGAGACACACATCACTCTAGAATTCGAGAATAGGAGGCAACATGTCCAATGATCGGCCCACTGATTCGATATCCGCTGGACGAAGTGCGCCCGCCCTCGATGATGTCGGATACCGCATCCTCTCGGCGCTTCGGGAAAACGGCCGCCTCTCGATGGCCGCCCTCGCAGAGCGCGTCGGTATATCGCGCGCCAATGCGTACTCGCGCGTGGAAGCGCTCGTGGACGGCGGCGTGATCACGGGATTCGCCGCATCCATTGACCCGGCGAAAGCCGGCCTCTCGATCGGGGCGCACGTCTTCGTCACGGTGCATCCGCAGTCTTGGCCGTCGTTCCGCGAACGCGTGCGGGAACTGCCGGAGGTCGAATACTGCGCCGTCACGACCGGTGAACATGATGCGATGCTGATGATCCGTGCCACCGATGTCGGCGGGGTGCACGACTTCTCCACCGGGGTCATCGCGCAGATGCCGGAGGTGCGCACCGTGGTCAGTGTGGTGATCCTCGATGAGGTGGTGCGCCGGCCCTTCATCCTGCCAACCGACATCCCAGAGCGCGCGTCGGCCCCAGCGCAGATGGGAATGACGCGATGGACACCGTCCCCCGGTGCCAGAGAGCCACTGCCGCCACGCTGAGCGGAATCAGGCCGCGGCATCCTCGATACAGATACTCAACTGCGCCTCACCATGCATTTCGTAGTGCTCGACGAGGCGCAGACCGTTGTCGTCCTGCTCGATGTTGCTGTCGCCCGCTCCGGTGACGACCGCGCCGGAGGCAGCGAGCACATGCACGAAGTGGATGCTGATGACGTCGCCGGTGCGGGTACCGACAAAGCGACCGAAGGTCACGGTGTCGCCGGTGTAGTCACCCCAGATGGCGCCGTCTTTCTCGAAGTAGTGGAACACGCTCGGGGCGTCATGGTTGACCACTGAGGTGGTCGAAGAGGTCATCCGGAATGTGCGGCCGTCGAGTGACGGGAGGGCTGTCTGCGTATTCACCCCTTGATTATGGCAACCGCCACGCACCGTCGTTGACCACCCCGCGTGCCTCTGCGGCTAGCGTGGACGGGTGACCATGCCCACTCCTGGCCCGCAGCCGATCACGTTCGATGCTCGTCCGCTGACCGATCCGGTCAACGCGGCGGCAGTGAGCGCGTTCGTATCCGCGATGCGTGCACGCCGCGGATCGACGATGACCGGGACCAAGATCCTGATGGTCGTCGTCTTCTCTCTCCTCGGCGTTGTCTTCATCGTGAGCCTGATCCCGATGACGTCATTGCTTCTCGCGGGGCTTGGCAGTGGCGCGCCGCCCTTCATTTTGTTGCCTGTTGTGATCATCGCCGCGCTTGCGATCGGATTCGGTCTTTTGATTTGGTCCACCAACCGCAACGCTCGAATCACGCGCTATCGAATCAGCCAGTTCGCCGCGGCGAACAACATGACCTATGAAGATCAGATCAAGGACCCGGCGCTGCCCGGCATGATCTTCGGGCTCGGTCATTCACGGCAGTCGGAGCGGCTCGTCCGCGGCTCAACCCCTCGGTTCGTCGAGTTCGGCAACTATGCGTACACGACGGGCTCCGGCAAGAACTCGACGACCCACAAATGGGGGTACGTCGCCGTGAAACTCGACGTACCCCTGCCCAACATTGTGCTGGATGCGCTCGGCAACAACGGGTTCGGCACCAACCTGCCGGCATCCTTCCGCAAGGAACAGCATCTGTCTCTCGAGGGCGACTTCGACAGGTACTTCACCCTGTACTGCCCAGAGGGGTACGAGCGCGATGCGCTGTACCTGTTCACGCCCGACATCATGGCCCGCTTCGTCGACAACGCCGCGCAGCTCGACGTCGAGATCGTGGACGACTGGCTGTTCCTCTATACGAAGCGCGAGGCGTCCACGCTGGACCCTGCAACATGGGCGTGGCTGTTCGGCGCCGTTGGCGCACTGATCACGAAGCTTGACCAGTGGGCGCGGTGGCGCGATGAGCGCTTGCTTGAAGAGCAGGGTCGTGCGCCGCAGCAGGCGGCACCGGCCGGCTCGCATACGCTGCCGTTCGCAGCGCCGTCAGGGATGCTGACGCCTCCACCGGGCGTGGCGCAGACTGGACGGCGCCTTAAGCGCAGAGGCCAGTGGGTGACGGTCGTGATCGTCGTCGTCGTCGCGATTCTCTGGTACCTGCCGCGATTCCTGAACTGACCGTTCAAGAATCGGCGGGTGTGGAGGTGAGCGCTGTCTGGGGAACTACGCCCACCCCATCCCCCCGGATCAGAAGAAGACGAACTCCCTCCGCATGAACGGCCAAGGCCGTTCGACGCCTGATGTCAGCTGGGGGCTGAACGATCGCGGCGTATAACCCCGACGGTATACCAAAACAGGTTGCAGTGGGTTGCAACCTCAGATGATCCCGTCAGGCCCCACCACCATGCGGATCAGCTCGCGCCGAGTAGCTCGGTGATCTGCTCGTAGAACTCGGCCGGATCGCTGGCGAGCGCACCCTTCACCATCGCGGTCCAGTCGTCGACAATCACCTCGATAGACCCGGCAGCCAGTCCATCCAACGACAGGCGCGGGACATCGCGCGGATCGATCTTCGGACCGTCGTATCCGGCCGAGATCTCCGTTTCGGCGGCACCGAGGAGAACACCCTGAACGAGCGTGCCCTGAGCGGCGAGCTCGAGGCGGACGCCGTTCGTCATGTTCCACTCCGCAGCCTTGGCAGCGGCGTACGATCCGGCGCCTGGGCTCGCGAACCAGGACAGTGCCGACAGCACATTCACGATCGCGCCGCCGCCGTTCGCCGCAAGGATCGGACTGAACGCGCGAGTCACGTTGAGTGTGCCCCAGAAGTGGGTGTCCATCTCTCGGCGGATCTCGCTGAGGTCGCCCGTGATGAGGGATGCGCCGGTCGAGATGCCGGCGTTGTTTACGAGGAGGGTCACATCGTTCGCCACCGCGGCAGCCGCGACGATCGACTCGTGATCGAGCAGGTCCAGCCGCAGCGGCACCACCCGACTGTCATCGAAGTCGATGCTCTCCGGACGTCGTGCTGTCGCATACACCTTGCCCACTCCGCGATCGAGCAGCTCACGCACGAATTCGCGGCCGATGCCACGGTTGGCTCCGGTGACGAGGGCGATCTGGTCGGCGATGTTCATAGTTCTCCGTTTTAGTTCTTCTCGATGTTCGGCGGGCCTCGTTGGCGCCGCGTCGACTACTCTAAAAGTTGACGTTGACGTCAAGGGCAAGTCGAAGATCACGAGATCAGTCAAGAAGGGCGGCGGCGATGCGAATAGGCGATGTCGCATACAAGGCGGGAGTCAGCACCAGAGCTCTCCGCTATTACGAGGAGCAGGGCCTGCTCACCTCAGAGCGCACCCCCAGCCGCCAGCGCATCTACTCCGAGTCTGCGGTTGAACGCGTACAACTGATCCAACAGTTCTTCACCGCGGGACTGCCGAGTCGCACCATCCTGCAGTTGCTGCCCTGCGTCGACAGCGGGCACGGCACCCCCGAGACATTCGAGATGCTCGAAAACGAGCGCAACCGCATCACCGCCGCAATTGTCGACCTCACAGCGGCACGCGATGCCCTCGACCGCCTCATCGACATCGCAAACCATCCGACACCCGAGTACTGCCCCGCCCTACGCGACCCGGCCTGGGCACCGTACGACGCCACCGAGCCCGCCCCCGCGACGTCCGCCACCGTCTGACCACCGCGAGCAAGAAGCCGCCGCTCACGCAGCAGAGACCCACCGACCCGTCAGGACATCCAGGACGTCGCCCAGGCTCCGCAAGGCATCGGCGTCGCGCATCGCCCCACCGATCGACGCGGCGTGCTCGCGATAGCTCGGATCACGCAGCACCCGCTCCACAGCACCGCCGACTTGAGTCGACGTCACCGTGCTCGTGCGGAGGTTAATCCCGACCCCAGACCACCCCACACGGGCGGAGACCTCGACCTTGTCTTCGGTCTGACCGGCCACGACGATCGGCACTCCGTGGGCCAGCGCCTGTTGGACACCGCCGTAGCCGCCATTGGTCACGACCACGTCGACGAGCGGGAGCAGTCGGTCGTAAGGGAGATACTCTGCGACGCGGACGTTGTCGGGAAGGTCATCTGGCAGCGCGTCGACCGGACGCCCGCCGGTGGAGACCACCACGAGCACGTCGGATGCCGCGAGCGCAGTGATCGTCGGCAAGATGATCTGTCCGAGATCAGAGTTCGCGATCGTGCCCTGCGTCACATGCACCACCGGCCTTGACCCGTCCAGATCCGACCACCAGGACGGCAGGGCCACCTCGGATTGGGGAGCGGGAAGCGGACCTGCGAAGTGCACGGTGTCCGGCAGATCGGAACGCGGGTACTCGAAATCGGGCACGGTGAACTGCACGTAGGCATCGGCGCGCCCGGCCCAGTCGAGCACGAAGCCGCCGAGTTCCCGCCCGACCTCACGACGCGCGATCGTGTCGGCCTCGCGCTGGATGCCACCGAAGATGACCCGTTCGGCAACCATTCGCAGCGCAGCGTTGCGCAGCCGGCCGATCGGGCCCGGCATCGGCGTGACACCCAACCCGAACGGTGCCGCATCCCGACTACGCGCTCCCAGCGGAAAGATCCCCAGCACCACGACCGGGGGCCGTTCACCCGTAGGCAGCAGTTGCAGCAACGCACCGCCGACGAACAACGGCTCGGTAAGCACGGCGTCGATGTGCCTGGTGGAAAGCTCTGCACGGACTGCGGCGAGCTGCGCGGCACCTGGCCGCACGAAGAGGTTGCTCATGTCGAAACGGAGGGCAGCGGGACCGGTGAGTCCGATCCGCTCCGGGAACGCCGCATCCGCGTCGTCGAGGTTGACGTCCGCCTCCATCGGCAGGGCGATGAACCGCGCCCCGGCCGCAGTGACCTGCTGCGCATATCGGTTGCTGGTGAGGAAGGTGACCTCGTCGCCGCGGGAGATGAGGTGGCGTGCGATCTGCAGCAGAGGCATGACATGGCCGTGCGCCGGCGTGCAGGTGATGAGGTAGTTGGACATGGCGTGCCGTTTCCCTAAGATTGAATGTACTAAGGAAGTATTCATCACCCTGTAAGGAAAGTCAATGACTGATGTCGCTCCACGCTCTTACCGCTCCGAGCTGAGGAATCGGCAAGCCAAGGAGACGCGCGCACGGATCGTCGAGGCATCCGCTCGGCTGTTCGCCACGCAGGGCTACCAGGCCACCACGATCGCGGCGATCGCACGCGAGGCCGGGGTCTCCGCCGAGACAGTCAAGACGTCGGCGGCGAAGAGTGAGCTACTGATCGCCGCCTTCGAGGTGACGTTCTCCGGATCGGAGGCGGCCGAATCTCTCGCCGATACCGAGGTCGCCGCCGGGGTGCTGGACCTGCCGGATGACGTGTTCCTCGACGCCGTCCTCACCCAGATCACCACGGCGAATGAGCGGGGTCACGCCCTGTGGACCGTGCTGCTGGGTGCTGCGCTGTCCGACTCCGTGGTCGAAGAGGCGACTCGGCGCATCCTCGAGCACCGAGCTGCGGACTACCGACTGCTGGTCTCCGAGCTCGTGCGGCGTGGCATCGCCCCGTCGCTCACGAACGGCGACGCCACGGCTGATGCGATCTCTTTCCTGCTCTCCCCGGAGAGCTATCAGCAGCTCGTCACGCAGTCCGGCTGGAGCCCCGAGCGCTACAGCAATTGGCTGCGGGCGACGGTGGTCGCCGAGCTCGCGACGTAGGCAGACCATTCCGAGAGGATCAGTCTTTCGACACCAACCCGAAGTATTCCAATTCCGCGTCGTTCAGCATCCGTGAGCGGATGAGGAATCGCATCCCGGTCGGCCCTTCGACGCTGAATCCCGCGCCGCGGCCGGGCACGACGTCGATGGTCAGGTGCGTGTACTTCCAGTACTCGAACTGTGACTCCGACATGTAGACCTCGATCGGAGTATCCATACCTGCGTCGATGTCGCCCAGCAGCATGTCACTCGGTCCGGTGATGAACATGCCCACCGGATAGCACATGGGGCTCGAGCCGTCGCAGCATCCGCCGGACTGATGAAACATCAGCGGGCCGTGCTGTACGGCCAATTCCCGAAGCAGGGATGCAGCGGCATCCGTCACGGCCACTCGGTGATAGGTGCCGATGCTCACCATGTCGTCCTCCTCAAGTGGTCTTCGGGCGAGCGCCGCCTCTGGAAGATGTCATGTGCTCCCGCAGCGCCCGCCCGAAACTTGTCAATCAGATCAGAAGAAGCCCATCGGGCCCTCGGCGTACGACACGAGAAGGTTCTTCGTCTGCTGGTAGTGATCGAGCATTTTCAGGTGGTTCTCCCGCCCGATGCCGGACTGCTTGTATCCGCCGAACGCGGCGTGCGCCGGGTACTGATGGTAGGTGTTCGTCCACACTCGACCGGCCTGAATGGCACGGCCCGCACGGTAGGCGGTATCGCCGCTGCGCGTCCAAACGCCTGAGCCCAGGCCATACAGGGTGTCGTTGGCAATGTCGATCGCGTTGTCGTAATCGTCGAAGCTCGTCACAGCGAGCACAGGGCCGAAGATCTCTTCCTGGAAGATGCGCATGTTGTTGGTGCCTTCGAAGACAGTCGGCTCGACGTAGTAGCCATCACTGAGGTCACCGCCGAGGTCGACGCGCTCTCCGCCGGTGAGCAGCTTCGCGCCCTCCTGTTTTCCGATGTCGATGTAGCTGAGAATCTTCTCCAGTTGATCGTTGGATGCCTGCGCGCCGATCATCGTGTTCTTATCGAGCGGGTTGCCCTGAATGATCTTGTCGACACGGTCAAGGCCGTCGGCGAGGAATCCGTCGTAGATCGAACGCTGGATGAGGGCGCGAGACGGGCACGTGCAGACCTCGCCCTGGTTCAGCGCGAACATCGCGAAGCCCTCGAGCGCCTTGTCGTAGTACGCATCATCTGTGGAGCGCGCGACGTCCTCGAAGAAGAGATTCGGGGACTTTCCTCCGAGTTCGAGCGTGACCGGAATGAGGTTCTGCGAGGCGTACTGCATGATCAATCGGCCGGTCGTGGTCTCACCCGTGAACGCGATCTTGCGAATCTTCTTGTGCTGTGCGAGCGGGGCGCCAGCCTCGATGCCGAAGCCATTGACGATGTTGACGACGCCAGCGGGCAGCAGGTCACCGATGATCTCGAACAGATACAGGATGGATGCCGGGGTCTGCTCGGCCGGCTTCAGAACGATGCAGTTGCCTGCGGCGAGCGCGGGCGCGAGCTTCCACACCGCCATCAGGATCGGGAAGTTCCAGGGGATGATCTGTCCGACCACACCCAGCGGTTCTTGGAAGTGATACGCCACCGTGTTCTCATCGAGCTGGCTGAGCGAGCCCTCCTGTGCACGCAGGACTCCTGCGAAGTATCGGAAGTGGTCGACAGCGAGTGGGATGTCGGCGGCAAGGGTCTCTCGAACCGGCTTGCCGTTGTCCCAGGTCTCCGCGACCGCAACCTCCTCAAGGTGCTGCTCGATGCGGTCGGCGATCTTGTTGAGGACGATGCTGCGTTCGGCTGGGCTGGTCTTGCCCCAGGACGCGAACGCCTTCCATGCGGTGTCGACAGCACGGTCGATGTCTTCTACAGTTCCGCGGGCCACCTCGGTGAACGGCTTGCCATTGACCGGGCTGACGTTCTCGAAGTACTGACCCTTGACGGGTTCGACGAATTCTCCTCCGATGTAGTGACCGTATCGGGGGCGATAGCTCGCCACGGCGCCGGCGGTTCCCGGAGCAGCGAAAGCAGTGGACACGGTCTCTTCGACGATGGTCATGGTGCGTCTCCTTCGACGGGCCGCAGCCTCAGTGCTGTGCGGCATTGGGTCGAAGGTAGACCGCCATACGTTGCATGACAGTGCGCAACGTTGCGTTCGATTGCGGTCAGTCCCGATCGAGCTTCTCGATCCGGCTCACGAGCCCCGCGCGTCGCGGCGATCGCCCAGGGAGCATCTCGAGACACAGCCGAAGTATCTCTTCATCCTCTGTACCCTCGGGGATTTCGGCGTAGGCGAGCAGCACATCGACACTGGCCTCCGTGAGCATCGCCTCTCTCAGGGCCGCGCGCACGGTGTCGCGGAAATCCTCAATACCAGGGGCCATCGACTCCGGCAGCACCGGCCCTCGATACGCGGTCAGGGCGACGCGGTGCGCGCCGCGATCGAGGAGCGACAGCATGTTCTGTGCGTCGGTCTCCAGTGGCACGGTGAGTCGGTAGGGGCGCGATTCTGGCACCAATTCGGGAGCGATCCGCTGCAGCACCTTGCGCAGTCGCACTATCTCGGGCCGCAGCGTGTCTGGGGATGCTCCTTCGCCGTAGACGAGTTCGGCGAGTCGATCGGCGGACACCCCCTGCCGGTGGATCGCCAGCATGAGCAGAATCTCGGCGTGCCGAGCCGTGAGCTCGACGACCGACTCTGACTGCTCGTCGCACACTTCCAGGCGCGCACGATCCCGGCCCAGCACCCGCAGCGTCGCACGCGTCGGCGTCGCGGTGCGCCTGGACTTGCGGGGCGTGACGAGAGGAGCGGCACTGCGTGCGCGCAATCGCGCCACGAGCAGTTCAGACTCGACGGCCCTCGCTGTGGCATCCACAAGCAGGCGCGCTTGGTGCGTCGCGACCTCCGGTCCGCCGGTGACGTCGATGACCCCGAGAATCTTCCTGCTTTCCGGATCGAACACCGGAGCTGCCGTGCATGACCACGGGTGCATCAGGCGGTTGTAATGCTCAGCCTGGTGTATCTGCACCGATTGCCCGAGCGCGAGCGCCGTGCCAGGCGCTGAGGTGCCGGTGGCGTCTTCAGACCAGTTCGCCCCTGCGACCAGGCCCATCTCACCGGTGAGTACGCGCTGTTGCAGATCTCCCTCGACCCAGAGCAGCCGTCCGGCATGATCACCCACAGCCACCATCACCCCGGATTCTGCGGGGTCACCTGGCAGTAGCAGACCACGGATCATCGACATCACATCGGCGAGCGGATGCTCGAGACGATAGCGTTCGAGCTCTTCTGCAACGAGCGCGAGCGGAGGGAGACCTTCCGCGCCGACGCGCTGTCGCAAGGATCTCTCCCAGGACTCCCTTACGAGGGGACGCACCTGCTCGAGCCGCCGATCGCCCAGGTTGCCGGCGATGAGCTCTTCGTGTGCACGCTCGATGATGAGGCGAGAGGCTTCAGGAGAAGCATCACGTGATGACGACCATGACGACGGCAACTGGCCCCCAATCGACAGTGAGGGAATGTGGCACCAGTGTATGAGTCCGGCACCTGCGTGTCAGCACTTCCCGCGAAATGCGGACTTGACGAAATCTGCGATCAGCCGCGCGCTGCCCACCACTCGCGCAGGCGCTGCTCTACAACATCGGGGCCGAGCACGCCATCATCCAGGCGAAGTTCAAGCAGGAACTTGTAAGCCTCACCGACCTCGCGCCCAGGCTTGATGCCCAGGATGCCCTGGATCTGATTGCCGTCGAGCTCTGGACGCATCGAGTCGAGCTCTTCCTGTTCACGCAGGTCGGCGATGCGCTTCTCGAGGTCGTCGTACGCCCCGGCGAGACGAGATGCCTTGCGTCGATTGCGCGTAGTGACATCCGCACGGGTGAGGATGTGCAGGCGCTCCAGCAGAGCGCCTGCGTCGCGCACGTAGCGGCGCACCGCGGCATCCGTCCACGCGCCCTCGGCATAGCCGAAGAAGCGCAGATGCAGCTCGATCAGGGTGGCGACGGCATCCGTGGTGTCACCATCGAACCGCAGCGACTGCAGGCGCTTGCGCGCCATCCGAGAGCCGACCACATCGTGGTGGTGGAAGGTGACGACCCCGCCGGACTCGAGCTTGCGAGTGCGGGGCTTGCCGATGTCGTGCAGCAGGGCGGCGAGGCGCAGAGCCACATCAGGGGCCTCGCCGGGCTGACGGGTGTGCTCAAGCTCGATCGCCTGCTGCAGCACGGTGAGTGAATGCTCGTAGACATCCTTGTGGTGGTGGTGCTCATCGACCTCGAGGCGCAGCGCGCTGACCTCGGGCATGAACTCCTCAACGAGCCCGGTGTCGACCAAGACGCGGATGCCGCGCACTGGGTCGTCGGTCTGCATGAGGCGCACCAGCTCGCTCTGGATGCGCTCAGGGCTGACGATCTTCAGCGTTTCACGCAGTCGCGAGATCGCATCGCTGGTCTCGGGGTCGATATCGAATCCGAGTTGCGCGCTGAAGCGGGCGGCACGCAGCATACGGAGCGGGTCGTCGCCGAAGCTCACGTTCGGGTCGATCGGAGTGCGCAGGATGCCGGCGACGAGATCTTCCACGCCGCCGGTCGGGTCAACCAGCTTGATCTCGGGCACGAGCAATGCCATCGCGTTGACCCGGAAATCGCGACGCACGAGGTCGCCGTCGATCGTGTCACCGAACTCGACGGTCGGCTTGCGCGTCACGCCGTCATAGCTGTCGGCGCGATAGGTCGTGATCTCTACCTGCTCGCCCTGCACGCGAGCGCCGATCGTGCCGAACGCCCGACCGATATCCCACTGGGTGGTCGAGATCGGCGTGACGATTTTCAGAATCTCGTCGGGTGAGGCGTTCGTAGTGAAGTCAAGATCATGCGTGGAGCGCCCAAGCAGCGCATCGCGCACCGGCCCGCCGACGACAGCGAGCTCGAAGCCGGCTTCTTGGAAGGCGCGGGCCACTACAGCGACGATCGGGCCTTCGGCCAGTGCGCTCAGGCGCGCGAGTCCTTCGGCCATATTCAGCATGGGTTCCAGAATACCGGCCGGATTCATCGACGTTTCGCATGGGCACTGAGCACGGTTCCACCCGCGCAATAGGATCAGCGTGTGCCCCACGATGACGCTGAGCCCACCCGTCCCGCAGACCGAAGGACGTCGCGGCGCGGATTCTTCAAGGTGGGCGGTGCCGCTCTCGCCGGAGCCGTGGTCGGTGGCGGCGCGGGCGCCGCGATCGGTGCGGCGATCGGCCGCCGGGACGGGTTCGCCGACGGCACGGCCGAGTTCAGCGCCCTCTCCCCTCGGCACGCGCCTGGGTTCGACCATCTCGTCGTGGTGATGGGCGAGAACCGCTCCTTCGACAATCTGCTCGGCTACCTTTACTCCGCAGACGACTTGCCGGATGGTGCGAGCTTCGACGGCCTCGCGTTCGGCGACTACAGCAACACGGCGCCCGACGGCACCGAGGTTCCGGCCCACGTCTACGAGGGCGAGACGGACAAGATCATGGGGTACCCGAACCCGGATCCGGGCGAGGAGTTCCCGCACGTCAACACGCAGATCTTCAACACGATCGAACCGGCTGGCAACGACCGACTCTTCGTGGAGCAGATGAAGGCGCCATACAACACGCCTCAGAACGGCGAGCAGCCGACGATGTCCGGGTTCATCAATGACTACGTCGTGAACTTCCGACGCCTCAAGAAGGGGAAGGAGCCGACGCTCGACGAGACGAAGCACATCATGGGCTCGTTCTCGCCGAAGATGCTGCCGACGCTGTCGACGCTCGCCCGAGAGTTCGCGGTGTACGACAACTGGTACGCCGCCGTGCCCTCGCAGACGTTCTGCAACCGCTCTTTCTTCCATGCCTCCACGTCGCACGGGTTCGTCACGAACAAGCACGGCGGCGGTTATGACAAGTGGTTGGATGCCCCGAAAGCACCCACAGTCTTCAACCGACTTGAAGATGCCGGGCTCAGCTGGAAGGTCTACTTCGACAAGCTGCAGATGGTCTCGTTCACCGGTGTGCTGCATGCACCCGTGCTCGAGAAGTTTTGGCGCACAGAGCACTTCGGCACCATGGAGGACTTCTACGCCGATGTGAAGAACGGCACCCTCCCGGCATACGCATTCATCGAGCCGCGCATGGTCTACAACCACAACGACTTCCACCCGCCGTTCGGCCACCTGCGCGAGAGCGAGTTCCAGGGTGAGGAGGTCGTCGACAGTGCGCTGTCGGACGTCCGTGCCGGGGACGAGCTCGTCCACGAGATCTACGACGCGATCCGCACCAGCTCATCGGACAAGGGTTCCAACGCGGTGAACACCCTGCTGCTGATCACCTTCGACGAACATGGCGGATGCTACGACCATGTGCCCCCGCCCGCGGCGACGCCGCCGAAGTCGACGGACGGCCCCGGCGAGATGGGATTCACCTTCGATCGTCTCGGATGCCGCGTCCCGGCGATCGCCGTGTCGGCATACACGCGCCGCGGAACGATCGTCCACGACGAGATGCACCACGGATCAGTGATCGCCACACTGAACCGTCAGCATGGGCTCGCCCCGCTCACCGACCGTGACGACACCGCCAATGACATGTTCTCGGTGATCAACCTGGATGAGCCCCGCCACCCAGCCGACTGGCCCGTGACCATCCCCGGATTCACGCCGCCAAATCCGGAGGCGACACCGCCGCATCCGGCGCACGCGAGCAAGGACAAGCCGCTCACGCCGCCGGCGAACGGGCTGCTGGGCCTTCTCCTCGCGCGGTACGGGACGGGCAAGGAGAAAGAACCACAAACCTACGAGGACGCGTACAACCTGCTGCAGAAACACGGCAAGGGGTTGTTCGGCTCGCCCAGCTGACGCCTTCCTCGGATCAAACGGGGTCGCCCTGCACCGGCCCCTCGGTGTTCGGCTTCCAGCCCAGCGCCGGAGCGACATGCTTCGCGAATGACTCCAGCACGTGCAGGTTGTAGTCCACACCGAGCTGGTTCGGGATGGTGAGCATCAGTGTGTCTGCGGCCATCACGGCTTCGTCGGCGAGGAGCTGTTCGATCAGCACATCCGGCTCTGCGGCATACGTCTTACCGAACGTCGAGCGGAAGCCATCGATGACGCCGATCTGGTCGCCGTTTTCGGCGTTGCGCAGGCCGAAATAGCCTCGATCTCGGTCATTCATAAGCGGGAAGACGCTCCGGCTCACTGAGACGCGGGGCGTGCCGGTGTGGCCGGCTGCCTTGTAGGCGGCCCGATACAGGTCGATCTGTTCGCGCTGCAGCTGGTCGAACGGCACCCCGGTCGCCTCGGTGAGCAGCGTCGAGCTCATCAGATTCAAACCCTTGCGTCCGGTCTCTTCTGCGGTGGCTCGAGACCCCGAGCCCCACCAAATGTGCTCGCGCAGCGTCTCGGAGCGCGGTTCGATCGCCAGGTACCGTCCTTCGCCGACCTGCTGTGGGTCGCCCTGCACGACACCCGCACCGTCGATCGCCTCGAGAAACAGGTCGAACTTGTCGCGAGCGAGGTCGCCTCCGCGGGGATCCTCGCTGCCTGCGTAGCCGAATGCTTCGTAGCCGCGCAGCGCGGTCTCGGGTGAACCGCGACTCACGCCGAGCGCGATGCGACCGCGGGCGATGAGGTCGAGTGCGGCTGCTTCCTCAGCGAACTGCAGCGGGTTCTCGTACCGCATGTCGATGACGCCGGTTCCGACCTCGATCCGCTCAGTCTTCGCCGCCATCGCCGCGAGCAACGGCATGGGAGACGCAGCCTGGCGTGCGAAGTGGTGCACCCGCACGTACGCGCCATTCACGCCGATCTCGTCGGCGCCGACCGTGAGATCGATTGTCTGGTGCAGCATGTCGCCGGCGGTACGCGTGCCCGATCCGGGTACGGGCGCATAGTGCCCGAAGGAGAGGAATCCGAAAGCCTTCATGTTCGTATTCAACCGCATGGATGCTGTGTTATTCCCTGCGTATCGGCCGAGCTTGCCGCGTCGATCCGGCGTGCCTACGGCATCCGTTCGGGAGGAGAACGCACTGATAGGCGGACCGAACCGGGAGATTCCTCCGCCCAAGACTGCGAAATCCGCCCAACGGTGTGAGGCGAGGTGGTTCAGTCCCCAGCGACGAGGAACCCGTCCAGCACGAGCTGACGGATGCGCGGCTCGAGATCCTGCCACAGCGCCACCAGCGGCACCTCGAACAGGTCGGCCAGCGCTGCCACAATCTGCGTGACTGTCAGCTCTCCATCGCATGCACCGACGAAACCGGCCAACGCAGGATCGACCGAGACCGTGCGGCCGAACCCGCCGCCCTGACGCAACTCGATCACACTCGGATCATCGTTTCCCGGCATAAAGTGTCGGGCCTCGGTGACGTCCGGCGCCGTGATCAGGGTCGATGGGATGCCGCCGCCGAGCACATCGTGCGCAGCTAGACCATCGCGGAGCGCACGCCCCGGTGCAGACAGCGGCTGGGACACCCTCTCAAAGCGGCGGAGCACGTCCTGCCCGGCGGGTGCACGCCGCAACAGCACGTACCCGAAGCCGATCGCGGTGACTCCACGTGCCGCGAAGTCATCGAGCCAGGCCTCCAGCATCCGTCCGAAAGCCGCTTCGCGCGGGGTGGTGCCACCGTCGCGGATCCACAACTCCGCATAAGAGAGGGGCGTGAGCTCTTCGCGCTCAACAACCCACACGTCAAGGACGTCGTCCACCCACGACTCCACGCGCTCAAGACCTGCGGTGGCGCGCGACTCCCAGTTTCCCAGCAGTTGAGCCACCCCGCCGGGTGTGAGGTGGGCCGGCACTTCGCGCAGGAACTGCTCAACGAGCGCATCGCCGATCAACCCCCCATCGCGGTATTCGTACGCGGTCACGCCCTCGACGCGCGGAGTAATGACGAACGGCGGATTGGAGACGATCAGGTCGAATGCCTCACCGGCGACCGGCTCGAACATGCTCCCTTGGCGGAACGTGATGTTGCTCACGCCGTTCAGGCGTGCGTTGAGCTCAGCAAAAGCGAGCGCCCGCGCGGAGATGTCTGTCGCGACCACTTCGCCGGCATGACGTGCGACCAGCAGCGCCTGGATGCCGCATCCGGTGCCGAGGTCGAGCGCACGCGCAACTGGATTCGGGATGATCAGCTCGGCCAGCGTGCGCGATGCCCCGCCCACACCGAGCACATGATCCGCCGGCAGCGCTGCGCCGAGAGCAAGTTCATCGAGATCGCTCGCGATCCACCACTCCCCTACACCGTCAGCATCGACGAAGGACTGCGGATGCAAGAGCACCGCTGGCGCAGCATCCGTGCCGGAAACCGTGGCGAATCCGAGCCCGACCAGGCCGTCCACACCGAGCCGGGGCAGCGCTGATGCGATGAGCGCACTCGGCTGCGGCATCCCAAGCACGAAGAATCGACCGAGCGTGGCGAGGGCGCCATCGTCACCTTGGATCGCGCGCAGCAGCGGTTCGCGCACGCCGCGTCCGATGGCGTCGTCTGCTTCCTCTCCCCACAGTCGTCGCAGCGGCTCTGAGCGGAAATCTGCGGCATCGAGATCGGCCGACAGCGCGGCGACGAGGAACGGATCGGGCGTAGGCGGGAGAGCGTCGGACACGGCCGTCACTCTACGCGCCTTCAGGGTTCCCTGATGCCACCCGCCTAGAATTACGAGGTCACAACTCACGGGCTGGCCGCCACGGCACCCGAGGAAGACCAGAGACGTTGATCAGCCCCCGAACCGGCAGTCGTGCGCGCGCGAAGCGCTGTGCACGCGGTTTCGTCGCGTTCTCACTCGCCGCCGGCCTCTTGGCTGCACCGCAGTTCTTTGTCGCCTCGCCGGCGACAGCCGCCGTCGAAGACGCGGATCCCGGCACCGTCGAGCTCTCGCTCTCGGCGGGGCTGCATGGCGTGATCCAACCGGGTGCCCCTCTGACAACGAGCGTCACGATCGACAACGGCAGCGATGATGAGCTCCCTGCAGGGCGCGTCACCGTTGAGCTCAACCGCACGCCGCTCATCGACAGCGCGGCGGTTGCGGCGTGGCTCGATGCCGACGAATCCGACGGCACATTCGTCCCGCTCAGCAGCGAGATCTCCACGGCCGTCGGGTCATCCGAGTCGTCCACGATGTCAGTCTTCACCCCCGTGACCGCGCTCGGAGAGCTGACTGATGGCGTCTATCCGCTTCGAGTGACCTTCGATGACGGCACCACTGGCAATGCGCCCGGCGCCGACGAGGGGCCCGACACCGACACCCCGGCAGCCAGCAACTTCACCGCGAGCAGCGTGCTTATCGTCACCGCGGGCACGGCCACGCAGGTGACCGTCATGGTGCCGATCACGGCGACGCCCGCGAACGGCGCCCTACTCACGGCCGACGAGCTCACGACACTCACCGCACCCGACGGCGCCCTCACCGCGCAGCTGAACGGCATCGCCGGTACCACGGCTGTGCTCGCCGTCGACCCCCTGATTCCCGCCGCCATACGTGTGCTCGGCTCTGCGGCACCTCTGACCGCGACTGAGTGGCTGGCCCGGCTTGAGACACTCTCCAATGAGCGCTTCGCGCTGCAGTACGGCGATGCAGACGCCACCGTTCAGGCGCAGGCCGAGCTGCCGGAGCTGCTCACTCCCCTGCCGTTCACGTCTTACCTCGACGTGGCGAACTTCGTCGAGAGTGACGGCACCGCCTCACCATCGCCATCACCATCGCCGTCCCCGACATCGACGCCGTCCGTCCCGACCCTTCCGACCGATGAGGAACTGACCGCGATTCGCGCTGAGGAATCCGGCATCCTCTGGCCCCTCGGAGACGTGAACACCGCCGACCTCGCCACTTTCAGCACGTACTTCGACAGCGATCTCACGACGGTCCTGCCGTCGTCATCCATCGCTGCAGCTACCGGCGCTGTTGTCGAGATCGATGGCAGCGATGTGCTGGTGATGGATGCCACGGCCTCCGCCGCACTATCGGATGCCGCCGCCGAGGAGGATGCCGGTCTCCGCGAACGCGAGATCGCGGAGGGTCTCGCCCAGCTCGCTTTCGCCGGTGCGCAAACGCCCCTACTCGTCGGCCTCGAGCGTGACGAGACGCGCACGGCCGATGCTCTGCGTGAAACGGTCCTTTCGCTCGGCGCGATCGCCGACCCGATCGACCTCGATGCGCTTCGGGCCACGGCACCGGCATCCGCCACGCTCGCCGTGGAGTCCTCGGCAGAGCGCGTGACGGCCCTGAGCGCACTGCTTGCCGACGAGGCGCACCTGGCCGCGTTCTCGTCAATCCTCGACGACCCGCTCGTGCTCCGCTCGCCTGAGCGCCTACAGATCCTCCGCCTGATCGGCGTCGGGGCATCCGACAGCTATGCAGAGGATGCCAGTGCGCATCAAGTGGAGACCAGCACCACACTCAATGCAGTGGGCGTGCAGCAGCCAAGCCCCATCCAGCTGTTCACGTCAGCGGCTCCGCTGCCGGTGTGGGTGCGCAACGATCTGCCGTGGCCTGTGAATGTGCGACTCACGTCTACGCCTTCGGATGCCCGCCTCGATGTGCAGCCCACGAAGGACTTCGTGGCGCAGCCCGCGAGCAACGAACGTGTCAAGGTGCCGGTCGAGGCGCGAGTGGGAAGCGGCGAGCTCGAAGTGAACTTCAGCCTCAGCTCGCCTACCGGCGTGCCCATCGGTGTCGACCAGACGGCGAAGGTGACGGTCCGCGCCGAATGGGAGAACATCGGCCTCGGCATCCTCGGTGGGATCATCGGTCTGCTGCTCGTGCTCGGCGTGGTGCGCACCGTGGTGCGGCGTCGGAAGGCTGCTGCGGAGGATACGGATTCAGA
This sequence comes from Microbacterium sp. Y355, assembly GCF_059445345.1. Classification (NCBI taxonomy): domain Bacteria; kingdom Bacillati; phylum Actinomycetota; class Actinomycetes; order Micrococcales; family Microbacteriaceae; genus Microbacterium; species Microbacterium sp. Y355. Next base: position 2,714,483 of record NZ_JCAIUD010000001.1, on the reverse strand, counting down.
AGATTCGGGCGGCTCGACAGAAGAGGTGACCGGTGAGTAGCCTCGGGCGCGCCAGCGCCGTCATCGCGGCCGGCACCATGGTTTCGCGTGTAACCGGGTTGCTGCGCAGCATCGTTCTCGTTGGTGTGCTCGGATCAATATCTCAAGCAGCGGATGCTTTCACGGTCGCGAACCAGCTGCCCAACAGTGTCTTCCAGCTGATCTCGGTCGGCGTCCTCACCGCCGTGATCGTTCCTCAGATCGTCAAGGCGACGACGCATCGCGACGGCGGTAGCGCGTTCATCTCGAAGCTGTTCACCGTCGGTGTCGTCGTGCTCCTGATTTGCACGGTCATCGCGATGATCGCCGCCCCCGGCCTGGTTTGGCTCGCCACTTCAGAGAAGCAGCAGGAGCTGCGCGCCCTCGCGACCGCATTCGCGTACTGGTGCCTGCCACAGATCCTCTTCTACGGCATCTACGCCCTACTCGGCGAAACGTTGAACGCACGCCGGGTCTTCGGCCCGTTCACGTGGGCGCCGGTCATCAACAACGTCGTGTCAATCGCGGGTTTCCTCGCTCTCGGTCTGCTGTTCGGCAACATCCCGACCCGCGCATCCGCCTGGACACCGGAGATGATTGCCGTCCTAGGAGGCACCGCCACGGCTGGCATCGTCCTTCAGGCCCTCGTGTTGCTCATCTTCTGGCGGCGTGCCGGAGTCTCACTTCGTCCAGACTTTCGCTGGCGCGGAGCCGGTCTCGGCACGGTCGGCCGCCTCGCTGGCTGGACGCTGCTGATGGCTGGCGCTGGCATCGCTGCCGGCTTCCTCCAGAGCAATATCGCGACCGCAGCATCCGGCACCGGCGCGTCATCCACCGTCATGGCGAACGCATGGCTGGTGTTTATGCTCCCTTACTCCGTCATCGTGCTGTCGATCGGGACTCCGTACTTCACGCAGATCAGCGAGCACGCCTCGGCGGGGCGTCACGACGAGGTGCGCGCGGACATCAGCCGTAGCATCCGCACCCTTGTCTTCTTCATCATGGCCGCCATTGCGGCTGTCGCCGCGGCAACCCTTCCGGCCACCCGGGTGTTCACCAAGACACCGATCGAGGCCTTCGCCGCCGCTCCAGTTCTGGTGGCGTATCTGATTGGTCTGCTGCCGCTGACGATCCTTTTCATCGTGCAGCGCACCTTTTATGCCTACGACGACACCCGCACACCCTTCTGGTTCACGATCTTTCAGGCCTCTCTCGTCGTTGTGACGGCCCTGCTCGCGTCTTACCTGTACTCAATCGACGTCATTCCAGTGACGCTCCTGGCGGCGTGCGTGGCGCTCGGTCAGTCCATCGCCAGCACGCTGCAGACATTCCTCGCCATCTGGCTGCTGCATCGGAAGATTGGTGGGCTGCAGGTCCGGTCCTGGATGACGGCAATCGGTCGTTTCGCCCTCGCCGCCGTGCCGGCGGGTTTCGCCGGATGGGGCGCGTTCATCCTGCTCGGCGGCACCAGCGGGTGGACGATGCAGAGCCAGCTCCTGGGAGCCATCGGCACCTGCATCATCGGCCTTGTCGTGGTTGTCGTCTACGTGGCGCTACTTGCGCTGATGCGGGCACCGGAGCTCAAGGTGGGCGCTGACCTGCTGAAGCGCTTCCTGCCCGGACGCTGACGTGCAGCGCGGCTCTCAGGCCAGGGAATGACGCACGGCTACCATTGGTTGAAGCAATGGAGCGTCCTGCCCAGGCAAAGAGAGAGAGCACATGCGCAAGGTCATCATCATTGGCTCCGGCCCCGCCGGATTCACCGCCGCGATCTATGCGGCGCGCGCGAACCTCGAGCCGTTGCTCATCGCTAGCTCCGTCGAGGTCGGTGGCGAGCTGATGAACACCACCGAGGTCGAGAACTACCCGGGCTTCCCTGAGGGAATCCAGGGACCAGAGCTCATGACGAAGTTCCAGGAGCAGGCGGAGAAGTTCGGCACCGAGGTCGTCTATGACGACGTCACCGAGCTGGATCTGGATGGCCCCATCAAGACGATCACACTCGGCAGTGGGACTGTGCACGAGACCCAGTCGCTGATCTACGCGACGGGTTCGGCGTACCGCAAGATTGGCGTCGAGGGCGAGGAGCGTCTCTCCGGGTACGGCGTCTCGTGGTGCGCAACCTGCGACGGCTTCTTCTTCCGCCAGAAGACCATCGCCGTCGTCGGCGGTGGCGACTCGGCGATGGAAGAGGCGACCTTCCTCACGCGCTTCGCGGACAAGGTCTACATCATTCACCGCAAGGACACGCTGCGGGCATCGAAGATCATGCAGGATCGCGCGTTCGCGAACGAGAAGATCGAGTTCATCTGGAACAGCGAGGTCACCGAGGTCACCGGTGCTGACAGCGTCGCAGGCGTGAAGTTGCGCAACACCGTCGACGGCACGGTCTCAGATCTCGCGCTTGATGGTCTGTTCGTCGCGATCGGCAACGACCCGCGTACACACCTGGTGCACGAGAAGCTCGAGCTCACAACCGAGGGAACGATCTGGGTCGACGGCCGCTCATCGCGCACGTCGACACCTGGTGTCTTCGCCGCCGGCGATGTTATCGACCCGACCTACCGTCAGGCCATCACCGCCGCCGGGACCGGCACCGTTGCTGCCCTTGACGCCGAGCACTACATTGCTGCCCTTGAGGACACCGCCCCGGTCGGGGCATCCGTCTAGGGAACACAATCCTTTCACTCGCTGTTGTAGCGGGTGAACCTCTATTGAAGGAGAAACTGATGACTGCAAAGGTAACGAGCCAGGCGACCTTCGACCAGGATGTACTTCAGGCCGAAGGCCCCGTTCTGGTTGACTTCTGGGCTGAGTGGTGTGGTCCGTGTCGCATGGTCGCACCGGTGCTCGATCAGATCCAGGCTGAGAACGCCGACAAGATCACCATCGTCAAGCTCAACGTTGACGAGAACCCCGAACTTGCCATGAAGTACCAGATCACGTCGATTCCGGCGATGAAGGTCTTCCACGGTGGAGAGGTCAAGGCGACTATCATCGGCGCCAAGCCGAAGCCCGCGCTCGAGAAGGATCTCGCCGCGTTCCTCGCCTGACCCTGAAACTACAAAACCACGCCGAAACGACGTCTTAGACGTGTTGTTTCGGCGTGGTTTTGTTGTTTCGCGGGGTGCTCTGGGCGCTAGTGCGCGTCAGGACACGTCAGCGACCGTGGTGTCCCACTTGCGATGGCGCGTCTTCTCGCCGAGCAGTCCCCAGACGGCTGGCGTCAGCTCCGGATACTCCAACGCGATCTGTCGCATCACGCGGTAATTGCGGGCAGCGTTGGGCCGAACACCGTCATTCGCGGCGATGTTATCGGCGCGCAAGAGGTAAACGACCAACTCATCGACGCTGGGGAGTTCTTCCATGAAATCCCAAGGATCCTCGCCGCCCAACAGTCGCTCCTGCACGAGCACTGCAAGTTCGTCAGACGCCTCTGCGCGTAGAACTTCCAAACTCGCGCGACGCGGGACAGCTTCTGACATGCCTTAAGCCTACGCGCGCTTATGCCCGCCTCGGCGCGGAAGGTTCACAACATCCGTCATCGTCTCGAGTTCTCGACCCTTCGTCTCTGGCACCTGGAAGTACACGAAGAAGAACGACACGATCGCGAAGAACGCGTAGAAACCGTAGGCGAAAGTGAGCCCGATCTCAGCGAACGCCGGGAATGTCGTCGAGATGAAGAAGTTCGCCACCCACTGGGCGGCCGCAGCCACCGCTAGCGCGCCGGCACGAATACTGTTCGGGAACATCTCCCCCAGCAGCACCCAAACCAGTGGGCCCCAGGTAGCACCGAAGAACACCACGAATCCGTTGGCGCAGACGAGCGCAATCAGCGACCACGGCTCGGGCAGCACGACGTTGCCATCCTGCAGTGTGCCGAACGAGAAGGCCACAGCCATCATGCCCAAGGTCACGGCCATGCCGATGGAGCCTGTGAGCAGCATCGGGCGCCGGCCAACCTTGTCGACCAGCATGATCGCGATGATCGTGACGACGATGTTCGTGACCGATGTGATGACGGAGGTCATCAGGGCCTGAGACTCGTCGAATCCCACCGACAGCCACAGCGTGGTCGAGTAGTAGAAGATCACGTTGATGCCGACGAACTGCTGAAAGACGCTGAGCAGAATGCCGACCCAGACGATGGGCTTCAGCCCGAACTTGTCGCCGCGCAGGTCGCGCAACGACTCCTTCTGCTCGACGTTCAATGTGGCGCGGATCTCCTCGATCTTGAGATTTACGTCAGTCTCGCCGCTGAAATCGTAGAGAACCTGCGAAGCCTTGTCGAGCTGTCCCCGCGCCACCAGGAATCGAGGAGACTCCGGAAGTCGGAGGGCCATGAGCCCGTAAACCACGGCGGGAATCGCCTCGACCATAAACATCCAGCGCCACGCTTCGATGCCGAACCACAGAATGGATGACGCGGAGCCGGCGATATTGGCCAGCAGGGCGTTGGAGAGCAGGGCCGTGAAGATACCAGTCACGATTGCGAGCTGTTGGAGAGAACCGAGACGCCCGCGAATCTTCGCCGGCGAGACCTCCGCGATATAGGCCGGCGCGATCACGGATGCCGCCCCCACGCCGAGTCCGCCGATCACACGCCAGACGATCAAGTCGATGACCCCGAACGCGAAGCCTGAGCCGATGGCCGAGATGAAGAACAAGATGGCCGCGATCACCATCACCGGGATACGGCCCAACTTGTTCGCCAAACTTCCCGCGAACCACGCGCCAACGGCACAACCGATCAGTGCGGAAGACACGGCGAAGCCCTGTAGCCCAGGTCCGAGCGAGAATGCTCCGGCGAGAGCGGTGACCGCGCCGTTGATCACGGCCGTGTCGAAGCCGAACAGGAATCCGCCGAGTGCTGCGGCAATGCTGATCCCGATGACCCGACCGTTGAGTCGTGCGGCCGGACTCTTCTTATCTGCCATGTTGTCTCCCCTGTTGTGCCCACTCTAAGAGTCACGCCCACCACAAGGCGAGCGAGAGTTCAGAAGTTCAGGATCCGTACTGCTCTTCGCCCAGCTCAGCCAGGATGCGATTGAGATCCTGAATCGACGCGAATTCGATTGCGACCTGGCCTTTTCTTGCACCCAACGTGATCTTCACACGAGTGTTCAGGCGGTCGCCGAGCTTGCCGGACACCTCGTCGAGGTAGGCACGGCGGGCACCGGGCTGCGCCTTGACCTTCTTCGTGCCGGTGCTCGGGAAGGATTTCGCAGCTTCTTCAGTGGCCCGCACTGAGAGGTCTTCGTTGACTACCTTGTCGGCGAGCTTCTGCATCGCGGCGGAGTCATCGAGGGAGAGAAGGGCACGAGCGTGGCCAGCGGTGAGGACACCCGCGGCAACACGCTGCTGCACTGGAACAGGCAGCTTCAGCAGGCGGATCGTGTTGCTGATCTGCGGGCGAGAACGGCCGATGCGCGTCGCCAGTTGCTCCTGTGTGATCCCGAAGTCTTCGAGCAGCTGCTGGTAGGCGGACGCTTCTTCCAACGGGTTCAGTTCCGAGCGGTGCAGGTTCTCCAGCAGCGCGTCACGAAGCATGTCTTCGTCTGCGGTCTCGCGGACGATCGCGGGGATCGCATCTAGACCAGCCTCGCGTGCGGCGCGCGTGCGGCGCTCCCCCATGACCAGCTCGTAGTCACCATCGGAGTTCTTGCGAACAATCACCGGCTGCAGGACACCGAACTCACGCACGCTGTGCACAAGCTCGTCAAGATCATCGGTGCTGAAATGCGTGCGCGGCTGACGCGGGTTGGGAACGATCTTGTTCGGGTCGATCTGAATCAGATGAATGCCGGGAACTACCTCGAGGTCGGGCGCCCCCGTGACCGCTGCAGAGACGTCAGAGCTGCCCGCATCCGCCTTCGGGCGAAGTGAGGCACCGGGGAAGAACACATCAACCGGACGCTCGGACTGATCCGCCGTGGGGATGAGTGCGCCGATTCCTCGACCCAATCCAGTGCGCTTGGCCATCAGTTCTCCTTGCTCTGCGTCTTCTGGGACGCGATTTCGACAGCGGCCTCGCGGTATGCAATCGCACCAGCGGAGTTTCCGTCGTAAGCGATCACCGTCTGACCAAAACTTGGTGCCTCAGATACACGTACTGAACGCGGAATCATCGTCTTCAGCACCTGATCGGGGAAATGGTTGCGCACCTCGTCGGCAACCTGCTGAGCAAGACGGGTGCGTCCGTCGTACATCGTGAGCAGAATCGTGGAGAGGTGAAGATCAGGGTTGAGGTGCTTCTGAATCATCTGGATGCTGCCCAGAAGCTGACTCAGTCCCTCGAGCGCGTAATACTCGCACTGGATCGGGATGAAAACCTCAGATGCCGCGGTGAAGGCGTTGATCGTCAGAAGACCGAGCGACGGAGGGCAGTCGATGATGACGAAGTCGAGAGCACTCTCTCGGAGGTACACGTCCAGTGCGTTGCGTAGCCGATGTTCGCGAGCCACCTGGGAGACCAGTTCAATCTCGGCGCCGGCGAGGTGAATCGTGCTCGGCGCGCAAAGCAGGTTCTCGGATTCCGGGCTCTGCTGGATGATGTCTGCGAGCGGAACATCTTCAATCAGCACGTCGTAGACGCTGGGAGTATCTGCGTTGTGCGGCACCCCGAGTGCGGTGGATGCGTTTCCCTGTGGGTCAAGGTCGATCACCAACACCTTCGCACCTAGAGCCACAAGAGCGGATGCCGTGTTCACTGCCGAGGTGGTCTTACCGACGCCACCCTTCTGGTTCGACACTGTCATGACACGCGTCTCGCCACTGAATTCGATTGAGGTAGTTTCCAATCGGCGACGACGAGCGCTCAAATCGGCGATTTCTCGCGCCAGTGGCGTATCTACCCCGAAAGTACTGTTCGGTGTTACCTTTTCGGACTGTTTCACGTGAAACATCCACTCCTTTCGAGGGCCGTATTCCACTCTAATCGCTGCGTCAGACGTTCCGGACAGTTGTGGTTTCTAGCTACTGAGACTCGGGCTTCCCGGCATGTCTACTTCGACTATTGCGCGGCAGTGATGTGCCGCGATCTCTTCCGGCAGTCCATGTTTCACGTGAAACATCGGGGTCTCAGTTGTGTTGTCCACGCATCCAGTTCTTCCAGCTGCGAGAACTGATGTTTCACGTGAAACATTCACCCGAGGGCCGTACGCACCAAGGACTAAGCGCCCCGCACTTTAGCCCGAAACACGCGAGTAGTCTCCTCCAGCACGCCAATACCCAGAACCTCAACCCGCACATCACTGAGCCGATACTTCTTGATCTGCTTGGCGGCTGCGTCAATCTCTACTTCAGCGTTTTTTCCCTTGAGGAGTGCAAGCTCTCCCCCATCGCGCACCAGAGGCGCTGTGTACGGGAGAAGGGTACGCAACGCGCTGACAGCCCTGGCCGTGACAACGTCGAACTTCTCGCTGGTGCGAACATCTTCTGCACGAGACCGCAGGACCACGACGTTATCGAGCTCAAGCTCGTTGACCTGCTCGTTGAGCCAATTGACTCGACGTTCCATGGGCTCGACCAGTGTTAACTTCACATCTGGCCGTGCGATGGCAACGACAAGGCCGGGCAGGCCGGCCCCGGAGCCGATATCCGCGGCCGAGCCATGAAAAAGTGGTGCTGCAATGGCGCTGTTCAGAATGTGTCTCGTCCATAGACGAGGCAGCTCGAGCGGACCAATAAGTCCACGTTCCTCACCCTGCGCAGCGAGTGCCGCAGTGAACGCACGTGCGACGTCGATCCGATCGCCAAAGAGTGATGCCGCAACTTCCGGTTCAGTCTCAACCGTGGGTTCTGCCTGTGTATCTGACACGCTCACTCCTCACGATGTTTCACGTGAAACATCAGCGGCGGCGGATGACCGTGTGACGTTCGGCGCCCTCACCGTACGACTCGGAAACAAGATCGCGATCGGCCACGATATCGTGCACGAGCTTTCGCTCATAGCTCGACATCGATGGCAACGATGCCTGCGATGCTCCTTCGTCAAGCTTGACCAACGCAGCATCCACCAGCTTCTCGAGCTGACGCTTGCGAACATCACGAGATCCACCCACATCGAGAATCAGTCGCGAGAACGAACCGGTCTTGTTCTGCACGGCGAGGCGGGTGATCTCCTGCAATGCCTGAACAGTGTCGGGGTCTGAAAGGACGGAGATGTCTTCACCCTCAGCCTCGACCGAGACGTAGGCGCGACCTTGGCGCACATCGAGATTCAGATCGCCGTCGATGTCTGCAATATCCAGCAGCTCCTCGATGAAGTCAGCCGCGACATCGCCTTCATTCTCAAGCTGCTCGACAGTGGGCTCAGTGCGCTCAGTGCGTTCCACGACGTTCTCGCTGGTCATGAGTTCGGACCCTTCTTCTTCGAACGCTTCTTGCCCACCGGCTGCTGACGCTTCGGTGCGTTCTGCTTGGCCTTCTCTACCTCGTCGAGCTTGCGCTGCTGCTCAGCCTCATACGCCGCAATCGGGACAACCTTGCCGGATGAATCGATCGCCTTACCCTTGCGTGCAAGTCGCTCTTCGCGTGCCTTGGCTGCTTCCGAACCGGGGGTCGGCATCTCGCGGATGACGAGGAACTGCTGCGCCATGGTCCACAGGTTCGAGATGAACCAGTACACAACCACGCCGAGCGGGAAGAACACACCAGAGAAGATGAAGCCCAACGGCAGTACGTAAAGCATGATCTTCTGCATCTGGTACGCCTGGCCGGTCTTGGCCTCTGGTGACAGGTTCTTCGAGATGATCTGCAGCTGCGTAAAGAACTGCGAACCGATCATCAGCACGACGAGGATGACGAGGAGCACGATCGCAACGGTGTTCTGCGTCTCGACAGCGTGGCCGAGGGTGCCGTGCAACGAGACTGATCCAAAGATCGTCGCGTCGTAGAACTCCTTGGTCAGGTCGGCGCTCAGGAGGCCCACACCACCGATGCCATCATTGGCATGCTTGGTGACGTCGTTTAGCACGCTGAACAGGGCAAAGAAGATCGGCATCTGAACGATCATCGGCAGACAGCTCGACATCGGCGAAGTGCCGTGTCTCTTATACAGCGCCATTGTCTCGCGGCTCATCGCCTCACGAGACAGCTGATCCTTCTTGCCCTTGTACTTCTCCTGGACCTTCTTCATCTCAGGAGCGATTTCCATCATCTTGCGCTGGCTCTTGATCTGCCGCACGAAGAGGGGGAACACCGCACCGCGAACGACGATCACGAGACCGACGATCGAGAGGATCCAGGTGATGCCGGCTGCTGCGGGCAGCCCGACCGTGGTGAACAGCGAGTGCCAAGCAACGAGGATGAGCTCGACGACCCACTTAAGGGGCCACAGGATGGTGCCGAGTAGATCGAAGCCACCACCGGAATCAGCGGGCGGTGTTGGCGTCGCAGAGGCGAGCAGAAGGTCAAGACCCACTGTTCAGTCCTTTCGAGAAGGTACGACGAAACCTCGAGCGGTCAGGTCGAATCGGAAATGGTCGTGGGGGCGAACGTCATCGACGCCGCCTTTTGTCCAGGGATTGCATCGCAGCACGCGCCACGCCGAGAGCATGGCTCCCTTGATAGCACCGTGCTGCTGCACAGCACCTACAGCGTAAGCCGAACAGGACGGATAGTACGCACACACATCACCATAGATCGGCGAGATTACGGCGCGATATCCGGTGAGAAACCCCAGCACGAGATTGCGTGGAACGAGTGGGATGCTGCGCACGAGGTCACCAGGATGCAGATGCGCCGATCCCATCGCGTAGGAGGGCAGGGCACTCATGCCGACGTCCTGGTGCGGTTGAGTCGTGCGAGACACCGCGTCACATCAGCGTTGAGCTCGGCAAATGTCGCGGTGGCGGACGCAGGAAGGGCACGGATGACGACATCCGTGCCCTCTGGCACCATCGAGAGCGCGTCCGCGCACACGGCTTTGAGCCGTCGACGCACGGTATTGCGGATCACAGCAGTGCCCACCTGTTTACTGATGATGAACCCGAACCTGGGTTCACGTGCTTCATCGGTCGTCAACAAAGACGTGACGACCGTCGCGCCCCCGCACCGGACTCCGCGACGCACGACCAACCGGTAGTCGGTACCTCGCGTTAGTCGGAGCGGGCGGGCGAGCACGAAGCTTTACGCCGAGAGCTCGACGCGGCCCTTCGCGCGGCGGGCCGAGAGGATGCCGCGGCCGGCGCGCGTGCGCATGCGCAGGCGGAAGCCGTGCTTCTTAGCGCGACGGCGGTTGTTGGGCTGGAACGTACGCTTGCTCATGGAATCACTCCGGGAACGCTGTCACCGGATGTGTACGACCGGAGACATAGGGATCTGCCCTTTTTCGGGCATAAGTCAACCGATTAAGCGTACGTCGTACCGGCCCAGAGAGCAAATCTCCGCGCCATACCGTTTCGCGCTGTGTTGCGCCGCACCATAATTATCCACAACCTTGTCGCCACCGACGTACTCGACACACCGTTGATTTTCCGTGGGTAGTTGCCCTTCACAGGTTGGCTGACTACCGTTGCATCCGAAGTTATCCACAGGGGGGATCTGCCGAAATCGGTCTGTCCTCCGCGAGCCCTTACCCGGAGCACCATGCCCTCTCCTGACCAGCCCGACGTTCCGATCTGGGCAGAGGTTCTGGATCTACTCGCCCATGACGACCGGGTCACCCCCCAACTGCAGGGCTTCCTGAGTCTCGCCGTTCCTGCCGGCATCATGAGCGCGACGCTCTACCTTGACGTCCCCAACGACCTGACCGCGGCGCAGATCAACAAACGACTACGCGTTCCGATCATGGAGGCTCTCGGTCACCTCGGCGAAGAAGTCACCTCTTTCCGTGTGGTCGTCAACCATGAGCTCGCCGAGCACCCGACCGCCCCGATCGCGGTCGCGGACTTCGGACGCCCAGAGGCCCCGCGCACCGACTATCCGGTCGAACAGCCCACTCAGTTGCGCCACGAATCGCGCCTGAACCCGAAGTACACCTTCGACAACTTCGTCATCGGACAGTCCAACCGCTTCTCACACGCAGCGGCGGTTGCTGTCGCAGAGGCGCCGGCGAAGGCCTACAACCCGCTATTCATCTACGGCGACTCCGGTCTCGGCAAGACCCACCTTCTGCACGCGATCGGCGACTACGCCCAGTCTCTCTATACGGGGGTGAAAGTTCGCTACGTCTCCAGCGAAGAGTTCACCAACGACTTCATCAATTCGATCGCCAACAACCGTGGGTCTGCATTCCAGGCACGCTACCGTGACGTCGACATCCTGCTCATCGACGACATCCAGTTCCTGCAGGGCCGCGCCGAGACGCAGGAAACCTTCTTCCATACCTTCAACACCCTGCACGATCACAACAAGCAGATCGTGATCACCAGCGATGTCGCCCCAAAGCACCTGACCGGTTTCGAAGACCGGATGCGCAGCCGGTTCGAATGGGGTCTCATCACCGATGTGCAAGCTCCTGACCTCGAAACCCGTATCGCTATCCTGCGCAAAAAGGCACAGAGCGAGGCGCTCCACATCCCCGACGACGTGCTGGAGTACATCGCGACCGTCGTGTCGTCGAACATCCGCGAACTCGAGGGCGCGCTCATCCGTGTCTCCGCATTCGCAAGCCTGAATCGCTCTGCGCTCGACATATCCCTCGCTCAGACGGTGCTCCGAGACATCATCGACACGGCAGAAGACAACATCATCTCGCCGACCGACATCATCACCGCCACCGCTCAGTACTTCAAGCTCACCGTCGACGACCTGTATGGATCAAGTCGATCGCAGCAGATCGCGACGTCGCGTCAGATCGCGATGTATCTGTGCCGCGAACGCACGAACCTCTCACTGCCGAAGATCGGTCAGCTGTTCGGTAACCGCGATCACACCACCGTCATGTACGCATATAAGAAGATCAGCGACCTCATGAAGGAGCGTCGCTCCATCTACAACCAGGTCACCGAGATCACGACGCAGCTCGGTCGGCGCTGACGATTTGCAGCCGATTGGCCGCTTCGACCACGCTCCATACCATGCAATTCACCCCTGTTTACACATGTGGATAACTTGTGGATGAATACACTTAACATCGGGACGAATGTGTGGAAATCGCGGCTACCTGTGGATAACTCCACAAACGGCCGCTTCGACCACACACCTGTTTAAGCGCGGTTTCCTCAGGGTTTCCACATCTCACACGCATGTAGTTCCCTACGGACGATTGATATCCACCGAGTTATCCACAGTATCCACAGGTGTTAACACTGTTAAGGAGTTAACCCTTTGAGAGCGGATTCCGAGCACCTCAACGGTGTCGAAACCCGTCGTATGGCAGAGCCGGGCTGTGGGGATACGATGGGAACCCCTGACGTGAGCCCATGCTCCTCAGATCCTGTAATTACGACGAGGGAGCGCCCGTGAGGTTCCAGGTCAACCGCGATGTCTTCAGCGAAGCTGTTTCCTTCGTCGTCAAACTTCTGCCACAGCGCAATCCACAGCCGATCTTGGCCGGTGTGCTCATCGAAGCAGGCGAGTCAGGTCTCACCCTCTCGGCATTCGACTACGAAGCATCCGCACGTACGACCATCGAGGCGACGGTCGAGACACCAGGAACGATTCTGGTTCACGGGCGGCTGCTCTCAGACATCGCGAGCCGACTGCCGAACGCACCCATCGAGATTGCTGTCGAAGAAGACGGCGGTATCACCGTCACCTGCGGATCGGCTCGCTTCACGCTGGCTGCAATGCCCGTTGAGGAATATCCGTCGATCCCTGAGGTTTCTGGCACTTCGGGTGTTGTTCCGGCCGACGATTTCGGTACGGCGATCGCGCAGGTCGCGTTTGCAGCGTCTCGTGATGACGTGACTCCTGTGCTCACCGGCGTGCAGCTCGAGGTAACCGAGAACAACCTCAGCCTCGTCGCTACCGACCGCTACCGCGTTTCGCTTCGCAACGTGCCGTGGGATGGCGAGGCACCTGAGCAGACTGCGCTGGTTCCCGCGCGCACACTGACCGAGGTCGGAAAGACCTTCGGACACACCGGAACCATCCAGGTGTCGTTCTCCGGCGCCGGCGACCGCGAGATCATCGCGTTCACGTCGGGCAACAAGACGGTGACTTCTCTCCTGATCAAGGGAAATTTCCCGCCGGTTCGTCGCCTGTTTCCCGAGCAGACCGAGCACTACGCGGTCGTCAACACCGCCGACCTGATCGAAGCAGTTCGGCGTGTGGCGTTGGTGCTTGATCGCGCAGCTCCGCTGCGTTTCACGTTCACATCTGACAGCGTGACGATGGATGCCTCTGGCAGCGAGCAGGCTCGAGCATCTGAGTCGGTCGACGCACACCTGACCGGTGGCGACGATGTGACGCTCGGCTTGAACCCGCAGTATTTGACCGAGGCGCTCAGCGCGGTCAAGAGCGAGTTTGTGCGCGTGACATTTACGTCAAGCGACAATGCCAACAAGCTCAGCCCGGTGCTGATCACGAGCCAGACCTCGGTCGACCAGGCAGGAAGCGACTCCTACAAGTACCTGCTGCAGCCGAACCTTCTGCTGCGCTGATCGTCTCCATCTCGCTCGACGAGCGAATTCGGGGAGAGTGTCTGCCCCGAAAGGTAGGGTGAATCCGTGATTGTGGAGCACCTGAGCCTTGTGGACTTCCGCAACTACGCGACCGCAGAACTCAGCCTCCACCCTGGACCGAATGTGCTCGTCGGCCGCAACGGCCAGGGCAAGACGAATCTTGCAGAAGCAGTGGTGTTCCTTGCCACGCTCGGCTCCCATCGGGTGTCGTCGGATGCTCCGATGGTGAGGGACGGCCAAGATTTCGCAGTGATCCGAGCACGGCTCTCGGTCGGAGAACGCAAGGTTCTCGCCGAAGTGCAGATCAATCGGCAAGGGTCTAACAAAGCCCGCATCAACGGATCACCATCCAAGACCAACGAACTCCCCCGCTACGCGCATGTCGTGTTGTTCGCACCAGAAGATCTGCAGATCGTTCGGGGAGACCCGTCATCCCGGCGTCGATTCGCAGACCAACTGCTGATTCAGCGCGCGCCGCGGATGTCTGCAGTACTCGGTGATTATGACCGCGTTCTCAAACAACGAAGCGCACTGCTGAAATCCGCCCGCGCACGCGGCATCCGAGGCGAAGCACTTACCACGCTTGAGGTGTGGGACGACAAGCTTGTCGCACTGGGATCCGAGATCATCGACGCGCGCCTCCGGCTTGCGGCTGACCTGCAGCGCCCACTTGCCGACGCGTACACCGCCATCGCCGGCGCTGACCATCAGCCCGAACTCGAGTGGGCGCTTTCTGTTCGAGGAGGAGACCCCGAAGAAGGCGAAGAAGGCGCGTCCGATACCCGTGGCGAGATAGCCGACATGTTCCGCGCGGCATTGCAGGCGAAACGTAAGCAAGAGCTCGACCGAGGTCTCACTCTTGTCGGTCCTCATCGGGATGATCTTCTGATGCGCGTACGTGGGCTTCCGGTGAAGGGATATGCCTCGCACGGCGAGTCCTGGTCGATTGCGCTGTCTTTGCGTCTGGCATCCGCTGAGCTTCTGCGCGCTGAATCGCCGGCGGGAGATCCGGTCCTCATCCTCGATGACGTCTTCGCCGAGCTCGATGCTGATCGACGGCAGCGTTTGGCGACTCTGACCGTCGGATATGAGCAAGTGGTGGTCACCGCAGCGGTGGAGGAAGATATCCCTGAGCCGCTGCACCGACACGTCGTGCGCATCAACGCCGGCATGATCAGCGATGATCGCGCCGAGAATGACAGCAGCGAGACGGATGATGAGGAGGAAGACGATGAGTGAATCAGCATCAGATACTCCGGAAACTGTCGCGACCTACCTGCGTCTTCGCGGGCTGAAGCCCAGCTCGAAGTCATGGAAACGCAAGCGTCGTATTCGAGATGACGATGACAACGCACCTTTCACTCCCGGTCGCGACCCTGGGGCGCTCGGTGCGGTGCTCGACAAGCTCAGTCGTGAATCCGGTTGGGAGATCACGCTGGCGCGTGAAGATGTGGTGCGCCAGTGGGCGGAATTCGCCGGCGCAGACACCGCGAAACACTCTGAACCGGTCGGACTTGAGAATGGGATGCTGACCGTCAAGTGCGACTCGACAGCCTGGGCGAAGAACCTGCAGTTCATGCGCGCGACCATCTTGACTGAGATCGGACGACGCTATCCACAGGCGGGAGTCAACAACCTCCGTTTTATCGGCCCGGACGTTCCCTCTTGGAAATGGGGGCCGAGAGCCGTTCCAGGGCGGGGCCCGCGCGATACCTACGGGTAGGGCATCAACGGACCCCACTTGATCGATTTCAGGGCCACACAGGGCCGTATAGCCACGTTTAGGGTCTGAGTGAGGGTAGACTGGGCATTCGAGATATCGATGTGGAGAATCACCTCTGATGACGCCTGAAACCCCTGCTGACGAGCCTGAATCGACAACCGGGGAAACCCCCGACGCCGAGCGCACCATAACCCCCCAGCAGAAGCAGCAGGGTGAGTACGGTGCCAATGAGATCCAGGTCCTCGAGGGTCTTGAGGCCGTCCGCAAGCGCCCCGGTATGTACATCGGCTCGACTGGGCCGCGAGGACTGCACCACCTGGTCCAGGAGATCGTCGACAACTCCGTCGACGAAGCGATGGCTGGGCACGCAGACACGATCCTCGTCACACTGCTCGCAGACGGTGGCGTGCGTGTCATCGACAACGGTCGTGGCATTCCCGTCGACCCGCACTCCTCCGACCCGTCGAAGTCGAGTGTGGAAGTTGTGCTCACGATCCTGCATGCCGGTGGAAAGTTCGGCGGCGGCGGATACGCCGTCTCTGGCGGTCTGCACGGCGTCGGTTCGTCTGTTGTGAATGCGCTCTCCACGCGTTTCGACGTGGAGATTATGCGTCAGGGTCACGTCTGGAATCACAGTTTCTCCAACGGTGGCGAACCGCAGGAACAGGGACTCATCAAGGGTGCCGAGACCGATGAGACCGGCACCACGATCACGTTCTGGCCCGATTCTCAGATCTTCACCGAGGGCGTCGTCTTCGAATACGACACTCTGCGCACTCGTTTCCAGCAGATGGCGTTCCTGAACAAGGGACTGCGCATCGAGCTGAACGACGAGCGTGAAGGTGCCACCTATGAGATCGAGGAAGAGGGCACGACCGTCACCAAGCAGCGCGCCGATGTCTTCCTCTACGAGCGCGGTCTTGTCGACTATGTCGAATACCTGAACCGGGTGCGGCACGCCGAGGTCGTCAATGAGGAGATCATCGACTTCGAATCGGAAGACACCGAGCGCAAGATCTCTTTGGAAATCGCGATGCAGTGGACGACGGGTTACACCGAGAATGTCTTCACCTACGCGAACACCATCAACACCCATGAGGGTGGCACCCACGAAGAAGGCTTCCGCGCTGCGCTGACCACTCTCGTCAACAAGTACGCCCGCGCGAACAACCTACTCAAGGAGAAGGACGAGAACCTCTCCGGTGATGACGTGCGTGAGGGGCTGACTGCGGTCATCTCGATCAAACTCGGCGAACCGCAGTTCGAAGGTCAGACCAAGACCAAGCTCGGTAACACCGAGGCGAAGGCATTCGTTCAGAAGGTCGTCGGCGATCAGCTCGGTGACTGGTTTGGTCGCAATCCGGTGCAGGCGAAGAACGTCATCCGTAAGTCCATCGACGCCGCAACCGCGCGGATGGCCGCCCGCAAGGCGCGCGAGACCGCCCGTCGTAAGAGCGTGTTCGAGTCTGCGGCTATGCCGGACAAGCTCAAGGACTGCACCAGCAAAGACCCGTCGATCAGTGAGATCTTCCTGGTGGAGGGTGACTCGGCCGGTGGTTCGGCCGTGCAGGGTCGCGATCCGCACACCCAGGCGATCCTCGCCCTGCGTGGAAAGATCCTGAACGTCGAGCGCGCTCGTCTGGACAAGGCTCTGGGCAACCGCGAGGTCCAGGCAATGATCCAGGCATTCGGCACTGGGATCGGCGAGGACTTCGATATCTCCAAGGCCCGCTATCACAAGATCGTGTTGATGGCGGATGCTGACGTCGACGGCCAGCACATCACGACGCTGTTGCTGACGTTGCTGTTCCGATATATGCGCGGACTCATCGAGGCCGGCTTCGTGTACCTCGCAATGCCGCCGCTGTACCGACTGAAGTGGACGAACAAGCCGCACGAGTACGTGTACTCGGATGCCGAGCGCGACGCGCTGATGAAGCACGGTTTGGAAAACGGCAAGCGCATCGGCAAGGACGGCGTGCAACGGTACAAGGGTCTCGGCGAGATGAACGCCAAGGAACTCTGGGAGACCACGATGGATCACACCACGCGGACGCTCCGTCAGGTGACCATCGAAGATGCAGCCTCTGCGGATGAGATCTTCAGCGTGCTCATGGGTGAGGACGTTGAATCTCGACGCAACTTCATTCAGCGCAACGCCAAGGATGTCCGCTTCCTGGACATTTGACGCCGTAGGCAACGCTCAGCGAACGATTGAAAGATACAAATGACTGACGACAATTCGACGGGCGAAACGACCGGATCCGGTCGCGAACAGCCTTATCACGAGCACGGCAAGATCGATCAGGTCGACCTGCAGTCGGAGATGCAGCGAAGCTACCTCGACTACGCGATGGCGGTCATCGTCGGCCGTGCGCTGCCTGATGTGCGTGATGGTCTGAAGCCCGTGCACCGCCGGGTGATTTACGGCATGTACGACGGTGGCTACCGTCCCGACAAGGCGTTCTCGAAGTGTGCCCGTGTCGTCGGCGAGGTCATGGGTCAGTACCACCCGCACGGTGACACGGCGATTTATGACACCCTCGTGCGTCTGGTTCAGCCCTGGGCGCTGCGGTACCCGCTCGCTCTCGGTCAGGGAAACTTCGGCTCCCCCGGCAACATGGGTGCTGCTGCACCCCGTTACACCGAGACGAAGATGGCTCAGCTCGCGCTAGAGATGGTGCGCGACATCGAAGAGGAGACCGTCGACTTCCAGCCCAACTACGACGGCCAGACTCAAGAGCCGACGGTCCTTCCGGCCCGTTTCCCGAACCTGCTCGTCAACGGCTCCGTCGGCATCGCGGTCGGCATGGCGACCAACATTCCCCCGCACAACCTGCGCGAGGTTGCTACTGCTGCGCTCTGGGCTCTCGACAACCCCGGTCTGCCGCGTGAGGAGCTTCTCGAGGGGCTCATCCAACGCATCTCCGGTCCTGATTTCCCGACTGGTGCGCAGATTCTCGGTTCGAAGGGCATCCAGGAGGCCTACCGCACCGGTCGCGGTTCGATCACGATGCGCGCAGTCGTGAATGTTGAAGAGATCCAGGGCCGCAACTGCCTGGTGATCACCGAACTGCCCTACCAGGTGAACCCCGACAACCTCGCAGTGAAGATCGGTGACCTGGCTCGCGATGGCAAGGTCACGGGCATCGCCGATATCCGCGACGAGACCAGCGACCGCACCGGTCAGCGTCTCGTAGTGGTTCTCAAGCGGGATGCTGTCGCCAAGGTTGTGCTGAACAACCTGTACAAGCACACGCAGTTGCAGGACAACTTCGGCGCGAACATGCTCGCCATCGTCGACGGCGTTCCGCGAACGCTCGCTCTCGACGGCTTCATCACGAACTGGGTCTCGCACCAGATTGATGTGATCGTCCGTCGCACGCAGTTCCGCCTCCGCGAGGCTGAAAAGCGCATGCACATCCTGCGCGCATACCTCAAGGCGCTCGACGCGCTCGATGAGGTCATCGCGTTGATCCGCCGGTCGCCCACAGTCGACCAAGCTCGTACCGGGTTGATGGAGCTTCTCGACATCGATGATGTCCAGGCCGATGCGATCCTCACGATGCAGTTGCGTCGCCTTGCGGCCCTCGAGCACCAGAAGATCGTCGATGAAGCCAACGAGCTTGAGATCAAGATCGCCGACTTCAAGGCGATTCTTGCCGATGAAATGCGCCAGCGCACCATCATCCGCGACGAGCTCACCGAGATCGTCGAGCGTTTCGGCGATGACCGACGCACCCACATCCTGCACGGTTTCGACGGTGACGTCTCGATGGAAGACCTCATCGCCGAAGAAGAGATGGTCATCACCGTCACCCGTGAGGGCTACATCAAGCGCACGCGCAGCGACAACTATCGCTCGCAACACCGCGGTGGCAAGGGTGTCAAGGGCGCGCAGTTGCGCGCGGATGACATCGTCGAGCACTTCTTCGTGACCACCACTCACCACTGGCTGCTGTTCTTCACCGACAAGGGCCGCGTCTACCGGACCAAGACCTACGAGGTGCCGGAGGCCGGTCGCGACGCGAAGGGTACGCACGTCGCGAACCTGCTCGCATTGTTGCCGGATGAGAGTATCGCTCAGGTGCTCGCGATCCGCGACTACGACGTGGCCGAGTATCTGGTTCTTGCAACTCGCAACGGCCTGGTCAAGAAGACCCGACTTGACGCCTACGACACGAACCGTCAGGGCGGTGTCATCGCGATCCGTCTGAATGACGAGGACGAGCTTGTCAGCGCACTCATGGTGAACGCGGAAGACGACATCCTTCTGATCAGCCGTCGCGGTATGTCGGTGCGCTTCAGCGCGACCGATGAGGCACTGCGTCCCATGGGACGCGCGACCGCTGGCGTCAAGGGTATGAAGTTCCGTGAGGGTGACAGCCTTCTCTCGGCATCCGTCGCCTCGCCTGGCCAGTTCGTGTTCGTGGTGACTGACGGCGGATTCGCGAAGCGCACTGCCGTCGAGGAGTACCGCGTGCAGGGACGCGGCGGATTCGGCATCAAGGTGGCAAAGCTCAACGACGATCGCGGCACTCTTGCGGGTGGAATGATCGTGGCTGAGGACGACGAGGTTCTGGTGGTTCTGTCCAGCGGCAAGGTGGTACGCTCTGCCGTGGCCGAGGTGCCCGCGAAGGGCCGAGACACCATGGGAGTGGTGTTCGCCCGGACTTCCGAGAAGGACCGGATCCTCGCCATTGCCCGCAACAGTGAGCGGGGCCTTGCCGAAGAAGAGGTAGAGGCGGAGTCAGACGCAGAGGCGGCGACTCCCGAATCGACACAGAACTCTGAGGAAAGCACGGACGAATGAGCACAGTAGCCGACAAGCTGGCGAAGAAGTCCACGCGTAAGACCGGTGGCAAGCAGGTTCGACTGCGTCTGGTCTACATCGACTTTTGGTCAGCCGTGAAGCTCTCGTTCCTGGCCGCGGTCGCGCTTGCAATCGTGACCATGGTTTCGTTCTTCCTGATCTTCCTGGTGCTGCAGGCGACGAGCATCCTGGCTGGGGCCGACGAATTGGTCGGCAACATCACCGAGGGCGCGGTGTCGATCTCGTCGATGCTTGGCCTTCCCCAGGTCATGGCGTTTGCCGCAGTTGTATCGATCCTGAACCTGATCGTGGTCACCGTGCTCGGCGCGGTCGTGGCCGGTATCTACAACCTTGCGGTGAAGGTGACCGGGGGCCTGCTCGTCGGCTTCATGTCGAACTAGTTCCCCGCACGACCCCTTACGAGTGGGCGTGTGTGGCTCGCCTTCGCTGGCGAAGCGCCACAGGCGCCCATTCGCATATCTAGGAGTAGGGGAAACCCGAACCTAGGCGTCGGGCTGGCACGGTGTTGGCAGCGGGGCGTGCGGCCTACCTTTGAGATATGACCACTCAGACCGCCCCGGCCCCAGTCGGCGCTCCCCCCGCGAAGAAGCCGCCGCTGCGGCTCTTCCTGACAATTCTGCAACTTGCCGGCCTCGGCGTGATCGGTTCCGGTGTTATCGGCCTCCTCGCCGCACTCTTCGGTACCGGCGTCGGGCTGCTGTTCGCCTTCGGTATCGGCGCGGTGTTCCTCGTCGGGCTGGTCTACGCGCTGTACGGCGTGGCGTGGTTCGAGATCGCTCGCGTTGACGGGCTCTACCGTCTCGGACTCCCGCCGCTGGCTCCGCGCCGACGCTTGCGGCCCGGCTTCGGCGGTTGGCTGCGTTCACTCGGTCGCCAGTCGATCGATGCGACCATGTGGCGGGCAGTGGCGAACTTCGCGATCGCGTGCATCTTCGGCACACTGGTTCTTCGACTCTTCTGGGGCATGTTCTGGTCCGCGATCTACACGTTCTCGCCGCTGTTCGGAGACTCCTCGATCGGACCATTCGGCGCGGTCGTGAGCGGCGGGTGGGCGCCGGTGATCGGCATCCTCGGTGTTCTCGCTGCTGCTGCCGGCATCGTCGGCCTGGCGCTGCTCCACCGCGTTCTTACTCGAGCAATCGTCGTGCCGAATCGCGAGGCCGAACTCACCGAGCAGGTGCGCACGACCAGTGCGCAGCGTGAAGGCGCCGTGCGCGCTGCAGATCTCGAGCGCACCCGCATCGAGCGCGACCTGCACGACGGTGTTCAGCCGCGACTGGTTTCGGTCGGCATGACCCTGGGTCTCGC
The DNA here is from genome assembly GCF_059445345.1 of Microbacterium sp. Y355. Classification (NCBI taxonomy): domain Bacteria; kingdom Bacillati; phylum Actinomycetota; class Actinomycetes; order Micrococcales; family Microbacteriaceae; genus Microbacterium; species Microbacterium sp. Y355. Next base: position 2,693,029 of record NZ_JCAIUD010000001.1, on the reverse strand, counting down.
ACACCAGAAGATCGAGAGCGATCCGGAAGTAGCGAAGCAGCTGATCGGCGAGGCACACACGTCCACGAAGGCCGCCATCACTGAGCTGCGCCAGCTCGCCCGGGGCATCCATGCTTCTGTTCTTGACGATCGCGGTCTGGATGCTGCGCTCTCAGCGATTGCCAGTAGATCGCACATCCCGGTGCAGCTCGATGTGCGCATGACCGGCCGCTGCAGTCGTGACGCCGAAGCGGCGGTGTACTTCTCCATTGCCGAGTCGCTGACGAATGCCGCCAAACACTCGCGAGCCAGCGAATGCCGAGTCATCGTGCGGATGCGCGAGAGCGGAGTGCTCTGGGCCCGCGTGGAAGACAACGGCATCGGAGGCGCGCACGTGCAGCCCGGCGGTGGCCTTGATGGCATCTCTAATCGGGTGACGGCCGCCGGCGGTACCTTCCGCCTCGACAGCCCGCAGGGCGGTCCGACATCGCTGGAGGTGAGCGTGCCATGCGCATCCTGATCTGTGAGGACTCGGTTCTTCTTCGCGAGGGTCTGGTTCGTCTGCTGGAGGATGCCGGACACGAGGTGGTCGCGGCTCTGGCCGACACCGAGGGTCTAACCGAAACCGTGCGGAGCACGGACCCGGAGCTCTGCATCCTCGATGTGCGGCTGCCCCCGACTTTCACCGACGAGGGTATCCGTGCGGCACTCGCGCTGCGGTCCACGCATCCTGCGCTGCCGTTGCTGGTGCTCTCGCAGTATGTCGAGGAACGGTATGCCAGCGATCTGATTGCCGCACAGGGTGGGCCTCTCGGGTACCTGCTCAAGGATCGCGTCGCAGATGTCTCAGAGTTCCTCGCCTCCGTGGAGCGGATCGCCGAGGGAGGATCCGTGCTTGACCCGGAAGTGGTCCAGCAGTTGCTGACGCGTCGCAATCGCGACGATCGGATGCTGCAGCTCACCGAGCGTGAGCGCACAGTGCTCGCGCTGATCGCCGAGGGGAAATCGAATCAGACGATCGCGGGTCTGCTGTTCCTCTCGGAGGCGAGTGTTGAGAAGAACATCACCGCCATCTTCCAGAAGCTCGGCCTCGAGCCAGAGGCCGGCAACCGCCGCGTGCTTGCAGCGCTTGCTCATATCGAGAACACCGGCGGCACGCCCCCGCTCGGTAACCAGACGGGAATGACACGATGAACATCGAACCTCAGCGCACGCCTGACGGCACACGCACCTACGCCAGAGTCACAGCGATCACCGTGACCACCGCGGTCGTGGGGGGCATCGCCTTGCTGGGAGCCGGCGGCACGGCCGCAGTCGCGGCCGTGAATGATGCGACGGTCACCAGCGAAACCCGGTCCATCGATGTGGACGGGATCGAGACGCTGGAAATGGATGTCAGCGCCAGCAGAGTCACCGTGCGCTTCGGTGACGTCGACGAGGCACAGCTCCAGATGGAGGGCAGCCGCGGTGGTTGGACGATGCGCCGTGACGGCGATGAGCTGATCGTACAGAGTCCGAGGGAGTTGTTTGACGGCTGGTTCGGCGGTGGAATCTTCGGGAACTGGTTCAATGACGACGAGCGCGTCTTGTTGACGCTGCCGGAAGAGTTGCAGGATTCCCGGCTGGACGCTGACATCACGTTGATTGCAGGGGGCCTCGACGTGGATGGAGCGTTTGATGGCCTGGACATAGAGTTGGGGGCCGGCAGGCTCCACTTGAGTGGATCAGCGTCATCTGTTGACGTCGATATGAGCGCGGGTCGAGCTGACGTCAACCTCACGGACGTGGACGAAGCCGATTTCGTCGTGTCTGCCGGTGAGCTCGTGGCCGAGCTGGCTGGAACGGCGCCCAGTGAGGTAACCATCGACGTCAGCGCCGGTTCTCTCGATCTGACGCTTCCGGATGTCGCCTACGACGTGCAGCAGGAAGTCAGCGCGGGTTCCCTCGACAACAACCTGCAGACGTCGTCGAATGCGCGGAATTCTGTCGTGGTCAGCCTCTCTGCTGGCAGTGCGGTTCTGCGCCCCGGCCGCTGAGCATCGTCGATTCGGATTTTCCTGAAATCTCGGGTAAAGTCTTGGAGGTTGACGGGGATATAGCTCAGTTGGTTAGAGCGCTTCACTGATAATGAAGAGGTCCCAGGTTCAAATCCCGGTATCCCCACTCCGTCACCACAATTAAATAGCTTTTGGGGCCTTAACTCAGTTGGTAGAGTGCCTGCTTTGCAAGCAGGATGTCAGGAGTTCGAATCTCCTAGGCTCCACAAATAAGAACCGGTCAGACATCACGTCTGACCGGTTCTTTGTTCCTGCGGGATGTGCCTGCGTCCGGAGACTGAGTACCGATACCCACCCGTGTCCTCGCCGGGACAGGCGCGACACTTTTGACACGATTCAGAGAAACCGTTGACACGACGCGACGCGTCCTCCTAGTCTCGAAGGCGGCGACTGGGGAAAGCGTATTCCAACGTTCAGCGATCAAAGGTGAAGCGAATGAAAACCCCCCTACGAACGACCGTACTGGTCGCGGCTTTGGCAACCACTCTGATCCTGCCGGCGCAAGCCGCACAGGCCGGATCCTCAGGTCAGGGGAATGGCCATGGTCACGGTGGCACGTCCGCCAGCCCTCAGATCGAAGACCTCGATCGAGGTCTGGTCGCCGTCGACACGGCATCTGGAATCTTCGTCAGCTGGCGACTGCTGAAAGCCGAAGCTACCGATGCGAGCGAGACCGGGCTGACCGGCACCGACTTCGTCGTGTACCGAGATGGCCGCAAGATCGCGAGCGTCACCGACAGCACGAACTATGTGGATGCCGCGGGCTCGGCAGATGCCACGTACCGCGTGGCCCCGGTGGTCAAGGGGCGCACCGGCAAGAAGAGCGACAAGGTCACGCCACTCGACCAGTCGTATCTCGACATCCCGCTGACCAAGCCCGCCGACGGCGTCACGCCGACCGGCGAGACCTACACATACTCCGCCAACGACGCGTCGGTCGGCGACGTCGACGGGGACGGCGAGTACGAGTACATCGTCAAGTGGGACCCCTCCAACGCGAAGGACGTCTCGCAGGTCGGCTACACCGGCCCGGTGTTCCTCGACACGTATGAGGTCGACGGCACGCTACTCAACCGCATCGATCTGGGGGTCAACATCCGCGCCGGTGCCCACTACACGCAGTTCCTCGTGTACGACTTCGATGGTGACGGCCGCAGCGAAACGATCCTCAAGACCGCGCCGGGCACGAAGTCGGTGCAGTACGGCGCGAATGGCTCGGTCAAAAAGGAGTCATACATCACGCTGCCGAAGGCCGACCGCAAGGCCGGGTACGCGCACGAGGATGACTACCGGATGAGCGCAGACGACTATTACGCGCACCTCGTCGAGACGTTCCTCGGCTGGTCCGCGCGCGAAGAGGTCGTCTCAGGCCAGTGGCCCGCCACGCTCGAAGAGGCATGGGGCACCGAGGTGACACACGAGTACCCGCTGTCGCGCGAGAGCGCGGAGGAGCTCACCGATTACTTCATCGATGTCTATGCGCCGTCGCGCTCGGCGCGCAATGCGCTACGCGCCTTCGAAGGCTTCATCGTCGACGGTCCCGAGTACCTCACGGTGTTCGATAGCGCTACCGGCAAGGAGCTGCAGACTGTGACCTACGAGCCGGGACGCGGTGACGACGGTCTGCTGTGGGGAGACTACGCGATGTCGCGTATCGAGCCCGGCAACCGCGTCGACCGCTTCCTGTCGGGCGTCGCTTACCTCGACGGCGAGCACCCTTCCGCCGTCTTTGCCCGCGGCTATTACACACGCTCGACGATCGCGACGTATGACTGGAACGGCAAGAAGCTGAGCCAGCGCTGGCTCGTCGACAGCGGCCACGTGCCGATGTCGAACCCGTTCAACGACGGTCCGCACGGCCGCGACGGCACCGATCCGGTCTATGGCACGATCACCACGCAGGGCTTCCATAGCCTGAGCGCAGCCGATGTCGACGACGACGGCAAACAGGAGATCGTCTACGGCTCGGCGACGATCGACGACGACGGCGGCCTGCTGTACTCATCGTTCGACGTGATGCCCGAAGGCAGCGGCGACCCCGGCGCCGTGGCCCGGCTCGGCCACGGTGATGCGATGCACGTCGCCGACATCGACCCGAACCGCCCCGGTCTTGAGATCTTCACGGTGCACGAGGGCGGCGCCTGGGCGCCGTTCGGCACTGCGTTGCGCGATGCGGCGACGGGCGAAGTGATCTTCGGCGCCTACTCGGGCCGCGACACCGGTCGCGGCATGATCGGCGACGTCCGCAGCGACGTGCCGGGTGTCGAGGTCTGGTCGAGCATGCCCGCGGGCACCGACGCATCCGGCCTGCTGTCGGCGACCGGCGAGATCGTGTCGCCCACGAACCCCGGCACCAACATGTCGATTCGGTGGTCCGGCGACCTGACGACGCAGCTCGTGAACGGCGCCCTCGAGGTCACGCCAACGATCGACGACTGGACCGACGGCACGGTGCTCACAGCATCCGACACCCGCACCAACAACGGGACGAAGGGAAACCCCTCGCTTGTGGCCGATGTGCTCGGGGACTGGCGTGAAGAGCTGGTCGTGCGCACGGCCGACTCGAGCGCGCTGCGCGTCTACCTGTCGACCGAGGTCACGACACACAAGCTGTACACCCTCATGCAGGACGTGCAGTATCGGGCCGAGATCGCGCGCCAGCAGACGGCGTACAACCAGCCGGCTTACCCGTCGTTCTACTTCGCCTCAGACATGTCATTCGACGACGTGCCACTGGGCTCGGGCAAGAAGGGCGGCAAGCACTGAGCCGCTGAAGCAACCGGACGGGCCGGGGGTCTTGCAGACCCCCGGCCCGATGGCGTTTCAGAGGTCGCGGTACCGCTTAGCCTCAGCCAGCCGCGCAGCTAGCTCGTCGTGTGAGACCGGGCGACCGACCTTCGGGTCTGTCGAACCAAAGTATGGACGCGTGTACGCGGGAGTGTCCCGCTGAAAACGCCATCCCTCCGATAGGACGCCCGCGTCCAGGGTGTCGTACCCGATTGCGTCGAGAAATTCTGTGACGGTCTCTTTTGCTGCCTGGTCGTCTCCGGCAATGGGAAGGACGGAGCGCTCCGGGTCTCCTGACGGTCGGGCTAGGCCAGTGAGATGGGGGAAGTAGATGCTGTTGAAGGCCTTGACCACGCGCGACTCCGGCAGATGCGCCTGCAGCAACTCGGTCGTCGTCGTTGATTCGTCGTCGAGCTCCGGGTAGTGGCCGTCGCGATCGGGATAGTAGTTATTCGTATCGATGACCGTCTTGCCCTGTAGTTCGGCGACGGGCACGTGCGGGTAGGCGGCCAACGGGATGGACACGATGACGATGTCACCGGCCGCAGCAGCTTCCGACGGAGTCGCCGCTCGAGCACGCGATCCGAGATCGGCGACAAGGCCCGCGAGGGTCTCGGGGCTACGGCTGTTGCTTAGCACCACTTCGTAGCCCGCCGCGATGGCCAAGCGAGCGACACCACTGCCGATGTTGCCGCTCCCGATCAAACCAATGGTCGTCATAATCTCTCACTTTCCTTCATTGAGTACGCGCCACTGCCGCGGCGTCGGACATGACATGATGTACACGTCAGTATGTACATCACCGTACCTTATGTACACGCAAAAGCGTACATAAGGTACGGGCCGGAACGTAAGGAAGAGGATCGTGGCAAGTCGCTTGTCGCACCCACTCGAAATCCCCGCCGAAAGTGAGCTGGACCTGTTTCAGGCGATGTTTGCGCTGACCGACCCGGTCCGTCGTGCGATCGTCTACTACATTGCTCAAGAGCCCGGAACAGCGTGCAGCGGATCGGACTTCGGAGTATCGAAGTCCGCGCTGACGAGGCACTGGCGGGTGCTCCGTGAGGCCGGGGTGATCAAGCAAGAGGTGGACGGTACCCGTCACCGAAACTGGTTACGCCGTGAGGAACTTAACCGCCGTTTTCCTGGACTGCTCGACCTTGTCCTGCATGAGCACGAGGCGACTCTCGCAGGAGCGAACCGCGAAGCATCCTCTATTTCGAAGCGATGAGCTGCTCGATGCCGTCGAGCACGCGAGCGAGGCCGAACTCAAAGCTCAGCGTGGGAGCCGACGCGCCGTTGTAGAGTTCGCCGACGTTCTGGCCAACGCGGCCGGAAAGCGGAAAACGACTGCCGTCCATCACCTTTTCGAGCAGTGGTGCGTTGATCTCCCACCACTCACGGTCACTCATACCCGATGATTCTTTCGTGCGCTGAGCGTCACGGGCCGCGCGCGCGGGGCCCGCGACGAAGGAGACCAGCAGGGTGAGCGCCTGATCCATCTCGAGGTCGCTGAGTCCAAGTCCATCGACCGCAGCGAGTTGCCACTCGTAGCGATCCGAGATTCCTGGGCCGAGTGGTGGCCTGCTCGAGTCGACCTGCAACAGCCAGGGATGGCGGCCGAACTCTGCCCACTGCTGGCGTGCGATGTTCTCGAGGCGAGCCCGAACCAGGCCCGCGTGGGGATCGAGCGGCGTTTCAGCGGCAACCGAGTCGAACATGAGCTCAATCAGCTCGGTCTTGCCTGGAACATAGGTGTAGAGCGACATCGCGCCGAGCCCGAGCATGTCGGCGACGCGACGCATCGACACGGCCTCTAGACCCTCCTCGTCGGCCAGTGCGATAGCAGTCTTGACGACTTCATCGACGCTGGTCTTCTGCTTGGGGCCACGGGCTCCCTGCGGCTCGCCGATCTGATGACGCCACAGCAGCGCGAGCGTGCGATCCGCCACTCGGGAGTTCTCGTCGAGCTCCGCATCATCGTCGTTCATCCCTCTAGCCTACTTTCTCCGTATGGTGTACGATAATCAATCTCAGTAACTTTGTACAGCGTACGAAGTAAAGACGAATGATCGATCTAGGAGGAACGTGTCCCTCAAATATTCACTCGAAGCGAGCGGCCTGCGTAAGCGCTATGGCGCAGCGTTGGCACTCGACGGTTTCGATCTCAGGGTCGAATCCGGAACGATCCACGGTCTACTCGGCCCAAACGGCGCGGGGAAGTCCACCGCAGTGCGCGCGCTGTGCACCCTGGTCGATCTCGACGACGGCAGCGCGACCATTGACGGCCACGATGTGCGCACCGCGCCCGCCCGCGTGCGCGAACGTATCGGCCTCGTTGGCCAAAGTTCGGCACTTGACGAGGTACTCGGCGGCCGGCAGAACCTCGTCATGTTTGGTCGGCTCTCCGGGCTCCGCACCCGGGCGGCGCAAACCAGAGCCGATGAGCTGATCGAAACCTTCGGGCTTACGGATGCGGCGCACCGCCCGGTCGCGGGCTACTCGGGTGGAATGCGACGTCGTCTCGACATCGCGGCAAGCCTGATCCTGCGCCCCGCTGTGCTGTTCCTCGATGAACCGACGACCGGTCTCGACCCCCGCGGGCGAAACGAGGTGTGGGAGACGGTGCGCCACGCGGCCGGAGCAGGAACCACGGTGTTACTCACCACTCAATACCTTGACGAGGCCGACCAGCTCGCCGAGCGCATCTCGATCATGGACAACGGGCGCGTCATCGCCGAGGGCACGCCGGAGGAGCTCAAGCGCCGGGTGGGTGGCGAAGTCGTCGAGACCGTACGCCGGCTGCCCACGCTCGACGAAGTGTTCCTCACACTCACGGGCGCACCCCGCACAGCCGGAGCAGCCGCAGATCCCAGCGAAAATGATTCAACCCAGGAGGCCACGGCATGACCCAACTCACCACAGACATGGGCCGCGCACGCTCTAATACCCTGCGCGAGGGCTGGATCCTCACCCAGCGCGAGTTCGCGCACTGGGCGAGACAGCCCGCCACACCGATCTTCGGCATCGCATTCAGCGTGATGCTGCTGCTGATGTTTGCGTTCCTGTTCGGTGGCGCGATAGCGGTGCCTGGTGGCGGCTCCTACATTCCCTTCTTACTACCGGGCGTACTCACACTCACGATGATGTTCGGGCTCGAGGGCACGATGCTGGCCATGACGACGGATGCCGCGAAGGGCATCACCGACCGCTTTCGCTCTCTACCTATCGGTAGCGCGGCAGTCTCACTTGGGCGGGCCGGAGCAGACATGGCAACGTCCGTTGTGAGTCTCGCCGTTCTCATCGGCGGCGGGCTGCTGATCGGATGGACGATCAATGCGAGCGTCGGATCCGCACTGCTTGCGGTGCTGTTGCTGCTCTGGTTGCGCTTCGCCCTGCTCTGGGTCGGCATCTTTCTCGGGCTCACCTTCCGCTCCCCGGGCGCGACGATGGCCGTGCAAGTGCTCGTGTGGCCGGTCGGTTTCCTGTCAAACGTCTTTGTCGCACCCGAAACGATGCCAGCCTGGCTCGGCGCGATTGCGGAATGGAACCCGATCTCAGCTACAGCGACAGCGGCCAGGCAACTCTTCGGCAACCCGACCGGCATAACGGAGGGCTGGTTCACCGACAACGCGCTACTCATGGCCGCGGTCTGGCCGCTCGTCATCACGCTCGTGTTCTTGCCACTCTCGGCACGCGCCTACCGAAACCTGCGTGCGTAGGTGGGGGCGTGCGCCGAGGCTTCGTGCCTGGTCAACGTAGGATCGAAGAGTGCTGATCGGTCTGATGCGTCCTGTTGAAACCCAGTCTGTTGACGTCGAGGCGGCAGATCTCGCCGCTGTGCAGACCCAGCTCGCTCTGCAGAAGCCAGAAGGCTTTGACCTCATCTCCGCACCTGTCGCGATGATCAAGGGTGCGGACATGCTCAAGGCGACCGGCACATTCGCCCGCCGTGACCAGATTCAGCAGATCGACGCCGATGACATGGATGCGCTGCTCGCCAAAGTGCCCGAGGGCTGGCAACTGCTCAACGTACGCAACACCTGAGCCCGGCGAGGCCCAGCGGGAGCCCACACCCCTCAGGCAGACCGGCGCCGGCGCACGCCCTCGGCGAGCTGACCCAGGGCGACAGCCGTGGCATCCCAGCCCATGCAGGCATCCGTCACGCTCTGTCCGTGCACAAGCCGCGTACGGCCGGCGTCCACATCGAGCTTCTGGGCGCCAGCGACGAGGTTGCTCTCCAACATGACGCCGGCGATTGCCTGACCGTCGGTGGCGATCTGCTCACCGAGCTCGGCAGCCACTTCGGCCTGGCGCACATGGTCCTTGCGACTGTTCCCGTGGCTAGCGTCGATGATCACGCGTGACGTGAGCATTGCTGCCGAGAGGCGCTGCGACGCGCTCAGCACGGTTTCGGCATCGTAGTTCGGGCCGTCCGCTCCGCCACGCAGGATGACGGAGGTGTCCGGGTTGCCCGTCGTGGCAACCAGGCTTGCCCGACCGTCGGCGCCGATCCCGAGGAACGCCTGCGGGGCGGATGCCGAGGCTGCAGCATCCAGCGCCACCTGAAGTCCGCCGTCGGTGCCGTTCTTGAATCCGATCGGCATCGACAGCCCGGATGCGAGCTGCCGGTGGATCTGGCTCTCCGTGGTGCGCGCGCCGATGGCACCCCAGGTGACGAGGTCGGCGGTGTACTGCGGGCTGATCGGCTCGAGGAACTCGGTGCCACACGGCATCCCGAGTGCGGTGACGTCACGCAGGAACCCGCGCGCCAGGCGCAGCCCCGCCTCGATGTCGTGGCTGCCATCGAGGTGCGGGTCGTTGATGAGGCCCTTCCACCCGATCGTCGTCCGCGGCTTTTCGAAGTACGTGCGCATCACGATCAACAGGTCGTCGCGGTGCTGCTCGGCCTCGCGCACGAGCCGACCTGCGTACTCGAGGCCGGCGGCTGGGTCGTGAATTGAGCACGGGCCGGCGATGACGAGGAGTCGGTCATCCTCGCCAGCCATGATCGCGCGCACCTCGGCGCGGGTGCGAGACACGAGCGAGGCGCGCTCCTCGCCGATCGGAAGCTCAGCGGCGATATCGGCCGGAGTGGGGAGTGTGGTGAACTGCGCGACGTGCAGGTCGGCGGTTACTTCAAAGGCGGTGGCATCGATGGTGGCGGCGTCGTTCATATTCCTGGGTCCTGTCTTCTGTGCGAAGGCGGACCCCGGATGCAGAGCCCGCCGAAACGGCGAAAGCCAGAGCAAAATGCTCTGGCTTGTCAGCTCTGAAGGAGTCGGTGTGCGCTAGATCAGCGACGGCTCCTCCAGAGCCGACTGAAAATACGCATACCAACGAGTTGTCATGCGAACGACCCTACAGCATGCGCACGGGGTGCGTGCGCATGCTGTCCGACTCACGTCAGCGGGGAGAAATCGCGGTTCGCGATGTGTCCAGGACGGGCCGTCTTCGCCGCGAACGGCTCTACGAGCGTGTTCTCGACGCTGTTGAAGACCATGAACACGTTCGAGCGCGGGTACGGGGTGATGTTGTTTCCCGAGCCGTGCATGATGTTCGAGTCGAACCACAGTGCGGAACCTGCAGCTCCCGTGAACTGGTCGATGCCGTACTTGTCCGCCATTGCCGTGATGGCCGCATGGCTGGGTACCCCTGCCTCCTGCGACTGCAGCGACTGCTCGTGGTTGTTGTCGGGGGTTTCTCCCACGGCCGGCACGAACGTGCGATGCGAACCCGGCATCACCATCAGTCCGCCATTGAACGGATAGTTGTCCGTCAGCGCGATCGACAGGCTGACGGCTCGAGGGATCGGCATGCCGTCCTCGGCATGCCAGGTCTCGAAGTCCGAATGCCAATAGAACCCTGTGCCGGTGAAGCTCGGCATGTAGTTGACCCGCGTTTGGTGCAGGTAAACCTCAGACCCGACGATCTGCCGTGCGCGGTCGAGCACCTTGGGGCTGCGGGCGAGGGCATCGAGTACCTGGCTCAGCTTCTCGACCTCGAAGACTGAACGCACGGTGCCAGTGCTGCGTTCGGTGATCATTCGGTCGTCGTTCTGGAGCGCCGTGTCTGCGGCGAGCCTGTCGAGCTCACCGGAATACAGTGCGACCTCATCCGGCGAGATGAAGTCGTCGAGGATCGAGAAGCCGCGTTGCTCGTGCGCGTTCAGTGCGGCTTCGGTGAACGGTCCGTCATCCGGAGATCCCCACACCGCCGGCTGGGTGCGGGTGATGAAGTCGGAGGGCTGGGTCAACCGGGTCGGGAACAGATCCTCTGCGGTCGTTGTGGTGGTCATGCGTCCTTCTCCTGCCTCTCGTGCTGGTGTCGTTCGGATGGGATCGGATCGGGTCAGGCAGGCTCGGCGACGAGCGGGTACACGCCGTTTTCGTCGTGCACTTCGCGCCCCGTGATGGGCGGGTTGAACACGCACACCGTGCGCATCTGCGTGCGCGGCCGCACTTCGTGCTTGTCGTGGTTGTTCAGCAGGTACAGCGACCCCGGTGCGAGCTGGTGGGTCTCTCCGGTCGCCAGGTCGGTGATCTCACCCTCGCCCTCGACGATGAACACCGCCTCGATGTGGTTCGCGTACCAGAACTGGTTCACGGTGCCCGCGTACAGCGTGGTCTCGTGCACCGAGAAGCCCACTTGCTCCTTCGCAAGCACAATGCGCTTGCTGCGCCAGTTCTCGGTCTTGATGTCGGCGTCGGTGTCGGTGATCTCATCGATGGTGCGGACGATCATGCGGGGGTGTGCTCCTTGCTCTCGGCGATGTGGTGGGTGTGGTCTGCGGCATCCGGATCGGGCTCGCCCAGCACGGCGCGAATCGATTCATCGATGATCATGAGGCCGCGGTCCAGCTCGGCATCGGTGATCGTCAACGCCGGAAGGATCTTCATGACCTCGCCCTCGGGCCCGGAGGTCTCCATGAGCAGGCCTCGTGTGAACGCCGCTTGGCAGACGGCCTCCGCCATGTCACCCGACGGGAACTGCAGACCGCGCGCGAGACCGCGGCCCTTGGCGACGAGGTCGTGCTTCGGGTACCGCGCGACGAAGGTGTTGAACCACCCTTCGACACGTGCCCCCTTGGTGAGGGTGGAGTCGCGCAGCGTGTGGTCTGTCCAGTAGCGCCGCAGCGCTTCGGCTGCGGTCGCGAAGCCGGGGCTGATGCCACGGAAGGTGCCGTTGTGCTCACCCGGCTGCCAGACATCCAACTCTGGCTTGATCAACGTGAGCGCCATCGGGATGCCGTAACCGGAGATCGACTTCGACAGGCAGACGATGTCGGGGACGATGCCGGCTTCTTCGAAACTGAAGAACTCACCGGTGCGGCCGCAGCCCATCTGGATGTCGTCGACGATCAGCAGCATGTCGTACTTCTTGCAGAGTGCTGCCAGCGCGCGCAGCCATTCCGCACGCGCAACGTTGATGCCGCCCTCGCCCTGCACGGTCTCCACGATCACGGCGGCCGGAGCGTTCAATCCGCTCCCGGTGTCTTCGAGCAAGCGCTCGAAGTAGAAGAAGTCCGGGTAGTCGCCATCGAAGTAGTCATCGAACGGCATAGGTGTCGCATGCACGAGCGGCACGCCAGCGCCGCCGCGCTTGAGCGAGTTTCCGGTCACCGACAGTGCGCCGAGCGTCATGCCGTGGAAGGCGTTGGTGAAGTTGATGACCGATTCACGGCCGGTGACCTTGCGTGCCAGCTTCAGCGCGGCCTCGACGGCATTCGCTCCACCCGGGCCAGGGAAGACGACCTTGTAGTCGAGATCGCGAGGCTTCAGGATCACATCGTTGAAGGTCTCGAGAAAGTCCCGCCGCGCCGAGGTGAACATATCGAGCGAGTGCACGATGCGGTCATCGGCCAGATAGTCGAGGAGGACTTTCTTCAGCGCGGGATTGTTGTGTCCGTAGTTCAACGCCCCGGCGCCGGTGAAGAAGTCAAGGTATTCCTTGCCGTCTTCGTCGTACATCGCGCTGCCGACGGCTCGGTCGAACACGACCGGCCATGAGCGGGAATAGCTGCGAACTTCGGATTCAAGCTGGGTGAAGATATTCATCTGCTGTGGTTCTTCTCCTTGAGGGTCACGTGCGGGGGAGTGCACGCCGCCCTGAACGGGCGGATGGTGCCGGCTACATCGGCGGACCGATCTCGTACAGCCGTTCGGGGTCGTGGGACGCGGCATCCGAGCTGTCGAGGCTCAGGTGTGCGCTCTCGAAGAGTGGGGTGACGACGACGGGCGCGTCACTCCAGCGGCGCGCGAGGCTTCGGAAAGTCTGTTGTGAGGCGATGTTGTCGTCGGTGATCGTCGTCTGCAGGGTGCGCACCGGCGGGTGCACAGCAGTGTCGTGGATCAGATCGTCGAGCATCTGTCCTGCCAGCCCCAGACCGCGGAAGCGCTCATCGACGGCAACCTGCCAGATGAACAAGCATTCTGGGTCGGCCGGGCGACGGTAGCCGAGAACGAATCCGGCCGGGCGGTCGTCGACAAGCGCGATGCGGCACGTTGCGGCGAAGTCTCGGGCGTAAAGGACGTACGCGTACGAGGAGTTCAAATCGAGAGTCTGAGAGTCGCGCGCGATGCGCCAGAGCTCAATTCCTTCGGTGACGCTTGGCGACCGAATCAGGCTCGTCCTGCCCGACCGCGCATCGATATGCGCGGCCCGTGCTGACGTGCTCGGCTCAATCGAGCCGGGGGAAGTCAGAGCGTTTCACCATCCCGGATCGAGGGGTGAAACGCTGGCGAGTTCATGTTCATGGGGGAGTGGACTCCGCTGAGAAACAGCTTCGGTCCGCTCTTCACACTGTCATGCTCATGCCAAGACCTCAAATTCGGGCCCGGCTCCGCCCCGCAAATATGTGATCGGGAGTGCCCGGCATTTCGTAGGCTGGCCGCATGGCACGCACGAAGCGAAAAACGCTCCCGAAGAACTTCGATGAGATCCTTCGATCTGGTGATCTGGTGGCCGTGCAGAAGGTGTTCGACAAGAGCGCATTGGACGCCTACGGGGGATATCGCCGGCAGACGGCGATCGGATACGCGGATGCTGATGCGGACGTCATTCGGTGGCTTATCGCGGAGGGCGCTGATCTTGAAGCAGGTGATGAGAAGGATGCGACGCCGCTGATCGCGCACGCCGGAGCCTGGAACGGCAAGGTCGCGCTGCTCCTTGAGCTCGGTGCTGATATCGCCGCCCGCGACAGCAACGGGATGACGGCTTTGCACGAGGCAGTCCCGTTCCACACTCACAACGTCCGGATTCTGCTGGATGCCGGAGCCGACGCGCTTGCCCGGGACGACGACGGGCAGACGCCGCTCGCGCGCGGACTGCAGCGGTGCTCGACCACGGCGATCGAGGAAATGGCTGAGATCGCCGAACTGCTGCTCGCGGCGGGTGACGCGGTCGACGATGGGATGCGTGAGTCCGTGCGCCGAATCGCGGCGAACTTCGAAGACATCCGCGAAGTCTTCAATGAGGAGTCGCTGCCCACAACGGATGCTGCACTGAACCGCCTCTACGAACTCTTCGGCGTGGAACCCATCGTCGCCCCTGAGCGCCATGACGGTACGTCACCGATCCTGCTCCCCGAGGGTGACTGGGTCGAACAGCACAGTGCCCTTTTCGACTCCCTCATCCCGGCGATGGGTGCGGCGGCCACGGCACAGGGCGAGGCGATCCGCATCACTGGGCGCGTGGTCAACGAGCTCGACGGCAACGGAGGCATCAACTGGGACGACCACTTCCGACGGATGGTCGACACACTCCTCGTGCTGTTGCGTCGCGGCATCCCGCTGGATGATGAAGATCTGGCGGATGCTGCGAAACGGGCCGCGCGCGTGCGCAAGGCCCGACCGTATGAAGACGATGTCGCAGCCCTGGCCCGGTATGCCGTGGTCTGGGTCGGGCGCAACCCCACTCCTCTTCCCCTCGGGGAGGTTCCGTACGAGCGCTGATGGAAGCCGGAGGAGATCGTCCCCGTCGAGTGATCGCGGCCTGTGGCATGCTGGGGCGCATGATGACCCAGCCGCACCTGCCGCACGATGATGTCGACCCGGATGGCCTGCTTGAGTATTCGGTGGTCTTCACTGACCGCTCCCTGAACCACATGTCAGCCCGCTTCGTCGGTGTCATGCAGCAGACCCTCGAGATCCTCGAGGAGGCGTACAACGCGCACACTTCGGCGATCGTCCCCGGCGGCGGCACGTACGCGATGGAAGCGGTCGCTCGTCAGCTCGCCAGCGGACGGCGTACTCTCGTGGTGCGCAACGGTCTGTTCTCGTTCCGGTGGTCGCAGATCCTTGAGGTCGGCGGCATCAGCGATGACGTCACGGTGCTCGCGGCCCGCCCTGACACCGATGACCTGCAGGCCACGTGGGCGCCAGCGCCGATCGACCAGGTCACCGGAGTCATCCGCGCTCGCCGCCCTGAAGTCGTCTTCGCGCCTCATGTGGAGACCGCCGCCGGCATGATCCTGCCCGACGATTACATACGCGCCCTCGCGGATGCTGCGCACGAAGTCGGCGCTCTCCTCGTACTTGATTGCATCGCCTCGGGTGCGATGTGGGTCGACATGAAGGAACTCGGAGTCGATGTGCTGCTCAGCGCTCCGCAGAAGGGCTGGAGCGGATCGCCGTGCGCCGGGTTCGTGATGCTCAGTGAGGCAGGGGCAGATGCCGCACGCTCCAGAGTCTCGACGAGCTTCGCCATCGACCTCGCCAAGTGGTTGACGATCGCTGACGAATATCGCGCCGGACGAGCGGCCTACCACGCGACCATGCCCACTGATCCGCTCACTCACAACCTCGCCGCCATGATCGCGACCCGCGAGCGCGGGTTCGAGGCACTGCGTACGGCGCAGATCGAGCTCGGCACTCGCGTTCGGTCACTACTGGCGGGGCGTGGATTCACCTCGGTGGCGGCATCCGAATTCGCAGCGCCCGGTGTCGTGGTCGTTCACACGGATGACCCTGCACTGAAGTCTGGTGCGGCGTTCAAGGAGCAGGGTCTGCAGATCGCTGCCGGAGTTCCGCTGCACTGCGACGAACCGGAGGGCTTCTCGACCTTCCGCCTCGGGCTTTTCGGCCTGGACAAGCTCGCGGATATCGATGGCACGGTGGCTCGTCTGGAAGCGGCGCTGGACCGAATCCAAGGCTGACCCCGCGGGTGCGAGGTTCGGGTGAGGATGGCCTAACCTCGAAGCATGACGACAGGGCGCGCAGAGCAGACATCGGGTGGTAGCGAAGGCGGTGGCCGTCCGCGTGGTGTGCAGCAGGTCTTCGAAGTCGTCCGCACCGAGCTGATCGCACCTCAGCTTGTCCGGGTGCACCTGGGTGGGGGAGCGTTTGATGCATTCGTCACGAACGCTGGCGACGAGAAGCTTGCGAAGACCGACAAGTACGTGAAGTTCCAGTTCGCCAAGCCCGAGTTGGGCCTGCAGCCGCCGTACGACCTCGATGCCCTGCGCGCCGAGCTCGACCCCGCCGACATTCCGGTGCGCCGCACCTACACGGTGCGCTCGGTCGACTATGACGCGAGGACCATCGCGGTGGACTTCGTCGTGCACGGAGACGAAGGACTCGCAGGGCCCTGGGCGGCGAAGGCGCAGCCCGGCGACCTCGTCGCGCTCTCGGGTCCCGGCGCGCAGTACTCACCGGCTGAGGGGGATGTCACCTACCTGCTCGTCGGGGATGATTCCGCGATCCCGGCCGTTGCCGCTGCCCTTGAGGCGCTGCCGTCGACGGCGCGCGGCATCGCACTGATCGAGGTCTCGGATGCGAGCGAGCAGATCGAGCTTCGCTACCCCGCCGCTGTCGAGGTGCGGTGGCTGCATCGGATCGTTTCAGGTGTGGCGACGCCCTACGGCGAGCTGCTGGTCGCAGCGGTGGTGGCTCTCGATCGCCCGGATGGCGAGGTCGATATCTTCGCTCACGGAGAGCGCGAGTCGATCAAGCGCATCGGCGCCCACCTGCACAGTGAGTGGGGCATCGAGCGTCGGGCAATGTCCGTATCGGCATACTGGGCCTACGGTCGCAGCGAGGATGCGTTCCAGAACGAGAAGCGCAGTCCCGTCGGACAGATCTTCGCGGACTGACGCTCATACGCTGCCCCAAGCACACTGCGCACGAGCGCGCTGCCCACGAATCTCGCTACGCATGGGGTGCGCCTGCCAGACTGACGGCATGACGACAGTCTTCACCGGCCACATCCGTCCGCTCACAACCGACGTCGATGCCCCCGGCGCTGCAGGTGCAGATCTCGTCGAGGCCATGGCCGTCGAAGGCGGACGCATCCTCGCGCTCGGCACGGTGATCGAGATGACAGATCGGTTCCCGGATGCCGAGACTGTCGCCCTGGACGGGTGGGTTATGCCCGGACTCATCGAGCCGCACGGCCATCCCGCCTACTCGTCGATCCTGCTCTCGCTCCTGGTCGTCGACATCCGTCCGGTGGTGATCCCGGATGCTGCCGGCGTCCTCGCCGCGCTGAAGCAGGCCGTCGCGGACGCCGACGGGCAGGCTGTCTTCGCGAACGGGTGGGACTCGCTGCTGCAGCGTGGGCTCCCCGATCCGGACATCCACTGGCTCGATGAGTTCGCCGGTGAGACTCCCCTCGTCGTGATCCACAACTCCGGACACTCGGCTTACTTCAACAGCGCGGCCGCTCGTGCGGCCGGCATCGATGGCAGCACTCCTGATCCGGCCGGCGCGCGTTTCGCTCGTGACGCAAGTGGCGGCCTCGCCGGCGTCGCTTTCGAAGAAGCAGCGGTCGAGCAGGTCGTCGCCCCGATGCTCGGTAGCGCGCAGCAGCATCTGCCCGAGCTGCTCGTCACCCATCTGCGCGACCTGGCCCGTCGGGGCATAACGACGGTCGCTGATCTTTCGTGGAACCCCGATCTCAACCCGCTCGTCCAGGCGCTGCATGCCAAGGGTGCACTGCCAGTGCGGCTGCGCTGGTACGAGATGTCGCGGCCAGGTGGCACGGCGTCACCTCGCGGAGATGACGATGCGGTGTTCCGTCAGACCGGGGTGAAGACCTGGTCGGACGGTTCCCCCTGGATCGGCAACATCGCCACATCCTTCCCCTACCTCGACACCGAGGCGACCCGCGGTCTGGGTCTTGAGCCGCACCACATCGGCACCGCGAACTACACGTCAGAGCAACTGCTCGCGATCGCCGAACCCTATGCCGCGGGCGGATGGCAGCTCGCTTGTCACGCGCACGGCGATCTTGCGGTCGACTCCACGCTTGACGTCTACGAGCAGATCATCACCGCTCACGCGTTGACCGACCATCGTTTCCGTCTTGAGCACTGCGGCGCGATGACTCCGGCGCAGTTCGAGCGCGCAGCATCCCTCGGTGTGACCGTCAGCCTGTTCGTCGACCACATCACCTACTGGGGCGAGGTGCTCGTCGACGACCTGTTCGGCGCCGCGCACGGCGGAGCCTGGGCGGATGCCGGTGCGGCATTCGCCGCTGGACACCGCGCCACGTTCCACAACGACGGCTGGGTCACTCCGAACGAGCCGTTCCGCAACATGGCGGTCGCAGAGTCGCGCACCACTCGCAGCGGGTTCCGGATGCCCGGTGGCACGCCGGTCACTCGCGCCCAGGCGCTCGCGGGCCAGACGACGAACGCGGCATGGCAGCTGTTCAGCGAGCACGAGATCGGCGCGCTCGCACCGGGACTGTTCGCCGACTTCATCGTCGTCGACCGCGACCCGGTGACTGTTTCTGCGGAGGATCTGGCCGAGACCGTGGTGCGGGCGACATACCTGGCGGGTGCGCCCGTGGGCTGAGCGCGTCTGGTCGCTTCGCGGCCGGGAGGGGTCGCACATGGTCGCTTCGCGCCGGGGAGGGGTCGTATATGGTCGCTTCGCGCCGGCGAGGGGTCGCACATGGTCGCTTCGCCGCCGGCGAGACGGCAATGTGCGTCACCTCAGGACGCGGGGTGACACGCACCACATGCTACAGTTGCTTAAACCGACTGGACGGTATGTAGATCGCGCAAGGAGGCGCCATGTCCGCAGCACGATTCGACGGCACAGCACGCTTTAACGACACAGTCTCACTGATCACCGGGGCGAGCCGCGGCATCGGCTTCGCCATCGCTCAGCGCATCGTCGCCGAGGGAGGCTCAGTGATCATCACTGGCCGTAAGCAGGAGGCGCTCGATGCTGCCGTCGCGGAGCTCGGGTCCGCCGCATCCGCCGTCGCTGGTCGCGCCGACGACGCCGATCACCGCGCTGCTGTCTTCGCGCATATCGCAGAGAAGCATGGCCGTCTCGATCACCTCGTGAACAACACCGGAATCAATCCCGTCTATGGACCGATCATTGACGTAGACGCGGATGCCGCGCGCAAGATCCTCGAGGTCAATGTGGTCGCAGCCCTCGACTGGACTCGAGCCGCGCTTTCTGCCGGTCTCACCCGCAGTGTCGTGAACATCGCGTCGGTGGCTGGGCTGAGCGCGAGCCCCGGCATTGCGTTCTACGGCATATCCAAGGCGGCGCTCATCAACCTCACGGCGCAGCTCGCCTACGAGCTCGCCCCCGGCATCCGCGTCAATGCTGTGGCCCCGGCCGTGATCAAGACGGCGTTCGCGCGAGCGCTTTACGAAGGACACGAGGGCGAGGTCGCGGCGGGCTATCCACTCGCACGCCTCGGCGAACCCGCCGATGTGGCCGGTCCCGTCGCCTTTCTGCTTTCCGACGACGCGGGATGGATGACGGGACAGACGGTTTCGATCGATGGCGGCGCCAGCATCCGTCCACTCTGATGGATGGCTCTGACGCGCAGATCCGACGCCCGATCGGGATTCACGGGAGGATGAGGGTATGAAGGATTCACACGTCGCAGAAGACGTCACCCGCGCCGCCGTCGAGCTGTTCGCCATCCGCGGGTATGCGAACACGAGCGTGCAGCAGATCGTCGAGGCTGCCGGCGTCACCAAGGGCGCGATGTACCACTACTTCGAGTCGAAGGACGATCTGCTCTTCGGCATCTACGACTCGCTGCTGTCGCTGCAGAAGGCGCATCTCGACGAGATCATCGCGCGCGGTGGGACGACAGACGAGGTGTTGCGCGCGGCGTGCATCGACGTGCTCGAGACCTCGATCGATCACATCGCCGAGGGGGCGGTCTTCTTCCGCAGCATGAACATGCTCTCGGCGCCCCGGCAGCAGGATGTCACGCGCCGCCGCCGCGGATATCACGACGAGTTCGCTGCCCTCATCGAGGCCGGACAACGCGATGGAATCTTCCGCGACGACATCCCGGTTGCCCTGCTCGTGGCGCACTTTTTCAGCGACGTGCACTACCTGTCGCATTGGTATTCACCCGAGGGACCGGAAGGCAAGACGCTCATCGCCGAGCAGATCACCGACCTGTTCCTCGCCAGTCTGAGGAGAACGGATGCCGTCCACCACTGAAGTTCCGCAGTCCATGCGCGCCTGGCAGGTCACCAGTCTCGGTGAACCCGCAGATGCGCTGACGCAGCAGAGCGTGCCGACACCGGTGCCCGCCGAAGGCGAGGTGCTCATTCGGGTTGCGGCGGTTGCGGCGAACTTCCCGGATGTGCTGCTCGCTCGCGGCGAATATCAGGTGAAGCCGGATCTCCCCTTCATCCCCGGAGTGGAGTGCAGCGGGACAGTGGTCGCCGTGGGCGTCGGCGTCTCTACGCACGCGATCGGTGACAGGGTCATCGCGGGGAAGATCGGCGTTCTCGCCGAGTACGCGGCAGTGGATGCAGCAGCCGTGCACCGCATCCCCGACAGCTTCGACTTCGAGGCGGCGTCGGGTCTGAACGTCGCGTACCAGACGGCATGGTTCGCACTGCATCGTCGGGCGAAGCTGCAAGCGGGCGAGTGGTTGCTCGTGCATGCTGCGGCGGGTGGAGTCGGGGTGGCCACCGTGCAGCTCGGTGTCGCCGCAGGCGCAAGGGTGATCGGCGTGGTGGGCAACGAGGCGAAGGCCGAGGTTGCTCGTGCCGCGGGAGCAGAGTACGTCATTCTGCGCAGCGATGACATCGTCGGCGAGGTCAAGCGAATCACGGGCGGCCGAGGCGTTGACGTGGTGTTCGACCCGGTGGGAGGGGCGGCGTTCGCAGCCTCCACCCGTGTGGTCGCCTTCGAGGGACGCATCGTCGTGATCGGCTTCGCGAGCGGTGAGATTCCGCAGCTCGCGGTGAGCCATGCGCTGGTGAAGAATTATGCCGTTCTCGGGCTGTATTGGGGTCTCTATCAGGAGCGCATGCCGCACCTCGTCGATGAAGCGCACGAGGAGCTGATCCGACTGTTCGAGGCGGGCAAGATTGCGCCGGTGATCGACAGTGTGGTGGCGTTCGACGATGCACCGTTTGCGATCACCAAGCTCGCGACTGGTGCGACTGTGGGCCGCGTGGTCATCCAGGTCTCGTCATGAACGATCTCGATGGCAAGGTTGCGCTGATTACGGGCGGTGCCCGTGGCATCGGCGAGGCGTACGTCCGCGCGCTGCATGCAGCCGGTGGAAGGGTCGTGATCGCCGACATCCTTGAGGATGTCGGGCGCGCGCTCGCAGCGGAGTTGGGTGAGCGTGCGTTGTTCGTGTCGTTGGACGTCACGGATGAGGCGCAGTGGGATGCCGCGGTGGATGCTGCCGTGCAGGCCTTCGGCGCCGTCGACGTGCTGGTCAACAACGCCGGTATCGCGAATGCCGCGCCGATCGAGCATCTCAGCACCGAGAAGTGGAATGCGGTGATCGCGGTGAACCTCTCCGGCACCTTCTTCGGATGCCGCGCGGTGGTGCCGATCATGAAGCAGCAGGGCAAGGGATCGATCATCAACATCTCCTCGGTCGAGGGGATGCGCGGTAGCGCAGGTCTGCATGGCTATACGGCGGCGAAGTTTGGGGTGCGCGGACTCGCGGCATCCCTCGCGGTCGAGCTCGGACCGTTCGGGATCAGGGTGAACTCGGTGCATCCGGGGTTCATCAATACTTCGATGACGACCAGGATCGACCCTGCACATCTCGACATTCCACTCGGGCGGCCCGGTGAGCCGGAGGATCTGGCGGGAACGATCGTGTTCCTTGCGAGTGATGCGTCGTCGTTCACGAGCGGCGCGGAGTTCGTCGTCGACGGCGGCATGATCGCCGGCATCCCGCACCGCTGAGGGGTTCAATGCCGCGTCGGATTTCCGCCAGCATTGGGGCCGCCGCGCTGGTGAACTGAGCGCATGACACGCGCGCTGCTGACGTCCCCTCACCACATCACAATCGACCCCGCGATTCTGTACTGGGGCACGCCCGTGGTCCTCATCTCCACAATCAATCCAGACGACACTGCGAACCTGGCGCCGATGTCGTCCGCGTTCTGGCTCGGCCATACAGGCGTTCTGGGCCTCGGCCGCAGCTCGCATACCGCAGCGAACCTGTTGCGCACCGGAGAATGCGTTCTGAACCTGCCATCCGCAGAACAGGCGGATCTCGTGGACGCACTTGCTCTGACAACTGGAGCAGCCGAGGTGAAAAGCTGGAAGCTCGCGGCGGGGTATCGCCACCACGCTGACAAGTTCGGACTGGCTGGCGTGGACTCGATCGCTTCCGACACCGTCGCAGCGCCGCGCGTGGCGCAGACACCGGTAGCGATGGAAGCCCAACTCATCGCCGATCACTTCACAGACATGCATCTGCTGACCGTTGCCATCACTCGAGTTCATGTGCATGAGAGCATTCGCGCGCCGGGAACGAAGAACCGCATCGGTCCGGATCGGTGGAGACCGTTGATCATGAGCTTCCAGCACTTCTACGGACTGGGCGCAGAGGTGCACTCCTCACGGCTGTCGACGATCGACGAAGAGCAATACCGTTAGATCACTGAACTCTTCGCATCACTAGGATCTTCGCATCGTTACGCTCTTCGTTCCGGTCCACCATCATTCGGCGGTGGCGAATCTTCGTCGGCGGGGACGCAGATTCCCGGCCGGACGCCAGCGTTGTTCGCGATCCCACCACAGCGGGCCGCGCACCTCAGGAACGCCGCCGTTCATCCGGATTCGCCACTCTGACAGGTGCAGATTCCGGTGGTGCCACCAACAGAGCAGCACGCCGTTGTCGGTGTGTGTCGGACCGCCATCGGCGTGCTCACGAACATGATGGATCTCACACCAGGTGGCAGGAATCGTGCAACCGGGAATGATGCAGCCACCGTCCCGAAGCGTGATCGCCCGCCGTTGGAGGGCATTGAAGATGCGGGCCGAGGTGCCGATCGAGACGATCCTGCCCTGGCTGTCGAAGAGGACGCGTTGGATGCCGCCCGCGCAGCCCGTCTGTGCGGCGACATTTGCAGGAATGAGGTCACCGGTGTTCAGCACGCTCGCGTGACCTGTGCCGGTGGCGTAGTCGTCTGCGTTGACGGTCACCACCAGAGTTGGCGCAGCACCGCCCAGCGTCGGAAACTCGCCAGTACGCGCAGCGGTGTTAAGAATGGCGGCGAATGCATCGTGACGCTTCTGCGTGCGCGTGCGTGAGTCCATGGGCTCGGAAGGATCATCGTCCTCGGTCGACGGCACGAACTGCACACCGGTGTTGCCAGCGTCATCCGGCCCCTTGACCCGAGGATTCAGCAGGCTGTCCAACAGCAAGTTCAATTGACCGGCGACTTCGGGCAGCAGGTCGCCGTAGATCGGGACGCGCCCATCGCGCAGCCGTCCGAGAGTGAGTCCGCGCCCACGGGCGGCACGCTTGTCGGTGGGTTCTGCGCCGTCTGGGTCGAGGTAGGCGACGAGGACCTGGGAGAAAATACCGATGTCCTCCGGCGTCGGCAGCGGGCCGCGACCCGTGGGTGAATCGAGGTCTGTGTCGATCCCTCTGGCAAGGGACGCGAGACGCCGGTCGGCCTCGAGCCGCTGATCGTCGAGGATGCGCGCGCGTGCCTGCTCCAGCGGAGTGATCGCGGCTAGTAGACCGGACAGTCCCAGCGCCCCGTCGATCACCGCTTCGCGCAACGCGGGATAGCGCGCAGGAAGGAATACACCCTCGGTAATGCTGCGGGTGCGCCTCAGGAAACCGGCGGCCCGCACCGGCCGGTGAGCCTGGCGGGAGTCGACCAAGGTGAGCATCCGAATGAGGTCGACCGCGGTTGCGCACCCGTAGGTGAGGGTGATCCGGTCATCCCGCATCGCAGCCGAGCGCTCCTGCACCTGGACCGCGCTCTCGATCTGCAGGCTCTCGATTCGTCGCTGGATCCGACCGGATGCCTCGAGCAGCGCAGCCAGATCCTCATCGGAGAGATCGGGAATGACTTCGCGGCCGAACGCGTCGCGCGTCAGCACTGCGAGGGTCTCATCGAGACCCTCGAACTGTGCGACGACGTTGTTCATACTTACTATTGAACACCTGGCCACAGACATTCGAACTCGATATTCGACCAGGTCAGCGAACTTTTTCTACGTTGCTCCCGTTGGCGGTGATCCGTTCATTGCAGGCGCTCACGCTCGATGACCGTTGCGCCTGCGGCGGGTCCTCGTTGGGACCGCGGCCGGGTGGGATCATTGGTCGCCATTAGGAGCCGGAATGCGAACCAGCCGGCCTGGCACAATCCCAGCGCTCAGCAAATGTCCTCGCCTAGATTGACGCCTTGTGCAGCCCCGCACCCGAATGCGTCAGCGGGCGGTGTGCCGCTTGCGCTGACTAGGGAGGAGACCGAGGAGCACTGGGACGAGGATGCCGAGTGCGCAGACGATCGCTACAGCTGCTGTGCTCATACACTCGATTGTTGCATCGAAGGGACACCGCCACCAGGCACCCGTGGGTCTCGAGACATCAAGGTCATGAGACACGTTCTCGGAAGTAGACGGCTCCGCCTCAACGCCTCCGTGCCGCGACATGATCGGGAAATCTTCCTGGCCGATTCCGCCGTCTTCGTAGAACGAGTTCAAAAAATTCTGCACGTGCGCGATCAGTTGTTCTCTGGAGAACTTGGAAGCATCGCATGACTCGGTTTCTGCGGAGTGATTGGCAGAGAAACCGATGGTGTAGCCGTAGGTTCCGTTAGTAGGTCCGTTCAGCCAGGTGAAGTCTTAGCTGATGGTGGCACTTGGTTGGTACCTCTCGCTGACACCCAGTCGGTCCATCCAACGCTCTGCAACATTTACATACCGCCCGGTCGGTTTCTGAGGTACAGTGGTCGAACCAGCGACACGAAGAGGTGCCGATGTACCCGCAAAACCAGCAATCCGACCAGCCTTCCGCGAGGCTAGAGGTGAGTCATCTCACCGTGACTTTCGGCGGTCTCACTGCCGTCGACGACGTCTCTTTCGACGTCCGACCCGGCGAGATCGTCGCCCTCATCGGCCCGAACGGCGCAGGCAAGACGACCGTGTTCAACGCGATCTGCGGTCTCGTGCGCAACCGGGGGAGCATCTCGCTCGACGGTCGTCCGGCACCGCGCCGCACGGCACGCCTCACCGGGCATGGGCTCGCACGCACCCTGCAGGGTCTCGGGCTTTTTCCCGGCCTGACTGTGCGCGAGAACGTCCGGGTTCCGCTCGCCGGACGACGGGATGCCGAGACCACCGTGAGCGCGCAGCTCGAAGCTCTCAACCTCACGGCGCTCGCTGATCGTCCGGTCGCGGCGCTCGCCTACCCAGACCGCAAGCGCGTCGCCCTCGCCAGAGCCCTTGTCTCTTCTCCCACCATGTTGCTGCTCGACGAGCCTGCCGGCGGTCTGGGCACCGATGACATCGATGCACTCGCCACCACCGTGCGCGCCGTCACCGACAGCGGATGCGCCGTCCTGCTCGTCGAACACCACGTCGACTTCGTGATGGGCCTTGCCGATCGCATCGTCGTGCTGGACTTCGGCCGCGTCATCGCGCAAGGCTCCCCAGACGAGGTCCGAACCGACCCTCGCGTGGAAGAGGCCTATCTCGGCGTGAGGGCAGATGCTGCTACCCCAGAGGAAGTCAGCTCATGACCACCATCACGCGCACCGGCGCCGCCCTCAACATCAGCGATCTCACCGTCGGGTACGGCGGCGCACCTGTTCTGCACGACGTCAGCATCGACCTTCGCCCCGGTGAGGTGGTCGCGCTGCTCGGCGCCAACGGCGCAGGCAAGACCACGCTGCTGCGAACGCTCGCGGGGCTCGTGCCTGCGGCATCCGGTTCTATCACGCTTGACGGAACCAATCTCGGCGTCCTCCGCACAGAAGACCGCGCGCGACGCGGCCTCGCCCTGGTGCCCGAAGGTCAGAGTGTCGTTGCCGAGCTCAGCGTCGAGGAGAACCTGCGCCTCGGCGCCCTATGGCGGCATCGCGGTGCCGCTCGCGAGCGCGCGATCAATGGCATTTACGAGATGTTCGAACCGCTCGCCCGGCGCCGCACCGCCGATGGGCATCAGCTTTCCGGTGGCGAGCGGCAGATGCTGGCCCTGGGCCGCGCGCTCGTCTCCGAGCCTCGCGTCCTCGCACTCGATGAGCCTTCGCTCGGCCTCGCACCGCTCGTGGTTGCGCAACTGATGGGCACCCTCCGCGATGCCGCATCGCAGCGCGGCATCACCGTGCTGCTCGCCGAGCAGAACGTCACCGGAGCTCTCTCCATCGCCGATCGCGGCGTCGTGCTCGACCTCGGTCGTGTGGTGGCGGATGCTCCGGCATCCGATCTCGCCGGCGACGCCGCCCTCCGACACGCCTACCTGGGGTTCTGATGGATCGTCTCGCATTCCTTCTCGCCACCGGCCTCGCCCGCGGCGCGATCTTCGCGCTGTTCGCGCTGTCGCTCGTGCTGATCTGGCGTGCCGCGCGCATCATCAACTTCGCGCAGGGTGCCATGGCGCTCGTCGCCACCTACGTCGCCTTCGCAGTGAGCGCGCTGACCGGCAACTATTTCGCCGGACTCGGCGCTGGCCTAATCGCCGGCGCGGTTGTCGGGCTCGTCATCGAACGCGGAGTGATGCGATTCGCCCCGCACGCGAGTCCGCTCACCGGTGTGATCGTCGCGATCGGGATCGTCATGGTGCTGCAGTCACTGCTCGGCATCCTGTTCGGACCGCAGTATCGGCCCATGGCGGCGCCGTTCGACGACGCACCGATCACCGTCGGCGGCGTGCCGCTGTTCTCTCCGAACGATTTGTTTATCCTGCTCGTCGCGCTGACTGTGATGGCAGCCCTCGCACTCCTGTTCACCCGCACCTCGCTCGGCTTGCAGCTGCGCGCAGCGGCATTCGCCCCCGAAGTGTCGCGCGTACTGGGGGTGCGGGTGAACAGGATGGTGACGATCGGATGGATGCTGTCGAGCGCCGTCGCGGCCCTCGCGGCGATCCTGCTGGTACCGACGGAACTCGGATTGAACCCGCACTCCACCGACATGCTGTTCGTCTACGCCTTCGCGGTCGCGGTGGTCGGCGGCTTGGATTCGCCCGCCGGCGCGATGCTAGGCGGCCTTGTCGTCGGCGTCGCGATGACGCTCGTCACCGGATACCTCGGTGCCACGGTCGCCCCGATCGGTGTACTCGTACTGCTCGTCGCCGTGCTGCTGTTGCGGCCAGGCGGAGTGTTTTCCCTACGAGAGGCGCGCAGCGCATGAACCGCATCCTGCCCGCGCTGCGCGGCCCGCGTCGCACGATCGTGTTCGGCGTGATTCTCACCATCCTCGCGATCGGTGGCACGTTCCTGCTCGATCCGTACCGCAACTTTCAGCTCGCCACGATTGCCGCCACCTTCTGCACGGTGGCAGGACTCACGCTGCTGGTCGGCCAGAGCGGTCAGCTCTCGCTCGGGCACGCGGCCCTCATGGCGACCGGCGGCTACGGCTATGCCCTCACTGCCAATGCCTTGACTGAGGCAGGAGTCGCAGGCGCGCCACGATTCCTGATCGCCTTCATCGTCGCCGTCCTCGCGGCCGGCGTTCTCGGTCTGCTGCTGGGTCTCGCCGCCGCTCGCCTGCGCGGTCCCTATCTCGCCGGCGTCACTCTGGCGCTCGTGATCGCGGTTCCTGCCGTCACCGCGGTGTTCTCTGGAGTGTTCCGTGGCGACCAGGGGCTGCAGATCGCCTATGACGGCGTGCCGGAGGCACTGCGCACGATCATCGCCCTCGAGCAGTGGCAGGCGTGGGTCGCCGTCATCGTCGCCGGAGTGGTCGTCACGACGCTCGCGGTGCTGCGTGGCGGCACGCTGGGGCTGCGGATGCGCGCCGTGCGCGATGACGAGACGGCGGCCAGGCTCAACGGCGTCGCCGCCGCGCAGGTAAAGGTCACCGCGTTCGTGGTGAGCGCGGTCGCGGCAGGTGCCGGCGGCGCGGTGCTCTGTTTCGTCACACAGTCGGTGAGCCCTGGCGCCTACACGCTGGCGTTCTCGCTGCTGCTGCTTGTCGCTGCCGTGCTCGGTGGCCTCGGCAGCATCGGCGGTGCCGCGATCGGCTCTGCGCTGATCGTGCTGCTGCCGTGGCTCATCGGAACCGCGACCTCGGCGCTTCCGCTACCGACAGAGATCGCGCAGCGCCTCGCCGGCAACCTCCCCGTGCTCATCTTCGGTGCCCTGCTCATCATCACGATGCTCGTGCGGCCCGGCGGACTCGCCAGCCTTCGTCTGCGCGCGATACGCCGGCAAACGACGGATGCTCCGCCGACAGCGCTCGCACCGACGGCGGCGGTCACGGCATCCGGCCCCGACGAGGCATCCGGCGCCTCGGCATCCGCACCACTGCTCTCGTCTGAACCAATCCTGCAATCCCGTACCCAATGAAAGAGGTGACCCATGTCACAGCACACCCCGCGTCGAAGGATCGCACTGATCGCTACGGCATCCGCTGTCGTTATCGCGCTCGCCGGATGCAGCACTCCTGCACCGGCAGATGATCCCGCCGCCGCAACCCCCGGCGTCACCGAAGACACCGTCACGATCGGCACGCACACGCCGCTCACGGGCCCGGCAGCTGCTGGCTACTCGTCCATCTCGGCCGCGGCCACCGCCTACTTCACTTACCTGAACGAGCAGGGTGGGATCAACGGGCGCGAGATTGAATACATCGTCAAGGATGACGGCTACAACCCCGCCACCACCCAGACGGTCGTTCGAGAGCTCGTCCAGGAGGATGAGGTATTCGCCATCGTGAACGGCCTGGGAACCGCACCGCACACGGCCGTGCTCGACTTCCTCAACCAGAACGAGGTCCCAGACCTGTTCGTCGCCTCCGGCTCCACGAACTGGAACGATCCGGAGAAGTACCCCTTCACCTTCGGATTCAACGCCGACTACATCGTCGAATCAGCAGCTCTCGCGCAGTACGCCACCGACGAGTACGCGGGCAAGAAGGTCTGTCTGCTCGGACAGGACGATGACTTCGGCGACGAGATGATCGAGGGCGCGGAACTCGTTCTCGGAGGGGGCGGACTCACCCACGTCGAGCGCTATTCGACCTCCAACCAGGACGTCACCGCGCAGATCGGAGCACTCAAGGCCGCCGGCTGCGAGATCAACATCCTCGGAACCATCAACGGCTTCACCGCTCTCGCGGTGGGTACGGCTGCACAGCTCGGCTGGTTCCCGCAGTGGTTCTCTTCCTCCTCCGGAGCTGACTACCCGACGCTCATCGGCTATCTCGGCGAAGAAGTCGGACCGCAGCTGCTGCAGGGATTCGTGGGGACGAACTACCTGCCCGCACTCGGTGGCGACAGTGACTGGGTGACGCTGTTCCAGACGGTCAACGAGGAGTACAACGATGGTGCGCCGTTCGACGGCAACACGATCTACGGCATGAGTGTCGCGTATTTGTTCGCGGAGGCGCTGGCGGCCGCAGGCGAGAACCCGACGCGCGAATCGCTGGTGGATGCTGTGCGCTCCGGTGACCTCGCCGGCAACGGCATCCTGCCGCTCTCATTCAGCGAGGACAGCCACGCCGCCTACCTCGGCGTCGGCATCAGCACCGTCGATCAGGGTGTGCAGGACTACGTCGGCACGACGTACTCGGTCGAGGATGGCAAAGTCACCTCGGCCGAACCGGCGCCGGTGGCGCTCACCGCTGAGGGCGTGCCAGGGTCCTGACCTCACGTCCCTCACGAAGAAGCGGCCCGGCTCGGAGTAGCCGGGCCGCTTCTTCGTGCACGGCCCGGCTACTTCATCGCCTTGGGTGCAACATTCTTCCGTGTGCGCCGTCGCCGGAGCCAGATGACGGTTGTGACGATGATCGGTATTTGAGTGAGCCCGTATAAGAGGTGAAAGGCGTAGTGGGTGAGCGATTGGTCGGGGTCAAAGGGCAGGAACGTCAGCGGCAGAACGGTGACGATCGCACCCGCGAGGTTCAGCGTTCCCCACACCAGCAGTGCCCACGCTGCACCCTCACGCAGCGGTGTGAACCAGAGGGCGACCAGAACGGCGGTGATGAGCAGAGGGATGAGTGATTCTGCGCTCATGATCGTCTGACCTGGCAGGTCGGCGAGGTTATGGATGAACAAACCGATCCACCCAAGAAGCGCGGTCACGGGTGCCCACAAAGCCATCAGGCCAGTCCCATCGCACCGATGACAACCGCGAAACCGCTTGCGAGCAGCGCGAGAGTGTTCGCCGCGACTCGCAGGCCGAAGAAGCGCTCCCAGCGGGCGCGAATTGTGCGCCACTCGGCAGGTGGTTTATCCGCCGACCAGCTCGCCATCCTTCGGTTGATTGGCAGGTCGCCGCGCAGAATCGCGAGGAGGACCAATACAAGGGCGGCGAGTGTGACGGCGTCGGCTGCCACAACGATCACGGCGCCGGTGAAGGCGGCTGCGACGAGCGCCGCGGCGGTGACTGCGAGGCACGAGAGCATCAACGGTTTCGCGAGGCGGGGCGCAGTGAGGTCGATCGCGCGCTTCACCGGAACGTAGACGCTCGCGTCCATCATCCGCAGTGCAGGGTTCAATGCAAAGTAGCCGGTGAGATGCACGCCGAGCAGGAGCGCGATCAGCACGAGCGCGGTGAGCGAGAGGGCGAACGACGTCATGAGCAGACATCCTTTTCGACACAACCTGCGTGTATCTAGTTGTGAGGATGAACGATGCGTCGGAGGCTGTCAAGAGCACCCGCCGTTCACGCCTCTCTGACTCCCGGCTGGCAGCGAGTAGTCAACGGCAGTGACTACCCGCTGCCGCCTACTACTTTCCGGTGAGGGTGGCGGTCAACAGGTTCGGGCTGTCCTGGGTGACGTAGGCGGCGCTGGGCACGTAGATCGTGTCATCCTGCACGAGTACCGAGGTGGGATTGCTGAGGCCGTCGTCTTCGGTGAGTACCGTGGTGCGCTCGCCGTTGGTTACAAGGACGACTTCACTGCTCGGATCGAGCGTCGCGACGATCTGGTCCTCGCGTCCGGTGAAGGCGAAGTCGTCGACGCCGACAAGATCATCGGCTGCGACGGTGATCTCGCCTGCAGCCCCGTCATCCTGGATGTCGATCTGGAGAATCGTTCCGGCGTCGAGATTCGAGACGTAGACATCACCGCCGTGCAACTGCACGCCGTTCGCACCGAGGAAACCGTCCTGAGCGAGTTCGGCACCCTTCGACCAGGTCGACACCTCTCCGTCGAGCGTGATGCTGTAGATCGCAGAGAGCACTGAGTCTGCGGCGAGGAACTGGTCGTGTTGCTCGTCGTAGGCGAGCCCGTTCGGCAGACCGGTCGCTGGGAGCGATGCGACCAGCGTGAACTCCCCGTCGGCGTCGAGCTTCCACAAACCGGTGGTGTCTGCCTCCCCGGTTGCGTACAGCGCGTAGTACGCGTCGTCGACGAGTGCGAGACCGGTCGCCAGGGGGAAACCGAGCACGGGGGTGGCGGTGCCGCCCCCGGCGGGTGCGGGGAGCGTGCCCAGAATGTCGACATCGCCAGCGGCGGAGATTTCGGCAATCTGGCGGCTGGCCGCGAAGGTGACCGCAACGGCGTCGCCGGCGGTGCTCACGATGTTTTCGGGCAGCTGCCCGGCGGTGAGGTCGAAGGACGCGACGATGCTGGCGTCGGTCGCGTGGGAGAAGACTGCGGGTGACGCGTCGGCAGGGGCCGCTGGAGCAGCGCACGCGCTGAGCGTGAGTGCAGCTCCCACAGTGAGCAGGCCGAGACTGGTAATGGCGAGTCGGTTGGTGAACATGAGTGTGTACCTCTTTGGTTGGTGTCGGTGCGGGGGGATGCCCGAATTCCACTGTGCGACCGTGGTCGAGAACGGGCCAGCCCGCCGTGTGGGTATCCCTGAGCGGGATACCCACACGGTGGCGGTCGCAGGCACAATGGGGTGATGACCGAGATGAATCAGCTCGGGATGTTCCTGCGTGCGAGCCGCGCCAGGATCACCCCCGAGCAGGCAGGGTTGACGCTGTACGGCGATAACCGCCGAGTGGAGGGGTTGCGCCGCGAGGAACTTGCGATGCTGGCCGGAGTCAGCGCCTCGTACTACACACGCCTTGAGCAGGGCCAGGCAAGTGGCGCTTCTGCGCAGGTGCTCAACTCCCTCGCAGCGGCTCTGTTGCTCGACGCCGACGAGCGTGCGCACCTGCACACCTTGGCAGGACATCATGTGGGGACGCTTCGTGCGCGCGCTTCACGCAGCGTGGAATCAGCTGATCCGGCGTTCCTCGAACTGATCGACTCGATGCCGGACATCCCGGCGATGGTACTGGGGCGTCGCAGCGAGGTCCTCGCCTGGAATCGGCTCGGCCATGCGCTGCTCACTCCGCATCTCGGCTACGACGCCCCTCAGCATCCGCAGTCTCGGCCCGTGCTTGCAGAGTTGGTCTTTCTCGATCCGGCACTGAGGGTGCTCTACGTGGATTGGCCGGCGAAGAGCCGGGCTGTCGTCGGTGACCTTCGGTTGGCCGTCGGCAAGTATCCGGACGACACCGGGTTGGCCTCGCTGATCGGGATGCTGTCGATGAAGAGCGCGGAGTTCGCCCGGCTGTGGGCGGACAATCGTGTGCAGGCTCGTAACACCGTGGTCTACGAACTGCGCCATCCGCTGGTGGGCTCGCTCACGGTGACGAAGCAGTCGTTGCAGTCGCCTGGCATCTCTGCACAGGTGCTGGTGACGCACACCGCCCCTGCCGGATCGGCATCGCGGGAGGGACTGACACTTCTGCACCATGCCGATCTAGACCGTGCCGCTCTAGATCACGCCGTTCCGAGCGCGCTCAGCGAGA
This sequence comes from Microbacterium sp. Y355, assembly GCF_059445345.1. Taxonomy (NCBI): domain Bacteria; kingdom Bacillati; phylum Actinomycetota; class Actinomycetes; order Micrococcales; family Microbacteriaceae; genus Microbacterium; species Microbacterium sp. Y355. The sequence continues at coordinate 2,660,080 of NZ_JCAIUD010000001.1, read as the reverse complement.
GTACTGCTCCACCAGCGCACGCTTGAGCACCTTGCCGCTGCTACCGAGGGGCAGCTCCGCAACGAGGTGCACGACGCGCGGGTACTTATACGCGGCGATGTGCTCGCGCACGAAGGCAATGACCTCTTCGGTGTCGAGCTCCACACCCTCGAGGGCCACGACCGCGGCGTGCACCTCCTGGCCTTTGACGTCGTCCGGCACACCGAACACAGCGGAGGAAGCGACACCAGGATGCCTGGCGAGCACTGCCTCGACCTCGGTGGGGTACACGTTGTACCCAGAGCGTACGATCATGTCCTTCTTGCGGTCGACGACCGTCAGCACGCCATCGACGTAGGTGCCGAGATCACCGGTACGGAACCATCCGTCGACGACCGCGGCGGCCGAGGCCTCCGCGCGTCCGAGATAGCCCTTGAAGAGGTTGTGCCCGCGCACGACGATTTCGCCGAGGCTCTCACCTGAGTCGTCGAGCACGATGCGGTCATCGATCTCGGCATCCGCGATCGCCACATCGACGCCCCACAGGGTGCGACCGACGGTGCCAGGTCGGATCGGAATGCCGAGCGGATTCGACGACACCGTCGGCGCAGTCTCGGTGAGACCGTACCCCTCATGCACATCCGCACCATAGGCGTCGTGGAACGCCTCCAGCACGGCGACCGGCAAGGCGGCACCGCCAGAGACCGCGAATCGCAGCGGCGGACGCGCGGGCGAGCGGCGAGCAGCCTCGAGCATCCCGACATACATGGTCGGTACGGCCGTGAACACGGTCGCCTGATGCTCGACCATGAGTGTGAGCGCTTCGTCGGGATCGAACCGGGGGAGCAGGATCACCGCAGCGCCAACCCGGAACGCGATGTTCATCACCGCGGTCTGGCCGAAGGTGTGAAACAGCGGCAGCCCGCCGAACACGATGTCGTTTGCGCGGATGTCGAAGGCATCAATGAGGGTGCAGTGCACCTGCTCAATGATCGACAGATGGCTGCCGACCGCGCCCTTCGGGGTGCCCGTCGTGCCGCTCGTGTAGAGGATCGTCGCGGGATCAAGCGGTCCGGTCGCGACGTGCCGCACGATCGGCGCGGCTGCACCAGCCTCACGTTCCAGGCGAGGAAGCTCGATACCGGCATCCGCAGGAAGCAGCACGGTGGTCAGGGGAACGCTAGCCTGCTGCGCGGCAGGAATCGCCTCACCGAGCAGCGGGGCAGCGACCACGAGCAGATCCGCCTCGGCATCGCGCAGCACGTAGGCGATCTCCTCTGACTTGAACAGCAGATGCACTGGCACCGCGATCGCGCCGAGCGACAGCACTGCGTAGTAGACGCGCGCGAAGTCGGGCACGTTCGGGATCAGCATCGCTACGCGGTCGCCCTTGCCGATGCCGCGGTCTCGCAGGGCACCGGCGTACGCACGTGTCTGGTCCCACAGGTCGCGGTAAGTGGTCGCGGTGCCGGCGAAATGCACGGCCGTGCGGTCGGCGTGCCGAACGGCAGATTCGGCGAGGATCCCGGCGACTGACAGTGTCGGGAAACCGGGGCCGTCGATGGCGGGGTCAGGGGTGTGGGTCATCATGTCTCCTTTGACGTGAATGGTGCGTGCGTGTGCGGATGGTGGTTGAGAGTCGATCAGAGGCGCAGCTGCGCGCGACCGAGACTCGACAGGTGCACTTCGTCGGGACCGTCGGCGATTCGCAGCGAGCGGATGCCGGCATACAGCTCGGCGAGCGGGGTGTCACCAGAGACGCCGGCACCGCCATGCACCTGAATTGCGCGGTCGATGATCGTCTGCACCGCGCGCGGCACCGCGATCTTGATCGACTGGATCTCCGTCGATGCCTGCCGATTACCGACGGTGTCCATCAGCCAGGCGGTCTTCAGCACGAGCAGGCGCAGGGCCTCCAGTTGGATGCGCGACTCGGCCACCCACTCGCGGATCACGCCCTGCTCGGCCAAGGCGCGACCGAACGCGTGCCGCTCGTTGGCGCGAGTAATCAGCAGCGAGAGAGCTCGCTCGCCCATGCCGATGGCGCGCATGCAGTGGTGGATTCGACCGGGGCCGAGGCGCGCCTGCGCGATCGCGAAGCCGCCGCCTTCCTCCCCGATCAGGTTCGAAACGGGCACGCGCACGTCCTCGAAGACGATCTCGGCATGGCCGCCGTGGTCACGGTCGTCGTAACCGAACACGGTCAGTGGGCGCACGATCTGCACTCCAGGAGTGTCCCGTGGCACGAGAATCATCGACTGCTGGCGGTGACGAGCGGCATCCGGATCGGTCTTGCCCATCACGATGAAGATCGCGGCGTCCGGGTTCATCGCTCCCGTCGACCACCACTTGCGTCCGCTGATGACGTACTCGTCACCCTCACGGCGGATGCTGGTGCCGATGTTCGTGGCATCGCTGGATGCGGCATCCGGTTCGGTCATGCAGAACGCGCTGCGGATCTCGGCATTCAGCAGCGGGGTGAGCCACTGCTTCTTCTGTTCGGGGGTGCCGAAGTCGTTCAGCACCTCCATGTTGCCGGTGTCGGGTGCCGCGCAGTTGAACGCGACCGGCGCGAGCCGGGGACTCCATCCGGTCAGCTCGGCCACCGCGGCGTACTGCAGGTTCGTCAGCCCGGCGGCTCCCGTCGCGGCGGCGTCGCCCGGCAGGAACAGGTTCCACAGCCCGCGTTCGCGAGCCTTCTGTTGCAGCTCACGAACGATCGGACGGAACGTCCACTCGCCCGGTGTTGCGGCAACTTGCGCGTCGAGGGTGGGCTCGGCCGGGAACACCTCCTCATCGAGAAAGGCGCGCACCTGCGCGGTGATTTCGATCGTTCGTGCATCCAGAGCAAAGTCCATCAGTGCACCTGCAGTCCTTTTCTCGCGAGCGGCTCGACGAGCCCACCCATGCGTTCGAATCCTTCGCCGACGGTGTCGCCTGCGCGAAAGCGGTAGTGGATGCCCTCAAGGATGACGGCAAGTTTGTACGCCGCGAAGGCGCGATACCAGTCGAGGTTTGGCAGGGTGATGCCGGCGTGCGCCGCGTATGCATCGGCGAGCTCGCCGAATGCGGGATACCCGGCTGCCGGGTCGACGGCGCTTGCAACGACTCCGGCGCCACCGGGTAGATCGGCGACGTCCCAGTACAGCGCGAAGATGCCGAGGTCAACGAACGGGTCACCGAGGGTGGCCATCTCCCAGTCCAGAATCGCGGAGATGTGCGGGCGGTCGCGCGGGCCATCGACGAGCGCGTTGTCGAGGCGATAGTCGCCATGCACGATGCCGGTGCGCACCGTCTCGGGTACGCCGCCGGCGAGCGTCGCCTGCAGGCGGTCGAGGTCAGGGGTCTCACGTGAGCGTGAGGCATCGAGCTGCCGTCGCCAGGTGGCGAGTTGACGGTGCAGATACCCATCGGGGCGACCGAAGTCGCTCAGGCCCACTTCCGCTGGGTCGACGGCATGCAGGTCGGCGAGATGTCGCACCAGCTTGAGGCTCAGCGCGTGCAGGCTCGCGGGGGAGTAGTCGGCGTTCTGGGTGGGCGATGCGAGTACACGCCCAGGCGCGCGCTCCATCAGGAAGAACGGGCTGCCGGTGATGATCCCGCCGGTGTCGTCGACGAAATCCACCGCAGCCGGAACCGGAATCGCTGTGTGCGCGAGGGCGGAGATCACGCGGTGCTCCCGCCCCATGTCGTGCGCGCTGGAGAGCACGTGTCCGAGCGGGGGACGGCGCAGGATCAGTGGAATCGTCGCCCCCTCGACGGCGTACGTCAGGTTACTGCGGCCGCCGGCGATGACCTCGGCGCGCAGCGCAGCACCCGTGGCACGTTGCGGAGGCGCGAGGTCGGGATGCACGGCAGCCAGCCATGCGGTCAGCGCCGTCACGTCGAGCCCTGGTACCTCAGACATCTGCGCCCGCCTTCCTGCGGCTCGTCGATGAGCCGTCACCAATACCATACCGGATGGTCGGTATGTGCGACTACTCCTCGCACAGATGCACGGAGATCGTACGGATGCAGGGCGAAACGCCGGTGAATGGCACTGCATCCGTTCATCGGCCCTGCAGGTGTGCGGGCTCAGTGCACGGGGGTGATCTGAAACTCGATCGCTTCCCTGATGGATGCCGGAACCGGCGCCGGTCTGCGGGTCACGGCATCCACGAACACGTGCACAAAACGACCGGTCGCGATCTGCTCATCCCCGAGCAGGATGCCGAGTTCCCACGTGATGCTCGTCGTGCCGAGGCGCTCGATGCCGATGCCCACCGCGAGCGGGTCCGGAAACGCCGCCGAGGCGTGAAACTCGCACGAGGATGCTGCGCACAGAGCGATCGCGTCACCCTGGGGATCGAGTCCGCCCTCCCGGATCATCCAGGCGTTCACGGCAGTGTCCATCGCCAGGTAGTAGACGGTGTTGTTGATGTGCCCGTATTGGTCGTTGTCGCTCCAACGCGTCGGGAATGGCTCGTGCACGCGGAATGTCGACATGGTGTTCTCCTCAAGTCGTCGCGAGTGCTCGCGAGTGGTGGCCGGGCCTCAGTCGTCGACGCGCAGTAGTAGCCGGAAGGCGATGCGGGCACGCGCGGCGCTGGGCTGGTCGCCGGAGATCAGGTCGGCGTAGGTGAACGACTCCGACATCCGCACCAGCAGGTAGGCGAGCCCTGCCGGATCGATCGCGCCGCCAAGTGGTTCGTCGCCGATCTCGCGACGCACCAGCCACTCGGCGGTCGCGACATAGCGGCGCTGGATGGGGCTTTCCTTGGTCGTGAGCAGGCGCAGCGCGCGGGCCGGCTCGCGGCGCAGAAACTGACGGAAGTACTCGGCCGTAATCAGGTCATCGACGAAATGCGTGAGGATGCCGGCGATACGCTCGCCGCTGCTCAGCTGGGCGGTCGCATGCTCGGCCTGCACGAGTGTCGGAACAGCCAGCGACCAGAGCACTTCGCCGAGCAACGCGTCGCGGTTGCCGACCCAGCGGAACAGCGAGGTGCGCTCGATGCCGAGCGAGGCGGCGAGGCTGCCCATGTCGATGCGGTGGCCGGCGATGAAGCTCTCCCGTGCGGCGTCGAATGCGCGTCGTGCATCGGCGTGCGTGCTCAGGCGTTCTGACAGCCAGGAGGGTGCCGCGATCAGGCCGGCGTCGGCGATCGTCACTGCGGCCCCGGTGGTGGAAGCGATGGTCGCGCTGGTCATGCGAGAACTCTACCCGCGCAGCACTGGTCAATCGCAACGTTTCCAAATTTGTTGTGCAACGTTCTCAAAAATGATGCATACTCGATCGTGATCACCGACGATCGGAGACACCATGACGTCCTTCCTCACCTCAACCGCCCCTGGCTCACGTGCTTTGGTGGATGCCGCACCCGCTCCGCTGCTGGCCGCCGACTTCTACGAGTTCCAGAGCCGGCTCACCGACACCGAGCAGCGCGCCCTGAGCTCGATCCGCAGGTTCCTCGACACCGAAGTGCGACCCTTCGCCGATGACCACTGGGAGCGCGCGGAGAGCCCGCGTCACCTGGTGCCACGGATCGCGGAGCTGGGTCTGTACGGCAACGCCTTCCCTGAGACCTGGCAGTTTGAGAACAGCGCGGTCTTCCGTGGCTGGGTAGCGATGGAGATCTCCCGCGCCGACCCGTCAACGGCCACCTTCATTGGTGTGCACAGCGGCCTGGCGATGACCGCGATCTGGGTCGGTGGGTCAGACGAGCAGAAGGCCGAATGGCTGCCAACGCTTGCCGCCGGCGAACTGGTAGCTGCATTCGGTCTCACTGAGCCGGATCATGGTTCCGACACGGCCAAGGGCCTGGAGACCACGGCGGAGCGCCGCGGCGACGAATGGGTGCTGAACGGCGCGAAGCGCTGGATCGGCAACGGCGCCTTCGCCGATCTCGTCGTCATCTGGGCGCGCGACCTTGCCGACGATCAGGTCAAGGGGTTCCTCGTGCGCACGCCGGCGATCGGGTTCACCGGCACCAAGATCGAGCGCAAGCAGTCGCTGCGCGCGGTCGAGAACGCCGACATCGTGCTCGAGAACGTCGTCGTTTCGGAGAGTGACCGGCTACAGAAGATCGACGGCTTCCGCGACCTCGCGGTGGTGCTTCGCCTCACCCGCGCGGATGTCGCATGGCAGGCGCTCGGAGTCGCAGTAGGCGCCTACGAGGCATCCGTCGAATATGCCAAGACCCGTATTCAGTTCGGAAAGCCGATCGCCTCGTTCCAGCTCGTGCAGCAGAAGCTCGCCGACTCGCTGGCCGACATCACGGCATCCATCGCCATGTGCATGCGCGTCTCGCAGCTGCAGGATGAGGGCGCGCAGCGCGATCATCACTCCGCGATGGCGAAGGCATTCGTGACAAAGCGGATGCGCGAGGTCGTGGCCCGAAGTCGCGAGATCTGCGGTGGCAATGGCATCCAGCTCGATCACGGCGTCGCACGGTACTTCGCCGATGCCGAAGCCGTCTACACATTCGAGGGCACCTACGACATGAACTCCCTCATCGTGGGGCGGGCCATCACCGGCATCCCTGCCTTCGTCTGACCCGTCACGTTACGCGCACACCACCACAGGAGATCTCATGCCCGAGGCATACATCGTCGCCACCGCACGCTCCCCGATTGGCCGCGCCGGAAAGGGATCGCTCGTCTCGCTACGCGGTGACGATCTCGCCGCTCGCATGGTGCAGGCCGCGCTCGACAAGGTGCCGGGGCTGGACCCGGCCCGCATCGACGACCTGCTGCTGGGCACCGGCCAGCCCGCCGGTGAGCAGGGATTCAACATCGCGCGCATCGTGTCGGTGCTGCTGGGGCTTGACACCGTGCCAGGCACCACGGTGAATCGCTACTGTTCATCATCGCTGCAGACCACCCGGATGGCGTTCCACGCGATCAAGGCCGGCGAGGGCGATGTCTTCGTCTCGGCCGGGGTGGAGATGGTCAGCCGGTATGCGCAGGGCGCAGCGGATGCCTCGCCAGGACATGTGATCGAAAACCCGGCGTTCGGCGCTGCCGTCGCGCGCTCGACGTCGCGAAGCACGGCCGGCGCTGGGGCGTGGACCGACCCCAGGCGCGATGGGGCGCTGCCGGATCCGTATATCGCGATGGGTCAGACAGCCGAGAACGTGGCGCAGGTGCGCGGCATCACCCGTGACGAGCAGGATGCCTTCGCCGCACGGTCGCAGCAACGGGCCGAGGCGGCGATCGCGTCGGGGTTCTGGGCGCGGGACATCACGCCGGTGACCCTCGCCAACGGCACGGTGGTCTCCGCCGACGACGGACCTCGCGCCGGGGTCACCGCCGAGTCCCTTGCAGGGCTGCAGCCGGTGTTCCGTCCGGACGGAACGGTCACTGCGGGCAACTGCTGTGCGCTCAATGATGGGGCAGCGGCTGTCGTCATCGTGTCGGATCGCGTCGTGGAGGAGTTGGGGCTCGAGCCGCTGGCGCGCATCGTCTCGACCGGGGTGAGCGCTCTGTCGCCGGAGGTCATGGGGCTGGGGCCCGTTGAGTCTTCACGACGCGCGCTCGCCCTGGCCGGGCTCGACATCTCCGACATCGACCTCGTCGAGATCAATGAAGCTTTCGCCGCGCAGGTGATCCCTTCAGCACGTGAGCTCGGCATCGATGAGGAACGCCTGAACGTGCACGGCGGGGCGATTGCCGTTGGACATCCGTTCGGCATGACCGGTGCGCGCATCACGTCGACGCTGCTCAACGGGCTTGCTGTGACCGGTGGCCGCTACGGGCTCGAGACGATGTGCGTCGGCGGCGGCCAGGGCATGGCGATGGTGCTCGAGCGGATGTAACGGCATCCAACCACAGCAGGAAGAGGCGCGGCCCGGACGGGTCCGCGCCTCTTCCTGTGCCGCGAGTCACGCCGGGATGAAAAGGGCGACTGTCTCGGCGACCAGCGCCGGACGCTCAGAGCCCTCGATCTCGACCGTCGTGCGCATCCCGACGCGCCAGCCCTGCACACCGCCTTCGACGGACGTGACCTCCGTGACCGCACGCACGCGGGATCCGGCCGTCACCGGCTGCAGAAAACGCACCTTGTCGAGGCCATAGTTCACGACCATTGCTGCACCGTCGACCTGCAGCAGCCCCTCGGTGAGGCGCGGCAGCAGCGAGAGGGTGAGGTACCCGTGTGCAATGTTGGCGCCGAACGGCCCTGACGCCGCGCGCTCGGCATCGAGGTGGATCCACTGCCAGTCTTCGGTGGCATCCGCGAATGCCTGGATGCGCGCCTGATCGATCGTGAACCAATCGCCGGTGGCATGTGCCCCGATCGCCTCGGCGAGTTCCGACGGGTGGGCGGCGACGATGCTCATGACGCGGGCCCTCCTGCCACGTACAGCACCTGGCCCGAGACAAAGCCTGCCTCTTCTGAGATGAAGAAGGATGCCGCGGCGCCGATGTCCTCGGGCTGCCCTGCCCTGCCCACCGGGATCTCCTTCGGCATGTGCGCAACGAACTCATCGAAGCCGACACCCACGCGCTCGGCTGTCGAACGGGTCATATCGGTGACGATGAACCCCGGCGCGATCGCGTTTGCCGTGATGCCGTAGCGTCCGAGTTCGATGGCGAGGGTCTTCGTGAAGCCCTGCATTCCGGCCTTCGCGGCGGCGTAGTTCGCCTGGCCGCGGTTGCCGAGTGCCGAGGTGCTCGACAGGTTCACGACCCGACCCCAGCCGGCCTCGACCTGATGCTTCTGCACCGCCCGGCTCATCAGGAATGCACCGCGCAGATGCACGGAGATGACCGAATCCCAGTCATCCTCGGTCATCTTGAACAGCAGGTTGTCGCGGATGATCCCTGCGTTGTTCACCAGGATCGTCGGTGCGCCGAGTTCGGCGGCGATCAGGTCGACGGTTGCGGCCACCGCATCGGCGTCGGCGACGTCCGCGCCGACTGCGATGGCGCGGCCTCCGGCGTCGATGATGGTCTGCACGGTGCCTGCGCAAGCGGCTTCATCCAGGTCGAGAACAGCGACGGCGTGTCCGTCGGCGGCAAGACGAATGGCCGTTGCGGCGCCGATGCCGCGTGCGGCTCCTGTGACGATGGCGGTGCGGGTCATGGAGGGTCCTTTCGGTGGGGGCTAGGGCTGAGTGGTTCAGAAAGTGAGCAGTTGGCGCAGTTCGCTGCCGGTGGCGAGTCGGTCCATCGCCTCGGGTAGCTCGTCGAGGCGGATGCGGGATGACACCAGTCGCTCGAGTGGAAGGCGACCGGCGCGCCAGAGCTCGACATAGCGAGGGATGTCGCGCTCCGGTACGGCAGACCCCAGGTAGCTGCCGATGATGGTCCTCGCCTGTGCGGTCAGCTGCAGCGGAGACACCGTGGCCGTTGCATCAGGCGCCGGCAGGCCGACGGTGACGGTCGTGCCTCCTGGCGCGGTGAGTGCGAGGGCGGTCTCGAATGCGCGCGCGGAGCCGGCGGCCTCGATCACTACCGGCCCGTGCAATCCAGCATCCACCGCTTCTGCCGGGAGATACGCGGAGGACGCGCCGAGTTCGCGCGCGAGATCGAGTTTCGCAGGCACGGCGTCGACGCCGATGACCTCGTGACCGAGAGCTGCGGCGACGAGCAGAGCGGCCATGCCGACGCCGCCGAGTCCGACGACGATGACGCGGTCACCCGATGCGGGGCGGCCCGCGTTGATCACCGCTCCGCCGCCCGTGAGCACGGCGCAGCCGAGCAGCGCCGCGATCTCGGCTGGCACGTCGTCGTCGACAGTGACGACTGAGGTGCGGCTGACGACCGCGTGCGTCGCGAATGCGCTCACGCCGAGATGGTGGTGGATGTCTTCACCGGTCGCCGAGTTGCGGTGCAAGCGGATGCCGTCGCCGATGAGGGTGCCGCCGTTGTTCGCCGCGGAACCCGGGATGCAGGGGAGGCGTCCGTCCGTCCGGCAGTTTTCGCAGTCGCCGCATCGGGGCAGGAATGTCATCACCACGCGGGTGCCGATGGTGATGTCGGAGCCACCGGGTCCGACCAGCTCGATGATGCCGGATGCCTCGTGGCCGAGCAGCATCGGCATCGGACGCTGACGGGTGCCGTCGACGACGCTCAGATCGGAATGACAGACGCCCGCAGCCTCGATGCGCACGAGCAGCTCGCCGGGGCCGGGAGGATCCAGCTCCACCTCGCCGACCGTGAACGGCCGGGACTGTGCGAACGGGGGTTCAGCACCGGATATCTCAAGCACGGCTCCGCGGATGAGCATCCGACCTCCCTATGGCCACGCGTCAACGCGCGACTCTGCAATAATCATACCGACCAGGCGGTATGTAATCTAGTCATGTGCGATCTCGGCATCCCAGTATGGTGAGTGCATGGATCTGCGGGTCGCAGCATACGCGGTCGTCACCGACGACGAGGGAAAGGTGCTGCTGGCGCGCTGGACCGAGGGTCGCCGAGTCGCGTGGACGATGCCCGGTGGCGGGCTCGAACCCGGTGAAGATCCAGAGGATGCGGTGCGTCGAGAGGTCCGTGAAGAGACCGGCTACACAGTCCACGTGCAGGAACTGCTCGGTGTGCACTCCCGCGTCATTCCGGCCGGACGTCGAGTGAAGAAGGCCGCCGTCCCGCTGCATACGCTGCGCATCGTCTATCGAGCGAAGATTTCCGGCGGCAAGTTGCGCTTTGAGGAAGACGGCTCGACCGATATGGCCGGCTGGTTCACCACACCCGCCGTCGCTGAGCTACAGCGCGTCAAACTCGTCGACATCGCACTGCGCATGGCCGAGGTCATCTGACCAGGAAAACCCGGAAACCCGGAAAACCCTGAAACCCGGGAAACCCTGATTCCCGGACGGAGCGCTCAGCCTCGCGGCTGCTCAGGCACGGTGATGTCGGCGACCGTCGCACCGTAGGCGGCGATCAGCGCATCGGCGTCGACGAACAGGCTGTAACCGTGCGCGCCAGCACCCATTGCAACCTGCTGTCCGACGATCGACTCATCGGCGTACACCGGCCAGTCGGTAGAGCTGCCGATCGGCACGATGGTGCCGCGCTCGTACCCGGTCGCGGCCAAGGCGAGCTCGGACTCGGGCAGGCGCAGCTTGTTCACGCCCACCAGGGCGCGCAACTTCGGCCACGAAATTGAGCGCCCGCCCGGCACCAGCGCGAACAGATATGTGTCGTCTGCACGCTTCACAACCAGCGTCTTGACGATGCCTGACGGGTCGATGCCGAGCAGCGCTGCAGCTTCGTGCAGGCTGTTCGCCTCAGGTCGCTCGCGGATCTCGATGTCGAGACCGCGCGCCGCCGCGGCATCCCTCACCCGTGAATGCGGGTCAGGCGAACTCACGCGTCTGGTGCGGAAAGCGGGTCGTCAGCAACCCAGAGCTCGTCGTCGGTGCGCAGCGCCTGCCATGCGGCGTAGAGCACGCCGGCAGCGGCAGCGACGCCGAGGATGATGGCGATGACCGATCCAAGACCGGGGCCGCTCTTCACGGGAGCTGCGGGCTGGTGCGAGAACGACAGGCCCTGACGCTTCGCGTTCGCGACATCCCATGCCGACAGCGCGGTGCCAACGACGCCGCCGACGATCGGGACGACCTTGTCATCCACGACCTGACGGCCAATCTTGATCCCGCGGTTGACGGTCGGCGCAACGCGTCGGTTGTAGGTGTCGTGCACGACGGGGAGAACCTGCTCGCGACCGACATTACCGAGCTGGCGACCGGCCTCGCGGGCGACGTCTGCTGCATGACCAACGAGAACCTGCTGGGATTCCCAGAGTTCCGTAGCGTCGTTCTGCAAACGGCGCAGTTCTTTCTTGCGCTTGCGGGTGAGGCTCACAATGTTCTCCTGCCGAGTTGGAGTACGGGGCTCCCCATCTTGCCAGACGAGTCTGGATGAGGGGAGAGAATCGACCATCTCATATGAAGCTCTGCGAGAATAGGGTCATGGCTCAGCACTCTCACGTTGCAACTCTGCACACCAACCGCGGCGATATCGTGGTCAATCTCTTCGGCGACCACGCTCCGAAGACCGTCAAGAACTTCGTCGGTCTCTCCGACGGAACCCAGGACTGGACTGACCCCGCCACCAACCAGCCCGGCGAGGGCGCGCTCTACAAGGACGTCATCTTCCACCGCATCATCCCGAACTTCATGATCCAGGGCGGCGACCCGCTCGGCCAGGGCGTCGGCGGCCCCGGATACAACTTCGACGACGAGATCAACATGGACCTCAACTTCAGCGAGCCCTACATCCTCGCGATGGCGAACGCTGGCCTTCGTCGTAACCCGATCACCGGGAAGGCTGAGGGCACGAACGGCTCGCAGTTCTTCATCACCACCGACCCGACCCCGTGGCTGCAGGGCAAGCACACAATCTTCGGCGAGGTTGCCGATGACGCTTCCAGGAAGATCGTCGACGCAATCGCCGCAGTTCCCACCGCAGCCGGTGACCGCCCGATCGAAGACGTCGTCCTGCAGTCGGTCGACATCGTCGCCGTCTGATCACGTCAGCTCTGGCCGATCCGGATGACTACACCTGAATTCACGAGAAATCGCGAAAACTACTGCTATCGCCATCCGGATCGGCAGAGCTTCGTGCTCTGCCAACGCTGCATGCGCACTGTCTGCCCCGAGTGTCAGACTCAGGCGGCGGTCGGGGTCATCTGCCCCGAGTGCATGAAAGAGCAGCGCACCAACCGCACCCCCGCGCAGAAGCGCGCTCAACGGCAGTGGGGTCGCCGTTCCACGGTATCGATGGCCGCCGTTCAGTCCGGCAAGCCGATGATGACCTACGGCATTATCGCGGTCACCGCATTCGTCGGTCTGCTGCAGCTGGTGCCAGGCCTGGACATCAGCGGGTTGTTCCGGTTCTGGGTCGGCTATCTGCTCCCTGATCTTTCGGGCTACCCCTTCCAGCCGTGGCGCCTGCTCACAGCGGCTCTCGTCCACAGCGGCATCTGGCACATCGCCCTGAACATGCTCGCGCTCTGGATGCTCGGCCGCAGCCTTGAGCCCATGCTCGGTCGCTGGCGATTCCTCACCCTCTACGTGCTCGGAGCGCTCGGTGGCTCTGTCGCCGTCGGCATCATCGCGCCCGGAAGCGTCACTGTCGGTGCATCCGGCGCTGTCTTCGCGCTGTTCGGTGCGCTGCTTGTCATCGGATTGCACATCGGCGCCAACATGACCGGACTGTTCGTGTTGCTCGGCATCAACCTCGTGATCGGATTCGTGCCGGGGTTCAACATTGCCTGGCAGGCGCACCTCGGCGGCGCCGTCGTCGGTGCGCTGGTCGGACTCATCGTCTTGCGCACTCGCAAGCGCTCGCAGCGGCACTGGCAGATTCTGCTGCTGATCGCAGTTGCGGTGCTGTTGCTGGTAGCCGTGTTCACCCTTCCGCGGCTGATTCTGACCTGATCAGAAGTTGTTAACAGGGTTCTCCACCCCTGTGAATAACAACCGTGTAATTCTCCCCAGGCTGTGGATAACTTTGGGGATAACTTTTCGGGCCGGCCCATCCACGAAAAACGCCCCCTCAAGAGAGGGGGCGTTCACAAGAGTGGATGCGAGGCTCAGCGCCAGCGCGTGGTCATGAGGAAGCCGATCAGCGCGATGCCGAGGCCGATGGCAAGATTCCACGAATCGATACCGGGAATGGGGAACTGCATCCCGGAGATGTAGAACACGAGGATCCATGCCAGCCCCAGCAGCATGAAGCCCAGCATCACCGGCTTGAACCACACGGCGTTCGGGGCCTGCTCGCCTTCCGCGCGCTCAACAACGGGTTCTTCGCTCTTACGCTCTCGTGCCATGCGGTCATTCTACCCAAGACGGCAGTCTTTGCAGTGTTCTCAGGCTGGCCTTCACTCGCGCGCGTTAGGATCGCCCCTATGACTGCCTCCGCCGTGCCGATGACGCGGCGTCAGCGTCGGCAGCGGAGTCGTCCACGCGCCACCTTCACCAGCGTGCTCGGCGAACTTCTGCTGACAGCGGGAGTCATCGTCTTGCTGTTCGTCGCCTGGCAGATGTGGATCGGCGACATCATCCTCAGCGCACAGGGCAACAGCGCAGGTCAGGCGATTACGCGGGAGTGGGAGCAGCTTCCTGTTCCGGAGCCCCCTCCCGTCGTCGAAGACGAAAACACGGGTGAGACCTGGTACGAGCCTCCTGTGCTGGAGCATCCGGGCCACGGCGAATATCTCGCACAGATGCGCGTGCCGCGTTTCGGTGATGACTACAACGTTCAAATTGCCGGTGGTACCAGCCGTTCGGTCACCCTCGACAACGGCTGGATCGGTGTATACGACCAGTCAGTGATGCCGGGGCAGGTGGGCAACTTCTCGGTCGCCGGCCACCGCACGACCTGGGGCTTCCCGCTGAACCGCATGGACAAGCTGCGTCTGAATGACGCCATCGTGGTCGAGACGCAGGAAGGCTGGTACACCTACCGCTTCCGCACACTCGAGTACGTTCAGCCGAGCGAGATCGATGTGCTCGAGGATGTTCCTCAGGTGCCGGGTGCCGTCACCGGAGAGCGCTACCTGACACTCACCGCCTGTTCACCTCTGTACTCGCTCGCCGAGCGCATCATCGGCTATTCCGTTTTTGAGGGCTTCCAGCCTCGCGCCGAGGGTGCACCGGAATCCCTGGCGTCCGTTGACGAAGTGGCGGCCCCGTCGTGGTGAGGAAGATCTGATGTACGCAGCAATCTGGCGCATCCTGCCCGGCCCATGGTGGCTGCGGGTGCTGATCCTGCTCGTTGCGGTCGCCGCGATCCTCTATGGACTCTTCTTCTACGTCTTCCCGTGGGTGAGCCCGCTCATCACCCCGGGCGAGGTCGACCTGGAGTGAGCGTGCGCGTGCTCGTCGTGGACAACCACGACAGCTTCGTACACACGCTCGTCGGCTACCTGCGTGAGCTCGGTGCCGACACCGAGATGATCGAGGCGGATGCCGAGACGGTAGCGGGCTTCGCCCGTATCTTGCCTGATTTCGATGGCGTGCTGCTCTCCCCTGGTCCAGGCAGGCCACGGGATGCCGGTGCTTCGGTCGACATTGTCCGCCTCGCGGCCGAGCGACGGATGCCAATGCTGGGGGTCTGTCTCGGACATCAGGTGATCGGCGCAGCCTTTGCCACTGAAATCGCTGAAGCACCGGAACTCATGCACGGCATGCTCTCGTCGATCAACCACGACGGGGCGGCTCTGTTCGACGGCATCCCTTCACCCTTCGACGTGGGCCGCTATCACTCGCTGGCACTGCCGGAGGCCGAGCTGGCACCAGAGCTCGTCGTCACGGCACGCACGACGTCGGGGACGGTCATGGCGCTCGCACATCGTGAGCTGCCGATTCGAGGCGTGCAGTTCCATCCGGAGAGCGTGCTCACCCAGCACGGCTATCGGCTGTTGGCGAACTGGTTGAGCGAGGTCGCGTCAGCGGCCGGGGTGGCGTACGACGCGCGACGGGCATCGGCGGGGTTGACGCCGCTGCCCTCGGATCACTCGCAGTAGCGCAGTTCGACCTCGGAATGCACGGGAACGTCGCCGGGTGCGAGTGACAGCGACAGCACTATTCCCGGGGCTTCCAACTCTCCACACTCGCCGATCGACGTCGGCACAGCGGTGAGATTGAGGTTCTCCAACTCAGCCGTGGCCGCATCTACCGTGAAGCCGGTGACATCGCGCATGGTGACTCGCCCACTGGCGACGACGAGGTTCACGATCGTTCCCGGTGCGACTTCGTCGCCTGCCTCGACGTTGGTCGTGGCGAGCACTGTTTCGGCGGCGCTTTCCGCGTCATTCTCGGGATTCACGTTTCCCAAAGCCAGGCCCTCTGCTTCCAACGCCTCGACTGCGGCCGATTGTGAAAGGCCGATGAGCTTCGGAACGATCACGGTCTCGGCGCCTGCAGAGACATAGACAGTGACGGTCTGGCCGACCTCTACCGACTGCTCGGCCTTCGGGTCGGTGCGGATCACATTGCCCTCGGTGATCTCAGCATTGGCTTCGGTGACGATGGTGGAAAGCAAGCCGAGTTCTTCGAGGTCGGTCTGTGCGCGCTGTGAAGAGACATCGATGAGGTCGGGCACGACGCGGGATGAGGTCGGAATCTGCTCACCGCGTGGCATCAGGATCACCCACAGCAGAACTGAGATGAGCAGCACGGCCAGCAACGCGACGCCCGCCCAGATCCACACCACCGGTGGCCCAGACTGGGTGCGGGCCATCGTCGTGTCGGTGCTGAGCTGGCGAAGCGAGCGTGCGGTCTCCTGCGCCTGACGAGGGCTCGATCCATACAGCTCGCTGGTGAGTGCGCCGAGCTGCTTCTTGCTCGGAGCCTTGCCGGCGACGGCACTGTCCAGCGCGGCGCGGAAGCTCGCTGCATCCGGATAGCGCTGGTAAGGGTCTTTTGCGAGGGCACGCAGCACGATCGGGTCAAGGGCACCGGGGGCGTCTTCATTGACCTCAGTGGGCGCGAGCGGCGTCTCGCTGACGTGCTGGTACGCGACAGCGACCGGCGACTCTCCGCGGAACGGCTGACGGCCGGTGAGAAGTTCGTAGAGCACGACGCCGGTCGAATACAGGTCAGCGCGGGCATCCACCGGCTCGCCCTTGGCCTGCTCGGGCGAGAAATATGCGGCGGTGCCAATGATCTGAGTGGTCTCGGCGACGGTCGATGATGAGTCAGACACCGCACGCGCGATGCCGAAGTCCATGACCTTGACCTGGCCCTTTTCGGTGACCATCACGTTGCCGGGTTTGATGTCGCGGTGCACGACGCCAGCGCGGTGCGAGTAGTCGAGAGCCTCGAGGATGCCGTCTACGTAGCGAAGGGCATCCTCAACGGGCACGGGGCCTTCGGCGATGATCTCCTTCAGCTGGCGTCCCTGCACGAGCTCCATGATGATGTACGGCTCGCTGCCAGGCGAGCCCGCAGGGGCGGAACCGTCGCCGGCCGAAGCAGGATCGCCCGCATCGAACACGCGCACGACCGAAGGGTGCGACATCCGTGACGCAGCCTGTGCTTCCAGCCGAAAGCGGGTGCGGAAAGCCGTGTCGCGAGCGAGGTCAGGATCAAGGATCTTGATGGCGACTTCGCGACCGAGCGTGATGTCGTAACCGCGATAGACCTTCGCCATG
Organism: Microbacterium sp. Y355; assembly: GCF_059445345.1. Classification (NCBI taxonomy): domain Bacteria; kingdom Bacillati; phylum Actinomycetota; class Actinomycetes; order Micrococcales; family Microbacteriaceae; genus Microbacterium; species Microbacterium sp. Y355. The sequence goes on along the minus strand of NZ_JCAIUD010000001.1, from coordinate 2,643,012 downwards.
CCACCGTGGCCGATGAGCTCGTCCACACGGTATCGCTCGGCAATGATGCGCGGCTCTGCGGACACTGAAGACTCCCCCTGGTCTGACAACAACGTGAATCTACTGAGGTTACCCTCAGCCTTCGCTGTTCTTGTCGTCCTTGTTGTTGCCGTTGCCGTTGCCGTTGTCACCGTTGCCCGCGCCGGGCGTGGGTGTCGGTGTCGGTTCCGACTCAGGCTGGACGATGGTCACCGAAAGGTCGTTCGAGTTCGGTGATGTACGAGGCTCGCCGCCACCGCCGCAGATTCCGGCGTAAGAGGCGACCATCCGCTGCGCATCCTCTGCATCGCTGACCAGAACCTGCACGCTGCGCACGTCTGCGCCGAATGTGGGCCCTACGCCGCCGACGAAGGTGGCGCCGGTGAGATTCACTGTGTAGCCGTCGACAGTCGTTCCGCTGGGACAGGTGAATCCTGCGCCCCACGTGATCGTCACAGTCGAACCGGCCTTGACCTCAGACGGGTTGCCGTTGATCATCGGGACGTCCGAGGGCGCCGTCAGCGGTGCACGCTCTCCGTAGGAGGTGAGCGTGATCGTCTGGTCGACGGCCACATTGCCTCCAGGCTCGACCATGTAGATCTGGCCAATCTCCTCGTCCGAGGCCGCCGCGTTACCAGGGACGCAGTTGACGAGGGTGAAGCCGTTCTCATTGAGAATCGCCGTAGCCGCTTCGCACGTCTGACCGTTCAGGCCCAGCGAGTCGACGTTGACGCGCGTCGGCTCGGGCGTCGGAGTGGGCGTGGGCGGCGGCGGTGTCGTCGGCGGAGCGGACGTGGGTGTATCGATCGGGGTGGGGTCGTTCGGGTTCATCAGTCCATAGACGGTGGCACCCAGCACGATCGCGAGCAGCGCGATCAGCGCGATCAGCGGCCACGTCCACGGGCTGCGCTTCTTCTTCGGACGATCCTCTTCAGCGGCGCTGCTGCCGGCGGGCAGCTGCGCTGTAGTCGGGAGGATGCGCGTGGCGCCGTCATCGCCGTTTGCCGTGAGCAGGCGCGTCGCGTCATCATTTGCGACACCGCCGGAAGCGATAGCAGGGACGGCGATCGCTGCGGAATTCAAATCGCCGCGGCGGAGGGCCTGCGCTGCACGTGCGACCGTTGCCGACGAAGAAGGCCGGTCGGCCGGCTTCTTCGCGATCATCGCCATGACGAGGTTCTGCACCGGGATCGGCACCGTAGGCGGCAGCGGCGGGGGCTGCTCGTTGATCTGTGCCATCGCGATCGCGACCTGCGACTCGCCAGTGAACGGGCGCTTGCCTGCCAGGCACTCGTACGCGACGATTCCCAGCGAATATGTGTCGGTCGCAGGAGATGCCGGGTGCCCTGACGCTTGCTCAGGCGACAGATACTGCACAGTACCCATGACCTGACCGGTCGCCGTCAGCGGCACCTGGTCAGCGATGCGGGCGATGCCGAAGTCAGTGATCTTCACCCGGCCATCCGGGGTGATCAGCAGGTTTCCGGGCTTGATGTCGCGGTGCACGAGACCGGCAGCGTGCGCAGCCTGCAACGCGGATGCCGTCTGCGCGACGATATCGAGCGTCTTGTCGGCGCTCAGTGCGCCGTCGCGCTCGAGAAGCGTGGACAGCGCCTCGCCTGGTACGAGTTCCATGACGAGGAAGGCACTGCCGTTCTCCTCGCCGTAGTCGAAGACACTGGCGATGCCCTCATGGTTGACGAGTGCGGCGTGCCGGGCCTCAGCGCGGAAGCGCTCGAGGAAGCCCGGATCCCCCATGTACTCGTCCTTGAGGATCTTGATGGCGACGATGCGTCCGATGACATGATCGGTCGCCTCCCACACCTCGCCCATACCGCCGATTGCGATACGCGACTGAAGCTCGTATCGACCACCGAACGACACACCCTGCGTCGGCCTCATTTGTAAAGCACCGCCTCTATGACCATCTTCGCGATCGGGGCGGCGAGCGTGTCACCGGATCCCGACTGTCCCATTCCGCCGCCGTTTTCGACAACGACCGCCACCGCAACCTGCGGGTCGTCCGCAGGTGCGAAACCGGTGAACCATAACGTGTACGGATCGTCGGGGTTGTGCTCGGCCGTCCCCGTTTTACCGGCGACGTCGATACCGTCTATTCTTGCACCCGTCGCCGCGCCATTCGCGACGCTCGCCACCATTGACCCGGTGACCTCATCGGCGACATCAGCATCCACAGCGCGATCGAACTCCGTGCTCTCGTATTCGCGGATCACCGAGAGATCGTTGCCGATCACTGCATCCACCAGGCGAGGGTTCATCACCACTCCATCGTTAGCAAGGCCGGCCGAGATCATTGCGACCTGCAACGGCGTTGACGTGACCTCTCCCTGACCGAATCCGGTCAGGGCAGTCTGAGCGTCGTCCAGGCCGCGCGGGTACTTGGAGACGGCGGATGTCAGAGGCGTATCGAAGCTCTGATTGAAGCCGAACTTCTCGGCGGTCTCGAGGATCGCCTGGTCACCGATCGCGACAGCGAGCTCCGCCATCGGGATGTTGCAGCTCAGGCGGAGCGCCTCTGCGATCGTCACGGTCTCGCCGGATCCGCACGTGCCGTTCCAGGCGTTCGACACCTGATTCGTGGAACCAGGCAGCGTGTAGCGGGCCGGGTTGGGCAGCGTCGACTGCGACGTCCAGTCGCCGGTGGCGTATGCAGCGGCCGCAACGAGCACCTTGAACGTGGACCCAGGCGGGTTGAGCTCGCCGATGGCACGGTTCTGCAGCGGGTTCGGCTTCAGCGCGTCAAGAGCGTCGTAGGCGGCTTCAGCCTGGCTGCCGCTGTGCACGGCGAGCTGGTTCGCGTCGAAGCCGGGACTCGACACCATGGCGAGGATTCGGCCCGTCGAAGGCTCGATGGCGACGACAGCGCCCTGCAGATCGCCAAGCCCTTCGTATGCGGCCTGCTGCGCCGCGGCATCCAGAGTCAGTTCGACGCTGAACCCACGTTGCGGCTGGCCGGAGACGATCCGCTCGATCTCGGCGAAGAAGGCGCCCCCGCCGGTGCCGGAAAGATCTGTGTTCAATGCGTTTTCGATGCCCGTCGATGACTGCAGCGCCGGGTTGAAGTAGCCGGTGACGCTCGACCAGATCTCAGAGTCGGTGTACACGCGCTGATACTGGTACTCGTCTTCGGATGGCACCGAGTACGCGATCGGCGAGCCATCGGCGATGATCGACCCGCGCTGGATCTCGTAGCTGTCCAGCAGGGTGCGCGTGTTGCGGTCAGACTGAGCGAGGTTCTCAGCGGCGACCACCTGGATCCAGCTGGTCGACGCGAACAGCGCGAGGAACATGAACAGCATGACGATGCTGAGACGCCTGAGTTCTTTAGTCATCAGCCGATCACCACCCTGGGCTGGCGGCGCACGCCGTCAGAGATACGCAGCAAAAGTGCCACGATGAGCCAGTTCGCGACCAGCGATGACCCGCCGGCTGCGAGGAACGGCGTGGTGAGACCGGTGAGCGGGATGACACGGGTGACGCCGCCGACCATGATGAATACCTGCAGGGCAATCGTGAAGGAAAGGCCGATGGCGAGAAGCTTGCCGAAGTCGTCCTGGCCGGCGATCCCGATGCGCACGCCGCGACTGACGAACACCATATACAGGCAGAGGATCGCGAACAGGCCGATCAGCCCGAGCTCTTCGCCGAGGCTGGGGATGATGTAGTCACTCTGCGCGAGCGGGGTGATGTCGGGGCGGCCCTGACCAAGACCCGTGCCAAGCAGGCCACCGTGCGCGAGCCCGTAGATGCCCTGCACGAGCTGGTATCCGGGGCCCTCCGGGTCGACGATGTCTGGATCGAAGGCGAACAGCCAGTTCGTGAAACGGCCGCGCACGTACTCGAGGATCTGGGTCGCGGCGAGCACTCCTGCGGCAACCATCGCGAGGCCGATCAGCACCCAGCTCGTCTTGCCGGTGGCGACGTACAGCATGGCGATGAACATGCCGAAGATCAACATTCCGGTTCCGAGGTCGCGCTGCACGACAATGATGCCGAGGGAGATGACCCAAACGATGATGACGGGGCCGAGCTCTCGCATCCGAGGCCACGTCATGCCGAGGAACGACTTTCCGACCGAGGTGAGGCTCTCGCGGGTGCGCACCAGATAGCCGGCGAAGAAGATGGCCAGGCAGATCTTGGCGATCTCGCCGGGCTGGAACGAGAAGAGCCCACCGAGCGAGACCCAGACATCCGCTCCCGCGTCGCTGACGCCAAGGCCGGGAACGAACGGCAGCAGCAGCAACAGGATTCCGACGAGGCCGAACACGTAGGTGAACCGGAACAGGACGCGATAGTTGCGCAGCAGGATGACGATCGCGATGGCGCCAGCGAGTGAGATCGCCGTCCAGACCAGCTGCTTCGTCGAGTATGCCGCCCACCCGGTGAGGTGCTCGGCGATGTCAAGTCGATAGATCATCGAGATGCCCAGGCCGGTCAGCAGGGTGGCGATGGGCAGCACGAAGGGGTCGGCATCGGATGCCACGAACCGCAGCACGAAGTGCAGAGCGAAGGCGAGCACTGCCAGGCCCCCGCCGATGAACAGGATGAACGGGTCGATGGCCCCAAGCGCGCCCAACTGCACGAGCGTGAGTGCCGCGCCGCTCAGAGCGCAGGCGAACAGCAGCAGCCAGAACTCGCGGTTGCGCTGGGTCTGCGGCATCCGCATTCGGCGCAGCGCTTTGATGACCGCGGTATCGGTGGCGACGTCGGTGCTCATTCGGCACCCTCCCCTTCGACAGCGTCAGTGAGGGCCGGGGTGGGAGCGGGGGTGGGCGTCAGCGTGGGTGTTGGCGTGGGCCTGGGCATGGTGGTCTCGCCGGTGACCTCTTCTGCTCCAGCCTGCAGGCGGTCAACGATCGCCATGGCATCGGCGAGCGAACGCGCGTTGATCGTGCGCTCCACCGAGGAACGCTGGTACGGCGGCAGATCGGCGAGCAGGATGTCGGTGTCTTCGATCTCGGTCGACAGTGGGATCGGGCCAATGTTCTGCTGCACCCCCTGGAAGATCACGACGCTGTCTTCGTCCGCACCGATGAAATAGCGCGTCTGAGTCCAGCCGTACGCAAGGAAACCTGCGCCGGTGAGTGCGAGGATCACGACGACGAGCGCAGCGATCCAGCCGATGCGGCGGCGCTTTGCGCGGCGGCGATCCTCCTCGATGAGCTCTTCGAGGTAGTCGGCGGCTGGCTCGAAGTGCGAGGGCTCGTTGGCGGCTTGACGCACGGGGTGCAGCCAGTTCGCGCGGCCGGTGCGTGCGGCAGGGATGAGCACACCGGAGGGGTTGGATGCCGCTCCGACGATGGTGGCGGGGCCGGAGGAGAGCGGATGCGCACCACCCACCTCGACCAGCACGATCGTCACATTGTCCGGCGCGCCGCCGTCGAGTGCCTGCTTGAGCAGATTGTCAGCGGTGCGGCCAGGGGGCAGGCCCAGACGCATGGCTTTGAGGATGTGCGGGTCGTCGACGACACCGGTGAGGCCGTCGGAGCAGAGCAGCCAACGGTCGCCGGGGAGTGTGGGCATGACGAAGAGATCGAGCTCCGGGTCATGGTCCATGTCGCTGAGCACGCGCATCAGCACCGAACGGCGCGGGTGATACCGGGCCTCTTCAGGAGTGATGCGGCCTGAGTCGACCAGGCGCTGGACGAAGGTGTGGTCGGCGGTGATCTGCGTCAACTCGTCATCGCGGTAGAGGTAGATGCGCGAGTCGCCGATGTGACCGATGACGGCGTGGTCGTCGACCATGATGATCGCGCTGACCGTGGTGCCGAGACCGGCGAGCTCGGGGCGCTCCTTGGCCGCGCGGATGAGATCGCCTGCGGCCGTCGTAACCGCAGCCTGGAGGGATGCTTGCGCGTCATCTGTGGAATCGAAGGCCTGGTCGAGGCGTTCCAAACGCTGGATGGCGATGCTGGATGCGACATCCCCTCCCGCGTGGCCGCCCATGCCGTCGGCGACAGCGAACAGGTTGTCGCCGGAATAGCCGGAGTCTTGGTTGTTAGAGCGGACCTTCCCGGTGTGGGAGATCGCAGCACTCGATCCTTCGAAGACCATGCCCGCGTCAGGCTCGCAGCTCGAAGGTCGTGGCGCCCACCTTGATGGCGTCACCGATGCTGATCGGTGCCGGAGCCCCGCTGACGCGTGCGCCGGCGAGGAAGGTGCCGTTCGTAGAGTCGAGATCCTGAATGATCCAGCTGTCGCCACGCAGCAGAAGGCGGGCGTGGTGGCTGGAGGTGTAATCGTCGCGGATGACGAGACCGGATTCGCTGGAGCGGCCGATCGTCATCGGCTGGGTGCCGAGCGGAAGCTCGAGTCCTGCCTTCGGCCCAGAGGTGATCACGAGTTTGGACACGGTGCTCGTGGTGGCTGCTCCGCTCGTACGCGGGGCGGCCTGCGGCTTCACGGCCGGTGTCAGAGCCTGCGTCAGTGCGGATGAGGCGGCCTGTGACGGCGCGGGGGTGGGTGTCGCGGCGGCGACCGCTGCCTCGGCCGGAAGCTTTCGCACCTTCACGCCGAACAGGTCAGCGCGCAGCGAATAGATGACGCCGAACACGAAGAACCACAAGAGCACCAGGAATCCGATGCGCAACAGCAGGAGCGTCAGTTCAGGGACGTCGGTCATCGATTCACCCCCGACGTGTGATCAGCCGTCACGGGGACAATCCGAAACACGAGGTCGGTGCGACCGATCGTGATGGTCGTGTCGGTGGGTAGTGGCGCTTCGCGCACCTTGTCACCATTGACCTTCGTGCCGTTGGTGGAGCCGAGATCGCGCATCATGGCGCGCTCACCGTCCCACAGAATCTCGACGTGCTTGCGGCTGGATCCGGCATCCGTGATCGTGATGTCGGCGTCGCTGCCGCGCCCGATGACGCTGCGTGCGTGAGTGAGAGTGTGGCGGCGTCCGTCGACGTCGACGACGGCCTGCCAGCTGACGCGGCCTTCGACGGTGCCGGAGTCCACACGTACTGTGCCGGTGGCGACCTTCTCATCGATTTCGAGTGTGATGGAGACGGGGCCAGCGAAGCTGTAGCCCTGCGCTTTCGCGTGCGTGTTGATGAGTGCGTGCAGCTCGTCTGTCAGGGCGCCGCCGAGTGCGTGCATCCGCTGATAGTCGTCTGCGCTGAGGCGCACGGCGTAGCCGTTCGGGGCGATGATGCGCTCGCGGCTGACGACAGCGGCTTTGATGTCGGCTTCGCGACGGATGGCCGAGGCGATCTCCACCGGTTGGATGCCGCTGCGGAAGGTCTTGGCGAATGCGCCGTTCACGGCGCGCTCAAGACCCTTCTCAAAGCTGTCAAGTAGTCCCACTGGGCTCCTCTGGCATTGCGGACCGGTAGACACATCGTAGCCAGGTGACCTGGATATGCGCCTGCTGGGCGTCGCAATCGGCGTTGTGCCGGTCGAACTGCGGTCAAGCTGCGGGCAAGCTGCGGTCGAGAATGGCTTTCCTGCACGGGACAGGACTTGGCCACACCTGTCTGATGCTGCAGGACCATTCTCACCGGTGCAGAGCGTGAGCGGGGCGGCCTCGGCGAGTTCAGGGAGAGGGATTCTGCGTGATATCCTCTTCAAGTTGAGTTCTTCGGAATGAGACGTTCGCGCGAGTGGCGGAATGGTAGACGCGCTGGCTTCAGGTGCCAGTGTCCTTACGGGCGTGGGGGTTCAAGTCCCCCCTCGCGCACGCGAATGAAAACAGCCCTTCACCAGGTCTTAGGATCCAGGTGAGGGGCTTTTTCGTTTCTCCTCAGGTTCAGCGGAACACTCGGCTGATCGAACCCCCGGTCTGGAAGAGTTGCAACCACGCGAAGAAGCGTTGCAATGGGCGCAGCGGGAAGCCGACCACGCGACGCCAGCCGGTGCGGCGCGGCCAAGACGAGGTGAGAGTGGCTTGGGTGCCGCCCGCAGCGGGTGAGAGCTCGATCGAAAGCGTGCGGGAAATCGACTGAGGGGCGTCGGGGAACTCGAGTAGCCAGACCACCGACGTCGGCTCCAGTGCGACGGCCTGCGTGATTCGCCGCCGCCGAAACGGCTCCTTGACCTTGGCAGGCTTACCATCCGGGTACGTGGTGCGTGAATGGACGATCCAGGCGCCCGAGGTTTCCACCTCGACGGTTCCCGACTGCGGATCCCACTCCGGCATCCGCTCAGCATTCGATACGAGTGCCCAGACATCGGCAATGGATGCGGGGACGAAGGCCTCGAATCGCCCCTGCACCATGTTCTTCGACGACGTCGGATGCTGCGGAATCCGTTCGGCATCATCGAGTCGTTCAGTCACCGCGGCCGGTGTCGTCCCCATTCGTTCAAGGATGCCGGCGATCAGCCCGCTCGGCTCTGTCAGCAGCTCGCGCAGAATCGCGGCCGCGTCTCCTGCGCGCCGGCCCTCGCCAGCGCGGGTCATGACGCCCAATGCTCGCTCGCTCCACTCGTACCCCGCGGTCTCGTGGAACGTGATGCGACCGGGCTCGTTCTGCTCGATGGAGACACCGAGTGACCGCAGTTGCGCGGCGTGCTGTTCTCGTGTGGCTTCGCGCGCAGCATCCAGCGTGATGCCGAGTCCACGCAGCACCTGACCGGCCTTCTGTTCGCTGAGCATCAGCGCGAGCAGGAGATGTTCGAGGTCGGCCTCGCGGCGCCCCTCGCGTGATGCCTCCTCCATGGCGGTGGTGCTCAGCGTCTGCATGGTCGCGGCGGCGGTAAGGAAGCGACTCATGAGTTCCTCCTTGGGACGGGGATTGTCGGATCGACGCGTTTGGCGTACTTCTTGTGCACGGCCTGCCGGCTCACACCGAGCGCATCGGCGATCTCCTGCCAGCTCATGCCCGCCCGCAGCGCGGCCTCGACCTGTTTGAGCTCGAGCGTGTCGGCGAGAACGCGCAGAGACGACACCGCACGCAGACCTGCCCGGGGATCGCTGAGATCGGCGGCGATGGCCGCGATGGCTGTGGATTCCATGCTGTCAACCTATGTTGCGTAGAATTATCTGTCAACTCCGGTTGCTAGCGACCAGGCGACTAGATTTGCAGCACACCTCTCCTTATTCGACGGAGTGCCTCATCTCTCGTTCTGTTCTCTCCTCGGCTGCTGGTCGCGGCGTCGCGGCAATCCTGCTGGCATCCGTACTGTTCGGTGTGATCAGCCTGCTGGGTGGCCATCTCGACGGCTTCACACCTGAGGAGACGACGGCCTGGCGCGTGCTGTTCATCCTTATCCCACTCCTTGCGGTGCACGCATCCTCGAGGGCCCGCACCGAGCTGAAAACCGTGACCGCGCGCATCACGCGCAGCCCGAAACTAATACTGATCGTTCTCGTCTCCAGCGGCATCATGGCGCTGCAACTGTGGGTGTTCATGTGGGGACCAGCCAACGGGCACGCGCAGGACATCGCCTTCGGCTACTTCCTGCTGCCGCTGGTGATGGTCGTCGTGGGACGCGTGTTCTTCCACGACCGGCTGAGCATTCTGCAGTGGCTCGCGGTGGCGGCAGCCGGCGTTGGTGTACTCGCTCAGTTGCTGATCGCCGGAGGCGTGAACTGGCCGGTCGCCATCATTGCCGGCCTCTACCCGATCTACTTCGCTCTTCGCCGCTGGACTGGTCTCGATTCGATGCAGGTGTTCCTGATCGAGATCGTCGTGCTCATCGTGCCGGCTGTCGTGGTGATCATCGTCTCGTACGCGTCCGATCCATTGCGCAGCATCCCCGCGTCCTGGCCCTGGATGCTGCTGATGGCGTCGCTCAGCGGTGTGGCGATGACCCTCTATATCCTCGCCTCACGCCTGCTTCCGCTGTCGCTGTTCGGTCTGCTGTCATATCTCGAGCCTGTGCTGCTGCTGGGCGCGGCACTTCTTCTGGGCGAGATGTTCACGGCGCAGGATGCGTTCGTCTACATCCCGATCGTCATCGCCCTTGTACTGCTCGGTGTGAGCGGACGCCGCCATCGTGGAGGCTCCCGGATCCATCTGGAAGAGCCACCGCTGTGACCGGTCAGATCCAGCCCTATTCTCCAACCGTACGCGTCGCTATTGCGACTCCGGCCACGGGTCGACCTCGTGTCCGAGGCGGGGCATCGCAAAGGTGACGCCAGCGCTGCGAGCCCGCTTCTCGAGCCATTCGAGCGACTTCGCGACGTTGTCGAACGGCGCGGGCAGGGGCCGCAGGGGGCGATCGAGCCTGCGTGTGAAGTTGTCCCAGTGGATGGGGATCACGCGCCGTGCCCCAACGGCTTCCACGGTCTCCCGCCAGTACGCCTCTCGGAACTCGTCGGACTGCGTGCCCAGCGCGCCGATGCCGAGGTAGACGGTGTCTGCATGCCGCCCCGCGAGGGCACCGGGAATGTACGCTGCGCTCGCGTGGATGAGGACTGTTCCGCGCTGATGCTCGGCGAAAAGGGAGTAGCACTCCCCGGTGCGGTACGCCACTGTTTTGGCGGGGGGAGTGATCGGTGTCGTGATCTCGCCAGGGACGAGGTCGTCGGGACTGTGGGCTGCGTGCACCGCCGTGAGCGTGAACGTGCCGAACCGGACCGGCTGGTCATGGTGTGCTGTCATGAAGCGTTCCTGAGGAAAATCGACTCCGCGGGAGATCTGCCGCGTTGACTCCGATCCGATGAGCCAGGAGCCGGTCTTCTGCGCGACCGTCGCAGAGTCGAGGGCGTGATCGACGTGGGAGTGGACGACGAATACCGCATCGAGTCGGTCGATGTCAGCGCGACGCAGGGCGGCCTTGATGCGCCGCTGGTCTGGTCGGACCTTGCCGAAGGAAAAGCGGAGGAGGCCCGGTCGGGAGAAGTAGCCGTCGGTGAGGATCGCCGTGGTGTCGTCCCGGAGCAGCACAGTGGATACGCCGAGAAACACCGCGCGGACTTCGCCTTTCGCTGCCGGCGGGGCCACCGCTTCGGTGAACGCATCCCACTGGTCGATGTTCGGCGTTCGCATCATCTCGCTGATGATCGTGGGGACGCTCTTACCGCCGCCGAGCTTCAGCTTGCCGTCGCCGCTCATAGCGCCTTGCCCAGGGCGCGGCCGACGGTGCGGCCGGTGAAGATGCATCCGCCGAGGAAGGTGCCTTCCAACGCGTTGTAGCCGTGCGCGCCGCCGCCGCCGAAGCCCGCTGCCTCACCCGCGGCGTACAGGCCGCTGATCGGCTGCCCGGCTGCATCGAGAGCTCGGCCGCTGAGGTCGGTCTGGATGCCACCGAGAGTCTTCCGAGTAACGATCCAGAGCCGCACGGCGATGAGGGGGCCGTGCGAAGGGTCGAGGATTCGGTGCGGCTTCACGGTGCGAGTGAGCTTGTCACCGAGGTAGCGACGGCTGTTCTGTATCCCCATCGTCTGCGCATCCTTCGAGTACGGATTGACGATCTCGTTGTCGCGGGCCGTGATCTGCTTCTCGATCTCTCCCAGATCGAGAAGGCCGTCTCCCGTCATCTCGTTCATGCCGCGCACCAGCTCGGAGAGCGTGTCGGCGACAACGAAGTCGGCGCCGTGGTCTTTGAAGGCCTCGACCGGGCCCGGTGCGGAGCCGCCCAGCCGACTGCGGAGCAGCAGGCCGAGATCGCGGTTGGTGATGTCAGGATTCTGCTCAGAGCCGGAGAGAGCGAACTCCTTCTTGATGATCGTCTGGTCGAGGATGAACCACGAGTAGTCGTACTCGGCGATATCCGGCGTCGTGCGGAGGATCTTCAACGTGCCGAGGGTGTCATAGCCCGGCAAACCCGGTGCCGGGAGCCGCCTGCCACGTGCGTCCAACCAGAATGAGGATGGTCCGGGGAGGATGCGGATCGCGTGGTCTGGCCAGATCGGGTTCCAGTTCTGAACCCCCTCGGTGTAATGCCACATTCGGTCTCTGTTGACCAGGCGCACTCCCTGCTCGGTGGCGATGTCGAGCATCCGTCCGTCCACGTATTCCGGCACGCCGGTGATCATTTTCCGCGGAGGCGTACCGAGGCTCTCCGGCCACCACTTCCGCACTTGCTCATGATTGCCGCCGATGCCGCCGCTGGCGATGACGACCGCTTGCGCGCGGAACTCGAATTCGCCGAGCGGGTCGCGGTTCGATGGCGCACCGCGGCGGGCAGTGTCCGGCGCGAGCACGGTGCCGCGCACGCCGGTCACCACACCGTCGTCGAAGATCAACTCGTCCACGCGATGGCGGAAGTGGAACGCCACGTGCCCCGCGTCGGATGCTGCTCTGGCCTTGTTCGCGAAGGGCTCGGAGATGCCCGTTCCCGTTCCCCAGGGCACATGGAATCGGGGGACGGAGTTGCCGTGACCTCGAGCGGTCAGCGCTCCGCGCTCCGCCCACCCGACCAGCGGCGTGAACTTCACGCCCTGCTCTTCGAGCCACGCCCGCTTGTCGTCCGCGGCGAACTCGACGTAGGCCCGACCCCACTGGGCGGCCCATTCGTCCTCGGGGTGCTCACCGTCCAGACGATCCCAACCCGCTGAACCCTGCCAGTCCTGCCAGGCCAGCTCGAACGAGTCGCGCACTCTCAGACGTCGCTGCATCGGGGTGTCGACCATGAAGATGCCGCCGAACGACCAGAAGGCCTGCCCGCCCAGGTTCGCGGCGTTCTCCTGATCAAGGATCAGCACTTTCTTGCCCGCCCGCACGAGCTCGTTGCTGGCGACCAGGCCCGCAAGGCCACCCCCGATGATGATGACGTCTGCGTCCATCGTGTCTCCCGATCCTCTTGCGTCGACAGTGCTTTGAATTCAGACTGTACTCAATACACTTCGTATTGAAAAGGGGTTGTACCTTGATCAGGAAGAGGAGGAGCGCCCGTGGCGACACTGACCCTGCCGGCTGACCGAGTACCCCGCAGACGATCAGAGACCAGGCGACGACTTCTCGAAGCGACCAGCGGACTCCTGGTCGAAGGCGGAGTATCGGCCGTGACCGTCGACGCCGTCACCGGACGAGCTGGCTACACGAGGGGTGCGTTCTATTCCAACTTCGCCTCGCTCGACGAGTTGGTGTTTAGCATTTACGCCGAGCATCAGGCGGATGTCCTCACCCGACTGGCGGCTGCGGTTGGCCGCGTCGTCGCCCGAAAGCCGATGTCGACGAAAGACGCGGTGGAGGATGTGGTCGAGGCGATGACGTTCGATCTGGAATGGCTCCGGATCAGGATCAACTTCGCCTCCGACGCCCAGTACGACTCCACTCTCGCCGGCCAGTTCCTCGAGCACGAACGCGAATTCCTCAGCGCCTTGCAACCGGTTCTCGTAGGAGCACTGGCGCAGCTCGGCCTCGTTCCGACGGTGCCGGCGGATCTATTCACCCGAGCCGTCGTGGCAGCTCACAACGGGGCGCTGGCCAACAGCGTCCCCGACCCTGACCCGTCACAGCTGCGCCGGCTCGTATGCAGCGCAGTCATCCTCTCCCTCACGCAGGAGATCCCTCAGCGCGAGCCGCAACGCTCGTAGCCTTTGAGGCGCATCACAGGTCAAGTCGGGCGAACGGGATGCCGCGCACGACGCGTCGCCATGGATGCTCGCCCAGCGACCACAGCATCCGCTCTTCCGGGTCTAGGGCGAGATCCTCGCAGCCGATTGGCAGCGGTACGTCACTGCGTTGCGGCTGTGCGCCGTCTCCGTCCCACAGTGCACCGGGCTTCAGGCCGCGCGACTGCGAGATGAACCGCCGCGCACCCCACTGCACTGCGCCCTGCATGCATGGAATCTGCGGAGAGCTTTCGTCGATTGGCGTGAAGGAGCCGTCGACGTCGTCCGGAATCGTGAACTCGCCGATGCGTCCGAGCGTGTCGCCGCGGTATTCGCCGATGAGCACGCGAGGAAGCGAAGTGCCGTCGGTGTCGAACACTCGACCCAGAAACGAACACCGCAGGGGCACAGAATGCACGTGGGTTCGGACCGCGGCCAACGCCACCGCGCCGAACCCTCGTCGTCGTGCTCCCACCACTCGCCGCGCTGCCGCTCCCCTCGGCTTGTGGGTGTCGCTGAGATCGAACTCCCATATCCCCTGCCCGGTGGCGGCGACGAACAGCCGATCACCGAACCAGGCGAGGCCACCGGCATGGATTTTCGCGGGCAGGAGTTCGCCGTCATCACCCTCGATCGTGAGGGCCACATCGAGGTGCCGCGAGCGCTCCAAGTCGATGAATGTCACTCGCGATGCGAGATGCTGACCCGTCTTGTCTTTGCGGAACCAGCTCACGGCGAGGGTTCGCCGCCCCTGCCAGGTGCCGAAGTCGATGCCCTGCGGGTACCACTTCGTCGTGTACGAGCGGGCAGTGAGCCACTTCAACTCGACTACGCCGCGGCGTCGGTGGCGCATCGGGCGCCACATTGATCCGAAGAGTCCGAACATTCGAGTCAGATCCAGCCGCGCTCTTCCGCCACCAGCACCGCCTGCTGGCGAGTGGCGACGTGGAGCTTTGCGAGCACTGCCGAGATGTGATTGCGCACGGTTCCAGGCGCGAGTAGCAGTGAGCGCGCGATCTGTCCGGTCGTCTCACCGCGTCGTCCCGCGCGCAGCACATCGAGCTCACGATCGGTCAGAGGGCTCCTTTCGTCGCTCAGCGCGTCGGCGGCGACCTCTGGATCGACATAGCGCCCGCCCGCAGCAACCCGACGGATCACCTCGGCCACCTCGTTCGCGCCGCGAGACTTCGGCAGGAAGCCGGCGACTCCGGATGCCAGCGCTCGCCGCAGTACGCCGGGACGCGCATGCCGCGTCACCACTACACAGCGCGTCGCCGGCAGCGTGCGGCGCAACCGTTCGGCGACCTCGACACCGTCGAGTCCCGGCATATCCAGATCGAGCAGGCAGATGTCGGGCTGCAGCTTCTCGGCCATGACGACCGCCTGATCGCCGTCAGCACACTCTGCGACCACGTCGATGTCATCCTCGAGCCGCAGCAGCGCCGCCAGGGCGGAGCGGATCATCGCCTCATCATCGGCAATCAGCACGCGGATCATCGCTGCTCCCCCGGATCGGTCACATCGGCCACTACGGGCACGGTCACGACGACCGTGAACTCGTTCTTGCCACGCTGCACTTCGACGGATCCGCCGAACTCTGCGGCGCGACGGCCGATACCGTCCAGCCCGGATCCATCGTCGCTCGCGGAGGTGTCGGATGGCGCGTCGTTCGAGATCTCGTAGCGCCAGGACTCCGCCTGCCGAGTCAGAGACAACCGCGCCCACTTCCCGCCGCCGTGGCGGAGGACATTGGTCGTTGTCTCACGGATGACGGGCCCCAGAACGGATGCCGGCGCGCGATCTGCATCAGCATCCACGCGCGCTTCCGCTGCCGTACCCGCCGCCTGCAGCAGATCGACGGCGTTGGCGATCTCGTCTCGCAGCGGCACTGAGCGGAATCGCAGCGCGAGGTCGCGTGTGCCCTGCTGGGCTTCGGCCACACTGGTTCGCGCCGCGCGCAGCTGCTCCAGTGCGGCGTCTGCGTCTTTCGTCAGCAGGCGCTCCGCCAGTTCGAGCTGGAGCGCGACCACCTGCAGGTGGTGACCCTGGAGGTCGTGCACGTCAGTCGCCACCCGCAGACGTTCCTGGGTTGCGGCGAGGCGACTCTCAGAGGCTCGTGCCCGGTCGAGCCGCACCAGTACGTCCCACCACCACAGCGAAGCGACGGTCATCGCCGGAAGGATGACGGAGAACAAGATGAGTGTCCCCAAGGCCGTCGTCGCGGCCCCGCCGTCTGTCGCATTCGTGTCGATCACGGCGAGTGCGACGAGCAGGCCAGTGGCGGCGAGCAATGCCCGAACCCGAACGCCTGACTGCCAGTTGAGAAGCATGAGCGACTGCAGCAGCGGTAAAGCGCCGACGATCCATAATCCGCAGACCGCGCCGGCCGTCACTCCATATGCCACGGACAGCAAAAGTGGCAGTAGCTGCCTGCGCCACCGCACCAGCGGTGCGGAGTCCGTCCGATGCCGGTAATCGATCAGCAGCGCCACCGTTGCTGCAACCCACGCCAGACCGCCGAGGCCGACTCCAGCGATCGCGACGGGCGATTGGGCTGGGGAGGAGGCGACGACGACGAGCGTGGCAAGCACGACTCCCAGTTCGAAGAAGAGAAGGGCCGCGACCGTGTACCACCAGGTGGCCGATACACCGCGTGCAAGCCGCAATGAGCTGCGCTCTGCCACAGCCGATGAACCGGCTGGCGCCGGGTTGGACCTAGTGCTCATGGTTCAACACTACGGCCGTGACACTTGTCACCCGTCAGTCGTGCAGAGCGCCCGGCTAGAGGTGACAGAACGGCACTTCCCGCAATCGATGCAAAGCGATGGACTGGTTTCACACCAACCCCCGGTGCGAAACGACAGGAGCAATCATGAACCTCATCGAGATCTTCCAGAACCTGATCGGCCAGGTGCCAGAGTTCCTTCAGCCAGTCATCGTCGCTGCAGCCGGCGCGATCCCCTTCATCGAGGGTGAAGGCGCCGTGAGCATCGGCATCCTGGGCGGCATTCACCCGGTCATCGCCGCGATCGCGGCGATCGCCGGAAACTTCCTCACCGTCGCTCTGCTCGTGCTGCTCAGCTCTGGTGCACGCACCGCAGTGGTCAATCGTCGCCGTGCCAGCGTGCTCGCCGGATCCGGCGGCACCGTCGATCTGGATGCCGCAGCAGACAGCCTTCCGATCGAAGACGACAATTCGCGCAAGGCCGCACGTCGCCAGAAGTTCCTGCGGGCGCTGGAGCGCTACGGGGTTCCCGGTGTGAGCCTGCTCGGCCCGCTGCTGCTGCCGACCCAGTTCACGGCGACCATGCTCGCCGCCGTCGGCGTCGGCAAGGTGCGCATCCTCATCTGGCAGGCCATTGCGATCATCGGCTGGACAACCGTGTTCGCGGTGATCATCAGCGGCGTCGTCCAGGCTGTGAGCTGAGCATCATCCGGCCAGCATCGCTGGGCAGCGCCGCATCGATGGCGCTGCCCAGTCGAACTACTTCTTGAAGGCGTCTTCTACTTATTGAAGGCGTCTTCTACTTATTGAAGGCGTCTTTGACGTTGTCGCCGGCCTTCTTGATGTCGGCCTTGGCCTGGTCAGCCTTGCCCTCCGCTTCGAGCTTCTCGTTGTCGGTGAGCTTGCCAGCGGCTTCCTTCATGTGACCGGCCATGTCTTCAGCGGTGTGCTTCGCCTTGTCTCCAACACCCATTGATCCGTTCCTTTCGTCGGGGATCATCGTCGGGGATCAGATGATCCATATGGTCGACTGTCACACGGATATCGAGATAGGCCGACGGGGTTGACGCGCGGTGGCGGGGAGGGTACCGGAACTGCGCCTACGTCGTCGGCGTGGGCTTGCGGTAAGCCTCACGCATGTGATCGCTCGTGAGGAAGTCGGCAATGCCGATCATGACCAGGCTGAAAATTATCTGCTCGGTGACCATCCACGCCGGATACAGTCCGGGAATCGCCGCCATCACCAGTGTGATCACGGGGAAGATCTGCGCGAACAGGCGAAGACGCTGATATCCCCACCGCCAGCCGAGCTTGGCACGCCAGGCAAAGTAGAACAGCGTCACGGTCATGCCAAGCACCACGACCGTGCGCATCCAGACGGCGAAGCCCACTGATGCACCATTGGTCGCCAACAGCACTGCCACGACGAAGGCGCCGACGCCGATCACGAGCTCGACGACGAGCAGCCACATGATCCAGCTGAACGCACGCACGGTTTTCGGGTGGGTGCGTGCATCTTCTGAGATCACGATTCCGGCCCCGCGGCCGCCAGCGAGCCGATCAACGCGCAGGAGAAACGATTCGAGCGACATACTCGGAGCATATTGCGCTGTCCGCTCCCGGGCGAGGTCGCTGTCTCCACCTTTTGAGCGATGTCGGTTTGCGGACTGGTTAGTGAGCTTGAGGCATGACAACTACTCGCGTGCGCTTCTCCGACCGGCTCACTTCACGGCGGGGCGCATGGATCTCACTGGGCGTCGTGCTGATCGTGTTCACCGCGCTGTTCGGTCTGTTTTCCCGGATCGATGCCCCATCCGGGAACGAATCGGCGCCCGCTGACTCGGAATCCTCCCGCGTGAGCGCGCTGCTGGACGAGTTTCCGAACGCTGATGAGCAGTCGGTTCTGGTGGTCGCTTCGCGAACGGATGCTGCGGTCCTGACCGATTCCGACATTCAGGCGCTGGAGAAGGTCGTTCCCGTACTCAATGAGCACACCGGACTGACATCGTCCGGCCCGAGCGTGAGCGATGACGGAGCGGCGGCGGTGATCGTCACTCCGATCACTGTCGGCGCCGACAATGCTGAGACGGCCCACATCGTCAAAGACTTGCGCGAATCGCTCGAGGGCGTCGCACCAGACGGAATCACTCTGCAGGTCACCGGCGGCCCAGCCTTCGGCGCCGACATCACTTCGGCCTTCGATGGCGCCGACTTCACGCTGCTGGCGGTGACGATCATCATCGTCGCACTTCTGCTGATCATCACCTACCGCTCCCCCATCCTCTGGCTCCTCCCGCTTACCGTGGTCGCGTTCGCCGATCAGCTCGCCGGGAAGGTCACCGGCGCCGTTGGTGCGCTGCTCGATCTGCAGTTCGATGCCGGCATCATCAGCGTGCTCGTGTTCGGTGCCGGTACCAACTACGCGCTGCTGCTGATCTCGCGGTACCGGGAAGAGCTTGCCGTGCACGAGGATCATCGCCAGGCGCTGAGCGAGGCCTGGCGTAAGACAGTGCCAGCGATCGTGGCATCCAACATCACCGTCGTTCTGGCGTTGTTGACGCTCGCACTCGCGGTGATCCCCGGCACGCGCGGGCTCGGTGTGTCGTCTGCCGTTGGTCTGCTGATCGCGCTCGCCGCGGTGCTGTTTGCGCTGCCTCCGCTGCTAGCGCTGTGCGGGCGTAAGGTGTTCTGGCCCTTCATGCCGAACGCGGGTGCTGGTGCCACGCGCGAAACGGTCTGGCACCGCATCGCGACGCGCGTGATGCGGCGGCCGGTGGTGAGTCTGGTGAGTGGCCTCGCCCTGCTGGCCATCATGGCCACCGGACTCCTCGGAACATCGGTCGGTCTCAATCAGGTCGAGAAGTTTCGAGGGGAATCCGAATCAGCGGCCGGGCTCGAGGTGCTCGCTGACCATTTCCCGCCCGGAGAGTCGCAGCCGATCTTCGTCGTCGCCGACAGCTCATACGCAGACGAGGTGGTGGGTGCGATGGCCGATGTCGACGGCGTGCTGCGCGCGCATCCGATCGGTGAGACCGACGACGGCACACTCACACAGATCATGGTCACCGGTGAGTTTGCACCGGGTACTGCCGAGAGTCTTGATCTCGTGACCGAGCTGCGGACGGTGGCCCACGGCGTGCCGGATGCCGACGCTTTGGTGGGCGGTGCGATCGCGACAGACCTGGATGCCAGGGCAGGAAACGAGCGGGATCTTCTCCTCATCGCGCCGCTGGTGCTTGCCGTGAGTTTCATCGTGCTTCTCGTCCTGCTGCGATCTCTGGTCGCACCCTTGGTGCTGCTGTTGGTCAATCTGATCAGCGCCGTCGCAGCGATCGGCGCTGGCGCCTGGCTGAGCAGGGTGCTGTTCGATCAGCCAGCGCTCGACCTGCAGGTGCCACTGCTGGCATTCCTCTTCCTTGTCGCGCTCGGGATCGATTACACGATCTTCCTCGTGCATCGTGCCCGCGTTGAAGCCGAGACCCACGGCACGCGTGGAGGCATGGTGCAGGCCGTCGCGCACACCGGCGCCGTCATCACCAGTGCAGGGATCGTGCTCGCAGCAGTCTTCGCGGCGCTCGGAGTACTGCCCCTGGTCACGCTCGGGCAGCTGGGCCTGATCGTCGGGGTCGGAGTGGTGGTCGACACACTGGTCGTGCGCGCCGTGGTCGTGCCAGCGCTGTTCGGGCTGCTGGGTGAGCGCATTTGGTGGCCGCGCAGGTGATCCCGCAGTTTCGGGAGAGATGAGGCGCCGGATCAAGATCCGTGCTGTGCGTCCCATCTCTTCCCGAAACCTGCGATCCCTGCGGGATCATTCCCCAACCTCGACCGAACTCAACTCCCCGAGAACTTCGTGGACGAGTCGCACATCCTCCCCGAATGTGAAGGTGCATGCGTACGGGGTGTGATCGTCACCGTCGCCCCAGACGACGGTAAGGCTGTCCCCAGAGTCTGACGATCCACGCATGCTATTGGGCCCCTCAAATGGGCCAGTCCCCAATGGTCTACTCGGGGGGCCGCTATCGGGTTATCTTCCCACGTTTTTTCGAATTTGTCCCCCAAATGGGGGACAAGAATTACCTTTTGCATATAGGGTGTTTTCTGACGCACCCTCCGGTCGTCTTTGGCCCTCATCGCTCCCCCCGCGGTGAGGGCCGTCCTCTTTTCTGCGGGCGTGCGACTCGACAGCAGCGGCAATCGTTGGCGCGATTCCACGAAGTATCGCTCGTGCAACATTTGGATTACCTTCTCGCCCGGGCTGTTCCACGCGGTGGCTGCCCCGATAATGTGGGCATCGTCGGGGCATCCGGCCTCGACGACATCCAGCAGAACGGCAGTACATGAGTACCCAAGGCACGGTTAAGTGGTTCAACTCGGAGAAGGGCTTCGGCTTTATCTCCCCCGATGACGGCGGCGCTGACGTCTTCGCGCACTATTCCGCCATTGAAGCAAGCGGCTACCGCTCACTCGACGAGAACCAGCGCGTCGAGTTCGAGGTGGCGCAGGGCCCCAAGGGCCTGCAAGCCGAGAACATTCACCCCATCTAAGGGCGATAACACCGCACTCCCCGCTCCGGCGCGCGTCACCTCGTGCGCCGGCGGGGAGTGTTGTGTTTTCTACGGGAGCAGCAGCGCCTGCAAAGCCTTCGCGTCACCGGCGCGGAACGCGGCCGGTTCGCCCTCGGACGAATCACCGAATCCCCATTCGGCGAAGATGACGGGGATGCCGAACTCGACGGCACCCTCGACATCGTGATGACGATCGCCGATGAGCACCGGATTCGACGTGTCGACGCCCGCAGCCTGCAGGCGTTCGAGTGCCCAGCCGACGACGTCGGATTTGCTGTCGCTGCGTCCGATGGTGCCACTACGTGCGCCAGAGATCGCCGTGAAAAGGTCCGCCAGGTCATTGTGTTCGAGGATCGCCCGCACCTGGTTCTCGGGCTTTGTGCTCGCGGTCGCCTGGGGGATGCCGGCCGCCGCGACGGCGCGGATCACATCAGGGACACCGGGGTAGATGTCGACCGAGTCTGCGTATCCATCACGTGCGGCGAGTTCGCGGTAGCGATGGAGCGCGTCATCGGCCTGCTCTGGGCTCAGACCCGCCAGGATCTGGAAAGACTCGTACATCGGCGGACCGACCCAGCGTGACAGCGCAGTGGGATCCGGTGCCGGTAGGTCGAAGGATGCGAGCACCTCGAGGAGACGAGGGAAGATACCGGGCGTGGCGTCGGCGATGGTGCCGTCGACATCCCACAGCACGCAGGAGTAAGGGGAGTGGGGCATGCTTCCAGCCTAGGCGCGGCTGGTCGGTGAGCCCGCCCGCGGTCCTGCCCACTTTTTCTGCACCGATTTGATCTCACGGCGGTTATCCACGGAACGTGTCTTCAGCGCCGATGGCTGTCGAATCCTCGTGACAATCTGAACAACCAGGGAGACAATGGAGGTGTGTTCGTGTCAATGGATGTGGTGACGATGCTCGCGAGTCTCGCGACGATTCTCGTCGCACTCTTCGGCGGGTTCGCGTGGATGATTCGCCGAATGGACGCCGGATTCGCCACTCAGGAGGTGCGGGTGGATGCACGATTCGACCGCGTCGAGGACCGACTGGGCCGTGTCGAGCAGGAGCTGACAGAGGTGAAGATAGCGATCGCGCGCCTGGAGGGTCCCGCGCCGCGCCTCGTCACGACTCGCTGACCGCGCTCAGAACAGGCGCGGTACTCCGGACTCGATGCCCTTCATCTCGTCGTAGTCGAGCACGAGGCAGCGGATGCCTCGGTCCTCGGCCAGCACGCGCGCCTGTGGCTTGATCTCTTGGGCGGCGAAGACGCCCTGCACTGGGGCCAGGTGCGGATCGCGCCCGAGGAGTTCGAGGTAACGGGTGAGCTGCTCGACACCGTCGATATCGCCGCGCCGCTTGATCTCCACCGCGATGGCTGCGCCGTTGGCATCCCGCACCATCAGGTCGACCGGACCGATCGCCGTCGGAAACTCGCGACGCACCAGCGTCGCACCCTCGCTGATCAGTTCGACCTGCTCGGCGAGCAACCTCTGAAGGTCGGCTTCGACGCCATCCTTCTGCAGCCCGGGGTCGATACCGAGTTCATGAGCGGAGTCGTGCAGCACCTCGTAAATCTGAACGCGCAGCGCATCGCCGGTCTTCTTGTGCGTCACGCGCCACACCTCGATGACGCCGGCGCTGCTTTCTCCCTCGCCCGGTTCCTCGGTGGTGAGGGTGCAGGGAGGGCTCATCCAGTTCAGCGGCTTGTAGCTGCCGCCATCGGAGTGCACAAGCAGGCTGCCGTCGCCCTTGTGCACGAGCAGACGCGTGGCGAGGGGGAGGTGGGCGTTGAGCCGCCCGGTGTAATCCACGGAGCAGCGGGCAATGACGAGACGCACCCGAAGAGCCTAACCGGCGTTCGACTTCTTCTGCGCCGTTTCCTTCAATGGGCGGGCGGCGCCCGAGAACAGCCCGGATGCCACAACAAGCACAACCAGGATGAACAGCGTGTTCAGCAGTCCGATGTGTTCGCTGATCAGCCCCAGAATCGGTGGACCGCCGAGGAACGCGACGTAGCCGATCGTCGCGGCGGCACTCACACGTGCGGCCGCCTTTTCCGGTTCATCCGCTGCCGCTGACATGCCGAGGGGGAATCCGAGCGAGGCGCCGATGCCCCAGAGTGCCGTACCCACGAAGACGAGGGGGAGGGACGGCGCGAGGATGAACAGCAGGATGCCGCCCGCGGCTGTAATCGCGAGAAAGCGAAGCACGACTACGCGGCCGAATGTATCGACCAGAGGGCCGCCGAAGATCCGCACAGCCGTCATGCACACCGAGAAGACAGTGAGTGCCGCGGCGCCCATCGCCGTGCCGCCGCCGTGATCTTCGGCCGTGCCGAGCGCGAGCCAGTCGTTCGCGCCGCCCTCAGCGAAGGCCATGCCGAGCATCACGACGCCGAGCGCGTAGGTGCGAGGCTCGCGCCAGGCAGACATCGCCACGTGCATCCGATCGCGCCAGTGCGGCTTCTCCCCTGGCTCCGCGGGGTCGAGGGTGGCCTCACGGTTCGGCACGTTAGCGATGCAGACGAATGCACTGGCGAAGATGATCGCAGCGACGACGATTGTGTGCGTGGCGACGCCGATGTGCCAGGTCGTTGCCGCCCATCCGGCACCAGCGCCGATGACGGTGCCGAAGCTGAAGAACGCATGGAACAGCGGCAGGATCGTCTTACCAGCCTCCTGCTCGATGGCCGTGGCTTCGACGTTCATCATGACGTCGAGGCATCCATTACCGAACCCGAACAGGGCGAGACCGATGATGACGACCGGGAACGACGCGAGCACGGTCGTGCCGATCCCGATCAGGACGAGGCCGACCGAGAGCGTGATCATCAGCGCCAGCATCCCTCGGCGCGCGCCGGTGCGTGCCATGACGGCGGGGCTCGTCGAGATCCCGAGGATCGAGGCGATCCCCATGCCCAGCAACAGCAAGCCGATCTGAGCGTTGTCGATGTTGAGCGCGAGCTTGATGTCGGGTACGCGCGAGGCCCACGTGGCGATCGAGACGCCGCTGGCGAGGAAGATCGCGAAGATTGCGTTGCGCCAGCGCAGGTACTGCGAGCGGGTGAGGGCGAAGTCCATTCACAGAGCGTATCGAATCGATTCGATCTGCGGCAACAGAATCGGGTTATCCTCGGAAGATGACCGCCGCTTCCGCGCCTCGCCGCGCGACCATCGCAGATGTGGCACGCGAGGCGGGTGTGTCGACCTCAACGGCCTCGGTCGTGTTCAGCGGAAAGACGAAGGTCTCAGATGTTACTCGGGAGCGGGTGCTTGCCGCAGCGGCTGAGCTGGGCTATGCCGGTCCTGACCCGCGGGCCGCGTCGCTGCGCACCGGGCGCAGCGGCATCGTCGCTGTCGTGCTCGAGGGCCAGCTGCGTGCAGCCTTCCTCGACCCGGTTGCCATCGCGATGATGGATGGGCTCACCGACGGTCTTGCATCGCTCGGAGCAGGTGTGCTGCTGCTGCGTGACGATCCGGAAGATGATGAGAGTTCGGCGCTGGCGACCGCACCGGTGGATGCTGTCGTGTTGATTGGATGCTCCGGGCGAACTCGTGCGTCGCTGGATCTCGTGCGGAGCCGAGGGCTGCCGGTTGTCGTGATCGAAGGTGATGCGGGGGAGGGGATCCCACGCATCACGCTGGACAACCGTGAGGCGACCGCTGAACTCGCCCGGTATATGCAGAGCCTCGGGCACGAACGAGTCGCGACCGTGACGCTGCCGCTCGACAGCGATCGCGTGCGCGGGCCGATCAGCTCGGATCAGTGGGAGCGTGCAACCGTCGACGTCACACTGGACCGCTATGCCGGTGTGCGGGACGTCTTTCCCGACGTGCGGGCACTCTCGGCCGGCGGCAGCTCGATCGACGAAGGTGTGATCGCCGGGCGTGCGCTGCTCGCCGACCCCGACACCCGACCGACCGCGGTGCTCGCACAGAGCGATCTGCTTGCGGCCGGTGTGATTCGCGCGGCGGAAGAACTGGGGCTGCGCGTGCCGGCGGATCTGAGCGTGGCAGGGTTCGACGGCATCCGTGTCGACGGCATCGGCGCCCATGTTCTGACCACGATGGTGCAGCCGGCCGTCGAGAAGGGGCGTGCGGCGGGGGAGCAGGTCGCGCGGATGCTCCGGGGCGAGGCCGCGTCATCACTGCACTACACCTCTCGCTTCCGGGCCGGCACGACCACAGCGGCTCCGACTTGAGGGTCAGGAGCGCGGCGGGCCCAGCGGCAGCGCGTCCGGCGTGAAGTCGTAGATCGTGTACTGACCGCAGTCGATCACATCGTTCGGCAGCGCGTTCGTGCCCAGCTCCCAGTCAACGCTCTGCGCATCCTCGATCAGGAAGGTCACCTCGCCCACCTCGAAGTCCGTGCGATTGACGAGCCACGCGTAGGCGTTCAGTTGATGGTCGACCTGCACGAGCTGCGAGGGATCATCGAGGTGCAGCTTCGGAAGCCGCACGGTCCAGAACTGTCCGGCACCGGTCTGCCCTGACGCGCTCACCCAGTCATTCACACAGACCAGATCGTCGTTCGGATGCTGTGCCGCAACTGCCAGGCGCGGAACGCTGAGCGCACCACCGAGGAGGATCACGGTGCCGAGGACCGCGGTGATCACGGTCGCCGTGCGCCGCGGCATCCGCACTGCTCTCGGTGAAGCGACCAATCCGAGTATCGGCGCGAAGGCCACCGGCCCCAGGTAGCGAGCGGCGTGGGTGCCGAGCGCCATCGCCCCGACCGCCACGAGTACCGGAAGAAGCCAAGCGGAGGCGGCGACGAGGCGGGAGCCGGCGCTCTGGGCGCGCAGCGTCCCTCGTATCGCGAACATCAGCAGCGCCAGCAGCAAGAGCGTGCCGATCACGCCGAGTGGGGTGGACAGGCGCTCTGCGAGCAGGTTGCCGTAGTACTGCACAGACTCGGGCCAGAGCGCCGGCTGGGCGTACTCAGCGCCGCTTTTGGAGATCCATGCCGAAAGGGGAATGCGACCGAGGAAACCCACGATGCTGCCACCGATGAGCCATCCAAGAAGGGTGAGCGCGCGCTGCCGAGACGCCGCATAGACAGCGGTGATGCCGAGCATGATGCTCAGGGGAACCGTTGCCCACGCGATATAGAGAGGGTTGGAGAGCACCGATGCAGCCGCTAAGACGGCCAGCCATACGGGAAGCACTCGGCTCACGACAGGGCGATCGAAGGCGCGCCGCACGATGCCGACACTCAGCACCACCGCGATCACGGTTGCCGAGTAATAGGTCGTCATAGCCAGCGTTGACGCGAGCTCTAAAGACTCGCGCGAGCTCGTGGTCTCCGTGACGGCGATCAGGCAGAAGGCAGCCACCGCGATGACAGACCAGGCGACAGGGGCGTATCCGCTGCGTCGGCGCCCTGCGGCCAGACGCACGGCACCGTAGAGCGCCACCAGATTCACCACCGCGTTGATGGCCAGCACGGCGTTGACGTCCAGCGAAAGCAGGCGCCCCAGCATCCAAAGCACGCCGAAGATGATGGCTTCGGGCAGAAACAGCACACTCGACATCGCCCAGTCGAAACCCTCACCGTCAGAGATCGACCGCACCAGCATTGCGACGGCCAGCGAATCGCCGTCGCGGAAAATCAACTCCGACCGCGCGGTCGATGCAATCTGCGCCACCGTCGCGGCGGCGATGAGCGTCGCCGCGAGCCAACCGCTGATCTCTCGAGTCCACGTGCGCCGCATCCCACCACTCTTTCATGTCGGCCGAGGGCGGAAGCGCGAAGCCCATGTGGGGACGGCACGCGATCACGCCAGGTAAACTGTGAAAAACCCCCGCCCGCCTGAGCCGCAAGGCCGACGAGCTATTTGAGGAGCCGCCGATGCTAGTGCTCCTCGCTGTGTTCCTTCTCGGGGCTCTCCTTCTTCCCGTGTTGGTCCATTGGCTTGGGGCGCAAGCGTTTGCGATCGCGGCTCTCATTCCTGCTGCGGCATTCGTCCATGCGCTGGTCATGACGCCGCAGGTGCTGGCCGCCGATCCGGCACCGTTCGAGACAATCGAGTGGATCCCGCAGCTGGGGCTGAATCTCTCCATGCACATGGATGTGCTGGGCTGGGTGCTGACACTCATCGTCACCGGGGTCGGTGCCCTCGTGCTGCTCTATTGCCGCTGGTACTTCTTCGACGACTCCACCGACCTCGGTCAGTTCGCCGGAGTTCTGCTCGGGTTCGCCGGCGCCATGTACGGCCTGGTGCTCACCGACGACCTCGTCATGCTCGTGATGTTCTGGGAAGTCACCAGCATCCTCTCCTACCTGCTCATCGGTCACTACCGCCGCCGCGCCGCGAGTCGTCGTGCAGCACTGCAGGCACTGCTGGTGACGACACTCGGCGGACTGGTTATGTTCGTCGGCGTCGTACTGCTGGTGGTCGATACGGGAACATCGAGCATCACCGAGATGCTCGAGCTCGCTCCGACCGGCCCCGTCGTCACCGCCGCGATCGTGATGCTGTTGGTCGGTGCGCTGAGTAAGTCGGCGATTTTCCCGTTCCACTTCTGGCTCCCAGGAGCAATGGCCGCCCCCACGCCGGTCAGCGCATATTTGCATGCCGCGGCCATGGTCAAGGCCGGCATCTATCTCATCGCTCGGTTCGCCCCGATCTTCGCGCTGTCTGATCCATGGCGACCGATCGTCGTTTCACTCGGCGTCTTCACGATGCTGCTCGGCGGGATACAGGCGCTGCGAGAGACTGACCTCAAGCGCATCCTCGCGTTCGGCACGGTGAGCCAGCTCGGCTTCTTCACTGTCGTGGTCGGCTACGGCACCCAGGCGACCGCACTCGCCGGCCTCGCCCTTGTTATCGGTCACGCCCTGTTCAAGTCGGCGCTGTTCCTCATCGTCGGCGTCATCGACCGTCAGCTCTCCACCCGAGATATCAACGAACTCTCCGGCGTCGGTAGACAGGCGCCGGTGATGGCGACGGTCGCCTTCATCTCGGTGGCCTCGATGGCTGGCATCGCGCCGACCATCGGGTTCGTCGCCAAAGAATCGGCGCTGACCGGTCTTCTGAACGATGCATTGGGTGGCTCGGCGTGGGCGCTGGTTGCCCTGATCGGCGTGATTCTGGGATCTATGCTCACCGCGGCATATGGGGTGCGGTTCCTGTGGGGAGCGTTCTGGAAGAAGCGCGACAAGCAGGGCGCGTACGAGCCAGACACTGTTTGGCCCGACCCTCCGGTCGGCTTTCTCTCGGCACCAATCGTCCTTGGCGGGCTCACGCTGGCGGCCGGTATCGGTGCTCCGGCGGTCGACGTCGCGCTGCACGGATACGCCGTCACGGCGGCACCGGGGCTGGATGCCGCAGGCCAGGCGGTCGAGGGGCCTGGCCACCTCGCTCTCTGGCACGGATTCGAACCGGCGCTGGGCATCTCGGTGCTCTCGGTGCTGCTCGGCGTCGGGCTGTTCCTGCTTACCCGCCGCACCGGCTGGGACCGCAAGACGCGGCTATTGAAGTTCACGGCCGCCGACGTGTACGCCCTGATCATGCGCGGCGTCGACCGCCTCTCAGTCGTCACCACGACACTCACCCAGCGAGGCTCGCTGCCTGTTTATGTCGGCACGATCTTCGTGGTGTTCGTCGCCGCTGAGACGACGGCACTCCTCGCCAGCGACTTCGATCGTCTGAATCTGTCGGCCTGGCACACTCCGACGCAGATCGCCGTCGCGCCGATCATGGCGATCGCCGCTGTCGTCGCTGTACGAGCGCGTAAGCGCTATACCGGAGTAGTGCTGGTCTCCGTCACCGGGCTCGGCATGGTTGCGTTGTTCGCGACGAGTGGCGCTCCCGACCTCGCCCTCACCCAGATCCTCGTTGAGACGGTCACTATGGTGACCTTTGCGCTGGTGCTGCGCCGGTTGCCGTCACGCATGGGCGAGCACAACGCCTCGGTGTCTCGCATTCCGCGTGCAGTCCTCGCCATTGGAGTCGGTGTCACGATGGCCTTCATCGCGGTCACCGCGACGCAG
Source organism: Microbacterium sp. Y355 (assembly GCF_059445345.1). NCBI lineage: Bacteria > Bacillati > Actinomycetota > Actinomycetes > Micrococcales > Microbacteriaceae > Microbacterium > Microbacterium sp. Y355. The sequence goes on along the minus strand of NZ_JCAIUD010000001.1, from coordinate 2,614,249 downwards.
GCGCGCATCGCCGACCCAATCTCACTCTCCTTCCCCGAACTTGCGTATGAGCTCGGCCACGGCAAGAACGTCGTCAACGTCGCGCTGGTCGACCTGCGTGGCTGGGACACCATGGGCGAGCTTTCCGTGCTGGTGCTCGCCGCCACAGGCGTGGCATCCCTCGTATTCGTCACCCACCGCGCCGACATGCTCTCCCAACGACCTTCGTTGCCGAAGCGAATCAGACGCAAAGCGCGGATCGCGCCGCTCGTCGAGACGACCGAGGGCATCCGCTTCCAGACTGCCGAGAACCGCAGCAACCCGCGCGCCTGGCTCGTCGGCGGCCAGCAGATGAATCCCGAGAACCGGTCGATTCTGCTGGAAGTGATCGTACGCATCCTGTTCCACACGATCATCGTGGTCTCGATCTATCTATTGTTCGCTGGTCACAACAGCCCTGGTGGTGGCTTCGCGGGTGGCCTGGTCGCCGGCATGGCCCTCGTGATGCGATACATCGCCGGCGGACGATGGGAGCTTGGTGCTGCCGCACCGGCGGATGCCGGTCGCCTGCTGGGTGCCGGACTCATCCTTGCCGTCGGCGCCGCAGTGTTGCCACTGTTCTTCGGCCTTGCCCCGCTGACGAGCTCGTTCTGGGAATGGGAGATTCCAGGTATCGGGCACATGGAGTTCGTCACCTCCACGATTTTCGACATCGGCGTTTACCTCGTCGTCATCGGGCTCGTGCTCGATGTGCTGCGCAGCCTCGGCGCCGAGGTAGACAGGCAGGCGCAGGAAATGCGCGTGCGGGGGGTGAGCGTCTGATGGATGTCTCGCTCACACTCATCCTCGTCATGGCAGTGCTCTTCGCCGCGGGCGTATACGCGATGCTCGAGCGCAGCCTGACGCGCGTGCTGATTGGTTTCCTGCTGCTGGGCAACGCCACAAACTTGCTGCTGCTCATCGTGATGGGCGTGCCAGGCAATGCTCCGTTCTACGGTGAGACTGACGTCAGCGACCCGCTGCCGCAGGCGCTCACGCTTACAGCGATCGTGATCACATTCGCTGTCTCGGCATTCCTGCTGGCATTGATCTATCGCTCCTGGCAGTTGGGTCAGGCCGACACCGTCGAAGACGACGAGGCCGATATCGCACTGCGCGAGCGCACCGACGAAGACGAAGACGTCATGGATGACGAGGACTTCGCCGAAGACGAAGAAGCCACGACCGACTTCGTCAATGTGCGCACGTCTCCGATCACAGTGCTGCAGATGCGCGATCACCCCTCGATTCAGAACGACGCGCCCGTGGACAGGGTGTGGAGCCCGCCGGACACCACCGACGCCGCACCCGAAGATGCAGCATCCGACGAAACATCCGACGAAGAAGGGGAGGATCGCACGTGACCGCGCTCGTTCCTCTTCTGGTCGCACTCCCGCTGCTGGGCGCGGCAATCACCCTCGTGTTCGGGCGCAGTCCGCGCCTCCAGGTGTTCGTCAGCGTTGCGACCCTCGCTGCCGTCGCAGTGATCGCTGCAGTGCTGCTGATCGCGGTCGACGGCGGCTCTCCCCTGGCCGTGTCTGTCGGCGGATGGCCGGTGCCGTTCGGCATCGTGCTCTACGTCGATCGGCTTGCAGCTCTGCTGGTGCTGATCTCGAGCATCGTGCTGCTCGCGGTGCTGTTCTTCTCCATCGGTCAGGGCGCTGCAGACGGCACGGACGAGACACCGATTTCGATCTTCAACCCGTCGTATCTGATCCTCGCCGCTGGCATCTTCAACGCCTTCATCGCGGGTGATCTGTTCAATCTCTACGTCGGCTTCGAGATTCTGCTCGTCGCGTCATATGTGCTGATCACGCTCGGCAGCACCGAGTCGCGCATCCGTACCGGTGCGGTCTACATCGTCGTTTCACTGGTCTCGTCGATCATCTTCCTCGCGGCGATCGCGATGATCTACGGCGCCCTCGGTACCGTGAACATGGCGCAGATCGCCGAGCGGATGGTCGAGCTGCCGCAGGAGACCCAACTCGTGCTGCACCTGATGCTCCTTGTGGCATTCGGTATCAAGGCGGCCATCTTCCCTGTGTCGTTCTGGTTGCCCGACTCCTACCCGACCGCTCCTGCGCCGGTCACGGCCGTCTTCGCCGGCCTGCTGACGAAGGTCGGCGTCTACGCGTTGATCCGCACGGAGACGCAGCTGTTCGCCGAGAACGACATCAACACGCTGCTGCTGATCGTCGCGTTGGCGACGATGATCATCGGCGTACTGGGTGCGGTGGCGCAGGCCGAGCTGAAACGAATTCTCTCATTCACGCTGGTGAGCCACGTCGGATACATGATTTTCGGCCTCGCCATAGCGACGCCTGCGGCCGTCGGCGCGACGGTGTACTACATCGTGCACCACATCGTCGTGCAGACGACTCTGTTCCTTGCCGTCGGCCTCATCGAGCGCAGAGCAGGCAGCACGTCGATTCTGCGTGTGAACGGACTGCTGAAGGCGGCACCGCTGCTCGCGGTGCTGTACTTCGTTCCCGCCATCAACCTCGGTGGTCTGCCACCATTCTCAGGGTTCATCGGCAAGTTCGCGCTGTTCGAGGCCGCGGCATCCGTGGGCACTCCGCTCATGATCGTGTTGATCTTCGGTGGCATCGTGACCTCGCTGCTTACCCTGTACGCGCTGATGCGCGCATGGAATCTCGCGTTCTGGCGCGAGGAGGCGGACTCGACGGAGACCGATGCTGACAACCGCATCTCGTACCTCGACAGCGCTCCCGCAGCTGACGAGCAGAAGGAGCGTCGCCGGATCCCGAGGATCATGACGGTCGCCACCGGCGGCATGGTCGGTGTCACATTGCTGTTGACGATCTTCGCTGGCCCTCTCTACGCATTGTGCGACCGCATTGGCGCATCGCTGCTGCAGCCCGTGAGCCTCGTCCAGCTGGAAGAGGAGGTGGCGCCGTGAGTCCCGATACACGACGCCACGTGTTGCATGACGTGTGGCTGCAGTTGCCGTTCCTCGCCTGGCTCGTGGTGCTGTGGATGCTGCTGTGGAACCAGTTCACGGTACTGTCGCTGGTCAGCGGGCTCGTTGTCGCCGTCTTCGTCACCCGCGTTTTCCGGCTGCCGACCATCGAGCTGTCCGGCCGTATCAACCTCTGGTACGCGGCGCTGTTCCTCGTGCAGTTCCTGTTCGCGGTGTTGATGGGGGCGGTCTCGGTCACGATTCAAGTCTTTAACTTCCGCCGTCAACCAGGGGCGGCGATCATCGGTGTTCCGTTGAAGTACGCGGATGACCTGATCATGACGCACGTCTCGGTCACTTCGTCACTGATCCCTGGTTCGCTCGTGGTCGAGACAGACCGTGATCGACGCATCCTGTACCTGCACATCATCGGCGTCCGCACCCGTGCCGACGCCGACGCGCAGCGTGAAGGCATTCTGCGCTGGGAGAAGAGAATCGTCCGAGCACTGGGCAGTCCGGCGCAGTACCGTGCGCTGAAGGCAGACGAGCGTGCAGGAGGTGCGCGATGAACATCCTGCTGACACTGATCGCGGTGGTATTCGCCCTCGCGGCGATCCTTGCCGTGTTCCGAATCATCCGCGGGCCGTCGATCCTTGACCGCGCTGTGGCATCCGATGTGCTCCTCACCGAGGTCATGTGCGTGCTGGGCGCCGAGATGGCGATCAACGGGCATACCCGCAGTATTCCGGTGCTGCTCATCATCGCCGCCGTCGGCGTGTTCGGCTCGATTTCGGTCGCCCGCTATGTGGCGCGAAGGGACAACACGACATCATGAACGTGCTCGGTCTTGAAATTCCGGATCCCTTCATCGACACTGCGGTGCTGGTGCTGATCCTGCTGGCTGCCGTGTTGTGCCTGTCGGCGTCGGTTGGTCTGCTGCACTTCCGCGACGTGCCCTCCAGACTTCACGCCGCGACCAAGCCGCAGGTGCTCGGTGTCATGCTGGTCTGCCTGGCGGTCGCGCTCTCGCAGCGCTCGGTGGGAGGGATTCTCCTCGGACTCGCACTGGTGGCGCCCGTTGTGATGATGCAGTTCGCGACCGCTCCGCTATCGGCTCACATCGTCGGCCGTCAGGCGTACCGCAACGGCACCACGGAGGAGCGTCGGCTGGTCGTCGATGATCTTGCGGACTCGAAGCAGACCCCGCCCGGCGCGGGCTGAGCCACGGATCACTCGGGGGAGATATGAGCGCACAGCCGGGCTGGTACGACGCGGGAATTCCAGGGCGAGAGCGCTGGTGGAACGGCTCTCAGTGGACGGCGCATGAGCGCGGGATCGCAATGGTGCCGGCAGTTCCCGTTCAGCAGGTCGTGCAGCAGCAGCCGTATTCGTATGCGCAATCGCAGTATGCGGTGGCTGCGCAGCTCCCGCATATGGGCTGGTATCCGGTGGTTGGCACACCGGATGTGCGCTGGTGGGATGGCACCGGATGGACGCCATATCGCATCCGTGACGGCAAACCTCGCCCCGATGCATTAGCCATTGAGCCCGCGAGCACGGGTATCACGCTCGGCATCATGTTCATCGTGCTCGGGATGATGCAGCTCGGCATTTACAGCTGGTCGAGCACTTCGAACATGACCATCCTCCCAGTGCTGACACTGTCGGCAGGCGCGATCTGGCTCATTGGCGGCATTCAGAGCAGCCGGCTCCGCAAGCTCCCGGTTCCACAGGGGACGGCTGTTTTTGATCCGTCTGCGCGGCCTCTGCCCGGCGAAGTCGAGGGGATTGGCGCCGGCTGGTATCCGGTCGCGGGTCAGGTGACTCGTTGGTGGACGGGCGCGCGCTGGAGCTGGTATATCGGGCAGAAGTTCGGTGTGCGTCCTGGGCATGCAGGTCCGCGTGGCTATCGTGTCTCGATGATCATGGGGTGGATTCTCGCCGGGTTCGGCGTGCTGGCTGTGCTGCTGGGCATCGCGCTGATCGGCGAGTTGGGAGCCATCTGGGGCGTCGCCATCATCATTTTCGGTGTGTTCATGGCGCTGATGGGCGGCCTCGTGCTGCTGCTGATCCACTCCCGCCGCTACACGATGATTCTGCCGACAGAGGCACCTCCGCTGCGGTGAGGTCGGGTGCCGGGCCGTTCGGTATGAACAGCAACCCGCTCAGAGGCGGTCAGCGAAGCCCGCGATGAGCCCAGCGGCGAGCCCGGCGTCGCTGATTAGTGTGCCGTGACCGTGGTCAGGGATGGTGCGCAGCTCGGCACCGGGGATCATGTCGATGATCTCCTTGCACCAGACTTCCGGCGCAAGCGGATCGTGCTCTCCGCGCAGCACGAGCGTCGGGCAGTGCACCTTCGCGAAGGCCTTCTCCGGCTCGTGCACGATCGTTGCGCGCATCTTGCGAATGAGGTGGGGCCCGCCGCGCAGGTACTCCCGTGCTCCGCGCCAGATCACGGTCGGTCGCTCGCCGATGAGATCGCGCAGCAGATACGACGCCTGGGCGCGGATGTTGCGCGATGCGCTGTTCACCGTGGGGCCGGCGAGTACGAGACCTGCCACCAGATCTGGATGCCGCGCGGCGAGCTCCGCCGCGATCTGGCTGCCCATCGAATGCCCGATGATCACGGCATCCTTGACGGCGACCGAACGCAGGTATGCCGCGACGAAATCGGCATGCCGCTCCATCGTGAGCGTGCGGGTCGGCTCTGGCGCCTCGCCGAATCCCGGCAGGTCGAGGCCGATGATGCGGCCAGGCAACTTCTCGATCAGGTCGAGGTAGACGCTGCGCCCCATGCCGATGCCGTGCAGCAGCACGAACGGCCGCCGACCGACGCCGAACGACTCCGCCACGAGAGTGGCTCCGCCGTGGACGAACTCGACAATGGATGCCGCAGACCCCTGTGGGGCGAGAAGACGAGATGGCACGGCTCGAGCCTATAGCGACTCGCGGGCCGCACACCTGATCGCGGCCCGCACACCGGAGTGCGTGCCGACCGACGGAATGCAGCCCGACCGGCGTCCCGGCTCAGAGCACCGCGGATAGGAAGTCACGCGTGCGCTGTTCCTGCGGATCGCTGAAGATCTGCTCCGGCGCACCCTCTTCGACGATGCGTCCGCTGTCGAACATCAGCACGCGGTTCGAGACGTCCCTGGCAAACTGCATCTCGTGCGTCACGATCAACATCGTCACATCGGTATCGCGGGCGACGTCGCGGAGGATGTTCAGCACTTCGCCGACCACCTCGGGATCGAGGGCGCTGGTCACCTCGTCGAGCAGAAGAATCTCCGGCTCCATCGCCAGCGCACGTGCGATCGCGACGCGCTGCTGCTGACCACCGGAGAGCTGAGTGGGATGCGCGTTCTCCTTGTCGGGCAGACCGACCTTCTCCAGCAGCGCGCGTGCCTTCGTCAGGGCTTCCTTCTTCGACATCCCGAGAACGTGCACTGGGGCCTCGATGATGTTCTCGATCACCGTCATGTTCGGGAACAGGTTGAACTGCTGGAACACCATCCCGATGCGCTTGCGCATCTCGTTCTTGTGCTTCTCCTTCAACTCGACGCGGCGCCCATCCTTTTCATAGTGCGTGAGCGGGTTGCCGTCGATGAAGATATAGCCGGCGTTCGCCTCCTCGAGCGTCATCACCAGGCGCAGGATCGTCGTCTTACCCGAGCCGCTGGGGCCGATCAGAGTCACGCGATCCCCGCGACGCACCGTGAAGTCGAGGTCGTGCAGTACCACGTGGTCGCCGAAGCGCTTCTCGACCTTGTCGAAGCGGATGGCGGGCACATCGCCGTTGCTGAGCGTGATTGCGCCGGTGTGGCTATCAAGCGGTGGTGTATTCAAGACGTTTCTCCAATCGCCTGGTCAACAGCGAGCTGAGGAAGCTCACGACCAGGTAGATGAGTCCGGCGAGGATGATCGCCTCGACGTAGCGGAAGTTCTTCCCGCCGTAGAGCTGCGCCGTACGCACGAGCTCGGTGACAGTGATGACCATAAGGAACGGAGTGTCCTTGAACATCGAGATGACGTAGTTGCCCAGCGCCGGCAGTGTCGAGCGCAGCGCTTGCGGGATGATCACTGCGGTCCAGGTGCGTGCACGCGACATAGACAGCGCGGTCGAGGCCTCCCACTGACCTGGCGGCACCGCATCGATGCCGGCACGGTAGACCTCCGCCATGTAGGTCGCGTAGTGGATGCCGATGATGATGGTGCCGAGAACCAGTGGCGGCACCGCCGTGAACACGTAGTACGCGAACAGCAGTTGCACCACGAGCGGAGTCATCCGCACGAAGTTCATCAGCAGTGTGATGATGGCCGCGACCGGGCGTGGCGTCGTGCGACGCCCCAGGGCGATCACGAGCCCGAGAACGGCGGCGATGACGCTGCCGATAATCGTCACGAGAAGTGTGACGGTGAGGAAGCTCCACAGTAAATCGGGCAGCACGGCGAATGCGTGGTCCCAGCTCCAAAAACTCTTGTCTTCGTTCATCCGGCGGTACCCGCCCCCTTCATATCCGGGATCGGGGTGGTGGTGGCGGTGTCACGCCACCTCCCGCCGTAACCGAGGCGGTGCTTTGCGCGGGTCTCAAGCGCGTTCATACCCAGCGTGAGCGCGTATGCGATCGCGAAGTAGATGAGCAGCCCCAGTGTGTAGGCGAAGAACACGTCGGTCTGCACGCGCAGGCGATTCAGCTCTGCGGTGAGGTCAACGATCGTGATCAGGTAGACGACTGCGGTGCCCTTCATCAGCTGAATCAGCAGGTTATTGAGCGATGGGATCATCAACGCCCATGCCTGCGGGAAGATCACTCGCCACATGCGATGGGTGCGTGACAGGCTGAGCGCGGTCGTTGCCTCCCACTGTCCGGCCGGCACAGCATTGATCGATCCGCGCACGACCTCGGCTCCGTAGGCCCCGTAGTTCATTCCGAGGGCGAGGATGCCGGTGAGCACAGCGGGCATCTCGATATTGAATGGTGGCAGCGGCAACACGAAGAAGAAGAAGAACAGCTGCACCAGCAGCGATGTGCCGCGGAACAGTTCGATGATGATGCGAGCGGTACCGCGCAACAGGATGTTGTCGAATCGCGCCAGCAGGCCGAGCCCGATGGCGGCAACGAACGCCAGGAGGGCGCCGCCGGCAGTCAACTGCAGGGTCACGAGGACCCCGTCGATGATCTGCGGCAGCGCCCGCCAGAGCGCTTCGAAATTCTCAGTCACTGGACGCGGATCAGCCCAGGTCGCCGGAGCAGAGCTGCTCGGTGGTCAGATCTGCCGGGGGCAGATTCTCGGCGGTGAATCCGAACGGCTCGACCAGGTCGAGGTAGGTGCCTTCATCGGCGGTGATCTTGGCCAGCTCGGCGTTGTACGCCTCGAGCAGGTCGGTGTCGTCCGGGCGGAACACGGTGGCGCCGGCGCCGATCTGCTCGACTCCGTCGATCTCCTGTACGAACGCCTCAGTCGTCTCGACGTCATCCATGTCTTCCGTCATCCAGTTCAGCGAGACGGCGGTGAGCGCGAAGGCATCCGCTCGTCCGGCCTGAACAACTTCGATGCCAGCCTGTGCGCTGTCGACCTGCACGGTGCCTGCGATCCCGAGGTCTGTCGCGTAGCCCTCTTCGATCGCACCCGACTGCACGGCGAGCGTGACGTCGCCCGCGGCGGCGACGGAGTCGAGGTCGCTGAGATCCTTCGGATTGCCCTTGGGCACAACGAGCGTGGTGGTGTACATGATCTCAGGGTCGCTAAATGCGGCCTCTTCGCAGCGGTCGGGGAGAATCGACATGCCGGCGCTGACGACGTCCCAGCGTCCTGCGTTGAGCCCGGGGATCAGCGAGTTCCAGTCGACCTCTTCGATTTCGATGTTGTCGATGCCGAGGTTCTTGAAGATCTGCTCGTGCATGGCGATCGTGGCGCCGGTGGGCTCGCCGCCTTCGACCCACGAATAGGGCTGCTCGGACGCGATCGCGAGCGTGATCGTGCCCTCTTCCTGAGCCTTCTCGAGCGTGGTCATGTCGTCAGCGCCGGCATCGCCGCCCGATGCGCATCCGGCAAGAAGACCGATGCTTAGGGCCCCGATCGCTGCTGTGGCTATGCCGATTCGTGTCGTTCTCTTGGTCATGATGTCCTCGCGTTCCGTATGGGTTCCGTATCCGGGCGCTCCGCACGGGCGCCTTTGACCGTGCCCCAGACTATGGAATCTGTCGAGAGATGTACAGTCAGACGCGCAGATTGTCGACACGTATACAAAAACGTGATCATGCGGCAGACTGAGAATTCGGCGTCGACTTCGCTTCTCGGCGCGGAGGATCGACAATGAGATGTTCGCGGTTTCGCGCGACGGCCTGAAGGGATGCATATGGCTTCACACACCCCTCGTGCGGTATCTCCGATATCGATGGTGCGCGTCGCGCGACCGTCGACCGTAGACCTCATCACCGCCGAGTTGCGCAAGGCCATCTTTACCGGCGCTCTGCCAGTCGGCAGTCCGATCGGCGAGGTCGAAATGTCCTCACAGCTGGGCGTGAGCCGCAGCCCGCTGCGGGAGTCGACGCAGCGGCTCGTGCAGGAGGGACTGCTCAGGGCGTCCCCTGGGCGCGGCATGCGCGTGAGCGTCATCGGACCCGAGCATGTTGCCGATGTCTACGACGCGCGCCTGGCCATTGAAGGACAGGCCGTCAGGCTCATCGTGAAGGCCGGGGCCGCATCGGTCATCCAGAATCTCGAGCGCGCCTACGCCGACCTTGTTGAGGCCAGCGAAGGGACGGATGCTCGAACCATCGGCGATGCCGACATCGAGTTCCACCGCCTGCTAGTTGACTCCGCCGGCAGCCGCAGGCTGTCGCATTACATGGCGACGCTCGCAATCGAGACGCGCATCGCCAGCTTCAGCGACCCGAACGGATACACCGTGCGTCGCTCCGTGTCTGAGACCTATCGAGAACTGCTTGACGCGCTCGCCGCTGGCGATGCCTTGACGGCGTTCTCGGCGCTTGCGCGCCAGTTTGCCGAGGCGATCGCTCGGTTGACCGGCCGAGATGAGGATGTCGAGACGGTTGAGACCCCTGCCGACGAGGAGCCGCCTGCGATCGGCCCGATCGAGTTCGCTGAAGAGGTCTGACGAGGCGGCAAGTTCTGCGGCGCGCTCGTGGATGAGACGCCGCAAGAACTGGCAATCGCCCGCCGAAGTCGGCGGAGACTGACGTCTCGAGGCTCAGGCGACCACTTCGGGGCGCGCAACGGCGTGCTCCGCGGCGCGGCTGACCTGCTCCCAAGAAGACCAGGTCTCCGTGCGCTGCCGAGAGATGTCGTGTGCCAGGTCGTAGACCATGCTGCCGAGCAGGAGGCGCAGCGGTGGATCATCGCTTTCAACGAGCGTGAGCAGAGCATCGGCGGCGAGATGAGGGTCGCTGTCGATTGAGCCCTCCGCCCAGTGTCGTTCGAGTTCGGCACGCAGCGGAGCGTATGCCTCGGATGGCGACGTCGAGACCATGCTGGAGTAGAGGTCGGTCCAGTACCCGCCAGGCTGCACGATCGTGACGTTGATCCCGAAGGATGCCGCTTCCGCAGCCAGCGCCTCACTCATGCCCTCCAGCGCGAACTTGCTCGCGCTGTACATTCCTGTGGTCGCGAAGCCGCCCAGTGCGGCGATGCTCGAGATTTGCAGCAGGTGGCCTGATTTCTGCTGTCGCAGATAGGGCATCACTGCCTGGCTGACCCACAGTGCGCCGAATAGATTGACCTCGAACTGTGCTCGAGCCTGCGCCTCGGTGAACTCCTCGACCATGCCCATGGAGATGTTGCCAGCGTTGTTCACGACGACGTCGAGCCGGCCGAAATGTGCGATCGCGGCCGCTACCGCGCGTTCGACGGCTGTCTTGTCGGTGATGTCGACGGCCAGTGCGAGGATGCGATCGTGGTGGCGCTCTTCGAAGACATCAAGGCTTGCTGTGCGTGCGACGGCCACGACGCGGTCGCCTCGTTCGAGCGCGGATCCTGCAAGTGCGCGACCCAAGCCACGGCTTGCGCCGGTGATGAACCAGGTGCGGGGTGTGGTGGGCGACTGTCGCATGGAGACTCCAATGGTAAGACGAGACGTTGCGTCTCGTGAAAGCAGAATAGCAGTACTTCGAACCTCCCGCAACACGCAACGTCTCGTCTCGTTTTGTTAGGCTGAGTGCATGCCGAATCCTGATCCCGCGAGGCGGAACGAGAAATCACGTCGCGCCGTACTCACCGCGACCTTCGATCTCCTCCAGGAAATGCCGTACGCCCGCCTCACCATCGAGGCGATCGCCACGCGCGCGGGAGTGGGTAAGCAGACGATCTATCGGTGGTGGCCGTCGAAGGCTGCGGTGCTCTTCGATGCCTTTCTGCTCCTCAGCGAAGGAGATGAGGGGACTCCACCGGAGTTGCCGGACACCGGAGACCTCCGCGCCGATCTTGCACTTGTTCTGCGCGCGACCGTGGTCGAGTTGAACGAACCACGTCTCGCTGAGCCGATGCGTGCTCTGGCGACCGAGGTCGCGCATGACGCTGCGTTGGCAGCGGCATACCATGATCGGCTCGACCGCCCATTGCGAAAGGCCAAGCAGCAGCGACTGCGCAGCGCCCAGAGGAGCGGCGAGCTGGCTGAGGACCTCGATCTCGATGTCGCCGTCGATCTTCTCTGGGGCCCGGTGCTCAGTCGCTGGCTTCAGCGCAGCGGTCCTCTGTCCAACGAGTGGGTCGAACGACTTCTGGACACTGCGCTCGAAGGGATGCGGCCCCGCGGCGTCTGAGGCCGCTGTGGCGCATCACCCCTTCGGTGACAGCACCAGGGTGTCGACGGTCGCCTCGTCGACGGCATCCGCACTGAACGCCCATGGCGTCTGGATGCCGGCCGCCCAGTTCTCTGTCTGATCGACGTAGTTCGGGTGGAATGCGTGACCGGATGCCCCGGTCAGGTTGTTCCACGTCGAGGCGTCGAAGTCTGCCAGATCGACCACCATGCGCATCGAGGGCACCGTGGTCGTCGCATAGGACTCGCCGAGTTCCCAACCCGTGGCATTTACGACTGATGGTCCACCACTGACCGGGTACGGTCCTCGGTTGAACAGTGCTTCGATCGGTGCGATGCCGGAAGAGCCGAGCGTGTCGCTGGTCAGCGTGATCGCATGCAGGCTGCCCCAGTTCCATCGATCGATGACGTTGCCCTGGAGTGAGACGAGCTCGTCATATGCATCCTCAGCGGAGAGCGTGAGCATCTCCTCCATGGTGGTGACACCAATGCTCTCGTTGATCCAGAGGGGATCGGCGGGGTTGTCCAGCAGGTCGGAGACGACGGTGAACAGGCGGGCCTGGCCACCGTGCGGCAGCGGCTGCTCACGATTCGCGAACAGGTTCATCACGAGGTTCGACCACAGCACGTTCGCGTATGCGGCGCCAGGGGAGGCCGCGTTGTTCTGGGCATCCCAAGTGCGCAATAGCGCGACTGCTGCTTGGGGACCCTTGCCAGAGACCTCGACGTCACCCATCGCGGTGGCCAGCTTCTTGCCGACCCACATCTCGTTGTCGAACTGGATGTCGCGCATGTCCTTCGCAGTGAGCGGCGCGAGCGCGGCGCGGCGCTCGATCATGTGCACGATGCGTGCCGCGCGATAGCCATAGTCCCAGTCGCGAGAGAGGAAGTGGGCGTAGTCGTCTGTGACGATCGCGTTGTTCGCGGTGACGATGAAGCCGGAAGGTGGGTTGTACGAGGAGGGGAGCTCTTCGAACTCGATGAACCCGGTCCAGTCATAAGCGCTGTCCCAGCCCGGCTGCGGCAGCCAACCGTCACCGGCGCCGCGGATCGGAAGGCGGCCAGGAGCCTGATAGCCGATGTTGCCCTCGACATCGGCGTAGATGAGGTTCTGCGCCGGCACATCGAACAGGGATGCCGCAAGCCGGAAGTCATCGAAGTTCTGGGCCGTGTCCAGCGCGAAGATCGCGGCTGCGGCGGTTCCGGCATCCAGCGCGGTCCAGCGCAGGCTCACGGCATACTCGCCCGACAGGGCGCCGGCGGCATCCGTCTCACCATGCGCGAGCGCGTTGCCGTCTGCCATCACCAGGCCCTCGGCGACACCTGTGAAGTCGTCGGTGAGCCCGGAGATGATCGGACCGTGCACGGTGGATCGAATCGTCAGGTCAATGTCGTCGCCGCCTGCGACCTTGACCGTCTCCTCGCGCACATCCAGTGGAACGAGGGCGCCGTCGCGCCAATACTGATCGCCATCGACCTTCTCGATGTACAGGTCCGCGACGTCGGTGGTGAGGTTTGTGAAGCCCCACGCGACCTGGCTGTTGTGCCCGATCACGACGCCGGGGAGTCCGGAGAAAGAGAATCCGCCCACATCGAACGGGCATTCGTCGCTCACCTCGGAGCATCGCAGCTGCACCTGGTGCCAGACGGAGGGGAGGGCGGCGCCGAGGTGCGGGTCGTTCGCGAGCAGAGGCATCCCGCTCTCGGTGAGCTCACCAGAAACAACCCAGGAGTTCGAGCCGATGCCCTCGCCGACGTCGCCGAGCAGCAGGCTAGTGGCTTCGATGACGCTGCCTGCCTCTTCCCAGGCGACCGTGGTCACAGCCGACTGTGCCTCGTCTTCGCTGCCCAGGTTGAAGGATGCGGGTGCAGAATCTGTCTCGCCTTCCTGCGTCGGAACTGTTGAGATTGTGGGGACGATGACCGGGTTCTGATCGAACGGATACGCAGGGTAGAGCTGCTCGAGCAAGGCCATGCTGTCGGCGGGGGCTGCGTCATCTCCGACCTCGGCAACCAGCAGAGCTCGCTCGGTCTCATCCTCCAGGTTGGTGCGCAGATCCCAGGCCATCGCCTTCAGCCATGCCACCGAATCTGCGGGTTCCCAGGGTTCTACTTCGTAGTCGGGATTCTGTATTCCAAGAACGGCATATTCCAGTGAGAGCTCCGCACCGTCGGTCTCGGCGAGGTACGCATTCACTCCCTCGGCGTATGCGTCGTAGTAGGCGCGGGTTGTTTCATCCAGTGCTTCTACCTCTTGCTCGGCGACATCGTGCCAGCCGAGCGTGCGCAAGAACATGTCGGTTCCGACCTGCGATTCGCCGAACATCTCGGCGACCCGACCGGATGTGACGTGCCGGCGGAAGTCCATCTCGAAGAAACGGTCCTGCGCGTGCACGAAGCCCTGCGCGTAGAACAGGTCGTGCGAGGAGTCGGCGGTGATCGTCGGCACGCCCAGCACATCGCGCTGCACCGTGACCTGTGCCTGAAGGCCGTCGAGCTCGATGTCCCCAGAGGCCTGCGGGAAAGAGCGCTGGATCGTCCAGACCACAAAGAACGAGACCGCAACAGCGATGACGATGAGCCCGGCGATAACGCCGAATGCGATGCGTCCGATCTTCGGGCCGAGAGGTGCGCGCGCGACTGCGGTCTCGATGGGTTCCGTCATCATTGAAGTAGTTCTCCCCAGGTCATCGGCAGGACGCGGTGTCATCGGTCCCTTGCGTGCGTTCGGGGCGCGCGCATTCGAAGCCTAGCCGGGCGCGTGCGTTTCAGTGCGAGCCGTGCCTTTGTGGCGGGAGAAGGAGTCTGTGTTGCAGATGTCGGAGCCTGTTACAGATGACGGAGGATTTCGCGGGAAATCTCCGTCATTTGCAACAACCTCCGACGGGTGAAACGACGAGAACAGGTCAGTCCGTGCCGGAATCGAAGGCTGCGCCCTCGGATGCCGAGTCGACGGCATTCGCGAGCTTCTCGTCGGTTGCGGAGACCGAACCTTCGACCTGCTCAGTGATTTCGGATGCCTCGCCTGCGGTGACGCGGCCGACGAGCTCGGCAGTGGCGCCGCCGACGAGACCGAGGCTTGCGTACTGCTCGAGGCGCGAGCGCGAGTCGGCGATGTCGAGGTTGCGCATGGTGAGCTGGCCGATGCGGTCGACGGGCCCGAATGCGGCGTCTCCGACGCGCTCCATCGAGAGCTTCTCCGGGCCGTAAGACAGGTTGGGGCTGGTGGTGTCGAGGATCGTCCAGTCGTCACCGCGCCGCAGGCGGATAGTGACCGTGCCGGAGATCGTCAGACCCACCCAGCGCTGGATCGACTCGCGCAGCATGAGCGACTGCGGCTCGAGCCAGCGGCCTTCGTACATCAGGCGGCCGAGGCGGCGACCCTGCTCGTGATAGGTCGCGAGGGTGTCTTCGTTCAGGATGCCGTTGACGAGGCGCTCGTAGGCGATGAAGAGCAGCGCCATGGCCGGAGCCTCGTAGATGCCGCGAGACTTCGCCTCGATGATGCGGTTCTCGATCTGGTCGCTCATGCCGAGGCCGTGGCGTCCGCCGATCGTGTTCGCCTCGTTCACCAGGGCAACAGGGTCGGTGTACTCGACCCCGTTGAGAGCAACGGGGCGGCCACCCTCGAAGGTGACGGTGACATCTTCGGTCTCGATGGCGACCGAGGGATCCCAGAACTTGACGCCCATGAGCGGGTCGACGGTTTCCAGCGAGACGTTCAGGTGCTCGAGGGTCTTCGCCTCGTGGGTAGCGCCCCAGATGTTGGCGTCGGTCGAGTATGCCTTCTCCGCAGAATCGCGGTAGGGGAATCCGTGCGCGATGAGCCATTCGCTCATTTCCTGGCGGCCGCCGAGCTCGGTGACGAAGTCAGCGTCGAGCCACGGCTTGTATACGCGCAGGCGAGGGTTGGCAAGCAGGCCATAGCGGTAGAACCGCTCGATGTCGTTGCCCTTGTAGGTGGATCCGTCGCCCCAGATGTCGACGCCGTCGTCCTTCATGGCACGCACGAGCATGGTGCCGGTGACGGCGCGGCCCAACGGCGTCGTGTTGAAGTAGGTCTTGCCGCCGGAGCGGATGTGGAATGCGCCGCACTGCAACGCGACCAGGCCCTCTTCGACGAGAGCGGTCTTGCAGTCGACCAGGCGCGCGATTTCGGCGCCGTACTCCAGGGCGCGACCGGGGATCGCATCAATGTCGCCTTCGTCAGGCTGCCCGAGGTCGCCAGTGTAGGTGCATGGGATGGCACCCTTGTCGCGCATCCACGCGACGGCGACGGAGGTGTCAAGGCCTCCGGAGAAGGCGATGCCGACGCGCTCGCCGACGGGAAGAGACTGAAGGACCTTGGACATGATTCCCATTCTATCGGCGCGCGGCGTGTCGCCATGCTCGCGGGTGGAGGGAGCAGGCGGATGCCGGACTCGCGAGCAGCCAGCGCCACGAGGCCGTCGTAGACGGATCCACCAGCGATTCCTGCGGACGGGATGACGATTCGACCTGCCTTGTCCATGGTTGTGCGCATCCCATCAGAACGCCATTGCGATGGCGCTGTCGACAGTGCCAGAGTGAATCGCGGAGGAGCAACATGGGTCAGGCGGTGCTGTGGGGACTGGTGGCGGCTGCGCCGCTGTTCGTGGGTGCTTTGCTGGCGCTGCTGCGCACTTGGCCGCCGCACTGGCTGGGCATCGTGCTCGGCTTCGGCGCTGGCGCACTGATGGCATCGATTGCCTTCGAATTGTGGGAAGAGGGCCTGCAGCTCGGCGGCCCGATTCCCCTCGCTGTCGGCGTCGCGGCCGGTGCGCTCTGTTATTACCTCGCTGATCGGCTCGTCGAACGCCGCGCGTCGGCCGCGCGGGGTCGTGCTGGTGGCCCGCTCGCGGTGGGTGCTCTGCTCGACGGCATCCCGGAGCAGCTCGTGCTCGGCATCGGACTCGCATCCGGCGAAGGCGTGAGCGTCGCGCTTGTGATCGCGATCGTCGTCTCCAACCTGCCCGAGTCGATCGGCTCGGCGGCCGACCTGCTCGAGGGCGGCATGAAGCGGTCCCGCGTGCTGTGGCTGTGGGCAAGCGTTGCCATCGTGTGTGCGCTCGCCACGGTCGCCGGCTTCGCGCTGGCGGATGCCGTGAGCATCGAGTTCCGCGCCGGAGCCAGCGGCTTCGCCGCAGGTGCGCTGCTGGTCATGCTCGTCGATTCGATGATTCCTGATGCACAGTCCAAGGCGAAGGACTCGACGGGGCTCGCCACGGTGCTCGGCTTCGCGCTCGCCGCCGGACTCTCGCTCGGCGCGTGAGCTCGGCCTCGCTTGAGGCTCTCAGAGCCCCGGATACTCCTGCATCCGCGTCTGGAACTCTTCCCGGTCGGCCTCGCTGAGCAGTTGGGGTGCCAGGAAATAGATCTGCAGACCTTCCAGCGGCTCGCCGGTGCGATCGCTCTGCGCCTGGCGCTCGCCCAAGAACTCGCCGGTGCGGTCGTTCGAGAGGTCGTACATCACCGCGTAGAAGCGCATCGGATCGGGGTAGTTGTCGGTGTACCACTCCCACGTGTTCTGCGTACGAGGGTCGGTGCTGCCGTAGAACCTCTCCAGGATCGTGTCATCCAGACCCGACGAGGGGTCATTGAAGGAGTACATGCTGTACATGCCGTAGTCGAACAGAACCTCTTCGATGACGCCCATCACTTGAAGCTTGCGGCTGTAGTCCTGGATGGGCTCGTTTGTCATCCACGGCACCGAGATGTACTGCACCAGCATCGATTCGCCGCCATAGCCATTGCGCTCCGGACGCAGATCCTCCGGCCCGACCTGGCTCCACGTGTATCCGAACTCATCGCTCAGGCGCTCGCGGATCTCGGCCAGCGCCGCGTCACTCTGTACGCGAACTTCTTCCAGCGACATCTGCGACAGGATCGAGTTCGGTGCGACGTCCTTGATACCCGGGTATGCCTCTTCGTGCTTCTGTTCCGCAGTCTTCTCGCCCTGGTAGCTGCCCGATGCTGAGGTCTGCAGCGCACTCATCGCACCGACGGTCGCGACATTCAGCAGCAGCGTGATGACAAGAGCGGATGCGCCGAGCGCGCGTCCGCGCGGCGTCACGAGCGCCGCGATCACGACACCGACCACGACGAGTTGCAGTGTCAGCATCGTGACGCCGTAGAGCGTGTCTGTGAAGCCTGCGAGCAGCGTGCCGAGCAGAATGAGTGCGAACAGAATCGCGACCACCAGCGCTGACCAGCCGATCGCGTTCGCGGGCTGCTTCTCTGCAGGGGCTGTGGCCGAGCCGATGATCGGCGCAGTCGGGGCGCCGTAAGGAGCACCGTCTGAAGCGCCCGGCGCCTGCACGCGCCGGGCGCCGTGATACCCACCGGGCGGCGGCAACGGGGGTGCGCCCTCAGTACCGGCCACATAACGCGCGCGCTGCTTCTCTGGCTCTACCATGGCTTGTCCGTCCCGGAGCCTTGGCCGTCCTGATCGCCCTGCTGTTCGCGCTCCTTGGCGCCCTGCTCAAGCTTCTCCTGGATCTCGTCGAGTTTGTCCTGATCGGGCTGCTGCGGCTGCTCTTCCTGACCGTTCTCACCTTCAGGAGGAGGCTGCTGCTGGCTCTGCTGCTGCTTCTCCTGCAGGCGATCTTCAAGCCCGTCGAGGGTGTCGCTCATGCTGCGATCCGGGTCCGGTGACTGCGAATCGGCCTCTTCGCTGTTGCACTCCTCCGGCGTCTCGGCCGTGATGAGCAACGCTTCGCCGTACAGCTCAGCCCCGCCGACCCCATCGCCCTCGCCGACCGCGGCATCGCCCTGACGCTCGATCACGATGGCGAGGTTCACGCGCACAGCGCACGCCTCGAGTCCGGTGGCCAAGGGCAACGCTTCCTCGAGCTTCGTGCGCGCACCGTCGACGTCCTCAGCGCCGGCCAGAGCAGTGCCGACGTTGTAGGGCGCCTTGAACGGTTCGAACCAGTTCAGGAACTCCTGACCTTCGGCGGCAGCGGTGGATCCCGAGTAGTCCGCGACGACATATGAAGTGATCGCCTGGTGTGCGAAGGCGTACATGCTCAGCAGCTTGCCGACGAACAGCAGTGCCACGAGCGTCAGGGGCAGGGTGCCGATGGCCACCCAAAGACGGATGCGCCGGCGGCGCCGATTCGCCTGGATCAGAGCGGATGCGGCATCCGCCTGCGAGGAGGAAGTGAGATTCGTCACGCGCCACCTCCCCGAAGCGCCAATCCGCGCATCTGCGCGATGAGCATCGTGGCGCGGGCGAGCTCGATGCCGAGCAGCGCCACCATCACGAGCGCGAAGATCCAGTACAGCTCGATCACGTTGCCGACCGACCCGGACTCGGTGTAGCTCGTCGTCGTAGTCGGCGCCTCCGGCAGCTCGATTGCGATGTCGGCGGATCGCAGCTGATAGCTCGCGCCGAGGTCGCCAGCGATGGTCTGCAGGTTCGCATCGTCGATCACCGACATGGCGGGCTGACCCTGGTACTCGATGTATCCGCCGGTGCCCGCTGAACCGTCTGTCGAAGGGCCGAAGCCACCCGTCGTGATCTTCATCGGCCCGCCCTCGCTGGTGCCGTAGCCCAGCACGGAGCCGGCGTCGATGTACTGCGCACTGTCTGCGAAAGACTCCGGATCGCTGCTGATCGTCTGCTCCCCATCGCCGAGGTAGAACACCATACGCGAGCGATCGGATGCGGACTCAGCGGCCGTAGCAAGAGTCTCCTCCAGCATCCTGTTCGCGATGCTGATCGAGCTGCCGCGCGACTGCGACGTCACCTCCGGGTGCAGAATCTCCAGCGACGAGATGAGCGCGGTGGTGTCGGTGGTCAACGGCAGGCGCAACTCGGCCGCGGCATCGAACGTGATCAGGGCGAAGCGTGCACCCGGATACTCCTCGACGATCGACTGCACGTCCTGGCGGACGCCGTCGAGTCGCTGCTGGGCGTCGCCCCAGTCTTCCGCGACGATGCTCGCCGTTGTGTCGACGACGATCACGATGTCGGTGTCTGTCGCGAGGGTCTGTGTCGCGCCTCCGGGGATGCCTGGGCGCAGCAGCATCATGAAGCATGCGAGCAGCATCAGCAGTCGCAGCACCCACATGAGCGGAGAGGCGCCGGCCACGGGCTGGGCCGAGGTGACACCGGCAGGGCGCAGCGACTTCACTAGCATCCATACGGCGAGGAACACCACGGGTGCGAATAGCAGCAGAAGCAGGAAGACGTTGAGGACGGGTTGAAAGATCACAGTCTCACCCTCCACAGCAGCACCACGAAGCCGAGGCCGGCGACGAGCAGTACGGCGATCCAGAGGTTCGGAGCGTCGGTCCACACCACCTGCGCTTGGCCTCGTAGCTCGGCGGCATCCTGCTCCTGCACGTCTGCGATGATGTCGGCCACCGTCGTTGTCTCGCGCAGGCCGTAGGCCTCGCCGCCGGTGATCTGTGCTGCGGAGACGAGCTCGTCACTGATCTCGGTGTCGACTCCCTGCACCGGGTTCAGCGCGAAGACGCGCACACCGACGGATGCCGCGTAGTTCGCGGCCTCTTCCAGCGTGACGATGGATGCTCCGGCGAGCTCGTTGTCGGTGGCGAGGATGATCGAGCGACTGCGCTCCTCATCGAGGTGATCGAAGCGCATGGCGCAGGACGCAAGCCCATCTCCGATCAGCGACGCACCTGGACCGTTCAGGGTGCCGACCCAGTGCTCGGGAATCTCCTCGATGAAGTCGAAGCTCTTCCGGATGCTCTGCAGATGTGTGCGGATGAAGTCGTAGTCGTCGGTCAGCGGGAAGACCTGCACCGGCGAGCTGTTGAAGATGGTCAGGCCGATGCGCTCTCCTTCGAAGCCGTCGAGGAGCTCTTCGAAGACAGCGAGCACCTCGACATCCACGTCGCTCATGGATCCGGAGACGTCGAGGCAGAGCATGATGTCGCGGCTCGTGTTGATCGGTTGGATCGTCTCGGATGACATCGGGCGCGCGGCTACGATTCCGCCGACTGCGGCTGCGATCACGCCGAGCGCGACGACGCCGATGAGGGCGGCCCGGCGCCGGCGGACAGCGTGCTGGAACGACGGCAGCGCGCGCAGTCGCTCCGCGCGCGCGATCGGGGCGCTGTGTGTCTCGCGGTGTCGGGCTCCCCGGCGAATGCCGATGAGTAGGCCGACAGTGATCGCGATGACGATCACGGCGATCGCGACGAGGAGGAGCCACCAGTTCGCTAGTGCCATGACGCCACCACCTTGCGGGCAGCCTCGAAGCCTGCGGCCGGGTCGACCGCGGGCTCCCTGCGGAAGATGCTCGGGTAGTAGTGCCGCTTCATCGCGTCGATCAGCGCTGGTTGCACGCCGAGTCGTTGCAGATCGTCGAGGGCGAGCACGGGGGCCTCCAGCCCGCTGTACTCGTTGACGAACGTGCGAACGATGCGGCTGAGCTCGAGGTTGGCGCCGCGCGCGGTGAGAGCGCCCGCGCGGTAGTCGGCCTCGATCTGGCCGATGCGTTCGTTATATTCCATTCTCAGCATGGTGAGCACATCGTCGGTGGATGGGGCGAGCTGCGGCGGCTCACCCTGCAGGGTCATGCTGCGTTTGGGCCTGGTCAAGAAGATCAACAGCCATGCGGCGAGGATGAGCACGGCGATGATGCCGATCGCGAGCAGCATCCACCCCCAGCCGTATTGGGCGGGAGGGTAGAGCTCGTCAGTTCCTGACATGCGCCCTCCGATTCAGCATGCGCAGCAACTGCGGGACCGCGTCATCCTGAGTGTCGAGGGTTGCGTGCGTGATCTCGAGCCGGTCGAGCAGGCGGGTGCGGCGCTCAGTATCCGCCTGCGATTGTGCGAGCAGCTCACCGAGCACTTCACTGTCGCCGTGCACGAAGTCGGGAACAGCCCATCGGGTGTACACATCGGCACGTGCCGCGTTCGACGCGTGATCGAGCACCGGGTCTGCATCGCGAAGAGTGATCCACAGCACGTCATGCTGCACGCGCAGTCGGCGCAGCATCCGTTCGCTCTCGTCGGTCACCGGTGCGTCATCGGTGATGATGACGACGATGCAGCGCTGCGCGATCGTCCGCGCAACATAAGAGAGGAGTGCGTCGCGGTCGCTGGGTGCTGTGGCGGTGGAGATGGCCTGATCGATTGTGCGCAAGACGTGCTCGAGTGCGCCCTCGCTGCGCCCGGGCGCTCGGCGACGGATGCGATCGCTATCGCCATGCACGACGCTGAAGTCGTCGCCGTGGCGCAGAGCGAGGATGCCAAGGGCTCCCGCCGCCAGAACAGCCAGGTCTTTCTTGGGCCTCTCGTCGTGCGCGAGTGCGGTCATCGCGCGGCCAGTGTCGACGACGAACAGCACGGTGTGCATGCGATTCGCGCGATGGCGTTTGACCAGGGGAGTGCCGAGCCTGGCAGTCGCTCGCCAGTCGATGTCGCGCACCTGATCGCCGTACTCGTACTTGCGCAGGTCTTCGAAGTCGAGGCTGCGCCCGTGCAGCAGCGACGCGTAGGCGCCGTCGAGCGCGTGCATCGACTTCTGTGAAGAGTGGATGAAGAGCTTGCTCTTCACCTGCGTGATAAGACTAGGCATCCGGTCCTTGAGCTTGTCGAAGGGCGGCGCTACGGCGTCGGCACCGAGGTGAAGATCTGGTCGATGATCTCCTCGCTTCGGATGCCCTCAGCATCCGCTTCGAAGGTCAGCAGCACGCGATGGCGGAGGACGACGTGGCGGAGTGTGCGGATGTCTTCGGGGATGACATGCGAGCGGCCGTTGAGCAGGGCCAGGGCGCGGGATGCCTGCAGGAAAGCGATGCTGGCGCGCGGGCTGGCACCGTACTTGATGTAGCGAGCGCGGTCTTCGCCGATGTACGGACCGGGATTACGGGTGACATAGGCGAGCGAGACGATGTAGTTGCGAATCGCGTCGTCGACGTAGATGCGGCTGGCGACATCCTGCAGCAGCTTCACGTCTTCGAGGGAGACGGCGCTCGCGACGTGGCGGTCAGGATCCAGCACACCTGAGTCGATGCGGCGCAGGATCTCGAACTCGTCTGCGGGGCTCGGATAGTCGACGATCTCCTTGAGGAGGAAGCGGTCCATCTGTGCCTCGGGAAGCTCGTAGGTGCCCTCCTGCTCGATGGGGTTCTGCGTGGCGATCACGAGGAACGGTTTGGGCAGGTGGTGCACCTCGCCGCCGATAGTGGTCTGGTGCTCCTGCATCGCCTCGAGCATGGCCGACTGGGTCTTGGCGCTGGAGCGGTTGATCTCGTCGAGCAACACGAAGTTCGCGTGCACGGGGCCAAGGACAGTGCGGAACGATCCGTTCGCGGCGTCATAGATCTGGTTGCCGGTGATGTCGCTGGGAAGGAGGTCTGGCGTGCACTGGATGCGTTTGAAGCTGGCCTTGATGGTGTCGGCCAGCGTGCTCGCGGCGGTGGTCTTCGCAAGGCCAGGCACGGACTCGAGCAGAATGTGCCCGCCGGCGATGAGGGAGACCAGCAGGCTGGTGCGCAGCCGCTCCTGGCCGACCATCTTCGCCGAGTACGCGTCTGAGATGACTGCCAGAACATCGGCGGCGTGCTGCATTTCCGCCGCGCTCGGGGCGGTGTCCTGGCCAGGCGCCGGACTTGCTGCTGGGCTGGTCGTTGGGCGCGGGATCGCAGGAGGCGCGGGAGGCGGAGGTGGAGCCGCCGAGTTACCGTTCGATGCGGGATAGGCCTGATTCATCACTGTCTCCTCGATTGCACCAGAACAGGGTAACCCGAGCACCCTGTGTCAACGGGAGCGGGGGCGCTGGCTTATGAGCGCGCGCGGCGCCGGCCGATCCACACCACGAACGCTGCGACAGCGATGATCGCGGCAGCGATCCCGACGATGTAGCCGGACACACCCAGATACCCGCCCGGAACAAGGTGCGGGTCGAGGAAGGGGTACGGGTACCACCAGGCGTCACCTGTGGCGGGGGCGATGATGAAATTGGCGCGGATCAGCGTATATGCGGCCCAGACAATCGGGAAGATCGCCGTAATCGCCACCGCGCTCCATGGGAGCGCGCGCCGCTTCGGCGCGAAAAGCACATCAGCCAGCAGGAACAGCGGGATGACGACGTGGAGCACCTCGTTCGACCACGGCACCGTGACGCCCTGGGGGAGTTCGACGTTCCTCAGCAGCAGGTTGTAAACGATGCCCGTCACGATCATGTACGTGCTCACACAGACCAGCAGCACCGCGAACCAGCCGGGTTCCTGCTCTTCCTTTCGGCCGCTGGTCCACGCCCAGATCGCGCCGATCGAGAGGACTATCACGGCGAGAAGATTCGACTCGATCGTGAAGAAGCTGAGGAAGTTCGCCGCGAGCGTCGGAACATGCGCGCCCCACTCGGTCGTCGAGATGGCACCATTGTGCAGAGTCCTCGTCAGCTGAGTGATGATTGCGGCTGCGCCGAGCACTGCTGCGGCAAGTCGTGCGTATGGCCACCAGGTCGTCATGGTTCCTCCGCGGTAACCATAGCGTCCAGGCTGCGGCTGGCGCGATGCTCCGCGCGCACGGCGGGGCGGTGGTGGGGCTTCGCTAAGATGGGACTGCTCGTGCGATCCACCGAGGCGGGCAGAATCCAGGGGGACACCCATGCCAGGAATCGTGATCGTCGGAGTCCAGTGGGGCGACGAGGGCAAGGGGAAGGCTACCGATCTGCTCGGTGACCGTACCGACTGGGTGGTGAAGTTCAACGGCGGCAACAACGCTGGGCACACCGTCGTCGTCGGCAATGAGAAGTATGCGCTGCACCTGCTGCCCTCAGGCATCCTCTCTCCTGGCGTCACCCCTGTCATCGGCAACGGCGTGGTCATCGACCCCGAGGTGCTCTTCGATGAGCTCACGGCGCTCTCCGCTCGTGGCATCGACGTCTCCAAGCTCAAGGTGAGCGCGAACGCGCACCTCATCACGCAGTACCACCGCACCCTCGACAAGGTCACCGAGCGCTTCCTCGGCAAGCGCAACATCGGCACGACCGGTCGGGGCATCGGCCCGGCCTATGCCGACAAGATCAACCGCGTCGGCATCCGCGTGCAGGATCTCTTCGACGAGAACATCCTGCGCCAGAAGGTCGAGGGCGCGCTCGATCAGAAGAACCACCTGCTCGTGAAGGTCTTCAACCGTCGTGCCGTCACAGTCGACGAGATCGTCGAAGAGCTGCTCTCCTACGCTGACCGACTGCGTCCGATGGTCGCCGATACCGGCCACCTCCTCGACGAGGCTCTGGAGCGAGGCGAGATCGTCGTCTTCGAGGGTGGCCAGGCCACCATGCTCGACATCGACCACGGCACCTACCCGTTCGTCACCTCCTCGACGGCAACGGCAGCGGGCGCGGCATCCGGATCCGGCGTCGGACCCGGCCGTCTTGACCGCATCGTCGGCATCGTGAAGGCATACACGACCCGCGTCGGATCTGGACCGTTCCCGACCGAGCTGTTCGACGACAAGGGCGACTGGCTGCGCTCTGCAGGTTTCGAGTTCGGCACGACGACCGGGCGTCCGCGCCGGGTCGGCTGGTACGACGCCCCGATCACGCGTTACGCGACGCGAATCAACGGCATCACCGACCTCGTGCTCACGAAGCTCGACATTCTCACCGGTCTCGACCAGATTCCGGTCTGCGTCGCCTACGACGTCGACGGAGCGCGTTTCGAAGATGTGCCGGTGAACCAGACCGACTTCCACCACGCGAAGCCGATCTACGAGTACTTCCCCGGCTGGAGCGAAGACATCTCGACGGCTCGCAGCTTCGAGGATCTGCCGCAGACCGCGCAGGATTACGTGCTCGCGCTGGAGAAGATGAGCAGGACTCGTCTCTCGGTTATCGGAGTCGGCCCCGAGCGTGATCAGGTGATCGTCCGGCACGACCTCGTCGACTGAGCCGAGCCGAGGATCGGTGCCGGCGGATCGGTGCCGGCGAGCGCGAGGTGCCGGCGAGCACGAGGTGCGGGCGCCGGAGGTCGCACATTGCCGCCTAGTCGCGGCGGAAGCGGCAAACAGTGACACCTCCCCGATGGAGCACTTCGGCGAGGTGTCGCATATGGTCGCAAAGCCGGGCCGGAGGCGGCAAACTGTGACACCTGTCCAGGATGCATTCATGAGGAGACAGCGATGACGCAGTTCTGGATCGGCGGCTACGGTGCCGATATGGGGGGGGATGCCACTGGCATCGGCCTGCTCCAAGGCGAAGAGGGGCGCGAGCCTGCCTCCCTCGCGTATCGCGGAGCCGTCACAGAGACCGCATCGCCGTCGTGGTTGGCGCGGCATCCTTCGCTTGACGTCGTCTACGCGGCACTGGAGGGTGACGGCGCGGTCCAGGCGTTCCGTCGCACGGGAGAGCAGTCGCTCACCGCGATCGGTCGTCCGGTCGAGGCGGGGTCGGCTGTCTGTCACCTCGCAGTGGCTCCGAGCGGGTCGTACCTCGTCGCGAGTTGTTACGTCGATGGCCGGGTCGTGCGTATCGACCTGTCCCCAGACGGACGGATGCTGAAGCCGTCGATCGCGGATGCCGCCACCGACCCCTACGGCATGGATGCTGCCGAGCCGCAGGCCGTCGACCTGAGTGAGATGCTGGCGGCTGCTGCGGCAGCATCGGCGCCTCAGCCTGATGCACCGCGGTCAGGGTTATTGCTCTTCGACGAGATGCTCGGGTTGAACGCCGCCGCCGCACCCGAGCCCGAGGCCGAGGTCGCCGAATCCGCCGAGGAGGAAGCGCCCGCACGCTCCTCGCACGCACATTCCGCGGCGTTCCTGCCGGACGGACGCATCGCGACCACCGACCTCGGCTTCGACCTCGTGCGCATCTGGCGCCCCACGGCGGGTGGGCTGACGCTCGATCATCAGATCGTGCTTCCGCACGGCGTCGGACCGCGGCACATGGTCGTGCATCCCAGTGGTCACCTGCATGTCGTCACCGAGTACTCCTGCGAAGTCTTCACGTTCGGGCCCCAACCCAACGGGCGCTGGGCGCTCATCGCGGCGACATCGGTGAGCCCGTCCGCCCAGATCGGATTCGACTTCCCCGCCGAGCTGTCACGCTCCCGTGACGGGGAAACCCTCTACGCGGGAGTGCGCGGCAGCAACACCATTGCCGCACTGCGCGTGCGTGGAGCGGGCGAGAGCATCGAACCGTTCGCGCTCGCCGAATCCGGGGTGGACTGGCCGCGGCACCACCTCGTCCACGACGGTTCCCTGCTCGTCGCCGGTCAGCGCTCGAACGAGATCAGCGTGCTCGACCTCGATGAGCGCACTGGTGCGCCCCGCGGCATCCGCCATCGCGCCCCCGCTCCGGCGCCGACGCACCTGCTGCTTGCCTGAAATACCGGGGCGCCACGGGCCGTCATGCCCCAGGCGCCGCCGCTCACTCCGCCCCTGGCGACCCCGACTTGAGCCATCGAATCGGCCCCGCACCTGCCGCCCCGAGAACATCTCCCGGGTTCTGCAGCGCGCACGAGTTCAGGCTCAGGCATCCGCATCCGATGCATCCGTCCAAGTCGCCACGCAGATGCTCGAGCTGTCGGATGCGCGCATCTAACTCGTCGCGCCAGCGTTGGGAGAGGCGGGCCCAGTCCTTCTTGGTCGGGGTGCGTCCCTCCGGCAGAGACTCGAGGGCCGCGCGGATGTCTTTGAGGGGGATACCAACGCGTTGCGATACCCGGATGAACGCGACACGGCGCAGCGCGTCGCGGCAATAGCGACGCTGGTTTCCCTCCGTGCGCGCAGAGGTGATCAGGCCGTTGCGTTCGTAGAAATGCAATGCGGATGCCGCGACCCCGCTGCGGTTGGAGAGCTCGCCGATCGTGAGTTGTCGGTTCCTGTCTCCATCTAACTGCGGCATGCGGTTCTCCCTGTTACGCCGTCGACTTGACCTCAACCATAGTTGAGGTCCTACCGTCAGAGGAATGACAACGGATACAGGAGACGTGCGGACGGTCAAGGCCACCGCACCGGGCATCATGAGTGGCGCATACCTCTGGATCACCATCGGCGCATGCGCGCTCGTGTTCCTCGGGGCGTTCGAGTCGCTGGCGGTCACGACCGTGATGCCGGCGGTGAGCGCCGATCTCGACGGTGAGCGACTGTATGCGCTGGCTTTCGCAGGGCCCCTGGCTACCGGGCTGATCGGGATGGTCGCAGCGGGGAACTGGTCGGACCGCCGCGGACCGACGGCGGTGCTGTACACCTCGGTGCTCGTGTTCGTCGCGGGTCTTCTCATCGCCGGACTCGCGCCGAGCATGGAGATCCTCGTGGCAGGCCGCTTTGCTCAGGGACTCGGCAGCGGAGCGATGACGGTTGCGCTGTACGTCGTCGTCGCACGGGTGTACTCGCAGCTCCTGCATCCGGCGATCTTCGCCGCGTTCGCCGCAGCGTGGGTCGTGCCTTCTCTGATCGGTCCGACGATCGCCGGGCTGATGACGGATCTCTGGAGCTGGCACTGGGTTTTCCTCAGCGTCGTTGTGCTCGCCATGGCTGCGCTTCTCATGGTGATCCCTGGCCTGCGGGGCCTCTCGCGCGAAAGAGATGCATCAGTGCCGTGGGCATTCGGCAGGCTCGGCTGGTCGGTGCTTGCGGCGGTGGCCGTACTTGCGTTGAATCTGCTCGGCGACATCCAGGGGATCGGACCGGTGCTCGCTCTCGGTGCCGCTGTCGTCGCTCTCATTGCGGTTCGGCCGCTGGTTCCCAAGGGGACTCTGCGCGCTCTTCGCGGCCTTCCCTCCGTCATCCTGGTCCGTGGCCTCATGGCCGGAGCATTCTTCGGCGCACAGGTCTACCTGCCGTATCTGCTCACCGACCGGTACGCCCTCACCCCGACTCTCGCCGGGCTCTCATTGACGGGAGGCGCACTTGCCTGGTCGATCGCCTCTACCGTCCAGGGCCGGATGGGCGCCCGGTTGTCCAGCGTGACGGCGCTGCGGATCGGAATGGTCCTCGTGCTGATCGGTATCGCTCTCGTGGCGGCGACATCTGCTTTCCGGTTGGATGCGCTGATGATTGCCGCCGCATGGGTTGTCGCGGGCTCAGGCATGGGTCTTATGAGTCCACGAAACAGCGTGCTCGTACTGTCGATGTCGACACCGGCGAACCAGGGATTCAACAGTGCGGCGATGACGGTCGCCGATTCCTTCGGCAGTGCGCTGGTGCTGGCGGTCACCGGCACCCTGTTCGCCGGGTTGGCGATGACCGGTGACCCGTTCACTGCCGTGTTCATCCTGGCGGGTGTGATCGCCGCCGTGGCGGTGGCGCTGGTGCACAGGGTGGTTCCTTCAGATGAAGAGGTGTCGGCATGAGGGCGATCGTGCAGCGCGAGTTCCCCAGGTGTTGCATCTGTCGGAGGTTGTGACGTTTGACGGAGTGTTTCCGCAGAAACCTCCGTCAGATGCAACACCCTCCGACATTCGTCTTTCGCCCTACAGGTTGTGGCCGCTTGGGAACAACCCCGGTGACATCGCGTTGCACCTCGGCAAGACTGGTGCACTACCGGTTCGGACGGAAGGCGACGAAATGTCCAATGATTACGACCTGATCGTCCTCGGCGGAGGACCCGTCGGCGAGAACGTGGCCGACCGTGCCGTGCAGGCGGGGCTCACCGCGATCATCGTCGAGAGCGAACTCGTCGGCGGTGAATGCTCTTACTGGGCATGCATGCCGTCGAAAGCGCTGTTGCGCTCGGCCCAGGCGCTGCGCGCGGCTCAGCATGTCGCTGGTGCCGCCGAAGCGGTGACCGGGCAGATCGATGTCCGCAAGGTGCTGGAACGACGCAACTCGTTCACCAGCGACTGGTCGGATGCCGGGCAAGTTGGGTGGTTGCAGTCGGCGGGTATCGACCTCGCCCGTGGCCACGGCCGGATCACCGGCACCCGCGAGGTCACCGTGACTGACGCGGAAGGTGCGACCAAGGTGCTGACGGCCCGGCACGCGGTCGCGATCTCCACCGGAACGGATGCCACGATCCCCCCGATCGACGGAATGGCGGATGCTGCGCCATGGACGAGCCGCGAAGCGACCAGTGCGCAGGAGATTCCGGCATCCCTCGTGGTCGTCGGTGGCGGCGTCGTCGCCGTGGAGATGGCCACCGCATATGCCGCACTCGGCGCGACGGTGACTCTGATCGCCCGCAGCGGTCTGCTGGCGAACATGGAGCCGTTCGCCGGAGAGCTCGTCGAGGCAGGGCTGCGTGAACTCGGTGTCGACATTCGCACGAACACCGGCACGACCCGCGTCGCACGGGACGCCGACGCTGTCACCGTCACGCTCGACGACGGCTCGGAGGTCATCGCCGCAGAACTTCTCGTCGCGACCGGTCGCACCCCGCGCACCGCCGATATCGGCCTGGACGCCGTCGACCTCCAACCCGGCCGCTACATCACCACGGACGACACCCTCCGGGTGCCAGACAGTGACTGGCTCTATGCAGTGGGTGACGTGAACGGACGCGTGCTGCTGACTCACCAGGGCAAGTACCAGGCGCGTGCCGCAGGCGACGTGATCGCAGCCCGCGCGAAGGGCGAAGACGTCGACGATGCTGCATGGGGTCGCCATGTCGCCACCGCAGACCACGCGGCCGTGCCGCAGGTCATCTTCGGCGAGCCGGAGGTTGCGTCGGTCGGACTCACCGCGAAAGCAGCGAAGGATGCCGGATACGAGACCCGCGTGATCGACTACGACCTCGGGGCGATCGCGGGGTCCAGCCTGCGTGAGGACGGCTACAGCGGACAAGCCCGCATGGTCGTCGATGCCGCACGCGATGTCATCCTCGGCGTCACGTTCGTCGGTCCGGATGTTGCCGATCTGCTGCAGGCCGCGACCATCGCTGTCGCCTGCGAGGTTCCGATCTCACGGCTCTGGCACGCAGTGCCGGCCTACCCGACGGTGAGCGAGGTTTGGCTTCGACTGCTGGAGGAGTACGGACGGGATTCGGCGTGAAACGCGGCCTGTCCGGCATCCCATCCATCTGAAGCTCGGCTCCGAACAGTCGAAGAATGTGCCCCCAAATGTCCGAACCTTCCCATACGCTCGAAACCGAATCTGAGGAGACCAGACCATGAAGGCTGTATTCGCAGGAACCACGATCGCCGAGGCCGACGAGACTGATCTGATCTCGATAGAGGGCAATTGGTACTTCCCCCTCACGTCGGTGACACCGGGGGTGCTCGTCGAGAGCCCGACCCCGTACACGTGCCCGTGGAAGGGTGCGGCCCAGTACTACTCCCTCCTGATCGACGGAGAGACGCACGCCGATCAGGCGTGGGGATACCCGCATCCTTATCAATCGGCGTTCGACCGGCTCGGAAAAGACATCTCCGGCCACGTTGCATTCGCCCCCGGCGTCGAGGTCGGACCGTAGGCGCGGTTCGGCCGGAGATACACGCATGATCGAGTTCCGCTCAGTATCAAAGAGATTCCCCGATGGCACACTCGCCGTCGAAGACTTCAGCCTTGTGCTCCCCTCACGCAAGACGACGGTGTTCGTCGGCTCGTCTGGATGCGGGAAGACGACGCTGTTGCGGATGATCAACCGCATGGTCGAGCCGACCGGTGGCGACGTCGAGATCGACGGAGACAGTGTTCTCGGCAAGAATCCGGTGGCCCTCCGCCGCAGCATCGGTTATGTGATGCAGAACTCCGGCCTCATGCCGCACTTCACGGTGATCGACAATGTCGCGACGGTGCTGCGGCTCACTGGCATCCCGAAGCGCGCGGCGCATGAGCGTGCGCGAGAACTGCTCGACACCGTCGGTCTCGATCAGGAGCTCGCTGATCGGTATCCGAGCCAGCTATCCGGCGGGCAGCAACAGCGCGTCGGGGTTGCGCGCGGCCTAGCGGCCGACCCGAACATCCTGCTCATGGATGAGCCGTTCGGCGCGGTCGATCCGATCGTGCGCGCCGACCTGCAGCAGGAGCTCATTCGCCTGCAGCAAGAGCTCGACAAGACCGTGGTGTTCGTCACCCACGACATCGATGAGGCGTTCCTGCTCGGGGATCAGGTCGTGATCCTCGACAAGGGGGCCCGCATCGTGCAGGTCGGCAGCCCGAGCGAGATCATCGAGAATCCCGCTGATGACTTCGTCTCGGCCTTCATCGGCGCAGAACGTGGTCGCCGGGCGCTGCATCTCAAGCAGACACCGCACGGCACCGTCGTCGTCGACTCCGAAGGTCGCACGCAGGGCTCGCTGACCGATTCCGGCGCGACATGAGCTGGGTCATCGACAACCTCGAGCTCATCCTCACGCTCAGCCTGACGCACCTGCGTCAGAGCGTGATCCCGATCGTGCTCGGTTTCGCCCTATCGCTGCCGCTGGGGTGGATTGCATGGCGGTACCGGCTGGTGCGTGGCCCGATCATTGTGCTGACCGGACTGCTTTATACGATTCCCTCACTGGCGCTGCTGATCCTGCTACCCGCGGTGGTCGGCTACTCACCGATCAGCGAGGCGAACCTCATCGTCGGTCTCACGATCTACGCGGTCGCCATCCTGGTGCGCTCCGTCGCCGACGGACTCGACTCGGTGGATGCCGCCGTCCGCCAGTCCGCGACGGCAATGGGGTACGGCGGGGCCCGACGGTTCTGGACGGTCGATCTGCCGCTTGCTGGCCCCGTCATCCTCGCGGGCCTCAGGGTCACGGCTGTCAGCACGATTTCGCTGGCGACGGTCGGTGTCCTCATCGGCGTCACCAATCTCGGCTATCTCTTCACGAACGGTCTGCAGCGTCGAATCATCGCCGAGGTCTTCGCCGGAGTCATTGCTGTTGTCGTTATCGCGCTGATCGTTGATCTTCTACTGATGCTCGTCGGGCGTGCGGTGATGCCGTGGACGCGGGCCACCAGCGTTCCCACCGTGCGGCGCCGTGCACTTACGGTGAGGGCTGCCGCATGAACGTGTTTGCTGAGGCTCTGGCTTGGTTGTTCTCTCCAGAGCGTCTGGAGGGGTCGTACGCACTGCCGATCCTGCTCGGCCAGCACCTGTTCTACACCGTGATCTCGGTCGTCGTCGCCGCGGTGATCGCAGTGCCGCTGGGCTGGCTCATCGGGCACACCGGCCGCGGGCGTGAGTTCGCGGTGGCGGTGTCGGGCGCCGCGCGGGCTGTGCCCTCCTTTGGGCTGCTGATCCTGCTTGTGCTGCTGCTCGGCGTGCTGCGAATCCCGGAGGCCGCGGTCATCACCTTCGTATTGCTGGCGATCCCCTCGCTGCTCGCCGGCGCCTATACCGGCCTCGAGGCGATCGACCGCCGCGTGATCGACTCTGCGCGTTCGATGGGCATGACCGAATGGCAGGTGTTCTGGAAGGTCGAGGTGCCCCTCGGGCTCCCGCTGCTCGTCGGCGGCATCCGCGCCGCACTCCTGCAGGTGATCGCGACCGTCACCATCGCGGCCTACGTCAATCTCGGCGGGTTGGGCTGGCCGATCATTCAGGGCATTCCACTTCGCCGCTTCGACCAGGTGCTCGGCGCCGCGATCCTGGTGGCCGTGCTCGCACTCATCGTAGATCTCCTCCTCGCCGTCGCGCAGCGTGCTGCCGTGCCAGCGGGGGTGCGCGTGCAGCAGGTTGGACCCAAGCGCCTACGCCCGGGCCGGAACACCTCGTATGTTCCCGCATGACACCCACGAAGCATCCACAGACTCCCCACCAGAGAGGAACAATATGTTCACCGCACGAAAGTCACGCCTCGTCCTCGCCGGCGGCATCGCGCTCGCCGCTTCGCTCGTCCTCGCGGGCTGCGCCACCAGCAACCCCCTAGACCCCGCCACTGACGGAGGCGACTCCGGCGACGCGGCCTCCGACACGATTGTCATCGGGTCACAGGCCTACTACTCGAACGAGATCATCGCCGAGATCTACGCCCAGGCGCTGGAGAACGCCGACATCGAAGTGGAGAGAGAGTTCAACGTCGGGCAGCGTGACGCGTACATTCCCGAGCTCGAATCCGGCGCGATCGACCTGTTCCCGGAGTACACCGGCAACCTGCTGGAGTTCTACGACGGCTCCGCCGACACGAACAGCCCGGATGCGGTCTACGCCGCGCTCCAGGACGTGCTGCCAGAGGGTCTGACTGCGCTCGACTACGCCGAGGCCAGCGACCAGGACACCTACACGGTGACGAAGGAGTTCGCCGACGCGAACAACCTCACAACGATCGCCGACCTCGCGAACGTCAGCGAACAGGTCACGATCGGTGGGGCACCTGAGTTCGAGCAGCGCCCATATGGCCCGGCGGGCGCCAAGGAGCTCTACGGCGTCGACCTCGCCTTCTCCGCCACAGGTGACACGACGCTTGAATCGCTGCTGGCCGGCGAGATCCAGGTCGCGGACATCTACAGCGCAGACCCGGCGTTCCAGGTCGAGGACATCGTCGCGCTCGAAGACCCGGAGAACCTCATCCTCGCCTCGAACGTCGTCCCGATCGCCTCAAGCGATGTCTCCGATGAGGCAGCGGCGGTCATCAATGGGGTCAGCGCCGCGCTGACCGTCGACGATCTCGTCGCGCTCGGCGTGCAGAGCACTGTTGACCAGCTCTCACCCGAAGAAATCGCCACGCAGTGGCTGACGGACAAATCTCTGATCTGACCACTGGTGCAATCGAAGGGTCCTCTCGACCACCGCGTGAATCCAATGCGTCGGGAGGACCCTTCAGCGTGTGTTGTGCCACCAGCTGAGAGAATGGGTGCACCCAGCCGGAATGCAAACTAAGGACCCGCACGAATGATCTCCAAGCGTGACCTCGCCTACCGGCTCGACATCCCCTTGGAGATGGTCGTCCGCCACGGGTTGGAGGACGGCGTGAGCGAGGCGGAGTTCGCCGCACTCGAGCAGGACCCGCCCGCGTGGCTCGCCCAGTCACGGGCCAACCGCAAGAAGGACGGCCGCCCGATGTGGGCGACCCTGACATGCGCTGTGTGCGGGTATACCGAGACTGCGCGCCCGAAGAAGTGGTGGCCCGCCGAGTTCACCTACGTGAGCTGCAGTCACCACTCGCCATCCGCCCTGCCGAAGCCTGCCCCAGGACACCTCCGCGTTGAGTTCGAGGGTGTCGGGACGAAGTTCGTCGGAATCGTGGACGACACGGTCGAGGGTCTCTAGACCCTGGCATCCTGGCGGGGAATCCAAATCTTCTTGATGATGATCAGGATGGATGCCGTGACCGGCACCGCCACGAGTGCTCCGAGGAGCCCTAGCAGTGTGCCGCCGACCAGCGCGCCGATCACGACGAGTGAACCGGGGATGGCGATAGCTCGGTTCATCACGCGCGGGGTCAGGAAGTACGACTCGACCTGCATGTAGATGAGGTAGATGACTGCGAATACCAGCGCGAAGACGATGTTGTCGCCGAACAGGGCGATCCCGGTGCCGATGACCCAGAACAGCAGCGATCCGACGAGCGGGATCAGCGTGATGAGGAACGCGACCACGGCCAGCAGCAGCGGGAACGGCAGGCTGAGCACCGTGTACAGGACCAGTACGAGCATCGCGTTGATGAAGGCCAGAGTCACCATGCCCATGACGTAACCGCCGACGGAGTCGGTGATCTCTGTGCTGATGATGTCGGCATTGCCCCGGTCGCGCGCCGGAACGAGACGGAGCATGGCCTGCTTGATGCCCGGCAGCGTCGCCAGGAAGTAGATGATGAGTACCAGCACGATGACGGCCCCGGAGATGCCGTTGGCGATGGACGCACCGACCTGAAGTGCACCGCCGCCGATTGTGGCGATGTTGCCGGGGTCAGTGAGGAAGCCCTGCACATCGCCGACCAGAGTCTGGAACTGTTCGCCGAACTGATCGTCCAACGTCGCGTAGAGATCGCTCTGCTGGAAGTCCCCGACCATGATGGGAACATCCTTGACGAAGCTGGTGATTTGCGCGACCACGACAGGGACGATCGCCCAGATGATCAGGCCCAGAGCGACGATGAGCCCGACGAGCACGAGGAGCACACCCAAACCGCGTTTCATGCCGCGTCGCTCGAGGAAGCGCACGGCTGGATCGAGGCCGAGAGCGGCGAACAGTGCGAGGGCGATGTAGATGATCACCGTCGACAGATTTGATAGCGCGAGTCCGAGCAGGATCGCGGCGAGCCCGCCCAGGGTGACGAGGAATCCGAACACGAACGGGCGCTCGATGCGGGTCCAGAATGAGCGGCTCGACGGTACCGGCTCGACGACCGGCTTCGGCGTGATCGCGGCACCTGCGACAGGTTCCGTCTTGGCGGACTTCTGCCTCTTAGCCGTCACTTTTGCGCCGGAATCTGGCCCCGATCCGGCAGGCGATTCGTCGACGGTAGAAGTGGCATCGTCGGACGCCGCAGGCAGTTCGGTGCTCATTTTCCCACTCTAGAGCGCCGACCCACGATATCGTCTTAACCGCCGACGATGAGGAGACACATGACCGACGCCGACGACGCCCGCGCCGAATTGCTGCGACTGCGAGCCAGCATCGACAACATCGATGCTGCGCTCATTTACATGCTGGCGGAGCGTTTCCGTGCCACTCAACAGGTCGGCATCCTCAAGGCAGAGCATGCGATGCCGGCATCCGATCCCGGGCGAGAAGAGCAGCAGGTCGCGCGCCTGCGTGCGCTTGCCGAGGAAGCGCACCTCGACCCTGAGTTCGCCGCGAAGTGGTTCAACTTCGTGGTCGCAGAGGTCATCCGCCACCACACGGAGGCCGCTGAGGGCCGCTGAGGGGCGCTGAGCCGGTACTCGGTCTACCGGGACGCCGCTACTTCACGCTCCCCGCGGTCAGGCCTCCGACGAGACGTTTCTCGATCATCATGAACAGGATGATCACGGGCAGGATCGCGACGATCGAGACGCCAAACACGTACTGCCAGCTGGTCTCGTACTGACCGACGAACTTCGTCAGCGCGACGGACAGCGGCTGGTTCTTGTCGGTGGACAGGATCACCAGCGATGCGGCGAACTCGTTCCAGCACGCTACGAACGTGAACACGATCGCGGTGACGATGCCTGGCCACACCAGCGGAAGGCTGATCTTGAACAGCACGGTCAGGCGCCCGGCGCCGTCAATCTGCGCGGCCTCGTCGATCTCCTTCGGGATGCCGGCGAAGAACGAGTGCATGATCCATACCGCGAACGACAGGTTGAAAGCCGCGTTGATGAAGATCATCGCTGCCCAGGTGTCACCGAGGCCGAGCACTGTGAACTGTCGGAACAGGCCAGAGGTCAGCACCGCCGGCTGCAGCATCTGCGTGACGATCACGAGGAACAGGAACACCATGCGTCCGGGGAACTTGAACCTGGCCGTGTAGTACGCAGCCGGCATTGCCACGACCAGCACGAGCAGCGTCGCGAACACGGCGATGATGATCGTCGAGATCAGGTTGTACGGCAGTGGTGTCTCCGGCGTCGACCACATGTTGATGTAGTTCTCCCAGTGCCATTCCACCGGGAAATACGTCGGATCGACCGAGCGGATCTGCGACTTCGTCTTCACAGAGCCGAAGAACATGATCAGGTACGGCAGTACGAAGATGCCGAGCACGAGGGCGCCGGCGACCATACGAAGGATGACGCGGGGCAGCGACACCTGGTCAGCCGTGTAGCGACGCCGACGACCGATGGGCGCTGCGGCGCGGCCGCGGCCGGACGTGGTGATGAGTCGAGTTTCGGTGACGGTCATCTCACACGTCCTTCATGGGCTTGACGATCTTCACGTATGCCGCGACGATCACGATGACGATGAGGAAGGCCACCACAGACAGTGCGCTGGCGACATCGACCTTCTTCTGCAACTCGATGTATTTGAAGATCAGCGTCATGATCGTGTCCGCGTCGTAACCGGGTATCGACCCGGTCATCACCTTCAGGATCGGCAGCGAGTTGAACACGTTGATGATGTTGATGAGCACGGCAACGCTGAGCGCCCCGCGCAGCTGGGGGAACACGATCGACCAGTACGTGCGCACGGCGCCCGCACCATCCATCTTCGCGGCCTCGAGCGCATCACCAGGAACGGACTGGAGCCCAGCGAGCAGGGTGTACGTCGTGAACGGGAGCGACACGAAGATCGCGATCACGATCGACCAGGCAAACGCGGTCGCCGGGTTTCGGGTCCAGCCGTATCCCTCAGGAGTTCCCACCATGCCGATGTCGACGAGGAACTTATTGATGACGCCGAAGTACGGCTCAAGGCCGTAGTAGAACACCATGGTCGTCATCACGACGGATGCCGCCCACGGGATGATCACGGCGAGCCGCACGAGCTGGCGCCCTGGGAACGCCTTGTTCAGGATCTGGGCGAGCCCGAGTGAGATCACGACAGTGATCACGACGACCGAGACGACCCAGATGACCGTGCGGCCCATGATCGGCCAGAACGCCGGGAAGTTGAACACGGCGATGTAGTTGTCGAAGCCGACCGAGCCCTTATCGAGACCGGACAGCGAGATGTCTCGCGTGGAGTTGAAGAACATCACCCCGGCAGGGAACAGCACCACGCCGATGATCAGCACCAACGCGGGTGCGAGCCACGGCAGGGCGGTGAGCAGTTCGCGTGCGCCGAGGCGCTTCTGCGGTACGGCATCCGCATTTTCGGGGGCGTGGGGGTGGCCGGTGGCCACCCCCACGGGGTTCGAGGATTTCGTCATACGGCTCATGGTTTTATCCCGAACCCCTTCGCTTGTGAGCGTCAGCCCGCGTCGACCTGTGCCTGGATCTCTGCCAGAACGTCTGCTGCCGGCTTCGTCTGCAGCTGCCCGAACAGCGCCTTGAACGCTCCGTCGGTCGCCGACCACAGGGCGTTCGTGGAGGGGTAGAACTGAGCGTCGGGCAGTACCGCGAGGAACGGTGCGAGTGCTTCTTCACCGGCGAGCTCTTCAGAACCCGACTTCGTCACAGGCAAGAACCCCTCCGCCTGCACCCAAGGCACGTAGACCTCAGGGGTGTAGAAGTAGTCGAAGAACGCCGTGATCGCCTCGGCCTTGTCTCCGTCGTTCTGGAATGCCATCAGCTGGTCGGCAACACCGAGTGTGAACGGCGAGCCGTCCTTGGTGGGGATCGGAACGATGGAGTAGTTCAGGTCGGGGTTGCTCTCGGCGATCTGGCCGACCGTCGGCGGCAGGCCGACCTGCATGCCGATCTTGCCCTGGATGAAGATGTCCATCAGCGGTGAACGCTGCGTCGACCCTGGGTCGGCCTGGGTGGCGCCTGCGTCGATCATCTTCTTGATCTGCTCGGCGCCGACCAGGTTCTCTGGGGTGTCGATGGTGATCGCGGACTCGTCGCCGAAGGATCCGCCGCCGCCCCACAGCCAGATGGCTGCCTCGGCCTGGGCCTCTTCTGATCCGAGGGGCATGCCGTAGCCGGCGATACCGTCTCCGAGGCCGGAGACCTTGGTTGCGGCATCTAGCAGCGAGTCCCAGTCGGTCGGTGCCTCGACGCCAGCCTGGGCGAGGAGGTCGTCGTTCACGAACAGCGCGCGAGCGGAGGCGATCAGCGGTAGCGCGTAGGCCGTGCCGTCGAGCTGCTCGTTCTTGATGAACGATTCCTGGAAGTCGGCGAAGGTGTCAGGGCTGGTGACCTCTTCCACGTCGTAGAGCAGTTCGTCGGCGGCGAATCCGGCGAACGGACCACCGTTGTAGATGTCGGGTGCTTCGCCGCCCTGAACCTTCGTGGCGACGACGCTCTCGAGGTTGTCCCAGGACTGCACCTCGAGGTTGACCTTGATGCCCTCGTTCTCGGCTTCGAAGCCGGCGATGACGTCTTCCCACAGGCCCTTCGTGTTGTCGGAGTAGCTAGGTACGAGCAGATCGATCGTGGTGGTGCCGCCAGCTTCGCCGTCATCCCCACCGCCGGCGGAACCGGTGTCAGAACCGCCGAACCCGCAGGACGCGAGTGCGAGCGTCGCTGTCGCCGTCAGGGCGACGGCGCCAAACCGCAGAGACTTCTTCATGTCATTCCTCACTGTGGTGGTGCACAGCCGCAAAGAGAAGTACTACTCACGCGGCAGTGCGTGTACATCGGTGTGCAGGTAGGCTCACCGCGTCTTGGATCTGGATGGGTAGGACACTACCCTGATTTGTGAAGCGTGTGAACAAAAGGCAACACACTTGTCATCGAACCGTAACTATGGCGTAATATGATTGTTTAGTACACAAAAGCACCATAAACCTTCACCAGCCCATGCGTCTAGAACGAAAGTGATATTCATGACTGCACAGCTCTCCCAGGCCACACCTGGCGCGCACATGCGCGCAGAACTGCTCTCACAGCCCGCAACCTGGGCACGCGCGGCAGGCATGCGCGACGAGCAGAAAGTGCTCCCCGCCTCGGGCAAGCGCGTCGCTGTCGTCGGGTGCGGCACCTCGTGGTTCATGGCTCAGTCGTACGCGGCGCTGCGTGAAACCGCAGGCCAGGGCATTACCGATGCGTACGCGGCATCCGAGGCATTCCTCGACCGTGACTATGACGCTGTCATCGCCCTCACCCGTTCCGGCACCACCAGCGAGGTGCTTGAGCTCACCGCGCAGATCAAGGGCAAGATTCCGGTCATCGGCGTGATCGGTGACCCGACTTCACCGCTTGTCGACCTGGTCGATGACGCCGTGCTGCTGCCCTTCGCCGACGAGAAGTCGGTCGTGCAGACCCGCTTCGCCACCACCGCGCTGACGCTCATGCGCGCATCGCTCGGCCTGGATGCCGACGTCGCACGCTCCATCGCGGATGCAGAAGCAGTGCTCGCCGCAACCGACGATGAGACCCTTGCCACGGCAGACCAGTACACCTTCATCGGCCGTAACTGGTCGATCGGTCTCGCGCACGAGGCCGCGCTGAAGATGCGCGAGTCGTCGCAATCGTGGACCGAGTCGTACCCGTCGATGGACTATCGCCACGGTCCGATCGCGATCGCCGCTCCCGGCCGCATCACCTGGCAGTTCGGCGTTGCTCCCGAAGGCCTCGCCGGTCAGGTCGAGGCCACCGGTGGCCGCTTCGTGCAGCACGATGTCGATCCGCTCGCCGATCTCGTTCGCCTGCACCGCGTCGCGCTTGACCGTTCGCTCGGCAAGGGTCTTGACCCCGACATGCCCCGAAACCTCAGCCGATCGGTCATTCTGGAAGCGTGATGCCCCCAACTGCTGCCGAGTCCGCACAACCACGCCGAAACGATGCTGAATCGGCGTCGTCTCGGCGTGGTGTTGCGGCCTCGCGAGGTATTGGGGTGGGCGCGCCGGTGCTCGCCTTCGACGTCGGCGGCACTGACATCAAGTCGGCCCTGTTCGACGCGGATGGCACGGCCCTCGGGTTGCGCCGCACTCCCACCCCGGATCTGGGCGATGACCCGGCAGCGGCACTGATCGAGGAGATCGCTCGACTGGCAGATGAGTTGCGGATGCAGCATCCGGATGTCGTGCCGGAGGCGCTCGGTTTCGTCGTACCTGGCATCGTCGACGCGGATGCCGGAATCGGCGTCTTCGCGAGCAATCTCGGTTGGCGGGACGCTCCGCTGCGCGCCCTTGCCGCACAGCGACTGCAACTGCCGATTGCATTTGATCACGACGTGCGCTCCGCCAGCTGGGCGGAGCACGAGCTGGGTGGCGCCCGCGCCCATGATGATGTCGTGGTGCTGATCATCGGCACCGGAATCGCCGGTGCGATCCTCGTCGGTGGCCAGCCATACACCGCCAGCGGCTATGCCGGTGAGATCGGGCACTCTCCAGTTGCCGATGGTCCCGAATGTGCATGCGGCGCCCGCGGCTGCCTCGAGACGATCGCCTCGGCCGGAGCCATCGCCCGTCGGTATGCCGCGGCGACTGGAGCCACGCCGGATGGCGCCCGCGACGTGATCGCCCGTGCCGCGGCAGGAGATGAAATCGCCGCGCGCATCTGGAACGAGGCGCTCGACGCTCTCACGCTCTCGCTCGCGCAGCTGACGGCCATGGTCGCCCCGGAGGCGATCGTGATCGGCGGCGGGCTTTCCCGTGCCGGCGGTGCACTGTTCGATGAGCTGCGCGCGCGCCTTGCCGCGCGCCTGAGCTTCCATCGGATGCCGGAGCTCATCCCCGCTGAGCTTCAGGGCAACGCCGGACTCCTCGGGGCTGCCCTGCGGGCAAGGGAACTGACGTGATTCTCACTGTGACCCCGAATCCTGCCCTCGACATGACGTGGGAGATCGATCGCATCGAAGCAGGCGGCACGCACCGGGCCGACACCGGTGCCGTGCGTGCTGGCGGCAAAGGCCTCAATGTCGCTCGCGTCGCGCATGCCGAGGGCTACCGGGTGCGCGCATTGACCACGGTCGGCGGATCGACCGGCGACGAATTGCGCCGCGAGCTGGAGAGCAGCGGGGTGCCGCATCGGCTGCTGCCTGTCTCGGCTGACACTCGTCGCAGCGTCGCGTGGGTCGATCGTGCGCTCGGTGACACCACGATCGTCAATGAGCGCGGAGTGAACCTGACCGCCTCGGAATGGGCGGAGTTCGTGCGGGTGGTGAGGGAAGAGGCTGCCGCAGCATCCGTGCTGGTGATCTCAGGCAGCTTCCCGCCCGGCGCCCCAGAGGGACTGCTCGACGAGTTGATTGCCGCAGGTGTCGGATGCCGGGTGATTGTCGATACGTCTGGACCCCTGCTGCTCGCCGCAGCGGATGCCGGTGTCGCCGTACTCAAGCCGAACAGGGCAGAGCTGGCTGAGGCCACCGGCATCGACGATCCGCTCGATGGAGCGCGCGAGCT
The DNA here is from genome assembly GCF_059445345.1 of Microbacterium sp. Y355. Classification (NCBI taxonomy): domain Bacteria; kingdom Bacillati; phylum Actinomycetota; class Actinomycetes; order Micrococcales; family Microbacteriaceae; genus Microbacterium; species Microbacterium sp. Y355. The sequence goes on along the minus strand of NZ_JCAIUD010000001.1, from coordinate 2,571,831 downwards.
GCTGCGTCGAGGCGCCGGGCTCGTGCTGCTGTCGCTCGGTGCGCAGGGCATGTACGCGGTCACCGCAGACGAAGTGCTCTGCGCACGACTGCCGGAGCCGCTCGCCGGCAACCCGACCGGAGCGGGAGATGCGGCGGTCGCCGCGGTCGCGACGCTGCTCGATTCCACTGAAAATGATGGTGAGCGCGATAGCGTCGCGGGAATGCCAGATACCGAGACCATCCTGCGCCGCGCGACCGCATGGTCGGCAGCGGCCGTGCTGATGCCGCTTGCCGGCGAGATCTCACCGCAGCACCCAGAGCTCGCAGACGACCTGATCGTCGCTGCCATCCAAAACTCGAAGGACTCCGAATGACACTCGTCTCTGCCGCCGATCTCGTGCGCGACGCCGCAGCCCAGAACCGTGGAATCGGTGCGTTCAACGTGATCCACCTGGAGACGGCCGAGGCGCTGGTCGCGGCATCCGCTCAGGCGCAGCTGCCGGTGATTCTGCAGATTTCACAGAACTGCGCGAAGTACCACGGCGGGCTCGAGCCGATTGCTCTGGCCACCCTCGCGGTCGCGCGCCGGGCCGAGACCCCTGTTGCCGTGCACCTCGACCACGCCGAGCTGCCAGAGCTCGTCGACGAGGCCATCGCGCTCGGCTTCGGTTCGGTGATGTTCGACGGCGGTGCGCTGCCGTATGACGAGAACGTCGCACTGACCGCAGAGGTCGCGCGCAAAGCCCACGCCGTCGGCGTCTACGTCGAGGGTGAGCTGGGCGAGGTTGGCGGCAAGGACGGCGCCCACGCGCCAGGCGTGCGCACCGACCCTTCCGAGGCCCGGGCCTTTATCGCCGCAACGGGCGTCGACGCGCTCGCGGTTGCCGTCGGGTCCTCCCACGCGATGCTCGACCGCAGCGCCTCGCTCGATATCGAGCTCATCGCTCAGCTGCATGCCGCACTCGATGTGCCACTCGTGCTGCACGGATCATCAGGTGTCGCGGATGATGTCATCGAGCAGGGTGTGCGCGCCGGAATGACGAAGATCAACGTCTCCACACATCTGAACGGGTTCTTCACGCGCGCCGTGCGTCAGACACTGGCCGCGGACGAACGACTGGTCGATTCCCGCAAGTACGTCGCGCCCGGTCGCGCCGCGGTTGCCGATGAGGCGGCCCGGTTGCTGCGGCTGTTCGCCCTCGCCTCCGATCAGACCTCCGCCAGAGGTGCGGCGTGAAACGCGCAGCGCGGCTCGCGAAGATCCTCGATCTGCTCGCGGACCGGGGCGAGGTGTCCGTCGACGATCTGGGAACGCGCTTCGAGACGTCGGCGGCGACAATCCGCCGCGACCTCGACAGCCTTGCCGAGCAGCGACTGCTCATCCGTACCCACGGCGGCGCTGTGGCGCAGTCGGTCGCGTATGAGCTACCCATCCGGTACAAGAGTCACCAGCGCACGCACGAGAAAGAGCTCATCGCCCAGGCGGCCTGCGATCTCGTCACCACCGGCGCCGTCGTCGGCCTCTCCGGCGGAACGACCACCACCGCGATCGCCGCCGCGCTCGCCGCTCGCGCAGACCTCGGTGAGTTCACGGTCGTCACGAACGCCGTCAACATCGCCTCCCAGCTCGCGACCCGACCCGACATCAAGGTCGTCGTGACCGGAGGGGTCATACACTCCCGCAGCTACGAGTTGGTGGGTCCGTTCGTGGAGCAGCTGCTCAGCGGCATCCAACTCGACATCGCCTTCATCGGCGTGAACGCGTTGTCGGCCGAGGCCGGCGCGAGCACGCACGACGAGCGCGAGGCTGCCGTGAACCGCATGATGGCCTCGCGTGCGCGCCGCGCCGTGGTGGTCGCCGACTCGAGCAAGATCGGTCACTCTGCTTTCGCGCACGTCGGCGGGCCGGAACTCTTCGGCACCGTCATCACGGATGCCGCGGCTGATTCGGCGGCGCTGGTCGATGCCGGGTACGAAGTCGTCGTCGCGACCTGAGCCCGCCGATCCTGCACGGTTGCAGGGCCGAAGCACGGATGCAGGGCGATCCGCCGGCGTGTCCCCGTGCATCCGTACGATCGCCCTGCGAGGGGGCCGGGCCCCAGCGCCCTGAACGTCCACAACCTTGCGGAGGGTGCCGCGGCATTCCGCGGCACCCTCCTGAGTAGTCGGTGTCTGTCGTCGCGTCCCCACGCGCATCCCCAGAAACGACCACGCCTCCCGTGCTCCACCCTTCCGGAGCATCCGCGTGACACCTTCCAAAGATCAGGAGCGCTTTAGACGCTGTCTGATACATCGAATGGAGATATTCTTCAGAATCCGCTTCCGTGGCATTGGAACGGTGTGCGATGGCCGGTCGCGACGGATGCTGAGGCAAGCGCCACGGCGGGTGAATCACCGCGGCTAAGGCCGGTGTGCACGACGCTGAGCAACTCGCTTGCGACGTCATCCGGCACGACCGCTGGGGCGGCGATGACGCTGCGGGTGCCCGCGTGCAACCACACCCGCGTCATCCCGAGTGCCTCTTCTCCCCAGCGCACCGACGACAGTCCGAGCTCGCACGCAGACAGCACGACGGTATCTGGCGCGTGCGCGATCAGGTCGACGTCGTAGCCGAATAGTGTGCCGTCGACGAGCTCAAATCCCGCGAACAGCGGGTTGTCGACCGCGTGCCTTCCGTGGGCGGCGATGTGCAGCACATCCACTTCACCGGCGAGAGCGGTGACGGCATCCACTCGCGCGTCATCGCCGACGAGAACCGCGGCGTTCTCCCAGACGGATGCCGCGGCGCGCACCTCGCCGCCGGCGCGAGGCACACGCGGGCCGGCGGCGAATCCCGCACTCCGTGGCACGCGCGTCGTGTCGTGCTCCTGCATCCAACGCGACGCCGAGGTCGCGAGAGTGAATGCGCGCCCCGACATCGTCGGGAGCATCCCCCACGGGATGCCGGCGAGGATGCCAGGTGCCGTCAGCACCAGCCGGCGGTCACCGATAAGCGCGCGTACCGGGGCAAGGAGCGCGTCATCCAGGCGCTGCATCCGGTCGTCGAGAGCACGCGCGACGACCTGGGCCATCGGGCCGCTTCGGATGGAGGCGGAGACGTCGAGGTCGGCGCGCAGGCCAGCAGACGACTTCTGCACCGCGGCGAGATCGAGCGCGACGATCGCGCTGTCATCGGCTGAGGTGAGGAGGACGCTGAGGCTGCTGCCGGCGAACACATATGACAGCACGGCGGTGCCAGAGTCGAGAGTGTCGCGCAGTTCGGTGAGAGAGACGCGGGGGCGGGTGTCGCCAGCCCCGGTCGCCGACCACTGGCGGTCGCGCACGCGGCCACGAAGGGCGCGTACCTGCGGATGCGTTGTCCACTCCTGACCGGACAGTTCGGTGCGCAGCATCCGCAACTCTGCGAGGTCGGCGGCCAGCTGCGGATCGTGTGGCGGGCGGACGGGGGCGACCTGTTGGCTGAGGTGACGGGCGCGCTCTGACCAGTCGAACAGGATGCCTGGGTCCCCGCTCTCCACGGCGGCGGACAGCCCGCGGAAAACCAGATTCGTGCCGTGCATCGCGAGTGAGGCCTGCAGGTCGAGTGCGCCAAACGAACGCTGCCAGTCTGAGAGGAGATCGAGGCCGCTAGCGGCGTGACGGCGTGCCTCAGCGGGGCGCCCTGCCGCGACTGCGCGGGCCGTGCGTATCTCGGCGGCGCGCAGGCGCAGCGGGGTCGGTGCGTTCTGAGGAAGGCGCGGCAGCTGTAGCGGTGCATCGCCACGGTGGACGCCAGCCAGTGCGGCACTCAGATGGACGGCCGTCGCCTCACTCGGAAAGCCAGCTGCTTCCAGGGACGCGGCCGTCGCGGTGAACTCTCCGACAGGTGGAGCGGACCCGGCATCGAGCTGGGCATCGAGGCGGATGGCGTCACTTCGGGCGGCCCAGCTGTCGGCCCGAAGGGCGCGGAAGCGTCGGGCCGCCGCGCGTGCGACCTGCCCTGACCGTCGGGGATCGTGCCGCAGCAGCGAGCGGGCAAGGTGGTACTCGGCTTCGGCACGGGCCTGGCGCATGCGGGCTGTGCCGAACGTCGCGGCGACACCCTCGAGCAGGCGCTCGGCCTCATCGACGAGGCCGGCGTCGCGCAGCACCTCGGCGCGGTCGAGGTCGCTCATCGCGGCGCTGACCGGAGATTCTTCGGCGATCACGGGTCGTGACTGCTCCATGAGTTCGAGCGCCACGACGAGGTCGCCGCGCAGCAGAGCCGTGTAGCCGAGGTTGTGGCGCGCTTCGGCTGCCGCAGACAGATCGTCGGCAGCCTCATAGATCTCGACGGCCTGCTCGAGGTCTGCGGTGCAGGCATCGAACGCGCGGCGGTGCATGTGCACGAGTGAGCGGTTCATGAGGCAGTTCGCCCTGGCGACCGACTCGAGTCCGTCAATCGCTCGCGTCAGCATTTCCTCTGCCTCGTCAAGACGCCCGGCGCGAGTGAACAGCACTCCCAGTTGCCCGGCGAGGATCGCCTGGGTCTCTGCGCTCACACCGCCGAGGGCGAGGGCGTCGCGACAAATTGCCTCGGCGCGGGCTGGTTCGCCGGTCTGCGCGAGGACGTATGCCGTGGTGCCGGCGATCCGAGCCTGCAGATCGGGTCCGGCATCCGCTGCCTGGGCGGCCGCACGCGCGAGCAGCTTTCGCGCCTCGGCATACCGCTGCGCGTTTGAGGCGTCACGCCCGCGTTCGTACAGTGCGCGCGTAGAAGTCCCCATGGCTTCAGGATGCCGTGTCTGCCTCTCCGGGGGAAGAGCGGGAGGCTCGGCGGATTGTGGGCAGGGCACGCCGGGCGGGACCCGCAGTGCGGGTGGCGCACATGGTCGCCTCAGCTGCTCGCACCCGACAACCTGCGACCCCTCGGGATTCGGCACGATGGTGGACGGGTCGCAGATCGTCGGTTCGACGGGCTGCGTGCGGCAATGTGCGACACCTCGCGGGCGGCCCCGCCTGGCGGCCCCACCAGGCGGCCCCGCCACGCGCCGACCCCACCCGGCGCGTGGCTCAGCCCAGCGGCACCTCCGGCGGCAGCTCCTTCAACACAGCATCCACGGCCTTCTTCACCGCATCTTTCCGCGCGACGCCCTCGCTCGGCATCGATCCTGCCAACCGTGCCGCGAGTTTTCCCGCGACATAGGGCGCCGCGAACGATGTGCCGCTCCACGCGGCGAAGCCGCCACGGTAGTCATCCGGGTCGATCGTCTGTCGCTCGAGGCCATTCACGTCCGCCCTGGTCGCAGCCTGCGCGCCGCCGACGAACGCCGGGGTCGTCGAGACCACCATCGCCCCTGGAGCGTAGACCCGAACCCACGGCCCGATGTTCGAGAACAGCGCCAGCGATCGCCGCGACGGATTCAATGCGCCCACCGACACGAGCGGCACGGCGCCGTCAGCGACCAGGCCGTTGTCCGCACCAGGCCACGCCCACAGCGATGCCGGAAAAGACGGACGGTCGATCGCATCATTGCCTGCCGAGCACACCACGACCGTGCCCAGCGATCGTGCGGTGTACAGCAGGCTGTGCAGCACAAGCGAGAATTGACCGTCGACCGGAGTCTCGTGGTAATACCCGAGCGACAGGTTCAACACATCGATCGGATGCCCGCCGTCGATTCCGTGCACGAATCGGCGCTGCAGTTCCACTACGGCGGCGAGAGCTTGCAGGAACGTGCTTTCTTCGACCACGCCGAGAGAGCCCGCGATGCGAACTGAAAGGATGTCGGCATCCGGAGCTGTCTGCCGAACCAGACCCGCGATGAAAGTGCCGTGCCCTGCCACCGCATCGATCTCGCCGTCCAACTGCCCATACAGATCGGGATACCGCTCGGGGTCATCGTTGCCGGTCAACCCGATCGGCACGCCGTCGAGCATGACCTGCCGTGTCACGATCGAATCCGGTAGCCACTCATGCACGCCGCATCCGGTGTCGAGCACCGCCACGACCGCTCGTCGCCCTTTTAGAGGATCGGCGCCGCGCACCGGCGCTGCACCGACCCAGGCGAGGGGCTGGCGGCCACCGCGTCCGGGCTCGAGGTAGTCATCACTGCCGACCGCCCCCGCTCCGCGCACCGGGTTCGTGCGCGTGAACGGGTTCGTCCTGGTGAACGGGTTCGTGCGGGTGAACGGATTCAGCCCCACCGGATCGATCGCCAGCATGTGCTCGAGCCCGGCCCTCGGCATCGGGCCTCCGACGATCCGGCGTGCGCGCTGCAGCACCCGCCAGGCATCCGGTGCCACCGGTGACTCTCCATCAACCGGTAGGTCTGGAGTACGCAGCACGATGCGGCGGAGCCCCGGGATGCCCGGCAGCATCTCTGCCCCGTGCCCCGCTCGCACGACGTCTTCCCGCTCGACTCGCAGCTCCCAGCCGAACGCCTCCGCGGCCTGCCTGAGCGCGAGAAGATCACGATCGTAAGCGCCGTTCTCGTCATCCGGGTGCTCGGCGATCAGCATCCGATCTGGCAGATACGCGGTCGGATACGCACGGATGCCGTCGACGGGATCCACGCTGGGGTCGAGCGCCGTGCCGCGGGGGATCGACCCCTCCGCGCGGTCTTGCCAGCTCCAGCCCTTTGGATGCTCCATTGCTCTCCCTCGTCGGCGGGCTCACCGCCCGGCTTCTCGCCCGCTGGGGCGGTGCTCACGCCTCGAAATGCGGAGTGAGTAGATCCTTGTGTCCTTCGCCGGTGACGAGCAGCACCTGGCTGAGGCCAGGCGGGATGTCGTCGAAGGCGAAGCGGCCCTGTTCATCTGGTGCGATGTTCCACTCGTGTTCGCCTTGAGTGAGGCGCACCTCGGTGGCGCCGGCGTCGACCCAGCCGTCGATCCGCCGCATTCGTCGCGCAGTGTGACTGATGTGCAGCAGGATGCTCGCCGACCCGTCACTGAACTGCAAAGTGGTCGTCTCGCTGTCGCCGCGCACCGCTGCCTCGGCGTTGTCGACCAGCGTCAGCAGTGCGTACTCGCGAGATAAGTCGGCCATGGCGACGGCCGCGATCATGCGCTCGGCGAGGTCGCTCGGCACTGGATCGATGGCTTCGGCCGCGGCGCGCAACTGAGCGAGCAGCAGGTCGTCGGAGTCAGCCATCACGACCACCGCCTTTTTCAGAGAATCCGTCTTCAGAGAAACCTGTGCGCACCAGTGCCGTTCGAAGCTTCGCGAGGCACCGTTTGCGTGTCGGACCGATGCTGCCGATCGGCATATCGAGGTCGGCGGCGATCCGCGCGTAGTCCGGCCGGTCATCGAATGCGACCACCCTCAGCAGTCGTCGGCAGCGGTCGTCGAGCGTGCCGACGGCAGTCCACAGTCGACGGGACTCATCGGATGCCGCGACCTCAGCCTCGGTGGACTCCTGTGGCGGCAGCATGGGTTCGAGGAGCTCGTCTGCCGTGGCATCCGCTCGTCTGTGATTTTTGCTGACCCGCCAGGCCTCGCGCCGGGCGGTGACGGTGAGCCAGCCGGAGACCGCGCGGGCGTCGGCGATGCTCTCGTGCCCGCGCACGAGGGCGAGCCAGGTGGATTGCACGACGTCTTCGGTGAGCATGCGTTCCAACCCGTAGGCGCGCACGACGTGCCACAGGACGGGGGTCATCAGGCGCACCAGATCGTCCATGGCGCGCACGTTGCCGGAGCGCCAGTCAATGAACAAATCGGCGGCACGTTCCCAGCGCGCTGATCCATCACTGACGGCGCCCCCAGGGGAGGCGTCGGTCATGATGATCATTGTGCTCACATCTACCAGGAGCAGGGCAAGTGGTTCCTGATACATTCCTGGCGCGCGTTGTTGCGGGCGATGCTTGCGCCCGGCTCGGAGAAGTGCGCTCCGCTCGGAGGAATTCTCAGATTCTCTCCGAGTTTCCGGTACATCTCCGAGTGAAGCGCACACATGGATGCGGGATGCGGGATGCGGGATGCGGGATGCCGGATGCCGGATGCCGAGGCAATACCGTAGAGAGGTGACAACTCTCGCCGTGCTCCTGTTCATTAACGCCGCCTTCAACGTCATCGTGTGGCCGCGGTTCTACAAGCGAGTCGCGAACGATCCGCGTGCTCGGGATGCCGAGGGCAAGGCGACGACGTTCCTCAAAGTGCACGCGATTCTCATCGCGCTCGCGCTGGTGATCGCCGTCGTGTCGGTGATCGCCGGCATTGCCGCTCTCGCCGGCGCGCTGTAGGACGCGGTCTCTCTGCCGCACGGGCAGCTGTCGGGACGCCGAGCCCCGTCGGGATTCCGAGGCCCCGTCTTGGCGACGTCAGCACGACGGGGTGTGGGCGGCAACCCGGGGCGTCGAGTGACGGTAACCCGGGGCGTCGGACACGGTGACCGGGGCGTCACAGTGACGGTGCCCGGGTCAGCGCCCCTCGAACTGACGAGCGTGGGCAGACCAGCCGGCCTCAGCGGGGAGGGCGCGCAAGCCGCGGTTGACGATCGCCATCAGCACGGAGATCGCGCACAGGACGGATGCCACGATGAGGGTGTTCTCGCGTCCGATCGCCGCGAGACCGAACCCGGCGATCAGCGGCGCGAACGGCATCGCGCCCATGCCGAGCACTCCGGCGGCACTGTTGGCGCGACCGAGCAGTTCGGTAGGTGTCGCGACCATGAAGTACCCCATCAGGGCGGCGTTCACCGCAGGAATGAAGAACACTGTCACGCCGAGAACGACGGTCAGCGCCACGGGTTCGTGCACCGGGATCATCCCGAACACGCCGATCACCGACACGGCCAAGCCGCCGATGATAATCACGCTGGCCCGCACCCGCGACACCAGCAAGGGTGCGATGAGCGCGCCGACGAGCATGGCCGCTCCGGCTCCGGTGGAGAGCAGCCCGATCGTGATCGTGGAGTGCCCAGCCTGCTGCAGTGCGTAGATCACGCAGGTCAGCGCTGTGCTGAAGCCGAGGTTGACGACGGTCGCGACGAACAGCACGCCGCGCAGGTCGGGGCGGGAGAACAGCCAGCGGAATCCCTCGGTCATCTCGCGCAGCGCATTCGGCTTGGCGACGGTGCGTGCGGCGGCTGACATTCCGACACCGGATGCCGTGGCATCCGTCCCTTCGGTGGCGAAACTCAGATCATCTGTGTCAGGGGCGCTCGACCCGGCCGGCCGAGCCGAGCGCTGCAGCATCCAGGCCGTCACCATCGCGACGACGTGACACGCGGCCATTGCGGCGCCGATCACCCATGCGCCCGCCGCGAGCAGCGCGCCGCCGAGGGGGCCGCCGGCAAGTTGGAGCATGGCATCGCGCCCCTGGTTGGCGGCCTGAGCTCTGCCCATCGCACTGTCCGGGACGATCTCCTTCAGCGCACTCTCGCCGGCGACGTCGAAGATTCCGGCGCGCGCCGCGAGCAGCACGTCCATGATCAGTAGCGTGACGAAGGTAAGGGCATCGCCGAGCGCGAGAACCGTGAACGCCCCGGCGAGCACCACTCCGACGAATGAACCGAGCACCATCATGGTGATGCGGCGATGACGGTCAGCGAGAACACCGCCGAACACCGTCGTGACGGCGCGGATCGTCATGCCGACGGCGCTGATGATGCCGGCCTGGGCCGGGTCATTCGTGATGAACAGCGCGATCAGCGGGATCGCGAATCCGAACAGCGCGCCGGCGAGCCCCTTGGCGGTGTCGCTGATCAGCCAGGTGATGTAGCGGACGTTGCGGGTCAGCCGATGAGTGGCGATCGCGGTGTTCATATCGTCGAGTGTAAATCCGCAATGGAAGTTGCGCAACATCTATTGCGCAACTTCTCTTGTGGATAGACTCGGGGCATGACGGATGACACTCCCCGCGCGGACATTCATCCCGACGCGAAGACGGCGACCACGGCGATGATGAAGGCGTATGCCCATCCGCTGCGTCGCCGTATCGTCAAGGCGGTCGCCGGCCGTGGTCACGCTCGCGCCGCCGACATCGCGGCCGATCTGGGCATCCCGGCCAACAGCGTCAGCTTCCACCTGCGCGTGCTTGCACGTGCCGGACTCATCGAAGAGGCGCCTGAGCATGCCCGCGATAAGCGTGACCGGGTGTGGGTGGCGGTGGAAGGTGCGTGGAACATCGGGTCTCCGGAGCATCCGATCGCCGATGAAGTACTCGGGGGCGCGCTGATGAGCGCTCTCGCCGAGGATCACATCGACATGATGCGGCGCGTGTTGGCCTGGGCGCCGGAGTACGTTTCCGGTCGCAACCCGGAGGTGCACGGCACCTTCTCGCAGCGCAGTCTGCGGCTGACCGAGGCGGAATTCAGCACGATCGAGCGGCGGATCCACGAGGTCATCAAGGAGATTGAGGACGCCCACGACCCCGACGATCCCGACGCCCGGAGCTGGAGCCTCGACGTGCTCGCCGCCGACGACACGATCTGACGCCGGGCCTGGTGCTGTCTGGGTGCTGCACGGTTCATAACTCCTCAGATTCGACGAGTGCTGACGTGAATATGGCCCCACGCGGTCGATTCGTCCCCGATTCTGCGGAGTTATGAACGGCCGCTGCCCCGCATGACGCAGAACGCCCGCCCCACCGGGTGGTGGAGACGGGCGTCCAACGCAACGAGTGACCTACGGAATCGCGCGGCGGAAGGCGAGGAACGAGATCCCGGCGAGAACCACGATCGCGACCATGCCCCATAGAGCGAGTCCCAGCGCGCCGAGATCGAGGATGCCGATCCAGACGTTCCCCCACAGCTCCAGTCGAGTGACCAGGAACACGAGTCCGACGAGAATCAGCAGCAGCGCGAAGCTGGCGATCGTGAGGACGATCGGCCCCCAGCTCTTGTAGACCGTGGCGCACGTGAAGCCGATGATGAAGATGAACAGGGTGAGAGTGAAGTAGACGAATCCCGCGCCGATCGGGCCGGACTCCCACACCCAGGGCAGGCGGAAGAAGTAGCCGTTGATGCCCCAGCCGTTCGTCCACAGCTCGAACAGGCCCCCGAGGATGAAGATCACGCCGAGGATGGCGCTGGTCATCACCGCAGTGATCAGCGTGCCCAGATAGAAGTCCCGCCGGGTGATGCTCATCGCCTGCGAGAACGGGAAGACCATGGTGAGGGCCTGGATCCCCACGAACAGGAAGACCCACAGCGGTGCCTGGCTGCCACCGCCGTACTTCGGCCCGTCGCCCGGGATCATCGCGTAGATGAGAAGCGAGACGAGCAGGGCGCCGCCCAACACGATCAGTGGAACCCAGATGTAGGTCTGCTTGTTGATGAGCTGCAGACGGACGACCTTCAGTACGAAGCATTAGCCAACCTCCCCGGTCTTCGCGCTCGCCGCTTTCTGCGTGAGACGCACGATTAGTTGCTGGAGTGACACCGGTGCGACGTCGAGCCCATCGGCCGTGATTTCTGCGCGTTCGGCGGCGGATAGTTTGCCGAGCACCGTGACAGATGCCACGCGTCCCAGCGATTCGCGGTGCAGGACCTCGCGCCCGGAGATCCAGGCGTCGACTTTGGCGGCATCGCCCACGACCGTGACGGCGCGGTCGCGCACGGCATCCGTCTCCTCGTTCAGGAGGATCTGCCCGTCGTCGATCACGATGACCCGCTCGATGAGGTTGGAGACCTCGTCGATCAGGTGGGACGACAGGATGATCGTGCGCGGGTGCTCGGAGTAGTCCTCGACGAGTCGGTCGTAGAAGATCTGCCGTGCGACGGCGTCGAGGCCAAGGTACGGCTCGTCGAAGAAGGTGAGGTCGGCGCGCGAGGCGAGACCGATGATCACGCCGACGGCGGAGAGCTGCCCGCGGGAGAGCTTCTTAATCGTCTGCTTCATCGGCAGCTGGAAGTCCTTGATCAGCTGCTCGGCGAACTCCTGGTCCCAGTTCGCGAAGAACAGGCTCGCAGCCTTGAATGCGTGGCGAGGCGTCGCGTCATCCGGGTACTTCTGGCTCTCCCTGACGAAGCAGACCCGCGAGAGCACATGCGCGTTCTCGTAGGGATGCTCGCCGAACACCTTCACGGTGCCGGAGGACGCGAAGTTCTGAGCAGTGAGGATCGACATCAGAGTGGTCTTGCCGGCGCCGTTGCGGCCGAGCAGACCATAAATGTGTCCACCCTCAATGCTGAGAGACACATTGTCGAGCGCGCGCTTGTCCTTGTAGCGCTTGGTGAGGTTTTGCACCTCGACGACGGCGGTCATACGGGGTTCCCTTCGGAGGTTGTGGATGCTGCGGCGCGTTCGCGCAGCATGGTTGCGAGGTCCTCGGCGCCGAGGCCCAGCGTGCGGGCTTCGGCGAGGAGCGGATCGAGGTAACGGTCAGCGAAGGCCGCACGGCGCTCGCCGAGCAGCAGCTCGCGTGCTCCGGTGGCGACGAACATGCCGATTCCACGACGTTTGTACAGCACTGCCTTGTCGGCGAGCATGGCTACTCCCTTGGCTGCGGTGGCGGGGTTGATGCGGTAGAAGGCGGCGAGTTCATTCGTTGACGGCGCCTGGGATTCTTCCGCGAGTGAGCCGTCAAGGATCGAGTCCTCGATCTGCTCGGCGATCTGGATGAAGAGCGGCTTGCCTTCTTCGATCACGATGCCTCCGGTTGGTCAGTTGGTTACTTACTCGACTAACTAACCATAGAACCCAGAAGGATGTCAACCCCCGTCGCGCGGATTCAGCCGGCGATGTCGCGTCGCTGCAGAACGACGGCGGATGCTGCGGCGCACAGCAGCGCAAGACCCCAGGTCACCGCGAGGCCACCGAAATGCACGCCATCGAGCAGCGGCGACTGGTGGTACACCCAGGCGTAGGGGGAGAGGATGTTCAGCCACTCGAGATCGTCCGACTGCTTCGCGACGGCCTGGAAGATGTATCCGAGAACGGCGATGCCAGCGCCGACGCCGGACGCCCACGCCTTGCGGCCAGTCAGAGCTCCGGCGAGAAGCCCCGCAGAGGCGCTGAGGAAGGCGAGTCCGACGAGCGCGGCGCTCGCGCCGATGATGTGGGGCGGGTAGATGCCCAATTCGGCTGGACTATTCAGGGCCCACACGATGACGCCCGCGAAGACGCCGAGCCAGAGCATCCTGACAAGAACCGACAATGCCGACTCGAGCACGTATTGCACTCGTCCGATGCCGTGCGCGAGGTCGAGTTCGAGGCGCCCGCTCTCCTCGGCGCCGGCGACCGCGGCGGAGCCCCACATCACGGCCGCGATCGTGAGCAGGAGGAACCCCGTCAGGCCGAAGAAGGTGCTCTGCGCGTACCCGGCGCCGGTGGAGATCTGGTCGTAGCCGAGGGTGTCCACCAGCTCCTTCGGCATCGAGTCGATGATGCCCTGCAATTGCCCGTCGGCGCCGAAACTGGGGTACAGCGGCAGGTAGAGGAACAGGATGGCGGCGACGCCGACGCTCCAGCCGGCCGTGCTGCGCCAGGATTCGCGGATACTGCGACGGAACACCGGCAGGACACTACGCACGATGGCCTCCGCGCCGACCCCGCCGCGATGCCCGCGTCTCGTCCTTGCCGACCTGCCCCGCATCGGCGCCCCTCGGTGGCGCCGACGCCCCTGATTGGCTGCGTTGTTTCATGGGAGCTTCGGCGGCACCAGGGGGCGACGCTGTCGCAGAGGGCCTGGACGCCGCCGCCGCCGAGCCCACACCCGCCCCGTACAGCCTCAGCACCGACTCCTCGAGATCAGGCTCCTCCACTGTGAGGTCGTTGACCTCGAACGGGGCCAGCGCCTTCACGAACGGGTCGATCGCGCCGTCGACGGTTCCGGTGATGCGGAGGCCACCGTTCTCATCGCTGATTTCGAGACCTGCGAATCCGGGAAGCTTCGTGAGCCGGGCGCGGGTGGCCGCGGCATCCGCTGTTGAGATCCTTGCGCGCACTCGGCGGATCGATCCGAGCCTGAGCGAGGCGACATCTCCCTCGGCCACGATGCGGCCGTCGCTCAACACGGCGACCTCATCGGCGATCTGCTGGATCTCGCTGAGCACGTGCGAACTGAGCAGCACTGTCTGCCCAGCATCACGCGCCTCCCGCACCATCTGCAGGAACTCGCGCTGAACGAGAGGGTCGAGGCCGCTGGTCGGCTCGTCGAGGATGAGCAGCTCTGGTCGATGCATGAACGCCTGAATCAGTCCGAGCTTCTGCTTGTTTCCCTTGGAGAGTGTGTGCACGGGACGGGAGAGGTCGACGCCGAGGCGGTCGGCGAGCTCATGGGTAGCGCCCGCTGTGACCGGCCCAGACACCTCTGCGTAGAACGCGAGCAGGCGGAGTCCCGTGACGCGCCCGTCCAGCCGGAGCTCTCCTGGCACGTAGCCGATCCGGCGCCGCAGCGCAGCTCCGCCTGCCCGTGGGCTCTCGCCGAGCACCCTGGTTTCGCCCGACGTGGGGCGGATGACATCCACCAGAGTGCGCAGCGTCGTGGTCTTGCCGGCACCGTTCGGGCCGATCAGTCCGAACACCGTGCCGGTCTCCACGCGCAGGTCGATGCTGTGCAGAGCGGTGTGCTGCCCGAACTTCTTGTGCAGCTGGCTGATGTCGATCGCCGCGCTCATGGCGTTCGCCCCTTTCCCGGTGTGATGCCGCCGCTGTACAGCACACTAGGCCTGGCGCGAGCCGTGCGGTAGCGGGTCACACATTCCGCGTAAATTGGGATGGTGCCCGACTTCTCCTATAACCGCCTTCGTCGCTTTCCCGACGTCGAAGCCGACAACCTCCAAGCCCACGACGCGACCGATCTGCTCCTCGTCGAGCACGCGCTCGCGCTGGTCGAAGAACGCGGCCTCGCGGGTTCCGAGATCGCAGTGGTCGGTGATGAGTATGGCGCCATCACGCTGGCGTTGACGGATGCAGGGCTCGCGGGTGTGCGCGTGCATCAGGATTCCGCCACCGGGCGCCACGCGCTGGCGAACAACGCGCAGACGCTCGAGCTGACGGGGTTCGAGCCACGCGAGCTCGACGAATCACTCCTCATCGGTGCCCGACTCGTACTGCTGCAGCTGCCGAAGGCGCTCGCCGAGTTGGAAGAGATTGCGGATGCCGTCGCCCGCTGGGCCGCGTCGGACGTGACACTCGTCGCTGGCGGGCGCGTCAAACACATGACCCTCTCGCAGAACGAGGTGCTCGGGCGGAACTTCGACACCGTGCAGGCGCAGCGCTCAGAGCGGAAGTCGCGGCTGATCGTGGCGACCGGGCCGCGGCCCGTGTCGGAAGAGCCGCCCTACCCGCAGCGCGCGACGCATCCGGAGTTCGGGCTCACGCTTGTCGCACACGGCGGGGCATTCGCCGCCAACCGCATCGACATCGGCACGCGCGTGCTGCTGGAGGTGCTGGCCGAGTCAACCGAGGTCGGCGCCGAGAGCGTCATCGACCTCGGTTGCGGCACCGGCGCGCTCGCCGCCTACTACGCGCTGCACCACCCCGATGCCCGAGTTACTGCGACCGACCGCTCGGCGGCTTCGGCAGCATCCGCCCGCGGGACGATGATCGCCAACGGCGTCGCGGATCGAGTCACCGTGACTCACGACGATGCCGGCGCCGAGCTCCCCGACGCGAGTGCCGACCTGATCCTGCTGAACCCGCCGTTCCACCTCGGCGCGAGCGTGCACACCGGCGCCGCAACCAGGCTGTTCGACGCCGCCGCCCGACTTCTGCGCCCCGGCGGCGAGCTGCTCACGGTCTTCAACTCGAGCCTCACCTACAAGCCCGAATTGACCCGTCTGATCGGGCCGACCGAACAGGTGCACCGCACGGCGAAATTCACAGTCACGCGCAGTGTGAAGCGGTAATTCTGTCCAGGCCGCAGATTGTCGACATTAGACAAATCCCCCGTTCACACACCAAAAATCGCGTGCCTGCGCCGAGTGAGATTTGCCTCTGATCGGCCATTTTGTTACGTTGAAATGTAGGCCATTTGGCCTTATGACCAGTCCGCGGACACGTCCTTCTTTCGATGAGCTGTGCTGCGAAGAGGCGTGGACGTACGGTCGATGCTCCTATGGTGGAGCCGAATCCACCGTTAGTGCCGCCAGCGTTATGAATGTCGAAACGGCCTCGAGTATCACCCGGGCGTAACCGAGACGGGCTCATCGAGCACCCGAAATGCGGGTGAGCCATCGGGGGAATCGTGACCGAAGCCGCACTTGTCGCGCGCAATCTTTACAAAGTGTTCGGAAAGAATCCGAACCAAGCCGTCCGTCGCCTGAAAGCAGGCGAGGGACGAGATGACATTCTGGATGCTGGAACCGCTGCCGTCATAGACGCCAGCTTCACCGTCAACCGAGGCGAGATCTTTGTCATCATGGGCCTGTCAGGGTCTGGCAAGTCCACCATCATCCGCATGCTCAATGGGCTGCATGAGATCACCGACGGCACCGTCACCATCGGCGGGGACCAGATCACCGGCATCCCGGCAGCGCGACTGCGCGAGATCCGCCGCGAGAACGTGTCGATGGTGTTCCAGCACTTCGCCCTGCTGCCGCACCGCACGGTCGCCGCGAACGTCGCCTACCCGCTGGAGCTGAAGGGCGTCAGTAAGGCTGAGCGTCTGGCGAAGGCAGAAGAAGTGATCGACATGGTCGGTCTCACCGGCTGGGGCGACAAACTGCCCTCTCAACTCTCCGGTGGAATGCAGCAGCGCGTCGGCATTGCCCGTGCGCTCGCCGCAGACACCGACATTCTGCTCATGGACGAGGCGTTCAGCGCTCTCGACCCGCTCATCCGCCGCGAAATGCAGGAGCAGCTGGTCGAACTGCAGGCCAAACTGCAGAAGACCATCGTCTTCATCACGCACGATCTCAACGAGGCGATGTTCCTCGGCGACCGGATCGCGGTCATGCGTGACGGACGCATCGTGCAGATCGGAACACCGGAGGACATCCTCACCGACCCTGCCAACGACTATGTCGAGCAGTTCGTGCAGGATGTCGACCGCGCTCGCGTGCTCACGGCATCCAACGTTATGGAGCGTCCGCGACCGATTGTCGCCGAAAATGCCGGCCCACGGACGGCGCTGCGCCAAATGCGCGACACTTACATGTCGGCCGCGTACGTTACCGGCCGCGACCGCAAGCTGATCGGCATGGTGACCGACCGCGACGCCATCAAGCTCGTCCGCAAGGGCGAGATGTCGCTGACGTCGATCCTGAAGCCCGTGCCGCAGAGCGTCTCCGAGGACGAGATTCTGATGAACCTGTTCGTTCCTGCCGTCGAGTCGCAGCTGCCGCTCGCGGTGCTGGACGCTGAGGGGCGCCTGACCGGCGTCATCCCCCGCGTCACGCTGCTCGCGGCCCTTGGTCCTGGGCTCAATGCGACCGAGGAGATCACGCTGCCGCACCTGCCGGTGCCGCAGGCCGAGATCGATGCAGTTCTGGAGGCGGCAGAGGATGCCGTCGCCGGAGGCACCGCAATCGAAGGGGAGGTGCGCTGATGGATGGGTTCCGTATTCCCCTCGGTGAGTGGGTCGCGACCGTCGTTGACTGGGTGAAGGACAATCTCGAGGGCCTTCTCGACTTCATCGCGGTCGTCGTAAAGTTCTTCGTCAACGGCCTCAGCGACACTCTCCTCGCCACGCCGTTCCCTGTGTTGATCGCCATCTTCGCGCTCATCGCGTGGTTCGTGCGTTCGTGGCAGATG
The DNA here is from genome assembly GCF_059445345.1 of Microbacterium sp. Y355. Taxonomy (NCBI): domain Bacteria; kingdom Bacillati; phylum Actinomycetota; class Actinomycetes; order Micrococcales; family Microbacteriaceae; genus Microbacterium; species Microbacterium sp. Y355. The sequence goes on along the minus strand of NZ_JCAIUD010000001.1, from coordinate 2,554,249 downwards.
GCCGTTGGCACCGTGATCTCGTTTGTGCTCATCATCGGTATGGACCTGTGGGAGCCTGCGATGCAGACGCTCTCGCTCGTGCTCGTCTCGGCGGTCGTCGCCGTGATGATCGCAATCCCGCTGGGCATCTGGTCGGCGCGCAATGACACGGTGCGATCGATCCTCAAGCCCGTGCTCGACTTCATGCAGACGATGCCTGCGTTCGTGTACCTGATTCCCGCGATCGTGTTCTTCAGCATCGGTGTCGTGCCTGGGCTCGTCGCAACCGTGATCTTCGCGCTGCCTCCTGGCGTGCGGCTCACCGAGCTCGGCATCCGCGGTGTGGATTCCGAAACTGTCGAGGCCGGTCAGGCTTTCGGCGCGACGCCATCGCAGATTCTGCGAGGCATCCAGCTTCCGCTCGCGATGCCGACCATCATGGCCGGCGTCAACCAGGTCATCATGCTCGCCCTGTCGATGGCTGTCATCGCAGGTATGGCCGGCGCGGACGGCCTCGGAAAGATGGTCGTCCAGGCCATCTCGACCGTCAATATCGGCAAGGGCGTCGAGGCAGGCCTCGGCGTCGTGCTGATCGCCGTCTTCCTCGACCGCGTCACCGCGGCGCTCGGCACGCCGGGCCAGTTCCGCTCTTCGCTTTTCGGCATCCTCTCGCGTCGCCAGGCGGAACGTCATGACGAGGCAGCGGATGCCGCGGCCGAGGCCGAACGAGCGAAGGCATCACCCCACCGCGCCCCTATCGCGGGCATCTGATCACCCACGCACTAACCCCTACCCATACGTAACGCAGCAGAACATACGAAAGGAAGCACCATGAAGAAGTACCGGCACATCACAGCCATCGTGGCTCTCGGAGCCGTAGCATCCCTCGCCCTCGCAGGTTGCGCGGGCACCCCGACAGACTCGGGTAACGCAGGCTCGGACGGCGACAGCGCCGACAAGGGCACCATCACGCTCGGCTTCATCCCCTCTTGGTCGGATGGCCTGAGCATGGCGTACCTGGTCCAGGACCAGCTCGAGAAGATCGGCTACACCGTCGAGTTGGAGACGCTCACCGAAGCAGGCCCGCTCTACACCGGTCTCGCGCAGGGTGACGTTGACCTGTTCCCGTCGGCATGGCCTGAGGTCACGCACGCCGAGTACATGAAGACGTACGGCGACGACCTCGAAGACCTTGGCGCCTACTACGAGAACGCCAAGCTCACGATCGCCGTGCCCAGCTACATGGACATCGACTCGATCGAAGACCTCAAGGGTGCAGGCGACCGCTTCGACGGCAAGATCATCGGCATCGAGCCGGGTGCAGGCCTGACGGCCATGACCCAGGACTCGATGATGCCGGCTTACGAGCTGGACGACGAGTACACGCTCGAGACCTCTTCGACTGCTGCGATGCTCACCGTTCTCGGCGAGGCCATCGACAACGAAGAAGACGTCGTTGTGACGCTGTGGCGTCCGTTCTGGGCCAACAGCACGTACGACGTCAAGGACCTCGAAGACCCGCTGGGCGCGATGGGTGAGGCGGAGACGCTGAACTTCATTGCTCACAAGGGTTTCGCTGAGGAGTTCCCCGAGGCTGCAGCGCTGGTCGAGCAGATCAAGCTCGACGATGACCAGTACGGCGCACTCGAAGACCTCGTCGTCAACGAGTTCGGCGAAGGCCAAGAGGCCGACGCTGTCGACAAGTGGCTCGAGGAGAACGGCGACCAGTTCGACTGGGTCGTCACCGAGTAAGTCGCTCGTTCCCGGCGCAGCGTCGGGAGGAGTTCGCAGCGATGGGCGGAGCTTTCAAGCTGAAAGCTCCGCCCATCGCTGTTTTCTCCGCCCATGCGTGGTGCCCCCGCGGCGTAGCCTGACGAAATGGACGGTTTTGCCGCTGTCGACTACGGCTTTGCACGTGAGGTGCTGCAGCGCGGCATTGCGGCTCTCTACATCGTCGCCTTCGTCTCGACGCTGAACCAGTTCCGCCCGCTACTCGGCGAGCGAGGTCTCCTCCCTGCTCCGGACCTGCTCGCGTGGGCCTCCGGGTCGAAGGCTCGGGGCCGGATGCTACGGCCCACGCTCTTTCGCCGCATCCGCTATACGGATCGACGTCTCGTGATGTTGTGTTGGGCGGGCATCGTCATCGGGGCGGTTCTCGTCACCGGCATCCCGCAGCTTGGCCCGCCGTGGGTGCCGATGGTGTGTTTCCTGCTGCTCTGGTTCGGCTACATGTCGATCTCGAGCATCGGCCAGACGTTCCACGGCTTCGGGTGGGAGATGCTGCTGCTGGAAGCGGGGTTCCTCGCCGCCTTCCTCGGCTCGCGCGACCAGCCGCCGCCGACGGTCACCATCGTGCTGCTGTGGTGGCTGCTGTTCCGGCTGGAGTTTGGGGCAGGCATGATCAAGATCCGCGGCGGGCGCGAGTGGCGCGATCTCACCGCCCTCACCTACCACCACGAGACGCAGCCGATGCCAGGGCCGTTGAGCCGTCAGGCGCATCTGCTGCCGCGCTGGTTCCACAAGGGCGAGGTGTTGGGCAACCACTTCGCGCAGCTCGTCGTCCCGTTCTTTCTGTTCGCTCCGATCCTCGGCGTCTGGATCGAAGGGCCAGTGCCAGCAACTATCGGTGCGGTTGCGGGCGGGATCGTACTGGCGACGCAGTTGTGGCTGGTCGCCACCGGCAACTTTGCGTGGCTCAACTGGGCGACCATCGTGATCGCGTTCTCGGCGATCGGGGTGCCCCAGGCCGATCCGCCATCGCCGGGGCTCCCCATGTACTGGCTCGTGATCACCTCAGCCGTCGGCATCCTTTACATCGTGATCAGCTGGCCCGCGATGCGCAACCTCTTTGCGAAGCGGCAACTGATGAACGCAAGCTTCAACCACTGGCAGCTCGCAAACGCTTACGGTGCGTTTGGCACGGTGACGAAGGAGCGGATCGAGATCGTCATCGAGGGCACCACCGACGAGAATCCGGATGCCGCAACCTGGCATGAGTACGAGTTCAAGGGCAAGCCGGGTGATGTGCGGCGAGTGCCGCGGCAGTTCGCGCCGTACCATCTGCGGCTGGACTGGCTGATGTGGTTCCTGCCGCTCGGTCGGTCATTGGATGAATGGTTCACGACGTTCCTCGCGCGGTTGTTGCAGGCGGATGCGCCGACGCTCGCACTACTCAGGCGCGACCCGTTCGAGGGGCGTCCGCCCCGCTGGGTGCGTGCGGTGTCGTATCGCTACCGCTTCGCGAGCAGGGCGGAGCGGCGAGAAGATGGCGTCGTCTGGGTGCGGGATCGACGTCGGGTGATCGTGGGCGCGTCGGAGCTGCGGGAGTGATGCGACCGCTTGCGCCGACGGATGCTACGGAGCGTCGTGCTTCGGCTGCCGAAGCGGTTCGGGCTGGAGCGTCTGCGCGGCCTCCGGGGGTCGCCCTGCCGGCAGCTCCCGCGCCACCTGCTTTTCGAGCACCTGGACGGCGTCGTCAGAGAGCACGATGAGCCCATCCAGTTCTTCACGCACGCGCTTGTATGCCACATTGCGCTCTGCCTGAGTGGCCGAGTCGTCGACAGCGACCTTCAACAACTTCTGCGCACGGTCGAGCTTCTTGCGCTCGGGCTCGGTGAACGTGGAATCGCGTAGGCGCCTGGCATCCTTCTCGGCGATCTCGAATGCGACGGCGTAGTTGCCGACGGCATCCAGATATTCGGTGACCCGCTGCTCGCTGACCTTCGTCTCGGTGGATGCCGGACGCAGAGCGTCGGCGGTCTTCCTTGCGCGTAGGAACGCGGCAGTCAGTGGCTGGCGACCGTCGCTCATGGCGGGGAAGGCGATGAGCTTCGCGACGTCGAGCTCGTAGTCGAGCCAGCGCGCGCTGATCTCGTCGTGCTCGGCGAACAGTCGCTCAAGCAGCTGGTTCGAGGGCAGCGTTGCGTCCGAGGCAATCTGCTGCGCGTTCGCTATCGGTGCTGCATTCCCGCGTGCAGCGAGCTGGGCGGCCTTGAGCTCGCCCTTCATACGCAGCGTCTCGAGCTTGCGCTCATGCCGGTGCTTCGCGCCCTGCTCCCACGCCTTCGCGGCGCCGCCGGCCATCGCCAGGATGGGGAAGATGACCCACCAGGGCACGTGGCTGAGCCATTCGAAGAGCGGTTCCATGATGGGTTCAGCTTACTGCGGCGACGCGTCGGCATCGAAGCATCCTCGGCTCGCCTGGCCCGTATGATCATCACCGACTTTCCGCGTGACTTGCTCAGGCGTGACCTGCCATGGCCGGTGCGATCTGCGGATGCGGATGCAGCGCGGATCCGGCCCATACACCTCTATTAGGCGCGGGCTAGTTCGCCGATCTTCTCGCCGGAGGCATCCATCACCTGAAGAACATCGCCGCTGATTTCTACGGCACGCACGCCGTTCAGCCAGCTATCGACGCCCTCGCAGGCCTTGAGGGTGCTGAAAAACTCGGCAAGCTCGATGTGGTCGTCGTCGGCCGTATACGTGCTGGAGAGGCGGTTGCATCCGTCGCTACCGCTCACCTTGCCGTCCTCGGTGAATTCCAGGTAGGGCTGACCTGAGGCATCCTCGCCCCACACTCCGACCAACTCGGCGACCACGATCGGATCCGGTTCGGCGGATGAGGTCGGCGCTGATCCCGGCTCGGTACCTGTCGAGCATCCGGTTGCGAGCATTGTGAGGGCGCCCGCCATCGCGGCGAGCGTGAGAATCCTGGAGGTTCGAGTGCGCATGCAGGTCATGCTAATGCGTGCATCCTGGAGAACATGGGGAGAAGTACCCATCGTTAGCGATCTGGCGCAGAAAACGGGAATAAACGGTCGTCATCTCGGGAAAAGATGTCGCGCAGGGTTGGCGTCTGGGAGTTCGCTGGGTAGTCTTACTGAGGTTTCTGTGACCGTTCGCCGGGCGCAGATCCCCGAAACTCGCTTGCGTGGTGGCGTCAGTCGTCATTAGAACGGGCGATGGAGATAGCTATTCGTAGCTTCCAGACCATTATTCGATACAGAGCAAGGACATCGACTTTATGAAGAACAGAGGGATGGTGAGTCGTCCGCTGGCATTGACCGCGGCCACGACAATTGCCCTTGGGGGGCTTTTCTTCGCAACACCTGCGTACGCAGGCACCGCGGACGACGACACCCTGACGACCAGCCAGGACGCTCCGCTTGAAGCCAGCGTCGCACAGGCCGCGACCGCCGCTAACGTCGTCGCGTTCGGCGTGAACGCCGAGGGCAAGAACGTCGTCATCGTGGACAAAGAGGCTGTCGCTGATGAGAAAGCTCTCAGGGTTTTCACTGAGGCGGCAGACATCACCGGCGCGAAGATTGTCCCGACCGACGGTGCCTTCACGACTTCCGCCTCGACCAACGTCGTTGCCGGTCAGGGCTACCTCGGACGAGACCCTTCGGTCGAGGACATGCTGTACGCCTGCTCGATCGGCTTCAACGGCTTCTCACCGGATGGCGACCCTGCAGTCATCACCGCTGGCCACTGCGCATACAGCGATACGGGCGAGAAGATTGTCCAAACAACACTTTCGGTTCCCTCAAAAGATCCTGCTGTGGGAGGTCCCGGCTTCATCACACCGGCTGCCCCGATACTGTTCGGTGAGTTTGGCTTCACTCAGTACGGTGGGTCCGACGGCTCCGCCGGTGCCAGCAACGACCCGAACTCGATCGATATCGGGGTGATCGACATCAACAAAGCGGGCGAATTTAACCTTCTTCCGAAGATTACCGACTGGTCGACCGCAACCGATGACCTCGGTTCGCTCGCAAAGAGCACGACCTCGGTCAAGAGCGTCGGAGCACCGACCGTTGGCGCGATCCAGAAGAGCGGTCGCACGACGGGTATCACGAGTGGCGAGATCACTCCCGACCACATCATCGACGGTTGGGCCGAGGTATCTGACATTTGGGTTCGCGGCTTCGAAAGCTCCGTTCTTGTCGAACCGGGTGATTCGGGTGGCGCTGTCTTCCAGGGCACCAAGGCTGTTGGCGTCGTCAGTGGCGGCAACAGCGAGAAAAGCTGGACGAGCGCACTTGTGCACACTCTGGATCACACCGGTGGTTACACGGTCGCACTCGACATCGACGCCCCCAAGGTGACCGCTCCTGCCAACGGTTCCACCGTTCTGGTCGGCTCGACGGTGACGGGTACAGCACCTGGTGCCAAGTCCCTCAAGGTCTCCGGCGTCGGCGACACGTTTAACCCAACGCTCGAGAACGGTGAGTTCTCCTTCAAGGCTCCCAGCAAGCCCGGCGAGTACAAGTACACGCTGACCTCGACCAGCGGCTTCAGCAAGTCGGAGACCACCTCCTTCACGCTGACCACGAAGTTCGCACCCACCGCGGTGCCGGTCATCACGTCGCCGGCCGATGGTTCCACCGGCACCAGCACGATCAAGACCGTCAGCGGCACCGGCGTTGCCGGCGCTGAGCTGGTAGCCACGATCGATGGAACCGACTATGCGGTCACCGTCGATGGCGGCGGCAACTGGGCTGTCCGCGGCCTGGAGCTCTCCTACGGTGCGCACACCATCAGCGTCGTGCAGACCGCGAACGACGACACTTCGGATGCCGCCAAGTCTGCCTTCGAGGTAGCCCCGGGCGCTCCTGCTGTGACGTCGCTCACCAACGGCAGCACGTTCGCATTCGACAACGGTCCCAAGTCCCTCGCGGGAACGGGCATCAACGGTGCAACCGTCACGGTCAAGCTCAACGGTGCAGAGGCAACGGCTGAGACCGCTGCGCTTGCTGCCGAGAGTGGCACCTACACGGCTGAGGTCGCGGATGGCGTCTGGAGCATCGACTTCGATGCTGCTCTCCAGCCCGGTTCGTACACGGCTTCGGTATCGCAGAGCATCGGCGGTGTCGCTTCGGCACCGGTGAGCCTCGCGTTCTCCGTGCTCGTCGAGCCGGCTCCGGCACCCACCACACCTCCGGCACCTGAGCCCACCACGCCCCCCGCTCCGGGTGGCGGCGGCGGTGCCGGTGACGGCGGCGCTGGTAGCGACGACAACCTTGCCGCGACCGGTTCTGACATGATCGTGCCCCTGAGCGCTTCGGCTGGTGCCGTGGTTCTGCTCGCCGGTGGCATCATGCTTTTGACGATGCGTCGTCGCAAGCAGATCGAAGGCTGATAGCCAGTAGCAAAAAAGGCGGGTACCTCTCCGGAGGTGCCCGCCTTTTGCGTACCCCAGGCGGGTGGAGAAATGCTGGCATCCTTTCGATTCGCGTGTCAGGATGACCACGCACCGGCTCACGGGGAGCTGGTGGAGGCGGGAGAAACAGACATGCAGCTGGCTATGGTCGGACTCGGCAGGATGGGCGCGAACATCGTGCGACGGTTGATGCGCGATGGGCACGAATGCGTGGTTTACGACGTGAATGCTGATGCCGTCGCCGCACTCGTCGCGGAAGGCGCCACCGGTGCAGACAGCGTCGCCGATCTCGCGGTGAAGCTTGAGCCGACGCGTGTGGTGTGGATGATGGTGCCCGCCTCGCTTACCGGCACTGTCTCCGAGGAAGTGGCAGCGGTGCTCGAACCCGGCGACATCCTCATCGACGGAGGTAACTCGAACTACCGCGACGATGTCCGGCGCGCGGCCTCGTTGCGAGAACGCGGCATCGAATACGTCGACATCGGCACCAGCGGTGGAGTGTTCGGGCTGGACCGCGGTTACTGCCTGATGGTCGGCGGCTCCGACACCGCGGTTGGGCATATCGAGCCTGTGCTGCGCACGATCGCACCAGGACCCGGCGAAATCGAGCGTACGCCCGGACGCACCGGCGACCTCGCACCGGAAGAGCAGGGTTTCCTGCACTGCGGACCATCCGGCGCAGGACACTTCGTCAAAATGGTGCACAACGGCATCGAGTACGGCATCATGGCCTCGATCGCCGAAGGACTCAATCTGCTCGAGAACGCGGATGCCGGAGTACGCGAAGCGGAGCACTCGGCCGAGATCGCTCCGCTGGAGGAGCCCGAGTTCTACCAGTTCCCGATTGACACTGACAAGGTCGCCGAGCTGTGGCGTCGCGGATCGGTGATCTCGTCGTGGCTACTCGATCTCACCGCGGCAGCGCTGCATGGCAATCCCACTCTGGACGGGCTCGCAGGTCGTGTCTCGGACTCTGGTGAGGGCCGGTGGACAGTCAAGGCCGCCGTCGACGTCGGTGTTCCTGTTCCGGTGCTCGCGGCATCCTTGTTCGAACGGTTCTCGTCACGTGGCGAAGACCAGTTCGCGAACCAGGTGCTCTCGGCGATGCGTTTGCAGTTCGGCGGACATCAGGAGCGACCAGCCGGTGACGTGCTCGAGGCTGGCGCGCGCAAGGCCGACGCAGGCTGAGGTCACGGCTCGAGCTGCACCGCAACTCCGGTAGCGGCACTTTGATACACCGCGGCGATGACCTCTGCGGTGTGCGTAGCATCACGCCCCGTCGTGTGTGGGGCGCGCCCGGTGGCGATAGCGCCGAGCACATCTTTCCACTGTGCCAGGTGTCCGGAGTGGCCGATCGCGAGAGGGTCGGAGGCGCCGCCTGGCGCGGATCCGCCTGATTCGGGTGCGGGGACGTCGAAGGTCCATTCTCGGATGGCGTCCCCATCGAGTTCGAATCGCCCGGTCGACGTGATGACAGTGAGGCGAGCATTGTGCCCCGGGTAGGCGCCGGTCGTCGTGGCGACGACGCCCATGGCGCCCGATGCGAAGCGCAGCGTGGCGGTCGTGGCATCCTCTACATCGATCTCGTGCGCGATGGTCGCGGACTGGCCGGTGACTTCGACCACAGGGCCGAGCAGCATCAGAGCCAGATCGAGGTTGTGCAAGCCCTGGTTCGCGAGGGATCCGCCCCCGCCGCCGAGTCGACTGCGCCAGGGCGCCGCGCGGTAGTACGCATCGTCGCGGTACCAGGGCACGAGCACTTCGATCAGCAGTGGGCGGCCAAGCTTCCCACTGGCCAGCAGTTGTGCGAGGGCGATGTTCTGCGGCTCGTAGCGGCGCTGCGCGATGCCGACAAGTGTGCGGCCGAGCGCCTCGGCCCGCGAGATCAAGGCGCGGCCCGCGGCGGCGTCGAGCGCGATCGGCTTCTCGACCACGACGTGCTTGCCGCTTTCCATCGCGCGCAGGGCGAGGTCGGCGTGCGTGTCACTCGGCGTGCAGATCGCGACGATTTGCACGGAGTCATCGTCGAACAGCTCGTCTACGCTTCGCCGCATCGTGGCGGGTAAGCCGCACTCAGCGAGAGCCTCGTCGCGAGCGTGTGCAACTGCGCGCACTTCACCCAGCGCCGGCAGTTCGGCCAGCGCGTGCGCGTGAATACGGCCGATGCCGCCGAGCCCGATGATCCCGACGCCCAGCGGCGCGCGTTCTGTTGCCGTGTTCTCTGCTGCCGGGTTCTCGGTTGCGGTGGTGTTCGTCATCTGCTCTCCTCCTTCTCCGCGCAGGGTACGCAGCGTGCGGCGAACGGGCGTACGCGCAGGCGCGCGACCGGGATGCGTCGGCCGCAGTTCGTGCAGACGCCGTAGGTTCCGGCATCCATTCGCGCGAGGGCGTCGTCCACCTGCTGCAGTTCATCGCGCGAGCCATCGAGCAGGCCGTTCAACCGCGACCACTCGGCCGACAGCGGCACGCCCTCGGGGTCGTGCTCGTCATCGTCACTCTGGCTGCTGCGGTCGTGCGTCAACTCGGTGAGCGTCGCGACGAGTGCCTCGGTGCGGGCATTCGCCTCACGTCGCAGCATCTCCAGGAGTGTGCGCAATTGCAGAGCGTCATCGTCCATGCCCTCACTCTAGGTGGATGCGAGGGGGATGAGCGGGAGCGCTTCAGCGAGGCAAACCGCGTCCGGGAGTGAGGGACTTCCCGCCGGTATTCGCGTCACGACCTGACCTGTGCCCATGAATGAAGGCAGAACGATCGGCCCCCTGACGTGCTCGCCCCCTGACGTGTGGGATGTCGTTGAAGAAAGTATCCACCTGGTCGCGCCGAGACGCCAGAACGACGTCGGTCCCGGTGCCCGACTCCTCGATGATCACGCGTCGACTCTCGCTGAGGCGCTGTGATGCACCGATTCCGAACCCTCGGATGAACCCGCTGCGCGCACGCCGCTTCTCGCTCTCCGAGTGCCGGTTGTACAGCGCCCGTTGACCCGCCCACCAGGCCCTCATCGCGACCATCGCCTGCACCTGCAGACTCGCGGTAAGAATCTTCGCCTGGTGCACATCGGACGTGAACCCGACGAAGTACAGAATCATTCCCCCGCCTGGATGCTCCGCCTGCATCGGCCGGATCGAGCCGAGCGCGAACGCGACGTTGCCGCCGAGCTCGCGGATGTCTCGAGCGTAGACGCCGGTGAACAGCATCCGCTCCTGGATGATCTCCTCCCGCGTCTGCCCGATCTGCGCACGACGTGCGTCGAGGCGTGCCTGTTCGATGCCGTACTTCACCATGAGTCGTTCGGCGTGCTCGGTCAGCGCCTCGGCCTCTTCGGGCGTCGTACTCTCCGCCTTCGTCAGCAGCTTCGCGATTAGGTCCAACTTGGCTTCACTCACTGTGTCCTCCTTCGTCTACGATGCCTCGTATCCTGCACGGGACCACCCGCATTGACGCGCTCGAGTACGCGATCGGTGGATAGTCGCGTGTGAGCGCGTGGCTGTGGAGGAGGAGACCGCGGCGGTCGTCGGTAGCGAGGAGTGCAAGGCTTCGCCCCAACCACGATCGATCCGCGCCCCTGCTTACCGTCGGGGCCCCATACTGCCGACGCTCGGAGCAGGGAGCGTCGACGTGAACAGGGGAGGGGGCGCCGAGGGGCCGGCGTAAGAGGGACGAGCGTGGCGCGTCAGCCGAACAGGTGCCTCAGCCGAACAGCAGCGTCAGCACAGTCGAGCCGCCGCCGATGAGGATGAGCGAGACTATCGTCACCCACGCGACGATGCGCATCCGGCGGTTGCGCGATTCTCCCAGACGGCCGTAGTCGTCATCGGCGTCGCGCTGCTCGAGATCACTCATACGGACTCCGTGACAGTCGGGCCGAAGGCCGCCGGCAGTGTCGCCCGCGACGTGGTGCGCAGCTCGTCGGCCGAGACCGTGAACAGCCCGGTGACCTCAAGGTCAGAGACGGTGTCGGTCACGCCGATGCGCAGCACCGGGTAGCCGCGTCCTTCGCAGAGGCCCTGGAACTTCACGTCGTCTTCACGGGGAACGGTCACGATGACGCGGCCTGTTGACTCCGAGAACAGAGCGGATGCTGCATCCACTCCGTCGCGCTCCATGATCTCGGTGAGCCAGACGCGTGCTCCGATGCCGAAGCGCATGACTCCCTCGGCGAGGGCCTGTCCGAGGCCACCCTCCGACAGATCGTGTGCGCTGGAAATCAGCCACTCGTCGCGCGCGGCGCCGATGAGGCCGGCGAGACGCTTCTCTGCAGCGAGATCGACCTTCGGCGGCAGGCCACCGAGGTGCTGGTGCACTGTGTCAGCCCATGCCGAACCAGAAAGCTCGGTCGAGGTGGTGCCGAGCAGGTAGATGTTCTGGCCTTCGTCCTGCCAGCCCGAGGGGATGCGACGGGAGACGTCGTCGACGATGCCGAGAACGCCGACCAGCGGCGTCGGGTGGATCGGGGTGTCGCCAGTCTGGTTGTAGAACGAGACGTTGCCGCCGGTGACCGGGGTGCCCAGTTCGAAGCATCCGTCAGCCAGGCCGTCAACGGTCTGCCCGAACTGCCACATGACCTCTGGGTTCTCGGGGGATCCGAAGTTCAGGCAGTCGGTGATCGCGGTGGGCGTCGCGCCGGTTACGGCGACGTTGCGGTACGCCTCGGCAAGCGCCAACTGCGCGCCCGCATATGGGTCGAGCTGGCAGTAGCGGCCGTTGGCGTCGAGCGAGATCGCGAAGCCGAGGCCAGACTCCTCATCGACGCGGATCATGCCAGCGTCGTCGGGGAAGGCGAGGGCCGTGTTGCCGAGCACGTAGTAGTCGTACTGGTTGGTGATCCAGCTGGTGTCGGCGAGGTTCGGAGATGCGACGAGCGCCAGGAACTGCTCGCGAAGCACCTCCGCGTCGTCGGAGCGTGGCAGCAGCTCCGCGGCATCCGCCTGCAGTGCGTCGATCCACGTCGGGTAGGCAACAGGGCGGTCGTAGACGGGGCCGTCGACCGCGACGGTCGACGGGTCGACGTCGACGATGCGCTCGCCCTGCCAGTCGATGATGAGGCGGCCGTCGCCGGTGACCTCGCCGAGCACGGACGTCTCGACGTCCCACTTCTTGACGACTTCGAGGAAAGCATCGAGCTTCTCGGGAGCGACGATCGCCATCATGCGCTCCTGCGACTCTGACATGAGGATTTCCTCAGCGGTGAGCGTGGGGTCGCGCAGCAGTACGTTGTCGAGCGACACCTTCATGCCGCTGTTGCCATTGGCGGCGAGCTCGCTGGTGGCGCACGAGATCCCGGCGGCGCCGAGGTCCTGGATGGCCTCGACGAGCTCGGCCTTGTACAGCTCGAGGCAGCACTCGATGAGCACCTTCTCGGCGAACGGGTCGCCGACCTGCACGGCAGGCCGTTTGGTGGGGCCACCGTCGTCGAAGGAATCGGATGCCAGGATGCTGGCGCCGCCGATGCCGTCCCCGCCCGTGCGGGCACCGAAGAGCACGACCTTGTTGCCGACGCCGGTGGCGTTCGCGAGCTTGAGGTCTTCGTGGCGGAGCACGCCGACCGCGAGCGCGTTGACGAGGGGGTTGGCCTGGTAGACGGAGTCGAACACCGTCTCGCCACCGATGTTCGGCAGGCCAAGGCAGTTGCCGTAGAAGGAGATGCCGCTGGTCACGCCGTGCACCACTCGTGCGGTGTCAGGGTGGTCGATCGCGCCGAAGCGGAGAGCATCCATGACGGCGACGGGGCGGGCGCCCATCGAGATGATGTCGCGGACGATGCCGCCGACGCCGGTGGCTGCGCCCTGGAACGGCTCGATGAAGGAGGGGTGGTTGTGCGACTCGGCCTTGAAGGTGACGGCCCAGCCCTCGCCGACGTCGACGACGCCCGCGTTCTGGCCCATGCCGACCATGAGGCGTTCCTTCATCTCGTCGGAAACCTTCTGGCCGAAGCGCTTCAGGTAGTTCTTCGACGACTTGTAGGAGCAGTGCTCGCTCCACATGACGGAGTACATGGCCAGCTCGCCCGAGGTGGGGCGGCGGCCGAGGATTTCCTTGATGCGCGCGTACTCGTCTGGCTTGAGGCCGAGGGCCGCGTACGGCTGCTCCTTCTCAGGAGTCGCTTCCGCGTTGGAGACGGAGTCGGGGACGTGCTGACGAGCGGATGCTTCAGGGGTGGGGGTGGTCACGCGCACTCCAAGATCAGGGCCGGCGGGGCAGATCCAGTCTACTTGGGTGGTGGAGTGCGACGGATCGGCGTGGGTCTGCGGTCGTCGCTGCGCATAACTCCGCAGAACTTGCCGGATTTGGGCTCTTTTAGGCCGAATGGCCGTCGATCCGGCTGATTTTGAGGAGTTATGAACGCGAACCGCCGGCGACCGGCCGCCCGCGCTCACGCGCCCGCGCTCAGTCGCCCGCGCGCGAACGGTCGACGATGCGCCAGGTCAGCGGGAGCAGGCCTGACAAAGCGGCGATCTTGATGGCATCACCGATCAGGAATGGCAGAACGCCGAGGGTGAGTGCGGTGACGAGGTCGACACCGAGGTAGGCGGCGAGCCACGGAACCCCGAAGGCGTAGATCGTGAGCGATCCGAGAGATGCCAGTGCGATCGTCGACCAGACAGTGCGGTCGGAGCGCCTGCGAGCGAGGGAGCCGACGATGAGCGCGGCGACGACGTAGCCGACGATGTAGCCGAACGATGAGAACGCCCAGCCGGATGCTCCGTGCGCGAACAACGGAAAGCCGACGAGGCCGAGTGCCAGGTAGAGGCCCGCACTCATGGCACCGCGGAGCGGTCCGAGTGTGGCACCCGTGAGGAGCACGGCGAAGGTCGCCAGCGAGATCGGCACCGGCGTGAACGGCAGCGGGATCGCGATGTAACCCGCGACGGTGATGAGGGCGGTGCCGCCGAGTGTCAGGGCGACATCGCGGACGCGAGCGCCGGGTATGAGGTCGGCCAGCACGGGGAAGTGGGTGCGGGTTGCGGATACGGACATGGTTCCTCCTGGATGCTGTACACGAGAACACACTCGACAGAACGATGCTCTCCTGAACACTGTTCTATAGAACGATGTTCAGTACGATAGCAGGATGAACGCACTGCAGTCGGGCGAAGCGGGAATTCGCAATGGGAAGAGCGATGTCGTCTCGGCTGCGATGCGCGTGCTGGCAGACCAGGGCCTGCCCGGCCTGTCGATGAGACGCATCGCCGAAGAGATCGAGGTGCAGGTCAGTGCGCTGTACTGGCACTTTCCGAACAAGCAGGCGCTGTTGGCGGCCGTGAGCGAGCAGATCGTCAGTGCTCCAGAGGCGGATGCCTCGGGGGATCTTGCCGCGATCGCCACCGCGCTGCATGAGCGGCTGCTCGCTTACCGGGACGGCGCCGAAATCGTCTCGAGCTCATTGGCATTGGGGATGCTGGAGTTGCCCAGCCGCACACATCTCGTATCGGCGGCTCGCGGGCTGGAACTCGATGAGGCATCGGCGGAAGTCGCTGCGGACACTCTGGTTCACTTCGTGATCGGGTACACGTTCCACGAGCAGCAGCGCATGCACGCCGCGGTGGCCGGCGCCGCGGATGCCTCGGTTGATCTCGTGCCGGCGCGGGCCGAGGAGCGGCTGGACGCGTTCGACGCAGGCCTTCGCATCGTCGTCGCTGGCGTGCGGGCGACGGCTGCCGCTCGGTAGCCCGCCCGTTGCTCGGGTGTCAAAGTTTGCCGCCACCGGCGAACTTTGACGACGATGTGCGACCCCTCGCAGCTCACGGGCACCGGCGCGTTCGCGAGAGGGGTCGCACATTGCCGGCTTCCGGCGCGGAAACCGGCCATGTGAGCCACCTCGCCAGGCGACGACGCCCCGGCAGTGGACGCGCAACCCGCAGAAAAAGAGATCCCCTCTGCGGCAAGCTGCAGAGGGGATCTCACATCCAACGGGGGGATTGGATGCATCCCGGCAGAACCGGGACGACTATGGGGGTTACTGCACCGACCAGCCGCCATCTGATGCGACGATCGCACCGTTGATGTTCACGGCGTCGTCCGACAGCAGGAACGTGATCGATGCGGCGAGGTGCTCGGCGGTCGCGAGCGTCGGTATCGCCTGCTGGAATGGAGCGAGGCGCCCGGAACCATACGACGACATGTTCGGAGGCATCGGGATGCCGGTGGCGACGCCGCCCGGTGCGACGGAGTTCACTCGGATGCCCTTCGGTCCGTACATGAACGCCGCAGACTTCGTGACGCCGATGATGCCGTGCTTGCTGGCCGTGTAGGCATTGCCGGATGCGTTGCCGCGCAGGCCCGCCTCGCTCGCGACGTTGAGCACGGCGCCCGCACCTGCCGCCTCCATGAGGGGGAGCACGGCGCGCATGAGCTTGAACGGCGCGGTGAGGTTGATCGCGATGACGCGGTCCCAGACGGCATCCGAGGTCTCGCCTGCGGGGGAGAAGTCATCGTTGATGCCGGCGACGTTGGCGAGGGCGTCGACGCGGTCGCCCGCTGCGGCGATCACAGCGTCGATGGCGTCCTGCGTGGTGAGGTCCCCGGCCACGGTGGTGATGTCGGCATCCGCGAGCTCTGTCTTGAGGGCCTCGAGCTTGTCAGCGGCGATGTCGGATGCGATGACGCGTCCGCCTTCGCGGGCGATGCGGGATGCCGTGGCCTTGCCGATTCCGGATGCGGCGCCCGTGACGATCACGGTCTTGCCTGCGAAGCGGCCGGGGGTGATCTTCTCGACCCAGCCGGTGGGAGCGTCTGTGGGGATCTCGCCGCCGTTGGCCGCGCGGACAAGGTCGTCGACGACTGACTGCGGCATCGCTCCCTGGCTGAGGGCAACCATCTGCTGCAGGGGTAGGCCGAGCACGGGGGTGAGGGAGTCGGCGTTCGCGCCAGCCTGGGCCAGCATGCGTCGGATCAGCTCGCCGCCGGTCCGGTCCTTTAGCCATTCGCCGATGGTGGAGTGTGCGGTTAGTACCATTTCGTTCTCCCTGTCCAAATTTCGCAACGGAGCGTCTACTTACTTTTGATGGTACGCCTCGCTACCCTGAAAAGGTGCCGAGACCTCGCAGTGAAAAAGCCCGCCAGGCTGTGTTGGCAGCGATGCGTCGCGCGCTCGCAGCGGGGGCGTACGCGGCGGTGACGATCGAAGGCCTCGCGGCGGAGGCTGAGGTTTCGAAGCAGACGATCTATCGCTGGTGGCCGTCGAAGGCGGCAATCCTCGGGGAGGCGCTGCTGGAGGGGGAATTGCCCGGCGGGGTATTGCTGCCGATGACGGATGACCTGGGGGCTGACCTGCGGAGCTGGTTCTCGGCGGCTTCTGCGGCACTCGGCACGCCCGAGGCTATTGCGCTCGCGCGGGCGCTGATCGCGGTGACGGCGACGGATCCCGCACTCGGCGACGCGCTCAACACGCGATTTGCGGGACCGATCGTGGCATGGAGTATTCAGCGAATCGAACGTGCGCGTGGCGCCGGAGATGTGCGAGCGGATGCCGACAGCGAGGTCATCGCAAACCAGTTCGTCGCGCTGGTTTCGTATACTGCGCTAATGGGCAGGCCCCTCAGCGAGGAGCGGGTCGCCGCTACCGTCGATGTGCTGCTGCGCGGGATCGCGTCCGATCGCTGAGCTGCGTCTCGGCCAACCTCATGTCCCGGCTAACCTCATGGAGTGTCCGCATTCGCCCTGAAGTACGCCCTGATCGCACTCGCGATCCTTGTGGTGGTCGGCGGAATGTGGTGGGCGGCGAAGCGTCCGAACCGTTCGAAGCGCAATTCCGCACGCGTGCGGATGCCGATCTTCGCCCCGCTTGTCGGCTGGGTGTTGCTGTCGGTCGGATTCCTGATGGCGCTGGTCTCGTTCACGTCGCGGTACACGGCTGACCTGCTCCCCATGCGCATCGCGTCGGTGGCGATCACGTTCGCGGGGGCGTTCTTCCTGATGATGTATCGCAATTGGTACGTGGATGCCAGGTCAGACGAGGTGCGCTTTCGCACCGTTTTCGGGCAGGAGCGCGTGATCAGATACGTCGACATCGTCGATTCTCGGATGCGCCAGATCAACGGGCAGCCCCGTCTTCAGGTGCGCTCGTCGTTCGGAGTGAAGCTCAGCGTGAATCCGCGGATCTACCCGGTCGGGCCGCTGCTGGCCGCCGTCAGGGCCGGGGAGCCGACGGGGCGCTGATGCCATGCGGCGCCGCCGCTCGGTTCGGAGGGCCCGCTCGGGTGTCTCTGTTTGTCGCTAGTAGGCCGATTTAGTGACCATGTGCGGCCCCTCGTGCGACTCGCGGTTTTGGGAGGGGTCGCACATGCCGCCTCCCGGCGCGGATTGCGGCAATGTGCGCCACCTGCGGGCAGATCGGATGCGCCACCCGCCAGCAGAACGGATGCGCCACCCCCCCCGGGCAGAACGGATGCGTCACCCGCCAGCAGAATGGATGCCGTCACCGCCCGGTCGCGGCATCCGCGGTGGTCCGCCCCTCAGCGAACCGCGCCTGCGCGCGCTCGTGCCGCTTGCCGACCTCAACCGGTTCGGTGGCCTTCGCGAGCCCCATGGGCTTGGTCGACACGTACACGCTCTCGGCGCGCTCGACGAGGAACGTCTCGTGCCAGACTCCGACGGTGCCCGGTGCTTTGCGGGCGGCCTTGTTGAAGGCGGTCCAGGCCGGTCGGTGCTCCTGCGAAGGAGCGGATGCGTAGGCGTAGAGCTTGTCGATGGATGACCAATACTGCGTGACGTACGGGCCGCCACTGCCGAACAGCAGCTGATAGCCGAGGAGGCCCGATTCTTTGTCGATGGACAGTTCGCGGAGCATCCGGGGCATGGCCATGAATGCCGGCATCCATAGGTCGGGGCGCCACCATTTGTTGATCTGCATCCCGATGTGGAAGACGACGAGCTCACCCTCGTGGCGGTGGCTCATTCGGCCTTTGACGACTTTCGACATGATGTCCTTCCGAATAGATAGCGACACTATCCATAATGGATAGCGCTACTATCGATGTCAAGAGGTGGCCATGAGAATTTCAGAACTGTCGGCGCAGACGGGCGTTCCCGTGCCGACGATCAAGTACTACCTGCGCGAGCAGCTGCTGCCCGAGGGTGAGCGCAGCGCGCCGACGCAGGCTGCGTACGGCGAGGTGCATGTGCAGCGGCTGCGGGTCATCCGTGCGCTGATCGAGTCGGGGGTGAGCGTCGCCGAGACGCGTCGCGTGCTTGATGCCCTGAACAATCCGCCGGAGAACGCCCACGAGCTGCTCGGTGCTGCGCATGCGGCGGTCACTCCTCCCGTCGACGATTCGCTCGATCTGACCTCGGCGCAGGATGCCGTCGCGGGGCTCGGGTGGAAGCCAGGGATGTGCGATGACGCAGTGCTGCACGACGTCGCCCGGGCGTTGCAAGGGCTGGAGCGTGCGGGCTTCGAGCTGGCACACGATGCGTTGCCGGTGTATCTCAAGAGTATGCGTGCGATTGCGGATGCTGAGATCGCCGGAGTTCCTACGGAGTCGGCTGAAGCGGCGGTGCGTTACGTCGTGCTGGGGTCGGTGCTGGTGGAGCCGCTGTTGCTGGCGCTCAGGAGAGTGGCGCAGCAGGTGGCGTCGGCGGAGCGGTTTGGTGCCGTGGGTGAAGGTGGAGCCTGAGCCGGCACCCGCGTGACAGCGGTCAATGCCGCCAGCGGTCGTGTTCGGCGTCGAACCGTTCCCGGGCGAGAGTGACGTCTCCGAGGTGAGCGGATGTCCACAGGAGCAGCGAGTCGACGAGGTCTTGCAGCGTCTGCCCGAAGTCTGAGATCCGGTACTCGACGGCGATCGGCCGCGTATCAATGACCACGCGCGCGACCATCCCGTTGCGTTCCAGCCGGCGCAGGGCCGTCGTCAACGACTTCTGAGAGACGGCGGGGATGGCCCGCCGCAGCTCATTGAAGCGCCGAGGCTGTTCACAGAGCCGGTCGAGGATCAGCAACGACCACTTGTCGAGCACCTGGTCTAGAAGCTCGCGGTGCTCATCGGAAATCTGAGTGTCGGGGGCCGCGGTGGTTTCGTCCATGAAACCTAGTCTCGTTGAAGTGTCCTTCGAGCACTAGGTATAAAAAAGATACTTGATTGCTGAAGATGAAAGCAGGTATCTCATGACTGTCGATCTGATCACCCCGGAGGGCATGTTCCAGCCGGTTCCGTACCACCACGTCTCCGTCAGCTCGGGGCGCCGCCACGTGAGCGTCTCTGGCCAGATCGCGCGTGACGAGCATGCGAACAAGCTGTCGCCGGGCGACTTGGCCGGCCAGTTCGCCCACGCGCTGCGCAACACCGCACGCGGGTTGGCAGGCGCCGGAGCGAGTTTCGCCGACGTCGTGCGACTGCGGGTGTATGTCATTCCCACGGACGAGACGATGTATGCAGACTTCATGCGCGGGCTCGAGAGCGTCGTGGAAGAGCTCGGGATTCCGCAGCCCCTGCCGCCGCTGTCGGTCATCGGGGTGAACTACCTGTTCGAGCCGGATGTGCTCGTTGAGGTGGAGGCCGACGCCGTGCTCGACTGAGAGGCATCCAGTATCGCTTGTCAACGTCGAACGCTCCCGCCTGTCGAACGCTCCCGCCTGTTGGCGGGGGCGTTCGTTGGGCGGCGCTGACCAAGTGATCGGACTACGCTGGCGGCATGGATGCGGATGCAGCGGCCGAGGGTGATCACGAGGCAGCGGGGAGCAGCCTCGATAGGAACTTTCTGCAGCAGGCGGTGAGGCTGGCGGTCGATAACGTCGCCGACGGCGGTGGCCCTTTCGGCGCCCTGGTGGTGCGCGACGGTGAGATCATCGGCGTTGGTCAGAACAGGGTCACGCGCGATCACGATCCGAGTGCGCATGCTGAGGTGATGGCGCTTCGCGCGGCGGGGCAGCACATCCGCGACTTCTCGCTGGAAGGCGCGACGCTGTACTCGTCGTGCGAGCCGTGCCCGATGTGCCTGGCCGCATCGCTGTGGGCCCGGGTCGATCGTGTCGTCTACGCTGCCGACCGCCATGATGCCGCGTCTGGCGGTTTCGATGACCTTGCGTTTTATCGCCTGTTCGAGACCGAGCGCTCCGAGTGGGCGGTGCCGGTGGAATCGCTGCGGATCAGCGAGGCGGCGGCTCCGTTCGAGCAGTGGCTGAGCACGGAGGCGCGGACGGAGTACTGAGCCGCCGCCTCTGGCAGCCTCTTGGCTAGCGGCGGATGCTGCGCAGTTAGGCTTGATGCATGGAGAAGAGCAGCGTGTGGACCATCGTCGGTGTTGTCGTCGCCGTCATCATTGCGTGGACTCTCGTCAGCGTTCTGTTCAGCGTGCTGTGGTTCATCGCTAAGCTCGCCGTCGTGGCTGTGGTCGCTGTGGTGGTGTTCCTGGTGCTGCGCGGGGCTTTCAGCAAGTCGGAGTAGCGGCGAGAACCCCGGCAATGACGGACGCTGGCTTGATCAACAGGCCGTGCTCAGGCCCGAGTCACGCCCGCAGCAGCGCCCGCAGGGTCTGGATAGTGTCGGCCTCCGCCGCGGTCTTGTCGGGACGGTAGCCCTTGACGCGGGCGAAGCGCAGGGCGATGCCGCCGGGGTAACGGGGCGAGCGCTGCACGCCGTCGATCGCGATCTCGACGACGAGCTCGGGGCGCAGGAACACGGCATACGGACTGCGGTGGGTCTCGTACTCGGGAAACGTTTCGGTCTGCCACTGCAGCAGCTCGTCCGTGAGTCCCTTGAAGGTCTTGCCGACCATCACGAACCCGCCGGGTTCGCCGAACTCGCCTTGGGGGTCGTGGGCGCCGAGGTGCAGGTTCGAGAGGAGCCCATGCCGGCGCCCTGACCCCCATTCCGCGGCGAGCACCACGAGGTCGTATGTCAGAACCGGCTTGACCTTCACCCAGGACTTGCCGCGCCGCCCGGCAGCGTATGGCGATCCGATGGCCTTGACGAGGACGCCCTCATGCCCGGCCGCGAGTGCCTCGCGGGACAGCTGCTCCGCAGCATCCGGATCGTCCGTGACGATGCCAGGCATGCGCCAACCGCCAGCGACCTTCTCGAGTTCGGCGAGGCGGACGGCGAGGGGCTCGTCGATGAGGTCGCGACCGTCGACGTGCAACAGGTCGAAGAACCAGGGCCGAAGCGCGACGTCACGGGTAGCATCAGCGCCGAAGCGCGACATGGTCTCCTGGAACGGGCGCGGTCCACCGTCCTCATCGAGTGACAGCGTCTCTCCGTCGAGAATGAGGTCGCGGGCGGGCAGGCCGCGCACGATCTCGACGATCTCGGGGACGCGGTGGGTGATGTCGGCGAGGCTGCGGGTGTAGACGCCGACGTCGTCGCCGTGCCGGTGAACCTGGATGCGGGCGCCATCGAGCTTGTATTCGACGGATGCCTCGCCGGTCAGCTCGAGCGCAGCGGTCGGCGTAGCGGCGGTGGCCGCGAGCATCGGCAGCACCGGCCGGCCGACCTGCAGGCTGACCGCCTCGAGTTGCTCGGCACTACCGGTGAGCGCGAGGAGGGCGGTCTCGCCGAGATCTCCCGACAGCATCGCGGCTCGGCGGACGCTTGCGGATGGGCGGCTCGACGCGCGGGCGATCGCGTCGAGCAGCACGCCGCCGAGCGCGCCGGTGCGCAGTTCACCCAGCATCGCGCGGGCGAGAAAGTCCCACTCCCGGGCGGTGGCGCGGGAGGCGAGGTCGGTGAGCAGGCCGGTGCGGACTGCCGCCGAGCCAGACCCGGAAGCGCCGGCGAGCGCGTCGAGCGCATGGTCGACATCGGCGATGGCGAGGGTTGGCTCGGCGGCATGCGAGACGTCGAGCGCCGTGATGCCGCGCCATCCGACGCCCAGGCGACCCTGGCGAGGAGCGGCGAGCAGAAGCCCCGTGATTACAGGGATCTCGTCTGGCTCGGCGCGTTCGAGCAGCCGGGCGAGAGCGTCGGTCTTCGCCAACCGCGACGACGTGGCCGCGACCGTCTCAGTGGTTTCCGCCAGATCGGAGAGCTCCATGTTGGCATTCTTGCACCGTGGTCGGACGTTCAAGCGGTTGGTTTCCGCTCACCTCAATACCGGGCCAGTGCGGATGCCACTACACGATATCCCCCACGAACAAAAGGGGGTGTGCTGTTTCCGCCGCGTGTGTAGCCTTTGGCATACCAAGTGACAGGCGACCTATCGGCGGGGGCTATGCGAGGTCAATTCAGTAATTCGAAGAGCAAACGTCGACGGTTGTTGTCGGGTGGTGTGGCCTTTGCGCTCCTCGCGGGTGGGGCGACTGTCAGCACCGCCGTGCAGACGGCTACCGCTCCACCGGCCGCTGCGGCCGCGGCAGGAGAGGTGAACCCTTTCACGTCGACGGGCGGGTTCACCGTCTACGCCCGGGAGAACGCCGTCCTCGGCAACGACGAGCTCGAAGGCTCGCTCGCTGTGGGTGGGACACTCACGGTGACGGAAGCTGCGACCTACGCGATCCTGCACGTCGTAGCCGGCACCGGCGCGTACACACTGCCGACCGTCGACGGCGATCCGACCCGCCTGCTGATCGGGAATTACGACGACTCGGCCGCCAACGTCGGATCGATCAACATCACCAACGCCGGCCGCGAGAATGTGCCGGCCCCGGGAAGTCCGGAGTCCCGAGGCACCCTGAAACTGGTCGACCGTGAGATTGCTCCCTTCACGACTTCTGCGCGCGGAGACAACTGGGTGCGTATGTCGCTCGGCGGTGCGCCTCCCCTCATCGATGCCACCGCGCAGTCCTACCCGGCCGACGCCGCCCCGCCTAACGGATCGAACACGTCGATCTTCACAGAGCAGACCGAGTCGGACACCGTGCAGGTCGTTGCGGACTACGTGCGAGCGAACGAGGACGCCCTGATCGAAGACATGGCTGAGTGCTTGGCCATTGTCACGGACCCGACCGGGCAGGACGCATGGCACGTGGGGGTCGCTGAGGATGTCGGTGCCCGCAAAGTTCTGGGAGCACTTGCTTCGGACCGCCCGAACGTCGTGGCGTACGAGGACATCGCGGGCGCGGAGCTCTTGCAGTTCAGTACAGAGGTGCGGCCGGGCGCTGCCAATCCACTGATTATCAAGGTGCCTGAGGGCACGACCAACGTGCAGGGGCTGCGGATCGATCCAGCCGGCGAATACGCGCCGTTCACTCTGTGGGACCTTTCCGCGGTTACCGGCGAGGTGACCGTTGCGAACACCGGCGCCCGGATCGAAGGCTCGGTCTACGCACCTTTCGCTGACGTCACGGTTGACGCCGCGCCGCTAGAGGGCCAGGTCTTCGGCAACAACGTCCACTTGCTCGGCGGGGAAGTTCATTCCTACCTCTTCGCTTCCACGATCACGTGCGGCGAACCGCGCGGCACCTTCCAGATGCGCAAGGCGCTGGAGGGCATCGGCCTCAGCGATCTGCCCGAGGGCACGGAATTCCCCGTTGACTGGGAGGCGATGCTTCCCGACGGGAGCGTCGAGACCGGCACAATTCAGTTGCCCGCTGACGGCACCGCACGGGGTCCGGAAGCGCTTGATGGCACAGGATCGGCAACAAGGGCAACCTTCCCGATCGGCACGGAAGTGACCTTCACAGAGCGCGAGCCGGACCCGGTGCCTGGATGGGACTGGTCGGGCTGGTCTACGGATCCGCTGTCGGTGACCATCACCGATGCCGGTGACTCGGTTGTGGATGTGACCCTCACCAACACTGCCGTACGGCAGACGGGAACCTTCGAGGTAGCCAAGACGGTTTCTGACGGCTCGCCCGCGCCGCCTCTGTTGCCTGAGGGCACCGTCATCTCAGTGACCTGGACCGCCGATCGCCCCGACGGCGGCGCCCCAGACTCCGGCACGCTCGAGCTGGTCGCCGCTGCCGATGGGACATTCGCGACTGCCGGCCCGGTGGACGATGCAGGCGATCCCATCCAGTTCCCCGTGGGCACGCAGGTCACGCTGGCCGAACCGAACCTCCCTGCTCCGCCCGCCGGATTCGCCTGGGCCGGATCGTCGTGGAGCCCAGACTCGACGCTCACCATCGATCGCGCGGGCGAGGTCGCCAGCGTGGTGCTGACGAACCTACTTGAGCCTTTAGGCGCGGAGACAGCCTTCACAGCCCTGAAGGTGCTCGACGCTGAAGGCGAGGACATCCCGATCTTCACGATCGAGTACACGTTCGATCCGCCAGGCACCGACCCGCGCTCCATCGAGCAGGCGGAGATCGCAGTCGGCGAACCGGTGAGAATCGCCACGACTCCCGCTGGTGACCCGATCCCCCCAGGCACAACTGTCTGGGTACGGGAAGCCGGATTCGAACCGGGTGACCAAGTATGGGAGGAGCCGGTCTTGTCCGTCGGTGGCGAACCACTCACTGAGATCGATGAGGACGGCTTCTACGCCCTCGCGCTCGTCGACGGTGACACCGTTCAACTCGAGGCGACCAACGTCGGACGGCTCCCCACCGGCTCCTTCACTCTCGAGAAGAACCTCAATGGTGTCGAGCCCGCGGACGTCCCCGACGACCTTGAGTTCACCGTGGCGTGGACGGCTACCTTCCCGGACGGGTCGACGGTGGCGGGCACCACGACACTCGCAGCGGGCGATGGCGCTGTTCCCCCCACCGACGCCGACGGCGAGCCGCTCACCTTCCCGGCAGGTACGACAGTGACCTTCGATGAGACGGAGCTACCGGACCTGCTCGGCTGGACTTGGGGACCGGCAACGATCGATCCCGGAACAATCACCGTCGCGGGAAACGCGACCGCAGGGGTCACCGTGACCAACACCGCGGTGCTAGCTCAGGGCACCTTCGAGGTCAGCAAGGGGCTCAGCGTCATTGACCCGGACGAACTGCTCGCGGAGTCCTTTGCCGTCGACTGGACCGCTACACTCCCCGGTGGCGCGAGCGCTGCCGGTACGATCGAGGTCCCCGCTGACGGGACGGTGGCGGGGCCGGGAAGGCAATTCCCGGTAGGCACCATGATCGAACTCACAGAGCGAGAGCTCCCCGAGGGCGCGCTTCCTCCGCTCTATGAGTGGGGGACGCCGCAGTGGTCCCCGGGAACCAGCGTGGTCATCGCGGAAAACGCCGAGACCGTGCAGCTCACGGTCACGAACACGGCAGTACCAGGCACGAGCGTGAGCGTTGAGAAGAGGTTGGACGACGCGACTGGCGGTGCGCTCCCGCCCGACGTCAGATTCCCCGTCGAGTACGCCGTTCTCGACGCCCTCACCCCGACGCGTGCCGAAATCACCCCTGGCGAGCCGCTCGTCCTCGACCGTGTCACAGTCGGGTCCGTCATCCAGATTCGTGAACTCGAACCGCCCGCGATTGCGGACGTCGACTGGGGCATCCCGGTGTGGACACTCGGAGATCAGGTACTCGAACCCGATTCGGACGGGTGGATCGTGGTGCAGGCGGAGACGACCGAGGCGCTGGGGCTGACCCTCACCAACGCTGCATCCCTTGCCGAGCAGGGGGAAGGTGAGGGGGGCTTCACGGTGGCGAAATCGCTTGAAGGGATCGATCCTGCGGATCTTCCCTCCGACGTCGTCTTCGGGGTGGAGTGGGCCGCGCAGTTGCCTGACGGTACCTCGCGTACGGGAACGCTTGAAGTGCCCGCCGACGGCACGGCCGTTGGGCCGACGCAGGACGGCGCTCCGGTGACGTTCCCCGTTGGTACGGCGATCACATACACGGAGGTCGTTCCGGAGGTCGACGGCATCGAGTGGGAGTCGAGCACGTTCTCGCCGGACTCCGTCGAGATCGCCGACGACGGTGCGACAGTGGCCGTATCGCTGACGAACACGGCATCCCGTGCGGAACCGGGGGAAGGTGAGGGGGGCTTCACGGTGGCGAAATCGCTCGAGGGGATTAGCGCTGCGGATCTTCCCTCCGACGTCGTCTTCGGGGTGGAGTGGACCGCGCAGTTGCCTGACGGTACCTCGCGGACGGGAACACTTGAAGTGCCCGCCGACGGCGCGGCCGTTGGGCCGACGCAGGACGGCGCTCCGGTGACGTTCCCGGTGGGTACGGGGATCACGTACACAGAGGCTGTTCCGGAGGTCGACGGCATCGAGTGGGAGTCGAGCACGTTCTCGCCGGACTCCGTCGAGATTGTCGAAGACGGTGCGACAGTGGCCGTATCGCTGACGAACACGGCAAGCACCACCGGGCCTTCGCCAGGAGGAGCGCTTCCCGCTACCGGCTACGACGGCTCCTGGCTATTAGCGGTGGTCGGGGCGGCGCTACTGACCCTGGGTTTGGCACTACGGCGAAGGTCACGCGTCGACGAGGCGTGAGCGTCGACTCATCGCGACGAGCGGGTAGGACGTTCGTGGCGCGTCGGGAGAAAGAAGCCCACCGCCTAGCGTGCGGTGGGCTTCCCGTCTGCGGCCCACGCCACACCCAAGGCGAACAGTGTTGAAACGCCGTACTGCTCCATCGCTGCCGCAATACGGCGCCGACCGGTTCGCGGGTTGATCCCGAGGCTGCGAGATGCGGCGTCGAGAGTGACGCCCTGCTTCATCAGTGCAAGAAGGGGCGCCCACGGCTGCTCCGCACGGCCGATCGGCTCCGCGCGATGCCAGAGCTCGAGGAACAGGCTGCGGCCCAGCTCGGCGAGGGACGCGCTACGGACACCGACCACGCTGGACGGCCAACCCTCGCCCCATTCGATCGGCAATGCGAGCACGTCGCCGTCGATCCAGAACCAACTCGGCAGGTCGTCGAGAAGGCGGAATTCCACCCCGACGGCGGCGTAGCGCTCGGCGGCCGCCACGAGCCGTGGTTCCTCTGCAACCGAACGCGGGAGAAGGGATCGCACCGATTTCTTGCCGGCGAACATCTCCGCGAAACGGCTGGCGCGCGCGGGATCAGTCTGCAGGTAGCGGCCGAGATCGGGGAGCACTCCCCAGGCGGTGTCGCTCTTATCCTGCGCGATCTCATACCAGAGGTCTTCTGCCGCAGTCGGCCCGTGTCGTACGAAAGCGGGAACGATATCGCCGGATGCCTCGCCCACAGCCCAGTGACGCAGCAGAGCCGGGAGGTCTGCGACGAGCGCCTCGATTCGCGAGGCAGCCTCGTTCGTCGTCTGCCGCATCGCACGCAAATCGCGTTCGACGACGTCGGCCGTCCACATCGCCGGCGTCGAGTACGCGATCGTGTCATCGCGCACCGAGATCGCACCTTCTCGCGCGAGACGCGCAACGGCGTCGGCGGCCTCGCCCTCATCCGCGTGCGCGGTGCTGGCGAGCTCCGCTACCGTCTGAGGTCGGCTGCGGTAGATCAGTTCGAGCAGTGCCCTATCTTCCATGTTCACCTCCGGAGTGTTTGTAGACACCATCATGGTGCATGTGGCCGCATCCGGACGCCCTCTTGAGGCCGTGGCCGGAAGCGGGGGTTGTCTTGTCCGCTTCTGTCCACGCAGACTGATTGTCTGGGGAACGGGATCCATGGCTTCGTTGGGGCGTAAGAAGCCATGGATCCGCTCACAGATAACTAACCGAAGGCCGCGACATGAACGTCATGAGCAGCACCAAGGGCATCACACGCGTTGTCGCTGTCTCGGCGGTGGCAGCACTCACGCTGGCAATCACGGCGTGCACCGACGGGACGACCGAGGAACCGTCGCCCTCGAGCGGGCTCGCCGTCGCACTCGGCGGAAACCCCGGCCAGGACGTCGTCGAGCTCTACACAGATCGCGACACGGCAGTGGCTGCAGCCGTCGACGCGCTCCCCGAGTTCATCGAGAAGGCGCTCGAGCAGACCGGAGTGCCTGGTGCGGCAGTGGCGGTCGTCTCAAACGGTGAGGTCGTGTTCGAAGAGGGATACGGTGTGCGCGACGTGACGACGAAGGAGTCCGTAGACGTCGACACCGTGTTTCAGATCGCGTCTTTGTCCAAGCCCCTCTCGTCGAGCATTGTGGCCAAGGCGATCACCGAAGACGCCAATCTGTCCTGGCGAAGCGTGGGGAACGGCCTTCCCCATGGCCGCCCGCCACGCGCCGTCACTTACTGCGGTGAGTCGACACAAGTCGGCCCACCGCGGCATCCGATTCAGCGCGTCACGTCAGCCGGCGAGAACGTCGACTTGCCGAGCGCCTCCTGCGCGCGCCGATACGTCTCTGGCGTGAACCCGGCCGCTTCGAGGCCGATGGCGCGCTGGGCGTATCCGAACCCGTCCGGGATCAGGCCGGCCTCGAGCTCGGCCGTGCGCTCTGTGCGTAGCTGCGAACCAGGATGCACGAACCCGCGCGGTTCGTACTGATAGAGGTTCCAGCACCACGCGAGCGCTCGGCCCCGAGTAAATCCGGCCCAGTCGCCGCGTTCGACCTGAATGTTGGCATCCGAAGCCGAGAGCGCGCTGCGTACGTTCGCCCATCCTCGTTCGCGGCGCTGGTTCGCCTCGTTCTGCGAGGCGATCACCATCGACTGCTCGATGGCGTCGAGCTCGGCCCCGACCTGTTCGAGGGTGAGGATGACATCGCCACCAGCGGTGGAGCGGGTGAATCCCGACGGCCGAAGTGAGCTCAGATAGTCGCGCCGCGCGGACTGGAGGTAACGCTCGTTGCCGCTGCTTCCGGCGGCGGTGCTGTCGCGGAGACCGAGTCGGTACCACCACAGATCCCGTGAGTGATCGGCATGGATAAAGGTGTTCTCGCTCATCAGAGCATCCCTTCATGGGGAGGGCTCGCGCGTCGCGAACCCATCGACTTGCCCGAACACGTCTGCGTCGGACCGGTTCTTCCCCTGGGGCACCCCGCTCGATGGAGGAGGGTTGCCGTGCAGCCGGCCAGGTACCTCTGGCTGCAACTCTTGAACCTGAAATGGACTGTAGCAGGGAGCCCAGACATCACTCCACGCTAGACACGTCCCAGCTCCCGCCACCCAATCTCACTCCCCGCGATCCGCCGTCCGGCCTCATCCGCAGCAACCGGCTCCCCAACATCTGCCCCGGCGGCCAGCGACACCACCGAGTGCACGATCGTCTCCGCGTACACATGGACGAAGTTGTATCCCTGCGCAGCATCCTGCCCCCGTGTCGCACCGACCGGTTGCGCAAGGTCCTGCCCATATGCACTCGACGATGCCACCGCCACCGGGATGCCGGCGAACGTACCGAACGACGGGTGATGCACGTGCCCGGAGAGGATGCCGCGCACATCGGTCCCGCGAAGAACAGAAGCGAGCCGCGACTGATCACGCAGCTCCACCGTTACTGCCAGATCCAGCACCGTCGGCAGCGGCGGGTGGTGGATGAGCAGCAGTGTGCCGCCCGGAGCAGCCACCGACAGCTCCGAGGCCAACCACGCCAGCTGTGCATCGTCGATCTCGCCCCAGTGCGCACCGGGGACAGTCGAGTCCAGCACGATCACGCGCAGGTCGCCGAACCAGCGCACCTCGGTGACGGGTGCATCCCCCGAGGCATCCAACAGCTCCGCCCGAAACGCCGCCCGATCATCATGATTGCCTGCCGCCCACACGACCTCGCACCCCAGCGCCTCCGCCGCCGGCTCGACCAGCGCCCGCAACCGCCGATACGCGCTCGCGTCCCCGCGGTCGGTCAGATCCCCCGTCATCAGTAGGGCATCCGGCCGCAATCCACTCGCCACCAACCGCGACAGGACGAGTGACAGATTCGAGTCGGCATCCGTCCCGCTGCCGTAGAGCGGCGACCGCTCACCCGGCAGATGCGTGTCGGAGATGTGCACGAAGGTGTGCGACGGACGGGGGTATTCGGTAAGGATCATTCGTCTTCCAAGTCAGCAAAAAGTAAGTCGTTGAAACGCAAGTCAGCGGACGGATGCGGCCGTCGTCCCGGGCACGAGAGTCCCCTCGAACGAACGCCGCACCGTGCCATCCGAACCTGAGGTCAGCAGCTTCTGCATGGTCTCGACAGCGGCAGCGGCGACGTCCTCCACCGGAATCCGCACGGTCGTCAGCCCCAGCAGGTCGGCCCCGGGCAGGATGCCATCGCACCCCGTGACACTGACGTCTCCGGGCACAGACAGACCAAGAGCGCGGGCGGCCCGCATCACGGCGAGCTGTCGGTAGTCCGATGCGCACATCACCGCGGTCGCCCCATCGCGCACAGCGGACAACGCCTCAGAAACTCCGTCTTCCGGGCCGGCGGCGGTCGACACCAGAGTCACCGATGCCCCTGCATCCTTGAGCGTTTCCTGCATCGCCGTCGCACGCAGGTGTTCGGGATACGACACCTCCGCGCTCGCAGCCAACACCACAACCCGACGGTGCCCGAGCGACAGCACATGTGACGCCAGCATCCGCCCGTGACCCGGATCGTCGTAGTGCGCGGTATGGATCCGGTCCGCCGATTCCACCCGGCCAGCACGCACGATCGGCACCTGATCGGCGAATGGCTCCAGCTGCGCGGCGGTGATACCACCCGTCGCCACGATCAGCCCCGCCACCCGCATCCCGAGGAGGCGATGCAGCGCACCAACCTGCTCCGCGCCCGCAGGGTCGGCACCGATTGTCACGGTCACGAGATCGAGCCCTCGGCGATGCGCCTCGTCCTGCAGCCGCGAGAACAGCAGCCCGTACGCGGGGTTGCTCGCATCGCGCAGCATCAGGCCGACGGTGCCTGTGCGCCCGGCGGCGAGCTCGGCCGCCATCGTGTTGCGCACGTATCCGAGCCGCTCGGCCACCTCGAGAATCCGGTCTCGCGTCTCCTCAGAGAAGCGACCTTCACCCTTCAACGCGCGCGTCGCGGTCGCCCGCGAGACTCCGGCTGCCGCTGCGACATCACTGATCGTGACGCGCAGCGCTGGGGTGCACTCAGTACTCATGCGGTCCGCGACTTTCGTCGACGGGGCGAGCCTGCCCGTGATCCTCGTCCATACACGAGATACATCGTGGCACCCATGATGACCATCAGCAGCACCGTATAGACGAACGTGATCGGCATCGCGTCGAGATTGTTCTCGCCGCGCGTGCTCTCCTGGATCGCCACACCCAGCGGCTGGAACAGCGGGTGGTACAGGAAGATCGCCGCGTCGTAGTCGTCGAGCAGGCTGTTGAAGTTCAGCGCCGTGATCGCCGCCGCTGTCGGTAGAACGAGCGGGATGAGCACCCGCCGGAATGCCGTCAGCGACCGGGCGCCGAGAATGCGCGAAGCATCCTCCAGTGAGTCAGGAACGGACGCAAAAGAAGCCTTAAGTAGCCGCAGCGTGAACGGGATCTTCACGCAGATGTAGGCGATCAGCAGCAGCACGGGCGTGCCGGTCAGCACGATGTTGCCCACGATCGCCTGCGGCTTGTCGAACGTCATCACCAGAGCGAGCGCGATGAGGACGATCGGCAGGATCCACGGAATGTGCAGCACGTACTCGATCGCGGTCGTGAAGATGTTCCGATGCTTCTGCAGCACCCGCGCGACGAACAGCAGACCGACGACGACGATCACCGACGCGAGCGCGCTGTAAACGACGCTGACGATGAACGGGCGGATCGCCTCCGCGCTGCTGAACACGGTGATGTAGTTGTCGAGTGTGAAGCTGTCGAGTGTGATGGTGCCAGCCAGGATGCTCCGCGCATCCACGAATGAGAACACCGCGATCAGCACCACCGGAATCAGGTAGATCACCCAGAGCGCGTACGCGATCACGTGCACGACGACGTTTGCGAACGGGTTGCGGATCGCCTGCTTCTGGATCGGCGTCGCCACCTTAGCGACCGAGAAGTAGACGCCCGACTTCTCTGCCCGGTTCATGATCGCAAGCAGGATGATCGTCGCCACACCCAGCACGATCGCGAGGAGCGCGGCGATGTCGCGTGTGATCGGGCTGCGTGAGAGGTCGATGATGAGCGGCGCGACGGTCTGGAAGTCCGGGCCGCCGAGCACGAGCGGTGCGGTCAGCGCGCCGAGACCGATGAGGAACGTGAGCACTGTGACGGCGAAGAGCATCGGCTTCATCACCGGCAGCACGATGCGGCGGAGGATCGTCCATGACGACGCCCCCATGAGCTTCGCCGCCTCGATCGACGCGTAGTCGACCTTGCCGAGCGACGACGACAGGAACAGCATGTGGTTCGTCGTGGTAGCGAAGGTCATCACGAACGCGACCGCGAAGAAGCCGGAGAACCAGTCCCGGTTCATGTCGGGCCACCAGTTGACCATCATGTTCGTGAAGAACCCGAACCGGCCGTAAATGAAGTTGTAGCCCGCGGCGAGCACGATGCCGCCGTAAATGAGCGTCGTCGCGTACCCGAGCCACAGGACCTTCGCCCCGCGGATCTTGAAGTACTGCGTCACCAGCACAATGAACACGCCCACGACGTTGACGGTGATCGACAGGGTGATCGCGAGCAGGAAGCTGTTGCCGAGTGTCTTCAGCGCGCGCTCGCTGCCGAGCAGCTTCTCGACGGCCCGGATGCTGAACTGCCCATCCGGAAAGAACGTCGTCCCCAGCAGTGCGGCGTTCGGCAGCACGAGGAACGCGGCGGCGAACCAGATGACGGCGATGCCGGTCACCCACGCCATCGGCGAGCGGAGCATCGCGCGGATGCTGCCCGGTTTGCGGTTCTTAGTGTCCTTATTGTCTCGGGCTGCGGATGCCACGCCTGTCAGCGCACCCACCTCGCCGGGCAACCCCGCCGATGGCGGAGGAACGGGCCTCTTCGGATCGGCCATGTCAGGCCGCCGGGTACTGCAGGATCCAGCGCGGGTCGACGTCCACGCGTACGGCGTCGCCAGCGTCCCACTGGTGCGCGCTCGCCCCGGCCGGGACGCTCACCCGGAGCGTGGTGTCTTCGGCCGCAACCGTGTAGACGCTGTGACTGCCGTGGTAGGTGCGATCGATGACGGATCCGTCGAGGGATGCCGCAGCATTGGACGCCGTGTCGGGTGCCGCCAGGTGCAGCTTCTCGGGTCGGATGTAGCTCTCTGCCGTTGCATCCAGAGCCGTTGCATCCGGCCCGCCGCCGAGGCTGATCAGCACGGCGGGCGTGAGGCGGTTGTTCTCGCCGATGAACCGGCAGACGAACGGGGTACCGCTGCGGTCGTAGATTTCCTCAGGGGTTCCGACCTGCTGGAGGTGTCCGGCGTCCAGCACCGCGATGCGGTCACTGAGCGTCAGCGCCTCTTCCTGGTCGTGCGTGACATAGACCGTGGTCACGCCGACCTCGTGCTGCAGTTCTTTGAGTTGTTCTCGCAACTGCACGCGGAGCTTCGCGTCGAGGTTCGACAGCGGTTCGTCGAGCAGCAGGATGCGAGGGGTGAGGACGAGCGCGCGGGCGATGGCCACGCGCTGCTGCTGTCCACCGGAGAGCTCCGACACATTCTTGTCGAGCTGGCTCGCGGCCAGGCCCGTGCGATCGGCGATCGCGTCGACGCGGCGGGTCTGCTCGGCCTTCGAAACCTTCGTCGCACCCTTCTGCACCGTGAGTCCGAACGCGATGTTCTCGCGCACGTTCATGCTGGGGAAGAGCGCGTAGTTCTGGAACACCATGCCCACTTCGCGTTTCTCGCTGGGCACGCGCGTGACGTCGCGACCGGCGATGAGAATGCGCCCACCGGTCGGCTGGACGAATCCAGCGAGTGCGCGGAGGGCGGTGGTCTTCCCGCATCCGGACGGACCCAGGAGGGTGAAGAACTCACCCTCCTGGATCTCCAGATCGAGGTGCGAGACCGCGCGGTGCTCACCGAACGCGACGTCGACATCTTCGAATCGGATCATGGTGTCTTTCCGAGTGTCTTCCTGATTGTCGTTCTCGATCAGCCGACGTACTCGAGCGTGACCTTCTCGACCCACGGGCCGAGGTTCTCGCTCAGGAAGCCGAAGTCGATGTCCTGACGGGGGAGCGACTCCATCAGCTCGATGACCTCGGGGTTCGCCTCGGCGACAGCGCCCTCGTTCACGGGCATGGAGTTGAACTCCGCCGCAAAGGCACCCTGCACCTCAGCGCTGCCGAACCAGTCGATGAACTCCTGCGCCACCTCGTCATTGCCAGACCCGTTGATTGGCGCGATCTGCTCGGTCACGTACGGGACGCCCGCTTCCGGGACGATGATCCCGGTCGTGGTGCCGTACTCCGCGTCGCGGGCGGCGATACCGCTGGACGGCAGCACCGCGTAGTCGATCTCGTCGCGGGTAATGCGGGCGTACGGGTCGGTGCCTTCGACGGCCGGTGAACCGTTCGCGTAGTAGGACTCGACCAGGCTCCATCCGTCGTCGCTGACGCCGAGGTCGCCGGACTCATCGAGGTTCTCGGTCAGGATGCCGGCGAGCACGAGCTGCGGGGTGGCCTGACCAAGGGCCGGGTTCACCTCGAAGCGACCCGCGTAGGCGGCGTCGGTGTAAAGCTCCTCGAGGGATGTGGGTGCGTCGGTGATGCGGTTCTCGTCGTAGACCGTGACGATCGCCTGCTCGACGAGAGGCCAGTAGGCGCCGTCGGCCGGGTCTCCGGCATCCTCAGGGACCTCGCCAGACCAGCTGGGCTCGTAGGCGACGATCGCCTCTTCGCTCTTGAGCTGCTCGAAGAACATGTTGTTGAGTCCGAAGACGACATCACCGACCGGGTTGTTCTTCTCCGCGATGATGCGGTTGGTGAGGTCGGCGCCGCCGAGGCCGACGATTTCGATCTCGATTCCCGCGTCAGCGGCCTGCTCGGTGATCCACTCGCCGCGGCCGTCGCTGTTGGAGTTCGTGTAGACGATGAGGGTCTCAGCCGGACCCTCGGTGCCCGTGTCGCCGCCGGTGCCAGCGTCGGGTGTTTCTGCGCCGGCTGAGCAGCCGGTGAGTGCGATTGCTGTAGCCGCCGTGATCCCGATGAGGGACAAGCGCTTCTTCCGCATGTCGACCATGTTCGTCCTTTCTCGCCTTTGAGGTGGTGTCGGGTCTGACACTACCCCTGAATTGTGGTGAAGGTACAAAGATTTTGCTTGTTCTTAGCCGCGGTCGCGCGGCCGCACTCAAGATACGACGTCAAAGTGAACCCACGAACACGGTGAGATGAACGGCGGGGTCGCGAGACGAGGCCTTGCGGGTGATCCGCAAGCGCACGGAGAGGGTAAAAATGCAGAATGCACGTTAAAGTGACAATGAATCTTGCATAATCACCAGAAATCATCTGGTGTCAGCGCGCAGATTGACTTTCGATTTGGTGCGACACGCCGTGTGGCGGATACTCGTCGCATCTGAGCCACTCGTCCTCGTACCGGAATCCCTCATGAATTCAGCCCACGCCCTTGCGCCCGAAACGACCATCGCCGTCATCGGCGCTGGTCGCCTCGGTGGTGTGCTCGCGGGGGCGCTTCGTGAGGCGGGCGTCGCCGTTCACGGTCCGTTGCGCCGGGGCGAGGAGATCCCCGCGGTCGACATCGCGCTGCTCTGCGTCCCCGACTCCGCGATCCCCGAAGCCTCCGCCACCGCCCGCAGTCACGCCACTCGAATCGGCCACGTCTCCGGCGCCAGCTCGCTCGACGACGTCGACTTCAGCATCCATCCACTGCAGACGTTCACCGGCACCGAGTCGTCCGACGTCTTCCGCGGCATCGGTGCCGCCGTCGCAGGCCGGACGGCGGCGGACAAGAACGCCGCAGAACAGCTCGCCCGAACCCTCGGCGCCCGCCCCTTCGAGATCGACGATGCCCATCGCGCGGGCTACCACGCTGCGGCATCCTTCGCCTCGAACTTCGTGCTCACCGTGCTCGACGCCGCCGAGCAGCTCGCATCCGCCGCCGGTATCCGAGGCGACGAAGCCCGAAACCTCCTCGCTCCACTCATAAGCCGCACGGTCGACAACTGGCAGGGCCGGGGCGCTGCGGCATCCCTCACCGGCCCGATCGCCCGTGGCGACGATGCAACGGTCGCCCGCCAACGCGCAACCGTCGCCGAAGGCGTCCCAGAGTTGACGCCCCTCTTCGACGAACTCGTCATCGCCACCCGAGCAGTAGCCACCCGAGCAATAGCCCGCCAGGAGGTGACGGCATGAGAATTCTCCGCACGATCCCCGAGATTCGCGCCGCCGTTCGCGAAGCCAGGCGCGCAGGCCAGAGCGTCGGCCTCGTTCCGACCATGGGCGCTTTCCACGAGGGGCACCTCTCCCTCATGCGCCGCGCACGCAAGCAGAACGATCTCGTCGTCGTCTCGCTTTTCGTCAACCCCACCCAGTTCGGCGCGAACGAAGACCTGAGCGCCTACCCGCGCGACGAGCAGGCCGACGCCCGGCGAGCTGAGGCCGAAGGCGTCGACATCCTCTTCGCCCCCGCCCCTGCTGAGATATATCCCGAGGGCTTCGCCACGAGCATCCACGTCTCGGGGGTCACCGAGATGCTCGACGGCGCAACCCGGGGACCGCACCACTTCGACGGCGTCGCGACAGTTGTCACGAAACTGTTCGGCATCGTTCGCCCGGATGTCGCCTACTTCGGCCAGAAGGACGCGCAGCAGATTGCCGTGGTCCGTCGCGTCGTGCGCGACCTCGACCTCGACGTCCGCATCGAAGCCTGCCCGATCGTACGCGAAGCCGACGGACTCGCCATGAGCTCACGCAACGTTTACCTCGATTCCGCAGCCCGTGTGCAGGCGACCGCCCTCAACCGTGCGCTCGATGTGGCCGCGGCGCTGTATGAGCAGGGGGAGCGCGACAGCAACGCCATCCTTTCGGCGGCACGCGAAGTACTCGACGCAGCAGGCATCACCCCCGAATACCTCGAACTCCGCGATGCGTCGAACCTGCAAACCGTCACCCGTATAGAAGATGACACCCTCCTCGCCGTCGCCGCCCGTGTGGGAGCTGCCCGACTGATCGACAACCACATCCTGAAAGGGAGCGTCTGATGCGCCGCACCATGCTGAAGTCGAAGATCCACCGCGCGACCATCACCGGCAGCGACCTGAACTACGTCGGCTCGATCACCATCGACCCCGAGCTGCTTGAGGCCGCCGACATTCTCGCGCACGAGCAGGTGCACGTGGTCGACGTCAACAACGGCGCACGCTTCGAGACCTACACGATCGCAGGTGCTCGCGGATCCGGCGTGATCCAAGTCAACGGCGCCGCCGCCCGCCTCGTGCACTCGGGAGACACCATCATCGTCATCTCCTATGCCGATTACTCGCGCGAAGATCTGGAGACCTACGAACCGGTCGTCGTGCACGTCGACCGCGCGAACGCGATCATCCAGGTCGACGACGTCGTCGATCGCCTTCTGACCGGTGCCCCTTCTTTCGCAGGAGCCGACGCATGAGCGTGCACGCGACGACGCGTAAGCGCGTCACCTTGGCGAGTCTTTCCGAGAAGAAGGATGCCGGCGAGCCGATCGTCATGGTCACCGCCTACGACCACCCCAGTGCGCAGATCGTCGAGGCTGCTGGCGTCGACATCGTGCTCGTCGGCGACTCGGCCGCGATGACGGTGCTCGGTTATGAAAGCACCGTGCCCGTCACCGTCGACGAGATGATCATGCTCACCAAAGCCGTGCGACGGGGGTTGTCCTCGCCGCTGCTCGTCGCCGACCTGCCGTTCGGTTCGTATGAGGCATCCGATTCGTTGGCGATTGCCACCGCACAGCGCTTCGTCAAGGAGACCGGCTGCGACCTCGTGAAGATCGAGCGCGGCGGCACCTCGGTCGATCGTGCGCGCGCTCTCGTCGCCGCGGGAATCCCGGTTGTCGGCCACGTCGGCCTCACCCCGCAGACCGCCACCGCCCTCGGCGGCTACCGCGCGCAGGGCCGCACCGCCGACGCGGCGCGCGCGGTGTGCGAAGACGCGCTGGCCCTGCAGGATGCCGGATGCTCACTGCTCGTCATCGAAGCCGTGCCCTCGGAAGTCACCGCCGCGCTCATGCCCTTGCTCGACATCCCCGTGATCGGGATCGGCGCCGGAGCGGATGCCGACGGCCAGGTGCTCGTCTTCCACGACCTGCTCGGGATCTATGCCGGCGGGGCAGCAAAGTTCGTGAAGCGCTACGCGGATCTGCGCTCGGCCGCTGTCGATGGGGTCTCGGCGTATGCGGAGGAAGTGCGGTCGGGGGCGTATCCGGCGCCGGAGCACGGGTACTCGATGCCGGCCTCAGAGGCTGCAGAGTTGCGGGAGATGCTCGCCGGGCGGTGAAGCGCAGGAGACCGACGGCCTGCTCGATCGTGCGCGCTGCCTGATGGATAGGCTGTCCGCATGCTCACCCGTGCCGAGGTCGATGACCGACTCGCGCAGGATGCGCACCCACCACGAGTGATCCACAGCGGACAGGCGCTGGTCGACTTGGTCATCGAAGTGGCGGATCTCCCCGCGCGCGGACAGAACCTCATGGCCGATTCCGTCGGAGAGTTCGCCGGCGGCTCCGTCACAGTGCTGCTCGCGGCGGCTCGTCTCGGCGCCCAGTGCCTGCATGCCGGATCGATCGGGACCGGTCCATACGGTGATCTAATCCGTGAGGCGCTGGATGCCGACGGCATTGCAGCATCCGCCCCGCAGGTAGCCACGCAGGACACCGGAGTGTGTGTCGTGCTGCTCGAACCCACCGCAGAGCGCACTTTCGTCACGACGCTGGGCGCCGAGCGCGAGATCACAGTCGAGTCGCTCGCGAGCGCCGACGTTCAACCAGGCGACCTCGTCTGCGTCACCGGATACTCGCTCGCCGTCGAGCAGACCCGCGATCCGATGCTGGCCTGGTTGGCGTCCCTTCCCGAGGATGCGGTCGTCGTCCTCGACCCGGGGGCGGCGTTCGCTGAGCTGCCCGCCGACGTGCGCGACACGATGCTCGCCCGCACCGACGTGTGGACCGGCAACGCCGAGGAGGCGACCGATCTGCTGGCCGCGCTGTCTGTTCCGGTTGAAGCATCGTCCATGCCAATCCAGGCATCCGAACGCGAGATCGCGGCCCAAGCCCGCGCACTTGCTCCGCTGATGCGCGCCGGGGCGGTCACCATCGTTCGCGACGGCGCCGAAGGGTGTGCGGTGCATGCGCACAGAGAGAGCGTCTACGTGCCGGGCTTTCCGCAGACTCCCGTTGACACCAACGGAGCCGGCGACACCCACACCGGGGCGCTGCTGGCAGGCATCGCCGACGGCTCGACATGGGTGGATGCATGCCGACGCGCCAACGCCGCGG
Source organism: Microbacterium sp. Y355 (assembly GCF_059445345.1). Taxonomy (NCBI): domain Bacteria; kingdom Bacillati; phylum Actinomycetota; class Actinomycetes; order Micrococcales; family Microbacteriaceae; genus Microbacterium; species Microbacterium sp. Y355. Next base: position 2,515,070 of record NZ_JCAIUD010000001.1, on the reverse strand, counting down.
CCGCCATCAAAGTCACCCGTCGTGGACCGACGACGGCTCCGACTGCGGATGAGGTCGAGGAGTTTCTCCGCGGGAGGTGAAGTTCCTCTGCTGGTCCGCCTCAGCCAACCCCATTCGCATAGCCTCCCGCTCCCCGGCATCCCACGGTCCAGACGCAGTCAGCGGAATCTCGGTCATGAAGCGACGCCCGCTCTCGGGTATCCGATCGGCGACCAACTGCGGGTTAGCGGAGGCCGTGGCATAGAGATCCGGCCCATCGGCGTAGAACAGATCGCAGACCACGAGGCGGCCATCGGCTCCGCGCATCACGTTCGACGGGTTCTGGTCCAGGGGTCCGCACCACGGCAGTTCCTGCAGCGCTCGCTCGTGGATGCGGCGGACGATGTCGACCAGTTCGGAGACGGCCTCGTCGCGGTTCTCGATCGCACGGTGAAACTCGACGGCAACCTGCTCGTCCACAGCCTCGAGCCACTCCATCACTTGCAGATCTCCGCCGCCGGCGAGGCGCCGATGGGCGAAGAGTTGCGGCACCCGGCGTGTGTGCGCCGCCTCGTGATACAGCGCCGCCGTGTACGGACCGGTCGGGTCGAACGGGCTGATGCGCACCGCCATGGTGCCGTCGGGAGAGCGCAGCGCGATCGCCCAGTCCCCGGCGCCGCACGGCGTCCAGCCGGCCGCTGCGAAGCTTCGCTCGGCGTCCAGGTGCGTGGCATCCGCCGCAAGCGCGTCGACGATCTCGTTCATGTCACCAGCCTCCGCTCCCGCAGCCCATCGATCGCCAGCACGGCGAAACGTCGCGCAGCGGTCTCGCGGGCACCCTCGTCCACTGCAGCGAGCCCGCGTCCGGTGAGCAGGATGAGGATGAGGTCGTCGATGACGAAGTCGCGACGCAGCTCTCCCGTGGACTGGGCGCGGTGGCCGAGATCCTCGAGCAGTCCCAGCAGTTCTCGTCGATGCTCCGCGAATGCGGCCGCGGCCGGGTCGACGGACATGAACGCGTCGACGAAGCCGCGGTTGCGAACGTTCAGCGCGGTGAGGCGTTCGATGACCGAGGTGAAGCCGCGCCACGGATCTTCGTCGGCGCAGCCATCCACAACCACCGCGCGGCACGACTGGAGCTCGACGGCAAAGGCCTCGTCGACGAGCACCTGCCTCGTGGGAAAGCGGCGGTACAGAGTCGCCGGTCCGACCTGGGCGCGGCGTGCGATCTCGCGCATGCCGACATCGAGGCCGCGCTCGGCGAAGAGGCTGCGCGCCGCCGTCACCATGCGGTCGCGGTTGTCCTGCGCATCCGTGCGGAGTGCCCGAGTCATTTCGGGGCTCATTCCTCTCACTTCGCGTTAGTGGACGGGGGCGTCCACTAACGTCTCCAAGGTACCGGAACCAGGCGATGAACGCGCCGGCCAGCCGGCTGGCGGACGTGCCGACGAATCGGCAGACGAAGAGGAGCAACCCTGTGCGAGCGATGACGATCCAGCGATTCGGCGACCCAGACGGAATGGTGATGAAAGACGTCCCCAAGCCGAGTCCTGCAGCGGATCAGATGCTGATCGAGACAGAGGCGATCGGCGTCGGTGGTGTAGACGCGGTGATCCGTCGCGGCACGCTCGGCTCGGGGTTTCCGATCGGAATGATCCCTGGCAGCGAAGTCGCAGGCATCGTCAGTGAGGTCGGTGCAGACGTGGATGACGCCTGGATCGGCCGGCGCGTATGGGCGTTCACCGGCACTGGCGGCGGATACGTCGAGCACGCGCTAGCCCGGGTCGGTGGCGTGACGCCGATCCCCGGCGGGGTGTCGTCCATCGACGCGGTGACTGTCGGCAGCGCAGGGCCCGTCGCGCACTTCGCCCTCGCCCACGCGCATCTCGCCGCAGGCGAGACGGTGCTGGTGCGCGGCGCAGCAGGCAGCATCGGCATCGCTGCGATCGAGCTCGCCGCCCGCGTCGGAGCATCCACCATCGCCGTGACGACGTCATCCGAAGAGCGAGGCCGCCGGCTGCGTGAGTACGGAGCGACGGAACTGCTCGATCGAGAAGGGTCCGGCGGCACGACAAGCGCCTTCGACGTGATCATCGACATCGTCGGCGGTGAGCAGATCCCCGCGTTCATCGATCGACTCGCACCCAACGGCCGTCTCGTTATCGTCGGAGCGGTCGCCGGGTTCCCGCCCGCCGACTTCGGTATGCGCCTCATGCAGGGCTTTCAGCAGTCCAGATCGGTCGCCACGTTCAGCCTGGACTCGATCTCCGCCGAGAGAACGGATGCTGCCAGGGCGGAGCAGTTCGCGGCAGTGGCCAGAGGCGAACTGCATCCGGTCGTCCACGCCGTCATGCCCCTCGAGGAGGCAGCCGAGGCCCATCGTCAGATGGATTGCGGCGCTGCGTTCGGCCGCATCGTCCTCGAGCCCTGAGTCTCGAGCCCTGAGTCCCGAGCGCTGAGTCTCGAGCCCTGAGGCGGGGCGGATGTCAACGTCCGTGACCGCCCACGGTTCTTCGGCACGCTCGATAGCGGGCCAGGTCTATGAAGCCTCGCCGGACCGCCGCCGTGTCGCAGACCGCGGCGGATTCGCGCGCAGGCGGCCGCTGACCTGCGTCATCACCCGGGCGAGCACTTCGACGAAGGACCGATCACCGGCAAGGTCATCGTCATCCCTTGATCGGGTCCGCCCAGACCTAAAGCAATGGCCAGTTCAGGGCGACCGAGGCCTTGGCCGCAAGTACGCGGGCGTTCCGATGGGTGAGCAACTGAGAGAACGTCGGAGCTTCGGGGAAGGCATCCGTCGCGTCGGTGAAAAGCACCACCATCGGGGTCAAGGTCATCGTCGACGGGGCGTAGAGGCCGTCGAGTTGCACCGAGGAACGCAACTGCGCGTGGATCTGCTGCGCCCACGCGCGAGTGGTGGATTTCGGTGCGGCGTGCAGAGACCCGGATGCTCCATTGCGTGTGGACCAGCCCTGCGTAAGGTCGAGTAGTCGTAGTGGACGCTGGGAGAACCACGCGCTGATGGCTCTGTCGGCGCTGAGGCGGATGCGCCGACGATTCTGAAAGACCTCGGCGAACGCGGTCGTCGGGTCAGTTGCCACGTAGGCGACACCATTGCCGGGGTGAATGCCCGGTGGTGGTGGCTGTGGCTCCCACCGTGACTGTGGCAGCGGGCCGTACTCGCGCAGACCGTTCCAGGGTGTTGGGTGGTTTCCGCGAACGGTGTGGATGCGGAACAGAGGTTGATCGACGGCGAGGATGCGTACGTCCGATTCTCGAGACGTGAGCGGACGCGGTGGAATGCGAGGGTTTTTCGCCGTCACTCCCAGCTCCGACCGTCCGCGAGGGAGACAACTTCAGCAATGCTGCCACCACCCGCGAGCCACTGTGCCGGAGTCATGTTTCGCAGCGTCTCCGCGCGTCCCTCCATGAACTCAGCGACCTCGAGCGGGTGATAGTCGTCCGGAAGCGCGCTGATGACCTCGCGCAGCCCGGGAAGGGCGCGGTTGTCCACGAATTGCCAGCTCGGAAATCGGTGGTGAGAACCGGGGGTGGGCTTCACCGAGTACAGGGCGCCATCAGTGACAGCGCGACGGACGTTGGCTGGCGCCATCTTCAACATCGTGGCGACATCCTGGGTGGTCAGCGATGTGCGCTGTACTTCGACTGAGGCGTGGGCGCGGTTAGCGGCAATTGCAGCATCGATGCCGCTGACGGACTCTTCGGCGAGGTCCAGATCAGTGACGCCTGCGTACGCCGTCAGGAAGTCGCGATCTGGCTGAGTAGTAGGAGCGGAAGCGTCACCGAGGTCGGCAAGAAGATCGATGAGGTCGCGGGAATTGATATGGAGTTTGCGGCGCGAGATCGCCTTCGCGGCGCGATCCTCGAAGTCGTGAAGGGCGAGCGATTCAATCGTCATGCTCATGATGATACGCCGTATCTTAGCGAACGGGACGCTCCGATCCGTGCGCTGCGTCAACCGCTCGAGTACGCGATGCCGAAACCTGCGTCAGCCACTCGACGGGTGAAGTCACGCGCCTTGATGAGGTTCTCGATGGCGTGTGGCTCGCGATCGCCGAAACGGCAATCTACATCTGCCAGCTCGCCACGGCCGACGATGTCATCGAGGTCGTCGGCGATGAGCCGTACCTCGGCGATGTCCAAGACACGTCGATGCGACTCCCGGCCCCACGACGTGTGCGTCACTGCACCTTTGACGAGCGCATACGACGGACGGGGTGGGCCTGTCTCGGTCTCACCGAGTAACCACTGCAACTCTGGGTAGCACTTGTCCAGGTCGAGCGTCGGGTCATCACCCGGTCCCCAATGCTCCCACGCATCAGCCCCGTCGAAGCATCCGCGTGGGCACTGTCGCGACTGAGCGATCTGACGTGGCGAGACTGAATGAGCGAAGTATCGGATTCCCATGCGTCCACAATGGCGCGTTGCGGATCCGATCCCAGAGGCGAAAGGCGCGATCGGTGCACAACTCGGCGATCGCCGATTATGTGGAGAGCGACTCGGAGGATGCTCTCGTTGGGTGGAGCGCGGCAACCTGCGTCAGCCCACCTACGCTGGTCCATATGCCTTCTTTGACCACAGTCGACCCGGCCGTGCGTCGAGCCCGCATCGGCGTCGCGCTGCTGTTCCTCACCAACGGCGCGCTGTTCGCGAACATTCTGCCGCGTTATCCCGACATCAAAGCGACACTCGGCCTCGACGCCGCCACCTACGGTCTCGCGATCGCGGCCTTCCCCGCCGGCGCGATCGTCGCTGGTCTCGGAGCCGCCGTGCTCATCCGCCGCTTCGGATCGGCGAAGGTCGCCGTGGTCGGCACCATCCTCACCAGCCTGGGTTTGCTCGCAGCGGGTGTCGCGCCATCGGTGCTCTTCTTCGCGCTCGGCCTCTTCATCGGTGGGGCGACGGATGCCATCACCGACGTCGCCCAGAACGCACACAGTCTGCGCGTACAGCGCGGATACGGTCGCTCGATCATCAACTCCTTCCACGCGATCTGGTCGATCGGCGCAGTGCTCGGCGGATCAATGTCGGCCGTCGCGATCGCGCTGAGGCTGCCCCTCGGCATCCATTTGACGATCTCCGCCGTCGTGTTCGGCATCCTCTCGCTCATCGCCCTTCGGATGTGCCTGCCCGGCCGCGACGACGTCACCGAAGAGGAGGCGATCGCCGGCGGATCGGAGATCGGCGGAGCGTTGCGCCGCGGCATCTCGGGACGCACCGTGTTCGTCATCATCGCGCTCGTGCTGCTCGCGATCGCCGGCGCCGTGGTTGAGGATGCTGGAATGTCATGGGCGACGCTCTACCTCGGTGCCGATCTCGGCGCTCCGGCCGCGATCGCGACAACCGGATACATCGCCCTCGTCGGAGCCCAGTTCATCGGCCGGATCATCGGCGACGGCTTGGTCGACCGGTTCGGCCAGCGTGCGGTCGCCCGCGCCGGCGGACTCCTCATCGCCGTCGGCATGGGGCTCGCGCTGACGTTTCCGACTGTGCCTGGGACGATCTTGGGATTTGCGGTGGCAGGGTTCGGCAGCGCTACCCTCATCCCTGCCGCGCTGCAGGCCGCGGACGCGCTGCCTGGTCTTAGGCACGGCGCCGGCCTCACGATCGTGTCGTGGCTGCTGCGATTCGGGTTCCTGTTGTCGCCACCGTTCGTCGGGTTCGTTGCGGAGAATGCCGGGCTACGCGCGGGACTGCTCGTCGTGCCGGTCGCAGGTGTTGTGGCGATCGTGTTCGCGGGGGTGTTGGAGCGGCGACGTACTGCCTGACCGGCCCGGTCTTCACGGAGTGCACGAGGTGGTTCCGTAGCCCGAAAAACTGCAACCCTAGGGTTGCAGTCGCGGCCGAATGATGCAACCATTGAGTTGCAGTTGGGCTGATCGGCCTACAAAAGAATCTCGAAAGGAACCATCATGGTGAACATGACCGACAATCAGGCATCCGTCGTTGACGAAGACGCATTCACCGTGCGTCGCACCATCCGAATCAACGCGCCCATCGAAAAGGTCTGGCAGGCAGTGACCCAGCCCGAATACATCACCCGCTGGTTCGGTCGCACCGTGCTCGACGGCACCGGTGTCGGCGCGACCGGCACGATGACCTTCCCCGACTACGGGTCCATCCCGCTGCGGGTGGAGGAATGGGAAGAGCCGCGCCGCGTCGCCTACCGCTGGAACAACGACGACGCGCTCGGGCAGCTCCCGGACGGCATCCAGGAGAACGGCTCGACCGTCTTCACCTTCACGCTTGATGAGGCCGAAGGTGGCACGCAGCTCACCGTCGTCGAGGTCGGATTCGAGAACACCTCCGAGCCGCTCGCGAACCTCGAGAGCCACCGCACCGGATGGGATGAGGAACTCGACAAGCTCGTCGTCCTGGTCGAGGGTGACGCGTGAGCACAGAAACTCTGGCTCCGATGTTCGCGGCGCTCGCCGACGAGACGCGGTGGAGCATCCTTGCGGCGCTCGGGGAGGGGGATGCTTCGGCATCCGCCCTCGCCGGGCGCCTCCCGGTCACTCGCCAGGCGATAGCAAAGCATCTCGCGGTGCTCGAACAGGTGGGCCTCGTCGAGCCCGTGCGGGTCGGGCGTGAACTGCGATTCCGCGTGATCGGCGCTGAGCTCAGTGCCGCCGCTCAGCGTCTTGACGCGATCGGGCGTGGCTGGGATCGCCGCCTCGCCGCGATCAAGGAGATCGCTGAAGGTCTGTGATCAGTCGTCGCTGGAGCGCAGGCCTCGTCGGGCTGACAAAAGAGTGATCTCCGGATGCTCTTCCGCCAGCATCCGGTCGGCTCGATCCAGGACGTCGCGCACGTGCGTGACGTCCGCGCCCACCACTGACAGGCCGATCGCCGTGCGGCGATGCAGGTCGTGAGCTCCGACCTCCGCAGCAGCCGATTCCGTCCGTCGTGACAGGTCAGCGATCAGAGGCTTGATCACGCTGCGCTTCTCTTTCAGAGAGTGCACATCTCCGAGCAATACGTCGAACTCGATCCAGCCAATCCACATGGCGAGAGTCTTTCATAGGCGGCGTGTGCTGCTTCTAAGAAGTGGGGCTACGGACATTGCCCGAGGATCCGCAGTGATGAGGGAATGAAAACCTGGCTGAAACCCGAGTTTGAGCCAGGTTTTCATTCCGGCGTCAGGCGCGCGGGCCGACCGGGCCGCATCGTTGATGGGTTGCCTTCGGATGAGAGTGAGTGTACAGTCACTCATATGTCATCCACGCGGAGTTCGATCCTCTCCACCGCCGATGCGCGTCGGCCCGTCGTGGCCGCGGCGGCGATGGTGGAGTTCGCGCGCGGGGGCTACTACGCCACGACCGTTGCAGACGTCGCGCGGGAGGCGAAGATCTCCCCGGCGTACGTCTTCAAGCTCTACTCCGGCAAAGAAGCGCTCTTCATCGCCGCCCTCGAGGCGTGCTTCGACGCGATTCTTGCCACACTTGAGGAGGGTGCGGACGCGGCCGCAGTCCAGGCGCCAGAGGCGATCCTCGAAGCGATGGGCGACGCCTACGCGCAGCTCATCGGTGACCGCACGCTTCTGATGCTGCAGGTGCACGCGCAGTCCGTCGCCGACATCCCTGAAGTGGGCACGGCGCTGCGTGCTGGCATAGCGCGCATCACGATGTTCGCGAAGAGTCGCTCCGGGGGCACGGACGATGATATCCAGCGCTTCATTGCTTACGGCCAACTGTGCCACCTCATCGTCACCACGCAACTCGACGGGCGGCCTGAAGAGTGGGCTGCTCTCCTTACCAAGGGCATGCGTCACCCTGAATAATGCGACCCTGCATGGGAATTTTTTCTTGTCAACAAGAGTGAGTGATGAATCACTCACAACTCATCATCGGAAGGAACCACACATGACCACTCTCACCGCCACCCGGGCGACAGCCGCCACAGCACCACGAAGTTCACGCCGTTGGCTCGCCCTTGGCATCCTTGCGCTCGCGCAGTTCCTCGTTGTGCTTGACGCCTCTATCGTCAACATCGCTCTTCCCGTACTCGGGCAGCAGCTCGGCATGGACACCGCCGCTCTCGCCTGGGTGATCACCGCATACGTGCTCGCCTTCGGCGGCCTGCTCCTCCTTGGTGGGCGCCTCGCCGATCGCTACGGTCACCGGCGAATCTTCCTCATCGGCACCGCCGGATTCGTCGCGGCATCCGCTCTCGCAGGCCTCTCCTTCTTCAGCGAGATGCTCCTCGCTGCCCGCGCCCTACAGGGTGCATCCGCCGCGCTCCTCGCTCCGGCCGCCCTCGCGCTGCTGACTCACCTCTTCCCCGACGCGAAGGAACGCACCAAGGCGCTCGGCGTCTGGGGCGCTGTCGCCGGGATCGGTTCGGCCGCCGGCGTGCTGCTCGGCGGCATCCTCACCGCGACCCTCGGCTGGCAGTCAGTGTTCTTCGTCAACGTGCCCATTGGGGCGATCGTACTGATCGCGATCCCGATGCTCATCACGCGCGACAGCGTCCGGGCGTCGGGCCAGTTGGATGCCGCGGGCGCTGTCACCATCACTGCAGCCTTCGTTGCATTGGTCGGCGCGCTCAGCGCGGTGGAGCAGCTCGGGTTCCTGCATCCGCTCCCTCTCGGGTTGTTCGCGGCAGCCCTCGTGCTCGGCCTCGCCTTCGTGCTGGTCGAGAAGCGAAGCGCCGAACCACTGGTGCCGCTGTCGGTGTTCCGCAACCGCAATCTTGCCCTCGGCAACATCGTGATGATGCTCGCTGGCGCCGCCATGGTCGCGCTGTTCTTCGCGCTGTCGGTCTACATGCAGGCCGTCCTCGGCTATGACGCGCTCACGGCCGGCATTTCTCAGCTTCCTCTCGCCGGCGCGCTCGTGCTGGTAGCCGGCACCGCGCCTGCTCTGATCGGCTGGCTCGGTACTCGACCGGTGCTCGCCGGGTCGCTGCTCGTGCTCGCGGCCGGCCTGGTGTGGCTGGCATTCGCCCCCTCGGATGCCGTCTTCCTCACGCAGCTCCTCGGACCTACGCTCCTCATCGGCGTCGGACTCGGTGGCGCCTTTGTCGCCACGACCCAACTCGCAGTCGAAGGTGTCGAAGGTGGAGAGGCAGGTCTCGCCGGGGGTCTCATCAACACGAGTCAGCAGATCGGTGGTGCTGTCGGTCTCGCCGTCCTTGGTGCGATCGCAGGCATCCGCACGGCGGCACTGGAAGCCGGTGGCGCGACGCCCGCCGATGCCCTCACCGGGGGATTCGCGTGGCTCTTTATCGGAGCGGCCGTGCTGGCGATCCTCAGTGCGGGGATCGTGGTGGCCTGGAAGCGCGACTAAGTAGAGTGCGGAGTCGTGGATTCCGCGGGCCGGACGCTTCCTACCGAGCCAGCGGCGCGAACGCGAGCAGCCTGTCGCCGCGAGTACCAACGTCAACGAAGTGGAGAGTGTCATGCTGAGCGGACTGACGGATGCCGCGCGCGATCAGCTCCGTGCGCACCTGTTGAGCTGCGTGTTGTCGCTCCGCGGCGCTGCTGGTGAAACAGCCGTCATCAAGACGGTCTGACGCATCCGCGCGCGGGTGCATGCTGAAACCTGAGGAGCACTCGATGGCAGACACATGGCGCGGACAGACAGCGCTTGTTACCGGGGCGAGCGGCGGCGTCGGTCTGGAGATCGCCCGCGCGCTCGCCGCGGGTGGCGCCCGCGTGCTCCTGCCCGTGCGTAACCGCGACCGGGGTGAACGCATGGTCGAGGGCATCAGGAAGAGCGTTCCCGGGGCGGACCTCACGCTTCTCGACCTGGATCTCGCTCGTCTCTCCACCGTATCGACGCTCGCGGCCCAGGTTGAGGAGGTCGCGGCATCCATCGAGCTGTACGTCATGAACGCCGGGGTCATCCTGCTCGGCGACAGGCGTCGCCGAGTCACCGAAGATGGCTACGAGTTGCATTTCCAGACCAACTTCCTCGGTCACTTCATGCTCACGCGTGCGCTCCTCCCGCAGCTACGTGCCGGTCACGCACGCGTCGCCGTGCAGAGCAGCATGGCGTCCGCCCGTGCCCACGTCGGCTGGGATGATCTGCAGTCCGAGCGTCGGTACAGTGCGTACCGGGCATACGGCACCTCGAAGGCCGCGCTAGGAATCTTCGGCCTGGAGCTCGCTCGACGCAGCGCCACCGAAGGATGGGGAATCTCCGTCAACCTTTGCCACCCCGGAGTCGTGCCCAGCACCGGCATCGCCACCGACCTCCGCGAGAAACTGGGCGGAGGGTTCGTGAGCGTGATCGCCCGCAACATCGGCAATCCGCCAGCGATGGCAGCACTCCCGGCGCTCATGGCGCTGACTACGGACGGTGCATCCGGACGCTTCTTCGGACCATCCGGTCTCATGGGGCTCGCCGGGGTGCCGCGCGAGCGAGCGCTCTACCGGTCGCACACCGACCCAGCCGCGGGAGAGCGGATCTGGCGAATCGCGGAGGAACTCCTCGCGACGCAGGGTCGCTGACGGGATGCCCGCGTCAGCCCTGCGCGCTCCGCGTCACTTCCAACGTTCCGAGCAGCGCCAGCGCATCCGCACTGGGGCTGCCAGGCGCGGCGGTGGCGACGGTGAGCTGCTGCCCGGGCGCATCCCTCACGTCGAGCGTCTGATAGGTGAGCGTGAGCCGGCCGACCTCTGGGTGATTGATCGTCTTCTCCGTCATGCTCAGCCCCGCGACCGTGTGGTCTTCCCAGTAGCTGGCGAACTCGGGAGAATCCGCTCGGAGCCGGGCAATGAGCGGCAGCACGGCCGGATGCGGCGAGCTGAACCCGACCGCGAGGCGAAGCGCGCTGACAGCGGCGCGGGCGACGCGATCCCAGTTCTGGAAATACGCGTGAGCGGATGCATCGAGGAAGACAAAGTCCATCGCCCCGTCGGCGAGCTGCGTCTCACCGAGGAGCGCCCGTGCCGTGGCGTTGGCCGCGATGATGCGGAATCCAGGATCGATGACATACGCGGCTGCGTGCCCGAATGCATCCATGAGCTGTGTCAGCTCGTCACTCACCGGCCCCGGATTCGGCTGCGCTCCCGGCGCGAGCCGAGCGAGGCGGAACGCGTGGATTCGAGCATCCGGACTGAGGCGCAACGCGTTGGCGAGAGACTCGACGACCGGCGCCGACGGTGTTCGCTCCCTGCCCTGCTCGAGGCGGGCGTAGTAGTCGGCGCTGACACCGGCCAACACGGCCACCTCCTCGCGACGCAACCCGCTCACGCGCCTGCCTCCGACATCGGGCAGGCCGACATCCGCTGGCTGGATGCGTGCCCGCTGCGCGCGCAGGAACTCGCCGAGGGGACCAGCGGGTGTTGCCATGGTGCCCACGCTAGTCCTGTCAGTTCGCGGTGCGGGCGATGGTGGCTTCCAGATTCGAGCGGATGCCAGACATTGTGTCGCCGTACGCCTCATCCATGTCGATGCCGAGCCTGTCGGCGAGGACGAACGTCCACCACATCGACTCTGCGAGCTTGTGCTTCAGCTCGGCCCGTGGGTCGCCGTCGATGCCCCACGTGCCCTCGTCAGCGAGCAGAAGCCGGCCGATATATCCGACGTCGTTACTGAAGCCAATCATCAGCTCGTGAAGCGACCAGGTCTTGCCGTTGAAGCGCTCCTCCAGAATCTCGTAAAGCGCGCGGACCTCCAGCGCCTGGGTGCGGGCGGTGGCCAGAGCAGATGAATCAGTAGACACGAGCAGACTCCAATGTTGTGGGGGACTGTGTAAAGCATCGCGCGGTGCCGGAACCATAGCCAGGGTGGATCGCACCCTGGCACGACGGCCGGATCAGGTTCAGTGTCGGAGAAGGCATCTACACCGCCATCCACGCCACCATCGGTGCTGGCATCCACGCCACAATCCGCGTTAGCATCCGCGCCGCCATCCGCGCCACCAGAGGAGCAGACCATGCAGACCATCGAACTTGAGGCGATCATCGCCGACTGGATCATCGCCGCGAACAGTCACGATGTGGCCCGGTTCCTGACGTTTTTCACCGACGACGCCGTGCTCGACGACCCTTCGGTCGGAGAAGTCTTCGAGGGGCAAGAAGGCGTCGGGCGTTACTACGCGTCGTACTTCGTCGGGTACAACACACAGACCAGGCTCGTTCTCACGGAGTCGAGGGAAGGGATGCTGCACGTCGAGGTCGACTTCACCGGAGACTTCCCGGGAGGACAGACGGGCGGAACCTTTGACATCACGTTCGCCGGCGACAAGATCAGCCATGTGCGGGCTGACCTGATCTAGCGGGCAGCCTACGACGCGATTCGCTCGCGAGTCCTGCGGTTGAATGCGCCCGGGCCGGCACCCTGGTCGGCGCCGCCGATCTCGGTCCAGACGGCGTCGAGTGAGAGACCAAGGACGTCGGCGATCGACGCGATTGTCGGGAAGGCCGGGGTTGCCACACGGCCGGACTCGATCTTGCGCAGCGTCTCGGGTGAGATGCCAGCGTCGAGCGCGACTTCAAGCATCGAGCGCGTGCCTCTGGCGCGGCGCAGCAGAGCGCCGAGGCGTTCTCCGCGCTCGACCTCTGCGGCGGTGAGTGGCATCCTGACCATCATGGTTCGTATTCTAATACCGGGATAACAAGACCGGTATAGTTATTGGATGATTGAGATCCTGAACACTGCTGAACTCGCGCGCGCGAAGGACGCCGGCGCACTGGTCGCCGACATTCTGCAGGCGATGAAGCGCCGCAGCGCGGTCGGCGTGAACCTGATGGACATCGATCGGTGGGCCAAGGAGATGATCCTCGCTGCCGGTGCGGAGTCCTGTTACGTCGACTACGCGCCATCCTTCGGGCGCGGACCCTTCGGCCATTACATCTGTGTGGCCGTCAACGACGCAGTGCTTCACGGGATGCCGCACGACTACGCGCTCGCCGATGGCGACCTGCTGACGCTCGACCTCGCCGTCTCCCTTCGAGGGATCGCCGCAGACGCCGCCATCAGCTTCATTGTCGGCTCCTCGTCACGGCCGGAAGATGTTTCCCTGATCGACGCGACCGAGCGTGCGCTGACTGCGGGGATCGCCGCGGCCAGGCCTGGAGCGCGGGTCGGCGACATCTCTCGTGCGATCGGCACCGTCCTCAAGGCGGCGGGGTACCCGATCAACATGGAGTTCGGTGGGCACGGCATCGGATCGACGATGCATCAGGATCCGCACGTCGCCAACGCAGGGCGGCCGGGCCGCGGATACCAGTTGCGCCCCGGACTTCTGCTCGCGCTGGAGCCGTGGGTGATGGCCGACACTGATGAGCTCGTCACGGATGCCGACGGCTGGACGCTCCGGAGCGCTACTGGATGCCGCACGGCGCACAGTGAACACACGATCGCCATCACTGAGGATGGCGCCGAGATCCTTACGCTGCCGAGTTTGTAGCTACCACTCTGCAGGTTGTTGGCTGATGCACTTATTCGAATATATGTTCGACAAAAGATTGACCATGCGATAAGCTGAAGTCATGTCAAAGCTGACCGCGCTACACGAGGCCATGTCTGGTCTGGATGCAGCGTGGGCAGATGTCGAAGATTCGAACACTTTTTCTAGAGAACAGCTCCTAGCGGTCAACGATGCCGTTGGCATGCTGCAGCGTCGATTGGATGCTGTGCACGTTGATGTGGCAGCGGGAATCTCCCACGAGTCGCGTCCGGAGCTCGGCGCCGACAGCCTCGCGAAGCAGCAGGGATTCCGCACCGCGGCGAAGTTCATCGCCGCCACTACGGGAGCATCGACCGGTGATGCGTTGCGCCTCATCAAAGTAGGCGAGGCGACGGCCCTGCGCACTGATCTGCTCGGTGCGCGGCTGCCGGCCAAGTACCCGCTCGTGCGCGAAGCGCTGACGTCAGGTGCGCTCAGCTCCCACGCCGCTGCGCTGATCATCACTCTGCTTGATCGCTGTCGTGTGGCTGTCGGCGCCGAACGGGTCGCCGTAGGTGAGCGTGTGTTGACTGACGCTGCTGTCGGGCTCGCGCTCGACGAGATCCGCAGGCTCGTTGCGCGTGCCGAGGCGTGGCTCGATCCCGATGGTGTCGAGCCGCGCGACGACGCGCGGCGCGCTCGGAGATCGTTGACGATATTCGAGCGGGACGGCAGGCTGCACCTCAACGCGCAGTTCGACGCCGAGGCCGGCGCACCGATCGTCGCCGCGATCCGCGGATATGTGTCGGCTGCGTTCGCCGCCCGCAAGACGGCCATCGATCCGGATGCCCCGGATGCTGATCGTCGAAGCGTGTCCACGCTCCAAGCCGATGCGCTCAGCCTGTTCTGCGCTCACGTGCTCGGATGCAAGGGGGAGAAGCTTCCCCTCGCGGGTGCGACCGTCATCGTCCGGATGGGCCTCAAAGATCTGCAGTCAGGTATGGGTTCGGCAACGATCGACGGTATCGATCAGCCGATCAGCGTCGGTGCGGCTCGTCGGATGGCTGCCAGTGGCGGTGCCATTCCGTGGGTGCTCGGTGGTGACAGCGAGATTCTCGACTGGGGTCGAGAGAAACGCCTATTCACTCGAGCTCAGCGCCTTGCGCTCGTCGAACGTGACGGTGGGTGCGCCATGTGTGCGCTCCCGCCCGAAATGGTCAGAGTGCATCACATTCGCTGGTGGAAACGGCACCACGGACCAACAGACCTTTCGAACGGCGTTCTGCTGTGCGAGACCTGCCATCATCGCGTCCATGACAACGGCTGGGAGATACGCGTAGAAGGCGCGGGTGTCTCAGCTCAGGTCTGGTTCATGCCTCCGTCGTACGTCGACCCTGCAGGTACGCCACGGCTCGGTGGTCGAGCGCGATTCGACATCGCGGCATGAGTGACAGGGGCGGGGAGGCGGACAGTGGGGCTTCCCCAACGACACTGAACGATATATCGTTAACGTCCATCGTCCCTACGACCGAGGAGGTCAACATGAACGGTTCGTTCCCGACAAGCGGTTTCGGCGGCACAGCAGGTTTCGGCGGTTCGAGTGGCTCGGGGGGTCCGGCATCCGCGATCTTCGAAGCCATGGATCAGCTCCGCAAATCTTTTGAACAGCGCCCCGGCGGACCCTCGCGCATGGCGCGCGGCGACGTTCGAGCGGCGGTCATCACGCTCCTGACTGAAGAGCCCATGCACGGCTACCAGATCATCAACGAGATCGCAGAGCGCTCGGGCGGTGCGTGGAAGCCGAGTGCCGGCTCCGTCTACCCCACGCTGCAACTGCTCGCCGACGAGGGCCTCATCACTGCCGAAGAGCAGAACGGTCGTAAGACCTACTCGCTCACCGGCGCAGGACGCGAAGAAGCCGAGATCGCGGCAGAGAAGCCGGCCCCGTGGGAGGCATTCTCCTCACGTGATGGCGGGCACATCACCGCGCTGCCGAAGGCAGGGATGGACCTCGCCGGCGCGGCCGCTCAGGTCGCTCGAACGGGCACACCCGAACAGGTGCAAGAAGCCGTGACTGTGCTCGAAGAGGCCCGACGTAGGCTGTACGCGATCCTCGCCCAGGACTGACACCAGGACTAACGCGAGGGCTAAAATCAGGAGCCGCGAAAGGATGACTCTATGACGGATGCCGCGGGTCAGGGTGCCCATCGCGCCCGCTATCGCCGCATCGTTACGTTCGCCGCCCGGCAGCTCGTGCAGCTGTGGTGGTTCGAGCTCTTCCTCCCGCGGCTCGGTCTCTCGCGGATCGCCGAGCGCAGCCGCGCTGATCGGATGCGACGCCTCGCGCAGCGCTTCCACACGCTCGCCGTCGACCTCGGCGGGCTGATGATCAAGGTCGGTCAGTTTCTTTCCTCGCGGATGGATGTGCTGCCGCCCGAGATCACCGAGGAGCTCGCCGGCCTGCAGGATGAAGTCCCTGCGGTGCCCTTCGCCGAGATCAGAGCACTCGCCGAGGCCGAACTGGGTGTGCCGCTGGAACGCGCATTCGCGTGGGTCGACGAGCAGCCGCTGGCCGCAGCATCGCTCGGCCAGGTGCATCGCGCGCACCTCTCCGAACTTGACGCCGCCGACACCGGGCTCAAGAACGTCGTCGTGAAGGTGCAGCGCCCCGGCATTGACGAGATCGTCGCCACGGATCTCGCCGCTCTCCGCCGCGTCGGCGGTTGGCTGCGTCGCATCCGCATCGTCTCTGACCGCGTCGATGCACCCGGCCTCGTCGAAGAGTTTGCGCTGACCAGCCTCGAGGAGATCGACTATCTGCACGAGGCTGCTAGCGCCGAACGGTTCGCCGAGAACTTCGCCGACGACCCGCGCGTCGACACTCCGGAAATCATCTGGGAGCGAGTGACCCGCCGAGTGCTCACGCTCTCTGACGTCACTGCGATCAAGATCAACGACACCGCATCTCTCCGCGCGGCCGGCATCGACCCGAGCGAGGTCGCGAAGGTCTTCGCCGAGGTCATGTTCGACCAGGTCTTCACGCATAGCTTCGTGCACGCTGACCCGCACCCCGGCAACATCTTCGTCACCCCGATGCCGAAACGAGCGGATGCCGCGGCCCCCGCCTGGCGGCTCACCTTCATTGACTTCGGGATGATGGCGGAGGTGCCAGATAGCCTGCGCGACGGGCTACGCACGTTGCTCATCGCCGTCGCCGGCCGCGACAGTAGGGGGCTGGTGGCTGCCGCTCAGGAGATCGGCGTGCTGCTTCCGTCTGCCGATACTGTCGAGCTCGAACGCGCGCTGACCGCGCTGTTCGCCCGCTTCGGAGGGATGGGATTCGCCGAGCTGAGCAAGGTCGATCCGCGCGAGTTCCGCGACTTCGCGAACGAGTTCGGCGACATGGTGCGCTCGCTCCCCGTGCAACTGCCGGAGAACATGCTGCTGCTCTTCCGTTCGGTCGCGCTGACCTCTGGAATGTGCAGCGGGCTGGACCCCGCTTTCAACGTCTGGGATGCTGCGGAACCCTACGCCGCCCGCCTGCTCCGCGACGAGGCTGGCAACGTCGTGCAGGCGCTCGCTCGCCGCGCGCTTTCGACCGCCGATGTGACGTGGCGGCTGCCGCAGCGCATCGACGACGTTATTACCCGCATCGACGACGGAACAGTGTCGTTCGACACATCGCGGCTCGAACGACGCCTCGACGCGCTCATGCGCATCGGCCGGCGTGCGGTCGCTGCCGTAGTGTTCGCGGGACTGCTCGTCGGCGGAGCGCTGCTGCTCGCGCCGCTGCCAGCGCTCGGAACGACGCTCATGATCGTCTCGCCGTTGCCACTGGCGTACGCGGCGTTCGCCGGGCGGCGCTGAGGGCGGTCTCGCCCCCGGGCGGGTTCAGGCGAGTCGCCTCAGAACGGCGTGTCGTCCGACACCGACCATTCCGCATTCGGGGTCGACCATGAGTCAGTCGCGCCCGATGGTGATGCGGGTGCCGCTGGTGCCGCCGACACCGATGCGCCAGACACCGGAGCACCTCCGCCACCGGACCGATCTCCGCGGGTGACCTGCGCGGTCGCGTACTTGAGCGAAGGACCGACCTCGTCGATCTGCAACTCCATGCTCACTCGGCTGTTGCCCTCGCGGTCCTGATAGGTGCGCTGCTGCAGTCGTCCAGATGCGATCACTCGGCTGCCCTTGGTCAGCGACGCGGTGATGTTCGTCGCCATGTCGCGCCAGGCCGAGCAGCGCATGAACAGCGCCTCACCGTCTTTCCACTCGTTCGCCTGACGGTCGAATGAGCGTGGCGTGCTGGCGATGGTGAAGCTTGCGACCGCAACGCCGGATTGCGTCTGGCGCAGCTCGGGGTCGGCGGTGAGGTTTCCCACGATGGTGAGGGTTGTCTCGTTCATGTTGTTCACTCCGGTTTCGTATGTTCTTCATCTCGTGTCGAGACCGTCTCATCGGTGAGACGTGCTCACTGTATGGCGGGCATCCGACATTGGTCTTTCCGGACACACGCCTTTCACGTCATCGCGGCGAAGCGGCGTCGGTAGGCGAGCGGCGGGAGTCCGACGGTGGCGTGCAGGTGTTTGCGCAGCAGCGTTGTGCTTCCGAAGCCGGCTGCACTGGCGATTTGGTCCACGGTCAGATCGGTTGTCTCGAGCATGCGCCGGGCCGACTCGGTCCGTCGCTGGATCAGCCATCGGGCAGGAGTTTCTCCGACCTCGGCCTGAAAACGGCGAGAGAAGGTCCGCAGGCTCATGCGGGCGTGATCGGCGAGGTCGGCAACCGAGAGTGGATCGTGCAGGTTGTCGATCGCCCAGGCCTGAGTCGGCGTCGTCGAGGCTTGGGTGTCTTCGGGCAGTGGGCGCTCGATGAACTGAGCTTGGCCGCCATCGCGCCACGGCGCCACGACGCAGTGACGTGCGGCAGAGTTGGCGACTTCCGCACCGTAGTCCCGTCGCACAAGGTGCAGGCACAGGTCGATCGCCGCGGCTCCGCCCGCTGAGGTCAGCACGCGTCCGTTATCGACGAAGAGTACGTCGGGGTCGACTGTGACACGGGGGAAGAGCGCGGCGAACGCCTCGCTCAAGGCCCAATGCGTGGTGGCGGTGAGACCGTCGAGCAACCCCGTGGCAGCGAGCACGAACGCGGACGTGCAGAGACTGACGACGCGTGTGTGCTGTGGTATCGCATCGAGAGCTGCGGCAAGTTCAGGGGGTAGTGGTTGGCCGGCACGTAGTTCCGTACTGGGCTCCTGGGTGGCGATCACGACCGTGTCGGCTGACTGGAGCAGTCGGTGATCGTGGTCAACCTGGATCGTGAAGTCCTCGCTGGTGCGCACGGGGCCGCCGTCGAGTGAGCAGGTCGCCACGTCGTAGAGGCGCCGACCGGAGGTATCGAGAGCTTCATTGAAGACCCTTGCCGGGATTCCGAGGTCGAACGGCATCACGCCGTCCAGGGCGAGTACGGCCACGAGATGTGTCATGGCCGTAAGTTTACGCATAGTGACATTTCTGCCACTGGTTTGCGTGCTTCCGGCTCTGCAGAATCGACATCATGACAAACGAACTGACTTCCATGCGAGCCATCACCCAGCAGAACTTCGGCGGGCCTGAGGAGCTCGTTCTCACTACTGTCGCCCGCCCGACGCCGCTTCCGACCGAGGTCTTGGTCCGCGTCACCGCGGCCGGGGTGAACCCTGTCGATTGGAAGTCCCGCCAGGGCGGTGGCATGGCCGGCGTGCTCGGGGCCCCGCCATTCATCTTGGGTTGGGACATCGCCGGTGTCGTCGAGGAGGTGGGGTTCGGCGTGACCACGCTGAAGGTTGGAGATCGGGTCTTCGGCATGCCGTGGTTCCCCCGCCAGGCTGGCGCCTACGCCGAAT
Organism: Microbacterium sp. Y355; assembly: GCF_059445345.1. NCBI lineage: Bacteria > Bacillati > Actinomycetota > Actinomycetes > Micrococcales > Microbacteriaceae > Microbacterium > Microbacterium sp. Y355. The sequence goes on along the minus strand of NZ_JCAIUD010000001.1, from coordinate 2,495,845 downwards.
ACGTCACAGCCCCAGCCCGCCAACTCGCCAAGACCCCGGATACGGTGAGCGATATCGAGGCCGCGGCGGTTCCGCTAGCCGCGCTGACCGCCTGGCAGGTCATCGTTGATACCGCAGGAGTCAGGGCCGGAGATCGAGTGCTGATCAGCGCTGGTGCGGGTGGCGTGGGCCACTTCGCCGTGCAATTCGCCAAGCATCTAGGCGCACACGTCGTCGCTACCGCCAGCGAGCGGAATCACGACTGGCTGCGCTCACTCGGGGCAGATGAGGTCGTGGATTACCACGATGCCGACTACCTCTCACAGATCAAGGACATCGATGTCGTCGTCGAACTGACAGGTGCTGATCAGATCGCGATCGCCACCTCGACGCTGCGGCCGGGAGGCCTGATCATCGGCGTGCCGTCCGGCGTGTCGGCTGGGCTGCTTGAGATTGCCGCAGAACGAGGGTTCCGCGCATCCGCGTATCTGGTGGAGCCCGACGCGACTTCTTTGCGCAAGATCGGCGACCTGATCGCCGACGGCCAGGTAAAGGTCGAGGTCGCCGCGACGTTCCCGCTGGAGCAGGCCGCGGCCGCGCAAAAGCTCGGCGAGGACGGCCACACTCGCGGCAAGATCGTGCTCGAGGTCGCCTGATGAGCGCCTTCTTCGAGATCCGCCGCTACCAAACTCGTCCAGGACGCCGCGACGAGTGGGTCCGCTACATGGAGGATGTCGTCGTCCCCTACCAGCAGTCCAAGGGCATGACCGTCGTGGCTTCATTCGTCGATGAGGAAGACGAAGACGGCTACGTCTGGATCCGTCGCTTCGAGGACGAAGACAGCCGTCTGGCCCGCTACGCCGCAGCATACGAGGATCCGCAGTGGATCAACGTGATCAAGCCGGTCGTCGAAGCCCTGCTGCTCGTAGACCGGACTGTTGTTACCCGCGTTCGCCCCACGCCCGTCTCCGGCCTCAGCTGATCACCGCCCACACCGTCGCAACTGTCCAATCGCACTCGATGCTCACCCAATCAGGAAGGCCCCTCAGATGACTGAATCCTCCGTTTCCTCGCAGGAACTGGCTGACGTTCTACTCGCTTCGGCACAGGAATCTGAGGCGGCCGACCGTCTCACCCCCAACAGCATTGAGGCGCTCCGACGCGCCGGTGCTTTCGCGTTCCGCTCGCGGCGGACTGAGGGCGCGTGGGCCACTCCATTCGAGATCGCCGAACAGCTGGCAGCGGTCGGCCGCTTCTCTCCGTCCGCCGCCTGGGTGGCGGGTACATGCGCGACGACGAAGACCCTCTTCGCGCGTAATTTCGGCGACGCTGCTCCAGAAGAGGCACTGGCTGAGCCCGACGCGCTCGCCTGTGGGTCTGGCGTGCCAGCGGGAACGGCGACCCGCGTCGGCGAGGACATGCGCATCAGCGGCCGGTGGGCGAATATCTCAGGCAGCGAGGACGCCGACTGGGCCTCGCTCGCCGTGATGGTCGACGGCGCCTATAGCTGGGCCTTCATCCCCCTCGATCTGCTGAGGATCGAACGGACCTGGCAGATGGCGGGGATGCGCGGCACGGGGAGCCATACCGTGGTCGCGGACGAAGTCGTCGTGCCTGCTCGATGGGTGGTCGCGGGTCAGATGCCCTCGCCCGCCGACCAGCTCGTTAGCGGCCTGACAGTTCTGGCGCCGGTGGTGGGCGCGACGTTCGGAGCGCTCGGCCTCATCCGAGACATGTTCGCCTCCGACCGCAAGCCCTTCATGACGACTTACGAGCGCATGAGCGACTCGGCTGGTGCGCGCCATTGGTTCGCCGAAGCGGACCGGCTCGCACACCGAGCCGAGCGGGCAATGCTGGCGGTGGCCACGGTAGCGGGTGGCGAGGAACTCGACCAGATCGGAGTGGCCCGCGCGTTCTCTGATCTGGCCGATGCGGCGCGCGACAGCCGCGCCGCTGTCGACCTGATGATGGACCTGCACGGCGCATCCGGCTTCAACACGGCCAACGCGCTGCAGCGGTTCTGGCGCGATATCGCCGTGGGTAGCCGCCACCCGCTGCTGAATCCGTATCTCGCCCTTGAGCGTCTCGGTGCCGCAACTGCTGTCACCGACCGGGCCTAGCAGAGCGGCGCGGTTCACTCGACGAGCGACTGGGTGCCGAGCACGATGGCGAGTTCGAGCCGTTGCGCGTCGTCGGTGCCCGGAGCCGCGGTGTAGACCATGATGCGCAGGTCGTCCTGCGCGACGACCAGGGTGTCGCAGTCGACTTCGATCGGGCCGACCGTCGGATGGTCGATGATCTTGCGACGTGACCCCTCGGTCATCGGTGAATCGGCCGCGGTCGCCCAGAGGTTGACGAACATGGGGCTCGCGATGCTCAGCTCGGCCACCAGCCGGCGGAGGCGGTCGTCCTGCGGGTATCGCGCCGCCGTCGCGCGGAGGTCCGACACGAGACCGCGTACCTGGGCGGCGTGCTCTTCAGCAGTCTGCCGCGCCCGCGACGCTGGTCCGAGCATGTTGCGCCACACGCCGTTGCGTTCATTACCCAGCAGTTCGGCGACCGGCCCCATGAGTGCGTCGTAGGGCGGGTTGGCGACCACGAGGTTCCAGCCCGCGTCGTACACGACCACGGGGATTCCGGTGAAGCGGTCAAGCAGACGCTGCACACTCGGCGGGATCCGCGTGGGCACCACCCCTCGCGCGTGCGGGTTGCGGCCGGCCAGTTCGAACAGGTGCGCCCGCTCACCATCGTCGAGGCGCAGGGCGCGGGCGAGCGATTCGATGACCTGTTCCGAGGGGGCAGTCGCCCGCCCCTGTTCGAGCCGGGTCAGGTAGTCGACCGAGATCCCGGCGAGACCGGCGAGCTCCTCTCGACGAAGGCCGAGCGCGCGTCGACGGCCGCCCGTGGAGATGCCGACGGCATCCGGCGACACTCGATCACGCCACCGTCGCACTATCCGGCCGAACTCCCACTCCTCCATGACTCCAGTCTGCTCCCGACGCGAGTCGTTGTCATGGCCCTGGCAGTCCTAGGAAAACGCGGCGACTGTCTGACCGGCGCGCGACGGAGCAGTGTGGGGATATGACAACGACACTGATCACCGGGGCCAACAAGGGCCTTGGCAAAGAAACTGCACGCCTTCTCGTCGACGCCGGCCACCTGGTCTGGCTCGGCTCTCGCGATGATGCGCGGGGGCGAGCCGCAGCCGACGAGGTCGGCGCACGTCACGTGCAGCTCGATGTGACCGACGACGCATCGGTAAAGGCCGCGCTACGGACGATCGCCGATGCTGGCACTGGGCTCGATGTACTCGTCAACAACGCGGGCATCGCGAAGCGCAACGGCGGTGCCGGGGAGTTGCTCGACAGCGCAAGCGTGCTCGAGGTATACGACACGAACGTGGTCGGCATCGTGCGGGTCACCGAGGCGGCGCTGCCGCTGCTCGCCGAATCGGCGAACCCGGTGATCGTCAACGTGTCGAGCGCGCTGGGCTCTTTCTGGGCGACTCATGAGCCGACGCGTCCGGCCTCCCACTTCGTCTCGCTCGTGTACGGATCGAGCAAGGCGGCGGTCTCGATGCTCACCGTGCAGTACGCGATGGCGCACCCTGCGGTGAAGGTCAATGCCGTCGAGCCGGGTATCACCGCGACGGAGCTCGGTGGCGGGAACCCAGGCACTCATCCGGGGCGTCCGGCATCCGAGAGTGCGGAGGTCGTCGCCCGCATGGCGATGATCGCCGCCGATGGTCCCACTGGGACGTTCCAGGAGGATGCTGGCGAGTTCGCTTGGTGACGGCGGAAGGCGAGCATCTCGCCGGGCCTCGGGCGCCCGTCGACGACGAGCGGGGCCTCCCCTAGACAGGTGGGGAGGCCCCGCTCGGCAACGACTGTGCGGCGTCAGCTGGTCGCGCGAGCCGCCGTTTCGATGAGCTTCGCAGTCGCGGTCGGGTGGGAGACGTACCCTGCGTGCGATGCGTTGATCGAGGTGGTCTTCGCACCCATCCGCTCGGCGAAGAAGCGCTGCGCGACGGGAGAGAGGGCCTTGTCCTGGTTGGAGACCTGGTACCAGCTAGGGATCGTCTTCCACGCTGGTACTGCGGTCAGCTCTTCGAGGACCGCAACGTTGGTCGGGCGCTGGGTCGCGGCCATGATGTCGGTCTGTCGCGCGGGCAGATCCGCGGCGAAGATCTGGCGGAAACGCGTCGGGTCGATGGTGGCGTCGAGGCCGCCGGGGTAGGGCCGGACGATGAGCGAGTCGGTCGTCAGCTCGGCGCCCGGGTACTTGGTCGGATCGTTGAACTGGCCCAGGGTCTCACCCTCGTCCGGCGCGAAGGCGGCGACGTAGACCAGGGCGGTGACGTTGTCGGCGCCAGTGGCGGCGTTCGTGATGACGCCTCCGCCGTACGAGTGGCCGACGAGGACCACGTCGCCGTCGATCGTGTCGACGATGCTGCGGACGTAGGCCGCGTCAGTCGCCAGTCCGCGCAGCGGGTTGGCGACGGCGAGCACCGGGTAGCCGTCCTTCTCGAGCTGGGTGACTACACCGCCCCAGCCGCTTGAATCGGCCCATGCGCCGTGCACGAGAACGACAGTGGGTTTTTCGACAGGCGGCTGTCCGGGGTGGGGGCCGTGGCCGGCCTGCGCCGCGCTGGCGCCGGCTCCGAGGGTGAGAGCGAGGGCAGTGGTCACGGCCGCGCTGGCGACGGCAGCGGCGACCCGAGTAAGGCGCCGGGGGATACGAGTGTGCATGGAGTTTCCTTTCATCTGTTGCTCCATCCAAAGGTAGATAGAACGATCGGTACACCGAGTCTGCGCCGGTTCGTCGCAGATGTCAAGACCGATCGTTCTATCTCTCTGCTACTCTCGTAAACACAGCACGTGAAAGGACGAGGTGCACATATGTCGGAGGCACGGACTCGACTGCTCGACACAGCCACTCGGCTCTTCTACACCGAGGGACTGCGCGCCGTCGGCATCGATCGCGTCATCGCCGAGGCGCAGGTCACCCGCGCCACGCTCTACCGGCACTTCCCGAGCAAGGACGACCTTCTTGTCTCTTACCTCTCGCAGATCGACGAGGGGATCCGTGCCCGGATGGATGCCGCGCGCACCGCCGGCGCCGATCTGGACGACGTCATCCGGGCGATCGCCGAGGCCATCTCCGACGACATCCAGAGCCCCGGCTTCCGAGGGTGCGCATTCCTCAACGCCGTGGCCGAATTCCCGGATCCCGACCACCCGGTGCACCGTGCCGTCCTCGAGCATCGGCAGTGGTTCCTCGACACGATGATCGAGCTGTTCGCTCAGACGGGGAAGATCGACGCGGAGCCAGCAGCGCGTCATTTCGTGATGCTGCGAGACGGTGCGATGGCCGCGGGCTCTCTGACCGATCCGCTGTTGGTCTGCGTGACCTTCCTTCGAGGTGTCGAAGGGCTTCTCGCCTTTCGCAGCGGCCTGGAGGAGGACGCCGACTAGGCGTGGCGCCCTCCTCCAGGAAGAATCTTCTTCCAGGATGGGATATGCGAATTGCTTCGCAGGCCATCATCCGAGGGACGTCGGCATGCTGAGCACTCGTGTGGGTGTGATGGTCACAACGGCGATCTCGTGCTCGGTGGGGGGCTCCTTGGTCGCTGCGTAGACGGTGGGGTCCGCATATTCGAGGATTCGCACGATGCCGTCCTCCTCTACGTCGAATCGTTCGACGTAGAGGTTCTGATATGGCTCGCCAGAGTGGGACATGACAGCGTCACCGCGCGCTTCGAGGAACACAGTGCGGCCGTCCGCTGATTCGGTCCAGCGCTTGTCGACCCAGGCGAGGGACTGGAACTTCGTAATGTACGCGTCGACGTAGCCCAACACCTCTTCGCGGCCCTCGAAGATCCCTGCCATGTTGTGGTTTCCCGCCACCGGGAACATGTGCGCGACGTTCGGTGCCAGGGTCTCGGCGACTGCTTCCCTGTCTTGTGCCTCCATCGCCGTCACATAGGCCTGCACAGTCTTCAACGCGTTCATAAGTCTTCCTTTCTGGCCCGATCGGTCGCGGGCACCTGTTCGTTAAGGCAAACAGGTGCGGGGACACGTAGCCAGGGACCGTTAGTACTAGGGTCAATCCGCGCCGTTCGCGCTCACTGATGCACGCATCGCTTGCACTACCTGTGCAGCCCGCCGTCACGCTGGCGAAAACCTTCGATCACCCGGTGGTCGGGTCAATATCGCTCGACTGCGACGTTCTACATCTCGCCGACAGTGATCAGGACCTCGTCCTCCACACGGCGCCAAGCGGATCCGGTGCGGCCGTGAGCCTTGCGTTCTTGGAAACTGTGGGGCGAGGAGCCGCCATGTGAGCATCTGACGTCACGTTCGGTCGGAGGTCCTTTGAACCTGTTCTAGCCAGGTCCAAAACGCACTTTCACGGTCGGCGTCGTAGGACTCCTTGGATGACGACACCGCCTTCGTTTTGTGGATGTACGTGCCGGTCCCGGCGGTGGTGACGCCGAGGATGGCGTCGGCCAGTTTCCTGCCGGCGGGGACCGGCGTGTCCACGAGGCGAGTGACGGTGAGCAGCGGGACAACTTTGCTCATCAGAAAGGGGAAGGCTCCGCCGGTTTCGCGCGCGAGGCCGGTTCCGACGACGAGACTGGGGTTATACGAGATGATGTCTATGCCGTCGGGCAGGCGTCGGGCCCATTCATGCACCAGGTGAATGCCGCCCAGTTTGCTTGTCACGTAGGCGCGACGTCCAGCTCGGACCCGGCTGGGATGGTCGAATCCTCCGGGCTGAGCGATCTTTGGGATCGACCACCGGGGTGCGGGCATGGTCCCGCCGGTGTGCTGAAGATCACCGAAGTGAGCGTCGCTGACCGTGACGACGATGCGCGCCGGGGCTTGGATGTGGGGGTGCAGTTGCCGGAGAAGCTGGTGCGTGGACATGACGTTCACGGCGAAGGTTCTTTCGTACCCGTCAACTGTGGCCTCGAGTGCATTGGAGAGGTGGACGCCCGCGTTGAAGACGAGGCCGCGAAGTGGAGGTAGTCCGCCCGAATCGAGAACATCTTCCAGCTGGGCGCCAGCCGCAGCGACGCTCCCCTTGCTGGACAAATCGACGTCGACAGTCGAGACGTGCGGAGAGATCTTTCGTAGGCTCGGCAGTACCTCGGCTACAGAAGAACCTCTCCCCAGAACCACGAGGTGGATATCAGGGCTGCGACGCAGGATTTCTCGTGCTGCTTCGAGACCGATTCCTCGGGTGGCGCCGGTCATGACAATGGTTTGGGTTGCGGTGGTCATCTCATGCTCCTGGATTGCTGGGCTGATTCTGGTGATCTCATCTTTCGGGATGGCACCAAAAGGAGGAACACCCTGCCGAGGCTGGTACCAACAGGACCACGCAAAAGGGAGTCCGTGGCGGTCGAGCAGAGGAACAATGAACTATGGAGAGACACGGTCGACCAGAGTTCGGAGAATTTCTACGTCACCGACGTGCGCTCATGGTTCCTCCTGGTCGGCCCAACGATATGCGCTTGTCTGTGCGGCGCGTGCCAGGACTACGCCGTCAGGAACTCTCTGACGCTGCGGGAATCTCCGTCGAGTACTACACCCGCCTCGAGCAAGGGCGCGCGCCCCGGCCCTCGCGGGAGATCCTCACCGCGTTAGGGCGAGCCTTCCAACTCTCCACGGCTGAGAATGACCACCTGTTCCGACTTGCCGGCGAACTACCCCCGCAACCGCGAGCGCCTGCAACGAAAATCCGCCCGGGACTCCAACAACTGCTCGACACCCTGGACGACACCATGCCAGTCGCCATCTACGACGGCCGACTCGACGTGCTGGCGTTGAACGCTGCCGCGGCGGAACTGTTAGGGCCCATCTTCGGAGACGGCCCCCACGGCCACAACATCGTCTTCCAAGCGTTCACATCGGCGGGACTCCGCGAAGTGCTCGGCGACGATGGAGCGGAGCAACTCGCCCGAGTGTCCGCTGCCGAGCTCCGCAAAGCACTCACCCGCTACCCCGAAGATGAGAATCTAGGTTCTCTGTTCCGCGAGCTGTCGATGATCAGTCCCGAATTCATCCGTCACTGGGCTCGAGGAGAAATCGGAACCTGGAGATCCGCGCTGAAGCGGATCAACCATCCGACGAGAGGTTCACTCACCTTCGACAGCGAGATGCTGCACGACCCGGAAAACGACCACTGGGTCATGCTCCTCACACCCCACCGCGAGTGATCGATCAAGGTTTGGCGCTACTCGCAATAGCAGTGGAAGCAGGCTTCGGTGGAGCGAGTCCCCGTGATGTGAAGTGTCGAAGTGGTTCACGTCCATTCGTGGTCCGTACGAGGTGAGTGATCGATCCGCATCACCGCCAGGAAACGGAAGGCGCTCTCACGACATGTACAACGACCCTATGATGGCGATTCTTCTGTATCGGATGGACGTGAGGCGTGCCGAGGAGAACATCTCCCATCAGCCGGAACGATTCGATGAAAGAAGGCGACCGATAGTGAAAGTGTCTGTGCTGCGCCGGGTCAGATGGCTCTTGTCGTGGATGCACGCCTTTTCTGAGCGCCGTGTCGGATCACGCGAGTCTCGTTCGTAGCATCATCAGATAGACGGAAGTGTGATCGCACACGAGGCAGAATCGAGGACTGAGTATTCACGCCAGTGAGGTGAGTTCGACGGAGGGCAGCTTGGTCTTCGTGCGCGAGGTAATAACCCGCACCCACCGCGAGGAGTGGGCCCGCATCGTTGCGGGACTCGCACGACGATGCGGTGACCTCGACCTCGCTGAAGAGATGACCGCGGAGGCATTCGCTTCCGCGGTAGCTCACTGGCCCGTCGACGGTGTGCCGCCCAACCCGGGAGGGTGGATCACAACTACCGCGTACAGAAAAGCGATCGATCGGCTCCGGCGCGAGGCGCTTCGCGAATCGAAGTATCTGCAGGCGCTCATGATCTATGACCCGACTCCTGCCGAGCCTGTCGGAGCTGTGGAGGATGATCGCCTGCGAATGCTGTTCATCTGCTGCCACCCTGCCCTGACGATGGAGGCACGCGTCGCGTTGACCTTGCGCATCGTGGGCGGTCTTACGGTGTCGGAGATTGCGCACGCCTTTCTGGTGCAGGAGAGCGCGATGGGCCAACGGATCACCCGGGCAAAAACAAAGCTCAAGACCGCCCACATCCCATATCGAATGCCTGCGGCTGTTGATCTGCCGGAAAGGCTCGACGGTGTGCTCGCCGTGCTCTACTTGGTCTTCAACGAGGGCTATTTCGCATCAGGATCAGATACTTCACCGCTCCGCCGAGACCTCACCAGCGAAGCAATTCGCCTGACCCGACTACTGCGGGAATTGCTCCCTGACAACCATGAGACGGCAGGGTTGCTGGCGCTCATGTTGCTGACGGAGTCGCGTGCGGATGCCCGACTCAGCGCTGACGGGGAAGAGCTGGTGCGGTTGGACGAACAGGATCGCGGACTGTGGGATCAGGCGTTGATTGCGGAAGGCTTGTCACTCCTGTCGACGGAGGACGATGTCGTCGGCGTACGGACTCGAGCTGGACGGTTTGGGCTATTAGCCGCTATCAACGCAGTCCACTCGACCGCCTCCCGGGCCCGCGACACACGATGGGACCGGATCGTGACCCTCTACGAACAGCTGGAACGCGTTGATCCGAGTCCATTCGTCACCTTGAACAAGGCCATAGCGATCGCTGAGTATGACTCACCGGTTGTCGCCCTGTCCATCGTTGAGCGCCTAGGGTCCACGCTCGACGGATCCCACGCATTTCACGTCACTCGGGCCGAGCTTCTGCGCGCGGCGGGTCGATCACAAGAAGCGCTCGCCGCATACGGTGCTGCGCTCGATCTGGCCGGCAACTTAGCCGAAAGAGCACACCTGGTCCGACGGAAAGGCCAACTTTCGTCGTCCTTCCTGCCGGAAACCCCCGGCGAACCAAAGAATGGAGAGATCGAATGAGCAATCGATACCTAGTTATCCACATGACCGACTCAACAGGCACCCCCTTATCGCAGACCGACGATCAGCGGTTGCTCGGCGAGTGGGCCGAAGAAGGCAACGCTGAGGGACGACTACACGACGGCGCCCCTGTGGGAAGCCCCGAACAGGCAAAATCGGTCGCCGTTCGAAACGGACAGGCACTTGTCACCGATGGACCGTTCCCCGATTTCAAGGAGTGGTTCGCCGGCTACGACATCATCACTGCCGATTCGATCGAAGAGGCCACGGCATACATGGCCAAGCACCCCACCGCAGTACTCGGGCGGATCTACGTTCTCCCGCTCGTGAAGCTCCCGTGGGAAGAGGGATGAATGGTCGACGGTCTTAACGAGTAGTCGACACTTTCCGCGCTGAGCACGGCCGGGTATGAATCGACGTGCATGGGTCCGAGACGCCTGTCAGACACCCGGCCGGGACGATTCGCGTCGATGATGCCACGTTTCAGCAGCCCATAGAGCTGGTTCGTGTCATCTCAACGCAGTTCCGACAATCCGACTCTTGACGCAGCATCCGTTTCGTCGTAACGTACAACCAAATGGTTACACAACGAGAATTGAGCGAAGCGGAGGTCGACCGTGTGTTTCACGCACTGGCGGCATCCACTCGGCGCGACATCCTGCGCCGAACGATCGAGCGAGAGCACTCTGTCTCGACGCTCGCGTCCGAGTACGAGATGTCGTTCGCGGCAGTGCAGAAGCATGTCGCCGTGCTCGAAGCCGCGAACCTCATCATCAAACGCGCCGAGGGACGCGAGCGGCTCGTCCGCGCGAATCCTGAGATGATCGCGCGCGCTCGGGCGTTGCTCGCCCGGTACGAAGAGCTGTGGCGGGCCCGCATCTCCCGACTCGACGACCTCCTGTCATCCGAAGCACCCCATCAAGATTCACCGAAGAATTCACCGAAGAGAGGGAACTGAAATGCCTGTCACCGACGTCAGCACCAACGCTGAAGACCGCACGATGACCGTCACCGCCGACTTCGCCGCTCCGATCGAGCGGCTCTGGCACGCGTTCACCGACGCCAACCAGCTGGAGCGCTTCTGGGGTCCTCCCGGCTGGCCGGCCACTTTCGGCGAATTCGACTTCACGGTCGGCGGCAAGGCGCTCTATTACATGACCAGTCCGCAGGGCGAGAAGTCGGGCGGCTCCTGGGAGTTCCTGAACATCGACGAACCCCGCGGCTTCGAGGTCATCGACGCTTTCGCCGATGCTGAGGGCAACCCGCTCGACGGCTTCCCCTCGATGCGGATGACATTCGCATTCGAATCGACGGACGCCGGCAGCCGCATGGTCAACACCACCCACTTCGATTCGTCCGAGGCTCTCGAGCAGGTCATCGCGATGGGTGCAGTCGAGGGCTCGCGCATGGCGATGGATCAGTTGGATGCCGTGCTGCAAGACCTCCGCGAATACGCGCAGGGCAAGGGCACTCGCGTCGAGCTGATCGACGACACTCATGTGCGGATTACCCGCCTGGTGAACGGCCCGCGTGACCTCGTCTGGCGCGCCCATCACGAACCCGAGTTGATGAAGCAGTGGCTGCTCGGTCCTGACGGATGGGAGATGACGGAGTGTGTCATCGCCACCGCGCCCGGAGAGACGCACCGCACTGCGTGGGCGCCTGTCGGTGACACCGAGGGCGAAGCCTTCGGGTTTGAAGGAGAGGCTGTGCTCGTGGATGCGCCGCGCCGCGAGGTGAGCACCGAGCGGATGCAGGGCATGCCGACGCAGACCCTCAACGACCTCAACCTCTTTGAAGAGGACGGCGCGACGCTCATCACATTGCTGATCGAGTACCCCGATAAGGAGACCCGCGACATGATCCTCGCCACCGGCATGGCCGACGGCATGGAGGCGTCGTACGCGCGGCTCGAGAGCATGGTGCTGGTCGGTTAGGGCTGTTCTGGTCGACTCAGCGCTTTGCGCGGGTCGACCAGAATGCCGCCCACACGAGCACAGGCTGGAAGAACAGTCGCACGAAGCGCTTCATCTCGGTATCGAGCCCGAAGCCATCACGGTGATGCATCCACTGCGAGACGTTCCCAGGGAATACGGCGATGAAGAACAACGCCGCGATGACTCCGACCACGCCGCGCCGACGTCGGGCGAACAGCAGAGCTGAGCCGAGCCCGATCTCGACGGCGCCGGATGCCAAGACCGTGGTGTCCGGATCGAGCGGCACGAACTCAGGAACCTGTGCCTGAAACTCGCGGCGGCCGAAGGTGAGATGCGAGACGCCGGCGAACACGAGAAAGCTGCCGAGCCCGATGCGGGTGATGGTGCGCGCGCGAGAAGTCATGGCATGACACTACGCGTGCGCGACGGCGTCAGTGCAGGTGCTTGACAAGAGTGCAGTTCACCGAGTCATCGCCCGCTGGGCAGCGAGCCGGATCGGGGCATTTGCTCCCCCGTAGCCGTCGTACTCGCCGCGGCGCTCGACCACCTCGAAGAACACGTCGCCGATCGTGCGCGTGTAGAAGTGGATGAACTCACCCGTTGCATCCCGGTCATAGAGCAGATCTAGGTCTCGCAGCGATGAGAGCAGTTCTTCCGAAAGACCGAACCGAGCCGACAGGTCGTCGTAGTAGTTCGCCGGAATCCGCAGATGATCGATGCCCCGCTCACGGGCATTCCGCGCGACGGTGAAGACGTCATCCGTCCTGACTGCGATGTGCCGCGCGGGGGTCGGCGCCGTGGGAGGCGCCAGGTTGATCGGCACACGCACGATGCCGTCTGATGTGCGCATCACCTGACTGCGAATAAGCCCGCGAGGGCCAGGAACGTCGGCGGGCGGGTCGGCGTGCAGCGACAGCACGCTCGACATGAACAACACGGCCTCATCGAAGTCTTGCCAGGCATAGGCGAGGTTGATGTGATCGATTTCGCCGACCAAACCATTCACCGCACCCGTACCGCCATCGAACTCCTGCAGCCACGACTCTGCGATGGGCAGCGAACTCCAGAACACCTGCGTTCCATCGGGCGCAGCGACGCCACGCAGCGCTTGCTCTCCTTCATACGTCCGACGGAATATAGCAGTCGAACCCAGCGCGATCGCACGGTCGACAGCAGCCTCGGCATCCTCCACCAGTAGTCCGATGCCCGACAGTCGTGGCTCATCGTGACGCACCTGCTCGTTCAGGATCACGCGCGCGGAACCCGCACTCCACAGGCGAACGGGTTTGGTGCGGTGACGTCCCTTGAAAGCAAACCCCAACTGCGCGAGCAGCTCGTCGACTTCGGCGAGATCTGCCGCTGCAACCTCCACGAAGTCGAGACCACTCACCTCTGACGCAGCGACCAAGCGCCCGTCATCCCAGTCGTTCGCGGCAGCGGTGCGATCGGCCAACCACACCAGCGATCGTTGCGCATGTGCGGCCGTGCGCACCGTATCGGTCTGGCGATATGTGTCGTTGAACACCTCGAGCGACCACGGTCCGGTGTACCCGGCTCGCACCACGTGCGTCATGAACTTCACCAGATCGAAGTTGCCCTCGCCGGGGAAAAGCCGATGATGCCGACTCCACGACAGCACGTCCATGTCGAGTGTCGGAGCATCCGCCAGTTGCAAGAAGAAGATCTTCTCGGCATCGATCTCCTCGATGCCAGCTGGGTCATGCCCGAGCGAGAGAATGTGGAAACTGTCGAGGCAGATCCCGAGGTTGGGCCGATCGGCCTTCTTCACAATCGACCAGGTGCGTCGGTAGTCATCGACGTACTTTCCCCAGGCCAGCGCCTCATATGCGAGGCGGATGCCGTGCACCGCTGCCCTGTCGGCCAGCTCACCCAACTGCCGCGCTGCCACCTCATCGTCGTCGATCGTGGCCGTACCGACGTTGCTGCAGACAAGCATCAGATCGGTGCCGAGGCGCTTCATGATCTGGAACTTCGCCTCGGCCCGCCGCAGCGTGTCGGCGAAGACGTCGTCGGTGACACCCTCCACGTCGCGGAACGGCTGGAACATTTCGATCCGCAGTCCGAGTCGATCACAGAGTGCCCGAATCTCTTCTGGAGACTCGGGCGCGGCGATGAGATCGGCATCCATGATCTCGACTCCAGCGAAGCCGGCTTCAGCGCAGGCGTGGAGTTTGTCGACAAGTCCGCCAGAGAGGCAGACGGAAGCTATTGAGGTGAGCATGGCAGTGAACGTACCAGTTTGTACATTAATTTCCCAGAGGTGTTGCCCAATCAATGTACTAACCGGTACATTCGGTTCTGCATCACTCAACTCGAGGGACAAAGGCGTCGTGACTCAAGAACATCAACCCCAACGCACCGGCACACTGCGCCGCATCGCGCGTGTCATCACCGGCATAGAACTCACCATCGGCGCTGTCGCCGTGATGGTCATCTTGGTTCTGGTTTTCTACCAGGCACTGCAGCGCTACCTGCCGATCGAGAGCATCGCGTGGACAGGTGAGCTCGCCCGCTTCGCCCTGCTCTGGGCAACCTTCTCCGCGATGGGCATACTCGTCACGAGCCACGGCCACATCGCCCTCGAGCTCGTCGACTCGATCCGCAACCCCATGGTGGTGCGCATCATCCAGGTCTTCGCACTCCTGGTCGTCGCTGCTGCCGGTTTCGGGCTCAGCCTCGAAGCATGGGCACTCGTCTCGACTCAAGGAATCGTGAAGTCGCCCGTGCTGCGCATCCCGATGTCGTGGGTCTACGTCCCCGTACTCATTGGCACGATCAGCACCACAATCCGCGCGCTCATCTCGGCATTCGATATCGCAAGAAACGGCCCAGTGGCCGCCGATGTCGAAGAAGATCTCCCGGAGGCCGCAGGACTATGACTCTTCTCCTTCTCGCCCTCGCGATCGCTCTGCTTCTGGCGCTGCGCGTGCCGGTGCCCTTCGCCTTCCTCGGCCCGTCGCTGGTCTATATGGCCATCGAAGGCCAGTCGGTCGGCATGGCGCTGCGCACAGTCACCAACGCAGCCAGCAGCTTTCCACTGCTTGCCGTGCCCCTGTTCATCTTCCTCGGCGCACTCGCCAATCACGCCGGCATCGCAGACCGCCTCTTCCGTTTCGCTCAGGAGGGGCTCGCGAACATCCGTGGAAACCTCGGATATGTCGCCGTCGGTACCAGCGTCGGCTTCTCCTGGATGAGTGGCTCCGCGGTTGCGGATGCTGCGGCTCTCGGCAAGGTTCAGATCCCCGCGATGATCCGCGCAGGGTACGGTCGCCGCTTCGCCACTGGAGTGTCTGCGACATCATCCCTCATCGCACCGGTCATGCCCCCGAGCATCCCCGCAGTGATCTACGCCGGGCTCGCCGCCGCGTCGACTGGAGCACTGTTCGCAGCATCCGTCATCCCCGCCATACTCATGGCCATCGGCATGTGCATCGTGGTCTGGGTGCTCGTACGGCGCATGCCGAACATCAAGAAGGGCACCTTCAACAAGGCCGAGTTCCTGGACTCGACGAAGGGCGTCATCCTTCCTCTCGTCGCGCCGTTCATCATCCTGGGTGGCATCCTCGGCGGATTCTTCACCCCGACAGAGGCGGCCGCCGTCGGCGTCGTCTACATCATCTTCGTCGGCCTGGTGCAGCGCTCACTGAGTCTGAAGAGCTTCATCAAGGCGCTCACCGAGACCGTCACCATCACCGCGTCGATCATGATCATCGTGGCCTCCGCCTCGCTGCTCGGCTACATCCTCGCCCTCGAGCGTCTGCCCCAGATGATCACCGAGCTGGTCTTCACAATCACCGACAGCCCGACGGTGTTCCTCATCCTCGTGACCGTTGTCATGTTGATCCTTGGCACTGTCATCGACGCGACGGCCATCCTCGTGCTCACCGTGCCGATCATCCTGCCGATCGCGAACCAGATCGGTATCGATCCGATCGTTCTCGGTGTGCTGATGATCTTGTCGCTCATGATCGGCCTGCTCACCCCGCCGGTCGGAACCGTGCTGTTCGTCACGGCCGCGGTGTCGAAAACGCGCATCGGCGACGTATTCCGCGGATCGTTGCCGTTCATCATCCCGCTGCTCGTGATCTGCGTGCTCATCATCGCGTTCCCGAACGCCGTGATGTGGCTGCCGGGGGTGCTGGGGCTATGACGTTCGCGCCGCCTGCGACAGTCGTCGACGCTCGCCGTAGGGCCGTGCTCATCGGCCTGATCGGCGAGGGCGTGACCCCATCGCTCACGCCGGCCATGCACGAGCACGAAGGCGCGCGGCACGGCATGCACTACGTGTATCGCACGATCGATCTTGCGCCGAATGAGGGCACGACTGAATCGCTCAGCGCGCTGCTCGCCTCTGCCCGCCGCCTCGGATACAACGGGCTGAACATCACGCATCCGATCAAGCAGTCGATCGTTCCGCTGCTCGACGAGCTCAGCGACAACGCACGTGCGGTGGGTGCGGTGAACACGGTCGTATTTACGGATGCCGGAACTGTCGGCCACAACACCGACGTGACGGGTTTCGCCGCCGCGTTGAAGGATGCCTTCGGGGCGGAGCGACTCGGACGCGTCGTGCTGCTCGGCACGGGAGGTGCTGGCTCGGCGGTCGCGACGGCCTTGGCGCAGCATCCGATCGATGAGCTTGTGCTGATCGACCAGCTGACTGAGCGTGCCGAGGTGCTCGCCGCGCAGGTTCGCGCGCTGCGCGGAGCGAATGTGGCCGGAGCGAACGTGAGGGCGGCCGGCGTCGAAGATCTGGCGGCCCTGCTGGGCGAAGCCGATCTGATCGTGAATGCGACGCCGATCGGCATGGCCGCTCACCCCGGAACGCCGTTCGATGTGGCGCTGTTGCCGGACAGCATCCGCGCCGCGGACATCGTCTATCGCCCCGTCGACACCGCACTGTTGCAGGCTGCACGCGCCCGGGGCATCCGCACCATGTCTGGGCTCGGCATGGCCATGCATCAGGCGGCTGACGCCTTCGAGATTTTCACGGGGGAGCGCGCAGACCGAAAGGCGATGCTTGCCGACCTGAATGACCTGGTCGCCACTGAGGCGACCTTGAACCCCGCCACGCCGGGACCAGCACTACAGACAGCACCACCAACAGCAGCAGAAAGAGGAGAACAATCATGAATGCACGACGCACTCGGCGAACAATGTGGCTCGCCCTAGTCGCGGCACCGGCAATGATGCTGGTCGCCTGCTCGAGCGCAGGAGACGGCACCACCGGATCCGACGCCGGTGACGGCGACGCCGCCGCCACGCAGAAGCTCACACTCGCCCACAGTTACAACGAAGACCAGCCGCAGCATCGCTGCGGCGCGCAGGTCATCGCCGATGAGGTCACAGCCGCAGACGTCGGCCTCGAGATCGAGATCTTCCCGTCCAGCCAGCTCGGAGGCGACGCCGACCGCATCGCCGCGGTCGCATCCGGCGACATCGACATCGACATCCAGGGTGCTTCGGCACTCGGCGCGGTCTATGAGCCGATCAGCGTGCTCGACGCCGCCTATGCCTTCGACGATGCCGACCACCTGGCCGCCTTCATGGCGAGTGACGCCTCCGACACCGTCACCGCGGATTTCGAAGAGGCATCCGGCGTGCACACGCTGGGCGCATGGTCGGCGGGTGCGCGGCAGTTCACCGCGAACGTCCCGATTCGTACGCCAGCGGATCTGGAGGGTCTGCGCATGCGCTTCCCCGGTTCGCCGCAGTTCCTCATGAACGCCAAGGCGCTCGGCGCTGAGGCCACCGAGGTCGCTTACGAAGAGCTCTACCTCGCGCTGCAACAGGGCACCGTTGATGGTCAGGAGAACCCGATCACCAACATCGTCGCCTCGAACCTGAAAGAGGTTCAGGACTACGTCAGCATGAGCTCGCACCAGCTCAACACCAACCTGGTGATCATGGGCCCGATCTGGAACGACCTCAGCAGCGAGCAGCAGGAAGCCCTGACCGCGGCCACTGAGAAGGCCGTCGCTGAGGTCACCACCTGCGTCGCCGAAGACGAGGAGACGCTCCTCGAGGAATGGCGTACCGGTGATGACTGGGAGGTCATCGAGGATGTCGATCGCGACGCATTCAGTGAGAAGGCCGAGGAATACCTCTCCGGCGTTCTGACCGGCGATTCGCTCACGGTGTACGAGGCAATTCGCTCCACCTCGGAGTGATTCTTCCTGCATGACGCGTTCGGTACCGACGTTCACGGGGGAGGTGAACGGAGAGGCGCTCGGGGTGACCCTCATCCACGAGCACATCTTCGTCACCGACCCTGAGCTCGATGTAAATATGCCTCATCCGGAATGGGATGAGCAGGCGATGATCGAACGCGCTGTGACGCTTCTGACGAAACTGTACGAGCAGGGCGTGCGCACGGTCGTGGACCTCACCGTGATCGGACTGGGCCGTGACGTGCGGCGGGTGGCCGACGTTGCGGCACGTGTGCCGGTGCAGATCGTGGCTGCGACCGGATGCTACGCCGCAGAGGTGCTGCCGCCGTTCTTCAGGCTGAACGGGCCGGGGCTCGTCGTCGACGGCCCTGACCCGCTCGAAGCCCTCTTCGTAGGTGATATCGAACGGGGGATCGCAGGCACTTCGGTGCGAGCGGGGATGATCAAAATCGCCTCGGATGCCGCGGGCCTGACGCCCGACGCTGCACGAGTGTTCGCGGCTGCCGCTGCGGCACATCTGCGTACCGGTGTTCCGATCACGACGCATTCGCATGCGGCATCCCGCGGCGGATCCGCGCAGCAGGACGAACTTGAGCGCCTCGGCGTACCGCTCGACCGAGTGGTGATCGGGCATAGCGGCGACTCGACTGACATCTCTTACCTGCGCGGGCTCGCCGATCGCGGTTCGTTCCTGGGCTTTGACCGCTTCGGAATGGAGCACGTCGCGCGCGATGAAGATCGTGTGCGGATGCTGCTGCAACTGCTCGACGCCGGATACGCAGACCACATCGTGCTGTCGCACGACGCTGCCGTGTTCAGCAGAGTGACTCCGCCGTCATGGCGGGTCGCCCACGTGCCGTTGTGGCATATGTCGCACCTGTTCGACACTGTGCTGCCCCAGTTGAGTGCGGCCGGGGTCGACGGGGCCACTCTGCAGCAGTTGATGGTGGTGAATCCGCGGCGGGTGCTCACGGGTGAGGCATGATGTGTGCACAGGCAACTGATCAGGGTGCCGAGGGGAACGAGAAGTGATGACGGATGCCGTGACCGAACCAGTGGTGCGCAAGCGCGATGCCGAGCGCACGCGCGCGGAGCTGCTCGCGGTCGCCACTGAAGCCTTCGCCGAGTCAGGGTACGCGGGCACTCGGGTCGACGAGATCGCCGAGCGCACGCAGACGACGAAGCGGATGATCTACTACTACTTCGGCGGCAAGGAGCAGCTCTACCTTGCGGTGCTCGAGAACGCGTATCGCGGCATCCGTGAAACCGAGCAGTCGATACACGCCGGCGATCTGCCACCCGTCGATGCGCTGCGCCAGATCGCCGAGCTCACCTACGACCATCATCGAAATCACACCGAGTTCATCCGGTTGGTATCGATCGAGAACATCCACCACGGTGAGTTCATCAAGCGACTTGACGGGCTGCGCACTCTGAACCAGCCAGCCGTTGATGTGCTCGAGGTCGTGCTCGAGCGCGGGCGCGAAGAGGGCACTGTGCGCTCGGATGTCGACGCCCTCGACGTGCACCTGCTGATCAGTTCGTACTGCTTCTTCCAGGTAGCCAACCAGCACACGTTCGGGTACCTGTTCGACCGTGACCTGCTCGCCGAAGAGCGTCGCGATCACCTCCGCTCGATGATCGGTGATGTGGTCGTGGCCTGGATGACCGCCGGGGTGTGAGTCTTCTCTGGTAGAGAGGGAGCATGGAACTTATCGACCTTCTGCGCGAACTGGATGCCGGACGCACCATCACGGGCGCCTCGCCGCTGCACGAAGTGATGCATCGAACCAGCCAGGAGGCGCTGCGCATCACTGGCGAGTTGAACGGCGGTTATCACGAGCCACAGCGGGTGCGCAGCCTGCTGGCCGAGCTGATCGGGAAGCCCGTCGATGAGACAGTCACACTGTTTCCGCCGTTCTCATCGGACTTCGGCAAGAACATCACCTTCGGCAAGCGAGTGTTCATCAACTCCGGATGCAAGTTCCAAGACCAGGGGGGCATCGCTATCGGCGACGACTGCCTTATCGGCCACAACGTCGTCATTGCCACGCTTAACCATGACCTCGCGCCGAGTCGTCGGACCGACCTGCATCCCGCTCCTGTCGTGATCGGACGTAACGTCTGGATCGGGGCGAATGCGACGATTCTTCCAGGAGTAACGATCGGGGAGGATGCCGTGATCGGCGCGGCCTCGGTGGTCACCAAGGATGTCCCCGCGAGGGCAATCGTCGTCGGCTCGCCAGCGAGGTTCGTGCGCTCAGTCAGCGACTGAACGATCCCTGACCCGGTCGAAGGTCAGATCAGGCGGCGAAGCGCCTCTTCCAGCGAGATTCCCTGGGCGTCGGCGCGGTCGCGCAGTCGCGCGTGCTCATCGGACTTGAGCGTGACGCGCAGGTCGACGGGCCCCATCTCGGTCTCGAGCGAGTCGTCCAGACTGTCGAACAGACTGGATGCTTCGGCCCACAGTGGAGCGGCGGCTGGGGCTGCGGCGCGTGGGGCTGGAGCGGATGCTGCGGCGGTCGGTGCGACAACCGCTGCGGCGGGCGCGGCGGCGCTGGCACCCGATCCCATGGTGAACCCTGGCCCACGCTTCGGCTCCTGCTTCGCCTGGTATGCCTTCGCGGCAGAGTTCGCGCGCACGTCTGCGGCCTCGTTGAGGTCGTGGCCGGCGTGACCCTTGACCCACTCGAACTTCACGTTGCGGCCCTGCATCGCCTCGTCCAGCGACTCCATGAGCTCGCGGTTCAGCACAGGGGCACCGTCGGCCTTGCGCCATCCGCGGCGCTTCCATCCCGGCATCCATTTGGTGATGGAGTCGATGACGTACTTGCTGTCGCACATGATCAACAGCGGCTCGTCCGTGCCGGCGGTCGCGATCAGCAGCTCGAGTACCGCCTGCAGCTCACCCTGATTGTTGGTGCCGTGCGGTGAACCGCCTGCTGCCCAGTTCGCATCGTCGATGTACCAGGCCCAGCCATTGGGCCCGGGGTTTCCCAGGGCGGAGCCGTCTGCCGCGGCGGTGATCGTCATCCTTCAACCGTACGATGCCGTGCCGGTGTCCTCCGACCGAATCGGGCGACGATGCGTGCGCCAACTTCGGAGATGTGCACGTTCCTCGGAGGAATCGCGCGAATTCGTCCGAGGGAAGGCACATCTCCGAGCGGGGCGCTCGGCGTCCGGCGCCAGGCAGCGGGTCAGGCGTCACCGCAGCATCGACAGCAGATGCGTCGCCACCTGCGCGGGTGTGAGCGCGGTCATCGCGGGCAGTTGAAGCACGTAGCGCGCGAAGATCACGCCGATGATCGCTGTCGCCATCCGGCGGGCGCGATCCTGACCGAACTCTGCCGCCAACGCCGTGAACACTGTGTGCTGCAGGTACGACATGAGCGCCGGCGAGCGTTCATCGCCGGTGGCGAGACGACGGGCGAATTCCACCAGACGAGCACCATTTTCCGGATGCTCCCACACGGCGACGAGTCCGCGCACGAGCCGAGTGAGATCGATGTGCCCGTCCTCATCGGTCGCCGCGGCGACGACGTGATGCGGGGCCGCGCGCAGCGAGACGGCTGCTGCGATCAGGGCGTCTCGGGAACCGAAATGGTAATTGACCAGGGTGTGACTCACGCCCACCTCGTCGGCGAGCATCCTCGCTGACGTCGAGGTCAGGTCTCCGGCTTCGAAGTGCTGATGCGCGGCATCCAGCAGTCGTTGACGCGCAGTGGAGTCGCCCCGTGGCCGGCCAGGAGATTTATTGACCATGCTCGCATCATGACACGCACGGGGCGATCGTGAAGGTATGAGCATCCACATTGATACCGACTGCGTGATCGTCGGCGGGGGCCCCGCCGGACTCATGATGGCGCTGCTCCTGCTGCGCCAGGGACTCCAGGTCACGGTCGTCGAGAAACACGCCGACTTCCTGCGCGATTTCCGCGGCGACACGATCCACCCCTCCACCCAGGAGCTTCTCGGCGAGCTCGATCTCCTCGACGAATTCCTCACCCGACCGCACGCCGACATGCCGCGCGTCTCGATCAGCTGGCACGGCGCCGTATTGACGCTGGCCGACTTCACGCACCTCCCCACACGGCGCAAGGTCATGACGTTCATGCCGCAGTGGGACTTCCTCGACTTGCTGGCCGACACCGCATCGCAGCATCCGGGATTTCGTCTGCTCCGTTCGACCCGGATCGATGGGCTCACTCGGGAAGGCGGCCGCGTGGTCGGCGTCACGGGCTCAGGGCTGGATGGACCAGTCAGCGTCCGCGCGCGCCTCGTGGTTGACGCATCCGGTCGTGATTCGGACATCCGAGCAGCCGCCGGTCTCAACCCGATCGGAGGCGCCGCGGCGATGGACGTGCTGTGGTTGCGGCTCGTCAAGCACCCCGGTGAAACCTATCCGTTCGTTCAGGCGGGGGCGGGCATGATCATCACGATCGATCGCGGGGAGTTCTTCCAGATCGCGCACGTGATCCCCGCGGGCAGTTGGACGGGTGTGCCGGACGACGTCGAAAGGATGAAAGAACGCATCGCGCGCATCTCACCTCGAATGGGAGAGGCCGTCGTCGAGACTTCGCTCGACGATGTGCACCTGCTGCAGGTGCGACTGGAGCGGCTGCGCCACTGGTACACCGACGGGATGCTGTGCATCGGCGACTCCGCCCACGCGATGTCGCCCGCCGGAGGAGTCGGCATCAACCTTGCGATCCAGGATGCCGTGGCGGTCGCCCGCATCCTCGGCCCGATTCTGCGGGAGGGCCGACCGACCGTTTCGGATCTGCGGCGCGTGCAAAGGCGTCGAAGCCGTCCGACCCGCATTACGCAGTTCGTTCAGCGTCGCATGCAGCGCCCGCTGATGGCAGAGCGTGCGCCGGACGGACCGCTACCGCTGCCGCTGCGACTGTTGCGCGATCACCCCGTGCTGACCCGACTCACCGGACGGTTCGTCGGGCTCGGCGTGCGGCCGGAATCACTCGTCGGAGGGCTCCGGCGGCACCACCGGGACGGAGATCGAAGTGACGCCCGTTCCCAATCCGAGGCTGAGCGGGGAAACGTCTGACTCGGGCAGGGAATCGACGGATCCCTCGCGCTCCAGCGGCTCGCCCGGCAATGCGGCCCAGGAGGTCTTCTCTTCCGGTTTTTGCGTGAACAGTCCCATGTATTCCTTAGAAGTCGGCGATGATGAGCTTCTTCATCGCCATCATCTTCTCGTACGCACCTGACCGGGACATGAGTTCGCCCATGTTCTCCGGCACGATCTGCCAGCTGAGTCCGTACTGGTCGGCGAGCCAACCGCACACTTCTGCTTCGGGCACGGCGGTGAGCGCATCCCAATATTTGTCGAGCTCTGCTTGATCTGCGCAGCGCACCTCAAGCGAGACGCCGCAGGTGAAAGTGAAGTCCTGCTCGACGGCCGAATCCATCATCGCGAACCATTGCCCGGCCAGGCGGAACTCGCCGAACATCACGCTGCCGGCATCCGCAGGTCCCGTCTTCTCCGGATACTCCGCGATGAAGCCGACGCCAGCATCCGGGAAGAGCGAGGAGTAAAACGTTGCAGCCTCACGTGCCATGTTCTGCACCGGCCCTGCGAACATCAATTGCGGAATCAGGAACGGGCGCGAGTCTCCCTCGGGGCTCGTCAGCAGAAGCTGCCAGTTGACTCCGTAGCGATCCTGCACCCAGCCATAGCGGGGGCTGAACGGATACTCGCGGAGTTCCATGAGCACCGAGCCACCGTCGGACAGCTTTGCCCAGGTTTCGTCGAGGCGTGCCTGGGCTGCATCCCGGTTGTCGTGGAACCGGAGCGGATCGAAGTTCAGCATGAACGACACAGAGCCGTTCGGCCGAAACTCATCACCGGCGTTGACCAGCGTAAGCAGGTAGCCGTCGATCACGAGGTCGACCGTCAGGGTCTTGCCCGCGAAGTCTGCCTGCCAGTCCGGCACATCGTCCGGATATCGCGCGCCGACGGTGGCGGTAGCGCCGGGGAAGACGTCTTTGTAGAACGCACCGGCTTCATCGGCGTTTCGGTCGAACCAGATGTTCGGGATGATCTTCTGCGACATGACAGCTCCCTTACTGCGGATGGTTCCTCCTGCGATTCCAGAGTGCGCCGTCCGCGTCGCGGATGCAAGGGGGTTGCGTCGCCTCTGACCCTCATGCCTAGGGTGGGAAGATGGCTTCTCTCACCACATCCGACGTCGACTGGGCCTCGTGGCTGGGAACGCTTGTCGCTCTACTCATAGGCATCGTTGCTGTCGCAGCGCTCGTGATCACCGTGCGCTTCATCGCCAACCGGGCACGCGGACGCTCGGCCTGGATCGGCGATCTGGAACGTCGCATCCGCGTGCCCGCTATGACGCTGGCATTCCTCATCACTGGATGGCTCGCGTGTGCCGCGACGGCCCCCGCGACGCTCTCGTGGTGGTCGGTGCTGGAGCGTGTCCTGCTGATCGCTGTTGTACTGGTCGGGGCATGGGAGTTGTCGACCCTCGTCACCTTCGGCATGGAACGGCTCATGCAGTACGACAGTGCACGGGATGGTTCGAGCCCGGAGGCGCGGCGCCGTCAGACTCAGCTCACTGTGCTGAATCGGCTTGTCGTGGTGCTGATATCGGTCCTCGCGATCGGTGTCGTGCTGTTCTCGTTCCCTGAGGTTCGGGCCCTCGGCACCAGCATCCTGGCATCCGCTGGTGTGGTGAGCATCATCGCGGGCCTTGCCGCACAATCCACCCTGGGCAACCTCATCGCCGGCGTACAGATCGCGTTCACCGATGCGATCAGGGTGGGCGATGTCGTTGTGATCGAGGGCGAGTGGGGGCGCATTGGTGAGATCAATCTCTCCTACGTCGTCGTCTACATCTGGGACGAGCGTCGGCTCATCCTGCCGTGCACCTACTTCACTTCGAGTCCCGTCGAGAGCTGGACGCGGAGGTCGGACAAGATTCTCGGCACCGTCTTCATGGACCTCGATTGGCGAGTGCCGGTGGATGCTGTGCGCGAGAAGTTCATGGAGATCATCGAGGCATCAGATACCTGGGACCGGCGTTCCGCTAACGTGCTGGTCACTGGATCCGAGGGCGGGTACGTGACGGTCCGGTTCAAGATCTCGGCCGCGAACTCGGACGATCAGTGGGATCTGCGCTGTCTCGTGCGCGAGAAGATCATCACTTGGCTGCAGCAGGAGCACCCCGAAGCACTGCCCGTCACGCGTGTGGCGATGGAGCGTTCGGAGTAGAGGGCGTGTCGGGGTCGTCTCGCGTGTCGGGGTTGGCTTCGCGGACGGCATCGACGAGCCTGCGCCACGGGCCGTCGAGCGCAGACTCCGGGAGGTCGCGCTCGTGCCGCGACTCCGGGGTGCGAGCGCGGATGCTCCAGATATAGCGGTCGGCGCCCTGCGGGCCGGGGCACGGCGCTTCCCACGGGCAGCGATCGATCAGCTCGATCCACTGGGGCATCTCCTCGTGGGGCGGCTCGACCTGCCAGCGACGACGGATGCCGGCGATGCCTCCGGTGCGGACGACGGCGATGAGGATGGTGGAGTCGTCGTCCGACTCACTCTGCGGGGCTGCGTCGCTCATCTTCAAAGACTCCTACGGTCATCCAGGCGGAGCGGATCGCCGCCGAGGTTTCATCGTCGACAGCGGCCGCGAGCGTGGCATCCGCGAACTGGCGGAACGTCGCTGTGCTCGACAACCCCCCGGTCAACGCCCGATACCAAGTGAGGCCTGCTCGCTCCCAGGCGTTGCCGCCGAGCGTCGTCGCCGCGAGCGCGAAGGCGCGGTTAGGGATGCCGGAGTTGATGTGCACCCCGCCGTTGTCCTCCGTGGTCTTCACGAAGTCGCGCATGTGTGCGGGCTGCGGATCCTTGCCGAGTTCGTCGTCGTCGTATGCCGTCCCTGGTTCGATCATCGATCGCAGCGCCCTGCCCTGCACCTCTTCGGTGAAGATCCCGGCTCCGATCAGCCAGGTTGCCTGATCTGCGGTCTGCCCTTCGCTGAACTGCTCGGTCAACGCACCGAACACATCGGCAATCGATTCATTCAGCGCGCCCGGCTGGCCCTGGTACTCGAGGTTCGCGGTGTGCTGGATGACACCGTGCGCGAGCTCATGGCCGACGACCGTGATCGACCCGGTGAAGCCGCGGAACACCTCGCCGTCGCCGTCTCCGAAGACCATGCGCTCGCCGTCCCAGAAGGCGTTGTCGTAGTCCACGCCGTAGTGCACCGTAGCGTCGAGATCCGCGCCAAGACCATCGAGGGAATTTCGCTGGAACGCCGCAAGCAGCAGCTCGAACGTGGCACCGAGGCCGTCGAAGGCCTCGTTCACCGCGGTGTCGTCGACGGGCGCTTCCTCTTCGGTGCGCACCACGAGGCCGGGCAGCTTTTCGGTGTTCTGCGCGTCGCTGATCGTGCGGTTCGGAGCATCCGTCAGCTCTGCGACGAGGTCGCCGTCTGCATCGATCGACAGGTTGATGCGGGCGCGGTACGGCGGGCGCCCGGCGAGCAGCGTCTGGCGTGCGGCATCTGCCGCTCGAGGGAAGCGCCCAGACTCGGCCAGGCGCGAGAGCAGGTAGGCCGGGATGATGGCGTGTGCGCGGTGGTCCATAACGCGACCCTACGCCGGGAGTCGGACGTCTGTCATCGGCGGACGCACAGCAGTGTCTGCCCCGGGAGCACTCTCCCAGCGCACTCGCGTAAAATCAGCCCAATGACCGATGCGCCTGTAGCCGACGACCGCGACCTCGGCGACGGTCTCGACCCGTCGGATCTCGAGACCACACTGCGCGTACTCGCCTCTATGGATCAGATCGACGAAGAGCATCCCGACTATGTCGCCGTGCGCCGTGCGACCGCCGCGATGTTCAAGGCCGTCAAGCGTGTGCGCCGCAAGGAGATCCGTGACGCGATCGCCGAGGCAGACAAGGCGGTCGTCGCAAACACCGCCACCGGTGCCCCCGACCGCATCGACGATGAAACGCGCGGCCACGACCTGCAGACGTCGACGGATGCTCCGATCGCGGGCGAGCTGCTCAAGCCCCGCAACTGCTACATCTGCAAGCAGCCGTACACGCTGGTCGATGCGTTCTATCACCAGCTCTGCCCCGAGTGTGCGCGCTTCAGCCACGGCAAGCGCAACGCTCGCACCGATCTCACTGGGAAGCGTGCGCTGCTCACCGGAGGACGCGCGAAGATCGGCATGCACATCGCGCTGCGGCTGCTCCGCGACGGCGCGCACCTCACGATCACCACACGGTTCCCCCGCGACGCGGTCCGTCGGTTCTCATCTCTGCCCGACTCAGCCGACTGGCTGCACCGCTTCCGCGTCGTCGGCATCGACCTGCGCGACCCCGCTCAGGTGATCGCGCTCGCCGATTCGGTCGCAGCTCAGGGCCCGCTTGACATCCTCATCAACAATGCTGCGCAGACTGTACGGCGCTCGCCGGGGGCATACTCACTGCTGGCGGATGCCGAAATGCAGCCGCTTCCGGACGGACCGCTGCCCGAGATGGAGACGTTCGGGCACACTGCCGATCCGCATCCGCAGGCCCTCGCGGCATCCGTCGCCTCGCATCCGCTCTTGTCTGTCGCAGCCCTCGGCGGCACCGTCGCCGAGCAGGGTGGGCAGGCTCTGACCGCCGAAGACCTCGCGCGCCTCGCGATGGCGCCCGGGTCGTCGTCGCTGGCGAAGCACGCGGACGGTACGGCGATCGATGCCGGCGGTCTCGTGCCAGACATCAACAGCGTGAACAGCTGGGTGCAGTCGATCGAGCAGGTCGATCCGCTCGAGATGCTCGAGGTGCAGCTCGCCAACACGACCGCGCCGTTCCTGCTGATCAGCCGTCTGCGGGCGTCGATGGCGGCATCCGACGCGCACCGTAAGTACGTGGTGAACGTCTCGGCGATGGAGGGGCAGTTCTCGCGCCGCTACAAGGGCCCAGGGCACCCGCACACGAACATGGCCAAGGCTGCGCTGAACATGCTCACGCGCACCAGCGCCGGCGAGATGCTTGAGAAGGACGGCATCCTGATGACCGCGGTCGACACTGGCTGGATCACCGACGAGCGCCCGCATGCCACCAAGGTGCGCCTCGCTGAGGAGGGCTTCCACGCCCCGCTCGACCTTGTCGACGGCGCCGCCCGAGTTTACGACCCGATCGTGCAGGGCGAGGCCGGGGTCGATGTGCACGGGGTGTTCCTGAAGGACTACAAGCCGAACCCCTGGTGAGTTCTGCCTCGCCTGTTACATCTGTCGGAGGGTGTTGCACCTGACGGACCATTTGGCCTGATCGCTCCGACATCTGCAACAACGTCCGACGTTCGTAGCATCGCCGGGGCCACCGTCAGTGCGCGGGGACCTCGAGGTTTGCGGATGCCCAGGTGCCGAGTTGGCCGAGGATCGGCAGCAGTCCGTCACCACTTGCGGTCAGCGCGTATGACACCGTGACCGGTGGACCATCATCGACGGTGCGGGCGATGAGCCCGGCCTGAGCGAGTTCGGCGAGACGGTCGGAGAGCACGGTGTCACTGATGCCTGCGACCGCGCGGCGCAGCGTGACGAACGTGGTCGGGCCGCCGCCGAGCGTTGAGATGATCATGCCGTTCCAGCGTTTTCCGAGCACGCTGAAGGCCAGTGTGACTGCGGCGTCACACACTTGGATCGCTGTTTCAGCTTCCGCCATAGCCCCATCATACCTGTGCTACGTTAACGCAAGTCGCTAAGAAAAACCTAGCGACTCCGAAAATGAAAGGTCGCCTCATGTCCCTGTTCCGCCTGGATGCCAGCATCCTGCCCGCGACGTCCGCCAGCCGTTCGCTTGCCGACCTCGTCGAAGCCGAGTGGACAGCATCCCACCCGGATTCCACGGTGACCCGTCGCGACGTCGCTGCTAATCCGGTCCCCGCGACGGCGTGGACGGATGCCGTCACGTCCGGATTCGTCGACGAAGCGCAGCGCACGGAGCGCCAGAACGAGGCGCGAGCCCTCGCGACCACCTTCGCCGACGAGCTGATCGATGCCGACGCACTGCTGTTCGCGGTGCCGCTGTACAACTACGGCGTCTCGCAGCACTTTAAGACCTGGTTCGACCTGACCTACACGGACGCGCGCACCGACCCCACCGGTACCGCGCTTCAGGGGAAGCCCGCGACCCTTGTCACCGTGCTCGGCGGAAACTACGGCCCCGGCACGCCCAAGGAAGGCTGGGACCACTCCACAACGTGGCTGCGTCGCGCACTCGAAGACGTCTGGGGCCTTGACCTGCGCGTCGTGCAGCGCCCGTTCACGCTCGTCGGCGTGAATCCGGCCATGGATGCCTTCGCCGACGTCGCTCTTGAGCTGAAGGGTGAGGCTGAGAAGTCGGCCAAGGTCTACGGTCAGGAGCTTGCCGCGACGCGGCGCGCCAAGGTCGCCTGAGCCTGCTGTAATTCCGGCCCCGATCTGCGGACCGTGCCCGATCTGCTGACGAATCTGGGGGGAACATCAGCAGATCGGGCTCATCGCGACCTACACGAGCTGCACCCGGTCCTGCGGGTGAGCCGCCAGTCTCGTCATCATCATCGGATTGCTAGCGCAGACGCCTAGCCGAGTGCCACAGGCGATCCCAGTGAGCTCGAAAGCTCGCGTGCGGCCTGTGCAACGTAGGCACCAAGGCGATCAAGGTGACCGCCGATCCGCGACTTCGGCGCGCTCACGTTGATGGCGGCGACGATACGTCCAGTGAAATCCGTGATGGGAGCAGACGCCCCGACGACACCGAGCTCGAGTTCCTCGTCGAGTGTGGCGTAGCCGCGCTCGCGGATTCTCTGCAGCTCGGTCAGCAGGGAGTCTAGGTCGCTCACGATCGCCTTGTTCTCCGGCGGGGTCTCCAACACTGCGAATCCAGCGGCCGCCATCGCCGGATTCAATGGTCCGACAAGAGGTTGATCCCGGCCGTGCTCCTGGTACCAACGTGCGAGTGACGCGCGATCCCAGTCGCTGATGAGCACGCGCCCGGAAGGGGTGCGCCACGCTGCTGTTGTCACGCCCTCCCACCCTGTGGTCCGGAACTCATGCGGGCTGAGCTCGCTCAGCACCGTCAGCACGTTCCCGCCGCGGAGCACACAGAGGTGGGTCGTCTCGCGAGTCGATTGTGCGATGTTGCGCAGATGGGGGCGGGCGCGGGAGACCAGCGACGCTTCGGTTGTGCGCGCGGCAATCGCGAACAGGCGACTCCCCAGCCGGTAGTTCATCGTCGCCTCATCGCGAACCACGAGCTCAGCGTCAGCGAGAGTGGCCATCGTTCGAGATATCACCGCCTTGTCGCGTCCGGTGAGCTGTGCGATCCGCATCACGCCCAGTCCTCCCTCAGCGACGGCCTCATCGCTGCCGAGCAGCTCGACGATCTCGATGTCCCGTCCCAGCCCTGAAGAGTTGCGGCGGGCAGCGCTCTGAGGGGGAG
Organism: Microbacterium sp. Y355; assembly: GCF_059445345.1. Lineage (NCBI taxonomy): Bacteria > Bacillati > Actinomycetota > Actinomycetes > Micrococcales > Microbacteriaceae > Microbacterium > Microbacterium sp. Y355. Next base: position 2,465,318 of record NZ_JCAIUD010000001.1, on the reverse strand, counting down.
TCATCTCTTTAGAGTAAAAGCAAGTTGCCATATCGTCAACATGCGTTGTGGAAATGTCATCGGTTCCCTAGCCTGATGTCATCGTCACTCGGACGATCCCCTCACCGTTGAGAAAGGAGCGACAGTCCGTGTCAGGATTCGATCTCGACAACGTCACGAAGTTCCTCGAACGCCGCTGGGAAGACATCCTCCAGCTGGCGGCCGAGCACCTGCTCGTCGTGGTGATCTCCCTCGCCATCGCGCTCGTCATCGGAGTGGTTCTCGGATTACTCGTCTGGGATCGTGCGACGCCGCGGGCAATCGCGATCACCTCGGCATCCGTCGCGATCACGATTCCGTCGCTCGCGCTGCTCGCGCTGCTCAGCCCGATCCTCGGCCTCGGCTGGGGGCCCACCATCGTCGCCCTCGTCTTTTACTCGCTGCTGCCGATCATCCGCAACACCGTGGTCGGACTCCGTGAGATTCCCGCCCACATCCTGGAGTCGGCCACAGCGATGGGCATGAGCAAGCCGCGGGTGTTGCTCACCACTCAGCTGCCGCTCGCGTGGCCCGTTATCCTCACCGGCACTCGCGTCGCCGCACAGCTCTCGCTCGGCATCGCTGCGATCGCGGCATACGTCGCCGGCCCCGGCCTCGGCCAGTACATCTTCAAAGGACTCTCGTCGCTCGGCTCGAAGAACGCGTTGAACTACGCGCTCGCCGGAACCGTCGGAGTCATCGTCCTCGCGCTCCTCGTCGACGGAGCGTTCGTGCTCATCTCCCGATACACAACCTCGAGGGGTCTCCGTGCCTGATCTCACCACCGACACACAGAAGGTTTCCACCGACACCGGTTTCCTTTCTGCGATCGCGCAGAAGCAGCGTGGCGTAGGTATCGAACTCCGAGGCGTCAGCAAGGTCTATCCGGGCCAGGATGCTCCGGCCGTCGAAGACTTCTCCATGCACGTCGAACCCGGCGAACTCGTCATGTTCGTCGGCCCCAGCGGATGCGGCAAGACGACGACGATGAAGATGGTCAACCGCATCATTGAGCCGACGAGCGGCTCCATCCGCATCGACGGCACAGACATCCTCTCGATGAATCCGAATCAGCTCCGCCGCCACATCGGCTATGTCATCCAGCAGATCGGGCTCTTCCCGCACCTGACGATCGCCGAGAACATCGGCGTCGTGCCGCGTCTGCTCGGCTGGTCGAAAGCGAAGACCGCGGAGCGCGTCGACGAGCTACTGCAAACTGTGCAGCTTGACCCCGGGCAATTCGCCAAGCGCTACCCGAAGCAGCTTTCCGGCGGCCAACAGCAGCGAGCCGGGGTCGCACGCGCTCTCGCGGCCGATCCACCCGTCATGCTCATGGATGAGCCGTTCGGCGCGACCGACCCGATCACGCGCGAGAAGCTTCAGGCTGAGTTCCTGCGGCTACAGGCCGACATCGGCAAGACGATCATTTTCGTCACGCATGATTTCGATGAGGCGATCAGGCTCGGAGATCGAATCGCCGTGCTCAGTGACCGCTCTCACATCGAGCAGTTCGACACCCCTGCGCGCATCCTCGCGAACCCGGCGAACGAGTACGTGGCATCCTTCATTGGCCAGGGCGCGGCGCTGAAGCGGCTCGCTCTCATCCCCCTCACAGAGGCACAGTTGCTCCCGGCATCCGATGGCTCCCCGCAGATCAGTCTCGACTTCTCGCTACGTGACGCGCTGGACCTGCTCATGGTCACTGGAGCGTCGACCGTGAACGTCGTTGACTCCGACGGGCGCGTGCGCGGATCCATTGACAACGTCGGGATCTCGGCGGTGCTCACAGACGCGCCGGGTACTTCCGCCGGTGAGGGGACGCGCTGAGATGACTGTCATCTCCGCGACTCAAGCGACGTCGGTCGTTGTTCCCCGTCGTCGGCTCGGCTCGGTCGCACGGATATCTGCCGCACCTCTCGTCGTCGGCGCGGTCCTCGTGGTCACGCTCGTGTGGGTGGCGACGATCCCGCTGGACTCGATCGAGCAGCGTACCCTCAACCCGGACTACATCCTGTCTCGGGTAGGCGAGCACCTTTTGCTCACCGCTGCCGCCTCCGCGCTTGTCGCAGTCCTCGCGATTCCCGCGGGCATCGGCGTCTACCGCAGTCGCTCGAAGATCGTGCACGTCTTCGCGTTGGGGCTGGCGAACATCGGCCAAGCGACCCCGGCAGTCGGAGTCGTGATCCTGCTGGCGATCGTCTGGCAGACCGGTTTCGCTACCGCTCTCGTTGCTCTCGTCGCGTACTCGTTTCTCCCCGTGCTGCGCAATACACTCGTCGGCCTGGAGCAGGTCGACGCCGGAGTCAAAGAAGCGGCGCGAGGCATGGGGATGACGTCCGGGCAGGTGCTGCGCCGCATTGAGCTTCCGCTCGCCTCGCCGGTGATCCTCGCGGGCCTTCGTACCGCCCTCGTCTTCTGCGTGGGCGTCGCGACCATAGCCACGTTCATCAACGCCGGTGGTCTCGGCGACATGATCGTCAACGGACTGAAGCTGCAGCGGTTTCCTGTGCTGCTCGTCGGCGCGGTGCTGGTCGCCGCGATCGCCGTCCTCATCGACTGGATCGCCGGTCTCGTCGAAGAAGCAGTCCGTCCCCGCGGACTTTGATCTCGTTTCGACCTTTGCACGCATCTCCCTTCACACACCAAGGAGCAGTCATGAAGAAAAACCTCATCACTGGAGTCACCGCGCTTGCCGCGGGTGCGCTCCTTCTTGCCGGATGCTCGAGCTCCGGTGGCACCGAGAGCGCCAGCGGCGAACTCGACGGACTGACCGGTCAAGTCGGGTCGAAGGACTTCTCAGAGCAGTACATCCTCGCGTACATCACCACCGAGCTTCTCAACGCGCACGGCGCCGACCTCGAAGCGAACGTGAAGCTGGTCGGCTCGGCAAACGTGCGCCAGGCGCTGGAGAACGGCGACTTCATCGGGTACTGGGAGTACACCGGCACCTCATGGATTACGTACAACGGCAACACCACCCCGGTGAAGGGCGCTGAGGCGCAGTTCGACGCAGTCAAGGAGGCCGACGCTGCGAAGGACCTCGCCTGGCTGGATCCCGCACCCCTCAATAACACCTACGCATTCGCCGTCCGCGCTGACAAGGCCGAGGAACTGGGCGTGAAGACCATGAGTGACGTCGCGGCGCTCCCGGCCGAAGACCAGACGTTCTGCATCGAGAGCGAGTTCTCCACACGAGACGACGGCTGGCCGGGACTCAAGGCCGCATACGGGATCGATGTTCCTGACTCGAACGTCACGATGCTCGACACCGGCGTCATCTACACCGCGACGCAGAAGGGCGATGACTGCAACTTCGGCGAGGTCTTCCAGACCGACGGACGCATCCCCGCTCTCGATCTGGTCGTGATGGAGGATGACGAAGAGTTCTTCCCCTCCTACCAGGGCGGTTTCACCATCCGCCAGGAGGTCCTTGACGAATACCCGGCGATTGCCGATGTCATCGCAGAGATCTCTCCGCTGCTCACTACGGAGGAAATGCAGAAGCTGAACGCTCTCGTCGACGTCGAGGGTGAAGACCCCGAAGATGTCGCGATCGACTGGCTCGAAGAGCAGGAGCTGATCTGATGGCCGACGACTCCACACTCGAACTCGGAGAGAGCTTCATTGGAGAGGGAGTTAATGCCGCGCACATCAACAGTGTGTACGGCGCTCGCTCCGGACCGGCTGGCACGGCCTGGGCGACTGCTCTGGCAACACCAAGCCAAGGGCACGTGCCCTTTGTTGCGGTGCTGCGTCCCTCTCTTCCCGTCAAACCGCTGACGCTTTTCGTCACCAAAGCGGCTCCGGCAAGCGATGAGCACGGTACCCACATTTGGGGGCCAGCGCAGGCAGGTGTTGCTGCGGGCGTCGCAGATGCGGTCGCTGAAGGCACGCTCCCCGCGGATGCTGTCGACGACAACGTCGTGATCACCGCGGTCTGGGTGAACCCGGGGGCGGATGACGCGGATGCCGTGTACCGCAACAACCGGGAGGCAACCCGCACTGCGCTGCGCAATGGCTCGCAGGGCCTGCCACGCACCGAAGAGGTTCTCGACGCACGGTCTGCACCTCACAACCCTTTCTACACGGCCCCGGCCGACTGAGTATTGGAGATCTGATAAGCATGGTCACTACCCCGACGGTCGGCTTCATCGGCCTCGGCAGCATGGGCTCGGGCATGTCCTCGAACCTGCAGAAGGCGGGATACCGCCTCGTCGTGACAGACGTCCGACCGGAGGCGGCGGCATCGCTCGTCGCCGCCGGTGCGAGCTGGGCTGCGACGGCGGCCGAGGTCGCTGCCGCCAGCGACATCATCATCACGATGCTGCCGACGCCGCGTCACGTGACCGACGTCGTGAGCGGTCCCGGCGGCATCCTGGAGGGGATCGCAGACGGGGGCACATGGATCGACATGTCCACATCGGTGCCAGAAGTGGCCGACCGGGTACGCACCGAGGAGAGTGCACGTGGGTTGCGCATCCTCGACGCCCCGGTGAGCGGCATGGCGAAGGGCGCGGCATCGGGCATGCTGCAGATCTTCATCGGTGGGGATGCCGCAGACGTCGAACGAGTCCGTCCCGTCCTGGAAGCCATGGGCGACCCGGATCGGATCCTTCACGTCGGCGGTCACGGTGCGGGATACGCCGTGAAGCTGATGATCAACCAGCTGTGGTTCTCGCACCTGGTGGCGACCGCAGAGGTCCTGGCCGTGGGCGTACGCGCAGGGGTTGACCTGGCGGTGTTGCGTGATTCGCTCATCGCAAGCCCTGCGAACAGCACCTTCGTCGAACGCGACGTGCTCTCCATCCTGGAGAACGGCGATTACGACGAGGGCTTCGCTATCGCCCTCGCCTGCAAAGATCTGGGACTGTCGATCGACCTGGCGAGGTCGGTCGGGGTACCTGTCGAGCTCTCATCGTTGGTCGAGCAGATCTATCGGCGGGCGCGCGCGTCCTACGGCGACAAAGCAGGAGAGATGACTCCGTTCCGACTGTATGAGGACCTCATCCACAGCGAACTCCGACTCGTGCCCGAGCTCGCGCTCGCCGGATCGGAGGAGCAGGCATGACCGGCACGGATCTCAGCGCTGACGCACGTGAGAAGCAGCTGCTCGAGCGAGTTCCAACACAGCTCCTTCTCGGCGACGGATGGACCGATGCCGAGGGCGGTGCCCGATTCGCAGTGACTGATCCTGCGACGGGCAAGGTGCTCGCCGAGGTTGCGGATGCTCGGCCCGAGGACGGCCAGCGGGCACTCGCCGCCGCGGCGGCCGCGCAGGAGCGCTGGGCGGCCACACCGTCGCGCGAGCGCGGCGAGATACTACGCCGTGCGTTCGAACTCGTCACTGCGCGGACGGAGGATTTCGCTCTGCTGATGACGCTCGAGATGGGCAAGCCTCTTGCGGAGTCACGCGGCGAGGTTGCCTACGGTGCGGAGTTCCTGCGGTGGTTCTCGGAAGAGGCGCCGCGCATCTCCGGTCGATTCGCGATGGCGCCGGACGGCAAGAGTCGCCTGGTCGTGATGAAGACCCCGGTCGGGCCCTCGCTGTTCATCACCCCGTGGAACTTCCCGCTGGCGATGGCGACCCGCAAGATCGCCCCCGCGATCGCAGCCGGTTGCACGATGGTGCTCAAGCCCGCAGCGCTCACCCCGCTGACAGCTCTGTTGTTCGCGGAGGTGCTGCGAGAAGCGGGACTGCCGGATGGCGTCCTCACCGTCATCCCGACGACGAGTGCCGGCGCCGTCACCGGCCCCCTCATCCGCGACTCGCGGCTGAGGAAGCTCTCCTTCACCGGTTCCACCGAGGTGGGGCGGCGGCTGATCGCTGACTCCGCAGAGCAGGTGCTACGCGTTTCGATGGAGCTCGGCGGCAACGCGCCGTTCCTCGTCTTCGATGATGCGAATCTGTCGAAGGCCGTCGACGGCGCAGTGCTGGCGAAGATGCGCAACGGTGGGGAGGCGTGCGTCGCAGCCAACCGCTTCCTCATTCAGCGCGGGGTCGCCGCCGAGTTCACACGCCTGTTCACCGAGCGCATTGCGCGCTTCCAAATCGGTCGAGGAACGGATGCCGAAACTACGATGGGTCCGCTCATCGACGAGGCGACGCGCACCAAGGTCGCCGAACTCGTGGACAGCGCAGTGATTGACGGCGCCACGCTTGCGCTCGGCGGTCGCGCGTTGCCGGGTGCCGGCTACTTCTACGAGCCGACAGTGCTTGCCGACGTGCCCGCAGACGCGGCGATCCTCGACGAGGAGATCTTCGGTCCCGTCGCACCGATCGTCGTGTTCGATACCGAAGAGGAGGCTATCGAAATCGCCAACCGGACGCCGTTCGGACTCGTCGCCTTTGCGTACACGTCAGATCTCAACCGGGGGCTCCGCCTCGCGGAGCGACTCGAAACGGGCATGTTCGGGATAAACGCCGGCGTCGTCTCTAACCCGGCAGCTCCGTTCGGGGGCGTCAAACAGTCCGGACTAGGCCGCGAGGGCGGGTTTGAGGGAATCGATGAGTACCTTGAGACGCGATACGTGAACATCGCCGACCCGTTCGCACCGGAAGGATAGCGAGCATGGACATCACCGACTTCTCGCTGGATCTGTTTTCGCTTGAAGGACAGACAGCCGTGGTCACCGGCGGCAACACGGGCCTGGGCCGGGCGTTCAGCCTGGCCCTGGCCAAGGCGGGCGCGAACGTCTTCGTCGCTGGCCTCGCCGACGATGATGGGACGACCAGACGCCTGATCGAGGCAGAGGGACGAGAATACGCCTTCCTGGAGGCGGACATCGCTCAGCGCGGTGTGCCAGCGGACGTCGTCGCCGCCTGCGTCGACCGCTTCGGGTCGCTCGACGTGCTCGTCAACTCCGCTGGCATCGCGCTGCTCGACGATGTCGAGGCCTTCGACCGCGATAAATGGGACCCGATGATCTCCGTGAACCTCACGGCGCCATTCGAACTCGCGCACGAGGCGAGCCGCATCATGCGAGCGAAGGGGCGCGGGAAGATCATCAACATCGCATCGTTGTTCGCCTTCCTCGGCGGTAGGCAGTCGCCCGCCTACGCCGCGACGAAAGCGGGGATCGTAGGCTTCACCAAGGCCTACTGCGACGAGCTCGGCGCAGACGGTATCCAGGTCAACGCGATCGCTCCGGGGTACTTCGCCACGGCGATCACCGCGTCGACACGCTCCGACCCCGAAGCAAGCCGGAGGATTCTCGAGCACATTCCCGCCGAGCGGTGGGGCGATGCGGCAGACCTCATGGGGGCGACGGTGTTCCTCGCCAGTCGTGCCTCGGACTACGTCAACGGGCATGTGCTCGTTGTCGACGGCGGCTATCTGGTCCGCTGACCAGCTCCCCACAGACCTCACTGATTCGAACCACTCCCGAAAGCGAAGGCTATTCCCATGTCGGCATCACGATCCGCCCTCACCCGCGACGAGATCGTCACACGAGTGACCGCGCTCCTCGGCGCTGACGCGGTCGACACCGATCCGCGCGAACTCGAACTCGCCAGCGTCGACCGCTTCAAGAAATACCAGTCAGTGCACGGCATCTTCGACGGGCCGATTCCCGCGATCATCGCCTACCCCCGAACTACCGAGGAGGTCTCCGCTGTCCTGCGTTTCGCGAACGACAATCTCGTCAACGTCGTGCCACGAACCGGCCGAACAGCGACGGAAGGCGGCCTGGAGACGGTCGTCGAGGACACGATCGTGTTGGACGGATCGTGGATGAACAGCATCCTCGACGTCAACGAGACCGACATGATGGTCACTGTGCAGTGCGGTGTCCCGCTTCAGCAGCTCGAGGACGAACTTCGTGAGCGCGGGCTGACGACCGGGCACTCGCCGCAGTCGAAGCCGCTCGCGCAGTACGGCGGGTTGGTCGCGACCCGATCGATCGGTCAGTTCTCGACCCTCTACGGCGCCATCGAGGACATGGTGATCGGGCTTGAAGCAGTGTTCCCGGACGGGACTGTGACTCGCATCAAGAATGTGCCGCGTCGCGCGGCGGGGCCCGACATCCGCCACATCATCATCGGCAACGAGGGGATGCTGTGCGTCATCACCGAGGTGACGGTGAAGGTCTTCCCGTACCAACCGGAGAACACTTGCTTCTTCGGTTTCCTCGTCGACGAGTTCGAGGTCGGCGTCGAGGCATTGCGTGAGCTCGTCACGGCGGGGTACCGGCCGTCGGTCTGCCGGGTGTATTCACCCGAAGACGCGAACCAGCACTTCTCGCACTTCTCCGAGGGCAAATCGGTAGTCGTGCTCACTGCCGAAGGCCCTGAGCCGTTGGTTGTTGCGACCGCTGCCGGCATCGAGGCGGTATTCGCCGGGCGGCCGCACCAGCAAGTCGCGTCAGAACACATCGAGAAGTGGTTCCAGGGACTCAACTGGGGCCAGGACAAGATCGACGCCGAGAAAGAGGTGATGCTCCGCGACTCGCATCTCGGATACACCACCGAGGTGTCGATCAACTGGTCGGGAGTGAGCAGCCTCTATCACGCGGTGATCGACCGCATCCGCTCCGAATACCCTCGTGCTGATCACCTCACGATGCTCGGAGCGCACTCGTCGCACAGTTATCAGACCGGAACCAATCTCTACTTCGTATACGACTACAACATCGATTGTGAGCCGCGAGAGGAGATCGACTTCTATCACGTGCCCCTCAATGCCATCATCGTGGAGGAAGCGCTGCGATTGGGAGGTTCAATGGTGCACCACCACGGCATCGGCAAGTACCGCACACCCTGGACTCGCCAGGAGCACGGTTCGGCGTACCCGATGCTGGAGCGGCTCAAGCAGGCGTTCGACCCGAACGGCGTGATGAACGCGGGCACGATCCTCCCGCTCGAAGCGTGACCGCACCCCGCTACGTCGTCGCCATCGACGGCGGATCACAATCGACGAAGGTGCTCATCGTTGATGAGACCGGCGCGGTCCATGCCTCGGCGCAGCGTCGGCTGCGCGCAACCGAGTCCCCGGCGCCGGGGCACGTCGTGCATCCTGATGATGATCTCTGGGAATCGATCGTCGAGGCCTGTCGTGACGCGCTCTCCCAGTTCCCTGGGGATCCGGCCCACATCGTCGGGGTGGGTCTGTGCACGATCCGCTTCTGCCGTGCACTGCTCGACGAGAACGGCGGGCTCGTGGAGCCGGTGCTCAGCTGGATGGATGAGCGCGTGTCGAGGGCCCACGAGCAGAATGCCCTGGTGCGATATGTGACGACCTCGTCCGGGTACCTGACTCATCGTCTGACCGGTGAACGGCGCGACAGTGTCGGCAACCAACAGGGGATGTGGCCTGTTGATCAGGAGCAGTGGCGCTGGTCTGACGATCCGTGCGCATACGTGCGTACCGGTATGCGCACGGAACAGCTCTTCGAGCTTGTGCAGCCGGGCGAACTGCTCGGAACGGTCACGAATGATGCGTCAGTTGCGACCGGACTCCCTATCGGGCTGGCTGTCTATGCCACCGCGAACGACAAGGCCGTCGAGGCGCTCGGGTCAGGCCTGCGCGACGATCACACCGCGCTTCTCTCGCTCGGCACCTACATCGCGGCGATGACGGTGGGACGGGACGCGATCGCTATCGACGAGAGCTACTGGGTGAATTTCGCGGCGGAGCCGGAACGGTACCTGTACGAGAGCAGTGGTATCCGTCGGGGCATGTGGACCGTGAGCTGGTGGCGAGACCTGCTCGAGGACGAGCGCGGGATCACGGACGAGGAGCTCAACGAGGGCGCGAACGGTATCGCCCCTGGTAGCGACGGGCTGTTCGCTGTTCTGGACTGGCTTGCCCCTGGCGATGCACCGCACCGACGAGGAGCACTGCTGGGATTCGACGGCCGCCAGGGAAGATTTCATATCCACCGTGCCATCCTCGAAGGCATCGCCCTCACTATGAAAGGGCATGTCGACGCTCTGGAGGCTGCGCTCGGGCACCGATTCGAGAGCGTGATCGTCTCCGGTGGGGGCTCACGGTCAGATCTGATGATGCGCATTCTCGCGGCGGTGTTCGAACGGCCCGTGCGGCGGAACCGACTGACCGATGCTGCGGGCATGGGAGCAGCCATTTCTGCGTTCGTCGGTGTCGGCGTGCATCCGTCGTGGGATGCAGCGGTCGCGGCGACAGTTCATGCCGCCGACCGATTCGAACCTGAGCCGGAATGGGTGCGTGAGTACCGGCCCGTGCGCGAGGCGTACTCGTTGCTCCCGCGGCACCTGGATCCGTTGTTCCTGGAGTGGCAGGCGATCACCGCGCGCACTTCCGACGCGGGATAGCCGCTGCGATGGGCGGACTTCGCAGTGATGGGCGGAGGATTCTCGTGGATTCCTCCGCCCATCACTGCGTTCTCCGCCCGAGGCGGCGTATCTGAGCCGCGCTCAGCGCAACGACCGGAAGAACTCCTGCACGTCGGCCAGCAACAGTTCGGGCTCCTCGAGGGCGGCGAAGTGCCCACCGCGACCCTCGACGTCCGTCCAGCGCACGATGTTGTTCGCCTTCTCCTCGGCGAAGCGCAGCCCCACGTCGTGTGCGAACACGATCACGGCGGTGGGCACGCCCGAGCTCTCCGGCACTGTGCCCCATCCGGCATCCTGGGCGTAGCCGACGTATGCCGCCGTGCCGCCGGTGGACGTGAGCCAGTACAGCGAGGCGTTGTCGAACAGGAACTGTTCGCCGACGAGGTCAGCTGCAGGAGTGTCGGCGGGGTGGGTCCACTCCTGGAACTTGTCGAGGATCCACGCGAACTGACCGACGGGACTATCTGCGAGCATCGCACCGATCAGTGCGGGCCGAGTCGACTGGATCGCGATGTAGCCGAACTCTTTCTGCATGAATTCGCCGACTCGACGCAGTCGGTCCTGTTCCAACGGCGTGAGTGAAGCCGCAGTCTCGTCGTCGATCTGACCGACGAACGTGCCGAGCGAGCCGTTCGCGTGCACGCCGATCACACGGTCGGGTGCGAGGCGCCCCAACTCCGGAGCGACACCGGCGCCCATGTCACCGCCCTGCACGGCGAAGCGGTCATAGCCGAGACGGGTCATCAGTTCGAGCATCACGACGGCGATGTCGCTGCGCTTCCAATCATGGCCGACCAGCGGCATCGAGAACCCAAAGCCGGGATGTGACGGGATCACCACATCGAACGCATCGGATGCCTCGCCGCCATACGCGACCGGATCCGTCAGCGGGCCGATCAGCTTCTCGAACTCGAGGAAAGATCCGGGCCAACCGTGCATGAGCAGCAGCGGAGTTGCATCCGGATGCGCCGACTGCACGTGCACCGCGTGGATGTTCTGACCGTCGATGTTCGTGATGATCTGGGGCAAGGCGTTGAGCCGTTCTTCGGTCGCACGCCAGTCGTGGGCCGCCCAGCGGGCGATGAGGGTCCGCAGTTCGGATAACGGGATGCCGGTGCTGCGGTCGTCGACCGGGAGTGGCTGCTCAAACCTGGCGTTCGCGAGACGTGAGCGGAGGTCGTCGACGGCGGAGTCGGCGATATCGATGCGGAAGGGCTGGATACGAGCGTCGGTCTGTTTCGTGTTCATGTCTTCACTCTCTCGCCGTAAACGGCCACAATATGTCCTGATACAAGAACAGGATGAGGGCATGACTCGAACCACCGGACGCACTCTCGCCCTCCTCTCACTGCTCCAGGTGCGCAGAGAGTGGAGCGGCGCAGAGTTGCGCGCGCGCCTCGAAGTGAGTGACCGCACGCTGCGGCGCGACATCGACGATCTGCGCGAGCTCGGGTATGGCGTCGAAGCCACGCGCGGGCGGCACGGCGGCTATCGACTCGGCGCCGGCGCAGAAGTCCCGCCCCTCGCGCTCGCCCCCGACGAGTCGGTCGCGATCGCGATCGGGCTGCGGATAGCCGCGACAAGCGTGGTCACCGGGATGGAGGATGCCTCGGCGCGCGCCCTCGCGAAGCTGGAACAGTCGCTGTCGCCATCGACGAGACAGCAGATCGTCGACGTGGAGCGCGCGATGGTGCCGCTCGCTGGGGGACGACAGGACATCGACTTCGAGGTCATCACCGTTCTTGCCACGGCGATCGCGGGGCGGCGGCGACTGCGGATCGACTACACGCGCCATGACGGCGTCGAGGTGGTGCGGATCATCGAGGCGCACCGCATCGTGCACACCACCGAGCGCTGGTACCTCGTCGCTTGGGACTCAGAGCGGGAGGCGTGGCGCACCCTGCGGGTGGATCGTCTGCGGCGGCCGGCGATGCTTCGGGATGAGTTTCCTCGACGTGACATCCCCGATGAGGCGCTGCGACAGTTCACCACTCGGAGCATCACGACGGCGCCTTACCCCTATCGCGCACGGCTGCGGATGCACGCGCCGGCAGCCGTGGTGTCGCAGCATTTCGGTGCCACCGTCGCAGAGGTCGTTGACAGCGGCGACGGCACCAGCATCCTCACCGCCGGGTCCCGTACGCCCGAGGAGTTTGCGCTTTACATCGGGATGAGTGGCATCGAGTTCGAGGTGCTCGAAGGTGACGAGGTGCGCCAGGCGCTGGGGGACGTGGCGGAGCGGATGCTGCGAGGCCGCGCCCGCGCGGACGGGCGGACTTCGCAGTGATGGGCGGAGACGTTTCCAGGATTCCTCCGCCCAAGCGTGCGTTCTCAGCCCATCGAGGTGCCGCCGGCCTCACGCCGCGGGCAGTCGCACCGTGACGACAAGCCCGCCGCTCCTTCGTGACTCCAGCTCTAGCGTTCCGCCGTGGGCGCGAGTGATCCCCTCGGCGATCGCGAGGCCGAGGCCAGTACCCACGTGGGCCGCGTCCTTGCCGCGGGATCGGGCCGTCTCGCGTTGAAACGGCTCGCGCAGTGTCGCGAGGAGGCCCGCGGGGATGACCTCGCCGGTGTTCTCGACGATCACGACCGCATCCGCGGATCCCGACTCGGTGTGCACGTCGATCCAGCCGTCAGCGGTGAGGTTGTGCACGATCGCGTTGTGGACCAGATTCACGATGAGCTGTTGAAGCAACGTCGGCGACCCGCCGGTGACGGCTGTCGTACCGCGGATGCGGAGCGTGACGCCGCGTTGGTCGGCGAGCGGATGCAGGGTCTCCACGGCCTCTTCCGCCAGGAGAGACAGGTCCACACTGCGTCGTTCGAAGTTGCCGCGATCGGCGCGCGCCAGCAGAAGAAGCGCGTCGGTCAGCGCGATCGCCCGCGCATTGACATCCTTCAGTCGATCGATGAGTACGTCGACGTCGCGATCAGGGTCGTCTCGCGCTACCTCGAGCATCGTCTGCGAGATCGCCAGCGGCGTGCGCAGTTCGTGTGAGGCGTTGGCGGCGAAGCGTCGCTGTTCCTCGACGTGCGCTTCGAGCCTGGCCAGCATCGTGTCGAACACGTCGGCGAGGTCGCGGAACTCGTCCTTCGGGCCGGCCATGTCAACGCGATGCGAGAGCGATCCCTCGGCTGCCAGACGTGCGGCGTCGTTGAGGCGGGTGAGTGGCGCCAGCATCCGTCCTGCCAGAAACCAGCCGCCGACCAAGCCGAGCGCAAGGAGGAAAAGGAGTGCGGCGACTGCCGGCGGGGTGAACGCGCGGAGCAGGTCGGAGCGATTGGGGATGAATGGTCCAGGCCCGCTGATCTGCCCATCTGGTACGTAACGCAACAGGAACAGGGCGACAACAGCCATTAGCAGCACGCCCGAGATCATGAGGAATCCGGCGTAGCTCAGCGTGAGCTTCAGCCGCGCGCTCATGCCAGGGCGCCTAGCCATCTGCGGCATCCGTTTCGGCATCCGCATCGATCCGATAACCCACCCCTGGAACCGTGCGGATCAACCACGGCTCTCCCAATCGTTTGCGCAGGGATGACACGGTGATGCGCACGGCGTTCGTGAACGGGTCCGCATTCTCATCCCAGGCGCGCTCCAACAGCTCTTCCGCGCTGACGACTCCGCCTGCCGCACTGACGAGAACTTCCAGCACCGCGAACTGCTTCCTCGTGAGGGCGACGTACCGGTCGTCGCGGTACACCTCACGGCGGAAGGCGTCGAGCCTGAGCCCCGCTACCTCCTGCACCGGCGGCCGGGAATGAGCGCGGCGACGATCCAGTGCGCGCAGGCGTAACACGAGCTCTCGCAGTTCGAACGGCTTGGTGAGGTAGTCATCCGCACCGAGTTCGAAGCCGGAGGCCTTGTCATCGAGTCGGTCCGCGGCCGTGAGCATGAGGATCGGGATACCACTGCCGGAGTCGACGATCCAGCGCGCGATCTCGTCGCCGGATGGCCCGGGGATGTCGCGGTCGAGCACGGCGATGTCGTAGCTGTTCACCGATAGCAGCTCAAGGGCAGTGTCGCCATCGCCTGCGATATCGGCAGCGATCGCCTCGAGCCGGAGACCGTCACGCACCGCCTCGGCGAGGTAGGGCTCGTCCTCGACGATCAACACACGCATGGCTGAATCCTACGCATCGGCGCATATCGCGAGCGTATGAAGAACCGCATACGACAGGGCAACGGCGGGCTGTCTTCACTGGAGATATGAAAACTACCTCTGTGCCTCCCTCGACACTTCGACGCCGCCGGGTCCTGGTCGCCCTCGCCACACTTGCCTTCGTGGTGATCGCGGCTTTCGCCGTGCAGCAGTCGTTGGCGGTGGCATCCTCGGCGTCCTCCCCCTCCTTCGCGTCAAGCGGCGGAGTCGAGGCTTCGGGTGAGGTCACCGAAGCCGACGGGGTCATCCGCGACGGCGGGCAGCCCTCGGTCTTCGACGACACGTCCCCTGCGGTGGCGGGGCTCGACCCGGAGTTGATCTCCGCGGTGCGCAGCGCAGCGACGGATGCGAGAGCGGACGGTGTCGAGTTCTGGGTCAACAGCGGCTGGCGCTCGGAGGCGTTGCAGGCGCAACTGCTACGCGAGGCCGTTGTGACCTACGGTTCGGAAGAGGAAGCGGCACGGTGGGTGGCGACACCGGAGAATTCCTCCCATGTCACGGGGGATGCCGTCGACATCGGACCGCTGCGCGCGCTGGATTGGCTCGCGCAGCACGGCTCCGATTACGGCCTCTGCCAGACCTACGGGAACGAGTCCTGGCACTACGAACTGCGTCCGGAGGCACTCGACGTCGGATGCCCTCAGATGTACGCAGACCCGACCGAGGACCCACGGATGACGAGATGAGGCCCGCGCTGCAGGCGGTCGTGTAGGTTGCTCAGATCTGGCTCATCCCGCTCATCGCCGAGCGAGCAGCATCAAGGAGGAGTTCCATGAACGATCGCGCCGATCCCGCGGACGACCCTCTGGTCGCGTGGCGCCGGGTTGTCGAGACCGACTTCCCGTTGCTCACGGAGTGGCTGAAGCGACCTCACGTGCACCGCTACTGGCAGCATGACTTTACGCCAGAGGGAGTCGCGCGGGATTTCGGCCCCGGCACTCGAGGCGAGGAAGCGGGGGAGGACCTGCTCGTGTCGCTGGATGGGCAACCCGTGGCGCTCGTTCAGCGCTCCCGCATCGCCGACTACCCCGAGGAATTCATAGAGCTCAGCGCGATCGTCGATGTACCGGCGGGAGCGGTGACCGTCGACTACCTCATCGCGGACCCCTCGCACACAGGGCGCGGCCTCGGCAGCGCGATCATCCGCGCGGTCGTCGCAGATACCTGGTCGAGCTACCCCGAATGTCCAGCGATCATCGTGTCTGTCGTGGCGGGCAACATCGCGTCGTGGCGAGCCCTGGAGAAGGCCGGATTCCGGCGCGTGGGTGAAGGGGAGATGGAGCCGGAGAATCCGATCGATCTGCCGCTCCACGTCATATCGAGGATCGACCGCCCCCGCCCACGGGCCTAGAGTCGATCGATTCCGGTGACCGTGACGACGGCTTCGCCCGCCTCATCGGATGCCGCAAGATCGATGGTCGCGGCGATGCCCCAGTCGTGGTCACCGGCCGGGTCATCGATGATCTGACGCACGGTCCAGCTCGTGGGTCCCTCGGTCAGGAGCAGCAACTTCGAGCTGCGCGCGTCGGCACCGGTGAGGATCTCGTCGTGGTCGGCGAAGTAGCCGTCGAGCGCGGCATCCCAGGCATCCGATCCGAAGGTGGGATCGAGTACGGCCAGCGCATCGACGTCCTCACGTGCGGCGAGCTGCACCCGGCGGAACATCTCATTGCGCACCAGGATCCGGAAGGCGCGCACGTTCGACGTGAGACGCTTCGGAGCTGGCGGCACGATCGGTGCGTCATCATGACGGGGCAGATCCACCACCCCGTTGTCGATGCCTGCGCGCAACTCTTCCCACTCGTCGAGAAGGCTGGAGTCGACCTGCCGGACGAGCTCGCCGAGCCACTCGATCAGGTCGCGCAGATCCTCGCTCTTGAGGTCTTCGGGGATGGTCTGCGACGCCGCCCGATAGGCGTCAGAGAGGTACCGCAGCACCACGCCCTCGGACCGTGCGATCTTGTAGTACGCGACATATTCTCCAAACGACATGGCTCGCTCATACATGTCGCGGACGACGGCCTTCGGATGCAGCTCGAAGTCACGGATCCACGGTTGAGCGGCGCTGTACGTCTCAAACGCTGCGCCCAGCAGCTCCTCGAGCGGCTTCGGATACGTGATCTGCTCGAGCATCTCCATCCGCTCGTCGTACTCGATGCCCTCGCGCTTCATCTCGGCGACCGCTTCGCCACGAGCGAGGAACTCCTGCTGGCTCAGCACTGCCCGAGGATCATCCAGGGTCGATTCGACGATCGAGATCATGTCCAGCGCGAAGGTGGCGGCATCCGGATCAAGCAGTTCGAACGCGGCCAAAGCGAACGGCGACAGCGGTTGGTTCAGGGCGAAGTTCGGCTGCAGATCGACGGTGAGGCTGATCGTGCCATCGGCCGACTGCTCGACGATGCCCGATTCGCGGAGCGTCCGATAGATCCCCAGCGCGCGGATGGCCAGCATTCGCTGTCGGGCTCGTGGCTCGTGGTTGTCATATATCAGTGCGCGTATATTTCCGAACACGTCGCCGCCGCGGCCGATCACGTTGAGCATCATCGCGCTCGTGATCTGCATGTGCGAGGTGAGGGTCTCGGGTTCCGCATCGATGAGCTTGCGGAACGAGGGCTCCCCCCACGACACGAACCCGTCAGGGGCCTTCTTGCGGATCAACTTTCGCTTCTTCTTCGGGTCGTCGCCGGCCTTTTTGATCGCTGCGGCGTTCTCGGTCTCATGCTCCGGTGCCTGAACGACGACGGTTCCCGCAGTGTCGAATCCCGCCCGGCCAGCACGCCCTGCGATCTGGTGGAACTCGCGGGCATTCAGCTGGCGCATCCGTGTGCCGTCGAACTTCGTCAGCGCCGTGAACAGCACCGTGCGGATCGGCACGTTGATGCCCACTCCGAGGGTGTCGGTGCCGCAGATGACGCGCAGCATGCCGCGCTGTGCGAGCTGCTCGACGAGTCGCCGATACTTCGGCAGCATGCCGGCATGGTGCACACCGATGCCTGCGCGCAGGAACTTGGACAGCGTCTTGCCAAACGCCGTGGTGAAGCGGAACTCGCCGATGACGGCGGCGATCGCGTCACGCTGCTCGCGCGTCGCGATCTTCGTGCTCGACAGTGCCTGGGCACGTTCCATGGCGGCGGCCTGCGAGAAGTGCACGACGTAGATCGGCGACTGGCTGGTGTTCAGCAGGTCATCGACCGTCTCGTGAATGGGCGTCATCTCGTAGAAGAAGTGCAGCGGCACCGGTCGTTCGACTCCGGTTACCGTTGCGGTCTCGCGGCCGGTGCGACGGGTCAGATCCTCAGCCAACGCAGTGACGTCGCCGAGGGTCGCCGACATCAGAATGAACTGAGCCTGCGACAGAGTGAGCAGCGGCACCTGCCATGCCCACCCGCGTTCGGGGTCGGCATAGAAGTGGAACTCGTCCATCACGACCTGGCCGACGTCGGCCGTAGGGCCTTGACGCAGGGCGAGGTTCGCGAGGATCTCGGCCGTGCAGCAGATGATCGGCGCATCCGCGTTCACGGACGAGTCGCCGGTGATCATCCCGACGTTCTCGGGCCCGAACGTGTCGACGAGCGCGAAGAACTTCTCGCTCACCAGAGCCTTGATCGGGGCGGTGTAGTAGCTGCGGCGGCCCTCAGCGAGGGCGGCGAAATGTGCGCCGATCGCTACGAGAGACTTGCCGGTGCCGGTAGGCGTCGAGAGGATCAGGTTCTGCCCGGAGACGATCTCGATGATCGCCTCGTCCTGCGCCGGGTAGAGCTGGATGCCTGTGGACTCAGCCCATTCGACGAACGCCATGTACACGGCATCAGGGTCGACGGCTCCCGCATCGTCGCGCAGGGAGGTCGGATCGAGGCGCGCGGAGGAAGTCATGGTCCTTCGATCATCCCTCACTGAGCTGACCGGCATGCGCGCTCAGCGTTCATAACTCCTCAGAATTGGCGCATGATGACGATCACACGGGCCGAAACAGCCCGAACTGGTCCAAATTTGCGGAGTTATGAACCGCAGAGACGGGTGCCGTGGCCCTCAGCAGCCTCAGGCTTTCTTGACGACGCTTGACTTCAAAAGCATGGGGCCGAATCCGTCGACCTTGCAGTCGATGTCATGGCCGTTGACCGGATCGATGAGACGGATACCGCGCACCTTGGTTCCTGCCTTGATCGCCTGCGACCCCTTCACCTTGATGGAGGTGGTCACGACGACGGTGTCGCCGTCGGCCAGCACGTTGCCGACAGCGTCCTTCACGACGAGAGCGATGTCGGCATCCTCTGAGGCGGACTCAGACTCGGTCGGTGACCATTCGTGTCCGCACATCGGGCAGACGAGCAGCGCGCCCATCTCATACGCGTGCTCACTGGAGCACTCGGGGCACAGGGGAAGAGAGTCGGGCATGGTTCCATGCTCCTCGAACCTCACCCGACTCGCAACATGACAACGACGCGTCGCGGCACCGTGCGGCGTGGTCAGGCGGTCGCTGCGCGCAGCGCGATCTCGATCATGTCGCCGAAGGTCTGCTCGCGCTCCTTGGCCGTCGTCTCTTCGCCCGTGATGAGGTGGTCAGAGACCGTGCAGATGCTCAGCGCGCGGCGGTCGTAGTACGCGGCCAGCGTGTACAGCCCGCTCGTCTCCATCTCAACGCCCAGGGCGCCGTGCTTCACGAAGGGCTCATTCAGCTCAGGCCTGGTGCTGTAGAACTGGTCACTCGAGAACAGCAGCCCGACGTGAACATTCGACGAAAGCGGCAGTTCCTCGCTCGCCTCAACCGCCGCGCGTAGCAGCGAGAAGTCGGCGACCGGCGCGTAGTCGAGTCCATTGAAGCGCACGCGGTTGATGCCCGAATCGGTGCAGGCGCCGTTCGCGATGATGATGTCGCGCAGCGCGAGCTTCTCGGTCAGCGCGCCGCACGACCCGACTCGCACGATCGTCTGCACGTCGTATTCGTTGAACAGCTCGTTGGTGTAGATCGCCATCGACGGCTGCCCCATGCCTGAGCCCTGCACCGAGACGCGGTGCCCATTCCAGGTGCCGGTGAATCCCAGCATCCCGCGGGTCTCGGAGTACAGCACCGCGTCGGAAAGGAACGTCTCGGCGATCCACTTCGCCCGCAGTGGGTCACCGGGGAACAGGACGATGGGTGCGATCTCGCCGGGTGCGGCTGCGATGTGCGTGCTCATGCATCCAGCGTAGCGAGCAGTCTGAGACGTTAGTTGACCGACGCTCGCCGCAGACTCTGATGCAGAGCGGTCATTGCATCTGCCGCAGCGTCCAGCGCGGCACGCTGCTCGGAGGTCAGCTCTTCCAGCGCGGCATCCACGGGACTCGACCACGCTTCCGAGATCGCGGTGTGCTCAGAGATACCGAGTTCCGTCGGGAAGATCAACGACACGCGACGGTCGGACTCGCTCTTTTGCCGAGTGACGAACGCCCGTGCCACGAGCACGCGGATCGCCGTGCTGACGTTCGGCTGTTGCAGCCCGAGCGCCGCTGCGAGATCACCGATCGTTGAACCCGGATTGTCGATCACCTGCTTGAGCAGGGCGATCTCGGTTGTCGGGATCGGGCCGACGCCGGCACGTTCTGGTGCGGAGCGGTGAATGGCCCACGCGAGCTCGCGCAGGGCAGAGCTCACCTCGGAGTGCGTCGTGGATGCCGGATTCACCATGGGATGTCAGCTTATCGGCGAGGTCGCGGCGACGGTGACGCGACAGACGGAGGGGGCCAGGTGCCGGCCGAAGTCCAAGGAGGCGAACCCTCGGCCGGACACCTGGAGCGTGTGGTGCGTATCAGAGGGGCTTCGCCATCTCTTTGAGCACGTGCATGGTCGCCGCGACGTTGTCGAAATCTGGGAGGCGTCCCATCTCCCATTCGCCGATGTTCAGCGATGTCTCAACGATCAGCTTGCAGCGCTCGAAGCGGCGCTGCGTGAACTCGACGAATGCGTCTTCCAGGCTCTCGTGCTTCGTGAGTACTTCGCCGAGCACGACGCCGTCCTCGATCGCCTGCGCCGCACCCTGTCCGAGGTGCGGAGTGATCGCATGCACAGCGTCGCCCATGAGGATGACGCGGCCCTTGTGCCAGGGTGCCGGGGCGATCAGTGATTCTTCCGGGCGCAGCACGATGTCGGCCGGATCTTCGCTGAGGAACTCGTCTCGGAAACGCCCGGCGAGGCCGCCGTATCCCTCGAGCTCCTTGTGCAGCGCCTTCGAGAGATCTTCGGTGGCCGGGCGATCGCCGCGTTCCATCGGCTTGTTGAAGAACATGTAGGCGAGGTCGGGCCCGATCGGCACGAAACCAGCCATGCCGTTGGGGCCGTCCTGCAGGATGATCCGGTCGATCTCCGGCAGCCCTGGCATGTTCTGCCGGTAGGCAGACTGGCCGATGTAGCGCGGCTGCAGTTCGGCATCCAGTACATAGCCGCGCACCTTCGAGCGCACACCGTCCGCACCGATCACGGCATCTGCGACAATCTGTTCGCCGCCTTCCAGGGTCACGAGAACGTCGTCGTCGCGTTCCTGGAGTGATTCGAATGCGGTGGAGTACTGGATCGTCACGCCGATCTCCAGCGCGCGAGTCGTGAGGATCTCGTGCAACCTAGGACGGGTAACACCGTTCATCGGCGGCAGCGTGCTGCTCTCGATGGGGGTTCCGTGGATGTCGCGGATGAAGTTGCCGCCGTGGTCGTACATCGCACCCCAGGCCTTGGCGGGGTAGCCGGAATCGATGCACGCCTGGGCGCAACCGAGAGCGTCAAGGGCACGCAGGGCGTTGATCGGCTGGATGATGCCGACGCCGAACACGGAGGCGTGGGCATCGGGATACCGCTCGACGACGTGGACCTCGTGGCCCTCCTGGCGGATCGCGATCGCTGCGGAGAGTCCGCCGATGCCGCCGCCGACAACGAGAATCTTTCTGGCCATTTTCTCTCACCTACATCTTCGTGGTTCGTGACTCCGCGCGTCTTCGCGGGGAGTTGTCCGGGTTTCTCCGACGGATTTCTCCGTAGGTATCGCCCTGGCGTAGAACATATGATTACATATATATGTTCTGAAATGTTCCACTAATTTCGAAACACACCGATCCGGCCGACGATGGCCGGTGAACCAACTGCGACGAAGCAGGGAGTGTGGTGATGACGAGTCTCGACTCGAATCAGACAGCGGCGACGGGCGTGCCCATCCTCGTCGTGACAGGCGTATCCAAGTCCTTTGGCGGTGCCGCGGCACTGCGCGACGTTGACTTCGATGTGCGCCCAGGCGAGGTGCACGCGCTGGTCGGAATGAACGGTGCGGGCAAGTCGACGTTGGTCGGCGTACTCAGCGGCGCGCACGAGCCGGACGGTGGCGCGATCCATTTCGATGGCCAGGAGCTATCTGGGCTGAACCCTCGTCGTGCCCGCGAGCACGGAATTTCAACCGTCCCGCAGCGACGGGATCTCGTCCTGGAGCTCTCCGTCGCCGAGAACCTCTTTCTCGGTGACCTACCGCGTCGCGCAGGCTGGGTCGGATGGCGTGCCATGCACACCGAAGCACGAAAGACGTTGGAGCGAATCGGCCTCGACATCGATGAGCGCACCCTCGCCGGCGCTCTCTCCGCAGCGGAGCAGACGATGGTCGAGATCGCACGGGAAGTGCGACGCGGCGGGCGAGTGCTCATCCTCGACGAGCCCACGGCGTCGTTGGGGGGAGCAGCAGCCGAACAGGTGCGTGATCTCGTGCGGCGCTTGCGAGCTCAGGGCACCGCGATCGTTTACATCTCGCATCACCTCGACGAAATCCTCGACATCGCCGATCGGGTCACCGTCCTCCGCGACGGTCGACGCCAGATCACCGTCCCCGCAACCGAGCTGGACATGTCCTCGCTCGTCTATGCGATCGCGGGCGAGAGCGTTACCTCTGAGCGCCCCACCGATCGCGCAACTCCGGGTGAGACCAGGCTGCGGATCGACTCCGTCAGCACGGGCTCTCGCCTTCGTGATCTGACAATCGACGTGCGATCGGGTGAAGTCGTGGCAGTCCTTGGCCCCGCGGGCGACGGGCAGTCGGCGCTCTTTTCGCTGCTCTCCGGAACGGCGAAACCGGATGCAGGCACGCTAGAGGTGGACGGTCAGCAGGTCGTCTGGGGGAGTGTCTCCCGGGCGCTGCGCAGCGGCCTGCGCTGTGTCACCGGCGACCGGCTCGCCAACGGTCTTGTCGGCACGCTCGGCATCGACGAGAACATCGTCCTCGCCGGGGACCGCCGCACACCCAAGCCTTGGGTGAACTGGCGGAGCCTGCACCGCAGGGCGCAGGCTCTTCGCGAATCCTTTGGCGTCGTCACAATCCAGAAGGATCCACCCGTCGGTCAGCTCTCCGGAGGTAATCAGCAGAAGGTGCTGTTGGGCAAGTGGCTCGACGGTGACCCTCGCGTCTGCTTTCTGGAAGATCCGACCAACGGCGTCGACGTGCACGCCAAAGCCGACATCCACCGTCTCATCGATGAGCTCGCAGCCGGCGGGACAGCCGTGCTGCTGGCATCATCCGACGTCGCCGAGGTCCAGCGCCTCGCTGACCGGGTCATCGTCGTGAGCGCCGGCGAGCCTACGGTCGTCCTCAACGTCGCCGAAACTCACCGCGACGAGCTCGTCGCCCTCACCGTAGGAGGAACCCACCGTGACTGACACCGATGTCCGTCCCCCGATGACTGCCACCGTCGCTCTGCAATCTCTTCGCGAGAAGCGACTCTTCAACCTGGGTGGGCACGGCGGGCTTCTACTTGTGCTGCTGATCGTCGTAGTGATTACCTCGATCGGGTCGGAGGTGTTCCTCACCGCACCCAACCTCGTCAACGTGCTCCGCCAGGTGAGCGTCCTGGCCGTCCTCGCCGCTGGCCTGACCGTGCTGATGATCTCCGGAGGCATCGACTTCTCGATGGGCTCCAACGCCGTGGTGACCATGGCACTGGTGGCGCAGCTCGTCGCGGGCGGAGCGCCGACGATGCTCGCGGTACTCGTCGGTATCCTCGCAGCGACAGCGGTCGGAGTCATCAACGGCCTCGTCGTGACCTTCACCCGAGTGGCACCATTTGTGGCGACGCTCGCCGCCGCCACGCTTCTGGATGGGCTGGCGCTGTTCATCGTCAACGGAATGAGCATCTCCGCCGGTGCCGAGCTCAGCGCCTTCGGCGTCGCGAGCATCGGTGGCATCCCGTACCTGTTGATCATGGCGATCGTGATCTGCGTCGTTCTCGGATTGACCCTGAAATACACGAGCTTCGGACGCGACGGCTTCGCCATCGGCGGCAACGAGGATGCTGCCCGGCTCAGCGGTATCCCGGTCGCAGCGCGCAAGATCACGCTATACGCGCTGATGGGCCTGCTTGCGGGTGTCGCCGGCGTGATGATGCTCAGCCGTCTCGGAGCGGCGAGCCCTGGAGTTTCTGGTCTCACGATCGAGCTCCAAGCCGTCGCCGCGGTCGTGATCGGTGGGACCTCGCTCGCAGGCGGCCGCGGAACCATGATCGGCACCGCCCTCGGCGTGATCCTGCTCGGCATCCTCTCCAACGCGCTGAACCTTCTCAGCGTCTCGGCCTACATCCAGATGATGGTCGTCGGCGGCGTACTGCTGATCGCGGCCATCGCCAACTCGTGGCGGAGGCGGCACTAGTCGCATCCGCTTCCCGCGCCCACAGCGCACCCGCGCGTCCTGACCCGGGGCACGCATCACACCAAGAGAAAGGCACCGCACATGAGCAGGCAAAGAAGGCTGTTCCCGATCCTGTCCGCAACGCTGATGGCAGGACTCGTCCTGGCAGGCTGCAGCTCGACCGGAGGGGGAGGCGGCGATGACACGGGCG
Source organism: Microbacterium sp. Y355 (assembly GCF_059445345.1). Taxonomy (NCBI): domain Bacteria; kingdom Bacillati; phylum Actinomycetota; class Actinomycetes; order Micrococcales; family Microbacteriaceae; genus Microbacterium; species Microbacterium sp. Y355. The sequence continues at coordinate 2,440,994 of NZ_JCAIUD010000001.1, read as the reverse complement.
GTGGTGATGAAGCGACGAAGATCGGATTCATCAGCAGCGCAAACAACCAGTGGGGCACCTGTCTTCAGAACGGCGTCGAGGCTGCCGCCGACGAGGAGGGCGTTGAGCTTCTCGTCGCGAACTCCGACGCCGATGCCACAAAGGAGACCTCGAACATCGAGGACATGATCGCCCGCGGAGTCGACGCGATCGTACTGAACACGGTCAGTGTGGACGCGATGATGGGTGGCATCCAGAAGGCGAAGGCGGCCGACATCCCGGTCTACCTCGTCGCGGTCGTGCCGGAAGATCTCACTGATGTACTCGGCGCGACCGTCGTCGATCTCGGCGGCGTTGGCGCGCTCGCCGCGGGCTGGCTCGCCGAGGACGCGGGCGGAGAGCCGGCGGATGTCGCTGTCATCGCCGGTGCCCCAGGGGCATCATCCGACTACGTCGCGAAGGGCTTCACCGGAGCGCTACCCGACTCGATCACTGTCGTTTCCGAGCAGCCCGGCATGTTCAACCGTGGCAAAGCTCAGGAGGTCGCCGAGAACATCATCCAGGCGAACCCCGACCTCGACTACGTCTTCGTGCTCAACGAAGACATGGCGTTCGGAGCGAGGACTGCACTGGATGCCGCGGGCAAGGAGGACGTGCAGATCGTCACGATGAACGGCACCGAGGAGGGGCTTGCAGCGATCGAGGCTGGTCAGTTCTCGGCCACCGTCGCCGATTCGGCAGCCAACCTCGGTGCGACGTCGATTCAGAACACTGTCGCGCTGCTTGGCGACGAGGCTGAGGAGAAGATCTTCTCGATGCCGACGGCGCTCATCACTGCCGACAACATCGATGAGGCCATCCCGTTCTGCGGGTGATCAATCCAGAACACACAAACCGTCCTTCCCGAAGCTGGGGAAGGACGGTTTGTGTGTTCTCGATTGCGTGGATGCCGTCAGTGCAGCCCGAGGAACTCCTCCAGCGTCGCGGGGTTTGCCTTCAACAGAGCGTCGAGCACTGGTTCGTTCGGGAATTCGCTGGCCTCGAAGAACCAGCGCTTCGATGCGGGCATGCCCCACAACTGTGCGCGCTGTGGGTTACTGACGTCCCAGCGCATCGGCGGTGTCTCCAGATCGATGAACTGGTAGTGGGTGGTGAAGAGCTCAATGCGGTGCTGGTCGGGGTCGCGGATATAGAGGAACAGCGCGTTGCTGATGCCGTGGCGACCGGGGCCGCGATCGATCTCTTGGCCGAACCCTGTGGCGCCGCATACATCGGCTGCGTGAATCAGAGCGCCGGCATCGGGCACCGTGTAGGCGAAGTGATGCAGGCGAGGGCCGCGGCCGTTGGTGAAGACGAGGTCGTGTGTGTTGCCCTTCACCTCGAGCCAAGTGCCCCACAGCTCATCGGTGCCGTCGGCCGCGGTGTACTCGGCCATGCGCATCCCGAGACCCGCCCAGAAGTCGGTGGCGGCCTGCACGTCGTGGGTGGCGACCTGGTAGTGGTCGAGGCGCTGAGGGAACGAGCCGCGGAACTCGTCGAAGTTCTGCATCTTGCGCTCGACGACATCCATCGAACTGGTCAGCTCCATGTGGGTGCCGACTGCATCGCGGAAGCGGATCGTCGGGCCCTGGTGGTCGACCTCGACGCGTTCGAACTCGACTCCGCTCGAGCGGAAGTGCTTCTCGGCCGCGACGATGTCGTCGTCGGTGCGTACGCGTAGGCCGACGTGCAGCGCCTGCGGTTTGTCGGCCCTGACGAGCACGAGACTGTGGTGCGCGGCCTCCTCGAGGCCGCGCAGGTAGATGGTGTCGTCAGTCTCTGCGGTGACGACCAGGCCGATCACGTCGCGGTAGAAGTCGCGACTGGCCTCGAGATCGGTGACGGCCAGGGAAACATGGCTGGCACGGGTCAGTGCGAACGGCGGGTTGTCGTTGGTAGTGGGAAGCACGGCATCCTCCTTCATGGACGTTGGGTTCCAGTCTTCGCTGATCGGATGCCGCGAGGAACCCTTGATCTGACTAGCGCGGGTATAGTTCAAAGCTATGTCGACGCCATCCGGATAGGCTTTGGTCAATGGAACTTCGTCACCTGAAGTACTTCGCGGCCGTCGTCGAGGCTGGCTCGATCTCGGCGGCTGCGGCGCAGTTGCGCCTGTCGCAGCCCTCGCTTAGCGTGGCCATCTCGCGGCTCGAGGCTGAGGTTGGCACACCGTTGCTGGAGCGATCGACGCGCGGTGTCGAGCCGACGAGCGCTGGGCGGTATCTGCTCGGAGCTTCCTCGCGGGTGCTCGGTGACATCGCCGAGATCGCGAGCACTCTGACGCGGTTTGGGGCAGGAACAGCTGGTGCACTCACGATCGCCGCCGTGCCGGTACTGATGTGGCGTCGTATCCCCGATCTGCTCCGCCGCTACGCCGCAGAGGCGCCCGATGTCGAAATCAGCCTCGTCGATCCCCCGCCGTGGGATGCCGTCGACATGCTGCAGCAGCGCACGGTCGACGTCGCTGCGATCCTCGTCGCCGAACCGAAGCGCTTCGCGCGACGGCATGCCGCCTCGTTCGAGGTGCATGACTGGGGAGAAGTGCCGCTGGTCGCCGTTCTCCCGCCCGACATGTCAGACGCTCCTGATCCCTTCCCGCTTCGCGCTTTCGATGATCGCGTGCTCGTGCTTCCGCAGCGCACCGCGGCCGTGCCGAGCCTCCCGGAAGCGGTGGATGCTGCGATGCGCCGCCACGGTGTGGTGCCTGCCCGCATCCGCACGGCCGAGACGATCCAGTCGAGCATGCCGCTTATCGAAGCCGGTCTCGCGTGGGGCATCATGCCCGATCCGGATCGTACGAGCCTCACCAGGTTCGATGTGGCAGTGCGGCGGTTGGATCCGGATCCACGTGGCCTGCAAGCACTGGTGCTGGCACGGCATGGCGCGTCACGGCATCCGGCCCAGGCGCGAATGCTCGGACTTCTTGCAGACGTGACGCGGTGATCGATCATCTCCGCAGATCGTGTGCGAAATTCGATATGATCGACGCAAGGAAGTTCACGTGTCGCCCGTCGCTTCAGGCAGGGCGCAAGAGGGGGTCTCGCAATGGCGCAGAGTAAGGCGGAACAGGCCTACGTCATCCTCAAGACGAAGATCATGGATGGCACCTACGGCCCAGGACACCGTCTCGTCATCGATCAGCTCGGTCGTGAGCATGGCATCAGCTCGGTACCGTGGCGGGAGTCACTGCGTCGCCTCGAAGCCGAGGGCTGGGTCGACATCGTGCAGAACGTCGGTGCACTGGTGAAGACCTTCGACACCAACGCCTGGAAGCACTCCATCCGTCTGCTCGCCCGCCTTGAGGGCTTGGCCACAGCACTTTCTGCGCCGAATCTCTCGCCCGAAGACCTGGCCTCGGCCCGCGACCTCAACCGTCAGATGGCTGATTCGCTCGTGAACTTCGACACGATCCGCTTCGGCAGGCTCAATCGGCAGTTCCACATCGTGCTCTGCTCACGCTGCGACGACGAGCGGTTGAGTGGCCTGGTCGAACATGAGTGGACTCGCATGGACATCATCCGCCGCTCGGCCTTCTGGTATGCGCCCGGTCGTGCCATGGCATCCATCACGGAGCATGACCAGCTTCTCGATCTCATCGAGGGTGGGGCAGATGCCGAGGTGATCGAGACGGCCGCGCGCAAGCATGAGATCGCGACTCTTGATGCGGTGCTCGCGCACGACCAGGTCAGTCGGCTGGAGTAAGTTCCCGCTCCTCAACGGCCTCGATGGCGCGTCGACCACTCCGCAATGTACGCCTTCGCGTAGTCGTTGCCGTTGGGTAGCCGGAGTGTGGTGTGCACGTGGAAGCGTGCGGGCAGGCGGTTGTTGAGCCAGACGCCGGCGTGGTGGTCGAGCTCGGCCAGGATCACCGGACTCTGGATGCGGAAGTAGAACGGCTGTGAGCCGTCGGTCGCGCCATACCAACTGAAATACGTCTCGTCGCGATGTGCGTCGATGTCAGCAAGAGTCTGCAGGCGCTGCGGCTCGGTGAGCAGCAGCAGGAAATCCTCGACGATCTGCCGCAGCAGATTCCACTGTGCATCCGTGAGCTTCGAGGCGAGTAAACCCTCGTAGGGAACGACCCGATTGTCGCGGAATGCGCCAGCAACGTGTCGCTCATCGGCCGGATGCAGGCGCCCCTCCGGCATCGCCGGATCCAGCACCGAGGAGAACACGACGGCCGCGGCGCGCTGCGCTGCATCGAACGATTCGCCCAGTTCGATCGCGAGCTGCTCGCGGGCGTCGAATAGAGGGGCACGCTCGTCATCGGAGAGTGCGGGTTCGGCACCGAGGAACACTGGTGCGATCACGTGCCGCCCGCCGACCGACACGAAGTTCAGCGCGACATGGTGTCCGAACAGCTGCCAACCCCATGGTTCGTCGGACGACGGTGTGCCGTAGAGCGCGAACCAGTAGCTGCGCTCGTTCATGATCGTGGGCAGATCGACGAGCTCGCCGAGGTAGCCGTTGAGAGCCATCGCCTCGGTGACGCGGGCGTATCCTTCCGGGCTCAGGGATGCTTCAATCACCGCGAGTGCGGCCCGCACGACGGCATCCGACTGATCTTCCAGTCGCAGCCCGATGCGGAAGAAGACGAACTCTGGATTGCTCCATCCACGCCACTCGGGAGCATCCAGTGGGTAGCTGATCTGCTCACGCTGTTCGGGCGTGAGCAGATCGAGCAGAGCGGATGCCGCGGCTGCCGGCGCCGGGTCGGGCGACGCACTCTCGGGGAGCGAGTACAGCCCCTTTCGGCGCTCGCCGTCGGACGTGATGCCGACGAACGGCTCGTCGTACAGCCCCTTCCAGTACTCCAGCAGCTCGCGCAGGAACGGCGCTTGATACCGGTCGGCGGTGAACTCCTCGTAGTCCATTCCGCGCACATCGGCAAGCATTGGATCCTCGAGATCGATGAGGTGCTCGCGATAGCTCTGCGAGCCGAGCTCTATCGCGTCCTCCCGCCCGGCGACCCGGTCGCTGGAGAAAAAGCCGTCGATGTCGTTCTGTGCGGAATGGTCGCTCATCGGATGCTCCGTGCGTGCTGTCGGACGATCAGATCGGGAGGTTGAACATGCGCTTGGCGTTGCCGAACAGCACAGCTTCGCGGTCGGCATCGCTGATCTCGAGCTCGTTCTTTACGAAGTCGACTCCCTGGCTCATCCAGCTGTAGAAGACCGGGAACGATGACCCGAACATGTAGTGATCTGCACCGTTGATCTTCAGCGCCGCCTCAACCTGGACCTTGCCCCACGAGTGCGGGTGGGTCAGGTCAAAGAAGATGTTCTCGGCGAGGTACTGCTTGATCTTCTCTCCGCCGGTCGGGTCGAGGCGCTGCATGGCCTCCTGCTTCTTCGGCTGTTTCGGGGTGAGCAGTTCGGTGTTCGCGAACCAGTTGCCGCCGAGCATGGTGTGAATCATGCGCAGCCCGGGCATCTCGTCGAACATCCCGCTGAACAGCTCGCGGCCAACAGCGACGCCCTGGTCCATGATGCGACCGAGCTCACGGCGAAGATTCGTGTAGTCGAGCACGGATTTGTACTCCACGGGCAGCGGGGTGTGGTGGACGATGACTGGGATATCCAGCTTCTCGATCACCTTGAGGTAGGGGCGGAAGACCTCGTCATCGAGGTAGAGCTGGCCGTAGTGGCAGGCCAGCTGCACGCCGACAGCGCCGAGCTCCTTCACCGAGCGCTCCAGCTCATAGATGTTCTCCTTGCCGCCCCACGGCGGCACGCACGCGGTGGCGAACAGTCGTCCGTTCGAGCGCTTCACGATCTCGGCGGCGTTGTCGTTCACGGCCTTGCAGGTCTCCAGCCCGAGCCACTCCTGCCACACCGGCACGCGCATGATGCCGTAGTCGACCCCAGCCTCATCCATAGCCGCGAGCTTCGACTCGGCGGAGTAGTCACCCTCGACGTAGTTGAGGTTTGGGTATCCCTTGGGCTTTTCGAGGACAAGCTGCTTCTTGCCGCTCTCCATCTCAATGACGGTGGCAATCTCGCCGAAGCCGCGGGGGGCGCTGTCGAGAAAACCGTTCAGGATCTTCTCGTTCGTGAACAGGTCCTCGGGGAGGTGGTGAATGTTGATGTCGACGACGGTCATGGCGCTCTCCTTTGTGCGTTCCGGGGCTCGTGTGGATCAGCGTAGCGCATCGTGCTTGAAATCGTGTGCGATCCTGCGTACGATCAGTTTCACGTTCAAGGAGGAATGCGGATCATGGCAGATCACACCCATCGCGATGTCGAGTACATACTCGGCGACACCGGCATGCGCGGGCTCATCGTGACACCCTCCGGCAGCGTGCAGCGACGCCCCACCGTGCTCCTCATCCACGACGCCTTCGGGCTCGGCGACGACATGATCGCGATCGCCGACAGGCTCGCCTCCCGTGGCCTCACCGTCTTCGCCGCCGATGTCTGGGGAAACCGCACGACTCCCACCGCGCAGCCGGAGATCGGGCCGCTCATCGGATCGATGGCGGGAAATCGCCCGGAGTGGCGGGCGCGGATCGCTGAGGCGCATCGGGTTGCCACTGCCCAGCCGGAGGTCGACGCCGACAACATCGCCCTGCTCGGATATTGTTTCGGCGGTTCCTCCGCGCTCGAGTTCGTACGCACCGGGGGCTCAGCCCGGGGAGTGATTGCGATTCATCCCGGTCTCGATCTGCTCGAGCACGACTGGTCAGCCTCCGCGGCATCCGGCACACAGGCATTCATTGCGGTTGGATCAATCGATCCGATGGCGACCCGCGAGCAGCGCATCCATCTCGAAGACGCGCTTACCGGTGCCGATCTCGATTGGGAGATCGATGTCTACAGCCATACGACCCACGCGTTCACCAGTCTCAAGTCCCAGAACTCGCCGCGGCCAGAGCTCTTCGCCCACCACCCGCGCAACTCCGCGCGGGCCTGGCATGCGACGACCAGGGTGCTTGACGAGCTGTTCCCCCAGACCACCGGCGCCTAGCCGGATGTGACAGAAAGAGAACTCATGCACGACATCGCGATTATCGGAGCCGGCCCCGGCGGACTCGTCACAGCTCTGCGGCTGCACCAGCAGGGCATCAAGACGACCATCTATGAGGCGGTGCCCGAGCTCAAGCCGCTCGGCGTTGGCGTCGACATCAAGACCGTCGGCACAAGGGAGTTCGAAGAGCTCGGTCTGCTCGAGGAGTTCCGGACGATCTCGGTCGAAGCCGAGGATTCGATCTTCTATAACCACTTCGGTCAGGAGATCTACGCGGAGAAGTGCGGCCTGCACATGGGGTACCTGCACGAGCAGCGCTTCGTGCACCGCGGTGTCCTGCAGATGCTCCTCTACCGCACGGTGCTCGAGCGGCTCGGCGAGGATGCCGTCGTGCTGGGTGCGCGCGTCGTGCACTACACGCAGGATGCCGACAGTGTGACGCTCGATATCGAGCACCGCGACGGACGCACGGAGAAGGTGCGACACGGGTCAGTCATCGCCGCGGACGGCATCAAGTCGGCGGTTCGCCGCCAGATGCATCCAAACTTGGCGGAGCCTGAGTTCTCCGGCATCACGATGTGGCGCGGCACCACGCTGCGAGAGCCGATCCGAGGTGGACACACGATCCTGCATCTGGGCGACCCTCGCATCTCGACCATGATCGTCTACCCGATCGCCGAGAACTTCGAGGGCACCGGCCTCGACCTCATCAACTGGGTCGTCGAGACCAACGGTGAGGAGACGGTCGAGGACTGGAATGCGGTCGCCGATCCCGACCAGATCATCCCTGCGTTCGACACGTTGAAGCTGCCGTTCCTCGATGTGCAGCAGCTGATCCGCGATGCACGTGAGGTCTACCTGTTCCCGCTCATTCGGCACTTCCCGCTGGATTCCTGGGTCGATGGCCGCGTCATGCTCCTGGGTGACTCGGCGCACGCCATGTACCCGCGTGGCGGCAACGGGATCACTCAGGCGATGCTTGACGCACGCGTTCTGACAGAGAAGCTCGCCGAGCACGGTGACCCGGAGGTCGCGTTCGCTGAGTACGAAGGCGCGCGCCGCATGATCGTGAACCGGATTGCTGACAGTATGCGCGGCGAGGGCTACGAGGTGATCCGACGCATGGTCGCCGAACGCACTGACGGCAAGCCTTTCGATGACATCGAGCAGGTGTTGCCGTTGGCCGAGGCCGACGAGATCTTCAGTAAATACCACGCCATGGTCGGCGCACCGCGCCCCGGCCATGAGGCAGGCGAGGCCACCGGGTTCCGCACGTGGGAAGAGGTGGCCGCACGATGAGCACTCCATCTGCCGAGCTGAAGGCCGAGATTCTCGCTGTCGAAAAGCGCCGTCAGGATGCGCTGATTGCGGGCGACATCGACGTTCTGGGTGGCCTCTTCGATGAGTCACTTATCCACGTGCACGCACCAGGCCTCGTGCACACCAAGGCGCTGCTGCTTGAGCACGTGGCCGTGCGCCGTGCGTACATCGAGATCACTCGGCAAGACGTGCTGGTGCGAGTCTTCGGCGACTCCGCCGTCATCACGGGTGGCATCGTCAACCGGATGCACGCACCCGATGGCGGGGAGCGCATCGTGGACGGCGTGGCCACGCAGGTGCTGCACCGTAGTGATGACGGCCAGTGGCGGTTCGTGAGCTTCCAGATGACGCCGTACGGCGAACAGGCCTGGGGAACGCTCCCCTCGGAGAACGCGGAACAGGAGCAGCAGTCATGAAGCTCGCACGATTCCACACTGGTGACGAGGCGGTGCGCATTGGACGAATTGACGGTGATGAGGTCATCGACCTGTCCGGTGTCGAGGGCGTCGATTCTTCGCTGAAGGCGCTGATCCCCGAGCTTGATGCGCTTCGCGACAGCATCCTCGCGGCCCGAGGCCCGAGGCATCCGCTCTCTGACGTCACCCTGTTGGCACCCATCGATGACCCGCAGAAGTTTCTCGGGATCGGCATGAACTACGCAGCCCACGCCGAGGAGGCGCGTGCCGCGGGCATTCCGATCCCGACCAGCCAGATGTGGTTCAACAAACAGGTCTCGTGCCTCAATGGCCCGTTCGGTGACATTGTGCGCCCGACAGTCTCGGAGCAGCTTGACTACGAGATCGAACTCGGTGTCGTGATCGGCAAGCCAGCTCGCAACGTCTCGGTGGAAGATGCGCGCGAGTACATCGCGGGCTACCTCGTCGCCAACGACGTGTCGGTGCGTGACTGGCTCGCGAAGCTTTCACCGACGTTCACGCTCGGCAAGTCGTTTGACACACATGGGCCGATCGGGCCGTGGCTCACAACCGATGATGAGATCGACGACCCGCTGGCGCTGCAGATGACGCTCAGTGTCAATGGAGAGGTGCGCCAGAGCGCAGACACTTCCGACATGATCTACGACATCTACACGCAGATCGCCTATCTCAGCCAGGTGATGACGCTCATGCCCGGTGACATCCTCGCCACCGGAACCCCCTCAGGAATCGGCGCACCGACGCAGAATTGGCTCGTGCCAGGCGATGTCGTGCGTGCCGAGATCCAAGGGCTCGGCGTCATCGAAAACACTGTCGTCGAAAGCAGTTGAGATGAGACTGTCCCTCTCCGGGGCGATGGCGCTCGCCGCAGACCCGGAGCTGCTTATCGCCGACGAGGCGACGAGTGTGTTGGATGTCACGACTCAGAGTCAGGTGCTCGATCTCATCCTCGATCGACGCGACGCCGGCTTCACATCCGGCTGGCCGCGAGGAACGGCGGGCATATCGGCTGGCGACGCGGTCGGCGTGAATGAGGTGAGTGGAGGAACCATGGCGAGACGGATCAGCATCGAACTTCCCGGATTCGAGCATACGAACCCGATCCCGGCGGGCAGTCGGATCGGCCCATTTCTGGCATCCGGAGCCCTCACCGGACGTGACCCGCACACGCGGGAGATGCCCGCGGGGCTGGACGAGCAGTGTGCGAACGTGTTCGGCCACATTCGTGCGCTGATGGATGCCGCGGGTGGCTCGACTGATGACATCCTCAAGCTCACGCTCCACCTGGCTTCGTTCCGGGATCGCGAGGCTCTGAACCGTGAGTGGCTGGCGATGTTCCCCGACGCCGCGTCTCGGCCCGCGCGTCAGGTGGTGGCTGCGCAGTTGGACGGCGGAGCGCTGATCCACGCGGATCTGCTGGCTGTGCTTTCCTGAGCGTCCGCAGTTCTGAACTGCGTCACCCCTCAGAGATGACCGGGATGTCGTGCGCCTGCAGCAGTCGGGTCAGCCGGTGCCTTCTCTCCGCCGCACGATCTCGTTGATCCAGATCGGTGCGAACGGGGAGGTGCATCCGGGAGCTGTCGGATAGTCGGCCAGGACCTGCAGCCGGTCGCCGATCTCCAGCGCGCGTGCACGCAAGTGTGGGTGGTGGATGCCGATCTGAGCGAGGGTCTCGTTCATCGTCCATTGCGGGCGCTTCGGTGCATCCTTCATGTCTCGCTCGATGAGATCGAGCAGCTGCTCCAGGTCGAGGCCATCCGGCGTCTTCGCCACACGCTCGGATGTCAGCGACCACGCCGCGGCAGCGACTGTCGGATCAGGGCCGCCGAACCAACGAAGCCGCATCTCTTCGGCGAGCGGGGTCTTCTTGGCGACGTAGTTAACGAACCAGTCGTTGACCTTCGGCGCCCGTGTCTCGCGGAGCATCGCGTCGAGCTCGTCAGCGGAGAACTCCCTCGGCTTGCAGATCAACAGCGCGAGCAGCTGCGGTGGCGTCTCGCCGGTCGCCCAGAGCTCCTTCGCAAGTGCATGGTTCGTCTTGACCTGCTTCGCGAGCGCCCGCATCCGCGACAGGTTGATTCCGTGATCGTCGCCGCGCTTCTCATTCGCTGCGCGCACCTTCGGGTCGTCGAGCGCTGCGAGATCGGCGAGCACTTCGGACAGATCGGCCATGCCTCCAGCGTAGATCGGCTGGACGTTTCAATGAGCGCAAATGGCCCGATAATCCCCTCGGATCGAGCCATTTGCGCTTGTCGAACGCTCGGCGGTGGCATCAGAACAGCTCTGATCGCGCGAACTCCCGCACGGGTGGAGTGAGTCTTCCGTAGCTGCCGATGCCGCCGAGCGGTGCCAGCACCTCCATCAGTTCGCGGACGGCTTCCTGCGCCTTGTGCTCCGGTTCGTCACCTGCGGTCGTGAGCGTTCTCAGCCCGTCCGTCACGCGCTGGACGACGCCACCGGTGTCAGCGCCACTCCCATCGGCGATCGCGAGTAGTGCCAGCGTGCGGGCATGCTCCGGCGGCCAGCTGTAGGTGAAGTCACGTCCGTGCTGAGAGGCTTCGCGCATCTCAGCGAGCGCACGCAGCGGCTTCTCCTTGATCATTCTGGTTCGCACTGTCGGCAGGATGCGACCTTTCAGGCGTCGGGTGAACCGGGCCGTGCGCGCAAGGGTGAGCAGCGCATGCCCTGGCGACGGCGGTGAGCCAGATATCGGTGCCCAGTCCATGGCTGACTCGGCCTCCCGCGCCAGCGAGTCAGGAAGCGCACCGTGCTCGTTCTGCTCAACGCCACCCGGCCCGATTCGATCGACCAGCCAGCTCAGTCCCGACAGCAGCGCATCTGCGGTCGCCTTGTCCATCGGCGCGGGTTCGAGCAGCCCGGCATCCATCAGATGCGCGCGAAGAGCGAGGCGCCTCTCTGGCGGCAGTTCGAGCAGCAGCGACACCAACGGAGAGGAATGGCCCAGCTCCCCGGACAGCTCAGCGACGCCGGACGTATCCACTTCTGGCAGCACGATGCCGAATCTGCGCGTGAGCTCCTGCTGAACGTGCGCCCGCCGCAACGGCGCGAGCGCGTGCTGCCAGTGCGCACTGGCGTGCTCGGGAGCATCATCGTCGACGATCTGCACGCACGGTTCGCCGACCTTGGAAGTTCGCGAGCTCAGCACCTCGATCCGGCATCCGTCTGCCGCTCCAGGAATGTCGACGGTGGGATCGGCGCCGAACGTGACTCTGCGCACGTCGCGGTCATAACGCTGATCGTGGTAAGAATCGTCCGCTTCCGGATGCCCGGTCGCCAGCAAGAACGCATCGATGAGCCACGATTCCGATGTCCTTTGCGACATGTCGAATGTGCGCGTCGTCGGCGGCGCAGTTGGAGCAGTCACGCGTATGCGGATGGAAGAACGCAACAGGGAGTAGCTGTGGTCGAGATACATGACGCCCAATGTAGGAGTCGATGCCCCTGATTCACGCGTTCGGGGGATAACTTCCCGTCTCCGCGTACGGTGCAGAAACGGATTGGGAACGCGTCAGTCCTCGACGAGCGCTTCGCGGATGCGGCGCAGGTCTTCCATCAGCGAGCCGATCAAGATCCAGTGACCGGATGCCGGTGGCTTCAACTGCAGCGGAGCCGTCAACGCGGGGATTGCCGAAGTCTCAGAATTCGGCTCCGGCGCGATATCGGCGATCTGCACGGCCAGCCGCACATCGTGCCCTGCCCGCCGCAACTGCTCGGCGATCGCATGGACGGTCGGTTCATCGGCGAGAGCATCGTCGTAGTGGTCGAAGTACGCGCGCGTCATACCGATCACCTGCGTCACGATCGGTGACAGTTGCTGCAAGAGCGCGCGCATCTCGGCAAGTTCGCCGCGCGCTGAGCGACGCGGATTGAGCGTCAGCGATTCCTCCGCGGCGGTGATGGATTCTTCGGCCGCCGCCTGCATCGGGCGCAGCAGCCTGGCCTCGAGCATCAGCTCCTGCAGCTTCGCCGGTTCCTGCGGGCTCGGCAGTGCAATGGCCAATCGGTCGAGGCTGGCGGCGATCTCAGCGCCGAGCAGCCCCAGATCGCGACGTGCGGGAGCCGTGAGCACGGGCGGCACGATCAACGCATTCACGATGATGCCGATCGCGACGCCGATGAGGGTCTCCAGGATCCGATCGAGGGCATACTCCGGACTCGACGAGCCCAGAGCCAGTACGAGCATCGCCGAGATCGCGACCTGGTTTCCCATGCCTGGCGTCGCACGGAAGATCCAGGCGACAAGCATGGCAATGACGATCGCCAGCAGCACCACCCAACTCTGCTGCCCGAGTAGAAGGCTCAGCCCTGTTGCGATCAGGACGCCGACGATCACGCCGATGCTGCGCTCGACCGCTTTGGTGAATGACTGGTTCACACTGGGCAGAACGACAAGCAGGGCGGCAATTGCGGCGAACACGGGGAGTGGCCCAGGGATCAGCCACCCGGCGATCAACCACGCGCCGATCGTTGCCACGGCCGACTTCACGACCTGCAGCAGGGGAGCACGCTTCGTGCTGCGCACCGCCGATGTCATCCGCATAACCCCACGTTAGGACGGATCACGGATTGATATCGACACTGAGGACACCCTAACCTCGTGTTAGATTAGGCGAGGCTTACCAAAGTCTCGACGCCCTCGCGTCATACCCTCACACCCTCACACCCTGAACCCGAAAGGGAAGCCTGTGCGCATCTCCCGCCTTCTTGGTATCGGCGCCGCCGCGGTCCTGACCGTCGGCCTCGCAGCCTGCTCGACCTCCGCTCCCGAAAGCTCCGCTCCCGAAAGCACTGACTCCGGAAGCTCGAACCCGGCATCCGCTGACGCCTTCCCCGTTACGATCGAGCACGCGTACGGCGAGACCACGATCACGGAGAAGCCAGAGCGCGTCGCGGCCGTCGCGTGGGCCAACCACGAGGTTCCGCTCGCACTCGGCATCGTTCCGGTCGGCCTGGGCAAGGTCAGCTGGGGCGACGACGACGACAACGGCGTACTCCCCTGGGTCGAGGAAGAGCTCACTGAGCTCGGCGTTGACGTGTCGCTGCTTGGCGACGCGGATGCTGAGGCCGCAGGCGACGTCCCGGTGTTGTTCGACGAGGTCGACGGCGTCGACTTCGAGGCTGTTGCCGACACCAACCCCGATGTCATCCTCGCTTCGTACTCCGGTCTTTCGCAGGAGGAGTACGACACCCTCTCCAAGATCGCGCCCGTTGTCGCTTACCCCGACATCCCTTGGGCTACCTCCGTTGAAGACATGATCACCATGAACTCGACTGCGCTTGGCCTCGCTGAAGAGGGCGAAGCCCTGATCGAGGAAATCCACGCCGAGACGGATGCTGCGCTTGAGGCGCACCCCGCGCTCAAGGACGCGAAGCTGCTCTTCACTTATCTTGACCCGAGCGACCTCAGCCAAATCGGCTTCTACACGCCCGCTGACACCCGCCCCGGCTTCCTGACGAGCCTCGGACTCCCTGTGCCCGAGATCCTCACGGAGAACGCGGACAGCACCGAGTTCTACCTCTCGGCGAGTTCGGAAGAGGCTGACAAGTTCAACGATGTCGACGTGTTCATCACCTACGGCGACGAGTCAATGATCGCCACACTCCAGGCTGACCCGCTGCTGTCGAAGATTCCCGCAATCGCCGAAGGCCGCATCGCGATCCTGCCCGACGCGACGCCGATCGCGGCATCCGCGAACCCGTCGCCGCTGTCCATCAAGTGGGGCATCGACGAGTACTTCGCCATGCTCGAGGCCCCGCTGCTCTCGGAGTGACCTCAGCCGCCACGACTTTGACGCCGGGTGCCGCGAATCTGCGGCGCCCGGCGCTCGTGCGCGCCCTGTGGCTGCTCATCGGCGTCGGTGTCATCGTCGTCCTCAGCATCCTCTCGGTCTCCTTCGGCGTGCGCGCCGTCTCGTTCGATGACATCGTTGCGGCGCTGAGCGGACACGACGAGACCATCGCGCAGGCCGCGATCATCAAGCGCATCCCTCGTACAGCGCTCGCGATTCTGGTTGGCGCAGCCCTCGCGCTCTCCGGCGCGACCATGCAGGCAGTGACCCGCAACCCCATCGCGGATCCAGGAATCCTGGGCGTCACCAGCGGTGCATCACTCGCGGTCGTGCTCGGTATCGCATTCCTCGGCGTCTCTAGTGCGTACAGCTACATGTTGCTTGCAATCATCGGCGCCGCGGTCGCCGCCGTCTTCGTCTACTCCGTAGGCTCGCTCGGGCGCGGCGGTGCCACCCCGCTCAAGCTGGCACTTGCGGGAGCCGCGACCGCAGCCGCGCTCGGCTCGCTCATCAGCGCCATCATGCTTCCCCGTGTCGATCTGCTGCAGACGTTCCAGTCCTGGCAGATCGGTGGGGTCGGCGGGGCGGACTGGTCGCGTATCGCGATCACCGCACCCGTACTGGCGCTGGGCGGCCTCATCTGCTTCGCCTGCTCACGCGGCATGAACTCGCTCGCGCTCGGCGACGACTTGGCGTCAGGCCTCGGCGAGAACGTCTTCCGCACCCGACTCATCTCGGCTGTCGGCGCGGTCATCCTCGCGGGAGCCGCCACCGCCATCGCCGGCCCGATCGGATTCGTCGGACTCGTCATCCCGCACATGTGTCGGATGCTCATCGGCACCGACCACCGCTGGCTACTGCCCTTCTCGGCCATCGCCGGTGCGTCGCTTCTGCTCGCCAGCGACGTCATCGGACGCGTCATTGCCCCCTCAAGCGAAGAGATCCAGGTCGGCATCATCACCGCGGTCATCGGCGCCCCATTCTTCATCTGGATCGTGCGTCGCCAGAAGGTGCGTGAACTGTGACCCTTCTGCAGACCCAAGGGACCTCCGTGATTGCGGCCGGACGACGATCTCGCCACCGACGCCACGCCACGGCCAGCGTTGTGCTGGGCGTGCTGGTGTTCGCGCTCGCGGCCATCGCGCTCATGGTCGGCAACACTTTCTACACTCCGGGCGAAGTCATCCGCGTCATCCTCGGAGAGACGGTGCCAGGAGCATCCTTCACCGTCGGCGAGTTGCGTCTGCCACGCACGGCTCTCGCGATTCTTGCCGGATTCGCCTTCGGTATCGCGGGCGTCTCCTTCCAGACGCTGTTGCGCAACCCGCTCGCGTCGCCCGACATCATCGGCATCACCGAAGGAGCGAGCGCTGCGGCCGTGGTCGGCATCATCGTGCTCGGCGCCAGCGGTCCGATGGTGTCCGTGCTCGCGCTCGTCGGCGCACTGATCACAGCGCTCGCGATCTACCTGCTTTCGAAGAAGGGCGGCTTCTCCGGCATCCGCCTGATCCTGATCGGAATCGGCGTCGGGGCCATGCTGCAGAGCGTCGTCTCCTACGTGCTCTCACGTGCCGCGCAGTGGGACATCCAGACCGCCATGCGCTGGCTCACCGGCAGTCTGAATAATGCGTCATGGGACGACGTCGCCCCGCTCGCGATCGCCAGCGTGGTCATCCTGCCGCTGCTTTTCAGCCAAGCAAAGGCGCTGGGGATGCTGCAGCTCGGCGATGACTCGGCCTCCGGCCTCGGCGTTCGAGTGAACGCCACGCGGCTGATGTTCATCATCGGCGCGGTTGCGCTGCTCGGGTTCGCAACGGCCGCCACCGGCCCGATCGCCTTCGTCGCGTTCATGGCAGGACCGATCGCCGCGCGTCTCACCGGCCCTGGTGCGAATCTGCTGCTGCCGTCGGCCTTCGTCGGCGCGGTACTCGTGCTTGGCGGCGATCTGATCGGCCAGTTCTTGTTCGAGACGCGCTATCCGGTCGGCGTCATCACCGGCGTACTCGGCGCGCCGTACCTGATCTATCTACTCATCCGCACCAACCGCTCGGGAGGCTCGCTGTGACCGAGGCCCACACTCTGGTAGCCGAGGGGATCACCCTCGGCTACGGCGACCGCACCATCATCGAGGGCCTCGACCTGACCATCGCGCCTGGCAAGATCACGTCGATCGTCGGGGCGAACGGATGCGGGAAGTCGACGTTGCTGCGCTCGCTCGCACGTCTGCTCTCACCGTCATCCGGTCAGGTCGTCCTCGACGGCAGATCCGTGCATTCGCGCCCCACCAAAGAGATCGCACGCGTGCTCGGCCTGCTGCCGCAGTCTCCGATCGCCCCTGAGGGCATCGCTGTCGCCGACCTGGTCGGCCGCGGACGGCATCCGCATCAGAAAATGCTGGCACGTTGGAACGCGCACGACTATGAGGTCGTCGCCAATGCGCTCGAGGCCACCGGTACCACCGACCTCGCTGACCGCAGCGTCGACGAACTCTCCGGCGGACAGCGCCAGCGCGTCTGGATCGCCATGGCGCTCGCGCAGGAGACCGACATTCTGCTGCTTGATGAGCCCACCACTTTCCTCGACGTCGCGCACCAGGTCGAGGTGCTCGACCTGCTCACCGACCTGAGCGTCTCGCGCGGCACCACGATCGTGATGGTGCTGCACGACCTCAACCTCGCCGCCCGCTACTCCGACGAACTCGTCGCGATGAAGAGCGGGCAGGTGCACGCCCTGGGCGCACCAGGCGAGGTTCTCACCCACACGCTGGTCGAAGAGGTCTTCGGCATGGCGAATCAGATCACTACCGACCCGGTTTCAGGCAAGCCGATGGTCACGCCAATCGGGAGGCATCATGTCCGCTGAGACGACAACGAAGCAGCGTCCGTCCTACGTTCTCGCCCGCGCAGAGGTGCGCGCGGTCGATCGCGTGTCGCCGAACTTCGTGCGTGTCACCTTCGGTGGTTCGGAGCTCGCCGAGTTCGGCACGCCCGGAGATGTCTATGACGCGCGGATCAAGCTCGTCTTCCCGCCGGCTTCCGGCATCCTGCCCCCTGTTGCGCGTAACAACGACGACTGGTGGGGTTCGTACCTCGCCGTGCCGGAGGAGGAGCGCGGCTCGATGCGCACCTATTCGGTGCGCGAGCTACGACTGACGGATGCTGGCACTGAGGTCGTCGTCGACTTCGTGCTGCACCTGCAGCCAGGACTCACCGGACCCGCGTCGCTGTGGGCGAGTTCGGCTGCCGCGGGCGATGAGCTGCTGGTCGTAGGGCCTCGTCGCGGTCGTGAAGAGCGCAGCGGCATCGAGTACGCCCCGGGGTCGGCGTCATCGGTCATTCTTGTCGGCGATGAGACTGCGGCGCCTGCGATCGCCCGCATCCTGGAGGACGCTCCGCGCGACCTCCGCGGACTGGCATTCATCGAAGTGCCGGTCGCCGAAGACATCCTGGCCATCGACGCCCCCGACGGAGTCGAGGTGCACTGGCTGCCGCGCGGATCCGCCGCACACGGGTTGCGAGTGATTCCGACGGTGCTCGATTATCTCGGTGACAGCGCCCACACCGAGATCACTGTGCAGGATGCCGAGGGCGAGGAAATGGTCTGGGAGACGCCGGAGTACTCCGGCAGCGGCGAGGAAGTCGCGCCCTCTGCTTCGGCCGCCGAGCGGTACTTCTGGATCGCGGGGGAGAGCGGCGTCGTCACGACGCTCCGCCGTCACCTCGTGAAGGACCTCGGCATCGACCGCTCACAGGTGGCGTTCATGGGGTACTGGCGCCGCGGCGTCGCCATGCGCGGCTAGATTTCCCAGCCGGCTGGTTGCTGGCGTGGTTCGATGGGTGCATGGACAAGGAGCAGCAGATGGCACGTGAGACTCGTGCGATCTGGGCGACGCTCGTCTGCTTCCTCGTTGGCACTGGAGTCGGCACACTCGTACTGAGGGGAAACCCGCGGCCGATCGCCGGAGACGGATCGATGGGATTGCCCGCCGCGTTGATCGCCGGAGCGATTGCCGCGGCAGCCTTCGCCGTCAGTACATTCCTGCACCGCCGCGGTGAGAACGCGGCGATGCCACGGTGGCAGATCGTCATCTCGGCATCCTCGGCATCCTCGGCAGTCGCCCTGACCATCGCCTTCGCGGGAGTGACCGCGCTGGGTGTGCTGCTGGCCAGCGAGGTGCTCGGTGTCGGGCTGCAGGGCCTGGAGGTCCCCGCGCTCGGCGGCGGCATCATCACCGGAGTCGCGAGCGCCGTCGGCGGACGGCTCGCATTCGATGCAGGCATCGGCCTGCACACCACAGACCTCGCCGCGCTGCTGTTCAGTTATCTCGTGATCGGCACTCTCTTCGCCATGCTCACCGCCGCCGATCCGCACTGGTGGGAAGTGAACTTCTCACAGCTCGGCATCGGCGACGGAGCGTGGGTGTTCAACGGAACGCTCGTCGTCGCCGGCATCCTCGTCGCCACCGTCGGCATGTACATCGCGCGAGATCTGCACCGCATCCGTGGTGATGAATGGTTCGGACGCATCGCGACTGTGGCATTGCTATGGATGGCGACCGGTATCGCGCTCGCAGGGGTCGGGTTGTTCCCGCTCGAGCAGATAATCGTGCTGCACAACATCGCCGCTGTCGGAACCCTTGTGTTGTTCGTCGCCGCCGGAGTCGTGACGACTGCGGTGATGCCTGGGCCGCCGCGTCCGCTGCTGCTCACCACGGTCGGCATCGCTCTGATGCTCGTGGTCGCGTTTGTGCTGGCCGACAGCTACCACCTGTTCTCGGTGACTGTGCTCGAAGCGGTCGTGATCGGGCTCGGGCTGCTCTGGCTCACCACGCTCGTGCGTATCCTCGCGGCGCTGGCGCCGGAGGGCAGTAGGCCGTCGGCGCGTGGATCGCTGCTGCACGCGTGACGGGTAGCCGCCGCGGCTCAGGCCGGGCTCAGGCGCTCTCGCGCACCACGAGCTCAGTCTCCAGGATCACTGACCGGGTCGGTGCCCCAGCGATCACATCGAGCAGCACGTGCACCATCTGTGAGCTGATCTGCTCCCACGGTTGACGCATCGTCGTGATGGACGGCTCGTGCGTCGCGGCGAGGCCAGAGTCGTCGAAGCCGGCGACGGCGACATCTTCTGGTACCCGCAGACCCGCCCGCCGCACTGCGGCGATTGCACCGGCAGCCATCCGGTCGTTCGCCGCGAATACGGCATCCACGCCGCGTTCAAGTAGCTGGGTCATCGCGGTCTGACCAGATTCGAACGAGTAGTCGCCGGTCTCCACGAGCTCCTCATCGAAGCGGTCGCCGAGCTCCTCGCGGAAGCCGACCAGCCGGTACCGCCCGCCAGGTGTGTCGTCGGGGCCGGCGATCATGCCGATCCGCTCGTACCCCTTCTTATGCAGGTACGCGGCCATGGTCCTCGCCGATGCGACCTCTTCGACCGAGATGGTCGACAGCTCGCTCTCGTGCCCCAGCGGAACGCCACAGCTCACAATCGGGATGCCGTCGTCGAGCAGTTGCTCGAGCAGCGGCTCTGACTCGTGCGATGAGATGAGAAGCACGCCGTCGACGTGTCCTGCGCTGATGAAGTGCGCCACGCTGTCGCGCTCGGCGGGTGTCCCAGCGACGAGGAGCACCAGGGTCATCGACCGTTGCGCGAGAGCTTCAGCCGCCCCACGAAGCAGCAGCGCGAAGGTCGGGTCATCGAAGAGCAACTGCTGCGGCTCGGTGAGCAGGAACGCCATCGAGCCTGCGCGCCCGGTGGCGAGGCTGCGTGCGTGATGATTGGCGGTGTATCCGGTGGCAAGGATCGCCGCATCGACGGCAACGCGCGCGTCGGGGGACACCCAGTGCCCGCCGTTGATCACGCGGGAGACCGTGCTGCGGGAAACCCCGGCCTGCACGGCAACATCGCGGATCGTCGGCTTTCGCTTCGCCGTCACTTCACTCACCGGAACGACTCTACTCACTCCCTGGTTGGGACGTGTAATACATGCTGGGACCGGTCTCAGTTCGGTAACGGTTCGATCTGCGGCTGCCTCGAACCACGCGACAATAAGGTAGAACTGAGACCGGTCCCAGTTTGCCAACAAGATAAACTGAGACCGGTCCCAGTCGGATCCAACCGACTGAAGACAGCACCACGCACCGACCCAATGGAGTGACGATGACCACCCCCCACGCCTGGCCCGAACTTCGGGGAATCGCCTACGGCGGCGACTACAACCCTGAGCAGTGGTCACGTGAGACCTGGCGCGAAGACGTCGTGCTCATGCGCGAGGCCGGTGTCAACATGGTCAGCGTCGGAATCTTCTCCTGGGCGCTCATCGAGGTTGCCGAAGGCGAGTTCGACTTCTCCTGGCTCGACGAGCTGCTGGGCCTCCTGCACGAGAACGGCATCGCCGTCGACCTCGGCACCCCGACAGCGTCCCCGCCGGCGTGGTTCTTCGCGCAGCATCCTGACGCCCGCGTCATCGATCGCGATGGCCGCGTCATGGGCTTCGGGTCGCGCGGCATGGCGTCACACTCTTCGCCCGCATACCGGGAAGCAATCGTTCGCTACGCCGACACTCTCGCTGCGCGCTATGCGAAGCATCCGGCGGTCGTGCTCTGGCACGTGCACAACGAGTACGGCGTTCCGGTCGGCGAAGACCACTCCGCGCATTCTGCCGCGGCCTTCCGGCTCTGGCTCCAGGAGAAGTACGGCACACTCGACGCGTTCAACAGCGCGTGGGGCACCGCCTTCTGGGGCCAGCACTACACGGCATGGGAGCACGTCAACACCCCTGCTGCGGCTCCGAGCGTTGTGAACCCGGCCCAGCGCCTGGACTTCGCGCGCTTCACCGATCACCAGTTGCGTGCCTGCTTCATTGCCGAGCGCGACGCGATCCGCGTGCACGCCGACCAGCCCATCACCACGAACTTCATGGCGAACCAGAGCTGGACCACTGACCTCTGGGCCTGGGGCCGCGAGGTCGACATCGTCTCCGACGACCACTACCTGTGGGCCGCAGACGAAGACGCGCACATCGGTCTTGCCATCGCCGCAGACCTCAGTCGCTCGGTTGGCGGCGGCAAGCCGTGGATCCTCATGGAGCACTCCACCTCGGCCGTGAACTGGCAGCCCCGCAACATCGCAAAGCGCCAGGGTGAGATGGCCCGCAACTCGCTCACCCACCTCGGACGCGGTGCTGACGGCATCCTCTTCTTCCAGTGGCGCGCCGGTCGCTCTGGAGCTGAGAAGTTCCACTCGGCGATGCTCCCGCATGCCGGCGTGAACTCCCGCGTCTTCCGCGAGGTCACCCAACTCGGAGCCGACCTCGGCCGACTCGAAGAAGTGCAGGGCAGCACGGTCAAGGCCGACGTCGCGATCCTGTGGGACTTCGAATCGTTCTGGGCGCAAGATCTCGAATGGCGTCCTACCGAAGACCTGTCGCACCAAGAGCGCATCCGCGCCTTCTATGAGCGGCTGTGGCGCGACGGAATCACCTGCGATTTCGCACTGCCTGGGCAGGATCTCTCGGCCTACAGCCTCGTCATCGCGCCCGCCCAGTATCTGCTGACGGCGTCGGATGCCGAGAACCTCACCCGCTACGTCGCTGACGGCGGCACGCTGCTCGTCTCGTACTTCTCGGCCGTCGTCGATGAGAACGACGCCGTGCACCCTGGCGGCTTCCTCGCCCCGTTGCGCGACGTGCTCGGTGTCGACGTCGAAGAGCACTTGCCGCTGCGTGAGGGCCAGACGGCGGCGGTCGTCACCTCCTCCGGCGACACTCTGAACGCCGATCACTGGCAGGAAGCCCTGCGACTGCACGTTGTCGATGATGGCCGCGTCGTTGATGGTGGACACAGTGCCGATGTCTTCGGCAGCTACGCCGAGGGTCCCGCCGCCGGCGAGCCCGCGATCACCCGCAATTCTCATGGCGAGGGCGCGGGCTGGTACGTCAGCACCCGCCTGGATGCTGAGGGTCTGAACACCCTCATGCAGCACGTCTATGCCGATGCCGGCATATCTCCGACCGGGCTCCCCGAAGACCTCGAGGTCATCGTCCGTAGCGCCGACGACGCAACCTACCGGATCGCCGTCAACCATGGCGATGAGGATGCCGTGCTCCCTGTCACTGGGCAGGAACTCCTCAGCGGCACCGAGGTGGAAGAGAGCTTCACGATTCCCGCGGGCGGCGTCGCCGTCATCCGCTCCGAGAAGAGCCCCGAGAAGAGCCCTGAGAAGAGCCGCACCGCCTGACAACTGAATCGCGCCAGGTCACCCGACCAGACGCACCCCCCCGGTCGTGACGATGCGGCACGCTTACAGAGCGCATCGCCGGCCACAACAGATTGGAACCAGCAATGCGCAAGTACATCGGAGTCGGCGCCTTCGCGCTGGCAGCGGCCGTCGCCCTGACCGGTTGCAGTTCAAGTGCTCCTGAAGAGGCAGAAGAGGCGCCGGCCGGCGATGGTGCGGAACTCGTCATCTGGACGGATGCCGAGCGCGAAGCAGCGCTGACGGTTGCCGCCGCGGCCTTCGAAGAGGAGACCGGCGCCAAGATCACTCTCGTGCAGAAGAACTTCGAAGACCTCCGCAACGACTTCATCGCACAGGTGCCGACGGGTGAAGGCCCCGACCTCACTGTCGGTGCGCACGACTGGCTCGGCGCGCTCGTCGCAGCGGGTGTCGTCGACACGATCGACCTCGGCGACACCGCGGGCGAGTTCGAGCAGGTGGCGCTGGATGCCATGACCTATGACGGCCAGCTCTACGCACTGCCGTACTCGCTCGAGACGGTCGCACTAATCCAGAACGTCGACCTCGTCGGAGATGCCGCCCCAGCCACCTGGGACGAGATGATCCAGAGCGGCATCGATTCGGGCGCCGAGCGTCCGTTCGTGATCAACACGGCCGGCGAGACCGGTGACGCTTTACACGATGTACGGTCTCCAGACATCGTTCGGCGCTCCCGTCTTCGTGCAGGACGAGTCCGGCTCGTACACGACCGAGGTCGGCATGGGCGGAGCCGCAGGCGAAGGCTTCGCGAGCTGGCTCGGTGCGAACGGTGCGAACGGCACCGGTTACATCTCCACGACTGTCGACTACGACATCAACAACGAGCTGTTCGCCACGGGCAAGGCGCCGTACACGATCCAGGGTCCGTGGGTCATGAACCTGTTCGAGGACATGAACGTCACGGTCAACCCGATCCCGTCCGCCGGCGGCGAGACGGCTGCTCCCTTCGTGGGCGTGCAGGGCTTCTACCTCTCCAGCGAGAGCAAGAACGCCCTCCTCGCTCAGGAGTTCCTCGTGAACTACCTCGGCACCGAAGACGCGCAGCGCGCTCTCTACGAGGCAGACCCGCGCATTCCTGCGTGGTCAACTCTCGCCGAAGAGGTCTCGTCTGACCCGATCACTGCCGGCTTCGTGAAATCCGCCCAGGGTGGCGTGCCGATGCCGTCGATCCCCGAGATGGGTTCGGTATGGGATCTGTGGAACGCCGCGCAGGTGCAGATCATCAACGGTTCCGAGCCGGTCTCGACCTGGAACACCATGGTCGCCGACCTCCAGACCACGCTGGCCGGTTGATCCGCCGGGCCGGGAGGCGTTCGCGCCTCCCGGCCTTCTAGACCTTCGAAGGAGTGATGGATGTCGACTGAGGCACCGATCCAGACCGCTCAGACCGAGCGCACACCGCTGCGCGAACCCCACGCGAAACGCTGGCGTGGGCCCGGCTGGGGGTTCATCATCAAGCTGGTGCTGATGGCGCTGGTCAATGCCTTCGGCATCCTCACCGCGATCTCCGCGTGGCGCGCCGAATCATGGGTCGTGCTGGCCGTTGTGGTGCTGCTCGTCGTCATCGCCGACATCGTCTATTTCGGCAAGCGCGCGCTGCCGATGAAGTACCTGCTGCCCGGGCTCATCTTCCTCCTCGTGTTCCAGGTGTTCATCTTCGGATACACCGCGTACATCGCATTCACCAACTACGGCACGGGTCACATCGGCACGCAGGAGCAGGCCGTCGAAGCCGCAATCATCCAGGGCGAGCGCCGCGTCGATGACTCACCCACCTACCCGCTCTCGGTCGTGCAGCGCGGCGACGAGCTCGGCTTCGCGATCGCCACCGAAGACGGTGACGTGCTGGTCGGATCGGCGATCGAATCGCTCGCCGAGGCATCCGGCGCAGATCTTGGCAGCACCGGCGCACCCAGCGAGGTGCCTGGATGGACGGTTGTTCCACGGGCCACAGTGCTGACCGACTCTGCGCTCCAGGCGCAGATCGGCGATCTTCGGGTTCCTGTCTCGGACGACCCCAACGACGGCTCCGTCCGCACCCGTGATGGGTCCTCCGGCGCGATTTACGAGTCCACGCTGGTGTGGGATGCCGGAGCGCAGACCATCACCGACACGACCAACGACACCGTCTATGCGGCGACAGACGGTGGCTCGTTCGTCTCAGAGAGCGGTGCGGCACTGCCCACTGGCTGGTACGTGAACGTCGGCTTCGCGAACTTCCTCAAACTGTTCACCGACTCAGCGCTCGCGGGGACACTCGGAAGCGTCACGATCTGGACGTTCGCGTTTGCCATCCTGTCGGTCGGGCTGAGTTTCGCCATTGGACTCGGCCTCGCGATGGTCTACAACGATCCGCGGGTGAAGGGGCGCCGCGTGCTGCGGGCGCTGTTTATCCTGCCGTATGCGTTCCCCGCGTTCATGGCTGCACTGTTGTTCCGCGGAATGTTCAACGCTGAGTTCGGCATCATCAACGACCTGTTCCTCTTCGGCAGTCATATCAACTGGCTCGGCGATCCATGGCTCACCAGAGCCGCGGTGATCTTCGTGAACGTCTGGCTCAGCTACCCGTACTGGTTCCTGGTGTGCACGGGTGCACTGCAGTCGCTGCCGGGTGACACGCTGGAAGCCGCGGAGATCGACGGCGCGAACCGCTGGCAGCGATTCCGCTCGATCGTGCTGCCGCTGCTGCTCGTGTCGACGGCGCCGCTGCTGATCGCCTCGTTCGCGGTGGCGTTCAACAACTTCACGGTCATCTACACCTTCAACAATGGCGGGCCTGCGATACCAGGGGCACCGTTTGCGCTCGGTTCGACGGACATCCTGGTGTCTGCGATTTATGACGTCTCTGGTGTCTCCGGAGGTGCTTCCGACTACGGTCTCGCCAGCGCACTTTCCATCGTCGCTTTCATCGTGGTCGGAATCATCTCGGTGCTGGGCTTCCGCCAGACCCGCAAACTTGAGGAGTACCAGTGATGTCTACGCAGACCAGAGTAGTGGTGACGGGTTCTTCATCGGATGCCACGGCTGCCAGGGCCGGCGCGAGGCGCCGCCGGTGGTGGGCCGAAGTCGGTTGGAAGTACATCCTCGCCGTCGTCGTGCTGATTTTCGCCGCTTTCCCGCTCGTGTACGTTCTGTCTGCCTCGCTCAATCCGAAGGGCAGCCTGGCAGCGAGCAACGACCTGTTCGCGATCGTCGACATCACGAACTACATCGCGCTCGGCGAGTCCCGGTACTGGGTGTGGTTCGGCAACACTCTGCTGATCGGCGTCATCACCGCCGTCGGTTCGGTGGTCATGGGGGCCTCCGCGGCGTATGCGTTCTCGCGATTCCGATTCACCGGACGACGCGTGAGCCTGACGACGCTGCTCGTTGTGCAGATGTTCCCGCAGGCGCTCGCGTTCATCGCCATCTTCCTGATGTTGCTGACGATCGGCGAGGTCGTGCCCGCGCTCGGCATCAACTCGAAGATCGCGCTGATCTGCGTGTACCTCGGCGGAGCATTGGGGGCGAACACGTTCCTCATGTACGGGTTCTTCAACACGATCCCCATCGAGATCGACGAGTCAGCGAAGATCGACGGCGCCAGCCACGCCCAGATCTTCTGGAAGCTGATCATGCCGCTGGTCGTGCCGATCCTCGCGGTCGTGGCTCTGCTGTCGTTCCTGGCCTGCTTCGGTGACTTCATCCTGTCCAAAATCATCCTGACCTCAGAGGACAACTGGACTCTCGCCGTCGGCATGTACCAGTGGGTGTCGAACCAGCTGGCCTCGCGCTGGGGCCTGTTTGCGGCGGGCGTCGTCGTGGCGGCGCTACCCGTGCTCGCGCTGTTCTTCGCGCTGCAGAAGTACATTGTCGGCGGGCTGACGCAGGGTGCCGTCAAGGGCTGAATCCCCGTATCCATTCAGAATCGAAAGGTCGTCATGCACCGTCGCACACGCCGCCTATTCTCGGCAGCCCTCTCCGCCGTCACCGCGCTCGCCATGATCGGCGTCGCGATACCAGCGGCGGGTAACACCGCTGTGGCCGCCGTCGAGCCAGTTGAGGCCACGATCACCGTGCCCAGGGTCGAGAATCTGCCC
Source organism: Microbacterium sp. Y355 (assembly GCF_059445345.1). Classification (NCBI taxonomy): domain Bacteria; kingdom Bacillati; phylum Actinomycetota; class Actinomycetes; order Micrococcales; family Microbacteriaceae; genus Microbacterium; species Microbacterium sp. Y355. The sequence goes on along the minus strand of NZ_JCAIUD010000001.1, from coordinate 2,414,090 downwards.
AGCGATTTCATCGGCGGTGTCGACGTCTCGTCCGTGCTCTCGCTGGAGGAGTCCGGCGTCGTCTTCCGTGACGCCGACGGCGCACCGGGCGACCTGTTCGAGATCCTCGTCGACTCTGGCGTCACCGATGTGCGCGTGCGGGTATGGAACGACCCTTTCGATGCGTCAGGGAACGGCTACGGCGGAGGTGACGTGGATGTCGACCGCGCGATCGAGATTGCCAAGAGAGCGACAGATGCCGGACTCGGCGTGCTCGTCGACTTCCACTACTCCGACTTCTGGGCAGACCCGGCCAAGCAGCAAGTGCCGAAGGCGTGGGAAGGGCTGAACGCCGACGAGGTCGCGGCGGAGGTCGGAGTCTTCACCAGCGACGCCATGCGCCGGATGGTCGCTGCGGGAGTCGATGTGCAGATGGTGCAGATCGGGAACGAGACGAACAGTGGTGTCGCCGGAGTGCGCGGCTGGGACGACATGTCAAAGGTGTTCTCCGCAGGCTCCGCCGCGGTGCGGGCGGAAGCACCGGATGCTCTGGTCGCCCTGCACTTCACGAACCCCGAGCGGGCCGGCTTCTACGCGAATGTCGCCGCACAGTTGGATCTTCGCGACGTCGACTATGACGTTTTCGCATCCTCGTATTACCCGTTCTGGCACGGCACCCCTGCCAATCTCACCGCAGTGTTGAAGGACATCGCCGACAGCTACGACAAGAAGGTCATGGTCGCTGAAACGTCGTGGGCGTTCACGCTCGAGGACGGCGACGGCCACGGCAACGTGATCGAACTGCCGGAGGAAGCGACACAGTACCCGGTGAGCGTGCAGGGCCAGGCGAACGCCGTACGCGCGGTCGTGCAGGCAGTCGCCGATGTCGGAGATGCCGGTATCGGTGTCTTCTACTGGGAGCCGGCGTGGCTTCCGGTCGGCACGCCGGCGCAGGTTGAGGACAACCGCGTGCTGTGGGAGCGCGACGGCTCCGGGTGGGCATCGAGCTTCGCGGGCGAATACGAACCGGAAGACGCCGGTCAGTGGTTCGGTGGATCCGCGTGGGAGAACCAAGCGCTGTTCGGATTCGATGGCACAGCATCCGACGTGCTGAATATCTTCTCCTATGTGCGCACCGGCGCGACGGCTCCTCGACAGGTGGAGTTGGTGCAGCCGGTCGCACTGCAATTTACCGAGAGGGAAGCAGTGACGCTTCCCGGTGAGGTCACCGTGCAGTACAGCGATGGAACCTCTGAGCAGCAGACGGTCATGTGGCCGGACGCCGTGCAGCACATCGAGGGAGTCGGCACGTACTCGGTCGTGGGTCGAACGGATGCTGGCCTTGATGCGTCCGCCACCATCACGGTCGCCGCGCGCAACCACCTGCTCAATCCTGGGTTCGAGGAGTCAGACACGAGCATGTGGACGACGACCGGGGTCGGCCTGACGCTGCGCTCAGGAGACGACCCGCACGCAGGCTCGTACTCGGCGCACTTCTATGCGGAATCCGCATCGTCCTTCGAGCTGTCACAGACAGTGACGGGACTGCCGGAGGGCGACTATGTCGCTCGCGCCGCGTTGCAGGGTGACGGCGAAGGTGCCGACGGGAAGGTCACGCTTTCACTGTCGACACCGGCGCAAACAGGCACTCCGGTCGCGTTCGCGCTCGACGGGTGGCGTGCGTGGTCGACTCCGACGACCGATGCTGTGCACGTGGACGCCGATGGTGTGGCAACACTGAGTGTGACGGGCGCCCTGCCTGCTGGCGCGTGGGGCACGATCGACGACTTCGAGCTCGTGCGGATGCCGGAAGCCGGTGCCGACACCACGTCACTGCGTGCGCAACGGGATGCCGCCGCAGCGATCGATCCGGCTGAGTATGTCGATGATTCGACGGTCGGGCTGCAGGACGCGATCGAACGCGCAGACATTGTGCTCGCCGCGACGAGCCCGAGCGGCGAGGCCGTAGTGGGTGCGCTGCAGCAGTTGAGCGATGCGCGTGACGCGCTCGTCGTGCTCGACGATGCGACGACCGCTCCTGGCCGCGGCGTGCTGTCCCACGACAACGGCCACGACACCGGTCTGCTCGACGGTGACTTCAGCGTAACGATGAACCTGTGGTGGGGGCAGAATGCCACCAAGCTGCGTCTGTTCGAGAACGGCACGCTGATCGCGACGGTGCCGCTGGACTACAACGGCGATGCGGCGCAGGCGGTTGCCGTCGCCGTGGAGGGCAAAGCAGACGGCACCTACGAGTACACCGGTGAGCTAGTGAATTCGCGCGGCGTCGCGGCCGTGCAGTCGGTCACGGTCACCGTAAAAGATGCAGCGCCAGGCGTTCCCGTTCTCTCCGCGAACAACTGGGACGGCGACGGGAACTACACGGTCACCGCTGATATGTGGTGGGGTACGAACGCGAGCGGCTATCGGCTGTTCGAGGACGACGTTCTACTGACAGAAGGTGAGCTGGTCGCGAACACGCCGGCCGCGCAGCGCATCTCGGTACCGGTCTCCGATCGGGCGACCGGGACGCACACGTACCGCGTCGAGTTCGTGAACTCCGCCGGAGTCAGCACCAGCAAGGTGTTGACGGTCCACGTCGGGTAGGGGTGGCCCCCGGCATCCGTCCCTGACAGGATCGAGTCACTGCACCGATCATTACGAAGGGACGACGATGTCCGATCAAGTGTTCATCTTCATCGCATTGGGGCTGTACTTCGCCGCGATGCTTCTCATCGGCTATCTGGCGTTTCGCCGGACGACCGACCACGAGGACTACATGCTCGGTGGGAGGAGCCTGCCCCCGTGGGTCGCGGCGCTCAGTGCCGGAGCATCCGACATGTCCGGCTGGCTCGTGATGGGGCTCCCAGGAGCCATCTATCTCTCCGGACTCATCGAAGCGTGGATCGCCGTCGGCCTTACGATCGGCGCGTATCTGAACTGGCTGCTCGTGGCCCCGCGCCTGCGTGCGTATACGGAGGTGTCGCGCAACTCGATCACGATTCCGAGCTTCTTCGAGAATCGGCTGCGTGACTCGTCCAGGCTGCTGCGCATCCTCGCCGGCGTTGTGATCCTGGTGTTCTTCACGCTGTACATCTCTTCCGGCATGGTCGCCGGTGGCTTCTTCTTCGAGAGCTCGTTCAATTCCGACTACTTGCTCGGCATGGTGCTGGTGGCTGGTGTCACTCTGCTGTATACGCTGTTCGGGGGCTTCCTCGGAGCCTCGTTTACCGACGTCGTGCAGGGGCTGATGATGCTGATCGCCCTGATCGTCGTTCCGGTTGCTGCGATCATCGCCGTCGGTGGTTTCGGTGAAGTGGCCACCTACGTCGAAGACCTCGCCCCGAACCACATCTCGCTGATCGGCGGAACGGCGCTGACCGGCGGAACGATTCTGGCAATCGTCGGGTCGCTCGCCTGGGGGCTGGGCTACTTCGGCCAACCGCACATCATCGTGCGGTTCATGGCGCTGCGCAACCCCGGTGAGGCGAAGGCGGCGCGCCGTATCGGCATGAGCTGGATGATCATCTCTCTGCTCGGCGCAGTGTTCTCCGGCTTCGTCGGCATCGCCTACATGGCACACCAGGGCATCGACCTCGCGAACGCTGAGACGGTGGTGCTGGTGATGGCGCAGACGCTGCTGCACCCATTCGTCGCAGGTCTCGTGCTGGCTGCGGTGCTCGCGGCGATTATGAGCACGATCTCCAGCCAGCTGATCGTCGCCTCTTCCGCGCTCGTGGAAGACCTCTTCAGAATCGTCAAGAAGGATCCGTCGCCCAAGTTGCTGATGATGCTCGGGCGAATGACCGTGCTCGGCGTCGCTCTCATCGCCGGGCTGCTGGCGATCGTGCCCAATGACACGATCCTCGGGCTGGTCTCGTTCGCGTGGGCTGGCTTCGGGGCTGCGTTCGGGCCGCTGATCCTGCTGAGTCTGTTCTGGCGCAAGCTCACCAACTGGGGTGCGCTGGCCGGCATGTTCGTCGGAGCTGCCGGTGTGTTCGTCTGGAAGGCCGTATGGCCTGAGATGTATGAGCTGCTGCCGGCGTTCATCTGCGCACTGATCGTTGCTGTGGTCGTGAGCCTGCTCACCCATCGCGAAGGATCCGAGCGACAGAGCGAGATCCTGCAGGAGTTCACCGAAACAGGCACGCTGCTGACCGTGAACGGTGTCGGACGCGGCGCGCGGACGGATCGGATGACGCCCTAGTCCGGGCACGCGAAGGGGCGGATGCCGTGGCATCCGCCCCTTCGTCCTGGTTACTTGGCCAGGAACGCTGCCAGTGCGGAGTTGACCTCGTCGGCGTGGGTCCAGAGCAGACCGTGCGGGGCGCCCTCGATCTCGACGTAGTCGGCCTCAGGGAAGGCCTTGTGGAAACGGCGGGCGGTGGCGTCGATCGGCAGGATGTTGTCGCCCGTGCCGTGCAGGATCAGTGCGGGCTTGCCGCTCGCGCGAACCGCCTCGACGTCGCCGCGGAAGTCTTCGATCCAGGCCGACACGACCGCGTATGCAGCAACGGGGGCGCTGCTGGTCGCGACGTTCCAGCTGCCGGTGACGGCCTCTTGGCTGATGCGCGTGCCAAGGTTCTCGTCGAGGTTGTAGAAGTTCTGGAAGAACTGCGTGTACCAGGCGTACCTGTCACCCTTCGCGGCAGCGACGATCCCGTCGAACACGTCCTGCGGCACACCTTCGGGGTTGTCATCCCGGGCGACGAGGAAGGGCTCGAGGGATGCGAGGAAGGCAAGCTTCGCGACACGTTCGTGGCCGTAGCGAGAGACGTAGCGTGCGAGTTCGCCGGTGCCCATCGAGAATCCGACGAGGATGACGTCCTGCAGATCCAGCGTCTCGAGAACCGTGTTCAGATCTGCGGCGAAGGTGTCGTAGTCGTAGCCTGCATTGACCTTGGATGACTGGCCGAAGCCGCGGCGGTCGTAGGTGATGACGCGGTAGCCGTTCGCGAGGAGTTCGCGAGTCTGACGCTCCCAGCTGTGCCCGTCCAGCGGGTATCCGTGGATGAGAACGACGGGCTGACCTGAGCCCTGGTCTTCGTAGTAGAGCTCGACGGGGGTGCTGTTCTCGTTGCCGACGGTGATGCTGCCCATGGTCGTACCTTTCAGATTGGGAGGAGAACGGTCGTTCTCTGGTGATAATGACCACGATAGAGAACGATCGTTCTCATGTCAAGTACACTGGAGAAATGAATGAGGAAGAAGCACGCGAACGCATCCTGGATGCCGCCGAGCAGCTTTACTACGCCAAAGGCTACGCGGCGGTCGGCATGGACGAACTTCGCGCAGCGGCAGGCGTTTCACTGAAGCGCGTGTACACGCTGTTCCCTTCGAAGAACGACATCATCGCGGCGGTATTGGCGCGCAAGCATGAGGAGTGGGAGAGCATGCTGACCGGCGCAGTGGCGGCCGCCGGCGACAGCCCGCGCGCGCGCATGCTGGCCGTGTACGACTTCCTCGAGAGCTGGTTCTGCACTGACGACTTCCGCGGATGCGCGTTCATCAACGCCTTCGGTGAGCTGGGCGGCACGACTCCCGAGATTGCGCAGATCGTCCGCGCACACAAGGCCTCATTCCAGCAGTACATGGCAGGACTCGTCGCCGAGATCGGTGCTCCCCACGCGCTCGGCGCGCAACTGTCGATACTCGCCGAGGGTGCCCAGAGTACGGCGGCGATCTCTGCCGACCCGAAAGTTGCTGCCCAGGCACGGGCCGCAGCTGAGGTGCTCATCGACGCGGCGATGGCCACCGTCTGAGGTGGCGACGGTGCGGAAATAGGGCATCTGCCCGATGTCCTGATGGTGCCTCAGAGCGGAGTGTGGAACTACCGCACAACCGAGGAGTCAGCACCATGTACGAGCACCCGTCCTACACCTACAGCAGTATCGTCGCCGAGCAGGAACGCGTGGATCGCGCCAACGAGCTGCGGCGCATCATCGCCGAGAACCCGTCGAGGGTGGTGGTGTACGAGCGTCCTCTTCTCGCTCGGGTGCGCAAATGGTTCGGCGCTCGACGAGCGGATGCCGCCGCGCCGAGTACACCGCCCGCCAGCCCGCGCGTAGCCGGCGACCACACCGCACTGCGGGCGCACGCGCGGTGACCACCCTTGCGGTGAATACATTCACATCTGAGAACGTCGGCCCTGATGTCCGTGGCGCGTGGCACCATGATGTGGTGACGGTTCCGACGGACAGCACAGCGATGGTGGGTCGCGACGCCGACCTTGTCGCACTGCGGCGCGCGTTCGATCGCGCCGTCGGGGGTGAACCTTCCGCGGTACTCATCGAGGGCGAAGCCGGCATCGGAAAGACGCGTCTGCTGCGAGAATTTCAGGCAGAGGTGGCCGCGCACTCCGACGTCCACGTCGGCCGCTGCCTCGATCTCGGCACGGCCCGCTCCGCATACGGGCCACTCATCCGCATCCTTCGCTCGATCGTTGAACGGCTCGGCGTGACCGAGGCGCGCGCAGCGGTCGGCGCTGGTGCCGAGGCGCTGCGCATGCTCGTCCCCGAACTCGGCAACGGTGCGGTGATGCGAGAGCTCACGAGCCCAGATGCAATGCGCGGCGCGGTCGTCGCCCTGATCGAGGCGTCCGCCGAACGCGCACCGCAGGTCATCGTGATCGAGGACGTGCACTGGGTCGACGACTCCACACTGGGCATGCTCTCGTTCCTGCTGGGCACCCTGCAGTCCGGTCGCGTGCTCGTGATCATCACCTGCCGCAGCGATGATGTGCGACGCGGCGACGCCGTGAGCCGGTTCATCGCCGAGACGACGCGCGCACGCCTCATCGAGCGACTCCCTCTGCAGCGCCTGGACGCGAACGCCACGCGGCAGCTGGCCGAGCAGCTCTCTGGCGGCGCGCTCACCGAAGCTGCTCTGGAGCGTTTGATGGACCGCGCAGAGGGTGTGCCGTTCTTCATCGAAGAGGTTGCATGTTGCGCCGCGGGGCCCCTTCCCGACTCGCTGCGCGAAATGTTGCTCGTGCGGTTCGACCAGCTCGACGACGACGCCCGGCACGTGGTGCGTGTCGCGTCGGGGGCCGAGGGGACGCTGTCCCATACCCTGCTGGCCGAGCTGGCGCGCCTCCCAGACGAGCGCTTCGACGACGCCATTCGGGCGGCGGTACGAGGCGGCATGCTCTCGGTCGACGACGATCAGTACACCTTCCGGCACGCGCTGTTGCGCGAGGCTGTGCATGCTGATCTACTGCCGGGGGAACGCGCGCGACTTCATCGCGGGTACGCCGAAGCTCTCGAAGCCCGTGCCACTTTGCTCGACCGCTGCGATCGGTCCTCGCTCGCGCATCACTGGAGGCTCGCTCAGGTACCGGACCGTGCGCTTGTCGCATCGGTCGCTGCGATGCATGAAGCCAAGAACCGCTTCGCCTTCGCAACGTCGGCCCGCTTCGGGGAGCTGGCCCTGGAACTGTGGGAGCAGGTGCCGGATGCCGAGACCGTCGTCGGCATGTCGCACGTGCACTTGATGCGGCAGCTCGGCTCGATCCTGCGAAATGCGGGCGAAGCGGAGCGCGCGTTGTCCGTCGCCGAGCGCGCCCTCGACCTGATGGATGCGGATGCGGATGCCGATCCCGCCGAGCACGCGCGACTGCTACGGGACAAGGCCCAGTTCCGCAGCAATCTCGGACTGCCCGGCTCGAAGGAGCTCTATTTGCAGGCCCTTGAGATCGTCGACGCCGCCGTCGACGATGACCGACTGCATGCGACGCTTCTCAACCAGATCGCCGGGAAGCACATGCTCGCCTCGATGCCGAGGGAAGCGATCATCACTGCGACGCAGGCGCTCGAAGTCGCGCAGCGTGTCGACGACGCGTACGAAATCTCCGTTGCGCACAACCTCCGCGGGACGTGCCGGGGGTACCTGGGTCAACTCGATGAGGCCTTCGCCGACTTCCGTGAAGCAGATCGGTTCGCGGCACTGAGTAACGGTGGTGCCGAGCTGCGCTACCGGGTCAACTACTCGGACCTCCTCGCGCTTCTCGGCCGACACCACGAAGCGTTCGAGGTCGCGGAGGCCGGTGTCACACGGGCACGTGAGCTGGGCGTCGAACGCGCAACGGGCACGCTCTTGGTGCAGAACATGGTCGAGCCGCTGCTCACGCTCGGCGATATCGACGGTGCGAAGGCACGGTTGTCGGCAGTGCCGATCGGCAGGCCCCAGGTGCTCAACGACCAGTACGTCTTCCTCACCCGCATCCGCATTCTCGCATGGCAGGGCAAGGTCGACGAGGCCGAGCGTCTGCGCGAGGAGTGGATGCCGTCGCTGCGCCGCACCGGCGAACTCGAGCGTCAGGCGTGGTACCGGATCATCGAGGATGACATCGCGCTCGCCGTCGCCCGCGGACAGTGGTCTGACGCCTTGGATACCATCGTCGCGATGACGGAAGACCAGGGTTTCGTGCTGCTGCACGCGTACCGGCTGCTCCTCGAGTCTGGCTGGCTCGTTGCTGAGGTGCGAGCATCCGGTCGGAGCACCGATGCGGCCGTGGCGGCGATCCGCCGTCTCTGGTCAGAACTGCCGGCCACCGTTCGCGCCGACGAATGGGCGACGATCCTCGACGCGATGCTCACCCCATCGATCGACGCGATGCGTGCGGCGATCGATGCCTCCGAGAAATACGACATCCCCGCGATAATGCGCGGCGTCACCCGTCTCGAACTGGCACGGATGCTCGTCGCGACGGGCGACAGAAGTGAGGCTCGGGCGGTGCTGGCGGATGCGTCGAAAGTGGCAACGGCAATCGGACACGAGCCGCTTCGGGAGAGCGTCGAGGCGTTCGGACGAGCGAGCGGAATCAGTGCAAGCGACCGTATCGCCGATGAGCTCGAGCTGACCGCGCGTGAGCAGCAGGTGCTGGACCTGGTCGCCGAAGGACTCAGCAACCGGCAGATCGGTGAGCGACTCTTCATCAGCGTCAAGACGGCGAGTGTGCACGTGTCTGCGATCCTGCGAAAACTGGGCGTTGCCACCCGCACCGAGGCGGCGATGGTGGCTGCGCGGCGGGCTCCAGACGCCGCAACGAGGTAGGGGCCTCAGAGCACCAGGCGATAACCCATCCCGGATTCGGTGAGCAGGTGCGCGGGCGATGCCGGCTCCTGCTCGAGCTTCTTGCGCAGCTGCGACATGTACAGCCGCAGATATCCGGAGTCGGAGACCTGCTCGCTGCCCCAGATCTCCTTGAGCAGATCCTGCCGGGTGACGAGAGCGCCGGGGTGGCGGGCGAGGTGCTCCAGCATCCGCCACTCTGTCGGCGTGAGGTGCACCCGTGTGCCTGCTCGCGTCACGGCCTTCGCGGACAGATCGATCATGACATCGCCAAACTGAACTGTCGCCTCGCCGGTCGCGGGCGATGATCGCCGGGAGAGCGCACGCAAGCGAGCGAGGAGCTCATCCACTTGGAATGGCTTCGTGACGAAGTCGTCGGCTCCGGCATCCAGTGCCTCGACCTTGTCTGCCGATCCGGTGCGGCCGGAAATTACGATGATGGGCGCTGTGGTCCAGCCGCGGAGCGCGTGGATCACCTCGATCCCGTCAAGCCGTGGCATCCCGAGGTCGAGCAAGATGATGTCGGGGTGATTCTGCGCTGCCGCGGCGATCGCGGCGGCACCGTCTGCAGCAGCCACGACGTCGTATCCGTGTGCGGCGAGCGTGATGCGCAGAGCCCGCACCATTTGCGGATCGTCATCGGCGATGAGGAGCTTCACTCTGACTCCTTCGTGTCTGGCGTTTCGGCCGCCAGTGGCAGCGACACGACCATGGTGAGACCGCCGCCAGGGGTATCCTCCGGCGTCAGGCTCCCACCCATCCCCTCGGTGAATCCCTTCGAGAGGGCCAGGCCCAGTCCGAGACCGGTGTTGTTGTCGGTGTCGCCGTAGCGTTGGAACGGCTGGAAGATGCTGCGCTGGCGTTCGAGGGGAACACCTTCGCCATGATCGATGATGCGGATCTCGGCACGCTCGCCAGCCCGAATCGACGAAACAGTGACGCGGCTGCCATCCGGCGAATGCGCCAGCGCGTTGGCGAGCAGATTCACGAGCACCCGCTGCAGCAGCACCGGATCGGCGCGCAGCGGGGGAAGGTCCGGGTCCAGCGCGAGCTCGACGTCGGAGGGGCCGAGGGAGAGCTCGTCGAGAGCAGACAAGACGCTGCCTGCCGCGTCTACCCGTGTCGCGGAGACGGCGAGCACGCCTGCCTGCACTCGGCTCACATCGAGGAGGTCGGTGATCAGCGTCGACAGCGTCGTGAGGCTCTCGTCTGCGGTCGCGAGCAGCTCCGCTCGATCAGATACCGAGAGCTCGTGCGCGCCGCGCAACCCGCCGATCGCGGCGACTGCGGCCGAAAGCGGGCGGCGAAGGTCATGGCTGAGGGCGGACAGCAGGGCGCTGCGCACCTGATCGGTCTCCGCGAGTGCCTCAGCCTCACGTGCCGTGGCACTGAGGTCGGTGTGTTCGATTGCGGCGGAGAGTTGCGCAACGATCACATCCACGAGCCTGCGCGACGGGGCATCAAGCGGCCCGCCGTGCAGCTCCAGAGATGCGCGGGACCCGCCGTCAACACCTTGGCCCACCGGAATCGTGGTCTCACGGCCGTCAGAGACGGGTTCGCCGTCCATCGCCAAGACTTCGCCGTCCGCTCCTACGAGCCGCACACCACTCAGCCCGAACGCCGCCCGCGTGCGGGTGACGAGTGCGAGCACAGCGCTCTCGCCGCGGAGCACATTTCCGGCGACCGAGGCGAGCAGCTCCGCTTCGGCGGTGGCGCGCTGGGCGGCACGTGCACGGTTCGCTGCATGCGCGACGATCAAACCGACCAGCACGGCGATGATCACGTACAGCGCGAGGGCCACGATGTGCAGCGGATGCGCGATCGCGATCGTGAACACGGGCGCGACGAACAGCAGATCGAGCGCGATGCCGGAAAGCAGGGCGGCGAACACCGCCGGTCGCAGCCCTCCGATCATGGCGACGATGACCACGAGCAATTGATATGAGAGCACTTCGTAGGTGATCGACTCTGGACTGCGCAACGAGAACAGCAGCCAGGACAGCAGCGCTCCGCCGATGAGAGCCGCCGCGTACCCGGCGACCTCGCGCCGCCACCCCAGTGCTCCGGTGTCGAGACGCGGCAATCTCACGCCGCCGGAGGCACCAGGCTCAGGCATCCGCTCTACGCTCATGTTCCCTCCGTCCTTGCATCCTAGGCTTCTGGCATCCTCAGTCTTGTGGCGACGCAGTCGTGCTGCTGGCAGATTCAGGCGGGCCAGCCGGTCGACGGACGCGCCGCCCGTTGCTGGCCACCGCTCGGCCTGCGCGTTCCTGACCGGGCAGTGGCCGGGAACGGCGTCCATAGATTATTTCCGAGGAGTCGAGCAGCCACGGCACGAGGGTGATGGTGACGCCGTGTACGAGCATGAGCTGGCTCGCGAGGCGCTGGGCGCGGCGGTTGTGCAGGAACGTTTCCCACCAGTGCCCGACGATGTACCTCGGCAGGTAGACGGTCATCACCGAGGGGCCATTCTTCTCGCGATACTGCGCAATGAACTGCTCGACCGGGTCGGCGAATGCGCGATATGGCGACTCCAGAATCAACAGCGGGATCGGCATCAGATGATCCGCCCACTCCTTCTGCAGTCGGCTGGCCTCATCGGAATCCACGGCGATGTGAATCGCCACGGTCTTGTTGTGCCCGGCGGCCACGGCGTAGTCGATTGCCTTGATGACCGGTTTCTGCAGGCGGCTGACCAGCACGAGAGCCACATCTCCCTGCGCGCCGAAGTGGGTGATGTCATCGATCGCGATCTCATGGTCGACGTCACGGTAGTAGCGCTTCACGCCCATCATCAGGAACGCGAGGATCGGGATGGCGAAGAAGACCAAGTACGCGCCGTGCGTGAACTTCGTGACCGTCACGATCACGAGAACGAGGACGGTGAGAGTCGCTCCAGATGCATTGATGACGAGGCCAGAGCGGGCACTGCGTCGATCGGATGCCGTCACCCTTGTACCGCGCAGCACCCGCCGCCAATGCCTGACCATGCCGATCTGGCCCAGCGAGAACGACACGAAGACACCGATGATGTACAGCTGGATGAGGGTGGTCAGCTTCGCCTGGAAGATGACGAGAACGGCGATCGCGGCGATGCCGAGCAGGATCATGCCGTTGGAGAAGACCAGGCGGTCGCCGCGGGTGTTCAGCGCTTTTGGAGCGTAGCCGTCGCGGGCGAGCACAGCGCCCAGCAGAGGGAAACCGTTGAATGCGGTGTTCGCCGCAAGTAGCAGCACGCAGGCAGTGGTCGCCTGAATGACGAAGAACAGGATGCTGCCGCCGCCGAAGGTCGCCGCGGCGATCTGCGCCATCAGGCTCGGTTGCGGATTTGAGCAGTCGAACCCGATCAGGTCACACGGGTTTTCGGCGTAGTGCACGCCAGTGATGAGCGCGAGCGCGGTGAGGCCGGCGAACAGGCAGATTGCGATTGATCCCATCAGCACGAGTGTGGACTGCGCGTTGCGCACTTTAGGTTCACGGAACGCCGGGACGCCGTTGGAGACCGCCTCCACGCCGGTGAGGGCGGAGCATCCGCTGGAGAAAGCACGCAGAATCAGCAGGATGACCGCTGCCTGGCTGAGGCTCTCGGCGTGAACCGTGAACTCGGCGCTGGAGGCGATCGGCGCATCCCCGAGGAGCGTACGGGCGATTCCGGTGACGATCATGATGCCGACGGATCCGATGAACAGATACGTCGGGATCGCGAACGCGAACGACGCCTCCCGCACCCCCCGCAGATTCACGAGGATGATCGCGACGACGAAGCCGACCGCCATCTCGACCCGCCATGGGTCAAGCCCTGGCAGTGCGGAGATGATGTTGTCCACGCCGGATGCCACGGAGACCGCGACCGTCAGCACGTAGTCGACCAGCAGAGCCGCCGCGACGACGACGCCGGGGATCTCGCCCAGGTTGCGCCGGGCGACCTCATAGTCACCGCCGCCAGACGGATAAGCCTTGATCAGCTGGCGATAGCTGAGGACCACCACGACGAGCAAGACAATCACGGCCGCGGCCACAAGCGGCGAGAAAGACAGGAAGGTCAGGCCGCCGAGCAGCAGGATCATCACCAGCTCCTGCGGAGCGTACGCCACCGAACTCAGCGCGTCTGAGGCGAAGATCGGCAGCGCTCGCCGCTTCGGCAGCAGCTGATCTGAGGCCTGTTCGGAGGAGATGGGGTCGCCGAGCAGAATGCGCTTGACCAGCTGCGGCGCATCCGCATTTTCGCGTGTTTCGTTCGTCACGTCCAGCGACGCTACGCGTGATTGCGGAGCCCAAATGGCATCCTTACGGAATCCATACGGCCAGGGCCTGGACGCTCATGGAACCCTCATGCGCGGTCCGGATGCCACGGCATCCATGCCTGTTAGACGTGCTCACAGCGAAACGTACAGCCCCTTCTGAAGACGGCCGCGTAACGTCGATCTCATGACGACTCTTCAGGTCAGCGAAGACGACATCCACCAGGCCCGCGAGTTGCGTGATGAGTTCCAGCGCTTCCTGCGCGAGTACGAGTTCGGGATGCGCGAGGTCGAGACAAAGATCTCGATCCTGCGCGACGAGTTCCTGCACGATCACGCGTACAACCCGATCGAGCACGTGAAGAGCAGGCTCAAGACGCCGGACAGCATCGTGGAGAAGGTCGCCCGAAAGGGGATCGAAGAGCCGGACTTCGCGCGCATCCGTAAAGAGATCACCGACATCGCCGGTGTCCGTGTGACGTGCAGCTTCGTCGCCGACGTCTACCAGCTGTTCGATCTGCTCACCGAGCAGGACGACATCACGGTGCGCTCGGTGAAGGACTACATCAAAGAGCCCAAGGCCAACGGTTACAAGAGCCTGCACGTGATCATCGAGGTGCCGGTGTTCCTGTCGACCGGGCCGCTGATGGTTCCGGTCGAGGTGCAGTTCCGCACGATAGCGATGGATTTCTGGGCGAGCCTTGAGCACAAGATCTATTACAAGTTCTCCAACCAGGTGCCCTCTCACCTTGTAGAGAGCCTGTCGGATGCCGCGGATGCCGCGAGCGAGCTCGACAGTCGCATGGAGCGGCTGCACCGCGAAGCGCACGGCGTGCCGCGGCGGCAGTTGCCGCCAGCTCCGCCCCGCGTCGTGAAGGTTTAGCCGGCTCTACTCCGGCGCTTTCCCGACCACCACAGGAAGTTCGATGAGTCGTGCCAGCGGCTCTGTGACGGTCCCGTCGAGGCGTTCAAAGAGCATCCGCGCCGCCTGAGCACCCAGCGCGCGCGGATCATGGGAGACGGTGAGTAGTGGAACGGTCAGCAGATCGGCGAGCTCGATGTCATCGAACCCCACGAGCATGGGCGGGGTTGCCAGAGTTCCTTCGCGATGGCGTCTTTCGATCGAGTAGATCGCGCCGATGGTGTTCCGGTTGTTGGCGCTGAAGACGGCGGTCGGCGGGTCGGGAAGGTCGAGCAGGGCGTCCATCGCCCTTCGAGCATCGGAAACGTCCTGCTGTCCGCGTTTGACCAGCGCCGGTTCTGGCACGAGGTCGAACTCGGCGAGCGCTCGGGCGTAGCCGTCATATCGGCGGGCCGCGGTAGACACGGACACCACATTCCCGAGGAACCCGATTCGCCGATGCCCTGACTCGAGCGTCGCTTTGGTCGCCTCGTAAGCACCGTTGACATCATCGAGCAGTACGGTGTCGACGTCCAGCCCGTCGACGGTGCGAGAAGCCAGGACAATGGGCACACGTCCGAGGCTCTCCGGGCGCAGGTGCGCACCGCCCTTGCCGGTGGGCACGACGATGAGCCCTTCGACCTTTCGGCCGATGAAGTCGGAAATCAGCTGCGTCTCACGCGAGAGGTCTTCGCCCGTGTTGCCGAGCAGGATTCGACGATCGTGCTGGGAGGCGACATCTTCCACGCCCAGGGCGAACTGACCGTAGTAGGGGTTGGCGAGGTTGGTGATTGCGACGCCGATGAGGCCCGACGAGTGGCCGGGGCGGATGCTTCTGGCGTTCTCATTGCGGTGGTAGCCGAGCGCCGAGACTGCTTCCATCACGCGTTGCTGAACGGCCGGGCGCACGTTCTTGCCGCCGGACAGCGTGCGGGAAACGGTCATCGGGCTGACCCCGGCGTGCTGCGCCACCTCACGCACAGTGGGGGCAAGTCGCTGCGGCGGATCGATCGAGTCGGCCACGTGCATCCCTCCTCGCATCGAATGCGCGATCATGTCGGCTGCATACACGTTAGCAACGGACGAATCACAGGCGCGTCGCACCGTCTGATCTCGTCACAGTCTATCTGAGTTGGTATCGTTATCAGATGATCTTCGACCCGGATGCATCGCAGCATCACGACTGGCTCGCACACGAGACCGACAGGCTCATCGACTTCTTCGCGATGGACGATGTCGACGCGCGTCTTCGATTCTGCTGGCGCGACAATCAGGGTGCGCCTGTGCCGGAGCGACCGAGACACCTCTACAGCGTCAGTCGGCTCGTCCACTGCTTGAGTATCGAGCACATGCTCGGGCGAGAGAACGCAGGGGCCTGGGCAAGGGAGGGGGTGGAGTTGCTGCTTTCGCAGTTCCTCGACCCGGTGCACGGCGGCTTCTTCGCGGCGATCGGAGACTGCGATGAGATCGTCTCGGCGCGAAAGGATGCGTACGGTCACGCCTTCGTGCTTTTGGCAGGCAACAGTGCAGTGCTGGCGGGGATTGCGGGTGGGGCAGAGCTCTTCGAAGAGGCCCGGCGCCCCATCGACGAGCACCTCTGGGACGATGACGCGCAAGCTGCTCTCGAGTCGTGTGATCGAGACTGGACCTCACCGGACGAATATCGAGGCCAGAATGCCAACATGCATCTGACCGAGGCATATCTGGCTGCCTACGAGCGCACCGGAGAAGAGGTGTTCGCCCAGCGCGCCGAGAGCATCGCCAATCGGCTCATCCTCCACGGCGCCGGGACCAGCCGCTGGCGGATCCCCGAGCACTACACGCCATCGTGGACCGTCGATCGACCATACGGCGCCGACCATCCGGATGACCCATTTCGCCCCTACGGCACACTGACAGGACACTCGCTCGAGTGGGCGCGACTTCTCCTCCAGCTGCGCGCTGTGCGGCCGACAGCGGAATGGACGCTCGACGCGGCGATCAACCTGTTCGACCGCGCGGTGGATGACGGCTGGGACGATGTGCGGGGAGGATTCGTGTATAGCGTGGACTTCGATGGGGCGGTGGTGAATCCGGCTCGGATGCATTGGACCATCGCCGAAGCGATCGGGGCAGCGCTCTGGCTCTATCGGGTCACTGCAGATGCGAAGTATCGCGAGTGGTACATCCGGTTCTGGACATATGCAGAACGACACGTTCTCGATCGCGAGGAAGGGTCATGGTGGCACGAGTTGGACGTCGACAACCGTCCGAATGCAGTGACCTGGGATGGAAAACCTGATCTTTATCACGCGTGGCAGGCGACGCTCTATGCCCGAATTGAAAGCGGTATCGGGGTGGCCAGAGCCGCACGAGACGGCCGCGTCGTGACACCGACCGATGCTGGATCAGGGGAGGCATCCTGATGGGTGACATGACAGGCACGTTGTGGCCGGTGCTGGAAATCGGTGGCACTCATCTGGCCACTGCCGTGATCGACGACCGTGATTGGACAATCGTTCCGGGGTCTGTGTCACATCGTTCATTCGACGCCACCGGGTCTTCGGAGCAGTTGATCGGGGCGATGGCCGATGCCGCCTCCGGCGTCGGCGTTGCACAGGGCGCCGACTGGGCCGTAGCCATTCCCGGGCCCTTCGACTACGAGGCCGGGATCGGACGCTTCGAGCATGTCGGAAAGTTCGACAGCCTGAACGGTGTCGACGTGCGGCAAGGCCTGCGTGCGCAGATCCGACCCACTCCGGCATCGGTTCGATTCCTGAACGACGCCGACGCGTTCGGCGTCGGGGAGTTCGTCGTCGGAGCGGCCCGCGGTCATGACCGCGTCGTCTGCATCACCCTGGGCACCGGTGTGGGATCGGCGTTCCTTGACCGGGGGGAGCCGGTCAATTCCGGTCCGTCCGTCCCTCCGGACGGCAGCGTTCACCTGCTTCGGCATCTCGGCCGTCCCCTGGAGGAGTTCGTGTCGCGGCGGGCGATCCGGCGCGCCTACTCTGTCGCGGTCAGCCTGACGTCAGGGAGTGTCCCCGATGTGCGCGAGATCGCGGAGCGGAGTCGCCAGGGTGATGACGCCGCTGCCGCGGTGCTCAGCGAGGCATTCGAGTCTCTCGGCGTCGCGCTCGGTCCGGTGGCCAAGCGCTTCGAGGCCACGGCCGTGGTCGTGGGCGGATCTATGTCCAGATCATGGGACATTGTCGGGCCCGCCCTCCGTCACGGAATGACGAAAGGCGGGCCCGACAGTTCGACGGTGGCTCTACATCCTGCACAGTTCCCGGCAGAGGCCGCATTCATCGGAGCGGCATACGGGGCGAGCCGAGGTTAGCCTCAGACGTTGCGCTCAGTTCCACGCACGTATGCCGTGACGGTGCCGAGCTGCTGGCCCAGGCCTTTGCCGTGCGGCCGGAGGACGTAGGGCCCGACTGCCGCCGGAATGATGAACGTCTCGGCATAGTGCACGACGAACGGCGCGAACGCACCGGTCGGGCTCTCGACGACCGCCTCGGCGCCCTCGACCAGGTTCAGCACATGCACCGTTCCGTGGGTGTTGGCGTTGACAGCTTCAGTGAACCAGTGGCGACGTACCTCGATGAACTCCAGCTCGTGAAGACCGGTGCGTTCCTCTGTCCACCCGGGTCCCGATGCGATCTGGTCGACCTGGCCGACGAGTTGGTCGGCGACCCACTCCGTGTCGCGGTTCCACTGGATGTTCGGTATTGCGTGCTCGAGGTGGATAGGGCGAGGCTTGCCGTCGAGGCCGAGCCTGTCCCAGTCCCACATCTTGAACGTGAAGGTGGAGGGCGTCGCCGAGATCTCGAGAACCATGGTTCCCGCGCCAGAGCAGTGCACGGTCCCGGCCGGGATCGCGAAATGGTCGTGCTTCTTCGCTGGGAAGGTGTTGACGTAGTCCTCGGCGGGAAAACTGATCTCGCCGCGTGCGGCCGACTCGAGATCTGCGGTCATCTTTGCCGGGTCGATGCCGGTTTTCGTGCCGAGGTAGACGACAGCATCCTCTTCGGCATCGAGCAGATAGTAGCTTTCGTCCTGCGTGTAGTGCTTGCCGAACGTGTTCTGTACGTAGCTGGTGAGAGGGTGCACCTGCAGGGAGAGGTTTGCGCCACCCATCGTGTCGAGGAAGTCGAAGCGGATCGGGAACTCCGCACCGAATCTTGAGAACGTGCGCTCTCCCAGGAGCCGCTGTGGCTCAGTGAAGACGATGTCGATCGAGGGCAACTCGAAGAGTTCGTCGCCGATGCTGAGCAGAATACTGTTCTCTTCGGGAACGCAGTCGAAGCACCAGGCGTAGTTCTCCGCCGTCCGATCGAGGTCGAACGACTCCTTCATCCACTGCCCACCCCACACTCCGGGGTCGAAGAACGGCACGACGCGGAACGGCGTCTGCACAGCGGTATCCATTGCGGCGAAGAAGGTGTCCGCGGTGATGAGCTTCGCTGCGGAGCTGGATCGATTGGTGTCGAGCACGAAATCGATCTGGGGGAACAGCGAACGCTTGTGTCGGTCTGCGACAGCCCACTCGACGAAGTATCCACGTTTGAATTTGCGGATGCTGTCTTCGGAGTGGTTGTTGCTGCGCCAGTTGGGGGCACCGTTGCGCTGACGCTGTTGGATCTCCCACCGCGCCATGTCAGCGAGTACCAGGACGCAGTGCGGGAGAGGAACGAGCGCGCTCCCCCAGCCGATGAGGACAGTGGGCGTATTCGACGACACGACCCGCCCGGCGATCGCGCTCAGCCGATCCTCGTCATAGAACTCGACGAGGAGATGGTGGCTCAGGACTCCGAAGACCCGATCATCCGTCAGGTTTCGTGCGAGGAGTTCGTCCAGCGCGTCGACGGACTTTGCGGCCTCGGTCTCCACATCGATGACCGTATAGCCGGGGAGTGCCTCGCGTATTGCCGCGCTGAGAGCTGCGATGTCGGTGCCAGGATAGGCATCCACGACGATGAGCGGTTGACTTCCTGCGCTTTCTGCAGTGCGCGCCACCTCAAGCCACGCCTCGTCACCGCGCCACACGTGATGGTCTCCGGGGACGACGATCACCGGTTGCTTCTCGTAGCTTGTGCGGGGAGTTCTTGCTGCCACAGTGCTCGTCCTTAACATCTTGGGGAACTTTTGATAACGTTACCATAGCCAATTTCGAGCTCGATTGCTGCCGGAAAACATCTTTCTTCAGTCTCGACTCGGCGCGTGGTATCGTTACCAAACTTCATCAGCCACGTGATCTCGAACCCTAGAGAAGCACCCGGCACTCATCTTGTTATCAAGGAGGATTCAAGGCATGAACGGCAGACACAGCACACTGAGACGGGTGGGAACTGCGACCCTTGCGCTTGCGCTCGGCGTCGCGTTGGGAGGCTGCGCCCAGGGATCATCGGGCGGCGGCGGCGGGCAGGGCTCCGATTCCGCCACCGTCACGCTGAACGGCGACCGCGCTGACTTCGCGGAGGGGTATCTCCTCGCCGGTGAGGCGCTTGAAGGCATCACCGGAATCGGCCTGGAGGCGCAGAATGTGCCCTCGACCGAGAACTATCAGCAGGTCGTACGTTCTTCGCTGCAGACCAGCAGCACAACTGATCTCGTGAAGTGGTGGAACGGGTACCGGCTGCAAGAGCTGGCTCGCACCGGCGGACTGGCAGACCTGACCGCGGAATGGGAGTCGGCCGAAGAAAAGGGCTGGGTGAACCCCGAGACCCGCGACAGCTTCTCGTACGACGGCAAGGTGTACGGAATGCCCATGTACAAGAGCTACTGGGTGATCTTCTACAACAAGAACGTCTTCCAGGACGTCGGCATCGAAGTGCCGACGACATGGTCGGAGTTCGAGGCCAACAACGACAAGCTCAAGGCCGCCGGGGTCACCCCGCTCTTTGCGACGCAGCAGGCGGGGTGGACCTCGTTCATCTGGTACGCCGAGATCCTCTCCAAGCTGGATCCGCAGTTCTACGCCGACCTCATGGAAGGAAAAGCCAAGTACACCGACGAGACTTCGCAGAAGGCTATGCAGATCTGGTCGGACATGTACGCGAAGGGCTACTTCACTGCGGCCGATGTGGCGTGGGACAACGAACCCGCGCTCCTCGCCGAGGGGACTGTCGCCCAGGTGCCGATGGGAACGTGGCGCAACGGCATCTTCGCCGACACCGGGATGACTGAGGAAGACTACGGCGCATATCTGCTGCCGGCCGTGGAAGACGGAGTCGATCCTTCTGTGATTGTGGAATCTGGCACGATCGCGGTGGCAGAGAAGGCACCGAACAAGGATGCTGCGCTCGAGACGATGGCCAACTGGCTGAGCCCCGACGTGCAGCAGCCCTGGGCCGATGAGATCAAGGACACCTCCGCGAACCCGATGGTGACGACCGACGACCCCATCCTCACCGAGGTCCTCGATGCGGTTTCCGCGGAGAAGCCCACCGAGCTCGTGCGCTTCTGGGAGGCCGGGCCGCCCCCGCTCATCGAAGGAAGTGTGCAGTACTTCGGCGCGTTCATGGCCAACCCGTCCGAAGACAACATCATGCCGACGCTTGAGAAGCTACAGGCGCTGGCTGACACCGAATGGGCGAACTGGAAGGCCGCGCAGTAGTGCGCACCGCCACACAAGCGCTCACGACGGCCGGGTCGGGGAAGAAGGCTGCTCCCCGACCCGGTCGGCACGGTGCACACATCCGGGACCGAGCCAGCGCCATCCCGTTCCTCACGCCCGGTGTGGCGCTGGTCGGCGTCATGCTGCTCGTTCCGTTCGTCCTGACGGTGTACCAGAGCCTCACGAAAGACAACGGCTTCACGTCGACGTTCATCGGGCTGGACAACTACGCTCGTCTCTTCCAAGACCCCACGTTCCTCCAGTCACTGCTGAACACGGTGATGTGGACGATCGGGACGCTCATCCTGCCCGTCGGTATCGGGCTTCTCGTCGCGGTGTTCACGAACGGCATGCGCGGTGGTCGCTGGCTCCGCTATGCGTTCATCCTCCCGTACGCGCTCTCCGGCACGGCAACGGCGGTCATCTGGGGCTTCATCCTCCGCTCCGATGGAGCGCTCAATCAGGCGATCGCATTCTTCGGGGGCATCCCTCCGGCATCGGGTTGGCTGCTGGAATGGCCTACCAACACGATCGTGATGATACTGGCGAGCACTTGGCAGGCGACCGGTGTGGCCGTCATCCTCTTCCTCGTGGGCCTTCAGTCCATTCCGCCTGACACGATCGAGGCGGGTTCGCTCGACGGTGCGAGTGGGATGCGCCTGTTCTGGCACGTCGTACTTCCCCAGCTGCGTCCGGTCACCGTAGTGGTTGTCGGAATCTCTATCACGAACAGCCTGCGCGTATTCGATCTCATCTGGTTGCTGACCAAGGGCGGCCCTGGTGCGGTGTCCGAAACCCTCGCAGTGACGATGTATCGGCAGACGTTCATCATCGGTGACTACGGGTACGGCGCGGCCGTGGCTGTCGTCCTGGCCATCATCGTCGTTGCGGCGTCGTGGTTCTATCTGCGCCCGCAGTTGAAGAAGGTATGACAATGATCGGCAGAACCATCCGCAACGTCGTCGTCATCGTGTTCGCCATCCTCTGGCTGATCCCGGTCTATCTGCTTCTGGTCAATGCCTTCGTGCCGGTCGAGGATTACACGGGTGCTCCCTCGTGGTTCCCTACCGGGTTCGGCTTCTTCGAGAACATCGCACTGGCGTGGACGCAGTCCGGGCTCGGTGCCGGGATGCTGAACAGTCTTTTGTACTCCACTGTCTCGGCACTAATCGCCGTCTTCGCCGCAGCGCTCGCCGGGTTCGCGGTCATCGTGATGCCGACGAGGCGGCCGACCCTGTGGTTCTGGGTCATCTACCTCGGCACTTTGCTGCCTCTGCAGATCTTCCTCGCCCCACTCTTCAAGGCGTATGTCTCGACCAACCTGTACGACACGAACCTGGGCATGATCCTGATCTACTCCGCGATTTGCGTGCCGTTCGCATTCTTCATCGTTCGCAACTACCTGACGACGCTGCCTCCGGAGGTCACCGAGGCCGCGAAGCTGGACGGCGCCGGGTGGTCGCTGCTCTTCTGGCGGATACACCTGCCGCTGATCCGGTCGTCTTTGTTCGCCGCGTTCATCTTCCAGTTCACCTGGGTCTGGAACGATCTGCTCTTCGGCATCACGTTGACGACCAGCCCGGACCGTCGCCCGGTGATGGCCGCGCTTGCCGAGATCAACGGCGGATTCTCGAGCCTCGGTCCGCCGGTCGTCCTTGCCGCGGCGCTCGTCGTCTCGCTGCCGACGGTGATTCTCTTCCTCACGTGTCAGCGATTCTTCGTCTCCAGCCTGCGGCCGGTCTGAGTCTGCGCCCGTGCGGCGGCTCAGCCGAAGAACTCCCGCACGGCCGTCGACATCGCCGTCACGCCGATCTCGATGGTCGGGTGGATCTCCGGTGCGAAGAACGGCGAGTGGTTCGTCGGAATCTCGCTGTCGACGGTGCCGTTCGCAACCGCGGTGGCGTACTTCGCGGGGTCCAGCCCGCCCCAGAACCAGAACACCAGAGGTGCGCCGGCATCCCGTGCGAACCATGACACGTCTTCACTGCCGGTGAACATGCCCGGATCGATCACCGCTTCGTCGCCGAGCACGCGGCGCAGTGCGGTGGTCACCCGCGAGGTCGAGTCCTCGTCGTTGATCGTCGCCGGGAGGGTGTGGTCGGTGCGGATCTCCGGCTCGCGCTCTGCGCCGGATGCCGAAGCCTCTGCACGGACGATCCGCTCGACGCTTTCGAGAACCTTCGCGCGCATCTCGTCGTTCGGGTAGCGCAGGCTCAGCTCGAGCGTCGCTTCGGTGGGGATGATGTTGTTCTTGAGCCCGGCGTGAATCGAGCCGACAGTGACGACTGCGACATCCTTGGGGTCGACCTCGCGAGAGGTGATCGTCTGCAGCCGCATGACGGTCGCTGCCGCCATCACGATCGGATCGATGGTGGTGTGCGGGCGTGACCCGTGCCCGCCGCGACCGTGCATGGTGACGGTGAGACCATCGGATGCCGCCATCTGCGTGCCGCTGCGCACGCCGATGATTCCGGCCGGGAACGGCGTGACGTGCTGACCGAGCACGATATCGGGCTTCGGGTAGCGGTCGAGGATCCCGGCATCCAGCATTGCCCGCGCTCCGGCGCCGTACTCCTCGGCTGGTTGGATGAGCACGACCAGTGTTCCTGACCATTCGGCGCGCTCGGTGACGAGCTTTTCGACGGCGCCGATCATCGCGGTCACGTGCATGTCATGGCCGCACGCGTGCATGACGGGCACGGTGTGTCCGGCGGGATCGACGCCGGTCGCGGTGCTCGCGTAAGCCAGTCCCGTCTGCTCCTGCACGGGAAGCGCATCCATGTCAGCGCGAGCCCAGACCACAGGACCATCGCCATTGCGCAGAAGAGCGACGACGCCGGTGATGCCGACACCCTCTTCGACCTCGAGCCCGAGATCGCGCAGGTGCTCGGCGGCGATGCTGGCTGTGCGGGTTTCCTGGAACGACAGTTCCGGATGCCGGTGCAGGTCGATGTACAGGGACTCAAGGTCGATGCTCATGGCCTCGACTCTATCTGTGCGATGCCGGGATCAGGATGCCGCGACGACGTAACTTTTCAGCTCCGGTCCTGGACGCAGCACCCCATTCACGATCGCACGGATCGCGAACTCGCTCGCCTCGCCGAGTTCGACGACATCCGGATGCAACAGCCACTGCAGCTGCAGCCCATCCATCACCGCGAGGATCGAAGCGGAAGCAGCCGCGATCGTGCCCGGCTCGATCTCGCCCTCCTGTGCGCACAGCGCGTGGAAGGCCGTTGAGACCTCGCGACGCAGAGTCGTGTAGCGATCCTCGAAGAAGTCGCGCGCCGCGTGACCGTCGGTCACAGACTCTGCAGAGAGCACCGTGTATGCCTGCACGATGCCTGGTCGCTGGGCATTGGTGAATGCCGTGCGAACGAGGTGCAAAAACAGCTCTGCCCCGCCAGGGATGTGCTTCTCGAGCAGCTCGGCGACATCGTCCTGATCACGGAAAGCGAGTACCTCGAGCAGCAGCTTCTGCTTCGAGCCGAAGTGGTGAAGTACCCCGGCGTGCGTCATCCCGACCTGCTCCGCGACGTCGGAGAGGGTGCCGTTCGTCGACCCCTTGTTGCCGAAGATCTCGATCGCGGCCTTCAGGATCTCGGTGCGCTTCTCGAGCGTGGCGGGGCGCGTTCGCGTCTCCGATGAATCAGTTGCCACGGCATCCTCCTTGGGCGAGTGTAACGGTCTGGCAAAGGGTACTTGCAAAGCTTACTGACTTGTAGGTAATCTCACTGAAGTTTACTTTCTCATGAGTAAGCAAAAACCCCCCTGCACAAAGACCGTGTCCAAGGAGAAGCAATGAAGCTCAGTAGATCTCTGATCGCCATCGGCGCGATCGCCGCCCTCAGCACCGGCGTCCTCGCCGGCTGCGCCTCGCCGTCCTCCGACGGCTCCAGCTCGAACGGCTCCAACTCGAACGGCGCCGACGCGGCGCTCACTATCGCCAAGCCAGACGGCGCGATCACCACCGAATCGCACAACCCTTACCTCGGCGATTCCTCCGCCTCGAAGTACGGCTACGCGAAGGCGATCTTCGAGCCACTCGCTCTCGTCAACCCGACGGGTGACCTCGGCACCACTCCGTGGCTGGCCGAATCGGTCGAATGGAATGACGACTACACGGCGGTCACGGTCGTGCCCCGCAGCGGAGTCAACTGGAGTGACGGCGAACCCTTCACCGGCGATGACATCATCTTCACGTTCGATCAGTTCCTCAGCGGCAAGCTCACCGATTCGCAGGGGCTCAAGTACACCGGCGCCACCGTCGACGGCGATGCGATCACTCTGAACTTCGCCGACTCGAAGTACATCGCGCAGTCACGCGTGCTGCACACCCCGATCGTGCCCAAGCATGTCTGGGAGAACATCGAAGACCCCAATACCGACCCGCTCACCGATGAAGGGCTCGTCGTCGGCACTGGCCCGTACACGCTGTCGAGCTGGACCACGGAATCAGTCACCCTCGCCGCGAACGACGACTACTGGGGCGGCGAGCTCGCGGTCCCCGAACTGCACTACGTCTCTTACGGCGACAACGCCGCACTCACAACTGCGCTCGCATCCGGCGAAGCGGACTGGGCGCAGGCGTTCATCCCGCAGATCGAGGACAGCTACCTCGCAGTCGATGAGGACAACCACTACCTCGTCTCATCGACGGCCGGTGCCGGAACGCTGTTCTTCAACCTGCAGACCAAGCCGTTCAACGATCCGGCACTTCGCGAAGCTCTGGCGTGGACGATCGATCGGCAGGCCTACGTCGACATCGCCCGTGAGGGCGCGAGTGAAGTCATCTGGAACGCGACGGGACTCGGATCCCTGCTCGAAGACGAGATCATCCCTGAGTACCAGGGCACTGACTACTCCGTCGACATCGACAAGGCGAAGCAGATTCTCACAGATGCCGGATACACCTGGAAGGACGAGGACCTGATCGACCCCGACGGCGAGGCAGTGTCCTTCTCGATCTCGGTCCCCGCCGGATGGAGCGACTGGAACACCGAGCAGGCACTCATCGCGGAAGAGCTCGACGAGGGTCTTGGCATCGAAGTCAAGATCGACCAGCCCGACTGGGGCGGCTGGGATGTCGCACGCCAAGAGGGCACGTTCCAGGCGATCATCCACTGGCTCGAGGACACCGGCAACGCCTATGGTCTCTACACCTCGACGATGGACCCCAAGTGGATCGTCGACGACAAGGCGCAGTTCAACTTTGGCCGTTTCGATGACCCGAAGGTCACCGAGGCACTGAACACCTATGCGAACGCCTCCTCTGATGAGGATCGCGCAGCCGCTCTCACGGTGATGGAGACGGCCTTCGCTGAGAACGTGCCGGCGATCCCGCTCGGTTCGCACCCGTTGCTCGGGCAGTACAACACCCGCAACTACACCGGGTGGCCGACCGACGACGATCAGTACGCCTCAGCCGACCCGACCCAGCCCGGAATCGTCCAGATCCTGACGGCCCTGACCCCCACGTCCTAAACCCTCCCGCGAGACTTCGCGTATGTCACCGTTTTCCTCGGATTCCGTGACATACGTGAAGTCTCGCGGTGTGGTGGGCATGAAAGTGATACCCATGTCAGACCCCCTGCTTTCCGTTCGTGACTTCTCGGTCGTGTACGACGTGGACCCGCCCGTGGCGGCGGTGAAGAACGTCAGTCTCGAACTGCAACGCGGCGAGATTCTCGGCCTTGCCGGAGAATCCGGATGCGGCAAGACCACCCTCGCCTACGGCATCCAGCGACTCCTCAAGGCGCCAGCGGTGATCGCGAGCGGATCCGTCACCTTCCATGATGGGGCGGGTGACGACATCGACGTCGGCACCCTCGATGCCGAGCAGATGCGCCGGTTCCGCTGGGACAAGATCTCGATGGTCTTCCAGGGAGCGATGAACGCGCTCAATCCCGTCGCCACGATCGGCTCCCAACTTGAGGACGTTTTCGAGATCCATCGCCCCGGCATGAGCAGGCGGGAGCGCCGCGAGGCCGTCATAGAACTGCTTGAGATCGTCAAGGTGGGCGCCCAGCGCATCCGTTCCTTCCCGCACGAGCTCTCCGGCGGTATGCGTCAGCGCGTGATGATCGCGATGGCGCTGGCACTCCGACCGCAGCTGATGGTGATGGATGAGCCGACGACCGCGCTGGACGTGCTCGTCCAGCGCGAGATCCTGCGTCAGATCTCGCAGCTTCGCGAAGCGTTCGGATTCTCGGTGATTTTCATCACACACGACCTTCCGCTGCTGTTGGAGATCAGTGACCGCATCGCGATCATGCGCGCGGGCGAGATCGTTGAGCTCGATACCGCGGAGCGCATCTGGAACGCTCCGCAGGACGAGTACACGCAGACGCTGCTGTCATCATTCCCGCGCCTCACCGGAGAGAAGGGCGTGGTTCTCAGATGAGCATTCTCGAGGTCCGAAACATCACGAAGGTCTACAACGTGCGAGGCGCAGGGCAGATCGCCGCGCTCTCCGACGTCAGCTTCACGCTGGAGTCCGGACGAACGCTGGGCCTTGTCGGCCAGTCCGGCAGCGGCAAGTCGACAATCGCGAAGATCCTCACCCAGCTGGAGCGCCCGACCAGCGGTGAAGTACTGCTCGACGGCATGCCCATCCCACGCCGCGGCAAGGGCCTTCGCACCTATCGACAGCAGCTGCGCATGGTCTTCCAAGACCCCTTCGCGTCCCTCAACCCGTACCACTCGATCCGCTACCACCTGGAGCGCCCGCTGCGTCTGGACGCCGTAGTGCCGAAGGAGGAGACCGAGGCTGAGGTGCGCCGCCTGCTCGAACGCGTGCGGCTGGATCCGGATACCGTGATCGATCGCCGTCCGCACGAGCTCTCCGGCGGGCAGCGTCAGCGCGTCGCAATCGCTCGAGCGCTGGCATCCCATCCTTCGATCCTCGTCGCTGACGAACCGGTGTCGATGCTCGACGTCTCCATCCGTCTCGGAGTGCTGAACCTGCTCGCCGACCTGCAGCGCGAGGAGGGGTTGGGTGTGCTGTACATCACGCATGACCTCGCCACCGCCCGCCACTTCAGTGACGAGATCATGGTGCTCAATCAGGGTCGGGTCGTCGAGCATGGCCCGGCCGACGACGTCATCCTGCGTCCGAAGGACCCGTACACACAGGAGCTTCGCGCAGCATCCCCTGACCCTGAGCGATTCTTCGCCGACACCATCGGAGGTGCACGATGACCGCCGTCGAACCCCAGTTGCCCGTCACCGACCGGTATCCCACCGACCAGCATTCCGTCGATCAGCAACCCGTCGACGGCGTCGAGATCGGAACCACGGCGACGAAGGTGATCGCCGGTCGATCACGCATCCCGTGGCGCTTCCTCGGTGGACGTGCCGCGTTCTACCTGTTCACGCTGTGGGCGGCTCTCACGATTAACTTCTTCCTGCCACGCATGATGAAGGGAGACGCGGTCAGCCAGTATCTGTCCCGCAACCGCGACGTCTCGCCTGAAGCGGCGGATGCGCTTCGTGCGCTCCTCGGCTTGGACACCGACAAGAGCCTGTTTCAGCAGTATCTCGAGTACTGGGGACTGCTGCTGCGCGGCGACCTCGGCGTCTCGCTGCTGCATGGCCTCCGCCCTGTTACCGAGGTGATCAGCCAGGCGCTGCCGTGGACGATCGGCCTGGTCGGCTTCGCGACGATCGTCTCCTTCGCGATCGGCACGATCGGCGGTGCGATCATCGGATGGCGCCGGGGGAGCCGCCTGGAGGCTTTCATCCCGATCACCACGTTCCTCAGCACCATCCCTTACTTCTGGCTGGGTCTGCTCGCGATCGCCGTCTTCTCGGTGAACCTCGGCTGGTTCCCGATCGGCAAGGCCTATGGCGTGGGGATGGTGCCCGGCTGGAACCTGGAGTTCATCGGCCAGGTCATCCACCACGGCGCGCTTCCCGCTGCGACCATCGTCATCGCCTCGCTCGGCGGATGGATGCTCGGGATGCGGAACATGATGCTCACCGTTCTCGACGAGGACTACATCACCGTCGCGCAGGCCAAGGGCATGCCGCACCGGCGTGTGTTGTGGCGCTACGCCGCCCGCAACGCCGTGCTTCCGCAGATCCAGAGCTTCGCGCTGTCGATCGGATTCATCGTCGGCGGCACGATCGTGATGGAGATGGTCTTCAGCTATCCCGGCGTCGGCAAGCTCCTTCTGGATGCCACGAATGCGAAGGACTATGCGCTGATGCAGGGCGTTTTCCTCGTCCTCACCCTCTCGGTGCTGGTGGCGAACATCCTCGCCGACATCGCCTACGCGTTCCTCGACCCGCGCACGCGCCAGACGGAGGCCTGAACGATGACTACCAACACATTCCTGACGAAGACCGCCGGTGCCTTCGCGATGTTCCGCAACGCGAAGTCGATCACGGGTCTGTCGATTCTGGCGTTCTTCGTGCTCGTCGCGATCTTTGCCGATGTTCTCGCACCGTTCTCGCCCACGCAGATCGACAACTCGGCTCGGTTGCAGCCGCCCTCCGCGACGCACTGGCTGGGGACGACACATATCGGGGAGGACGTGCTCAGCCAGGTGATCCACGGAACCCGCGGTGTCATCGTCGTCGGCTTTCTCGCAGCGCTGATCGCCACGATCATCGCAATCACCGTCGGCGTGATCGCCGGATACCTCTCCGGTTGGAAGAGCGAGGCTCTGTCTGCGCTGACCAACGTGTTCCTGGTGATCCCCGGTCTTCCGCTCATCATCATCGTCTCTTCGCTGTTCGAAGACCCGCCCCTGGTGCTCATTGCCGGGGTGTTGGGGCTCACCGGATGGGCGTGGGGTGCCCGAGTACTGCGCGCGCAGACCATGTCGCTGCGCAACCGCGATTTCGTTCAGGCCGCCCGAGCCAACGGCGAGCCGCTGCGACGCATCATCACCGTCGAGATGCTACCGAACCTCATGGCGCTGATCGCAGCGAGCTTCGTCGGCACGGTGACCGCCGCCATCCTGGGGCTGACGACGCTGTCGTACATCGGTGTGATCCCGATGACCACGTACAACTGGGGGACGATCCTGAACTGGGCGTCGGCGCAGGGCGCCTTTGGCCAGAATCAGTGGTGGTGGTACATGCCTCCTGGACTCTGCATCGCTGCCATCGGCGTCGCGCTGTCTCTGATCAACTTCGGCATCGACGAATACGTCAATCCGCGGTTGCGTTCCGCCGGCGAACGCGCCCGCGCCATGAAGAAGAAGGGTCTCGACGTCAACGACGCCGTCACCGCCGTCCGCATGACCGCCACCACACAGAACGCGAATCGATGATCTCTCAGACCCAGACCGCGACGTACCTCGACCCGGCCGTTTCGGTTCCGGAGCGGGTGGCAGACCTGCTCGGGCGCATGACGCTCGAGGAGAAGATCGGGCAGATGCTGCAGCTCGATGCGCGTGACGATCTCGACGACCATGTGTTGCGGCGCTCAGTCGGATCGATCCTGCACACCTCCCCTGAGCGCCTCGTCCGCGCGAACGAGCTGACGGCCGAGACACGGTTGCGCATCCCGCTGATCGTCGGTGAGGACTGCATCCACGGCCACTCTTTCTGGCCGGGTGCGACGATCTATCCGACCCAGCTCGGGATGGCTTCTTCATGGGATGCTTCGCTCATCGAGCGCGTCGCCCGTGCAACCGCGGTCGAGGTGGCAGCCACCGGCATCCACTGGACGTTCTCACCGGTTCTCTGCATCGCCAGGGACCTCCGCTGGGGGCGCGTGAACGAGACATTCGGCGAGGACCCGTTCCTGATCGGCGAGCTTGCCTCTGCGATGGTGCGGGGCTATCAAGGCGAGGGACTCGACGATCCGACCGCGATCCTCGCCTCTGCCAAGCACTTCGCCGGATACTCCGAGACCCAGGGAGGCCGAGACGCCAGCGAGGCGGACATCTCGCGCCGCAAGCTCCGTTCGTGGTTCCTGCCGCCGTTCGAGCGCGTCGCGCGGGAAGGATGCCGCACCTTCATGCTCGGATATCAGAGCACCGACGGCGTCCCGATCACCATCAACGACTGGTTGCTCAGCGACGTGCTGCGTGGCGAGTGGGGGTACACCGGCACGCTCATCACCGACTGGGACAACGTCGGCCGGATGGTGTGGGAACAGCATGTGCAGCCCGACATCATGCACGCTGCGGCCGCCGCGGTGAAGGCCGGCAACGACATGGTCATGAACACGCCGACCTTCTTCGAAGGCGCCCTGGATGCCGTCGCACACGGCCTGCTGGATGAGAACTCCTTCGATGTCGCTGTCGAACGGATCCTGACGCTGAAGTTCGAGCTGGGTCTGTTCGAAAACCCGCGGCTACCCTCAGACGAGGTGGAAGCCGTGGTTGGCAGTGCCGCGCACGCAGCGCTGAACCTCGAAATGGCGCGCCGCTCGCTCGTGCTGTTGGAGAACGACGGGCTGCTGCCGCTTTCGTCGGCTGCGCCTGGCGAGCCGCTGTCGCCTTCGACCGTGAAGCGCGTCGCCGTCGTCGGACCACTCGCGGATGATGCGCAGGAGCAGCTTGGTGATTGGGCCGGTGGGTCAGGTCAGGCCGGGTGGCTGGATGGGCAGCCGCGCGAGATGATCACGACCGTGCTCGACGGGCTGCGCGAGGTCGCGCCGTGGGAGGTGGTGCATGCCAGAGGTGCAGATATCATCACCCTCGAGCCCGACCCGCGCGGGGAGACCTGGCCGGACGGTCAGCCGCGACCGCCGATCGTGCAGGCGTGCGAGCCCAACGAGGCGCAAATCGCCGAGGCTGTGGCCGCGGCATCCTCTGCGGATGTCGTCGTCGCCGTGGTCGGCGATGCGCGGGGGCTGTACGGAGAGGCCCGCTCGACCGCAACGCTCGAGCTTCTCGGCGGACAGAACGCACTGCTCGACGTACTGGTCGAGGCCGACACCCCCGTGGTCGTCGTATTGCTTGCGTCGAAGCCGCTCGTGCTGCCGGCATCCGTCTCGCGCGCCGCAGCAGTGCTTTGGGTTGCGAACCCTGGCATGCAGGGCGGGCGCGCGATCGCCGAGCTGCTCACCGGCAGGGTCGAGCCGACCGGCCGTCTGCCGATCTCGTTCGCCAGGCACGCCGGGCAGCAGCCGACGTACTACAACCAAATTCGCGGCCAGCATGGTGACCGCTACGCCGACCTCACCCAGTCGCCAGCGTGGGCGTTCGGGGAAGGGCTGTCGTATACGACAGTTTCGTATTCCGATCTCGCCGTCGAGGAGCCGGCGCTCGCGGCATCCGACACTGTCGTTGCGCATGTGACGGTGATCAACACCGGTGAGCGTGCGACGATCGAGACGGTGCAGGTCTATGTGCGGGACGCCATCACGAGCGTGAGCTGGACCGACAAGGAGCTCAAGACTTACCGCCAGGTGTCGCTGCAGCCGGGGGAATCCGCGCGTGTGCGGCTGGATCTGCCGGTCGCGGAGTGCACGCTCGTGGATGCCGCGGGCAACCGGGTCGTCGAGGCGGGGGAGTTCGAGCTGCTGGTTGGGCCGAGTTCGCGGGACGAGGTGCTGCTGACGGCGGACTTCACGGTGAGTTGAGCTCCGGCGGCCCCGGCTACAGTGGATCTGCCCCACTCGGGGCGTTCACTCTGGAGTCTTCATGACCACTGCCGCTGACGATCGCGCCCGCTATCGCGCGAATCCGTCCGTTCTCACCGCGTTGAAGAACCCGCGGATGCTGACGCGGGAAGTCCTCGCTGGGCTCGTTGTGGGCCTCGCTCTCATCCCCGAGGCCATCGCGTTCTCGGTGATCGCCGGCGTCGATCCCAAGGTCGGCCTGTTCTCATCGTTCATCATGGCGGTGTCGATCGCGTTCCTCGGCGGACGCCCGGCGATGGTCACCGCGGCCACCGGCGCCGTCGCGCTCGTGGTTGCTCCGGTGGCGCCGGCCTATGGCCTGGACTACCTCATCGCCACCATCCTGCTCGCTGGGGTCTTCCAGGTGCTGCTCGCGGTGCTGGGGGTTGCGAAGCTCATGCGCTTCATCCCGCGCAGCGTGATGACCGGGTTCGTCAATGCACTCGCGATCTTCGTGTTCAGCTCGCAGGTGCCGCATCTGCTGAACGTGCCATGGCTGGTGTATCCGCTGGTGGCACTCGGCATCCTCGTGATGATCTTCATGCCCAAGATCACCAAGATCATCCCGGCGCCGCTGATCTCGGTGATCATCGTGACGGCCGTGGTCATCGTGTTCGCGATCAGGGTGCCGACTGTCGGTGACCAGGGTGAGCTGCCGCAGAGCCTCCCGGAGCTCTTCATCCCCAATGTGCCGCTCACATGGGAGACGTTCACGATCATCGCCCCGTTCGCTTTCGCCGTCGCTGTGGTGGGCCTCATGGAGACGCTGATGACGGCCAAGCTTGTCGACGAGATCACCGATACGCACTCCCGCAAGACGCGTGAAGCCTGGGCGCAGGGCGTCTCGAACATGCTGTCCGGATTCTTCGGCGGCATGGGTGGCTGTGCCGTGATCGGTCAGACAATGATCAACGTCAAAGAATCAGGGGCGCGCACGCGCATCTCTACGTTCTGCGCCGGAATCTTCCTCTTTTTGCTCGTCGTCGTGTTCGGCGACTTCGTCTCGACGATCCCGATGGCCGCGCTCGTCGCCGTCATGATCATGGTCGCGATCGGCGCTTTCGACTGGCACAGCATCCGTCCGTCGACCCTGAAGCGGATGCCGAAGAGCGAGACGGCAGTCATGCTCGTGACCGTTCTCGCCGTCGTCGTCACCCACAATCTGGCCATCGGCGTCATCGCCGGGGTGATCACAGCTTCCGTGCTCTTCGTCAGACGCGTTGCCCACTTCGTGACGGTGGCACGAACGGTGGAGGGGGAGACCGCGCACTACATCGTCGACGGCCAACTGTTCTTCGCCAGCAGCAACGACCTGACAACACAGTTCGAGTATGCCGACGACCCAGAGCACATCGTCATCGACCTGTCGCGCTCACGCATCTGGGATGCCTCGACCGTCGCCGCTCTGGATGCGATTCAGACCAAGTACACCCAGCACGGCAAGACCGTCGAACTTGTGGGGCTCAACGATGCCAGTGGAGTGTTCCATGGGAGACTGAGCGGCGGCTTCCCGCCCGCCTGAGCCGGGGACGCCCGTCCGAGATCAGGATTATGCCCCCTGATCAGGACGTTTCAGTAGATTCCTCCTGATCTCGGAACAACGTCCTGATTTCGGGATGCGCGGCGCGGGGACGCGGCGGAGGAGGCTGCGTCAGCGCCGCGCTGTCGTCCCGCGGACGATGAGTTCGAAAGGCAGTGCCTCATGCTCCTGGGGCGCGTCGGAATCCGCGCTCAACCTGGCAAGCACGGCATCCGCTGCCCGCTCACCCTGCTTGAGGGGGAACTGATCGACAGTGGTGAGGCGGAAGACACGACCCAGGTCGTGGCCGTCGATACCAACCACCGACAGGTCTTCGGGCACGCGGTAGCCGAGGTCGCGCGCGGCGAGGATGGCGCCGACCGCCATCTCATCGGATGCCGCGAACACGGCGGTTGGGCGGCCCCCCGGACGCCCAAGCAGCTGCTTGCAGGCGCGATAGCCACCCTCGACAGTGAAGTCCGCTGGCTCGAGCAGGGCGGGTTTCGGGGTGATCCCGGCATCCGCCAATGCCTTCTCGAAACCGAGTCGACGGTTGGTGGGGATGTGGAAGTCGATGTCGAACTCCGGGTTCGCACCGATATGCGCGATCTCAGTGTGGCCGAGGCCCAGCAGATGCTCGGTGGCGAGCTGGGCGAGGGCGAAATCATCGACGGTGAGGGTGTCGAGCTTCGGGTTCGGGCCACCGATCGCGATGACAGGCAGGCCAAGGGCGAGCAGCCGCGCGGTCTCTGCCTCGTCGAGCTCGATCGACACCGCGATCACGGCATCCACTCGCTGCCTGCGCAGCGCAGTTTCGAATACGTCCTTGCGGGCGTCCTCATCCGCGGTGATGTTGTAGAGCGTGATGTCGTAGCCATGGCGCATCAGGGCACTGGAGACT
This sequence comes from Microbacterium sp. Y355, assembly GCF_059445345.1. Classification (NCBI taxonomy): domain Bacteria; kingdom Bacillati; phylum Actinomycetota; class Actinomycetes; order Micrococcales; family Microbacteriaceae; genus Microbacterium; species Microbacterium sp. Y355. Next base: position 2,379,295 of record NZ_JCAIUD010000001.1, on the reverse strand, counting down.
CCGGAGAGCACGGTGCTGAAGAACCAGCGATCAAGGAACGGCACGACGACGCCGATGTTCCTGGTTCGGCCGGACGCGAGGCTCGATGCGCGTGAGGAGACCACGTAGCCGAGCGACTGCGCGGCTACGTGGACTCGCTCACGCGATGCTGCTGACACATAGCCGCGACCGCTGAGCGCGCGCGAAACCGTTGCCGTGGAGACCCCGGCCAGTTGCGCAACCTCATCGATACTGACCATGCGCCGCGGTCAGGCTTTCAGATACCAGGCGGCGGTGTCCGTGGGCAGCGCAGTGCCGTCGAACGCCTGGCTCTGCACGACGAACGTCACGCCTTCACCGAGTTCGAGCGGAGCATCGCCCAGGTTCGCCACCACGTGCAGGTCGCCGCGACGGAATGCGACAGCGTCCGTGCCGAGGTCTTCCCACACCAGCGAGCCGGTGCCGAGTGCGCGTTCGCGACGCAGGCGCAGCAGTGCCTTGTAGAGGTTGAGGGTAGAGGCTGCATTCGGCTCCTCGACATCGCGAGCGAACGTCGCCCACTCGGCCGGCTGTGGCAGCCAGGCGTCGCCGGTGTCGTTGAAGCCGAAAGCGGGAGCATCCGCTTCCCACGGGATCGGCACGCGGCAGCCGTCGCGGCCATAGCGCTTGCCGCCCGTGCGGAACCAGGTCGGGTCCTGACGGAACTCGTCGGGGATCTCCATGGCCTCGGGGAGTCCGAGCTCTTCACCCTGGTAGAGGTATGACGAGCCGGGGAGCGAGAGCATGACGGTGGTCGCAGCGCGCGCGCGCGAAAGACCGGTCGCCTGGTCGGGCTTGCCGGGAGAGAGCGGGCCGATGCCGTCGCCCTGGGGGCTGTCGGCCGTGAGCGCGAGGCGTGAGGCGTGGCGGATGACGTCGTGGTTGGAAAGCACCCACGTGCTGGGCGCGCCAACATCGCCGAACTGCTCCAGCGAATCGCGGATGACGCCGCCAATGCGCTCGGCATCCCACTCGGTCATCATGTACGGGAAGTTGAACGTCTGGTGCATCTCGCCCGGACGCACCCAGAGTGCGGTCTGCTCGAGCGTTGGCATCCAGGCCTCGCCGCACAGCGCGCGCTCTCCGTCGTACTCGGCGAGCACGTTGTGCCAGTCGCGGTAGATGTCGTGGACGCCGTCCTGGCCCCAGTACGGCACATCGTCCACGCCGCCCATCGAGCCTGCATCGGCCGGAGGCGTGTAGTCGGGTAGTCCGTCGGCCTTGATCATGCCGTGCGCGACATCGACTCGGAATCCGTCGACACCGCGGTCGAGCCAGAAACGCAGGACGGAGCGGAACTCCTCGCGGACCTCTTCGTTGGTCCAGTCGAAGTCGGGCTGTGACGGGTCGAAGATGTGCAGATACCACTGTCCGAGGGTTCCATCGGCCTCGGTCACGCGCTCCCACATGCCACCGCCGAAGACGCTCTCCCAGTTGTTCGGGGGCAGCTCGCCGTTCTCGCCCTTGCCGTCGCGGAACATGTAGCGTGCACGCTCTGGGCTGCCAGGCGCTGCCTTCAGTGCCTGCTGGAACCAGACGTGCTGGTCGGAGGAGTGGTTAGGAACGAGGTCGACGATGACCCGGATGCTGCGAGCGTGAGCCTGCTCGAGCATCTCGTCGAAGTCGGCAAGATTGCCGAAGATGGGGTCGACGTCACGGTAATCGGCGACGTCATAGCCGGCGTCTTTCTGCGGGCTCGTCATGAACGGGCTCAACCAGATCGCGTCGACGCCGAGATCCTGCAGCGCGTCGAGACGGCTGGTGATGCCAGGCAAGTCGCCGATTCCGTCGCCGGAGGCATCGGCGAATGAACGCGGGTAGATCTGGTAGATCACGGCGCTGCGCCACCACTCGGAACCGGGCGCGGCGGACTGCTCAAGCTCTGTCATGCGACGAGCCTACTGCAAGCGCTTACAGAAACGCTAGAGCGCCCGATCGAATCGGTTCGGTGATCAGTCGCCGATGACGACATTGACGGGAGCTTCGCCGCGCAGCATCCGCTCGATCTGCTTGCGGATCAGGCGCGCGATGCGCGGGTTCATCGCGCTGGACGCGCCGCCAACGTGCGGCGAGATGAGTACGCCGTCAGTCTTCCAGAGCGGATGCTCCGCCGGGAGCGGCTCGGGATCGACGACGTCCAACGCTGCGCGGATGCGCCCATCCTGACGCACGAGCGCGTCGCTGTCGACGAGCGTGCCGCGCCCGACGTTTACGAGCAGTGCGCCGTCGGGCATCAGGGCGAGGAGCGTGTCATCGAACAGGTGGTGTGTCTCGGCTCCGCCGGGAAGCGCGAGGATGACGATCTCGGCGTCCTTCACCAGCGCGGGCAGCTCATCGATCGCGTGCACCTGCACTCGTCCGAGGCGCTCGTGCCACACCGGGCGAGCGGTGCGCGCGACCACGGTCAATTCGACCTCGAACGGCTCGAGCCGCACGGCGATCGCTTCGCCGACGCCGCCAAATCCAACCAGCAGCACCTTGCGGTCGGCCAGGCTCTCGGCGAACACCGGTGACCACTCGCCGTGCTGCTGGGCGAGCACAAACCGCGGGAACTGCCGTTGCGCTGCGAGCGTCAGCGCCAGGGCGATCTCGGCGGTGGAGGTCTCATGCACACTGGCGGCATTCGCGAACGGGATGCCGGCGGGAAGAATATCCACCACACCGTCGTACCCGATCGATTGGCTCTGCACGAGGCCGATGTCGAGGCCGCCGAGGGAGCCGAGGTCTTGCGTGCCGCCCATGTAGGGCGTCACCGCGAGGTCGATGCGCTCGCGAGGTGCAGGCGACTTCATGTCCCAGACCTCGAGTTCCACTCCATCGGGCAGCGCGCCGATGTTCTCGGCGAGGCGGGCAGTGGGGACGGTGACGAAGAGACTCACACCTTCAGCCTATCGATCACCGCGGGCCTATCGATCGCGAACGGGGCGGGGGAGTACTCTCGGCGACAACGGCGACGCTCAGTCGCACAGATTCTCGAGGAGGAACCATGATTCCGGAGATCAACTACTGGGCGGTGCTGTTGGCCATGCTCTCAAGCATGGTCGTCGGGTCGATCTGGTACACACCGAAGGTGTTCGGCACGAGGTGGGCGAGGCTGGCGAAGGTCGATATGGAAGGCTCAGCCCGAGGTGCTTTGTGGCCGATCATCACCACGGTTCTCGTGAGCTTCGTGACGGCATGGGTGCTTGCCGGAGCATCCGCCATCGCTTGGCACTTCTACGAGGGGTCGTTCTTCACCGCGGCCGTGGTGACGTCGATCCTGCTGTGGGCGGGGTTCACCGCCGCCCGGTTCATCACGCATGATGCCTTCGAAGGGCGTCCGACGTCTCTCACCACGTTGAACATCGCACACGAGCTCGTCACCGTCGTGATCATGGCCGTGCTGATTGGTGTGTGGCCGCCGGCCGGCATCTAGTTCTGCCGTGTTACGCCTGCAGGAGGGTGTTGCACTTGTCGGACACTTCTGGAGAAAGGTCCGACAGGTGTAACAGGTTCCGACATATGTAACAGGCGGATGCCGCGGCATTCGCCCCGGGCGTGGACAGATTACGCGGCGACGCGGCTGACTGCGGCGATCGCGCTCGTGAAGAATGCAAGGCCGTCGATGCCGCTACGCATGGCGTTAGCGGTGTCGGGGCCGAAGCCAGGCTCGGTGGCGTGCTCGGGGTGCGGCATGAGACCGACGACGTTTCCGGCCTCATTGCGGACTCCGGCGATGTCGCGGAGCGAGCCGTTCGGGTTGACCCCCGCGTAGCGGAAGGCCACTAGGCCCTCACCCTCGAGGCGATCCAGGGTGTCCTCTGAAGCGACGTAGCCGCCCTCGCCGTTCTTCAACGGGATGATGATCTCTTGGCCCTGGCTGAACTCATTGGTCCAGGCTGAGGTCGTGTCTTCGACGATCAGCTTCTGATCCCGGCGCACGAAGTTCTGGTGGTCGTTGCGGATCAGGCCGCCGGGCAGCAGATGCGCCTCGACGAGCATCTGGAAGCCGTTGCAGATGCCGAGCACTGGCATGCCCTTGGCTGCGGCATCCTTGACCTCGGCCATGATCGGCGAGAGTGCAGCGATCGCGCCGGAGCGCAGGTAATCGCCGTAGCTGAAGCCGCCGGGCAGGACGAGTGCATCCACGCCCTCAAGATCGTGGGAACCGTGCCAGAGTGCGACCGGCTCGGCGCCGGCGAGACGCACGGCGCGCTGGGCGTCGCGGTCATCCAGCGACCCTGGCCAGGTGATGACTCCGATGCGGACCGTCACTGGACGACCTCGATGCCGACGACATCCTCGATCACAGAGTTCGAGAGCACCTCATCGGCGATCTTCTTCGCTTCGGCGAGCACGGCATCGGTCACTTCTCCATCGACCTTGAGCTCAAAGCGCTTGCCGATGCGGACGTCGCTGAAGTCGGTCACACCGAGGCGTGCGAACGCGCCGGAGACGGCCTTCCCCTGCGGGTCGAGCAGTTCAGACTTGGGCATGACGTCGACGACGATGGTGGGCATTGAAGGCTCCAGATGTCGCGGGAAGGCGGGCATGTCCAGTCTACTGTCCCGCCAGCTCCCGCTCAGCGCCGGAGCGGCGTCAGGATTATGCGCACGAGAAGGCCGGCCAGCAACGCCCAGAATGCGGCGCTGATTCCGGCGAACGAGAGGCCGGATGCCGCGATGAGGAAGGTGACGACGGCTGGCATCCGCTCTGCGGGTTCTGCCACAGCCTGCTGCACCGACGAGCCAAACGCAGCAAAGAGCGCGAGACCGGCAACGGCGGGGATCACTGCGGCGGGGGCGAGGATCACGAGCGTCGAAAAGGCTGCCGCGCAGCCGCCGAGGACGATGTAGGAGAAGCCCGTCGACACGCCAGCCACCCAACGGCGCTTCGGGTTTGGATCCGCTTCTGGGGCTGCGGCGAGCGCAGCGCTGATCGCGGCGAGATTTATGCCGTGACCGCCTGCCGGTGCGCCGAGTGCTGTGCCGATGCCCGTGACGAACATCGCCGGACGCCACGGCACCTCGTAGCCGTAGCTGCGCATGATCGCGACGCCCGGCACGTTCTGCGAGGCCATCGTCACGATGAAAAGCGGCAGCGCGATGCCGACGAGTGCTCCGACGGTGAAGGTGGGGGCGACGAGCTCGATGCGGGGGATGAGGAGCCCGGCATCCACTGTGGCCCCACTGCGGATCAGTTCCACGCCGACCACGATGGCTGCGGCGACGAATGCCAGCGGCACCGCCCAGCGCGGCACGAACCGGGCGAAGATCAGCCAGGTGAGCACCACCGGAATCACGCCCCACGGGTTCTCAGCGATCCCGGCGATCGGGGCGAGACACAGCGGGAGCAGTACTCCCGCGAGCATTGCCTGGGCGATGGATGCCGGAATCCGCGCGATAAGTCGGCCGAACCCCGGCCAGACCCCGGCGAGCAGAGTGAGCGCTGCCACCATCAGAAAGGCGCCAGTGGCCGCGGGCCATCCGCCTTCGACCATTCCGGTCGCAGCAAGAAGTGCGGCACCTGGCGTCGACCAGGCGACGGTGATTGGCATCCGGTATCGCCAGGCAAGGATGACGCAGGCCAACCCCATCGTGATGCTGAGGACCAGCAGTCCGCTGGCGGCCTGAGCGGCAGTCGCCCCGACGGCGTCGAGCCCGGTGAGCACGACGGCGAATGAACTGGTGAAGCCTACGAGTGCGGTGACGATGCCCGCAATGACCGGTCGAGACAGCGGGGCTGGGGCGTCGGTCATAGGGGTGAGGGTAGCGCGAGACGGCACTCACAGGGAACTGATTGCATGCACGGGAATACAATATCTCTTGCGGTCGTTGACCACTTGAGACCGCAAACGGCTCAGCCTGATCTCGAAACAGAAGGAATACCAGTGACTCGCACCATCGGATACATCGTCGGCAGCATCTCCAGCACCTCCATCAACCGCCGCCTGGCACGGGTGCTGACGAACCTCGCTCCAGAGGGTGTCGAGCTCGTGGAGATTTCGATCAAGGACCTGCCCTTCTACTCCCCTGACTTCGACGGCAGCTTCCCCGAGGTCGCCACCAACTTCAAGAAGGCCATCGCTGACGTTGATGGCGTCATCATCGTCACCCCTGAGTACAGCCGCTCCATCCCCGGCGTGCTCAAGAACGCCCTCGACTGGTCGACCCGTCCCTACGGCGAGATGTCGTTCTTCGGCAAGCCCGTTGCCGTGATCGGCGCCTCAGGCTCGGGTGTCGCGACCGCCGCTGCGCAGCAGCACCTGCGCGCGATCCTCGGCCACTTCAACGCGGTCACCATGGGTCAGCCTGAGGGCTTCATCCAGGACCGCCCGGGCCTCTTCACCGAAGACGGCCAGGTCACTGACGACAGCACGGCAGGCTTCCTCGTCGGCTACCTCGAGGCATTCAACGGCCTCATCTCGCGTGTGCAGCACTCCGCTGAGCTCGTAAACGCCTAAGCATTCTTGCGTGATCGGATGCCCCGTGGCCCTGTGCCGCGGGGCATCCGTCGTTTACGGGCGTCCATCGCCGCGGCCGACGTACGGAGATTAAAAACCGGGCTTCCGGCGCGGGGTTGGCCAGGTTTTCCTTCCCGCGCCAGTGGGGCTGCTCACGCCAACCCATGCCGCAGCGCCAGCACCACCGCCTGCACGCGATCGCGGGCGCCGAGCTTCTGCAGCACCCGTGAGACGTGCGTCTTCACAGTGGCTTCGCCGATAAACAGCGATGCGGCGATCTCAGCGTTACTCATCGCCTCGGATAGGAGCGCGAGAACCTCCGCCTCGCGATCAGTGAGCGGCTCGACCAGGTCGAGCGCGGGAGCGGATGCCAGGGCCACAGCCCCGTCGCCCGTCGCATACCGTTGTACGACGCGCCTGGTCACTTCGGGTGCCAGCATGCCGTCGCCAGCAGCCAGTACGCGCACCGCGGCGACCAGATCCTCTGGGCCGCCGTTTTTGAGCAGGAAACCGCTGGCTCCGGCATCCAGAGCGCTGAACAGATAGTCGTCACGATCGAAGGTCGTCACTATCGCGATTGCGGCGTGCACATCCGGGTCGGCGACGATGAGACGGGTCGCCTCGATGCCGTCCATGTCGGGCATCTGCACGTCCATGCTGATGACATCGGGTTTCAGTGCGGATGCGGCGGCCACCGCCTCAGCGCCGGTCGACGCTTCGCCAACCACGGTGATGTCAGGCTGGATATCGAGGATGGTGCGGAACCCGGCGCGCAGCATGGCGTGATCGTCGACGAGGAGAACACGGATCGGGTCGGTCATGCGGAGGCTCCTGCCAGTTCAGCGTGCGCGGCCAACGGAACCTGCACGCGCACGCGCCAGCCTCCGCGCTCGCGAGGTGCAGATTCAATCGTGCCACCCGAGGCCAGGGTGCGCTCGCGCATGCCCAGCTGTCCCATTCCCGGGCGGGGTGCGATCACCGCGCGGCCGGTGTTCATCACTTCGAGCTCGATGCCGACTGTCGTGTAGCGCAGACGCACATCGGCCGTAGCTCCGACGCCAGCATGGCGGCGGGCGTTTGTGAGCGACTCCTGCGCGATCCGGTACAGGTTTACCTGCACGACCGACGGCACAGGCCGCTCATCGCCGACGATAGTGAACTCGGTCGGCAGGCCAGCGCCATTCGATGCCGCGACGAGTTGGACGATATCGGCGAGCGAGACGGTGGAGGCAGCATCCTCGTGATCTCCGTTCGAGCGCAGAGTCTCCAGCAGATGCCGTAGTTCGCTGATGGCCTCGCGCGCCGATTCCTCGACGCTGGAGAGGATCTGCTTCGATCGCGCAGGATCCTGATCGAGCACGATGCGCGCGGCCCCTGCCTGCACGCCCATGACAGAGACGTGATGCGCGACGACGTCGTGAAGCTCGCGGGCGATACGCACCCGGTCGAGTGCAACGGCCTGTGCAGCGGTGACCTCGCGCTCGCGTTCCAGATCTTTCGTGCGCTGCTCGAGGGCCTGCTGCTCCATCGCGGCTTTCCATGCATGCTCGCCGAAGTAGTACGCGCCAGCGAAGTAGAGCACGTTCAGCAGCAGCTGCAACATCATGAACGCGAGGTATGGCGACATGGCGCCCGCGACGATCTCCTCCTCGCGCGCGGTGTCAATCGCGTCGCGGTACATCGTGAACAACAGCCAGATGAACATGCCGGCGATGATCGACACCCGCACGATCATTGCCGCTCGACGGTTGGCCATCCACGCGCCCACCGTGTACAACGCGATGAACATCGCGATGTTGCCGGCGTACATCTCCGGCACGCGTAGCGTCACGGCGAAGAAGTAGGCGACGCAGACGATGATTGCGACCTGCGCGGGCCAGATGCGGCGCACCGCGAGCGGGGCGGCGAGCACGAGCAGATACACGAGTGCCTGCCAAAGTGGTGCCTGTTCCTCGCCGTAGAGCTCAGAGATCGCCGACAGCGCGGCGCTGATGACACCGCTGATGAACACGATGACGGCGAGCAATACATCGGCCTGCCGTTGCCGCGCGGTCAGCGTGCGTGATGATGCGGACATGCTCCCACGGTACGGGTATGCGGATGCCGGGGCATCCGCCGTGCGGCGGACTCGTTGGTCGTTACGCGCTTGCTATTGACAAGCATGGTTGTTATTTGCAAGCATCCCTTTTATCGGCTCAGTGATCCCGCTGCGGCCGCCGATACGACAAAGGAGTCAGTATGTCCACGAAGGTCTTCGTCAATCTCCCCACCTCCGACCTCGAGCGCAGCAAGGCGTTCTACACGGCTCTCGGATGCGACATCAATCCGCTCTTCACCGATGAGAACGCCGCGTGCATCGTCTGGAGCGAGGACATCTTCTTCATGGTTCTGAAGCGCGAGTTCTTCGCCACCTTCACCGATAAGCCGATCGCCGATCCGAACGAGATCGCTCAGGTCTCCGTCTCTTTCAGCCAGGAGTCCAGGGAGGACGTCGACGCGATCCTCACCAAGGGGCTCGCAGCCGGCGGCGCGGAGCCCAAGCCCGCTCAGGACTACGGGTTCATGTACTCGCGCGACTTGGACGACCCGGACGGCAATTCTCTCGGCTTCCTCTACATGAGCGAGGATGCCGCCGAACAGGGCCCGGAGGCATACATGGCAGAACAGGGCGTCGAGTCGGCCTGACATGGCCGCGCGCAGTTACGGTCAGTACTGCGGCGTGACGAGCGCCGTCGAACTGATCGGGGAGCGCTGGGCGATGCTCATCGTCCGCGATCTTCTCGTCGGCCCGCGGCGGTACACCGACCTCAAGCAGGGCCTGCCTCGCATCCCCACAAACATCCTGTCCACACGGTTGAAAGAGCTGCAAGAGGGCGGGGTGGTGCGCCGGGTCCCGTTGAAGAACTGCGGCCTTGTGTACGAGCTCACCCCGTACGGCCGTGCTCTCGAGCCGATCATGCTCGCTCTCGGGCGCTGGGGATTCCAGGCGATGGGGGACCCGCAGGAGGGCGATGTCGTCACCGCGGATTCGTTGACGATGGCGCTTCGCACCGCGTTCCAGACCGAGCGGGCGACGGATGCCGACTATGAACTGCACGTCGGCGATGTCGCGTTGCGCGCGCGGGTGCGTGACGGGGAGTTGTCTGTCTCGCAGATCGCACCCCCCGCGCCGCCCGTCGGAGGGCAGATGCCGGCGGGCGAACCGGATGCCGTGATCGTCGCCGGCCCCGGCATCCGCCGCCTGATCGCGGGAGAGATCTCGCCCGCCGAGGCGATCGCGCAGGACGTCCTCGCGGTCGTCCGCGGCGAAGAGTCGCTCCTTGACTCCTTTGCCGCGACCTTCCATATCGCTTCATTCGCACTGCAAGGAGTCGCATCATGACCGGCCGCATCATTATCGATCTGTTCACCACACTCGACGGAGTCGCGCAGGCGCCCGGTGGCCCAGAGGAGGATGCCAGCGACGGCTTCCGCTTCGGCGGCTGGCAGGCAGGAGTTCCAGACGAGGCTGTGGGGAAGTGGGTCCTGGAGGGGATGTCGACGCTCGACGCGCTGTTGCTCGGCCGCCGCACATACGACATCTTTGCGTCGTACTGGCCGAGCCACACGACGGGACCGGAGGGTTGGATCGGGCAGCTATTCGATCGCGTTCCGAAGTACGTCGCCTCGCGAGACGCCGGCATCGACCTGGAATGGCAGGGAAGCTCGCGCGTCGGGGCAGACCTCGCGACTGAACTCGCACAGCTGCGCGAGAACCATCGTGACGTGCACGTGATCGGCAGTGTAGATCTCGTGCAGACTCTGCTCGCGGAACAGCTCTTTGACGAGCTGCAGCTCTGGGTATATCCGATCGTGCTCGGTCGTGGCAAGAGGGTGTTCCCTGACGAGGCAACCTCCGCGAATCTGACGTTGCTCGGCGCGGAGGCCGGTGACAACGGCGTGGTGAGCCTGCGCTATGCGCCCGCTCCTGGTCCGGTGCGCACAGGCGTCATGGGCTCCGACTGACACGGTTCACCCGATGGCGTGCTCGCCGTCGCCGAGTGGTGATGAATACGTGTTCTGGGGCTCGTATCACTCTGTTGAGCCCGGCACGATCGTGCACTCGTGGCAGTACGAGGGTGAGATTGACGTCACGCTCGAGGTGCTGCGCTTCGTCGACCTCGATCATGGCCGTTCTGCTATTGACGTCGTGTCGACCTACACCTCGAAGGCGGCCTGTGACGCCGTGCTCGCCAGCGGCATCGACGGTGGGATGGACGAGAACTTCGATCGTCTCGAAGAACTACTCACCGGTCGGTGACACCCGCCGCGCGTTCACGGGCACCACGTGGATTCCTGCGGCCCTGGCGGAGTCCAACGCGGCGCGCGTACGGGCCGAGACGCTGGAGTCTGCGCTGAGGAGTGTGCCGTCCAGATCGCTGGCGATGAGTCGCGGCAGCGCTCTCACGCGAAGATCATCGGCATGTCGTCATCGTCCTCATCAGCGCCGCCGAAATCGAGGTCGACGACCACAGGAACATGATCGCTGGGCTGGGTGCCCTTGCGCTCGTCCCGGTGGATGGATGCCCCGGTCACGGCGCTTGCGAGCGCGGGGGAGCCCAGCACGAAGTCGATGCGCACACCCTCATTGCGGGGGAACTTCAGGCGCTGGTAGTCCCAGTAGGTGAAGCCCTCTGGCAACAGCGGACGCACGACGTCGATGAGGCCGGCATCCTGGAATGCAAAGAACGCCGCGCGCTCCTCGGGAGACACGTGCGTCGAGACGCCTTCGACGATGTCAGGGTCGCCGTTGTCGCTGTCGAACGGGATGATGTTGAAGTCACCGACCAGCGCGAGCGGCAGGTCGGGCTTCGCCTGCAGCTCGGATGCCGCGTGCTGGCGCAGCGCCTCAAGCCAGTGCAGTTTGTACGCGTAGTGCGGGTCATCGAGGGATCGGCCGTTCGGCACGTACAGGCTCCAGACCTTCACCCCTTCGACCGTCACGCCCAGCGCGCGCGCTTCGAGCGGAGCATCCGGTCCTTCATGGCCCTTGGCAAAGCCAGGCATCCCGGTGAATGCCGTGTCGACGTCAGTGATCGGCAGGCGGCTCGCGATCGCGACGCCGTTCCACTGATTCAGCCCGTGCACCTCGACGTGGTAGCCCGCTTCCTCAAACGGCGCGTACGGGAACTGCTCGGGCTTGCACTTGATCTCCTGCATCGCGAGCACATCGATGTCTTCTCGCACGGCGAACTCGACGGTGCGGGTGACACGAGTGCGGATGGAGTTGACGTTCCAGGTGGCCAGGCGCATGCATCCAGCCTAGTTGTGGGGTCGGACGGCAGCGCGCCCTACACTTAATGCCGTGACTCTCGACGCTGACCGCCAGTCCCTGCTCGCCCTCATCAAGGATGAGGCGGTGTTCCATGGCGACTTCATCCTGTCCAGCGGTAAGCAGGCGACGTACTACGTCGATATGCGCAGGCTCACCCTCGATCACCGCGCAGCCCCGGCCATCGGTCGGATCATGCTCGACTTGATCGGCGACCTCGACGTCGTGGCCGTAGGGGGCCTGACGCTCGGCGCCGACCCGATCGCGAACTCGGTGATGCACGCTTCGGTCGCCACCGATCGACCGATGGACGCTTTCGTCGTGCGCAAGGAGCCGAAGGATCACGGCCGCGGTCGACAGATCGAGGGCGCTGATATCGCAGGCAAGCGCGTGGTCGTGCTGGAAGACACCTCGACCACTGGTCAGTCCGCACTCAAGGCCGTCGAAGTACTGCGCCGTGAAGGCGCGGAGGTTGTCGCCGTCGCGGTGATCGTCGATCGCAAGACCGGTGCACAGGCCGCAATCGAAGCCGAGGGCCTTGAATGGCGTGCGGCATTCAACCTCGATGATCTTGGGCTTGCTACGCAGTGACCCGGTATGCACTGGCCGTCGACGTCGGCGGCACGAAGCTCGAAGCAGCGCTCGTCTCTGACGCCGGCGAGCTGGTCGCGGGCAGCCGCAGCCGCCAGGCGACCGGTCGCTCCGCAACCCCGGAGCGCTTGGATGCGGCGGTGTCCGCCGTTGTGCGGCACGCTCTGGCGGCGCTTCCGGATGGTGCGGACCTTGTCGGTGCTGGAGTCGGAAGCGCCGGCCCCGTTGACCGCGCGACCGGGACGATCGTCCCGGTGAACATGCCGCAGGCGCGTGGCTACGCTCTGGCGGATGCGGTGCGCACTGCGGCATCCGATGCTTTCGGCCGCGAAGTCTCCACGGTGTTCGGGCACGACGGCGGTGCGCTTGCGCTCGCCGAATCTTGGCTCGGTGCGACGCGCGATGCGCGCTCCTCGCTGTCGATCGTCGTCTCCACCGGCGTCGGTGGCGGGTTCGTCGTCGACGGTGCGTACATCGCCGGCGCATCCGGCAATGCAGGGCACCTCGGCCAGGTGCGCCGCGAGGGAGGACTGACGCTCGAAGAGATCGCGTCAGGACCCGCCAGTGCAACATGGGCGCAGACGCAGGGATGGACCGGTTCGACCGGCGAGGATCTCGCCAGGGATGCGGCATCCGGCGATGCTGTCGCCCGCGCCGCGATCGAGCGCTCCGCGCGTGCAGTCGGGGAGGCGCTGGCGGATGCCGCGACCCTCGTCGACCTCGACGTGATCGCGATCGGTGGCGGATTCTCTCGGGTCTCAGACGATTACATCGAGCTCGTGCAGCACGCGCTCACGGCCAGTGCCGCACACGGATACTCCCGGCTGGCGCGAGTGGTGCGCTCGGGGCTTGGGGATGAAGGTCCGCTGATCGGGGCCGCAGCCTTCGTGCTGCGGTAGCGGTCGATCGCGCGGGAGCCACCGTTGATGCTCAGCGCCGCCGATCGTCCTCGTCCCAGGGGCCTTCCCACCAGTTGCCCGATTTCCTGTCGTCGCCGGGCTTGCGGCGGTGGGAACGCACGAACTGCACGATGATCACGGTCAGGCTTGAGAGTCCGATCAGGATCAGCACGAGGAAAAGCAGGTCCTGCTGGGTCATGGCCTCTTCCCCTCCGCGGCATACGCTGCCGTGAACCGCTCGCCCTCGTCGAGTGCGCCCATGTCAGCTCGCAGCAGCCTCGGGGAGCAGATCGGCAACCGAGTTCACGATCTCCTCGGGCCGGAACGGGTACTTCTGGATCTCGACCTGATCGCTGATGCCGGTGAGCACGAGCACGGTGTGCAGGCCCGCCTCGATGCCGGCGACAATGTCAGTGTCCATCCGGTCGCCGATCATGCCCGTCTTCTTGGAATGCGCGCCGATCTTGTTCAAAGCTGAGCGGAACATCATCGGGTTGGGCTTGCCCACGACGTACGGCTCCTTACCGGTCGCCTTCGTGATCAGCGCGGAGATGGCACCCGTTGCCGGCATCGGGCCATCGGCACTGGGACCGGTGGCATCCGGATTGGTCGCGATGAAACGGGCACCGTTGTTGATCAGGCGGATCGCCTTGGTGATCGCATCGAAGGAGTAGTTGCGCGTCTCGCCGACGACGACGAAATCAGGGTTGGTCTCGGTCATGATGAACCCGGCGTCGTGCAGAGCGGTCAGAATCCCGGCCTCGCCGATGACGAATGCCGAACCTCCAGGCAGCTGATGCTGCAGGAAGGCCGCGGTAGCCAGCGCTGACGTCCAGATGCGGTCCTCAGGAACATGCAGTCCGCTTGAGCGGAGGCGTGCAGAGAGGTCGCGTGCAGTGAAGATCGAGTTGTTCGTCAGCACCAGATACGGGATGCCGTTGCTCTCCCAGCCGGCGAGCAATTCAGCAGCCCCAGGAATGGCATCGTTCTCGTGGACGAGCACGCCGTCCATGTCAGTGAGCCAGCATTCGATTTCAGAGCGATCAACCATGTGCTCAGCCTAGAGGTCGCGGGCGAGGCTCGCCTGCCGCAGTGCGGTCAGCGGCCAGTGACGTGGAGCTGACGCTGTGGGCCTTCGAATCGTGCAACGGCGATCTTCAGATCAGTGATCTCGGTGGCGAGATTGTCGATGCGCGCGCCCAGGACCCTGCCGAGCGCGTCACTGCGCTTTTCAGCTCTTCGGTCAACGGCGTCGATGCGTTCTCCGAGCTTTCGGTCAACGGCGTCGATGCGTTCTCCGAGCTTTCGGTCAACGGCGTCGATGCGTTCTCCGAGCCTTTGATCGCCAGCATCGATGCGGCGTACGCACCAGCTGAAGCCCGCGAGCATCGTCGCGCTGAGCGTCAGAACGATTCCAATCGCACTAACGATGACGGTGATCACCTCGAGAGACACGTACACGGCTCCATTCTCTACCGATCGCGGGCGGTTCGCCACCGACAATACAACCGATTTATGCCCGGGGATTAGCGGTTCCGTGATCGGTGGACAAAGCAGAGAATGCGCGCGATGTGGAGAACAAGTGGCGCCCGGATGCTACGCGCTGAGCCAGACGATCTCGAATGCCCCGTCCGGCAGCGCCGCGGATGCACCGTCGAGCTCGATGCCATCCGTGGTCACACGCACCGAGGAGGAGACCGCAAGCCCGAGTGCTTCGAGCGCACGCAACAGCTCTGCGTCGGTGTCGGCAACGCGCAGTACGCGCCCCTCATGACCGAGCGCCGCGTCGGCCAGCAGCACGAACGGCTCGCGAACGACGTCGCCCGCCGCATCCGGAATGGCGTCCCCGTGTGGATCGAAGCGGGGCCGACCCAGGCGCTCGTCGATACCCTCCAGCAGTCGGTCACTGATGGTGTGCTCGAGAACCTCGGCCTCGTCGTGCACCTCATCCCACGCGTAACCGAACTCCCGCACGAGCCAGGTCTCGATCAGGCGGTGGCGACGCACGATTGCGAGGGCGCGCTGTGTGCCGGCATCCGTCAATCGCACTGCGCCGTATGGCACGTGCGAGACGAGCCCAGTGGCTGCGAGCTTCTTCACCATCTCGGTCACGCTTGACGGCGCGATGCCGAGCTTCGCCGCGAGCACCGACGGAGTAATCGGCGCATCCTGCCACTCGGTATGCGCGTACACCGTCTTCAGGTAGTCGTCTGCTGCCGGAGATGCCACGGCTCCAGACTACGCTGGCACCGGATCCGCTGCCTCCGGACTACGCTGGCCCGGACTACGCTGGCCCGGACTACGCTGACACAGTGACCGAGACTCCTGAGCGCAGCACCCACGGCCTCGGGCCCTGGGACGGTGAGTGGCCTGAGGGTGACCAATACGACCCTGAACTGCTGGAGAACGGCGACACCCGCAACGTCATCGATCGCTACCGCTACTGGCGTATGGAATCGATCGTCGCAGACCTCGACACCCACCGGCATCCGTTCCATGTCGCCATCGAGAACTGGCAGCACGACATGAACATCGGCTCCATCGTGCGCAGCGCCAACGCGTTTCTCGCCGACACCGTGCACATCATCGGCCGTCGCCGGTGGAACAAGCGCGGGGCCATGGTCACCGACCGCTACCAGCACGTCGTCCACCATGAGGATGTCGCCAGCTTCGCCGCATGGGCCGACACAGAAGGTATTCCGATCATCGCGGTCGACAACGTCGACGGCGCAATCCCCGTCGACCGGGCGGATCTTCCGGAGCGGTGCGTGCTGCTGTTCGGCCAGGAAGGGCCGGGGCTGACGGATGAGGCGATCGCCGCGGCATCCGGACACATCGAGATCACTCAGTACGGCTCCACGCGCTCCATCAACGCGAGCGCCGCAGGCGCCGTGATCATGTACGAGTGGTGCCGCCGCTACGCGAATTGACCTGCCAGGTTCACCCACGCGAGTGATCCGCGGCCGCCGCGCCTATGACAGCATGGGGCCGTGCCTGCAGGTGAGATGAGGAGCCCCGGCGGGTGGCGAGCCATCGGCAGACCCGACGTGATGCTCGCCGCCGGCCTCACAGTCGTGCTCCTGCCGACGAGCTTGCTGGCCGTCGTGCAGACAGACGTTCGCGCATCCACTCCCGTCGTGGTTGCGCTGGCTGTGCTGTTCGCTCTGCTGCACGCACTTTCACTCGCGGCGATCCGATTCCCCGTCGCGTCGTTCATCGGTGCCAGCGCTGTCATGCTGGCGCTTGCCCTGCTGCCCGGTGGTGCCGACATCCCGGCGGCCGTGTACCCCTCGTCATTCGCTTATCTCCTCTGCCTCGCGCAGGTGACAGCGACGCGCGAGCGTCGGCTCGGCATCGCCGCGCTCGCCGTGGGCGTTCTCGGCGCGATCATCATCGCCCTGACTCCGGCTGCCTCGCTGGACGTGCAGGTGCGATGGGGCACCTTCGTCGGGCTTGTCGCGCTCGTCGCCGCGGCCTGGGCGGTCGGAGCTCTGCAGAAGGTACGCCGCGAACAGGCGGATGACCGTGCTCGAGTACGCGTGCAACAGGCGATCACCGAGGAGCGGATGCGGATCAACCGTGACCTGCACGATGTCGTCGCCCACTCGATGACAGTGATGATTGCGCAGGCTGAGGCGGCCCGTGCCGTCATCCACGATGACCCAGAGGAGGGTGCCAGAGCGATGTCGATCGTTGCCGACACCGGGCGCGAGGCGCTTCGCGGCATGCGAGGGATCGTCGCGACCGGAGCGGATGCACCGCGTGAGCCCGTCCCCGACCTCGACGCGATCTCCCAGTCCGTCCACAGCGCGCGCAGCGTCGAGACCGATGTGTCGCTCGTCGAAGTTGGCCTGCGGCATCCGCTCGATCCTGCCGCGCGGATCGCACTTCATCACGCCGTGCGCGAGGCGCTCACCAATGCGATCCGGCACACCATGCCTCCCCGGCGCGTCGACGTGCGGATGCAGTGGGACGCGCAGTGCATCGTGACCACCGTCGTCGATGATGGCGGTTCCGGGGCGGCCGCGAACAGCCCTGGCACCGGCGTCGGCCTGATCGGGATGGTCGAACGGGTGCGCAGCGCCGGCGGGACGCTGACCGTGGGGTCGATGGATGCAGCGGGCTGGGCCGTCCGGATCGAGCTGCCGTACACACGTGTCGCCGGGCAGGAGCTGCAGTCATGAGCATCCGCGTGCTGCTCGCCGATGATCAGGCGCTGTTTCGGGAACCCGTCGCTGCGATGCTCGCGCGTGACGAACGGCTGGACGTTGTCGCTTCAGTGGCATCCGGTGACGAGGCGGTCGAGTTCGTGCGCGCGCACGCCGTCGACGTCATCCTTATGGACATCAGGATGCCGGGAACAGACGGCATCGCTGCGACGAGGGAAGTCCTGCGGCAACGTCCGCAAGTGCGGGTGCTCGTGCTGACCACCTTCGATCTCGACGAGTACGTGTTCGGCGCTGTGCGCGAGGGCGCGAGCGGATTCCTGACGAAGGACGTCACTCCCGCAGCGCTCGCGAATGCCATCGTCGCGGTCGCCGCGGGTGAACCGGTGATGTCGCCGAGCGCGACGCAGGCCCTCCTCGGATTCGTGAGGACGGGCTCTCCGGTGGCCAGCGCTGCAGCGGCCCTCGACATCCTCAGCCCACGCGAGCAGGATGTGGCCCGGCTGCTGGCGACCGGGGCATCCAATGACGACATCGCCCGTCGCCTCTTCCTCTCCGAGAACACCGTCAAAACGCATGTGAAAGCAGTTCTCGCGAAACTGTGTCTTCCCGACCGCATTCACGTCGTCATCTGGGCCTACGAGCAGGGCGTCCTGCGCCCTGGCGCCTGACCGCATCTCGCGTTGCAACCTCACCCGCGCGGGTGAGGGAGATCACCGTGCCGGGCGATGTCGACGGGCCTGCCGGATTCATAGCGTGAAGACCATGACTAAACGAAACCGTTTGATACTGACGCTCGTCATCGTAATCAGCTCGGCGGCGCTGGCAGTCGTCGCTGGGCTCCGTCTGATCGCCCCAGCTTCCGTCCCCTGGATCGAAGCGCTGGGCCCGGGGCTGGCGGGCCGAATACTGCCCGACGCCGTGTGCGCGGCGATCGGCCTCGCCGCCGGTCTCGCGGGAGTCGCGGTCGGAGTGCTCGGGTACACGGCGCGCATGCTCGCGCCGTCCTCCACGCTGCGCGTAGGAGCAGTGATCGTCGCCGCCATCATGATCGTGCTCGCCCCTGGCGGCATGATCCCCATCGCGGGCTACACCTTCGCACTCGCCGTGGTGCTCGGAGTGGTCACGATGACGGCGCTGTTCGTGCGTCGGCATCCATGGTGGGGGCTGGGTCTGGTCGCGGCCCTCGCCGGCATCGCGACGTGGGCGATCGTGAGCATGCGTGGGGCAGTACTGGCCGTCGAGATCGTCGTGTCTCTCGGCGAGATCCTGCCGGGAGCCCTGCTCGCGGCAGCCCACCTGCTCGCCGCCGCAGCCCTCATCGTCTGGACCGCGATCAGCGGACGCGGACGCCGTGGATCCTTCGCCAGCTGGGTGCTGCGGCACCGGACGGCGATCACCGTCATCGCGGCTTGCTGTGCGGTACCGTATGCCTTTGCGCGCGCGACCTGGTTGACTCCATGGCCGTTGCTCGGGCCCGACGCTGCGGCGCTCGCCGATGAGCCGATGGTGCTGCTGACCGGGTTGAGCCTCGGTGCGGCGATGCTGGCCGGAGGGCTGCTGACTCTCGGACTCATCATGCCCTGGGGCCGGACCTTCCCACGATGGATGGCTGGCCTGGGCGGACGCGCTGTGCCGGTCTCCCTCGTCGTCGTTCCGGCATCCGTCGTCGCCGCTTTGTTTACGGCCGGTGGCGTGGATATGGTGCTGTCGGTGGCGGATGGGAGCATCGGGGACGGCAGCCTCGCGCAGATTCTCGAGCTGACCCTGGTCTTCCCCTTCTGGCTCTGGGGTCCACTGCTCGCACTGGCAACGTGGGCCTACGCGATGGCGCGAAGCGATGACGCCGCCGGCATGGTTACGCGGGATATGGCGGCGCGGAATGTCGCTTCATCGGAAGTCTCGCGGTGACAACCCGGGGAGCGCAGAGCGATACAGGTCAGGAGAAGCGCGCCGACACGGCGATCTGATGGCCCGTCTCGATGCGCACATCGTGGAGGCGTGTCGGCGTGCCGTCTTCGGCGATGATCGCGTTGAGGTCGACCGTCTGCCCGATGACCCCGCGGATGTGCTTGCGCGCGAACAGCAACCCCGCCTTGACGAACAGGTTGCGGCTCCCGACCGTGAGATCCCGCACGGTGATGACTGCATCCCGCGTCACTTGGATGTGGGCATCGGCGCGTGCTGACGCCATGAGCAACTTCCAGCGCAGTCCGGCATACGCCGTGACGTGGATGCCGTCGCCGCCGTCGTCGGTCAGATCGAGCTTCACGCGACCGAGGTGCCCGCCCGCCTCCTTCACCATCGGGCGTGCGACGGAGGTGATGAGTGGAACCAGATCCTTCGTCGCGACGGTCGCGTGGAAGGTGCCGTGCAGCCCGCTCAAGTCGCCGTCCGGGATGAGCGTGTGAATGCTCTCGGGAAAATCGGGTTCGGTGGGTTCAGTGAAGGTCAGCCAGGCGATCGGGATGTCGAAGGCCTGCAGGTCGATGCGGAGCGGGGTTCGTTCGATCCGCATCGGTCGAGCCGCGAAGCGGAACGTCTTCACAAGGCCGGATCCCCGGGTGAGGGGGTTAGGTTCAGGTGCTTCGGATGCGGCGCCGGGCGGAGGCAGAGGCACGGGCGCCCCGGCACCCCATCCGAGCCGCAGCTTCATGCTGGTGGCATCCAGCGTCAGATGCTCGAGATCGTTGCCGGCGAGACTTGCGGTGACCTTGATGTCATCGAGCCCCTTCAGCTCCACTTCGCTCGTACCCTGAGCCGCGTGCTGGATGACTGCGCGCACCCAGCGCACGACGGTCGCGCTGTCACCAGGCCAAGCTGTGGTCATACAACAATCTTCGCGCACCGGCCGGCAGCGTCAGTCGCGATCGATGCCGAATGACCTCTGAGTCGCCTACACGGACGCGCTCAGCCACCCGCCCGTCTTCACGCGCCAGCCCAGTGTCGCGAAGCGGGCGAGCATGTAGACGCCGAAGAAGCAGACGGCGAGCCAGGTGACTCCTGCGGTGCCTTCGACCCCCACGAGCGTGACGATCCACAGCGCCGGTAGGAAAGGCACGAGGTTCAGTGCGCCAGCGAGCGCGAGGTAGCGCACGTCGCCTGAGCCCATTAGTACGCCGTCGAGCACGAACACGATTCCGGCGATGGGCTGCGCCACGGCGAGCACGAGCAGCGCAGGTTGGATGAGCGCCGCGAGCGCCGGATTCCCGGTGAATGCGAGCCCGATCACCCCCGACAGTGCCGCGATTACTAGCCCGACGATCACGCCGAACCACGCGCCCCATGCGACCGTTCGGGCGAGCACGTGCTTCACAGCGGGTATGTCCCCGGCGCCGAGCCCCTTCCCGATGAGAGCCTGGGCTGCGATCGCGAGGGCATCCAGAGCGAATGCTGCGGCCGAGAATATTGTGAAGATCACCTGCCACCCGGCGAGCTCCTCGGTGCCGATTCCGGTGGCGATTCCCACCGTGATCAGCAGCGCGATGCGCAGGCTCACCGTGCGCAGGAACAGCCACCCGCCTGAACGGGCCGAGCCTCGCACGCCGTCGCGCTGCGGACGAACGGATGCCGCATGCCGGCGCGCCAGGCGCCCGACGATCACAACATACGCGGCGACCATGCCCCACTGCGCTGTCACCGTACCGATGGCCGAGCCTGCGATGCCCCAGCCGAAACCGTAGATGAACAGGGCGTTCAGCAGTGCGTTCGCCCCGAAACCTGCGCCGGCGATCCACAGCGGAGTCACGGTGTCCTGCATCCCTCGAAGCAGGCCGGTGGCCGCGAACACGATCAGCATCGCCGGCAGCCCCCACATGCTGATCACGAGATACGTGTCGGCCTGGGCAGCGACCTCCTCAGAGGCGCCGAACAGCGAGACCAGCCAGCGCGACGACAGCGCTCCGACCACAGAGAGCACCGCGCCGAGTCCCAAAGCCAGCCACATGCCGTCGATGCCGACGGAGACGGCGTCCTTGTGCTCGCCGGCCCCGAACCGGCGAGCTACCGCCGGTGTCGTCGAGTACGCGAGGAAGATCATCAATCCGACGATCGTCTGGAGCACGGCGCTTGCGATACCGAGTCCCGCGAGCGGCACGGTGCCGAGATGACCGACGAGCGCAGCATCCACCATCAGGAAGGCTGGCTCTGCAACCAGCGCACCGAGCGCGGGGACCGCAAGCCGCAGGATGTCCCGATTGAGGGATGCAGGGCGCGCGGTCATCCCTGAAGCCTATGGCGTGGCGGTGACAGTGGAGCGAGGCAGAAGTAGGGTTGAAGAACCGGCATCCGGAGGTGGACGATGACTGATCCTCGAGATATTGCAGCCCGCTATCGGGCACGTCAGAACGGCGAGCCGGATGCCGAGCAAGAGCCAGCTCCGTCGCAGCTCACCGCGCAGAACCAGCACGAGTTCGTGGAGAGCGCGATCCAGATCGCCATCCGCCGCGGCGAATTCGATGATCTTCCGGGTGCTGGCAAGCCGATTGAGGGACTCGGCACGCATCATGACCCTGACTGGTGGATCCGTCGCAAGATCGAGACCGAGAATCTGTCGGGTCTTGGTCCGCCTGCGATCCTGCTGCGCACCGAAGATCGCGAACTGGACGGGCAACTCGATGGGCTGTCTCGGGAGAGCGATGTACGCGAGATCTTGGACGACTTCAACAGCCGCGTGATCTCCGCTCGCCGCCAGTTGCAGGGCGGACCGCCGGTGGTGACGCGCACTCGCGATGTGGATGCCGAGGTTGCGGCCTGGCGAGAGCGCAGGGAGGCACGGGCCGTGCGGCCTGCGCCTCTTCAGACCGAACCCGCTCGTCGGCGAATCTGGTTCCGCCGGGCGTGACGATGTCGCAGCCCCGGCATAGGCTGGAGCGCATGACTGATGTTCTCCCCGCAGGTCTTGCTACCGAAGAGTTCAGCTCCGACATTCGCCCGCAGGATGACCTTTATCGCTACGTCAACAACGAGTGGTTCAAGAAGACTGAGATCCCGGGTGACAAAGCTCGCTGGGGCTCGTTCCATCTCCTCGCCGAGCAGGCAGAGAAAGACGTTCGCACGATCATCGAAGAGTCGCAGGACGCCGAAGGCGGCACCCTCGCTCGCAAGATCGGCGACCTGTTCGCCAGTTTCATGGACACCGAGCGCATCAACGCTGCCGGCATCGAGCCCTTGGCCGTGACACTTGCCGAGATCGATGCCATCGACAGCATCCCGGCGTTCCTGCGCACAGTGGGCACATACGATCGTGACGGGCGCGCACACCTGATCGGTCTGTACATCGACGGAGACCCCGGCAACCCAGAGCGTTACCTTCCCGTCCTCGTGCAGTCGGGGCTCTCGCTGCCAGACGAGAGCTACTTCCGTCTCGATAGCTTCGAAGGCACCCGCGCTGCCTACCGTGCGCACTTGGAGCGCCTTCTCGCGCTCGCCGGAGTCCAGGATGCCGCCGGCGATGCCGACCGCGCCATCGTCGTGGAGACTGAGCTCGCTTCGCACCACTGGGACAACGTGCGCAGCCGTGACGCTGTGGCGACGTACAACCTGAAGACCTGGGACGAGATCCAGGCACTCGCCGGCATCGACCTCACTGCCTGGCGTGACGCGGTCGCCCCGTCGAACCCCAGTGCCTTTGGTGAAGTCGTCATCTCACAGCCGAGCTTCTTCGAGGGTCTCGGCACGCTACTGACCGCCGAGCGACTTGACGACTGGAAGGCGTGGCTACGCGCGCAGGTTGTGCACGCCGCCGCCCCGTACCTTACCGAT
The DNA here is from genome assembly GCF_059445345.1 of Microbacterium sp. Y355. Classification (NCBI taxonomy): domain Bacteria; kingdom Bacillati; phylum Actinomycetota; class Actinomycetes; order Micrococcales; family Microbacteriaceae; genus Microbacterium; species Microbacterium sp. Y355. Next base: position 2,356,105 of record NZ_JCAIUD010000001.1, on the reverse strand, counting down.
GAGTTTGTGCAGGAGAACTTCTCGTTCTACGGCACAGAGCTCACCGGTGTGCCCACGATCCGCGAGCGCTGGAAGCGTGGCGTCTCGGCCACCGAGGGCGCCCTCGGCGAGGCGATCGGCAAGGTTTACGTCGAGCGGCACTACCCGCCGACGGCGAAGGCAGCGATGGATGAGCTCGTGGCAAACCTCATTGAGGCGTATCGACAGAGCATCACGACGCTGGAGTGGATGAGCCCCGAAACTCGCGAACGGGCGCTCGCCAAGCTGGACGCCTTCACTCCGAAGATCGGACACCCCGAGGTGTGGCGCGACTACTCGTCTCTGGCCATCGACCCCGCTGATCTGTTCGGCAACGTCCGTCGTGCGAACATATTCGAGCATGACCGCAACGTCGACAAGGTCGGCAAGCCCATCGATCGCGATGAATGGCACATGCCTCCGCAGATGGTCAACGCGTACTACAACCCGTCGATGAACGAGATCGTCTTCCCCGCGGCGATCCTGCAGTATCCGTTCTTCGACGCTGCGCGCGATGCGGCCGCCAACTACGGTGGCATCGGCGCAGTGATCGGCCACGAGGTCGGCCACGGTTTCGATGACCAGGGCAGTCGCTATGACGGATCAGGCAAGCTCGACGACTGGTGGACGGATGCTGACCGCACCGCGTTCGAGGATCGCACGAAGGCACTGATCGCGCAGTACGACGAGCTCGTCCCAGTCGGGCTGCCGGACGAGAACCACGTCAATGGTGCACTCACTATCGGTGAGAACATCGGTGATCTCGGAGGCCTGAGCATCGCGCTTAAGGCATACGAGTTGTCACTCGGCGGCACTGAGGCTCCGGTCATCGACGGCCTCACCGGAGTGCAGCGGCTGTTGCTCAGCTGGGCGCAGGTATGGCAGCAGAAAAGCCGAGATGCCGAGACCATCCGCCTGCTCACGATAGACCCGCACTCGCCGAACGAGTTTCGTTGCAACCAGATCGTCCGTAACATCGACGCCTTCTATGCGGCGTTCGACGTCACCGAATCGGATGCACTGCACCTGCCGAGCGACCAGCGTGTGACGATCTGGTGATAGTTCTTCATAGTGCGTGACGTGGGCTCGGGGTCGGGGCTACGATAGCCATGCCGCTGGGGAGCGTCCTCCCCAGTAGCGTCCCCCCGACAGATACCTTCCTGGGAAGGAACACGCGTGGGCACTCCCCCCGAGCCTGCGATGCTGCGCCGATCTCTACGCGGCACCCGACATCTACCGCGCCGTGCGGCCATCGGCAGACGGACATTCACCGCGACTACGCGTGCGCTCGAGCAGTTGGCTGATACCGGCGCCGAGGTGTCTGTATACGTCACTGACCTCGACAGCGATGCTGAGGTACTCGCCGGTGACGATCATGTGACGATGCCGATCGCTGGGCTCGGTGTGGTGCCGCTGCTGATCGAAGTTGCTGCCGGGTTCGAGGCAGGGACGTTGGATGCGTTGGAGATCGTCGAGCGTTCCTCAACCGAAGCTGTCACAAGCTCGGGAGTGTGGCGCAATTTGCAGGCGCCGGCGCTGCCCCTCGGTGACCTTGCCGTGCTTGCTGCCAGTGCCGGGGATCCGGTCGCTGTGAACATTCTGCTGCAGCACGTCGGACACCACCGAGTGCTCCGCAGAATCGAATCCCTGGGGCTTCGGCGCACCGCCGTGCTTGATCGTTTCCGCGACGAACGAGGTCCGGATGACGCGCCGCACGTCGCAGTTGGCACGACACGCGAGCTTGCCGGACTCTTCTCAGCCCTGGTGAATTCGAAAGTTGTGGATGCTGCGGTCAGCTCACAGGTTTCGGAGTGGCTGAGCCTGAATCACGACCTGAGCCTGGTCGCCGCGTCCACGGGACTGGACCCGTTCGCGCACGAGCACGATCCACACGGGCTGCTGTTCATCAACAAGACCGGGCGTGACCGCGGTGTTCGTGCGGAAGCAGGTGTGCTCGCCGGGCCCCGCGCCGGGGTCGCATACGCAATGAGCGTTTGTTTCGATGACCTCTCCATCGCGCACCGGCTTCGCGTGCACGACGCGTTCCGGCTACTCGGGCTCGAGTTGATGGAGTACGCCCACTAGCAGGTGGTCTGCACACTTGCAGGGTGATCGTACGGATGCATGGCCATCTGGCGGTGGGGTGGCCTGCAGGTGTGCATCGGCCCTGCAGGTGTGCCGGGCGCCTCAGACGCGGGCGGACTCCGGACGCACCTCAAACGCGAACGCGACGGGCGCCTTCGCCCAGCGACTCCAACTTCGCCCACGCGATGTCGGTGTGCACGCGGCCACCGAGGCCGCAGTCGGTCGAGGCGATCACGCGCTCGGGGCCCACGATCGCCGCGTACCGCTCGATGCGCTGAGCGACCAGATCAGGGTGCTCGACGACGTTGGTCGCGTGGCTGACGACGCCGGGGACGAGGACCAGGTCGTCGGGTACTGCGGCATCCGCCCACGCCCCGAACTCGTGCTCATGGCGGACGTTGCCTGCTTCGAACGAAATCGAGCCGACGTTCGCCTTGAGCACGGCCGGCAGGATCTTGGAGAGCTCGATGTCGGTGGCGTGCGGTCCGTGCCAAGAGCCCCAACACAGATGCAGACGGACGAGTTCTTTCGGCAGGCCCTGGATGGCGTAGTTCAATGCCTCGACGCTCTTCGCGGTGAACGTGAGATAGTCCTCGACGCTGGGCTCGGGGTTGATCTGATCCCAGTTCTCGGCCAGTGACGGATCATCGAGCTGCAGGATGAGCCCCGCGTCGGTGATGGCCTTGTACTCCTCGCGCAATACCTCAGCCCATGCCCAGAGGTGCTCGTCGTGGGTGGCGTAGTGCTCGTTCCACACGCGGGCAGCCGAGCCGGGCGCAATCGCGGTTAGGAAACCCTGCTCGCCCTCGGTCAGCGCGGACTTCAGGTGACGGATGTCGGCGGCGACAGCATCCTGCCCGGTGTAGGCGAGGGATGCGGTCGTGGTCGGGAATTCAGTGGCAGGGCGTCCCTCGGATGCGCCGGAGCGCCGGTCACTGTACACAGCGGGGAAGAGCTGGCGGTCGCGGCGGTCGGCGAAGCTGGTGAGCTCGATGTTGCCGGGTGTTGAGACTGCGGTCGGCTGCGTGAACAGGTTGTTTTCGGTGAGGGACAGTCCACTCACGCGCTGGAAGGAATAGCCCCACCAGGCACCGTAGTCGAGCGGGTTCGACATCGCCTTGCCGAATTCGCCATCGCCGGGCTGAGTGATGCCGGCCGCGCGCTGCCGTGCGACGACATCCGTCACTGCGTCCGCGACGAGCTGCTCGAACTCGGGCGGGGATTCGAGGGTGAACCCGTCGTCGGCGAGCGGACGCGCGGCATTTGCAGCGATGAGGGCCTCGGTGCGAGGCAGGCTTCCGGCGGTGGTGGTGGCGATCGTGCTCATGACTGCGATGCTATCCAGCGCCGGGTGCTGCGACCGATTCGCGTGACGAAGGGTGACGACGCGCGAGACGTCGAGTGCTCAGAATGGGCCGAACTTCCGTTGCGGATCAAGCGCCTGCACGACGGGCTCGAGTGCATCTGCCAAGTGATCGAGTTGCTCGGGGCTGAGGTGATCGAGCACCAGTCGGTGCACTGTGGCGAAGTGATCGGGAGTCGCGAGCACGAGCCTGCGGCGACCCTGCTTGCTGATCTTGAGCAGCACGCTGCGACGGTCTTGTTCGCTGTCCTGGCGCTCGACGAGCTCACGCTGCTGCAGACGGCTGACCACTTTCGATGCGCGCGGGAGCGTCGCGTTCGTGGCTGCCGCAAGATCACTCAGACGCATGGCGCCGCTGCGCTGAAGAGTGGTGAGCAGGAGGAATTCGTAATGGGTGAGCTGCGCATCGCTCTGCAATTGCGCATCCAAGGCAGCGGGGAGCAGTTCAGCCGTGCTGATCAGCGCGAGCCAGGCGCGGGACTGCTTCGGCGTCATGCGAGTGATGGATGCAGACATGTTCTCCATTCTGTCGGGAACAGTTGTCGAGGCAAGTTAGTTACCGCACGCCCTTCATCAGGCGCAGCACCGGCTTGGCGGCGAGGAGCAGCAGGCCGCCGACCGCGATCGCGATGAGCCCGAGGGTGAGGAAGTACGGCACCTCGTCGGCATCGTTGTAGAACGTCGCGAGCTGCCCCGCCAGTGCGGTGCCGAGCGACACCGAAAGAAAGAACAGCGCCACCATCTGGGTGCGGAAGGCGTGCGGGGCGAGCTTCGTCGCCGCTGACAGGCCGACCGGCGAGAGCAGCAGCTCGGCGATGGTGAAGACGAACAGGATGCCGACAATCGCGAGCAGCGGCGTCGAGTTCGCGCCCCCGCCTGCGAACGGCAGGAACAGCAGGAACGCCACGCCCATGATGATCGCCCCGAGCGCGAACTTCACCGGCGTCGAGGGCTGTCGAGCGCCCATCCGTGTCCACAGCCAGGCGAAGACGCCGGAGAGCACGATGATGAACACCGGGTTGATCGACTGCACCCATACGACCGGCATCTCGAACCCGAACAGGTTCCGGTCCAGGCGCTTGTCGGAGTAGACGGTGAGCACTGTGAATTGCTGCTGGTACAGCGCCCAGAACGCCACCGAGGTGATGAACAGCGGCACGAAGCCCCAGACGCGACTGCGCTCCTCGCTGGTGATGCGGCGGCTGGAGAGGATGACCGCGAAGTAGGCGACGGTCGCGATGACGGCGATGATGATGACGATAAGGGCCAGGTTGTCGGCCTGGATCACGCCCACGAGCACGAGCACGACGATGGCGATCACCGCGACAGCGGCGACGATTGCGACCATCGGGTAGCGTCCGCGTGGCAGCGGGTTGGGCACTTCGCGTGCGGAATCCGGAAGCCCGCGGCGCCCGAACGAGTACTGAATGAGGCCGGCCGCCATACCGACTGCTGCGAGGCCGAAGCCCCAGTGGAATCCGAGCGACGTCTGCAGGAGCCCGGTGAGGAGTGGGCCGAGGAAGGCGCCGAGGTTGATGCCGAGGTAGAACAGCGAGAATCCGCCGTCGCGGCGGACGTCGCCTTCGGAATAGAGGGTGCCGACGACGGCTGTCGCGGTCGCCTTCAATCCGCCGGAGCCGATGGCGACGAGCACCAGGCCGACGCCGACCCCGACGAATCCGGGTAGCAAAGCAAGGGCGATGTGCCCGACCATGATGACGAACGCGCTGACGAAGAGCACGCGCTCGGCGCCCAGCATCCGATCTGCAATCCACGCGCCGAGGATCGTCGACAGGTACACGGCCCCGCCGTAGGCGCCGACGATGCCGGCGGCGACCGTCTCTGGCATCCCGAGACCGCCTTCAGCAGCGGAATAGTAGAGGTAGATGAGCAGGATGCCCTGCATGCCGTAGAAGCTGAACCGCTCCCACATCTCCACGCCGAAGAGATGCGCGAGGGCGCGAGGATGGCCGAAGAATCCGGTGTCTGATGCGGGAGAGTCGGCGTCTGGCCGCGGTTCGCTCATACCGGGAACGCTACCGGAGCAACCGTGCCGGGCGGCAGTGGCAAGGTACGCTCATCGGATGGATGACTGGACACCGCACCGCCGCGACGACGGCGAGCTGCTCGGCTGGATTCACCCCGCGGGAGATGACTGGGTTGCCGTCGACGTGCTCGGCCGTGCCGTTTCCGAACCGATTGAGTGGTTGGATGCCGAAGTTGCACTCGAGGCGCACGGTCTTGCCTGGCTGGCAGACCCGTGGATGCTGGACGGCGAGGCCGCCCGCCCGTTGCGCGTGCGCATGGTCGAGGTCACCCCCGCTCGGGGCGGTGTTCCAGGGCGCATCGTGGTGAAGATCGACGACTTTGGCGACATGACTCGCGATGCCGCCGAGCAGTTCATTCTGTCGTGGCCCCTACCCGCGCGCCTGCGCCCACCGCAACCCACCGACCCCGACCCCTTCACCCGCTAGACCCGCGAGGGCAGGGGCGCTAGGGCAGGGAGGGATGGCGTTCTACGGCGGGGGCCTTCGGAATGAACAGCGACAGAACCAGGGCGACGGCCCCGGCGATGATCGCGAGCCAGAAGCAGACGTCGAAGGCCTCACGGGTCGGTATTGATACCCCGTCGACCTTGACGCTCATCGAAGCGAGCACGCCGCCCATGACGGCTGAGGCGCTGGATGTTCCAACCGAGCGGAACAGGGCGTTGAGCCCGTTCGAGGCGCCGGTCTCATTGGCGGGCACCGAGCGCATGATGATCATCGGCATGGCGGCAAAGGTGAAGCCGATGCCGACGCCGATGATCGCGTTGGCGATCAGGATGTGCACCCACTCGGTCGACCAGATCAGCACGAAGACGTACGCCAGTACGATCGCGGCGGCGCCGGCGGTGAACAACGGGCGCGGCCCGACCGTGCGCTCCAACCAGCCAGACAGCGGTGAGATCACCATCATGACGAGGCCAGCTGGCATCACGATGAAAGCCGCTGTGACCATGTCGAGTCCGAAGCCGGAGCCAGTCTCGACGGGCAGCTCTAGCATCTGCGGGAACGTCACGTTCGACGAGAACAGCGCGAAGCCCATCCCGATCGCGGCGATGTTGGTGAACAGCACTGCGGGTCGTGCCGCGACGCGCAGATCAAGCAGCGGGTCCTTCGTCCGTAGCTGATACCAGCCCCACAGCAGCATCACGAGAACGCCGCCGATGATGAGTGCCAGGCCGATCGGTGAGGTCCACCCCCACTCCGCCCCGCGCGACACATACAGCAGCAGACCGCTGAGACCGACTGCGAGCCCGACGGCGCCAAGAACGTCGAGCCTGCCCGGGGAGAGCAGTACGTCCTCCGGGACGTACAAGATCACGAGCACGAGTCCGATGACGCCAAGCCCAGCGGCGAGCCAGAACAGAGAATGCCAGTCGGCGTTGAGTGCGAGGTAGGCCGCAAGCGGCATTCCGAGTGCTCCGCCGACGCCCATGGTCGCGCTCATCAGTGCGACCGCGGTTCCCAAGCGGTTCGATGGCAAGATGTCGCGCATGATCGCAATGCCGAGTGGAATGACGCCGGTGACCGCGCCCTGAAAAGCACGACCGATGATCACGCCGATGATGGAGGTGGAAAGCGCTGCGATCACTGAGCCGATGATCAACAGCGCCATCAGCACGACTATGACGCGGCGCTTGCCGTACATATCGCCTAGGCGCCCCGATATCGGGGTGGCAATCGCAGCGACAAGCAACGTGATCGTGACGACCCATGTGGTGTCTTCGCGGGAGGCGTTCAGCAGCGTCGGCAGCTCTGCCTGGAGCGGTACGACCAGGGTGAACATGAACGATGAGACCAGGCCGGTGAACGCGAGCACTGCGACGGTGAGTCCACGATTCGGACGACGTGAGAGCCGCTTTCTGGCTCTTTCGTCGTCGTCTCCCATCACGCCAGGCTATCGGTGCCGCGATGGGGTGAGGGCCACAGGCTCTGTTCTTCCCGCCTTACCGCGGTCAAGATTCAGTCTTGATGCAGCGTCGGAGGTGCAGTGGAAGAGCGCAGAATCAGCGTCGGCTCGACGCGCGGCACAACTCCCTCTGGCTCGGTGCCTTCGATTTCCGCGATGACGCGCCGCGCGGCCGCCGCACCGACTTCTTCGAATGGCTGCCGAACCGTCGTCAGCGCGGGGGAGGCATAGGCCGCCAGCGCGATGTCGTCGACGCTCACGATTGAGACATCTTCCGGCACGCGGCGACCGGCCTCGTGCAGGGCACGGATGACGCCGAACGCCATCTCATCGCTGCTCACGAAGACCGCAGTGGCCCCGGGGATGGCCGCGATCGTGCGGCCGGCGCGGTAACCGGATTCGCTGGTCCAGTCGGCGGGGATGACGGGCGGAGGCTCGATGCCATGCTCTCGCAGCACGCGCTCCCACGTCTCGCGGCGCTGAACGCTTTCTGTCCAGTACTCGTCACCCGAGACATGCCAGACGGTCTCATGGCCGAGATCAAGCAGATGCTCGACCGCGAGACGTGCGACCTCGGTCTGGTCGACTGCGAATGCGGCGTCTTCCTCGGGGGAGACGCGCACGTTGCGGGTCGAGGGTGTGCGTTCTGTTCGCGCTCGCATCCCTGGGTGGTCAAGCGACACCGGCACGCCAAGGATGATGCCCTCGGCGCCCTGTCGCTCAAGACGATCGAATGCCTCCAGGATGTCTTCGATCGTGGCGTGATCTGAGACGGATGCCGTGGTCACGGTGAAGTTGTTGTCAGCGGCCACACGCTCGATGCCGACACCGAGGGCGGCCGTCGAATAGCGGTTCGTGCTCAGCACGATGACTCCGAGAATACGGGTGCGGCCGGAGGCGAGTGACGCGGCGGCGGCGTGCACGCGGTAACCGAGATCTTCCACCGCGTTGAGCACTTTCCGGGCAGTCTCTGGGCGTACGTTGCTCTGTCCAGACATGACGCGTGACACTGTTTGCGCTGAAACACCCGCGACACGGGCGACATCGTTCTGATTGGGAGCGCGATCAACGGGAGCCCGGCGGGGAGACATGCCTTCCATGCTAGTGATCACGAGGCTTCAAGGCGAGGTTCAATTCCGCAGATGATGCAATAATGTGAACGCAAACAGTTTTTGTCATGCCAGACTGCGCAGTGACGCCTCTCGGGACGAAAGAGCTCTCCAGATGTGTCGTGCGCGGACGTGCAGGACAGGCATCCATTCGCTCTTGGGAACACCCTGGAGTGAGATAGTCACGCAGGAGTCCCTGATGAACAGCACATTCTCGTCCTCCCCGGGAGTCGACCCGGCGATCACGTGGCGGGACGGACAGCTCATCCGCGATGGTCGTCCGCACCGCATCCTCGCCGGTGCAATGCACTACTTCCGCATCCACCCAGGCCAGTGGGAAGACCGCCTGCGTCGCCTCGCCGCTATGGGCGCAAACACTGTTGACACCTACGTGGCATGGAACTTTCACGAGCGGATCGAAGGTGAGCCCCGTTTCGATGGCTGGCGCGACCTTGAAGCATTCATCCGTTTGGCTGGCGAGGTGGGGCTGGACGTCTTCCTCCGCCCCAGCCCCTACATCTGCGCCGAGTGGTCGAACGGCGGTCTGCCGCACTGGCTGACCGGGCGCGTGAGCGCGCTGCGCACTAGCGACCCCGAATACCTCGCAGCCGTCGACCGCTGGTACGACGAGCTGATCCCGCGGATGGTTCCGCTGCAGGCGGCATACGGTGGCCCCATCGTGGCAGTGCAGATCGAGAACGAGTACGGCTCGTTTGGCAGCGATCACGCATACATCGAGCACCAGCGCGATGCGCTGCTCTCGCGGGGAATCGTCGAACTGCTGACCACGGCTGATGGCATCACCACAGACATGATCACGCACGGCTCGATCGAAGGTGCGCTGCCCACCTTCACCTTCGGCACCGGCGTTGCGACGGCCGAGGAGCTGCGCAAGCCGAACGATGCGCTGATGTGCAGTGAGCTGTGGGGCGGATGGTTCGACCATTGGGGCGAGCAGCACCACGTGCGATCGGCCGAGAGTATGGTCGGCACCGTCAATGAGCTGCTTGCGGCCGGCGGCTCCGTCAGCATCTACATGGCGCACGGTGGCACGAACTTCGGGCTCTGGAACGGCGCCAACTACGACGTTGCACTCCAGCCGACCATCACCAGCTACGACTCGGATGCACCGATCGGCGAGGCAGGTGCGCTGAATGACAAGTTCGAGGCGCTGCGCGCTGCGTTCGCTCCGTTCCACGATGGTGAGCTGCCTGAACGTCCGGCACCCGTGCCGGTTCAACCCGCCCAGACGGTCGCACTGAATCCGGTGATCTCACTGCGCGCCCTGGCCGAGACCCTTCCCGTCGTCGGTGAGGCGACCGCGATGCCGCAGACCTTCGAACAGCTCGGTGTCGAGGACGGCATCGTCGTCTACCAGGCGCAGATCGACGTCCCCGCTGATGCGACGGTGAATGTCGACGGGCTCCACGATCGTGCGACGGTGTTCATCGACGATGAGCGCCTCGGCACGCTCGAGCGCGACGGTCAGCTCTCCCTGACGCTCCCCGGCGGTGCCCGCAAGGCCCAGCTGACGATTGTGGTCGAAAGCCTTGGGCGCATCAACTACGGGCCCTACACCGGTGAGGGCAAGGGCATCATGCGCGGGGTGCGGATCAACAACCGTCGCTACGTGCATGGGTGGTCGCACCGTGCGTTGCCTCTCGACGCCCCGATCGCCACCGGTGCTCCCGCCGCTGACGGCGTCGCGCACGCGTCGATCGAGGTCGAGACTCCGGCGGATGCCTGGCTCGCGTTCCCTGGCGGGGCCAAGGGTATGGTCTGGTTGAACGGCTTCCTGCTCGGTCGCTACTGGAAGGTCGGCCCGCAGGAGACGCTTTACGCACCGGCGCCCCTGTGGAAGACCGGAGCCAACGAGATCGTCGTGCTTGACACCGACGGCCTCGGCTCCACAGTCGAAGTCCGCGAGCAGCCGAACTTCGGTCAGACCGAGGAGTTCATCGGCTCCTGACGCCGATTTTCTCCGATCGGTCACACGTTTGGCATTCGGGTCGTCTCCTTCATGAACCGCCATACCGGCGGACATCTAAAGGAGACCCCATGCCTGCGACACTCGACGACCTGCTTGAGGATTTCACCGGCACAATCATCACACCCGATTCGCCGGACTATGCCAAGGCGGCGCGCGCGGCGCTCACGTTTGCCGCTCCGGCACTGGTTCTGCGTCCGTCCGATATCGCTGACGTCCAGCGCGCGGTGCGCCTTGCCGCGGCATCCGATCTTCCGCTCGTCGTGCGCGGGGGCGGCCATTCTGCCGCCGGCCTCAGCACCGTCGACGGTGGCATCGTCATCGACCTCGGCGCATTCGACTCCGTGGAGCTTCTCGACGAACGACGAGTGAAGGTCGGCGGCGGAGCCCGCTGGCAGCAGGTCGCAGACGCGCTAGCACCCCAAGGGCTGGTGATCTCGTCCGGAGACACCGCAGATGTCGGCGTCGGCGGGCTGACCCTCTCCGGCGGAATCGGATGGCTTGTGCGCCGGCACGGCCTCACCCTCGATCATCTCCGCGCAGCCGAGGTGGTGACCGCGGCGGGCGAGGTGATCGTCGTCGACGAGACACATCACGCCGAGCTGTTCTGGGCCTTGCGCGGTGGCGGTGGCGCATACGGCATCGTGACGGACTTCGAGTTCGAGGCGCAACCCGCCCCGATGTTTACGTTCGCCTCGCTCACGTTCCCGGCCGATCGGGCAGAGCAGATTGTTCCTGCGTGGTCGCGTTTCATGCGCACCGCATCGAAGGAGATCAGTTCGACCATGGTTCTGGCGAACCCTTTCGCCGGCGGGCTCGATGCGCCCATTGAGGTGACGTTCGCGAGGTGCGACGCCGGTGCCATCGATGGCGCGCTGGCCGTGCTTTCGCAGGCTGGTGCGCCGTTATCGGAGGACGTTCGACAGCTTCCCTATCGGGACATCTTGCACCCCGGTGTCGAGTTTCCCCCGGGCATGCGAGTTGCGTTGCGAAGCGGATTCATCGGCGCTGAGTCAGCGGATGCCGCGGCCGAGACCATAGCGCGAGTGGCGAGCGAGACGCAGCCGGCGTCGATCGTGCTGCACAGCCTTGGCGGGGCCTTCGGTGAGACACCATCCGACGCCACGGCCTTCGCGCATCGTCACGCAGAACTCATGGTGAGCACCTTCGCTGTTGCTCCAGACGCGGCCTATGGGGATCTGCGCACACGGTTGGACCACGTGTGGAGCGTGCTCGCCCCGTTCACCGATGGTGCCTACGCGAACTCTTTGGATGGAACGGCGGCGGATGCCGTGGCATCCGTGTTTCCAGAATCGACCCGGCGCCGATTGGCCGACGTCAAGAACACCTATGACCCGTCAAATCTGTTCTCGCGGACCTTCGCGCCTGACCCGGAATCCGCACGGTAACCTCGCAGGACAGGAGAGAGACTATGAGTGATTCCACCGCGCTCGCGGCAGAGTTCGACAGCCATCGCCGGTATCTCACGACGGTCGCTTACCGGATGCTCGGCTCGCGGGCCGATGCCGAGGATGCTGTTCAGGAGTCGTGGTTCCGCCTCGAGCGCGCCGACGAGGTAATCGATGAGCAGCGTGCGTGGCTCACCAGAGTCGTGAGCAGGATCTGCCTTGATCAGCTCCGCTCCCGCACTCGTCGGCGGGAGAATCCGCTCGATGTCCTGCCTGATATCGAAGCGCCGCCCGAGGAGAACGGCCCAGCGGTGCGGGCCGAGACCATGGACCGCGTCGGCTACGCGCTCATGCTCGTGCTCGAGCAACTCCAGCCCGATGAGCGACTGGCGTACGTGCTGCACGACGTCTTCGGACTGCCATTCGACGACATCGCCGACGTCGTCGCCCGCACGCCACAGGCCACGCGCAAGCTGGCCAGTCGTGCACGCGAACGCGTCCGCGGTGCGGCTCCCACCTCACCGCAGGTGCGCGCGAGCAGGCAGGAGCAGCGGGTCGCCGTCGATGCGTTCCTCGCGGCCGCGAACAGCGGAGACTTCGCACGGCTCGTCAGTGTTTTGCATCCGGACGTCGAGTTCCGTGTTGATCGCGGGCCTGACGGGCTGCACATCGTGCGCGGGGCAGAGCAGGTCGCATCGCAGGCTGCGGAGTTCCATCGCTTCGCGCGTGACTACGAATTCGAGATCGTCGAGCTCGGCGACGGGTTCGGGGTGCTGGCCTCCGAGGGAGGCTCGCCGAGTTCTCTGCTTCTGCTGACCAGCGACGGCGGAGTCATCACCGACATGGAGACGCGGCTGCTCAGCTGACCAGCATCCGTCGGTGAAAGAAGCTGACAACGCAAGAAGGGCTCGCGACCGAAGTCGCGAGCCCTTCTTGCGTAGGGGGGGATCAGCCCTTGACCGCACCGGCGGCCAGGCCCGACTGCCAGAAGCGCTGCAGGCTGAAGAACAGGATGATCAGCGGGATGACGCCCAGCAGGGCGCCGAGCATGACCGCGCCCTTGTCAGGGGCGAAGTAGCTCATCATGCCGTAGAGGCCGAGGGTCACCGGCTTCAGCTCCGCGCTGGAAATCATCATCAAGGGCAACAGGAAGTTGTTCCAGGTCGCCACAAAGATGAACAGGAAGATCGTCACCATCGCCGGTGTCAGCAGACGCAGCACGATCGTGAAGAAGATTCGAGGCTCACTTGCGCCGTCGATGCGCGCGGCCTCAAGTAGCTCGGTCGGCACCGACGATTCGGCGTAGACCATTCCGAGGAAGACGCCGAACGGAGACACTGCCGAGGGGATGATGATCGCCCACATCGTGTTCGTGAGGCCCAGAGCGTGGAACTCCATGTACAACGGCACGGTGAGGAGGGCGACCGGCAGCAGGAGCCCCGCCATGATGATGCTCACGGCGATCTTCTTGCCGGGGAAGACGAACTTCGCGATCGCGTATCCCGCCATGATCGCGAACAGTGTGCCGATGACGCCCGCGACGCTCGAGTACAGAACCGAGTTGCCGACCCATCGCCAGAACATGCCCTGCGTCCAGCTCATGAGGCTGTCGTAGTTGGTGTCCAGGTTCCAGTTCGCGAACCAGAAGCCGAAGGTGTTGGTCAGATCGGCGTTGCTCTTCGTCGATGCCACGATGACCCAGTAGACCGGCATGAGGAAGTACAGCAGCGCAACGACGAGCGCGATGATTCCGACGGTCTTGGCGACCGGGCTGGGCGCTACGGAACGCGGCGGCATGTCGGCATCCGCAGCAGAAACCTTGCGCGGCTTGCGCTTTGTCGCGGGGGCGGTGATCAGTCTTGTGGTGCTCATGTCAGTTCGCCTTCTTGCGCTGTGCGAATGAGTAGATGACGGCGAGAGCACCGGCAATAACTGCCATCAGCAGGGAATAGGCGGATGCCGGACCGCTGCCAGAGGGGGAGATCTCACCCATCATCGAGTTGTAGGTCAGCATCATCGGCGTGTAGTCCAGGCCCATCCAGGAGTTCGCCCCCTCCATGATGACCGGCTCGTTGAAGAGCTGGACCGTGCCGATGATCGACAGCAGAATCGCGAGCAGAGCCGCGCCGCGCACCATCGGGACCTTGATCTTCGTGGCGATCTGGAAGCCGTTTGCTCCATCGAGGCGCGCTGCTTCGTACAACTCGCGCGGGATCGACTGGAGCGCGGCGAGGAAGATCAACATGTTGTACCCGGTGTAGGTCCAGGTGGTCATGTTGGCCATCGAGGCGAGGATCGTGGTCGGGGCCATGAAGTTCGTGCCTTCGGGCAGGAACTGCATGAACGGCGAGACCTCCGGGGTGTACATGTACAGCCAGATCATTGCCGCGATCACGCCGGGGATCGCGAACGGGAGGAAGAAGGCAAGGCGGAAGATCGCCGGGCGCCGCACAATGAAGGAATCCAGCAGCAGTGCGAGTGCGAGGGCGAGGATGATCATCACCGGGATCTGGAATGCGGCGTAGATGACGACGCGCCCCATACCGCCCCAGAAAGCACCGTTGGTTGCTGCGGCGATCAGCTGGTCGAAGCCGACGAAGGTGTCGACCAGCTCGCCTCCACCGAACAGTCCTTCGCCCGCGGGAACCTGCGCGAAGAACGCTGATCGCACCGAGATGACGATCGGGACCAGGAATACCACGATGAACAGGGCGGCGAACGGGGCCATGAAGAACCAGCCGTTGCGCGCTTCCTGTCGTGCGCGGAATCCCTTTCTCGTGCGCGGCCGTCGGCCGATGGTCTCAGCGGTAGTGGTCACAGCGTGATCTCACCTTTCGAAGTAAATAGGTCCGGCGGAGGACACATTATCGTCGTGTCCTCCGCCGGAACTGCGTGCTCAGAGAGCGGGGGAATTACTCGGCTACGGGCAAGCCGAGGTCAGTCAGCGCCTTGACCGCCGTGTTCTGGGCGGTGGTGAAGATGTCCGCGACCTGCGCGTCGCCTGAGACGACAGCCGCTGCCGTTTCGTTCATCGCCGAGAGGGTGGAGAATCCGGGCGCGTAGGGGAAGTCCGGGTTCATGTTGGCGGTGGCAGTGGCGAGCTCTTCGAGCACTTCCTGGCCGCCGAACTGGCGCAGCATCTTCTCGCTGGTCTCGGGCGTGCCCGCGGCAGCGACGACGAGACCCTGAGACGCGAGGTCATCGATCTGCGTGTTGAACCAGTTGTTGAACTCCATGGCCTCGGCCGGGTTCTCGCATCCCTTCAGGACTGCGACACCGGAGCCGCCGTCGGGGCCGGTCTGCTGGCCTGCACCGAAGTCGGGCAGCTGCGCGATGCGCCACTGGCCTTCGGCATCCGTGCCATCAAGCGAGTCGAGCAGGAAGCCCGCCTCCCAGGCGGCGCCGACGTGGCCGATGAGGCTGCCGTCGTTGAGGGCAATCGTGAAGGGCTCGCCCCAGCGGTCGGCCTTCAGAGTCTGGTTGGTGTCGAGCAGGTTCTGCCAGAACGCGGCGACGGTCTGCGAGCCTTCGCCCTCAGTGTCGACGACCCACTCGTCACCCTCGGTGGAGAACCAGGTGTCGCCGGCTGCAGCGGACTGCGCGGCGAGCCAGTGGGTGGCCTCGTCCGCCGAGAACGCGGTGAGGTACTTGCCAGCGGCTGCTGCCGTGGCCGACTCTGCCGTGAGCTCTTCGATCGTGGTCGGGGCCTCAAGGCCGAGGGCCTCGAACTCTGCCTCGTTGTAGAAGTAGACCAGCGGACCGACGTCCTGGGGCAGGCCGACGACGACATCGCCGACGCGCATGCCGGCGAAGGCGCCAGCGGAGAAGTTGTCCGCGTACTTCTCAGCCTCGGTCGTGACGTCTTCGAGGAGACCCTTCACGTAGAGCTGGGGAGCCTCGGAGTAGCCGACCTGGGCGAGGCACGGCGCGTTGCCGGCCTTCACATCGGTCTCAAGCTTGAGGATCATGTCAGTCGCGGCGCCATCGAACTTGGTCGTCTTGACCTGAATGTCGGGGTGCTCTTCGTTCCAGCGCTCAGTGATCTCAGCGACAGTGGCCATGTCTGCGCCATTGTCGAGGCGGTGCATGTACTCGATCGTGACCGCCTCGCCGGAGGCGTTGTCGCTTCCTGCGTCGCCTGCCGAGCTGCATGCTGCGAGACCGAACGCTGAGAGGGCGCCGACGGTGACGACGGCTGCGGTGCGCGTGATTCGTTTGGTTGCCATGAAGTGTTCTCCCCTTTGAGGGTCATGTGACTGACGGTCAGGACGGATGCTGTGAGACATCCGCGCCCGTGGAAACCATTAAACCCCGAAATGTTTGCGTTCACAACACTGGGATTCCTATGCCCGCCTGGGCAGTCAGGTATTGGTGTCGTGCGCAGACATTCGGCGGCTCATGCGGTGACTCTTCTCGCGGCGTGGCAATCGAGGTTTCCCACAGCGCTCAGTGAGGGGCAGACTGGGGGTGTGCGAAGCATCCGTGAACTCGACACCGTTGAACTCATCATCCAGGCGCAGTCGTTGCTTGACGCGATCCGCGGGCCGGAGCGCGTCATCGACGCTGGCACCCTACGCGCCCTCGAGCAGTCGGGAAACTACGTCGTAGGGCTCTTCGACGACGAGCCCGGCGAGGAAGAGATGGTCGGCGCGTCGATCGCCTTCTTCGGTGCTCCTGATCAGCGCACGATGCACTCGCACATCACGGCGCTGCTGCCTGAGTATCGGGGGCGGGGCTGGGGCCGTGAGCTCAAGGAGCACCAGCGGCAGTGGGCGTTCTCACGCGGCGTCGGCCAGATCACCTGGACGTTCGACCCGCTCGTCGCCCGCAATGCGCACTTCTTCCTTACTGTCCTCGGGGCCCGCGTAACCGGCTACTCGGTCAACAACTACGGCATCTTCGGCGGCGGGGACGCTGGCGATGAGAGTGACCGGCTCGATGTTCGCTGGGCGCTCGCAGATATCGCCAAGCCACCTGCCGAAGAGGTTGTCGTCGCGACGCTGGAGATTCCCTCCGGCATCGAAGGTATGCGCGAGACTGACCCCGCCGCTGCGCACGAATGGCGCCTGCGCCTGCGCGGCGAGATGGAGGAGTTGCTCGGCCGCGGTCTGCGCATCGCCGGCTTCGACGTCGCCCGGGGATATTTGTTCACTGAATGAGCCGGTACTCGCGCATGCCGGCGTCGTTCCGCGGATGCCGGCGTGGTGGTTCTGGTTTCATGTACGTATGACCTCCGAGGCAGAATTCACGCAGCACCCGGCCGGCACAGCCTGGCACCGCTGGGCACCGATCGGCCAGACCCTCGACACGTCCCGCGTTCCGGGCAGCGGCCCGGCACCCAGCATCGCGGCGTTCGAGCTCCTCCCGATCGAGCCGATGCTGGTGCCGGAGAAGCCCCGCCACGGCGAGATGGATGCCAGCGAGTGCGGGCACTGCAAGCCGTCGAAGCGCACGATCTGGCAGGACGACGAGTGGCAGGTGAACTCTGGTTTCGAGGGCGGCGTTGGACTGCCGTTCGTCGGGTCGATCTCGCCACGTCGCCACGTGAAACTTGAAGATGCGCCGATCGAGGTGCTCGCAGGGCTCGGACCCGTGCTGCAACGAGTATCAGAGGCGACCAAGGCGATCCCGGCTGTTGCCCGATGCCACTTCTCGCGCTGGAACGACGGCTCGGCGCACCTTCACCTGTGGGTGTACGCGCGCCCGGCCGGGATGATGCAGGGGCGCGGGGCGATCCTTCCGTACTGGGAGCAGTCGATGCCCGCGATGCCAGAAGCGATGATGAACGAGTACATCGACATCGTCGCGAAGTCTCTCGCGGCTGGCGGAGGAGAAGCGTTCCCGAACCGCTGAGCGCTTGTCCGAGGTTCCTTTGTCCGAGGTTCGTGGCATCCTGAATCGCATGGATGACGCGATGGGGCAGCCCGGCGGGTCGGCCGAGAAGCCGGCCGTCTTCTTCCGTGAGGCGGGGGAGTTCCGCGCGTGGCTGGAGCATCATCACGCCACCGCGACGGAGCTGTGGATGGAGGTGCGCAAGGCGCACGTCGCCGATCGTGGTCTGAGCTGGGCAGATGCCGTTCCCGAGGGGCTGTGCTTCGGATGGATCGATTCTCTCTCGCAGCCCATCGACGACGATCGCCGGCGGCAACGGTGGACGCCGCGAAAGCCGGGCAGTACCTGGTCGAAGATCAACATTGCGCATGTCGAGCGACTCATCGGCGAACGGCGGATGGCGCCGGCCGGTCTCGCCGCGTTCGAAGCGCGCAGCGCCGCACGCACGGGCACCTACTCGCACGAGAACGGCGAGGCGGAGCTCGAACCCGAGGTGCAGGCCGTGCTTTCCTCATCGTCCGCAGCGCAGGCCTTCCTTGATGCGGCGACGCCCGGGTACCGCAAGACCGTGCGGCACTGGATCGCGACGGCCAAGCGTCCCGAGACTCGCATCTCTCGTGCCGCGCAGCTCATCGCAGACAGTGAGCAGGGGCGGCTCGTCGCGTTCACGCGGGTGGGGAAGGCTCCGGCCTGGCTGACGCGGGCTGCCGCTGCTGCGGCATCCGCCCGGGGCTGAACCGGCGCGGGGGCGCAGATAAGATGGAGGATGCCGCGGCATGTCCGCGCGCCGAATGAATCCACCCCTTCCGACCATTGGAGCCACCGTGGCCGAACAGTCCCGCCTTGACAAGGTCATCAGCCTCGCCCGCCACCGCGGGTTCGTGTTCCAAGCGGGTGAGATCTACGGCGGTTCGCGCTCGGCCTGGGACTACGGTCCGCTCGGCACCGAGCTCAAGGAGAACATCCGCCGCCAGTGGTGGCAGACCTTCGTCCGCGGTCGCGGCGACATGGTGGGTTTGGACTCCTCGATCATCCTTCCCAAGCGTGTGTGGGAAGCGTCTGGTCACGTCGCGACGTTCAGCGATCCGCTCGTTGAATGCCTGAGCTGCCACAAGCGCTTCCGTGCCGACAACCTCGTCGAAGACTTCGAGGCACGCAAGGGCCGCAAGGCGGAGAACGGTCTGGCGGACGTGCCCTGCCCGCACTGCGGCAACAAGGGGCAGTACACCGAGCCCAAGGCATTCTCTGGCCTGGTGAAGACCTATCTTGGTGTCGTCGACGACGAGTCGGGCATGTACTTCCTGCGCCCCGAGACAGCACAGGGCATCTTCGTGAACTTCACGAACGTGCTCACCGCGAGCCGCAAGAAGCCGCCGTTCGGTATCGGCCAGGTCGGCAAGGCATTCCGCAACGAGATCACCCCCGGAAACTTCATCTTCCGCACCCGCGAGTTCGAGCAGATGGAGATCGAGTTCTTCGTTCCGCCTGCCGAGGCTCAGGAATGGTTTGAGCACTGGGTGGAAGCCTGCTGGGCCTGGTTCCTCGATCTCGGCATCAATCCCGAGAACATGCGTCAGTTCGACGTGCCTGAAGATGAGCGCGCGCACTACTCTGCAGGCACCATCGACTTCGAGTACCGCTTTGGCTTCACCGGCAAGGAGTGGGGCGAGTTGATGGGTGTGGCGAACCGCACCGATTACGACCTCAACAGCCACTCCGAGGCATCCGGTACGAGCCTGACGTACTTCGACCAGGCCTCCGGCGAGCGCTACACCCCGTACGTGATCGAGCCGTCCTTCGGACTCACTCGCTCGATGATGGCGTTCCTCGTCGACTCCTACGTCGAGGAAGAGGTGCCCAACGCGAAGGGTGGCACCGACACTCGTACGGTTCTCAAGCTCGACCCGCGTTTGGCTCCGGTCAAGGTTGCTGTGCTCCCACTGTCGCGCAACGAGCGACTCTCGCCGCTTGCGCGTGAGGTTGCTGACTCGCTGCGTGGCCGCTGGGCGATCGACTTCGACGACGCGGGTGCCATCGGTCGGCGCTATCGCCGTCAGGATGAGATCGGCACGCCGTTCTGTGTCACGGTCGACTTCGACTCCCTTGACGACCATGCAGTGACGGTCCGTGACCGCGACACGATGGCGCAGGAGCGCATCTCCGTCGACGATCTTGGCCAGTACCTGGCCGACCGGCTCAAGGGCGCCTGAGCGCCCGACGACTCGGCGTCGCACCGGTCGCCGGGGCCCCTGGTTCGCGACAGCAAGACGGGGCCCCGGTGGAAGCGGGCGGGGTCAGCCGGTGATAGTGATCTCCACCTGGTCGCTGCCGCCGGCTTCGGTCCAGGCGAGAGTGCTCTCTAGGATGCCCCGGAGCACGTCGAGATCGACCTTCTCGAGGTCCTTGATGTACAGGCATCCTTTGCCCAGGGTGTGCGGGCCGAGCTGCGCGAGCTCTTCGCTGTAACGGCCAGTGTCGTCCAGATAGATTGTCGATGCTGCCTTGCGCGGCGCGAACGCGAGGACCGGCATATCGCCCTCGTTGCCGGTCGGGTATTGGTAGTGGCACGATCCGAAGCCGATGATCGTGCCCCACAGCTGCGGTTCGCGGCCGCTGATGTCTTGAAGGAGCGCGGTCAGCGTCTCAGCATCCCGTCGTCTGGTTGCTGATGACACGTCGGCGATGAATGCGGCTACGTTTGTTCCGGTCTGCTTCATAGCCTCAGTCTCCGGCAGATGTATCGACGGGGGCGAGATCCGGCAGCGTCCTGGTGCCAAAGTCGTGTCTCAGAGCGCTCAGCGCCGCATGCCATCCCGATAGTCCGTGGACGCCGGGACCGGGTGTGGTGGATGCTCCGCAGAGGTAGATGCCGTCCATCGGTGTGCGCCATGGATCCGGGCTGAGTACCGGCCGACGCAGTAGTTGCGAGAGATCTGGCGTGCCGGCGGAGATGTCGCCCCGCGGATAATTCGGATTGTGTCGTGCGACGTCGATCGCGGTGCGCGAAGAGATCCCGAGGATCGTGTCGCGGAACCCGGGCGCGAAGCGCTCGATCTGTCGAATCACCTCGTCGGAGCGATCGGCTCCCGATGCGGCCGGCACATGCGTGTACGCCCACAGTGTGTGCTGACCTGCCGGAGCACGGGTGTCATCGAACAGCGAGGGCTGTGAGACGAGAACGTACGGCGAATCCGAGAGCCTGCCATGTGCGACGGCGTTCTCGGCGGCGGCGATCTCCGCGCGCGTACCGCCCAGGTGCAGAGTGCCCGCCCCGTGCAACTCGGGATGCGACCACGGAACGGGCTGCGACAGTGCGAAGTCGACCTTCGCCACGGCGTTGCCGTAGCGGAACCGGGCAAGCGCGCGGCGATACCGCTCCGGCATCCGATCTCCGGCGATCCTGCTCAGCGCGCGCGGCGTGACGTCGAGCAGTGTCACGCGCGATGCCGGCAGCTCGTCGAGAGAGGTGACTTCGTGATCCGTCACGAGCTCGCCGCCGTGCGCCAGGAGGTCGTCGACCATCGCGTCGATGATGCTCTGGCTTCCGCCGATCGGAATCGGCCACCCCTTCGCATGCGCGTACGCCGTCAGTGCAAGTCCTGCGCCCGCGCTGGCTAGGCCAGGCAGCGGCAGAATCGTGTGCGACGCGACGCCGGTGAGCATGGCCGGCGCCACATCATCGCGGAAGCGCGCGTTCCACAGCGGGCTGCCCTGCTCCAAAGCCGCCAGGCCGAAAGTAAGGGCGGTCGGAATGTCCCGGGGGATGCGCAGGAGGGTGTCGCCGGTGAAATCGGCGACTCTCGTCGCTCGCTCGACAATAGGACGCAGCAGGTTGGCGTACGACTTGCCGTCCGCACCGAGTCCTTCTGCCGTGCGCTCCAGATCGCGGTAGGCGACCCCGGCCCTGCCGCCATCGAGCGGATGCGCGAACGAGATCTCTGGCACCGCGAAGGACACGCGACGGGTGAGGCCGAACTCGCGGAAGAAACGCGACTCGAAGGCGAGCGGATGCACCGCCGAGCACACATCGTGATGGAAGCCGGGCAGCGTGAGTTCGGCAGTTGCCGCGCCGCCGCCCGCAGTGGACGCGCGCTCGAACACTCGCACCGATAGGCCGGCGCGTGCGAGTGTCACCGCTGCAGCGAGACCGTTGGGACCTGCACCGACGACGGTCGCGTCGACCTCGTGCGAACGGGTAGTCATCGAGCTTCCGACGAGGTGAGAGGGTTCTTCGCGTGGAGTCCCTCGGCCAGGTACGCCAGCCGGTGCAAGGTCTCCGCATTGCGCCACTGCAGCAGCACGTCCGTCAGGGCGGTCGGTATCGCCTTCGCCGGTCCCCTGACGGCCTCCTCCTGGATGCGAACGAGGCATCCGTCACCGAAGGGTTTGATGTCGATGGTCACTCGTGCCTCGCCGATCGGCCAGCCGCGTGCCGTCATCACCATCTGACGCGGCGGATTCCACGTCACGCTGCTCGTCGAGTCGTCGAGCAGCGCAGGCCAGACACCGACGGAGTGGTGCAGCCGCGCGCCGGGCTCCGGCCACGATTCATCAACGTCCCGCATTCGCGAAGCTCCCACGACCCAACCGGGATAGACCCAGCCGTCTGCCAGCACGCGGAACACAGCCTCAGGCGGGCACTGCATCTTTCGGACGTTTCTCGACATCGTCGCCTCCAGTGTCACGATCGGTACTCAGTCTGCGCGCCGAGGGCGATCAGCTCACTGGCCTTGACAACGGCTTCGGCGCTGTCGCACGACCGGATGCCCGGCCTCACTTGGCGAGCTTCGCCTCGGCCTTCATGGCCTTCTTGTGCTCGCGGACCTTCGCGAGCGACTCGGGCGAGACGATGTCGGCGACGCTGCGCAGCGCGCCAGCCTCACCGTAGGGAGCGGATGCTTCGCGCCATCCCTCGCCGGTGAAGCCGTACTGCTTGCCGAGGAGAGCGAGGAAGATCTTCGCCTTCTGCTCCCCGAAGCCGGGAAGGTTCTTCAGACGCCGCAGCACCTCAGCGCCGTCGGGCTCACCCTGTGTCCACAGTGCCGAGGCATCCCCACCCCACGAATCGACGAGTTCGTGGCAGAGGGACTGCACCCGCGTGGCCATGGAGCCGGGGAACCGGTGCACAGCGGGAGTCTGCTTGAACGCCTCGAGGAATGCCTCGGGATCCATGTCGGCGATGGCTGCAGCATCCACAGCCCCCGTGCGCTGCTCGATCTTGAGCGGCCCCGCGAAGGCCGTCTCCATCGGCACCTGCTGATCGAGAAGCATTCCGACCAGAAGTGCGAGCGGGTTGTCGGTGAGCAGCGTGTCTGCGGCGGTGTCTCCGGTGATGTGAAGGGCCATGCGTTCTATCCTCTCTCACGACCGGATGTCGGTGCGCAGACGCAGAGTTGGATTGGCGAGTCCACTGCGAAGGGGGCGCCATCCCAGCCGCCGAAGCGCTCCACCAGCCGGAGTCCGGCGTGTTCGAGAAGTACTGGCAGCTCCTGGGGGAAGATGCTCCGCACCTCGAGCGACACCTTCTGGAAGTCGGGTTCCGAGTCTGTCGAGAAGTACCATGTTCCGCGAGTCACTTGCGCGGCGGCATCGTAGGCGTCGTCGACGTCGACCTGGACGTCGCCGCGGTCAGGATCGGTAAAAGAGGTGCGCGGCCGCCGCATCCCGTCGGCGCCAGCCAGAAGCCGCACGTTCGGATTGAAGACGTCGAATGCGAATCGCCCGCCAGATGCGAGGTGCCGCCTGACTGCGCGAAAGCACTGCACGATGTCGTCGGCGTCGTGCAGGTGCAGCAGGGCGTTGGCCGCGATGAAGATGAGGTCGAACTCGCCGCCCAGGTCAAAGTCGCGCATGTCGCCTTGCAGCCACTCGACTGACACGCCTCGCTCATCGGCCTTCCGGCGCGCCTCGGCCAGCATGTCCGGCGACAGGTCGAGTCCGACGCTCGGGTGCCCATCGGCCGCGATCGGGATCAGCTTGTGCCCCGTGCCGCATCCGAGTTCGAGCACGCGCCCTCCCTTGCCGTCGGCTTCGGCGCGGTAGAAATTGACTGCCGCTTCGTCCGCCGGAAACAGCAGATCGTACAGTCTCGCGTCCGAGTACAACTCCTGTGTCATTCGGGCCTCCCGGGCGCCCATACTCTCACGACTGTGTCAGAGTGTGCGCTGACGCGGTTCGGGGGAGTCACGCTCACCGCATGGTTAGCGCACCTGCTGATCGAGAAGCGTTCCGACCAGAAGTGCGAGCGGGTTGTCGGTGAGCAGTGCGTCAGCGGCGGTGTCTCCGGTGATATGAAGGGCCATGCCTCCAGTGTGGCACTCGTACGGCGGCGGCGTCAGCGCTGTTTTGCGGACAGTTGCCTCGGAGATGTACCGCTTCTTCGGACGAATCCGGGGAATCTCTCCGAACATGACGTACATCTCCGAGCGAACCGCACGGCGAACCGAGCGAACCGCACGGCGAACCGAGCGAACCGCACAGGCCGCACCCCGACGAGGCTCAGGCGATCGCGGATGCCGCCGGGGCAGCTGCTGCCGGCGCGATGCCGTAGATCGTGTTGAGAGCGGCGGTGAACTCGTCACCGCGTCCCTCGGCGGCGAGCTCGTGGGCGCGCGTCGTCGGAGTGTGCGTGAGCACGCCCGCGAGGTGTCGCATTGCCTGCTCGACCTTGCCGTCTTCATCGCCGCGGGCGCGTGCACGGTCGATCTCGGCCTCCATGAGGGCGAAGATGTGCGAGCGGAACGCTACGACTGAGCCGGTGACACTCTGGCGATCTCCGACGACGTTGAATGTGTCGGCGGCTTCGCGAACCACGGAGCGCGCAGCATCCGTCGCCTGCAGCTCTTCGAGCGGGGCGTGCAGTCGGATGGTCTCGAGATCGAGCAGCGCGACGCCCTCAAGCCCTGCGACCGCAGGGTCTACGTTGCGCGGCATCCCGAGGTCGATCACGAGCTGAGAGTGCTGCCCCATCGGGCAACCAGCCGGCACGGGGCCGGTCGGTGCCTGCAAGTGCTCCGGGCCGAGAACCGGCTCGGTCGCCGTCGTGCAGGTGATCAGCAGGCTGGAAAGTGATGCCGTGCGGGCGTAGTCCTCTTCGCCGACTGCGGCGATATCGTGCTTCTTCGCGAAAAGCTCCGCGCGGCCAGAGGGTGAGTACACGGAAATGTTCGTGGCGCCACGCTCACGCAGCGTGGCAAGGGTGACTGCGGCGTAGGCGCCGGTGCCGACCAGCAGCACGCGCTCGGCGGACCAGTCCGCGATCCGGCTGTCGGCCAGTTCCAACGAGAGACGCACGAGGGAACGGCCAGCACGGCCGAGTGCGGTGACGTTCTTGACCTTGCGCTGTGCCTGGCTGGCGCGCTGAAACAGTCGTTCGAGTTCGGGGGAGGTGGTGCCGTCCTTGCGCGCCGAGTTCAACGCGCGGCGCACCTGGCCGGCGATCTCGCCCTCGCCGGAGACGACGGACTCCAGCCCGGATGCCACGGCGAACAGGTGCTCGGCGACGCGGCGTCCTGAGTGCACGGTGTATGCGCCGTCGAGTTCCTTGGCGGGGATGCCGGCCGACTGCCCGATCGCCTCAAGCACCGCCTCGACGCCCACTGCTCCCGCTGCAGTCACGGGCTCATCGACCTCGACATAGGCCTCAAAACGGTTGCACGTCGACACGATAACGGCCCCCTGCACGCACGGAGCGAGGCGAAGAAGGTTCGGCGCAACGTCGTCAGGGGTGCGGCTCAGTCGTTCGAGCATTTCGAAGGAGGCGGTCTTGTGGCTCGCCGTCACACACAGCAACACCCCGCCATCCTACGCTGAGTGCCGAAGAACCAGCTGAATGGGCCGTTCTCGGGCCTGAATGGGACAATGGCGACATGCCTTCATCCACAGCCCCGCTGCTGCGCGCACTCGCCGGAGATCGTCCAGAGCAGACACCCGTCTGGTTCATGCGTCAGGCCGGACGCTCACTTCCGGAATACCGAGAGCTCCGCGTCGGCACTCGGATGCTGGATGCCTGCCTCACCCCGGATCTCGCCGCGGAGATCACGCTGCAGCCGGTGCGCCGTCACGGTGTCGATGCAGCAGTGTTCTTCAGCGATATCGTCATCCCGCTGAAGCTGGCCGGTGTCGACGTCGTGATCGAACCTGGTCGCGGCCCGGTGTTCGCAGAACCGGTGCGCACCCGCGCCGATGTTGACAGGATCACCGCGATCGACCCTGACTCGCTCGACACCACGGCCATTGCCGAGGCCGTACGCATCGTCACAGCCGAGCTGGGTGACACCCCGCTGATCGGTTTCGCCGGTGCGCCGTTCACCCTGGCCGCCTATCTGGTCGAGGGTGGTCCGTCCAAGGAGCATCTGCGTGCCAGGGCGATGATGCATACCGATCCCGAAGCATGGAACCGCCTGGCAGGCTGGCTCTCGCGCGTTTCGCGCCGGTTCCTCGAAGCGCAGCGCGATGCGGGGGCTGCGGCCCTGCAGCTGTTCGACTCGTGGGCAGGTTCGCTCAAGCCCAGCGACTACCGCACCTTCATCGCTCCGCACTCGAAGGCTGCCGTCGCCGACCTCGGGGTGCCCGTGATCCACTTCGGCGTCGGTACGGGTCCGTTCCTCGATGACATGCGCCTGGGCGGCATCGCATCCGCTGTCGGTGTCGACTGGCGTCAGCCGCTCGACGAGGCAGCCCGCATTCTCGGCCCCGATGTCACGGTTCAGGGCAATATCGACCCGGCCCTTCTGTCCGCGCCCTGGGAAGTGCTTGAAGCACACGTTCTCGACGTGCTGGAGCGCGGTCGTTCCGCTCGTGCCCACATCGTCAACCTCGGCCATGGCGTTCCGCCCGAGACCGACCCGGCCCAGCTGACCCGCATCGTCGAGCTGGTGCACGCGCGCTCGGAGGGGGCTCAGGCATGACCGAAGAGGCTGCTGATCTCGCCTCCCGCGCCGCGCAGCGTCACATCATCGTCGTCGGCGGTGGCATCGGTGGGCTGGTCGCTGCGCGTGAGTGCGCCAAGGTCGGTATGCGGGTGACGCTGCTTGAAGCCTCTTCCGTTCTCGGCGGTGCGATCCGTCGCGCGGAGCTCGACGGCGTCATGGTGGATGCCGGCGCCGAAAGCTATGCGACCCGCGGCGGACACGTGCGCACTCTGATCGCCGATCTCGGCTTGAGCGATCTTGTCGTGACGCCGAATCCGGCGGGTGCCTGGCTGGTCGGCGCCCCGGGTGTTGGCGCTGCACCGTTGCCCAAGGGCGGCGTTCTCGGCATCCCGGCGAACCCGTTCGCCGACGATGTCCGCCGCATCATCGGATGGCGTGGTGCATGGCGCGCATACGTGGATCGCCTGCGTCCGCCGCTGACGATCGGCAACGAACGCAGCCTCGGAAAGCTCGTGGCGAAGCGGATGGGGGATCAGGTGCGTGACCTGCTGGTCGCGCCAGTGACAGCCGGGGTCTACTCCGCAGACCCTGATGATGTCGACGTCGAAATCGCGGCCCCCGGCTTGAACGCGGCTCTCACCCGAGCCGGATCGCTTTCCGGTGGCGTTGCCCAGTTGCTCGCCCAGCGTGCCGATGGGGCGAAGAAGGCGCCAGGGTCCGCAGTCGAAGCACTGGCCGGCGGTATGAGCACTCTTGTGGATGCGCTGGCAGCCGACCTGATCGAGCTCGGCGCCGTGATCCGCACCGGCGTGGAAGTGAATGCGCTCGAGCGCCAGGGCGACGGCTGGGGGGTCTCTTTTCCCGTGCCGACCGAGAACGTGGCCGTCGAAGGCGTCGATGCCGCCGAACCCGAACAGATCACTGAGACCCTCACTGCGGATGCTGTCGTCATCGCGACCGCGGAGCCCAGCGCTCGCGTGCTCTTGACCGGCCAGGTGAGCGGGCTCGGCGATGCTGGCGATGCCCCCGAGATTGAGATCGTGAGCCTGCTGCTGGACGCGCCAGCCCTGGACGCTGCGCCGCGTGGCACCGGCGTGCTCACGGCCCCTGGGAGCCATATCGCCAAGGCGCTCACGCATGCCACCGCTAAGTGGGGATGGCTGCGCGAAGCGGCGGGGAACAGGCACGTCGTTCGGGTCTCGTTCGGAGCCCAGGGCGAGCCAGCCGCGACAGCTCAGCTCGACGATGATGCCGCCGCACGCCTCGCCCTGAGCGAGGCCTCGACCATGCTCGGGGTGCCGCTGCCTGAGTCAGCGCTGATCGCCTCGCACCGGGCGCGGTTCACTCAGTCGCAGCCAGCATCCCTCATCGGAGCAGCAGACCGGCGACGCGAGGTGCGCGCTGCCGTGCAGAAGGTTGGCGGGCTCGCCGTCGTCGGTGCGTGGCTGGCCGGCACCGGCCTAGCGCAGGTCGTCCCAGACGCGAAGAAGGAGGCAGACCGCCTTCGCCACGGTCTGCTCTGGGACTGAGCGAAGCGCAGTTGTCAAGCCCCTCGAGGTATAGATGCCATTTTCGGCATATGGCGTTACGCTGGTAATCCTGGCCGACGGCATTCATGCCAGCGGCTCGACCGGAACAACGTGAGGAGACCCCATGAAGGGGAAGATCGGACTCGTCGTCGGACTCGGCGTAGGTTACGTACTCGGCACGCGCGCCGGACGCGAGCGCTATGAACAGATCAAGACGCAGTGGTTGAAGGTCTGGAACCTCGACCCTGTGCAGGACCAGGTCACCAGGGTCAAGGGCTACGTGGGCGACAAAGCCGTAGCTGTTCCCGGTGCTGTCTGGAACGGCATGGTCAAGATCGCCAAGGCAGCCGGCAACGCAGACACCCCCGGCAAGAAGCTCGACTCGGCGATCGCTACAGGCAAGAAGGTCGCATCCGACCTTGAAGATGCTGTGGAAGACGCGGCAGAAGAAGTGAAGAAGAACGCAACAGCCGCGAAGAAGCAGGCGGCCGCGAAGAAGCCCGCGACAGGCTCAGCGAGCACCAAGAACGGCGAGTGATATGGCCCGCGGATATCGTGACCGTGCGGACGACAGCCTCCTGACCCTGCTCGGCGATCTGCCTGACCTCGTCAGCAAGCTCGTCAAGGCAGAGATTGACTCGGCCAAGGCATGGATCTCGCGCACCGCGAAGGATGCCGGAATCGGCAGCGTCTGGTTCCTCATCGCCCTGTTCTTCCTGTTCTGGCTCATCCCGATGATTCTCGTCTTCGCGGTTGCTGGACTGTCGTCCTGGTGGCCGGTGTGGCTGTCAGCACTGGCGGTGATAGGCCTGTTACTGCTCTGTCTGGCAGTGTGCGCCTTGATCGGCCTGCTGAAGTTCCGCAAGGTCCTGCGTAGGGAAAATCCAGGCCAGGCTGTGGCGACCGATATTCGACTTGTGAAGGAGGCCGGTGATGACACTCTCTGACCAGAACCTTCCCCGCACCGCCGTTCCTACCGGGATCACTGATCCGGTGGCATCCGCTCGTGCTGAGCTGAAGGCGGCGCTCGCCGCGATCGAGGTCAAGGGCAACTTCCCCAGACGCATCGAGAAGGCATCCACCCGGGGCGCGGCCAAGGCCCGCGCCTTCGCCGACCGCAACCCGGTCGGCGCGGTCGCTGCTGCCATCGGAATCGCTGCTGCGGCTGGTGGACTCGTCTGGGCGATCGCTCGCGCGCTCGCCCGCTGACGCCGATCAGCTGACAACGGTTCGCTTCGCGCCGTCACGCATTCGCTCCTGCCTTCAGAAAGAGGCAGACTGGATGCATGTCCGATGCAGTAGAAGAGAATCCTTCCGGCTTCACCCTCTGGGCGGTATGGCGCCGCAACCCGGATGCACCCGTGATCGAGACGGATGCGACGGAGCTTGAGACGATTGCCGGTTACATCGAAGATTCCGGCGTCACGATCCG
Source organism: Microbacterium sp. Y355 (assembly GCF_059445345.1). Classification (NCBI taxonomy): domain Bacteria; kingdom Bacillati; phylum Actinomycetota; class Actinomycetes; order Micrococcales; family Microbacteriaceae; genus Microbacterium; species Microbacterium sp. Y355. The sequence continues at coordinate 2,326,514 of NZ_JCAIUD010000001.1, read as the reverse complement.
CGGTTTCTACGATGTCTCGGGCCTTAAGGCTGATGCCGACCTGCTGGTCTGGCTGCACGGCGACACCGCTGAAGACTTGCAGAAGGCATTGCGGCGCCTTCGCCGTACTGAATTGCTGCGCACGCTGCTCCCCGTCTGGAACGTCATGGGAGTTCACCGCGACGCCGAGTTCAACCGTGCGCATGTACCGGGGTTCCTCCGCGGCGTCGAGCCCAAGGGCTGGCTGTGCCTGTACCCGTTCGTGCGCACCCCGGAGTGGTATCTCGCGCCGGACGAGGAGCGTCGTGCGATGCTCGCCGACCACGGTCGCAAGGGCGCCGCTTTCAAGGGCGTCATCGCGAACACGGTCGCGGCTTTTGCACTCGGTGACTATGAGTGGATTCTGCCGCTTGAGGCCGATGACGTCACTGAACTCGTCGACCTGATGCGCGACCTGCGGTACACAGAGGCTCGCCGATACGTGAAGGAGGAGGTTCCGTTCTACACGGGACGTCGCCTTCGTTTCGACGAGATCGCGGACGTTCTCCAGTAGGCCGCCATGAGTACTCCGATCAGTCAGCGCCCAATCCGTCAGCGCCCAATCCGTCTGGGCACCCGTCGAAGCGCCCTCGCCGTGGCCCAGTCCGGACACGTCGCCACTGCCCTTGAGAAGATCTCCGGTCGCAAGGTCGAGCTCGTCCCGATCGTCTCCGAGGGCGACACCAACAGGGCCTCCCTCTCCGAGATCGGTGGGCTCGGTATCTTCGCCACCCGTCTGCGCGAAGCGCTGCTGGCGGGTGAGTGCGACATCCTCGTGCACTCGCTCAAAGACCTGCCAACGAATGTGCCGGACGGGTTACTCATCGCGGCGACCCCCGATCGTGAAGACGCCCGTGATGTCGTCATCACCCGTGATGGCACACCGCTGCACCAGCTGGCGGCCGGCGCGAAGGTCGGAACCGGCTCACCGCGCCGTATCGCGCAGGTGCATCGCCACGCGCCACAAGCCGAGGTTGTCGACATCCGAGGCAATGTCGACTCGCGCCTGGCGCGGGTTGAGTCTGGCGAGTTGGATGCCGTGATTCTCGCGGCTGCCGGGCTCTCCCGTCTCGGATCGCAGACGACCCTCGCGAGGGAGTATCTGGGTCTGGCCGGATGGCCCACAGCTCCGGGACAGGGCTCTCTTGCCGTCGAGACGACATCGGATGCTCCCGCTGAGCTGCTCGCGGCACTCGCAGAACTCGACGATGCCGACACACGTCTCGCCATCACCGTGGAGCGCGGCATCCTCGAGGGGCTGGATGCCGGGTGCCAGGCGCCAATGGCAGCCCACGCGGTCGTGAGCGGCGACTCCGTTCGCGTCCGCACAATCGTTTACGCACCCGAAGGAGAGCGACGGATCGGCCTCGACGTCACTGAATCACTGCACCGGGGGTATATTCGTTTGAACGGCAGTGGCAACGGAGCGGATACTGCCGATGGTGCGGACCCGAATCTCGCAGCACGCGAGATCGGACTTTCTGTCGCCCGTCGGCTGCTCGAACAAGGGGCGGCTGAACTCGTCTCCCGAGAGCAACTCTGATGACAAGCACACCCGAAACGAACCATGAGAAGCCGTTGACCGGCTGGCGCATCCTCGTCCCGCGAGGAGGCCCCTGGGGCGACGGCGTCGCCGCGAGCCTTCGCGCTCAGGGCGCAGTGCCCGTTGTCGCACCGCTGATCAACTTCGGCCCGACGAACGATCAGGCAGCACTCGATGATGCGCTGGAGAAGCTCGCCGCCGGAGAGTTCGACTGGCTGACAATCACCAGCGCGACGACCGTGGACGTGCTGTTCGCGCATCGCGCTGTCGTGCCGAAAACCACCAAGATCGCCGCGGTCGGCGAGACCACGGCGGCAGCCCTTCAGGCGGTCGGCTATGAGGTCGCGCTCGTGCCGGAGGAGGACAACTCCGCCGAGGGCATGGCCGAGCAACTGATCAGTCTCGAGCCTGAACCGCGCCGCATCCTGACTCTCCGCAGCGAGATCGCAAAGCCAGTGCTCACGCGCTCGCTCATCGACGCAGGGCACCACGTATCGAGCATCGTCGCCTACCGTACGGTCGGGGTGCCGGTCACTGACCGTATTCGCCGCGACGTCGACAGCGGTCGCATCAACGCGATCCTCATCACCAGTGGATCGGTTGCACAGCAAGTGCGAGAGCAGTTCCCTAACATCCCTGATGACACCCTGCTCGCAGCCATCGGTCCTCGCACCGCGAACGATGCACGCAAGGCGGGGCTGCCGATCACGGTGGTGGCCGACAAGCAGACCGTCGATGCGCTCATCGATGCCGTCTCGCACTTCACCCTTCCGCACGCGGCCGACGAATTCGCGCCGTGAGCTTCCCCGAGATCCGTCCGCGTCGACTTCGCCAGACGCCGGCGGTGCGGAACCTGGTGCGCGAGACGTCGCTCGAAGCGCGTCAGCTGGTGCTGCCGATGTTCGTGCGCGAGGGCCTTGCTGACGCCGCGCCGATCGGCTCGATGCCTGGCGTCGTGCAGCACTCGATGGACTCGCTGCGTCGCGCAGCAGCCGATGCGGCAGAGGTCGGGGTCGGCGGTGTGATGCTCTTCGGCGTTCCCGCAGTGCGCGATGGGATCGGCTCTGGCGCGGATGATCCCAGCGGCATCCTGAACCTCGCGACCACGGCTCTCGTCGAGGAAGTCGGTGATGCGCTCGTCGTGCAGACCGACCTGTGTCTGGACGAGTTCACCGACCATGGTCACTGCGGAGTGCTGGCAGCCGACGGTTCGGTGGACAACGACGCGACCCTGGAACGCTACGTCTCGATGGCGCTTGCGCAGGCACGCGCTGGTTCTCACCTGCTCGGTCTGTCCGGAATGATGGACGGCCAGGTCGCGGCCATCCGCAAGGGGTTGGACGGCGAAGGCTTCACTGACACGCTCCTGCTCGGTTATGCGGCGAAGTACGCCAGCGCGTTCTACGGACCTTTCCGCGAGGCTGTGGACTCGCAGCTGCAGGGCGACCGGCGCACCTACCAGCTCGACCCAGGCAACCGCCGCGAGGGATTGCGCGAAGCACTCATCGACGAGGCAGAGGGTGCCGATATCGTGATGGTGAAGCCTGCGATGGGATTCCTCGATGTTCTGCGGGAGGTGCGCGATGCCGTGCACATTCCGGTATGGGCGTACCAGATCTCCGGCGAATACGCGATGATCGAGGCCGCTGCGGCAAATGGCTGGATCGACCGCCGCGCCTCCGTAATGGAATCACTGCTTTCCATCCGACGGGCAGGCGCGGACGCCGTGCTGACGTACTGGGCGACCGAGGCCGCCCAGTGGCTTCGTGACTGATCCGGTTTTCCTGACTGATCCGGTTTTCCTGACTGAGGAGCTCCCGATGAATGATCGTAACGACGACCTGTTCGCTGCTGCGCAAGCCGTGACCCCAGGAGGCGTGAACTCGCCGGTGCGGGCATACGGCTCCGTCGGCGGGACGCCCCGGTTCCTGGCATCCGCCAAGGGCGCCACTGTGACGGATGCCTCCGGCAACGAGTACGTCGATCTGGTGGCTTCGTGGGGGCCGGCGCTGCTGGGGCACGCGCACCCGGAAGTCGTGGCCGCCGTGCAGGATGCCGCGACTCGAGGTCTGTCGTTCGGCGCACCGACGGAGGGTGAGGTTGAACTCGCCCGACTCATCACCGAGCGCGTGCGACTCGGCGACCTCGCACCCATCGAGCGTGTACGCCTGGTCTCCACGGGCACCGAGGCAACCATGACCGCGATCCGTCTCGCCCGCGGCGTGACCGGACGCGACCTGCTCGTGAAATTCGCCGGTCACTATCACGGCCACTCCGACGGGCTCCTGGCCGAAGCGGGCTCTGGTGTCGCGACGCTGGCGCTGCCAGGCTCAGCAGGCGTGCCCGCACCGATCGCCGCGCAGACCCTGGTGATCGGTTACAACGACCGCGCGGCGCTGGAAGCAGTCTTCGCCGAGCATGGCGACCGCATCGCGGCCGTCATCGTCGAGGCGGCCGCCGCCAACATGGGCGTGGTCGCCCCCGAGCCCGGCTTCAACCGCTTCATCGCCGACACCGCGCACGCGCACGGTGCGCTGATGATCCTCGACGAGGTGCTCACCGGATTCCGCGTGCACCACGCCGGGTACTGGGCGCTGCAGGCATCGTTGGGCGAGGAATACCTGCCCGACATCATCACCTTCGGCAAGGTCGTCGGCGGAGGCATGCCGCTGGCAGCCCTCGGCGGTCGGGCCGAGGTCATGGACCAACTCGCGCCGGTCGGCCCGGTCTATCAAGCAGGCACCCTGTCTGGCAACCCGCTCTCGGTTGCTGCCGGGCTTGCGACGCTGCGCCTCGCGACGCCCGCGGTCTACGCCAGGGTGGATGCTGCCGCCGCACGTGTCGCGAACGCCCTCGATGCCGCGCTCACTGAAGCCGGCGTCGTGCACGCCGTGCCCCGCGCGGGCAACCTCTTCGGTGTCGTCTTCGCCCCGGAAGCACCCCGCAACTATGCAGAGGCGCTGGCGCAGGAGTCGTTCCGCTACCCGCCGTTCTTCCACGCGATGCGCGAGCAGGGTGTCGCCCTGCCTCCAAGCGTGTTCGAGGCCTGGTTCCTCACCGCAGCGCACGATGACGCAGCGTTGACGCTCATCGAGCGCGCTCTGCCTGCCGCTGCTGCTGCCGCGGCATCCGCTCGTTCCTAACTCCTCAGAATCAGGGCGGTTCGGCCCGAATTGTGCGAGCGCACGGTATTTGGTGCCTATTTCTGAGGAGTTATGAACCGAAGTGCGGCTTGGCGCACTGCCACAAGATGATTGTTGTGGCTCTGTGAGCAAGTTGCAGACCGTTTACGGGGCGGCGCTGGCAGACTGGAACAATGGTGACGCTGCTCCTGGATCAGACACAACTGGAGGTTGTGCTCTCACCGGTCGAGCGTGCGGCGACATTTCATCGTGAGAACGTGCGGATCGCTCGCGACACGATCACCAAGGTGCAGCTGACTGACGACGCGTGGACCTGGCTCCGCGGCGTCCCAGGGCCTGGGACGCGGATCCCCGGCCTGATCGCCGCCGGCACTTGGAAGGCCGCTGCCACCACTGACTTCGTCATGCTCCGGGGCCGTCGAGCGAGTGTCGTCATTGACCTTGAGGGTGATGAGCACTTTGACCGGCTCATCTTCACCACACGTCACGGGCTTTCCCTGACCCAGGCGCTGCGGCTCGACGTCTCAGACAAGCCGGTCGATGTCGTGACGATCGCCAGCACCGCACCGATCCCGGTGGTGAAGGGTCGTCAGCGTCCGGTCATCCGGCCGCGCCCGGCGTGACGTCAGCGCTGCTCGCCTGCGGTAACGTCATCGTCTGCCGCGTCGTCATCGGACGCAGGGTCGCCGGAGAGCCCGTCGAAGAACTCCTCTGCGACATCTGACTCTGCGGAGTCGTCGTTCGCCGCCGGAACGATGTTGATGGCACGGGTCGCGTCTTCATCTGCCTCGGATGCTTCGGCGGGTTCGGGTGCTTCGTCTGTCTTGGATGCTTCGTCCTCGACGGATTCAGGCGCGGCGGACGCTGCGTCTTCGGGGGCAGATTCCGGTGCCGGCGAGGAGAATACGCTCGCCATGGCGGCGAGACCGGCAATACCGGGAAGGGGATGATCGGCTTCGACGGGCTCGGCCTCGGTCGCTTCAGGCTCAGCCTCGGGCGCTTCTGCAGGCGCAGCGGTCGGCTCGGGTGCTTCTACAGGCTCGGCGGCCCGCTCGGGTTCAACGGCCGGTGCATCGATGATGGGCAGAGCCGTCGTCGCATCCGCCACGACGGGAGCCGGCGGCACGTAGCGGTCGTTGACCAGATCGAGGAAGACGTCCTCGAGTGTCGGGCCGCGCTGCTGCAGTGTGGTGAGCGCGACTCCGGCACGAGCAGTGATGCCACCGATCGTCGCAGCGTCACTGCCGCGCACCGTGAGGCCTGAACGCAGCACCTCGAACTCGAAGCCTGCGTCGTGCAGCGTGGTGGACAATGCGGAGCGGTCAGCGGCATCCACCACAACCGGCCCCGTTCTCGGGTCGGCGAGGTTTTCCATGGTGTCGGCGAACTTCAGCTTGCCGCGTGCGATGACGAGGATCTCGTCGACGGTCTGCTCGATCTCCGAGAGCACGTGCGACGAGACCAACACTGTGCGCCCTTCATCAGCGAGGCTGCGGATGAGAGTGCGCATCCACCGGATACCTTCAGGGTCGAGCCCGTTCGCGGGTTCGTCCAGCACGAGCACACCCGGGTCCCCCAATAGCGCGGTGGCTGCGCTCAAACGCTGACGCATGCCGAGCGAGAGCGCAGCGATGCGGGTCTCGACGTCTCCGCCGAGACCGACGAAGGCGATGAGCTCGCCGACCCGGGACAGGGGGATGCCGTTGGCTTTCGCCGCCACGATGAGGTGCCGCTCGACCGTGCGACGGGGGCGGAAACCAGTGTCTTCCAGCATGGCGCCGATGACACGTGCAGGATTGCGAAGTTCCGAGTACCGCGTGCCGCCGATTGTCGCGCTGCCGGACGTTGGTCGCTCGAGTCCAAGAAGCACCCGCAATGTGGTGGTCTTGCCTGCGCCATTCGGGCCGAGGAACCCGGTCACGACTCCGGGGGCAATGCGCGCGGAGAAGTCCGAGACGGCGGCGACGGCGCCGAAGCGTTTAGTCACGTGGTCGAACTCGATCAACTGTCCGTCGGGCATTCGGGGCCTTCCTGCATGGGCGTTCTCCCTATCCTGCCGGAAAACACGCAGAATCTCGCGTTGGGAGTGTGCAGACCGATCAGAACTGGTCGATGTAACGTGGCTTGCGTGACTGACTTCGATGAGGCATCCGCTGTTCTTGTCCGCACCGAGGGATCGCTCGGGCGCCTGACGCTGAACCGCCCGAAGGCGATCAATGCGCTCAATATCGACATGATCCGGCAGCTCTCCGCGGCGCTGGAGGCCTGGCGGCATGACACCGATATTGACATTGTCCTCATCGATGGTGCGGGGGAGCGCGGCCTGTGCGCGGGCGGTGATGTGCGCGTTCTGTATGACGAGATCACTGCCGGCCACCCAGAGCACACGATCGACTTCTTCCGCTCGGAGTATGCGCTCAACCTGATGATCGCCGAGTATCCGAAGCCCGTCGTTGCATTCGCTGATGGGGTCACTATGGGAGGCGGCATCGGACTCGCGGGCCACGCTGCGATCCGCATCGTTACCGAGCGCAGTCGTCTGGCGATGCCGGAGACGAGGATCGGGTTCACCCCTGATGTCGGCGGAACGCTCCTGCTGGGTCGCGCGCCGGGTCGATTGGGTGAGTATCTGGGGCTGACCGGCGCCGCGATGTCAGGCACGGATGCCATCTACGCCGGATTCGCCGATCACTATGTGCTGTCGCAGCACCTGCCAGAACTGCGTGAGGCACTGGGCAAGCGCGCCGATCCGACGAGCCCGGCCGAGCTTGTGCTGCTCTTCGACGAAACACCGGAGCCCTCGGAGCTGGTGGAGGAGCGGAGATGGATCGACGAGGTTTTTTCTGCAGACACGATCGGTGAGGTCATGCAGCGCCTGTCCGCACGGTCGGAGCCTGCGGCATCCGCTGCTTCAGCAACACTCGCGGAGCTGTCACCGACCGGACTCGCGGTTACGCTTGAGGCCGTCCGAGAGGCCCGCGAGGGTGATCTACGCGACGCTCTGATCGGCGAGTACCGCCGCGTGCTTTGGTTCGGCGCTCACCACCCCGACCTCGTCGAGGGGATCAGGGCGCAGTTGGTCGACAAGGATCGCTCGCCGAAATGGCAGCCCGCGACGATTGCGGAACTTGCTCCGGATGCCGCAGCGGCCGCGCGCGCGTACGTGCCAGAGGTGGCGCTCTTCGACTGACGACCTCGGTCCGCGTTGCCGGGTGGAGGAAACCCGGTGCGATCAGCAGATCGTTTCGCCCTGAGCGGACATTGCGCTCTTTCCATTCTCAATGTCCGAGGTCCGTGACACGCTATCTTGTGGCCGCTTCGGCCCCTCTCCTACAAGGACGCCTTCATGCTCGGAAAACTCCTCGTCCGCTATCTCTCAAAGTACCGATGGCTACTCATCGGCGTGCTGGTCTTCCAGTTCGCCAGCGCGCTCGCCACGCTGTACCTCCCCCGACTCAACGCCGACATCATCAACAAGGGTGTCGCGCAGGCCGATACCGACTACATCTGGCGTACCGGTGCATTCATGCTCGTGGTGTCGCTCGGCCAGATCGTGGCGTCGATCATCGCGACCTACTTCGCGGCCAAGGCGGCCATGAGTATCGGCCGTGACATCCGCGCCGACGTGTTCTCCCGCGTGAGCGGCTTCTCCGAGCGCGAGGTGTCGCAGTTCGGCGCCGGCTCGCTGATCACGCGCAACACCAACGACGTCCAGCAGATCCAGATGCTGGCGATGATGGGTGCCACGATGTTCGTGACAGCGCCGCTGCTCGCGATCGGCGGCATCATCATGGCCGTCCAGCAGGACGTCGGTCTGAGCTGGCTGATCGCCGTCTCGGTGCCGGCACTTCTGATCGTCGCCGTTCTCATCATCGGTCGAATGGTTCCGCTGTTCCGCCGTAACCAGAAGCAGCTCGATGCGATCAACCGCGTCATGCGCGAGCAGCTCACGGGCGTGCGGGTCGTCCGCGCATTCGTCCGTGAGCCCATCGAGGAAGAGCGCTTCCGCGAAACGAACACGGAACTCATGGTTCTCGGGCGCAAGATCGGCTCATTGTTCGTGCTGCTCTTCCCGGCATTCATGCTGATCCTCAACATCACCGTCGTCGGTGTGATCTGGTTCGGTGGTGTGGAGATCAACTCGGGCAATGTTGAGGTCGGCACCCTGTTCGCATTCATGCAGTACATCGGCCAGATCATGATGGGCGTGATCATGTCGAGCTTCATGGCGATGATGATCCCACGTGCGGCCGTGTCGGCCGAGCGTGTGGGCGAAGTTCTCGACGCCGAGTCGAGCATGCACCGTCCGGACAATGGAGTCGTCGACTTCAGCACCCCCGGCACGGTCATGCTCGAAGATGTCGAGTTCACTTACCCCGGGGCCGAGGCTCCGGTGCTGTCGGGCATCTCTTTCGGTGCGAACAAGGGTGAGACGGTCGCGATCGTCGGATCGACCGGCGCAGGCAAAACCACACTCGTCTCGTTGATCCCGCGCCTGTTCGATGTCACCGGCGGAGCCGTGCGTGTCAACGGCACAGACGTGCGTGAGGCAGACGTCCAAGCTCTGTGGAAGAGCATCGGCCTGGTGCCGCAGCGGCCGTTCCTGTTCACCGGAACAGTCGCGTCGAACCTGCGGTATGGGCGAGAAGAGGCCACTGACGAAGAGCTCTGGCACGCGCTCGAGATCGCGCAGGGCCGCGACTTTGTCGAAGAGATGCCCGATGGACTCGAATCGCGCATCGCCCAGGGTGGAACCAACGTCTCCGGCGGGCAGCGCCAGCGACTCGCGATCGCGAGGGCGATCGTGCATCAGCCTGAGCTTCTCATCTTTGACGACTCGTTCTCGGCGCTCGATCTCACGACAGACGCCAGGCTGAGACAGGCGCTATGGCGTGAGTTGCCGGAGGTGACGAAGATCGTTGTCGCGCAGCGTGTGTCGAGCATCATGGATGCCGATCGCATCGTGGTTCTCGACGGCGGCGCGATGGTCGGCATCGGCACCCACGACGAGCTCCTTGCCACCAATGACACCTATCGTGAGATCGTCGAATCGCAGCTGGGGGTGGACGCATGAGCACGCCAGAACAGCTCACTGCAGAAGAGCAGTACGAAGCAGAGCTCGCCGACGCGGCGCGCCTGGAGGCGGGAGGCTGGGACGCCCCCGCCCCTGGCAAGGCCGACCACTTCGGCAAGAGCTTCGCCCGCATGATCGGGCTGCTGAAGCCCTCCGCCATCTGGTTCGTCTTCGTGTCGATCCTCGGCGCGATCGGCGTCGTGCTCACCGTCGCCGCGCCCAAGGTGCTCGGCGAGGCGACCAACATCATCTACGAGGGCTTCATCTCGAAGACGCTGGGCGACAGCGGCGTTCCGGCAGGTACGTCGCAGGAGCAGGTCATTGAGCTGCTGCGGTCGCAGGGCCAAGATGACTTCGCGAACATGGTCGCGGCCTTCACCGACTTCCAGGTCGGCGCCGGCATCGACTTCGAGCGGCTTCGCACGATCATCATCGCGGTCCTCGCGATTTACGTGGGCGCTGCGCTGCTGACCTGGATCCAGGGCTATGTCATCAACGTCATCATGGTGCGCACGATGTGGCGTCTTCGTGAGTCCGTCGAGGCGAAGATCAACCGCCTGCCGCTGTCGTACTTCGACAAGGTGCAGCGCGGTGAGCTGATCTCTCGCGTGACGAACGATATCGACAACATCACCACCGCGATGCAGCAGTCCCTCTCTGGTGCGCTGACCTCGGTGCTCACCGTCATCGGTGTGCTGGTGATGATGTTCTCCATCTCGTGGCAGCTCGCTCTCGTGGCTCTTGTCGCTCTGCCGCTCATGGGCGTCATCTTCGGCGTCATCGGTCCGCGATCGCAGAAGGCCTTCGGATCGCAGTGGCGCAAGGTCGGCCGGCTCAACGCCCGCGTCGAGGAGGCGTTCTCCGGACACGCGCTCGTCAAGGTGTACGGCCGTGAGAAGGATGCGCTCGACAAGTTCCAGGCCGAGAACGAAGAGCTGTTCCAGGCGAGCTTCAAGGCACAGTTCCTCTCTGGCATCATCATGCCGGGCATGACCTTCATCGGCAGCCTGACCTACGTCGGCATCGCCGTCCTCGGTGGTCTGATGGTCGCGAGCGGCCAGCTGCGCCTCGGTGACGTGCAGGCGTTCATCCAGTACTCGCAGCAGTTCACGCAGCCGCTGTCGGAGCTGGGTGGCATGGCGGCAGTCGTGCAGTCCGGTACGGCTTCGGCCGAGCGGGTGTTCGACTTCCTCGACGCCGACGAGCAGGAACCGGATGCGGCAGATGCTCCGACTCTTGCCGACGGCGAGGGCGTCATCGAGTTCGAGAACGTGTCGTTCTCTTACACACCGGAGCGTCCGCTGATCAACGACCTCTCGTTCCGGGTAGAGCCGGGCCAGACGGTCGCGATCGTGGGACCGACCGGCGCGGGCAAGACGACGCTGGTGAACCTCATCATGCGCTTCTACGAACTCAGCGGCGGCCGCATCCTGCTCGACGGGCAGGACATCTCTGAGGTGACCCGGTCCGAGCTGCGCTCGCGCACGGGCATGGTGCTGCAGGATCCGTGGCTGTTCGCAGGTTCCATCCTGGAGAACATCCGGTACGGCCGGGCCTCGGCGACCGACGAAGAGGTGTTGGCCGCAGCGAGGGCGACGTATGTCGACCGCTTCGTGCACGCGCTTCCCGACGGGTACGAGACGGTTCTTGAAGAAGACGCGGCGAACGTTTCGGCCGGTGAGCGTCAGCTCATCACAATCGCGCGCGCGTTCGTCGCGAAGCCGTCGATCCTCATCCTCGATGAGGCGACGAGCGCCGTTGACACCCGCACCGAGTTGCTGCTGCAGCACGCCATGGCGGCGCTCCGGCAGGGGCGTACCTCGTTCGTGATCGCGCACCGTCTGTCGACCATCCGCGACGCCGACCTCATCCTCGTGATGGAGCACGGCGACATCGTCGAGAAGGGTTCGCATGACGAGCTCATCACGGCGCAGGGCGCGTACTGGCGGCTGTACCAGTCGCAGTTCGAGCAGGCAGCGACCGACATCGACGCGGAGGAGGCCCTCACCGGCTCCGTCCCGGTCGTTGTCACCGGAGAGGCTGAGGCTGAGGCTGAGGCCGAGGTGCAGGCGGAGGTCTGAGATCTGAGGTAATCAACTGTGGCCGGCTGCAATCGCAGCCGGCCATAGTTTTTGTTGTTGTCGTTTGTCAGTCGTCCGCAGCGAGCCCGAGGATCTCAAGGGGATGCGTCAGGCGCCACAGCGGGCTCGGTCCGTTGAGTTCTTCGGCGAGGGAGACGCTGGAGTCTGTGGCATCCACGGGCCCGTTCACCGTGAGCGTGCCGATCTCTTCGCCATCGGCGCGCTGATCGCGCAGGTCGAAGGTTACTGTTGTGTCCGCCGATGCGCCGTTCCACAGCACGACGTTCGCGTCGCTGTCGGTCACCACATCCACGCTCGTGCCCCACGGAGTGCTGACCGTGCCAACAACCGTGCCGGCCTGCACTGCCGGAGGTGTTGCCGCCAGTGCGGCCTCCACTTCGGCGAACAGCGAGCGCGTCACTTCGAGCCGCTGGTCGTCATCGTCCTGGTTCAACACCGACGCATACAGGTGCACTGTCGTGTCACCGATCGTGACGTCCTTCGCGGTGAGCAGGCTCCACCCCACGAGGGTTCCGGTTTTGATGCCGACGACGCCCGGATCTGCGAGCATTCCGTTGGTGTTGGTCACCAGGCCGGCGCCCGGGATCTCCACACTTGCGGTGCCGACGATCTCGGCGAACACGGGATTCTGCATCGCCCGCTCGGCGAGCTGCAGCAGCGCCTCCGGTGTGGCGATGTTGTCCTCGTCGAAACCGGATGGGGTCACCACGGTGATTGCGGAGAGGCCACGGTCGGCGAGCCATATCTCCGCGGCCTCGGCGAACTGTCGGTTCGAGCCCCAGATGTCGCGCGCCAGTCGATCGACATAGTTGTTCGCGGATCCGAGCAGGGTGCCCTGCAGCATCTGGTACTCCGTCAGCACGCCGCCAACCGGTACATCCAGCGCTGATTGATTCGCGCTGCGGTAGTTCCAGTAGTCGAGCGTGTCACCATACGTGAACGCGAATTCCGGTCCCGTCTCGCCGAGCTGCAGCGGCATCTTGTCCAGCACCATCAGGCTGGTGACGACCTTCGTCAGACTGGCGATGGATGCCGCATCTAGGGAGGATGCCATCGAGGAGACCCCGCCGATGCTCACACCCGCGCTTCCGATGGTGGGCCAGGTGACCGTCGCCGCCTCGGACGCCACCGCCTGGAGCGGGGCGGCCTGGACGGTCGGCGGCACTGCGTTCAGTGGCCACAGCAGCATCGTCGCGGAATAGGCGACGGCAAGAGCAGCGACGGTGCCCAGCGGCGCGAGCAACGTGCGCGCGCCGGAGCGCAGCGAGGCATCCCCCAGCAGGTCGGGTCCCGCCTCGTACATCGTTACCGCATTGAGATCGGCCGGGCGGGTGCCTTCGCTGACATCGTCGACATCGATCCAGGTGAGAGCAGTGACTGGGCGCGCGGAATCAGCCCACTGCGCGTCTGAGGCGGTCTCGTCCACCGCGCGCTCGAGCACGTTCAGGTCGGCGTCGGCGTCGAAGTCGAAGATTGTCTCGGCAGTGGTGGACGTATCCCGTGTTTCCGGGGCATCCGGTAGCGGTTCTGAGGTGTTCGGCACCGCCTCCGGGGCATCCGATTTCGCCTCCGCGGCATTGGTGAACGGCAGGGCTGAGGGGCGCGCGGTATCGACCGCTCCCGTACGCGCGCGAAGCGCACGCCGGCTGAGCGTGCCCGTATCGGGCGTCGCATCGTCAGGGGTCACCCACCTACGCTACCGAATCTCGCTCCCGGTGTGCGCAGTGCGCCAGGAACTCCCCTGTTCGGTATGATCGTCAACACAACCACGGGAGTCCGGTAAGTCGGGCTGAGAGGGAGCGACACGCGCTTCGACCGTCGAACCTGATCTGGGTCATGCCAGCGCAGGGAGGAGTTCAGATGAACACGTCTACACGCACGCCCACTGCCGTGCAGTACAGCACCCAGAGTCCATCGCGCTGGCGCGTCGTCGACATCGTTGTCGCTGCCGTCCTCGGCGTCGCGATCGGGCTCGTCTTCTGGGGGTGGAACATTGTCGGCGGTGCCTGGTTCGGTGCTGCAGATGCCCTGACCCCCGGACTTGGCGGCGTTGCCGTCGGTATCTGGCTGATCGGCGGTGTCGTCGGTGGTCTGGTGATTCGTAAGCCGGGCGCGGCACTGGTCGTCGAACTGGTCGCCGCGATCGTGTCGATGCTGATCGGCAACGTGTGGGGCGTTTCGACGATTCTGTCCGGGCTCGTGCAGGGGCTGGGTGCGGAGCTGATCTTCGCGCTGTTCCTCTACCGCCGTTTCGGCGTCGTCGTTGCGGCCCTCGCGGGGATCGGTGCCGCCGTCGCCGCGTGGACCTTCGAGCTGTTCTACGGCAGCTCACCCAACATCCTCAAGTCGCTCGAGTTCAACACGATCTACCTGGTGTCTGTTGTCGTCTCGGGCGCGATCCTCGCCGGAGTCGTCGGCTGGTTGCTCGTGCGCGCGCTCGCCGCGACCGGTGCTCTCAGCCGGTTCGCCGCTGGTCGAGAACACGTGCGCGAGGTCTGAGCATGACCTCTGCCACCCCAGCCCGCGTGCAGGCTGCGGGCTGGGGGTGGCGCTACGCAGGGCGAAAACTTCCCGCCGTCAGTGAGGTCACCTTCACGATCGAACCTGGTGAGCGGGTACTGCTGCTTGGCGCATCTGGTGCGGGCAAGTCGACGCTTCTCGCGGGCCTTGCAGGTGTCCTCGGCGACGCAGACGAGGGAGAGCGCTCAGGATCGCTCCTCATCGATGGTGCGACGCCGGAGTCTCGGCGGGGGCAGGCAGGGCTCGTGATGCAGGATCCGGATGCCGGCATCGTGCTGTCGAAGGTCGGCGACGATGTCGCGTTCGGGTGCGAGAATCTCGGCGTTGCGGCATCCGAGATCCCTGCCCGCGTCGCCGAGGCACTCGATGCCGTCGGGTTGGATGTGCCACTGCGCCGTGCGACCAAGGCGCTTTCCGGCGGGCAGAAGCAGCGGTTGGTGCTTGCGGGCGTACTCGCGATGCGACCTGGACTGCTGCTGCTCGATGAGCCGACCGCGAATCTCGATCCGGACGGCGTCGCGGAAGTGCGCGCGAGCGTGGAGCGCGCCGTGGATGCCACAGGAGCGACGCTCGTCGTCGTCGAGCATCGGACTCCGGTGTGGGTCGGCCTGATGACCCGTGTGATCGTGCTCGCCGCAGACGGCGGCCTGCTCGCCGACGGTTCACCTTCTCAGGTGTTCGCCGAGCATGGGCGGTCCCTGGCGGATGCCGGCGTCTGGGTGCCCGATCAGAGTCTCGATCTGCCGGAGCTGTCGGGCGCAGTGGCATCCGATGTGCTGTCGGCTTCGGGGCTCGCGATCGCTCGTGATCCGCGCACCGTCGTGCAGTCGGGACTCAACGTGCGCGTGCCGCGGGGGAGCGCGACAGTGATCACGGGGTCGAATGGCGCCGGCAAGTCGACGCTCGCGCTCACGTTGGCAGGACTCATTCCCGAGCACACCGGACAGGTGGTTGCAGCGGCGGAGTTGGCTGGTCGCGGCGGACGCCGTCCGCTGCGGTGGACGTCGCGCGAACTGCTCACCCGCATCGGTACGGTGTTCCAGGAACCGGAGCATCAGTTCCTCACCCAGACGCTGCGCGATGAGCTCGCCGTCGGTCCGAAGGCGCTCGGCTGGGACAGTGCGCGCACCGACGTCGTCGTCAACACGCTGCTTGAGCGACTGCACCTGTCGAAACTCGCGTTGGCGAACCCGTTTACGCTGTCCGGTGGGCAGAAGCGGCGTCTCTCGGTTGCGACGGTGCTCGCGGCATCTCCTGAGGTGATCGTGCTCGATGAGCCGACCTTCGGGCAGGACCGCCGCGGCTGGATCGAACTGGTCGCGCTGCTGCAAGAGGAGATTGCCGAGGGAACGACGGTGGTCGCAGTCACGCACGACGAGGGGGTGATCCGCCATCTCGGCGGGCACCGTATCGAGCTTGGGGCGGCCTCGTGACTGGCCCGTCTATCTGGCGCAAACCCGCGCCCGATGGCCCCCAACCCGACGGTTCGCTCCATATAGATGGGGGGTCGTGGCTTGACGGCGTGAATCCGGTGACGAAGCTGGTGCTCGCGCTGCTGCTTTCTGTGCCGCTTTTCGCGTCAATCGACGTCGTCAGCGGCCTCGTCGCGATCGGACTGCAACTGCTGTGCCTGCCGCTCACCGGCTTGCGTTTTTCGCTTTTGCTGCGCCGGATCCTGCCGATCGTGATCTTCGCGCCGATTGCAGGTCTGAGCATGCTCCTCTACGCAGAACCTGCCGGTCGCATCTACTGGACCTTCGGCTTCGCAACGATCAGCGAAGACTCGATCAGCCTCGCAATCGCGGTGAGTCTGCGTGTCGTGGCGCTGGGGCTGCCGACGATTCTGCTGTTCGGCAACACCGATCCAACCGAGCTAGCGGATGCACTCGCGCAGGTTCTGAAGCTGCCCAGCCGATTCGTTCTCGGCATTCTCGCCGGCACTCGGATGCTCGGACTCTTCCTCGATGACTGGCGAACGATGGGGCTCGCCCGCAGGGCCAGAGGCGTCGGCGACAGGGGGGTGCTACGGAGATTCTTCTCGATGGTATTCGTGCTTCTGGTGTTCGCGGTGCGGCGTGGCACGAAGCTGGCGATGGCGATGGAGGCGCGCGGCTTCGGCTCCGGCATCCCGCGCACTTGGTCCAGAAAATCGCGTCTGCACAGACGAGACGCGGTAGCGCTCCTCGGTGGCGTGGCGATGATGGCGCTGGCGCTGACGGCAGCGGTGCTTCTCGGCACGTTCAGGTTCGTCTGGAGCTGAGGTGTTTTCTTCCATGCTGCGACATCATCTGCTGCCTGCGGCACTACTCTCTGCGTGAGACAACACGGCTGTCATGGTGCCTCACGCAGAATTTGGTGTCTGGCGCAGCGGATGTTGTCTCGCGGGCGCTAGTGCGTGCGCGGTCATATGCTCGCCGTTCTGCGGCAGCGCATCGGCACCCTCCGAGCCGTCCTCGAGGGTGATGTCCGCGAAATTCATCGGAATCCCGACGGCTGTCCACGGGGATGCGCGGTCCATGAGTTGAGCATGCACATGAGGCTCGCTCGTGTTGCCGGAGTTTCCGCAGCTACCGATCTGCTCACCCTCTCGGACCGTCTCGCCGACGCGAACGGTGACTGACCCGCGTTGCAGGTGCGCGACCATGGCGTGCACGCCGTCCGCGCCGCGAACCGTGACGTGGTTACCGATGACGAATCCCGGCCCGCCCAGCTCCCGGATCGCACCTTCGATCATCATGTAGATCACGGCGAGCAAATTGGAGCGTGCTCTGTGATCCCGTCGCCAGTCGGATGCGCGCACCACCACTCCGTCGCACATGGCGAACACCGGCTCTCCGAATGCCGGATACTCCGAAGGGGAACGCATCGCGGGGCTGCCGCCGAAGGTCGGGCGGACTGCATCGACCGGCTCGTTGACGAGGTCGATCGCGTATGTCTGGCCGTATGCGCGGACTCCGTGGCTGGGCGTTTTCGAAGCAGGGCTGTTCATTGCCAACCAGCGTCCGTGCACGGGGGAAACGACGCTCACTGTTCCTCGTTCGGGGAGAAACGCGGGCGCGGCGAGTGCGAGCACGATACACAGCGCCAGCGCGCACACCGCGATCATCGCAAGGATGCCACGCGCCTGGCGCGCGACATCGCCCAGTGCGAAGGGTGCGGACAGAGCGACGGCGACCAGGGTCGCGGTCGCTGCGTAGTAGCCGGGGACGCGGAAGCGATAGATGGCGGCGAGTGCCCGCCTCATCGCTCGGCTCCGAGCATGCACGCTAGTAAGGGGACGATCCGTGCCGCTGGAATCTCGTAGAGGCCACGCCCGCTCTGACGTACCCACCCGGCGCTGACTAGTTGTCGCAGATGGTGGTGCAGCTGACCGGTTGTTCCGAGTGTCTCGATCGCCGCGAGATCGGCAGTCGCGTGCACGCCGGAGAGGATGTGCCGCAGCAGTTCCACCCGAACCGGATGCCCCAGTGCCGCGAACACGGAAGCCTGCTCCGTCCACTCCGTCTCTAGCATTCCTGCGGTCCCGACGCTCTGCTGCCATGACACCGGAGAGCCAGTAGGCAGGGTCAGAGAGCCCACGAGCATTACTGCGCCATCGGCTGTGGACGGAGCTTCCGCAAGTCGTGACTGCAATCCAGCCAGCGCCCAGAACGCGTCTTGGCTGGCAGGTGGCCGATTGGTCGTCTGGTCCGGCCGCTGCTGTGCGTCGAGGGTGTCGACTCGTTTCGTCAGGGCACGCACTTCTTCGCGCAGTGCTTCCAGTTCGTCATCCATGTCGCAATAGTACGCTAATACGTACTAACAAAGAATAATGAAGTGACCACTATCGCTCGTCGAGCGTCCGAACCAGCCGTTTCGGAGCGGTCACCCGATACGACGCATCGATGAGTTCGGAGATCTCACGCCAGTCCGTCGCTTGGTCGAGGTCGATGCCGAGCCATCCGGACGGGCCGAGGTATGCGGGCACCCAGAATCGCGTGTCTTGTCGCAGCGCCGGATCGTCACCGGGATCGGGTCGCACCATGATTGCTGCGTCGTGCGCGATCCACTCGTCGTCTATGCGTTGGGAGCCGCCGAAGTAGCAGAACACCTTCTGTGTGAAAAACGCGGGGCGGCCGTGGCTGACCTTCTCGTCGGCCTCGGGCAACGCGAGCGCAATGGTTAGCACTCGCGCCAGCAGTGGATCGTCTTCCACGAACATGAGGGGATGAGACATCAGCGCGCGTTCTTCAGTCGCCTTGACCTGCGACGCCGAGGAATCGGATGAAGACCGAGATCCATCCGAAGATGAGCGCGAAAACGACGATCTCAAACGCGGTCAGCCCGAAGAATCCGACGGCGAAGAGCAGCGTGGACACCAGTACTGCGGCAAGGAACACCCAGGATGCGATGAAGTATGCGCGTGGCATCCCTCGAAGTATCCGGTGTCCGCTTGCGAGCATCCCGATATACATGACGGCCATGCCGCCCGCGCAGAGGTTGTGGACCAGCAGGCTCACGTTCACCGGGACGAGGCCGACCCCAGCCAGCATGATGCCCAAGATGATGAACATCCTTGCGATGATCTTGGGACCGTCTTCGCGTGCAAGGATCCGCCGCTCGAGGAGCGCGTTCATATCGTTCGTGAGATAGACGGCGAAAGCGGTGACGAGGAGGCCGCCGATGACCAGGGTGCCGTTGAACACCAGACTCGACACGCTCCAGAAGGTGCCGAGGTGGCTGAAGTGCGTGTCCCACCAGAGCGGATCCGGGGTCGTGAGCATCGCCGCGAAAGTGCCGATGCCGACGAAAGCCATCAGCAGTGAAGACATCCGCCGCGTCGTCATGCGCGACACCGACAGGTAGGTGAGATATGCGCTGAGCCCGAGGCTCACCGCCATCAAAACGACCGTCCAGAACGGCTCGACCTTCAACCCGACGAACCCGAGGCTGAGGATGAGGAAGGACGCAAGCGCCGCCAACACGGCAAGCACGAGGTGCACAAGCACCACCGCGATCGTGTTGACGGTGAAGGTCGCGGCGGAGAGCGAGTGTCGCCATTCCTGCCCAGGCATGTCTCGCACACGCCAGTATCCGATGCCGCTGGTGATCGCCGCGACCGCTCCAGCGGCGATGGCGACGATGCTCCCGAATGACCAGTCGCCGAACAGGCTGAGCGGGGGCAGAGCGACGCCGATGACGATGCCGAGGAATGCTCCTAGGACGCCAGCGGCGAGGGCGGCGTAGATGGCGTACGACTCCACACGAAGGGAGTGCGCTGGCTCTGCCACCACGCGTGTTGTAGCTACATCGGCTGCGGACATGATGGAGGGTCTCGTTCCAGGCGTCAGAGTTTAAAGGTGCGGTCGGTGAGTGCAGTGCCCGCGAGGATTCCGAGAGCGATCGCGACCATTGTAGTGATCGTGGTCACGAGGGTGGTCGTTCCCGCGCTGTCGCCGCTCAGGAGCGCGGCGACTCCGACGAGCCCGAGCGCCCCCGGCACGAGCAGCCAGAACGCGGGGAGGAAACTGACCTTGGCTGCGGGGCCGGACGGATGCCGCGAGGCGAGGATCGCGACCGGCGTCATGGCGAGCGCACCGATCAGGGCCGACAGCACTCCTCCGAAGAAGATGCTTCCGATGACCTGTGCGCCGTATGCGACGTAGAGCACGAGCAGGATCCAGGGTATGGACGCCATCCGTCCCCCTTGGTTGATCACGATCCCGACGCCGAAGACGGCAACGGCGACCCAGGGGGCGATTGGTCCAAGTGGTGCGCTCGCCTCGGTCATGTCGATCTGCGGTACACCAACGAGCATCGCGCCAGACACGATCCCAAGCGCGAGCAGTACCAGTTGCATGGATCCGGCCGCCAGTCGGCCAGCACCCGACATCATCTGCCCGGATGCCAGCTCGATCATTCCGGTCGTGAGCAGGCCTCCCGGCAAGAGAAGCACGAGCGGGGCAATCAGGGAGGGAAGGATGCCGGGGTCCCACCCGGCACCGGTGACAAGGAAGACCGTGGCGGAGACGCCAAAAGCGAGCCCGACCGTGACGAGAGGTGTGAAGCGACGCGGAACGGCCTCCGCCAGCAGGAGCACGATTCCGACCAGCGTGCCCAGAGCTGCAGCAAACGCCAGTCCGATCCAGGACCCACCGAGGAGTGCGGCAAGAGCAGCGCACACTCCAGCGTATGCAGCCACCCGGACCCCGCGCCCCGTCGATGGAGGAAGGGCGCGCACGGCTGCCACCCCGCGCCGCGCCTCTGCGGGCCCAATACGGCCGGCACGCGCATCCTCCACGATGTGATCGAGCGCGTCTACCTGATGCAGCAGCAGCTGCGAGCCAGCCGTGCCGACCGCACCGGTTCGCACGTGCCCTCCTACACGGGAGGAGACGATCAGTGCAGTGGGAAACACGATCAGTTCAGTGGACGGGTGTCCGTTGACAGTGGCGATGTCTGTCAGTGCTTGTTGCACTGACACGACGGAATAGCCGGCATCGAGCATCGCTTCGCCCACTGTCTCCAGGGCGGAGAAGGCCTCGCCTGACGGCTGCATCGACCACTCGTCCTCCGTCCGTTGTGCTCGGCGTCGGATGGGGAGAGGGATGGGGGCTGTGGCTGTGCGGTGGCGCAGCTGTGCCTGCAAGCCGATCAGCAGGAGAATGCTCGCGATGATGATGACCACCGCGGCAACCCAGCTGACCATGGGAATAGTGGCGCTCGCCGCAGGCGGCACGTACTCCAGTATCGGAGCGTCGACATCGGTGTCCTCGTCCGGAGCATCCTGCTCGTCCTGCGTGTCGTCCTCGGGCGGAACCTCCGATGCTGGCTCCGTCGGAGGCGCCGTCACTTCCTCGGCTGGCGCCGAGGGTTTGGGAGTCTCGGGTTCTTCGGTTGCCGGTGGCTGAGGCTCGTCCGTCGCTCTGTCCGCAGGCTCGTCCGTGGCGGGCGCGGGGTCTGTGGCATTCTCGGTCGCCGTGACGTTCGGAGAGTCCACCTCTGCAGTCGCCGCGCCTGCCGGAACAATCGCGAAGAACCCTGCGGCAATCAGCGCCACGAGGAGCGGGATCGGTGTGCGCATGCCCACTCTCTCGGTTGTTCGGTGTTCGCTGTCCTATCCGACACTAAGGCCACCACCCACGACCCGACACCCCTGGTTTTAGGGCTTCACCTCTGGGCGGAGATGACTCCGCTGCAGCGGATTGGCCGGGTCACTGCAATGCGGATGTCAGCCGCGCCAACCCGTCGATCACCTTCTCGCGCAACGGCCGCCTCGCCCATGCTTCGCGGTGCAGCCTGATGCTGTTGCGACGGTAGTCGTCCTCGACGAGTTTCAACTGATCGACGAACTTTCGCCCGCGGACCAACACGGAGACCTCCATGTTGAGGCTGAATGAACGGATGTCCATGTTGCTCGATCCGATGACGGCAACCTCGTCGTCGATGGAGAAGTGCTTGGAGTGCAGTACGGTCGGCGATCGGTACAGGTAGATGGCGACCCCCGCATCCAAAAGTGCTGCGTAGTACGAGCGTTGCGCGTGATGGACGAGGACCTGGTCTGCGACCTCCGACACGAAGAGCTCGACATCCAGGCCGCGTGCGGCCGCGGTGAGGATGGCCAGCATCGTCGACTCGTCCGGAACGAAGTACGGGCTGGTGATGCTCACTCGTGCGCGTGCGTTCTGGATGAGCATGACGAACAGCTTGAGATTGTTGTCGTTCTCGAAGCTGGGGCCGCTCGGAATCACCTGCGCGTCGATATTGTCGAGTGGCGTATCGCTGAGTGGTTTGTCGTTCCCTGAATCGGATGCCGCGATGGCGGCGGCCCGCGCCGGATAGGTGTGAACGGGGAGGAGCTCGTCTGTTTCGCTGAACCAGTCTGTGATGAACACCGCATCGAGCTCGCCGACCACGGGGCCCTCGAGCCGCACCATGAGTTCGATCCAGTGCAATCCGCGGCGAACATTCTTCGGCTTCAGGTACGTCGCATCGATGAGGTTCTGCGAACCGGTGTATCCGACGTACCCGTCGATGACGACCAGCTTGCGGTGGTTACGGAGGTCTGGGCGCTGCCATTGCCCGAGATGGGGACGCAACGGAAGCATCGGCCTCCACTGCGCCCCCATCTGCGCGAGTGCTTCTTGTGTTGCTTTCCGGTGCGGGAACATCAACCCCGAGACGTGGTCGGAGAGCACCCGTACGACGACTCCCCGGGCGACCGCGCGCGCGAGTGCGTCGAAGAACGGCTGCGTGGTCGTGTCTCTCACCAGAATGTAGAACTCGACGTGCACATACTCGCGGGCGGCGTCAATGTCGACGATCATCGCATCGAATGATCCCTGGTAGTCCTGGATCAACGTCGTTCTGTTGCCCGCGACGATGGGGAGCGCACCGAGTGTCTCGTTGAGTATCACGGCCGTGTCCAGCCAGTCGGGGGTCGATGGCGGCGCCCGGTGTGCGGTGACGCCCGAACGATCGAGCATCAGCGCATTGACCTCTTTTTGCTTCTCGCGCCGCCGCCGAGGGAGTCGGCCAAAGCCGATGAGGAAGAAGGCGATTGCCCCGAGAAGGGGGATGAAGATGATCGTCAGGATCCAGGCAATCGCCGTGGCGGGCTTTCTGTGCAGCGAGATCGCCACCGCCGCTACGAACCCCACGATGACGTGAACACTCAGCAGGATGATCCCCACGAAGTCCGCAGTGCTCACGATGCGAGGGCTTCCGTGACCGTCATCCCCTGGTCGGTCGTCTTATGCATCCTTGCTCCAGTCATCAGCTCGCATTCCACAGTGCCCGGTAGTAGGCGAGACGTTCACGGTCAGGCTCGAGGCCGTACGCGTCGATGAGTGCGTCCTCCCAGCCGGGGCCGCAATTCCACTCGGTGCTCATCGAGGCCACGGCGATGTCCGCCCAGCGGTCGGCGGTGCCGAGAACGGCGAGATCGACGTGGGCGAATGGGTTGCCGTCGGCGTTCAAGAGGGTGTTCGGCATGCAGGCATCCCCGTGGCACACCACGAGCCGATCGATCGGTGGCGCGTCGCGGAGTTCTTCGGGAATGCGGATGCTGCGAGTCTGAGCGTTCGCGATCCGGGATGCCACGCTCCACTCCCAGCGGCACTCGTCGACCGGGAGTGCGTCGTGCAGCATCCGCAAACCCGCACCGACGGCGCGCACAGCGACGGCCGGTTCTGCGATCCAGCGTCCGTTGACGGCGCTGAGCCCGTCGAGCGCGACGGTCACGAGCCACTCGTGTGTGGCATCTTCGCCCTGCTCGATCACTTCGGGCACGGTGATCCACTGCGACGCCCATCGCATGCGCTCGGCCTCGTCGCGCATGTTCGCCTCAGGGTCGCGGGGGCCCCATTTGATGTAGCGGCGGTCGTCCGTGCGGAACGTCAGCCCGCCATTGTTGTTCTGCCACACCGGTTCGAGAGTGGCGGCGTGTGCGAGTGCCCGCACGCGCGCAGGGATCTCGATATGTCCGGACGGAATGCTCACCGCCCCATCCTTGCGTGTTTCTCGCTGGTTCACAGCAGCGGACGAAGGCACTCCTCCAGCACGACGGCGTGATTGTGCTGCTCGTCGTGTGCGGCGTACACGAGCGTGACGACCGGATGCTGGCGCAGCTCGATCGCCAACGACTCCAGTCCGGCCGCCGTTTCGTGCGACAGCTCTGCGCGGTATCGGTCGGCATAGACGCCCCACTCCGAGTCGGGTGCGGCATGCCAGTCGCGACGTAGATCGGGGCTCGGCGCGGCATCCTTCGCCCATAGATCGATCGCGGCACGCTCCTTCGAGACTCCGCGTGGCCACAGTCGATCGACGAGGACGCGGAAACCATCAGAGGATTCGGCGGTGTCGTAGGCTCGCTTGCGACGCAGTTCCATGACCCCAGCCAACACCTCCGCCGTCACAGAAGCCAGGGGTGGTACTGAGAACTGCGTATGCTGGGACTGAGTTGCAAACGGTTCGAAGGAGAACACATGCAGATCCAAGGATCCGGGGCACTGATCACGGGCGGCGCTTCGGGGTTGGGCCTCGCGACAGCGCGCGCACTCGCCGCTGCCGGCGCGCACGTCACGCTTCTCGACCTGCCCTCGTCCGCAGGGGCCGAGATGGCTGCGGAACTCGGCGGGATTTTCGCTCCGGGAGATGTGACCAATCCGGAGGATGCCGCAGCCGCGGCAGCCACCGCTCAGGCCGCTGCGCCGCTGCGCATCGTCGTCAACTGCGCCGGCATCGCCCCGCCAGCCAAGGTGCTCGACCGTGAGGGCAACCCCGCAGTGCTCGCCGACTTCGAGCGCGTCATCCGTATCAACCTCGTCGGCACATTCAACGTGACGTCGCAGGCATCCGCCGTCATCGCGAAGAACCAGCCACTCGAAGGCGGTGGACGCGGCGTCATCGTCAACACGGCATCCGTCGCGGCGTTCGACGGGCAGATCGGTCAGCCCGCGTACTCGGCATCGAAGGGCGGCGTGCACGCCATGACGCTCCCGATCGCCCGGGAGCTCGCCCGTTACGGCATCCGGGTCTGCACGATCGCCCCCGGCATCATGGAGACCCCGATGCTCGCCGGTCTTCCGGAGGCTGCGCAGGCATCGCTCGGTGAGCAGGTTCCGTACCCCGCACGCTTGGGTAGGCCCGCCGAATATGCCGGGCTGGTCGAACACATCGTCAGCAACGACTATCTGAACGGCGAGACCATCCGCCTCGACGGCGCCATCCGCATGGCCCCGAAGTGACCGGCACCAACGTTCCCGTCGCGATTTCTGTCGCTTCGAGCGTTCGGAGGCGACAGAAATTGCGACTGGAATCCAACGAAGGAGCAGCATGACCAACCTGGCAGGCAAGACAATCCTGATGTCGGGCGGCAGCCGCGGCATCGGCCTGGCCATCGCGCTGCGCGCCGCAGCAGATGGCGCGAACATCGCGATGCTGGCGAAGACCGACACGCCGCATCCGAAGCTCGAGGGCACGATCCACACTGCGGCCGAGCAGATTCGCGCGGCCGGCGGGAACGCGCTGCCGATTGTCGGCGACGTCCGCGAGGATGACGACATCACCGAGGCCGTCATGAAGACGCAGGGCGAGTTCGGCGGCATCGACATCGTCATCAACAACGCCAGCGTGATCGATCTGTCGCGCTCGCTCGATCTCGGCGCGAAGAAGTACGACCTCATGCAGGACGTCAACGTGCGCGGCACCTTCATGCTGTCGCGTGCGGCGATTCCGCAACTGCGAGAGTCTTCAAACCCGCACATCCTCTCGCTGTCACCGCCGCTCAACCCGACCCCGAAGTGGCTCGGAGCGCACACCGGTTACTCGCTGGCGAAGTTCGGCATGACCATGGTCACTCTCGGACTCGCTGCTGAGTTCGCTGAGGATGGCATCGCCGCCAACACCTTGTGGCCGCGCACGACCATTGCGACCGCCGCGGTGCAGAACCTGCTCGGTGGCGACAAAGTGATGGCTGCGAGCCGCACGCCGGACATCTATGCGGATGCCGCCTACGCCGTGCTGATCAAGACGGCAGCCGGGTACACCGGACAGAGCCTGATCGTGGAAGACGTGCTGGAGGCCGACGGCGTGACAGACTTTTCCGGCTATGCCGCAATTCCCGGCACCCCGGACAACCGCCTGTTCCCGGACATCTTCCTGGACTGAGCCCCTCTGTCAGCGATCATTCACTGCCGAACCGGGTCCGCAGACAACATCCTCGGATTAAGGTAACGGGGGGCGAAGCGTACGCCTCGCCCCCCGATCAGTGCTTACGGTCAGCTCGCGTCGTATGCGGCCTGCCATATTTCGAGGTAGCGGTCGACGCCGAGGCCCTGGAGGCCGTCCAGGTAGCCATTCCAATCGTCGTCGTTGTTCGGGTCACGCACTCCGGTGACGAACTCGGCGGTTGATGTCGCCACGTTGCTCTCGATGTTGGCTGTCAGCGTGGACAGTTCGCTGCCTTCCTCGACGGGGACCCAAAGGTCCCAGTACGGGAAGATCGCGTCGGTATCTTTTCCTTCGTAGAGCTTGGTCGCCTCGAAGAGCCGACGCTCGTAGCCCGGCTGCGTGTTGATGTCGAGCGGTGACACCTGCGCGTTTCGGAATTCCGTTGTCTCGAACACCTGGGCCATCGGGCCCCAGCTGCCGTTGTAATCGGCTTCGTTCTCCTCATCCACCAGCACGTCGAAGAAGGTCGCCTCGAGTTCTGTGTCGAGTGCAACCTCTTCCTCCTCAGCAGCTCGCCAGCCGATGTTCTCCTCGCCGAACTCGCCTCGCATATGCCCTTCTTCGGTGAAGAGATAATCCATCATCTCCATAATCACCTTCTGCTCCGTCTCATCGGCGGCCTTCGTGACGAGAAAGGTGGCTCCGGGGATACTCGGCAGCTGGTAGGTCGCTTGTGGACCCGCGGGACCGTCGAGCGGCGGAATGGGGAAGTACTGATTGTCGCGCCCGTCTTCCTGTCCGACGCTCACGAAGATTCCGGAATGAATGGCTGTGGCGCCGCCGACGATCACTGCTTCGGCGTTGTTGCCCGTCCCCTGCATGGTGTCGTCGCCTTGCGAGAATGCCGCAGGGTCGATGAGTCCTGCCGCCCACAGCTTGTTCAGGAATTTCAGACCCTCCCGCCATCCGTCCTGCGTGGCCTGCACCTGCACGGTGTCACCGTCGAGCCCGAGCGAGATGGGCTGCCCGTTCGCCCCGGCCCCGGTATTGAACGAGTTGGAGATGAACGCGTTCATGATGTACGGCACGGCCGACCATTGGGCGCTGCCGGTGATCGGAATTTCGTCCGCGACCCCGTTACCGTTGGGGTCGCCCGTCTTGAACGCCATCATGACGTCGAAGAATTCGTCGGGCGTCGTCGGTGTGTCAAGTCCGAGCGTGGTCAGCCACTCCGTGTTGATCCAGAACTTATACGGGTACGAGCAGTGGTAGCAGTCATTCCATTGCGGAAGACCCCAGATATTGCCGTCGGGTGCTGTGGCGAGCGACTGGAAGCCGGGCTCAGCGGCGAGGGCGTCAGCGATGTTCGGCGCGTACTTGTCGATGAGGTCGTTCAGGGGCAGGATCACGCCCTGATCGCCGTAGCGCTGCAGTTCCGACTTGTTGAATTGCGAAGCCCAAGGGACGAGCATGTATGCCTCGGGCAGGTCGCCGCCCGCCAAGGAGACCTGGCGAGCCTCGTTCGCCGCCCCCGATTCGTAGCCGGTTGTCTCGAACTGGATGTCGACGTCGAATTTCTCCTCCATGAGCACGGTGAAGGAGTTGGTGTTGAGATCCATCTGCCCCCCCTCCTCTCCGAAGATGGTGATGACCTTCTGGTCGTCTTCTTCGCTGGGGGAACAGCCGACCAGCGCGGCAGTTAAAGCCGCGACTGCCGCGATGCCTGCGATTGAGCGACGGCTGAATCGCATCGTGTCGGATATGTGTGGTCTAGACAATGTCTTGCCTCCTGATTGAGGGTGGGAACGTCGCAGGGCGTGATCCTGAACGGGTAGAGACTCGAGCGGAACCCGCATCCGTCTGCTCTTGATCGGGAGTCGCAGGCAGCCGCCAGTGGCACATCATCCGGACGTTCCTCTCTGCGGCGTTGCAGGTACGTCCTTCACGGTAAACGTCTGATCATTCGCTGTCAACAAGTTTTGTGCTGAGATTCAGTGCGCGCCGACGTGAGTTGGATGCGGCAATGCGTGTGCATCGCTAAGACGTCCCAGTTTTCCGTGTTTCGAATGGCTTTGCACTGATGGTGTTCTGAGAATTTCCACGCTCGCGGGGCTCAGAACTCACCAAAACACGCCGCGCGTGTTCTCTCGTGAAGGATTGCGCTACTCTAAACATCTGATGATCGCCGATGAGGGCGCGGGTGCCCGCATCGCGCGAGCCAGCAGATTTTCTCACTCTCAAAGGCGCCGTCCACGCGGACCGCCTTGGAGAACGTCAACAGATTCGAGGACGCAAGATGGCGAACGCCCTGGAGTGGAACGACCCTGCTGTGCACGAATGGGGGACCGAGCCTGCTCACGCCTCGCTCATGCCCTACGAAACGCACGCGCAGGCTTTGCGCGCTGATCGGCTCGATTCGCCATATCGCTTGAGCCTCGACGGCCAGTGGAAGTTCCACTGGTCGGAGAACCCGACGGCGAGGATGCTCGACTTCGCCGACGACCGTGTCGATGACTCGGATTGGGACACGATCCCGGTTCCTTCCTCCTGGCAGCTGCATGGCTACGACTTCCCCATCGGGACGAACACGGTCCTGCCCTGGACCGGGGCGAATGGAAACAACGAACAGCCCGATCCGCACGGCGACTACCCGCACGCCCCGACCTCGTACAACCCGGTCGGCCAGTACCGCACGACCTTCGACCTGCCGGTGGGGTGGGCGCCGCGTCGCACCTTCATCCAGTTCGACGGTGTGGAATCTGCCTATTACGTCTGGATCAACGGTCAAAAGGTCGGGTACCGCGAAGACAGCTACACGTGCGGCGAATTCGAGATCACCGGTCACCTCCGTCCGGGCCGCAACCTGATCGCAGTAGAGGTGTATCGCTGGTGCTCCGGTTCGTACCTGGAGAACCAGGACAACGTGCGGCTCTCCGGCATCTTCCGCAGCGTGTCCCTGATCTCCCGATCGCCGGTGCTGATTCGCGACTTCACTGTCCGCACCCAGCTGGACGACGAGTTCGCCGACGCCGTGCTCGAGGTCACCGCGGACATCCGCGACTACGCCGGTGAAAGCACCGGGCTCGACTACAGCGTCCGGGGGCGACTCTTCGACGGCACAGCGCCGTCGGTGGCCGAACTGTGGACAGAAGCCGCCCGCGTACAGCTGGCTGGCGTCGGGGTCGATTTCTCCGTGGGCCTGTCGGCGCCTGTTCGGCAACCGCGTCTGTGGTCGGCCGAGCGCCCGGACCTCTACACCCTGGTCCTCGAACTGTGCGACGAGAACGGAGCGGTCGTCGAGCGCATCTCCACACGCGTCGGCTTCCGACGCGTCGAGGTCACGGACGGTGCCCTCCTGCTCAACGGCCAGCCGCTGTCCATCCGTGGTGTCAACCGTCACGAGTGGAACCCGCGGACCGGGCGCACGCTCTCCAGTGCGGACATGATCGCCGACATCCGGCTCATGAAGCAATCCAACATCAACGCCGTACGCACCTCGCACTACCCGAACGACCCCCGTTGGTACGAGTTCGCCGACGCGTACGGGCTGTACATCTTCGACGAGGCCAACAACGAGACCCACATCAACAGCGTCGACGCAGCAGGCAAGCCCAACGTCCCCGGCGACCGCCCGGAACTGCGGGACCCGCTGCTGTGGCGGATGAAGAACGTGGTCGATCGTGACAAGAATCACGCGTGCGTCATCGCCTGGTCGATCGGCAACGAGTCCGGCGTGGGATCCAACCTCCGAGCCATGTATGACTGGACCAAAAAGCACGACCCGACCCGTCCGGTCAGCTACCAGGACCCGACCGGCTCCGGGTCGCCCATCGTCCCCATGGAGCTCTCGGACTTCGACGGCGACTTCTATCCGCCCGTCGCCCAATTGATCACCCGAGCGCAGCGCGACCCCAGGCCGTATCTGCTCATCGAATACGCCTTCGGCCAGGGGAACTCCTCCGGTTACCTCGAGGAGTACTGGGCCGCCATTCGGGACCATCCGGGGCTGGTGCACGGCGGTTTCCTTTGGGATTGGGCCGACAAGGGCTTGTGGTGGCCGATGCCGGGGAGGCCCGGGGCCGAGTTCATCGCCTACGGCGGTGATTGGGGCGACGACCCGAATGAGGAGAGCGCGCACATGAGCGGCCTGGCGCTCTCCGATCGCACCCTCACGGCGAAGCTCGCCGAGGCGAAGCTCGCGTACCAGCCGATCACCGTCACCGGCCATGCCCTGCCCACCCCGACCGTCACGATCACCAACGAGCACCTGTTCATGGGGCTCGAGAGTCACACGCTCGAATGGTCGCTGACCGAGGACGGAATCACTCTTCAGGAAGGATCCGTACCCGGCGCGCGGCTGGCCATCGGGCCTGGCGAGAGCTCCGAGGTCACGCTTCCGTTCGGGATCCCCGAGAGTCCTCGCCCCGAGGCGGAGTACCGGCTGGACGTCTCGCTCACTCTCGCCGAGGCCACACCGTGGGCCGTGCGCGGGCACGTCGTCGCCCGCGCACAGTTCGACATCCCCGTCGGGACCATCGACGCCACCCGTGTCGCCGCCGAGGATATTCCGTCCGTCCACGTGGTCGATGGCGCCGGCGCGATCCACGTCAGCGGCGACCGGTTCGAAGCCGCGATCTCCCGCGATACAGGACGCCTCACGTCGCTGGCGTATGACGGGCGGGAACTGCTCGCAAGCGACCTGATGCCGAACTTCTGGCGCACGCCGAACGATCCGGAGCTGGCAATCCCCGACATTCGTGCCAAGCGTCCCGAGCCGTCGCAGCCGTGGCGCGGCGTCGGCGAGAAATGGGCTGTCGACGCGGTCGAGGTGCAGCCGATGACCGGGGCTGTGCGGATCACCGTCCGCGGCACCGTCACCACGAAGGTGCCCTTCCGTCCGAGCGACCAGATCACCACCTCACCGCAGTCGATCGTCTACACGATCCACGGCAACGGACAGGTCGACGTGCTGTCGACGTTCGCGCCGGTGACGGGCACGCCCAATCCGCAGGTGATCGGCACCACGCTCGGACTCCGCAAGGAGCTCGACAGCATCCACTGGTACGGCCGCGGGCCGTTGGAGTCGACCGCCGACCGACGGTCCTCCGCGTTCTTCGGACGATACTCCGGTACCGTCGCGGAGCAGGTCACCCGCTACAGCCGCCCTCAGGACTCGGCCAACAAGGCGGACACCCGCTGGGCAGCGGTCACGGACCACGACGGCGCCGGCGTGCTCTTCGTCGCAGGCGGGAGCATGTTCTTCAACGCCCAGCCCAACAGTCCGGATGAGCTCGCTGACCGCCGACACTGGCACGAGGTTCCGACCTCGAACCGGACCGTCGTCCGCGTCGATGCGGCGCAGGAAGGCATGCACGGCGGCAACTGGGACGTCATGACGCGCCCCGACAAGTACAGCAACACGCCCGCCAAGGGCCCGTATCGGCATCTCTACCGGATGCTGCCGCTTCGCGCGGGGGAAGACCCTGGCGAGGTGGCCGGGAGGTACGTCGAGACCGAGCTGCCCTACTCGCCCGCTGTCGCCCCGCAGCCGAGCCCGGGAGCCGACGCGTAGACAGGACTGCGAAAGCCTCTGGCGGATCGCCTTAGCGGAGCGATCCACCAGAGGCGGGATGCGAGGCGTGATGACTATGTGCGCCGCAGGCGGAACGTGCGCGCCGCAGGCTCGTCCGGCAGCTCGATCACGAGCTCGCCTGCGTGGGCATCCCACGTAGCCCGCGTCGGAAGCCGCTTGGGGAACATGATCTCCACGTCGAGTTCGCGCCCCGCGTGCCCTGCGAGCGGGATCCTCACGGTGGTGGGACCCGATCGGCGCCAGACGGTGAGCAGCTCGCCCTCATCGTCGCGCATGCCCAGGGCGACGACGGGATCGTGCCAGCCGGGCAGGCCCAGGGGCCAGAACGGCACGGCCGTCGGGAGCCTGTCGCGCGTCTCGCGGTAGGCGGCCAGTCCCGCCCTGACCAGCTCCATCTGCGGTAGCGAGAGAAGATCGAGGCGACCGCCGAGGTGCACGCGGCCCAGCAGCGTGTTCGCGAGCGAGAACGCGATCCGCTCATCGGACCATGACGGGTCGGGATAGGCCCACACGGCCCCCTGCTCGGGAGTGACGGCGGTGGGCGCGGCCGCGGCGATCGCAGCGGTGAACATCGGATCCTGATTGTCGCTCGTCGACTGGACCGGGTGCACCGCGAGGGTCGCGGCATCCATCCGCTGTCCGCCGCTCGCGCAGCTCTCGATGACGAGTCCAGGATGCCGGTCCATGAGGCTCCGCACCCAGCCCAGCAGCACCCGCTGGTGGCCGAACTGCCCGTCGCCGGGGCTGTCGGCATCCACGTCGGTGCCCTGCGTGACGTCCATGTTGTAGTCGAACTTCAGGTAACCGAGACCCAAGTCGGCGATGAGTCGTTCGACCGCGCCGTCGATGTGAGCGAGTGCGGCCGGATGCCGGAAGTCCAGCTGCAGTCGTCCTGACTCGATGACCCGCTGCCCGTCCCGCTGGAAGAAGGCCTCAGACGGCAGTGTGTCGGCGACCGGGCTCGAGACCGAGACGACTTCGGGCTCGAGCCAGAGCCCCGGCACCATGCCGGCGTCGCGCATCCGACTCGTCATCGTCTGGAGGCCGACGGGGAACCGGCGCAGCGACGGCTCCCACGAGCCGAGGTCGTTCCACCATGTCGCCCCGTCGGTGTACCAGCCCGAGTCCATGCAGTAGATCTCCGCGCCGGCGAGCCGCGCGGCGTCGATGAACGGCGGGATATTCTCGCTCGTGGGATCGCCCATGAGGGCGTTCATATAGTCGTTCACGATCACCGGCAGCGCATCGTTGTCCGGGTGCGGACGACGCACGCGGCGCCGCGCGCGGGTGAGGGCCCCGAACAGCTCGTCGTCGTCGCAGGCGAGGACGAGGGTCGTCGGCACGGATCGGAAGCGTTCGCCGGGCGCGAGGCGGCGCATCCAGGCCGAGCTCTGGTCCGTCGGCCCGCTCGCCACAAGGTACAGCGCCCCGCCCTGGTCTCCGAGCTCCCAGCGCCAGGCTCCGTTGTGCTCGACCTGCCACAGAATGGATCGCGCCTGATCTCGGGCCCGCAGGACGCCCATCGGCAGGTGACCGCCGGTTGACCAACTTCCGCGCTGCCCGATGGCGAATGACGCGCGGGAGCTGGGGATGCCCCACAGGTCCAGTCCTGAGTCGTCGAGTCCGAGCTCGGCCGGGGTGCGACGCTGCCAGACCATCTCGCGGAACCACGTGTTGTGTGCGAACCCGACCTCGTGGTCGAGCCACCATTGCGCGCCCGGCGACGATATGCCGCCGAGCGCGACGGACGAGACCGCGCGTAGCTCGACGGGCTCCGCGCCTGCGAGAACCTCGGTCTCGCATCGGACGACGGGCAGGTCCGGCCAGCTGGACCACCGCGAGATCACGCTGATGTGCGTCTCGGGGTCCTGCGCGGTCACCTCGAGATGCGCCATCCCGTCTTGATGCCACTCTCGGTGGTCGACGAAGCGCAGCCGGCGCCCCACGGCGCTGCCCATGAGCCGTTCCGACGAGGAAGTGCCCGAGCCTTCGCCGCCGAGGTGGACCTCGGCGATGGGCAGAGCGGATGTCGGGTCGGGAGCGCTCTCGTCGCCGGAACGCGTGAACCGTTTGACCATCGGCGGCCCGTCAGCCCCCGACGAGATGTCGAGCTCGATGGCGCCGGGGCGCCAGGTGATTTGCTCACCCACGGTCACCCCTTGACCGCTCCGATCAGGATCCCCTTGTTGAAGAAGCGGGCGACGAACGGGTAGACGAGCATCACGGGCACCGTCGAGATGACGATGAGCGAGTACTTCATCAGATCGGCGAGCTGCTGCCGTTCGAGGGCCGCGGCCGCGTTCAGGCCGGGGGCGGTCTGGTTGAGGATCAGCACGTTGCGCAGCACGAGCTGAAGGGGGTAGAGATCCGGGTCGCGCAGGTAGAGCAACGCGTCGAAGTAGGAGTTCCACTGGAAGATGGCGTACATGAGGGCGATTACCGCGAGCAGCGGTTTGGACAGCGGCAGCACCGTTGAGAAGAGGAAGCGCAGGTCGCTCGCGCCGTCCAGTTGGGCCGCTTCGTACAGTTCGTCAGGGATCGACGAGCGGAAGAAAGCGACAGCGATAATCACCTGCCAGACGCCGATCGCCTGCGGGAGAATGATCGCCCACTGGGTGTCGAGGAGCCCGAGGTTCTGGACGACGAGGTACGTCGGGATGATGCCGCCGGCGAAGAGCATCGTGAATACCACGAAGATCGTGATGCCGCGGCGACCCCAGAAGTCCTGTCGGGACAGCGGATAGGCGATCGCGACTGTGAGCACGAGGCTGATCGCGGTGCCCGCGATCGTGTAGAACAGCGAGTTGCCGAATCCGGTGAGGATCGAGCTGTCGCTGAGCGCGCGCTGGTAGCCCTCGAGAGTGAAGTTGATCGGCCAGAACGTGACCTGGCCCGACGACACCGCGAGGGGATCGCTGAAAGAGCTGGCGACGATGTAGACGAGCGGCAGCAGTACCACGAGCAGGAAGGTCGAGAGCAGGATGTAGACGCCGGCCATGAACCACCGGTCGACCGTGGGCTCCTTGATGCGCGTGGGCTTGAACCCACGGCTCGACTTCGGGAGTCGGGACCTGCTGGTCTTGTCAGAGGCTTGTTTCAGCATCGAGCTCACCACAGTCCGTTTCCTGTTAGTCGCTTCACTATCGCGTTCACGCCGAGCAGCAGCCCGAGGTTGATGACTCCGTTGAACAGCCCGATCGCCGCCGCCTGGCTGAAGTCGGCGTTGAGCAGGCCGACCTTGTACGTGTACGTCGCGATGATTTCCGATTGCGAGAGGTTGAGGCTGTTCTGCAGCAAGTAGGCCTTTTCGAACCCGATCGCCATGACGTTGCCGACTGCGAGGACGAGGACGATCATTGCGGTGGGCAGAATGCCTGGCAGGTCGACGTTGAGGATCTTCTGCCAGCGGCTCGCGCCGTCGACCCGCGCGGCTTCGTAGAGGGTGGGATCGATCCCCGCGAGCGCGGCGAGATAGATGACGGCGGAGTATCCCATGGTCTGCCAGACGTCGCTGACAACGTAGATGTGCCGGAAGAAGTCCGGGTCGCTCAGGAAGTCAATGGATCCCAGGCCGAAGAACTGGGTCACATGTCCGGCAATGCCCAACCGCGGCGAGAGGAAGAGGATGGTCATCGAGATGACCACGACCGTCGAGATGAAGTAGGGCGCGTACGTGACCATCTGCACGGTGTTCTTGAAGAACCGCAAGCGGACTTCGTTCAGCGCGAGCGCGAGGATGATGGGGATCGGGAAGCTTGCCAGGACGACGTAGGCCGAGAGCAGGAAGGTGTTGCGCAGCACCGGCCAGAACATCGGATTGTCGAAGAAGCGCTCGAAGTGCTTCGTCCCAGCCCAGTCGCTTCCCCAGACACCGTCTATAACGTTGTAATCCTTGAACGCGATGATGGTATTCGCCATCGGGATGTACTTGAAGATGACGAAGTAGGCGATCGGGATCAGGATCAGCAGATAGAGCTGCCAGTGCCGACGCCAGCTGCGCTTCAAACCGCGCAATCCGCGGGAGTTGCCCCGATCGCGGAGCTTGCGGGTGACATCGCCGACGTCCAGGCCGACGCCGGGTGGGCTCACCATGCAGACCTCGCGAGTCTGAGGGGCAAGTTCGGGGGAGTGGAACGGGCGAGCGACCTCAAGCGGATCTTCATCAGGTCTCCTCTCTGAGTCGATGCAGGAACACTTTACGATAAACGTCTGATCAATGCCTGTCAATCACTTCCGAAGCTCGCGCCTCGGCCAGGTCGGAGTGAGGCTCGGCCGAGGCTGCAGAGATCCGGCCTGTGAGCTTGAGATGCCCTGTTTTTCCGGTTATTTCGACCTGCTCCCAGCCGCCCGGCATCCCGCTGAGTGAAGACTTCACCGCACGTACGCCTTTGAGTCGAGTTGCGAATAGTCGATATTGATTCAATCTTTCAGTGCGCTGGCACTCACGTGCGCGAGGTCTGACGCAGAGGAGCGTTCAGCGGGGCATCTAGACGACGGGAGTCACGGGGATGCATGCCGTCTGGATAGATTCGTATGACGTTCTCGTCCGAGTCTCGTGAATGTACTCGTTCCAGATGAGGACTGTGAGGGCTTCGGCGACCATGCAGCTACGCTAAGCCACCGCGAATGCGCAGCTTCGCGTCGTCACATGCGATCCGGACCGCTCGGCTCCCGCATCCGACTTTGATCGAACCTATTCCCGCCTCGCCGCATACACTGAGAACGTGGCAGCTGAGACAGAAGACTTTCCGACGGGTTCCCTTTCGAGATCGGATCACGTCATCGATCATGTGAAGCGGATGATTGCTTCGGGTGAGCTGCGGGCGGGAGACCGGCTCCCGATCGAGAAGGACCTCGCCGCGCAGCTGGGGGTCTCCCGTGGCTCGCTTCGCGAAGCGGTGCGTTCGCTGGCCACGCTCGGCGTGCTCGAGACGAGACAGGGCGACGGCACCTACGTGACCCAGCTCGAGCCGAGCTCGCTGCTGCGGCACCTCGAATTCTGGGCGGGCCTGCAGGAGGCGACCCAGTCGGTCGACCTCCTCGCGGTCCGGCGCGTGCTCGAGACCGAGTCGGCGGGTCTGGCCGCGGTACGGCTCACCGAGGACGAGTTCGACGAACTGGAGAGGATCCTCTCCGACATCGATGCCGGACTGATCACGGGCCAACTTGAGCCGGAGTCATTTATCGACGCGGATGCCGCGTTCCACCACCAGATCGCCGTCGCCAGCGGCAACGCAGCCCTGGCGGCGCTGATCGACAGCCTCATGACCCGCACACTACGTGGGCGCCTCTGGCGCGCGATCACCGAACGGGACTCCCTCGGCGAAGCGCATTCCGACCACCGGGCCATCCTTGACGCCCTTCGCACGCGCGATGCCGAGCGTGCCCGCATCCGTATGGCCGCGCATCTGCTGGGCGTCGAAGTCTTCGCCGCCGACCACCCCGTCAAGGACGACGTGCCTCCAGCTCAGCAGGCCTAGGCGGTCACGAGACGACGAGCACCTCTTGGGCCTCCGACTCCAACCAGTAGCTGCCGGTCGGGAACTCGTAGCGCTGGATGCTCTCCTCGTGCAGCTCTGCACTGTATCCCGGCTTCGAGGGCAGCACGTAGTGTCCGCCGGCGACGAGGGCGGGATCGACGAAATGCTCGTGCAGGTGATCGACGTACTCGGTGAGGCGGTTGTCCAGCGATCCTGAGACGGCGACGAAGTCAAAGATCGACAGATGCTGCACGAGCTCGCACAGCCCGACGCCACCCGCGTGCGGGCACACTGGGACTCCGAATTTGTGAGCCATGAGAAAGACGGAGAGGATCTCGTTCACGCTGGCCAGGCGGGCAGCGTCCAGCTGACAGAAGTCGATCGCCTCGGCTTGGAACATCTGCTTGAAGAGCACGCGATTCATGCCGTGCTCACCGCTCGCGACACCGATCGGGCTGACCGCCCTGCGGATGGCGGCGTGCCCGAGCACGTCGTCGGGGCTCGTGGGCTCCTCGATCCACAGTGGCCGGAACTCCGCCAGCTCCTTGATCCAGTCGATCGCCTGGGGAACATCCCAGACCTGATTGGCGTCGATCATGATCTCGGCCTCCCACCCGACAATCTCGCGGGCCACACGCAGTCGCCGACGGTCCTCCTCGAGGTCGGCGCCGACCTTCAGCTTGAAGTGGCGGTAGCCGTCGTCCACCGCCTCCTGCAGGAGCGTGCGCAGCTTGTCGTCGGAGTACCCGAGCCAGCCGGCGCTAGTCGTGTAGCAGGGGTAGCCGCCGCGGGCGGTCAGCTCCGCGATGCGCTGCTGGCGTAGAGGCGCCGAGGCTCGCAGGAGGTCGAGGGCCTCTTGGCGGGTCAAGGCGTCGGACAGATACCGCAGATCCGCGGCATCCACGAGCTGCTCGGGGGACATTTCGACGAGGAGCCGCCACAGCGGCACCTCGGCACGTCGGGCGGCCATGTCCCAGAGGGCGTTCATCACCGCCGCCATCGCAAGATGGACGACGCCTTTCTCCGGACCCAGCCAGCGCAGCTGCGAGTCGGACGCGAGCTCCCGGTAGATCCCGCCGAGGTCGTCGAGGAGTGAGTCGACATCGCGGCCGATCAGCGGCTGGGCGCGCTGTCGGGCTGCCTCGGTGCACAGGTCGTTCCCGCGCCCGATCGTGAAGGTGAAGCCGTGACCGCGCAGGTCGCCGTCGGTTTCCAGGATGACGTAGGCGGCGGAGTAGTCGCCGTCCTTGTTCATCGCATCGGAGCCGTCGGCCTCAAGTGAGGTGGGGAAGCGTATGTCGTGCACGCGTACACCGGTGATGATCGCCATTAATCGTCCATTCTTGCTGGTGATACATCGAGCATCATTCGATCTATCACTGTTCTCGTAGAGGGTTCTCTCCCCGGTGGCCGCCGCGCCAGTCGAACGCTCGCATCGCTTATCCGTTGATATTTGTCGATATTCCGCCGCTTTGGAGTCCTATGGCTCCGCGCCACCGGAATCACGACTCTTCCGATGTTACCGTCAACCGCGCGATAAAGATCAGATGTTTACACATGATGTCTGCGATGTTAGCGTGACGTGGCACCGACGAGGAGGAGACCGGGATGCAACGGGAGGCGTATTCGCAGTCGTGGGAGTACCGGGATCTCACCGGCGGGACACCGGGGGAACTCCGCCCGGTGATCGTCCCTCACGACGCCGTGCTCAGGGTGGCGCGCGTCCCGGACTCCCGCCAGATAGCCTCGGGATACTTCCCCGGCGGAAAGTGGGAGTACCGCACCCGCATCTTCGCTCCCGCGCACTGGCGGGAGCGCCATGTCGTCCTCGAGTTCGAGGCCGTCCACCGCTCGGCCGCGGTCTTCGTGAACGGAGACCTCGCCGTCTGGCAGCCGTCCGGAAGCACCTCACTCGTGGTGGAGCTCGACACGTTCCTGCGCTACGGAGTCGAGAACGAGATCGTCGTAGAGGCTCGTGCCGACCAGGATGCGCGGTGGTACACGGGCGGCGGGATCATCCGACCCGTGCACCTCGCCGTGGGTCCTCGGGTGCACGTTCCGCTCGACGGCGTCGTGGTGACCACTCCGGAGCACGATGCGGAGGCGTCGCTCGTGCAGCTCATCACAACGGTGCGCAACCTCGAGCCCGTCCCCGTCGTGCGGCGGCTGGAGACGAGTATCCTGAGCACTTCGGGTGACGTGGTCGGCGTGGACCGGACTAAGGTCAGCGTGCCCGCCGGCGGCGCGGCGGAAGTCAGTCAGCGCATTCTGGTGGAGGCGCCGCGGCGCTGGTCCGTCGACACCCCGGAGCTGTATCGCGCGACATCGCTTCTCACCTCGGGCGCCGGGGGCGAGGACCAGACGGACCGGAGCGACGTGGTCTTCGGCATCCGGTCGCTTCATCTGGATGCGCGGCGCGGCCTGCGGGTGAACGGGCAGCCGGTGAAGCTGCGCGGGGCTTGCGTGCACGCCGACAACGGGGTTATCGGCGGGGCAACGTTCGACGCCGCAGACGAGCGTCGGGTCGCGATCCTCAAGTCCGCGGGTTTCAATGCGATCCGCAGCGCCCACCAGCCCATGAGCAGGGCCATGCTGGACGCCTGCGATCGGCTCGGGATGCTCGTGATGGATGAGCTCACCGACGTCTGGACGAAGGCGAAGTCGCCCGAGGATGGCTCCGACACCTTCCTCGACCACTGGCGGTCCGACCTCGAGGCTATGGTCCGCAAGGACCGCAACCACCCCAGCGTCATCATCTACTCGATCGGCAATGAGATCCCTGAGGCGGCGACGCGATCGGGCAGCGAGCTGACCAGGGCGATGGCGGCGGCGACTCGCTCGCTGGACCCGACCCGCTACGTGACGGCGGCCGTCAACGGCGCACTGTTCGTGATGGACGACGCAGTCGACATCGACCCGGAGCGGCTGGGCGGCGCATCGCTGGAGCCCGTGGCCGAGATCAACGCGCGCTCGATGAGCCTCGAGGACCGCATGAGTTCTCTGGCTCTCACGGATGCCGTTGCCGAACTCACGGAAGAGGCCTACGGCGCGCTCGACATCGCCGGGATGAACTACCAAGACGCGCGCTACGTGCTCGATCGTGAGCGGTACCCGAATCGAGTCATAGTCGGATCGGAGACCTTTCCGACCCGGATCGACCGTCTGTGGGGACTCGTCCTGTCCAACCCTCACGTCATCGGCGACTTCACGTGGACCGGCTGGGACTATCTCGGCGAGCCAGGCCTCGGGCGCATGCACTATCGGGACGACCAGCCCGGCGGCGGGGCGCTCGGCGCGTACCCCTTCCTCGTCTCGTTCGCCGGCGACATCGACATCACAGGAGAACGGCGCCCAGCGTCCTACTATCGCGAAATCGTCTTCGGCCTGCGCTCAGAGCCTTTCATCGCGGTGCGGCGGCCGCACACTCGCGGCCGTGAGATGAAGGCCGCTCCCTGGTCGTGGACGGACAGCATCCCATCCTGGACCTGGTCGGATGCCGAAGGGGATTCTTTCGAGGTCGAGGTCTACAGCAACGCGGCAGAGGTCGAGCTGTTCGTCGCCGGATCATCGCTCGGACGACAGCCCGCGGGCGTCGCGCACGGCTACCGCGCGTTGTTCGCGGTGCAGTACGCGCCGGGCCGGCTGGAGGCCGTCGCCGTGCGCGACGGACTCCCGGCCGAGCGGACGGCGCTGCAGACCGCCGGGACCGACCGTCGACTCGCGCTGAGCGCAGAGCTCTCAGATCCCGGCGCGGGCGGACAGCACCTTGCGTTCGTCGTCGTCGAGCTCGTGGACGAGGTCGGAGTACGGGCGACCGACGGCGACCTGGAGGTCGAGGTCGACATCGACGGTCCGGGAGTGCTCCAGGGGTTCGGCAGCGCA
This sequence comes from Microbacterium sp. Y355, assembly GCF_059445345.1. Lineage (NCBI taxonomy): Bacteria > Bacillati > Actinomycetota > Actinomycetes > Micrococcales > Microbacteriaceae > Microbacterium > Microbacterium sp. Y355. The sequence goes on along the minus strand of NZ_JCAIUD010000001.1, from coordinate 2,285,507 downwards.
CGCCCGGAGACCGAGGAATCGTTCACCGACTCCCGCCATCGCCTCTATGACGGGCGAGCACTCGCTGTCGTCCGCCCGACGGGGGCGGGCCGCATCGTGCTGACCGCCTCCGCGCCGGGGCTGCCGTCCGCTTCCGTCGAGGTGCAGGCCAGCTGAGCGCTGGCCTGCCCCCCAGAGAGATGTCAAGGGCACGGCCGTCGGCCGGCTCGCCGCGGGACCGAGATCCAGTCGCCGCCCCTCCACCGAGGAGGTCATCATGGTCTCCATGATCTCGAGAGCATGGAAAGCGCTGCCGGCGTCCGCGCGTGGGACGTCTCCGGCCGCGGTGCGGTGGTAGTCGAGCAGGCCGAAGCCGCGGGCGCTGCCTTCGTAGCCCGCCGATACCGGAAGGGGCTCCCAGTCTTACCCCGGACCCTGAGCAGCGTGGTCCCGGTGAACTCGTTCGGGTCGGGCACGATCAGCGATCCCTCGATCCCATGCACTTCGATCGGGACCGCTCGGGTGCCCACGGTGTCGAAGCTCATCGTGAGCGTCGTCGTCGCACCTCCCATGACCGAGCCGACCATCGGGCCGCTGACCGGTCACCGGTGCGCGCTTCGTGGTCAGTCCCGGTCTAGACGAGCAGATACACGGCGCCGACGATCGTGAGACCGATCACGATCTTGTCGAACACGTGCTGCTTCATTCGTCGTGCGAGCCGGATCCCGGCCAGGGCTCCGATCACGACGAGGGGCACCAGGGCGGCATCCATGAGCAATACGGGGCCTTCGAAGAGCCCGATTCCGGCCAGAAACGGCACCTTGAACAGGTTCACGATCGCGAAGAACCAGGCCGACGTGCCGAGGAACACCTGCACCGGCGTGCGCATCGCGAGAAAGTACATCGACATGACGGGGCCCGCGGCATTTGCGACCATCGTTGTGAATCCGGCCAGTGCGCCATAGGTGGAAGCGGTGACGATGGAGCCACCGGAGGCCGGAGCAGCATCCGCTCTGCTCTGTCGCCAGCGACGCCACAGCGTGACGGCGATCATCGCAAGAAGGATGACACCGATCGCACGACGCACGATGGCGTCATCACCGAGTGCGAGGAATGCGAAGCCCGCCAGCAACCCCACTACGACGGCTGGTGCCAGGCGCAGCAGCGTCGGCCAGTGCGCATGCCTGCGGTACGCGACCAATGCGAACATGTCGCCGACGATCAACAGGAGCAGCAGGGCAGCGGTCGATGTGCGCGCCGGAAGCACGGTCGCGAACAGCGCGACGGGCAGGATGCCGCCGCCAGGGATCGCCGTCTTCGCGAGGCCGATCGTCAGCGCAGCGAGACCCAGAACGACCCAGGCCCACGGCAGCAGTTCGGGCAAGACGATCGACTCAGCCGCGGACGGCGGCGAACGCGGCAGCGAAGCGCTCGGCGCGTTCGGTGAGATCGGCCCAGTTCGAGGCCTTGATGGATGCGGAGTTCGCCAGGTCGCCACCGGCACCCACTGCCACCGCTCCTGCGGCAAACCAGTCCGCGAGATTCTCAGGAGAGACGCCACCGGTGGGCATAAGCGGAGCATCCGGGAACGGTCCGCGCAGCGCCCCGAGATAGGAGGGCCCGCCGAGGGATGCCGGGAAGATCTTCACGACGTCGACTCCGAGCGCGAGTGCGCTCATGACCTCGGTCGGGGTCATCGCCCCGGTCATCACCACTCGGCCGGTGTCGAGCATCGCGCGTGTGAGGTCGGGCAGGGTACCGGGGCTGACGAGGAATTCGGCCCCTGCGTCTGCGGCCGCGGTGGCCTGTTCCACCGTGGTCACGGTGCCCGCACCGACGTAGGCGGCGTTGCCGTGCCTGGCGATCAACTCACGGATGACCGCGGGGGCGTCAGGCGTGGAGTACGTGACTTCGATTCCGGCAACCCCGCCGCGGATGATTGCGTCAGCCGCCTCGAGCGCGAGCTCAGGGGACGGTGCGCGCAGCACGGCAAGAACGCCGGTGGCGCGGGCGCGGGCGAGACGGTCAGTCATGGGGGCTCCTCGGTCGGTGATGCTTCCATTGTGTCGCAGAATGCAACCTGTCAGTACAGGCGCAACTGGGTCGGACCGGCGCCAAGCGATTGGAGCTGAAGGTGCGAGAGTGTCGCCAGCTCACTTTTCGCGATCGGGTCATCTGTGATCTATTCGATGCTAGTCTCGCCGAGAGATCGATCTCTCGCATGTGGCATGAGGTCGAACCAAGAACACACGGAGGTGCTCATGGCGGTTGGTCGTACGGCGAAGATGCGAGTGGTGAGGGCGGTATGACTGCCCCGATTCGCGTCCTGGTGTGGGGTGAGAACCATCACGAGAAACACGATGAGATCCCGCAGCGGATCTATCCCGAAACGATGCACGGCACGATCGCCGCTGGACTTCGCCGCAGTCTCGGCGCGCAGGTCGTGGTCGAGACGGCAACCCTCGATGACGTCGAGCACGGTCTTACGGACGAACGGCTCGCGCGCACCGATGTGCTGCTGTGGTGGGGGCACATACGTCACGATGTCGTCTCCGACGAGGTGGTCGCGCGAGTGCATAAGCACGTCCTCGGCGGCATGGGTCTCCTCGCGCTGCACTCGGCGCATTTCTCCAAGATTTTCATCGCTCTGATGGGCACCACCTGCACTCTTCGCTGGCGGCAGGGTACGGACCGGGAGCTCGTCTGGACGGTCGCGCCGACGCATCCGATCGCCGAAGGTGTCGCGCAGCCGATCGTGCTGCCCGCACAGGAGATGTACGGCGAGTTCTTCGACGTGCCGACGCCGGATGACCTCGTCTTCGTCTCGGGATTCACCGGCGGAGAAGTGTTCCGTTCCGGCATGACGTTCAGCCGGGGCCACGGACGGATCTTCTACTTCTCGCCGGGAGATCAGGACTATCCCGTCTACCACGACCCGAACATTCAGAGGGTGCTCGCCAACGCCGTCCAATGGGCGCATCAGACGCGCCCCCGCATCGCACCGCGCATTGCGATGCACCAGACCAACGACTTCGACACTCCTCGCGAGTGGGACGGGACACCCCTGTGAGCGCTGACCAGATCCGCGACGTCGTCGTCGTCGGAGCGGGAGGGATGGGCAGAGCCTGGCTCGACACGATCGAGAGGCGCGCGGATCTCCGGGTCAGCGCCGTCGTCGACGTCATGGAGGGTGCCGCCCGCGCGGCGATCGACGAACGCGAGTGGGATGCGCCCGGCTTCACGTCCGTGCAGCAGGCGCTCGCCGAGGTTCACGCAGACCTTCTCCTCAACGTGACCATCCCGGAGGCGCACCTCGAGGTCAGCGCGGCTTCTGTTCACGCCGGGGTGCCCGTGCTCAGCGAGAAGCCAGTCACGCCCACCGTCGCCGAGGCGATCCGGCTGGCAGCGCTCAGCCGGTCACAAGGCGTGCTCGTCGCGACGAGCCAATCGCGGCGCTACTCCCGTGGCATCACGGCTTTCCGGGGCGCGCTGAATCTGAACGGTGGCGCGGAGCAGCTCAACGCGCAGTTCTTTCAGAACCCACGTTTCGGTGGCTTCCGGGATCGGATGGCGCACCCGCTGCTGATCGACATGGCAATCCACACCTTCGATCAGGCGCGCTATCTGCTCGGCGTCGAACCGGTCTCGGTGTACTGCGAAGAGTTCAATCCTTCCTGGAGCTGGTACGACGGGGCAGCTGCAGCCGAGGCCGTCTTCGAATTCGACGGCGGCGCACGCTTCTCCTATGCCGGCAGCTGGTGCGCCGACGGTCTGCAGACCTCCTGGAACGGTGCGTGGCGGGCTTCCGCCGAGGGCGGCACCGCCACCTGGGACGGCGAGACCGAAGTGCGAACGCAGGGGCGCGACGAGGAAGAACCGACGAACTCGGTACTTGCCGGCGGGCCCGAGGGCCTGGATGCCGCGCTCGAGGAGTTTCTCGCGGCCCTGGACGGCGGACCGACCCCCTCGGGCGAGATTCAGCGCAACATATGGAGCCTCGCGATGGTGGAGGCGGCAATCGCCTCGGCCGAGAGCGGGCAGCGCGTCGTCCTCGACGACATCTTCGCGGCGGCACTCGCCGAGGCACGCCGCACGGCCTCCGATATCGACGACCTGGATGCGCTCACGCGATGGGGGAAGACATGGACGGACGATCGATCCGCGATGCACCGGGTGCAGCAATGACACTCACTCATGTCGCCATTGGTGACGCGCAACTCGAACGCGGCGTCTTCGACGACCGTCGCCGGCTCAATCGTGACTACCTGGCGACACTGCGCGAATCTGCGCTGCTTCAGAACCACTACATCGAAGCAGGTATCGGCAGCCAGCTCTGGCATCTGCAGCCTTCGCGCGACTCCGCGGACGCGCGCGGTCTCGATCGGCATTGGGGTTGGGAGACTCCGGGAGCCCTCCTACGAGGGCATTTTCTCGGACACTGGATGTCGGCGGTCGCCCGCGAAGTCGCGGTGACCGGCGACGCAGCGCTGCGCGCCAAGCTCGACACTGTGCTGGACGGGCTCGAGCGCTGTCAGCGCGACAGCGACGGTGAATGGGTGTGGGCGATTCCGCCGAGCTTCCTCAGCCACCTGGAGAAGGAGCGTTCGGTCTGGGCGCCGCAGTACAACATGCACAAGACGCTCATGGGGCTCGTCGACGTATACCGCGACCTCGGCGACGAGCGGGCTCTCGCGATGGCGAAGCGCGCGACGCAGCCCTTGCTGCGTTGGGTGCGCAGCCTGGATGATGACGCATTCCAGCGCATTCTCGAAGTCGAAACAGGAGGGATGCTGGAGGTCTGGGCCGACCTGCTGGAGGCCACCGACGACCCGGTCTACCGCGAACTGCTGGAGCGGTACTACCGCAAGTCGCTCTTCGACGGGCTGCTGGACGGACGCGACATGCTGACGAACATGCATGCCAACACGACCATCCCCGAGATTCTCGGTGCGGCCCGTGCGTACGAGGTCACCGGTGCCGAAGTCTGGCGCCGCATCGTGGAAGCTTATTGGGACTGGGCGGTCGTTCGCCGAGGCACGTTCTGCACCGGCGGACAGACCTCTGGCGAGATCTGGACACCGCCGTTCGCATTCGCTGCTCGTCGTGGGGATAAGACGCAAGAGCACTGCGGCGTGTACAACATGATTCGCCTCGCCGACGTCCTGATGCGATGGACAGGCGACCTCTCCTACGCCGACTACATCGAACGCAACCTCTATAACGGCATCCTCGCCCAACAGAATCCGCGAACCGGTATGGTGGCCTATTTCCTCCCGTTGGAGGGCGGAGCGCGGAAGGCGTGGGGGAGCCCAACCGAAGACTTCTGGTGCTGTCATGGCACGCTAGTGCAGGCGCACACCCGCCACGCGGAGCTGGTCTTCTACACGGCAGATGATGGCACCCTCACGATCGCGCAGTTCATCGCCGCGCACGCCCGGGTGGCGGTCGATGGTGGAGTGGCAGAAGTACGCGTCAAGCTGCTCGACAACGCGGAATACGTTGGCCCGGACTCGAACGCCGGTGCGGCCGGAGATCTTCATCGTCCGTCTGCTCTGCGGATCAGAGTGGAGATCGATGGGCCCGAAGCACCGCTGCGCGTGCGGCTACGTATCCCGGAGTGGATCGTAGGTGTGCCGTTGACCTCGAACGATGCGCTTTTCGAGACCGTCGACGGGGTGCTCGTGCACAACCACCCTGGTGGACGAGGCAGCGTCGACATCGCTTTCCCGTTCTCGCTGCGAACGGTGGCGATTCCCGACGAACCCGAGACAGTCGCCTTCATGGAGGGGCCCGTCGTCCTCGCCGGACTCGTCGACCGTGAGATCTCGCTTCGTGGAGACCTGGATGCGCCGGCAGCGCTGCTCAGACCCGATGACGAGCGACATTGGACGCAGTGGCGCACGCGCTATCGCACGGCCGGGCAGACGGCCGGCATTCGCTTCTTGCCTCTGCACGAGGTCGTCGACGAACAGTTCTCGGTGTACTTCCCGATCACGACGCACGCGTGAAGAAGGCGGGCGACAGCACCGCTGTCGCCCGCCTTCTGTACCAGTTCAGTCGAGCTGCAGCTCGATCGTCGCGAAGGAGTGCGGCGGAAGAGTCACGGTCAAGGCTCCACCCTCCAGTCGCACATCGAGCGGCTTCGGCGCCACGCGCCCAGGGGCATCGGCGTCGTTGAAGTCCGAGGTGCTCTCGCCGGTCAGCACCCGCGCACGCGCAACAGTGGCGTTGCGCCCGCGCAGGTCGATATTCACCGTGCAATCGTCATCGGTCGACATGTGGGTGAGGGAAAGCAGCGCGCTGCCGTCCTTGGTCGATGCCGACATCGAAACGAGCGGGAGTTCCTGGTCGCGCACTTTCTGGGACGGCGCCTCGAGCAGATGCGTGGTGAGCTGCTGCGCATCCTGATGACCCTTGTTCATCTCGAACACGTGATACGTCGGGGTGAGGACCATCGCCTCGCCGTCGGTGAGGATCATCGCCTGCAGCACGTTCACGGTCTGCGCGATGTTCGCCATCGACAGCCGTCGGGCGTGACGGTGGAAGATGTCGAAATGCAGACCTGCGACGAGGGCGTCCCTGACGGTGTTTTGCTGGAACAGGAATCCAGGGTTGGTCCCCTCCTCCGCATTCCACCAGGTACCCCACTCATCGCAGACGAGGCTGACCCGGTTGAGGGGATCGTATGAGTCCATGACGGCGATATGCCCGCTGATGACGCGTTCCATGTCGGCGGCGTATGCCATCGTCTCGTAGAACTGCGTGTCGCTGAACCCACTCGCGTCCTCCGTGTTGATCCCGGATCCGGAGTGCGTGTAGTAGTGGAACGAGATCGCCTGATAGGGAAGGTTCCCGTACAGGGTGCAGCCGTGGCATTCGGTGAGCGTCTTCATGAGGACGCGTGTCCAGTCGAGGTCATCCTCGTTGGCGCCGGCCGCGATGCGAACCAGCTTGTTCTTGCCGTGGTTGTGGCAGAACGTCGCGTAGCGACGCGCTTCCTCTGCGTAGTATTCCGCGGACATGTTGCCGCCGCATCCCCACGCCTCGTTGCCGAGTCCCCAGAACGGCACTAGCCACGGCTCATCGCGACCATTCTCCCGGCGTAGTCGTGCCATCGGGCTGTCATCGCCGCGAGTCAGGTACTCGACCCATTCGGACATCTCCTGAACCGTGCCGCTGCCGACGTTGCCGTTGACGTATGCGTCGGTGCCGAGCAGGTCGCACAGGTCCATGAACTCGTGCGTCCCGAAGTGGTTGTTCTCCACCACGTCGCCCCAGTTCGTATTGGCGATCTTCGGACGATCCTCACGCGGGCCGATGCCGTCGCGCCAGTGGTACGTATCGGCGAAGCATCCTCCAGGCCAGCGGAGGTTGGGGATGTTGAGATCGCGCAGCGCCTCCACGATGTCGAGGCGGATGCCACGCTCGTTCGGGATGGCGGAGTCTTCGCCCACCCAGAAGCCGTCGTAGATGCAGCGGCCGAGATGCTCGGCGAAATGCCCGTATACGTGGCGGCTGATCTGATGACCGGTCACATCTAGGTCGATGATCGCGCGCGCGGAAGAAGTCAACGCGTTCTCCAATGATTTTCGGTGGTGAGGGGGACGAGCGACGGACGCTCCGCGGTGGTCGTGAGATCGATTCGTCGACCGGAACGTGCCGACTCCATCAGTGAGGTCATGATCTCAAGCACGTGGAGAGCGATGGTGCCGTCGGCGCGGCCACCGCCTCCTGAGGTGAAGTCGAGCAGTCCGATGCCGCGCCCGGCATTCTCGTAGCCGGCGCGGGGCGCCACTGCCGTCCACTGATCTTCACGGGGACGGCGCAGACGCACCTGGCCGTTGAAGTTATTCGGATCCGGCAGGGAGAGCGTGCCGGTCTCACCGTGCACCTCGATCGGCGCGGCATCCGTCGCTGCGCCGTCGAAGCTGAAGGTGACCGTCGAGACGGCACCGCCGACGTGCTCGAGAATCCCGGTGACGTGGGTGTCGATCTCGACAGGGATGTCTTCCCCCGCGCGAGGCCCAGACGCGATGCGTCGCACGCTCTTCGGCCGTGAGGACGCACCGGATACCCGCGCGACCGGGCCGAGGAGGTGGAACAGAGACGTGAGGTAGTACGGGCCCATGTCGAGCATGGGGCCACCGCCAGGCCGGTAGTAGAAGTCGGGGTTCGGATGCCATGCCTCATGTCCCGCCGAGACCCAGGTGGCCACGGCCGCGACCGGGCGGCCGATCTCGCCATCATCCACGACGGCGCGGGCGGTCTGGATGCCGGTACCGAGCACAGTGTCGGGCGCAGAGCCCACCCACGCCGAGCCTGCAGCGTCGATGATGCCGCGGGCCTCCGGCATGGCGGGCGCCAAGGGCTTTTCGCCGTACACGTTTTTGCCGTGCTGCAGTGCAGCCAGCGCGACCTCTGTGTGGGCCGCGGGAATCGTCAGATTCAGGACCGTCTGCACGTTCGGGTCGGCGACGAGTTCGTCGACCGTCAGTGCGCGACAACCTGGGAACTGAGCGGCGACCGCGGCAGCCCTTCCCGCGTCAAGATCCGCTGTTGCAGCGATCCGCACACCGGGGTGTGCTCCCAACGTCTCCAGATACTGGCCGGAGATGACTCCTAGACCGACTATTCCGATACCGTGCGGCTCGCCCACAGCATTCCTCTCTCGATGATTGTGCGGACGTTGACGTCACGCAATATGACGGGGCTGTGCCCGGGTGTGGCAACGAAGATCCGGCCCTGGCCCCACTCGCGTGTCCAGACGGCGGGAGAAACGATGGGGCGATGCCACGGATGGTACGGCTGCACAGGGTGCGTGGTCGTCGCCAGCACATCGTTGAGATCGTCAGTGAGCACCCAGTACTGCTCTGTGCGCAGGGTGAAGTCTTCGAGGCCGGCCATGATCTCGTGATCGCGGCCGAGATCGGTGAGATCCACCGTGTAGCAGAGGTAGTTGTCCGTCTCGTCGCCCGCGCAGGAGTCGGGATGCTTCGACGGATGCGTCGCGAATTGTCCGCCGATGAGCTGGAGGTAGTCCGAGTTGTTGCGGTACGAATCAGCGATGCCGCCGTGCCAACCGGCAAGACCCGTCCCACGCTCGACCGCCCGGCGTAGACCCTTGAAAGCGTCGGCGGAGATGCTGGACATCGTGACCGACTGGACGATGAGGTCGATCTCCGTCATCACGTTCTCATCGGCGTAAACCTCGTTTGAGTCCTCGACGCGTACCTCGAAGCCGTTCTGTTCGAGAAACGGAAGGAACATGTCGGTGGATTCCACCGGACGGTGGCCTTCCCAGCCGCCCCGGACGACCAGGGCCTTTCGAGCGGTCATAAGAGTGCTCCTTCCACTGCGGTATATCTGCTCTCTGAGGAGGCGCTGCGCTCAACGGCATCCAGCACGCGCTGCACGTGGGCTGCCTCCTGGAAGCTCGGATTTGGTGTGTGCTGGTCTGTGATCGCGCGGACGAAATCAACGATCTGATGGGTGAAGAGGTGTTCGTAGCCCAAGCCGTGTCCGGCCGGCCACCATGCGCCGGCATACGGGTGCTCTGGTTCCGTGACATCTATGCGGCGGAAGCCCTGCTCGCCGGCAGGCAGAAGCGCATCGTAGAACTGCAACTCGTTCATGAACGAGAAGTCGAAGGCAACAGATCCTCGGTCGCCATTGATCTCGATGCGATTGGCATTGCGATGGCCGGTGGCCATCCGGGTCGCCTCGAAGACGCCCAACGCGCCGTCCGCGAAGGTGGCGGTGAATGCGGTGGCGTCGTCTACTGTGACGGCTTCGCGCGGCGCATCCGCACCTCCGTGTCCGCCGAGACCGACGCGTTCATCCAGGCGAGGCCGCGTGGGAACGAACGTCCGGAGCATCGCGGAGACCCCAGTGATCGATGATCCGGTCAGCCACTGGGCGGTGTCGATGCTGTGAGCGCCGATGTCTCCGAGCGCACCAGAGCCCGCGCGCTGCCGGTCCAGGCGCCAGGTGAACGAAGCATCGGGGTCACTCAACCAGTCCTGCAAGTACTGCGCGCGGACGTGTCGAATCTGCCCGATCCGCCCTTCCTCGATGAGGCGTTTGGCGAACGCCAGGGCAGGCGTGCGTCGATAGCTGAAGCCACACATGCTGACGACCCCACGGGCGGCGGCGAGCGCTGCGGCATCCGACATGCGGTCGGCGTCGATGGTGTCATTGGCGAGTGGCTTCTCGCACAGCACGTGCTTTCCCGCGGCGAGAGCCGCCAGAGCGATTTCGGCGTGCGTGTGCCCCGGCGTGCAGATATCGACGATGTCGATGTCGTCGCGGGCGACTGCCGCTGCCCAGTCGTCGGAGGACTCTGGCACACCGAACTCGGTGGCTGCGGCGGCAGCGCGAGCACCGTCGCTGCCGACCAGGAGCGCGACCTCCGGTGCAGACGAAAGATCGAAGAACCGGGGAGCCGTTCGCCAGGCATGGGCGTGCATGCGCCCCATGAATCCGGTTCCGATGATGGCTACCCGCAGCGTCGTCGTCATTGAACTGTTCCTTCGCCATTGATGGGTGCGTAAGTGGATCGCGAGAAACATTGCCAGTTTCGGTGGCGGAAGTCTCAGAAATTGCGCAAAATAGGCAAATGCCCCGCCCGCTTCGAATCACGCTCGCCCGCGTGGCGGACGTCGCCGGTGTCAGTGTGTCGACGGCGTCACGCGCGTTGCGAGGGCGCGGTGACATGGCACCTGATACGAGGTCCCGCGTCCTGCAGGCGGCACGCGCGCTGGGCTACACCGTCGCGGGTGAATCACGCGGACGCCCGCGTGGCGGTACATCCCTCGTCTTCGACCTCGTACTGGGGCACTTCCACGATCCCTACACCGATGAGGTGACGGCTGGCGCGCGTACTGCCGCGGCACAGTTGCGGTACGACCTGGTGCTCACTGCCGAGCGCGACGACCCCAGTGACGATTGGCCCCAGCGAATCCGATCGCGGGGCACTGCCGGTGTGATTCTCGGGCTTATCGCGCCCACCGCACCGCAGATGGCTTTGATGCGTCGTGCGGGAATTCCCGTCGTACTTCTTGAACCGCCTTCGGAAGCGCCGATGAAGCTGCCGAGCATTCGCACCACCGATCACGCGGGTGGGGCGGCGGCCGCGGAACACCTGATCGACCGAGGAGTTCGACGGTTCATCGTCATCGGAGGTGCGCCCTCCTACCGGTATGGCCGCGGTCGGGTGGAAGGGTTCCTCGAGACCCTCGCCAAGGCCGTCCCCGGTGCGCCTTATGTGCGCACGGACGCTGACTGGAGCGCGATGGAGGCATGGCGCTCCTGCGCCCGTGCGCTCACCGAGCTCGGCGGTGCAGGGCCGATCGGGCTCTTCGCGTGTTCTGACGAGATGGCTGCCGGGGCCTACCGCGCGATTGCTGAGGCCGGTCTGATGATCCCCCGAGATGTGCTGGTCATCGGGTTCGACGACGTGCGCGGCGCCCGGTGGTTGCATCCATCGCTGACGACGATCCGGCAACCGATCAGGGAGATGGCGGCTGCGGCAGTGCACACTCTTGCCAGGGCCGTAGCAGGCGACGAAATCGACGACGAGGTGATCAGCCTTCCCACAGAGCTCGTCGCCCGTGGATCGACAAGGGCGACGTTCATTCCCTCGGTCTGAGATCGATCTCTAGGCTATCTTTCACCCTGCTGATTGAGCAGAATGGAATCATGCGCGCCGCAAAGATCATCCATCTCACCGCCGAGAATGTCTCCATCATCGTTGCTCAACTCGAAGATCGTCTACCGATAATCGTGCACTGGGGAGTGCGAATCATCGCTACCGACGAAGAGCTGCGCGCCTTCGTTCTCGCCGAGGAACGGCCGGGAATGAGCGGAATATCTGACGTTCCATACCGTCCATCGATCTTGCCCGAGCACTCCTCCGGCTGGTTTGGTCGCCCGGGGCTTGAGCTGCATCGGGACGGGGCCGCGTGGGCTCCACGCTTCTCGGTTCAGTCGATCGAAGTAGACGGTGTGCCGCTGAGTGGCGGCGTCGCGCAGAGCGGCGCGGGGTCCTTGTCTGTTGTAGCAGTCGATGAGTGGGCGCAGATTGCACTGAAAGTGGAGATCGATCTCACCTCGGCAGGTCTGCTGCGAACGCGAGCACACGTGCGCAACACCGCCGAGGGGTCGGAGGCACTGCATGTGCAGTCGGTATCGGTGTCTCTTCCGATTCCGGTGTGGGCGAGCGAGGCGCTCGACTTCACCGGAAGATGGGCGCACGAGCGCATCCCGCAGCGGCATCCGGTCGTGCGCGGCACGCACTTGCGGGAATCGCGGCGGGGGAGAACGGGGCTTGACGCGACGATGGTCGTCGCTGCCGGTGTTCCTGGCTTCTCGTCTGATGCCGGCGAAGTATGGCTCGCACATGTCGGGTTCAGCGGAAACCACGAGCACGGTCTCGAACGCGGCGACGCTGCGCTTGCGTTCCGTGGCGGCGAGCTTCTCCTGCCCGGTGAGGTGAGACTGGCCAGTGGCGAGGAATATGCGACCCCGTGGGTCTTCGGCAGCTACGGCGTCGGACTCGACGAGGCCGCCGCACGCTTCCATGCGTATCTGCGATCAATGTCCCGATCCTCGACCCGCCCTCGCCCCGTCACGCTCAATGTGTGGGAGGCGGTGTACTTCGACCAAGACTGGGACACTATCGTCGAGCTGGCTGAGCAGGCGGCAGATCTGGGCATCGAACGTTTCGTGTTGGACGACGGGTGGTTCCAGGGTCGCCGGGACGACCGCGCGGGCCTGGGAGACTGGTCCGCCGACCCCTCTGTGTGGCCGGATGGGCTGCGCCCGCTCGCCGACCGAGTTCGAGAGCTCGGAATGGAGTTTGGGCTGTGGGTCGAGCCGGAGATGATCAACGAAGATTCCGATCTCGCTCGGGCTCACCCGGACTGGATTCTTCGCGCGCGGCCCGAGCTCCCCGCGCTCTTCCGATTCCAGCAGGTGCTGGACCTCACGAACCCCGATGCTTACGCGCACATCCTTGGTGTCTTGGACGGCCTTGTCTCCGAGATCGGCGTTGCCTATCTGAAGTGGGACCACAACCGAGACCTGATCGAGGCGGGCCATCCCGAGACCGGAGGCGCCGCCGTTCATGCGCAGACGCTCGCGGTGTACCGGATGCTGGACGAGCTCCGCGAACGTCATCCTGCGCTCGAGATCGAGAGCTGCGCGTCGGGTGGCGGTCGGGTCGACCTCGGCATCCTCGAGCGCACAGATCGGGTGCACCCCTCGGATAGTCACGACCCCGTCGATCGGTTCCACATCCTGCGATGGACTGGGCTGCTCGTCCCGCCGGAGATGCTCGGCTCGCATGTCGCCTCTGCGGTATCAAGCGTGACAGGACGCTCGCACAGCCTGCACTTCCGTTGCGCCGTGGCATTCCTCGGGCATTTCGGAATCGAGTGGGATGTCCGAGAATTGTCTGAGCAAGAGCGTGACGAAATTCGGCATTGGATTGCACTTCACCGTCGGTTCCGCGGGCTCATTCAGACCGGCCGTCAGGTCGGTGGCGGAGAGCTCGACTCATCAGGCCCCGCAATTCGCGGCGTCGTAGCTGCGGATCGATCAGAAGGTCTGTTCACGATCGTGACCCCCGCCGCGACCGCGGAGACCCGGACTCGCGTGCGATTCGCGGGACTCGACGACGACCGCAGCTACCGGGTGGCCGTCGGTGCCTCGGAGACGCTCGGCCCCCCGTGGCAAGTGTCGGACTGGCTCCGCGACGCACCCGCCCTCGGCGCCGAGGATGACCCGCGGACGCTCTCCGGCGCGATGCTGCGTCTGGTCGGTCTGGAGTTCCCGACGTTCCATCCCGAACGTGCGGCGATCGTCCACCTCAGCGCAGCCAGCTGAGGTGGACGATCGCGGTGCGTGAGGCGCGCGCTCAGCCCTTGAAAGCGCCGTCCATGATTCCCGCGACCATTCGGCGGCCGACGAAGAAGAACACGATCAGCAGCGGGAGCGTGGCAAGGAACGACCCGCCCATTGTCAGCGCCAGGTCGATCGTGCGGTTGGCCTGCAGCTGCTTCAGCGCGATCTGCACGGTGAACAGCTCTGGCGACTTCAACACGATGAACGGCCACATGAAGTCGTTCCATACTCCGGTGAAGGTGATGAGTCCGAGTACGAACACGGCCGGGCGAACGACCGGGAATCCGATGCGCCAGAAGACCTGCCAGCTGTTGCACCCGTCGATGCGCGCGGCGTGCATCAGCTCGTCGCTCAGAGTCGTTGCCATGTGCTGACGCATCCAGAAGATTCCGAAGGCGCTCGCGAGCCCTGGCACGATGATCGCCTGCAGCGTGTCGACCCAATCCAGCCACGAGATGATCAGGTACTGCGGGATCACGCTCAGTTGCGCCGGCACCGTCATCGTCAGGAGCACGATGACGAACAGCGCGTTGCGTCCGCGGAACTCGAGCTTCGCGAATGCGAACCCTGCGAGTGCGCACAGGAGCGAGGCGATCACCGCGATCGAGAGGGACACGATGACGCTGTTGAGCAGAGATTGGAAGAACGGGACCGTCTCGAAGACTTTTTGAGCGATGTCGAAGAAATTGAACCCGGGGTACAGTCGCGGCGGGATGGATGTCACCGCGGACGCACCAACTGAAGCGATGACGAACATGTAATACAGCGGGAAGACGCTCGCCAGCACAGCGATGATGAGCATCGCATAGACGAGCCAGGAGACCTTCCCGACCCGTCCTCCGCGCTTGCGCGGACGTTTGACCGGCGCGGCGAACGCTTCCTGCGGGGACTGAGGGATTGCCTGATCGACGACGTCGGACATCAGCTGGCCTTCCGTGTGCGGGTGGTAAGGAAGAAGTTGATGAGCGACACGATGACCACGATGACGAAGAGCGCGACGCCGATCGCCGAGCCGTAGCCGAACTCAAACTGTCCGAAGCCCTGTTCGTACAGGAACAGCGCCAGCGTCTGACACTGTCGTCCGCCTCCGCAGGTGAGTCCCGATTCCGGAGCAACGAGCAGTGGTTCTGTGAAGATCTGCAGCCCGCCGATCGTAGACATGATGACGGTGAAGATGATCATCGGGCGCAGGGAGGGGATCGTCAGATGGATGAACTGCTGCCAGCCCGAAGCACCATCCACAGATGCTGCCTCATACATCTCTCGAGGCATGGCCTGAAGCCCGGCGAGGTAAAGGAGCGTGTTGTAGCCGAACCAGCGCCACATCACCATCGATGAAATGACGATCCACGACCCGACCTGCGTCGAGAGGAAGTTGACTGGATCGATCCCGAACAGGTCCAGCACCCAGTTGATGAGACCGAAGTTCTTGTCGAATATCTGCGCGAACACGAGCGCCGTCGCCGCCACCGAGGTGATGTACGGAATCAGCAGTGCCATCCGGAAGAAGTTCGCCATCTTCAGTGCGGCGTGGTTGAGGAGGTGTGCGAGTCCCAGAGCCAGGAGTAGCTGCGGGATCGTCGAGATCAGGAAAATGCCAAACGTGTTCACGAAGGCGTTCCAGAATCGGGGATCCTGGAAAAGGCGCTCGAAGTTGGCAAGCCCCACGAACGTCTGTTCCCCGATCGGGTTCCAATCGAACAGTGCGACGTAGAACGTGAAGACCAGGGGGAACAGCCCGAAGACCGCGAAGATCACGAAGAACGGCGCGATGTACAGGTATGGCGCCGCACGCTCGGCTCGGGACTGGCGGATTCGTCGTGCCGGTGGGTGGTCGCGCTTGCGGATTTTTTGGACGGGGATGGCGGTTGCTGTCTCGGTCATCTTCGTACCTCGGTCAGGGTGGTGGCCCGACGTTCGTCGAGCCACCACCAACGGGAATGGGGGTCAACCACCGAGTGATGCCTTGGCGCTGTCCAAGGCGGCCTGCCAGGCGTCGTCAGGTTTGACGTTTCCCACCTCCATGTCGACGAGAACGTTGAGCAGTGCTCCACCGATGGCGCTGGTGTCCGGCCCGTTGTAGAACGAGTTGAACTGCAACACGGAGTCGCTGATGACCGCACCGACCGCGGAATCCCCATAGAACGGATTCGTGTACTCGAGGACCTCAGGGCTCTCCAGCGCATCCTTGGCGGCAGGGAACGTGCCTGTCGTAGCGAAGTGCTCGGTCTGGCCCTCCGGTGACAGCATCGTTTCGATGTACTTCCAGGCAGCCTCGGGGTTCTTCGCTCGGGCCGGGATCGCGATGACACTACCGCCCCAGTTGCCGCCGACGCCCGGGATCGAAGCAATACGCCAGAGGCCCTCGGTGTCTGGCGCATCATTCTCGATACCGGAGAGGATCCATGAAGGAGCGGTTGTGACGGCGAACGCGCCGTTCGCCCTGCCGGGCGCCGAACCGGATGACCACGCTGCGATTCCGGCGCTGATGCCAGCGTCGTACGCGCGGACGGCGATGTCGAACGCTTCCTCGACCTCAGGGTTGGTGTCGTAGACCAGCTCACCGTCGGGAGAGTAGTACTTCTCGGAGACCTGGTTGACGGCCGAGAAGAACACGGAGGTCTCGACGTTATCGACGAACGGCTTGCCGGTCGCTTCGGTGTATTTCTCACCCATCTCGATGAAGCCGTCCCAGGTCGACCACATCTCCGCGACCTCCGCCGGGTCGGTCGGCAGGCCCGCTGCCTCGAAGAGGTCGGCGCGGTATGCGAAGCTCAGTCCGCCCACGTCGGTCGGGACGCCGATGAGCGAGCCGTCCTCGGCGGTCGCAGCGTCAACGGCCCAGTCGAGATAGCTATCGCCGAGGTCGTCACCGCCCAGGGTGCGCAGGTCGAGGAAGTTGCCGGCGTTCTCGACGAACTTGGGCAGATCGTCGGTCTGGATCATGACCAGATCCGGAACCTTGCCTCCAGCGAGTGCTGCGGTCAGTGCAGTCGCGGTCTCGGTTGTGCTGCCGACCTCGGAGAGCTTCACCTTGGCGTCTGGGTTCTCTTCCAGATAGCGGTCGACGGAGTCCTTCTGTCCGATTCCAGTGAACGACCAGAACTCGAACTCGGCATTCGGGTCGTCGGATCCTGCGTTGGTTCCTCCAGACGAGCATCCGGACATTGCGAGCGCGAGCGCGCCCACCAGTGCGACGGGTAATGCGATTTTGCGACGGTTCACAAACTGCTCCTCTTCTTCGGGGACATGTGATCAGGGGCCATGTGATTACGGGACATGATGATCGTGAGAGAACGATCTCTCAGGGGCACACGATAACCCGCGTGTCCATGGAAAGGCAACCCCCAGTTCGACGAACCGGGCTCTCTGCGCGGGGGAGGAGCATGTCCAGCGTTCAATGGACTGGAACCCGTCCGGGCGGATGTGCAAGTATGCAATGATCAGCAACGTGAGAGATCGATCTATCACAATTCGCAGATCACCTGGGAGAGGGAGTAATGGCTAGACCCACGATCATCGACGTCGCCAAAGCCGCCGGCGTCTCTCGCGCCACTGCAGCGCGCGTGCTGGCTGGCGCCACCAACGTCGATCCGGCCATGACGTCTGCCGTCGCTCGCGAGGCAGCGAGCCTGGGCTACGAGACGAACTTCGCCGCGCGGATGCTACGCGGAGGCCGCGCCGGAGCGATCGGTCTGGTGATCGCGTTCAACCAGCTCGGCAGTATCAACGGCACGTTCTTCGCCTCCGCACTGAAGGGCGCTGCAAAGGGCCTCTCCGCGGGCGACGTACAGCCGGTGTTGCTGCCTGCAGACGACGAGGACCGCGACAGGATCCCCAAGTTTCTCCGATCGGGCGCCGTTGATGGCGTGATCGTCATCCTCCAGCACGAGATCACCCACCTGGTCGATGCGCTGGCCGATTCTCCCGTGCCGATCGCCTGGGTGGGGAGACCGCACGGCGACATCGGCCCCGACTCCATCGTCGTCGACTCCGACAACTTCGGGGGTGGCATCCTCGCCGCGCGTGCGCTCGTAGAGGCCGGACGGCGAAAGATCGGCATCATCACCGGCCCACCGGACATGGAGCAGGCGAACCAGCGCACACGAGGCTGGACAGAGGAATTGACGCGCTCCGGCATCGCTCCAGGACCGATGGTCCACGGCGATTTCACCGTCGACAGCGGCATGGCGGCGATGACCAGGCTTCTGCAGCGTGCACCTGATCTCGACGGCGTCTTCGCGTCATCCGATTTGATGGCAGCTGGCGCGATGCGCGTGCTGCAGGCGGCGGGACGTCGTGTCCCGCTGGATGTGTCGCTCGTCGGATTCGACGACGTGCTCATCGCCACTACCTCAGAGCCGCCGCTGACCACTGTGCGTCAACCGCTCGAGGAGATGGGGCGGGCAGCGGCCGAGGCGCTGATCGCGACCGTCTACGGACGCGTGGCCGAGAAGGAGCAGATTCTCCCGACGACGCTGGTCCGCAGAGAGTCGCTGTAGGCCCATGACCGCGGCCCGTAGACGCAAGGTGGTCGTCAGCACCGATGCGAAGAACGAGGCGGACGATCAGTTCGCCATCGTGCACGCGCTGCTCACCCGGACTCTCGATGTGCGCGGTGTGCTTCCTGCGCACTTCGGCAGGCAGGGGAGTCTCGCAGCCTCTCGCCAAGAGGTCGACCTGCTCCAGCAACTTCTCGGAAGTGCACGGCAGCCGGCCTCCGTCCATGATGGTGCCGAGGCAGCACTACCAGATGCCGGCACCTCGGCTCCTTCGGCGGCATCGCGGTTCCTCGCGGAGGAAGCAGCCGCGGACGATCGACGTCTGTGCATCGCCGTGCTTGGACCGCTCACCGACGTGGCATCCGCTCTTCTCGAGTATCCGGAATTCCAACAGCACGATCCTCTGGTGGTCTGGGTGGGCGGACCGCCCTATGAAGGTGTCGTCGGCTATTCACCCGAATTCAACCTGATCAACGATGTCCATGCCGCGAACGTGGTGATGGCATCCGGCGTCGAGGTCTGGCAGGTTCCGATGTCGACCTACACGATGATCGGGGTCGGGCATGCCGAACTGGAGGAACGACTGCGCGGGACGAGCCCGCTCGGGGACTACCTCGTCGACCAGCTCGTGGAATTCAACAGCACCGTCGAATACGGACCCATGGATTTTCGATCGCTCGGTGACAGCCCGGCGATTGGTGCGCTGATGAATCCGCTTGCTGCGCGATGGAGTCTGCGTCCGCCGCCACGGTTCACGGCCACTGGAGAAATGGACGGCACGCATGATGAGGGGCGTCGCATTCGGGTGTGCGAAGCATTCGATACACGGTGGCTGATTGAAGACATGTTCGCCAAGATCCGCGCGTTCGGTGCTGGCACCCGCGCTGCCGCTTCAACATGACAGACCTCCGGTTCGAGACCCGAACGCCAGCGCCGACGTGGGAAGACGGGCTCATCGTGGGCAGCGGCCGGGTGGGCGCCCTGGTCCATGGCAGCCCACACCAATTGCTCGTGTCCTTCGCTCACGAGCGGTTCTTCCTCCCCGCGAATGCGCGACCTGCCGCACCCGACCTCAGCCCTGTGCTCCCCGAACTGCGTGAGCGCCTGCTCTCTGGCGACAGCGCTGGTGCATCCGACCTCATGGGCGACGCCGCGAGAGCAGCCGGATATGACGGGCTGGTGTGGACAGATCCGCTCGGCATGTGCGCGACCCTGTCGCTGACGATGCAGGGAGGAGTCGCGAGCTTCTCTCGCACGATCGATCTGGCGCGCGGAACTGTCTCCGTGTCGTGGGCTGATGATCATGGCGGATCTCATCGGGTACACCTCGTCGCACCGCGAGGATTCGATACGGTCTGGATCGCGATCGAATCCGACCGCCCGTCCGAGATCGTGGCGTGCCTGATGCTTGATGCCGCAGACGCCGACCCAGCGGCATCCTTCGCTCCCGACTACTCGGGCACCGTTTCTGCGGCCGTTCATGCCGGAGGTCCGGGACTACTGGACGTTCTCGACAGCGATGGCACCCGGCTGGCCTCGGTGCAGGCGACTGCCGCCGCCACCTGGATGCAGGGGCCAGGGCCAAAAGAGCTGAGCGCCCACCTCGAGGCCTCCCCCGGGCGGATGCAGTTGCTGCGCTTCGACATCTCGGTCGTGGGCCGTCCCGCTCTCCCCGCTCCCGATGCGGACTGGGAGAGCATCCTGGAGACGCAGACCGCCGGCCATGAAGCGCTCGTACGCTCCTCGATGCTCGACCTGGACGGCGAGGGCGACACAACCGTCGAGGAGGTGTGGGACGCCGCCCGCTCCGGTGATCCAGCGGCCCGCCGACGCGCAGTGGAAATCGCCTACGCGTCAGGGCGGTCCCACATCATCGCCGCGACCGGAGAACTGCCACCAACCCTTCAGGGCGTGTGGCAGGGGACGTGGAAGCCAGCCTGGTCGGCGGACTACACGCTCAATGGCAATGTGCAGAACGGTGCGCTCGCGGGCGTCATCCCGACCGGTACGCCGGAGCTTGCCCGTTCGCTGCTCGACCTGATTCTGCCGTTCCTCGATGACTACCGAGAAAATGCCGCCCGAATCTTCGGCGCAGAAGGGATGTTGCTGCCATCCCGGATGTCGACCCATGGCAAGGCCGATCACTTCAACGCACAGTTCCCCCACCTGTTCTGGGTGGGATGCGGTGGCTGGGTGTTGCGATTCGCCGCCGATATCGTGTCGACCACCGGGGATCGGACCGTGGTCGATGACCGGTTGTGGGCGCTGGTGGAGGGGGTGCTGCGGTTCGGGGAGACGGCCACGGAACTGCGTGACGGTACGCGTCATTTCGTACCGAGCTATTCGCCGGAAAACACTCCGACGGATCAGCGCTCGCCGTTGGCAGAGGACAGCACGATCGATGTCGCCATCTTCCGTGATGCCGCACGATCCGCCGAGATACTCGGCCGCGCCCGTGACGATGACTCCCTGAACGCGCGGTGGGCCGCGCTCAGCGGGAGTCTGCCCGATTATCGGATCGCCGACGATGGCACCCTCGCCGAATGGAGCAGCGGTCCGTGGCAGGAGAACCTCGCGCACCGGCACGTATCCCAGCTCTACCCGCTCTGGTACGAGGCGGATGCCGCGTTCGAAGGCGAGCATGCTCCGGCGCTCCGTGCGGCCGCACTGGCAACAATTCACAGCAAGATCGCCTGGCGTGCTGCTGATCCCACGCCTCCACCCGGACGAATGGAGATGGCTTTCGGACTGGTGCAGCTCGGCATCGCGGCCGCGGCGCTCGGCGATGCCGCGTCAGCACTGAGGTGCGCAGAATGGCTGGCCATTGACCACTGGCGTCCCAGCCTCACCACGACGCACGACGCCGGAAAGATCTTCAACCTCGATGCAAGCGGTGGCCTTCCGGCGGTCGTTGCCGCGATGCTGTTCTCGTCGACTGCCGACACGCTCACAGTGCTCCCCGCGATCCCGGAGGAGTGGGAAAGCGGCGTCATCACAGGATTGCGAGCGCGGGGCGGTGTGGTCGTGGACCGGTTGGAGTGGGATCTGGATGGATGCCTGATTGATCTGCGACGGCTTCCGGAGGCCAGGTGGCTCAACCCCGAAGGCCGGCTCGAGCTGCGATCCGGCCGCGCCTTCGGTATCGACGGTCAGGAGGGTCGTGACGTGGTGCTGTATCCGGGGCAATCCACCACGCTTCGCCTGCGATGGACGTCTGTGGCTTGACGGCGCCGCGTGCTCGCCGTGCCACCCCAGCCCCTTCCCACCTGCCACCGCGTACCCTGGACACATGACTGAGTCCTCCGCCATCCGCTCGACGGGTCCCGCCAAACCGCAGGTGCGTCCGCGGACAGAGGGCTGGACCCAGAAGAAGGACGAGAGCGGGCGTCCACTGCTGCAGTTCGCGAGCCCGAAGCGTGGCAAGCCGCCCGTGCACCTCGCTGACCTCACGCCCGAAGAGCGCGTCGAGAAGGTCAAGGAGCTGGGGCTTCCCGGCTTCCGCGCCAAGCAGCTGTCCACCCATTACTTCACGCACTACACCTCCGATCCGGCTGCGATGACTGACCTTCCGGCCGATACCAGGCAGCAGCTGGTCACCGGCATGCTGCCGCCGCTGCTCACCGAGGTGCGGCGTCTGGAGACAGACAAGGGCGACACCATCAAGTTCCTCTGGCGCCTGCATGACGGCGCCCTCGTCGAGTCGGTGCTGATGCGCTACCCGGGCCGGATCACTTTGTGCGTGTCGAGCCAGGCCGGGTGCGGCATGAACTGCCCGTTCTGTGCCACCGGCCAGGCGGGACTGACCCGCAACATGTCGTCTGCGGAGATCATCGAGCAGATCGTCCGCGCGAACCGTCTGATCGCCGAAGGTGGTCTGGGCGGCAAGAAGTCTGATGATCACAGCATGGAGCGTGTCTCCAACATTGTCTTCATGGGCATGGGAGAGCCACTCGCGAACTACAAGCGAGTGATGGATGCGGTGCGCACCATGGTCGAGCCGCAGCCGAACGGCCTGGGCATGAGCGCCCGCGGCATCACCATTTCGACCGTCGGGCTGGTCCCCGCCATCCGCAAGCTCTCGAACGAGGGCATCCCGGTGACGTTCGCACTGTCGTTGCATGCTCCGGATGACCACCTGCGCGACGAGCTCATTCCGGTGAACTCGAAGTGGAAGGTCGACGAAGCACTGGATGCTGCGCGCGAGTACTACGAGAAGACCGGCCGTCGCGTGTCGATCGAGTACGCGCTCATCAAAGACATGAACGACCACGCATGGCGCGCCGACCTGCTCGCCACGAAGCTCAATGAGCGTGGCCGCGGCTGGGTGCACGTGAACCCGATCCCGCTGAACCCGACTCCTGGTTCGGTGTGGACCTCATCTACCCGCGCGGTGCAGCACGAGTTCGTACGCAGGCTCAACGACGCCGGCATCCCGACCACTCTCCGCGACACCCGCGGCAAGGAGATCGACGGGGCGTGCGGTCAGCTCGTCGCCACGACCGAGGACGAGGCCGCGGCCGCAGCCATGTGAGCGCTCGGCGCATCCGCGGATGATGCGGCGAGGGACACCACCGCTGCGAGGGTTCTCGCGCGCTGCGCGGGGTGGGCGCGAGCGTGTAGCGCCATCGATCGCACCAAACTGATGATGGCCGGCTCGCGGGTGATGCGAGTTCCGGACAGCGACGCATCGAGATCGCGCGTCCAACGGCTTCCCGTCAGGGCCTCCTCCAGCGCCCGCAGGGGAACGCGGATAGACCCATCACTCAAACGAGAATCGTCCTCGGCGAACCATTCCAGAAGACGTTCAATGGTCCAATCAAGGGAGATTGGCGCAGGGAACGCGATTTGAGGGTTCGATGGCTCGTTCATTGGACCAGAATGCTTTGATATGAGCATCGATCACAGTGCCAATCTCCGGCTGGTGGACCATCGATCGGCCACAGCGGACTCCGAGCGGCTCGCCGCCCGACTTGGGCGCTGGTCGCACGGCGACGGGACGCTCGCCGGTCGGCTCGCCCGTGCGATCGCGGTCCTCGTCGAAAGCGGCGAACTCAGGCCCGGCGACCGGCTGCCGGCCGAACGGACTCTCGCGGGCGTTACATCGGTGTCTCGCGGTACGGTCGTCGCGGCGTATGCGGAACTCGCCGAGCGCGGCGTCGTCGACAGGCGTCAGGGCAGCGGCACGAGCATCGCCGGGAGCGCGGGGTCGCTGCCGAGCACGGCGCGCTCCGGCCGAGGTGAGGCGCTGTTCTCCGCACTGCCGTCTGCTATCGATCTGCTGCGCGGCGTACCGCAGATTCCGGATGCCGGAGTCGATATCATTCGCGCCCACGCCCCGTCGCTCGATTTGGCGACCCTCACTGAGGCAGACCCAGCCGGTCTCCCCGTCCTCCGGCAGCGAATTGCTGACCTGCTCACCGTCGAAGGCACGCCGACGACGCCCGAGCAGATCCTCGTCACCCACGGAGCACAGCAGGCGATCCATCTGCTCGTGAGTGAGATCATCGCTGCGGGTGATGTCGTGCTCGCCGAAGAAATCACCTGGCCCGGCATGTCCGACACCGTTCGCCGACAGGGTGGCCACGTCTATGGGATCCCTCTGGGCCCAGACGGCATTGACGTCGTCGCCCTCGAAGCGGCGATCGTTCGGATGCGACCGGTGCTTGTCGCGTTGAACCCGCACCATCACAACCCGACGGGAACGCGGATGCCGGCGGCCACACGGCAGCGGGTGGCCGAGCTTGCCGCTGAATACGGCGTGCTCGTTCTAGAGGATCGCGTTCTCGCCTCGGTGTCCTTCGACGGGATCGTGCCGCCATCGATCGCGGCGCTGCGTCCAGACGCGCCGATCATCGTCGTGGAGTCGCTGTCGAAGTGGGCGTGGGGTGGGCTGCGCGTCGGGTGGATGCGTGCGGATCCGGTACTGATACGCCGGCTGCGCGCCACGCGACAGCTCGCCGACCAATCCACCAGCGTTCCCGCACAGCTGCTCGCGCTGGACCTGCTCGAGCAGGCTCCGCTGCTGCGCCGACAAGTGAGTGCCGCGCACGCGCTGGCACTGCAGCGTTTGCAGACACAGCTGGCCGAGGAATTGCCGGAGTGG
This sequence comes from Microbacterium sp. Y355, assembly GCF_059445345.1. Taxonomy (NCBI): domain Bacteria; kingdom Bacillati; phylum Actinomycetota; class Actinomycetes; order Micrococcales; family Microbacteriaceae; genus Microbacterium; species Microbacterium sp. Y355. Next base: position 2,261,021 of record NZ_JCAIUD010000001.1, on the reverse strand, counting down.
CGTTACACCCCGCCGCGCGGGGGCCTGTCGCTGTGGGTGGAACTGCCCGGCGGATCGGCCGAGGCGTTCATCCGCACGGCGGCCGTACACGGGGTCGCGGTCGCAGGCAGCGCGGAGTTCGCGGCTGGCACTTCGCCCGACGACCACATCCGCATCCCGTTCACCGCGCCGGAGGAGGAGCTGGCAGAGGGCATCCGCCGTCTCGGCGAAGCGTGGCGGGAATATCGAGAGCTGTTATGACGGTCGCGGGGGGGGGGGGGGGGGGGGGGGGGGGGGGGGGGGGGGGGGNCCCACCCCCCCCCCCCCCCCCCCCCCCCCCCCCCCCCCCCCCCCCCCCCCCCCCCCCCCCCCCCCCCCCCCCCCCCCCCCCCCCCCCCCCCCCCCCCCCCCGCGACCGTGTCGTGCTCCTTGACGGCTATTCCTTCACGGCACCCGACGTCAGCCCCTGCACGATCCAGCGGCTCGCCAGGGCGAACATCACCATCGTCGGCAGGATCGTCACGACGGCTGCGGCCGACATCGAGCCCCAGTCCACGTTGAAGGTGGAGATAAAGCCGTTCAGCGCGGCGGGGACCGTGCGATTCTCCTCGGAGTGCATCAACACAACCGAGAGGAACAGCTCGTTCCAGCAGTTGACGAAGTTGAAGATGAACGCGGCGATGATGCCAGGAGTCATCACCGGAACCAGCACGCGGAACAGAGCACCCAGGCGTGAGCATCCGTCGATCATCGCCGCCTCTTCGAGCGCCACGGGGACGTTCTCGAAGAAGCCGCGCAGCATGATCGTGGAGAACGGGATGCATACGGCGATGTAGACGAGGATCAGGCCGAACTTGCTGTCCACCAGATTCAGGTCCGCCATCATCGAGTACAGCGGGCCCAGGGCGATGAACGCGGGGATCATCTGGGTGAGCAGGAACGCGATCAGGACCGCTCCTTTGCTGCGGAACTCGAAGCGGGAGATCACGAATGCACTGAGCAGGGCGATCAGCGTCGCGGTGAGGCCGGCAACGAGCGAAACGATCGCGGAGTTCGCCAGGAATACCCCGAAGCTGTTGTTCTCAAACAGATTCGCGTAGTTCTGCGTCGAGGGCTGGCTGGGCCAGTACTCGATGGGGAACACGTTGACCGTCGATGGAGCCTTGAACGAGGTGAGGGTGATCCAGTAGAGCGGGAACAGCGTCAGCAGCATCCAGACGGTGAGCCCGACGGCGCGCACGACTCCGCCGACGGTGACCTTGCGCCGTCTGCGGGTGGGTGTGGGGCGGCGGGTGCCGGACGGGCGTGCCAGCTGCACGGTGGCGCTCATTTGCTCACCTTTCTCATCGTCAGCAGATAGAACGCGCAGAACACGAACAAGAAGGCGACGACGATCAGTCCGATCGCACTCGCGATTCCGTAGTTACCCTGCTGGGTGTAATTGATCATCCAGGTGGTGATGATGTGCGTTTGGCTCGCTGGCCCCCCAGCCGTCATCGCCCAGATGATGTCGGGGAAGTTGAAGGTCCAGATCACACGGAGAAGCACCGTGAGCAGCAGCGTCATGCGGATGTAGGGGATCATCACCGAGAACAGCTGGCGCGCCTTGCCTGCGCCGTCGAGGCTCGCAGCCTCCAGCATCTCGTCCGGCACGGACTGGAGGGCCGCGAGGATCATGATCGCGAAAAACGTCACTCCGTACCAGATATTGGCGATGATCACGGCGAGCATCGCCAGCTTGGGGTCGGCCAGCCAGGGCAGCGGAGCGTCGATGAGGCCGATCTTCATGAGCAGATCGTTGACCACCCCGAACTCGGCGTTGAACATCCAGCGGAACAGCATCCCGATGAGGAAACCGGACACTGCCCAGGGGAAGAACACCAGAGCCTGGTAGACGCCGCGGAAGCGGAACCGTTTGCGCAGCGCGAGCGCGATGAGGAACCCGATGATGAACTGCGGCACCAGCGAGCCGACGACCCACAACACCGTGTTCCACGCGACCGTCGGGAAGACCGGATCGCTGAAGACGCGCACGAAGTTGTCGAAGCCGACGAACGGGGTGGATGTCAGATCCCACAGATTCCAGTCGTGGAAAGCCATCCGCACGCCTTGCAGCATCGGATAGTACGTGAACCAGCACACGAACAGGATCGCCGGGGCCAGGAAGGCGAGGATCGTCCAGGCATGCCTGGCACGGAACATCCGCTTTCCTGGCCGCGCCGGGGCGGCCCCACCGGATTCACCGGTGGGGCGCCTCGAACGCGTCAGTGTCGTCATGGATCAGTCCTTTTCGGCGGCGTACTTGTCTGTCCAGTACGCATCCCACGACTCGAGCAGTTCTGTGCTGGTCATGTTGCCCAGCAGCACGTTCTGCACATCCTGGTCGGACTTCTGGATCCACTCCGTCCACCAGCTCACACCGCGCGGCTGCTGCACGTTCACGTAGGTGTCGGGGTTGTCGGTCATCGTCACGTAGCTCGTCCACGGACCTGACGCGTAGAAGTCATCGTCTGCGGCTGCGGCGACGATCGGGACGAGGCTGTTCGCCTGAGCGAATTCGGTGGCGGGTTCTGCGGATGAGAGGAACTCGACCAGATCTACGGCGGCATCCTTGTGCTCACTGGCCTCGGCGATTCCCCAGCCGGCGACGGCGAGCGGCTGTGCAGCCTTGCCCGTCGGGCCGACGAGGAGCGGCGCGGTGTCCCACTGATCTTCGGTCAGGTTTGAGTCCTGCACGGTCGCGATGACCTCGGGGTCCTGCAGAAGGAACGCCGTGGAACCGTTCGTGAAGCCGGCCACCATCTCGGGGTAGCCCCAGGAAACGGCAGATGGCGGAGAACCCTGTTCGAACAGCGCGAAGTAGTCGTCGACGGCATCCTGCGCTTCATCGGCAGAGAAGATCGTCGAGCCGTCCTCGAGGAGGAACGCATTGCCGATGTCGAGGTCATCGATCACGTAGGCCTCGATTGCGGCGACGACGTTCGTGTTGCCGTTCTGGCCGCCGCGGAACGCATAACCGTAGGTGTTGTTCGCCGGGTCTTGGATGGCGGATGCCTGCTCGAGAAGGTCTTCCCAGCTCTCGGGAGGGCCGTCGAAGCCGGCCGCCTCGACGAGGTCGGTGCGGTAGAACAGCGACAGGCCGTAGAAGCCGTAAGGAACGAAGTAGCTCTCGCCGTCACCCTCGGCGGCCGCCTTCGCATTGTCGGTCAAGGCATCCCAGCCGTCCCAGCTCGACAGATCGTCGGTCATGTCGTACAGCCAACCGTTGTTCGAGAACGGACCGACTGTGATGTCGCGCACCTCGAGGACGTCTACGCCCTTCCCGGCCTGCAGCATCTGCTGGATGGTCTTGTCCGCCTGCTCGGTCGGCGGCGAGATCAGCTTCACCGTGACCCCGGGGTTGTCTGCCTCGAACTCGTCGAGGAGGCCTCGGAGTAGTTCGGTGCGCGCAGGGTTGGTCAGGCTCTCGACCATCTGGAGTTCGACGTCGCCGCCGTCACTGGACGAGTCGGAACCACCGCCGGAGCAGGCAGTGAGCGCCAGCAGGGCGACTGTGCCCATGCCGACGGCTGTCATCACACGAGTGCGTTTCATGACGTACCTCTTTCTGTGTTGTTCGATCGGGTGAGAAGGTCAGATTGCCGCGGACTCTGCGGCGCGCAGAATCTCAGGGATGCAACGCTCGATGTATGCCTCGAAGTCGCTGATCTCGGTGTAGAGGTGAACAGAGAGGCGGTAGTACCCGCGCCCCTCGAAACTCGTGAACGCGGTCTCGACGCCGACGCGGTCGAAGAGTGTCATGCGCAGAGCATCCGCCTCCTCGCGTGTCTTGCCGAGGCCATCAGGCAAGCGGATCAGTCGCATGGCATCGACCGGCATCGGCAGACGCGCGAGAGCGTCGTCTGCGACATAAGGCTGCACAGCATCCGCGATCATGCGCGCGCCGTGATCTGCGAGCTCGCGCATGGTCTCGCGGGTGCGCTCCCAGGTGTACTCGCGTTCGATGAATTCGATCGCAGCGGGGGTGCTGATGTAGGTGGTGGCGTCGACCGTTCCCTGAGTGTCGAAGCGACCGGGGAAAGGCTCAGTGGCACCCCAGGAGTCGATCAGCGGCCAGAGGTCCTGGCGGTCAGGGTCGGTCGTGATGAGCAGGGCAGACCCGCGAGGTGCGCAGGACCACTTGTGCATGTTGCCGAACCACCAGTCGCCGCCGCCGACTTCGGCTGCATCCGCGATGAGCCCCGGCGCGTGCGCTCCGTCGACGAGCACGCGGATGCCGCTTTCATGGGCGAGCGCGGTGATCTCGGCCGTCGGCAGCTTCCGCGCCGTAGGAGATGTGATCTGGTCGACGACGATCAGGCGGGTGCTCTCACTGATCGCCTGGCGGAAGAGCTCGATGACCTCGTCTGCGGAAGCGAACAGAGGAATGCTGACCACCCGTACGTGCGCGCCGAAGCGTCGGGCGAGGCGGGCGGCGCCCATCGTGATGGCGCCGTATCCGTGATCCGTCACGAGGATCTCATCATCGATGCCAAGACGCAGGCTGTTGTAAACGACGGTGGCCGCAGCCGAAGCATTCGGCACGAAGGCGCTGTCTTCGGCGCGCGCGCCGAGGAACGGAGCCACCTTCGTGCGTGCATCGGCGACATGCTCTGCGATGCGTGGAAACCAGCCGACAGGGTTGCGATCGGCCTGCGCGCGTAGGGCATTCTGGTGATGCACCACTTCGGTCGGCACGGCGCCGAAGGATCCGTGATTGAGGTGGATGATTTTGGGGTCAAGTGGCCAGGCATCCCGTGCGCGCATTCCCGACGCGAGGCGCACGGGTGCAAGAGTGGGGGAAGGATGCTGCATGGTGCCTCGTTCGAAAAAAGATCGGATGCCTGGAACTTGTTGTACAACGCTGTCACATTACGGGCAATAAGGCGATGTTCGGGCATAGATTTAGCAAATTCGTAATACAACTAGGTGAAAGGTGTGCAGATGGGCGCAATGGAGACAGCACTGCACGGGCTGCGTGCGCTCATCGCCGACGGCGATCTGAAGCCAGGGGACCGACTACCCAGCGAGGGTGATTTGTGCGCGAGGCTCGGAGTGTCACGGGGGCCACTGCGTGAGGCGATCCGGACGCTCTCGGCGCTTGGTGTGATCGACACGAGGCACGGATCAGGCAGCTATGTCTCGGAGTTGCACGCCGCCGACCTCATCAAAGGACTCGGACTCACCGTCGGGCTGCTGCCACTGGACTCGATCATCGAGTTGTACGAGCTGCGGCGTGCGCTCGAAGCGCATGCGGCGAGCCTCGCGGCCGCCCGCATCGACGACGAGCTGATCGCCAGGCTCGATCATCTGCTGGTGCAACTCGAAGCTGTGTCCGATGACGAAGCGCTCTCGGAACTCGACCATGAGTTTCACTCGGCGATCGCCGACGTCGCGGGAAATGATGCGCTCGCCACGCTGCTCGACGTGCTGCGTGCACGCTCGCGCGCCTACCGCATCTTTTCCACAGAGGATGCTGCGCAGATCAAGATGTTGTCGGATGCCGGACACCGCGCGATTCTTCGTGGGCTTGAGGCGCGTGATCCGGTGGCCGCGTCCGCCGCGGCCGCCGGCCATGTCGCACAAACCGAGTTCTGGTTGCGCAAGCATCAGCCGCCGGTCGGCTCCTGACCCTCTGGCATCCGATATCTGTGACAATCTGACATTCTTGCGCCGAGGAATCTTCAGAGGCTCTAGCGTTGAACCATGGTCAACTATCGCTTCCTCGGAAACAGTGGTCTCAAGGTCTCTGAGATCACATACGGCAACTGGGTCACGCACGCATCCCAGGTCGAAGACGACGCTGCAGTAAAGACGGTGCATGCGGCGCTGGATGCCGGTATTACCACCTTCGACACGGCTGACACCTACGCGAACACCGCGGCGGAGGTCATCCTCGGCAAGGCGCTGGAGGGCCAGCGCCGCGAGAGCCTGGAGATCTTCACGAAGGTTTACTTCCCCACCGGGCCCAAGGGCGCGAACGACACCGGGCTCAGCCGCAAGCACATCCTCGAGTCGATCAATGGATCGCTCACGCGCCTCGGCACCGACTATGTCGACCTTTACCAGGCGCACCGCTTCGACTACGAGACTCCGCTGGAGGAGACCTTCCAGGCCTTCGCCGATGTGGTTCGTCAGGGCAAGGCGCTGTACATCGGCGTTTCAGAGTGGACGGCAGAGCAGTTGCGCGAAGGACACGCGCTGGCGAAGCAGGTCGGCGTGCAGCTCATCTCGAACCAGCCGCAGTACTCGATGCTGCACCGTGTGATCGAGGGCAAGGTCGTGCCGGCATCCGAAGAGCTCGGCATCTCGCAGATCGTCTGGTCGCCGATGGCGCAGGGTGTGCTCAGCGGCAAGTATCTGCCCGGTCAGCCGGTGCCGGCAGGGTCGCGCGCGACCGACCCGCACAGCGGCGCCGACTTCATCAAGCGGTTCCTGCAGGATGACATCCTCACCGCCGTGCAGAAGCTCAAGCCCATCGCCGAGCAGGCCGGCCTCACGATGCCGCAGCTCGCGATCGCGTGGGTGCTGCAGAACAAGAATGTCGCGGCAGCGCTCGTCGGAGCATCCCGACCAGAGCAGCTCGCCGACACGGTCAAGGCATCTGGCATCACTCTCGATGCTGACACGCTCGCCGCGATCGACACCGCCCTCGGCGACACGGTCAACCGCGACCCCGAGGACACTTACTCGGTGTCACCGCGCGCCCGCCTGGTCTGAGTTTCTCGCCCGTTCTTCCTCGCCGAGCCCCCGTCTTCGCATCGAGCCCCCGTTGTATTGACGTCAATACGACGGGGGCTCGGCGACAAGACGGGGGCTCGGCGGCAGTGGTGGGGCGCGAGATCAGGTCAGCGTGATGTCGACCTGGAGCTCTGTCGTCAGACGCTCCAGGTCTGCGCGCAGGGCATCGAGATCTGTGGATGCCGGAACCGCCGCCGACACTGTCGCCTCGAACAGCCGGCCGCCCGACATTGCGGCATCCTTCGTCTCGGTCGTCATCTCGTGGATGCTGAGTTCGTGTGCGTGCAGCACCGCGGAGACCTCGCGCACAATGCCCGGACGGTCGTTGCCGAGGATCTGCAAGGTGACTGGGCGGGATGCAGTTCTGTCTAGGGCATCCGCCCCGGTGTGTACCGCGATCGTGAGCAAGCCATCGAGCGCGCGCAGCGCCGTCTCAAGATCAGCCTGCCGATCGGGCGTGACGGACACCTGGATGACTCCGGCGAACACACCGGCGAGCTCGGCCAGCTGGCTGTTCTCCCAGTTGCCGTCGTGTGCGTCGACGACATCGGCGATTGCTGCGACGAGGCCGGGGCGATCGGATCCGGCGACGGTGAGGATCAGAGTTGTCATGGCGCCAGCGTAGCCCGCAGCCGGGTCAGCTGTCCCAAACTCCGGTCTCGAGGAAGTCGTCCATCTGGGCGCGATGCGGGGCGAGATCCCAGCCCTGCGCCGCGACCCAATCATCCGAGTAGTACGTGCCGGCGTACCGTGCGCCGCCGTCGCAGATGAGCGTGACGACGCTGCCCTTGCGGCCCGCCGCGCGCATTCGGGCGATGAGCTGGAACGCCCCGACCAGATTCGTGCCGGTCGATCCGCCGGCCCAGTGCAGCGTTCGGTCCTTCAACAGACGGATGGCTGCGATGGACGCCGCATCCGGAATCTGCAGCATTTCATCGATGACACCCGGCACGAATGACGGCTCAACGCGCGGCCGACCGATGCCTTCGATGCGGCTGGGAGTGCCGGTGGTGTAGTCAGCGGCGCCGGTGCTCCAGCCGCCGAAGAACGCCGAGCCCTCTGGATCGACGACCGCGACGCGCGTCGGATGCTGGCGGTACCGCACGTAGCGACCGAAAGTGGCGCTGGTGCCGCCGGTGCCGGCTCCGACCACGATCCAGTCCGGAATCGGGTGCCGCTCTCGGGACAGCTGGCTGAACACGCTCTCGGCGATGTTGTTGTTGCCGCGCCAGTCCGTGGCCCGTTCGGCGTATGAGAACTGGTCGAGGTAGTGTCCGCTGCACTCGGCGGCCAGACGCTCCGCCTCCGGGTACATCTCGGGAGCCCGATCGACGAATTGGCAGCGGCCCCCGTAGAACTCGATCAGGTCGATCTTCTCTTGGCTCGTCGACCGCGGCACGACGGTGACGAACGGCAGTCCCAGCATCCGTGCGAAATATGCCTCGGACACCGCAGTCGAACCGCTGGATGCCTCGACCAGCGTCGTCCCCTCGTGGATGCGTCCGTTGACGAGGCCATAGAGCAGCAGTGATCGGGCGAGTCGATGTTTGAGGGATCCGGTCGGATGCACCGACTCATCCTTCAAATAGAGGTCGATGCCCCACTCGGGCGGCAGCGGGAAGACGTGCAGGTGTGTGTCGGCGCTGCGGTTGGCGTCTGCTTCCAGCAGTGCGATGGCGTTGCTGGTCCAGGAGGTCATGCAATCGAGCGTAGCTGCGCGCTCATAGTGCCAAGTACAAGGCGACGGCGCCGCCGGCGAGTGCAACCAGTACGACCGCCACCACGAGTGGCGCGACCCAGCGCGGACGGCGCTTGAGGGGACGAATCGTCGGTGAAGGCTTGGTCAGCGGGCCAGGCGCCGGTGCGGCACGACCCGTGAGATCGATCAGCGCAGGGGTGGGCCCGCTGGGCGGACCTGGATGCTTCTCATTCCGTTCGTCACTCATCGGAGTAGCCGCCTTCGCCGGTGTCGCCGTCGTATCGGAAGGTCCGGTCGCTCAGCGTGATCTGGATATCGGAGCACCGCGGCTGCTCAGACGACAGCAGGTCCTCGAGGTGGGTCATCCGGTCAGCATATTCCAGTGCGCGGTTCTCATCCACGCCCCACATCGCGGCACTGTTCATGTCGGCAGCTCTCTCTGAGGGGCAGTCATCACCTTCAGAGAGAGACTGTACCCGCGCGCGACGTGCCGCCGCGGCCGTCGATGTGCAGCAGCGAAGCCTGCGATTGCTCTTGACGCAGCTGGAATTCGAATCGTGAACGATCGCCACGGTGCAACGCGATGAAGTACTCGATCGGAGTGCCGGTGGCATCCCGGCTGATGCTGCGCAGTCGCAGGAGGGCCGACCCCGCGCTGACGTCCAAATGCTGCGCCTGGTCATGTGTCGCGACCGTAGCCTCGGCCGAGCGCACGCCGTCAGTCGCCTGTATCCCGTGCTCGGCGAGTACGCGGTAGAGGGATGCTTCGGACAGATCGACGCCGAGCGTGACAGTGCCGATGGCATCCGGCATCCACGTCGTTGAATATGACCACGGTTGGCCGTCCACGTGACGGAGACGCTCGAGCGCGATGACGGGGGAGCCCACCGGAATTTCGAGGGCCTCGGCGACGTCGGCATCGGCATCTTCGTGTTCATGGCGCAGGATGTCGCTGTGTACGTGACCACCACGTCGTTCGACGTCGTCGTAGAGTCCGATCAGCGTGTGCACCAGCGACTCGGCCGTGCGCGGACGTGAGACGAAAGTACCCTTGCCCTTGACTCGCTCGACCAGCCCTTCATGCTCCAGTTGCGCGAGTGCCTGACGAACGACCGTGCGCGAGATGCCGTACCGCTCACAGAGCCGGTGCTCGCCGGGAAGCGGGTCGCCGGGCATCAATCCGTCGCGGGCGATGCCCTCGATGATCAGCTGACGCAGTTGGTCGTACATCGGAGCGGCAGAGTGTCGATCGATCGTGTCGTCCGCAGTCTGGTTTGTGGCCATCTAGAACGCCACCCCCGCGTGCAGGATCACGTTGGCATAGGGCGTGAACTCACCGGAGCGCACGAAGGCGCGAGCCTCGTGGGTGCGCTTCTTGAACTCCACGTGCGGCACGAGCTCGATCTCGATTTCTGGCAGCCGTTCGCGGAGGGCCGTGAGTACCTCGGGGCTCTTCTCAGCGATCTCGGCGGATACCGTCGCGCCTTCGACGACCATCTCGGCAAGCACTGTGTCGAGCACGTCGAAGAACGCGGGTGCGCCGGGACGATAGGCAAGGTCGATCCGCTCGGAGCCGGGAGGAATCGGGAGCCCGGCATCCGTCACGACGATGAGGTCAGTGTGCCCGGTCTCGCTGATGACGCGTGAGAGGGCTGGGTTGATCGTGGTCGAGGTCTTACGCATGCGAACTCCTGATCAGACGGAAGCGCGGGATGCCAGAAAGGCATCGACGTCGCGGCGGAGGGGAAGGCTGGGGGATGCGCCCTGCTTGGTGACGGCCAACGCGCCGGCGGCAGTGGCCAGGCGCACGGCGTCGGGCAGTGTGGCGCCGTTTGCGAGGGCGGCGCCGAGGTAGCCAGCGTATGCATCGCCAGCGGCGGTGGTGTCGACGGCCTCGACTGGCAGCGGCGGAACGATCTCGGCGCCGTCTGCGGTCACGACGCATGACCCTTGTTCGGCGAGCGTGATGACCGCTGCACCGACGCCCTGGGCGAGGAACCAGCGCCCGGCCTGCTCGGCGGTGGCGGCATCCTTCACCTCGATGCCGCTGAGTACGGATGCCTCGGTCTCGTTCGGCGTGACGATGTCGATGTTGCCCCACACTTCTGCCGGCAGCGCGGCGGCCGGGGCCGGGTCGAGAATCACGGTCATGCCATGCTCACGTCCGCGTGCGGTGATGTGCGCGGTGAGGGCGGATGGCGTCTCGAGCTGAGTGAGCAGCACCGAGGTCGTCGCGGCGAGCGCGTCGAGTGCTGCGTCGATCTGCGCGGTGTTCAACTCGGCGTTGGCGAGCGGCACCATCACGATGTCGTTCTGCGCGGAGGCATCGACACGGATGTGGGCGATGCCGGTGGGGCCAGGGACCGTGCGCAGGTGGGTGAGGTCGACTCCGGCCTCGCTGAGACCGTCGATGACCAGGTCGTGGAAGAGGTCGTCACCGACGCATCCGACGAAGGACGTGTGCGCTCCGGCGCGCCCTGCGGCGACCGCCTGGTTGGCGCCCTTGCCGCCGAGCATCAGCGTGAACTGATCGCCGAGAATGGTTTCTCCGCGTGCAGGGAGACGCTGGGAGAAGGTGGTTACATCTGCGGTGACACTGCCGACGATGACGACGCCGGTGCGTTCTGTAGCGGGCGCGTCGGTGGGGGAGGCGGTCATGGGGCTCCTGATCTTCTTCTTCGGCTTCGTCGTCTTCATCGTCTTCTTTGGCGGAGGTCTTCTTTGACTTCGCCGAGTCCTGTCATTACATTAGCCGAGTCTGTACTTGTAACGACAGGTTGCATCTAAGGAGTCGAAGACATGTCTGCAGTCGCAGCCGTTGCCCCGCGCTTGTACGTCGACAGTGCCGATCTCGAGCGAGTCTCACGGCTTCTGGATGCCGGAGTCGTACACGGCGTGACCACCAATCCGACGATCCTCGAGCGTGGTGGACGCAAAGCCGCCGAGATTCCCGATCTATACGAGCGGTGGGAGTCTGAAGGCGCGAAGGAGATCTTCTTCCAGACGTGGGGTGCTGACCGCGCTGAGCTTCTACGCAATGCTGCGATGATCCGCGCGCTCGGCGAGCGTGTGGCGGTGAAGGTCCCGGCGACCGCCGATGGCTTCGCCGTGGCATCCGCTCTTGTCGCCGACGGCGCGACGGTTCTCATCACAGCCGTGTACTCGGTGGCGCAGGCGCTCGCCGCGGCGAGTATCGGGGCGACGTACATCGCGCCCTATCTCGGCCGGCTGAGGGATGCCGGTGTCGATGGTGATGCGCTGATTGCCGAGATGCAGGAGGTGTGTGCAGGTAGCGCGACGAACGTGCTTGCCGCGAGTCTGCGTTCGGCAGATGACATCACCAGGCTGCGGCTGGCCGGCGTGCCGTACTTCACCGCCGCACCCGACGTGCTTGACCAGGTGCTGTTCCACGAGGTCAGCGACAGTTCAGCCGTCGAATTCGACGCCGCCATGGGCCGGATCGGGGCCTGAGCCGCCTCGGTAGGCGTCAAGCGTCAGGTGTCAGGTGTCAGGCGTCGGTCGTCGGTCGCGGCTGCGGCCTGACGAAGCCAACGCTCAACGCCGGCGATGTGCGCCGTGGCGAGGGAAGTCGCAAGGTTCGGGTCGCGCTGGGCGATCGCTTCGGCGATGGCGCGGTGCTCCGACAACGTGCGCTCGACGGCACCCTGCTCGGTGAGGCCTCGCCACACTCGTGCGCGTACCGTCTGACTGCTGAGGTTTTCGATGAGACTGGCGAGATAGGAGTTACCGGCCATACGGACGATGTCGCGGTGGAAGCGGATGTCGTGCTCGACCAGTTCATCGATCGTGACCTCGGCGTCGACAGTTTCGAGTTCGCGGTGCATCGCGTCGAGCGCCTCGGGGGTGCCGAGCGTGGCGGCGAGGCCCGTCGCCTGGGACTCCAGCATCCGCCTCACAGCGAAGATCTCGAGCATCGAGTCGTCGTCATGCATGTCGACGACGAACGAGATGGCCTCCAGCAGCAGATGCGGCTCTAGGCTCGTGACGTAGGTGCCGTCGCCACGACGCACATCGAGTACGCGGATGACCTCGAGCGCCTTGACCGCTTCGCGCATGGAGTTGCGGGAGAGACCGAGCCGCTCGGCGAGTTCCTTCTCGGGCGGAAGGCGGTCTCCGGGGGAGAGCTCCCCGGACATGATCATCGCCTTGATCTTCTCAATCGCCTCGTCAGTGACTGCCATAGCCACAATCCTAGCCAGTGATCCGATGTTTCCGGCAGGATGGGTGCATGCGCATTCTTGATTCACATCTGCACCTGTGGGATCCGGAGCGTCTCGAGTATTCGTGGCTCGAGGGTCCATTGCGGGCGCGGTTTGCTGTGGACGAGCTTGCTGTCGCCGTTGGCGGTCTCGACGGCACGCGCGACTTCATCTTCGTTCAGGCTGGCAGCGCTGAAGGGCAATACCTCGACGAGGTCGAGTGGGTGTCGTCGCTGGCTGCGCGCGTCGGGGTACGGGGGATCGTCGCCGGTGCGCGACTCGATCGCGGTGCGGCCACGATCGAGCATTTGGATACCGTGGCTGAGAAGCCGCTCGTCGTCGGTGTGCGCCACCTGCTGCAGGGCGAACGTGTGGGCTTCGCGGGTACTGCCGCGTTCCGAGCCGGAGTGCTGGCGCTCGTGGAGCGGGATCTGACCTTCGACGCGTGCGTGCGGGGGCCGGCGCAGCTGCAAGATGTGGTCGCCCTCGCGGAGGAGCTGCCCGAGCTGCGGATTGTCCTCGATCACCTCGGTAAGCCCTCGGTCGGCACGGCTGAGGCGCCGGCTGCGCCGTCGACGCAATGGTCAGACGGGATGCATGCGCTCGCCGCGAACTCCCGGGTGTTCTGCAAACTTTCCGGGCTTCCCGCCGAGGCCGACGGTGCATGGGATGCAGCGCAGATGGTGGCCTTTCTCGACGTCGCGCTCGCCGCATTCGGACCCGACCGGCTGATGTTCGGCAGCGATTGGCCGGTGTCCGCGGTGCGCGCATCTGGAACTGTCGCGACCGTTGATCCTGTTGCCATCGCAGCCTGGACGGGTGCCGTGGCATCCTGGGCCGCGTCTCACGAACTAGACACCGACGCGATCCTGTACCGCAACGCGGAGCGCTTCTACGGGATCGGGTAGCCAGCGGGTGTGCCTGCGGGGTCGCGGCCCCGGGCTGGGGCGGGTGTCGCAGGTGGTCGCTATCTGTGGGTGGATGCGGCGATGTGTGACCCCTCGCTGGGCGCGGCCGGAGGGCGGGCCGCGGCAGGTGTCGTACATGGCCGCTACTCGCGGGTGGATGCGGCGATGTGTGACCCCTCGCTCCGCGCGGACGGACCTGCGCCGCGGCGGGTGTCGCAGGTGGTCGCTATCTGTGGGTGGATGCGACGATCTGCGACCCCTCGCGCAGGCCGCGCGGGTCAGGCCTACTCGGCGCGCAGGCGCAGCTGCGCCATACCGCCGTCGACCTCGATGAACGTGCCGGTCGTTGAGCCGGCGCCAGGAGAGACCAGATACGCCACAGCGGCGGCGACCTCCTCCGGGCTGACCAGGCGGCCGTGCGGCTGACGGGCCTCGAGCGCCGCGCGCTCAGCCATGGGGTCATCGGCTTGGCCGAGCAGGCGTCCGACCCACGGAGTGTCCGCGGTGCCAGGATTCACGGCGTTGACGCGGATGCCTTCGCGCAGATGATCCGCGGCCATCGCGCGCGTGAGAGCGGAGACCGCACCCTTGGACGCGGTGTACAGCGCACGCTGCGGCAGGCCGGTCGACGAAGCGATGGATGCCGTGTTGCACACGGCAGCGGCTGGCGACTGGCGCAGCCACGGAAGCGCCGCCGAGGTCACGCGGGCGATGCCGGTGACGTTCACCGAGAGCACCCGTGCCCACTCTTCGTCGTCGTTCGCGCTGATGTCGCCGACCGCACCGATACCGGCGTTGTTCACGACGATGTCGATGCGGCCGAACTTCTCGGCGACGGCCGCGACCGCGGCATCCACGCTGGCGCGATCCGACACATCAGCGGTGAACGCGGCGAAGCGCTCGTCGGCGCCGGAAGGGTCGCGATCGAGTACGGCGATCTGCGCTCCGTCAGCGTGCAGCCGGGATGCGATCGCCGCGCCGATGCCGGATGCGCCGCCGGTGACGATTGCAACGAGACCCTCAAGCGTGGCGCTCATCGGGTCGGCTCCCATGCCACGAAGTTCTGCCGCTGGTGGCCGAGGCCATCGATTTCGATGTCGACGACATCGCCGGCCTTCAGGTAGGGGAACTTGCCCGAAAGGGCCACGCCCTGCGGTGTGCCGGTGAGGATGAGGTCGCCGGGCTCGAGCGTCACGTACTGCGAGAGGTGGTGCACGATGTGCTCGACCGAGAAGATCATGTCACGGGTGTTCGAATCCTGACGGGGCTCACCGCCTACGAAGCTGCGCAGGTCCAGGTTCTGATGATCGACCTCGTCAGGGGTGACCAGCCAGGGGCCGGTGGGGTTGAAGCCGGCGGCGATCTTGCCCTTCGACCACTGTCCGCCTGAGACCTCGATCTGGAACGTACGCTCAGAGACGTCGTTGGCGGTGACGAAGCCGGCGATGTGGTCGAGTGACTCCGAGACGCTGTCGAGATAGGCGGCACGCTTGCCGATCACGACGCCGAGCTCCACCTCCCAGTCGGTCTTCTCACTGCCGCGGGGGATGGTCACGTCATCATTCGGACCGACGACCGTGTTCGGGGTCTTCAAGAAAAGAATCGGAATCTTCGGTGGCTCGGAACCTGACTCAGCCGCGTGCGCGGCGTAGTTCATGCCGATGCAGATGACGGCGCTGGGTCGTGCGATGGGAGCGCCGATGCGCAAATCTGCTGCCCCTTCAAGCTCCTCGAGCTCGCCAGCGGCGAGGGCGGCCGCCACTCGCGAACGGAAATCGCCGGAGAGGAAATCCCCGTTGACGTCGGATGTCACGGGTCGTAGGTCGAGGTGACGATCGCCGTCAACCAGGACGGGAATTTCGGATCCAGGGGCGCCAAGCCGCGCGAACTTCATAGTTCTCCTACCTCGTTAGGGGGCCGCCATCGGGCGGCACGTCTGATTGACAGTATAGACATCGGATGTTTACACTCCAAGAGATCCGTGCAGAAATTTCGTGCTGCACCAGGAGAGGAACCCCGTGAGCCGCATCGTTGCACTCGAGACCACAGATATCCGTTTCCCTACGTCATTGAGCCTTGACGGCTCGGACGCCATGAACACCGACCCCGACTACTCCGCGGCATACGTGATCATCCGCACCGACGCTGCGGATGACATCGCCGGACACTCCTTCGTGTTCACGATCGGCCGGGGCAATGACGTGCAGGTCGCCGGTATCAACGCACTCGCCGGTCATCTCGTTGGGCGGGAGCTCGAGCCGCTGCTCGACGACATGGGGACGACGTTCCGTGACATCATCGGCGACTCGCAGCTGCGCTGGTTGGGCCCAGAAAAGGGCGTCATGCACATGGCTATCGGCGCCGTGATCAATGCGCTGTGGGACATCAAGGCCAAGCGTGCAGGCCTTCCGCTTTGGCAGCTGCTGTCGAGGATGACGCCCGCAGAGATCGTCTCGCTCGTCGACTTCCGCTATCTCACTAACGTGCTCACACCTGAGCAGGCGCTCGAGATTCTCCAGGCGGCGGTCCCCGGCCGCGCCGAACGCGAGGCAGAACTCCTCGCCACCGGATACCCCGGATACACCACGAGTCCCGGCTGGCTCGGCTACTCCGACGAGAAACTCGAGCGCCTCGCCCGGGAGGCCCTTGCTGACGGCTTCACGCAGATCAAGCTCAAGGTCGGCGCGGACCTCGACGACGACATCCGCCGCTTCCGCAAGGCGCGCGAGGTGTGCGGCCCTGACTTCCCGATCGCGATCGACGCGAACCAGCGCTGGGAGGTCTCCGAGGCGATCGAGTGGGTGAACGCGCTCGCCGAGTTCAACCCGGCCTGGGTCGAAGAGCCCACCAGTCCCGATGACATCCTCGGCCACGCCGAGATTGCCCGGGGCATCGCTCCGATTCGTGTCGCAACCGGCGAGCACGCCCAGAACCGGATGATCTTCAAACAGTTGCTGCAGGCGAACGCTATCGAGGTCATGCAGATCGATGCCGTGCGCGTCGCCGGTGTCAACGAGAACATCGCCAACCTGCTGCTGGCAGCGAAGTTTGGTGTGCCGGTCTGCCCGCATGCGGGCGGCGTGGGCCTCTGCGAAGCGGTGCAGCACCTGTCGATGTTCGACTTCGTCGCCATCACCGGCACCCGAGAGGGACGCTTGATTGAGTTCGTCGATCACCTGCACGAGCACTTCGTCACACCGACCGACATTCAGGGCGGTTCCTACATGCCGCCCACCGCTGCAGGTGCCAGCATGGAGATGAAGGCGGAAAGCATCACGAAGTACACCTGGACGGGTGCGTATGTCACGGACTGACCTGAACATCCCGGCGCTCGGGTACGGCGCAGCGAACGTCGGCAACCTTTTTCGCGCGCTGACGGATGCCGAAGCATGGGCCGTGCTCGACGCGGCGTGGGACAGCGGCATCCGCTACTACGACACCGCACCGCACTATGGGCTCGGCCTTTCCGAGCGTCGCCTTGGGGCGTTCTTGCAGACCAAGCCGCGTGACGAGTTCGTCGTCTCGACCAAGGTCGGTCGCCTGCTGCGGCTGAACCCCGATTTCGATGGCGGGCTCGACACCGACAACGACTTCTTCGTGCCGAACGACCTGCAGCGAGTGTGGGACTTCTCGGATGCCGGCATCCGCGCATCACTCGATGAATCCCGGGAGCGCCTGGGGCTCGACCGAATCGACATCGCGTACCTGCATGATCCAGAGCGGCATGACCTCGATCTGGCGCTCGCCGAAGCATTCCCCGCCCTTGAACAGCTGCGCGCTGAGGGGGCGATCGGCGCGATCGGTGTGGGGGCAATGACCAGTGATGCGCTCGCCCGCTCAGTGCGCGGAGCCGACCTGGACGTCGTCATGATCGCCGGCCGATACACGCTGCTGGAGCAGCCGGCGGCTGCCGACGTGCTGCCGGCCTGTCGCGAGCGCGGCACCGGTGTGGTCGCGGCATCCGTGTTCAATTCCGGCCTGCTCGCGAAGGCAGAACCGACTCGCGGCAGCCGATACGAATACGGCGGGATGCCTGACGAGATCTGGGACCGTCTGCAGCGCATCGTTGCCGTCTGCCGCGCGCACGATGTGTTGCTTCCGGCTGCGGCAATTCAGTTTCCGCTGCGGGATGCAGTAACTCGCTCGGTCGTGGTCGGCAGCTCCCGACCGGAACAGGTGCGTCAGAACGCGGCCCTCGCCGCCGCGCCGATCCCCGCCGCGTTCTGGCTCGAGCTCATCGCCGAAGCACTAATCCCCGGATGAATCGACAGCATCCCGACGCGATTTCTGTCGGCTGACCGCGCGCCAGGCGACAGAAATCGCGACGGGAACAGCAAGGAGAAAAATGCTTGAAGGAATTGATCCGTTGCTCACAGGTGAACTGCTGCTGCACCTCGACCGGATGGGACATTCCGATTCCGTCGTGATCGCGGACGCGCACTTCCCCGCCTGGGCGCTGGGGGAACGCGCCATCGATCTGCCGGGGACGACGACACCTGAGGTCCTGGCAGCTATCCGCACGGTGATCCCGCTGGATGATGCGCCAGGTCTCGACCTGATGGCCTCCGCCGACGGCGAAGTTCTCGACGTTCAGCGCGAGCTGATGGCCGCCGCCGGAACAACGGTCGAGACGACCAAGTTCGTCGAGCGCTTCGCCTATTACGACATCGCAGAGGTCGCGTACCTCATCGTCCGCACCGGCGAGACGCGCAAGTACGGCAATGCACTGCTGCGCAAGGGGGTCGTCGGGCACGCCTCTGTGTAGCGGGAGGCCCGGCGCCGATCAGGAGCCGACGGTCGACTCGCGCACGACGAGCTCGGCCGGAAACTCCTTCGTCGCCGGCAACGGCGCCGAAGGGTCGGCAAGTATTTGCAGCAGCATCGTGCCTGCCGCGCGCCCCAGCTCGTACCCGGGCTGACGCACGCTCGTCAGCGGCACGACGCTTTGGCTGGCCTGCTCGACGTCGTCGAATCCGACCAGTGCGATCTCATCCGGAACCGCGACGCCTGCGCGCAGCAGCGCGGTGAGCACGCCGATGGCCACCATGTCGTTGGTGGCGAAGATCGCGTTCGGGCGTTCATCGTTCGGCAGTGCGAGCACAGATGCTGCGGCCTGCAACCCGGCATCGATCGAGAGCCCGGCAACGGGGAACACCGATACCTGCGCCTGCGTGCCTGCCACGGCATCCTGGAGCCCGGAGAGGCGCTGGGCAGTCTGCACGACTCGTTCGGGGTCGCCGATGAATGCGATCCGGTCTCGGCCGAGGTCCACCAGGTGTGCGCCCGCGAGGCGGGCGCCGCCGCGGTCGTCGAACAGCACGGATGCGACCTTCGCTGAGTCCTGCACTGGGCCGATCGTGACCGAGCGGATGCCGCGATCGGCGAGCTGCTCGAGCCGAGGGACGACATTGCCTAGCGGCGAGATCACGATGCCCTGCACCCTGTGCATTTCGAACAGCTCGATGTTGCGCAACTCCTGCTCGGCATCGCGAGCGCTGTTGCTGAAGAACAGCGACCAGCCGCCCTCGCGCGCGGTGTCCTCGACGCCTCGGGACAGTTCGTTGAAGTATGGCAGCCAGGCATCGAGCAGGATCAGTGCAAGCGTTCGGCTGGAACCTGCCCGCAGCTGGCGTGCGGACTCATTGGGCACGAAGCGCAGTTGCGTGATCGCCAAACGCACCTTCTCTCGGGTGGCCTCGCCCAGCAGGTGCGGATGATTCAGATAGTTCGAGACCGTCGAGGACGAGACTCCGGCCAGCGCCGCGACATCTTTCACGCTGGCGGTCATCGCACTCCTGGTTCGTGGGGGAGCGTCCAGCATATCCGCGCGACTTGGCACGTTACAAGTCTGTCTTGACAGATCGCTTTCGACGCTCGTATCGTATGGATCAGCATTAAAACTTGGAACGTGCCAATCGGCAGAGCGACAAAGGAGTCCGATCACTATGAACATTGGTTGCCATGGCTTGGTCTGGACAGGAACCTTCGACGCGGACGGCATTCGCCTCGCGGTCGAGAAGACGAAAGAAGCCGGCTTCGACCTGATCGAGTTCCCGCTGATGGACCCGTTCAGCTTCGATGTCGCGGCAGCGAAGGAGGCTCTCGAAGAGCACAATCTCGCCGTCAGTGCATCGCTCGGCCTCTCAGAGGCGACCGACGTCACCAGCTCCGAACCTGAGGTCGTCGCGGCGGGTGAGGCGCTGCTGCTGCGTGCGGTCGACATCGTCGCCGAGCTCGGCGGTGAGCACTTCTGCGGCGTAATCTACAGCGCGATGCGCAAGTACATGGACCCGGTCACCGCGGAAGGCCTTGCCAGCAGCAAGCGTGTCATCGCAAAGGTCGCCGATCACGCTGCCGAGCGGGGGGTGACGGTGTCGGTCGAGGTCGTCAATCGCTACGAGAGCAACGTGCTCAACACCGGACGCCAGGCGTTCGCCTATGCGGCGGATGTCGATCGCGCGAACCTCGGTGTGCACCTGGACACCTACCACATGAACATCGAGGAATCGGATATGTTCTCCCCGGTGCTCGATACTGCGCAGCGTCTGAACTACGTACACATCGGAGAGAGCCACCGCGGCTATCTTGGCACCGGCACGGTTGACTTCGACAACTTCTTCAAGGCGCTCGCTCGTATCGATTTTCAGGGGCCGATCGTGTTCGAGTCGTTCTCGTCGGCAGTCGTCGCCCCCAACCTCAGCCGCATGCTCGGAATCTGGCGCAATCTCTGGACCGACAATGTCGAACTCGGCACTCACGCCAACGCGTACATCCGCGACAAGCTCGTCGCTGTGGACTCGATCCGGTTGCACTAAGCGGCACTGTTGTGACCAACTTGTTATTACAGGTCTAGCATGGCAAGGCGGGGTTAGGTACATTTAGGTACAACTTGCATCGAAGTGGATGCTGGTAGAGAATTGACCCGATGTTTGATCCGGCGCGTCAGCGTCCACGCATCACGACAGACAACAGGACCTCCAAGGGAGCAGGCGAGCATATGAGCGATCCCATTCTTCGGGTGGAAGGCATTAGCAAGGGTTTCCCCGGCGTGCAGGCACTCCAGGATGTGCACCTCGAAGTGCGCGCCGGCGAGGTACTCGTTCTCGTGGGCGAGAACGGTGCCGGTAAGTCGACGCTGATGAAAATCCTCTCCGGGATCTACATGCGTGATGAGGGCACGATCACCTTCGAGGGTCGCGAAGTCGAACTGACCAGCCCGCTTCAGGCGCAGCAGCTCGGCATCACGATCATCCATCAGGAATTGAACATGATGCCTGACCTCACAGTTGCGCAGAACATCTTCATCGGCAGGGAGCCCAGGTCAGGGCCTCTGCTCTCCGAGCGCAAGCTCAACCGGCAGACCTCCGAACTGCTGAAGGGTCTGGGTATCGCGCTCAACCCGAAGCAGAGCGTCGGAGAGCTGACGGTCGCCGAGCAGCAGATGGTCGAAATTGCCAAGGCGCTGTCGTTCGACGCCAAGGTTCTCATCATGGATGAGCCGACGTCAGCGCTCACCGACAGCGAGGTGGAGACGCTCTTCCTTCTGATCGAACAGCTCAAGGCGAACGGCACCGGCATTGTTTACATCTCACATCGTATGGACGAGCTTCGCCGTCTCGCGGATCGTGTCTCGGTGCTCCGCGATGGTCAATACATCGGATCACTTGAGAAGAGTGAGATCAGCATCCCCAAGATCATCGAGATGATGGTCGGTCGTGTCATCGACGAGGGAACCCGTCCGACGGCCCGCGATCACGACAACGATCCGATCGTTCTCGACGTGGCGAACCTGTCGACCAAGGCGCTCTTGAAGGACGTCAGCTTCCAGCTTCGACGGGGCGAGATCCTCGGGTTCGCCGGACTCATGGGAGCAGGCCGAACCGAGACCGCTCGCGCCGTGATCGGCGCCGATCCGCGCAGCGCAGGGACCATCTCCATCAACGGTCGAGTCGCCAAGATCCGTCAGCCTGAGGATGCCGTCAAGCGGGGTGTCGGATACCTCTCCGAGGACCGCAAGCAGCTCGGTCTCATGCTCGAGCAGGACGTCACATTCAACACCGTCCTGGCATCCCTCGGCCGATACACCAACGCGATCGGCTGGATGGGCGACAGCAAGGCCAAGAATCAGACCAAGGACTACGTGCGGCAGCTGCGTGTGAAGACGCCATCGGTCAACCAGATGGTCAAGCTGCTGTCGGGCGGAAACCAGCAGAAGGTCGTCATCGCCCGTTGGCTGATGCGCGACTGCGACATCCTCATCTTCGACGAGCCGACTCGAGGGATCGATGTAGGCGCAAAGGAAGAGATCTACCGGCTCATGCAGCAGCTCGCTGACACCGGTAAGTCCATCATTGTCATCTCGTCCGAGTTACCAGAGATCCTCCGCGTCGCCAACCGCATCGCGGTGTTCGCGAACGGTCGGATCACCGGAACACTCCGCAACGAAGAAGCCAGCCAGGAGAAGATCATGCAACTCGCAGCCCATGGGGAGGAAGACTGATGAGCACGCCGCAACAGCCCGGATCGACGACGACCGTCATCCAGCAGGCAGTCAACGAGAACACCGACAAGCGTGATGTCAGCGGCTTCCTGAAGCGTCAGGCACAGCAATCGCTCGCGTTCGGCACGCTCGTTGTGCTGCTGATCTTCTTCTCGCTCGCGAGCCCGAACTTCTTCACGTTCAGCAACATCGCCTCGGTGCTCCTATCGACAGCAGTCATCGGCATCCTGGCGCTTGGTACCACGTTCGTCATCATCACCGGTGGCATTGACCTGTCCTTGGGTACAGGTATGGCACTGTGTTCGGTGATGACGGGTGTGTTCATCACGAACATGGGTCTTCCGGTCTGGCTTGGGGTGATCGGCGGTATCGCCACGGGTGTGCTGATGGGGCTGGTCAACGGCGTGAATGTGGCGTATCTGCGCCTTCCACCATTCATCGCCACTCTGGCGATGATGATGATCGCCGGCGGTCTCGCCCTGGTCATCTCCGGTGTCGCACCGATCTATTTCTCGACGTCTGCGCCTGACTTCAAGAGGATCGCTCTCGGCACGATCATCCCCGGCATCCCGAACGCCGTCCTCATCACCGCACTGCTGGCGATCGTGGCATTCCTCGTGCTTTCCAAGACGCTGCTGGGTCGCTACACCTTCGCGATCGGTTCCAATGAAGAGGCCACCCGTCTGTCTGGCGTAAATACCCGCCGTTGGACGATCCTCATCTACATGTTCGCTGGCGCCTTCACCGGCATCGCCGGCGTCGTCATTGCCTCACGCCTCGACTCGGCTCAGCCGCAGATCGGCACTGGCTACGAGCTGCAGGCGATCGCGGCCGTCATCATCGGCGGGACGTCTCTTCTGGGTGGCCGTGGCTCGATCATCGGTACCGTAATCGGCGCGCTGATCATGAGCGTGCTCGTCAACGGTCTCAGCATCCTCTCGATCCAGACCGAGTGGCGCAACATCGTTGTCGGTGTCGTGGTGCTGCTGGCCGTCTTCCTCGATTCGCTGCGCAACCGCCAGCGAACCTGATCCTCGGGTGGTGGCGATACCCGTGCCCGCCACCACCACGATCGGCTTCGGCCGAAAATCGCGGAGTGATCCGCACCGGCACACACCACCGGAATGTCCACATCGTCGGTCGCGAGATCGGCACCCACAGAACAATGGAGTTTCCCATGCGATTTGGCAAGAAGACCGCATTCGCGGCACTCGTGGCCGCATCTGCGCTTGTGATGGCGGGCTGCGCAGGCAGCGGCGACGTCATCGACGAGGGCGCAGGCACTGACGGCGGCAGCAGCAGCGACGAAATGTACATCGCCCTCGTTTCAAAGGGCTTCCAGCACCAGTTCTGGCAGGCCGTGAAGACGGGTGCTGAGGAGCGGGCGGAAGAGCTCGGCGTCAAGATCACTTTCGATGGCCCCGCCGCCGAGACCGAGATCGCCCAGCAGCTCGAGATGCTCACCACAGCGATCGACAAGAACCCGGATGCTATCGCCTACGCGGCGCTCGACCCCGAGGCGTGCGTTGCACCGCTCGAGCAGGCGAAGTCCAAGGACATCCCCGTCGTCTACTTCGACGCTCCCTGCAACGGTGATGTCGGCCTGAGCCTGGCCGCAACCGACAGCGAGGTCGCCGGTGCACTGGCTGCAGATCACATGGCCGAGCTCATCGGCGGCGAGGGCGAAGTCGCCATTGTTGGACACTCGCAGATCAACTCGACCGGTGTCGAGCGCCGTGATGGCTTCGTCAACCAGATGGAGTCTGAGTACCCGGACATCGAGATCGTCGACATCCAGTACGGCGACGGCGATCACCTGAAGTCGGCTGACATCGCCAAGGCCATGATCGCGGCGCACCCCGACCTCAAGGGTATCTACGGCACCAACGAGGGCTCCGCCATCGGCGTCGTGAACGCTGTCGGCGAGCTCGGCCTCGAGAAGGGCAAGCTGACGATCATCGGCTTCGACTCCGGTGCCGCGCAGATCAACGCCATCAAGGACGGCACGATGGCCGGCGCTATCACGCAGGACCCGATCGGTATCGGCGCTCAGGTCGTTCAGGCAGCGTATGACGCGGCCAACGGCGAGGCCGTTGATGAGTTCTATGACACTGGTTCGTACTGGTACGACGCCACGAACCTCGAAGACCCGAAGATCGCCGCGGTTCTCTACGAGTGATCTGACGTCTCGGCTCGGCCCCTCGCCTTCGGGTGAGGGGCCGATTTCGTGCGCCGATTCGGAATCAATTAAGGACACCAGATGTCCCGGTTGAGTGACAAGCTGGCGTCAACGAAAGGACGATCATGACCTCTCTGCCCGCTCGACCCACTGGTTCCAACACCATCAACCCGTTCCTCATGACCGATGACGCGGCCGGGATCATCGCATTCCTTGCTGAGGTCTTCGGTGCTGTCGATGTGCCGGAGGCACGCACTCTCGATACCGACGGACTCATCCTGCACTCCGAACTGCTCATCGGCGACTCGCTCATCACTGTCGCAGATCGCAAGGCCGACTGGCCTTTCACTCCGGGGTTCATCCAGGTCTACGTCGACGATGTCGACGCGACGCTCGAGCGCGCGGTGCGGCTGGGTGCGCGTATCGTGACACGTCCCACCGACTTCTTCGGTGACACCTTCTCCCGTTTCTCGGACCCGTCCGGCAACCTATGGTGGGTCTACCGGCACGCCCCGCAGGAAGCGTCCGGCGAATGGTCAGCGGAACCGGATGCCGCTGACGGCGCGGACTGGGCGACCGATGGTGATGGCGCGGAGGTCGAGGACTGGTCGAACTTCACCTCGCCCGAGCTCGAGTACATCCACGGAAGCCTCGTCGAGGCGATGTCTGCCCTGCAGGACCCCCGCCAAATCAGCTGAGGGTTCGAGATGCGCGAGGCGCTGTCAGGAGTGAAAGACGGTGTGCAGGTCGCCGATGAGTTCGCGTCCGCCGAGGCCGTCGATCTCGAACAGTACCGAAATGCCTGCGACGTGTGAGCCGAGGCGCTCGATCAGCTGCCGTCCGGCGGCGAGTGTGCCTCCGGTGGCGAGCACGTCATCGATGAGCAGCACGCGCGAGCCGGCCGGAATGTCGTCGTGCATCTCGATCGTCGCGGTGCCGTATTCGAGGGCATAGTCGATGGATGCTGCGGGCCTGGGGAGCTTGCCCGCTTTGCGGATCGGCACCAGCCCGACGCCGGCGACGATCGCAGCGGCGCTTGCGATCAAGAATCCCCGCGCCTCGATGCCGGCGATGACGTCGAACTGTCCCATGAAGGGTTCGATGATCGCCTCGGTCGTTGCGCGCAGCGCGTCAGCATCCGCCAGCAGCGGAGTGATGTCGCGGAAGAGGATGCCGGGTTCTGGATAGTCCGGGATGCTGCGGATGAGCGATTCGGCGCGGGTCAGAGCAGGGGTGAGTTCGGCAGAGGGCACTGAGAGATCGTACTCCAGCGCCCTGTGAGTGTTTCGAGGGCTTGACATTCGTGGGAGCGCTCCCATAGAGTTTCACATCAGTTCGTGGGAGCGCTCCCACGTTTCCATGAATGTCCTATTACCGCACTATCACCGCACCATCTCGCACAAAGGAGTGACCGTGAATACACGTGCCCGCCGACGGATTCTGACTACAGCTGCCGTCGCATCCATCTCTGCCCTCGCCCTCGCCGGCTGTTCTGCTGGCGCCGGCAACACAGACGCAGGCGCCGACGCCGGTGCCGACGCTGACGAGCAGATCACTCTGACCGTCACCACGTTCGGCGTCTTCGGCTATGACGACCTCTACAAGGAATACGAAGACGCCAACCCGAACATCACCATCGAGGCGAACAACATCGACACCGGTGGCAACGCCCGCACAGATACATTCACCAAGATCGCGGCAGGCAGTGGCCTCAGCGACGTCGTCGCGATCGAAGAGGGCTGGCTCGGCGCGATCATGGAGGTCTCCGACTTGTTCGTCGACCAGCGTGACTTCGGCATCGAAGACCGCAAGGACGACTGGGTCGAGTGGAAGTACGATCAGGGCACGGACCCTGAAGGCCGCGTGATCGGCTACGGCACCGACATCGGCCCAAGCGGCATCTGCTACAACGGCCCCGCGTTCGAGGCCGCAGGGCTCCCTAGCGACCGCGAGTCCGTCGCCGAGCTGCTTAACGGCGACTGGGAGAACTACTTCGCCGTCGGCGCCGACTACACAGAGAAGACGGGCAAGGCATGGTTTGATCACTCCGGCTTCGTCTGGAACTCCATGATCAACCAGCTCGACGAGGGCTATTACACGGCCGACGGTGAGCTGAACGTCGAAGGCAACACTGAGATGCAGGAGCGCTTCGAACTGCTGGGGACTGCAGTCGAAGGTGGCCAGTCGGCTGCAGAAGCCGCGTGGGACTGGAACGGCGGCAAGTCGTTTGTCGACAGCTCGTTCGCGACCTTCGTGTGCCCCGGATGGATGCTGGGAAACATCACCGGCAAGCTCGAATCAGGTGGCGGTGACGCGTCGACAGGCTGGGACTTCGCCGACGTGTTCCCCGGAGGACCGACCAACTGGGGTGGCGCGTTCCTCACGGTTCCGGAGACCTCGGAGCACCAGGAAGCAGCTGCGGAACTCGCCAGCTGGTTGACGCTGCCTGAGCAGCAGGTGAAGCAGTCCGCAGCCGCGGGCAACTTCCCGTCGACGATCAAGGCTCAGGAGACGCTCGCGGCTGAGGCGACACCGAACGAGATCTTCAACGACGCGCCGACCGGTGCGATCCTCGCGGCACGCGCAGAGGGCGTCGAAGCGCAGTTCAAGGGCCCGGACGACTCCATCATCCAGGAGAACGTGTTCGGCCCCGCGCTGACCAGTCTCGACCGCGGAGAGGTGAACACGCAGCAGGCGTGGGACAAGGCTCTGGCGCTTCTGGACGAACTCGTCGGCTGATCCTTCGACAGGCTCGGGAACCTTTCGGTTCCCGAGCCTGTCGCTGCTGGCCCGGTGGATAAAGAAGGAACGAAGCAATGACACTCACTGTCCCTCCCGTGCAGCGCACGGACACGGCATCCGCTCGGGTGCCCCATTCCGCGGGGAAACCTTCCTGGCGTCACCGTCGCTCACGATTCGATATGAAGGCGTCACCGTACTTCTATATCTCGCCGTTCTTTCTCCTTTTCGGCCTGGTCGGGCTCTTCCCGCTGCTCTACACCGTCTACGTGGCGGTCTTCGAGTGGGACCTGCTCAAGGGGCAGGGCGAGTTCGTTGGCCTCGGCAACTTCATCGAGATTCTCGGCGACTCGATGTTCTGGAACTCGATCTTCAACACTCTGAGCATCTTCCTGCTCTCCGCGATTCCGCAGCTGGCCGTAGCGCTTGTGGTCGCTTATCTTCTTGACCGCGGGCTGCGGGCACCGACCTTCTGGCGGATGAGCGTGCTCATCCCGTTCGTGGTCACCCCTGTCGCTGTCGCGATCATCTTCTCCAGTATCTTCAACGAAGCGGACGGCCTCGCCAACAACCTCCTTAACCTGATCGGCATTGCCGACCAGGAGTGGAAGCACGACACGTTCCTCTCGCATATCGCGATCGCGGTCATGGTGAACTTCCGCTGGACCGGCTACAACGCCCTCATCCTGCTCGCCGCGATGCAGGCGGTGCCGCGTGATCTCTACGAGTCCGCTGCCATCGACGGCGCAGGCCCGATCCGGCGCTTCTTCTCGATCACGATCCCGACAATCCGCCCGACACTGATCTTCGTGATCATCACGGCCACAATCGGTGGCCTGCAGATCTTCGCCGAGCCCCGCCTGTTCGACGTTTCCACGGCGGGCGGTATCGGCGGCAGTGACCGGCAATTCCAGACAACAGTGCTGTTCATGTGGGAGCTCGCTTTCTTCCGGCGTGACTTCGGTGAGGCATCCGCCGTTGCCATCTTGCTGTTCGTTCTCATCGTGGGGATCGGTGTGATCAACTTCCTGATCACCCGAGGAATATCCACCGGGGATGCCCCGAGAGCGAAGCGTCGCCGAGCGCGCAAAAACACGACAGGAGCCCAGCGATGACCGCCACCCAGGCCATGAGTGTGCCGGAGAAGCTCCGCAAGCGCCGCGGAGTCAGCTCTGGATCCGCGGGCATCGGCAGCCGGCCCGGCTTCCTCACCTACGGGCTTCTCGCCGCCTTCATCATCGGCAGCGTCTATCCGCTGTGGTGGTCTGTCGTCGTCGCCAGCGGCACCAACTCCACCCGCGGTGAAACGCTCCCGCTCATCCCCGGTGGCAACTTCTTCACCAACGCTGCGAAGGTGCTCGACGCCATCCCGTTCTGGCTGGCGCTGGGTAACTCTCTACTGATCTCGACGATCATCACCGTCTCCGTCGTGACATTCTCCACTCTCGCCGGGTATGCCTTCGCGAAGCTGCGTTTCCGTGGGCGAGAGGGACTCATGGTGTTCGTTATCGCCACGATGGCGATCCCTACGCAGCTCGGCATCATCCCCCTGTTCATGTTGATGAGACAGCTCGGCTGGACCGGATCGATCGGTGCGGTGATCATCCCGATGCTGGTGACGGCGTTCGGTGTGTTCTTCATGCGCCAGTACCTCGTCGACGTCATCCCGGATGAGCTCATCGAAGCCGCACGGATGGATGGCGCGAACCAGTTCCGAACGTTCCTCACCGTGGGTATTCCCGCTGCTCGCCCGGCTATGGCGATCCTCGGACTGTTCACATTCATGACGGCGTGGACGGACTACCTCTGGCCCCTGATCGTCCTTTCTCCGCAGAATCCGACGCTGCAGACGGCGCTCAGCCAGCTGCAGTCCGGCTATTACATCGACTACTCCATCGTGCTCGCCGGTGCTGTGCTCGCGACGCTCCCTCTCCTTGTGCTCTTCGTGGTCGCAGGCAAGCAGCTCGTCAGCGGCATCATGGCTGGCGCGGTGAAAGGATGACCTCTATGACTTCCAGGACGTTCCCGACAAACTTCCTCTTCGGCGCGGCAACAGCGGCCTATCAGATCGAAGGTGCGGCCTTCGAAGATGGGCGTACGGCGTCGATCTGGGACAAATTCGCACGGGTTCCTGGTGCGGTCATCGGTGGCGAAAACGGCGATGTGGCGTGCGATCACTACCACCGCTATCCCGAGGATGTCGCGCTCATGACCGAGCTCGGATTGCAAACGTACCGCTTCTCGACCTCCTGGTCGCGGGTGCGTCCGGATGGCGGAGCGGTCAACGAAAAGGGCGTCGACTTCTACAAACGGCTGGTCGACGAACTGCTGGCTGCCGACATCTTGCCCTGGCTGACGCTTTACCACTGGGATATGCCGCAGGCGCTGCAGGAGAACGGCGGCTGGACGAATCGCGACAGCGTGGAGCGCTTCGTTGAGTACGCCAGCACTATGCATGACGCGCTCGGTGACAGAGTGAATGTGTGGACGACGCTGAACGAGCCGTGGTGCTCGTCCTTCCTCTCCTACACCGGGGGTGAGCACGCGCCGGGTCACACGAGCATTGCCGAAGGCCTGCTCGCCTCGCATCACCTACTGCTCGCCCACGGCGAGACCGTTCGCGAGTTGCGCGGCCGCGACGCATCGCTGGACCTGGGCATCACGCTCAACCACACGGTTGCCGACCCCGCCGACCCGCAGAACCTTGAAGACGTCGATGCGGCGCGCCGTATCGATGGGCAGTTCAATCGCTGGTTCCTCGACCCGCTCTACCTCGGCGTCTACCCGGCCGACATCGTCGATGACATCCGTGCGGTGGATGCCGATGCCGTGGCGCAATTCGAAGCCGCAATCCATGACGGTGACCTGGAGACGATCTCACAAAAGATCGACACCCAGGGAGTGAACTACTACCACGGCGATTTTGTCTCAGGCACGGCGCCCGCCACGTCTACCGTTTCCGGTGGTCCGAGCACCGAGCGCAAGACCCGAAGCCCGTATCCGTCGAGCGATGGCATCCATTCTGTCGAGCGGGGCCTGCCGCGCACCGCCCAGAACTGGGAGGTGCAGCCGGAGGGGCTCACTCGATTGCTTCAGCGCGTCTGGACCGAGTACGCCCAGCCCGCAGGCACCGTGCTTTACATGACCGAGAACGGCGCGGCCTACGATGACGTCGCGGTGGTCGAGGACGGCGAGACACGCGTCCACGACACGGATCGCGCCGAGTTCCTGCGTCTGCACCTCGGTGCAGTGCTGGATGCTGCGGACTCCGGAGTCGACGTGCGTGGCTACTTCTACTGGTCGATGTTCGACAACTTCGAGTGGGCCTGGGGCTATGACAAGCGTTTCGGCATCGTTCGAGTCGACTACGACACTCAAGAGCGCAGCATCAAAGACAGCGGTCGGGAGTACGCTCGCATCATCGCCGCTCGTTCTCTCTGAGCGCGCGAAGGAGGGGAGAGCTGTGCCGTCACGCGCGACCATCGAAGAGGTGGCGGCTGCCGCCGGAGTGTCACGGTCGACGGTGTCGCGTGTGGTCAACGGATCGACCGCCGTCAGCCCCGAGGCACTCGAAGCCGTGCAGGTCGCGATTTCGACGCTCAACTATGTGCCCAATCGTGCGGCCCGTTCGCTCGCATCCAGGCAGACGCATGCGATCGCGCTGATTGTTCCAGAAGACACCACACGCTTCTTCGGTGAGCCCTTCTTCGCATCGATCGTTGCAGGCATCACCAGTGCTCTCGGCGGATCCGACTATCTATTGAATCTGCTCATCGCCAGCGACGACCCCGGCGCGAAGATGGCCAGTTTCGTGCGCAATGGGGGCGTCGACGGTGCGCTGATCGTCTCGCATCACACCAGCGACGCATTCATCGACCAGATCACGGATGCTGTGCCGGTGGTGTTCGGAGGGCGCTCGGCGCATCCGCGTCCAAGTGATTACGTTGTCGATGTCGACAACGTCTCGGCGGCGCGCGGTGCCACCCAGCACCTCATTGACATCGGGCGAAAGCGCATCGCGACGATCTCCGGTTCGTTGACAATGATCGCGTCGCTCGATCGCGTGCAGGGTTTTCGCGATGTGCTCGCGGAGGCGGGTCTCACCCCGTTCGCCGAAGCCGAGGGCGACTTCAGTGAGGAGAGCGGCGGCGAGGCCGCCAGGCGCATCCTCGAAGTCGGGGTGCCTGATGCTATTTTCATCGCCAGCGACCTCATGGCGCGCGGTGCGCTGACCGTGCTGCGCGCCGAGGGAATCCGCGTGCCGGAGGATGTCGCCATCGTGGGCTTCGATGACTCAGCGGTGGCGCTCAGTTCCGTTCCGCAGTTGACCACCGTGCGTCAGCCCATGTATGCGATGGGGGAGACGATGGCAGCGGTGCTGATGTCGCGCCTGAACGGTGGAGAGCCGCCGCAGACCACGATCCTGCCGACTGAGCTGGTGGTGCGGGCTTCGACGTAGGGGCTGTCGCTCGTCCCAGATCAGGCCAACTGCGCCTTCAGTGTGTTGCGCCACGGGTCGGTGAAGGTCAGGGTGCGACCGTCATCCTGCACCTGGGTGCCGAAGTGCGTCAACCGCTCGTTCAGCTCGCCAAGAGCATCCGCATTCGGCAAGGCAAGATCCATCTGACCGAGGCCGAGTGCTGGCATTCGCGGACCCGCGCCACGCGAGTTCCAGACGTTCATCGCCATGTGGTGGTGGTAGCCGCCGGCGCTGACGAACAGTGCTTGGTTACCTAGGGATGCCGTGGCGTCGAATCCCAGGCGACCCACGTAGAACTCGCGGGCGGTGGCGATGTCGCCGACGGAGAGGTGCACGTGGCCGATCTGTGCGGGCGCGGTCTCGGTCGCCGTCTCCTCGGTGAAATGCTCCTTCAGGAACGTGTTCGGGTCGAGGTAGAGGGTGGCCATCTCGATTTCGCCGTGCGTCCACGACCACTCCGAGCGGTCGCGGTCCCAGTACAGCTCGATGCCGTTGCCCTCAGGGTCGGTGAGGTAGAAGGCCTGGCTGACCAGGTGGTCGGCGCTTCCGGTGAAGGTCTGTGGCGCGCGCTGAGCGACCGAGAGGAGAGCGGATGCGAGAGCTGCCTGCGATTCGAACACGATCGCTGTGTGGTACAGCCCTGCGGAGCCGGTCGCCGCGTGCGCGAGCGTCGGCTCATGCTGGAGGATCACGATCGGCGTCCCCGCGCGACCGAGCACCACGGAATCGCGCTCGGCGCTCTGCACCTGAAGCGTGATGACGTCGCGGTAGAACGCCGTCATCGCATCGAGGTCACCGACGAGCAGGGTAACGGCTCCCATGGTGGTTGCCGCGGCAAGTTTTTCGTTCATGTCAGTTGGAACGGCCCCGACCCGGAATCTATTCCTGGCTACTCGCGGCCCATTCGGGCGAACGCGCCCAGCACGAGTCGTTCGGATTGGATGAGATAGCCCTCTAGCGCGTCGGCTGCGGCGTGGGGGCCGTCCTCGAGGAAAGTCTTGAGAACGACACGGTTCTTGCGCACGAATGGCTCATGGAGCGCGCGGGGATCGTCGATCTCAAGGAACACCAGCCGCAACTCGGCAGCGAGGTTTCGATAGGTGCGGGCGAGTCTCGGGCTGTCTGCCAAGGCTACGATCGCATCGTGGAAGGCCATGTTCGCGCTGCCCACTCGACGCCATTGATCACGGGGCAGGTGGAGTTCGGCTTCAGCGAGGGCATCCTTCATCAGTTGCACCGCCGGATGCTCCGGTTCTGACTGGCGAAGCGCAGTGCATTCGATGATGCGGCGCGCGCGATAGATGTCGATGACGTCAGCGATCGTGGGGGCCGCGACAGAGACGCCGCGATTCGGAATGTGCTCGATGAGCCCTTGCTCGGCCAGTACTCGGAATGCCTCGCGCAGCGTGTTGCGCGACACCTCAAATCGCTCAGCCAGTGCGGATTCGGACAGGCGGGACCCTGGCGCGAAATCGCCATCGATGATGCTCTGTCGCAGCACATCGGCCAGTACTCCCTGTTGGATCACGCCTTCATGTTATGCGTCTGGTTCGACACTCGTAGCATGCCGGAAACAAAGTTGTAGAACAATCAGCTCGATCTTGTTCTACACTCGGTGTCACCCGACACCCAACAAAGACGATGGGAACCCCCTCCATGTCCGAGCAATCTCAGACTGAATCTCAGCTGGCCGCCGTGAAGAAGCGCGCCGGTCGTAGCGCCGTCATCGGCGCGATCTTCCTGATGGCGA
Source organism: Microbacterium sp. Y355 (assembly GCF_059445345.1). Lineage (NCBI taxonomy): Bacteria > Bacillati > Actinomycetota > Actinomycetes > Micrococcales > Microbacteriaceae > Microbacterium > Microbacterium sp. Y355. The sequence continues at coordinate 2,227,787 of NZ_JCAIUD010000001.1, read as the reverse complement.
CTTCCGCCATCGGCCCCGGCTTCATCACGCAGACCGCGACCTTCACTGCCACGATGGGGTCGGCGTTCGCGTTCGCCATCCTCGTCTCGGTGTTGATCGACATTGCCGTGCAGCTAAACGTCTGGCGGATGATCACGTCATCCGGCAAACGCGCCGGTGAGCTCGCGAATGCGGCGATCCCGTTCTCTGGACACGTGATCGCGATCCTCGTCGTGATCGGCGGTCTCGCCTTCAACATCGGAAACATCGCCGGTGGTGGCCTGGGTCTGAACGCGCTGCTGGGCATCGATCCCAAGATCGGCGGGATGCTGACCGCCGCGCTGGCAATCATCATCTTCCTGGTCAAGAAGGCCGGCAAGGTGATGGACATCGTGCTGATCGTCCTGGGTATCGGCATGATCGTGATGACCGTCATCGTTGCGATCCTCGCGCAGCCGCCAATCGGCGATGCGCTGCGACAGACGATCATCCCGGACGAGCTGAACTTCGCCACCATCACTACCATCGTCGGTGGAACCGTCGGCGGTTACATCACGTACTCGGGCGCACACAGGTACTTGGATTCCGGCCAGACCGGACCCCAGCACGCCAGCCGGGTCATGCGCGCTGCCGCTAACGGCATCATCATCACCGGCATCATGCGCTACGTGCTGTTCCTGGCGATCCTCGGCGTCGTCGCCTCGGGTGTCGCTCTCGATCTCTCCAGCCAGGCGGCAAACCCTGCCGGTCAGGCCTTCGGCGCAGTGCTCGGAGATGCGGGGCTCCGCATCTTCGGTGCGATCTTCTGGGCGGCTGCTCTCAGCTCGGTCATCGGTGCGGCATACACTTCTGCGACATTCCTGTCGGCATTCAACAAGAAGTTGCTCGGTGGCTGGGCGCTGCAACTGGCGACCGTCGCATTCATCGTCGTGTCGCTGATCGTCTACCTGTCGATCGGCACTGCCCCCGCCGCGATCCTGGTGTTCGTCGGTGGCTTCAACGGGCTCATCCTCCCGATCGGTCTCACCGTGTTCATGTACATCGGCTGGTTCCGGCGTGACCTGCTCGGCACGAAGAAGTACCCGCTGTGGCTGCTGATCGCAGGTACGGTGGTCACTCTGCTGACCTGGTACATGGGTATCGTCTCGGTCGGCCCAATCTTCGCCTTCCTCGGAATCGGAGCGTGACCTCGTGGTGAGCATCGACCTGAACTCTGACCTCGGCGAAAACGTCCCAGACCGCATCGTCAGTGACGATGCGAGCATGCTGCGCATCGTCACGAGCGCAAACGTGTCGTGCGGGTTTCATGCGGGAAGCCCCGAAGGCATCCGTGAGACCCTCGCGGCGGCCGTGGCAGGGGGCGTCGTGATCGGTGCTCACCCCGGATACCGCGACTACGAGAACTTCGGTCGCACAAACGTCGAGATTGACTCGGCAACGCTGCAGGCGCACGTCGAATATCAGCTCGGCGCGCTGATGGGGCTCGCCTCGTCGGTCGGCGGAAAGGTCTCGTACGTCAAACCACACGGCGCGCTGTACAACACCATCGCCCGCGACGAGCGGCAGTCTGCCGATGTGGTCGCGGCCATCCGTGCGATCGATCCGAGCCTCGTGCTGCTCGGCCTCGCTGGCGGAGTCGTGCTGGATGTCGCCTCAAAGGCAGGCCTCTCCGTTGCAGCAGAGGCCTTCGCCGACCGCGCGTACCTGCCCGACGGTCAGCTCGTCTCGCGCACTCAGGAGGGGGCCGTGCTGCACGAGGCCACCGCGGTTGCCGAACGCATGGTGCGCCTCGCATCCGATGGCGTCATCCGCGCGATCGACGGCACCGATGTGCGCGTCGACGCGCAGTCGATCTGCGTTCACGGCGACAGCCCTGGGTCGATAGAGATGGCGGCGGAGACGAAGCGCCTTCTGCAGGATGCCGGCATCACGATCGCCCCATTCGCTGGAGTCTGATGCGCATTCTCACGGCATCCGATCGCACGCTTCTCGTCGAGGCTGCTGACCTCGACGAGGCGATGCGCCTGAACCTCGCCTGGGATGGCGTGCCGGGCATCGTCGAGCGTATTCCGGGTGCGCGAACGGTGCTCGTGCGATTTGATCCGGTGCAGACCTCTGCCGCTGCGCTGGCCGCAGTGCTGGAAGCAACAGAGGTGGATGCTGAGCACATCACGCATGCGCGCGAGGTCACGGTTCCGGTGCACTACGACGGCGAGGATCTCGCCGAGGTCGCAGGACTGCTGGGCGTCTCGACCGAGGAGCTGGTGAACCGGCATCTGGCCGCCGATTGGCAGGTCGCGTTCTCGGGGTTCGCGCCGGGGTTCGGCTATGTCGTGAGCAGCGATCCGCTGTTCGATGTGCCGCGGAGGTCGTCGCCGCGCACGCGCGTGCCGGCAGGTTCGGTGGCGTTGGCCGGGCAGTTCACCGGGGTGTACCCGCGCGAGAGCCCCGGCGGCTGGCAACTGATCGGACGCACGGATGCCGTGATGTGGGACATCGACCGTGAGCCGCCAGCGTTGTTGTCACCCGGTGTGTCTGTGCGGTTCGAACGGGCTGAGCGGGACGCCGTCGAAGGGCGGCGGGAACACGGAGATGATTCCAGTCAGACTCGGCCCGCCATCACGCGAAACGACGCAACACGGCCGGACGATTCCGGTCTTCCGGCCGTCGAGGTCATCCGCTCGTCCCTGCAATTGCTGGTGCAGGATGCCGGGCGCCCAGGGCACGCGGCCCTTGGCGTATCCGCATCCGGTGCTGCAGACCGTAGGGCGATGCGCGACGCCAATCGCGCCGTCGGGAATGTCCCCACAGTCGCCGTGCTCGAAAGCGTCGGAGGTGCGGTGCTGCGATTCCGCGGTGACGGTGTCGCCGCTGTCGCTGGCGCCATCGGCACACTCACGCTGACCGACGCGCAGGGCATCGCTCGCTCGGTCGACCATGGAGCACCCTTCGCGACGGTCGACGGAGATGAGCTCGCACTCGGACACCCGAGCCGTGGCCTCCGCTACGTCATCGCCGTCCGGGGCGGAATCGCTGCGGCATCCGCTCTGGGCAGTAGTGCCGCCGACACCCTCGCGGGTCTCGGCCCCGACGCTCTCACCGCCGGCGACATCATTGCGGTCGGCATTGACGCACCGCATTCGGTCGAATTCGAAGTCGTGTCGCGAGAGCTGCCTGCTTCCGGTGACCTCGTTGAACTGGCGATCACTCTCGGCCCGCGCGATGACTGGTTCACGGCATCCGCACTTGAGAAGCTCACCGGCCAGGACTGGCTCGTCACGCCGCGGTCCGACCGGGTCGGTATCCGTCTGCAGGGTGAGGTGCCGCTCGAGCGCGCCGTGCAGGGCGAACTGCCCAGCGAGGGGGCGGTGACCGGAGCCATTCAGGTGCCGCCGGATGGTCAGCCGGTGCTGTTCCTGCCGGATCATCCACTTACCGGCGGGTATCCGATCATCGGCGCGCTCACTGACCGTTGCCTGGATCTCGCAGCTCAACTGCCGCCAGGCGCGCGCATCCGTTTTCGCATTGAAGAAGGTCTGTCATGAAGAAGGTACTGATCGCCAACCGTGGCGAAATCGCGGTGCGCGTGATCCGCGCGTGCGCCGAAGCCGGATACGCTTCGGTCGCCGTATACGCCGATCAGGATGCCGATGCGCTGCATGTGCGCTTGGCTGACGAGGCCGTACGCCTCGGTGGCGCGACCGCTGCGGAAACCTATCTGTCGATCGAAGCCGTGCTGCGTGCCGCCGTGACCTCCGGTGCGGATGCCGTGCATCCCGGGTATGGGTTCCTCTCCGAGAGTGCGGAGTTCGCACGTGCAGTCGAAGGTGCCGGCCTCACCTGGATCGGTCCGGCGCCGGACAGCATCGACGCACTCGGTGACAAGATGACCGCGCGAAGGATTGCTCAGAAGGTGGGCGCGCCGCTCGCTGCAGGCACCGATGAACCGCTGGCAGGACCAGCCGAAGCCGTCGCCTTTGCCGAACAGCATGGGCTGCCGATCGCGATCAAGGCAGCATTCGGTGGTGGAGGACGAGGGTTGAAGGTCGTGCGCGACCTCGCCGACGTCGCCGAGGCGTTCGACGCCGCCACGCGCGAGGCCGTCGTGGCCTTCGGTCGTGGCGAGTGCTTCGTTGAGCGCTTCTTGGAGAGCCCTCGCCACATCGAGGTGCAGGTTCTCGGTGACGGACGCGGCGCGATCACGGTCGTCGGCGACCGCGACTGCTCGATGCAGCGGCGCAACCAGAAGCTGATCGAAGAAGCGCCGGCGCCTGGGCTGACCGTCGAGCAGCGCACGCAGATTCACGACGCGGCCCGCCGAATCTGTGCCGAGGTGTCGTACCGCAGCGCGGGAACGGTCGAGTTCCTGCTCGCCGCTGATGGGACCATCTCCTTCCTCGAGGTGAACACGCGTCTGCAGGTCGAACACCCGGTGACCGAGGAGGTCACTGGGGTTGACCTGGTTGCCGAGCAGTTCCGGATTGCTGAGGGTCACGGCCCGTCGTTCACCGAGACCCCGACACCCGTGGGGCATGCGTTCGAGTTCCGCATCAACGCAGAGGACCCTGGTCGCGGCTTCTTGCCGAGTCCTGGACTTGTCGAGTCGCTACGGATCCCCGGTGGCCCAGGCGTCCGCTGGGACAGTGGAATCGAGGCGGGTGACACCGTGCAGCCCGCGTTCGACTCGATGATAGCGAAGCTGATCGTGCATGCCGATGACCGGGATGCGGCGCTCGTGCGCGCACGTCGGGCGCTGCGCGAACTGTCGGTCGAAGGTCCGGCGACGGTGATCGGGTTCGATCGGCTGGCGGTTGAGGAAGAGGCGTTCCAGACTGCGACCTTCGCCGTGCACACGCAGTGGATCGAGAGCACGCTGTTGCCGCGACTCGAGCCGCAGTTGCGCCCGGCCCCGATCGAGGACGCAGCGCTGCAGCGTTTCCCGGTCGAGATCGATGGCCGACGCCTGATGCTGGGTGTGCCCTCAGCACTGCTGCGCGGATTCGCTACCGGGTCGGTCGCGGTGGATGCCGTCGCCACGGTCGATCCTGCCGCGCTACGGGCATCCGTTCCGGGCAGCCTCGTGCGTTGGCTCGTTGCTGACGGTGAGACCGTCGCCGAAGGGGAGGCCGTGGCGGTGCTCGACGCGATGAAGATGGAGAATCAGGTCACCGCGCATCGGGCCGGAGTGCTTGCGCAGGGTGCAGCGGTCGGCGCGATGGTCGCCGCCGACGCGGAGATCGGCCGCATCGGCTGACCCGGATGCTCGGCCCGGTACCGAGGCATCCGGATCTGCGCACCACTCATGTTTCACTTATCGGAGGTTGTTACATCCGACGGAGGTTCTTGCCGAATTCCTCCGTCATTTGCAACATCCTCCGACAGGCGCAACGGACGAGACGTCCGGATACGGCAAAGGCCGGGCCCCTCGAAAGGATGCCCGGCCTTCGCAGTCGTCACTCCGGGTCGCCGCCGAGCGGGCCGACCGCGGGGATCGGGCCGCCGTCGTCCGCGCCGGTCTTGCGCGCACGGGCGATCGCGTTTCCGACGTGATAGATCAGGAGGGCTGCGACGGTGCCGAGGACGATGGCGCCGAGCTCGAAGCCGTCCCACTTCATCGCGAAGCCGCCGACCGCGATCACGAACGACACAGCAACGGTGTACTGGTTCACCGGACGTGAGAAGTCCACGCGGTTGTCAACCCAGATCTTGATGCCGATGACGCCGATCAGGCCGTACAGTGCGGTGGTCACGCCGCCGAGCACGCCAGCGGGAACAGTGTTGAAGATCATGCCGATCTTGGGCGAGAATGCCAACAGGATCGCGGCGAAGCCGGCGACCCAGTATGCGGCCGTCGAGTACACGCGAGTTGCTGCCATAACGCCGATGTTCTCGCCGTATGTGGTGGTCGCAGAACCACCGAAGCCACCGGCGAGCGTCGTGGCGACGCCATCCGCGATGAGTGCGCGGCCGGTGTGCTTGTTGATCGACGGGTCGTTCGTCATGGTGGCAACGCCGCGCACGTGGCCGATGTTCTCGGCGAGCAGCACGAGCACGATCGGCAGGAACATGGGGACGAACTTCCACGCATCCGGGTCGGTGACCGCAGCGAGGTGGAATTCGGGCAGGCCCACCCATGCGGCATCCGCGATCGGCTGGAAGTCGATCTTGCCCATGAAGATCGCGACCACGTAACCGACGATCACGCCGAGGAAGATCGAGATGCGTCCGAGGAAGCCGCGAAACAGCACGCTGAACAAGATCGTCGCTGACAGCGTGATGGTCGCGAGCACCGGGTCAAGGTTGAAGTTGTTCCACGCGGCCGGGGCCAGGTTGAACCCGATGAGCGCGACTATGGATCCGGCGACCACCGGCGGCATGAGCTTGTCGATCCAGCCGCTGCCGACCGCCTGCACCAGGAAGCCAATACCGGCGAGCAACAGGCCGACGACGAGCACGCCGACGAGCGCCTGGGTGATCTGCTGCGCGGTCTCGAGCGACTGGCCGGCGTTGATTGCGGTGATCGGTGCGAGGAAGGCGAACGACGAGCCCAGATAGCTGGGGAGGCGGTTGCGCGTGATGACCAGGAACAGCAGGGTTCCGATACCGGAGAAGAGCAGCGTCGTCGACACCGGGAAACCGGTGATGATCGGCACCAGGAACGTGGCGCCGAACATGGCGACGATGTGCTGCGCGCCGATCGCGAAAGTGGCGGGCCAGTTCAGGCGCTCTTCGGGCTTGACGACTGCGCCAGGGGCGACGGTATGGCCGTCGCCATGAATCTTCCACACGGGCATGCGGGTGCTCCTCAAATTTCGGGGTGGTGGGAGTGCTGGAGCAACACTATCGATTCCGGGGCGCCGTCTCGGCGGTGCCCCACAGCGCGCTACGCGGTCAACCGCGTGATGAGCTCGCGGTAGCGGTCTGCGGTGCGCTCGACGATCTCTTCGGGCAGCACGGGCGGCTCACCCTGTTTGTCCCAGTTCGACGCCAGCCAGTCGCGGACGATCTGCTTGTCGAAGCTCGCCATCCGCTCAGCAGGTGTCGTGCCGGACTCCCACGCCGCGGCATCCCAGTAGCGGGAAGAATCGCTTGTGAGCACTTCGTCGGCCAGGCGCAGGGTGCCGGTAGCATCCGTGCCGAACTCGAATTTCGTGTCGGCGAGGAGCAGGCCGTGCTCTTCGACGATCGCCGCAGCCCGCGCGTAGATCGCAAGCGAGGCATCGCGCAGCTCGGCAGCGCGCTCCGCGCCGACGAGTTCCACCGTCTTCTCGAACGTGATGTTCTCGTCGTGCTCGCCCATCGGTGCCTTGTATGCCGGAGTGAACAGCGGCTCTGGCAGGCGGTCGCCGTTTTCGAGGCCAGACGGCAGCGAGATGCCGCAGACCGTTCCGCTCTCGACGTACTCGGCCCAGCCGGAACCGGTGATATACCCACGAACCACGCACTCGATCGGCAGCATCTCCAGCGACTGCGCGAGCATCGCACGATCGGCGACAGCATCCGGAATCGGGCCTTCGGCGAGGTGATTTGGGAAGTCAAGCTTCGCGAACCACCAGCGGCTGAGCTGCGTCAGCAGCGCTCCCTTCTCAGGGATGCCGGGGGAGAGCACGAAGTCGAAGGCGCTGACGCGGTCGCTCGCGACGACGAGGATGCGGGTGTCCGCGGGATCCTCAGAGGCATAGAGGTCGCGGACCTTGCCGGAGTAGAGGTGTCGCCAGCCGGGGATGCTCATGGAAGTGCTCACCAGAACATCCTCGCAGATGGGTCGCTCGACGCTGTTCTGAGAAAATGATATAGTCCACGTGGACTATTTGAAATGGATCATTCATGACGGACGCACTGGCAAAGATCACACCCACCGCGGTGATGGTGCTCGCACTCCTGAGCGAGGGCGACATGCACCCCTACGAGATGGCGCGTCTGCTGCGGCTGCGCCGCGATGAGCGTCTGGTAAAAGTGACCAACGGCACGCTGTATCACTCTGTCGCGAGGCTGCTCGACCAGGGCCTCGTCGCAGAAGTTGGCACCGGCCGAGAAGGGAACCGTCCAGAGCGGACGACCTACACGCTCACTCCCGCCGGCGCCGAGACTGTGCACGCGTGGGTGCGCCGTGAGCTACCACGTATCGACCGGCCCGCACAGTTTCGCGTCGCGCTCGCTGAGGCGCACAACCTCGACCACGACGAGGTCATCGACCTTCTCCGCCTGCGTCGCGTCGCGCTCGATGCGGAGAATCTGCTGCACCGCTCGGGGCTGCAGGACGCCCGTGTGAAGCAGGTACCGGAGCAGTTCCTGCTCGAAGTCGACCGATATCAGGTGCTCCTCGAAGCTGAGCTGCGCTGGATGAACTCGCTCCTCACTCGACTCGAAGACAATGCAATCCCCTGGGGGCCGGAAGGCTTCCATGACTCAGACCGCTATGCAGCTCAGCGAAAGGCCGCACGAAAATGACAGATTCCACCCCCGTCGGGCGTCGGGCGTCGGCACCGTCTGGTCCCTCCACCGGGACGTACGCCACCGGGCAGCGCCCGCGCAGCCCGTGGCCAGCTCTCTGGGCGCTGGTCATCGGGTTCTTCATGATCCTCGTCGACACCACGATCGTGTCGGTGGCCAACCCGGCAATCAAAGCTGCGCTCGACCCGAACACCAGCAACTTGGACAACATCGTGTGGGTCACCTCGGCCTACCTCTTGGCGTACGCTGTCCCGCTGCTGATCACCGGACGCCTCGGCGACCGCTTCGGCCCGAAGAACATGTACCTAATCGGGTTGACGATCTTCACCCTGTCGTCGCTGTGGTGCGGACTCTCCGGCACGCTCGAGATGCTCATCGCTGCACGCGCTGTGCAGGGACTCGGCGCCGCGCTGATGACACCGCAGACGATGGCCATCATCACGCGCACCTTTCCGCCGGAACGCCGCGGCGCGGCGATGGGCCTGTGGGGTGCGACGTCCGGTGTGGCCATGCTCGTCGGCCCGCTCGCGGGCGGCTTTCTCGTCGACGGCCTCGGCTGGGAGTGGATCTTCTTCGTGAACATCCCGGTCGGCATCATCGGGTTCGTGCTCGCCTGGATCCTGGTTCCCAAGCTCGCTACGCACTCGCATCGCTTCGACATCCCGGGAGTCTTCCTCAGCGCGATCGCAATGTTTCTCATCGTCTTCGGCTTGCAGGAGGGTGAGACGTACGACTGGGGCGTGATCTGGGGCCCCATTTCGGTCTGGGGCCTCATCATTGCGGGCGTCATCGTGCTGGCGCTGTTCATCTGGTACCAGGCCAGGACGAAGAACGAACCTCTCGTGCCGATGGCACTGTTCCGCGACCGCAACTTCTCCTGGGCGAATGTGGGGATCGCCATCGTCGGTTTCACCGTGACTGCCCAAGGGCTGCCGCTGATGTTCTTCCTCCAGCTGGGTCGCGGACTGACTCCGACCGAGTCCGCCCTGATCCTCATCCCGATGGCGATCGGCGCCGGTGTGCTCTCACCCTTCGCCGGCAAGCTGCTCGACCGCGTTGACCCTCGACTGCTGCTCGTGCCTGGCCTGCTGCTCGTGTCGCTGTCGCTGTTCCTGTTCTCGATGATGATGAACACGGATGTGCCGATCGGGATGCTGCTGATCCCGTCGGCGATCCTCGGTATCGGTAACGCCGGCATGTGGGGTCCGCTCGCGACGACGGCGACCCGCAATCTGCCGCCGCGGCAGGCGGGCGCGGGCGCTGGCATCTACAACACGACGCGCACGATCGGCTCGGTGCTCGGCTCCGCCGCTGTCGCCGTGTTCATGCAGAGCCGCCTCGAAGCGAACCTGCCCGGTGCGGGCGACGCCACGGGCGGGTTCGGTGAGGGGTCGCTGCCGGATGCTGTCGCGGGTCCCTTCTCGGATGCCATGGCGCAGACGATGCTGCTTCCTGCGGCGTTTATGCTGCTGGGCGTAGTCGCCGTGCTGTTCCTGCGCAAGGCGCCGAAGGCTCCGGTGGCTGGCGCGTAGCTCGCCGCCCATCCTCCGGGGAACCGTCACCTGGGCGAACAAGCCTCAGGCGAAGGCGACCTCCCCCGCTGCCTCGAGGTTCCGACCACCGCGATATCGAGCCGCGAAGTGCCGATCTGGCAGCCGGGGTCCCTCGCCGGTGAGCCGCTCCCGCAGCGTGCGCTGATCATCTCGTAGCTCGTCCGCTGAACGCAATCTGCCCCGGCGACGAAGTTCCGGCACCACGAGCTCTGCGAAATCGGTGAGCGTGTCGAAGCTGTGGTACTGGCGGAGGTTGATGCCGTCGATACCGTCCTCATCCAACCAACGTTCGATCTCGTCGGCGACAGTCGTGGGGGACCCTGCGACGAAGAACCGACCTTCGCGGCCGGACGTCAGACGATTCAGGAATTCTCCGACGGTGCTGTCCGGACCCGCGGCCCAGGGGGACTCCTGCGGATCGAGCCCGGAACGGCGAAGTGCCTCGACGAGCGTGGTTTCCGGCGGGAATGCCAGAGGATCGAACGGAAGCGAGGAATGCACGAGCACGCCCTCGACGCTGCTGTATTGACGGTAGAGGTCGAGCTTCTTCGCGGCCTCCTCGTCGGTGCGGCCGACGACGACTCCGGCCTGAATGATGAATTTCGCATCTCCCGGGCGCCGTTCGTTGCGGACGAGCGCGTCCTGGATGTTCTGCTTGTTCCGCCGGAACTCTTCCACGTTGCGGCCGCCAGTGAAGACGACCTCGGCATGACGACCGGCGAACTCGATGCCAGCCGGAGAACCGGTGGCCTGGAACAGAACAGGTGTCCGCTGCGGGGAAGGTTGCACCAGGTGGGGACCAGCCACCTGGAAGTTCTCGCCGACATGGTTGATGTAGCGCACCGTTCCGGGTCTCGTGTAGACGCCACGCTCCTGGTCGGCGATAACAGCGTCATCGTCCCACGAGCCCTCCCACAGTTTGTAGAGCACGTCGAGGTACTCGTCGGCGATGCGATAGCGCTCGTCGTGCTCAATCTGGTCGGGCAGGCCGAAGTTGCGCGCCGCGTTGCTGAGATACGACGTCACGATGTTCCAGCCGATGCGGCCGGAGGTGAGATGGTCGAGCGTGCTGACGCGTCGGGCGAAGGAGAACGGTGGCTCATACGTCGTCGAGAAGGTCACACCGAACCCGAGACGCTTACTCGAGGCGGCCATCACCGGGATGACCAGGAGCGGGTCGTTACTTGGGATCTGAACACCCTCAGCGAGCGCGGGGTCCAGCCCTCCCCGGAACGTGTCGTACGCTCCGATGACGTCGGCGAGAAAGATCGCGTCGAACCCGCCATCCTCTGCGCGTTCGGCGAGTTCCTGCCAGTAGCCGAGTTCGTTGAAACGCGTCCTGTTGTTCCCCGGAATCCGCCAGAGCCCGTGGGTGATGTGGCTGACGCAGTTCATTTCGAACAGGTTGAGAATCAGCTGCTTGCGTTCGGGCATGATCAGCTCTCCTTCTTTTCGACAGTGGGGAACTCGGGGAACTCGCCGAACAGCTCGAAGTATCCGACGGTGCGGGCGCGGTGGTCGGCAGGGTTGTGGGATGCCACGGTTCTCGCGTTGCGCCAGTGACGATCGAGGGCACGGGTAGAGAAGGTGGCGGAGGACCCGCCGACCTCGAAGATGCGTTCGGTTGCTGAGAGCACCAGGGGAATCAGGGCGGTCTGTCCGCGGAACACGGCGAGTTTGGCACGCTCGAACACCGGTTTGGCGGCCTCTTCTTCATCGTCGTACGCCAGGTACGCGGCATCCAGCGCGCCTGCACCATGCAGCACGATCGCCTCTGCCGCTTCGGCGGCGGCACTGGCCTCGCCGACCGTGCGCTGTACGAGGATGTCGTCCTTCGGCGTCGAGTTCTCGTCACCGCCGAGTGCGCGCCTGTTGCGGCCGAGGACGTACCTCACGATGTCATCGACGGCGCTACGCGCGATCCCGGCGAGAGTCGCCAAGAGTACGAGTTGGAACAACGGGGCGAGATACGACCGCCAGGCGTTCTCTTCGTCTCGATGACGGATCTCGTCGGCGGACACTCTAGCTTTCACGAATCGCGTCGTTCCAGTGCCGGTGAGACGCTGGCCGAAGCCGTTCCAGTCATCGACGATCGTGATGCCCGGGTCGTCCAGGCGCGCGGCTATGTACACGCGCTCGCCGTCGAGCTGGGCTGCGACGCTGGTCCACTGCGAGAAGATTGTGCCGGTGGTGTAATACTTCTCACCGTCGAGCAGATATCCGCCGTCACCATCGGCCGTGAGAACCGTCGAGCTGTCCTCCCACGAGCGGTTGCCGACTTCGCTCCATGCGTTGCCGATGATGTCTCGGTCCTGGCCGATGCGCGTCAGCCACCGCTCCCGGCGGACGGCATCGGAGTCTAGGAGCGTCTCCTCGACGAACGCGAAATGCCCTCGCCAGATGTGCGCGGTGTTCGAATCGTGGACGGCGAGCTCGGTGAGCAGCCGGAACAGCTCGGTGAGCGTCAACCCGAATCCGCCGAACTCCCGCGGCACCCGCAGTGCACCGAATCCCTCTTCGCGTAGGCGGGTGATCGCCTCGTACGGCAGCCGGCGGTCGGCTTCCCGCTCGAGCACACCATTGCCGATCTCGGCGAAGATCGGCGTGAAGCGTGCGCGTAGGTCTTCAAAGCGTGGCGGTGCAGGTTCGGTGACGGTGGCGCGGGGCATGGCGCTCTTCTTCCAGGATGACGGCGGTGGCTGATCGCCAGAGATACACGACCAGTCTCGACACCATCGCCCCTCCACGCCGCTTCGCAACTGATCGACGAAACATGCGTTCATCTTCGGGAACTCTGTGACATACCCGAGGCGCTTGATTGCGCGGATGCCGGTTCAGGGACCAACGTTGCCTCACTGTCCCCCTGCACTATCCCCACCCTGCCCAGGAGCGAGAATGTCCCAACCACAGGTCCGCATCGTTAAGAAGAGTCGGACGCCACTCTGGATAGTGATCGCCATCGCTGCCGTCATCGCGGTCGTCCTCGCCATCATCTTCATTCCACGCGCTCTCGGGGGTCAGCCGGATGCCATCGCCGCGGTGGCCGCAGACGTGCCGGAGGAAGCGGAGTACGGCGGAACGCTGACATATCTGGATGCTGAGGTGATCGCATCCGCGACGGTACAGAACGGCACCTGGCAGACCACTGCGCTTACGCACAACATCACCGATCGCCTGGTCTATTCAAACTCGGACACCAACGAGCTCGAACCATGGATCGCCGAAAGCTGGGACATCAGTGACGACGGACTCGAGTACGTGTTCCACATCCGGGACGGTGTCACCTTCAGCAACGGACAGGACCTCGATGCAGGCGCCGTGCAGCGGAACATCGAGTGGCAGGCATACGGCAACCCCGCCCAGGGGATCGTTCCGAACTCGACCTACCCACTGGTCGACTCGGTGGAGAGTAACGATGCAGACCAGACGGTCACCGTGCGGCTCTCTGAGCCCTTCAGCCCTTACATCAAGATCCTCTCGAACTGGGCGAGCTCTCTCATCGCGGACGAGTCACTGGAACTGAGCGCGGAGGAACAGCAGCAGGCCGTGAACATCATCGGTAGCGGGCCGTTCGTCGTCGAGTCTGAGGTCTACGGCGAGGAGATCGTGCTCGCACGCCGCGACGACTATGCCTGGGCGCCGGCGAGTTTTCCGAATCAGGGCAAGGCATACCTCGAGAAGATCGTCTGGATCCCGGTGCTCGAGGACAGCACTCGGCTCGGCAGCCTTCGCGCGGGTGAAGGCGACCTGATCCGCTATGTGCAGCCCAGTGAGGAGGCGGCGCTCGCCGACGAGGGTTTCCAGGTGCTCGGCCTGCAAGGCGTCGGCCAGACCAACACGTGGATTCTGAAGCAGCAAGTCCCCGTGCTTCAAGATGTGCGGGTGCGCCAGGCGATCCTTTCAGCCATCGATCGAGATCAGATCATCGACGACCTCTACACGGACAACTGGACGACCGCATCCAGCCTCGTCACCGAGGACGCCTTCGGGTTCAAGGACGAGTCGGCGGGGCTCGCATACGACCCGGATCGCGCGAATGAACTGCTCGACGAGGCGGGGTGGACCGAACGCGACGCAGATGGCTATCGCATCAAAGACGGTGAACGCCTGCACATCAAAACGGTGATCGACGTCTTCGACGCGACCGCGCCACCGTTGTTCCAGCTGATCGCCTGGCAGCTCAAGCAGGTCGGCATCGAGCTCGAGCTGACCGAGGTGGACTACGCGAACGTCTCCACTGCGTACGCCGACCCTGAGGTCGGCATCCTCCGCACCGGCTGGCCGCAGGCTGATCCGTGGATCACCATCCGCAACGCGTTCGACACTGAGCGTCTGAACTCTCTGACGCTTCCGGAGACTGACGAAGTGCTGGGGGATCTGCTCAACCGTCAGGCGACGGTTGACGGGGACGAGCGCGCCGAAATCCTTGGTGAACTGCAGGACTATCTCATCGACAACGCCCTCGCCTTCCCTGTGCTGACAGACACGCAGATCTACGCGCTGCAGCCCGACGTACACGGATTTGGATGGACGCCCGAAGCTCGCCCGCTCTTCTACAACACCTGGGTCGAGGGGAACTAACGAGCGAACGAGCTGGAAAGGAAACGAGATGTCGAGATCGCAGTACATCCTCCGGCGGGTGCTGCATGCCGCACTGGTCGTCATCCTCGCGTACGTGTTCGTGTGGATCATCCTGTTCGCGCTCCCCGGTGACCCCGTGCAGAACAGGTTGGACAATCCGCAGAATCCGGTACCTGAGGACGTCGCAGAGCGGATCACCGCCTATTACGAACTCAACAGCACGCCGATCGAACAGTTCTGGCTCGCTGTCACGCGGCTCGTGCGCGGTGATCTCGGCTACTCGCTCGCCACCGGGCGACCGGTCACCGAGCTCATCGCCCAGGGGCTTTCATCCACCGCTCTGCTGGCGCTCCTCGGCCTAATATTCGCGCTCGTCATCTCCGTCGTCGTCGCGTTTCTCGCCGTCTTCCCGAAGGCAGAGGGGATTCGTCGCTTCGCGCAGGCGCTTCCGCTGCTGTCGCTGTCGGCACCGACCTTCCTGGTCGGGCTTCTTCTTCTCCAGATCTTCGCCTACCAGCTGGGGTGGTTCTCCTCGATCAGAGACGAAGGGTTCAAATCGCTCGTGCTTCCGGCGCTCACTCTCGGGATCGGAGCGAGCCCTCCCATCACGCGCGTGCTGATCCAGGGGCTGACGACAGCCAGGCAGCTGCCATTCGTCAACGTCCTCCGTGCGAAGGGGATGCCGGAGCGTGTGATCATCTTCGGGCACATCCTCAAGAACGGATCGATCCCCGCTGTGACGTTGTTCGGGCTTACCGCCGGATCGTTGCTTGCCGGTTCCGTGATCACTGAGACGATCTTCGCTCGCGCCGGGCTTGGGTTCGTCACCGAGCAGGCAGTGCGCGCGCAGGACGGCCCAGTCGTACTTGGCGTCGTCCTGGTCGTCGCGGTCGTCGTCACGCTGTTCAACCTGGTGACGGATCTCGTATATCCGCTCATCGACCCGCGCATCAATATCCACGCCACGCGTCGGGCACCAGCTCGCGGTGCGCGTGCGAGAGGGGTTCACGCATGACCGTCGCTCCACAGCTCGAGGTCGACCTCGAGCCGGTCACCCCCGGACACGAGGGTGGGCGTCGGCCCGGCCGCCCGATCTGGTTGAACACTGCCGACCTGGCCGCAATCGGATTCGCGGTGTTCCTTCTCGTCGCGGTGTTCTTCCCATTCGTCCTCACCCCGTATGACCCCCTGGAGGCGAGCCCGGGGAACACCTTGCTCGCTCCCAATTTTGAACACATCTTCGGCACGGATTACCTGGGCCGAGACCTCTACACGCGAATCGTCTACGGCACTTCGCTGACGCTGTCGACCTCTGCGGTGGCCGTAGCCATCGGACTGGGGATCGGTATCGCGCTGGGCTCACTGGCCGGATACCTCGGCGGCTGGGTCGACAGCTTCCTCAGCCGAATCGTTGACGTCCTCCTGGCCATCCCCGGGCTGCTGTTGGCGATGGTCATCGTCGTGTCGCTGGGATTCGGAGCAGTGAACGCTGCCGTAGCGGTCGGCCTTTCGTCAGTGGCCGGATTCACTCGACTGGTGCGATCTGAGGTGCTCACAGTGAAGGAGTTGACCTTTGTGGAGGCGAGTTCGCATCTCGGAGGCGCACGGCGATACACCCTCATTCGACACATCCTGCCCAACTCGTATGGTTCGGTGATCGCTCTGGTGCCGCTGGAGTTTGGGGGTGCGATCCTCGCAATCTCGGCGCTGAGCTTCCTCGGGTTCGGAGCCGTGCCGCCGGACCCTGAATGGGGCCTGCTGGTGTCTGAGGGACGCCAGTACATCACGTCATCGCCGTGGATGTCTCTCATCCCCGGAGTGGTGATCGCGGCGACCGTGTCGAGCGTCGCACGTTTGAGCACACTGGCTCAGCGGGCCAGGGAAGGTAAATCATGAACATCCACACATCCAGGATCAGCTCGGCGCCTCCTCTCAAAGTCAGCGGGCTTGACGTGTCGTACATCCGCGGACGGTGGGCCACCCGTGTGGTGACAGGCTTCGAGTTGACTCTCGAGGCGGGTGAGACCGTCGCGATCGTCGGCGAATCCGGCTCTGGTAAGAGCACGATCGCCGCGGCGATCGGCGGGCTGCTCCCGCAGAATGGTGTCATCGACGAGGGCAGCATCGAGATATTCGGCGAGGACGTCTCTCGCTTCGACGCCCGGCATTGGCGTCGACTGCGCGGCAGCACGATCGGCTACGTGCCGCAGGATCCGCTGAGCTCCCTCGACCCGTTGCAGCGGGTCGGTGATCAGGTGGCGGATGCCGTCCGTCAGCACCGGCAGGTGTCCAAGACACAGGCGCTTCAGGGAGCCGTCGACCTGCTCGCCCGTGTCGGCATCCACGATGCCGCAGAGCGGGCAAGGGCATATCCCCATCAACTCTCCGGAGGGCAGCTTCAGCGCATCCTGATCGCGATCGCGATCGCCGGAGAGCCCCGCATCCTCATTGCGGACGAGCCGACCTCGGCGCTCGATGTGACGGTGCAGCGCACGATCCTTGACCTCATCGACGATCTCAAGCGCGAACTCGCGTTGTCTGTGGTCTTCATTACCCACGATCTCTCGGTGGCGGAGGAGCGCAGTGACTCACTGATTGTGTTGCGCGACGGACAGATCCGCGAAGCCGGTGCGACCGAGCACGTGATCGCCCGCCCGCAGGATCCGTATACATCTCAGCTGTTCGCGGATGCTCCCGCTCTCAGCCCGGACAAGTACGCACACCGAAAGTCCGCCGCCGCGTCGGCGGAGGAGCCGATCATCGAAGTGCGCGGTCTCACCAAAACCTTCCCATCGCTGGTTGGCGGATCACACGTGCGTGCACTGGACGAGGTGTCCCTGCGCGTCAGGCCGGGGACGATCCATGCTCTCGTCGGTGAATCGGGCTCGGGGAAAACCACGGCGGCCCGTGTCATCGCGGGGCTGACCGACTTCGATGATGGCGCGGTGCAAGTGTCGGGGCGCGATCTGCCGCTGCACCCGACCGTCGCCAACGTCGACCCTCGAGGGCTGCAGCTCGTCTACCAGAACCCGCTTGCGGCGATGGATCCCAGATGGAGCATCGAGACGGCCCTCGAGGAGCCACTGCGTATCAACGGGATCGAATCGGGCCGCCGAGCACGGCAAGCCCGCGTGCGCGACATCCTCGCCTCGGTGGGTCTGCCTAATGAGGTCGGTCGTCGCCGCCCCGCAGAGCTTTCCGGCGGTCAGCGACAGCGAGCGGCAATCGCCAGGGCGCTGATCCTTCATCCGCGCGTGCTGATCCTTGACGAGCCGACGTCAGCTCTCGACGTGACCGTGCAGTCGCAGATCGTCGACCTGCTCTTCGACCTCAAGGAGCAGCACGGCCTGACATTCCTGTTCATCTCGCACGATCTCAGCCTCGTGAAACAGATCGCCGATGATGTGACCGTGCTGGAAAAAGGCAGGGTGGTCGAAAGTGGGATCGCCGATCACGTCTTTGAAAATCCGCAGGCTGAGTACACAGTGCGACTGATCGGGGCGATCCCTGGGCGGGTGCGGGACTCAGATCGAGGCGAACTCGTCACCGTGTGAGCGGGGCGCGCAGCTACGCCGCTACTGGATCACGCTGTAGCGGCGCAGCACACGTCAGCGCGTAGAGAAAGCCCTCACCTCGTGGAGAACGCACTATCGAACGCGGCATCCGCCGGCTTGTACGTCGACAGTTTCCGCACGAACTCCAGCGCCTCGGGTGCGCCGACGAGGCGATCCATCCCGGCGTCCTCCCACTCGACCGAAAGCGGGCCGGCGTAATCGATCGCATTGAGCATCCGGAACGCGTCCTCCCACGGCACGTCGCCGTGCCCTGTGGAGATGAAGTCCCAGCCGCGCCGAGGGTCAGCCCATGGCAGGTGTGACGAGAGGCGCCCGTTGCGTCCATTGCCGAGACGCTTCTTAGTGTCCTTGCAGTGCACGTGGTAAATCCGGTCTTGGAAGTCCCACAGGAACGCGACGGGGTCGATGTCCTGCCAGACCATGTGCGAGGGGTCCCAGTTGAGCCCGAACGCTTCGCGGTGTCCGATCGCCTCGAGTGCCCGCTTGGTCGTCCAATAGTCGTAAGCGATCTCCGAAGGATGCACCTCGTGCGCGAAGCGCACGCCGACCTCGTCGAACACATCGAGGATGGGGTTCCAGCGGTCTGCGAAGTCCTGGTAGCCGGCCTCCACCATCTCGTCCGTGGCCGGCGGGAACATCGCCACGTACTTCCAGATCGATGATCCGGTGAATCCGGTGACCGTCTTCACTCCCAGCTTGGCTGCGATTCGTGCTGTGTTCTTGAGTTCCTCAGCGGCGCGCTGGCGCACGCCCTCCGGGTCGCCGTCTCCCCAGACGTGGTCGGAGAGCATGTTGCGATGACGCTGATCGATCGGGTCATCGCACACCGCCTGCCCTTTGAGGTGATTGGAAATCGTCCAGACCTTCAGCCCGTTGCGCTCCAGGATGGCGAGACGGTCCTGTACGTATTCGTCGTCATCCCAGCGCCACGGGTCGAGATGGTCGCCCCAGCAGGCGATCTCCAGGCCGTCATAGCCCCACTCGCCCGCGAGTCGACAGACTTCTTCGAACGGTAGGTCGGCCCACTGGCCGGTGAACAAAGTGATCGGTCGTGACATCATCGTCCTCTTCTTGTGAGATTCGTATGGTGATTGTATTCAGACGCCGGTCCAGGCGGAGCCGTTCCGTGCGCTGCGCTCGACCGCGTCGAGCACCCGCTGCACGAGCAGCCCGTCCGTGAAGGTCGGATGCGGGTCGAAACCCCCCGCAATCGACTCGGTGAAATCTTTCACCTGGTGGGAGAATCCGTGTTCGTACCCGAGCATATGTCCGGTGGGCCACCATCCGGAAAGGTATGGATGCTCGGGTTCGGTGACGAGGATGCGACTGAAGCCCTGCCTGCCCGAGGGCAGTGTGGCGTCGTAGAAGTCGAGAACATTCATGTCCTCAAGGTTCCAGTGCAGCGCTCCGGCGTCGCCTGAGATCTCGATGTCGAGGGCGTTCTTACGGCCGGTCGCGAACCGGGTTGCCTCGAAGGTCGCCAGAGTCCCCGACTCGAATCGCCCGGTGAACAGGGCGACGTCATCGACCGTGACCTTTCCGCGCTCGGTGCCGGCGGTGCCTCCGAGGCCGACCGCCTCACCCAGCACCGGGCGCTCGCCGACGAGCGTCTCCATCACGCCTGACACCCGCGTCAGCGCCTGTCCGGTCACGAACTGCGTCATGTCGACGATATGTGCGCCGATGTCACCGAGCGCTCCGGAGCCGGCGCGGTCCTTGTCGAGCCGCCAGGTCATCGGCGACTCAGGATCGGCGAGCCAATCCTGCCGGTAGCTCGCGCGTACCTGCCGGATTGTGCCGATCTGGCCGGCCGCGATCATGTCGCGCATGAGGGTGACGGCTGGTACACGCCGGTAGGTGAAGCCCACCATGGCGCGGATGCCGTGCGCCGCGGCATGGTGGGCCGCCTGCTCCATTGCTTCGGCCTCTGCGACCGAGTTCGCCAACGGCTTCTCGCACAGCACGTGCTTGCCGGCAGCCAGCGCCGCGATGGCGATCTCGGCATGCGAATCGCCAGGTGTGACGATGTCGACCACGTCGATGTCATCGCGTGCAATGACAGCTCGCCAATCGGTGGATGTTTCGTCCCAGCCCCACTGGCGGGCGGCGGCAGTCGTCTTCTCGGCGTCACGCCCGACGAGCACGGCCATTCGGGGGGAGAGGGGGAGACCGAACGCTGCCGGCGCCTGCCGCCAGCCGACGGAGTGCGCCGCTCCCATGAATCCGTGGCCGATCATGGCCACTCGCAGCTCAGTTGTCATCTTTACTCCTGGGAACGGTGCGGGGCGAGCGCGGTGGCGCTCGCCCCGCAGATGGTGATCAGGACTCGAAGGCGAGGTCGATGAACTCGTCGACGTTGTCCTTGGTGACCACAGGGGCATCGAGCACGATGCGGAACGGAACGCTCGGCGTGATCAGATCGCTCATGGTCTTGCCCTGCGCGATCAGGCGTGCCATGGCGATGCCGTCGGCGGCCTGCGTCGACGGGTAGATGACCGTCGCCTTGATGACGCTGTCATCCGCCTTGATACGGTCCATCATGTTGACGCTGCCAGCACCGCCCACCATGAAGAACTCGTCGCGACCGGCCGATTCGATGGCGGCCATGACGCCGACGCCCTGGTCATCGTCATGGTTCCAGATCGCATCGATCTTCGGGTTCGCCGAGAGCAGCTGCGATGTTGCGCTCTCGCCGCCGGCCACGGTGAAGTCCGCGGCGACACGCGGGCCGACCTCGAGGCCGCATACTTCGAGAGCGTCCGCGAAGCCCTGCGAGCGGTCCTGCGTGAGTGGCAGTGAGTCAATGCCGGCGATCTCTGCCACGACGGCATCGCTCTGACCATCAAGCTGCTCGCAGATGTAAGTGCCGGCACTGACGCCCATGCCGTAGTTGTCGCCGAGGATCGTGACGCGGGATGCGAATGTGCTCGAGAACTCACGGTCGACGTTGATGACGGGGATGCCAGCATCCATCGCCTTCTGGGCGACCTGGGTCAGTGCGGCGCCGTCCGTGGGGAGAAGCACGATCGCATCCACATCGTCGTTGATGAACTTCTCAATAGCGGCGATCTGCTGGTTCGCGTCGTTCGTTCCCTCAGCCTGGAGCAGTTCGACATCGTCAAACCCCTCTGCCGCACTGATGGCACCCGAGCTGATGGCGCCGAGCCAGCCGTGGTCGTTATCCGGACCGGACCAGCCGATGGTGACCGTGTCGCCTGACGCCGTGTTCTCCTCGCTCGTGGTGCCCTGGTTTCCGGCTTCTCCTTCGCCCTCGGCACCATCGCTGGTGCAACCGGCCAGCAGGGTGACGGCGAACAGTGCTGCCGCTCCTGCCATCAGCGGGCGAAGCCCGCGTGTGCGCATGCCGTGCATGTCTTTCCTCCTTGAAATGTGATGCAGATGCGTGCGGTGCGTGCATTGACGATCGGGACCGATTTGGTGCGCACCGGGCACTGACAAAGGTCAAGCTAGCAGAAGATGTCATCATCTGGCCAGCTTTTGCCTCGACAAGGTCAAAAGTCCATGAGCACCCAGTAGGCGCCGTGATTGTGGGCGCCTACTGCGATCTCAGAGGTTCGTCACCGATCGGTCATATCGACAGATCGCCGCTCGCGTTCACGATTCGAGCATGTTATGTTCATTGCGTGATCAAAGATGACCAGAACTCGGCATTACTCGAGATGCGCGGTGTCGAGAAGAGCTTCGTCGGTGTGCGCGCGTTGCGCGGAGTCAACCTCGAGGTGCGACCGGGCGAGGTGCACTGCCTGCTCGGTCAGAATGGCGCGGGCAAATCGACGCTGATCAAGACACTTGCCGGTGTGCACACGCCGGATGCCGGGGAGATTCGCTGGTTGGGCGAGCCGATCGAGATCGCGAACCCGCAGACGGCCATATCGCTCGGCATCTCGACGATGTATCAGGAGCTCGACGTCGTCGACGGCCTCACCGTGGCAGAGAACGTCTTCCTCGGACACGAGTTCGACAGGTTCGGATTCACACGCCGCGGTCAGCTCATCCAGCAGACGCGCAGGCTCCTCGAGCGGCTCGGCCATGGTTCGATGTCGCCGCATGCAGACGTCGGTTCGCTCAGCGCCGCCGAGAAGCAGATCGTCAGTATGACCCGTGCCCTGTCGCACGACACGAAGCTCATCATTATGGACGAGCCCTCAGCAGTTCTCGATTCCGAAGAGGTACGCAATCTGTTCGCGGTGGTGCGGGAGCTCACATCGCAGGGCATCGCAGTGGTGTACATCACCCACCGCCTCGAGGAAATCCGCCAGATCGGGGATCGCATCACAGTCCTCAAGGATGGCGCGACTGTGGCGAGCAACCTGTCCGTGGCCGATACGACCACCGCCGAGCTGATCAAGCACATGACGGGTCGCACCGTGCAGAACGTCTTTCCTCCGGCGGATCCCATCGCTGCTGACGCACCTGTGCTGCTCGAAGTTGAGGATCTGGGACTTGATGGCGTGTTCGAGGACGTGTCGTTCTCTGTGCGTGCGGGCGAGATCATTGGCCTCGCCGGCCTTGTCGGCTCAGGACGCAGCGAGATCATCGAGACGATCTACGGTGCGAGGCGCGCATCGACCGGAACTGTCCGGGTCGGCGGGAAGGTGCTTCCGCGCGGATCCGTCTCCGCTGCAGTCGCCGCTGGCGTCGGGCTGAGTCCCGAAGAGCGCAAGTCGCAGGGCCTGGTGCTCGGAGAGCCGATCTTCAAGAACGTCACCCTCTCGTCATTTACGCGGTTCGCCAAAGGCCCGCTGCTGGATGAGCGCAGCGAGCGCCGCACCGCAAAGGACCAGATCGCAGCCCTTGAGCTCAGGCCGGCGGATCCTGACCGTCCGGCGGCGACACTGTCCGGCGGAAATCAGCAGAAGATCCTGCTCGCGCGTTGGCTCGTGCACGGCAGCTCAGTACTGCTGCTGGACGAGCCCACCCGAGGCGTCGACATTGGAGCGCGATCAGAGATCTACGCGCTGATCCGTCGGCTCGCGGCATCCGGCCACGCCATCGTCGTCATCTCGAGCGAGATCGAGGAAGTCCTCGGACTCGCAGACTCGGTCCTCGTCATCGGCGACGGACGCGTCCTCACCACACTTCCCGCATCTGAGCTCGACGAGTCCGGCGTGCTCGACCTCGTCATGAAAGGAGTCGCCGCGTGAGCGTGCAGACCACACCCACCACCTCGCCGGGCCAGACCCCGGCCGAAACCACCTCAATGCTTCGCCGGCTGCTCTCCGGATCCGTCGGTCGCAATCTCGGTCTGGTCCTGGCGCTGCTGGTGATCATCGTCGTGGGGGCAGTGACCTCCTCGAACTTCCTGAACTTCGACAACGCGCTCGTGATCCTGCGTCAGGCGTCGATCATCGGCGTGATCAGCATTGGCATGACCTTCGTCATCATCGCCGGTGGCATCGACCTCTCCGTCGGGGCGGTTCTGGCACTGGCATCCGTCGTCGCCTCACTGGCCGCGGTCCAGGACATCGCGAGCTCCAGCCACTGGATCGTGACGGTCATCGTCGCGCTGCTCGTCGGTGTCGGCGCCGGGCTCATCAACGGAGTCGTGATTGCCTATGGCAAGGTCGCAGCCTTCATGGCGACGCTCGCGATGATGGTCGGTGCGCGAGGCCTGGCAGAGATCCTGGCGAACAATCGCACACTGGTGCTGAACGACCGCGACTTCGTGCGCGCTATGAACGTCGACCTGCTCGGCGTCGATGTCCTCATCTGGATCTTCGCCGTGGTCGCCGCCGCCGGCTGGTTCTTGCTCAATCGCACGACGTTCGGACGCCGCACGGTCGCGATCGGCGGCAACCCCGAGGCTGCGCGCCTCGCCGGCATCAAGGTGAAGCGCCACACGATGTGGCTGTACGCGCTCGTGGGTCTGACGGCTGGCATCGCGGCCGTCATGCTCCTCGGCCGCACCACGGCCGGAACCTCGACCCACGGCAACTTGTACGAACTGGATGCCATCGCCGCTGTCGTCGTCGGCGGCACGCTGCTCGTCGGCGGACGCGGCACGATCACCGGCACGGTGTTCGGTGTGCTGATCTTCGCGACGCTGTCGAACGTGTTCGTTCAGAACAACCTCACCTCCTCGGCGCAGGCCGTGGCCAAGGGCGTGATCATTGTCGTCGCCGTTCTGCTGCAGCAGCGTTTCGCCGTCGGACGCGTCCCGCGCAGTCGCCCGCGACCGGCGGCTCAGGCGGCGCCCCCCGCGTAGACTCGACAGACGCGGAATCGCCGAAACGAAGGCCACCAGGGCGTGGATGCGATGCTGTCCTTGCGTTGCACAGGGCCGTTCACGAGAAGTGCAGGGAAGAATGGCAAGCAATCTCAACGCCGGCGGTGTCGGCCAGCTCTTTCAGTTGCTGCGCGACGGTGAACCTCGTACCCGAGCGGAACTGGCAAAGACATCGGGCCTTGCCCGATCGACGGTGGCTGCGCGCGTGGACGAGCTCATGCGGAAGGGGTTGATCGCCCCCGTCGCTGATGCTGCCTCGACCGGCGGGCGGCCGCCCTCGCAGTTCGCGCTGAACCCCACGGCGAAGGTCGTCATCGCGGCCGACATCGGCGCCTCGCACACGACTGTCGCGGTGACGGATCTCGCCGGCACCATCCTCGCCGAACGCACCGGCAAGCTCGCCGTATCGCTCGGGCCGGAGGCCGTGCTTTCATGGCTCGTCGAGGCCGCGAACGAGTTGATCACTGAGACCGGGCTCAGTCATGACCGCGTCGCGGCAGTCGGCGTCGGTGTGCCGGGACCCGTGGAGCACGCCACTGGTCGCCCGGCGAAGCCGCCGATCATGCCCGGCTGGGACGGTTTCGACGTGCCCGGTTGGGTGCAGCAACACCTGCAGGTTCCCGTGCTCGTCGACAACGACGTCAACATCTCGGCACTCGGCGAGCGCGCTTTCGCATTTCCGTCGACCGATCACATGATCTTCGTCAAGGTCGCAACCGGCATCGGCGCCGGAATCATCTCCGACGGACGGCTTCTTCGCGGAGCGCAGGGCATCGCCGGCGACTTCGGACATGTGCGCGTCGCGAGGGGAGCGGACGTTCCCTGCCACTGCGGAAATACCGGTTGCCTTGAGGCGCTCGCCTCGGGACCAGCGATCGCGCGCTCGCTCAGCCAGCGCGGAATTCCGGCCACCGACGGCAACGATGTCGTCGAACTGGTCAAATCGGGCAGCCTCGAAGCGATTCAGGCCGTGCGACAGGCTGGCCGTGACCTCGGCGAGGTGCTCACGGCATCCGTGAGCCTACTCAACCCGTCTGTCATCGTCATCGGCGGCGCGATGGCACGCGTGGGCGAGCACCTGATCGCCGGCGTTCGCGAGGTCGTCTACACGCATTCCATGCCGCTGGCGACCGAACACCTCGCGATCGTGCAGTCCTTCACAGCAGGAGAAGCCGCGGTGCGCGGAGCCAGCCTGCTCGCGGTGGAGCACGTGCTGAGCCCGGAGATCCTCCCCCGTAGCTTCGCGCTCGACGGCTGACGCCGCTGTCGCCTACTCCGCGACGCGGGCCGCGATGTCGCTGCGGAAGTGGGCGCCATCCAGACTGATGCGGCCCATGGCGTCGTATGCGTGTGCACGCGCTGCGGCGAAGTCCGAGCCAACCGCGACGACGTTGAGTACGCGGCCGCCGGTGGCGACGAGGTCTCCGCCCGGAGCGTCAGGGGCGGCCGTTGCTGCATGGATGATTCGCACGCCCGCTACGCCTGCGGCATCCGCAAGTCCGGAGATCTGGCGACCGGTCTGCGGTGCCTCCGGGTAGCCCTCGCTGGCAAGTACGACGGTGATCGCAACGTCGTCGGAGAACTGCGGTTGCGGCTGATCCTCAAGATTTCCGGATGCTGCGGCCAACAGCAGCTCTGACAGGGGAGTGACCAGGCGCGGCAGCACGACCTGGGTCTCTGGGTCGCCGAAGCGCGCGTTGAACTCGATGACCTTCACTCCAGAGGTGGTGAGGATGAGTCCGGCATAGAGGAGTCCGATGAACGGGGCGCCGTCGGCATCCAGTTGGCGGATGACCGGCATTGCGACCTGCTCGGTGACCAGCTCGACGAACTCTTGCTCGCTTCCGAATTGCTCGTTCAGCCACGGCAGAGGCGAGTACGCGCCCATGCCGCCAGTGTTAGGGCCCTCGTCGCCGTCGAAGGCACGCTTGAAGTCTTGGGCGGGGCTGAGTGCGCGCACCGTGTCGCCGTCGCTGAGGAAGAAGAGTGACACCTCTGGGCCCGCGAGGAACTCCTCAACGAGCACGGGGCCTGCGGGTAGGTAATGAGCCGCGTGTGCGCGCGCCTCATCGCGGTCGGAGGTGACGATGACGCCCTTGCCCGCAGCCAGGCCATCGGCCTTCACCACATAGGGGGCACCGAGATCGTCGAATGCGGAGTCGACATCGGCGATGGATGCTGCGCGCACAGCGCGTCCGGTCGGGACACCGGCGGCATCCATCACTCGCTTCGCGAAGGCCTTCGATCCTTCCAGCTGGGCCGCGGCCTTGCCGGGGCCGAACACCGGGATGCCGCGCTCGCGCAGCGCATCAGCGACACCGGCGACGAGCGGAGCTTCGGGGCCGACGACGACGAGGTCGACAGCGTTCTCGTTCGCGAACGTGGTGACGGCACCGCCGTTGAGCTGGTCAACGACGACGAGCGTCGCGTCCTGAGCGATGCCCGCGTTGCCGGGCGAGCAGAGAATCTCATGCTCGGCCGCTTCGGCTCGAAGGGCGAGGATGATCGCGTGCTCACGGGCACCGGAACCGAGGACCAGAATCTTCACGGTTCCAGACTACCGAGCCAGGCGGTGACCGTCAGTTCTCCACGGGGCGTTCGTCTGTCTCGTCCCACGGCACGTTCCAGCCGCACGCGTCGAATACGCGATCGAGCACCATCGCGGTGAATCCCCACACGATGGTGCCGTCGACGTCGAATGCCGGTCCTTTGAAGACGATCGGACCGCTTCGGGTGACCGAGCGGAAGCGCGACGCCGGGTCAAGCAGCTGCGCGACCGGCACTCGGAACACCTCGACGGTCTCGGCATGATCGACCGCCGCCACCTTGGACGGCTTCGTCCACCAGCCAAGCACGGGGGTGACTCGGTGGTTGCTGGACGCGAGCGGAAGCTCCGGCAGCACGCCGAGCACTTCGACGCCGGTCGGATCGAGACCGGTTTCCTCTTCGGCTTCGCGTAGTGCCGTGTCGATGACATCTCGGTCGCTCGCATCGCGTCCGCCACCGGGGAACGACACCTGCCCCGGGTGAGATGAGAGTGTAGACGCGCGCCGTTGCAGCAGCACGTCGAGATCCTTCGCGACCGCGGTGCCGACCGTGCGGGCAGGGATGCGGTCAAGCACCCCGAACAGAATCAACACGGCTGATTCGCGGGCAGCCGTGCGGTCGGCCAACTGGGGGAGCACTCGCGTCGCCCAATCGCCCGTCTGCACCGCATTCAGCAGCTGGGCGCGGGCGCCCTCCGGATGCTGATCGACACTCACACCTTGACCCTACGCGCTGCGCGACAGGGAGGATCCGGGAAGATGGACCCATGGCCAAGAAGATCGACATCGCTGACGGACGGGCGGCTCTGGATGCCGTGCGCACTGCGACCGCGGCAGGGGAGAAGCCCGCGCGCACTGCCTCGGCGACGGCAGTGCGCTATCTGCTGCAGCTGCTAGATGAGAAGGCCCCAGGTAACAGCGTCGAGGTGCGGGTGCCGCCGTTCGGCGCAGTGCAGGTCGTTCAAGGGCCGCGGCACACCCGCGGCACCCCGCCGAACATCACCGAGATGGACGCGCAGACCTGGATTGCCCTCGCGACCGGCGCCGAGACGTGGGCCGACGCCGTCGCCGCAGGGCGGGTGCAGGCTTCCGGTACGCGCGCAGACCTCTCAGACCTGCTGCCGCTTCGCCCGTAGAACCTGGATCAGGAACGCATCCTCAGCCCATAGGTGAACAGTGGGACAATAGGAGTATGTCTGCGCCCGAGTCCCACGAGATCGTCGAAGCCACCGTTCGCCGTGTGCCGCGCTACGGCGTGTTCATGGCCATTGGCGTCGTGCTCGGAATCATCGCCGCCGGCGTCTTGACGATGGTGGGCAACTATGAGCCTTCGACGGTGAACAATGTGGTTTACCCGCCAAGCCAGGTGTTCGGATTCGCCCTGCTATGGGCAGCACCGATCGGCCTCGCGCTTGGCGCACTCGTCGCCATGTTGCTTGAGCGCATCGCTCGCCGCCATGACCGCGTTGTGCGCGTCGACCACGAAACGATTATCGAAGCGGACTGATCGGAACCTGGTCTAGGCCGGTCAGGCCAGTTCGGCGATGACCGGTCGGATGGCGGCGTCGAACGCCACCACGTCTCGCCGCAGCCCGTCCGTCACTGCGACTGAGAGCGCACCGATCCACCAGATTCCACGCTGCGAGAACGGCAACACCTGCACGTTCAGCTCGAAGGAATGCGCACGCCTGCCGATCTCCCGCTCGAACTCTGCGATCGCGCTCGCATAAGCACGATACGAGCTGCCGCCGGTGGCAGTGTCCATCGAGTCGACGTAACGGTTGTGTGCAGTCTGCGCATACTTCTGAACAGACGTCGCGAGCGGAGCGATTGCCTCACGAAGGTGCTCGGCGCCGCTGGCAGGCAGCGCGACGATCGTGTCGAATCCGTCGACGAGCTCCAGCGGCACATCAGAGTGATGTGCGCGCGGCTCGACAGTCATGTTCCAGTACTCGCGCCACTGCGCTTCCAACTCTGCCGTGGCGTCCGTCGCGTCCGGGGCGCGCACCTGAAGATCACGCAGACTCGGCAGATCTTCTGGTTCACGGATGCCGAGCATCTGGCGCAGCGCGAGCGCGACGAGCACCGGAACCCCGGCGTCTTCGCGGATCAACCACTGCGGCTTGTCTGCCATGGCACCATCCTAGGGAGATCTCGCGGTGCCTGCGGAGGTCGGGGTGGCTTACTGGATGGGACACCAGTTGCCGGTAGTTCGCCCGAACCCTAGGTTCAGGATTCAGCTGGCATCTTCTACGTCGCTGGCATCCGAAACGAAAGATCAAGGGAGATCACGTGAAATCCTTTTTGCGTTCAGGGATCGCGCTGGTGGCGGCCGCGGTGCTCGGCGCCGGGCTGTTTGCTGCGAGTTCAGCAACAGTCGCCGCCGGAAACGGAAACGGCAACGGACACGGCAATGGAAACGGCAACGGCAACAAGCCGGTCACCGCTTCGGACATCTATCTCGACGGCGTGGCGGACTACGGCGCGTGCCGCGGTACTGATGCTGACTGCTACCACGACTGGGGCAACGGCTGGACGGAGGGCGAAGAGAAGCGCATCCTCATCTGGAGCCGCACCGGTGGTCCGCGCCATGCGCACCTCGGCACGCCGCTCGCGCCGGGACTGAACCCGGCTCTGAATGCCGACAATGTCGCACAGGCCGGTCTGAAGAGCTGGGCAGAAGAGCGCGGAATCGCGGTGGACTACACCGAAGATCTCGCAGCATTCTCAAGGCTCGAAAAGTATCAGGCGATCGTGTTCCTCAGCCCGACCCGTGACAGCCTGGACGACGCGGCCCAGACCTCGCTCATGAAATATGTCCGCGGTGGTGGTGGGTTCGTTGGCATCCACAACGCGCTCGGTACCGAGTACAACTGGCCGTGGTACGAGGGCCTCCTCGGCGGTACGAACTTCTTTGACCACGCACCCAACCGCGCGGGGACTGTGGAAGTCATGAACAAGAAGGACGTGACGACGAGCTTCATGCCGAAGACTTGGGCGTTCACAGACGAGTGGTACAACCTCTACCCGTACCCCAGCCACGTCAACGTGCTGCTTGAGGTTGACGAGGCGACCAGCCTCAACGGCCGCGCAACCGGCCACCCAGGGCACGGCGAGAATCACCCGGTCAGCTGGTGCCAGTACTACGACGGCGGTCGGTCATTCGTCTCCAGCCTCGGCCACGCGGTCGAGAACTGGACGGATGCTGAAGGCGAGAACGACGAGCTCTTCAAGAGTCACGTCATGGAAGGTCTCGAGAGCGTGATGGGCATCAAGCCCTTCTGCAAGTCCTGATCCGCCAGATGGGCCCGAATGCGCGACACGCGTTCGGGCCCATTGCGTTCCCTCACACCACGCACTAGCTTCAGTCTCGGGCAGGTCGAAGAAGCTGCCCTACGAAGGATCCCGATGTCGCGTCTCTCCAGCTCTCCAGGTTCCAGCGGTCCCGCGTCTGTACTCACACGAATTCTTTCGATACTCGATGCGGTCAAGCGGGCAAACGGCACGGTTTCCGTGACCGTCATCGCCACGGCGACCGGCATCCCGAAGTCGACCGCCGCTCGTCTGGTGAGCGAACTGGTCGCGCAACGATACCTGATGCGCGACAGCGAGGGCGTCACGCTGGGCCTGCGGCTGTTCGAGTTGGGTGCGCTGGCCACCATGCCGCGCCGACTGGTCGCAGCTGCCGCACCGATCATGAGCCAGCTGGCCCAGCACACTGGCGAACGCGTCGGACTGTGGGTGCAGCAGGGTGTCGACATGGTCTCTCTCGCGGCCGCTCCTGGACGGCTGCCGATGCTGCCCACCTGGGCGGGGATGCGTTCACCGGCGTTGACGACCGCGAGCGGCAAGGCCTTCCTCGCATTCTGCGAAGACCAGCACGTCATTGATCGCGTCAGCGCGCCGCTGTTTGCGGAAGAGGCCGAGCACTTCCATGAGGAGCTCCTTGCTGTGCGGACGTCGATGCTCGCCACAGATGCCGGTGCGTCCTATCAGGGCGTGCTGGCCGTCGCGAGCCCGATCATCAGTTCAGACAGCAGCGTCATCGGCGCGATCTCTGTGGCGGGTCCTGCAGGCGGAATGCGGCCAGACAATATCGCTCCGCTGGTTCGTGCAGCTGGCGTCTCGCTGACCAGACGCCTCGCTGCGGCCTGAGCATCATGCGGACCGCTTCTTGGACGGAAACCGTCAGCGTTCTCGATCGAATGACCGCAATCCTCGACGCCTTCAGCGAGGTCGGTGAAGGCGGAGAAGGACTAGGCGTGACCGAGCTCGCTCGGCGCGCGAACCTTCCGAAATCGACCGTCTCTAGAATCGCTGCTGACCTCGTCGAGGAGGGCTATCTCGACCGCGTCGGCAACCACCTATATTTGGGCCTGCGCCTGTTCGAGCTCGGCCAGAGCGTGGAGCGGCCCCGTCGGCTTCGTCGGCTCGCCATCAGCGCTATGACCGGCCTGCGCGATACCACCGGGCACAATGTGCAGCTGGCGATCGCCGATGGTGAAGACGTCGTCGTGATCGCCAATGCGCGAGGAAGGGATGCCGGTTTCCCCGCTGCACGCATCGGTGAGCGGCTGCCCCGTGCGGCGACAGCACTCGGCGCCGTCTTCGCTGCCTTCGAGCCGGCAGGCGGCGCCCACGAGGCAGTGGCGACATATGAGGCCTTCCACGGCGGACACCTGTGCGTGGCGAGTCCTGTGCAAGAGCGTGGGCACACGGTCGCAGCTCTCGCGTTGAGCGGTGCTGTCGGTGTGCTCGATCCTGTGGATGCCGCACCGATCGTACGGCGCGCGGCCGCGACGATCAGCCGCCTCATCGCCGCCTCATAGAACTGAGACAGCTGCCAGACACAAATGCACCCGCCAGACACAGAGGCGGGGCGAGCGCTTTCGCGCCCGCCCCGCCTTCAGTCGATCAGATCATTTCGCGGATTCGCGGATGCTCTCGTATGCCTCGAGCGTCTCACCGGAGTAGTGGTCTGTGAAGTACGCTTCGGCTTTCTCGATGAACGCATCGATGTCGATCTCGTCCTTCTCGATGACGGTGAAGTCGGGGTTGTCGCGGTAGCCCTGGACGATCTCTTCGGTCTCTTCCTCGACGCAGGTGCGGTTCTCGCCGCGGATCTCGTGAATCGTCTCGTTCAGCAGTTCGGTCTGCTCTTCGTTCAGCTTTTCGTACGTCTTGTCTCCGACAACGACGAACTGGATGCCGACATTGTGGTCGTTCAGCATCGCGACGTTGAGCACCTCGTCGTAGCTTGACGAGTGGGTGGCGACGATCGGGTTCTCCTGCCCGACGGCGATGCCCTGCTGCAACGCCGTGTAGAGCTCTTCGACTGCGACCGAAACCGGACTGTCGACACCGAGTGCTTCGGCGTTCGCAAGGAAGCCAGGCGAGTTCGGGAAGCGGATCGGGACGCCGGCGAGGTCTTCCGGACTGCGGACCTCGACGTCTTTGGTCGTGAACGTGCGGTTGCCGAACAACCAGCCATCCACGATCGTCACGCCGGTCGTGTCGTGGAACGAGCTGAACAGGTCGGCGGACCCGTCATCGATCCATGAGAACGCGTGGTCGACGTCATCGAATGCGTATGCGGCGTCGACCGCCTCGATCGGTGCGAAGGTGGCGGCGAGTTCTGACCCGCCAAGCAGGTCGATGTCGATGTCACCCGCCTGCACCAGGGGGAACCGGTCGGCGTGCGGGCCGAGCTGGCTCGATGGATAGAGGTCGACGGTGAAGCCGAGGTCGGAAGACTCCAAGCGCTCCTTGAGCAGTTCGACACCGCAGTAGTAGTTGGGAGTCTGCTCGTTCTGGGTGAGCGAGACGGTGAGCGTTACCTCGTCTGCGCCCGATCCGCCGGCTGGCTCCGGCGAGGTACCGCCGCTGCATCCAACCACCATGAGTGCGGTTGCAGCGAACGCCGATGTGGTGACGATGCTTCGACGCATCGTGATCTTGCTGACCATGTGATTCTCCTCTGTTCTTGCGCTTCATTGCGCTGGTCTGCTGTGTATGAGTGACTCTCACTCGCGGGTGACTTTTTGCCAACTGTGCTCTCGCCGAATGGAACGCCTAGGTGGTGAGCGCGTCCGCAGCGCGGACGGCGAGCTCGTAGCCGAATGGCCCTGCGCCGGCAATGACCGTGGTCGCGACCGCTGACATCAGAGAATGCCGATGCGCCTCATCTCGGGCGTGGATGTTCGAGATGTGAATCTCGACGATGGGGATGTTGAGGATGCGCAGCGCATCGAGCACGGGTACCGATTGGAAACTCAAACCCGCCGGATTGATCACGACGGCAGCTCCGTCACGGTACGCGTCGTGCAGCCAATCGATGATTTCGTGCTCGGCGTTGGATTGAGCAAACATCAGCTCGAAGCCGACCTCGTCGGCGACACGAGTGCATTCGGACTCGATGCCTTTGAGAGTTGTCGTCCCATAGATCTCGGGCTCGCGATGGCCCAGCATGTCGAGATTCGGGCCGTTGAGCACGTAGAGCTTCCTGGTCACGGTCTAGTCCTTTCGATGACTCGCGTCAGAGGTTGAGCAAAGTGGGAACGATCGTGACGATCGCAGGGAAGAGTGTCAGCAAGAGAAGTACCAGCCCAAGGGGAATCAGGAAGGGAAGGACGCCGCGGAACAGCTCGCCCATGGGCCTTCGGGTGACAGATCCGACCACGAACAGCACCGCGCCGACCGGCGGCGTCAGAGAGCCGATCATCAGGTTGATGATCATGATCACGCCGAGGTGCACCGGATCGATTCCGTAGGTCGCGCTGATCGGCATCAGGATCGGCACGAGCACGAGGATCACCGGCGTCGCCTCCAGGAAGATGCCCAGCAAGATCAACAGCACGTTGAGCAACAGCAGGAAGATAACGGGGTTGTCCGTCAGGGTGGTGAGGGCTTCGCCGAGATTTCGGGATACCTGCTCGCGGGTGAGAACCTGGCCCAGCAGGTTCGATGCGCCCAGGATGAGCAGGATGCCGCTGGAAATCAAGACGGTCTCCTTCGTGGCCCTCCAGAGCCTGCGCCACGTGAGCGTTCGATACATCGCACCGAGGGCGAGCATGACGGCTGCCGCGATCCCGGCGCTTTCGGTGGGGGTGAACCATCCGCTGAAGATGCCGCCGAGGATGATTACCGGGATCGTCATCGGGCCGATCACACGGACCGTCGCGCGACGCAGCATCGCGCCGCTGAAGGAGCGGCTTCCTGCAATCTCCGGATGCATGCGCACCCAGATGAAAATATAGACGGCCAAGCCGAGCGCCATGAGCGCTGCCGGAAGAACTGATCCCGCAAACAGTGCGCCCGTCGAGATGGACGCGGTCGCCGCGAACAGAACGGCCGGGATGCTCGGGGGCATCACGGTGCTGAGCAGCGAGCCGGCTGAGGTGAGGCCGGCGGAGAACCCGTAGGGGTAGTTCGCCTTAAGCATCTGCGGAACCTGCACCTTGCTCGTGGAGGCGGCGTCGGCCAATGCCGACCCACTGATCCATGAGAACCCGACCGCAGTGGTGAGGTTGACGTAGGCGAGGTTGCCGGGCAGCCTCGGCAGCAGCGCCTTCGCGAAGTCGTAGAGTCGCGTGGCGATGCCGAGGTGGTTCGCGATCGTGCCGACGAAGATGAACAGCGGCACCGCGAGCAGTGGGAAGCTGTTGATCCCGTTGACCATGGCGGTTGTCGCGTACCCCGCGGAGAGGTTGTGACTGTAGAAGTAGAGCATGCTCGGAGCGATCATCGCGAAGGCGACGGGTACTCGCAGCAGTAGCAGGACGACGATGAGCAGGGCGTAGAGCCAGAGATCCATCGATCAGCCCTCCATTTCGGAGATCTCGAGCTGACGCTCTGGTCGGTTTGCGTGGGGAATCTTCCAAATCGAGTGGATGCCGGTGGAGAGGCCACCGATGAAGGCGAAGATGTAGAGGATCCCTAGTGGTATCCCCATCGCCGCGCTCACGCGCATCCATTCGAGCCCGATCTTGACGTAGGCGTCGTAGACGAGCCCGATGCTGGTAAGCACCATGATCGCCGCGGCGGTCACACGCAGCACCACGAAGAGCTTCTTCCCGCGCAGCACGCCGTCGAACACCTCGATGACGATGTGACCATTGCGTCCGGTCAGGTAGCCCATCATCATGAACGTCATCGCGATCATCGACAGCAGCGCGAGCTCACCGGAACCGACCCAGCCCAGGGCGGGAAAGTAGCGACCTACCACCTGGTGCATGACGCCGAGGAAGATTCCTGCGAAGAGCGCAACGGAAATGATCATCTCGGCGCTGGAGAGCACGCGGATGAACCGCGACTCCCTCGGTACGTCCGCGTTCAGGTCGGGAGCAGTGAAGACGGTTTCGGTGTGCCCGAAGATCGACTCATCACGTTCCTTGCGTCCTCGCATGATTGACCTCTCTGTCGTGGCGGTTCGCTGACCGCTGTGGTAACTCTGTCTGTGGTGGTTGCACCCGCCAAAGCCAGTCCCAGCGAATGGGACGGGCCCAGAGCACACGGGTGCCGCGCCGCCATGGGAGGCGACGCGGCACCGGATCGTGCGTTGGGCTCTACTTGGTCACGGTAACGCTCACCGTCGATCTGACCTCTTTCTGCACGCCGTCATGCACAGCATTCGTGACGACAGTCAGCTCAGTCACCCCGCTCGGCACGTTGTTGTCGAGATCGGCTTTGTCGAACTTGAGGACCACGTGGTTCCTGCTGCCGGTCACCTTCGATGCCGTGATGGGCTGCAGACCCAGCTCGGTCTCCAGGAACACCTCGCCTTCCTGCGTGTATCCCTTCGGGAGATCGAGATGCGCGTTGATGGTGCCCTTCACATTTGTGAAGAGACCCTTCTTCGCCTTCAGGTCGATCTTTCCTGGACGGATCGTCAAGGCGCCAGGAATCTCCTCGGATGCGGCATACACCTCGATCTTGCCGGTGGGACGCGGGTCGGTGCAGTCGTTGAAGAAGTAATCGCCCGCCTTGTCGAAGGTGTGCTGATAACTCTCCCCAGGCTGCAGACGTGCATTGAACTCGCCCTCAAAGAACTGCGTGGCGCAGTGCTCGAGCAGGTTCGGATGCTGCGCGAAGGTATCCGCTCCAGGGTTGAGGAACGTCACCGCCGTGCCAACCGGTACGCGCAGGTGCGTGGGCTGCATGGCCGCCTGATTGGTGCTGTCTGCAGCCGCGACCGTGTCGGACGTGCGATCTACGCGAGCCAGCAGCACGGTGTTGTCGACAGTGCTGCCTTCGACGGCGTTCCCGCTGACGGGCCGGCGGATCGACAGCGGCGCTGTCGACGGACCTTCCTGGCTGCCGGACGCGGTGACGTAGTCGCCGTCGAGCTTGAACGCCCACAACGAGTCGCCCTGCGTCACCGATCCGCCATACGGGTTTGTGGTGCCTGCGGCGAGGACGGCGACGTACTGCTCGCCGTCGATCTCGTAGGTGACGGGTGCGGAGCCGATGCCGTTGCCGGTCTGGAACTCCCAGAGCACATCGCCCTTCTTGGCATCCATCGCGAGCAGACGCCCGTCGATCTGGCCGACGAAGACCAGATCGGATGCTGTCGCGAGCGGACCTTGACCGTGTGACATGTCCGTGCCGAGGTGCTGGGTCCACTCCACCGCACCGGTGGAGGCGTCATACGCGACGATGCCGCCGGTCTGGTACTGACCGATCGCGCGCTGACCGTTGGCGGATGCGCCATTCCAGTGCGCCACGTTGTTCGTGCCATACGGGAAGTACACGAGGTTCGTGTTGTGGCTGTATGCGTTGTTCGACCAGTCGCCGCCGCCGTTCTGGCTGGTGGTGGACAGGATCGGGAGATCCCACTGCGGGTCATACATGCAGCCTTCGCGGTTGCCGACGTGACCTTCGGGGTACGTCAGGTGCTCCTGGTCTGCGGCGACGTAGCTGTCCGGGTTGAATACGAGATTCCCGTCTTCGTCCGGCTGGTACCCGTTGTAGTTGGGAACACCTCGCCAGGGGTCTCCAGGAATGTTGTCAGCACCGAGCTTCTCCCAGGCCACGCATTCAGGCAGCAGACGCTCAGTGGGGAATGGCTGGGTGTCAGAGTTTGCCTGTCGATCGTCTGTGATCACGGGAGTCTCGGTCAACGGCAGCACAGGTTTGCCGTTCGTACGGTCCAGCACGAACTGGTGGCCGGACTTGCTGCCGTAGAAGATCACCTGGCGCTCTTTGCCGTCGATCTCGATGTCGGCGAGGTTCGGGGCGTGCACGTTGTCCATGTCCCAGATGTCGTGGTGGATCGACTGGTAGTGCCACTTGTACTCGCCGGTTGCGGCGTCGACGGCGACGAGAGTGTCGGAGAAGACGTTGTCGCCGGGGCGACCGGAACCATCCTGTGAGGTGTTGCAACTACGCGGGTTGCCGAAGGTCATGTAATACATGTCGAGTTCTGGGTCGACGGCGCCGTGCACCCAGGAGGTCGCACCGCCCTCGGCTGCGCAGTCGGTGCCGTCTTCGTGCACCGGGCCCCAAGTCTCCGAGGCGTCGAACGTGTTGCCGTTCACATCGGTGAACTCTTCACCGCGAGTGGGACCGCCGAAGAAGTGCCAGACGTAGCTGCCGTCACTGGCATCAAGGGCGACGACCGCACCCCGGTCGCCGTCGGCTGCGTGCGCATACACGAGGCCCTCCGAGTACACGGTCGCGACCTTTGCGACGCGTCCGAGGTCCTCGCCATTCGGGCCTGTTGGCTGAACTGCCCAGATCTCTTCGCCGGTCGCCTGATCGAGGGCAACGACGCGGTTGTCGCCTGCAAGCGTGTAGATGCGTCCTTCACCGGCAGACACCCCACGGCGTGTGCTCGACATTCCGTAGTCATGGTTCTCCCACTTCCACGCGGTCTCGCCAGTGGCGCCATCGACCGCGGCGACACCGCCGCTGGGAGTGTCGAGATAGATCATGCCGTCGACGACGATCGGCGTCGTCTGCTGGCCCACATCGTCAGAGGCTGGCGCTGCCGCCGATAGATGCGTCTGCCACGTGGGAGCCAGCTGGTCGAGGTTCTTCTTCGTGATCTGAGTGAGAGCGGAGTAATGCTGGTTGCCGAGGTTTCCCCCGACGGTGGGCATGTCTTCCTGGGTTGGCGCGGTGGCGGTCAGACCGTCACCGACGGGATCATCGGCTGCGAATACAGGGCTGACGGCGAGTGAGAGCGTCACTGCCGCTGCGATCCCCGCCACCCCCAATCGTGTCGCGAGATGGGTGGACATCGTTAGCTCCTTGATCGTTATCGGTCCCCAGAACTCTTTGGAAGCTATCGACCTTGCGGAGCCCAGCCAACCATCGGCCCATCGGGTGAGACAGATGCGGAAGTTCGTCGTCTCCAGCGGCGGTAGTCTTGTCGTGTGGCTGCCTCCCCCACTAACCCCTATTCCGAAGCCGGCGTCGACACCGCAGCAGGTGATCGTGCGGTCGCGCTGATGAAGTCTTCTGTGCGCGCAACGCACGGCCCTGAAGTGCTCGGAGGTTTCGGCGGCTTTGCCGGTCTCTTCGACGCCAGCGCGCTGCTTGGTTACACCAAGCCGCTGCTGGCGACCAGCACCGATGGCGTCGGCACGAAGGTCGCGATCGCGCAGGCGATCGACAAGCACGACACGATCGGACAAGACCTGGTCGGCATGGTCGTCGATGACATCGTCGTCGTGGGCGCCAAGCCACTGTTCATGACCGACTACATCGCCTGCGGAAAGGTCGTGCCCGAGCGCATCGCCGACATCGTGCGCGGAATCGCGGATGCCTGCACAGCGACCGGCACAGCACTCGTCGGCGGCGAGACTGCCGAGCACCCCGGCTTGCTCGGCGTGAACGACTACGACGTCGCAGGCGCTGCCACCGGCATCGTCGAGGCGGATGCCGTTCTCGGAGCTGAAAACGTCCGCGACGGCGACGTCGTGCTGGCGCTAGCATCCAGCGGACTGCACTCCAACGGCTATTCGCTTGTGCGTCACATCATCACCGGTGCTGGCATCGGCTACAGCGACACTGCCGCAGACTTCGCCACCACCTGGGGCGAGACTCTCCTCGAGCCGACGCGCCTCTACACGCTCCCGCTGCTGCGCCTACTCGACACACTTGCAGACGGCAGCGTGCACTCCCTCAGCCATGTCACCGGCGGCGGCATCGCCGCGAACCTGGCACGCGTGCTGCCGCAGGGCAGCTGGGCAGAGGTCGACCGTTCCACCTGGTCGCCGAGCCCGATCTTCCGTGTGCTCAGCGACATCGCCGGATCCACACTGGAATCCGCCGAAGGCACGTGGAACCTCGGCATCGGCTTCCTCGCCGTGATCGACGCGAGTCAGAAGGATGCTGCCATCGCTGCGCTCGCCGTAGAGGGCATCGACGCCTGGCAGGTCGCCACAGTTGGAATCGGCGCACGCCCAGCCGGAGAATTCGAAGAGGGCGCCAAGGGCGTCGACGGCGGTGCGGTGCGTCTGGTTGGCGCATACGCGAATGGAGCGAAGTAACACCCAATGTGCGGAATCGTCGGAGTGGTCGCAGGCGGCCCGGTCAACCAGGACATCTACGACGCGCTCCTGCTTCTGCAGCACCGCGGGCAGGATGCCACTGGCATCGCCACGGCAGAGCCCAATGGTGTCATGCACATCACGAAGGCCGAAGGCATGGTGCGCGAGGCCTTCCGCACGCGCGACATGCGCACCCTTCTCGGCAACGTCGGCCTCGGCCACGTCCGTTACGCCACCAAGGGCACCGCGTCGAGCGAAGAGGAAGCTCAGCCGTTCTACGTGAACTCGCCGTACGGCATCATCCTCATTCACAATGGCAACCTCACCAACACGCGTGAGCTCACCGCCGACATGGCCAAGCGTGATCGTCGCCACCTGAACTCGTCCAGCGACACCGAGCTGCTGCTGAACGTGCTCGCCGGTGAGTTGCAGGCCACGACTTCGGATGTCGACCTCGACCCTGAGCGCATCTTCGAGGCAGTCACTCGCACGCACCAGCGCATCGAGGGCGCTTACGCAGTGATCGCAGTACTCGCCGGATACGGTCTGCTCGCATTCCGCGATCCCTTCGGCATCCGTCCGCTGATCCTGGGTCGCCGCGACGGGGCAGAGCACGACGAATGGGTCGTCACCAGCGAATCGCTGGTGCTGGAAAACGGTGACTACGAGGTTGTCCGCGAGGTCGCACCGGGTGAGGCTGTCTTCATCAACGATCAGGGTGAGCTGTTCAGCCGGCAGTGCGCCGAGAACCCCACGCTCACCCCCTGCGCCTTCGAGTACGTGTACCTCGCTCGTCCGGACTCGACGATGAATGGCATCGCCGTGTACGAGTCGCGTCTGCGGATGGGCGACCGCCTGGCCGACACGATCGCCAAGCACGTGCCGATGGACAAGATCGATGTCGTCATGCCGATCCCGGACTCCGCACGCCCCTCTGCGATGGAAGTCGCCCGCAAACTCGGCATCGAGTACCGCGAAGGTTTCTACAAGAACCGCTACGTCGGCCGCACATTCATCATGCCCGGCCAGGCGGTGCGCAAGAAGAGCGTGCGACAGAAGCTCAACGCGATGTCGACCGAGTTCCGTGGCAAGAACGTGCTGCTGATCGACGACTCGATCGTGCGCGGAACGACGAGCAAAGAGATCATCCAGATGGCTCGGGATGCCGGCGCCCTCTCCGTCACGTTCGCCTCAGCCGCCCCACCGGTGAGGCACCCGCATGTGTATGGCATCAACATGCCGTCCAAACACGAGCTGATCGCTTACGGCCGTACGATCCCGGAGATCGCGGAAGTGCTCGGCGCCGATCACCTCGTCTACCAAGAGGTCGAAGATCTGAAGGCCGCGATCATCGAGGGCTCTGACGTCACCGATCTCGACATGAGCTGCTTCGACGGCCGGTATGTCACGGGAACCGTCACTGAGGAATACCTCGGCTGGGTGGAGAGCTCCCAGACTTCGTGACGAATGCGCGTCCGCTGTGGCGAGGGCGTGTTCTCGCTCTTCTCGGCATCGTGCTGTGCGCGTTCTCGCTGCGGTCAGCGGTAGCTTCGCTGTCGCCGGTGATCGACTACGTCGCAGCCGACTTCCCACTGCCTGCTGCGGTTGTCGGTCTGATCGGCACTGCCCCACCGGTGTGTTTTGCCATCTTCGGGCTCTGCGCCCCAATGTTTGTGCGTCGGCTGGGCCTCGAGCGGGTCACGATCATCGCGCTCTCCGCGATCGCTGCAGGTCTCGTGCTGCGCGGGTTCTCGATCGGGTCGGTGTCGCTCTTGCTCACCACCGCACTGATTTTCGCAGGCGTCGGTATGGGCAACATCCTTGTGCCACCACTGGTGAAGAAGTACTTCCCTGATCGCATCGGCACGATGCTGACGCTGTACACAACGGCAATGGCGTTCTCGACGTTCTTGCCGCCGCTTGTCGCGGTTCCTGTGGCGGATGCTGCGGGCTGGCGCATGTCGTTGGGGCTGTGGGGCGTGTTCGCGATCGCCGGTGTCGTGCCGTGGATCGCCATGCTCGTGACCGGGCGCGCGGCGGCGCAGCCGTCAGTGGATGCTCCGCTGCGCGCACGAAAGACTGCCCCGGTCGCAGCATCCGATCCGGCAGAACTGTCGACAGGGCCTATCGCTGTGGTGCCCGCGAATTCGCAGGCATTCTCCCGACTGGTCCGGCTGCCTCTTGCCTGGGCAATCGCCGTGGTCTTCAGCACCTCGTCGATCATCGCCTATGTATCGTTCGCGTGGCTGCCCACGATTCTCTCCGACGTCGCGGGTGTCTCGGCAAGTACCGCGGGTCTGCTCCTGTCGGTGTTCGCTCTCATGGGGCTTCCCGCATCGCTGCTCGTGCCCGTGCTGGTGGTGCGGTTTCAAGCCACTCGCCAGGTGTACGCGGTTGCTTCGGTGTGTGGGCTACTGGGCGTTGCCGGACTCCTGTTCTGGTCGAACCCGATCACGGTATGGCTGTGGGTCGCACTCTTCGGCATCGTCGGCGTCATGTTTCCGCTGGCGCTCGTACTCATCAGCATCCGCTCACGCACGCCAGAGAGCGCTGTGGCACTCAGCAGTTTCGTGCAGAGCGTCGGCTACTTGATCGCAGCCGGTTTCCCCCTGTTGATCGGTGTGCTGCACGAGGCCAGCCAGAGCTGGACAATTCCGCTACTCGTCATCGGCGGCGTGCTCATCGTCTCGATCCCGTTCGGGGTCATCGCTGGGAGACGCCGCACGG
The DNA here is from genome assembly GCF_059445345.1 of Microbacterium sp. Y355. Lineage (NCBI taxonomy): Bacteria > Bacillati > Actinomycetota > Actinomycetes > Micrococcales > Microbacteriaceae > Microbacterium > Microbacterium sp. Y355. Next base: position 2,185,631 of record NZ_JCAIUD010000001.1, on the reverse strand, counting down.
TCGAGGAAGAGTGGGAACTGCGCCACGGCACCTGGTGACCCGCTTCGACGTGCTCAGGCGGCCGTGACCTCGTCACCGACGCGGATGACGCCGCCCCGGCCGGAGCGGTCGTCAACGTCGCCGCTCACGCCGGGTAGCAACAGGAGCCGGCCGAGGGTCGGTTTGTGCTGCCCCAGGCGGTCGGTGAGCGTCGTCAGCACCTTTGCGTCGCGTACGCCGCTGTCCGGGTTCACGTGGGTCGCAAGGCATCGGCCGATCGGCGCAGCGGTGGCGAAGACCACGTCGCCGATGCGCACCTCGCCGGCCCATTCGAGTTCTTCCCAGGCGTCGACGCCATCGATCACCACGTTGGAACGGAACCGGCGGTCGTCGATCGGTTGTTCCAGCGCCTCGCCGAGCGCGGCGACGCTGGCCGTGCTGTGCACTGAGACGTAGCCGCGCGCCCGATCCTGGAACCGAGAGCGATCTCCGTCTCCGATGAGGATCAGGGGCAGCCGGCCCGGTCGGCGCAGTCGGCGAGCGTCGGGGGAATCGAGTACATACCGCGTCATCACGGTCTCCAGCTCTGCGCGCCCGTCTGGGTCGAGCCCCGCATCCACCAGGATTCGATCGCCGTGCGAGATCGTGACCCGGTGCATCTCGTCGTCGTACGACAGGTGGAGCGCTGCAAGGGCGGGGAAGTCCTGCAATGCCAGGCCATTGGACTTCGGCCAGTGGTCGAGACCGTCGTGATCCTCCGGTGTCGCGGCATCCACGAATCGGAAGGCGAGCACGCGGTCGCCAGCGACTCGACCGTCCGGCTGTACAACCAGCTCGTCAAGTCGCTGCGGAGTGAAACCTTTAACGGGGTGGCGGAAGAGAGCGACGACGCGAGGCATGAACGTCATTCTCGCAGGTACATCGATTGGTGCGCGGGTACGTCGATGACCCCGTCGCGCACGGCTACGGGGTCATCGAAGAATACGGGGACAACAACGAGTGCAGATCGTCGAAGAATGAACTCGGGCTTCAGGCCTTTTCGAGTTCGTCTTCGTCTTCGTCCGCATACTCGTCGGCCCACTTATCGACGTAGGCGTTCTCGTCGTCGGAGGGGTGAGCGAGCTCACGCTCCAGCGCAGAGGTGTTCAAGGACGGACTATACGCCTTGAGTTCTCGAGCGATTTTAGTGTGTTTCGCCTTTTGACGGCCACGGCCCATGCGCGAGACCCCCTTACGAGTTAGGATGCGGGCATTTAGAGGCCCGATGCATTTCACGACACCGGCGTGCGGCCGGTAAGAGTAACATTCAGAATAGCACGAGGGCCAGGTTCTCTGGCCTTCGCCGGTAGGTGAAGGGAACGATTCTCATGGCAGATGCAACGTCCTCCACGTCCGACGAAGTGGCCCAGAATGCCGCACTGCAAAAAGCGGTGATCGTCGGCATGCAGCCCGGTCAAGCGGCGCACGTCCTGAAAGAAGCAGCGCGCTACGCGAAGCTGCTGAATGTCCCCCTCGTGGTTGCGCATGTGGATGTCACACGTTTCGTCACCTATGAAGATCCGGACGGCTACGTGCACTCTGCGCCGATCGATCTCAATCTCGAAGCAGGCGCCGCCGAGTTCGAAGAGGTCCAGGCTGAAGCAGGCGCTGTCCTCGATAACACCGGGCTGACCTGGACTGCACGCCAGCTCGTCGGTGACCCGGCCTTGGCGATCAAGCAACTCGCCAACAAGCTCGACGCACAGCTCATCGTCGTCGGCACGCGCAAGCGCGGCCTCGGTGAATCGATCCGTGAGTTCTTCACTGGATCTGTTGCCGCACGTCTTGCTCATCGCCAGCACCGCTCGGTGCTGGTCGTGCCGTTGGAGGAGTCTGTGCCAGACGACCAGGCCGAGATCTGGACCGACTAGCGGTCAGCGGCCTGGTGTACCGAGTGCCTGGGTGACGGCGCGGGCCGCCGCATCCAATGCATTCTCCAGATCGGTGACGACTGTCGATGCCAGGCTTCCTCCACGGGCGACGTGCGTGCGCAAGTCGGTGCGAGTTCTCGCACGGAAGGCGTTGATCGCCGCGTCAGCGCGATGCAGTTCCTCTCGGCTGGTGACCCGCTCGTCGGCCATCGGTGAGGATGTCGACGGCCGGCTCTTCGAGGCAGTCCGCTCATCATGCGCCGCAGAGGCGAGGTCGGCGCGGAGGCTCTTCATGGCATCCTGAACGCTCTGCCGCACCTCGTTGGCGATCAGGCGCACCGAGTCGGTGAGGCCAGATTCGATGCCGGCGAGATCTCCTTCGCGCCCGGCGACCTCGGCCCGTCCGGCATCCGTGATCGCGTAGATCGTGGTGCGACCATCGACGGTCTTGGTGACCAGGCCCTCTTCCTCGAGTTTTGCGAGCCGAGGGTAGATGGTGCCGGCACTGGGTGTGTACGTGCCGCCGGTGCGGTCGGTGAGAGCCTGGATGATGCCGTAGCCGTGCTGTGGCGACTCCGCGAGCAGCGACAGCAGGTACAGACGCAGGTCGCCGTGAGAGAAGACGGCGGGGGTCATGAGTCCCACTCCTCGTCGTCGGCCACCGTGATCATGGGCTGGCGCAGCACGGTCGTGTCGCCGGAGACCGAGTTCGTGCGGATGTCGACGAATGTGCCTGCGAGCTCACCGGTCGATCCGGTGTAGTTGGTCGGACCGGAGTTTCCGCGGTTGATGCCGTCGATCATTACGCCGCCGCTCATCGAGCGCACCACGTAGTTGGCGGGGAGTGTCTCTTCGAGGCGGATAGTGCTGTTGCCGGCGACCGTGTTCAGGCTGATGGTGTTGACGGCGCCCGTGGCATCCACCCAGATGGCACCCGAGACGGTGTCGATCGTCGCCTTGCGCACCGAGCCGGTGATGGCGACGTCACCCGAGACGCTGTTTGCGTTCACCGAGCCGGTGAGTCCGTGCACCTGCACGTCGCCCGAGACCGAGTTCAGTGTCAGATCGCCCGTGTGGGTGTCGACGATGAGGTCACCGGAGACGGTGTTCAGGCGGGCGTCGTTGGTGAGGCCCGAGATCAGGGCGCCAGCGCTGACCACGCCGAGGTTCAGCGCGATGCTGCGGGGAACGGCGACGCTGATCTCCGCACGTGGGCCGCCCGCGCCGAAGTTGCGGAACACGTCGAGGAAGTTGTCCCAACCCAGTTGCGGGTGGTCGATCTCGATCTGAGTGCCGTCGGATTCGATGCGGAGGTCTTTGATGGTGACGCCGTGCACCTCGATGCGGATGCCTGGTTCGTCATGCGCGATGACGTCGATCTGCCCGCCGACCAACCCGACCTTGAGTCGGGTTGCCTGCGCGATGTCGATGACGCGTTCCTCGCCGGGGGCGATAAGCCACTTCTCGGTCATGGGTTCTCTCCTGGATTGTGGCGATATCGAGATATATCGCGTGTAGAGAGAGTAACACGATATATCTCGAGTTTGTCAAGAGTTCGTGGGCGAGGAGGTTGACATTGACGTGGCGTCAACTTTTATCGTGGGAGATAACAACACGGAAGGAGGATGCATTGGACAGTAATGACTGGTCAATCCAGGAGATCGCACGGCTGGCGGGCACGACCAGCAGGACGCTGCGTCATTACGACGACATCGAGCTGCTGAAGCCCTCGCGCATCGCGTACAACGGCTACCGGCACTATGACCAGGCGGCGCTCGTGCGACTGCAGCGAATATTGCTGCTGCGCGAGCTCGGACTCGGTCTGCCGCAGATCGCGGAGGTGCTCGCCCCTTCGAACGGTGCGGACGACACTACCGAGGCATCCGCCCTCCGTACCCACCTCGCGTACTTGCGCGAGGAGCAAGACCGGCTGACGCGACAGATCGCGTCGGTCGAATCGACCGTGCACGCATTGAAAGCAGGTGAATCTCTCATGGCAGAGAACATGTTCGACGGCTTCGACCACACCCAGTACAAGGATGAGGTTGAGCAGAGATGGGGCAAGAAGGCCTATGCCGACAGCGACCGCTGGTGGCGGGGGATGACGGATGCCGAACGCGCCGAGTGGCGACAGCTCGTCTCCGACCTGGGTCGCGACTGGATCGCGGCCGCAGAGAGCGGCGTGGACGCGGCATCCGATCAGGCTCAGGCCCTCGCGAAGCGCCACGTGGAATGGCTCGTGAGTGCGCCTGGTGCCCCGGGAGCCTCCAAGGAGTACATCATCGGCCTCGGTGAGATGTACGTCGCTGATCCGCGGTTCGGGGCGAACTACGCCACGAGCGCGGGTGGATCGCAGGGTGCCGAGTTCGTGCGCGACGCACTGCGTAGCTACGCAGAGGCAAATCTCTGAGTAACCCGCTGGACGGGGTGCCTTACCCGGCACCTCGTCCAGCGACAAGTTGGAAGCATCGGCTCGACGTCCGTCGTCGTTGCATGATGAGGCGTAGGGTCGGGGCATGATCAGCCGGGTGGGCTCCACGAGTGCGGCGCCGCTGTTCGCAGCGGTGGCGCTGAGCTACGCGGCGAACAGTGCGCTGGGAACAGCTGTCGCGGTGAAGCTCGTCGATACCAGCGGCTTCCGCTGGTTGCATCATGCGCTGTACATCACGACCTGCGCCGCCTTCGCGATCGCAGTCAGCACAGCCTGGCGGGGCAGACCCTGCAGCGCGAGCCGCCGCGCGGCGCTGGCGCTGGTGCCAGCCGCTGTGCCACTCGCCGGGATTGCGTTCGTGAAGACTCACAGTCGCTGGCATCCGCTCGTCGCCCTCGCCGCCGCCCCCTTCATCGCTGCGGGCCTCGTATGCTCGCTGCGCCCCGCCGACCGGAAGTGATCGTATGGAACTGCTCGACGCCATCCGCCGCCGCAAGACCACGAACGGGGCTTTCCTGCCCGACCCGGTCTCCGAGGAGCATCAGCAACTCCTGTTGGAAGCGGCCGGGCGTGCGCCGTCGCAGCTGAACAGTCAGCCTTGGCGATTCGTGGTCATCGAAAGCCGCGAGACGATCGACGAGATTGCCCGCATCTCCGGGAAGAGCATGACCGAGGCGATGTCGAACGGCACGTTCTTCGAGCGATACAAGCCGTACTTCCGCTTCAGCCAGGAGGAGATGGACTCGAAGCGCAGCGGGATGCTGTTCGACAAACTCCCCGCTCCCCTTCGACCCTTTACCGGACAGGTGTTCACGAAGCGCGGACAGACTCTGATGAACACCTTCGGGGTGCCGAAGACGCTCGGTGCCGAGAACCGTCGGCTCGTCGCAGGCTCGCCGCTGCTGCTGGGCGTGATGCTCGACCGGAGCGAGTACCGCCCCGGGCAACTGTCATCGTTCTATTCGGTGTTCAGCATGGGTGCGGCGATGGAGAACATATGGCTCACGACGGTCGAGTTCGGCATGGGCATCCAGTTCATATCCTTCCCGATGGAAGTTCCCGGCCGCTGGGACGAGATCGTGCGGCTCCTGCACGTTCCCGATGACCTGGAGCTGATGGCGGTGTATCGGCTGGGCTATCTGCCACCTGAGCAGCGCCGGCCGGCGATCGACTGGTCCAGCAGTCAGCGCAGGCGTGTCTCTCAGTACGTCTTTCGCGAGAACTGCGAGACGCCGCAGCAAGGCTGGGATGCTCCGGACTCGGGGCGTTGAACGTCAGCGTCCGCCCGATCGAGGCAGCTTCCGCAGATCACGCAGCGCTGGGCCTTCGATGCGCGTACCGTCCGCGGTGAAGCGCGAGGCATGCAACGGGCAGTCCCAAGTGCACTCGGCGTCATTCCAGTCCAGTACGCCGCCGAGATGGGTGCACACCGCACTGACGGCACGAGTAACCCCGTCGACGGTCGACACACCCACCGGTTGCCCCGCCCGGTTGGCCACCGCGCCCTCTCCTTCGACCGGCCGGGAAACCGGGACGGAACGGGACTCTGCGCCGGCCCATCCGGCTGCGAGCAGGGCTGCGACCTTCGAGCCCTCAGCGGCTCCGCGGCCGATGTCGGCCGGCACGGTCAGGCGTGTTCCGATAGTGGTCATCCACCCCGGTCGGTCCCGCCGAGGCGTTCCGAGAATCTCCGCGGTGAGGCGCAGTGCTGCGGCGGGGGCATTCGACAGACCCCATTTCGAATAGCCGGTCGCGAAGCGGATGCGTCCGAGCCCCCGCGGCATCGCGCCGACGAAGGGGATGAGGTTGTGCGACTCGTAGTCCTGAGCCGACCACCGGTGAGTCTCCTCGGCATCCGGAAAATGTTGCCGCGTCCAGGAGATGAGGTCATCGACCGCCGCGGTCTCTCCCTCGGAGCGCCCGACCGGGTGGCCGTTGCCGCCGATGATGAGCTGCGCCGCGCCGCCTGGTCCATCCGCTTCCGTAACCGGCCGGATCGAGCGCGTCGGGCCATCGACAGCGATGAACGTCCCTTCCGGAACCTTTCCGGGTACGCGGAACGAGACGCAGTACGACCGCTGCCCATGGGTCTTCGCGAAGTAGAGGCCGCGGTCGATGATCGGCGCGCCGGTGGCAAGTACGATGTGGCGCGCGAACAGCGGTCCGGCCGCAGTCTCGACGCGCGGCTCTGGGAGCGCATGCGCGCCCATGACACGGATGCCAGTGTGCAGCGTTCCGCCCACCGCGAGCAGCTCTCGTGCCATCGCCTGTGCGACGAGGACCGGGTCGATCGCCACCTGATCGTCGAGTGCGACGGCGCCGAACATGGGGAACAGTGTTGTCGGCAGATCGCGGGGAGTCAGCATTCGTGTGGGCAGCCCTGCTTCGCGCGCGGCAGCATGCTGGGCGTGCACAGCATCGAGGCCGCTGGGATTCTGTGCGTACGAGTGGTCCGTGAGGCGGGTGTACGGAACGTCTGCGCGCTCGGCGAAGCCCGTCAGCCACTGCATGCCGGTGCGGTTCGCGTCGACGTACGCGCGCACGAGCGCGGCGGGGTGGTGGCGTCTGATCGCTGAAAGGCGCTGCCCCTGAAGGAGTGAGAGCTTGCCGGTGTTCGCGCCGGATGCGAGTTCTGCGACTCCGCCGGCGTCGATCACGGCCACGTCGAGCCCCTCGTGAGCGAGCATCACCGCGGTCGCCAAGCCCGTGAGCCCCGCACCGACGACGACCACGTCATGCCGCGCTCCCGGATCGAACGGCGAGCCGAGGGGCGTGGTCGGATTGAGCTTCCAGAGCGGGATCATGGCACGAGTCAACGCTCCCCGCAGCCCGGTCCCCATAGCCTTGACATTCGTGTGGATCGCTGAAACGAGGTGGCGAGGATAAAGTGACCTCGTGACCCTCCGTCGACTGCTCCTCGTTGTGCTCGGTGGGATGTTCGGCACCGCTGCGCGTCTTGCGCTTGGGCTCATGATTCCGGATGCCGCTGGTCTGCCCCTCGCGACTTTCACGGCGAACGTGCTCGGTGCCTTGCTTATCGGGGTGCTCGCCGCGCGCCTTCCCCGCTCGTCAGAGCTGCGGGTGTTCCTCGGCACTGGCATCCTCGGCGGGTTCACTACATACAGCGCCTTCGCGGTTGGCTCTATCGAACTGTGGACGGGCGCACCACTGCTCGCCGTGCTGTATGCACTCCTCACGCTGGTGCTCGGCCTTGCGGGGGCCGCGCTGGGGATGCGGCTGGGCAGGAGGCGCGCGCAGTGACTCCGCTCCTCTTCGTGCTGGCATCCGTCGCCGGAGGCATCGGCGCGGGCCTGCGCTATCTCGTAGACATCGCCGTGATGCGCCTCACCAAGGGGCGATTTCCGTGGGGGATCGTCGTCGTGAACATCACCGGGTCTTTCGCGCTCGGGGTAGTCACGGCATCCATCCCTGACGCGGCCTTCGTCATCGGCGCAGGACTCCTCGGTGGTTACACCACCCTCAGTACGGCCATGCTCGACACTCTCGCGCTGTGGAAGGACGGCGAGCGGCCGGCATCCGTCCTTCACCTGGCAGGCACGTTTGCAGCATCCGTGCTCGCGGCGCTCGCAGGTCTCGCCCTCGGTGCGCTGATGTGACTGCGTGCGAGTGGTTGTCTCACAGGTAGCCTGGATATTGAAGATGTACATAAGTACATGTACTGATGTCCGCGTTCGGGGGAGAGTGATGACGGCGACGCTGCGCCGCAAGCGCGACCCCGAGGGCAGGCGCCTTGCGATTATCGAGGCCGCAGCCGAACTCATCGTCGAAATCGGCGGTGAGGCCATCACGCACCGCAAGGTGGCGGCAAGAGCTGGCGTGCCGCTCGGAGCCACGACGCAGTATTTCGACACTCTCGATGATCTGCGGGATGCAGCGGTGCGGCACCTGTCTGTCGAGGTAGATGCCCGCATTGAAATGATTCGGCGCACGGTGGAGCGCAATGGCGCTTCGGCGCGGGTCCTCGCTGAAATCCTGCACCGCGGACTCATCGATGCGCATACCGTGCGCCTCGATCGCGCGGTCGCGACCGCGGCCATCCACGATCCACAGCTGCACGGGCTCGCCCGACACTGGTCCGCCCAGCTCGTCTCCTTCCTCGCCCCCGTCCATGGTGAGGAGCGGTCGACCGCCGTCGCCATCTTCATCGACGGCATCATGTGGCACGCGCTGCAGAACGACGCCCCACTCCCACAGGAGCTCATCGAGTCGGCCCTCGCGGGTCTGCTCGGTGACACAGCCGACGCATCCGCCTCCTCCAAAGCATCCGTCTCGCACGACGCATCCGTCCGCACTGACCGAGAGAAACCCCGTGTATAAACTCGCCGTTCTCAGTCTGCGCAACCGCGCACTGATCGCCCTCATCACGATCGTCGCCGCCGTGTTCGGCGGACTCGCGCTGACGAACCTCAAGCAGGAGCTCATCCCCTCTCTTGAGCTGCCTGCGCTCATCGTCATGACGACCTACCCCGGCGCCTCGCCCGAGGTCGTCGAGAACGACGTCTCGACGCCGATCGAGACCGCAATTCAGGGGGTCCCCGGCCTCGAGAGCACCAGCGCGACGAGCACAACGAACGCCTCGATCATCCAGGCGACGTTCACCTACGGGGAGAACCTCGCGACCGCCGAGCAGAAGATGCAGCAGGCGATCAACCGCATCGCCTCGCAGTTGCCCGATGATGTCGAGCCGCAGGTGCTGTCGGTGTCGATCGATGACTTCCCGGTGATCCAGATCGCGGTGACGGGTTTCGATGATGCCGAGACGGCTCAATCAGACCTCGAGAACGTTGCGATTCCCGCGCTCGAAGACGTCAACGGCGTCAACGCCGCCCAGATCGTCGGAGGTATCGGGCAGCGGATCACCATCACACCCGACAACGCGAAACTTGCCGCAGCGGGTCTCAGCGCTCAGGCGATCAGCGATGCGCTGCAGCAGAACGGCACGCTGTTCCCCGGCGGCGACATCACCGAAGATGGTCAGACGCTGACCGTCCAGACCGGCGCGAAGATCACCTCGGTCGACGAGATCGCGGCGCTCCCGCTCATCGGGGCGCAGGCCACGATCGCCGATGTCGCGACCGTTGAGCTGGCATCAGAGCCGACCTCGTCGATCTCTCGCGTGAACGGTGAGGATGCACTGTCGATCTCGATCACTAAGCTGCCCGCGGCGAACACCGTCGAGGTGTCAAACGGTGTAATCGCTGCGATCGATGATCTGAAGGAGGCATTCCCGGATGCCGAATTCACCGTCGTTTTCGATCAGGCACCGTTCATCGTGCAGTCCATCGAGACGCTGGCCACCGAAGGCCTGCTGGGGCTCGTGTTTGCTGTGCTCGTCATCCTGGTGTTCCTGATGTCGGTGCGTTCGACGCTCGTCACCGCGATCTCGATCCCGACCAGCGTGCTCATCACCTTCGTTGGACTGCAGGCGTTCGGCTACTCGCTGAACATCCTCACCCTCGGCGCCCTCACGATCGCGATCGGTCGTGTGGTCGATGACTCCATTGTCGTCATCGAGAACATCAAGCGACATTATGTCGGCGACGCGAACAAGGGTGATGCGATCCGGCTCGGCGTGCGCGAGGTCGCGGCGGCCATCACCGCATCCACGATCACGACGGTTGCGGTGTTCCTGCCCATCGTGTTCGTCGGCGACATGGTCGGTGAGCTGTTCCGGCCGTTCGCGATGACCGTGACGATTGCCATGGTCGCGTCCCTGTTGGTGTCGCTGACGATCGTGCCGGTACTGGCGTACTGGTTCCTCAGGCCCGGTAAGGAGCTGCTCGACGCTGACGGCAAGGTCATTGACCCGGAGCATCCGGATGCTCCGCCGACCAAGCTGCAGAAGGCATACCGGCCGATCCTGAGCTGGACTCTCAAGCACTCCGGCCTCACCGTGCTCATCGCCGTCGTTGTCTTGGGCGGCACCATCGCCGCGGCACCGCTGATGAAGATCAACTTCCTCAGCGACACCGGTCAGAACACGATGACGGTGACGCAGGACCTTGGTCCGACCGCAAGCCTCGAGACGAAGGATGCCGCGGCGGCAGTCGTCGAAGACGCCTTGTCTGGTCTCGACGGGATCGAGAACGTGCAGGTGTCGATCGGCTCGAGCGGATCATCACTCATGGATGCGTTCTCGGGCGGAGCGGGTGTGACCTACTCGATCATGACGTCAGCGGATGTCGATCAAGAACAGCTCAGGGCCGACGTGCTGGACGCTGTTGACGGACTCGAAGATGTCGGCGAAATCAGCGTCAACGCTGCCGCGGGCTTCGGTTCCAGCGACATCGCGGTGAACATCACGGCTCCGAGCAGTGATGCACTGGCCGAGGCCACCACGGCGGTGACCGCTGAGCTCGAAGGACGTGAGGGCATCGGTCAGGTGACTGACAACCTCGCCGCTTCGCTGCCATACATCGCCGTCGTCGTCGACCGTCAGGCTGCGGCAGACGTCGGACTGTCAGAAGTCGCCGTCGGGCAGATGGTGTCGAGCACCATGCGTCCGCAGCAGATCGGCTCTGTCGAGCTGAACGACACTGCACTGACGGTGTACCTCGCAGCGACCGAACCGCCGACCACGGCCGAGGCCCTGCGCACGCTGACGATTCCGAGTGCGCTCGGCGTCGTCGAGCTGCAGGACATCGCCGTCGTGGAAGAGCGCGAGGGGCCGACCTCGATCACCACCGAGCAGGGGCGTCGCACGGCGACGGTGACGGTGCCCCCGGCATCCGACAATCTTGCGGTGGCGACCGCCTCGGTCACCGCGGCTCTTGAGGCTGTTGACCTGCCTGATGGCGCCAGCGCCGAGGTCGGCGGTGTCGCATCCCAGCAGGCCGACTCGTTCTCGCAGCTCGGACTCGCGATGCTCGCGGCGATCCTGATCGTTTATGTCGTGATGGTGGCGACATTCAAGTCGCTGCGCCAGCCGCTGCTGCTGCTGATCTCGGTGCCGTTCGCGGCCACTGGTGCGATCCTGCTGCAGATCGTGACGGGCGTGCCGTTGGGCGTTGCATCCCTCATCGGTGTGCTGATGCTGATCGGCATCGTGGTGACGAACGCCATCGTGCTCGTCGACCTGGTGAACCAGTATCGGGAGAAGGGGCTGCCCGCGCATGACGCGGTCATGGCCGGTGGCGAGAAGCGTCTGCGCCCGATCCTGATGACGGCGCTCGCGACGATCTTCGCCCTCACTCCGATGGCGCTGGGGATCACCGGGCACGGTGGGTTCATCTCGCAGCCGCTGGCGATCGTCGTGATCGGCGGTCTGGTCTCGTCGACCGTGATGACGCTGATCGTGCTGCCGACGCTGTACAACCTCGTCGAGGGTGCGCGCGAGCGCCGCAGGGCGCGCAAGGCCGGGCCGGATGCTTCGGCTGCGGATCCTGGTTCCGACGAGCCGGACGCACCGGAGGGATCCGAGCGCACGCTGACGCGTCGCGAGCTGCGCGGGCAGCACGGCTGACCTCTCGAGACCGCAAAACCACGCCGAAACACACGCTATTAAGCGTAGGTTCGGCGTGGTTTTGCAGTCTGGGTGATGGGTAGGGAATATTCTGCGCGGCGATGGTGTTGTGCGCCCAGTGCGTCGACCTCAACCGGCGTACGGAAAAGAGTGTCAGTGTTCCTGAACGACGTCACCATCCTGCCCAACCAGGAAACGATCGCGCACGAGACAGCAATACAACAGGAACAAACCACTCTCGACGAAGCCTTCGCTCGTCGCGATGACCTCCTCCGCGAGCTTGACTCCGAACTCGCGATTCCCACGTCGGATGCCGTTCATCACGCGCGCAAGCGCATGATGAAGAGGCGGCAGTCGGAACTGATGCACGCCGAGCAGGGTCTAATCTTCGGCCGGCTCGATGCCGTCGACCAGACGGTTCGTCACCTGGGTCGGGTCGGGCTTTCCCGTACAGACGGTGACGATGCTGAGCCGCTGGTGATCGACTGGCGAGCGCCGGCTGCACGTGCCTTCTACACCGCGACAGCGGTCGATCCCCAAGGGCAGGCGAGGCGTCGGCACATACGCATCAGCGACCGAACGGTGCTGGGCGTCGACGATGAGCCTCTTGATGGATCCATGGCGAGCGATCTTGTCGGCGAAGGTGCGCTGCTCGCCGCGCTAGACGAACGTCGCACGGGGCGCATGGGTACAGCTGCGGCGACGCTGCAGCGCGAACAGGACGACGTGATCCGCGCGGATGCCCACGGGCCGCTCGTCGTGCAGGGTGGGCCTGGTACCGGCAAGACGGTCGTGGCCCTGCATCGTGTGGCGTATCTGCTCTTTACCCATTCCCAGCTCGCCGCCCAGGGCGTGCTGGTGCTCGGCCCGTCGATGCGCTTTCTGGAATACATCGCCCAGGTGCTGCCGGCGCTCGGCGAGACTGCGATCATCTCGGCCACGTGTGACACGCTGGTGCCGGGAATCGCCGTGGAGCGCGATGAGCCGCGCGCGGTCGCCGAGATCAAGGGCCGGGACTTTTGGCAGCGCGCGTTGACGGACTACGCCCTGTCGCTGGTGCCGCAGGCGGCCGAACTCGCTCTCGTGTGGGAAGGCGAGAGCCATGCGCTCGATGAGCGCAGAATCGAGAATGCGCTCGCTTCCGCAACGTCAGGGCGTTCCTATCACGCCGCGCGGGCAGTCTTCTTCGAGCATATGCAGGATCTGCTCACCGACTCCGTCGTGGAGCGCAGCGAGGAGACCCTGGCGCAGATGGAAGAGGGCCTGGACGACATCCTCGTCTCCTTCGATGCCGGGCTCGCGCGCACAGATAACCGCGCAGTGGCCGACGGATCGACCGGCGCGGAGGTCGACGGGGTGCTCTCCGAGGCCGACATCGAGCGGCTGCGCGACCGGATTGCCGTCGATCCCGGAGTGGGCTCGGCGCTCGCGAAATGGTGGCCGGCGCTGGATACGACGGCCGTGCTTCGTCGTCTGCTCGCCGATGACGCGATGCTGAGCCGGTGGGTGCCTGAGCTCGCTCAGGCTGAGCGGGAAGCGATCATGCGGGAGCCGCACGGGTGGGCGAGCAGCGACATCCCTCTCGTCGACGCGCTGGCCGACCTGCTTGGCGATGCGGGACCCGGCGCGGAACAGGGCGAGTTCCTCGCTGATCGCGCCGCCGCCCAACGCGACTGGGTGTACGGCCACATCGTGATCGATGAGGCACAGGAACTTTCCGAGATGCAGTGGCAAATGGTGATGCGCCGCTGTCCTTCCCGGTCGATCACGGCCGTCGGCGACATCGATCAGGCCGAAGCACCGCATCGGCACACCACCTGGGAACAGGCGGTTGACGTGGCGTTCGGCGGCAGGTGGACTCAGGCGCGGTTGACGATCTGCTACCGCACTCCGCGCGAGGTTATGGCGCTCACCGCGTCTGTCCTGCGTAACGCCGGAAGTGAGAATGAACCGCCCAGCGCTGTGCGCTCGGCCGGTGTCGAACCGTGGGAACGCGAGGTGGATGAGCGTGACATCGCCGCGCATGCCGCCGATCTTCTCGACGAGTTGTCAGGGCGTTGGGCGGGAGGAACCGTCGGCGTCATCGCGCCTCAGCATCGCCTCACCGCGCTGCGCGAGGCTCTGCCCGACGCGACGGTAATCTCCGCAACCGACGCGAAGGGCCTGGAATGGGACGCAACGCTGCTCGTGGATGCGCGTGGTATTGCCGCCGAGCCACGCGGCTGGAACGGACTCTACGTCGCGCTCACCCGCTGTACCCAGGAGCTGGGACAACTGCACGTGATGGAGCGAGTTAGCTGAGCTCGACGCCCCAGCTCAGCGTCCACGTCTCACCGGGGGCGAGGCGACGGATGCCTAGGCCGCTGTTGAATGCGTCGGCCGGTGCCGACATCGGTTCGATGGCGACGGCGAGAGCCTGACCCGGGTAGCTCGTCGTGGTGTACACCTGCACGAAGTCGAGGCCCTCGCCCTGCCACAGTGTCACGCGGCGCCCGTCCTGCGCGGTGAGCGAGTGGCGCACCTTGCCGTCTTCATCGCGGGCGAGGTCAGTGAACCCGGTGTCGAGAGTGATGTCACCGAGGCGAATGCCAGCGCGCAGCACCTCGGGTGCAGGCGAGGTTCCGGTCGGCAGCATCCGCTCGTCGGTGTCGAACTGCGTCTCGGCAGGAATCGTGAGCGTCAGATCATGAGCATCGACGTCGCTGATCGTGACGAACGGGTGCGTGCCGATGGCGACGGGGGCCGCAGCATCCGACCGGTTCGTCAGCGTGTGCGTGACCTGGATGCCGGCATCCGTCAACGCGTAAGTGACCGTCGTCGCGATCTCGTAGGGATACCCGGTCTGGGGGTGGATCGTCGCGCGGAGGGTGGCGGTGGCGTCCGACTGCTCGATGTCGTAAGAGGTGAAACGCAGCAGTCCGTGACTTGCGTTGTTGAGCTTCGGCTCGGTGATCGCCAGTTGGCGGGACGTGCCTTCGTCATCCCAGATACCATCACGCACGCGGTTCGGCCACGGCGCGAGCACGACGCCCGAGCAGGACGGGGTCGCAACATTCTCGGGGTAGCGAGCGACGAGATCGACCCCGCCGACGGCGAGACCACGAAGGGATGCTCCGACCTGGGCGATCTGCGCCGTGACGCCGCCAAGCTGGAGATGGATCTGGATACCGGTGGGGGAGAGAGATGTCACCTCGCAATCGTACGGGGGTCTTTCTCAGGTGCGTTGACTAGACTCATGAAGTCGGCTTCGGACAGCCGCGCGTTGGCGCGAGCGTTTTTGTGGTCCAGGGGCCGATGGTGAGCGTCGATCGACGCACATTACCATCACATGAATGGCCCCCGGCCGACGGATGTCCGGGTTATCCCTGCGCGCGTACGTAGGTGCTGTTCTCGTGCAGAGAACCAGAAGGATTCACCTTGCCTAACAACAAGAAGCCCCAGGGCGGCCGAACCGGCCGCAACTTCGAGCCGCGCTACGGCGAGAAGAAGACCTCGTTCCACGACCGCCATGCCGGACGCCCCGAGGGCAGCCGAGGCGGACGATCGGATGCTGGTCCGCAGCGTTCTGCAGCAGGCCCCGACCGCAGCTTCGGCCGCAGCGCCGCCGGCAGCAAGAACTCGAGCCACCGCGGCTACCGCCCGGCCGAGGCTGAGTCTGGTGCGCCCAAGCGCCGCTGGACCGACCAGGAGCGTACCGGTCGCGATGACTCACGCGGCTTCTCCGGCCGTACCGATTCGGATCGCCGCGAGGCACCGCAGCGCCGCGACGAGCGTCCGCGCACCAACAGCGACCGTGGCGGCGACCGCCCGCGTTTCAACAGCGACCGCGGTGGCGAGCGTCCTCGCTACAACGATGACCGCCCGCGTCGTGACGCGTCGGCTGGCGCAGCGAGTGGTTCGCGCTACCAGGGTGATCGTCCCCGGTTCAATAACGACCGTGGCAATGATCGCCCTCGGTTCAACGACGACCGTGGCGGCGATCGTCCCCGCTACAACAACGATCGTGGTGGCGAGCGTCCGAGCTACAACAATGACCGTGGCGCTGAGCGTCCTCGGTACAACAACGACCGTGGCAATGACCGTCCTCGGTACAACAACGATCGTGGTGGCGAGCGTCCTCGGTACAACAATGACCGTGGCGCCGAGCGTCCGAGCTACAACGCTGACCGTGGCGCTGAGCGTCCTCGGTACAACAACGATCGTGGTGGCGAGCGTCCGAGCTACAACAATGACCGTGGCGCTGAGCGTCCTCGGTACAACAACGATCGCGGCAATGACCGTCCTCGTTTCAACAATGACCGTGGTGGCGAGCGTCCTCGTTACAACGACCGTGCGCCCGAGCGTCCGAGCTACAACGACCGCCCGCGCGGCAACAGCGATGACCGTCGCACCGAGCGCCCCCGTGTCAACGCGGAGCGCCCGAGCGACCGTCCGCGCACGAACGACCGTGAGCGCCCGAGCGACCGCCCGCGCACCAATGACCGTGAGCGCCCGAGCGACCGTCCGCGCACCAATGATCGTGAGCGGTCCAGCGACCGTCCGCGCACGAACGACCGTGAGCGCTCCAGCGACCGTCCGCGTAACAACGATCGGGACCGCCGCAGCGAGCAGCGCCCCGGCCGTGACAACTGGAACGCGTCGACAAGCTCCGGCTCCAACTCAGCGAAGTTCGCTCCGGGCGTCGACGTCGTGCACGAGCGCCTCGAGGCGAAGACCGTTGCCGCACCAGAGGTTGAAGGCGTCACGTTCGCTGACCTCGGCATCGGCTCGAACATCGTCGAGGTGCTGAAGGAGCTCGGTGCGTCTTCGCCGTTCGCTATCCAGGCGGCGACGATCCCGTCGATTCTCGAGGGTCGCGATGTGCTCGGCCGTGGCCGCACCGGATCCGGCAAGACCATCGCCTTCGGTGCACCGCTCGTCGAGCGAGTACTGAAGTCGCAGGCCGGCAAGCGTCGCGAGTTCGGCCGCAAGCCGCGCGCGATCATCCTGGCGCCGACGCGTGAGCTCGCGCTGCAGATCGACCGCACCATTCAGCCAATCGCCCGCAGTGTCGGTCTGTTCACCACACAGATCTACGGCGGTGTCCCGCAGGGCCGTCAGGTCGGCGCGCTGATGAAGGGTGTCGACATCGTGATCGGCACTCCAGGTCGCATCGAGGACCTGATCAAGCAGCGCAAGCTCGACCTGTCAGAGTGCATGATCGCTGTTCTCGACGAGGCAGATCACATGTGCGAGCTCGGCTTCGTCGAGCCGGTGCAGCGCATTCTTCGTCACACCGCAGAGGGCAGCCAGAAGTTGCTCTTCTCGGCGACGCTCGACCGTGAGGTCGCTGCGCTCGTTGACGAGTTCCTCGTGGATCCCGCCGTCTACGAGGTTTCTGGCGAAGACCAGGACTCCGGCACGATCGACCACCGCGTGCTCGTGATCGAGCACCGCGACAAGGCAGAGATCCTCACTTCGATGGTCGACCGTGCAGGCAAGACCCTGGTCTTCGCCCGCACCCGTGCATACGCGGAGACGCTGGCTGAGCAGTTCGACGACGCCGGTATCCCGGCGGCTGCGTTGCACGGTGACCTGAATCAGGCCAAGCGCACCCGCAACCTCGAGCGCATGACCTCGGGTCGCGTGCAGGTTCTCGTCGCCACCGACGTCGCCGCTCGCGGCATCCACGTCGATGACATCGACCTGGTGATCCAGGCAGATGCGCCGGACGAGTACAAGACCTACATGCACCGCTCGGGTCGCACCGGGCGTGCTGGTCGCTCGGGTCGGGTCGTCACACTCATCACGCGTCAGCGTGAGCGTCGTATGACGGACCTGCTGGCTCGTGCCGAGATCGACGCGCCATTCGAGTCTGCTCGCATCGGTGACGATGTGATCGAGGAGATCACCGGGCGCATGCCCACCAACGCGGAGATCACCGCGTAACAGCGTTCATAACTCCTCAGATTCCTGAGGAACAGGGCCCCGGAAGTGACTTCCGGGGCCCTTTCGCGTCTGCTCTGAGGAGCTACGAACAGCGCGACGCCGAAGAACATGCCAGCACGGAAGAATCTTCCAAATCTGAATGGCTAGCGGAACGTTCGTTCCAATCTGTCGGAGCGACACTCCCCGGTAACCCGCGCTTCTTAACTTCGTAATCATGCGGAGCGCGATCGAGCAGGGCAGGATCTCCGGATTCGTCGACGGTGCTCACGGAGTGAGTGACGTGCTCGAGAGCCTGCGCGCGGCGCTGCCGTCGCTATCTCTGCGCAGCCACCACGTTGCGGGTTTTATCCTGGCGCACCCCGAACAAGTCGTTGAGATGTCGGCCTCGCGTTTGGCATCCGAAACCGAGACCTCAGTGGGCACCGTGGTGCGGCTCTGCCACCTGATCGGGCTCCCAGGGATCCACGCGCTCAAGCTGCGGCTCGCCGCGCAGCTCGGCGTCGGGCGACTCGCCTCTCCGCTGCCGATGGACACCGCTGGCGCAGCCACATTCGCCCGGATCGTCGATGATCTGCGCCGCACGGCCAGCGTGCTCGACCACGGCGCCATCGAGCGGGTCACCGGCGCACTGCGCGACGCTCGCCGCGTGCTCATCATTGCCAGCGGCACGTCGCAGCCGCTGGCGATCGAGTTCGGAAACTGGTTGAGCTCCGCAGGCCGATCCGTCGCGTACCCGACCGACAACGGCACGCAGGAGGCGGTCGCCCAACAGCTGACCGACGGCGACGTTTGCTTCGCCATCAGCCACTCAGGCACCACGGCAGCGACCATCCACCCCGTGCGGATCGCCGCCGAGCACGGTGCCAAGACCGCAGCACTCACGAGCTACACGGGTGCCCCGCTCGCGCGTCTAGTCGACGCGGCCATCATCGCCGGAGCTGCCGGTGACGGCATCCGCAGCGAAGACATGGCCAGCCGCATGGTGCATCATGCCGCGCTGCAGGTGATCCGCTCGCTCCTCTCTTCTTCCTCCGTCACTCACCTCGTTCCACCTTCCCCAAGGAGCAATTGATGTCCAAGCGAATTCTCACCACCGCTGCCACGAGCGTGCTGCTGCTCGCCACGATCGCACTCACAGGTTGCGGTGCCAGCGCAGCCGGAGACGATACCGCGGAAGACGCCGCGGGGGGGATGCCTGAGAAGATCGTCATCTCGTCGATCCCCAGTGAGGACCAGACCGCGCTCGATGTGGAGAGCTCGGTGACGTTTAAGGTGCTCGAGCGGGAGCTGGGTATTCCTATCGAGTTCCACGCCGCGACCAGCTATGCCGCGACGATCGAGGCCCAGCGTGCCGACAAGGTGCAGATCGCCGGCTACGGACCGTTCTCCTACGTGCTCGCCGCGGACAGCGGAGTCGAGGTCGAGCTCATCGGAGCGGGGACCGCCGACCCGGACGCTGAGTCGGGTTACCACTCGGTCGCCAGCGTGGTCGCAGGTTCCGACATCACCTCACTGGAGGATGTTGCAGGAAAGCCGGTCTGCTTCGTGGATCCGGCATCCACCTCTGGCTACCTTTTTCCGTCGGCTGGTCTGCTCGAAGTCGGCATTGACCCCGAGACCGACATCACCCCGATTTTCGCAGGCGGACACGACGCTTCGGTGCTCGCTCTTATCGACGGGCAGTGCGACATCGCGTTCAGCACAGAGGGGATGGCCACCGAGCAGCTGATCGAGTCGGGTCAGATCACCAAGGGCCAGATCACCCAGGTCTGGGAGTCCGAGCTGATCACCCCGAGCCCGGTCACCGTGAGCTCCAGCCTGACTGCCGAGTTGCGCGAGCAGATCAAGTCGATCTATCTGGAGCAGCTCAACGTCGACGCACTCAAGGCCAGCGGTGACTGCGACGAGACAGCGGAAGACGGCTTCTGCGGCCTCGGCACCTGGGGCTACCTCGCGATCGATGACGCCGCCTACGACGGTGTGCGCAAGGTCTGCGAGATCACCAAGTCCGACGCCTGCGAGATCGCCAACCAGTAGTCAACCGGATTCCGAGCAGCACGAACCTAGCGGAGAGCAGACATGACGACGACGCACACGGGCCCGGCCATCCAGCTGAGCCAGGTCACCAAGCGGTTCAACGAGACCGTCCTCGGACTCGACAACGTCTCATTCAGCATCCCGAGAGGGCAACGCGTGGTGCTGCTCGGAAAATCCGGATCTGGAAAGTCCACGATGCTGCGGCATCTGAACCGCCTCCAGCAACCCACCTCAGGCACCATCGAGATCCACGGGCAGGACATCAACGCGGCGGGCAGGTTCGAGCTGCGCAGGATGCGTCGAGAGATCGGATTCATCTTTCAGAACTTCCACCTCGTGGGCAGCATTTCCGCACTGGAGAACGTGTGTACAGGGTTCCTCGGCGGACTCGTCGGCCCGAGATCTGGTCTGTGGATGTATCCGAAATCCCGGCGACGGATCGCGCTGGAACTTCTGGACCGAGTCGGTCTCGCCGATCGTGCCTTCCAGCGCACCGACACACTCTCGGGTGGTCAGCAGCAGCGGGTCGCGATTGCCCGAGCGCTGGCGCAGAGCCCCTCGATCCTCCTCGCGGATGAGCCCGTCGCATCGCTTGATCCTGACTCCAGCGCCGCCGTGCTCGACTTGCTCACTCGCATCAGCGAGGAAGACCATCTCACGGTGGTGTGCAGCCTGCACCAGGTCGAGTACGCGCTCGGTTTCGGCGAGCGCATCGTCGGGCTGAAGGAGGGCAAGGTCGTGCTCGATAAGACGACAGCCGGACTCAGTCGCGAAGAGGCGATGACGATCTACCGCGAGCCGATGAGCGCCGAAGGGTTGCCGACCACCGCCGAGATCACCCAGGCCACCCGCGCTCCCGCGACGTCCATCGCTCCGGCCTGATCATGAGCGTCATCCTCGAGCGCAGCTCCGCTGCTCACCGCGACCGACCGGTTCCGATGCCCGTCCAGCCCCGGATGTCCTGGAGCAGACGCGCTCTCATCGCGGTGCTGCTCGGCGTCCTCGCCCTGGCGATCTGGTCGACGATCGAACTGCGCATCAACATTGCGACCTTCGTTGACGGTTGGGGCAACGCCGTCGACTTCCTCAGCCGCACTGTGCCGTTGAAGTTTCCCGAACCGCTCGTCATCGTGACGATGATCGGACAGACTCTCGCTATCGTCGTCCTGGCCACCGTCGTCGGGTTCATCCTGAGTCTGCCGTTGGCACTGCTCGCGGCGAAGAACACCACGGTCAACCCCGCCGTGCGAGCGATTGTGCGCACCCTGATCGTGCTGAATCGCGCGATGCCCGACTTCATCATCGCGATCTTCTTCGTGCGCGTATTCGGGCTCGGTGCGCTCCCAGGCATCCTCGCCCTGGGTATCGGATCTGTCGGCTTCATGGCCAAGCTGTTCGCCGATGCCATCGAGGAGATTGATCCTGGACCCCGTGAAGCACTTCGCGCTGCGGGTGCCGGCACCTTCCAGCAGATCGTCGGCGGAGTGCTGCCGGGCCTGCGCCCCACGCTCGTCGCCACGACGCTGCACGCGTTCGACATCAACCTGCGCTCGTCGGTGATCCTCGGGTTCGTCGGTGTCGCCGGCATCGGCATGTACATCTCCGCAGCTTTGGAGACGATGAACTACCGACTGGGACTCGGGTTGACGGTCATCCTGCTCATCCTCTGCCTTCTCGCCGAACTCATCTCCGGCACCATTCGACGCACTCAGCTGGGCCACGAGTCCACCTCATCCGGAAACAAGTGGCTGGCGGTATTCCTCCCGCACCTCCCAGGGAAGGGTTGGCTGCGCGGAAGAACGGATGCTCGCAGCTCGGCCAGCCTCGCAGCTGAAGCGCGCATCTCACCGCCGTGGAACGGCGAGCGGGTCCGCCGCACGCTCTGGACTGCGGTGGCTGTCGCCGCCGTGATCGCCTCTGCCGCAGCATCCGGAATCTCCCTGAGCCAGATCGCCGGAGGAATGACCAAGGCGGTCGAGACGCTCGCTCTGTATTTCCCGCCCAGCGACGGCGGCATTCCGCTCAAGCTGCTGGATGCCATGGTCGAGACGGTGCAGATGGGCCTGGCCGGCACTCTCGTCGGACTCATCATCGCCATCCCGTTCGGGCTCCTGTCCGCGCGCACGATCGCACCGAACCAGACGGTGTCAGCGGTGTTCCGTGCGCTTGTCGTCACGATCCGTGCCATCCCGGGAATCATCGTCGGCATCTTCTTCGTGGTGATCACGGGGCTGGGCCCGACCGCAGGCGCCCTCGCGCTGGCGGTGGGAGCGATCGGATTCTTCAGCAAGGTGATCGCCGACTCACTGGAGGAGGTCGACGTGCGAGTACAGCACGCCATCCGCTCCTCTGGTGCGGGTGGCACCCAGGTGTTCTTCGCGGCCACGCTCCGCCAGGTGGCCCCGGCACTGTCGGCGCACACCCTCCATCAACTCGACAGCAACCTGCGTGCCGCCACAGGGCTCGGTGTGATCGGTGCCGGCGGCATCGGCTTCTACATGATGAATGCCTCTCGGGTGCTCGAGTACGGAGTCGTCACTACCTGTCTCATCCTCGTCGTGATCACCGTGCTGCTCTCCGAAGCACTCGCGGTGTGGGCTCGACGCGAAGTCCAATGACCCCGTTCCGCCCCGTACGCAGAAGAACAATGCGCGCAGCAGTCCAGTACGCGCAGAAGAAAGGCCGACCATGACAGACACGCTCACGAGGGCGCAGATCACATCTGAGCTCAATATGGCGGATGCCGCCGAGGTGATCACCCTCTCGCACGCCTGCCTCAAAGATGACGCGGAGGTCGTGGTCACTCGCCCGCCGATCGTCGGCACCGTCGTCACTCAGGTGCGCGAGCCGGTTGCCGAGCAGCGCTTCATCCTCGGCGACGTGATGGTCACACAGGCCGAGGTGCGGCGTCGCGGCGTCGACGGCTGGACGATGCGGATGGGTTCTGATCGCCTCGCCGCGCTCGCCGCCGCCATCTGCGCGACCGAATACCACGCTGACGGCCCCCGCAGCGCAGAGGTCGTCGCGCTCTGCGAACGCACCAAGGCGCGCCGCGTGGCCGAGCGTGCCGCCGAATGGGAACGTCTGGCCCCGTCCATCGTCGAGTTCGAGGAGATTCCGTGACCATCATCGACACCCCCGCACCCTCCGCCATCAACATCGCCAAGGCGAACTGGCAGCTGCTGCGCGAACTCACCCCGACGACCTCGCAGCGGGTGTTCCGCGCGATCATGGATGCCTTCGCGCGCCCAGGTACCGTCCACCGCATTCCCACAGATGAGCTGCCGGTCGGGCTGCCCGCCGCAGTCCTTCCGCTGCTCGCACTGGCCGACTTGATGACGCCGACGGGCGCGCTGCGCTCCATCGAGGCGGGTTCGGGCGCCGCGTCCGAGACAGATCTCGACGAGGCGACGGATGCCGTGGCCGCGATCGCTCGAGTCGTCGGTGCCAGCGTGGTTCCGGCATCCGCCGCCCGCTACGCTCTCGCGCTTGCCGAGTCGGCGCAACTGCGCGAGCTGTCGTCTGGTACGCACTGGTCGCCGGAGACGGCGGCGACACTCGTGCAGCGAGTCGGCGCGATCCGCGCCGGCGTCACTTCCGGCTGGCGCCTCACCGGTCCAGGCATCCCGCCGTACGCCCCTGTCGTGATCGCGGTCGACGGGCTCAGTGCGCAGTTCGTCGCTGCCCGCGCGGAGCTGGTCTCCGACTATCCCTCCGGCATCGACAGCATCCTCATCTGCGATGACGGGACTCTCATCGCCCTGTCGCGCACGACTCGAATCGAGCTGATCTGATGTATGCAGGAACGAACAAGGGCGGCACCGAGGCGATCATCGCGGCCGAGCGCCTTGTGCTCGAACGCCGTGCGCAGCTCGACTCCGGGCTGACCGCAGAGTCCGTGATCGCGAGCTTTCCGATGGCGATCGACCGCATCATGGGTGAGGGTGGACTCTGGGACCCGCCCACAGCAGCCGCGGCCTTCCTGCAGGGCAGTGGCGACATCTCCGAGGCCGTGCACCTGATCCGCGCGCATCGCTCGACGCTGCCTCGGCTCGCACACAGCGACCCGCTGCAGCCGCGCGAGATGAAGCTTCTCCGCCGGGTCGTCTCCACGCAGCGTCAACCAGACGGGCCGATCCTGCTCGGTGAGACCGTCGACTACACCGCTCGTATCCTGCACGACGGTCATGATCTGCCGCTGCCGATCGTGGAGCCCCTCGACGACACCCCGCTGCAGCATCCCGCCGACGAACCGTTCCGGCGCTTCCGGGACTACCTTGCAGACAAGGGTGTCCTCGTGGATCGCACGCTCGAATCCGACGAGGAGCCGTTCGACATCCAGATGGTCGCGGCTCAACTCCCGGCGGAGCGTTCTGCCGTGTTGTCTGCTTCCGCGCAGGCCGATACCGGCGCACTGATCAACATCTGGTACCAGTCGGTGCTCGGACCAGACGACTACGCGGCCGAACAGGTCACGCTCGGCGAAGTGCGCCACGGTCGACTGCCGCTGCGGGTCGCCGATCCGCACACCGGCGAGCTCGTGCAGGTCGGTGAGCTGCGCGCTTCCGAATGCGAGGCGGTGTCGCACCTCGGCGGGATTCGCGGTGAGGACCCCACGACATACGACGTCGGCTACGCGATGGCCTTCGGGCACAACGAGCGCAAGGTGATCGCCGCCGCGAGCCTTGATGTCTCGATCGTCCGTTACGCCGGTCTCGAAGCGGGCCGCCGACTCGAGCAGGTGATGCTCTTCACCACCGATGGGCTCGCCGCGAGTGGGTTCCTTGAACACCTGAAGCTGCCGCACTACGTCACCTTCCAGTCGGGTCTGGATGCCGCGTTGGCGGCACGCGCCGAGCAGGACGGTCAGCTCGAGCGACTCCTCACCGAAGACGGCCGCAGCGCCCATGCATCCGATTGCGACTGCGAGCACCACCAGGAAGGACACAGCTGATGACGATGCTGATCGACACTCAGACAGAGCACGAACACGGTGAGGATGCATCCGCCGACCTACTGACGGCGATGCTCCCTGGGGATCCACACGAGGGGCGACCCATCGTGATGGACGAGCAAGCCAAGCGGGAAGCCCGCCGAGCCGTCATCGCCGGCATCTGCGTGCCGGGATACATCGTGCCCTTCGGGTCGCGGGAGATGCCGGTCGCACGCGGCTGGGGCTCTGGCGGACTACAGGTCACACTCGCGATCGGCGGCAGTGACGACAACGTCAAGGTCATCGACCAGGGTGATGAAGAAGGCGTCAACGCCGTGAACCTGCGCCGGCTGATCGTCGGCACGCTCGGCAGCGCATCGACGGTCGACACCGACGAGTCGACCATCGTGCAGTCCCGGCACCGCGTGCCTGAGGAGCACATGGGCACCCATCAGACGCTCGTGCTGCAGGTGCCGCAATCAGAGCCTCTGCGCGCGGTGGAGAAGTCCGTCTTCGAGTGCAAACGACGTCATGCCGAAGCCGACTACGCCAAGATGTGGGTCGCGCTGTATGAACGTCTCGCGCTGACCGGCGTGATGGGTGCGGGGGCAGGTCACCCGGTGCTCGTGCACCACCGCCACCTGATGTCGCCGAGCCCGATCCCGCGCTGGGATGTGCCGCGACTGCACCAGAGCGAGCACCTGACGCTCCTCAGCCATGGCCGCGACAAGAAGATCTACGCGGTACCGCCATTCACCGATGTCGAACCATTGAGCTTCGATGACGTCCCCTTCGAGGTCGAGCACACCGAGGGTGTGCGCTGCGCGAAATGCGGCACCGAAGAGTCGTTCATGGTCGAGACGAAGACGAACGAGTTCATCTGCTCCGACGTGCAGTTCTGCCTCAAAGTGCGGGCAGGGGTCGCCGACCTCGAAGCACATGAGCGGATCATCCCCCGTCGCTACTACCCGGACCCCGCGATGCGCGTTCGGGCCAGAGCCGGAGTCGAAGTCAGCACTCCTATCGCACCCGCGAAGGGTGAGACGGCGCCGGGCAAGGACTGGTCGTTGAAGGTCGATGGTCTGGGGAAGGTCTTCTTCGGCAGTCGCGGCTCCAGCGAGGTCATCGCCGCCGAGGATGTCTCCTTCGACGTCGCGCCAGGTGAGGCGCTCGGCGTGATCGGGGAGTCGGGTTCGGGCAAGTCGACGGTGATGAAGTGCATCATCGGGGACGAGACGGATGCCACCGGTTCCGTGTACATCGGAGCGGTGGGGGATGGCACAGTCAACCTTCTCGGCCTCGACAGCTCTGCGCGGCGTCGCCTGCGCACGAACATCCTCGGGGTGGTGCATCAGGATCCGGCGATGGGCCTCGACCTGGGCATTTCTGCCGGCGGCAACATCGCCGACGCGCTGATTGCAGCGGGATGGCGTTCGTACCACGCGATCCGCAACAGGGCTGCTGAGCTGCTCACCCGCGTCGACGTTCCGCTCGAGCGCATGGATGACGTCGTCGGACAGTTCTCCGGCGGCATGCGCCAGCGCGTGCAGATCGCCAAGGCGCTTGCCACCGATCCGCAGGTGCTGCTGCTCGACGAGCCGACGACAGGCCTGGATGCCTCGGTGGCAGCCGGCGTCCTGGATCTGCTGCGGGAACTGCTCTCAGAGCGAGAACTCGCGGTGGTGGTCGTCAGCCACGACTTCGCCGTGATCCGCGCGCTCACCGACCGTGCCGTGGTGATGCGTCAGGGCCGGGTGATCGAGCAGGGGCTCACCGATCAGCTCCTCGCCGACCCGCACCACCCCTACACCCAGCAGCTCGTCGCTGCCGCGCACAGCTGAGAGGAATCATGAACATGACAGCCCAGAAGCCGATACTCGCCGTGCGGGAGTTGAGCAAGTCGTTCACCCTGCACGCGATCGATCGCACCGTCGATTCGCTCCGCTCCGTCACCTTCGATCTGATGCCGGGGGAACACCTTGCCCTCGCCGGTGCCAGCGGTGCGGGAAAGTCCAGCCTGCTGCGGTGCATCTACCGCAACTACCTCCCCGATTCCGGCACGGTCGTGCTGCACGACGGTGAGCGCGATATCGAGCTCACCTCACTCGGAGATCGGGAGATGGCCCGGTTGCGCGGGCGGGACTTCGGCTATGTGTCGCAGTTCCTCAACGCTCCGCCGAGGCAGGGTCCCCTGCGACTGGTGTCCACTGCAGCGCGGCGACGGGGTCTTGATGCGTCGGAGGCCAGGGACGCCGCGGCCGATTCTCTGCGCAAGCTCGGCATCGAAGAACGCCTGTGGGATGTCGATTGCAGTGTGCTCTCCGGCGGTGAGCGTCAGCGCGTGAACCTCGCCGCGGGAACCGTCAGCCCGCCGCGGCTGTTGCTGCTCGATGAGCCGGTATCCGCGCTGGACCCGGCCAATCGCGTGCTGGCGCTCGAGGTGATCGAGGAACTCCGTCACCGCGAAGTCAGTGTGCTGGCGGTCTATCACGATATGAACATCATCCGTCGGGTCGCGAACCGTGTGCTCTACATGGAGAACGGTGCGATCACGGCCGACGGTGGTGTCGACGAGGTTCTGAACGCCGGACATCGTGTACTGGAGGAGGTCTACGCATGAGTGGTGTCATCACAGAGGAGCTCGCCGATCGGACGGAGCACCGGCCGGCGACGCGGAGCACAGGATGGGTTCTCGGAGCGAATCCGGCGAGCTACGTGCTCGGCGACGTTCGAGTCGTGCTGCCGAACAGCGTCACCGCCACGGCGAGCGTGGTTGTCGAGGATGGCAGGATCGTCGAGGTCATCGAGGGGTCGGGTCTGCGTGCGGACGTCTCCGGTGCAGGGATGCTTCTGCTGCCCGGTCTGATCGATGTGCACAGCGACGCCCTCGAGAAGGAGCGTGTGCCGAGGCCGGCGGCTCCGTTGCCGTTGGATTTCGCGATGCGATCCTTCGACGCGAAGGTGGCGGCGGCGGGCATCACCACGATCTTTCACGGCGCGGGCTTTCACCGGAAAATCTCTGACGGGGTGAGTCGCGTTCCTTCAGCAGCGCTCGAGGTGTGTGAGGCGATCGATGCCTTTGTCAGCGACCGTGTCGATCACCGCGTTCTGCACCGCTTCGATGTGCGCGGTGAAGAAGGAGCAGCGCTCATCCGCGGGCGGATGGATGGCCTTCCCGCTGATTCCGAGCCGATCCTCCTGTCGCACGAGGATCACACGCCGGGGCAGGGTCAGTATGCGGATATCGAGCACTTCATCGACATGCTGGTCGCCGGCGGCGAGAACCGCGACGAAGTGGAACGCAACGTCACGGCGCGCATCGCGGAGGGTGAGCGCACCGCTCCGATCCGGGATCAGAACTTGGCGTGGGCAGGGGAGCAGGCAAGGCTCGGTGGGGTTCGGCTCATCGGACATGATCCTGACACCGCCGAGGCGATCGACGCACTCGTGGAGCGAGGCGGTGTCGTCGCGGAGTTCCCGACCACCATGGAGGCCGCGCGGCGGGCGCGAGAGCGGGGAATGGTGACGGTTGCCGGAGCTCCGAATGTGCTGCGGCGCGGCTCGCACTCGGGGAACATCGGCGCGGTCGAGCTCATCGCCGAAGGGCTGGTAGACGCGTTGGCATCGGACTATTTGCCCAGCAGCCTGCTCACCAGCGCGATTCTGCTGGCCAGAGACGGCGTGCTCGACCTGCCGGCGGCTGTCGCTCTGGTCAGTTCCGGCGCGGCAACCGCTGCCGGACTCACCGACCGTGGGGCCATCACGGCGGGTGCGCGGGCAGACTTCGTGCTCGTCGATGACCGTGGGCAGTGGCCGACCGTCGTGACGACTCTTACTGCCCCCAGAGGCATCCGGTGAGCGCGTGCTGCCGGACATCACTCTCCCAAATCGAAAGGCCCTCATGAAACGTCACCTTCTCCTCATCGGTCTCGACGGACTGCGCGTGGACCGCGCATTCGGAACGGGCCTTGCTCCCACTCTCGATGCGCTGGCGGCGCGCGGCATCATGCAACCGGCGACGGTTGAAGGGCCGACGATCTCGGGACCGAGCTGGGCCAGCATCCTCACGGCTGCGACGCATGAGGAGCACGGGGTGTTCGACAACTCCTTCACGGACAATCGCATGCGAGTGGACGGTGACATGCTCACACGTGCCTGGCGTGAGGACCCCGCAACGCGCACGATCGCCATCTCGAGCTGGCCGGGCATCGCCCACCCGAATGGTCCCGGCCCCATCATCGCGACCCGCACGGAGCAGATCGACGCGGGCCTTCACAAGAACATCGTGATCGATGGGGAAGATCACGACGACGACCCGGATGCTGAGGCCTGCCGTCAGGCGTTGATCGAGTTGGAAGATCGTACGCCCGATGTCGCCTTCATCTACTTCGTGCTGCCCGACCACGTCGGACATGCCTCGGGTGGGCTCTCCGCTGAGTACGACGATGCTGTGCGCACGACTGATGCGCGCGTCGCCCAGATTCTCGACGCCGTGGAGCGCCGCGTTGCCGAACATGCGGAGGAGTGGCTGATCGCGGTCACCACCGACCACGGACACACCGATGCGGGCGGCCACGGCGGCGACTCGGAGCTCGAGCGCCGCACGTTCCTTCTCGGCGCGTCTTTCGGAACTGAGGAATTGAACGTGCCGGCGGGGATCCGCCCGGCGGAGTTCTCGACGTTCCTGTTGAACGCCCGCTGAGGCTCAGCCCTCCGCGGTCGCCCCGCGGACGTGGAGGGCTGAACTGAGGTTCGTCCCGTTCAGGTCGAGGTAAAGCTGTCGCTCGGTGACCGTGAGAGTCACGGTGTTGCGGCGCTCGATCACCCGGACGGCGTCGTCGATGAAGCCGGCATCGAAGCTGAACACCTCGATAGCGTCGACGTTGTGGATGCGCTTGCCCGCCCACGGAGCGATCACCTTCGCCGGGTCGCGGTGGGTGTAGACGACGGTGCGCTCCGCGAGCCGACTGCCGTAGTGCATCCGTTCGGCATCTGGTGCACCCACTTCGATCCATGCAGTGATCTTGCCGGTGAGGTCGCGGGCGAGCACAGCTGGATCTTCGGTCGAGGAGAGGCCCTCGCTGAACGCGATCCCCTCGCCGTACTCGAGGCAGTAGGCAAGCAGCCGGGTGACCATATAGGCATCCGTCTCGGACGGATGCCGTGCGACGCGGAGCGTGAAGTCGTCGTAGGCGCCCCGATCCATGTCTGCCAGCTGCACTGTGAACGTGTGGATCATCGCGCCGATTGCCATAACTGTTGAGCCTACGCGTCGCAGCTGCGAGGTTTGGCCGAGCTGTCAGAACAGCATCGATGCCGGGGGAGTCGCAACCGGTTCCGGCGCAGATACCGGCCGCGTGAGCCGTCGTGCCGGATAGGTGTCATCGGAGTGCCTCGCCTCGAGTCCGTGCATGCGGATAAGCGGCCGGGCGCGTTTTGCCAGCCATTGCCGGTACGGCTTGGGCGCTTCGGAAGCGGCGCCAGGATAGAGGCCGCGGTATGAAGACATGAGTTCCGGATGCTCGCGCTCCAGCCATTGCATGAACCAGGGCTTGACTCCTGCGCGAAGGTGCAGAGCGCCATAGATGACGTGGTCGGCTCCGGTGTCCTTGATGCGTCGCAGTGCATGATCGATGGCCTCAACCGAGTCAGTCAAGTGCGGCAGGATCGGCATGAGGAAGACGCCGACTCGGAGACCGGCATCCGTCAGCGCGCGCACCGTGTCGAGTCTGGCCTGCGTCGATGGGGTTCCCGGTTCGATCGAATGCTGCAGTTCATCGTCGTACATCGCGATCGACATCGAGATGTCGACGGGGACGGATTTCGCGGCATCCACCAGCAGGGGAATGTCGCGGCGAATCAGCGTCCCCTTGGTGAGGATCGACATCGGTGTGCCTGAGTCAGCGAGCGCACGGATGATGTCGGGCATGAGCTTGTAACGCCCCTCTGCGCGCTGATAGGGGTCGGTGTTCGTGCCGAGCGCCACACTCTCGTGCTGCCAGCTGCCCCGTCGCAGCTCTTTCTGCAGCACTTCGGCGACATTCGTCTTCACGACGATCTGCGAATCGAAGTCGCCACCGCCGTCGAGGTCGAGATACTCATGCGTTCCGCGCGCGAAGCAGTTGTGACTGATCACGCCGTTCGCGATGAAGTCGCCGGTTCCCGTCGTGATGTCGACAAGATCTCGCGCTTCGCCAAGTGGCTCGACTGCGACGACTCGAAGGTCGGAGACTGTCTTGACCGCGCTTCCTTCGATGCCGAGTTTCCTCGTAATGACTGGTTGTGTGAGGTCGAAGACACCGTGGAAGATCATTCCATCGCCGCGGATCATTCCAGCAAGATAACCATGCCGGTAGGAGGCGTTGGTCAGATCGACGGGGATCTCGTTTACAGCACCGATCCCGAACCCCATGAGCCGGTTACTCGTCGTCAGGTGCGGCCGCTGGCCTTGCTCAGCGTCAGAAACGTGCTTCCATCCGCGATCGGTGAGGAACCGGTGATCGCCGCTCGCGACGAGTTCCGTCCCGTCTGCGAGTGTCACTCGATAGGCAGCCTTCTGCGTGCCCCATTTTGCAAGGATCGTGGTGCGCACGTATCGGCGGTAATCGCCTCGACGTTCTGTGCCGATGATCTCGTCACCGATCTGGAGATCATCGATCGGTCGCTGCCGTCCGTCGGCGCACAGCACCAGCGTGTCAGGGGAGACGCAATATACGCACGCATGACTGCATCCACGGTAGGGGTTGATCGTCCAGCTGAACGGCATCCGCGAACCGGCCGGAACCTTGTTCAGGGCGGAGCGCGCCAGCACCTCGTGGAAAGTCATGCCGGCGAACTCCGGCGTGGTCACCGATCGCACGATGCCGGTGCGATTCTCCATGCCGGGCAATGCCGCGGCATCCTCATCGTCGATCGTTTGTCCCTGCCATCGCATAGTCTCATTCGAACAAATACTCGATGTTAAGTCAAGGAGGGATGCGAGTTATGTTCGATCAGCGATTGGGGGGACAATGGAACCCATGAGTGACGCATTGCAACCCCAGCACGCGTCGCGCCGCCCCCGAGCATTGAGAATTGCTCTACCTATCGGTCTGGCAGTGACCGCACTCGGGGCTCTGTGGGCGATCGCGGACGCGCCGGGGCTTGTTGGCGCAGAGCTTCCTCCCATGCCTGTCGTGGCCGCGCAGCTCCCCGCGGTGGATGTCGCGGGCGTCGTGGCCGCAGATCCTTGCTCCGACCCCGTGGTGATCGATGCTCTCGCCGTAGGCGACGATGAGGCGGCCATCGCTGGGTTCGGTGGTGGTGCAGCCTTCCGGGATGCTGTGGTCATCGGCAACGCACCCTGCATCTCGCTCACGGATCCTGTGCGCCGATGGGTCATCGTGAACAAGACGCTCTCGCTGAACCCGATCGACTACGAGCCGACTCCGCTCGTAGGTGCGGCAATTGAAACGACCACGCGGTCGAATCAGCTCCGCGAAGACGCGTCATCAGCGCTCAACGAGATGGCTGCTGCGCTGAATGAGTCGGGTGCAGGCGTACTGGGTATGAACAACGGCTATCGCTCCTATCGCCTGCAGGTCGCGACGCATGCCGGACATGTGAGCTCCCGCGGGCAGGAGGGTGCAGATCAGGTCTCTGCACGTCCGGGCTTCAGTGAACACCAGACCGGACTCTCGATGGATGTCATCGCGTGTGGCAGCGGCTGTGGCGAGATTGGCGCCTTCGGCGGTACCAGCGAGTCAGGCTGGGTTGCGGAGCATGCGTGGGAGTACGGCTTCATCGTCCGCTACGAAGCTGGAGTGACAGGCACCACGGGGTATGTGCCGGAACCCTGGCACCTGCGTTACATCGGTCCGGCGCTCGCGTCGGCCTATCACGACAGCGGATGCCGTTCGCTGGAAGAGTTCTTCGGACTCCCGGCAGCGCCCGACTACGGGCACTGACCCTTCTTCTGTGGCATCCCACAAACGCGGCACGCAGTCTCACGTATGGTGGGATGCATTCTCACAAGGCACTGCCTCGGCATCCGCTCTCCGGCATAGACTCGCGGGAGCAATGACGCCACACACGTTCGGGAGGACGGCATGGAACGCGATATCTACGAAGAAGACCACGAGGCATTCCGAGACCTGGTGAAGGACTTCGTCAAGCGCCACGTCAGTAACGAGAGCATCGAGAAGTGGGATGCCGCGGGCGAGATCGACCGCGCGACCATGCTCGCCGCAGGCGAGGCCGGAATCATCGGACTCTCGGTTCCTGAGGAGTTCGGCGGCGCCGGCATGCTCCAGGACTACCGATTCCGCACCATCGTGAATGAAGAGGTCATTGGCGCCGGGGCCGGCTCGCTCGCTGGTGCCTTCGGTATCCAGGACGACCTCGCGATTCCTTACCTCGTGCACATGGGCACGCAGGCGCAGAAGGAGAAGTGGCTGCCGCGGATGGCAACCGGTGAGATCCTCGGTGCTCTTGCGATGTCCGAGCCCGGTGCGGGCAGTGACCTGCGCGGCATCAAGACCACGGCGAAGAAGACTGACGGCGGCTACATCGTCAACGGTGCGAAGACCTTCATCTCCTCGGGTAAGACTGCCGACATCGTCGTGACATTCGTGAAGACCGGTGAGGGCAACCGCCCCGACGCGTTCAGCCTGCTCATCCTTGAGAACGGCATGGAGGGCTTCGATCACGGCAAGAAGCTCAACAAGATGGGCTCGCACGGTCACGACACCGCCGAGCTGTCGTTCAGCGACGTCTTCGTTCCGGAGGAGAACCTCATCAGCGGCAAGGAGGGCCAGGGCTTCCTGCAGCTGATGATGAACCTTCCGCTTGAGCGGCTGTCGATCGGCATCGCCGCGGCATCCGCCTCGCAGGCAGCCTTTGCCTGGACCGTCGCGTACACGAAGGACCGCGAGGCCTTCGGCGAACGGATCATCGACTTCCAGAACACCCGCTTCAAGCTGGCCGATGTCGCGACAACTGTCGACGTCATGTGGGCATACCTCGACCGCGCACTGCTCGCCTACAAAGACAAGAAGCTCACCGGCGAAGAAGCAGCGAAGATCAAGTTCTGGACCACCGAGCGCGAGTGGGAGATCCTCGACACGTGCGTGCAGCTGCACGGCGGTTACGGGTACATCACCGAGTACCCCATCGCTCGTGCCTTCCTCGACGCCCGCGTGCACCGTATCTACGGCGGCACGAACGAGATCATGCGCGACATCGTCTCGCGCCAGATCGCCGGCAAGCGCTGACGTTCTCGCACCGCGCGTGTGCGCGCGCGAGCAGCCGTTGAAAGAATGAAAACCCGCCTCCCGAACGCCGGGAAGGCGGGTTTTTTTCCGCCTATGTCTGGGGACGCTCGATCAGGCGTTGCGCATGACTGGGCGCTCCCCGTCTATTCGCGGGTGGTTAGGGGAGGAGGAAGATCGCGGCGGATGCTGCGATGAAAAGAGCGATGAAGACCACGTCGCGGATGCGGAAGGGCACCAGATACCGCTCGGTGCGAGTGACGTAGGCGCCGAAGGCCCTGGCATCCATCGCCAGCGCGACGCGCTCGGCATGCCGGATCGCACCGGCGAGCAGCGGCACGATGTAGCCCCAGCCGCGTGCGATTCGTGAGAACGGGCCGCGCCCGCCATGGTGTCCGCGCACACGATGTGCCGCGCGGATCACTGCGAGTTCATGCCCGAAGCGCGGCACGAAGCGGTACGCGGCCAGCGCCGTATATCCGATCCGGTACGGCACGCGTAGTTGCTGGATGCTCGCGCGCACGAGGTCGGGCCCGGTCGTTGTGAGACCGCCGATCAGCGCAAGCGAGAGGATCGCGGCTAGGCGAAGTGCCGTCGCGAAGCCGACCTGCAGTGCACCGGTGAAGAGAGTCCACCCGCCGATCTGCAGGAACGGGGCGGTGTCGTCGACGCCTGAGGCATCCACCCACAGCGAGAAACCGAACCCGATCGCGGCGACGCCGATGGGGACGGCGAGAAACAGCAGCGCGGCGGAGCGCGGCGTGATGTGTGCGCCGATCAGGATGATGACGTACGCGAACGCGATGAAGTAGGCCGGGGTGGTGAGATCGCGCACGAAGATCAGCATCAGCATCGCTGGCGCGACCGCGGCGACTTTCGATAGCGGGTTGAGGTGGTGCAGGAACCGCCAGGCGGGAGTCGGTACCGCCACCTCGTATGGATCGATGGTCGTCGTCGGCGCCGTCGTGGCGGTCATCGCGCCGCCTCGGTGAGGACGCCGCGGAGTGCGGGGGTGAGCGCGCGGTGCAACGCAGGCAGACGAAGACCGGCGGACTCGAACAGTCCCTCGGTGGCGAAAAGATCCGCCGTGAGACCTGCGGCGTGCACGCGCCCGTCGGAGAGGATGACGGTGTGCGTCGTGTGATCGGCGACCAGCTGCAGGTCATGGGTGACGATGATGATTGTCGTGCCCTCGCTCTGCAGATCGCCCAGCAGGTGCAGTAGTTCGCCGGCGCGGGCGCGGTCTTGTCCGAACGTCGGTTCATCGAGTGCGAGCACCCGTGGGTGCGTGATCAGCGCCGTGCCGACCGAGAGTCGGCGCTTCTCGCCACCGGAGAGCAGGAACGGATGCACATCGGCCTTTTCCTGCAGACCGAACCGGGTGAGCATCTCGTCCACGCGCTCGCGGATCTCGAGCTCAGGCGTGTGTCTCAGCCTCAGTCCGTGTGCGAGTTCGTCGAACACGGTGTGCGCGACGAACTGGTGCTCCGGGTTCTGAAACACGAAGCCGATGCGCGCGGCGAGGTCGCGTGGAGAGGCCTTGCCGGGGTCGAGATCATCGATCATTACCTGGTGCTTCGGCGGCGGCACGACTCCGGCCAGGGACTGGATGAGGGTGGTCTTTCCTGCACCGTTCGCGCCGACGACCGCAGTGAACGAGCCGGCCTCGATGTCGAGGTCGATGCCGTGCAGAATCTCCTGTCCCCCGCGCTTCACGGTGAGGCCGCGGGCCCGCACGAGGGGGCGGTCCTCGCCCGATGGTCGGCCCGATGGCTGGCCCGACGGCTGGCCCGAAGGTTGGTACGGGTGCAGGGTCGATGCACGGATGTCGGGCGATTCCTCGGCGTGTCGCCCTGCAGGTGTGCTTCGGCCCTGCATCTGTGCCGTGCCGCGCCGCGGCTCCACGTCGCGCATCGCCTCGGCGAGCTCCTCCGGCGTCAGCGGCAGCAGCACATCCTCTGGCAGGATGCCTCGCTCGCGCAGCATCCGTCCGGCCAATGTCGCAGCAGGCAGCCACACGCCCATCTCCACGAGCTCCTCGGTGTGTCCACGCAGCACCTCTGCGACCGGACCATCGAAGGCGAGACGGCCCTGCTGATCGAGTACGAGGGCGCGCGTCGCGAAGCGCATCGCGGCATCCAGATTGTGCTCGACCAGCACGATGGCATGATCGCCGCCGGCGACCAGGTCACTGAGCGCCTCATACACGTCGTCGATGCCCTGCGGATCGAGGTTTGCGGTGGGCTCGTCGAGCACGATCAGCGGCGATCCCATCGCGAGCGCACAGGCGATCGCGAGCCGTTGCCGTCCGCCGCCGGAGAGCCGGTCGGGGTTCCAGCTGCGGCGATCCCACAGCCCGATCTGGCGCAGAGCCTGCTCGGTGCGGGCCAGCACTTGATCAACCGGAAGCAGCAGGTTCTCCAGAGCGAAGGCCACCTCGTCGAGCACGGTGCCGGTGACCAGCTGCGCGTCTGGATCCTGGAAGACCATCGCCACATCGGTACTCAACTCGGCGACTGGTGTGGTGATGGTGCTGCGACCGCGTACCTCGACGCTGCCCTCGATGTCGGCGGGAACCGATTGGGGGAGCAGGCCGTTGAGGGCGAGGGTCAGGGTCGATTTGCCCGATCCGCTCGGTCCGAGCACAAGGACGACCTCGCCAGGATGCACGTCGAAGCTGATGCCCTGTGGTGACGGGCGCGCAGCGCCAGCGTGGGTGAGGGAAAGATCACGCACGCGAAGCAGGGGCGCGGATGGGCGCACGGCGGATTCCCCGGGTCGGTGAAACGGTACGGCTCCAGGTTAGCTGAGCCTTACCTGATGCGCACACGCCGGGGCGTGCTCAGCCGCGAATAACCCCGGCACGCCGCAACGCAGATCCGAGGCCGAGCCCGATCAGCGTCCACGCCACAGGGCCGAGCACGAACAACACAATGAAGCCGACTCCACCCCAGGGTGGCAGCGCACTGATGCCGAAGGCGAACCACAGCGGCACCGCGACCACGATCCCCGTGATTGCAGCGGAGAGCAAGAAGCGCCACGCTTCCCAGTGCCGATACCGGAACAGTGCTGACACACCTTCCTGCACCCCTCCGAACACGATCGCGGCCAGCAGATACCGGCCGGCCATGGCAGGGACGAACGCAGTGGAGATGAGCGCGGCGATCGCATGGGTGATCAACGCAACCCACGGCACCCGCAGCACCTGCTGTGCGATCACGCCGGGAAGCACGTGGAAGCCCAGGACGAGCCCGTACAGCGGAACCGCGCTGACAGCAACGATCACGTGGAGGCCGGCCCACAGCGCCGAGACGAGCCCGGTGGCGACGCCGACAGCAGCGCAGATCATTAGCACGCGGGTCGACAGCACGCGATTCTTCAGCACTGTTCCAGCCTATCGCTGGGTTCGCCGGGCGGGCCCGTGGCCAACGCCGGTCCATGCCGAGGTTGACGTTATACCGCGTCGCGCGATCGGAATCTACCTCTGGTGCGCGGCGGCGGCCGGGTCTATGTTGAGCGACGATGCGGCGACGAAGCCGCAGACCACAACCATCGGAGAGACACATGGGTCGATCACCCTTCCGGTTGGCGATGGCCGTTACATTGGCTGCAGTCGTCATCGGATCCTCGGCAACCGCCAGCTTCGCAAGTGCAGAGGGGGTGACACATCCCACACCGGTGGACGGCACACCGGGGCACTACATCGTCGTGATGAAAGCCGATCCTCTGGCCACGTACGAAGGCGACACGAACGGCCTGCGCCGAACCATGCCGAAACCCGGCACGCAACTCGACGCCCACTCCTCGGACTCGCAGAAGTACATTGCGCACCTCGCGAACGAGCAGCGCAAGCTCGCGAAGGCCGAAGGCGTCACCACAGACGCGACATACCAGGTGACGGTCAACGGCTTCAGCGCCGACCTCACCGGCGAGCAGGTCGATGCGCTGCGAGCCTCGAAGGACGTGGTCGGGGTGTTCCCGGATGAGATCCGGCATCCGGATGCGCAGTCGTCCACCGAGTTCCTGGGACTCGGCGACGACGCGAACGGTGCGGGCGGAGTGTGGGAGTCCACCGGCGGTGTCGAGCACGCAGGTGAAGGGGTTGTCGTCGGTGTCATCGACACAGGCATCGCCCCGGAGCATCCGTCGTTCGCTGGCGACAAGCTGAAGAAACAGAAGCAAAGCGGTACCGCGCCATACAGCGACGGCTCGTACGTCTACTTCGACAAGTCAGACGGCGCCCAGTTCCGCGGTGCGATCGTGCAGGGCCAGGACTGGAACAAGCATGACTACTCGACGAAGCTGATCGGCGGGCAGTACTTCGCGACCGGTGCGACAGCGGCCGGATTCGACTTCCAGTACGACTACCTCTCTCCGCGCGACGGCGACGGGCACGGCTCGCACACCGCGAGCACGGCGGCCGGCAACTTCGGCGTCGACGCGACCGTGCAGGGCGTTGGGCTCGGTTCGATCTCCGGTGTCGCCCCGGCGGCCAAAGTCGCCGCGTACAAGGCGTGCTACGTCGGCCCGGACCCGCTGATCACTGAGGACGACATCTGCGCCCTCAGTGACCTCATCTCCGCGATCGATCAGGCAGTCGCTGACGGCGTAGACGTGGTCAACTATTCGATCGGCGGGGGTGCGGCCACGTCAGTCCTTCAGCCCGACGACATCGCGTTCCTAAACGCCGCAGCCGCCGGAGTGTTCGTCTCCGTCAGCGCAGGTAATGCCGGGCCGGATGCTGTCACCGCAGACCACGCGTCGCCCTGGTACACCACGGTCGCGGCATCCACGATCCCGACCTGGGAGGGCACGGTCGCGTTCTCCGGCTTCGCCCAGGCCGGAGCATCCGTCTCTGTCCCGTTCGGTGAGACCGTCTCTGGTCCCTCGATCTACGCAGGCGATGCCGCTGCGGCAGGAGCGGTAGATGCGCAGCTCTGCCTGCCAGGCACGCTTGACCCTGCAAGAGTCGCCGGCCACATCGTCGTCTGCGATCGCGGCAACAATGCGCGTGCGGAGAAGTCGCAGGTTGTGAAGGATGCCGGCGGCACTGCCATGGTGCTGGTCAACGTGCCAGGTGGCTCCGATTCTCTCGACAACGACTTTCACATGATCCCCACGGTGCATCTCGCCGCGGCACATCGCGCGGCGGTCCTTGCGTATGTGCAGGGTGGTGTCGACCGGCCGATCTCACTGATCGGTGAGAACACGACGGGCGAGGTCACTCCGGTGCCGCAGATCGCGGGCTTCTCCAGCCGCGGTCCGATGCACGCCGACGGCAGTGACGTCATGAAGCCCGACATCGCCGCCCCAGGTGTGGCGATCCTCGCCGCGACGAACAGCGGCAGCAAGGACGCCGCGACCTTCGGCATCCTGTCCGGCACGTCGATGGCGTCGCCGCACATCGCCGGTCTCGGTGCCCTGTATCTCGGTGAGCGTCCGAACGCGACGCCCGCAGAGGTGAAGTCGGCGATGATGACCACCGCCTACGACACGGTGAACGCCGACGGGTCGCCGAACACCGATCCCTTCGCGCAGGGTGCGGGCCAGGTCGACGCGACTCGTTTCTTCGCACCTGGGCTGCTGTACCTGAACGGCGTCGCGGACTGGGCGGCGTTCCTGGAGGGCAAGGGGTTGGCGGAGTTCGACGGCGTAGAGCCGATCGACGGCAGCGACCTCAACCTCGCTTCGATCTCGATCGGCTCCCTCGCGAGCGCGCAGACGATCACCCGCACGGTCACCTCGACTGAGGCGGGGACGTTCACCGCGAGCGTCGATGTGCCGGGCGTGAACGCGACTGTCGAACCGGCCACGCTCAACTTCGGTGCGGCTGGGGAGACGGCGACGTTCACCGTCACCTTCGACAACGAGAGCGCTCCGGTCGAGCAGTGGGCGACCGGATCACTCACCTGGTCGAGCGAGGCGAACACGGTGCGCACACCGATCGCGGTGTTCCCTGTGACGGCGGATGCACCGGCTGAGGTGACCGGAACAGGTGTCGACGACAGCACGGTCGTGGAGATCACGCCCGGCATCGACGGCAACCTGCCGCTGAACGTCGCGGGACTCACCCCGTTCCAGCTGCTCACCGACCCGAGTCATCCGGTCGAGGGGCACTCGGGCGACGAGAACTCGGGCGATGTCAACAAGGACGTCGCGTGGATCGTCGACGTGCCGGAGGGCACGACGCTGTCGCGCTTCGATCTCGATTCGTCGGATGACGAAGGTAGCGACCTCGATCTGCTGGTGTACCGCGTGGTCGCACCCGACGATCTGCGCTACTACGAGGTATGGCAGTCAGCGACGGCCTCCGCCGACGAGCAGGTGACGCTGCCGACGCCGACAGCCGGCACGTACATGATCGTGGCAAACGTGTACTCGACGACCGGGCCGATGACATGGGACATGACCTACGCCAACGTGGCACCGGGCGGAGAGGGCGCGTTCACGGCGACGCCGAACCCGATCGCTGTGACGCAGGGTGTGGCGACGAGCTATGAGGTCAGCTGGACCGGCCTCGCCGCCGGCACACGCTACCTCGGGGCGGTGCAGTACGCCGATTCCGACGTCCGCACGATCGTCTCGGTAGACACAGCGCCGTAACGCGTCTGAGGCGCCCCGAGCTCTTCGGAGTGCGGGGCGCTTCTGTGTGCGGCACACTTGCAGGGCTGGCGGTCAGATCCGGCGGCGGCGTGGCTTCAACGTCACATGCGGGAGCTCCGGTGCGGGGATCCGCTCGGAGCCGTGAGTGACGACATGACCGAAGCGAGCGGATGCCGCATCCGGCGTCTCCCAGTCGGCACGCGCCTGCTCGATCTCGTCGTGGGT
This sequence comes from Microbacterium sp. Y355, assembly GCF_059445345.1. NCBI lineage: Bacteria > Bacillati > Actinomycetota > Actinomycetes > Micrococcales > Microbacteriaceae > Microbacterium > Microbacterium sp. Y355. The sequence continues at coordinate 2,144,854 of NZ_JCAIUD010000001.1, read as the reverse complement.
TCGCGCGGCGAAGTTCCACCACATCACAAGGTCTTCCTCGAAGGGTTCCCCGCCGAGCACGAAGATCAGCGCACCCTCTGCAGTTGATACCGAAACCTGCGACCGGGAGTCACCCAGATACAGCATCTCGTTTCGAGCCAGCGTGTGAGATTCGACCAGCACGTCACCCTCGACGAGGATGACGGCATGCTCCCATGCGGTGTCGAGAGGTAGCGTGACGCGGCTGCCAGCGGGAATGGTGATCTCGGCCCCGACGATCGGCGTGTGCACCGTCGCAGGCGAGCGGATGCCGGCGAATTCGCCGAGCACGACCGTGGCCGTGGCATCCGCTCCTGTCGTGGAGGGCAGTGTCACGAATGGCAAGGACGTGTGCTGCTCGAATCCTGGCGCGCCATGCCGGGCAGACTCCGGCAGTACGACCCAGAACTGCAAAGCATCCAGCGGGCGGGCATCTTCACCAAGCGAGTATTCGGAGTGCGAGATTCCGTTCCCCGCCGTCATGAGATTCAGCTGGCCGCGCGTGAGCGTTACATCGCGGCCGAGCGAATCGCGGTGACGCTGTTCGCCGACCAGCGGCCAGGTGACGGTCTGCAATCCGATGTGCGGGTGCGGTTCGACCCGCATGCGCACCTCTTCTGGCCCGAAGCGATCGAGGAAGCACCATGCACCGATCGTCGGGAGGTCGCGATGCGGCAGGGTGCGCAGCACTGTCATCGCGCGCAGGCCACCGAGGGGCACCTCGCGTGGTTCGAGCGAGATGCTGCGCTGGCCGATCATTCCGCGCTCGCCGCGTCAGTGGGGTCGGTGGGAAGCTGAGGCCAGCGGATCTCCGCACCCGCGACGTCGTGCTTCTTCAGATAGCGGGCGATGTATGGGCAATAGGGCACGATCGTGTCGCCTGATGCCGCCACATCCGCTAATGCTTCCGAAGCGAGCGTGCCGGCTACCCCCTTGCCCTGGAAGGCGGGGTCGACCTCGGTGTGGATGAACTGAATCTCGCCGGGCCGTCGACGGAACTCCGCGAAGCCGGCGAGGGTCTCGCCGAGGCGGATCTCGTAACGCGACGCTTCGTCGTTGCGGGTGACTGTGGTGTCGTCGGTCATGGATGCTCCTTCGAGTTATCCCCACCCTAGGGCGGCGAGCGCAGGCAGGGGTCGATACGCTTGAGGGATGCCGCAGACATCCCGTGACCCGTACGAGGATCTGCCATGGGATCCAACGCCACCCGATTCCTTCGGCGAGCAGTGGGACGATGCCCCGCCGCCGGAAGAGATGGATTGGGAACCGCAGGGGCCAGGCTACGAACCTCCGCTCGATTGGGGCCCTGGTCCTGCCACGACTGTGACGCCTGCACCCGCGGCAGCGGCAGGATCCGCTCCGCGCACCGCGACGCCCTCTCGCTACGCGACCGCGCGCGAGGCGTTGCATACGGTTTTCGGCTATGACGCGTTCCGCGGCGATCAGGAGGCGGTCGTCGAGCAGGTGATCGGCGGTGGGGATGCCGTCGTACTCATGCCGACCGGTGGCGGAAAGAGCATCACCTACCAGGTCCCCGCCCTCGTGCGAGAGGGAACCGGGCTGGTGATCAGCCCACTCATCGCCCTGATGCACGACCAGGTCGACGCGCTGCGCGCCAACGGTGTCAATGCCGCGTACCTGAACTCCACGCAGTCGGTGTCGGAGCGCGCAGACGTCGAACGGGCGTATGTCGCTGGCGAGCTCGATCTCATCTACGTCGCCCCCGAGCGGCTGTCGAACCGGCAGACCACTGCGCTGCTGCAGCGCGGCACGCTCAGTGTGATCGCGATCGACGAGGCGCACTGTGTGTCGCAGTGGGGTCACGACTTCCGCCCCGACTATCTCGCACTCGGCGATCTGGGGGAGCGCTTCCCCGGGGTGCCGCGCATGGCGCTCACCGCGACGGCGACCCGCGCCACCCACAAGGAGCTCACCGAGCGCCTGCAGCTGGATACCGCCAAGCACTTCGTGGCCAGCTTCGATCGCCCGAACATCCAGTACCGGATCGTGCCGAAGGTCGACCCGCGCAAACAGCTGGTGTCGTTCATCCGTTCGCTTCCGGATGCGCCGGCAGACCAGGCGACCGGCGGCTCGGGTGCGCCCGCCGGAATCGTCTACGCGCTGAGCCGAAAGTCGGTGGAGCAGACTGCCACCTATCTCGCCGCTCAGGGCTTCGACGCGCTCCCGTACCACGCGGGCCTTCACGCCGATGTGCGGGCGGCGAACCAGTCGCGGTTCCTGCGCGAAGACGGCGTGGTGATGGTCGCGACGATCGCGTTCGGCATGGGTATCGACAAGCCCGATGTGCGCTTCGTCGCCCATGTCGACCTCCCGAAGTCAGTTGAGGGCTACTACCAGGAGACTGGCCGCGCCGGCCGCGATGGCGAGCCAGCGGTGGCGTGGATGGCGTACGGACTCGGTGACGTCGTGCAGCAGCGACGGATGATCGATCAGAGCCCAGGTGACCGTACTTTCAAGATGCGGATGGGCCAGCACCTTGACGCCATGCTTGCGCTGAGTGAGACCGTCGAGTGCCGCCGCCAGAACCTGCTGAACTACTTCGGGCAGGACTCAGGGCCCTGCGGTAACTGCGACACCTGTCTCGAGAAGCCAGAGACCTTCGACGGTCAGATCCCGTCACAGAAGTTACTGTCGACCATCGTGCGACTCAAGCGTGAGCGGCGGCAGGCGTTCGGTGCTGGTCACCTCATCGACATTCTCCGCGGCTCCTCGAACGACCGAATCCGTCAGCAGGGGCACGATGCGCTCGCGACATACGGCATCGGTGCGGATCTGTCAGATCAGGACTGGCGCAGTGTCGTGCGGCAGTTGCTGGCCCGCGGCATCCTGGTCGCTCAAGGCGATTACGGAACACTTGCGCCGGGTGAGGCTGCCATTGGAGTGTTGAGCGGGGAGACCCCGGTGCCGCTGCGCAAAGACACCATCGGGCGGGTCAGCGCGACTCGCACGCGCAAGGCGTCGGCGGCTTCGGATGCCGTGGCCGAGGGTGATCGCTCGCTCTTCGAGGCGCTGCGCGTCTGGCGTGCCGAGACCGCCAAAGAGATCGGCAAGCCGGCGTACATCGTCTTCGGTGATGCGACGCTGCGCGCGCTCGCCGAAATACGCCCGGCATCCGTGAGCGACCTCGACGGAATCACCGGAATCGGCGAAAAGAAGCGCGAAGCCTATGGTGACGCGGTGCTTGCTGTGGTCGCTGCGAACTGATTTCCCGTAGCTCGAAGGTACGAGACTCAGCCAGAGACGTAGTTCTCGGTATGAACGCGCACGTCCGCCGCCCCACTCAGCAACTTCGACACCGGGCAGCGGGCGTGCGCTGCGGCGAGCACGCGCTCACTCTCTGCGGTATCCGCACCCTCGACTGATAGATAGGCGTCAAGGTGGAACTCGAGGCCGGGCCCCGGGTCGGCGTCATGAAGCTCGACCTCGACGCGCACGGCGGTCCGCACACGGCCCCCGACGATGACCTGCGCGGTCGCGTTGAGACAGGTGACCCACGCGAGAGCCAGCAACTGCTCCGGATTGCTACCGGCGGGATCGCGGTCGGGGTTGAGCGGTGACGCCACCGCGACCTTGAGTCCGCCGGTCACCGCACTCGTCCCGTCGCCACCATCGCGGTTGATTGCCTCAGTCCGGTACCTCATGCTCATACCTCAACTATAGTTGGACGCAGTACATGAACTCCGGGCGATGGCGGCCGTTGACGAGGGAAACGGCACACATCAATGGATACCACTGGCACGACGATCGTCGAGTTCGACGACGTCACCAAGCGGTATGACGACCGCCCTGGTCAACCGCCGGCGCTCGACGCCATCAGCTTGACCATCGAACGTGGCGAGATATTCGGCGTCATCGGTGAGAGCGGCGCGGGCAAATCCACGCTGCTTGCGCTGATCAACGGATTGGCTATCCCCGAGCGCGGAGTCGTGACCGTCGACGGTGAGCCAGTCGCCGGACGCAGCAGGCGTGCTCTGCGGATGCTGCGCCGAAACATTGGGGTCGTGTTCCAGGGGACTCACCTGCTCAGCAGCCGCACCGTGCGTCAGAATGTCGCGCTTCCGTTGCAGATTGCTCGCCGCGGCGCAGTCGGACGATCTCGCGCCGCAGAGCGCGCGACGGTCGATGAGATGCTCGCCTTCGTCGGCCTCACTCATCGTGCCGATCATCATCCTGCAGAGCTCAGCGGGGGAGAGCAGCAGCGGGTGGGGCTTGCGCGTGCGCTGATCACGCGTCCTCCTGTGCTGCTGTGCGATGAGCCGACCTCGTCACTGGACGCCAGCACCACTGCCGAGATCTTGGGTGTGCTGCTCGATGCTCGTGAGGCATTCGGCACGACGATCGTCGTGATCTCGCATGACCTCGATGTCGTCAAGGCGATCTGCGATCGCGCGGCGTTGCTCGAGAAGGGGCGGCTGCGTGAGCTGTTCCACGTGGCGAAAGCCGACCTGAATGCGATGCCCAGCTACTACGAACAGGTCAAGCGAGAGCTGATGTGATGACCTGGCTCACCGAACTCCTCGCCGAGTACGGCGAGGACATCGTCGAAGCTCTCGCTGAGACCGGATACATGATGCTCGTGTCGCTGGCGGCGGCCGTGTTGATCGGTCTTCCACTGGGCATGATCGTGTTCCTCACGCAGCGCGGAGGCATCGCCGAGAACCGACCGATCTGGTCAGTTGCGAACCTGTACATCAATATCGTCCGCTCGTTCCCGTTCCTCCTGCTGGTGGTGTTCCTCATCCCGTTCACCAGGTCGGTGGTCGGCACGAGCTTCGGCACGCAGGCATCAACCCTGCCGTTGAGCTTCGTCGCGGTGGCCATCTACGCCCGGCTGGTTGAGCAGATCCTCCGGGAGATCCCGCCGGGTATCTCCCGCGTCGCCGTCGCGATGGGCGCGACGTTGCCGCAGGCAGTGTTCCGGGTCTTGCTTCCTGAAGCACGCTCCGGACTCGTATACGCGCTCACGTCGGCCGCGATCAGCTTGCTGTCGTACTCGACCGTCCTCGGCGTCGTGGGCGGCGGCGGCATCGGTGACTTTGCGATGCGCTACGGCTACCAGGAGTACAACGACGCGCTCATGTACATCACGATCGCGATCATCGTCGTGTGCGTGCTCCTGATCCAGACCGTCGGACACCGCGCTTCCGAGCGCCTTGATCACCGCTGAAAGACTTCGACCAGAGAAAGAAGGACCCCATGAGAACCCCTCGCATCGGCATCTTCGCCGTCACGATCGGAGCAGCCCTCGTGCTGGCCGGATGCGCGTCATCCGCAGAACCGGCCGCAGACTCGAGTGCGGCCGCATCCGCAGAGCCAGTCGTGCTCAAGGTCGCCGCCGTCACCGCGCCGATGACTGATGTCGTCGAAGCCGCTGCCGCCGCGATTGAAGACGGCTACGAGATCGAGCTCGTCGAGGTCTCCGACTACGTCACCGCCAACACGATCGTGAACGACGGCGACGTCTACGCGAACTTCTCCCAGCACGTGCCGTATATGGAGGAGTTCAATGCCGGAAATGACGGCACCCTTGTCGCCGTGCAACCGGTCTACAACTTCGACATCGCGTTCTACTCAAAGACGCTCGACGACATTGCCGATCTGCCTGAGGGAGCCACGGTTGCGGTCCCGAATGACGCGTCGAATCTCGGTCGTGCGCTCAAGCTGCTTGACGCCGAGGGAGTCATCACGCTCGACGCTTCGGCCGACCCGTATGCCTCGACGGTGGATGACATCACCGAGAACCCGAAGAACGTCGAGTTCCTCGAGGTGCCGATCGCATCACTGAACGCCGCGTATGAGGAGGCCGATCTCGTCTTCCAGTGGCCTTCGCACATCGCGGCCATCGGCCTCAACCCTGACGACGATGGGCTCATCGTCGAACTTGACGACCGCTTCGCGCTGCACGTCGCCGTTCGAGAAGAGGATGCCGACAGTGCCGCAACCGAGGCGCTCAGGGCGGCCTTCTCCAGCGACGAGGTGCGCGAGGTTATCGAGTCGAACGGCACAATCGGCGTCGCTTTCTAAGAGACATCGATGGCCGAAAGGACGCCGACTGTGGCCTCGTGACAACTGCACGGGGCCACGGTCGTCCTTGCGGTTGGAGGAACCGCACACCTCGCTTTGCAGTGCATTGGAGGAGTCCTACGGTTGAAGCATCCTTACTTCTCTCCGAGAGGAACACCCATGGTCGACGCCGCAGTCCACACCTCGACGCCATCCGCCGCTAGCGACGCTCCCCGCATCGATGTCGAGCGCGTCAATGATCTTCTCCTCGGCACCTGGGCCGACACACGCCGCGCGTCACGTGAGTTGATCAAGGACTCGGCCTTCTGGCGCAAAGACGAGCTCGGCAAAGACGAGCACCGCGAGCGCGTGCTCAGCCAGCTGCATCTTCTCGTCGAGAACAAGACTGTGCACCGCGCGTTCCCGAAGGAATTCGGCGGGGAGGACAACAACGGCGCGAACATCTCCGGCTTTGAAGAGCTCGTCGTCGCAGACCCGAGCCTGCAGATCAAGGCGGGTGTGCAGTGGGGGCTGTTCGGCTCGGCGATCCACCAGCTCGGCACCGCCGAGCACCACAAGAAGTGGCTACCCGGAGTCATGGATCTTTCTATCCCCGGCGCGTTTGCGATGACCGAGATCGGGCACGGCTCGGATGTCGCGGCGGCCGGCACGACTGCCACCTTCGACCCTGAGACCGAAGAATTCGTCATCCACACGCCGTTCCGTGCGGCGACGAAGGAATACCTTGGCAACGCGGCCCTGCACGGGATCGCAGCCACCGTGTTCGCACAGCTGATCACCAACGGTGTGAGCCACGGCGTGCACTGCTTCTATGTGCCGCTGCGTGGTGAAGACGGCGTGGATCTTCCCGGTATCAACCGCGAGGATGACGGGCTGAAGGGCGGCGTGAACGGTATCGACAACGGCCGTCTTTCGTTCGACCACGTGCGCATCCCGCGCACGAACCTGCTGAACAAATACGGTGATGTCGCCGCAGACGGTACGTACACGAGCTCGATCGACAGCCCTGGGCGCCGCTTCTTCACGATGCTTGGCACCCTGGTACAGGGTCGCGTGTCGCTCGACGGGGCCGCATCATGGGCATCCGCTCTCGCGCTGCACATCGCGATCACCTATGCCACACAGCGCCGCCAGTTCGACGGTGCAGACGGGCAGGAGGTCGTGCTTCTCGACTACGGCAAGCACCAGCGCCGGCTGCTGCCACGCCTGGCAACCACTTACGCGCAGATCTTCGCCCACGACGAGTTCCTGCAGAAGTTCGACAGTGTCTTCTCAGGTCGCACCGACACCCCTGACGACCGTGAAGATCTCGAGACTCTTGCGGCGGCGCTCAAGCCACTGTCGACATGGCACGCCCTCGACACTCTGCAGGAGGCCCGCGAGGCGTGCGGCGGCGCCGGGTACATGTTCGAGAACCGCCTGGTCGGGCTCCGTCAGGATCTCGACATCTACGTCACCTTCGAGGGTGACAACAACATCCTGCTCCAGCTCGTCGGCAAGCGTCTGCTCACCGATTTCGCCAACCAGTTCAAGAACAAGGATGCCGCGGCTCTCGCCAAGTACGCAGTCGGCCAGACCGCAGGCAAGGTGTTCCATGGTGCGGGTCTGCGCCGCTTCGGTCAGAATGTGGCCGACTTCGGTTCGACGGCCCGGTCGGTCGAGAACGGTCTGCGCGCCGAGCAACAGCATGAGTTGCTCGCCGATCGCGTGCAGCAGATGGTGGCCGACATCGCCGGACGCCTGCGCCCTTCGGGCAAGGACAAGGTGCTCGGCGAGAAGCTCTTCAACGAGAATCAAGCCGACCTCATCGAGGCAGCCCGCGCTCACGGTGAGCTGCTGCAGTGGGAGGCATTCACAGATGCCGTCAACAGCATCCCGGACGAGGACACAAAGCAGGTGCTCACGTGGCTCCGTGACCTGTTCGGTTTGCAGCTGATCGAGAAGCACCTCGCATGGCACATCATCAACGGTCGCCTCTCGACGCAGCGCGCGGCGGCGGTGTCCAGTTACATCGACCGGCTGTGCCAGCGGCTGCGCCCCCATGCGCTCGACCTGGTCGGTGCCTTCGGCTACGAGCCGGAGCATGTGCGCGCACCCATCGCGAGCGGCATCGAGCAGCAGCGTCAGGACGAGGCCCGCGCATACTACGCAGACCTCGAGGCATCCGGCCAGGCGCCCCTGTCGGAGAAGGCCATGAAGAAGGCCGCCAAGAAGTAGCCGCAGCCGTGGCGTCGGCACCCCTGTCTACGCTGAACCTATGACCTCTCTCATTACCGGTTCCGACGGCGTCGTACGTTGCGCGTGGACCGGGGCGGATGCCGAATATCAGCGCTACCACGACGAGGAGTGGGGCGTGCCGCTGCACGGTGACCGCGCGCTCTTCGAGAAGATGGCGCTGGAGGGATTCCAGGCAGGGCTCAGCTGGATCACTATCCTGCGTAAGCGCCCACGGTTCCGCGAAGTGTTCGCAGGGTTCGAGCCGGAGGTCGTTGCCGCTTTCGACGACGACGATGTCGAACGTCTGATGCAGGACGGCGGAATCATCCGCAACCGCGCGAAGATCCTCGCAACGATCGGCAATGCGCGCCTGGTCCTCGGCATGGCGGAGGGGGAGCTGGACGAGCTGATGTGGTCGTTCGCGCCGGTCCGTGGCATCCGACCACGCTCGTTCGACGACGTGCCGGCGGTGACGGACGAATCGACGGCCATGAGTAAGGCGCTGCGGGGGCGCGGCTTCCGATTCGTCGGTGCCACCACGATGTATGCGCTCATGCAGTCCTCTGGGATGGTCGACGATCACGTCGAAGGATGTTGGCGGGTCGGGTGATCTCCCCTGTGGGCCCCGCCCATGATGGGTATCTCTCCCCATAGATGCTCAGCATCGTGGCGGTTACCATTGTCCGATGTGCCGTTTCGCTGTGCGAAGCGGATCGGAGGATGAAGCGGCCGCCGAGAGGCCGTTCAGGGGGAGCAGGGTATGAAGGCGCTGTCGTGGGTGCGTGCGAAGCCGAAGACCATTGCATCCGCGGCCGGGATCACAGCAGCGGTCGTGGCCATCGCGACGCTGGCCTTCGTCTATGAGGGCAACCCCACCACGAAGGTCGATCTCAACGACGGCGGCGTCTGGATCACCAAGTCCTCCGCCCTCATGATCGGCCATTTCAACAACGAGTCGACGCTGCTCGACGGCGGTTTGCGCACCACCGGTGAATCCTTCGACATCATGCAGGATGCCTCCACCGTGCTCGTCAAGGACAGCACGAATGCGACCCTGACCGCAGTGGACCCGGCGCGCGTCTCCCTCGAAGACAGCACGGATGTTCCGGGATCATCCAAGGTCGCGCTCGGAGCGCGGACCGCGGCCATCCTCAATACCGATTCGGGCGACTTGTGGGTTGTGCCGGTCAGTGGCCTTTCGGGCTTCGAGTTCCAGGGCAGCGACCCCATCGTCAACCTTGGCAAGAACGCCGATATCGCCGTCGGTCAGGACGGTTCGGTGTACGGGGTGTCTGGCGACGACGCCCTGGTCGTGACCATTCCGGTCGACCCTGACGGGCAACCGCTCGAGCCGACCACCGCGCCTTTGGAAAAGATCGACACAGCAATCGCCCCGACCATCACTGTGGTCGGCACAACCCCGGTCGTGCTGTCGCCAGCCGACAGTGCCGTGATGACTCCTGACGGGTTGCGCACCGAGATCACCGAGGCCGATTCGGCCGTGCTGCAGCAGTCGTCTGCGCGCGCGGATACCGTCACCGTCGCGACCGCCTCGCAACTGATTGACATCCCCCTAGACGGCGGCGAGCCCGCGGTCACCAAGGCTGGCGGTCAGGGCGTCCCGGCCGCTCCGGTTTCGCTGCTCGGCTGTACCTATGGTGCGTGGGCGGGTGCAGACCGCTTCGTGCGCGAGTGCCCCGGCGACCCCAACGACGTCGCTGCCGACATTCCCGGCATCGAGGGCGTGCCGAACCTGATGTTCCGCGTGAACCGCGACGTCATCATCATCAACGACACCATCGCCGGGACCGCCTGGCTGGCCGATGAGAGCATGCAGCAGGTCGACAACTGGAACGACCTGACCCCGCCCGAGGGCAAGGACGAAGACCAGGAGGAGACGACCGAGCAGACGCAGGACACCACGCTGCCGGTGCGTACCGACGTGAACACTCCGCCGGTCGCCGAGAACGATGAGTACGGTGTGCGCCCCGGGCAGACCACCATGTTGCCGGTGCTCGACAACGACAATGATCCTGACGGTGACGTGCTGGTCGCCTCGGTCCGCGGCAAGCAGCCATCGGTGGGTACGGTGCAGCCGATTTACGACGGGGGATCGTTGCAGATCGGCGTCGATGAGGATGCCCAAGGTGCGGCATCCTTCACCTACGACGTGGAGGATGGCCGGAGCGGTGAAGACTCCGCCACGGTGAGTCTCGTCGTCAAGGATTGGGACACCAATACGGCGCCCAAACCGCAGCGCAACACGACCCTTGAGATCGAGACCGGCGGCACGGTGTCGTACAACGTACTGCCGGACTGGATCGACCCCGAGGGCGACGATTTCTATCTGCAGGACGTCTCGGCTGCTCCCGGTGATGAGGTCGAGTTCACGACCGACGGGCAGATCACCTACCGCGCAGTGGCCAGCATGCAGGGCCGCAAGGAGATCACTGTGACGGTGGCCGATGCGCTCGGCGAGGCGGCCAGCGGCACGATCATTCTTGATGTGCGTCCCTCCGGGTCGACGCTGCCGAAAACCAACGCCGACCACGTGATGACCCGTGTGAACGAGCAGGTCACCGTCGCCCCACTGACGAATGACTCCAGCTCAGGCCGCGAGCAACTGCGCCTGACCAGGGTCAACGGCGATGAAACGCCAGGCGCGACGATCGAGCCGGATTACGCGAACAAGACGTTTACCTTCAGTGCTCCGAGCGTGGGCGTCTACTACGTGCTGTATGAAGTCGCCGCCGGCCCTAACGGCGTGCAGGGTATCGTGCGCATCGACGTTTCGGACGAAACGGACGATGACATGCCGCCCGTCGCGGTCCGTGACGTCGCACTACTTCCCGCAGGCGGTGAAGTGCTGCTCGGGGTGCTCAACAATGACACGGACCCTGCCGGCGGCATCCTCGTCGTCCAGTCCGTCTCGGTGGAGTCCAACAGTGGTATCTCGGTGTCCGTCCTCAACCACGAGACGCTGCGCATCGGCGACCAGGGTTCGCTCGATGAGTCGGTACGAGTGACCTATCGCATCTCCAACGGCGCGAAAACTGCGGAGGGTGAGGTCGTCGTCATCCCGATACCGGCGCCGCAAACCATCCTCCCGCCGGTCGCTGGCCCTGACCAGGCCGTCGTACGCGCCGGCGATGTGGTCACCATCCCCGTACTCAATAACGACACCAGCCCGATCGGCGACGACCTCACCCTTGAGCCGGACCTGATCGAGCCATTCGTCGACCCCGCCGACGGAGAGATCTTCGTCTCCGAGGACACCGTTCGTTTCAATGCCGGCGACGTCGCCAAGACGGTTTACGCCACCTACGAGGTCTCAGACACCCGTGGCAACAAGGTCGGTGGGTACATCACCATCCAGATACTGCCGGTAGGTGAAGAGAACGCCGCCCCGCGACCGCACGATCTCACGGCGCGCGCCCTCAGCGGCGGCGTCGCGAACATTGCTGTCCCTCTGGACGGCCTCGACTCTGACGGCGACTCCATCGAACTCGTCGGCCTCGCCTCGAACCCCACCAAGGGCCGTGTCACCGAGGTCGCGCAGAACTACTTGGTCTACGAGGCCTACGCCGATTCCTCGGGTGTTGACACATTCACCTATCGAGTGCGCGATCGTCTCGGCAAGGAGGGGACCGCGACGGTTCGCGTCGGCATCGCCGCGGCAGAGGACGTCAACCAGGCTCCGTATGCGGTGAAGGACTCTGTGGTGGTGCGCCCGGGTCGCGAAGTGGCCGTACCAGTGCTGGTCAACGACTCCGATCCCGAAGGCGACAAAGTCTCGCTCGTGAAAGACGGCCTCGATGCGCCGGAGGGCCTTAAAGCCCGAGTTTCCGGCGACCGCGTACTCGTGGATGCTCCGGACGAGGCGACTGAGACCTCGCTACGGTACACGATCACTGATTCGAAGGGCGCGACGGCGGATGCCGTAGTGCAGATCACCGTCGATGAGGATGTGCCGCTGCTGGCCCCGATCGCCCGTGATGACCGGGTGCGCACCAGTGATCTCGTCGAGGGCGAGCTCACTGTCGACGTGGACATCCTGGCCAACGACGAGGACCCCGACGGCACGACCGAGGCACTCGTGCTCGAAGTCGACGATGATGCTCTACCGGTCAACGACGGCAACGTGCAGGTGACGGTGGGCGAGCAGATGCAGCTCATCCGCTACTCCGTCACAGATATCGACGGACTGTCTACCTCGGCCTTCATCTTCGTCCCGGCGCTCGAAGAACTGCGCCCGTACCAGATCTGGACTGAACCCGTCGTGGTGAACAGCGGTGAGACGACGGAGCTGCCTCTCGACCAGTACGTGGGCGTGGTCGGTGGGGGCGCAGTCACCATCACCGAGCACGGTAAGGTCAGCGCCTCGCACGCGAACGGCGCGGAACTCGTGAAGGATGGCAGTACCCTCGTCTACACGTCGGCCGACCGCTACTTCGGCTCGGACGCCATCAGCTTCGAGGTGACCGACGGTGCCGGCCCCGATGACCCCGCCGGCCGCAAATCAACGCTGTCGATCCCGATCGAAGTACTACCGCCGATCAATCAGCCGCCGAGCTTCACCCGCAGCGCGATGGATGTCGCCCCTGGTGAGGCGGCGACCACCATTGACCTGGCGTCGCTGACCTCGGACCCTGATCCCGAGGACGCTGGCAGGCACACGTTCAGGCTCGTGGGGGATGCCGGAGACGGACTCACTGCGCGCATCGACGGCACGACGCTGTCCGTCGAGGCCGCGCAAAACGCGGTCAAGGGCACCAGTGCGAACCTGACGATCCAAGTTTCGGACGGCGAGACCGATCCGATCGAGGGAATCGTGACTGTGAATGTGACGGCATCGAACCGCCCACTGCCGACAGCGAACACCGACACGATCGATGAAGCCGACCAGGGTGAGGAAATCAGGGTCCCCGTTCTCGCCAATGACGTGAATCCATTCCCGGATACACCGTTGGAGCTCGTCTCCGCGGCGGCCGAGACGGGCTCGGCAGATGTCTCGCTGGGTGACGACGAAGTGCTCATCACGCCCGGACCGAAGTTCGTCGGGACATTGGTGGTGCGATACACGATCCAGGACGCGACGGAGGACCTCGACCGTCAGGTCGACGGACGCATCGTCGTGACTGTTCAGGGCATACCGGATGCCCCGGGGCGTCCGCAGGTGACGAGCGTGCAGGATCGCACGGTCGTGGTGTCGTTCTCGGCACCATCGAACAACGGCGCAGAGATCACGAAGTACACGATCTCGAGCGCAAAGGGCGGCAATTACTCCAAGGAGTGCAAGACCACGACTTGCACCCTCGATGGGCTGACCAACAACGTCGAGTACGCGTTCGACGTCGTCGCCACCAACCGTGTTGGAGACTCCGAGCCGTCGGCGGTCTCCGAGGTCGCGCGTCCGGATGCCCGACCTGACACGCCAAACGCGCCGAAGCTGACCTTCGGCGACAAGGCGCTCAAAGTCACGTGGACGACGCCGCCCACCCCAGGATCGCCCGTGGATTCATATACGCTGCAGATCTCGCCAGCACCGCCCTCTGGCATTACCCAGAAGACGGGCGTGACGGGCAATTCGCTGACCTGGGATGGCCTCGAGAACGGTACGGCCTACCAGGTGCAGGTCCGCGCGCACAACAAGGCGCCTGAAGCATCCTCATGGAGCGCCTGGTCCCTTGAAGAGATCCCGGCGGGTCCTCCCGCTGCTCCCGACGCGCCGACCAGCGCCGAGCTGTCGCCGGTCGGCGATCAGGCCCAGATGTTGGTGACGTGGAACGCGCCGTATAACAACGGTGCCTCGATCTCGCGCTATCAACTGCAGGTGCTGCGTGGCGGGACGACGATCAGTACGATCGACGTTCCCGCTGGGCAGACCACCCAGGCCGTCACCGTCGATGCGTCCGAGAGCGGATACTCGTATATCGTGCACGCTGAGAACAAGGCCGGCTGGGGTGCGTGGAGCAGCCCGTCTGCTGAGCGGCGCGGTGCCCTCCGTCCGGACGCACCGGTCACACCAACGATCGTGGATGGCGATCGCGCGATCACCATCACCTCGGATTATGTCCTCACGGCCGAGCAGCGCAACGGTGCCAAGGACTCCGAGATCACTTACCAGTACCGCCTCAACAGCAGCGGTGACTGGCAGAACCTGACGAGCACCACCATCGGGGGCCTCACGAACGGCGCGTCGCACACGCTGCAGATGCGCGCCCTATCGAACACCGGCGACGGCGCTTACACCGGCGCGGAATCGGGTGTCTCGAACTCCGCGATTCCGCACGGCACACCGCATACTCCGGTCGGTGCGGCCGCAAGCCACGCCAAAACGGTCGACCTCTCCTGGGATGCATCTGGGTCGGCGAATGGACGTTCGATCCAGGTCGTCAAGATCAGGATCAACTCCGGAGCGTGGGAGAACGTCGGCCTCAGCGGCACCAGAACCGTCGGCAACGACTACGAGCAGACGTTCACGATCGAGGTGAAGGCGATCGACACCGAAGGCAACGAATCCGCCATCAGTGCCTTGGCCCAGGGCGCGACGGGGTCGCGACCACCTCCCCCGGTCACCGTCGCGCGAGCGTATCGGGGAGCAGACTCCGGCGAATGCTCGCCCGATACGTGCTATTACCTCGGGCTGTACGTCGAGAACTTCCCCAACCCGGGCAAGTACGACGCATATTGCCTGGAGGACGGGGAGACCTTCAACACCAGTGGCCGGCCGATCGAGATCGTGATCCCGGCGAACGGCAACGCCACGGCGGCTGCGGGCTGGAGCCTGTGCTGGCACGGCGGGTACGACAGTACGTACAACCTTCAGCTCGACATCGTCGGTTGGGGAAAGTCCGAAGGCGTGCGCTGGGACTGAACCCAGAGAACGCAATAGCAGCGAGAAAGAACCACACGAAATGACAATGACACCCGAGCAGGCGGCCTGGTTCCAGGGCACGTTCCACCGTCTCGTCGACAACGTCGACAAGGCGCTGCAGGGAAAGCGTGAGATCGTCAGCCTCGTTCTGGCATCCATGCTGGCCGAAGGGCACGTGCTCCTCGAGGATGCCCCCGGTACAGGAAAGACGAGCCTCGCGAAGGCTCTCGCGGCGACCGTGCAGGGCACGAGCTCGCGCATCCAATTCACTCCCGATCTGCTGCCCTCCGACGTCACCGGCGTGACGATCTACGACCAGCAGAACCACAAATTCGAGTTCCACAAGGGGCCGATCTTCGCCTCGATCGTCCTCGCCGACGAGATCAACCGCGCGTCACCCAAGACGCAGTCTGCTCTCCTCGAAGTCATGGAAGAATCGCGGGTCACGGTCGACGGCGTCACACACGAGGCCGGTCGGCCGTTCCTCGTCATCGCGACCCAGAACCCCGTCGAACAGGCCGGTACCTACAAGCTCCCCGAGGCGCAGCTCGACCGCTTCCTCATCAAAACCGCCATCGGCTACCCAGATCTTGCGGTGACCGAGAGCATCCTCGCCGGTGCATCCGATCGCAACCCCTCCGCGAGACTCTCGGCGATCATCACCACCAGCGCGGTCGCCGACATGGCAGACCTCGGCGCAAGTGCCCACGTCGACTCTGCGGTACTGCGCTACGTGGCACAGCTCACCGAGGCAACCCGCGAGGACAGCGGCGTGCGCCTGGGAGTGTCCGTGCGCGGCGCGATCGCGATGATCCGCTTGGCCAAAGTCTGGGCCGCAGCCCACGGCCGCCACTACGTGCTTCCGGATGACATCAAGACGCTCGCGGCCCCAGTGTGGCAGCACCGACTGCTGCTCGATGCCGAGGCAGAGTTCGCAGGTACGACGCCCGACGCGGTCATCGCTCGCGTGCTCGACGGCATCGCAGCTCCCCAGGCGCGAACGGCGGCTTGATGGCCGCGGAGACGATGACCGCAGAGACGCCGCCCGCGGAGACGCCGCCCGCGGAGACGCTGCCCGCATCAACCGACACCGCCCGCGACGCCGGATGGCGCGACATTGCGGCGCTCGTCGGCGTGCGCGTCTGGGCGCGGCTGCAGAAGATCACGAGCGTCATCCGCCCCCTCGCGTGGGTATTGATGGTGCTGGCGGTGGTGTGCTGGATCGTCGGCGCGAATCTGGGTTGGATTGAACTGACGATCGTGGCGACGGTCGTCACCGTCCTGATCGGACTGTGTGCGCTCTTCGTCATAGGTCGCACTGAGTATGACGTCTCCCTCGACCTTGCCCGCACTCGGGTCGTCGTGGGCGAGCGGGCGGTCGGTGCGCTCACCGTCGCGAACCCGACCGACCGCGCCATTCTGCCCTCCCGGGTCGTGCTGCCGGTCGGCAACGGGCGTGGCGAGTTCGGCATCCGTCGTCTCGCGCCTGGCGACAGCGAAGAGGAACTTTTCGCGATCCCGACGCTTCGTCGCGGCGTCGTCAAGGTCGGGCCAGTGAGCGTCGTCCGTGGCGATCCCCTCGGGCTGTTCGAGCGTGCGCATCGCAGCGACGACCCGGTAGACCTGTTCGTGCATCCGAAGACCGTGATCTTCGACGGGCAGTCACTGGGCTTCCTGCGCGACCTCGAAGGTCTGCCCGCGGCAGACCTCTCCCGTGATGATGTTTCCTTCCATGCGCTGAACGAATACCACCCCGGCGATGACCTCCGTCACGTCCACTGGCGCTCCACTGCGCGCACCGGTGTGATGATGGTCCGCCAGTACGAGGAGACCCGGCGCTCGCACTTCGTGATCGGCCTGTCACGCTCGACTGGCGACTACCAGACGGATGCTGATTTCGAACTTGGCATCTCGGTCGCAGGCTCCGTTGGCCTGCGCGCTCTCCGCGACTCGCAGCGCGTCGACGCGCGGGTGCAGGGGCGCGAGCTGCGCTCCGGAACGGGCAAGCAACTGCTGGACTCGCTCGCAGCGCTCGAGGAATCCAAGCCCCGTGACGGCAGCATCGCCGAGCTCAGCGGCGTGATCTCCGCGACCATGCCGCTCGCCAGCGTCGTCGTGCTCGTGTGCGGCTCGCGCGTGTCGAACGAGAACCTGCGGCTGGCCTGCGCGCGTCTCCCGTTCGGCGCGCGCGTGATCGCAATCGTCGCCGACGTCTCCGTCGAGGTGCCGGCTTTGCGCCGTATCGGCGAGGCGGATGTCGTGAGCGTTGGCGCCCTCAACCAAATTCCGCTCGCACTTCAGAAGGTCCTCGCATGAGTGCCCCCGCCGTCCCCGTGACCCCGGTACTTCCTGTGCGCCGCTGGGCGCTCGACCTTGGCGCCGTCTTCGCGCTGCTCGTGGTCTCCATGGCCGGGTTCTGGCCGAGCTTTGGTGGCCCCGGCTACCTCGTCGCAGCCCTCGGCGGAGCGATCCTCGGCCTCGCGATCGCAGCTGTCGCGGTGTGGCGTCGCTGGGGCGTGTTGACCATCGCCGGTGTCACGGTGCTGGTCTATTTCGTCTTCGGCAGTGCGCTCGCATTGCCGCACACAGCCATCGCGGGGTTCATCCCGACCCTCGACACGCTGCAGCAGCTTGCGCTGGGCACGGTGACGTCGTGGAAAAAGATGCTCACGACCTCGGCGCCGGTGGCTGCCGCGGACGGGCACCTGATCGTCCCGTTCCTGCTGATGCTGGTCGCCGCGGTCCTGACAGCATCGCTCGCACTGCGTCTGTCGAATCCAGCCTGGACACTGATTCCGGCGGGCATCACTCTCGCGATCGTTATTTCCCTCGGCACGCCGGACCCGGCAGCACCCATCCTGCAGGGTCTCCTCTTCGCCGTCGTGAGCGTCGCCTGGCTCGCCGCCCGCCAGATGTGGGCACCGCAGAACGCCGCCGTCTCTGTCAGCGAGATCGACCCGGCCCGCGCGAACCGTATGCGGATGCGCCGGCTGCTCTCCGGAGCAGTGGTCGTCGTCGTCGCGGCCGGCGCGGGAGCCGCGGTCAGCGGTATCACCGCGCCGAACGAGGTGCGCCACGTGCTGCGCGACGTCGTTATCCCGCCCTTCAATGTGCGCGACTACCCGAGCGCTCTGCAGTCCTTCCGCGGCCATGTCCGCGACGACGCCGACAAGACGCTGTTCACCGTGCAGGGGCTACCGTCCGGCGCGCGCGTCCGCCTTGCGGCGATGGACGAGTTCGACGGTCAGGTCATCAACGTCGTCGATGGCGGTCCAGGGACATCCAGCGCCTTCACTCCCATTCGTGGGAACATGTCGCCGGATGCCGTTGGCACACCCGTGACGCTGCAGATCGACATCGACGAGTATTCCGGAGTATGGGTGCCGAGCGCCGGCTCCGTGTCCGAGTTCGACTTCAGTGGCGACGACGCCGACATGCTGCGTCGCAGCACCTACTACAGCACCGGCTCGGGCACGGCGGTCTCCACCGGCGGCCTTTTCACCGGCGACAGTTACACGGTGCAGGCGATCATCCCGGGCGAGATCAGCGACGAGCAGCTCGCCGATACGCCGTTCGGCACCGTGCGCATGCCCAAATCGGACAAGGTCCCCGACGAACTGTCCTCTCTCGCCGGCGAGGTCACTGCCGAGGCGGAGACGCCCATCGAGCAGGTGCGGGCGCTGGCCACGTACCTGTCAAAGGATGGCTTCTTCAGCCATGGCCTGAAGGATGAGGTCATCTCGCGTGCAGGGCACACCTCGGAGCGCATCTCGACGCTAGTAGGCGGCGACCAGATGATCGGAGACGACGAGCAGTACTCCGTCGCGATGGCGCTGCTCGCCGGCGAGATCGGCATCCCCGCCC
Organism: Microbacterium sp. Y355; assembly: GCF_059445345.1. Taxonomy (NCBI): domain Bacteria; kingdom Bacillati; phylum Actinomycetota; class Actinomycetes; order Micrococcales; family Microbacteriaceae; genus Microbacterium; species Microbacterium sp. Y355. The sequence continues at coordinate 2,125,833 of NZ_JCAIUD010000001.1, read as the reverse complement.
GCGTCGTCATGGGCTTTTACCCGGACGAGGCTCAAGCCGGGAAAGCGAGCTTCGCCGCCACGGGCGAGGACATCCATGCGTGGGTCGAGGTGAACTTCGACGGCTTCGGCTGGGTGCCATTCGATGCAACACCGCCAGACGACCAGGTTCCGAACGAGCAGAACACCAAGCCGCGGGCCGACCCGAAACCACAGGTGCTGCAGCCCCCGCCCCCGCCGCAGGAGCCAGCCGACCTGCCGCCGACCCTTCCTGATGACCGCGAGGCCGAGGATGAGGTTCCTGACTTCTCGGGAGTTATCGGCCTGATTCTCGCGATCGGTGGCGTCACCCTCGGTACCCTTTTGATCCTCGCGTCACCGTTCATCATCATCGGCGCGTGGAAGGCGTCGCGTCGCCGGTCGCGCCGGGCTGCAGAGCGCACCGCGGATCGCATCTCCGGCGGCTGGGACGAGCTCACCGACCGGGCGGTCGACTATGGGGCGCGCTTCACCGCCGGCGCCACCCGCAGTGAGGAGGCCGCTCACGTCGCAGAGAAGCTGGCGGTTTCTGCCGCGACATCGCTCGCCGATCGTGCCGACGCCGAGGTCTTCGGCCCGAGCGATCCGAGCACAGAGGAGGTCGAGGCCTTCTGGAAGGAGGTCGACGAGATCGTCGTCGGCCTCGGCAGCGAGGTCGGGTTCTGGAAGCGGATCAAGGCACGTCTGAACCTCCGCTCACTGTTGGGAGGCTCGAACCTCTCGGCAGGTATCCAGGGCCTGAAGGATGCCGCGACCGCGCGCGTTCGACGAGAACCTGGCACGATCAAGAACAGCACTTCCGACGTATCCGAGAGCGAGACCCCATGACACAACTGGCGTTCGGCACGGTCGCCCCGACGTCGCGGCGCGCCGTGGCATACATCATCGACGCCGCGATCGCGGCCGGGCTCGGGATCGTGCTCAGCATAATTCTCACGGTGGTTGCCATCTCGGCAGGCCTTGATGGGATCCTCGGCGTGCTCGCCATCGGCGGCCCGCTGATCTCGGTGGTAATGCTCGGATGGTTCATCGTCTACACGCTTATGCAGAGCGGCCGCGGGTCGATCGGCATGCGTGCGCAGGGCATCCGCCTCGTCCGCGAGGTCGACGGCGCGCCGCTCGGATTCGGCATGACCCTGGTGCGGAACATCATCTTCGGCCTCGCAGCATCCATCATCGTTGGTTACTTCACGCCGTTGTTCGACGGCTCGGGGCGATTCCAGGGCTGGCACGACAAGGTCGCGAAATCGCTGATGCTGGACGCTCACACGGTGCCCACCGCGGCCGCCGCAGCTCCTCCAACCCAGGCGATGCAGGTGCCACCGCGCCCGCCGCTGCCGCCGGCACAGCCCGGATCGCCCACACTCGCGACGGCCCCGCGGCCGATGGTTCCGCAGATGCCGGCCGTTCCTGTGACGCCGAGCTCCGTTCCTGTGACGCCGAGCTCCGCACCTGTCGCACCGGTCGCGCCGCCTGCACCGGTTGCCGAGGAAGCGCTGATTGCGTTCGTGCCCGGTGTGACGCAGGACACCCCGCCGCAGCGGCCTGCGCGGACCGCCGATGTGACGGTTTCACAGCCCGATCTCGATCGCGAGCTCACTATCGTGCCCGATCTCGCCGCGGTTGCCGACTCAGACGGCGTTGAACCGGAGGACATCGAGGACACCCGGATCAGCGTCCCCGGCCACCGGCTGGTGTTCACCTGGGATGACGGCACCCGAGTCTCGGTGTCCGGGCGTACCCTCTTCGGGCGCAATCCCCTTCCAGAGCAAGGTGCAACCGTGGTGTCAGTGCGCGACGAGACGCTGTCGCTGTCGAAGACTCATTTCGAAGCCGGTGCGGACGTCAGCGGCGGATGGGTGATGGATCGTCACTCCACCAACGGACTGACGATCGTGCGAGACGGGGAGCGGATCGCATGCCCCCCCGGCGAGCAGGTGAGCGTCCGTCTCGGCGATGCCATCGAGATCGGCGATCGCATCGTCACGATCGGCGGCTACGTATGAGTGCATCCCTGATCGTGACCTCCGGCTCGGCCACGCATGTGGGCAGTCGCCGCACTCTGAATGAGGACTCGCTGTTGGCGAGCGCTCCTGTCTTCCTCGTCGCGGACGGTATGGGCGGACATGAGGCGGGGGAGCGCGCGAGCGCCGCGGCGCTCGCCGAGTTCGAGCGGTATTCCGGCCGTGAGTCACTCGTCCTCGATGATGTGCGCGCTGCCGTGAGCAGTGCGCGTCTCGCCGTCGACGACATCTCCACCGCCAGCACCGGACGCGCAGGCACCACATTGAGTGGAGTCGTGCTGGCCTCCGTCGACGGCACCGGCTATTGGCTCGTCCTGAACATCGGCGACTCCCGCACATATCGACTGTCGGACGGCGAGCTGGAACAGATCAGTGTGGATCATTCAGTTGTTCAGGAGCTGTTGGAGTCTGGCGAGCTGACTTCGGCTGAAGCCGCCACCGATCATCGACGCAACATCATCACCCGGGCGATTGGCGGCGGCAGCACCGGCGAGGCCGACTACTGGATGTTCCCCGCAGACCTCGGCGACCGAATCTTGGTCTGCTCGGACGGGCTCTGCTCCGAACTGCCCGACAACTACATCCGCGACGTCCTTTCCCTCGAGGCCGACCCGCAGAACGCGGCCAACGTCCTTGTGGCCGAAGCTGTGAGAGCCGGCGGTCGCGACAACGTGACGGCCGTGATCGTCGACGCCGTCTCCGTCGCGTCCCGTCCGGGGCGGCCTGTGGAGACAGATGTTCCCGATATCGCGGATACTCGTCCGCGCGAAGCCGCAGGAGGAGTGCGCCCATGAACGTCACCTATCGCCCTGGACAGTGGAACGCGCTCATCAGGGCAAACACCGTCATCGTTTTGCCTCCGCGAGCAGACGCGGCGTTCGTCGCCGAGATCTGGGACGGTATGCGCGACGCGCATGAACTCGGCGCGCTGGTGGACCTGCTCACCCTCGGCTCCGGAGGATCACTCGCAGGGATCCCGGATTTCGTGGCGATCGCCACGGATGGCGCGGACGTTCGCGTCGCCGTACGCGGTGTGCCCGATGTCACGGTCGGCTCACCCGAGGGTGAGATGCGCGTCAGCGGACGAGAAATCACCACCTGGAGTGAACGTCTGATCCGCTCGGCCAGCCGGATACACATCGCAATCGCAGACGACGCTGATGTCTCCTTCCCGATCGTCGGCGGTGTGGTGCTCGCTGCTGCAGTGACCGTGGAGCTGGTGGCGTCGGAGCCGGAACAAGAGCCGAAGCAAGAGCCGGCGCAAGAGCCGAAGCCGGAACAAGAAGCGTCGCCGGCAACAGTGGAGCTGGAAGTGCCGGTGGCTCCTCCCGTTCCCGTCGCCCTGCCGCTGCCAGGGGAGACACCTTCTGCTGCCTCGGACGAGGGCCCAGACACTGCAGACACGCTGATGCCGGAGCAGGTCGATTCCACCGCAGAGGTAGATGACTTCGATCTGTTGTGGGGCGACACTGTCCACATCATCCCGGCAGGAAGTCCCGTGCCCAAGGGCACCACCGGCGACCATGACGGTGAAACCATCTCGCTCGCCGAGGCCCGCGCGCTCCGTGAGCCGGCCGCAGCGTCATCATCGGAAGCACCGACCGTCGTGATCCCCGTGGCGTCCGTCGGCAGCATCCGGCTCTCCACAGGGCAGAGCGCAACTCTTGACCGCCCGGTGATCATCGGCCGGCGGCCGCGATCGACCAGGGCCAGCGGCGCCAACCTGCCTCACCTCATCGCGGTGGACAGCCCCCAGCAGGACATCTCCCGCAACCACCTTGAGGTGCGCCCAGAGGGTGACACGGTGGTGGTGATCGACCTGCACACCACGAACGGCTCTACGCTGCTGCGGCCGGGTGTCGATCCCATGCGCCTGCACCCCGGTGAGCAGGTCTTGGTGCTGAGCGGCGACGCCGTCGACCTCGGTGATGGTGTCGTCGTCACGTTCGAGGGTCTTCTGTGAGCAGACCCCCCTCTCCGCCTCCCGAGCTTCCTGGCTTCACATACGTGGAGCCGCTGGGCACTGGTGGCTTTGCCGACGTGTTCCTGTATGAGCAGCAGATGCCGAAGAGGCGTGTCGCAGTCAAGGTGTTGTTGGCCGATCGCATCTCGAGCGGATCCGCGCAGGAGTTCGCCGACGAGGCGAACGTCATGGCGATGTTGTCGACGCACCCGGCGATCGTGACCATCTATCAGGCCGCGGTTGCCGGAGACGGCCGGCCGTACCTCGTGATGGAGTACTGCCCTCGACCGAACCTGCAGTTGCGCGCACGTAAGGAGCCGTTCTCGGTCGCTGAGGCTCTGCGCGTCGGCATCCAGGTCGCCGGAGCCGTGGAGACCGCGCACCGTGCCGGTGTCTTGCACCGCGATATCAAGCCGGCAAACATCCTCGTCACCGAGTACAACCGCCCTGCGCTCACCGACTTCGGCATCGCCTCGACGACCGCCACGCTCCCAGAAGCGATGGGGATGTCGATTCCGTGGTCGCCGCCTGAGTCGTTCGGCGACCCGCCGCGGAGCGGCGTGTGGTCGGATGTCTGGGCCCTCGGCGCCACCCTGTTCACCCTGCTCGCAGGGCGTTCGCCGTTCGAACGTCCGGGTGAGCGCAACGCCAGCGCTGACCTGATCGAGCGCATCGAACGCGCTCCTTTGGTACCACTCGAACGCGCGGATTCGCCGGCAAGTCTGCAGCGCGTCCTCGACCGGGCGATGGCAAAGAATCCCGCCGACCGGTACCCCAGTGCTGTCGCCTTCGCACGTGCGCTGCAGAAGATTCAGATCGAGCTGTCGCACTCCGTCACACCTATCGACATCGTCGATGATCATCCCGTCGAGCAAATCGACGATGATGACGACGGACTCACCAGGGTGCGTCAAGTCGTCAGCATCGCCCCGGATGCTGGAGCGACCCGTCCGTCCGCGATGACGCAGCCGTTCGCCCCGAGCCTCGACTCTGCGCCGGTCTCGCCAAAGGTCGACGACACTGTGATGCGGCCGCCCACGGTCGTCGTTCCCGAGCCATCGCAGGATTCCGCGGATGACCGCACCCTGCTGCGTCCGCCACGGATCGTGGCGCCGCATGCGCCGGAGACGCCGCAGGCGCCGGGCCTCGCCCCTGCCGAGGTCAAAGCGTCACCTGCTCGGGGGCGCATGGGTTGGATCATCGGCGGGATCGCCGCGGCAGTGGTGGTCATCGTCGGCGGCATCATCGGCGTGAACCTCATCGCCACGAGCCTGAACGCCCCGCAGCCCGACCCCGAGGAAACCGAACAGGTCGTAGACCCACAGGACGTCGTCTCGACTGCTGTCCCGGGTGCGACTGATGTCACCGGTACCCGTGACGGTGAACAGGTCACCTTCACCTGGGCGAATCCAGACGAGCAAGAGGGCGACTTCTACATCTGGGAGCAGATCGTCCTTTCCGGAGAGACCAGCCCCGAACGCGCGACGACGCCGACGGCGACGCTCACCGCGCAGGGGCCAGGAGAGGTGTGCATCGACGTCTCCCTGATCCGCGCGGACGGGCGCTCGTCCGAACCGGTGCGGGGATGCGTGAGCTGACATGATCTGGGAGATCGACGAGAAGAAGCAGACGGTTGAGGGACTCGACGCCGATGGGCGACCGGATCCCGCATATGCCGCCGCGCTCGGCCTGCTGCGTGCTCCGTTCGGGCGCCGTGCACTCGCCCTGACATGCGATGTTGCGTTCTGGCTGCTTTTGCAGCTGCCGCTCTGGCTCGGCGCGATGCCACTACTGTTCAAACTCGCAACCGGATCGATCTCGTCCTACGGGTTCATCAATCATCCGAGTTTCGTACTCGCTGTCGTGACGGCGGGCGTCACGGTACTTCTCACCCTCGTGTTCAGCATCGTGCAGCTGGCCCTCCACGGAACCAAGGGGCTGACGATCGGCAAGGCCATCGCCGGCATCCGAAGCGTGAATGTGCGCACGCTCGAGCGTCCTGGCTTCGGCGCGGTGCTACTTCGTTTCCTCATCGTCGCAGCCGCGAGCCTGGTGCCGCTGTTTGGCCTCGTGTTGTTCCTGATCTCTCCGACGCTCGACCCACAGCGTCGCGGTCGCGGATGGCACGACAAGGCAACGAACGTCTGGCTGGTGGACGTACGTAAGGGGCTGCAACCCTACGACGAAAAGCGGATGCGTGTCGCACGCAAGATGGTGAAGGCTGAGCCGGCTCCAGAGCGATCGGCGCTACCTTCCCTTGCCACCCCGGTGGATCCGGCGGCGCAGCCCGAATATCGCCCAGGCAACCGCGTCAGCGCCGGCGTGATCGGTGTTGCGCGTCCCTACGAGGCGCGTGAGCGTCCGGTTATTGGTCTCCCGCAGACGGTCCCGCCTGCGGAGGCCGGCCCAGGTGAGGCGGGCAAGCCGGTGCTCGGCGGATACCGGATCTCTGACGGCACGCCCGCCGCCGGAGCGGAGCCGCAGACTGTGGCGTCTGGCGTTCACCTGGACGCGCCGCTTCCCGACCCGACCCCCGCTCCGGCGCCTGCCCCAGCGCCCGACCCGACCCCCGCCCCAGTGCCCGTGCCTGCCCCAGTGCCCATGCCGGAGTCCGCCCCGGCGGCACGCTTCGGGCTGCGCCTCGATACGGGTGAGAGCATCCTGATATCCGAACCCGTCCTTCTTGGGCGCAACCCGGATCCGGCGCAGTACTTTGGGGCACGACCGATCGCGCTGGCAGATGACAGCAGGTCGTTGTCGAAGACCCATCTGCTGGTGCGCCCCGTCGACGGTGGACTTGAGATCGCCGACTGCGGATCCACAAACGGGTCGGGACTGATCCGAGACGGTGTCGAGTACGTTGTCGTTGCTGGTTCGCAGGTCATGACGACGGACGGCGACCTGATTCGGATCGGCGACCGTACGGCGGCCGTGATTCGGATATGAGCGAGGGCGAGCACATGATCGCTGGCGAGTTGAGCAGGACTGAGGAACACGAATGCGACTGAAGCTGACCTTGCACCGTCAGGCGGGCGAGCCCGTCGATATCGTGATCACGACGGATTCGACGGCCACCACCGCTGACGTGGCCCGTCAAGTCGCCGAGGCGGATCCGACCCGGTCGACACCTGTCGCCGAGGGTGACGTGCTCACACTCGCTGTCGCACCCCCTGCCGGTGAGCGGCTCATTCCCCTTCAACCGGACATCCCAATCGGCGAAGCACCGATCGGCTCCGGCTTCGCGGCATCCATCGTCAATTACGGCCCGAACTACGCGTCCACCGGAAGAGGCGACACCGTCGGCGTACTGCGCGCCACCGCAGGAACTCTCGAAGGTCAGGAGTTCGCCATCGCAGCCGGGCACGTGTTCGTAGGGCGGGACGCGGACAACGATGTTGTGCTCCTCGACCCGATGGTCTCCAAGCGTCATGCCCGACTCGAAGTCGGTACGCACATCGAAGTCGTCGACCTGAACTCCGCGAACGGCGTGCTGGTGGACGGCGTCGCGGTGCAGCGCGTGCGGGTTGAAGAGGGTGAGCCGTTCGTGATCGGCGGCACCACGCTCGTCCTGCGCCTTGCGCGATCCTTTGACGGCTCGGCGGCTGAGGAGCCGATCATCGAACGAGGCGGCGGCCTGCATTTCAACCGCAGCCCTCGTGTCGAGGTGCGCTACCCGGGGACGCGGTTCAAGTCTCCGCGTCTGCCCACCGAGAAGATCGGCAAGATCTTCCCCTGGCCGATCCTGGTTGCGCCGATCCTGATGGGAATGGCGCTGTACGCCCTTAATGAGAATCCGCGATCGCTCCTGATGATCGTGATGACGCCACTGATGGCGTTCGGCAACATCATCAATCAGGCGGTGCAGAGCAAGAAGAGCACCAATCACGAGTTCCTCCTGTTCGAGCGACAGTATGAACAGCTCGAAGAGGATTTCTTCCGTGGCAAGCCGGAAGAAGAACGCGCCCGCAACGCGGAGGCGCCGCCTGTCGCCGAGGTCTTCGACCACGCAATGCGCTTGGGCGCAATGCTGTGGACGAGGCGGCCAGAGCACTGGAACTTCCTCGGCCTGAGGCTGGGCAGCTGCAGGCTCCCGGCACGCAACATGATCGCCGATGCCGATGAGCCGGACGGCCTTCCTGAGTTCATCGATCGCATCGACAGACTGCGCGAGCGCTACGAGCTCGTAGATGACGTACCGGTTTTTGACACGATGGCCGACGCCGGATCGATCGGAATCGCTGGCCCTCAAGCCGCGGTGGCAGACACGATGCGCGGCATGGCCGTCCAGTTGTTCGGGCTGCACGCGCCCAACGATGTGGTCGCCGTCGCATTCGCCGACTCCGCATGGACACCCGAGCTCGACTGGCTCAAATGGATGCCGCACACGTCCAGCGAGAAGAGCCCGTTCCGGGATTTGGCACTCGCGGATTCCGCGCCGACAGGTGCCGCGTTGCTGAGCATGCTCGAGGAGTACGTGCTGCGCGCCGGCGGAGAAGGCGGCGGAGGTGAGCCGCGCGGGCCGTTCAAGGAGGACTGGAATCCGCAGCTGTACGGGACGGATGTCGCTCGTGCGGCGACCGATCACAAGAGCACTCCACCGCTGTCGGTGATCGTCTTCGTGACCAGTGATGCGCCGGTCGACCGTGGGCGACTCACGGATGTGCTGGAGCGCGGCGCGGATCGCGGCGTGCACGCCGTGTTCCTCTCGCCCACAGTCGAGTCTCTCCCGGCCGTGTGCCGCAGCTACATCGACGTCACAACGGGTCTCGAAGATGCCCAGGTGGGCCTGGTCCGCACCGGTGAGAACTTCGAGCATGTGCGAGTGGAAGGTGTCTCCAACGCGTACATGCACATGCTCGCGCGACGTCTTGCGCCGGTGGTGGACGCGAGCACCGTGGTGCACGATGCGTCCGATATCCCCAGCTCGGTGATGTTCCTGCAACTGGTCGACCCGGCGATCGCGGACGACCCGCAGGTCGTGATCGAGCGCTGGCGGCAGAACAACACCATCGTTGATCGCTCGCCGAGACCTCGGCCTCGGCTGAAGAAGTCCGGCACGCTCCGCGCGATCATCGGCCAAGGGGCGAGCGACGCGATGGCACTCGATCTGCGCACGCAGGGCCCGCACGCACTCGTCGGCGGCACGACCGGCGCGGGAAAATCCGAGTTCCTGCAGGCATGGGTTCTTGGTATGGCTGCGGCGCACAGTCCGGATCGCGTCACGTTCTTGTTCGTTGACTATAAGGGCGGATCCGCCTTCGCCGACTGCGTGGAGCTGCCGCACTGCGTGGGGCTCGTGACTGACCTGAGCCCGCACCTCGTGCGCCGTGCGCTGACCAGCTTGCGGGCCGAGCTGCAGCAGCGGGAACATCTGCTCAATCGCAAGAAGGCGAAGGATCTACTCGAGCTCGAGAAGCGTCAGGATCCGGAGTGCCCTCCAGCCCTCGTTCTCGTGATCGACGAGTTCGCCGCTCTCGCATCCGAGATGCCGGAGTTCGTCGATGGCGTGGTCGACATCGCACAGCGCGGTCGGTCTCTTGGCATCCACTTGATCATGGCGACCCAGCGACCAGCCGGTGTCATCAAAGACAACCTGCGCGCGAACACCAACCTGCGCATCGCCCTGCGCATGGCGGACGAGGCAGACTCCCGCGACGTCGTCGACGACGGCATCGCGTCGACCTTCTCCGCAGCGATCCCCGGCCGTGCGATCGCGAAGACTGGCCCTGGCCGGCTTGTACCGTTCCAGTCGGCGTACGCGGGTGGCTGGACCACCGACGACGATGCCGCGGTGGCCGAGGTGCGCGTGGCCGAGCTGCGTTTCGGCTCCAGCGCGGAGTGGGAATCCGACCGCCCAGCCGAGTCCGACTCCCACGAGGAGGATCTCGGGCCGAACGACCAGAAGCGCATCGTGTCGACGCTGATCCGCGCCAGTGACGTCGGGGGACTCATCCGGCCCCGCCGCCCATGGCTCGACGACCTGTCGCCACTTGTGGATCTGTACGACCTGCCAAATGATGGTGACACTCGCATTCCGCTCGCGCTGGTGGACGTGCCCGAGAAGCAGTTGCAGCAGCCGGCGGTGTTCGCCCCTGACCGCGATGGCTCACTGGTGATCTACGGCACCTCCGGTTCAGGTAAATCGACCCTGCTGAAGACGATCGGCACAGCCGCAGGCATGCGGCCGGATCGTGGCCGCGTGCAGGTCTACTGCCTTGACTTCGCCTCGGGTGCGTTGGGTGCGCTTGCCGTACTTCCGCATGTCGGCTCTGTCGTGGACAGCGCAGACGTCGAGCGCATCCAGCGACTGCTGCGCACACTGGATCGGGAGATGGATCGCCGTTCCGCGTCGTTCTCGGCGGCCAGCGCGGCATCCGTCCAGGAATACCGGGAACTCGTCGATCCGAACATGGCGCGCATCCTGCTGCTGATCGACAACTTCCCCGAGTTCAAGAAGGACTGGGAGTTCGCGCCGGGCCGTGCGCCGTTCTACCGCATCTTCATGCGCATCCTCGGCGAGGGACGCACACTGGGCGTGCACACGGTGATCACCGCCGACCGCGGCAACGCGGTGCCGAGCGCGGTCGCGGCGAACATCTCGCGTCGCGTCGTGCTGCGGATGGGAGATCCGAGCCAATACATGCTGCTGAACGCGCCGCGGGACATCCTTGACGAGCAATCCGCGCCCGGTCGGTCGGTCATCGACGGGCATGAGGCGCAGATCGCGGTACTGGGCGGCACGATGAACGTGGTCGAACAGACCAAGGCGCTCGCTGTGCTCGCTGACCGTCTTCGCGAGGAGGGCGTGCGTGATCTGCCGGAGATCGGCGCACTTCCGACTATGGTTCCGGTGACCGAGATGCCGGCACAGGTAGGCGGGATGCCGGTGTTCGGCGTCGCCGACGACACACTCGCACCTCACGGCTTCGAGCCGATCGGCTCGTTCGTGATCTCGGGTCCCCCGGCATCCGGCAGGACGAACACGTTGAAGGCGCTCATCATTGCCATGGAGCGCTTCAACCCGAACGTGCGGATGTATCACTTCGGCAGCCGTCGCTCGGAGCTCAAGGACTTCCGTCCGTGGGTGCGCAGCGCGACGCGCGCCGAGGACGAGAAGGACCTCGCCACAGAGCTCGCAGAACTGGTCGTAAGCGATTCGCCCGATGGCCGAATCATGATCGTCATCGAGGACATGCCGCACCTGGCCGACGGTGCGGCTGACCGCCCGATGCGGGCACTGCTGCAGGCGATGAACAACAGCGACCATCTGCTGATCGGCGAGGCCGAGATCAGTCGTGCCAGCGGCAGCATCGGTGTGATGGGGGAGTGGAAGACCGGAAGGCAGGGCATCGTGCTCAAGCCAGACACCTACGACGGGGAATCGATCTTCAAATCTCCGTTCGGCCGCGTCAAGCGATCGGACTTTCCCGTCGGTCGTGGCATCTTCGTACAGGCGGGTAAAGCTGTCACGATGCAGATCCCGTTCGTGCCTGATGCGCCGGCTCATGGGTAGAGGTACATGGGTACCGCTCCCCGTATGCCAGATCGAGAACCTTGGCTAACCTCGTTGTAAGAGGCCGAGCGGCCTGAAGAAGACGAAACTTGGAGGCGGCTCTCATGGCAGCAGATTTTGGTGCAACATACAGCGAGATGGAAAGCGCGGCTCAGCGCCTTCGTGACGGACGTACCACCGTCACCGACACGCTGAAGGAACTGCAGGGCGTCATTGAGGACCTCGTCCAGGACGGGTTCAAGACCGAGAACGCTTCGGTGGCGTACAACACGTCGTACTCGGAGCTCACGAGCTCGCTCGACGATGCTGCGGAGGCCGTGAACGATATGGCGCAGGCACTCGACCAGATGGCGGACCAGATCCGCGACACCGACTCGAGCATGGCCGGCGGCGCCTGAGTCATTGCACTTTCGGAGGTCGTGGCGTCGGGGGGACTGACGCCACGACCTCTGTTTTTGCCTGAGACGCACATTAAACGGCGAATAGAATCGGGAACATGAGCGGAACGCAGAGCTACTGGTACAACCTGTCGACCCAGTCGGTCCAGCGTGCGGATGAGCGCCCTTCCGAGGACACGATCGGGCCCTTCGCTACTGCTGAAGAGGCACAGGATTCGCCGGCGGTGCTGTTGGAGCACGCGCGCGCGTGGCTGGAGAGCGAAGAGAGCGAGCGCTTCCGCGAGCTGGCTGAAGGCGACGACAGCGCCGACTTCGTGTGACGGTGACGTCATGAGGATGCGCCGCCGCATCGCGGTACCGCTTGTCGCCCTCCTTGCGGTGAGCCTGGCAGCATGCGCGCCGGCGATGCCGGAATCGGTCGTGCCCGGTTCGGCGATCACCGTGGGGTGGACGGGCGAGTTCACATCGACCAACGCCGCCGCATCCCCCACGTCAGGCAATGTCGATATCGCCGAGACGATCCGAGGCGACTTCGGAGACGTGATCGACGGCGAGTTCGTTCCCGACGAAGGCTTCGGCGCGGTCACGATCGTCAGTGACGACCCGTTCACGGTGCGATTTGACCTCGCCGAGCCGTCGTGGTCGGATGACATCCCTCTCGACGCGGCAGATCTGCTGCTGGGCTGGGCCGGGGCATCCGGATACTTCGACCTCAGTGACCAAAGCGAGACAGCGGATGCCGGGCCGGATCCCGAGCTCGCGATCCCTATCGTTGATGAGTTCGCACGCGCGATTCAGGTGACGTTTCCGCGGCCGATTATCGAGTGGCAGCAGGCGGTCACGGTGCCGGTGCCCGCGCACGTCGTCGGTCGGCTCGCTTTCAACATGGACGACGACATGGAGGCGAAGCAGGCGGTCATCCGGGCGATTCAAGAGCGGGATCCGACCGCGCTCGAGGCGATCGCCAAGGTCTGGAACGAAGGCTTCGAGCTCTCCGACCAGGGGGAACTTCCCGCGGATCTGATGCTTTCCAGCGGACCATTCCTGGTTGAAGGGGCAGATCGCAGCGAAGCAGGACAGAGTGTGACGCTGGTGCCGAACCCGTCGTACCAGGGTCTCGTGACGCCTCAGGTCGCCCGCATCGATCTCGTGCCACCGGGCGACGACCCGATCGCCACGATCGGCGACCAGCTGGATGCTGCGCAAGTGGCTCCGATCGCGGCCAATCGGGCGCCGATCGTCGAGCTTGAGCGCAAGGATTTCACTGTTGATACAACGCATGACGGAACGGTGTGGGCGATGCTGTTGAATCCTGCTGGTGTCTTCACTGAGCAGCAGGCGCGAACCGCGTTCATCCACGCGGTACCGGCGAGTTCGATGGTGGAGCGCGGTGCCGGTGAATGGGCCGCTGCGTACGCCGTCACCACATCGATGGTGTCGGCGCCCGGCTCTCGCGCCCACGACATCGTGAGCGCCGACTCCGGATTCGCCGAGACGCTCGGCGATCCTGGAGACGACCCGGCGCTGGAGCGGGAAGCTGCCGGTCTCGCTCCAAGAACACATGTCTGCGTGCTGTACGACCGGCGGAGCGAGTTCGCGGTCGGGGCGTTCGCGGCGCTTCGGGATGCCGCAGGCGAATTCGGCTGGAGCGTGGTCGACTGCGGCAGCGATGACTTCGACGGCGCGCTCGTACAGCGCGGGTGGGATGCAGTGATCGCCCGAGTGCCGATCCCGCAGACGCCAGGGCAGATCGCTGCGCAGTGGGGCAGTCAGGGTGACGCATCCATCACTCGCCACGCGGATCCGGAGCGTGACGCCCTGATCACTCAGCTCGCCCAGACCACTGATATCTACGAAGCACGAGATCTTCGTGCGCAGATTGAGGCGACGATTGTGCGTGCCGCCATCGCACTTCCGATCGCGGCGAATCCGCGGGTGACGATCAGCGATCGCGACGTGACCGGCGTCACATCACGCAACGGCGCGGCGGCTCCGTTGACGTACGGCTCCGTGCAGTGGGCGGTCGTGCCGTGAACCGGACGCTGTGGGTTGTTCTCCCCATCGCGAGGCAGCGGTCGCGACCCGTAGAGTCTCCTCTGGAGGTTTTGCTGTGGGAATGATGTTGCCGAATGAGCTGATCTGGGTAATGGAGAAGCTGGGGTTCGAGTGGCCGGACATCGACGAGGACGAGCTACGTCGAGGCGGCGAGATGGTTCGCGCGTTCCACGGTGAGCTGGAGTCGAAGATTCAAGTGATGGACCGGAAGGTCAACGGGGATCTTGCGATGGCGATGCGTGGCCAGGCGGGTCCCGCGTATGTGAGCGCGTGGAATACGAACCGTTCGCAGAATCTGCAGAAGCTGCTGGATCTGCTGGGTCCCGTACCGACGGGCGTCGATATCGCGTCTGATGTGATCTTCGGTTTGAAGATGAAGGTCATCGTGGATGTGACGACGACGATGATCACGTTGGTGGCGATGTTGACGAATCCAATCACGGCGGTGGGCGCGGGTCCGATGCTGCTGATCAAGAAGAAGCTGTTGAATGCGGCGGTTGATATCGCGGTGGAGCAGGCATTGAATCAGGTGCTCCCGATGGTGGTCGAGCCATTGGCTGAGCATCTTCCGGCGGCCATCATGGCGGCGCTGGAATCGCCGATCGTCGAGGCCGTCGCGGGTGACCCGGATGAGTTCTATGCCGATCTGCAGGCTTTGGAACAAGCGGAGGGTGACATGGAAATGCACGCCTCCGATATCGAGACTTTGACGGAGCGGCTGATGGCAGATCTCGCCACGCTCAACATCGGGGGAGACTGAGTATGGGTAGGGGTCCTGGTTCAGAGATCGCCGATGCCATTAAGCATTCGCTTGATGGCATGCCGATTCACGTGCGGCAGCTCGCGGAGATGTTCCGCAAGCACGGTAATGCGCACAAGCGCAACAACAGCGACGTCACTGATCTTGACAACACCGGCGTGCCGCAGGAGCTGCGGGATGGCTGGAACACGGATTCCGGCTGGAATCCGAACCAGGTCGAAAGCTGGGGCAAGGGCGACCGTCCCGACCCGAGCGAGTACCTCGACGACGACTACATCCGAAATCACCTCGCCCAATTTGAAGACGGCGCGAGCCGGATCTACTTCTCAGACTCTCTGCACAAATGGGGCCCAGGCAATGGGGGAAGCACCTACGTGTTCCCCACCTCGCAGCTGCAGGAGATTCTTGACGAGACGGGTGGAAATCCCTTTGAACTTGCGGATCGGCTCGGGATGCAGCCAAGTGACTTCTTCGATGCGGACGGCAACCCGCTTCCCTTGGAAATCCGTCACTTTGATCCGTCCGAACTCGCCAACATCCGCATGCCTTCCGGCAACGAAGGCGGCGCGAACGCCCAGTGGATTCCGGGAGGCTACCTGCCGACGGGGGTTCCAGAGGCAGTGATTGACATTCCTGGAAGCGCCACCGGAGTAGGGGCCATCTTGGACAACGATGGCAACGTCATACCCAACGGCGGCGATGACTATAACCCCGGACTTTGGCCCGGAACGAGCCAAAGCATGCCGACGCGACCATGAGTCTCGAAACGGCCTTTGCTCCTGACTCGGTCCGTACTGGCGCCGTGATTTCATTCAGCGGGGAGAAGCTCATCGTGAGCGGGGAAGTGATCATTCGCGCCGTCGAAGCTCGACTGACGGCCCCCGGACTGACGCTGGACCGCACTGATCAGTGGCTCGCGAACAACGTACCTCTTCTGTCGAAAGGTGCGGCGTGGATCGTGCCGCTGTCCTGGGAGCCACTTCAGCGTGACGGGGATGCATCCGAACGACAAAAGCTGCGTGATCGAGCCAACGAGCTTTGGATCGATGTTCGGAGTTCATGCTCGTACAGGCAGGGCAATCCGATCGCGATCGATCTTGCCCCTGAGCCCGGTCAGAGTGGGCGATATGTGTCGGAGCTGGTGCGCACAGGAGTCAGACGAGCTGACTGGTGGGAATTCGGCGACTGTGCGGTGGTCCTGGTCGTTCACGGCGAACCATTACCGGCCCCGAAGACAATGATCGCCGTGCACGTGGTTCCGAGCGGTTGGGTGTCAACGCGCCGACCTGCGAAGAAGATACCGCGATTGGACCTCAGCTGGTCGTGGGCGGAAGTGGTCGAGTTCGCACGTCGGGAGGCGTCTGTGACGGCAGATACCCTGGCAAGGGTGGACGAAGAGGGGCAGGACTCATGACAGGTGCATTTGGGAACGTCGACGTGAACGTGGTGCCACGCATCTACGGTGCGAGCGAGCTCGGAGTGCTGTCGATCACGGCTCCGGGCGACGCCCATCCTCGGGTGGAGTATGTCGGCGGCGAGATCTTCGTCGGACTGGATGCAGGCGACATTCGCGCGGCGGTCACTCGGGGGCAGGCAGAGGAATGGTCACGCCCGTTCAGCGATGCGGTGGCTGCGGCCGTAGCAACGGCGGGCGCACTGCCCGACGTCGTGGCGGGCACGATCGTCATCAACGATGAAGTGCTGGCTTCGGCAGTGCTGATCGATCGCACGCGTGCCGCAGCGGTGGCGCTTCAGGGCGCCCCGGTCGTGTTCGCGCTGTCGCGTGACCGACTTGTGATCGCAGGAGCCGACGACGAGGCCGGCATCGCACGCGTTCTAGACCTGGCTGAGGAACTGTATGACGCGGGTGGTCCGTTGGTGAGCGCTCACCCCATCGTCCTTGATGACGGCGCCTGGGCACCGTTCCCGTGGCTCGAGCGTTTCCCGGCGCTCGAGATGCGCATCCAGCGCGTACTCCGTTTGTTCGGCGTGCGTGCGTACGAGGCGCAGACCGTGGCGCTCCAGCGTCCCGATGTTCACCTCGCCGACCCCAAGATTCAGGTCCTCGAGACCGGTGTCACCACCACGTTCGCGACCTGGCCGAAGGGCACCGCGACGCTGCTGCCAGTCGTTGACAATGTGATCATCGCGGATCCGGCAGGCACACTCAGCGTGGCGACAATGAACGAGTTCCTCGATGCCGCTGGCGAGGCCGTCGTGCGCACTGGCCTATCGCCGCTGCGCTACTTCGTGCCTGGAGAACCGCCGCGCTGACCACGCTCCCGGCGATCGAGAGTGTGTCGCGGACAGTCAGGCCGCGATGTCGAATCGTGCGCGGCCGCCTAAGCGTGGGGTGCGTGCGGGGTCGACGTAGGCGGGCGGGATGAACCAGACCCCTGCGGTGATACCCGACCCGTCGATGCGGATTTCCCAGCCGTTGTCATGGATGCGGTGGTGGCAGGTCTCGCACAGGAGGATCCCGTTGGAGAGGTCCGTTCGTCCCTGATCGCGTTTCCACCATCGCAGGTGGTGTGCTTTGGTCATCTCGGGTGGGAGGTTGCACATCGCGCATCCGTCGTCGCGTTCTACGAGCGCGAGGCGTTGTGCTTTTGTGAAGAGGCGTTTGTGTCTGCCCCAGTCGAGGATTTCGCTGTCGCCACCGAGGACGAGCGGGATCACGCCGGCGCCTGCGGCCATTCGCCGTGCGGCGCCTGCGCTGACGGGCTGGTCGATGCCGTCGATGGTCGCCGACCCGGTGCCGTTTACGAGGTCTGCATAGTTGATGCGGACGATGACCGTCGCTCCGGCAACAGGGGTGCGCGATGTGCAACCGAGGACGTGAGAGCAGAACAGGGCGAGCGCGTCGGCCTGCAACATCGCGACAGTACGGCGGTCGGCATCCGGAGCATCCGGATCGGGGGCGTTTTTGCGGGCGGCGAACGCGGCGGACACGTAACCGCGGAGCGCGGCCACGATCGGCGCACCGGTCTCGACGTCGAAGTCCCCGTCGAAGTGCAACCGCCCGCCACGCTCGTGGAACGTCAGCGAACGTCTGCCGCGCTGCTCATCCTCACGCGGTTCCATACCGTCTGGATCCAGCCATGCCTCCACGCGCACCACGAGTCGGCGCACCTCATCGAGCGCGAGTCCCGGTGCAGCGTCAACCAACAGTTGCTCGCCCTCGGACGTCTGCTCCAGCCCGGCCGCGATCCGGCACCGCTCCAGCACTGCGATGATCAACGCCGCCGCCTGCGCGCTGAGCGTCCCGGCCTCCATCGCCTCCCGCACAAGCGGGTACTTCGCAGGCAGGCGCGAGCCCAGCAGATCCGTGCGGATCGCGGTTGCCTCGCCCACCTTGATCAGACGCGACGCGTCCCCAGTCGACACGCCAGTCGCCGCCGCGATCAGCTTTGACGCCGAACGGAATCCCTGCTGCTTCGCCAGAGAGTCGGCGCCGAGCTCAGGACGTGACTCGCTCGCAATCCCCGCCGCCACATCGACATGCACAGCATCCAACCGACGCTGCAACAGGCCGACCGCGTTCGTGACCGCGATGAGCTGTTCCCTCGAAAGGTCATTTGCCTCGCTGGCGTCTGCCCACACTTCATCAAGGCGAGAGAGCGCCTGGTGCAGAACGGTCAGCTTTGACATGTCTTCAGCTTATCGCAAAATCGAGTCAGTATCGAAGATTTGTTCTAAAACAGTGGAAATATCCTGAGATTGAAGGGTTTGATCCGAAGCGAGAAGATATTCCACCTTAGAATCTTTAAACGATTACTGAAGGGAAAATACCAGCGTGATGGGCTGATCTCCCCATCGCCTCTGCACTCGCCCCTCGGTAGCGTCATAGCCGGAGGTGGTTGCCGTGGGAATGATGCTGCCGAACGAGCTCATCTGGGTGATGGACAAGATGGGGCTCGAATGGCCTGACATCGATGAAGATGAGGTGTGGAAGGCCGCCGGTCTCGTGCGCGTTTACCGCGACGACATGGAGACGCTGGTGCAGGCAGCCGATCGTCGCATCAACGGCGACCTCGGTGCCGCTATGGTCGGACAGACCGGCACCGCACATGTGACCGGGTGGAATCGCAACCGCTCCGAGAATGTTCAACAGCTGCTCGATATTCTCGGACCCGCAGCCACCGGTATCGACCTCGCCGCGGATATCGTGCTCGCGTTGAAGATGAAGGTGATCATCGACGTCACGGTCACTCTCGCCCAGTTGATCCCGTTGCTGGCCGCAGGGCCGTTCGGGCTGGGCGGCGCCGCTGTGCTGATCCTGGCACGCAAGAAGCTCTTCTCGATGGCGATGGAGGCGACGCTCGAGCAGGTCATCAACCAGGTGCTGCCGCTGGCGATCGAACCCCTCGCGGAACAGGTGCCGGGGTTGGTGTTGGCGATGCTGGACGCTCCCGTCGTAGAGGGCGCAGTTGGCGACGCGGACGAGTTTTACGCGGATCTCGTAGCTCTCGACCAGGCAGCCGACGACATGGATGCGCACGCCGCCGATGTCGAGGATCTGACGGATCGACTGCTCGCAGACCTCGCCAACCTACAGATCTCAGGGGAGTGAACGATGTCATCGATGAAGACGCTGATGCGAGACCTCGTGGATGCCGTGGATGGCGCAGGGCGCGAGTTCAAACAGGGTTTCGCGGGTGCGTTTCGCAAACGCGGCGGAAAGCACCGGGCAGATGCCGACCGCATTCGTGGCGTGGACCGTCGCGGACGCGACAGCACTCCGCAGCACCGCGCTGAACCGTCCACGTCGCACGCGAAGAAGTACAAAATCGTCGAGGATGTCACACGCGGTCGCGAGTCGTTCGGACACGAGCCGCGACACCGCAACCCGGACTACAACTCTGCCCGTGATCTCGGACTGTCGCTGGGCAAGGACGTTCGTGCGCTCCCCGGCGACGTCCTCGACGAGATCAAGGACGTGCCGAAGAAGGTGCCGGGGCAGTTCGTCGAAGAGCTGTATGAAGATGCGATCGGGCAGGACGACCCAGACAAGTACGGCAAAACGAGCCAAGGAGACACGAGATTCCTCGCTCCTGCTAGCGAGGCAAACGATCTGACAGGTCTCAGTCACGCCGAGATCGAGGAACGATTCGGACTGGAACCCGGCTCTCTCAATGGTGCGACGGTCGAGATCAACCTGATCCCAGACACGCGCTTCGCGAGTATCGAGATCGATTACCCCGGAGAGTGAGCGGCGTGCACGGACACCGCTATGTGGGAAGCGCTACCCATGGTGGTGCCTGCGCCCGGATCATACAGTCGATCCAGGAGGTGCGATCGTGGGAATGATGTTGCCGAACGAGCTTGTCTGGGTGTTGGAGAAGCTGGGTTTTGAATGGCCGGATATCGACGAGGACGAGGTGCGCCAGGGCGCTGTCCTGGTGCGCACCTTTGGTTCGGATTTGGAAACAGTGATTCAGGCTGTGGATCGCAAGGTCAATGGGGACCTTGGCGGTGCGATGAAGGGTCACACGGGCCCCGCGACGATGAGCGCATGGAACACGAATCGTTCGCAGAACCTGCAGAAACTGATCGATATTATGCCGCCGGCGTCGACGGCGATGGATATCGGGGCAGACGCGATCTTCGCGCTGAAGATGAAGGTCATCGTCGATGTGACGACAACGTTGGTCACATTGGTTGCGATGTTGACGAATCCGATCACTGCGGTGGGCGCGGGTCCGATGCTGCTGATCAAGAAGAAGCTGCTGAATGCGGCGGTGGACATCGCAGTGGAGCAGTTGCTGAATCAGCTTCTGCCGATGGCGATTGAGCCGATGGCCGAGCAATTGCCTGCGGTGCTTGATGCGATCTTGGATGCGCCGATGGTGGAAAGTTCTGTGGGCGATTCGGATGAGTTTTACGCGGATCTGCAGGCGTTGGAGGATGCGCAGTCGGAGATGAAGCTGCACGGTGCGGATATTCAGACGTTGACGTCGACGTTCTTCTCGGAATTCTCCGCACTCGATTTCGGAGGGGACGCCTGATGAGCGCAGGAGCGAGAGCCGCGATACGGCAACTGAAGCAAGCGGGTGCTGATGCCGCTCGCCACATGGATGACAAGCTTCCACGGCTTGCCGACAAGATCACCGAACACCTCGACGCCGTGGTGAAGAAGGTACGCGACACTGACAATCTCAACAGCACCGTCACTCCGCGAAGCCCGAACACCAAGACGACGTACTGGGATCCCGACTCGAAGCGGCCCGTCCAGGAAGAGGGCACGATCCTTGCGGACTTCGGCGGTACGACGCGCGGCGACAATGCAACCGCGGTCGGCCATCTCGGCAACCCAGGCGACGACGGTGGGCACCTTGGCGCGCATCGCTTCTTCGGGGACACCGCGGATGAAGGAATCGTGCCACAGATCGCCAACCTCAACCGGGGCGCGTGGAAGAAGATGGAGAGTGAGTGGGCCGATTCCGTTGCCGAGGGCTGCCGGGTCGACTACCGCATCTCAGTCGATCCGCCCGGGGCAATACGACCTGATAGATTTCAGGTCGTGTATGTGGTGTCCGACCCAGTTACAGGCCGAATCCTTCAAGTCCGCGACCCGAGCTTCGCCAACATCGCTGATCAGACGTTTGACCGGATTGACCAGCTTTGAATCGACCCAAAGGAAACGTCATGCCAGACAACGTCGTAGCCGATGTCATTCGAGCGCTGATCGAGAACATGAAGGGCGACAGCGGTGGTTGGGACTCCTTCGCGATGATCCTCGAGTTCCCCGAAGGGGAGTTCAACGAGGCTCATGGGTACACGTATTCTCCTGACGGTGTCATCACTGCCGTGGCTTCAGACCCGTGGGCGGTCGCACCGGCGGTAAAGGCGTATACGGACAGCTACTACAAACCGGATGAGACGTTGCCGGTGAAGATTCTCGTTCAGTTCGACCGTGTATCCGGACGTTACAACGTGATATTCGAGGACACTGACGAGAAACGCTGGAAGGTCACGCCGCGCAATTTCGACGAGGTCTGCGAGGAATTGCGCCCAAAGTTCGACTGACCGCACCGCGATCCAGCGCCACCGCCCCCTCCATGGCAGGATGTTCCCGAGGGGGCTCGCTACGTGAATGAACTGAATCCTGCTTCGGAGCCTGAAGAGGCCGCCAGGGCGAGGGATGCGAACCATGTCGCACCGCTTCGCCTTGAGTTCGCCGGTGAATGGCACGACCTGCCTACAGAGAAACCGTTCATTATCGGACGCGAGGGTGACCTCGAGATCGACGACAACCCCTACCTGCACCGCCATTTCCTGGAGCTGCAGCACCGCGATGGCCTGTGGTGGCTGGCGAACATCGGCGTGCGTATCGCGGCCACGGTCTCCAGCGCCGGCGGCGCGGTCCAGTCGTGGCTCTCGCCGGGCGCACGGATGCCGCTTGTCTTCGAGCGCAGCGTGATCGTGTTTACTGCTGGCCCCGTCACCTATGAGCTGAGCCTGCACACCGAGCAGGCCCCGTATGAGGTGTCCCGCCAGGTGGAAGCGTCAATGAGCGGCGAAGAGACGGTCATGCCGGCCAGTTTTACGCCATTGCAGAAGCAGCTCATGGTCGCCCTTGCCGAGCCGATGCTGCGCCGTGAAGGCGTGAGCATCAACGAGCTGCCGTCGTCGAGCGTCGCTGCCGAGCGTCTCGGGTGGACGATGAGTAAGTTCAACCGCAAGCTCGACAACGTCTGCGACAAGCTTGACCGCATGGGAGTACAGGGTCTTCGTGGCGGCCCGGGCAAGCTGGCGACCAACCGTCGTGCCCGCCTGGTCGAGTATGCGGTGACCACGCAGGTTGTCACCCGCGCGGACCTTCCTCTACTCGACGATGAGGCACTGCGAAATCAGAGCGATTCCGACGGCGACTGAGATGCTCTGCTCAGCGCATCGCGTCGGCGAGGTGGCGTGAGTCGGTGCTGAGTACCTTCACCATGATCCCGCGCTGACGCAGATCCGTGATCGTACGGGTCTCTTCGTCACGGTCGCGGCCCAGCGCGTGCACGTTCGTGACGACGAGCACATCACCCTTCTTCAGCGTGGGGATGAAACGTGCCAGACGGTCGCTCCAGCTCTCCAGGATCTCGGGTGCCGGATGCCGGAACCCTTCGATCGGGACACCGAAGCGGGTCAGGTCGTCGCGCTGCTGCACGACCGACGGCATCCCATCGCGTGAGACGACCAGCCCGACCAAGCGCGATCCAGTGGGGCGTGCGTGCCACCAGTCGTGGTCGTGCTGAAGCTGGGTGAAGCACTTCGAGCACTGGGTCGCCTGGTGCGGCAGATGCAGCGGGCTTGTCAATGGCTCGTGATGTCCGGATACGGTCGTCAGATCAGTCGAATCACTCATCGGCGCACCTCCAGCATCCATTCTGCCCTGTTCTCGAGCGTGCGCGGTACTGGCTCAGAGAACCCCGAGCCCCCGCACCGCCTCGCGTTCCTCGACGAGCTCAGCGACGGAGGCATCCACTCGCGCTCGCGCCCACGCATCCAATTCGAGGCCTTCGACGATCTGCCACTCGCCGTCGATCGAGCGCACCGGGAACGATGACATGAGCCCCTCCGGAACGCCGTACTCACCGTGTGAGACGACGCCTGCGCTGGTCCAGTCATCCGTCCCTTGCACCCAATCGCGGGTGTGCTCGATCGTCGCGTTCGCGGCGGATGCCACGGAAGAAGAACCGCGCACTTCGATGATCTCTGCACCGCGCTTCGCGATCCGCGGGATGAAGGTCTGCTCCAGCCACGCCGAGACATCACCGACATGCTCCGCGAGCGCCTCGAGAGCCGGCCGCCCATCGACGGTCGCGTGCGAGACATCAGGGAACTGCGTCGCGGAATGATTTCCCCAGATGGGTAGGCGTCGGATGCTCGAGACCGGTGCATCCAGTGCCAGGGCGAGCTGAGCGCGGGCACGGTTCTCATCGAGACGCGTCAGGGCCGTGAAGCGCTCGGAGGGCAGCCCGTCAGCGGATGCCGCGGCGATCAGCGCATTCGTGTTCGCCGGGTTGCCGACCACAGTGACGCGCACATCGGCCGCAGCGTTGTCGGCGATCGCCTTGCCCTGGGGGCCGAAGATTCCGGCGTTGGCCGCCAGCAGATCAGCACGTTCCATACCGGGCCCGCGTGGCCTAGCACCGACCAACAGTGCGAGGTTTGCCCCGTCGAAGCCGGTGGCGGCGTCGTCCGTCACCTCGACGTGCTCGAGCAGATCGAATGCGCCATCCTGCAGTTCGAGGGCCGCACCCTCTGCAGCCTTGAGGCCCTGGGGGATCTCGAGCAGCCGTAGCCGCACCTTCTCGTCAGGGCCGAGCAGTGCCCCTGCGGCGATGCGAAACAGCAGTGCATACCCGATCTGCCCGCCCGCACCTGTGATCGTGATTGTGGTCGACATGATTCGAGCCTACGACTGGGGGTCACTCAAGCACAGAGTGCGCGGTAATCTCATCGCATGACGTTCAATCCTGACGCCGATATCTCGGGCCACAAGACTCGTCGTCCCGGGCGCACAGCCGCGGTCGCTGGCGGCGGTATCGGACTGCTCGCCCTCATCGCGCTGGTCGCCGGTCCTTTGCTCGGCATCGACCTGTCGGGGCTCGTCGGCGGCACCCAAGACCCCGGATCGGGATCTGACGAGAGCACGGTGCTCGCCTGCGAGAGCGGCGAGGATGCCAACACACAGGACGACTGCCGCATGGCGGGCGCCCAGCTGATGCTCGACGAATATTGGGCGCAGCATGTCGAGGGCTACACGCCGCCGCAACTGTACGTTTTCCATGGTCAAACGTCGACGCAGTGCGGCACGGCGTCGAACTCGGTCGGTCCGTTTTACTGCCCTCCGGAGCAGGGCGTGTACATCGACCCGGACTTCTTCCAGATCATGCGTCAGCAGTTCGACGCATCCGCTGGCGAACTGGCGCAGCTCTACATCGTGGGCCACGAGTGGGGCCATCACATCCAGAGCATCACCGGCACGATGGACGCCTACCCGAACAACGGCACTGGGCCCGCCAGCAACAGTGTGCGCACTGAGCTTCAGGCCGATTGCTACGCGGGCGCCTGGCTTGCCGATGCGGCAAGCCAGACTGATCCGGAGGGCCGGAACTACCTGGAGACACCGACCGAGGCCCAGATCGAGGACGCGTTGAACGCGGCCTTTGCCGTCGGCGATGACCACATCCAGGAGCAGTCCGGCTTCAACAACCCCGAGTCCTGGACGCACGGTTCGAGCGACCAGCGTCAGAGGTGGTTCGCAAGCGGCTACGAGAACGGGCTCGGCAGCTGCGACACCTTCACGATCAGCGCAGACCAGCTCGGATAGCGTCTCTCCTCCCGCAGTCGGCGGGTGCTGCGCGGTACGGTGAAGAGACCGCCATGTGGCGGCAAATCTTATTCATCGGGGGTTGAATATGAATCTGGATGCGCTTTATCCACCGATCGAGCCGTACGACAGCGGGATGCTTCTCGTCGGCGACGGACAGCGCATCGCGTGGGAGGTCAGCGGCAATCCTGACGGGAAGCCGGTCGTATTCCTGCACGGCGGTCCCGGCGGCGGCACCGCCCCGTGGCATCGACAGTTCTTCGACCCGGAGAAGTACCGGATCGTGCTTTTCGATCAGCGTGGCTGCGGCAACAGCAAGCCGCACGCGAGCGAGCCAGAAGCTGATCTTCGTTTCAACACCACCGCGCATCTGATCGCCGATCTCGAACTGCTGCGTAAGAACCTTGGCATCGAAAAGTGGCAGGTCTTCGGTGGCTCGTGGGGGAGTGCACTCGCGCTCGCCTACGCACAGGCGCATCCGGATGCGGTGACCGAGCTGATTTTGCGCGGCATCTTCACCCTCCGCCGCATGGAGCTGGAATGGTTTTACGAGGGCGGAGCGGGTGCACTCTTTCCCGACCTGTGGGAAGACTTCGTCGCGCCGATTCCGATTCTCGAGCGCAACCACATGATCGAGGCCTATCACCGCTTACTGTTCGATCCGAACCCTGCCGTTCACGTTCCGGCCGCGAAGGCGTGGTCGACGTGGGAAGGCTCCACCATCACACTGCGACCGGATGCAGACAAGGTCGCGGAGATGACCGAAGATGCCACGGCGGTGGCATTCGCCCGCATCGAGAGCCACTTCTTCGTGAACCGTGGCTGGTGGACCGAGGGACAGCTGCTGGACGGGGTAGACGCGATCCGGCACATCCCCGCGGTGATCGTGCAGGGGCGTTACGACGTCTGCACGCCGATGATGACCGCGTGGGATCTGCACCGAGCCTGGCCGGAGGCGGAGTTCGTCGTTGTCGATGACGCTGGGCACGCGGCATCCGAACCCGGCATCCAGAGCGCGCTGCGCGACGCAACCGATCTTTTCGCCGACGACTGATCCGCGCCGGCCCGCGTAATCGGCTCAGGCGCGAAGTGCCTGGAACAGCGTCTTCGCCAGACCCAGGACGTTGCCACTCGCGCGGTAACGCGTCAGGCCCTCACACACGACCGCTCCGGTGCGTGCAGTGACAAACCATGGTGGCGTCGGCAGGATCGTGAAGCGTCCGCCGCCGTTCGCGACAGGAAGCGAGCGCGGGAACGGACGGAATGGGCCGCGCACGACCGACCGCTCCACGTTGTCGAGGAGCAGGGCATTGTGCACGACGCCGAGTCCGCTGCCGACGTCGTCGATCGTGTTTCCGGGGAATGCGCCCCACGTCAACGTCGGTGTGATGAAGCCGAATGCGGTCCAAGCGTTGATCGCGATCGAGCCGTAGCGCAGGTCAGCGATCGCTCGTTCGAATCCCGTGCCGAGGGACTGCTGCGTGGTCGGGTCGATCAGCAGGTTTGCGCCGAGCGTGCCCTGGAGTTCGTCGTTCGCGTAGGCGACGGCGGCATCCAAGAACTCCTGACCGGTGCCGGTGATCTCGACAACGCCGAGCACGGGAGCGAAGTACTCGGTGCTCTGCAGCGCGCTCGCGTCGTCGCCATCGCCGATCTCGACGAGCAGGCGATCGCCAAGCACAAGGGCGTCGGGGTAGTCATCGCTTGCCTGCTGCATCCGGTCGACGGAGCCCGGATACCAGGCCGGACGCTCCGGGGCTTTCGCATAGGCGCGACGCAGTGCCACACGGAACGCATCGCGCTGAGCCCAATCGGACGACATGATCACGACCTGACCGGCGATGCAATTGTGGCCGCAGTTCTGCAGTCGCATCGTCGCGATGTGCTCTGCCTGGAACGTGAGGTCGGCCTCCGTCCACTCGCCGGGGACCACGATGATGGGCGAAACGCCGCCGAGTTCTGCGGTGATCGGCGTCTTCAGCTGCGGTCGGTTCTCGCGGCGGCGGCGCTTGCCTGCCGCGCCTGTGCCCCACACGATCGTGTCGAAGGTCGCTGCCGACCCAGTGATGTGCACATGGACCAGCTTCTTGTGAGCCGTGAGGTAGGCGCCGGTCTCGCCGTCGCCACGCACGATCCGTAGAAAGCCTGGCTCGATCAGTGCGGCCAGGGCGTGTTCGAAGACCGGCACCAGAGCATCCTGCGTCGGGTTCACCTTCAGAAGTACGGTGCGATTGTGTGCGAGCAGTTCGTAGAGCACATCGAGCACGGGGATCGAGGTGACATTGCCTGCACCGAGCACCAGGCCGACACCGCCGGCGTTTGCGGGAGTGCGCTGGGCGAGGCCTGCCCCCGCGCGCGCCGATCGCGGCGTCGTGCCAGGCGTGAGCCACACCTCGCCGGTGAAGCCAGAGAGCAGCACCTTGTCGATGCCGGTCAGCGGGAACGCGTGCACGACCGTTCGGCCGCCCGGTGCGCGACCGAGCTGGATTCCCTCGAGCGGATTGCGTCCTTCGGACAGGCGAGAAAGCGTCTCGATGTATGCGTCGAGCGCTCCCAGCACGCTGTAGGGCCCTGCCAGCCACTCCTCGCCCCGCAAGGGATGGCTGCCGTTCAACCCCTTGGACATTGCCGCGGTGTGCGCCCACTCCTCAGCGGAGGCGGCGACTGCCGTGCGAACAGCGCGCAGCAGCGTCGCGCGCTGGCCGACGCCGAGAGCAGACCAGGTGAGCGAGCCCGTCTCGAGCTCGTCGATTGCGGTATCGAGGCGTGCGCGATCGGTGTCAGTCAGACCGGTCGCGGCAGCGGTTGCTGAGGTCATCAGGATCTCCTTCAGGCGGGTTTCCAGCCTATGCGGGCTGGTTTGCCGCGGTCTCGATATCGTGCCGGCGCAGGGGGTACCGGAGGAGAGGAATGAGACTCAGCGACATCAGGACGGCTGGCACGATGCTGAAGCTGAGCACGATGCCTGCGATCGCGGCGTCCGGTTGCACAGTTGCGGCGCCGGTGAGGTCGAGGCCGGCGACGCTGGAGACATAGCCTGTTGCGGCAAGCACGAGTGCGACGGTGGTGGCACCCAGTGCGAATCCGATGGTCTCGCCGGCTGTCCAGATCCCGGTGAAGGTGCCTGCCTGGCCTGGGCCGCTCGTCCGCTCGTCGTGCGAGATCACATCCGGCAGCATCGCCATAGGCAACGACTGCAGGCCGGCGTACGCGATACCGGCCACGGCCACTGAGGCGTATATCCATTCGCCAGGAGCCCAGACCGCGATGGTGATCGTCGCGGAGGCAACCAGGAAAAGGATGCTGGCACCGAAGAACGCTCGCTCCTTGCCGATCCTGTTCGCGATTGCCGTCCAGCCTGGCGTCGCGAGAAGCGCAGGGCCGACAAGCGCGACGAACAGCAGCTCGACCGCGGCCTCATCGCGAAGAACCCAGCTTGCGACGTACTGCGCACCGGCGAGCATCGTGCCGGTGGCGAGGGCCTGCAGCAGAAAGGTGCCGAGCAACGCGCGGAACGGGATGCTGCGGCGCAGCGCCCGGAACCCAGAGAGGTACTGGTCGCGAAGGCTGGACGCTACGACTATTGATCCCTCGGCAGGCTCAGGAGTCGAACCGGCCGCGGCTGCGGCATCCGTCGCTGTGCGACTTGCGAGCAGCATCCCGATCCCGATCACGACGCCGGCGACGATGCCCATCAGCAGATAGCCGGTGACCGGATCGCCAGTGGCGCGGCGGAGCATGGGCCCGCCCGCCCCGAACAGCAGAATCGCGGCGGTGAGCACGACCACGCGCCAGCCGAGCAGGCGGGTGCGCTCGTCGTAGCTGCGGGTGAGTTCGGCCGGCAGCGCGACATATGGCACCTGGAAAAGGCTGAACGCAGTCGCGGTGCCGAGGAATGCCAGCAGCACGCAGGTCGCACTCGCGGCAGGGCCCCAGGACGGCGGCACGGCGAACGTCAGCGCGAAGAAGACCGGCAGTGTGAGTGCGCCGGTCACCATGAATCCGCGGCGAGAGCCGGTGCGTGCGAGTTGGCGATCGGATGCCGCCCCGATCAGCGGATCGATGACGACGTCCCACACCTTCGCGGAGGTGACAATGAGTCCAGCGGCGAGGGCGGCGACACCCAGATTGTCGGTGAGAAAGTACGTCAGGACAAGCCCGGGAAGGGTCGCGTAACCGCCGGTGCCCAGCGAGCCGATCGCATAATTCACGATCGTGCGCGGAGACAGGCGGGAGGATGCTCGTTCGGGCCGAGCGCCAGTGCTCATCGCGCCAGTGTAGCGGCGCGGAGCCGGGTCAGATCAGCCTGCTCAGATCAGCGCGAGCTCGCGAAGCCGCGACTCGACGTCGTCGTTCGAAGGTTCGACGTGATGCGAAGCATCCGGGTACACGATGACCGGGATGTTCATGCGCCCGGAGATCTCCTTGGCGATGTCAGCGGCGGCCGGCTCAGCAACCAGGTCCACGTAGGTGTACTCGACACCGAGCTCGTCGAGCTGCTTCTTGGTGCGGATGCAGTCACGGCACCAGTCGGCGCCGAACAACGTGATGGTGTCAGAGGCAGGAGAAGTCATATATCCAGGATATGTCGGCCCAGCAGACCGGGCGTCGAAAGTGCTGTCACCGTCGGATCGCAAGCCATGAAACGATAGATGCTGGCAATGCGAGCGTCGGGGAGGAGAGGCACGTGGGAACGTCAATCACTGTCATCGTGCCGACCTTCAACGAGCGTGACAACGTCGCCGAACTCGTCGCACGCATCGGTGGGGCATTGGGTGGCCGCGAAGCGGAGATCCTCTTCATCGATGACAGCTCAGACGACACGGCCGCGGAAGTCGTGCGCGTCGCCTCCGACGCTGCGCTGCCGGTGCGGGTGATTCATCGCAGTGCGAACGTCGGCGGGCTGGGCGGCGCGGTCGTGCTGGGCATGGCAGAGGCCGCAGGCGACATCTGCATCGTGATGGACGGTGACCTGCAGCATCCGCCCGAGTTGCTGCCCATCATGCTGAAGCGGTTCGAGCAGGGCGACGCTGATGTCGTCGCGGCATCCCGTTACGTCGGCGGGGGCGACTCCCGTGGTCTCGGCACGGCGCTGCGATTCGGCGTCTCGCGGGCGGCGACCTGGCTGGCGAAAGCGATGTTCCCGCGGCGGCTGGCGCGCAGCACAGACCCGATGACCGGCTTCTTCCTCGTCGATCGACGACGCCTCGATCTGCCGACCCTGCGGCCGCAGGGATTCAAGATCCTGCTGGAGATCCTCGCTCGGTCGGATGTGCGCATCGCCGAGGTTCCAATGGAATTCTCTGAGCGCCGCAACGGCACGTCGAAGGCGACGCTACGCCAGGGTGCCACCTTCGTCGCACACCTGACCCGGTTGCGATTCGGCAAGATGTCGCTGTTCGCGCTGATCGGCGTGATCGGCGCGGTCGCGAATCTCGGCATCATGTGGGCGCTCACGACGATGGGCATGCCATATGTCTGGGCGGCGATCGTCGGCGCAGTGGTGACGATCATCGGCAACTTCCTGCTGCAGGAGCGGTTCGTGTTCGCCGATATGCGTCAGGATGCCCGCGGCGCCTGGGCGCGGTTCGGCGCATCATTTACTTTCAATGGCATCGAAGCGACGCTTCGCATTCCGATTATGGCGCTCATGGTCGAGACCTGGCACATCTCCAGCGTGCTGGCCACTGCGCTCTCGCTGATCGTCGCGTTCTTCGCGAGGTTCCTGTTCCACTCGCTGGTTGTTTACGCGCCGCGCAGGCGGGGGAAGTCGGATGCCGCGGCTGAGCCGCCGACTGATACGGCGGGGCAGCGCATCATCCGTGCGATCGACGCCGAGGCGATGCGCCCCGGCGAGCTCTGAGCGTCGACGGGCGACCTAGGATGAGGGGCGGCGCGCTGCTTCGTCTCGTGTGATGCAACCCGCCTGACGGAAGGGATGCTCATGCTGCCAAACGTTGTCGTCGGGGCCGGAATCGTCGGACTCGCCACCGCCAGGGCGATGCTTCGGCGTGATCCAGATCGCCCGCTCGTCATCCTGGAGAAGGAGCGCGACGTCGCGCTGCATCAGACTGGCCGGAATTCGGGCGTGATCCATTCGGGGCTCTACTACGCCCCCGGTTCACTGAAGGCCGACTTCGCGATCCGCGGGGGCCGCCTGCTCCAGGAATTCTGCCAGGAGCACGGCATCCGCTACGACGTTCCGGGCAAGCTCGTCGTCGCCACTCGTCCGCAGGAGCTCCCCAGATTGGAGGCGCTGCGCGCCAGGGGTATTGCCAACGGGGTGTCGGTCCGCGACCCAGAACCCGGCGAGATCGCAGAACGTGAACCCCACATCGATGTCCTCTCTGCGCTCGTCGTCGAGCCGACCGGACGCGTCGACTATGGGGAGGTCTCGCGGGCGCTCGCCGCTGAGGTGCGGGCAGCCGGAGGCGAGGTGCGGTTCGGAGCCGAGGTGTCCTCTGTCGTGGAGTCGGCAGAAGGAGCCAGAGTCGAGGCTGGTGATCTCTCGCTTGTCGCTCATCGGGTGGCCGTGTGCGGAGGGCTGCACGCCGACCGGATCGCCCGTCGATCGGGACTTTCTGTCGACGTGAGGATCATTCCCTTCCGTGGCGAGTACAGCGAACTCCGCGCAGACCGCGCCCATCTGGTGAAGGGGCTGGTGTATCCGGTGCCTGATCCTGACCTGCCGTTCCTCGGCGTTCATCTCACGCGCGGGATCGACGGCGCGGTGCACGTGGGGCCGAACGCCGTGCCGGCACTTGCGCGAGAGGGTTACTCCTGGAGTCACATCTCGATCCGCGACACTGCGGATACGCTCGCCTTCCCCGGTGCTTGGCGGTTGGGAGCTGGCTATATCGGCGTGGGGGCGAAAGAGGTGTTCCGTTCGCTCTCCGGGCGGGCGATGCTGCGCGCCGCGCGCGAGATGCTCCCTGAACTGCAACTCGGCGACCTCGCGCCCTCCCAAGCAGGCGTGCGGGCGCAGGCGGTTGGCAGGGACGGACGGATGCTCGACGACTTCCACTTCGTGTGCAGCGGTCGAACCCTCCACGTCCTGAACGCGCCGTCACCGGCGGCAACGGCGTCATTGCTCATCGGTGAGCACATCATGGACGTACTCACGGCCGATTGATGATGCCGAATCAGATCGGCGCACGCACGGCCGACGTCTGAGCGACAAGTTGGGCGTTCCCAGCCCGCATCGTGGAAGGGCTGGTAGGCTGATTGTGCAACGTGAACGATTCGCCGTGATTCGGCGCTTCACGTAGCCACTGATCAGGGCCGTAAAGGACCGCTCGCACCGACGCGCGCGGCATCCGCTTCTGATTTCAAGAACCTGAGATGCGCCTGCGCGCGCGTCCGCACAAAGCAATGAGCATCACCATAATGAGCAGTACGTCCACACATTCACCCTTACCCCTGAACTGGAAACAAGCAGACGACAACGTCTTTGTCGCGACCCGCGAAGGCGAATTCGCCGGTTTCGTCGAGCGCGAAGGCGCCACACACGTTGTCCACGACAACCATGGAGCCGACCTCGGTTCGTTCTCCACACTCGCCGACGCTCGGTCGGCCCTCGAGTACCCGCCGCGCCGCCGCACGCGGTCGATTCGGCAGACGCTGCGTCGTCATCTGACCAGGGCTCGTTCCTGAAGGTCACTTCCGTTGGGGAACGTATACGCGGTGGCGTATACGGGGCACGTTAGCCTGGAGTGAAGCGAACGGCGTCCGCCCTTGGCTTCACAGCTCAAGGGCTCCGATCGACAGGAGAGCATTATCTCCACCTCAACGGTCGTCGAAACGACCGAAAACATCCTCGGACCAGTACGCCAGACGTACGCAGGCAATGCCGACTTCCCTCCGATGGCGAAGGCATATCGAAGCGTGTCGCAGGTCGTACGTGAGACCGGACTGCTCAATCGCACCCAGTGGTTCTACCTGCTGACGGGAGTGGGCATCGCCCTCGCCCTCGGTGGTGCGATCACCGGATTCATACTGCTCGGCGACAGCTGGTTCCAACTGCTCATCGCCGGCGCGCTCGGCATCATCTTCACGCAGATCGCCTTCGTTGCGCACGAAGCTGCACACCGGCAGGTGCTGACTTCTGGGCCGGCGAACTTCCGCCTCGCTCGCGTCCTCGTTGGACTCGTCGGCATGAGCTACTCCTGGTGGGACAACAAGCACACCAAGCACCACGGCAATCCCAACCAGGTTGGCAAGGACCCGGACATCGAAGTCGACACGGTCTCGTTCCTCGAAGAGGATGCTGCCAAGTCCCGTGGCCTGATCCGCCTGATCACCCGCAAGCAGGGGTGGCTGTTCTTCCCGCTGCTCACGCTGGAGGGTCTGAACCTGCACTACCTCGGTCTGAAGTACCTGTTCACTAAGAAGGGTGTTAAGGGTCGCTGGATTGAACTGGCACTCATCACCGCGCGTCTCGCCGCCGTTCTGGTTCCGGTCTTCTTGATGCTCCCGCTCGGGATGGCGTTCGCGTTCATGGGCGTGCAGCTTGCCGTCTTCGGCGTTTACATGGGCGCCGCGTTCGCCCCGAACCACAAGGGCATGCCGATCATTGAGCCGGGTGCCCGACTGGACTTCTTCACCAAGCAGGTTCGCACCTCTCGCAACATCTCCGGTGGTTGGTGGGTCACGATGTTCATGGGTGGCCTGAACTACCAGGTGGAGCACCACCTGTTCCCGAACATGCCACGGCCGCACCTGGCCAAGGCTCGCGGCATCGTGCGCGACTACTGCATCTCGAACGACGTGCCGTACACCGAGACGAACCTGATCCGCTCTTATGCGATCGTCATCGAGTACCTGAACCGCGTCGGGCTCGCCGCGGGTGCCGATCCGTTCGACTGCCCTGCTGCGACGCAGTTCGGTCGCGCAGCGGCATAGCTCCCCGCAAACTTCAGCGGTCCATCCGCGCTTCTGCGGCCACATCCTTCGGGAGAGGCCGCAGAAGTTCGTTAGGGCCGCAAAAGTTCGTTAGGACCGCAAAGCTTGCTGCAGGTCACGCGACCCGCGACACCCACCCGGTCTCGTGCAGGCGTTGGAAGGCATCGAGCAGCAGGTCGAGTGTGAACTCGAACTCGGACTGATAGTCGCACGCGCCCTGCGGGTTGCGGATGGCCGCATCCATCGCGATCGCTGTGACATGCGGGTATTGAGCAGCCATGACCTGCATCATCGCTTGCTGTTCTGCTTCGGATGCCGCGGCCGGCGCAGGTGCGGCCGAGAACGCCTCGGCATTGAACCCCCAGATGCGGTAGCCCAGCGCGTGCATAGCGTGGTGGGCGAGATCTACTGACACTCCACCATCGATGAACTCTCCGGCGACGGCGTTCATATAGGTGAGAGCGCCCGGCGTCTGCTGGGTGGCGCTCTCGATCGCAGCTCGCAGCCACGGATGCCGAGCCAGCGCTTCCCTCGCTGACAGCACCCGCGCACGTACGGCGTCTCGCCAAGGAAGACCGGATGTCGGCGCCTCATACTCCGCGACGACAAGGTCGATCATTCCACCGATGAGATCATCCCGGTCGGAGACGTGCTTGTAGAGCGCCATCGGCACGACACCCAGCCCGCCCGCAAGTGCGCGCATGCTGAGCGGTGCCAAGCCTTCGCGATCGGCGAACGCGGCGGCGGCGGTGAGGACGCGACCTCGGTCGAGGGGTACGCGCTTCGGTGCGGTCATCGATCTCCCTCTTGACGAGTTTACAGCGTACACCTAGGCTCGGGGTGAAAAGGTGTACGCCGTACACCCTGCGTTGATTTCGAAGGGAAAACCATGTCCGACCGCACGCTCGCCAGGATCGCCGGCATCCTGTACCTCGTCACCTTCGTGACCTCGATTCCCGCCCTGGCACTGAAGCAGCCGTTCCTGGACTCGCTCGGAGCTGGTGATTCGGCATCCATGAGGTGGGCGATCGTGCTTGACGTTTTGCTCGCACTCAGCTGCCTCGGGACGGCCATCGCGCTCTACCCGCTCGTGCGGAGGGCGAACGAAGCGCTCGCACTCGGGTTCGTCGGCTCGCGAGTGCTCGAGGCCTCAACGGTGTTCGTCGGCGTGATCGCGCTGCTGTCGCTGGTGGACATCGGGCGCGCGGACGGCAGTGCTGCGCCGGTGCTCGTCGCGCTCCACGACGCGGCGTTCCTCGCGGGGCCGGGCCTGCTGCCTGCCGCGAACGCACTCCTGCTCGGCACGGTGCTGTACCGCGCCCGGCTCGTGCCGCGCGTCATCCCGCTGATCGGTCTGATCGGGGCGCCGTTGCTCGCGGCATCCGCTCTGTTGACGGTCTTCGATGTGGTGGATCAGGTGTCGGCGATCGCGGCGATCGCCGCCCTCCCTATCGCCGCATGGGAGTTCAGTCTTGGTGTCTGGCTGATCGTCAGGGGCGTCGACGCGGACGCTCTCGAACGTGCGACCGTTGCTACAGCAACCCGAGTTCCAACGCGAGCGTGACGGCGCGAGTGCGGTCGGAGACCCCGAGCTTCTCGAACACGTGCAGCAGGTGCGTCTTCACCGTCGCTTCGCCGATGAACAGCGACTTCGCGATCGCGGGGTTGCTGCCTCCTGCCGCGACGAGCCTCAGAACGTCGAGTTCGCGCGGACTCAGTTGCGGGCGTTCCTCGCGCGCAGTGCGCATGCGTGTCACCAGGGTCGCCGCGATCGATGGCGCGAGCACCGTGTGGCCGTCAGCGACCGAGCGGATGCCGGCAACGATTTCCTCCTGCGGTGCGGCCTTGAGCAGATAGCCGCTGGCGCCGGCTTCGATCGCGCCGAGGATGTCGTCGTCGCTCTCATAAGTGGTGAGCACCAGTACCCGCACATCCGGTAGTTCTGCGGCGAGACGGGCGGTGGCTTCGGCTCCGGTGAGGTTGGGCATCCGCAAATCCATCAGCACGACGTCTGGACGCAGCGCATGCGCCAACGCGACTGCTTCCGCGCCGTCTGACGCCTCGCCGACGACCTCGAGTCCGTCATCCAGCGAGAGCAGTCCGACAATGCCGGCGCGCACGATGGGGTGGTCGTCGGCGACGATGACGCGGATCATTCCGGAACCTCCGCAGCGATCAGCGCCGCCTCAGATTTCAATGGGATGTGCACGGTGAGAGCCGTGCCGTTCGGTGCGGCATCCGTCACGTTCAACGTTCCTCCTACGAGAGCTATGCGATCACGCATGCCAGCCAGCCCGAAGCCATGGCTGGCATCGATGGTGGCATCGCCGAGACCGCGGCCGTTGTCGCGCACAGTAAGCGTCGCGTTGGCACCGATCGCGAGGACGACGGATGCCGCGCTCGCAGCGGCATGTTTGCGGACGTTCGCCAGCCCCTCCTGTGCGCAGCGCAGCAGGACGACCTGGATGTCGCGCGATACGTCGCACTCGGATGCCTCCACGCGAACACTCACACCGGTCTCGCGCTCGAATCGCTCGCCGAGTCGGTGCAGCGCCTGCGCGAGCGAACCAGAAGGGGTGGACGCCGGCGACTCGACGACCACGAGCGTGCGGGCTTCGCGCAGGGCCTCGCGGGCGCCTTCCTCAATCAGTGCAATGGTGTCGGCTGATCCGTCGCGGCGGGCACGTTCTGCGAGCATGACGATGCTGGTCAGCGTCTGCGCGATCGTGTCGTGAACCTCTCGTGCAAGACGCGAGCGCTCGGCGGTGGCGCCGGCTTCGCGGCTGGCGGCCTCCAGGCTGGTCTGGGCTTCAGTGAGCTCTGCGAGCAGCCGTTGGCGCTCAGCGCCCCACTCAGCGATGCGGCTGATCCAGAGTCCCAAAGCGATGCTGAACGCCGCGGAGAGGCCCGAGGTGAGGAAGCCGGCGACCACCGTCGCCGGTTCGAATCCGCCCCACACCGAGTAGGCGAGGGTCAGCATGAGCGCATTCGCGAGCGTGACGAGCACCGATTGGCGGGTGGATCGTGACGTCATCCAGATCAGCGGTAGCACGATGGTCTGCAGCAGGAGCATGTTCGGAGCGAGTGAGGTTCCGACGGCGAGGAGGACGACGAGGCTGATCTGCAGGAGCGCGGAGGTCAACGGAGTCGGCAGCGGTGATTCGCGGATGCTGACGTACCGCCGGGCACCGAACGCGTAGACGGCGAGGATGCCGGCAGCGATCGTGACCAACACCCATGGCGATCCGGGGAATCGGGGCGGGTCCACAAACGCGATGATCGTGATCACGATGAACAGCCCGCCACTGGCGATATCCCAGCCCAGCTGCTCGCGGTGGATGCTGTTGCTCATGCGTACCACTCTTCCACCCCTGTTCATCCGTTGCGGTGGATCCAGCGGAACGTCAGCCGGCTGATGATGAGTCCGACCACGAGCCAACCGACAAGCACAAGCGCGATGATCCCGAGATCCCATGAGCCGCTGACCTCGGCGACCGCGAAGGAATCCGGCAGGAACACCGAGCGCATGCCCTGTGCGATCCACTTCACCGGCAGCACACCGGCGGCATTCTGCAGCCACTCCGGGAGCATCGAGAACGCGATGTAGACGCCGGAGATGAACTGGATGAGCAGCACAATCGGGATGACGACCGCTGACGCCGTTTTACCGGTGCGCGGCACGGAGGACAGCGCGATGCCGAGCAGCGTGCAGGTGATGAGCCCCAGCACAAAGATCCAGGCGAAGCGGCCCCATGTTGCGGCATCCGTCGGTAGTTCTACGCCGTAGAGGACGGCGGCGACGACGATCAGTAGGGCGATCTGAAGGATGGCGGTCACGAAGACTTGGCCGAGCTTGCCGATGAAGTACGTCACGGGCGAGATCGGTGTGCCACCGAGGCGCTTGAGTGTGCCGTCGCTCTTCTCCGCAGCGATCTCGAGCGCCGGACCCTGCAATCCGGAGAGCAGGATGCCACCGGCGATGAGCCCTGGCAGGTAATACGTCGCCATGCTCACGGCATCCGGGCCCTCGCCGATGTCGCCGGTGAAGATCGTCGCGAAGACGAGATACATCAGCGTCGGGAAGAGGAAGGTGAAGAACACCTGGTCTCCGGCGCGGAAGTATTGGCGCAGCTCGAAGCCGATGCGGCGGACGCCGAGACGCAAGGTGCGGGGCAGGCCGAAGCTGGTGGCATTCGGGGTCAGTGTGGTGGCGTTCATGTTCATAACTCCTCAGAGATCAGCGTGGATGCAGGTGCCGCTGCAGGTTTTGCGAGTTTCTCGGCCGTTTCTGCGGAGTTATGAACGGTGTCGGCGTCTGACTGCTCGCGAATCAGGCCGAGATAGATGTCTTCGAGCGTGGGGCGGACGACTTCGAGTCCGCGCGGCTCGCCACCGTCGCGGAACAGCCCGGCCACGACGGCGCCGGGCTGATCGGTGTGCTGTTCGTGAGTCGTGCCGTCGGAGTCGGTCCAGCGCACGCGTGGGGTGCGGGCATCCGCCCCGCCG
The DNA here is from genome assembly GCF_059445345.1 of Microbacterium sp. Y355. Classification (NCBI taxonomy): domain Bacteria; kingdom Bacillati; phylum Actinomycetota; class Actinomycetes; order Micrococcales; family Microbacteriaceae; genus Microbacterium; species Microbacterium sp. Y355. The sequence continues at coordinate 2,087,369 of NZ_JCAIUD010000001.1, read as the reverse complement.
ATCTCGTCGACGCGGCCGATCGCGGAGATCACCCCTCCTGTGATGACGGCTGCCCGGTCGCCGAGCTGCGCGGCTTCGTCTAGGTAGTGGGTGGTGAGCAGGATGCTGGTGCCCTCGGCCTTCAGCGAGTTGATGAGACCCCAGAACTGGCGCCTGGCCTCCGGGTCGAAACCTGTGGTCGGCTCGTCCAGGAAGAGCATCTCGGGGCGGCCGATGATGCCGAGGGCGACGTCCATGCGGCGCCGCTGCCCGCCGGAGAGCTTGCCGACGCGCGTCTTCTGCTTCTGTTCGAGCCCGACCGCAGCGATCACCTCGTCGATGTCGCGAGGGCGAGGGTAGTAGCCAGCGAACTCGGTGAGCAGTTCGCGCACCGAAGCGTTGCCGGCCTCGCCGGTTGACTGCAGCACGATGCCGAGTCGCGCCTTCCAAGCTAGTCCACCGCGTTGTGGGTCGACGCCGAGCACTCGCACGTCACCGGAAGTGCGGTGGCGGTAGCCCTCCAGGATCTCGATGGTCGTGGATTTGCCCGCACCGTTCGGTCCCAGCAAAGCGAAGGTCTCGCCGCGGTGGATGTCGAAGCTGATGCCATCGACGGCGGTGAAGGCTCCGTAAGACTTGCGGAGGTCGCGAACCTCGATCACGTTTTCTGTCATGGTTCCAGCGTGGCCTGGTGCAGGGCCGGCCGGTAGCGGCCGGGCGGCTGATTCGCGTATCCACCGATCGGTGGATGCACGATGGCAAGTCACCCGTAGGCTCGAGCCATGGCTGAGCTGCACGACCTGACCGCGATCGAACAACTGGCGGCGCTTCGTTCGCGTGAGATCAGCCCGGCCGATCTCGTCGCGCACTACCTCGAACGCATCAACCGGCTCGACAGCGGACTCGGCGCTTTCGTGGAGGTAACAGCGGATGCCGCGCGCGACCGCGCCGCGACCATGGCCAACGAGGCACCTGAGGGCGCCCTCTGGGGACTCCCGTTCGGGGACAAGGACCTTGTCGCACGCGCCGGAGTGTCGACGCGGTTCGGCTCCCGCCTACACAAGGATTTCGTGCCGGATGCCACGGCGGACCAGGCCGCGGTGCTCGATGAGGCGGGCGGCATCAGCCTCGGCAAGACGAACACCCCCGAGTTCGGACTCACCGGATACACCGAATCGCAGGTCGCACCTCCCGCGCGTGACCCGTGGAATCCGGCGAACGGTGCAGGCGGCTCAAGCGGGGGAGCAGCGACCGCGGTGGCGGCGGGGCTGCTGCCGCTCGCCCCGGCATCCGATGGTGGCGGGTCGATCCGCATTCCGGCCGCGACGGTCGGCGTTGTGGGGATCAAGCCCTCGCGCGGGCGCATCCCGTTCGCTTCGGGACTTGATAGTCCCGGTGGGCTGCCGGTGGCGGGGCCGATCGCCCGCACGGTCGCGGATGCTGCGCTGCTACTTGACGTGCAAGTGGGCGGGCGGCCGTACCCGTATGCCACGGCGGCGCCCGGCTCTGGTCCGTTTCTTGACGCAGCGACGGCGGATGCGGCATCCGCTCGTGTCGGCGTGACGACCGTCTCACCGTGGGACGATGCCGACGACATTCGGCTTGACCCGGATGCGGCGCGGGCGGTTTCGGTGGCGGCGGAGCTGTTGTTGGATGCCGGACACGGCGTAGACGAGTTCGACTGGCGTCCGCGCGGCTATGCGGAGATGTTCACGACGATCTGGCGCACGAGCGCGGCGCGCATGACCCTGTCGGATGTCGAGCTTGAATTCGTCGAGCCGATCACGGCGTGGCTGGTTCGGGAGGGGCGTCGCCTGAGCGGTGCGCAGGTGTTGGAGGCGCTCGCCGCGGCAACGGCATTCGAACGTGCCACGATCACGGCGTTCGCGCCATTCGATGCGGTGCTGACTCCGGCGCTCGCGCTACCCCCGCAGCCGGTCGGATGGTTCCACTCGACTGATGCCGCGGAGAACTTCTCGCAGCAGGTGCGCTACGCCCCGTACTCGAGTTTCGTGAACGTCGCAGGTCTTCCCGCCGTGGTGGTTCCGGTGACCCTTGATGCATCGGGGCATCCAGTGAGCGTGCAGCTGATCGGGCGTCCTGGTGGCGAAGCGGCGATCATCGCGCTCGCCGCTGAGCTCGAGCGCCGAGTCGACGGTTTGCCGCGGCCTGTGGTGTGGGGTTTGCTTCCCACCTGAATCACGAATCGCCATTGATTGCACGCCCCTTGACCTACGACGTTGCGGGTGCTCAAATGTCACACGGAATTGAACTAGAGGGGGCATCATGCGGGGTCGTATTAGAGCCAGCAGTGACGGTGGAACGTCCGGCAACAGAAGTCATCTGAACCGGATCGAACCGTTCAGATTCGGGCTCGTCGGGGCGCTGGGAGTGCTCGTCGCACTTCTGATCGGCGCGATCGTCGGCCAGCTTGCGACGGTCTTGATCTATATCGGGGTGGCGTTGTTCCTCTCCCTCGGCCTCGACCCCGTCGTGGTGTTTCTGGAGAAGCGGATGCCGAGGGCTGCAGCAGTGACCGTAGTGGTCGCTGGAGTGCTGGCGGTCTTCGCCGGCATCCTGCTCGCGATCGTGCCCATACTGGTGCGCCAGATCGGCAATCTCGTCGAAGACGCACCGAAGATGATCGAAGACGTGATGGGTAGCGACTGGTTCACGCAGGTGACCGGCCAATACGGCGCAGAGATTGAGAACGCTGCCAACGGCGCACTGGAATTCTTCCAGGATCCCGACAACCTTGGCCAGATCGGCGGGGGGCTGATCGCTGTGGGATCGGGGATCGCGAGCGGAGTCACCGGGGTGATCATCGTGCTCATCCTGACCCTGTACTTCATGGCGTCGCTGCGGAGCATGAAGCGGACCGCGGCGCGGTTCGTTCCTGCATATCGGCGGCCCCGCTTCAGCGAGCTGCTCGAAGACGTCTCAACGGCGGTGGGGCGCTATGTGATCGGTCAGGTCAGTCTGGCGTCGATCAACGCGGTGCTGACGATCATCTTGATGAGCATCATTGGGGCACCGGTTCCGGCACTGTTGGCGCTGATCGCATTCATCGGTTCGCTCATCCCGCTCGTCGGAACGCTCAGTGCATCGATCATCATTTCGTTGATCTGTCTGTTCAACGCACCGGTCACCGCGCTGATCGCGGCCATCTACTACCTCATCTACATGCAGATCGAGGCGTACGTGCTGAGCCCGCGCATCATGAGTCGCGCGGTTTCCGTACCAGGTGCGATCGTCGTGATCGCCGCGGTCGGTGGCGGTGCACTCGGGGGGATCCTCGGCGCCCTGGTGGCGATCCCGGTGACGGCGAGCATCATCATCATCGTGCAGAAGGTGCTGTTTCCCGCGCAGGACCAAAAATTGACTCCGCCCGATGCAGAGGTCGGCGTCATCGCGTAATCAGTGTCGTCCGGAGGAAGGTCCTCGCCTCAGCCGAATAGGCGCGCGGTGTGCCCCACACGCTGCGACAGGGCGATGATCTCCTCGGCGTTGGCGATCGGAACGGCGATCAGCGGATAGGCGTCCGAGTCTTCGTCGAGGTAGATCAGGCGGAATCCGTGTGGGCGGAGGAGCTCGTCGGCGCGCGCGACTGCGGCAGGCAGGTCGCCGTCGACGTCGCCGACGGCATCGATATCGATACTGGCCTGGAAGATCCGGGGGAGCGCGGGTAGTGCGTCGGCCAACTCAACTCCGGTGTCTTTCCCATCGAGGTAGGCGAGCGCGCCCGCCTCGTCGAGCCCATCAAGGAGTGCCTGCCAGGCGTCGAGCCCTCCGGTGGCTGCCTGCCTCACGGCCGGCTCAAGCTCGGGGTCGTCGTCCAACAGTGCGCAGAGGCGGGCCCAATCGTCGGTCGTCGGGTCGCTCATTTTGCATCTCCGTTCGAGGCGTCCGAGGCATTTGAGGCATTTGAGGCATCCGAAGAATCCGGCTCGATCAGGGATGCATCCGCGGCAACCTCATCGGTCGTGATGATCGGCAGCGCCGAGGTCTCGAATACCTCGGTGAACGCCTCATCTACTGGCACGTCGATCCAAGGGTGTCCGTCCAGGGAATGGTCATACTCGCTCGGAATGAGTGCAAAGCCGTCCCCGTATTCCTCCAGCCCCGTGCGCACGCTGTGCCGGAGTGCCTGCCGTGCGTACTTGTCGCGCAGGATCAACGGATCGCGACTGAGGTCCTTCATCAGCGCGATCATCATGAACACCAGGATGACGGCGAATGGCAACGCGGCGATGATCGTCACATTCTGCAGCGCGCGCAGACCGCTGCCCTCGACCCCCGTAGCAAGCAGTACCGCAGCGATCACGCCGACGAGCGTGCCCCAGGTGATCGTGACCCAGCGCTGGGGCGTTGGACGGCCCTGCTGCGACATCGTGCCCATCACGAGAGATGCCGAGTCGGCGCCGGTGATGAAGAAGATCGCGATGAGGAGCATCAGCACGATGTTCGTGATCCCCGTGAGCGGGAGATTCTCGAGCACACCGAAGAGCACATTCTCCGGCGGAGTCGTCGCCAGCTCTGCTCCGTTCATCTGCTGATCGATCGCGGTCGTCCCATAGATCGCGAACCAGACCAGCGAGATCAGCGACGGCACGAGTATCACGACCAGCACGAACTGGCGGATGGTGCGGCCGCGCGAGATTTTGGCGATGAACATGCCGACGAACGGCGACCAGGAAATCCACCACGCCCAGTAGAAGATCGTCCAGGAGGCGAGGAACTGCTGTGTCGCCTCACCCTGTGCGTTGGAGCGTCCCATCATCTGGGGGAGATCATTGATGAACTCGAAAGCGATCGATGGAATTATGTTCAAGATCAGCAGTGACGGGCCGACGAAGAAGACGAAAAGTGACAGCACGATGGCTGCGACAGCGTTGATGTTCGACAGTGCCTGGATTCCCTTAGACACGCCGGAAGCTGCTGAGGCGATGAAGCAGGCGGTGAGGACGGCGATCACCGCGATGAGTACCCCGTTGCCGATCTCTCCGATGCCGGAGACGATTTCGACGCCATGACCGATCTGCAAGGCACCAAGACCAAGAGACGCCGCCGTGCCGAATAGTGTCACGAGGATCGAGAAGATGTCGATCGTCTTGCCCAGCGGACCCGTCGTCTTGTGCTCCCCCAGCAACGGTGCGAAGACCGATGAGATGAGTGGCGTGCGCCCGCGGCGGAACGATCCGTACGCGATTGCGGCGCCCACCAGTGCGTAGAAAGCCCACGCCTGTGGACCCCAGTGGTACAGCACCTGTGCCTGCGCCGTCTGCATGGCCTCGAGCGTTCCGCCCTCGACTGTTCCAGGCGGTGGCGTCTCGAAGAAGGTCAGCGGCTCCGCTGCTCCCCAGAACACCAGGCCGATGCCCATGCCCGCGGCGAAAAGCATCGAGATCCAGGAGAACATCGAGAACTGGGGGGCTTCGCCATCGCGCCCGAGGGGGATGCGACCGTACTTGCTGACCCCGAGGTAGATCATGAACAGCAGGATCGCCGTCGCCACCGAGGTGAAGAAGACTCCGGTGTACTCGATGACCCAGTCCAGGGCGGACTGTGCGGTGGCCGACAGGCTCTCACCACCGAAGACACCCCAGCTGATGAATGCGATGACGAAGGCCGCTGCGACGCCGAACACCAACCAATCGGTGCGGTACGTGCGCCCGGTCTGCTCCACTCCCACTCCGGGGATCAACGCCGGATGCACACTCTTCGGCGGCAGATCCTTTAAGCTGCGTGCGATGTTGCGTGCTACTTCGACGGCACGCGTGGCCGGACGCGGCGTAGACGAGGTGTCTTTGGCGTTCTTGCCCGTTCCGTAATCACTGTTCACGAAACCCATACTTGCAGTGACTGGGCTAATACGGCAGGTAGTGTGAGCAGAGACGGAGGGATGCCGCAGTGATCACTCGGTTCGAAGAACTTGACTGGCAGCCCACCCCGATCGGCGACTTGATGTTGCGGCGGCGCACGGAGCCGTCAGTGGGTCAGGAGATCTACGAGGTCAAGCTCGGCGACGAGTACCTCATGTCGAGCCTGTTCACGGTGGCAGAGGAAGAACTCGCGAATCTCGGGCTCGCCGCAGTCCAGGGCGATGACCTGTCAGTGTTGGTCGGCGGTCTCGGGCTTGGATACACGGCTGTCGCCGCATTGCGCGACGAACGGGTGCGCGCACTTACGGTGATCGACCGACTCGGCGCCGTGATCGGCTGGCACGAGCGGATGCTGCTGCCGGTGTCGACCGAGCTCGTCGGCGACCCGAGGACGACCCTTGTCGAGGACGACTTCTTCGCCGTCATCCGCGCGGAACCTGCCGCGGATCGCGGCGGATACTCCGCCATCTTGCTCGACGTAGATCACTCGCCGCGTCACCAGCTGGACCCGACGCATGCTGACCTTTACGACGCGGCCGGTTTGCGCGCACTCGACCGACATCTCGCGCCGCGTGGTGTCTTCGCGCTGTGGTCGGATGATCCGCCGGACGACGACTTCATGGTCGAACTGAACGCGGTGTTCGACGACGCCGTCGCGCACGTCGTCGACTTCGACAACCCCGTCACCGGTGGGGTCTCATCGAACACCGTCTACGTCGCGCGCAGCCGTGGCTGACCCGGGTAGGCGGCGTTCCGTCAGCGTCTGACGCGGGCGCGCGATTTCGCGACGCTGGCGAGGGTGGCACGCAGCGGGGTGCCCAGGTAGAGCCCGAGGGATGCGCCGGCAGCGAGGCCGACGCCGATGGACGCGGCGAGCACGAGCGGGCTGATGCTGACGAGCATCCCTTCTGCAGTGCCGTCGGAATCGACGACCCCGAGCAATCCCCGAAAGACGGTCAAACCGGGTACCAGTGGAACGATCGCTGCGGTCGTGACCGCGACGGAGGGGACATGCAGATTGCGTGCAATCAGGATGCCGACGAAGCTGGCCAGAAGCGCGCCGACGGCGCTCGCCGCGCCCTCGTGGATGTCGAGCAGGATCGTGGAGCTGTAGCCGAGGATCGCGATCACGCTGAGCACTGCGCTGACGAGGATGATTCGAATCCCCGCGCCGTTGAACAACGCGACCGCTACGGCGATGATCGCGGCGCCAGCGATCTGTGAGGGGAGCGAGCCGAACGGCAGAGCGTCGTCGGGCAAAGCCACGCTGAATCCGAACAGGCGAGCGACCTCGAGGCCGATGAGGATGCCAAGCACGACGCCGACGGTCTGCATCGTGAGGTCGAGGATGCGACCGCCGGCAGTGAGCGCAAACCCGTCGATGGCATCTTGCGCGGCACTGACGACGGTCAGGCCGGAGAGCATCAGCACGATGCCTGAGGCGACGATGATCGAAGGCTGTACCTCAGCGAAGGGTGTGATGCCCGCGTCTCCGAGGGCCGAGACGATGGCGGCGAAGGCGGTGATGACGAATGCGCCGGCGATCTGGCTGAAGAACGATGGCACCTGCAGGCGCGCGAGGCCGGCCTGGGTGAACGCAGCGCAGAGCGCCGCGATGAAGGTAAGCAGGATGATGATCGGTGAAGCGTCGAACAGGATCGCGGCGCCGACGGTGAGTAGCGCACGGGCAATGATCACGACGATGGGGCGATACAAGAATGGCGTGCGTCGGATGATCCGGAAGGCTATCCGCGCTGGGCCGAGTTCCATTCCGTCGGTGATGTCGACGACCAGCGCTTGCAATCGCTGCAGCTTCGCGTGATCCGGAGACGCGGCGCGCACCACGCGGAGCAGTGTGGTCGGCCAGTCCTCCTCGCCGCGATGGTAAGAGACGGTGATGGCGTTGAATGCGACCTCAACCTGCACCCCGGTGAGTCCGTAAAACTGGGAGATTCGAGTGATGGCGAAGGTGGCATCGTGAGCAGAGGCGCCGACGGCGAACATAGACTCGCCTACCCGCAGCGCGAGGTCGAGGATCTTCACGACGACGGTCTCATTGAGGACCGGATATGCCTCGGTGAGTGCGACCCGTGAAGGGTCCGTTCGGATGGCGCGGCGTACCGAAGTCAGCAGCCGCCACTCGCGTTCGCGGGACATACTCCCATTGTGGCAATGCGGAAGCTGAATGCCACCCTTGCCGGGGGCATGTGGGCTAACTCGCTATGCGTTCGTGCTTCGATTCGTATCGAGCTGAATCCGACCAGGGAGGAAAGGCAGCATCGGCGCCCGATACTTGATCGCCGGTGCGTGGTGGGGTTCCAGTGAGAACTCAGCCTGACCGAAGCGCCACAACCGGTTGAAGAGGAACACACCCAGCTTCACCGTTTTGTCAGACGGAACCTGCCAAGTGCCGAGACCCCACTGGATCGGCTGACCGCGGCCTTCGATGACGAATGTCGGTTTCGGGGCGATGTACAGGGCGAACCAGGGCTTGTGCAAGGTCAACTCGATGCGGCGAGTGGCGGCTTCGGACATGGAGACTCCTGCGGTTGCATGATGCATTCTCGTCGGCGATGCGCTGGGATTTTTGCGGACGATCGTCGACGCGCACTCAGCCTACCGGTGGCAATGCTGCGGGTGACCTTCGCCAAATCACTTCGCATTGTTACGGCTGTCATTGATTCGGGGTAGACAAGAATCAGTCTATCGATAGACTGCGTTAGTCGATCGATAGACCAAAATCGGTGGATTGTGTGAATTCCCCCTGCGGTACATCTCAATGAGGAGCATGAAGCAATGACACGAAGGACATCAGCACTTGCGCGGCGGGGGAGTGCGGCCGTAGCCGTCGCGGTCTCTGCAGCACTCGTACTCGCCGGCTGCGGCGCGGGAGAAAGTAATGCCGACGATGGCGTCGCGTTGGAGGACCTTGCCGTCGGTGCGATGGAGAATTTCCAGGCGGACGAGCAGTTCAAAGCCACTGAGCCGGTGGACTTCTCGATGCTCTGGACCGATTGGCCGGACAGCCCGATTACTGACTCGTGGCAGGTGTTCGACGAGATCGAGAAGCGTACGAATGTCTCCCTCGACCTGACCAACATCCCGTTCAGTGACGCCACCGAGAAGCGGAGCCTGCTCATCAGCGCCGGTGACGCGCCCTACGTCATTCCGCTGACTTACACGGGCGACGAGGATCAGTTCGCTGCGGCCGGCGCCGTTCTTCCCATGAGTGACTACGTCGACAAGATGCCGAACTTCCAGAAGTACGTCAAGGAGTGGGGTCTGGAAGACATGATGGACAACCTCCGCCAAGACGACGGCAAGTACTACATGCTGCCTGGTCTTCAGGAGGTGTCGGTCCCGGTCTTCACGATCATCCTGCGCAAGGACATCTTCGACGAGGTCGGTGCCAAGATCCCCGAGACGTGGGATGAACTGCGCGATGGCCTGGAGAAGGTCAAGGCGGAGTACCCCGATTCGTACCCCTTGGCTGACGGTTTCGAAGGTCAAGCCATGATCAACTACGCCGCGCACGCCTTCGGTACGGTCGCAGGCTGGGGCCTAGGAAACGCCACCTTCTGGAACGAAGACAAGGGCGAGTTTGAATTCGCCGGCAACGAGGGCTACCGCGAGATGGTGGAGTACTTCAGCGGCCTTTACGAAGACGGCTTGCTGGACGCTGAGTCTTTCACCGCAGCCAATGACGGCGCAGGCACGGTCACCGAGAAGTTCGCCGCCGGCGAGGTGTTCGCGGCATCCGGTGCGGCCGGCACTGTGCAAGAGTTCGCGACCGCCTTGAACGAGACGGTAGGCGAAGGCAACTACGAGCTCGTCCAGATCGCACCGCCGGGTGGGCCTGCCGGACAGGTTATCGAGCCGCGCAACTTCTGGAATGGCTTCATGCTCACCGCTGACGCAGCCAAGGACCCGAGTTTCCTCACGATGTTGCAGTTCCTCGACTGGTTGTACTACAACCCGGAGGCTCGCGAGATGTTGCGCTGGGGTGTCGAAGGCGAAACTTACACGAAGGCCGACGACGGCTCGATCACGCTGAACCCCGAGTTCTCGTACAACGCATTCAACATCAACCCTGATGGCAAGACGGACCTCCTCACGGATCTTGGTTTCGGTAACGGTGTGCTCGCCGATTCAACCGAGTCGCGCGCGCTGAAGGAGTCGTATAACTCGGCTCAGCTCGTGGACTACATCGACACCGTGACGTCAACGCGCACTCCTCGTGCACCCTTCCCAGCCGCGCCGCTGAACGAAGCCGAGCTTGAGCAGTCCGCTCTGATGTCCACACCTATCAAGGACAGTCTGAACACGAACACACTGAAATTCATCCTTGGTCAGCGCCCGCTCAGTGAATGGGACGCGTTCCTTGGCGAAACTGACGGTCAGAACCTCTCGGGGTATCTCGATCTGATCAACGGGGCGCAGCAGCGTCTCGCGGAAAAGTCCGACTGATCCCGCCGCAGGCGGGCGGTGGGTCGGCATCCTGGTGCCGTCCCACCGCCCATCGCATCGCAAAGGAGCGATAGATGACCCTCAACCTCGGGCAGGAGGTCTCTCAATCGGAGCAGCAATCCGATACGAGGACGCTCATTACGCCTGGCCCTCGTGGTTCTGTGCTGCGCATGGGCCGAAACCGCAGGTCTCCCGGCTCTGCGAAGGTGCCTGCGGTGCCGTGGCGCACCGCGCTTCGACGCGACTGGGTGCTCTACGCAATGGCGGTTCTGCCGCTGATCTTCCTCGCCATCTTCCGGTACATGCCGATGATCGGGAACGTCATCGCCTTCCGTCGATTCCGCCCCGGCGGCAGCATCTTCGGCGAGGAATGGGTGGGGCTGCGCTATATCCAGATGTTCATCAACGACCCCACGTTCTGGCATGTGTTCACGAACACTGTCATCATCGGGGGCCTGACCCTACTGGTGTGCTTCCCGCTGCCGATCGTGCTCGCCCTCCTGCTCAACGAGGTGCGCAAGACGGTGTTCAAACGCACGGTCCAGTCGATCTCCTATCTGCCGCACTTCCTCTCGATCGTGATCGTGGCGGGCATGACGATGCAGTTGCTGTCCGTGACCGGAACGGTGAATCAGTTCATCGAAGCGGTCGGAGGTGAGGCGATCCCGTTCTTGCAGCGTGCGGAATGGTTCCGTGCGATCTACGTCGGCACCGAGGCGTGGCAGACGGTCGGGTGGGGCACCATCCTCTACCTCGCCGCGCTCACGACGGTCGATGCTTCGCTGTACGAAGCGGCACGCATCGACGGCGCCAGTCGATGGCGCCAGACCTGGCACGTTACGCTCCCGGGTATCCGCCCCACGATGATCACGCTGCTGATTTTGAACATCGGCACGTTCCTCAATGTGGGCTTCGAGAAAGTGCTGTTGCTTTACAACCCGCTGACCTACGAGACAGCCGACGTCATATCGACGTACCTGTACCGGGTCGGACTGGTCTCGAACAACCTCAGTTATGCGGCGGCGATCGGCCTGTTCCAGGCGTGCATCGGCTTCGCGATGATCATGACCGCGAACCTCATTTCGCGGCGATTGGTGGGAACAAGCCTGTGGTAATCCAAAGCATGGCGGCACCGTCGAATCGCGGCCGCGCCGCGCGTCCGGTCGGCATCCGCGACACGAAGGGCTATCGCACCTTCACTATCCTGAACACGATCCTGCTGCTGCTGATATGCGCGATCATGCTCTACCCGTTCGTCGCGGTGCTGGCACAGTCATTCTCCAGCCCGGGGGCGATCAAAGCGGGACTGGTCAACCTGATCCCCGTCGGGTTCAACATCGACACGTACGTGGCCGTCGCGCAGAACAAGCAGTTCTGGACGTCGTATGGCAACACCGTGCTTTACACCGTCATCGGCACGAGCATCGCGATGGTGCTCACCACGATGCTCGCGTATGTCATCTCCAAGCAGCACCTGCGCGGGCGATCGTTGCTGACTGGCCTCGCGGTGTTCACGATGTTCTTCAACGGTGGCATCATCCCGAACTACGTGCTCATCTCGTCGCTCGGCCTGAAAAACACGATGTGGGCGGTCGTGCTTCCGGGAGCACTGTCGGTGTTCAACCTGCTGGTCATGAAGGCATTCTTCGAGAACCTGCCGCGCGAGCTCGAAGAAGCCGCGCAGATCGACGGCCTCGGCTGGTGGGGCATCTTCACCCGCATCACCCTCCCGCTGTCGAAGGCCGTGCTCGCGACGATGGTGCTCTTCTACGCCGTTGCGTATTGGAACGACTGGTTCAGCGCTTTCCTCTACCTCGACCAGCGGGAGCTGTTCCCAGTCACTCTGTTCCTACGCAACCTCATCGCGGGCGCCTCGTCGGCGGCGACCGAGAGCGCTGCGGCCGCCGGGACGCAGAAGGATGCCATCTCGGCGAATATACAAGCGGTGACGATGATTCTGACTCTGATTCCCATCGTGGCCGTGTACCCGATGGTGCAGCGCTACTTCGTCTCTGGCGTCATGCTTGGTTCGGTCAAGGGCTGAGTCTTGGCGACAATCCCGCACACCTGGAAAGGCCGGTCATGAGCAGACGGATCGATCCCGTCGGCGACGCGCCCCTCACGCGTGTCGCCGACGCGCCGCTCACTCGCGTCACGGACGTGATCTATCGGCATCTGGCGCTAGGGCTGAGTCTTGCCCTGGCGTGCCTTCCGACGGTCATCGTGCAGATGCTGTTCCGATCGGACCTGTCCAACATCCCCGTGTTCGTGGTTGCGCTGCTGCCGGTCGCACCCGCGCTGTCAGCGGGCCTCTACACGGTTCGCAGTTGGCGACAGGATTCGGACGAAGGCCCGTTCGTGGTGTTCCTCAAGGGCTACCTGTTGAATGTGCGGGACGTATTGAAATGGTGGGTGCCCGTGGTGGTGGCGGGTGTCGTCCTGAGCGTCAACATCGTCTTCGCCGATGCCGTATTCGCGGGGCCAGCCCTCCGTGGAGTAAGCGTCGTGTTTGCGGTGTTGAGCGTCCTGTGGGCGGGTCACGCACTCGTGATCAGCTCGTTCTTTTCCTTTCGGACCCGCGATGTGGCGCGGATCGCCACCGTCGAACTGTTCTCACGTTGGCGGGTAAGCCTCGCGTTCATCTCGTTGGCCATCGTTGCGATTGCGTTGGTCTACTTCGCCACGGAGATCGCACTTCTGCTGCTCGCTTGGGCGTTCGTGGTGATGATCGAACTGATGTCACGTCCGGTGGTGAACGCCGTCACCGTCCGGTTCACCGCCGGTGAGTGAGAGGCGAATTTCAGCGCGTGGACCCGCGCACCACCAGGCTTACCGGCATAACCACGTGTTCAGGCGCTTCGCTGAGGCCGGCCATTCGCTGGTTGAGCAGTCGCACGGCCGTTGCGGACAGATCGTCATGGTTCGGGTTGATCGATGTCAGGCCCGGTGTCACGAACTCGTCGATGTCGAGGTCGTCAAAGCCGACGACCTGCACATCGTCAGGAACGCGGATGCCGCGTTCGCCAAGCGCCGCCAGCGCCCCGTGCGCGAGGATGTCGGTGACGGCGAAAACGCCGTCGAATCTGCGACCTGAATCCAACAGTTTCCGCATTGCATCGCGGGCACTGCTCATCGAGTATTCCTCGACCGGGACCACGAGCCCTGGGTCGCACGCGAGTTCTGCCTCGCGGTGGGCTGTCTCCCAGCCTTCGCGGCGGGCCGAGGCCATGCTGCGCTCGGTCTCGAATCGGCCGCCGATCACAGCGATGTGCCGAGCGCCTCGTGAAATGAGGTGCTCGGTGGCCAAACGTCCGCCCTCCTCATTGTCCAAGCGCACATGGTCGAGGCTGGCTGGCATGTCCCGTTCGCCCAGCAGCACCAGCGGCACGGTCTTGCCCGCAATCTCGAGTTCAGCAGGGCTGACTCCGAAAGCAGACAGCAGCACTCCGTCGTACATGCGCAGTCGGGAGAGCGACAACGCTTCGCGCTCGTGTTCCGCGGTCCCGGCCGTTCGCTCGAGCACAAGGTGGTGCCCAGACGCTTCGAGGAGCAGAGCGAGCCGGTCGGCCACGGCGCCGAAGTAATCATGGAAGCTCGGCACGATGAGTGCGACAGCGTCGGTTCGCCCTGAACGCAGATTGCGCGCGGTGAGGTTGATCTCGTATCCCAGGTCGGACACGACGTTGAGAACGCGTTCGCGGGTGGCCTCGGATGCCCGCGGGCGTCCGTTCAGAATATGGGAGACAGTCATCACCGACACGCCTGCTGCGCGTGCGACATCGCTCATTGTGACCATTGTGACCCTCCCTGCACAGTCTCTCAGACACCGACGTCCGACTTGACCTCGATGGGTGGCGCAGTATGCTTAGTCTATCGATATACAAACAGCCGCGCTGAGCGATGGTAGTGACCCGCTCCGCGCGCGGCGTCATCGACATGACCGTCGTTTAGCCCGCGGCGGATGGGACGGCCACCGGTGATCAGTATCAGCGAACCCGATCTGTACGCGCACCGCCGTGGCAATGCGGTGGTCGAGCTCGTTGATGCGAGCGGAGCGCCCCTCGTCGGCGCCGACCTCACGATGCGGCAGGTACGTCACGCATTCCAGTTCGGCTGCACCACCGTCGATCTCGACGCCGATGAGAGCCTCAGGGAACTTTGGCTCAATCTGTTCGACACGGCAACGCTCGCGCAGTTCTACTGGGGACGCTACGAGCCAGAACGGGGGCACACCGCCCGCGAGTACGTCGAGTGGCTCGCCCGCTGGTATGCAGACAGGGGTGTGCGACTGAAGGGGCATCCCCTCGTGTGGCATACCGTCAAACCTCGTTGGCTCGATGCCCTGCCGCTGCATGAGGCAGAGGCGGAACTGCGTGCGCGAATCCGCCGGGAGACACACGACTTTGCGGGGCTCATCGATGCCTGGGATGCCATCAACGAGGTCGTCATAATGCCACGCTTTCAGAACGAACCGGATGGCGTTCCTAATGCGGTGACTCGCCTGGCGGCACAGAAGGGCAGGATCGAGATGGTCCGCCTTGCGGTGGACGAGGCTCGCAGCCAGGGGACGAATCCGTTCCTCGTGCTGAACGACTTCGATCTCGGCCCGGAGTATGAGCAACTCGTCGAGGCGGTTCTGGATGCCGGCATCCAGATCGACGCGATCGGGCTGCAGTCGCACATGCATCAGGGCTTCCGTGGCGAAGATCAGTTGCGTGACATTTGTGATCGATTCGGTCGTTTCGGCCTGCCGTTGCACTGGACGGAGACGACGCTCGTCTCCGGTGATCTAATGCCTCCCGAGATCGACGACCTCAATGACTTCCGTGTGGCGGAGTGGCCTTCCACAGTCGAGGGCGAGGCCAGGCAGGCGGATGACATCGTGCGGCATTACCGCACACTGGTCGCGCACCCCGCCGTGCAGTCGATCACGTACTGGGGCCTGGACGACGCGAGCGCTTGGCTGGGCGCGCCTGCCGGACTCGTACGCGTCGACGGCACCCCCAAACCTTCATACGACGCGCTTCGGGATCTCATCCGCGGGGAGTGGTGGATGGCTGATCGCGACTGCCGCAGCGATGCCGATGGGCGGGTCGAGCTGACCGGCTTCGCCGGCACCTATGAGATCACGACCGAATCCGGAAGCGCGATATTCGACATCGCGCCGGGCCACTCGCGGGTCGTTGCGCAACTTCGATGACTTTCGAGCACGACAACACACCATCCAACTTGGAGACAGACACATTGAGCGCTGACCTGGCCGCTATTATCAACCTCGACCTGCCGGGTGCGACGATCAGTCGGCATATCTATGGACACTTCGCCGAACACCTCGGGCGCTGCATTTACGGCGGTTTCTTCGTCGGCGAGAACTCCGAGATCCCGAACGAGGACGGCATCCGTCTCGATGTCGTCGACGCGCTGCGCGCGATCCGCATCCCCAACCTGCGCTGGCCCGGCGGGTGCTTCGCCGATGACTACCACTGGAAGGACGGCATCGGCCCGCGCGACCAGCGTTCACGGATGGTGAACTCGCACTGGGGCGATGTCGTGGAGGACAACTCGTTCGGTACGCACGAGTTCCTGCACCTGTGCGACCTGCTCGGCGCCGAACCGTATATCAACGGCAATGTCGGGTCGGGAACGGTCCGCGAGATGAGTGAGTGGGTCGAATACCTCACGCGTGGGGATGACTCGCCCATGGCGGAACTGCGCCGCGAGAACGGACGGGATGAGCCGTGGAAGGTGCCGTTCTTCGGTATCGGCAATGAGCCGTGGGGGTGCGGTGGCAACATGACGGCCGAGCACTATGCAGACGTCGCGCGCCAATACAGCACGTACATCCGCAACCATGGCGACAATTCTGTCTACAAGATCGCCGCCGGCGCGAATGCCGGCGACTACTCGTGGACGGAGACACTCATGAAGTCGCTCGACTGCAGCAATTGTGGTGGCGAGCTTCGGAAGCACTTTCAGGCGGTGTCGCTGCACTACTACACCATGTCGGGTTCGTGGAGCGATAAAGGCAATGCGACCACCTTCACGGAGGACGAGTGGTACACGACGCTGCGCCAGGCGCGGCACATGGAGGAACTCGTGCGGCGACACAGCGCCGTCATGGATGTCTATGACCCGCAGCGCACTGTGGGGCTCGTCGTTGATGAGTGGGGAACGTGGTGGAACGTTGAGGAAGGCACGAACCCCGGCTTCCTGTACCAGCAGAACACCTTGCGCGACGCTCTGGTGGCGTCGGTACATTTCGATGTGTTCCACACATTCGCCAACCGCGTCGCGATGGCCAATATCGCCCAGACAGTCAACGTGCTGCAGGCCATGATCCTCACCGATCCTGACACCGGCGCACTCGTGCTCACCCCGAGCTATCACGTCTTCGAGATGAACACGGGGCATCATGACGCGGCATCCCTTGACGTCTCGTTCACGGGCGACATCCCGGCGCGTGACGTGGACGGCACGCAGCTGTCGCTGATATCGGCGTCGGCATCCACGAAGGACGGGGCGGCGCTCATCTCGCTGTCGAATCTCGACGCCGCCGAAGCGCGCACCATCGTGCTCGATCTGCGCGGCCGCGACGTCACGGGTTTCGCGGCCCGGGTGCTGACGGGCGGCTCGCTGCAGGCACACAACACGCCCGATACCCCAGACGCGGTCGCGCCGGTTGCTCATGACGGCATCCGCGTACACTCGCGCGGCCTCGAGGTAGAACTGCCAGCACATTCCTACGTCACGGTTTCGATCGAGCTGAGCTGAGTCGATCAGGGGCCGCCCGTCAGGCTTGAACCCACTCGTCGCCGTCGCGGGTTCGGATCCAGCGCTGACGTGGCTGCTCCTGCTCGTGTGCAGCATCCGTGAGCCAGATGGTGGCATCCGGTGCCCACCCTCCGATGACCGTCGCGTACTCCGCATCGATCTCGATGAGTGTTGCGGCAGCGCAGAGATACGCGAAGGTGCTGAGGTGCACGGCATCCCATTCCTTCGCGACACGCAACCAGTCGGGGATGAGCCAGCGCCCATCTCTTCCGGTCACGCGGAACCAATCGTGGCGACGGGATGCTGTGACCTCGAATGGATAGGCGCGGCACAGTTCCGCCCAGTCGTCGGCGGTGCGTATCTCGAGCACGCGTCCGTCGCCGCGGACGGGGATGACGGTCGCGACTTCCCAGCCGAACGAGTACTCGACGAGTTCGAGCGCGTCCGCGACCCGCCCTTGAGACGTGAGCGGCCGTTGGGGCACCGACCACCATTCTCCCGAGAAGTTCGCATGAGGGTCGCGCGGGCGCACGTGTGCCGCGCGGGTCTCCTCTTCTCGCTGCGCCTGGTCCCACGCGGTGAGAAGAGTCGAGGCATCCGACGGCAGCGGAGAAGCATCCGCCGGCTCGCGCCAATCGATGGCCCACTGCTCGGCTGAGCGCGCAGAGTCCCATCCAGCCGCCGTCTGCGATGAGAGCACGGCTTCAGCGATCCTCGTCAGCACAGCACGCAGCTGCGGAAGTGCTGCGACAGAATCCTCACCGTCGGGCTCCTGCCAGTAACGGGCGAAATCAACCGAGGCCATCAGCGCTGCGCGCACCGCTTCCTCATTCGGGTGCGCCAAGTCGAGCGAATCGAGGAGGGCGACGAGATCCGTCGGGGTGTACTCGGGTGGCGTGAATGACTCGGTCGCGCCGGCGTCGGTGAAAAGAATTGTGCGCCCTGGTTCGGTCCGATATCTGAACCAGAAGACCACCTGTCGGATGTCGCTGGAGACGGCCATCGCATATTCCAGACACAACCGCCTGCCGCGAGAGCCAGCCAGCATGGCTCGCGCGGACGCCGTCGTCGATTCCTCTGCCATGCGTCCATACTGCCGGGTGTCGATCATCACTACGATGCATCAGATGGATCTCTTGCGGCTCGCGGGTGCGCCGGGTGTCGGTAAGTCGACGACGGCGTGGGCTGTCGCGCAGCGCCTCGCGTCCGATGGCGTGGCGACCGGTTACGTCGACATCGATCAATTGGGCATGTGTTATCCGGCTCCGGACAATGATCCGGATCGCTGGGTGCTCAAAGAGCGAGCGCTTGCCGGCGTTGCGGAGGAGTTCAGACGCGCCGGCGTGAGTCGGCTGGTTGTCTCCGGGGTCGCGTGGCCGGATGACCCACCGCCACAGCTCGACGGTGTATCGGTGCGGTCGATATGGCTGGATGCCGCCGAGCGGATTCGATCCGAGCGTCTCAGCTCGCGGAACATCAGCCAGGAGCAGCTCGCGCAGTTCTTGTCGGCGGGGAGTGCGGAGGCCGAGCGAGTGCATGCAGCGTGGGATCGGGTCTCGACAGACAACAGCTCGGAGGCCGAAACTGTCGAGGACGTGCTGGCGAGGTGGCAGCCGGACGACGTGCGGGAGTGGTCGACCCGGGCATTGTCAGCTACCACGCGGGCCGCGAGTCGAGTGTTGTGGATCACCGGTCCGCGCTTGGCGGGCGCATCGCAGATCGGCTGGTCTGTCGTGAACAGCGAGTGGGGTGTGGGGCGTCGAACAGGATTCGTGGATCTCGCCCAGCTGTCTTTCGCATGGAACGTCGACCGGCCGGTGGGAGTGGCGAACCTCGCGCGCCTGCACGATGCTTTCAGCGACGTGGGAACCGACCGGTTCGTCGTGGTCGCGCCACTAGTTGTCGATCCGGCGGCAGTGCGCGCGGTGCTCCCGCCCTCGGTGGTGTCCTTCGTGCGGCTCACGCCCCGCCCCGCGGACCTTCGTGCGCATGCCGACGTTCGCAGGCGAGCTGGCGGCCCGGTGCTCGCCGGCGATGATGTCCTCGACGCTTCGGACGACGCGATCAACCGCATAATCCAGGCCGGCAGCGCGCAGGCATCCCTGCCTTTGCGGGAGAACGAGACCAACGTCTACACGCAAGATCTCTCGATCTCGGATGCCGCGGCGGCCGTGCGGCGCGTTGCTGGGTGGTGACCGCGTTGGCTTGTCTCACCCCGCGGACCTTCCTCATCGCACGAGATCAGCGCTGAGGGCGATTGCAGCGGCGCGCTACGTGGCCCTTCTTTTCCACTGACGGTATGTATATAGATGAGTGGCTTCGCCTCCGAGTGCGTGATGGGTTTGCGAGCGCTCGTGCAGTGGCCCCGACTATGCGAGCGGCACTGGATGCAGCCGCGTCACCTCACGCGTCGCGAGGTCGATCATCACTGCGGTGTCTTCAGGGATCCGTGTCCAGCCGTCCGCGTCGACGCCGCTCGAGATGACGTGCACGGCGTCGTTGGTGATGCGGTAGTCCATGGCGTAGTACTCGGTTGCGTGACTCGCGGGCATCGCCTCGGCCGACTCGAAGATCTCGCGGAGGGCTTCGAAGGGCGAGTCGACGCGACTGTTGATGTGAATCGCGAACAGCTTGCTCGGCGTCAGTAGGAGAGCGTTGAGGCTCGAGTTCGGAAACTCACGTACCAAAGTCTCGAGCGCGCGGGTGACCCCGTCGGCTTCATCGCCGGAAGCCTCGTCGATGCATTGCATGATGAGGCGGAAGTAGCGCTCGCTGTCGGTGTCGCCGATGAGCTTCTGCCGTGACGCCGTACTGAGCTGTGATTCGAGGTGAGAGATCGGTGCGATATGGCCGTTGTGAGCAAACGCGTACCCGGCGTCGGTGAACGGGTGAGTGTTCTCAGGCGATACCGGCAGTCCACCTGTCGCCCAGCGCAGGTGTACGAGTCCGCAGCATCCGAGCGCCTGTTGTGAGAGCGCCTTGTATTGGGTGTCGACCGACGCGTTGCGCGCGGATGAGATCGCTTCGGTGTCGCCCCCGAGCGCGCGATGCCATGCCATGCCCCACCCGTCGCTGTGCACCTCGGTGAGCGCGGTGAAGGTCTCGAAGTCGTCGTGTCCGAGGACGTCGACGACCGAAGTCGGACGGGTGGTGACGTAACCAAGCAGTCGACACATGGTGCGGTTCTCCTCTCGCAATCACCCCGAGTTTTCTCTCTTCGACGTGTGCAAGCAACCACGGTTGGCGCTTTGTGCTCTACGCGCAATCCCTGCAGCATCCGTCGAACCAACCTGACAAAATGGGCGCATGCGCACTGTCGGAGTTGAAGAGGAACTGCTGCTCGTCGATGCGGAGAGCGGCCGACCTCGATCGGTTGCCGCGCGCACGCTGCGGTACGGGGCCGAAGCTGCGAAATCTGTTCAGCCCAGCGGTCGCGATGCGTCGGCAGATTCTGAGGCAACGGGGCTGGCCGCCGCATCCGACGATGTACCGGGCGGCTCGCTCGAGCACGAGTTGCAACAGCAGCAGGTCGAAACTGACACGGTTCCGCACACTGACATGGTCGCGCTAGGCGACGATGTTCGGTTGTGGCGTGGGCACGCGATCGCTGCGGCACGGCGTGCAGGTGCTCGGGTGATCGCTTCCGGAACGTCGCCGCTGCCGGCAGGGGCTGCGGTCGTTGACAAACCTCGATATCTGCAGATGGTCGAGCACTTCGGGCTGACCGCAAACGAGCAGCTCACGGGAGCGTGTCACGTGCACGTCTCCGTGGAGTCAGACGATGAGGGCGTCGGTGTGCTTGACCGCATCCGCGGCTGGTTGCCTGTGTTGCTCGCGCTGAGCGCGAATTCGCCGTTCTGGCAGGGTGAGGACACAAAGTATTCGAGTTTTCGCTCACAGGCCATGGTGCGCTGGCCGACGGCTGGTCCGACTGAGGCGTTCGGAACTGCGGACCGCTATCACGAGCTTGTCGCCTCGATGATCGGTTCCGGTGCCATTTTCGATGAGGGCATGGTCTACTTCGACGCACGATTGTCGCACCACTATCCGACCGTCGAGATTCGTGTTGCCGATGTCTGCCCGGATGCCGCGGACACGGTGCTGATTGCAGCCTTGTGCCGTGGCCTTGTGGACACAGCTGCCGCGGCGTGGCGCGCGGGGGACGAACTGCTGCCCTTCTCCGTTTCGATGCTCCGCCTCATGAGCTGGCAGGCTGGGCGGTTCGGCATCGAAGGTGACCTTATCGATCCAAGAACGCTCAAGCCGCGCGCGGCGCGTGAGGTCGTCGCTGATCTCGTCGATCACATTCGTGCAGCGCTGCGCGAGAACGGCGACGAGGCACTCGTCGACGAACAGGTCGAGCAGATCTTTACGCGGGGCAACGGTGCCATGCGCCAGCGAGCGATGCTCGAGAAGACGGGTCAGCTGAGCGATGTCGTCGCAGAACTCGCCAGGGTCACCGCCGGCCTCGAACGCTGACGTTCGGTCACGACACAATCCCACAGCTCGCTCCAGCCTGCGGCACAGGCTCTGACGGTGTGGGCGACCGTCCTTCTAGACTGACCGACATGAGCGACGAAACCGGCCGAGCAGTGATCGCGGATCTGTGCCGCATTCCCAACCCCGAAGCGATCGATCGCACGACATTCGTCGAGCTCGGCGGTGTTGAGCAGTTCGTCTCAATTCGAGGTCGAAGCACAACGAACCCGGTACTTATCGTCTGCCATGGCGGGCCGGCGCTTCCCTCATTGCCGTCGTCGTGGATATGGCAACGAGGAGTTGAAGACTATTTCACGGTCGTCAACTATGACCAGCGTGCCAGTGGCAAGTCTGCGGCAAGCGTGAACGGCGAAATGGACCTGAGCGTCGACAGGTACGTCGAAGATCTCGTGGAACTGATCGCATGGCTCCAGAGTGAGCTGGGCGTGAGGAAAGTGGGCCTCCTAGGCCACAGCTGGGGAACAATCATCGGCGTCACATTGGCCGAGCGACGACCTGACCTACTCTGGAGCTACATCGGTGTCGGCCAGGTGATTTCTGGTCCTGAGAACGAAGTTGAGAGCTTCGAGCATGCGATCCGGAGTGCGACTGCGGATCAGAACGATGAAGCACTCGCGGAGCTTCGGGCACTCGGTGAGTATCCCGGCGCGCAGCCATTGACCGTTGAGCGAATCGTCACCTGCCGAAAATGGGCGCAGCATTACGGGGGGCTATCTGCGTATCGATCCGACTCCGCTTTTTTCACGGAATCGGAAGAGCTGTCGCCGTACTACACGGACGATGAGTTGGACCTGATCGGCGTCGGACAACAGGCGACCATGCCACTGGTGCTTCCCCAATTGCTTAGCTTTGACGCGCGGGATCAGATCGCGTTCGATGTGCCCGTGCTGCAGTTCCTCGGACGCCACGATTGGACGACCCCGACGGCTCCGGTCGAGCGCTGGATCGAAAGGGTGACTGCACCATCGAAGGACGTGGTCTGGTTCGAGAACTCGGCACACCTATGCATGTATGAAGAGCCGGGGAAATTCGTTGTGAGTCTCGTCAACCTGGCATTGCCGTACGCGGTAGTCGCCTGATCTAACGTTCCTTGGGCTCTCTCCCTTTGAAGTTTCCAGTTCCTAGTCGCGCCGGACCGCCCGGCGTACCATGCAGTGCATGACTGATCGATTCGCGGACAGGGTTGTCGTTCCGAACGTCGTCGGTATGCCATTCCACGTTGGGCGCGATGTTGCCGACGCTGCTGGCGTCACGTTGGCGAACCCAGACCCGGACGGGCCGCCGATCTCTGGACTAGCGTGGCCAGGACTCTTTGACATCACGTCACAAAACCCCGTGGCCGGGACGCATATCTATCGCTGGGACTCGGTCGTAATCGAGATTGTGGAGCATGGCACAGCGGAGTCGGGGGCACTGCGTGCCGTCTCGCCGCGACCGCCAGCTGATACGGCGCACGCTGTTCCCGACCGCGAGCAATATGTCGATCTCACTGAAAATGAGGACAAGTCCTGATTAGTTTCGGTTGAACGAGCCGTTTGTGAGGATCTCGGACACAACAGAAGATTTCGCTCTGGTGTACTCGCCCCATCCGTTTGCCAGCGCTGCTGCTTCCCGTTTGACAGCGAGGTACTTCTCTCGGCTTTTCTTGTCCGTCAGCAGGATTTCGCGGAAGCGTAGCCGTTTGCTCCACTTCTCACCTTGAAACTCGAAGATGTGGATTACGAACACACGAGCTGAACGATCCGGATAGCTCAGCCACGCGTGATCGGCTAGGTCTCCCTCAAGATCGAACCCGCGCCGCGCCAGCTCGCGACCAGAAAGCACGATCTCATCCGCAGCTACGCCGACCGCTAGATCGATGACCGGCTTCGCCGGTAGCCCCGGAACAGATGTGGATCCAATGTGCTCGATCTTCGCGTGAGGTAGGTGCTCTAAGAGTTCGACCCCCATCTCGGCGGCCTTTCGCGCCCACATTTCGTACTCACTAGCAACGATAGTTATGCGCTCGTCGGATGCCATTCGACGAGTTTCGCAGAAATCAACTGCCTGTTTCGTGGCCTTGGTGCTTCGAGTCCGCCCTTTCGCTCCGGCATGCGGCGCGTGGACATGAACCATGAGGCCACCGACGAGAACCGATCTGTCCTTCGGCAGGCTGGGTGCGAGCTCAATTGCTAGCGACCATGGCGGCGCAGTCGCGACTAGCTCTACAACGTGGGGTGACGTCCGGGGACAGGAAGCTGGGCTATTGGCCGGGATTGAGCAGATGCGAAATGCCCGAGAAGGCCGCACGCTCGGGAGCGTTCGGCTCGCTTCGCTCATTTAAAGATGCGCGCGTCACGCCCGGCCGCCACGCCAGTCGCTACAGTGCCGTCATGAGCAACATGGAATCACCGAGCCGAGTCGGCGCCGCCATTGGGTGGTGGGGTCTGCAGCTGGTCGTGGCTTTGATGGGTGCCGTCCATATGTGGTTGTCGCAACTGAGTGTCGCCAGTTGCACGGCGACCTCATGCGATTACTCCGCCTTTCCGCTTCGATCAACACCTTCTACATCGGAGCGGTCGATCTACTGGTGGCGACTGCCGTGGTCATTCACATATTGCGGGATCGCGGCTGGGCTGCCGTCGCTGCTCCAATCATCGGAACGATTCTGATTCTTGTATTGCTTGCGGCAACCTACGCCGTCAGTCGTGCTGCACTGCAGCTTCCGCTGTTCGGAGGGCGGATCTGACGGGCTTTTTCGATCACCTTCGGGGGCCTGAGGGGTGAACCGGAACCTGCTACCGGCACACCATTTGGACGCAGTGGACGCAGAAGACGTTTTGTCTCGCTTCGCTCGCTCAGCAACCGCCGAGGGCGTTTCGTCTCGCTGCGCGCGCTCAACGTCCGGGAGTTCCACTCGCTCAACGACCGGCCCGGAACAGCCCAGGGGAGCGGTTCGGAAATCAGCGCTCATCAGGGCAAAACAAAACCCCCGCCATGTTAGAAGCTAGGCGGGGGTTTCTAGGATGACTGTAATGATCACCCGTGTGGCTCCGACGGGCGTCGATCCCGTGACCTCACGATTTTCAGTCGTGCGCTCTACCAACTGAGCTACAGAGCCATGCGGCACATCATAAATCTGCCACAACCTAGACGAAAGGCCCTTTCCGAAAAAAGGGCCCGTCGCTTAGAGCGACCCTGACGGGACTTGAACCCGCGACCTCCGCCGTGACAGGGCGGCACGCTAACCAACTGCGCTACAGGGCCATGCTATTAAATTGTATCGGATTGAGTGACCCCAACGGGATTCGAACCCGTGCTACCGCCGTGAAAGGGCGGCGTCCTAGGCCGCTAAACGATGGGGCCGAGGCTGTCCCGGGGGACTTCCTTGCCGACGCTCAAGCATAAGCGATCTTTTGAGCAAAACGCGAATCGAGGGCGAGTCATCGTCGCGCCCGGGCGTTTCGGGAGGACGATGGGGTGTCATCTGCCACGTCAGAACATCATCGCTGCTTGTTGCGGATGTTAAAGATGTTGTTACTGTGGCTTATGTGAATCCGTTGGAAGGGGCCCTGTGAACGCCGAGCAGTCCACGATGGACGCTGCGCTCGACGCAGGGGACTCCTGCGGGTGCGCACCCAGCGTCGACGAGCAGCGCACCTTCTGGCAGAAGAGCGCACTCACGCGCCGAAATGCTCTGGGCCTTGGCGCCCTCAGCGTGGTGGCGCTCAGTGCCTTCGGCATCGGTTCCGGCGTCAACGCCGCCTATGCGGCCACGTACCCGAGCTGGGACGACGTGCAGCGCGCCAGGGGCAACGAGGCGGCGAAGGCCACCGAGATCACCCGTATCGAGGGATTGATCCAAGCCCTCACACAGCGGGTCGCCGAGACCCAGGCGGCGGCCGAGGCCGCCGGCAATGAGTACTTCGAGGCACAGCAGGCATTCTTCGACGCGATCGCGGAGGCCGAAGCGCTGCAGACTCAGGCCGACGCGCAGGCGAAGATCGCCGATGAATCCGCGCGCAAGGCCGGACAGGTAGCTGCGCAGCTCTACCGCAACGGCGGCGACGACACCGCCCTTGAGCTCTTCTTCGCCGGCTCTGCCGCGAGTGCCGACCAGTTGCTTTCGCGCCTCGGCACGATGGACAAGCTCCTGCAGTACAACCAGTCGGTCTATGACGACGCAGTCGCTGCTCGCAACTCCGCCCAGTCACTCAGCGATCAGGCTGTCGTCGCTCGCACAGAGCGTGACCGTCTGCAGAAGGTTGCCGAAGAGAAAATGCTCGCCGCACAGCAGGCTGCTGCTGCTGCTGAAGCCGCGCTCGCCGAGCAGGCCGAGTACCTCACCACCCTCGAGGCACAGCTCGTAGCGCTGCGAGACGAGACCGCGAAGACGGTCGCCGACTACGAAGCGGGCGTCGCAGAAGCGAAGCGCATCGCTGAAGAGAAGCGCAAGGCTGAAGAAGCGGCGCGACGTGCAGCAGAGGAAGAAGCTCGCCGGAGAGCCGAAGAGGACGCTCGTCGCAGAGCCGAGGAAGAACAGCGCCGGCGAGACGAGGAAGCGGCAAACGGCGGCGGAGGCGGCGGTGGCGGTGGCGGTGCTCCAGCAGGCGCCGGCGGCGGCGACGGTGGCGGTGCGGTCGGTAGCGGAGGCTGGGTCCGACCGCAGGGCGGACACCGATCCTCAGGGTACGGTCCGCGCATGGTGCAGTGCGGCACGGGGTACTGCTCGAGCGGGTACCACTACGGCGTCGACCTCGCCAACGGCTGCGGGGCCCCGATCTTCGCCGCGCAGTCAGGAACGGTCGACTACGCCGGCTGGAACGGCGGCTACGGAAACTACATTCGCGTTCAGCACGGCGGCGGCGTCGGCACCGGCTACGGACACATCAACGCCATCGTGGTGGGCTGGGGCCAGTGGGTCAATGCCGGCCAGATCATCGCGTACGCGGGCAACACCGGAAACTCTTTCGGATGCCACCTCCACTTCGAGGTGTACATCAACGGCGGCTACACGAACCCGATCGACTTCATGGGTGCGCGCGGAATCGGGGTCTGACCTCGCGAACGCACGAAGAAGCCCTCGGCCGCTGAAATGCGGACACGAGGGCTTCTGACGTTGTTGGTGCGGTTCAGTGACCGGTTTCGCTTGCGCGCACGATTGCCTCGTCGAGGATGCGCTGTGCTTCGGCAGCGTTGCCCCACTCGTCGACCTTGACCCATTTGTTGGGCTCGAGGTCCTTGTAGTGCTCGAAGAAGTGAGTGATCTCCTTCTTCGTGTACTCGGCGATGTCGTCGATGTCCTGGATGTGGGCCCAGCGCGGATCCTTAGCGAGCACGGCTACAAGCTTGTCGTCGCCGCCGGCCTCATCGCTCATCTTCAGCACGGCAACAGGACGCACCTCGACGACGACGCCCGGGAACAGTGCGTGGTCGAGGAGGACGAGTACGTCCAGTGGATCGCCGTCCTCGCCCAGAGTGTTGTCGAAGTAGCCGTAGTCGGCGGGGTATCCGAAGGTCGTGTACAGGACGCGGTCGAGGTGTACTCGCCCTGTCTCGTGGTCGACTTCGTACTTCACGCGGCTGCCGCGTGGGATCTCGATGACGGCGTCGTGTGCGCCCATGCGTGTACTCCTCAGGAAAAACGGTCGGATACCGGGAACTACCCTACCTGCGCATCCGCAACAGCAATTTCTCCAGTGGATCGGACAGCGCTACGAGCAGCAAAGCGAAGTACCCGATCATATGCACCCACGCGGCGATGGGAAAGGCAATGCAGAACAGGATGATCGCAGCGATGTCGCCGATCGACCCTCGCCGGAGCTCATCGACGGTGTAATCGGTGAGCACCAGGTGCCTAGCCAAGTACAGCTTTCCGGCGAGCGTGATCACCTGAGTCATGATCAACGTCCCGATGTATAGCGCGGCCTGTAGCGGATCGGTTTCCAGTTGACCAAGCATCGCCGTCGGAACCGGAAGCCACACGATGGTGAGCATCCACGCGACATTGATCCACAGCAGCGGTGTGGAGACGCGACGCACGCGTTCGTACTGCCGATGATGTTCCATCCAGAATGCCGCGATGAGGACGAAGCTGAGACCGAAGCTGATGAGCTGACCGCGGTGCTGCGCGAGGAACGCGCCAGTGCCGATCCCTGAGCCCGCAGCATCAGAGACAGCTTCCAACAACGGCAGGATCAACAGTGTCATCGCGATCGCCACGACAGCATCGACGAACGCCTTCAGGCGCTTCGGTGCGAACGTCGTCGGCTGCGTCAC
The DNA here is from genome assembly GCF_059445345.1 of Microbacterium sp. Y355. NCBI lineage: Bacteria > Bacillati > Actinomycetota > Actinomycetes > Micrococcales > Microbacteriaceae > Microbacterium > Microbacterium sp. Y355. The sequence goes on along the minus strand of NZ_JCAIUD010000001.1, from coordinate 2,059,512 downwards.
GCGCCCAGACTACGACCGAGTCGGATGCCGCGGTAGGTGTTTCTCGGTGCCGTACCGTTGAGTTGTGCCTTCGCTTGCTCCTGCCATCGCTGAGATCCGCCTCGCCGTGCGCACCGCACTGGTCGACCTGCCCGATGGAGCGACCGTCATCGTCGCTCTTTCTGGAGGTGCGGATTCACTCGCCCTCGCGGCCGCGACGGTATTCGAAGGGCGCTCGCGCCGGATGAGTGTGGTCAGCGCCACGATTGATCACGGGCTGCAGGAGGGGTCGGCGGATGTCGCCGCTGAGGCCGCGGCGAAGGCCGAGAGTCTCGGCATCCGCGCCTTGACCGAGCGTGTGGACGTGGCGAGCTCCTCGACACGAGCAGGCAGCGGTGCGCGTGGTGGTGGCACGGAGGCCGCCGCGCGCGATGCACGCTACGCGGCACTGCGCCGGATCGCCGCAGATGAGAATGCTGCGGCCGTGCTGCTCGGACACACCCTCGACGACCAGGCGGAGACCGTGCTGCTCGGTCTCGCTCGCGGCTCTGGTGCCGCGAGTCTTCAGGGCATGGCCCCGCGCCGCGAAGACGAAGACGGCACAGTCTGGCTGCGACCGATGCTGGGCGTGCGTCGCGAGACGACACGAGCGTTCTGCGCAGCATCCGATCTCGCGCCCTGGGACGACCCGCACAACTTCGAAGCGCGTTTCGCGCGTGTGCGTGTGCGTGAACGTGTGTTGCCCGTGCTGGAAGCCGAACTCGGCCCCGGCATTGCGGAGGCTTTGGCGCGCACCGCCGAACAGCTTCGGGAGGATGCCGAGGCGTTCGACGAGATGATCCACGAGACGATCGAAGACATCGTCGAGCACGCCGAGGCGGGCATCTCAGTCAGCGTCGCCGCCCTCGCGGCGAACCCGACCGCACTGCGCAACCGCATCATCCGCCTCGTCGCGCACAGCGAGTTCGGCGCGAGCCTCACCCGCACGCAGACCGTGGAAGTCGCTCGCCTCGTCACCGACTGGTCAGGACAGGGCGCCATCGATCTGCCGGGCTGCTCTGCGGTGCGGCAGGGCGGGCGCATCGTCTTCACTGCGCGCTGAGCCGCGCTCGCTGAGCCGCGCTCGCTGAGCCGCGCTCGCTGAGCCGCGCGCGGTCGAGCGCGGCTCACCGAAGCGTTCGTTACTTCTTGCCGCCGAACAGGCCACCGAGCAGATCGCCGATTCCGCCGCCGGATGACGAACCGCCGCCGAGGATGCCGCCCAGCAGATCGCCGATCCCGCCACCAGACGAGTTGTTGCTGCCTCCTCCTCCGAGGAGTCCTCCGATGAGGTCGCCGATTCCCCCGCCGGACTCCGCACCATCGGTGGAATCCGACTTGTTCTTGTTCGCGATCAAGCCCATGATGATCGGCGCGAGAATCGGCAGAAGCTTGCCGAAGTCGATGCCTGCGGTCTTCTCTGACGCGGTCAGCTTCGCGGCGACATCCTGTGACTGTTCTCCGAGCACGTGCTTGATGATCTTCTCGCCGTCAGTCTGATCGACGTCGTCGATCGTAGTGACGCTCTTCGCGCCCTCATGCTTCTTGAGTGCATTCTTGATCGCCGCAGAGCCCTCTTCGCTCTCGGCATTCTTGGCCAGCCCGCCCAGGAGGACGGCCCCGCCCTGCTCGACCGCAGCCTTGGCGACGTCGGGGGAGACGCCGAGCATCGCGGCGATGTCATCGATCGGCACCTGCGTGAGGATGTCGTCAAGAGCCATGGTGATTCCTTCCTTCGGCGGGCGTGCGCCCGATCATTCCTCACAGTATTGCGGAACCCATAGCAACCGTCGCCTAAAATCAATCTATGCGCGCGGCTGAGATCCAAGATGACCTTGCAGAGATCCTTGTGACAGAGGAGGAGATCATAGCCAAGCTCGATGAGCTCGCGGCCGTGGTCGCGAAGGACTACGAGGGCAAAGACCTGCTGCTCGTGGGGGTTCTCAAGGGTGCGGTCATGGTGATGGCCGACTTCGCCAGGGCGCTGCCATTTCACGCTCCGATGGACTGGATGGCAGTCTCCAGCTATGGCTCGAGCACGAAATCCAGCGGTGTGGTGCAGATCCGCAAGGACCTCGACACCGACCTGCACGGCAAGCACGTACTCATCGTCGAAGACATCATCGACTCGGGCCTGACGCTGAGCTGGCTACTGGAGAACTTCGAGTCGCGTGGCCCAGAGTCGATCGAGGTGCTGGCGCTGCTACGCAAGCCCGAGGCCGCCAAGGTCGAGATCGACTGCAAGTACGTCGGCTTCGACATTCCCACCGAGTTTGTCGTCGGCTACGGGCTCGACTACGACGAGCGCTACCGCAACCTCCGCGACGTCGCCGTCCTCGCACCGCACATCTACAGCTGAGCGCGGAGACGTACGCCATGGGCGAATCCCAGGGGACCACTAACTTCCACGCGATACGCTGAACGCATCATGGACGTGAAGAAGATCACTCGTAATCCGCTGCTCTATGTAGTGCTGATCGGTGTTTTGCTGTTCGGCGGGTTCCTGCTGATCTCAAACCTCAATGCCCCGAGCACGATCACCACCCAACAGGGGCTCGATCTCCTGTCGGGGGAGACCGTCACCGAGGTCACCAACACCGACGGCGACCAGCGCGTCGACATGACCCTGTCGAAGGCCTTCGAGGACTCGAAGGAGGTGCAGTTCTACTACGTAGATGCACGTGCCGCCGAGGTCGTCGACGCAGTCAACGCTGCCGACCCGAAGGACGGCTTCAACGACGTCGTCCCGCGGGCTACCTGGTTCGACGGGTTCCTCTCGCTTCTTCTTCCGTTGGTGCTACTGGGCCTGCTGTTCTGGTGGCTGCTCTCGTCGATGCAGGGCGGCGGCGGAAAAGTCATGCAGTTCGGCAAGTCCAAGGCGAAGCTCGTCAACAAGGAGACCCCGACGGTCACCTTCGCAGACGTCGCCGGTGCCGACGAGGCGATCGAAGAGCTTCAGGAGATCAAGGAGTTCCTCGAGGACCCCGCCAAGTTCCAGGCGATCGGCGCCCGCATCCCGAAGGGCGTGCTGCTGTACGGCCCCCCAGGAACCGGAAAGACTCTTCTCGCTCGCGCAGTCGCCGGCGAGGCGGGGGCACCGTTCTACTCGATCTCGGGTTCGGACTTCGTCGAGATGTTCGTCGGTGTCGGTGCCTCGCGCGTCCGCGATCTTTTCAACCAGGCCAAGGAACACGCGCCTGCCATCATCTTCATCGACGAGATCGACGCCGTCGGCCGTCACCGTGGTGCCGGTATGGGCGGCGGCAACGACGAGCGTGAACAGACGCTGAACCAGATGCTCGTCGAGATGGACGGCTTCGACCCGAACGCGAACGTCATTGTGATCGCGGCCACCAACCGCCCCGACATCCTCGACCCTGCCCTTCTTCGCCCGGGCCGATTCGACCGCCAGATCGGAGTGGATGCTCCCGATCTCAAGGGACGCCTGCACATCCTGCAGGTGCACGCCAAGGGCAAGCCGTTCGCACAGAGCGTCGACCTTGAAGTCGTCGCTCGCAAGACCCCCGGCTTCACCGGCGCCGACCTCGCGAACGTCCTCAACGAAGCGGCGCTCCTCACGGCTCGCTCGAATGCGCAGCTGGTCGACAACCGCGCACTGGACGAGGCCATCGACCGCGTGATCGCCGGTCCGCAGCGTCGCACCCGTGTCATGAAGGATCGCGAGAGGCTCATCACCGCCTACCACGAGGGTGGTCACGCTCTCGCTGCGGCGGCGATGAACTACACCGATCCGGTGACGAAGATCACGATCCTTCCGCGCGGCAAGGCACTCGGCTACACGATGGTGATGCCGCTGGACGACAAGTACTCCATCACTCGAAACGAGCTGCAGGACCAGCTGACCTACGCAATGGGCGGTCGTGTCGCGGAGGAGCTCGTCTTCCACGACCCCACCACCGGCGCCTCCAATGACATCGAGAAGGCGACCAGCATCGCCCGCAAGATGGTCATCGAGTACGGCATGACCACCGACCTCGGTCCGGTCAAACTCGGCTCAGAGGGCGGCGAGCCGTTCGCCGGCCGCGACATGGGCCGCGGACGCGAGTATTCCGAGACGATCGCCGAGCGCGTCGACACGCAGGTGCGCCAGCTCATCGAGCAGGCACATGACGAGGCCTACCAGGTGATCAGCGACAACCGCGACCTCCTCGATCGCCTTGCCCTCGCGCTGATCGAGGAGGAGACCCTCGACCACAACCAGATCGCCGAGATCTTCACCGACATCCGCAAGCTGCCGGAGCGCCCGCTGTGGCTTTCCAGCAATGAGCGGCCGGTGTCGACTCGTCCTCCTATCGAGGTACCGAAGCGTGTCATCCCGGTGGATGCTGCGGCCACTGTCGAAGGATCTGTGGATGCTGCGGCACCTTACGGCGCGACAGACGGCACGCCCGCATCTGGGCAGGCACGTCCGGCGACGGCCTGACCGTGGCCGTAGACAGAGATCGTGTCCAGCGGCTGACTCGCGAGCTTCTCGAAGCGATCGGTGAAGACCCGGAGCGTCCAGGTCTCAAGCAGACTCCTGCTCGCATGGCTGACCTCTACGCGGAGTTCTTCTCTGGTGTGGGAGAGGATGCCGCGGCGCCGCTGGCCCACACGATCAGCGTTGCGCGCGGACCCGCCCCGGAAACTCTGCCCTCCGGCGCGGTGCTGCTGCGCGACATCCTCTTCCGCTCAGTGTGTGAACACCACCTGCTGCCGTTCACTGGGCGTGCGCACATCGCGTACCTGCCCGGCGAACAGGTCGTCGGCCTCGGCGCCCTGGTGCGGGTCGTCGAGACGCTCGCGGCGCGTCCCCAGGTGCAGGAGCGATTGGGCGAGCAGATTGCCGACACGATCGCGGAGCACCTCGACACCCGCGGGGTGCTCGTCGTACTGGACGCCACGCACGGCTGCGTGACGATGCGAGGCGGACGTCAGCCCGAAGCATCGACTCTGACGATTGCCGCGCGCGGCGAGTACAGCGAGCCGGTCGCCCGGCAAGAGCTGATCACGCTGATCGGACTCTCTGCAGGCTCAGGGATCGGGGGCGCGTAATGACCGGAATCTGGGGCATCGTCAACGTCACGACCGACTCCTTCAGCGATGGTGGGCGCTTCATCGACCCCGAGCAGGCCATCGCCCACGGGCTCGCATTACGAGATGCCGGTGCCACAGTGCTCGACATTGGCGGAGAGTCCACGCGCCCCGGCTCCGAGCGCGTCGACCCCGCCGTCGAGGAGCAGCGAGTCATCCCAGTGATCCAGGCGCTTTCCTCCCGGGGCATCCCCGTGAGCGTCGACACACTGAACGCATCGACGGCTGCGGCCGCAGCCCGGGCGGGCGCGCGCATCGTGAACGATGTCTCCGGTGGTCTGTCCGACCCCGACATGCTCAGCGCAGTCGCCGCATCTGGTGCAGACTTCGTCATCGGTCACTGGCGCGGACCCTCCGATGACATGTACGCGCGCGCCGAGTACCGTCGTGCCTCACGCGAGGTCGCCGGCGAGCTGCGCGAGCGTGTCGGCGCTGCCGCCGCTGCGGGCATCGCGCCAGCGCGACTCATCGTTGATCCCGGCATCGGATTCGCCAAGGTGGGGGAGCAGAACTGGGACGTTCTGCGAGGCCTCGCCGACATCACGGCGCTCGGTCACCGGGTGCTGATCGGTACGTCACGGAAGCGGTTTTTGGTCGAACCACTTCGACAGGAATCCGGCGAGGCGATTGACGAGTCGCGACGCGATCTTGCCACCGCGGTCACGAGTGCACTGGCCGTTCGACATGGTGTGTGGGCCGTGCGGGTGCACAATGTCGCAGCGACCCGAGATGCCCTCGCGATCGCACACGCGTGGGAGGGCTGATGATGCAGACCTTGGACGAGATCCAGCTCACCGGGCTCACCGTGTTCGGCCGTCACGGCGTCTTCGAGCACGAGCGGGAGAACGGTCAGGAGTTCGTGATCGATCTGCGTCTGCAGCTCGCGCTGACGGATGCCGCGGCATCCGATGATGTCACCGACACGGTGCACTACGGCGAGCTTGCCGAGAGGGTTGCAGCGGTTGTCGCGGGTGAGCCGGTAAACCTCATCGAGACGCTCGCTCAGCGCATCGCCGATGTGGTTCTCGAGGAAGAGCGCGTGAAGCAGGTGGCAGTTACCGTGCACAAACCGCACGCTCCCATTCCGCTGACGTTCTCGGATGTTTCGGTCACCATTTTTCGCATCAGTGCGGATGCCCAGTGATGATCCGCATGCCGCCGCTGACGGCACCGGATCCGCGCCCCGGCCGCGACATCGTGCACGCGGTCATCGCCATCGGTGCGAACCTCGGCCACCGCCACGAGACGATCCGGCGCGCGATTGAGCGGATCTCCCGACTGCCACTTGTCGAAGGCGTACGGCTGTCAGAGCTGTACGAGACGGTCGCCATGCGACCGGATGGCCCAGACCCGGATGCACCGACCTACGTAAACGCTGTCGCGCTGGTCAGCACCCGTCTCGCGCCGCAGGTGTTGTTGGGACTGCTGCACGCGATTGAAGACGAGCACGGCCGCGAACGGCACGAACGCTGGGGCGACCGCACCCTCGATCTCGACCTGATCACCTACGGAGATCTTCTCTCTGAAGACCCACACCTGCAGTTGCCGCATCCGCGGGCCGCAGAGCGACTGTTCGTACTCGAACCGTGGCTGAGCCTTGACTCGGACGCCGAGATTCCAGGGCGGGGACGGATCGCCCCGCTGGTTGCCCGATTGCGAGCGGATGCCGTGGACGACGCTCCGGAGCACGGATGAAGCGCACATCCGCCGCGCTGCTGATCATCCTTGCGCTGCTCGGCGGGGGCATCGGCTACCTGGTCGATCATGTGCTGACGGTGTCGGGGCGGTCCACCTTCGCTCCGTCTGGGTTTCTCCCGCTCCTTCTGCTCCTGATCGCTGCTGCGGTGCTCTCGCTTGCCTGGCCGGTGCGCCGCAGTGCGCGTGGACGCACGCCGGGCCGCATAGACCCATTCCGTGCGATGCGTGCTGCGACTCTGGCTCGGGCGTCGAGCCTGCTCGGTGCGATCACGGCCGGGTTTGGCGGAGGGTTAGGGGTGTTCCTCCTGTCGCGCCCGGTGGATCCCCCGGTAGGGTCGATGGTGGCGATGGCCGCCCTCGTGGCAAGTTCGATCGTGCTCGTGGTCGCCGCACTTGTCGCCGAACAGTTCTGTACTCTGCCGAAGGATCCTGATGACCGACATCCAGATGACCCCGCCTCCGGAGCCGACGCCGGGCGCTGATCCATCTCAGCAGGTGACACCGCCGGTGTTGGATGAGGGCACCTACTCACAGATCCGCGAACCCCGCGGCGCCGCACGTCTCGCTCTCGACGGGCACTGGCATCAGATCTCACCGCGCTATGTCGTGTCGCAGCTTTTGCAGAACGGCATTCTGCTCGCGCTCCTTCTGCTCGCGGCGCTTGTGCTGAGCATCGCTTTTGAGCAGACCTGGGTCTGGATCCCGGCCGGAATCCTGATCGTGATCGAACTCATCACTCTCGTCATTCTGCCTCGGCAGGCGAAAGCAATCGGATACATGCTCCGCGCCGATGACATCGTCTTTCGCAAGGGCATCATGTGGCAGAGGATCATCGCCGTCCCTTACGGGCGCATGCAGCTCGTTGACATCACGCAGGGGCCGCTGGATCGTGCGTTCGGAGTGTCCCAGCTGAAGATGGTCACCGCTGCCGCCACGACGGGCGTGCAGATCCCCGGGCTGACGCGGCCCGCCGCCGAAGCGCTGCGTGACACACTCATCGACGTCGCCGAGACCCGTCGGACCGGCCTGTGAGCACGCCTGAGCAGCCTGCCCCGAACGAGGGGCCATCGAGTCCGGCAGCAATCCTCGCTGAGGGCACTTCGCTCGCCGATGGTGACTGGCACCGCCTGCACCCGCTGACGCCGCTGTTCAAAGGCGGGCTGGTGCTCATCATCGTGGCGAGCATCGTGCTCAACAACTTCCGCGACCGGATCATCTTCTGGTTCATCAATCTCTTCACTCCTGAGGAGATGCATGCTGATGAGTACTCCGGCGGCGACCCAGTGGACTGGGTATTGGCGAACAACCTGATTCTGGTCGCGCTGCTCGTCGTACTGGGCGTCTTGATCGTGCTCATCGTCGGGTTCTGGCTGGTGTGGCGGTTCCAGGAGTTCCGCATTTCCGAGGAGCACGTCGAGGTCCGCAAGGGCATCATCTTCCGCTCGCACCGACGCGCGCCGCTCGATCGTGTGCAGGGAGTCAACCTCACGCGTCCCTTCCCCGCGCGGCTGATCGGCATGGCCAAACTCGAGGTCGTCGGTGCCGGCACTGACGCGAACGTTCCGCTTGAGTACCTCTCCACGCCGAAGGCTGAGGCCGTTCGTACCGACATCCTCCGGCTCGCCTCCGGTGCCCGTCAGTCACGTGAAGCGCGTCGTACCGGACAGCCCGCGCCCGCGCAGCCAACTACTTCTGGCGGGCTGCGCTCCCAGCTTGTCGGCTCGATGAACGACGGAGTGAGCGGTCTCATCGGCGGCGTCGACCTCGCCGATGTTACGCCTGACAGTGTCGTGAAGATCCCGACCGGACGGCTCGTCGGTTCAATGTTGCTCGCCGGGGCGCTCTGGTTCGTCTTCTTCCTGATCATCTTCGCCGTGTTCATCGCCACGATGCTGCCCATCGCGCTGGATAACGAAGATGGAGACGGCCTGTTCATCCTGCTCGGATCCGGACTCGGCGTCGCGATCCCCCTCATCATCGCCACGGTCGCCATCACCTGGGGACAGATCTCCAAGTCATTGCGCTACGCGATCGCGCCGACGCCTGACGGTGTCCGCATCACCTATGGCCTGTTCACGACGGTGACCGAGACGATCCCTCCAGGGCGTATCTTCGCAGCCGAGGTGACGCAGTCACTTTTGTGGCGTCCGTTCGGCTGGTGGACCATCAAGATCAACCGCATGTCGGGCAAGAGCGCATCTCAGCAGCAGTCCGGATCAGCGCAGCAGTTCAACGTGGTGCTTCCCGTCGGCACGCGCGCCGATGTCGAGAGGGTGCTCGCGCTCATCCTTCCCGACCTGCCGGCGGAGGATGTCCCGCTGGTCTGGGAACACGGCATCCTCGGGCCCCAAGAGAATGACCCGTATACCTCTCTAGAGCGTCGTGCCTGGTGGCGCCGGCCAATGTCGTGGAAACGGCACGGCCTTATCGTGACCGACTTCGCGCTGCTGATGCGCCGCGGACAGTTCTGGCGCAAGCTCGCCGTGGTTCCTCTCGCGAGGCTGCAGGGGGTCTCTGTGTCGCAGGGGCCGATCGATCGATTGCAGCGCGTCGCGTGGATGAAGGCGCACAGCGTGGCGGGTCCCGTTCTCGGCGACGTCGTCGGCATCGAGAGTACGACCATGATGACGACGATGGACGACATCACCCGCAGGACTTTTGCTGCCACAGGCCGCGATCACAGCCACCGTTGGGCCCAGTATGCGCAGGAGTCAGTGGCCGTGGACCCTGCCCCCGACGCATCCGGACAGACGGATTTCGCACAGCCAGAGTTTGCACCGGCGCCGCCCACATTCCATCCATCACAGGCACCGCATGAATCGTGATGGCAGGCTCGGCGTCGGGATCATCGGCGCCGGGCACGTCGGTCCGGTGATCGGCGCCGCTCTCGCTGGAGCGGGGCATGCGATCACGGGAATCACGAGCGGTTCAGATGACGACCGTGTCTCGGGGATCCTTCCGGGCGTGCCAGTGCTCGAAGCCACCGAGGTGCTGCGACGCAGTGAGCTGGTGATTCTGGCCGTGCCGCATGACGTGCTTCCCGGATTGGTTAACGGGCTCGCTGAAGTCGGCGCGTGGCAGCCCGGCCAGCTCGTGTTGCACACCGACCCCGCCTACGGCATCGGTGTTCTGGAGCCTGCGCAGCGCTCGGGCGCAATCCCGCTCGCGGTGCATCCGGCTATTTCGTTCACCGGCACCTCGATTGACCTCCGTCAGCTGCAGGCGAGCTTCGCGGCCGTCACTGCCCCCGCACCGGTGCTGCCGATCGCTCAGGCGCTCGCCGTCGAGATCGGGTGCGAGCCGATCGTTATCGCTGAAGCCGACCGGGCCGCTTATGCCGAGGCCATTGCCACGGCATCCGAGTTTTCCCGCGCCATAATCGGGCAGTCGACGTCGCTTCTGCGCAGCATCGGTGTGGAGAATCCCGGTGGCTACCTTTCGGCGCTCGTACAGTCGACGGCCGAGCGGGCCCTGCGCGAAGCATCCGACCCGCTCTTGCCCTGAGCGACGTCGCGCTCAGCGACCGCCGGAGAATCCGCCGCCGCCTCCTCCGCCGGAGAATCCTCCGCCAGACGAGCCGCCAGCACCAGACGAGCCAGTGCTGGGTGCTGTGTACGTGGACGACGAACGGGTTGCCGATGAGAAGATCAGCATTCGGGCGACAAGGCCCTGGCTGGACCCGTTGATCCACCCTGGATCCTGCGCCGCAGCGCCATAGGCGAACTCGAGCACCTCGCCCCACTCTCGCTCCTGACCAAACAGGATCGCGTACGGCAGCAGTTTCTCGTATACGTGGATCACGTCGACGGCGCCGTCGCTGCGACGTTCCGCGCCCGTGTATGACTGCAGCATTTGGAGACGGTCAGCCTCTGCGACGCGGATGAACTCGCGCACGCCCTCCAAATATTCCAACTGCAGCGCGCCGTCCTTGGTGAGAACCGTGTGCTTCTTGAACGCCACGACGCTGGAGATCAGCACAACGATGCCGCTCATCAGCGTTGCGAAGAAGACCGGACCCGCCGACGCCCGCCCAGTGAACAGGCCCCATCCGAGCAGAACAACCATGCCGGCAAACACCACGAGTGCGACGGCCTGCACGACGCGCGCAAGCGTGCTCGACGCCGTCGTTGTGAACCCGCGCTTGTTCGCTTCACTCGGTCCAACCTTGAGCAGCTTCTGAATCCGTGTCGCGAATGCCGAACTGTTCTTCGGCATCCTCATGACGACATTCGGCTCGGTGCTGCCGAACAGTGCCTTCAGCGACTGTTCGTCGAGCGGATCTGGGATCGGAGCGTCGAGTCGACGCAGTCGCGGCCTGCCCTTCTTCTGCCCTTCCTCTGGCAGCTCTTCCACCCGCAGCATCCCGTTCACGGCGAGGTGGATGATCTGGGCGCTGAGAGTGTTCTTCGCCTTCGGGACGATCGCGCTCGCCAACAGCGGCGGCATGGAAGCAGGCACGTCGTACTGTGCGACGACGATTCCAGTACCGCGGCGGCGCGAGCGGATCATGGCAGAAGTGGCGAACCAGCCGCCGATCGACAACAGAATCGCGCCACCGCCCACGGCATATGGCAGCACATCAGTGGCGGCATTGGGCTGGCGGGCCGAAGGCTGAGTGACGGTTCCTGGATCGAGGGCGATCGCGACAGTGACGCCGTCGCCGGCGGCGAGGTCGGTTTCGGAGACGGTGAACGTCGATCCGTCACGGGTGAGATCGCAGGGGTCGGTCGAGCCCTGAATGCCCCGATAACAGGATGCATCGCCGGTCAGATTCGTCGCCAGGTCATCATCAAAGATGATCTCGGCGTCGAACGCTGCGATGTCCTGAGTGCTGTCCAGAGGAAGAAGGTTCCAGTAGAACTCGTCGACTTCGGTCTCGGTCGCGGCGATGATCACGTCGCGCATCTCGTACTCGATGACATAGGTCGTCGGGCCGTGCACGTAATCGTCGTTTCCGGTGAGGACGTAGATGAACCCGTCGTCGTCCTCGGTCTCGTAGGGAACGTCGTTGCCGTTCTCATCCCGCACAGAGAGGATCGTCGTGTCGAGCCCTGCGCCCTCGTAGGTCTCCGGGTAACCGGCCACGATGCCGCGGTTCTGATCGAAGTCGGGGAACTCGGCAACGCGGGTCTCCTCGACATGCATCGTCGCGCGTCCGTCATCGTCGATGCCGATCTCGTAGATCGCGCTCCACGTGGAGAAATTGAAATCGTCGACGTCGGTGCGCGGTTCTGCTGCGGATGCCGCGGATGCTGCGGCCGCCGTGCCTGCCAGCAACACCCCGGACGTCACTGCGATCAAGGTCAGAAAACGAGGAACACGATGCCGGAACATGCTTCGAGCGTATCGATGTGTGTGCTCGGAAGCTGCGGAGTGCCCCGTCGGCGAGGCTCTCAGCGCCGCCCCGGTAAACTGGGGGAGACTTCCAAGGAGCCCCTATGACCACCGCGCCAGACGCGCCTGCATCCACCCCTGACGACGCCGATGGCGAGGACGTTCACGAGCAGAAGGCCGTACGTCTCGCCAAGCGCGAGCGACTCATCGAGCAGCGGGCGAATGCCGCAGGTGGAGCATTCCCGGTCAGCGTGCCGGTGACACACGCGATCCCGGCGTTACGCGCTGAGTATGGCGACCTTGAAGCAGGAGCCGAAACCGGCGTCACCGTCGGCATCGCGGGCCGCGTGGTTTTCAGTCGCAACACCGGCAAGCTCTGCTTCGCGACGCTGCAGGCCGGCGACGGCACGCGCATCCAGGCCATGATCTCGCTGGCCGAGGTCGGCGAAGAGTCTTTGGCGCAGTGGAAAGAATTCGTCGACCTGGGTGACCACGTCTTCGTGCACGGACAGGTGATTTCCAGCCGCCGTGGCGAGCTGTCGATCATGGCGGATGAATGGGCGATCGCCTCGAAGGCCATCCTGCCGCTGCCCAACGCCTACGGCGACCTCAGCGAGGAGAGCCGGGTTCGCAGTCGCTACCTTGACCTCATCGTTCGTGAGCAGGCGCGCCACACGGTGCGGGCCCGCGCTGCGGTGAACGCAAGTCTTCGTGCGACCTTCTCCTCGCACGAATACCTCGAGGTCGAAACACCGATGCTGCAGGTGCAGCATGGTGGAGCATCCGCTCGTCCGTTCGTCACGCGCTCGAACGCGTTCGACACCGAGCTGTACCTGCGCATTGCGCCGGAGCTCTACCTGAAGCGTGCTGTCGTCGGCGGCATCGAGCGTGTGTACGAGATCAACCGCAACTTCCGCAATGAGGGCGCCGACTCGACGCACAGCCCCGAGTTCGCGATGCTCGAGGCCTACCAGGCCTATGGCGATTACAACCAGATGGCCGAACTCACGCAGGAGCTCGTGCAACAGGCTGCGATCGCGGTCACCGGTTCGACCACGGTGACCTGGGCTGACGGCACCGAGTACGACCTCGGCGGCGAGTGGGATCGCATCTCGATGTACGACTCGCTCTCTGAGGCAGCTGAGCGCACGTTCACCACCGAAGACTCGGTCGAAGGCCTCATCTCCTTCGCCCAGGAACACGGCGTCGGTCTTCCGCCGCACGCCACGCACGGAAAGCTCATCGAAGAACTGTGGGAGCACTTCGTGAAGGGCGACCTGACGCGCCCGACGTTCGTGATGGATTTCCCGGTCGACACCTCGCCGCTGGTGCGCGAGCACCGCTCGATCGACGGTGTCGTGGAGAAGTGGGATCTGTACATTCGCGGATTCGAACTGGCCACCGGCTACTCCGAGCTTGTCGACCCGGTCATCCAGCGTGAGCGTTTCGTCGAGCAGGCGAAACTCGCCGCACGTGGCGATGTCGAGGCGATGCCGGTCGACGAGGAATTCCTGCGTGCACTCGAGCACGGCATGCCGCCGTCGGGCGGCATGGGCATGGGCATTGACCGTCTGCTCATGGCGATCACCGGTCTCGGCATCCGCGAGACGATTCTCTTCCCGCTGGTCAAGTAGCACTCAGGTGCCTGCGGCCTCGCCGCGGCGGAACGTCCACTCCGGCAGTATGGCCGCGTCGATCATGCTGCTGATCAGCGATGCGAGCGAGTAGCAGGGGTCGATCTCGGCGACCAGTCGCAGGTAGTGCGCGGCGTGCGTGGAACGTCCGAGCGCCCATGACAGCCAGGCCGCCGCGGTCAGCGGTGCGGATCTGGAAGCGCGGGGTGCGCGAGCCGCGACGTTGCGGGCGATCGCCAAGGCGACTGTGAGCCGGTCGGCGTCCGGACTCGGCCCACGCCCGAGGAACACTTGGCCCAAATCATCTGACACGCCTGCGCCGACTTCGGCGTAGGCGAGTTGCGCGTCCAGTGCGCGCATGCCGGTCGGCAGGTCAGTCGCCCACTGCAGGAGCGCGACGTCACGGTAGTGTGGGTGGTCCAAGCACCAGAGCAGAGCTGCGGTCACGAACGGCGGTAGGTGCTCCGGAGAATCCAGCAGGTCTTCGAAGAACAGCGGCAGGTCGTCGAGCAGTACCGAGGCGGCGATGGCCTGTGGGTTCTCGCGTGCGCCGGTGAGGCCGAGGTGCTCGTGCGCCAACACGTCTGACAGGTCGAGCAGTGCTCGACCCACGCGTTCCTTCTCGGCGAGATCGACGACGGGCAGCGCCGTGCCGGCATCCTGATCACCCGAGACATCGCCGATGCCCGGAACCGTCGGGGCCACGGGAATCTCGGCAGACGGACGCATCACTGGGTCGTCGTGCAGATAGCTCGACCAACCCTCTGGTGTGACGCAGAGCGCGTCGACCACATGCAGCCCGAGATCGACGGCCAGATCGAGCAGGTCTTCGACGACGATGGTCGACGGCAGCACGATGCCGTCCGGGGTGTGCTGCGGGGGCTCATCGGTGTACACCACCACGGCGACAGCATCCGTTCCGGTGACCTGCGAAATCAGGCCGATCGCGGTGTCGACGTACTCGTCGAGATCGACATCGTCTCGGGGCAGATCGATGCGCATCGCGCCATGGGCGCGTGAGCGTTGAAAGGGCAGCAGCACGATGCTCTGCCTCGGTGTGAACCCGGCGAGGCTCGGGACGATGCCGAGGAACTCGGCGGAATCAGTGGCACGAAGGACTGTGTTCATGCAGAGAGTGTCGCGGAGAAGTCCTGCCAGAAACGAGCACTCACAGCTTCGGGTGTTAACCCCCATCGGTGCAGAACAAGTCAACTTTCTCAAAGGAACGACAGCGTACGATGGAACCATGGACAACTTCTGGGTCGCCGCGGCATGGTCGCTTCTGCCGACACTCGGAGTCAGCGTCGTCTTTTTCTTTGTGCTGCGCAGCATCATTCGCTCCGACCGCACTGAGCGGAAAGCACACGCGCAGGTCGAGGCTGAAGAGCGCCTCGCGCGCGGGCTCCCGCCCCGCGCCTGACGGCGCTGTCTGCGCGACCGACTACTCTGAAGCCAGACGCCGAGTTCGGCGAGTTCTGCTCAGTGTTTGCGGGGGGTGACGCGCATGTGGGAATGGTCATGGCCATGGTGGGTTCTTTCGATCGCTATCGTTGTCGATATCGTCATCCGTGTGATGGCGATCATCGTGATCCCGCGCAACCGGCGCCCGACCTCCGCGATGGCCTGGCTGCTCGCAGTGTTCTTCATTCCCTACGTGGGCGTGATCCTCTTCCTGGTCATCGGCAATCCACGACTGCCGCGAGCGCGTCGCCGCAAGCAGGATCAAATCAACGCCTACATCGCTGAGACCAGCGATCAACTGCACTTCGGAACGCTGCGCCCGAACGCACCGGAGTGGTTCTCCTCTCTGGTGACGATGAATCAAAACCTTGGTGCACTGCCGATCTCGGGCGACAATGGCGCGCATCTGATCAGCGATTATCAGGAGTCGTTGGATGCGATGGCGGAAACGATCCGCACCGCAAACGAATACGTGCACGTCGAGTTCTACATCCTGCAGTCGGACAAGGCGACCGACAACTTCTTCCGTGCACTCGAAGAAGTCGCCGCTCGTGGTGTCGAGGTCCGCGTGCTTCTTGATCACTGGGCCAACCGTTGGAAGCCGCGATATCGCACGACGATCAATCGACTGGATGCGATGGGTGCACACTGGCATCTGATGCTGCCTATGCAGCCGCTCAAGGGTCGGATGCAGCGGCCGGATCTGCGCAATCACCGCAAGCTGCTCGTCGTCGACGGAACTGTGGGGTATCTCGGATCGCAGAACGTCACCGATTCGACATACAACCTGCCCAAGAACATCAAACGTGGACTGCACTGGGTCGATCTCATGGCCCGCGTCGATGGACCGATCGTGCTGAGCATCAACGCCATATTCCTCAGCGATTGGTACGCCGAAACAGACGAGGTGCTCAGCGAGATCGACATCACGCACGCGCAGACCGGAAGCGGAGATCTGGACTGCCAGATCGTCCCGTCCGGGCCGGGCTTCGAGGTCGAGAACAATCTGCGACTCTTCCTCGCGCTGCTCTATGCGGCACGGGAGAAGATCATGATCGTGAGTCCGTACTTCGTGCCTGACGGTGCGCTGTTGATTGCCGTCAGCGCGGCGTGCGACCGCGGTGTCTCGGTGGAACTGTTCGTCTCGGAAGAGGGCGACCAGGCGATGGTTTACCACGCGCAACGCAGCTACTACGAGGCGCTACTGCGCGCCGGGGTGCGAATCTGGATGTACCGCAAGCCGTACATCCTGCACACCAAGAGCCTCACGATCGACGACGAGGTCGCGGTGATCGGCTCGAGCAACATGGATATGCGCTCGTTCGGGCTCAACCTCGAGATCTCGATGCTCGTGCGCGGCGAGGAGTTCGTGGCGGAGATGCGCGAGATCGAAGACACGTATCGTTCGCTCAGTCGCGAACTCACTCTGGAGGAATGGATGAAGCAGCCATTGCGCTCCACGGTGCTTGACAACCTCGCCCGCCTCACCTCGGCAGTGCAATAACGACCGAAGACGGCGACCCGATCAGCGGCAGAAATCTCTGCCGCTGACAGTTCTCTAGCGATACCCTGAGCGCATGACCTCCTCACTGCGTCTCGCTCTGTCTGCGTCGGCCGTGCTCGCTGCCGCCCTGCTCGTTGTCGGTTGCACCTCTTCGCCTGGGTCCCAGGCACCGACGAGCGCCGCGACACCGGATGATTCCGGGTCGTCCACGACGCCGGTGGCTGACGATGACATCGAGGCGGCATGGCTCGACGATGGGCGACTGTTCGCCATCGTGACCTGGGGATCCTCGACGTGCGTTCCGGTGGTCGACGAGGTCACCGCGAACGGGCAGACGGTCACCGTCGCTCTCGTCGACGCGCCCAGTGCAGACGGTGCGGAGACGGCCTGCACCGCCGATCTCGCCCCTCGCGCGAGCATCGGAGGAATTCCAGAGGGCGTGGATCCGACCAAGGACGTCGAGTTCATCGTCACAGTCGGCGACGTCACAGATGATGTCGATCTCGAAGGGAACTCCGCCCTTGCCGGTATCCCCGGTGAATCGTCCGACTTCCTGCCGAGCGCCGGATGGTTCGACGACGAGGGTGTCGTGTTGCTCACTTGGGGGTCGTCCACGTGCGCTCCGATTGTGGAGAACCTCGAGGAACAGCCGGGAGGTGCGACCGTGACGTTCAAGACTCAGGACGGGGTGTGCACCATGGACATGGCGCCTCGGGCGACGATGCTCGGATTCAGCGACGATATCGACGACGACGGTGACTTCATCCTGACCCTCGTCGGTGACAACCTCGACGCCACGGTCACCGTGATCGAGGGTTGATCAGGTCAGAGCGAGTCGACCGGGTGGCCAGCGGGCAGCGCCAGTAGGAGAGCGCCGGGGTCGACGCGGCAGCGGATGCGGACGGCGATCCCGAATTCGTCACCGTCGAGCTCGATGGGTGCTGGTTCGACAGCGGCGGCCTCGATGGATCGTCCGCGTAGATACCGCACCGACGCATCCTTCCCTCGACGCTGGAGCACCAGACGCCCGGCGCGGAACCTGCGCAGTACCGAGTTGTCCCACCAGATTTTGCGCCAGACACCGATCCAGCCGAAGGGGCCGGTCGGCTGGATGATCGCGATGTCCAGGTCGCCGTCGATGACGGATGCGGACGGGATGAGCGAGATCCCGGCCGGCAGCGTGCCGCAGTTTGCGAACAGCACGCTGTGCACCTTTGTGGAATGCAGCCGCGATTGGTCGAGCTGATAAACGATGCGGAACGGCTTGGCGTTCGGGAGGGACCGCGCTGCACCATCGAGGTAGGCCACCCAGCCGACCGATCTCTTCAGGTCCGGTCGGGTGTTAGCGATCATGTCGGCATCCAGCCCCATACCGGCGAGGACGACGAACGCGTGCTCGCCCGTCTCTCCGTTTGCGCGGGTGAGTTCAGCCCAGCCGATATCGATCGGATGCCGGAATTCGCCCAACGCCGCGCGGATCATTGCGCGCGGATCCACCAGCGGAAGTCCGAGGTTGCGGGCAAGCAGGTTCCCGGTGCCGCTCGGCACGATCGCCAGCGGTACACCGGTGCCTGCCATGGCCTCTGCAACCGCGCGCACGGTGCCGTCTCCACCGGCGACGAGCACGACATCGACGCCGTGTTCGAGTGCTTCTCGGGTCACCGACTGCCCAGCATCCGCAACCGTCGTCGGATAGAAGGTGGGGTGCTCCCAGCCCATTTCCTTCGACAGGTCGCGCAGGAGGCCGCGCAGATGCCTCTCGTCGACCTTGATGGGGTTGTAAACGAGAGCCGCCTGGCGGTGGCGCGAGGTGCTCTTCCTCATGGCGATCACTCTACGGCCCGGATCCGCCCGTGCGTGTCACGCCATCTAGACTTGGAGGATGATCGACCTCGCTCTTCTCCGCGACCAGCCTGACCTCGTCCGCCGCTCGCAGGTGGCCCGTGGCAATGACGAAGGCACCGTCGACGCCGCGATCGAGGCTGACCGATCGCGCCGGGTGGCGCTTACCGCATTCGAAGAGTTGCGGGCAGAGCAGAACGCATTCGGCAAGCAGGTCGCCAAGGCTCCTAAGGACGAAAAGGCAGCTCTGGTCGCTCAGGTGAAAGAGCTCGCCGAGCGTGTCAAGCAGGCGCAGCAGGCGGCGAACGAGGCAGCGGATGCCGCGGCATCCGCTCTTGCTCGCATCGAGAACGTCGTGATCGATGGGGTGCCGGCCGGCGGCGAGAAGAACTTCGTCGAACTGCGCCGTGTGGGCGAGGCGCCGACCTTCGATTTCGAGCCCCGTGACCATCTTGAGATCGGTGAGATGCTCGGCGCGATCGACATGGAGCGTGGCGCGAAGGTGTCGGGGGCGCGGTTCTACTTCCTGCGCGGCATCGGCGCGCGCCTCGAGATCGCGCTGATGAATCTGGCGCTCGACAAGGCGCTGCAGCACGACTTCGTGCCGATGATCACACCGACACTGGTGCGTCCGGAGATCATGCAGGGCACCGGCTTCCTCGGCGAGCACGCCGATGAGGTCTACCACCTCGACAAAGACGACGATCTGTACCTCGTCGGCACCAGTGAGGTCGCGCTCGCCGGGTACCACAAGGACGAGATCGTCGACCTCACAGGCGGCGCACTGCGCTACGCCGGATGGTCGACCTGCTATCGCCGTGAGGCAGGGTCGTACGGCAAGGACACCCGCGGCATCATCCGCGTGCACCAGTTCAACAAGCTGGAGATGTTCGTTTACACGAACCCCGAGGACGCGGAGGCTGAGCACCTGCGTCTGGTCGCGTTGCAGGAGGAGATGCTGACTGCATTGGGCCTCTCGTACCGCGTGATCGACGTCGCAGCAGGCGACCTTGGCTCGAGCGCCGCTCGCAAGTACGACATCGAGGCGTGGGTTCCGACGCAGGGCGCGTTCCGCGAATTGACGTCGACCTCGAACTGCACCACGTTCCAGGCGCGTCGGCTTGATGTGCGTCACCGCCCGGATGCTGTGGATGGGGCTCCGGCCAAGACTCAGCACGTCGCCACGCTGAACGGCACGCTCGCGACCACACGCTGGATCGTTGCTCTGCTCGAGACGCATCAGCAGGCAGATGGCTCGGTCATCGTTCCTGAGGTGCTGCGCCCCTACCTGGGGGGTCTTGCGGTTATGGAGCCGACTACCCGGCCGCTCAATTCGTCGAAGGGTCAGGCATCGAAATGACTGCTCCCTGGCTCGTCGGCCTCGACGTCGACGGCACGATCATTCTGCAGGACGAAACCATGAGCCCTGGCGTGCCGGAGGCAGTCGCGCGTGTGCGGGATGCCGGCCACGTGGTGACGATCGCCACGGGGCGCAGTTGGATGGCCACCGAGCGCTGGGTGGATGCACTCGAGATCACTCCGGAGTTCGTCGTCTGCTCAAACGGTGCCGTCACGATGCGCCGTGTCGCGGATGCCTGGGAGCGCTGGCATGTCGAGGTCTTCGACCCGCGCACTGTGCTGACGCTGCTCACCGACCGACTGCCCGAAGCGCACTACATGGTCGAGCTCGAGTCCGGTCAGCGGCTGTTCACCGGCGAGATCGATGACTGGACGCTTGACGGGGGCAGGCAAGTGACCCTTGAGGAGCTGGGCGCTCAGCCGGTTTCTCGTGTCGTGGTGGTGTCGCCCGGCCATGATGAGGAAGACTTCCACGAGCTGGTGGCGGATGCCGGGCTTAACGAGGTTTCGTATGCGATCGGTTGGACGGCCTGGCTGGACATCGCACCGCAGGGTGTCGACAAGGGCACCGCTCTCGCGCGGGTTCATGCAGAACTCGGTATCAACGGCGGGCAGGTCTTCGTCGCCGGCGACGGGCGCAACGACATCGGCATGTTCGGCTGGTCGCTCAGTATCGGCGGTCGTGCGGTGGCGATGGGACAGGCGCCCGATGAAGTCAAGGATGCTGCTGGCGAGGTCACCGCAGACGTGGCAGAGGGTGGTCTCGCGCTCGCGCTGGACACTCTGTTGGTTCGTCCAGCGCCCGCTCAGGTCGAACCGGGAGAATGAAACCGGTTAGACTCGACCACTGATCGACAGATTCGTCTGTTGATGGAGGGCTGTCCGAGCGGCCGATGGAGCTGGTCTTGAAAACCAGTGGGCAGAAATGTCTCGTGGGTTCGAATCCCACGCCCTCCGCAGAGAACTGACTGCGGTACCCCCGCAGTCAGAGTGAAAGGTATCGAGTGAGCGAAAAGATCCGTCGCCGCAAGACCGTGGCGCGCCATGGGCAGTTGCGGTCTCCGGGCCCGATCAGTCAGCTCCTGAAGATCATCGGCATCGGCCTCGCGGTCGTTCTGGTCAGTGGGTTCGGCGTTGCGGCGTTCGTCGTCACTGATCTCAGCAACACCGTCAGCGCGAACGCAGTCGAGCTTGACGGCCAGGAATCAGCCCCGCCGAACATCAGCGAATACGAGGGTGGATTCGATCTGCTGCTGGTCGGCACCGACACCTGCGAAGAGGCATACGCGGAGTTGTTCGGCGACCGCTGTTCCGGTGCGGATTCTGAGGGCAACCTCAACGATGTGAACATTCTGATGCACGTCTCAGAGGAACCGCGACGTGTCACAGCGGTGAGTTTCCCGCGTGACCTCATGCTTCCGATCCCATCGTGCACGCGTGAGGACGGCAGCGAGACCTCGGCGATGAGCAAGCAGCCGCTCAACAGTGCCTACACGTATGGCGGCCTGAACTGCGTCGCGAAGACGGTCTCGCAGATTACCGGGCAGGACATCGAGTTCGCGGCATCCGTCACCTTCGGCGGCGTGATCGAGATCACCAACTCGATCGGCGGCGTCGATGTGTGCCTGGCCAGCCCGATCAAGGACTACCACACCGGTCTCGACATGGAAGCGGGCATCCACACTGTCTCCGGCCTGGAAGCTCTGCAGTTCCTGCGGACCCGTCACGGTGTCGGCGACGGCAGCGACCTGGGGCGCATCGGCAACCAGCAGCAGTACATGTCGAGCCTGGCCCGCAAACTCATCAGCGGCGAGGTGCTCGGAAACGTCCCCACCATGCTCCGCCTGGCGAACACTGCGCTGAGCAACCTCGAAGCGAGCACAACGCTGACGAATCCGATGACGATCGTGCAGGTCGCGCTCGCGCTCAAGGACGTGCCGTTCGAGGACATCGTTTTCCTGCAGTACCCGACCTTCGAGGACTCGTTCGACGCGAACAAGGTGGTCGCCGACACAGAATCGGCGCAGGCGATGTGGGATGCGATCAACGCAAACCAGCAGCTGCAGGTCACGCACGTGAACACCGACAACGAGGGCGTCATCATCGAGGAGACCGAGGTTCCGGTCGATGAGACGGCGACTCCAGATCCGAGTGTCATCGCTCTTCCCGACAGCATCAAGGGGAACTCCGCTGCTCAGGAGACCTGCTCCAACGGAAACGTTCGCTAGGACGACTCAGCCGGTCTGAGCTGCCGCGGCGCGAGGTGTCGCTGGTTGTCGGCTCCGCGCTTGTTTAGCGGCAATCTGTGACACCGGGTCCGGATGCCGGACGCGGGAGGTGTCGCTGGTTGTCGCCTCCGCGCGCGTTTGGCGGCAATCTGTGACACCTGGTCGGGTGGGGCGTGGGTGCGGGCCCAGGAGACCTGCTCAACGGCAACGTTCGCTACGACGGCTCAGCCGGTCGTGGAACGACGGATGACCAGCTCGGGCGGGAACACCGTCTGGCGAGGGATGCTGTCTGGGTCGTCCGCCTCTTCCAACACGATTCGCAGGGCCGTACGGCCGATCATCCGACTGGGCTGGCGGATCGACGACAGCGGCACTGCGGCGGCCGCGGCGAACGGGATGTCGTCGAACCCGATAATTGCGATCTCGTCTGGCACCAAGAGCTGACCGCCGGAGACAAGCGACTGCAGCAACCCGAGCGCGAGCAGATCGTTGGCCGCGAAGAGTGCATCCGGCCATTCGCGACGGGGCCGCGCGAGGATGCGGGCGCCGGCGGCGACACCCTCCTCGACGGTCATGGCCGATGTGGCGATGACCTCCAGGTCGACTCGCACGGAGGCGTTCTCGGCAGCGGCCCTCGCGCCAGCGAGACGGTCGTTCACCTGTCGGATGTCGAAGGGCCCGCCCACGAACGCGACTCGGCGGCGCCCTACTTCGATGAGATGTTCCACGGCAAGCCGCCCACCGGCGACGCTGTCGACCGAGACCGAGGAGAAGTTCCCGTCGCCGCTGAAACGATCGACGAGGACCGTGGCGATGCCACTGGAGCGGAAGCGACGCAGCTGCGTCATCACGTCGCCGTAGGGGGCGATCAGAAGGCCGCGCACCTGCTGCTCCTGAAACAGATCGAGGTAGACCTTCTCTCGGGAAGGGTTCTCATCGGTGTTTCCGTAAAGGATCGCGATCCCGTGGGCGGTGGCCTCGTCTTCCGCGCCGCGGACGACGTCGTTGTAGAACGGGTTCTGGCCGTCGAGTACGACGAAGCCGACCGTCGTGCTGGTGCCGGCTCGCAGTTTCCGGGCCGCATCGTTTCGCACATAGCCAAGCTCTTCGATCGCCAGGGTGACGCGCTGAACCGAATCTGCCGAGACCTCTTCTGGTCGGTTGAGAACGTTGGAGACGGTGCCGACGGAGACGCCGGCGCGCTGGGCGACATCGCGGATGCTCGCAGGCACGACCTCACCTCTCTTCGTCGATCGGATCACGATTCGGTTACCAGGGTGTTGACCTCCTGGCGTTCTTTCATACACTAGCTTGAAACCTACCTGAATCGATTCATGTAGATTCATCTTCAGATCAAAACGATCTACCTCAAGGGAGAGGACGCGCCAGTGGCCGTCGAAGACGACAAGCACAGCTCGCCGAGCGTGGCGCTGGAACTGCATCGCGTCGTGAAGTCCTTCGGCCCGGTTGTGGCGCTGCGCTCAGGCAGCCTGACATTGCACTCGCGGTCGATCCACGCGCTCATCGGTGAGAACGGCGCGGGGAAGTCGACCCTCGTGAAGATCATGGCGGGGTTGTATCGGCGTGACTCGGGGGACTTCCGCCTGCACGGTGAGCCGGTCGACTTCTCCAGCACGGCACAATCCAAGGCAGCCGGGATCGCGGTTATCTACCAGGAGCCGACGCTGTTCCCTGATCTCTCCGTCACCGAGAACATCTTCATGGGACGTCAGCCGACAAACGGCCTCGGGCGCATCGACCGCAAGGCGATGCGCCAGGAGGTCGAGCAGATCTTCCAGCGACTGGGAGTGACGCTTGACCCCGACCGGATCACCGACGGGCTGTCGATCGCCGATCAGCAGATCATCGAGATCGCCAAGGCGATCTCTCTCGATGCCAGCGTTCTCGTCATGGACGAGCCGACGGCTGCCCTCAGCGGCGTGGAGGTCGAGCGGCTCTTCGCTGTTGCACGAAGCCTGCGCGATGAAGGCCGCGCGGTGCTGTTCATCTCGCACCGCTTCGATGAGGTATTCGCGCTCTGTGACACCGTCACGGTGATGCGCGACGGCGCATACATCAGCACGACGCCGATCGTCGAGACCACCGTGGATGAGCTGGTGCGGCAGATGGTCGGCCGGGATGTCACCGAGCTCTTCCCCAAGCAGATTGTGCCGATCGGTGAGCCGTTGCTCGAGGTCGCCGCTCTCACGAGCCCTGGCGTCTTCCACGACATCTCGTTCACCGTACGAGCCGGTGAGATCGTCGCCCTCGCCGGGCTCGTCGGCGCCGGGCGCAGCGAGGTCGCCCGCGCCGTGTTTGGCGTCGACGCGTATCGGGAGGGCGAGGTGCGGATGCTGGGTGCGACGGTGCCGCGACGAAGCCCGACCGATGCCATGCGCGCCGGCCTCGCTCTCGTCCCCGAGGACCGTCGCAAGCAGGGGTTGGTGATCGAATCCGGTGTGGGTAGCAACATCACCATGGCGATCCGCGGTCAACTTGCGAAGTTCGGTCTGATCACCACGGGTATTGAGAACCGCGCCGCGAAGGAGTGGGCGAGCCGTCTTGAAGTCAAGACCCACGCACTCGACACGATCGCCTCGACCCTCTCCGGCGGAAATCAGCAGAAGGTGGTTCTCGCGAAATGGTTGGCGACGAATCCGCGCGTGCTCATCATCGATGAACCGACACGCGGCATCGACGTTGGCACCAAAGCCGAGGTGCACCGCCTGCTCTCGCAGCTCGCGGGTGAGGGCATGGGCATCCTCATGATCTCCTCCGAACTCCCCGAGGTGCTGGGGATGGCCGACCGGGTGCTCGTCATGCGTGAAGGCCGAATCACCGCCGAGATCGACCGCGCCGAGGCGACCAGTGAAAACGTCATGTTCGCCGCGACACACGCAACGGAGCTTCACTCGTGACCACAACCTCGATCTCGCGCACTGGGCTCGGCAAGACGCTGGGCGGCGTTGGCCGAGCGCGGGAGTTCGG
This sequence comes from Microbacterium sp. Y355, assembly GCF_059445345.1. Classification (NCBI taxonomy): domain Bacteria; kingdom Bacillati; phylum Actinomycetota; class Actinomycetes; order Micrococcales; family Microbacteriaceae; genus Microbacterium; species Microbacterium sp. Y355. Next base: position 2,034,352 of record NZ_JCAIUD010000001.1, on the reverse strand, counting down.
CATCCTTATCGCCCTCGCCATTGTCGTCATCGCCGCGACCGTGAAGAATCCCAACTTCCTGTTCAGCTCGGACGGATGGCGCGACCTGCTGCTCACGCCGTCGATTCTCGTGCTGGTCGCGGTCGGCCAGGCGATCGTCATCATCACTCGCAACGTCGACCTTTCGGTCGGGTCGGTGATGGGCCTGACCGCGTATCTCACGGGCCGGCTCTTCATCGATATTCCCGGCATCCCCATCATCCTCGTCGTGCTCGCTGCCGTCATCTTCGGCGGGCTGCTCGGGCTGATCAACGGCGCGCTGGTCGCCTTCGCGAAGGTTCCTGCGATGGTGATCACTCTGGGCACGCTGTACGCCTATCGCGGCATTAACGTCCTCTGGGCCGGTAGTAGTCGGGTCAACGCCTCTGACATGCCCAAGGACTTCCTCGCGCTCGGTACTGCGCAGCTGGTCGGCATCCCGGTGCTCGCGATCATCGCGTTGATCGTGCTGGCCGCTGCTGCCTGGTACATGCGCAACACCCGGGGCGGTCGCGAGTACTACGCGATCGGTTCGGATCCTGCTGCGGCAGAGCTGTACGGGCTCAAAGTCACACGTCGTCTGCTGTCCGCCTTCGCGCTGTCTGGAGCCCTCGCGGGGCTCGCCGGGGTGTTCTACGCGGCCCGCTACGGTTCGGTCAGTTCGCAGGCCGGCGCCGGATGGGAGCTGGATGCCGTGGGTGCAGCCGTCATCGGCGGCATCGCGATCACCGGAGGCGTTGGCTCGGTCTGGGGCGCCGCAATCGGCGCCATGCTGCTGATGACCATCAACAGGGCGCTGCCCATCCTCGGCATCCAGGACTTCTGGCAGCGGGCTGTTGTCGGAGTGCTCATCATCGGCGCCATCGTGCTGGACCGAGTGCTCGCCGTCCGGCAGAAACGGCGGCTCATCGAGGCGAGGGACGAATCATGACCACGACATCCACCACCTCCACGATTCGCGTCATCCAGGACCACGGCCGCCCGCTGTGGCGTCGACTCCTGCTCACTCGCGAGGTCGCGATCATCGCGCTTCTCATCCTTGTGGTCGTCGTCGCATCGGTCACAGTGAAGGGGTTCGCGCAGCCGATCACCGTGAACTATCTGCTGCTCGACGTCGCGCCGATTCTGCTTATCGCGTTGCCGATGGCGCTGATCATGGTGACCGGCGAGATCGACCTTTCCGTGGGCAGCATGGTGGGCCTGGCGAGCGTCGTGACCGGTGTGCTCACGCACGCTGGTGCGCCTTTCGAAGTCGCTGCCCTCGCTGCCCTCACCGTCGGTGTGATCGGCGGCGCGATCAACGGATTCCTCGTCACCGTGGTCGGGCTGCCATCCCTGGCCGTCACGATCGGCACACTGGCGCTGTTCCGCGGACTCGCCGTCGGCCTGCTCGGCACCACGGCCGTCACCGACTTCCCGGAGCAGTGGACGGCGCTGGCCAAGGCGAAGATCGCCGGGACCACGATCCCGTACATCGTCATTCCATTCTTGATTCTGCTGGTGATCTTCGTCGTGCTGCTGCACTTCACGCCGTTCGGTCGAGGGATCTTCGCAATCGGCCTGTCGAAGGATGCTGCCCGGTTCTCCGGCGTGCATGTCGAGCGCACGAAGTTCATCCTGTTCGTGCTCGCCGGTGTTGTCTCCGCGTTTGCGGGAATCTTCTTCACCCTCCGCTTCGGTAGCGCGCGCGGCGACAACGCCACAGGACTGGAGCTCCAGGTCATCGCCGCTGTCGTCCTTGGCGGGGTGTCGGTGTTCGGCGGACGCGGTCAGCTGCACGGCGTCGTGGCCGCGGTTTTGCTGATCGGCGTGCTCGGAAGTTCGCTGCGCCTCGCGAACGTCACCTCTGATGTCATCAACATCATCACCGGTGGCCTGCTCGTCGCCTCCGTGGTTGCCGCCAGTCTTCTCGCCTGGGCGCAACGATCACGTGCCAAGGCGGGGCCTCCGCCTCGTCTCGCCGTCCCCTCGACCAGCTGAGGGTACTTCTCGCCGCCGGCATCCGTCTGTGGCAGTCCCAACGAAAGGAAGAACAATGAAGTTTGCACGTAAGCGCGTCACTGCGTTCGCGGCCGTCGCCGTCGCCGCGGCGCTGGCTCTGACCGGCTGTGCCGATACGAGCGGCGGAACCGGCGGTGGCGATACCGGTGGTGGGTCAGAGGGCGGCTCTGACAACCTCTCGATCACGTTCCTGCCGAAGAACCTCGGCAACCCGTACTTCGACACCTCCAGCAAGGGCGGCAAGGCCGCAGTCGAAGAGCTCGGCGGCACCTTCGCCGAGGTGGGTCCGGCGGAGGCCACACCCGATGCACAGGTCAGCTACATCAACACCGCCACGCAGCAAGGTGTCGGCGCTCTGGTCGTCTCGGCCAACGACCCGCAGGCGATCTGCGATGCGTTGAACGAGGCACGGGATGCCGGGATCAAGGTCGTGACCTTCGACTCCGACACCAACCCCGAGTGCCGCGACCTGTTCATCAACCAGGCCGATGCCGAGGGCATCGCAAAGGTCCAGGTCGACCTCATCGCCGACCAGATCGGCGGCGCAGGCGAGATCGCAGTGCTGTCCGCTTCGGCGAACGCGACGAACCAGAACGCCTGGATCGAGCTGATGGAGGCGTACCTCGCCAGCGACTACCCCGACATCACGCTCGTCGAGACGGTCTACGGCGACGATGATGACCAGACCTCCTTCGACAAGACGGCGGCTCTGCTGCAGACGCACCCCGACCTGAAGGGCATCATCTCGCCCACGACGGTTGGCATCGCAGCTGCGGCACGGTACCTGTCCACCTCGGACTACAAAGGCACGGTTGCTCTGACCGGTCTCGGCACGCCGAACCAGATGCGCGAGTACGTCGAGGACGGCACCGTCACCGCGTTCGCGCTGTGGAACCCGGAGGAGCTCGGCTACCTGTCGGCCTTCGCTGCGGCCGCTCTCATCGAGGGTGACATCACCGGTGCTGAGGGTGACACCTTCGAGGCGGGCGACCTCGGCGAGTACACGGTCGGCGCCGACGGCGTCGTGCTGCTGGGTGACCCGTACGAGTTCAACGCGGACAACATCGGCGACTTCGACTTCTGAGTCGAGATTGGGACGCCTCTGCTGCTTGCGCGGCAGGGGCGTCCTGCTCCGTGGGGGGGCGCCCCGATGTGGGAGGTGTCACTGGTTGTCGTCTCGATGCGGGTGCAGCGGCAATCTGCGACACCCGGCCGCCGCGCCGGGTGTGGGAGGTGTCACTGGTTGTCGTCTCCGTAGGTGTTTGGCGGCATTCTGCGACACCCGACACCCGACACCCGGCCCCTGCACTGGCGCTGGTCGCCGGACCCGACCAGATGCGGCTCAGCGCGGGTCGAAGCGCTGCGGCGGGTGGGTGCGGGCTACGAGCGCGCGCAGGTCCTCGAGTGACGCAGGAGTACCGTCCAGTGCGCGGGCCTGGACGAGCACGTTGCCCAGCGCGGTCGCCTCGACGGGGCCTGCCAGCACAGGAAGGCCTGAACGATCGGCTGTGGCCTGGCAGAGCAGACGATTGAGGGAGCCGCCACCGACGAGATGGATGCTGTCGAGCTCGCGCCCAGACAGATCAGCCGCGGTCTGCACGGCCGCGGCGAAGGCGGCGGCGATCGACTCCACGATCGTGCGCGCGAACGTAGCCCGATCCTCGGGAATCGGGGAACCCTGCGCACGCAGCACCGCGGCGATCCGGGCGGGCATGTCGCCGGGCGCGCTTAGCGAAGGATCGTTCGCGTTGAACAGCTCGACCTCCACGGCGACAGCGGATGCCGCGGCCAGGAGTTCTGGCAGGTCGATCGACGACCCGTCCTCTGCCTCCCACGTGCGCACGGTCTCGCTCAGAAGCCAAAGCCCGGTGACGTTGTGCAGGAACCGGTAGCGTCCGTCGACACCGAGCTCGTGGGTGAAGTTGGCCTCGCGCGCGGCATCCGTCAGGACGGGCTCGGTCAGCTCCACGCCGACCAGTCCCCACGTTCCGCATGAGATGTACGCCGCGTTCGGTGACGAGAGCGGGACCGCGACGATGGCGGATGCCGTGTCATGCGATCCGACCGCGATCACCGGAAGCTCCTTGCCGATGCGCTCCGCCAGCTCGGGGCGCAGCATCCCGAGCGTCGTGCCGGGATCGACGAGCGTCGGGAGCACCTCGGTCGATATGCCCAGGCGCTCAGCCAATTCCAGATCCCACTCGCCGGAACGGACGCCGAGGAGTCCGGTCGTGGACGCATTTGTGCGCTCTGCGACGCGCGCACCGGTGAGGAGGAATGCGACGAGATCGGGGATGAGAAGAGCTGCGTCAGCATCCGCCAACCGGTCGTCGACTCGGTATTGGTACAGCGTGTTGAACGGCAGGAACTGCAGACCGTTGCGGGCGTAGAGCTCCTCGAACGGCGCGATCTCGTGCACCTCGGCGACGCCCCGCTCAGAGCGTGAGTCGCGGTAGTGGAACGGTTGGGCGAGCAGCTTTCCATCCTGCAGCAGGCCGTAGTCGACTGCCCAGGAGTCGATGCCGATGCTCTCGATCTCGGGTTCGCGGCGCACCGCCTCGGCGAGCCCGTCGACGATGTTTTCGTAGAGCGCGTCGAAGTCCCAGTGCAGGCCGTCTTCGCGCTGGACGGGCCCGTTCGGGAAGCGTGTGACGAGCTCCAGATCGAGGGTTCCCGTGCCGACGCGCCCGATCATCACCCGCCCGCTGGTCGCACCGAGGTCGACGGCTGCGACGGCGCGCGGGCGTGTGCTGCTCATCGCAGGAACGCGGCCGCGACGCCGGAGTCGACCGGGATGTGCAGGCCCGTCGTGCGGGTCAGCTCTGGTCCGGTCAACACGAACACAGCATCCGCGACGTTCTCCGGAACGACCTCACGCTTGAGGATCGTGCGGTTCGCGTAGTACTGGCCGAGGTCCTCTTCGGCAACACCGTAGGTTGCGGCGCGGTTCGCGCCCCAGCCCGAGGCGAAGATGCCAGACCCGCGGACGACACCGTCGGGGTTGATGCCGTTGACGCGGATGCCGTGCTCACCGAGTTCGACGGCCAGCAGGCGCACCTGGTGCGCTTGGTCTGCCTTCGTGGCCGAGTACGCGATGTTGTTCGGGCCGGCGAAGACCGAGTTCTTCGACGAGATGTAGATGATGTCGCCGCCGAGCTTCTGGTCGATGAGCACGCGCGCTGCGGCCTTGGAGACGAGGAAAGAACCCTTCGCCATGACGTCGTGCTGAAGGTCCCAGTCCTTCTCGGTGGTCTCCAGCAGGGGCTTCGAGAGCGAGAGGCCGGCGTTGTTGACGACGAGGTCAACGCCACCGAAGGCGAGGACGGCGTCGTTGAGCGCGGCCTGTACGGCGTCGGCATCCGCGACGTTGGCAGCAACGCCGATCGCGACATCCGTGTTTCCGAGCTCGGCGGCAGCGGCCTGTGCCTTCTCGAGGTCGAGGTCGGCGACGACGACGCACGCGCCCTCGGCTGCGAGACGGGTGGCGATGGCCTTGCCGATGCCAGAGGCTGCTCCCGTGACGAAGGCGATGCGACCCTGGTGGGACTTCGGCTTCGGCATCCGCTGGAGCTTCGCCTCTTCCAACGCCCAGTACTCGATGTTGAACTTCTCGGCATCCGAGATGGGGGAGTAGGTGGAGAGCGATTCAGCGCCGCGCATGACGTTGATCGCGTTGACGTAGAACTCTCCGGCGACGCGGGCGGTCTGCTTGTTGGCACCATACGAGAACATGCCGACGCCGGGGATCAGGACGATCAGCGGATCGGCGCCGCGGATCGCGGGCGACTCGTCGGTCGCGTGCGCGTCGTAGTAGGCCTGGTAGTCGGCGCGGTACTCGGCGTGCAGTTCGCTCAGGCGGGCAAGCTGGTCCGAGATGGATGCCGTGGCCGGCAGGTCGAGGATGAGCGGCTTCACCTTGGTGCGCAGGAAGTGGTCAGGGCAGCTGGTGCCGAGCGCGGCCAACGCGGGTGCGTTCTCGGAAGCCAGGAAGTCGAGCACCTCGTCGGACTCGGTGAAGTGACCGACCATGGGCTTGTCGGTGGAGGCGATGCCGCGGATCGTGCCGGCGAGGGCCGCCGCACGCTCACGGCGCTCGGCCGGGGCTAGCGCTTCGAAACCGGCACGCACTCCGCCGAACGGCTGCGCTTTACCGTTTGCAGCGATGTATGCCTCGGCAGTGTCGATGATCCACAGCGAGTTCGCCTCTGCCTCTTCTGAGGTGTCGCCCCACGCAGTGATGCCGTGGCCGCCGAGGATCGTTCCGATCGCCTGCGGGTTCTGCTTCTTGATCTCCGAGATGTCGAGGCCGAGCTGGAAACCGGGGCGGCGCCACGGCACCCAGACGACCTTCTCGCCGAAGATCTTGGAGGTCAGCGCCTCACCGCCGGCCGCGGTGGCGATCGCGATGCCGGAGTCGGGGTGCAGGTGGTCGACATGCGCAGCATCCACCAGGCCGTGCATGGCGGTGTCGATCGAGGGGGCAGCTCCGCCCTTGCCGTGCAGGCAGTAGTCGAACGCGGCGACCATCTCATCCTCACGGTCGATGCCGGGGTAGACGTCGACGAGCGCGCGGAAGCGGTCGAGGCGCAGCACGGCCAGGCCCTGCTCCTTGAGCGTGCCGAGGTCGCCGCCGGAGCCCTTGACCCACAGCAGCTCGACCGGCTGGCCCGTCACGGGGTCGGTCTCCATGCCCTTGGCCGAGGTGTTCCCGCCGGCATAGTTCGTGTTCTTCGCGTCTGCGCCGAGACGGTTGCTGCGCGCGATGAGTGCGGCTGCGGTGGGGTTGGTCATGAGAGTTCCTTGTGTCAGTCGAGAGCTGTGTGCGAAGCGAGGGGCAGGCGAACGATGCGGGTGGCAAAACGGTCAATGGACAGCGTGGCTGCAGGGTCGTCCGGTCGGTTGAGGTGGCCGTGAGTCGTGCCGGGTTCTGTCGAAACGTCGATCTCGACTCCGGCATCCGCCAGCGAACGCGCGAAGGCTTCACCGGAGACGCGGAGCTCGTCTGTCTCGTCGTTGATCATGATCGTTGTAGGGAATGCAGCGAGCTGGGCAGCTGAGGCTGTGCCGGCGATCGCGTAGACATCCGCCTCCGAGACCGGGCCGCCCACGTAGTTCTCGTACATGCCGAGCACGGCCGCCGGGCCGAAGTGATCAGCCTCTGGGTTCGCATTGAGCAGTGAACGCAGCGCCGCATCCGGGGCATCCTGCTCTGCTTGCAGTGTCGGATAGGCGAGCACGGCCAGGCTGGGCACGGACCAGCCGTCGTGCGCGAGGCGCAGCGCCGCACCGGCCGCAAGGTTGCCGCCCGCACTGGCTCCGCCGATCGCCCACGGGCCGACGGCGAGGCCGGATTCCGTCGCCCACCGGAAGGCGTGGACGACCTCGTCATGCGGCACCGGATAGTGCACAGCTGGGGCGAGGCGGTACTCGACGCTCACCACGACGATGCCGCGGTCGGCGAAGGCGCGGCTGACCCAGTCGGCCTCCGGCATGTCGAGGTCACCAGCAGCGAATCCGCCGCCGTGCACCCAGACGAGTCCGTGACCCGTCGGGGTGGCTGGCGCGTACACGCGCACCCTGAGCGGGCCGTGTGGCCCGTCCAGGATCCGTTCGGTGACCTCGATGCCGGTGGTCATCGACTTACGCGCCCCAACCGGCCTGGACGCCGCCGACGCGATCGGCCGCGATCTTCTCCTGGTAGCCGGATGCCGCGTACGCTGCCATCGGGTCGCCGGCGAGGCCGCGGGACTCACGCCATTCGGCCAGCGCCGGACGCACGTCAGTGTAGAAGGCGTCCATGAACACGGCGTTCGCCGCGAGCACGTCGCCCGACTTCTGGGCGGCGGTGAGAGCATCCTTGTCGACGAGCAGCGCGCGCGCCGTCATCTCTTGCACATTCAGCACCGAGCGGATCTGACCGGGGATCTTGTCCTCGACGTTGTGGCACTGGTCGAGCATGAAGGCCACGTCGGGGTTGTTCAGGCCGCCGCCACGGATGACTTCGAAGAGGATGCGGAAGAGCTGGAACGGGTCGGCGGCACCCACGATGAGGTCGTCGTCGGCGTAGAAGCGCGAGTTGAAGTCGAACGATCCAAGCTTGCCGAGGCGCAGCAGCTGCATAACGATGAACTCGATGTTCGTGCCGGGGGCGTGGTGGCCGGTATCCAGGCACACCATCGCCTTGTCGCCGAGCGCGCTCACCTGAGCGTACGAAGTACCCCAGTCCGGAACATCGGTGTGGTAAAAAGCGGGCTCGAAGAACTTGTACTCGAGCACCAGGCGCTGGTCGTCGCCGAGGCGTGCGTAGATCTTCTGCAGCGACTCCTGCAGGCGGTCCTGGCGGCCACGGAGGTCGGCCTGGCCCGGGTAGTTCGACCCCTCGGCAAGCCAGATCTTCAGGTCACGGCTGCCAGTGGCATCCATCACGTCGATGCACGCGAGGTGATGGTCGATCGCCTTTGTGCGGACCGCGGCATCTTCGTGGGTGAGGGCGCCGAACTTGTACTCGTCGTCCTGGAATGTATTGGAGTTGATCGTGCCCAGGGCGACGCCGAGGTCTTCGGCATGCTTGCGGAGGTCGTCGTACGAGTCGACGAGATCCCACGGGATGTGCAGCGCGACCGACGGGGCGAGGGCGGTGTACTTGTGCACCTGCGCGGCATCCGCGATCTTCTCCCACGGGTCGCGGGGGGTGCCGGGAGTGCCGAACACCTTGAACCGGGTGCCGGAGTTGCCGAAGGCCCAGCTCGGGAGTTCGATGCCCTGCTTCTCGAGATCGGGGGTGATGGAGTCGAACGTCGTCGTCATGGGTGCTCTCCTTGTGCGTGCTCCGGCGAAACTGAATCGATTCAATCCCTGCCTTCTCGGAATATTAGCCGCTCATACGGGAGGCGTCAATCTGCGAGAAGGTGCGTACCTATGATGGTGTCAGCGCATCGCGCGAGCAGGTGGAGGAGACAGCATGGCCGGTCCGGTGGGAATACGTGAGGTGGCCGCACAGGCGCGTGTGTCAGTGGGGACGGTGTCCAATGTTCTCAACAAGCCCGACCTCGTCTCCAAAGACACGCGCGAACGCGTGTTCGCGACGATGGACGAGCTCGGCTTCGTCCGCAACGATCTCGCCCGACAGCTCAAGATGGGCGGCGGCACGACGCTGGGCATGATCGTCCTCAACGTCGCCAACCCGTTCTTCGGCGACCTGTCTCACGCGTGCGAGGCCGCTGCCGAAGTCCGAGGGCACACGGTGATCTTCGGTAGCAGCGATCAACTCGGCGATCGTGAGGATCGCTACATTGATCTCTTCGAGGAACAGCGCGTTCAGGGCATGATCATCGCACCCCTGGATGGTCCGACCGAGCGAATCGCTCGCCTGATTCGCCGAGGAATGCCGGTGGTTCTTTTCGATATTCACGCCTCCGGTGACGGAGACTTCTGCTCCGTAGCGCTCGATGGCTCGGCCGGCGGCTATCTCGCGACACGCCATCTCCTCGAGACCGGGCGTCGCCGGATCACCTTCCTCGGTGGGCCGCTGCATCAGGTCGAGGACCGGTGGGACGGAGCCCAACGTGCAGTCGCCGAGTTCGGGGATGCCACTCTGACTCACCTCAACACGATTGATCAGACGATCGCCAACGGGCGCGCCATCGGCGATCAGATCGCCGCTATGCCTGCCGACACCCGCCCGGATGCGGTGTTCGCCGCGAACGATCTGCTGGCGCTCGGAATGATGCAGTCGCTCGTGATCGCCGATGGCATCCAGATCCCGCGTGATATCGCCATCGTCGGATACGACGACATCGACTACGCGGCCTCCGCGATCGTTCCGTTGACCACGGTGCGTCAGCCGAAGGAAGCGCTCGCAAATGAGGCAGTGCGCCTGGTCCTGGACCATGCGGCGAACGCAGACACCCACGTGCACGTGCACTCGCTGCTCCCGCCTGAGCTCGTGGTGCGCGCCAGCACAGGCTGACGGCGCCACTCACCACGTCGGACGCGTGGTGCTGCAACCCACCTCGCCGAGGTGGAAGGCGAGTGGCGCATCCATCTGCGTGGACACGGTCGAGTAGGCGGTCTCTTTCTGAGCACGCACGCGGACGCCGACCTCGACGGACTCGAGTGATGTTTGCGCTGCGAGTTGCGATACGTCGACGGTGACGCGATTCCACCCCGCCGGCCAGATCCGGTGAGTGCTCTCGGCGACGCTGCCGTCGGCACCGCGGACGCGGATGACGGATTCGAAATCCCGTGCGGGGTTCGGAAGGCAGAGATCGAACGTGGCGTAAACGAAAGTGGTATCCGCGCGTTCGTCCGCAGCATCCGGCACAGGGAGCCGCGCGAGCAGGGCGCTGCCTTGACCAACGACTCCCGGCGGCGTGGGCTGCGTACCCTGCACGAGGAGGACGCGTCCAGACGGCTGCTCATGCGGCACGGGCATGCACTGCAGACCGTCGAGGATGCTCACGACCGCGACGTTGTTGTCTAAGACAGCGACCGCGTCTTGATCGATCGCGTGCGTCAGCCAATCGTGTTCGCCCAAGACATCGGGAGAGGGCGCCGGACGGAACGGCGGATGCAGGGCCGCGTGTTCCGGCCGCTCGCCGCGCGGAGCGCGAAGCACAGCGACCGTGCGTGTGTGCCAGCCGGCCCCGAGCACCTCCTCCGTGCACCCCGGCAGCCGCAGGGTCGCCTCAGCACCGACCGGAACAGTGAGCTCGACCAGGGCGGACGTCCCTTCGATGCGATAGCGAAGCTCGACCGTGCCGCGCACAGTGTGGGTGTCGAGGGACAGCACATCGACGCCGTCGACGAACTGCGGGGCGACCTCGAACCGTGACCATGCCGGGCCGGTCGGGCGAACACCCGCGAGCGATTGCCACGCCCACCCCGCGATCGGGCCGCCGAGTCCGATGTGGTCGAGCGATCCGGTGCCGGTATTGGTCGGATCGATCCACCAGCATTCCCAGAATGTCCCCGGTCCGTGGTCGAGCATCGCTCCGATCCCCGGCTCCTCGGGCTGATGCAGCGCGTCGAAGATCGTCTGAGAGTGTCCGGTGCCCGCCAGAGCGCGCACCACCGTGCGCGTAGTCGCAAATCCGCTGGAGAATCTGCCTCCGCGATCGTGGATGTCCCAGGCGATGCGTCCGGCCGCGCGTTCCGCATCGGACTCGACGACGGCGCCGGACTCGATCGCGATCGAGTCGGCTCCCTGGGTGCCGTTGCCGAATACGTCGCGGTCGGCATCGTAAAACGTGTCGATCATGGCGCGGCGGAGACCATCAGCCTGCGTGCGGCGCGCGGCGGCCGCGCCCGGATCACCGAAGTCCTCCTCGAGTGTCGCCAGCGACTCAAGGCAGTCGATGACGGCGCCGGTGTGGTGCAACTCCGGCGGAGTCTGCACCAGTGCGAGCCAGTCGGAGCCATAGCTGATTGCGGCGTCGCCGATGATGCCGTCCTCGTTGCGCAGTGTCAACAGATAGTCCGCCCAGCGCCGCACGGCGGGGAGCGTCTCGCGGAGCACGCGCGCGTCGCCGTAGTGCAGCCAGTGGCCGAACAGAACCCGCGGGAGCGCGGCGCCCCAGACCGGATCCGGGCTGATCCGCGGCAGGCGCAGATCGGGGGAGATCGCCGGGATGCTGCCGTCCTGCTGCTGGCTCGTCCGCAGGTCGGCGAGCCACTTGGTGAAGAAGGACTGCATGTCGAACGCCGAGAAAGAGAACTCTGCGGCGGAGGCGGTGTCGCCGGTCCATCCCGCCTGTTCGCGGGTGGGGCAGTCCTCGGGAATGCCATGCAGGTTGTTGCGCAGTGTTCGCCGCGCCGCCCGTGTGAGCGCGTTCACCTCGAGATCGTCAGTGGTGAGATCGCTGATCTCGTCGACGTGGCTGTGCACGCTCCATGCCTCGACGGAGATCTCGGCGTCCACGGGGAGTCCGAGGATTTCCACGTAGCGGAAGCCGTGAAAGGCGAACCACGGCTCGAGCACCGAAGGCGTGACATCCACGGCGTACTCGACGACTTGGCGCACGCGCCCCGCATCCGTCGGCATCGTGAGGTTGGTGGTGTCGAGGCGGCCGTCCTCGTCGAGATGCTCACCGTGAACGACCCTCACGATGGTGCCGATGGGGACAGGGGAGGCAACGTGCACGCGCGTGCGACCGGCGATGTTCTCTCCAACGTCAAAGACGCGCACGTTCGCTGCGCGAGCGAGCTCTGTCACCGGATGCTCCGCGACGCTGTGCAGCGGCGGTGAGGGGTCGGGCGCGACCTCGCTCGGAGGAAACGGGAAGGCATCCGTCGTGAGCACGCGCAGAGCGGCCGCAGGACCGAACGCCTGCGCATCCTCGGCGCATCGGTGGCGTTCGAGGTAGAACGGCTCGTCATGGGTGACCTCGCTCGCCGCGGCGAGCAGGTCGCTTCCGGTGCCGACGCGGACGGCGGTGCCGTCCTCCGTGACGGCGACGAGTTCTGCGAGAAGGTGCGGGTCTTCTCCGGTTCTTTCCCACTCGCCCAGCCCCATCGCGAAGTCGATGACGTTGTCGCCGACGCTCACCAGATCGGTTACATCGTAGGTCCGATACAGCGCCCTCTCGCGGTCGGTGCGTGAAGGATCGGAGGCATCCGCATTGACAGGGACAGTGTTTACCGCTGCCCGCACGAGGCCCTGCGCGGTCAGGTGGAGGCGGGCGCGGGTCACCGGGGCATCGAGCGTGAATGTTCGACGCAGTGTCATCAGCGGCGGATGCGCGACCCAATCGGCTGCCCAGTCGTCGAGCTGCCACGGGCCAGTCTCGCAGCGTGCTGGCTCGGTCCACGCAGACCAGGCACCGGTCTCATCGCGAACACGCACGGTCCAGTGGCACAGGATATTCGGGTCGAGTGCAACGCCGAGTTCCACGAACCCGGCAGCATCGCGGACCTCGCCGCTGTCGAACAGGACCGGTGTGTCGTCGTCGCGCGGGTCGAACGGAGCCAGACACAGGCGCACTCTGAACGCAGTCTGGTGCTGCCGGTCGCGAACGAGAGGAACCACCCAGGACAGGCGGGGACGTCGTTCAGAGGCGAGTGTGACGAAGCGGTCACCGGCGCGGGAGGCATGGCGACCATCCACACGCAGGGAGGTCGGTGTCGGACTGTGCACTGCGGCTCCTTCGCCTGGCGGACAGGGGTTCCTGCACGAAAATCACTCCCGTGCGCTGGCGGCGTATCCTCACGGTATCCGACCCAAATCAGACCATGGCTTGACAAGGATCTGGAACTCGCCAATCATAGCCTGAAAGGTTTCAATTTCCGAGTGCGCGAGATTTTCATTGCCGCACGCTCATTGAAACCCCTAAGCCATAACCAATGAAAGGAAAGCTGACAATGAGGTCAACCACAGCGAAAAAGACACTTCGCGCAGCTGCGGTACTCGCGGGAGCAGCACTGCTTCCCGCGCTCGCCGCATGCGGGGGCGGTGCCGCTACCGGCGGTGGCGAGGCCGGTGAAGTCGAGGGCAGCTCGATCATCCTCAACACCATCACCGGGCTCGAGCCCCAGTTCCAGGAGTACGCCGACGCGTACATGGAGGCGTTCCCCGAGCGCAAGGTCGAGGTGCGCAGCACCACCGACGATGCCGCAGAGTACGCACAGGGGTTGGCAACGGCGCGGCTGAGTGGCGAGGTGCCTGACGTCTTCTTCAACGTGGACTTCCTCGCAGACACGCTGGCGACGAACAACGTCACGCTCGACATGACGCAGGGGCTGAAGGACGGCAAGCTCGGCGACCTCGATGCGGATTCGTTCCTCCCGCAGTTCGTCGGCCAGTACCGCCCCATCGACAACCCCGAACAGATCACCGGGCTCCCCGTGAGCGCCGACTCTGTGGGTCTTTACTACAACAAGACCGCCTTCGAGAAGGCCGGCGTCACCGAATATCCTGAGGCCGATTGGACCTGGGACGACATGTATCGGGTCGCCGAGGAAATCCGAGCGAACAGTGGTGGAACCGTCACCGGTCTCGCTGCTCCGCTCCGGGATGGGTCTGAACAGATCGTTTTCGGCCCCGTCATCGAGGCGTTTGGCGGAAGCGTGTACGACCCGGAGACCAACAAGTCCAGCATCGGACAGCCCGAAGCGCTGAAGGCATGGGAGTTGCTCCTGAGCGCTTATGGAACGGCATCCGGCGAGTACACGACGACAACCGATGACCCGACGCTCAAGTTCGACTCGGGCAACGTCGCCATGGCAATCGCGTCGCGCGGTGCCGCACCTGGCCTCAAGCAGACGATGCCGGACGACAACTGGGACGTTCAGGTTCTGCCCACCATCGACGGCAATTCGACGGCGGGCGGCGGCTCCTACGGACTCTCCATTGCTCAGACCAGCAAGAGCCAGGATGCCGCGTGGGCATTCCTGAGCTGGTTCTATGACACCGACGCCGGCATGAAGGTCGCGCAGGAAGTCGGCGGGGTTATCCCTCCCACCGATGACGGCATCGACAACGGCATCTGGAAGGACGGCACCCCGCCGCCCGCCAACATCGAGATCTTCGGCGAGTCCGCACGCACTGCAGTGCTCCTCACTCAGATGCCCGGCTCCTCTTCCTCGACGCTGACCGAGGCGACAAAGAAGGCGACGCAGGAAGTTCTGCTGAACGGGAAGTCCGTCGAAGAGGCTTTCGGCGAGGCTGAGCAGACCGTCAACGACGCCATCGAGAAGCAGAGCAAGTAGCCCGAAATTCAGGGTGGGGCGCCCGCGCTCCGCCCTGGATCCCGATCATCGGAGATCGCAGTGTCCACCCCCATCCTTGATATGCCATTGCCCAGACAGGGCGAGAAGAAGCCGGCCATTCCGGCTGAAAGACCAGGAAGTCGGCGAGCCAAACGCGCCGACGCGCTGACCGCAGCTGCCTTCCTGACACCCGGGATGCTCGCATTCACGGCGTTCGTCATCCTCCCCGCGGTGGGCGGCCTGGTTCTGACCTTTTTCGATTGGGATCTCTTCGGCACACCGCAGTGGGTAGGGCTCGACAACATCGTCCGCCTGTTCGGCGACAAGGACATGTGGCAGGCCCTCGGGGTCACCGCCCTGTTCGTTGTGATGGGAGTCATCCCGACAATCGTGATCGGCTTCGTCCTGGCAGTTCTCGTCAACACGAAACTTCCGGGAACGGGCGCGATCCGCGTCTTTTACTTTGCGCCGATGATCGCTTCGGCCGCCGTTTCAGCGCTGATCTGGGTCAACCTGTACAGCCAGCATGGCCTCATTAACCAGTTGCTTGCGGGGGTCGGAATCGATGGGCCGATCTGGCTCTCCGACCTCACCTGGGCGCGGCCGGCCCTCGTCATCATGATGATCTGGGGCGGCCTTCCGATCGTCATCATTTTGTACATGGCAGGGCTCCAGCGAGTATCGGATGACATCTACGCCGCCGCATCACTCGACGGCGCGAGCAAGTGGCGCCAGATCTGGTCAATGACCTGGCCGAACGTGTGGGGCACCACGATTCTCATCGCCGTTCTCCAGGCCGTCAGCTTCGTGAGCGGGTCGTTCGAGATCGCGCTCATCATGACCGATGGCGGCCCGCTCGGCACTACGCAGTCGATCGCCCTGTACTCCTACAAGGTCGCCTTCTCTGAACGTGACATCGGATACGCGAGTGCACTCTCGCTGTTCCAGCTCGTCCTCATGATCGCCATCGTCCTGCTCGTGCGCTTTATCGTGCGAATCCGAAAGGAGCGCAGCTGATGCGTACTTCTCCTCTGCACGCCACGCTCCGCTACCTGGCGATTGTCATCGGCGGCCTCATCATGGCCGCGCCTCTGCTTTTCATGGTCTCTGGGTCTCTCCAGTCCGCCGCCGAGGTCTCGGCATTTCCGCGGCCGCTTCTGCCTGAGACCCCGATCTGGCAGAACTTCGCCGACGCCTGGAACTTCCTCACCCCGCAGGTGATCGCCAACACCTTTATCTTCAGCCTCGGAATCGTCGGCCTTCAGCTACTGCTCTCATTGCCCGCAGCATTCGCGCTTGCGAAGATCCCGTTCAAGTGGTCTGCGGCCGTGATGGCGACGCTGATCGTACCGATGTTCATTCCAGGCAACCTGACGTTGATTCCGCTTTTCATCGTCACATTCCAGTTGGGCTGGCTGAACACCTACGCCGGACTCATCATCCCGATGGCGGCTCAGTGCGCATTCGCGATTCTGCTGTTCCGACAGTTTTTCGCGACGATGCCAGCAGGCCTCATCGAGGCAGCACGCATCGACGGGGCGAGCTGGGGGCGTGTACTCACGTCAATCGCCCTTCCCCTGGCAAAGCCCGCGCTCGCGACGTTCTGCTCGATCAGCTTCCTGACCGCGTGGAACATGTACATCTGGCCGCAGGTGATCGCGCCGAATCCCGCCAACAGGGTCATCAACGTGGCACTGGCGCCTCTCGCCGGTGGCGAGAACTCCGTGATTTCGCCTTCGGTTGGTCTTGCCGGCGCCGTGATCTCGATGCTGCCGGTGCTGATCGTGTTCATCGTGTTCCAGAAGTGGTACCTCAAGGGCATCGCCGGAACGGGTCTCGAGTGAGGGCCAAGTCAGTCTCGCTGCAGCACGTGTCACCACAATCGCAAGCCCCCGCTGCCGTCGTTCGGCTGCGCGCGGAGTACTTCGACGAGGCTCTCGGTATCGGCTCGGCCACGCCCCGGCTGTCGTGGCGGATCGAATCTGCTCCGAGCGATTGGCACTCTGACCGCTATGAGGTGCAGGCCGAACGTGCGGACGGCACCGTCGAGCGCGTCGAGGTGGAATCGGGCGAGCAGCTGTATGTGCCCTGGCCGTTCGCGCCGTTGGTGTCGCGCGAGCAGGTCGTGGTGAGCGTCCGTGTGGCGAGCAGAGGGGAATGGACTCCGTTCAGTGCAGAGCTGGCCATCGAAACCGGCCTCCTCATGGCGAGCGACTGGACGAAGCAGCTGATCAGCCCGTCGACCATCGCAGGCCTGAACGATCCGGCTCCGCTGTTGTTCGGCCGGGCCGACCTCGATGCGGCTCCGGTCTCGGCGCGGCTGCACCTCACCGCTCACGGGATCGTCGAGTTCACCATCAACGGGTCGCGAGTGGGCGACGACGTCTTCGCCCCAGGGTGGACCGCATATGAGAAGCGGCTCCGCTATCGGACATACGATGTCACCGATCTTCTTCGCGCCGGTTCCAATGACCTGTACGCGCTCGTGGGCAACGGCTGGTATCGAGGTCAGCTGGTCTGGCCGGGAAATCGATCGAGTTACGGTGACCGCCTTGCCGTGCTCGCGCAGCTCGAGGTGGTCTTTGCCGACGGAACGCGCAAGACGTTCGGGACGGATGGCACCTGGGGAGCGGTGCACAGCAGCATCCTGTTCGACGACTTCTACGACGGCCAGCGCAGGGATCTGCGGATCACCGATACGCCTGAGGGCAAGGTTGTAGACACTGTCGACGTGCTGGAGGGCGGCTTCGCCCGGTTGATCAGTCCGTCAGGTCCCCCCGTCCGGATCACCGAGACGCGGGCACCCGTCGAGCTGCTGACGACACCCTCTGGCCGAACGATCATCGACTTCGGTCAGAACCTGGTCGGATGGGTGCGCCTTCGCGTCAACGGCCGCGCCGGCGACACCGTCACGGTGCGACACGCAGAGGTCCTCGAGCACGGCGAGCTGGGCGTGCGTCCACTGCGCAGTGCGCAGGCCACCTGCACCTACACGCTCAGCGGTAGCCCGGACGAGATTCTGCGCCCGACGTTCACTTTCAACGGTTTCCGCTACGCCGAAGTCGAGGGAGTGGCGGATCTCGCCCTCGACGACATCGAGGCGCTGGTGCTCGGCTCGGATCTGGAACGTACCGGGTGGTTCGAATCCTCCGAATCCCGCATCAACCGGCTGCACGAGAACGTCGTGTGGAGCATGCGCGGCAACTTCCTCGCTGTGCCGACGGACTGCCCGCAGCGAGACGAGCGGCTCGGATGGACCGGAGACCTTCAGATCTTTGCGCCAACGGCGACGTTCCTCTACGACAGTGCGGGGTTTATCTCGGAATGGCTGGGCGACCTCGCCGCAGAGCAGAAGCCGGACGGCGGCGTCCCGTATGTCATCCCTGACGTTCTCCGCGACCCGGATCCTGCCGGAGCGGCCTGGAGTGACGCGGCGACGATTGTGCCTGAAGCGCTGCACCTCGCGTACGGCGACGTCGGCGTGCTCGATCGTCAGTACGCGTCGATGCGAGCGTGGGTGGAGAAGGTCAGAGGGATCGTTGGTGCGGACCTGCTGTGGAACACCGGACCTCAGTTCGGGGACTGGCTTGATCCGACTGCGCCGCCCGAAGACGCGGCGCGCGCCCAGGCAGATCCTGCGGTCGTTGCCACCGCGTACTTCGCGAAGTCTGTTGGAATCGTGGCACGGACAGCGGACCTGTTGGGTCGCACCAGTGACGCCGACGAATACTCGGCACTCGAACGACAGGTGCGTGCGGCGTTCATCGCGGAGTACGTCAGCGCCGACGGCTTGGTCCGCAGCGACTGTCAGACCGTCTATGCGCTGGCCATCGTCGGCGACTTGCTGGACACCGACAGCCAACGTCAGGGTGCGGGCGAACGACTGGCCGATCTCGTAATCGCGGCGGGCTATCGGGTCAGCACCGGCTTCGTCGGCACTCCGGTGATCCTTGACGCACTGACACGCGCCGGACGCCCGGATCTTGCGTATCGGATGCTGTTTGAAGAGTCGTGCCCGTCGTGGCTGTATGCCGTTTCGATGGGGGCGACGACGGTCTGGGAGCGCTGGGACTCGATGCTGCCTGACGGGTCGATCAACCCCGGGTCGATGACGTCGTTCAATCACTACGCCTACGGTGCGGTCGCCGACTGGATGCATCGCAGTATTGCAGGGCTCGCACCGACGGAACCGGGCTACCGCACCGTCGAGGTTCGACCGCGCATCCTGGGCGATCTCTCGTCCGCCTCCGCGCGGCACCTCTCGCCGTATGGTGAGATCGCGGTCGACTGGCGTCTCGATGGGGACGTGGTCCGGCTGCAGTTGACGATCCCGTACGGAGTCACCGCGAACGTGTGGCTTCCCGGTGCTGAGTACGCGACGACGGCCACGCACGGTAGCCACGAGTTCGAATCGCGCCTCGAGCTGCGGTGATCGAGCTGCGGTGATGAGCGCCGCAATGATCGAGAAACAGTAATCGGGCCGCGGCAGCCGCCGCGGCCCGATTACTGTTCGATCAGAGTGCTTTTGCCTTGAGCTTCACAGACTCACCGGACTTGTACTTCTGGGTGAACTGCACCCCGTCGCCGGTAACGGTGACCGTCTCTCGGGTGGCGACGATGTCGAGCTTCTTCCCTCGCCAGCGCAGGTGGCGCACTCCCGCATCGGACAGGCTCGACGGCAGGTTCGGGGTGATGACGAGGGCGTCCGGTGCTGCTTCGACGCCGACGAAGGCGTAGAGGAAGCTCGCTGGCACCAGGCCGCTCTCGGGGAACGGGATATCGGTGCCCACAGACTTGCCGGCAGCTGCGCCGTCGACCGTCGTCTCGCCGCGGAACAGGGGGGAGCCGCCGGAGATGTGGTCGGGTTCGCTCCAGCGATCGAGGATTGTCGTCATCCTCAGCCATGCGTCATCCGCTGAGCGGTACTTCGCCCTGGCCATCACGTCGAACCCGGATGTGTAGAGGATCGCGCCGCCATCTTGCACTTCGTCGCCCCACGGGATCGCGAGGTGCGTCAGGAAGAACCAGTAGCTGTTGCGGCGGGTGGTGGATCGCGGTGCGAACACCCACTTCGAATAGATGTCGGCTGGCCCTTCGACGTGGTCGGCCAGCACCACGATGAACCGTGTCTTCGCATTAGGATCCGGTTGCCCGTCCGCGAAGCAAGCGACTCCTGCAACTGGCGTCTGGGAAGACCACCAGGCGAGAGCGCCAGTGACATCGGAGACTTCGAGGTAGTAGACCCCAGGTGCCTGCTCGTCGAAGTCGATGTGCGCCACTTTGCCGTCGAACCAGTCGGTGTAGTGCTGCTCCTTGATCTTGACCGGAGAGCTCCCGGGCAGTCCGCTGTACAGGGTCATCGTGAACGCGGCGCCGCGTGCGCCGTAAGTGGGGAAGCGGGCACCGACACTGGTGAAGCCGGCATCCGCGGTGAAGCTTTGGCCGAGCGAGTGGCCGGGCGCGATCGAGGGAGCAAGGCCCCCGCTCTCGATCAGGATGATCGGCTCCTGAAGCTCGGTGTGACCGTTGTCGAGCCAGTCGAAGATTCGCTCGGCCTGCTCCGGTGTGGGGAGCCCGAACGAGGCGGCTTCGAGGTTGACGTAGGTCGATCCGTAGTCGTGCACAATGCCGTTGACGTCGATGGTCTGGACGTACCGTCCTGCTTTTTCGTTCCAGAACGTTGCGTTGTACTGCTCCTTGGCCAGCTTCCGCAGCTTCTTCAACTGCTTGGCGCGTTCTTTCTGGCCGGCATGCTCTTCGAGTTGCATGAGCGCTTCCAGCGACCCGTAGAAGTATGCGTTGGCGTACGCGTCCTTGTACCCGAAGGAGGTCACATCCCAGTAGTTGGACGGTAGCGAACCGTCTGTGCCGTCATGGTCGGGGGAGGTGATCGTCAGGAGACCGCTGCTTCCGCCGAGCGAGTTGAGGTAGAAGTCCATCGCCCGTCGCACACGCGGCATGGTCGTCGCGAGGAACTGCTCGTCTCCGGTCCAGGAGTAGTAGCGCCAGACGCCGAGGATGTACAGCGCGTTCGAGGAGAAGTGCCTCGTATCGAACAGATTCGGATCGGGGAACGGCCAGCCCTGCCGGTCCGGCCACGCCCAGACGTAGCCGTCGTCGTCGAGCGGCACGTTCAGCAACGTGTCTTTCTGAGCCCCGGAGCCTGCCGTGCCCGTCCAATCCAGGATGCGCCCTTCCCAATCAGCCCACGACATGGCGTGATTCGTGAATCGAAAGCTCAGCGCGCGTTCCCAGTAGAAGGTCGAGAGCTGTGTGGCCCGCGTCGCATCCGACGCCGTGAAGAGGGGGAAGATGTCGGGGAGCACTTCGGTGTGCGTCTCGGCGACGAAGCCGATGGTTCGAGACAACTGGGTCGCCGCTTCGGCGCTGCCGGAATTGAGGGTGAGCGCCATCGTCTCCGCGCTCATCGTTCCATCGAGCACCGGCGTATCGCCGGTAATCCGCAGGTCGTATGGTCCGCCACCCGTAGCGGTCACGCTGGCAGTTCCGCCCACCGGGGTAATCCATGCCCCACGGCGCTTCAGCTGCTCGGCTGGCATGTAGTCGCCGGTGTCGCTCCAGAACCGGTTGAACCGGATGCCATCGCCATACGCGACGGAGTAGCCGTCCTTGATCCACGGTGCGTTGAGCATCAGTCCGGGGTCGGCTCTGCCTTCGGCCAGCCACTGGATGTCGTACGTGGAGGTGAGGCTTCCTCCGTCGAGCTCGAGATCCCACGTCGCAGTGCCGTCGACGTTGAATCCCGCGACGTCGAGAGACATCGTCCGCTCCGTCGAGCGCTGGCGGTTGTTGTAGGCGAAACCCTTGACGTCGACGGTGGTGCCGCCGAGATGGCTCCACCAGCCGGGCGTTCCCGTGGGACTGGACATCTCGAGATAGTAGTTGCCGGCCGGCTGGCTGGGCACGTTCAAGTACGCCCATCCGTTGTCCTGCAGAGGGTTGAACACTTCTTGAGCGATCTGTGTGAGCGTCGTTTCGGGGGTGCCGGCGTACAGCGTCATCGTCACGCCGGAGCTCTGGCTGCCCCACGTGGGGAGCTGGCCGCCAACCTTCGAGAACCGATACATCGACGTCGTAAAGGACTGCCCGAGCGTCTGGCCGGTGCTCATCGGAACGGGGGAGCCGACCTGCGACTGGGTGAGGTTCGCGACGGACGGCAGTTGGATGCCGGACAGGCTCAGTTTCGTGGCGCTGAGCGTGTGGGTGACACCCGAGTTGAACCCCGCGTCGAAGTAGTCTTCCGCGCCGATGAACACGGATTCGAAGGAGGAAGGCTCGTAGTTGCCTGCACCACTCGGGTCGAGCGCGAATCGAGTGAGCTTGCCGAACGAGCCGGACAGGCTGAGGAAGCCGTTCTCCAATTTATACGTTTCATTCGCTGTCGCAACGGCCTGGGCGGCCGATACGCGAGAGGGAAGGATGAGGCCGCCGGCGGCCAGTAGTAGACCGCCTCCTGCGCCCTGCAAGAGGGTGCGGCGGCTCAGTCGGAAGCGCATGATGCTATTGCTCATTGGATTCTCCGGTTGCTCGGTCGGCGGTGGTGGCGGAGTGCCATATCGTGCTGTCAGCGAGCTTCGGGGGAAGCCAGCCTTCTACCTTGAAAGCTTTCAGAGAACGAGAGTATTCATCGGAGATCGACCCTGTCAAGAGTGGTCGGTTTTACCGTCCGCCGGTACGCAGCCAATCGATGAGTTGCAGGATGCTGCGCTGCGCCTCAGGTGTGTGCGGTCGATCGAGGTGTCCGTGCACGCTGCCCGGCTCGCAGTACTCATGCACTGGAACGCCCGCCAGTATGGCCTTTCTTGCGAACTCTTCGCTAGAGAGTCGGTGTTCGTCTCGGTCGGAGTTCAGGATCAGCGTCGGCGGAAGACCTGCCAGATCGGCATATCCTGCGAAGGCGTACGGATGCTGGAGCAGTTGCTCGTCGCCGACGTAGTTTAGGGCGATCTGACTGACCATGCTCTGCGGGAACTGTGCCTCGTTCGGGACTGTCGCGATGGCCTCGAGTGCCTCCGGGGTGCCCTCGGGGAGCGTGCTGTGCAGCAGGGGATAGACCAAGACCACTGATGCGGGCAGCTGTCCGCGGTCTCGGAGTCGGACTCCGACGCCAGCGGCGAGATTGCCGCCGGCGCTCGCCCCGCCGACGTGCAGCCTCTGGGGATCGAGCCCGAGTTCGGCGATTGCCCAGTCCCAGGCGGCGAGCAGATCCAGCGAGGGAACGGGGAAGCGCACGCCGAAGAGTGCCTTGGTGTACTCGACGGCGACGACGGTGAAGCCCGCCGACGCCACGGAGAGGCTCACCCAATGGCTCTCCGGCATGTCCAGGTTGCCGCCGATGAAGCTGCCGCCGTGCGCCCAGACGAGTCCGCCCGCTGGCGGACCCTTGGGTGTGTAGACACGCACGTCGATGTCGCCAATGCTGCCGGGGATACGCACATTCGCGATGGCTACATCTGCGAATTCTGGGTACGCCGCGATCAACGATCGTGTGTCGATATCCGTTCTCGGGTCAGGATCAGAGGTGCCGTTCTCAAGAACACGGATGGTGTCGGCCAGCGTGGCGGGCGAGGAGGCGCTCATGCGGATTCGGAGAGCTGCTCCGCCAGATTGAAAACCTCAGTGAGGGGAGTCGCGGCTTGATCGGGCCGGCCGGAGAGGTCGACAAAGAACCGCGCCATCTCCGCTTCCCAGCGAGCGGCGATCGCCGACTCGGCGAGGTAGGACTGAGCGGCCGCATCGTCGTCGGTCTCGTAGTAGCCGATCAGCGTTCCGCCTTCACCCAGGAAGAGCGAGTAGTTGCGGCGGCCTGAGGCCGCGATCTCCGCGAGCATCTCCGGCCAGACGGGGGAGTGCCTGGCGAGGTACTCGTCCAGCAGTTCGGGTCGGACCTGGAGTTGAAAGCAGATGCGGGTGGGGGCGGTCATCGTTGAGGGCTCCTCGATCAAGGTATGAATCGTTTCAAGCGTAGAGTGATGAGACAGCGAGCGCAATACCTGCGAATGCAGCAGCGAGCATGCGGCCGACGAGGTCTGCGAGACGGCGATGCCGTACACTCGCGGACATCACCCAAGGAGGAGAACCAGGTGGCAGTGAGCGTGCGCGAGGTAGCGGCCGCGGCCGGAGTGTCGGTGGGCACGATCTCCAACGTGCTGAATCGACCAGAAAAGGTCGCCGAAACGACGGTTCAGCGTGTCCAAGCGGCGATCGAGGAGTTGGGCTTCGTGCGCAACGACGCGGCCCGTCAGCTGCGAGCCGGTCGGAGCCGGAGTATCGGCCTCGTCGTGCCCGACGCCGGTAACCCATTCTTTGGGGACGTCGCTCGCGGAGCTGAGGCCAGAGCTGAAGAGAATCGGCTGTCAGTGCTGCTCGGCAACAGTGATGAGGATTCTTCGCGCGAGGACCGCTACCTCGATCTGTTCCGCGAGCAGCGCGTGAACGGCGTGCTGATCAGCCCGGCATCCGATGACGTCGACAAGCTCGAGCGGGTGCAGAATGCCGGCATCCCCGTCGTCCTCGTCGACCATGAGCTGCCAGGAAGTGCCTTCTGCTCGGTGTCAGTGGATGATGTCGAGGGCGGATATCTCGCGGTGCGGCACCTGATCGATATCGGTCGACGGCGGATCGCATTCATCGGGGGACCGGCATCGATCGCGCAGGTCGCGAACCGCTTGCTCGGCGCACAGCGTGCCGTAGAGGAGACGCCGGGAGCGAGCATCGAGGTGATCGAGATGCCTGCGCTCACGGTGCTCAACGGCCGCGCTGCTGGCGAGACGATCGTGGGGCGCACAGTCAGGCCGGAAGCGATCTTCGCAGCGAACGACCTGTTGGCGGTCGGCCTGTTGCAGGCCTTATCTATGTTCAGCACGGTGCGAGTGCCCGAGGATATCGCGCTGATCGGGTATGACGACATTGACTTCGCTGCTGCGACCGTCGTACCGCTGAGTTCGATCCGTCAGCCGGCGCAGCTGATCGGGCACACCGCGGTCGACCTGCTGCTGCGCTTCATCGATGACCCGGACGGCGCCTATGAGCGCAACGTTCGGTTCCAGCCCGAGCTGGTGATTCGTCAGTCGACCTCCGGCTGAGAGACCTTCCGAACAGGATGGGGGCGCCAGCCGATTGGCCGCCGCCCCCATCAATCGTGCTACTCGACGATCCCGAGTTCCCGGACGTCGACGATCTCGCCCTCTGGCTGCCAGCTGGTGCCGTCAAACCGGCTCAGCTGGAATTGAAAGACGATGCGCCCGTCAGGACCGGAATCGAAGGTGATGCCGGGGAGCGTCAGCGGGTTCTCCAGGTCGGACAGCGAGTCCCAAGCGGCGACGAATCCTTCGCTGTCGAGCGACTCGGCCTGCCCCAGGGCACCGACGATCGCCGCTGCGAGGCCATATCCGCTGAACGCTAGCGAGTCACCAATGTCGTCCTCGTGGCCCTGCGCGGTCATCGCCTCGGCGTACGCGAGATAGCGCTCGTCCTCGGCGAAGAGCGGATCGGACGGGTCCATGTACCACTTGAAGGCGTACGCGCCCTCGACCGCCGGGGGCGTCGCCTGGTTGATGGCGGCAGTGAAGTCCGACGTCGTGGATCCGAGCATCAGCGTCGGCTTCCATCCGATCTGGTGAATGTATCCGAGCAGCGCGCCGACGGTCGGTGCGCCGATGTTGACGACGAGCGTGTCCACGCCTGCGGCCTGGAACTGGCTAACCTGAGCGCTGAGGTCGGACGTCCCGGGTGCGACCAGCGCCTGCTCAGCAGGAACCACGCCGCCGGCGGCGAGGCCCGCGAGCTGGCTCTCGCTCAGATCGTTGTTGAATCCGACGTATCCGACGACGGCATCCGGGTTCTGCTCGGTGATCCACTGTGCCTGGAGCTCGCCCTCCCACGCGACATCAGGCCAGAAGGCACGCTGGAGGGGATAGTTCTCGATGTCGCTGAGGGGAGAGTTGCCCGCCAGGGACACGCCAGCCACATCGTTCTGCTTGAGGTAGTCGCGTCCGGCGATGGAGATGCCGCCGAAGTTGACCACCAGGACGGCGCCGTCCTTCTCGACGAACTTGCGCTGGTTCTCGACCAGGCGTGCCGGATCGTACGCGTCGTCAGCGGTGACGAGCTCGATGGGGTGCCCGTCGATCCCGCCATCCTCGTTGGTCTCTGCGATGTACGTCTCGATGCCGGCCAGCCCCGGCGCGACGGAACCGGCCGGACCGCTCAGTGGCCAGCTGACGCCGATGACGATCGGTGCCTTGTCTTCGCCTTCCGGCGACTGCCCTGTTTCACCGCCTCGTGGAGTGCAGGCGGAAAGGGCGAGGGTTATGGTGCCGAGCAGCGCGACAGTCGTCAGCGCGCCGCGGCGGATGGACTTCGTCATCGAATCTCCTGTGGGTCGGGTTGGGCGGGAACGGAGGGACGCGGTTGGACGGCGTGAGCCGGCCAGACCGAGCGGTACAGACGCGAGAGCAGGCCGGCGATGCCGCCGGGGGCGACGATGATGCACACGCCGAGCACGATCGCGAAGATCAGCTGCGCGAGATACGCCGAGGTGTCACCAGGCACCGCTTCGCTGAACCATGTCGGGAGGTAGACGATGACAGCGGCGCCGATGATCGCGCCCCACCAGGATCGGCTGCCGCCCACGACGGATGCGACGAGCAGTGTGATCGAGAAGACGAGCGGATACGACTCCGGCACGACGAGTCCGAGCACGAAGGCGTAGAGGGCGCCGCCAAGGCCGGCGAGAGCCGAGCTGATGACGAACACGACCAGCTTGAGTCGGTCGGCGTTGACGCCCATCGAAGCGGCCAGGATCGGCGAAGCCCGTACTGCGGCGAGCGCGCGGCCCGTTCGTCCGGAGACGATGCCTCGGAGCATCCCCACGCACGCCAGAAGCACGAGGAGTATGACCAGATACGCCCACTGGGCGTCCGTGAGGGCATCCGTGGGGGAGATCAGCCCCGCGCCACTGAGGGTGATGCCTGCCTGACCGCCAGTGAAGTCGGAGAAGCGGTAGAGCAGGATCGGGAAAAGTGCAGCGATCACGATCGTCAGGAGACCGAGATTGAATCCGCCTAAACGGACGCCGGGGAACCCGAGGATTACGCCGAGCACTATGCACAGGACGACCGCGCCGAGAACGGCCAAGCCGATCGGCCACTCCATGAAGCGCATCAGCATCATTGCCGCGTAGCCGCCGACGCCGAAGATTGCGCCGTGTCCCAGGCTGATCTGGCCGGAGGAGCCCATCAGGAGGTTCAGGCTCACGACGCCGAGGGCGACCGCGAGCACGCGGCTCATCGAAAACAGGTCGTAGTCGGAGACGAGGAAGGGCATCAGGATGCCGACGATGATCGCCACGACCGCGATACCGCGCGGCAGCCAGGTCCGCAGTGAAGCCATCATGCGCGCACCGTGCTCTCACGGCCGAACAGGCCGGCGGGCTTGAACAGCACGACCACGATCACGACCCCGAACGCCAGGAGGACGTTGAGATCCCCGCCCAGCCCGGGGACGTAACGTCCGCCCAGAGCGGCAAGCACCCCGATGATCAGTCCGCCGAGGACGACGCCGACACGACTGGTGATCCCGCCGAGGTTCGTCGCAGCCAGTGCCATCAGCAGCGGCACCGTCATCATGCCGGGTGACAACCCAAGCGTGGGAGCAGCCACGACGCCGGCGATCGTGCCGACGCCACTGGCTACCGCCCATCCCGTTGCGAGCCAGAGGCCGCCCGAGAGCCCGAGTAGCGCAGCCGACGATTGGTTCTGCGCCACCGCGCGCAGGCGCAGCCCGAAATCTGTGCGGGTGAGCAGGAGCGCCATGGCGATCATCGCACCGCCGACGAGGACGACCCCTGCCACCTGCTGGCTCGTTAGTCGCACTCCGCCGAAGTGGAAGACCCAGGTTCCGAAGAGCGGGGGGAATCTGTGTGGATCCGTGCCCCAGATCATGCTGATCACGGCGCTGACGCCCAGCAGCAGGGTGACGCCGAGCGTGGTGAGCGCCGTCTGGTTGCGTCGGTCCACCCATCGCACGACGAAGAAGTAGATCGCGGCGCCGACCACCGCGGAGACGACGATCGCGATCGGGATGGCGAGCCACAGCGGGAGCCCGAGGAGCAGAACCGTATAGGAGATGTATGCCGCGAGCACAGCCATCTCGCCCTGGGCGAGATTGAGCATCCCGGTTCCCTGGAAGATGACGCTCAGGGCCAGTGCGAGAGCTGCGTAGACCAGCCCGGTCATCAGACCGTCGAGTGAGATCTGGATGAACTCGATCATGCGGAGCCCTCCTTCGGGCCTACGGGGGATGTCTGGTCGGCGGGCGACGATGCGCCGCCGAGATAGTGGGCCTGCAAGGCATCGGTCGACTGGTATTCGGCTGCAGGTCCGTCGTGGACGACGCGGCCGCGGCTGAGCAGCACCACTCGATCGGCGACCGCCAGCGAAAGCCGTGCGTTCTGTTCCGCGAGGAGCACCGTGAGGTCCCATTCCGTGCGCAGCGCCGTGAACTGGGAGAACAGCTCCTTGGTAGTCAGAGGCGCAAGTCCGAGGGACGGCTCGTCGACGAGCAGCAGCCGAGGCCGTGCCAGGAGAGCCCGGGCGATCGCGAGCATCTGCGCCTGCCCGCCTGAGAGCGCTCCGGCCGGGCGCTTCCGGAACTCCTCCAGGATCGGGAACGAGCGGAAGATGCGCGCGAGGTCGGCCGCGCTGTCGGTGCGCCGTGCCGACGGCCGCGCGACGCTGCCGAGACGGAGGTTCTCCTCGACGGTGAAGTCTGAGAAGGTGCCGCGGCCCTCAGGAACATGTCCGACGCCGAGCCGGGCGATCTGGGGAGTGCGCAACCGTGCGATGTCGGTGCCGGCGAAGGTGCGGGTGCCGTTGACGGCGATGGTGCGGCTGATCGCGCGGAGGAGCGAGGTCTTGCCGGCGCCGTTCGGTCCGAGCACCGCCACGATGCTGCCCTCGTCGATATCGAGATCGATGCCGTGCAGCACTTCGACCTTCCCGTATGCGGCGGTGAC
The DNA here is from genome assembly GCF_059445345.1 of Microbacterium sp. Y355. NCBI lineage: Bacteria > Bacillati > Actinomycetota > Actinomycetes > Micrococcales > Microbacteriaceae > Microbacterium > Microbacterium sp. Y355. The sequence continues at coordinate 2,005,590 of NZ_JCAIUD010000001.1, read as the reverse complement.
GCCGCGCAGACTTAGGAGACTCACGTCGCATCGACCTCCACGTCGGTTCCGAGGTACGCCGCGACGACCGCGGGGTTCTTCTGGATCTCCGCGGCAGCGCCGACGGCGAGGAGCCGGCCGGCGTCGAGTACGGCGATCGTGGTCGCATAGCGCATGACGAGGGCAACATCGTGCTCCACGAGCACGCACGTCATCCCCGTCTCAGCGCCGTGCGCGACGACGAGATCCATGAGAGCGTTCGCCTCCTGCTCGCTCAGCCCAGCCGCCGGCTCATCGAGCATGAGCAACCGGGGCTCAGCGATGAGCGCGCGAGCGATCTCGACGCGGCGCCGGTCGCCATGAGCGAGGGCCCCGGCCGGAGTCCACGCGTGAGTGCGAAGTCCGACGCGCTCGATGATGGCCATCGCCTTCTCGCGGACGGCGCGTTCCTCGCGGCGCACGCGGGCCGGGGACCAGAGGGGTGCGAAGATGCCGGCGTGCGTGCGGGTGTAGGAGCCGAGCATCACGTTCGTGAGCACGTCCTGGTCGTCCAGCAGCACCGGGGTCTGGAATGTCCGGGCGATACCGGCGCCCGGACGACGGAACGCGCGCTTGCCGTCGAGCGCATTGCCCTCAAGGAGGATCGAGCCTTCGTGCCGGTAGATGCCGCTGACGCAGTTGAAGAGCGTGGTCTTCCCGGCGCCGTTGGGACCGATGACGGCGCTGACGCCACCCTGCGGGACGTCGAAGGTCACCGAGTCGAGCGCGCGCACTCCGCGGAAGCCGATCCCGACGTCGATGAGTCGGAGTGCTGGTACTGACGATTTCGTCATCAAAAGAACTCCCTTGTTCTCTTGCAATGACAGTCGACCGCGCCGCGGCGGGAAAGAGGCTTCTTGTTATGCGCTCATCGATGATGGTGATAGCGGGGCGGTGCCGCTATCAGGCGTCGCCGGGATCAGGCGTCGAGCTGATCGACGAGCTCTAGTCCCCGCCGCGCCCACGCGATCTCGCCATTCGCCCGGTAGACGAGTCCTTCGTATGCGAACCGCTTGAAGGCGACCGTGCGATCCTGTTCCTTCTCGGGCGTGACGGCGAGCCGGCGGATGAGCATGGGATTGTCGCGAGCGTCGATGCGGCGTAGCTCGCCCTCCCACTGCTCCAGCTCGGACTGCCACTCCGCGATGTGCCGGTGGAAGAACACTCGGGCAGCGTCGGGCGTGGTGTTCTCCAAATAGGCGGCGCGCAGGTGGGCGGGATCGCGAACCCGCTGATAGTCCAGTGGCGACCGCATCCATTCGGTGTACGCCTGCTCGCCGGCATCCGTCACGTGGTAAACGCGACGTGTGCCCCGCTGGCCCCGCGTCTGCTCCTCGCCCTGGATGAGACCTTCGGTCGCCATCTTGCGGAGTTCGGGATAGATCTGCGAGTCCGGCGCATGCCACACGTGACCGACAGAGAGCGAGAACTGCTTCTGGAGGTCGTAGCCGGAAAGCGGTCCCACGCGCAGCAGCGCGAGCAGGGCGTAGCGCAGGCTCACGGTGCCTCCTTCGTGTCGCAGATACCGAGAATCGGACGAGGGGCCTGCCCATCACAGACTCATCGAATCTGATCGGGCGGACCCCTCGAGCTTACGCGGCGGCCCAGACTTTCCGACCTAGGCGGGCTGGTAGTTCGTGCGCCAGCCGCCGTGGTAAGTGGCGCGGGCGACCGTCGAGTACGGCACCGGGCTGACCACGGCCCGCACCTCCGTCTGCTCGTGCGTCTCGACGCTCGCCTTCGTCGTTCCGCCGCCTGGCTCGCCCCAGACGACCTTCAGTTCGGTGCCTTCGGGCACGTTCGGGTCGACCGTCGCCAGCGACAGTCCACGGCGCTCGTTTGCGCTGTATCCCGTGAACATCGAGTACCCGACGACGGTTCCGTCTTCGTCCACGACCGAGTCGTAGTTGGCGGAGCCGTAGTTCGCCAGCGGCAGGTCGAAGAACTTGTAGTTCGGACCGTCCACGTTGAGCAGCGATGTCCACACCTTCCCGAGATCGTCCGCGTTCCAGGCCAGCGTTACCTTCTTACGCTGCGAGGCCAGATCAATCTTCTCGAGGGCATCGCGACCGATGAAGTCGTGGTCGAACTTCACGAAGTTCCCGTACCCCAGCTCCCACGGTGTCAGGTAGTAGTCCTCGATGTCGGACGACACGAAGGAGCCTGCCAGCGTGCCGGTCGCCTCATATCCGTCCGCCGGCAGCCATTCGCGGTAGCCGCGCTCCTCGGCCCCCGTGTAGATCGCGGGCAGCGGCGAGGGGATCCAGCCGGACTCCAGCGTGTTGGACGGATACGCACGCGAGCCGACCGGTACCAGCCCGAACTCCGCGCCGGCGGTGACGATCGCGTCCCAGATGCGGTCGTGGTCCTGGTACGGACCCCAGATCTCTAGGCCGGGCGCCCCAGCCATGCCATGGCGGAGAGTGCGGACGGTGGTCCCATCGATCGTCATGGTCGACATGTTGAAGAACTTCAGCCGCTCCAGCGGGCCGCCGTTGAGCTTCTCGATGACCTGCCAGGCATTCGGCCCCTGGATCTGGAAGCGGTAGTACCGGCGGGTGACTGCGTGGCCATATGGCCGCGAGGGCGAACGGCGATCGATCTCGATGTCGAGGTTCGAGTAGCCGCCGGTCTCCCCGTGGTAGAGCAGCCAGTTCGCCGCGGGAGCCCGGCCGACGTAGACATACTCGTCCTCGGCTTCACGGAACAGGATGCCGTCGCCGATCACGTGACCGGATGCGGTGGTCGGGACGTACTGCTTGGCCTTGTCGACCGGGAAGACGGCGGTCGAATTGATCGCGGTGTCCGAGATCAGGCGGATGGCATCCGACCCCTTGAGGAAGAGGTTGTCCATATGGTGCGACTGGTCGTAGAGCACGGCGGTGTCGCGCCACGCCTTCTGCTCCTTGATCCAATTCTGGAAGTCGGCGGGGACGACCGGATAGATGTACGAGCCGATCTGCGAATTGCGCAGCAGTTCGACGGGGTTACTGGCGGCGTCGATCACTTCCTGCAGATTCTTGGGTGCCACGATGAACCTCTGATTTCTCTTTGGGTTGAGGATGCCTCAGCACGAGGCGCCCGTGCGGTCAGAAGACGATTGTCTGATTGCCCCGCCGGATGACGCGGTCCTGAGCGTGCCACTGCACGGCGCGGGACAGCACGGCGCGTTCCACATATGCGCCTCGTGCCTGGAGGTCGGCGGCCGAGTGTGCGTGATCGACGCGTGCGACGTCCTGCTCGATGATCGGGCCCTCGTCGAGGTCCTTCGTCACATAGTGCGAGGTCGCACCGATCAATTTCACGCCGCGCTCCTTGGCCTTGCGGTATGGCGCGGCGCCGATGAAGGCGGGGAGGAACGAATGGTGGATGTTGATCACCGGCACGCCCACCTTGTCCAGAAAATCGGACGAGAGGATCTGCATATAGCGTGCGAGAACCACGAAGTCGACGTTGTCTGTGAGCAGCTTCACGAGCTCCGCTTCGGCCGCGGACTTGTCCGGCCCCTGGGAGGGGACGTGGAAGAACGGGATGCCGAACGAGCGGACGTCGTCCGCGGCGTTGGTGTGATTGGAGATCACCATCGGGATCGTCACCGGCAGTTCGCCACGGCGATGCCGCCAGAGCAGCTCAAGCATGCAGTGGTCGGAGGTGGAAACGAGGATCGCCATCCGCTTCGGCACAGACTGGTCAGTGAGGGTCCATTCCAGGCCGAGCGGGGTGACGGTCTTCGTCAGGTCCGCCTCGATCTCGATGATCGCCGCAGCCAGATCGGACCGGTGGAAGACGACCCGCTGGAAAAAGGCTCCGCCGTCGGCATCGTCGGAGTACTGATCCAGTGCAACGATGTTGCCCCGGTTGCGGGTTATCAAGGCGGTCACCGCTGCCACGATCCCGGGACGATCCGGCCCGTGCACGATCAGGCAAGCGTGGTTGCGCAGTGCTTCGGTGTGCAGTGTCATCGCTGTCATCCTCGAGAGCTGGCCGCGATAAGTTTCAGCTTCGTGCGGCGACGAAGTCGCGCGCCCATTCCGCTGTCGCGAGCAGTCCGCCGAACGTGTAGAAGTGCAGCTTGACGTCTTCCTCGGTTCGGGTCGCCGTCTCGACGGCGACGTCGGCGCCCCGCCGTGCGGGCGAGTCGGCGAGAAGCGCCGACAGGTCGGCGACGAAGGTGTCAGGGCCGGCCGTACCCATCAGGTTGGTGAGGGAGAAGCCGTATTTCTTCACGATCATCGCGTTGGCGCCGATCCCGAACCGGCGTGCAAACCCGAGCAGTCGCTTGATCCCGGCGGGGCCGGGTGTGCCGATGCGGATGGTGCTTTCGATGGTCCGTTCTCGGACTGCGTCGATCCAGGCCATCACCGGATCGGTGTCGAACGCGAACTGGGTGAGAATCGTCGAACCCAGACCCTGCTGGGCGAGGGAGAGTACCTTCTCGTCCAGCGCGTGCCAGAGTACGTCGTCAGCGATGTCCGGATGACCCTCCGGGTAACCGGCGATGGACACCTCCTTGACTCCGTAGTCCAGGAGCACCCCGGAGCGGATGACGTCGTAGGAGTTCTCGTAAGGACCCTCGGGCGTGGCCGGGTCGCCTCCGACGACGAAGACGTGCTCGGTCGCTCCGACATCCTGCAGGCGGGTGAGGAACTCTTTGAGCTGGGCCTGGGACGCCAGGCGGCGGGCCGAGATATGAGGGACGGGGGTGAAACCGAGGTCGCGAACCGCCTTCGCGGCGGACACCCGCATCTCCAGGTCCTCGTTGCCCAGGAACGTGACGTTGATCTTTGTGCCCGCGGGGATGGCGTCCTTGGCCTCGAGGAGACCGGGTACATCCTTACCCGTCATCTCGAGGGAGTAGCCGTTCACCAGATCGAGGGCCGCCTGTGGATCGGCGATGACATGCGTGGTCTTCGACACTGATCGAGGTCCTTTCCGCTGCGCGTGGAAGCGCGCCTCTGCGCTTCCCGACCAGCGTACCTATGCGTATAGGGAATGTCTATAGGGAAAGGGCGCGCGTAGGAGACCCCTGCCTCAGCGGGCGCCGCTGTCAGTGCGCCTGCGCCGCCAGAGTTGCCGCGTCGATATGAGCGATGGAGCGGGTGTCCTGGAATGCCCGGATGCCTTCGAGGCCCTGTTCGCGTCCGAAACCGGACTGCTTCATGCCACCGAAAGGCGCGCGCAGGTCCAGCCGGGTCGCGCCGTGGTCGTTGACCCAGACGTAACCGCAGACGAGCTTGCCCCCGACCCGGTTCGCGGTGTCCACGTCCGCGGTCCACACCGACCCGCACAGGCCGCTCCAAGTGTCATTCGCCGCGGCGATCGCCTCGTCCTCCGAGTCGAAGGGGATGACCGGGATGACGGGCCCGAACTGCTCCTGGGTAACCACCCGCAGTGCCGGGTCGGGATCGACCACGATCGCGGGGCGAACGAAGTTCCCGCCGGCGAGATCCCCGCCGGGCAGCTGGCCGAACTCGCGCACGTCGGCCCCGGCATTCTTCGCCTCTTCGATGATCTCCTCGACGAACGCCTTCTGCACGGGCGAGTGCAGCGGACCCATCGTGGTGCCTTCGTCGAGCCCGTAGCCGATGACCGCCTTCTCGAGGCGCACGGACAGCCCCGTGACGAGTTCTTCGAGGCGCGAGCGGTGCACGTACAGCCTTTTGGCATTCATGCAGATTTGTCCGGTCGTGTCGAACACGGCCGCGTAGATGCGGTCGAGGTGCGTGTCGTCGAGGATCGCGTCCTCGAGGAAAAGTGCGGCGTCGTTCCCGCCCAGCTCGAGGGTCACGCGGGTGAGAGACTTCGACGCCATCTCCATGATGCGCTTGCCACCGTTCACCGACCCGGTGAAACAGACCTTCGCGATGTCGTCGCTGCTGATCAGCGCGGCCATCTCGGCGTCCTTGCCAGTGACCACGTTGAGCACGCCTGCCGGCAGCTTCTCGGCAAGGCGCTGGACGACACGGGTCGTAGCCAGCGGCGCGGTGGGCGGCGGCTTGACGATCGCGGTGTTGCCAGCCAGCAGTGCGTGCGGAAGCGCGGCACCGAGGATCGCGATCGGCCAGTTGAACGGCACGATCACGGTGACAACGCCCAGCGACTGGTACGAGACGGTCGTTTCGACCGGGATGCCGGGCGCGACCGGGAGCGTCTTTCCGGTGTCGACCTCGCCTGCCAGCATCAGCGCGAGGTTCCAGCGGATCTCGAACACCAGTGCGTCGATCCACGCCTCGAAGCGGATCTTGCCGTTCTCCTGCGACAGGATCGCGGCATCCTCGTCACGATCGTCGGCGATGCCCGCTATGGCATCGGCCATGACCGCGGCCCGCTCGGTCGCGCTCAGCGCGGACCACGCCGGGAAGGCGGCCTTCGCTGCTGCGATCGCATCGTCGACATCCTGCGGAGTCGCCGCGGCGGCACGGCCGACGATCGCTTCGAGCTTGCCGGGGTCGGCAATCTCGAGGGTGGCGTCGGTATGACGCTCCGCGCCTCCGATGTACAGGCCCGTCCGGACCTCGGACCTCGTGGTCATTGCGTCACTCATTCGTCACACCTCTCTGTGCGATGTTGCCTGGGTTCGGTGAAGCGAGAAGTCGAGCCGAGCGGCAACGGGCGCCGCACTCCGTATGGTCAGTAAACAAGTGTGCTGACATTTTTGTCAACGGGTCCCGCAAGTCGAATCGTCAGTGCTCGTCCTTGACGACCGGCGTGCCGTGCGTGTGGAAGGTCTCGATCGTCTTCATACCCCACGCTTGGCCCTTCTTGCGCTCTTCGGAGGTCCACTCAACGACGGGGGAGTCGGGGTCGAGCAGAAGCCGGGCGCCGGCGTTGGCGAACTCGATGCGGTTGCCGCCGGGCTCCCACACGTAGAGGAAGAAAGTCTGGTTGATGGCGTGCTTGTGTGGACCGGACTCCATGTGGATGCCGTTCTCGAGGAAGATATCGGCGGCCTTGAGAATGTCTTCGCGGGTGTCTGGGGCGAACGCGATGTGATGGAGCCGGTTGCCGTGCCCCAGCCAGTCGTCCGAGTAGACGACGTCGTACGACTTGTTGTTGAAGTGGAACCACCAGGCTGCGTACCCGCCGTCATCCAGGGCGATCCGTTCGCTCTCCCGGCCGCCGAGGGCCTGTGCGATGAACTCGCCGTTGGCGACGACATCCTTCGCGAGATAGTTGACGTGATCGAGCCGCCGCGCGTTGACGCCCCTGCCGGGAAAGGCCGATGCCTGGTTCTTCAGCGCCGGCTTGTCGTCGGTCGCGACGTAGCGTTCGATTTCGTAGTAGACGCCCATCGAATGGCCGTCGGGATCGCGGAACAGGTAAGTCGGCCCTATGCCTTCATCGCCGTCGACCCACCCCTCGCCGAGTCCGAACCGGTCGATCGCGGCGACGCGGCGATCGAGCGCCTCCTGACTGGATGCGCGGAACGTGGTGAGTCCGACACCGGCGTCGGAGGAGGCGGTGAGCTTGATCGTGTAGCGCTGATACTCGTCCCAGGTGCGCAGGTAGACGGAGTCGCCCTGCTCGGCGACCACGCGCATCGCCAGCAGGTCCTCGAAGAACCACCGGCTCTTGTCGAACTCTGCAGTGAGCAGTTCGACGTTTCCGATGTGTGCGATGTCGAACGAGGTGTACTCGGTCATTGTGGTCCTCTCGGATGGGGTGGTCAGGGCACAGAGAACCACACCCCTAGCGAATTGGTCAACGTTCTGCATACAATCTTGGCGACCACAGTTCACTTTGAGCATAGGTAAATTGGGTCGTGCATCGCGTTTCAGGACCCACACGACGAAGAAGTTGAAGGGAATGACATGGCAGGCAGCCTGCAGAACGTCCTCGATCAGGCGGGGAACACCGTCGAGCACTTGCGCAATTCGCAGCTCGGGACGTACATCTATCCGGTTGTGCCGGCGGAGTTTACGAACTGGCGCCGTGAGCAGATCTCGTGGCGCGAGACCGCCGTGCTCTTCGACCAGTCGCACCACATGGTCAACTTTTTCGTGTCCGGTCCGGATGCGCTGAAGCTGCTGTCCGACACCGGAATCAACAGCTTCGCGAACTTCCCGGTGAACACCGCCAAGCAGTTCGTCCCGACCGCCTCGAACGGGGGAGTGATCGGCGACGGCATTCTTTTCCATGAGAGCGAGCACGAGTTCGTGTATGTGGGCCGTGCCCCCGCAGCGAACTGGCTGCAGTTCCACGCCGAGACCGGAGGTTACGACGTCGAATTCCGCTACGACGACCGTTCCCCGTCACGCCCGTACGGTGCAGCGGTGAATCGTCAGTACTACCGATTCCAGATCCAGGGGCCCAACGCCTGGCCGATCATCGAGAAGCTCAACGGGGGCACCCTCGAGAAGGTCCGCTTCTTCCACATGGGCGAAATGACCATCGCTGGTGAGCGCGTGCGGACGCTCCGCCACGGCATGGCCGGTGCTCCGGGGCTGGAGCTTTGGGGGCCGTACGAGCAGCACGGCAAGATCCGCGACGCAATCCTCGAGGCCGGACGCGAGTTCGGCATCGAGCCGTGCGGATCCCGCGCATACTCCTCCAACACTCTCGAGTCCGGATGGATCCCCTCTCCGCTTCCCGCGATCTACTCGAGCGAGGAGGAGCGCGCCTATCGCGAATGGCTCCCGGCCGACAGCTACGAGGCCATCAACGCGCTCGCAGGGTCCTTCGTCTCCGAGAGCATCGAGGACTACTACCTGAACCCGTGGGAGCTCGGCTACGGCTCGTTCGTGAAGTTCGATCACGACTTCATCGGTCGCGACGCGCTCGAGAAGATCGACCCGGATCGGCAGCGCAGAAAGGTCACGCTCGCCTGGAACGATGAGGACCTCGCCAAGCTGCTGACGACGCCGATCGACCGCGACGGCACCGGATACCAGGTCTTCGACCTGCCGAACGCGAACTACGGCTCGTCGAACTACGACGAGGTCATCGACGCGAACGGCGACACGATCGGCCTATCGCTATTCACCGGCGTCACCGCGAACGAGAAGCGCGGCCTGTCGCTGGCCACGGTCGACCCCGACGTGCCCATCGGGGCCGAGGTTCGGGTCGTCTGGGGTGAGCCGAACGGCGGATCCAGGAAGACGACGGTGCAGCCGCACGAGCAGCTCGCCGTCCGCGCCGTTGTCAGCCCGGCGCCTTACGCCGTGACGGCACGCACCGAGTACCACGGCGGATGGCGCACAGCGGACGCCGCCGTCTGAGCCCGGAGAGCTATCGCAAGGACTGAGTGTCGCCACGAGGGCAGGGGTGGAGGCTGGGGCGCCCCCGCCCTCGTGGCGCGACCGCTCAGGCGTCCGGCCACACCTCGGCAGCGATCGCCACGGTCTCCTCGACCTTCGCCCACTGCTCATCCTCGGTGAGGACGTTGCCTTCCTCGGTGGATGCGAAGCCGCATTGTGGGCTCAGCGTGAGCTGCTCGAGTGGCACGATCGCGGACGCCTCATCGATGCGACGCTTCAGGTCGCCTCGATCTTCGAGCGTGCCGGACTTGGTCGTGACCAGGCCGAGCGCGACCACCTTCTCGCCCTTCGGGAGGAACCGTAGAGGCTCGAGCCCGCCGGCACGCTCGTTGTCGTATTCGAGGAAGTAGCCGTCGAACGCGGTCTCGCCCAGCAGTTGCTCCGCGACTGGCTCGTAGCCGCCGGAAGAGATCCACGTGGACCGGAAGTTGCCGCGGCAGACGTGGGTGGTGATGACCATGTCGGCAGGCTTGTCGCGCAGCGACGCGTTGATCAGGGCCGCGTAGCGCTCAGCGAGGTGATCGGTTCGGACGCCGCGCTGAGCCGCCTTTGCGAGCTCGATGTCCGAGCAGAGGTATGCCCAGGCGGTGTCGTCGAACTGCAGGTAGCGACAGCCAGCGTCGTAGAAGGCCTGAACCGCGGCGCGATAGGTCGCTGCCAGGTCGTCGATGATGTCGTCGTGCCCGCTATAGGCGGATCCCTCGAGAGCGTCGCGCTCGAGGCGGAAGTCGAGCACTGTGGGTGCGGGGATGGTGAACTTCGGCACGGCGCCGACGGCCTCGGCGATCGGTTTCAGGGCGCGGAAGTGCTCGAGCATCGGGTGGTCTGCAGGGAAGCCGATTGTGCCGTCGATCTGCAGCCCGCGTGGGCGGGTCTGTACACCCTGGAACTGGATGCCGTGATCGAGTTCCACGACGTTGACGCCGTCCAGCATCTCGAAGAAATCGAAGTGCCACCATGAGCGGCGAAACTCGCCGTCGGTCGCGACCTTCAGGCCGGCAGCGGCTTCGCGGGCAACCAGCGCGCGGATCGCGGAGTCCTCGACGGCGCGGAGTCCTTCAGCGTCGAGTTCGCCCGCCCCATGCAGTGCGCGAGCGTGCTTCAGTGATTCGGGACGTAGGAAACTACCGACGATATCGGCGCGGAAAGGCGGGTTGACAGACATGCGGCCACCCTAATTCAAGTGCCGGGGGCGGCGCGAGGCGTGTCGAACTGTGACGGCGCTCGCGCCGGTCGCGAACCGGTGCGCGGGACTCGTTGACAATCTCGTCATCGGTCCCTATCGTTTGCCTATGGCGGTAGGTGAATTCCGCCGTTCTCCTGTGCAGAGTCGCAATCAGGGAAGGTGATCCATGGCCGCGAGGCTGAGACTGACCGACGTGTCCCTGCGTTTCGGCGGCATCAAGGTGCTCGAGGAGGTCGGATTCGACGTCGAACCGGGCGCGATCTTCGGACTCGTCGGTCCCAACGGCGCGGGCAAGACCTCGCTGTTCAACTGCATCAGCGGGCACTACCGGCCGACGTCTGGCTCGATCCGCATCGACGAGACAGAGGTCCTCGGCATGCGGCCCTCTGCGCTCGCTCGTCACGGTCTCGCCCGCACATTCCAGCATCCGGCTCTCCAACTGCACGCGACCGTCCTTGAGAACGTGCTGCTCGGCGCGCACACCCGGCTCCGCGGTGGTCCAGCGGAATGGTCGTTGCGACTGCCTTGGACGACCAGATCCGAACGCGACCTGCGAGCGGAGGCACGCGAGCTGCTCGAGCGCAATGGGCTCGGGTGGGCGGCGGACCTGCACGCCGACGAGCTGTCGCACGGGCTACTCAAGGGCATCGAACTCTGCCGCGCGCTTCTTTCGAAACCACGCCTTCTGCTGCTCGACGAGCCGGCCGCTGGCCTGCCGCATGCCGAGGTTGAGAAATTCATCGACTCGATCAAGCGTCTCCGCGACGAGGAGGACATCACGGTCGTCATCGTCGAGCACCATATGGGCCTGATCGCCGCGCTCACCGACCGGGTTGTCGTGCTCGATCACGGGCGCAAGCTCATGGAGGGCACGGCCGCCGAGGCGCAGTCCGACCCGCGCGTCGTTGAGGCATACATCGGGAAGGACGCCGCCGATGACGCTGCTTGAGCTCACCGATGTGACCGCCTCCTACGGACCCGTCCAGGTGCTCCACGGCGTCTCGCTGACCGTCCCCGACGGAGGTGCGGTGGGGATTCTGGGGGCCAATGGGGCAGGCAAGACCACCACACTCCGAGCGATCAGTGGAACTGTGCGCGCCGGCGGCAGCATCGTGTTCGATGGCAAAGACATCCGCGGAATGCGGCCGGACCGAGTGGCTGCGCTCGGCATCGCCCATGTGCCGGAGGGGCGCGGCACACTGTCGGATCTGACTGTGAAGGAGAACCTCCGGGTCGGCGCCTACCTGCGCAAGGACCGGAAGGGGATCGAGTCCGACATCGAGTACTGCCTCGACCTCTTCCCCAACCTCCGCGAACGCATCCGCTCCCACGGTTCGGCGCTGTCCGGTGGGGAGCAACAGATGCTCGCGGTCGCCCGCGCGGTCATGGCGAAGCCCCGGCTGATGCTTCTCGACGAGGCTTCGCTCGGACTCGCCCCGAGCACCGCGAAGGACGTGTACCGCGCGATCGGGCGGCTGCGCCGCGAGTCCGGGATCGCGATGCTCGTCGTGGAGCAGAACGCCAACCTCGCCTTCACGCTCGTCGACACTGTCACGGTGCTGGAGGTGGGCCGCAGCGTGCTCACCGGCACCTCGGCGGAGCTCAAGGGCATGGACGAGATCCGACGCGCCTACCTGGGGGGCTGACCGTGGGCACCTTCATTCAACTCGTGGTCGACGGCCTCTCCGCCGGCTCGATCTACGCGGCGCTGGCACTGGCGATCGTGCTCGTGAACCAGGCGACCGGTCTCATCAACTTCGCCCAGGGTGGTATGGCGGTCCTCGCCGCGTATTTCGCCTATGCGTTTCTTCAGTGGGGGCTGCCGCTGATCCTCGCGATCCTCCTCTCGATCCTCGTGTCCTGCGCTCTCGGTGCGATCATCGAACGCTTCCTGATGCGCCGATTCGAACAGGGCGACCCCGACACCGCGGTGGTGGTGACGATCGGGCTGCTGATGTTGATCACGGGGTTGTGCGGGTACATCTGGAGCTTCAACAACCTGCAGTTCCCGTCGCTGTTCCCCGTGGAGAACATCAGTTTCCTCGGCGCGGTACTCAGTATCCGCTCCGTCGGCACGACGCTCGTGATCGTCGGCATCATGATCCTGCTGCAGCTGCTTTTCGTCGGCACCAAGCTCGGCTTGGCGCTGCGTGCAGTGGCAGTCAACCCGCAGTCGGCTTCGTTCTCGGGGCTGCCGGTCGGAAGGCTGCTGATGGTCGGCTGGGGGCTGGCGGCAGGACTCGGGGCGATCGCCGGCGCGCTGATCGCCCCCTCGCTCACGCTCACTCCGGGGATGATGGATTCGGCTTTGGTCTACGCTCTCGCCGCGGTCATCCTCGGTGGTCTGTCGAGTCCGGTCGGCGTGGTGATCGCCGCATGGCTGATCGGCGTCTTGGAGAACCTGGCCGCGGTCTACGTGCCCTTCATCGGCTACGACCTGAAGGTCGCGGTGCCGTTCATCTTGATCTTCGTGGTGCTCATCGTGCGCCCGCAAGGCCTTTTCGGCCGGAAAGACGTGGTGCGCGTGTGATGGCGTCGGCGAAGGAATTCATGAGCAGGCCGTGGGTGCGCTGGGCTGGCGTGCTGCTGGTCGTCCTGCTTCTGCTGATCGCTCCGCTCATCCTCCCGGTCTTCGTCAACCAGACGCTCGCCCGCATTGGCGTCTTTGCCGTCGCGGTGCTGGGACTCAACGTGGTCATGGGCTATACCGGTCAGGTCTCGCTCGGGCAGATCTTCTTCGTCGGCCTCGGCGCATATGTCACCGCTTACGGCGTGAACGCTGGCTGGAACATCGCACTCGTTTTGGTCCTCGCCGCGCTCGTGCCTGCGGTAGTCGGCCTGCTCATCGCGCTGGCCGCCGCACGGCTGAGCGGACTGGCGATCGCGATGGTCACGATCGCGCTGCCCATTGTCGGCGTCCCGCTCGCCAAACGACTCGCGGAGTTCACCGGGGGTTCGCAGGGCACATCGGCGCGGTTCTCGGGCGCACCGGACTGGTCGGGCCTGGCGGATGATCAGTGGCAGCTGTACATCGTGTTCGCTATCGCTGGGGTTGTGTTCGTGCTGACTCGCAACCTGATGCGGGGAAAGTATGGCCGGGCGTTCACGATCGTAAAGGGCAACGAGGCCGTCGCATCATCGATGGGCATCTCGCCATATCGCTACAAGGTGCTCGCGTTCACGATCGCGTCTCTCATCGGCGGCGTCAGCGGCTTCCTCTACATGGTCGTCGTGCAGTACACCTCGCCCGAGACGATGAGTTTTGGGCATTCGATCACACTGCTGGCCTCCATGGTGATCGGCGGCGCGGGCAGCATTCTCGGCTCGCTGCTGGGCGGCGCGTACTACGTGCTGGCACCGCAACTGACCAATGCCGTCGATTCGAGTCTCACGGCAGTGATGCAAGGCATCATCCTCCTCGTGATCCTGTTCGTCCTCCCCGGCGGCCTGGTCTCGCTTCCCCGGCTCTGGCGTCGACGAAGACGAGGCCGGGATGCCGCATCACCCGATCCCACCCGAACCGCGCTATCTGAAAGAAAGAGGCAGGACACATGAGAACGTTCAGCAGCAAGAGGCGAACAGCCTCGGTCATCGCAGGGATCGGCATCGTCGCCGTCCTCGCAACGGGGTGCGCACGCGGAGGCGGGGGCGACGACGATCCTGGTGAAGGGTCGGCCGAAGCCAGCCCGGGCATCACCGACGACAGCATCACGCTGGGCATCACCAGCCCCCTGAGTGGTGCGACCGCCGGCCCCGGCAACTGCACGGTCGACGGTGCACTCGCCTACTTCGGTGTCAAGAACGCCGAGGGCGGCATTGAGTTCGGCGATGGAAAGACCCGCACCGTCGAGATCAAGGCGTACGACGACACCTACGATCCGCAGAAGGCCCTGGCGAACTTCCAGCAGATGGTGTCCGACGGTGTCTTCGCCGCGGGCCTCGGGCTCGGCACGCCGACAAACCGCGCCTGGCGCGAAGCGGCCATCGATGAGGGCGTCCCGCAGGTGCTGGTGCAGACGGGGGACCCGATCTTCAGCGACCGCGAAGCGAGCCCCGAACAGATCGGCTTGGTCCCGATCTACCAGCAGGAGGGCGCCGCATTCGGCGAACTGCTCGCCGCCTCGGCTGAAGAGCACAAGGTCGCCGTCCTGTCGCAGAACGACGACTACGGCGACGGCTACGTCGAGGGGTTCATGGAGGCCATCGACGGCGCGGACAACATCGAGGTCGTCAAAGAGCTCACCTACGAGGCGACCGACACCTCGGTGGACGCGCAGATCATCGAACTCGCCGCCAGCGACGCGGACGTGTTCTTCAACGCGATGTCGATCACGCCGTTGGTCATCTCCGCGCTGAAGAAGACCGAGGAACTCGGCTGGACACCCAGCTGGTTCCTGCCGTCGAACACGTCGAGCCCCGGCGGCATCCTGCAGCAGCCGGACGTGCACGCCGATGTCTTCCCCGGCATCTACACCGTCGCCTTCTCGGAGTCGGCGGCGAGCCCGATGTTCCAGGAGAGCGAAGAGGGGAAGGAGTTCCTCGCCGCGATCGACGAATACACCGATCAGGAGGGCGTCCCTGCGTTCCCGCACTGCGTGTGGAGCTGGATTGGCGCGGCGACCCTTGAGCAGGCGTTCAGCCAGATGAAGGAGCCGACGCGCGAGAGCTTCATGGAGGCGCTCATGAGCATCAAGGACTACGAGGCGCCGTTCATGCTCGAGGGATCGGTTATCGACACCACGGTCGACGGCAAGCCCGCCGTGTCTGACGTTGTCGTGCAGAAGTACAACGGCAAGGGATACGCCACGGCGGAGGCGTTCGGGTGAAATGAACCGAGCTGAACCGAGCTGAACCGAGAGGCCGGAGCGCGATTCGGCCTCTCGGCAACTAGTGCGCGTCTCCGAGTTCCGCCGCAGCCTGCACGAAAAGCCCGCGCATCCACTGGTGCTCGGGATCGCGGTCGTGCACAGGATGCCACCACACGGCGTTGAGCACCGGGGTCGCGTCGAAGGGCAGGGCGAAGGTACGCACGCCAGCGGAGCGCTCGAGAGCGGGTGCGACAGACGCCTGCACCAGACCGAGTCGATCGGTGCCCTCGATGAAATACGCCAGGGCGAGGAAACTCTCCACGACGGCCTCGAATCTCGGCTCGATGCCAAGCTGCTGGATCTGGCGACTCGCCGAGGTGAACGCCTCGCGGGACTGATAGGTGAAGACCCAGGGACGCGCAGAGAGATCGGCCATCGTGGCCCGCTCGCCGATCGTCGTGTCGTGCGTGCTTGTGATCCCCACCCAGTGGTCCTGCCAGAGGTCGGCGTACGGCAGATCGCTGAGGAAGCCGTGCGGGATGAGCATCGCGTCCGCCGAGCGCAGCCTCGTTGCGGCATCCTCCACGACTGCCGGACTGTGCAGCATGAACCGGAAGCGCACCCCGGGCGCTTGCTGTCGGGCCAGCAGACTGACGCGTCGCCCGACGGTCACGAAGGAATAGTCCGACCCGTAGATGGCGAACTCGCGTGTCGACAGCTCCGGATTCCACGCCGCCTGGCTCTCGAACACTCGCCTAGCGGCTTCGAGCGCCGTGGTGGTGTGGTCCGTGAGTCGGATGGCAAGTGGGGTCAGCTCGTAGGAGTTCCCGCGGCGGGCGAGGATCGGATCGTCGAAGTGCGTACGCAGTCGCGCGAGCGAGGCGCTGAGAGCGGGCTGGCTGAGATGCAGTCGCTCTGCTGCCCTGGTGACGCTGCGCTCGGTGAGCAGTGCGTCCAAAGACACGAGCAGGTTCAGGTCAAGGCGGGAGAGCAGCGGTTGATCAGACACGGGCAGGGTCTTCCTCAGGTGGATAAGGGCTCGTCGGTGAGCTGAGGCCGATCGTATCAGTCGCACTGATACCGGAGATAGCTGAATTCGGATTCCCTGATACTTGCAGCTCGGCGCAGAGTAGGAACACGACGAGCCCACCTCAGAAGGAATCAACGATGATTAAACTGCTCTCCCATCTCTCCTATGTGGCGATCACGACGCCTGACGTCGAGGCGTCGGTCGAGTTCTACAAGACTCAGGTCGGCCTCACCGAGGTCGCTCGAGAGGACGATCGCGTGTACTTGCGCTGCTGGGGCGACTACTACTCGTACTCAGTTGTTGTCGTCGAAGGCGCAGAGCCCGCCCTCGAGACCATGGCGTGGCGCACGACCAGCGCCGAGGCGCTCGAAGAGGCCGCGAAGCGCATCGAGGCTGCCGGCATCCAGGGCGAGTGGTTCGACGGCTACAAGATCGGCCGGGCGTACCGCTTCACCGGGCCCTACGGCCACAGCATGACCCTGCACTGGGACGTCACCCGTCACCAGGCGCAGGGTGACACAGCATCCATCTATCCCGACCGTCCGGAGAAGCGCTCGACCGTCGCGGGCGCACCGCGCCAACTCGACCATGTCACCATCGCGGCGAGTGACGTTGACGGCTTCGTCCAGTGGTACGTCGACGTGCTCGGTTTCCGGTTCATGGCCCGCACGGTTCTGGACGAGGTACCGATCTCGGTGTTCTCCGTGCTCACCACGAACGAAAAGTCACACGACCTCGGTATCGTCCTCGACAGCTCCAGCCTCGCAGGGCGCATCAATCACTACGCGTTCTGGGTCGACACCCGCGAGGAGCTACTCATCGCCGCGGATACGCTCATGGAAAATGGCACCCCGATCGAATACGGACCGAACATCCACGGCATCGGTGAGCAGACGTTCTTGTACTACCGCGAGCCGTCGACGATGCGTATCGAAGTGAACACCGGCGGCTACCGCAACTACGTTCCGGACTGGGATGCCCAGACCTGGCGCCCGTCGCAGGGATCGAGCAACTTCTATCGCAACGGCTCCATGCCGATGTCGATGACCGAGTCGTTCCCGCCAGCGGACGGACCATCCGCGACCGAAGAGGGCGTGCCCGACGAGATCAAAGACCTGCTGCTGAACCCGTACACCCAGCACGGCTAGGGCTGAGTGGACAGGAGGGGTGCGGTGATGCCGCGCCCCTCCTCCCACCCTCATGACACAGACTGAGAAACGAAACTGGAGAAGGATCGATGACGACCACCACGGCACCCTTCGCGCTGGCCCGCTACCGGGACGGCGCTTCTGCGCGTCTCGGGCTGGTAGCGGGAGACCGCATCCGACCGCTGGATGACGAGGACCTCGGCGCAGCCGGGCTGAACGCATTCCTCGCCGCCCCCGACTGGGATCGCCTCGGCGCGCTCGCCGAAAGTGCTGACGGCGCCTGGCGTCCGCTGGACGAGGTCGTGCTGACCGCGCCGGTCGAGCCGCGCCAGGTGCTGCAGACCGGAGCGAACTACCGTCAGCACGTGATCGAGCTGGTCGCCGCCGGAGTGTCGAAGAACAGCGGTCGCACAATCGAAGAAGCTCGCGAGTTCGCGGCCAAGCTGATGGACGATCGGGCCGTGAACGGTGAGCCCTACTTCTTCATCGGCCTGCCCGCGTGCGTCGTCGGCGACGACGTACCGCTCGTGCTGCCGGGCTACAGCGAGGTGCATGACTGGGAGCTGGAGCTGGCCGTAGTGATCGGTCGGGAGGCGTTTCGGGTGACTCGCGAGGATGCCCTCGAGCACGTGGCCGGCTACACCATGGTCAACGACGTCACCACGCGTGACCTCGTATTCCGCGAGGACATGAAAGACATCGGCACCGACTGGTACCGCGGCAAGAACGCCCCCGGCTTCCTGCCCACTGGTCCCTTCTTGGTGCCGGCCGAGTTCGTGGATGCTAGCAATGCGGCGGTGCGACTCGAATTGAATGGACAGGTGATGCAGGACGCCTCCACCGCCGACCTGCTCTTTGACATCCCCGCACTGATCTCGGCGGCCTCGCAGAACATGCCGCTGCTGCCGGGCGACCTGCTGCTTACCGGAAGTCCCGCGGGCAATGGTCAGCACTGGAAGAGGTTCCTGCGCGACGGCGACGTCATGACAGGGACGATCGGCAACCTCGGCACCCAGGTCATCCGCTGCGTCGCGGAGGAGGCGTCATGACCGGTCCGTCCGAGAACCCCGCCGACCTCGACCGCCAGGATCCAGAGGCGGAGATCGCCCTCCGCGCCGAGGCGTTCCGCAACTGGGGCCGCTGGGGCGAGCACGACGCGCTCGGCACGCTGAACTTCATCGACGCGGCCAAGCGCGTGCAGGCCGCGAGCCTGGTCCGCGACGGCCGGGCGATCTCGCTCTCGCAGCCCTTCGACACAGACGGTCCGCAAAAGGGTTGGCGCCGACGCACCAACCCGGTGCACACGATGACCGACACCGGCACCGATGCCGAACGCGGCAATCAGGGCTTCCCGCACGGGATCGGCGGCGCGGATGACGTGATCGCCATGCCGTTGCAGTGCTCGACCCAGTGGGACGGTCTCGGCCACATCTTCGACCACGGGAACGCCTGGAACGGTCGGCGCGCGGGCGACGTGGTCACAAGTGATGGCGACCTCATCACAGGCATTGAGCATGCGGCATCCGTCGTCATCTCCCGCGGTGTGCTGCTCGATGTCGGCCGGCATCTGCACCCCGAGACGGGCGAGCTCGACGACGGCCACGCGATCACCGTCGCCGACCTCGAGGCGACTGCCGCAGCGCAGGGCGACTCCGCCCGCATCGGCCGCGGCGACATCGTGCTCGTCCGCACCGGTCAGTACGCGCGCACCCGCCGCGACGGTTGGGGCGACTATGCAGGCGGACCCGCACCCGGCCTTTCACTCACCACTGCCGGCTGGCTGCATCGCACCGAGATCGCCGCTATCGCGACCGACACCTGGGGCTTCGAGGTGCGCCCGAACGAGTTTGACGCGCCGGCCTTCCAGCCGCTGCACCAGGTCGTAATCCCGAACATGGGACTCACGATCGGCGAGATGTGGAACCTCGACGAGCTCGCCGCGACCTGCGGAGAGCTCGGCCGCTGGGAGTTCCTGCTCTCCGCCCCGCCCCTGCCCATCACGGGTGCGGTCGGCTCTCCGATCAATCCCATCGCCCTTCTCTAGCTTTCCGATGCACCACACCAGAACAAGGAGGTTCTGACATGACCGCAGTATCCAAGGTCGCGATCGCCGGCAGCGGCGTCGCAGGACTCGCCGCAGCGATCCAGCTGGCGAAAGCGGGCGTCGAGGTCGACGTCTTCGAAGCCAAACCCGATTTGAGCGCCCTCGGTTCGGGCATCTCCCTGCAGGGGAACGCACTGCGCTGCTTCGACGCGATTGGTGCCTGGGACGACATCAGGGAGGCAGGCTACCCGTTCGAGGGGCTGAACCTCCGAGCTCCCGGACCCGACGCACCGATCGTCGCATCGCTTCCCGACGTGAAGACCGGAGGCCCCGAGTACCCGGCCGCGATGGGGATGCCGCGTGCCGAACTGGCACGCATCCTGCTCGCCCACGCGCAGGCGGCGGGCGTCAACCTCGTCTTCGGCGCGAAGGTCACCGGAATCGACGCGAGCGCACCGGACTCCGTCGAGGTGTTCGTGGATGGTGGATCCGCCGGAGCATACGACCTGCTGATCGGCGCTGACGGTCTGCACTCGACCGTTCGCGGACTCATCGGGATCGAGACCAAGCCCGAGCCGAACGGCATGGGCATCTGGCGCACTTTCGTGTCACGTCCGGCCGAGGTCGAGCGCAGTGAGCTGTACTACGGCGGACCGGTGTACATCGCCGGCTACACGCCCACTGGCGAGGACTCGATGTATGCGTTCCTGGTCGAGAAGGCGCAAGACCGATTCAGCCATTCCGACGAGGATGCGACGCGCATCATGCTCGAGGAGTCTCGGGCCTATGCAGGCCCGTGGGACTCTATCCGCACCGACCTGGAGAAGGGCGCGCACGCGAACTACACCTGGTTCACGCGGCACATCGTCGACGCACCCTGGAACCGCGGACGCGTCGTGATCATCGGCGACGCTGCGCATTCCTGCCCTCCGACGATCGCGCAGGGCGCCGCGCAAGGGCTGGAGGATGCCGTCGTTCTCACTGAGCTTCTGGTGGCGGCAGACGTCATCAACGAGGCGCTGTGGGACGAGTTCCACAGCCGCAGGATTCCCCGGGCGACGGCTGTTGTTGAGGCGTCTTCGCAGCTCGCGCAGTGGCAGATCGACGGCGACCGCGACGCCGACGCGGGTGGGTTGATCTTTGGGATCGCGAAGCAGATGGCGGCACCGGCATGAGCGTCCGCGTGACGGATGTGCACGCCCATCTCCTACTGCCGTCGATCCAGGCGGCGGTGGAGGCGCGAGTGCCAGAGCTGGTCGCAGAGGCCGCCGCGCTTGAGCTGAAGCGCAACGGTGCGGAGAGCGCGGCTGTGTCCGGCCCCATGGTCGGCGCCCGCATCCCGAAACTCACTTCGGTCACCGAACGGCTCGCCGCGATGGACCAGCAGGGTGTCCAGGTGCAGTGGGTGAGCGCGTCGCCAAACCACTTCTATCCGTGGGCGCCGGAGGGCCTCGCGGTGTGGGCTTCGAACGAGGCGAACAGGCTCGTGGCCGAGCACGTGGCGCAGGCCCCGGATCGGCTCGTCGGGCTCGGACTCGTCCCGCTGCAGCATCCGGAGCGAATCGTGGAGTGCCTCGATGATGCCGTGCTCGGGCGGGGACTGGCCGGCGTGGAAATATCCTCGTTCGCCGGCGATGTTGAGCTGTCGGACGAGCGGCTCGAGCCGTTCTGGGCGCGTGCCGCCGAACTCGGTTGCGTGCTTTTCCTGCATCCGTTCGGCTGCAGCCTGGATGAGCGGCTCGACCGCTTCTACCTGGCCAACACGGTCGGTCAACCGACTGAGAACGCGGTGGCGCTTTCGCACCTTATCTTCGCGGGTGTGCTCGATCGGCATCCGGAGCTGAAAATCATCGCGGCGCACGGCGGAGGCTACCTGCCATTCGCGATCGGCCGCTCCGACCGGGCTTGGGCCGTACGGCCCGAGGCGCAGCGCTGCGCCGAGGCGCCATCGACGTATCTGAAGAAGCTCTGGTTCGACACGGTCGTGCACAGTCCCACATCACTCCGGCAGCTGATCGATGTCGCCGGCGCCGACCGGGTGGTTCTCGGCAGCGACTTCCCGTTCGACATGGGGCTCGACGACCCGGTGGCGTTCGTGCAGGACGCAGGGCTTTCCGCCGAGATCGCCGAGCGCATCCTGGCCGGGAACGCCGCCGACCTGCTGACAGCGAGGGTGCAGGCATGAGGATCGCTCGCTGGGAGAGCGGACAGGGCGTCAGCGAGGGTTTCATCATTGCTGACAGGGTGGTGCCGTTTCCCGACGGTCTCACTGTCACCGACGTGCTGCGGCGCGGTCTCGCCGAGGCTCACTCCGTGTTTGAGCGGGTCGAGAGCGCCGGTGAGCCGCTGGCCGACGTGCGCCTGCTCGCACCGGTGGTGCCAGCCTCGGTGCGGGACTTCGTCGCGTTCGAGGAGCACGTCGAAGGAGTGAGCGCCGGGGTCGAGGGCAAGAGTGACGTCGCCGCGGAGTGGTACGACGCACCGACGTTCTACTTCACGAACCCGCACACCATCTCGGGTCCTGGAGACGTGCTGCGTCCGCCGGTCACCGAGAAGCTCGACTTCGAACTCGAACTCGCGATCGTCATCGGCGCCGATGCACAAGCAGGGGAGTCGAACCTCGACGCGCAGTCCGCGGCATCCGTCATCTTCGGCTACACGATCATGAACGACTGGTCAGCGCGTGACCTCCAGGCCCGCGAGATGAAGGTGCGTCTGGGGCCGGCAAAGGGCAAGGACTTCGGCACGACGCTGGGCCCGTGGATCGTCACCGCCGACGAGGTGGCGCCGTATCTCGATGATGACGGTTTCCTGGCGCTCCGCGCCGAGGTGTACGTCAACGGCGAGCTGATCGGCGAGGACCTGCTATCGAACGCCGGTTGGCCATTTCCGGAGTTCGTTGCCTACGCTTCGCGCAACTCGCGCGTCGTGCCCGGCGATGTGCTCGGCTCGGGGACAGTCGGTAACGGCGGATGCCTCGGCGAGCTCTGGGGCCGCAACCAGGCCCTCACCCCGCCCCCGCTGCAGGAGGGCGACGAGGTGCGGATGGTTATCGAAGGCATCGGCGAACTCGTCAACACGGTTGGGGAGAAGGTGCCGGCACCGCCGCTCCCGCCGGCCCGGCTGCGTCCAAGGGACCGCCGCCGCGCGTCGTAGTACTCGCGACCACACGGGGAACGTTTGTCGGGGTCAGCGGGTGGCGCTCAAGCGTGTCCAGCTGCCGGGTTCGACGACGACGTCCTGCGTCGCTCCGCCCGTCACCTGCACGCCGAACTTCCTCGTCACTCGATCGAGGTTCGCGACGAGCACGATGTCCTCGTCGGAACTGCGTGATCCGACCGCCCAGACGAGTCCATCCGGACTGTTGCCGGTCAGCAGGGTGCCACCGGCGAGCGAGATGAGCGACTCGATCGCCGCCGCGACCGGGAAGGCGCCGTCTGCGTCGCGCAGTCCACGCGGCCCGAACGTCTCGAACCAAGAGAGGCTCGCCACCCCGGGCGCGGCCAGGGCCGCCGCACTCGCGACCACCCACGCGGCCAGCTCCGCGGCGCGTTGCCGTTCGTCGGCCGCCCCGGTGAACTGGGCGCCGTACCCCTCGGAGAGTTCGCCACGGGTCGGCGCCGGCTCCGGGCTGGTCGCGACGTTGTTGAAGCGCGGGCGCAGCGAGACCGGGCCGATGTGCACCGGTAAGCCGTCAGCGATCCGCACGGTCTGTTCGGCGATGAGCCGCTGCATCGGGAGAGCCTCGACGAGCTGCTCGGTGTCCAGGGAATGGAACAGCGGCGTGGTGTTCACGGCAATACCGTCCACGTCGCGCGGCACCTGGTGCTGCTCGCGGTTGAGCTCGGTGAAGTGCGAGCGCGCCCCGCCCAGGATCGGCACAGAAAGACCCGCAGAGGCGAGCGCGGTACGAGTAGCCTCGACGACGGCTCGGTTGCTCACGTGCATCGTGGCGTCGAACGGCGTCACTCGCTGCACGTCGTGATCCCGGAGCGAGCGCGCCGCTTGTTCGAGAAGCCCGGCTTCGCCGTCGGTCACGAGGCGAACGTCGATCGGACGCCGGTCGGCCGACGCTCTGGTCAGCGCCGCGGGCCAGTTAGGGGTGGTGAGGTCCAGCTCCACCACGCGGAACCCACCGATCGTGACTGCGGGGACCGGGTCCGGGGCAGTGCAGGCCTCGATTCCGATCTGCGGGAACGCGCCGGCCGGGTGCAGGCCGATGACGAGATCCGCACCGGACGTGGTGCCTCTGGCCGCCATGCCGTCGACCCGAATACTGATCGATTGCCGGACATGCTCGCCGGCTTCCAGGCGGTACGGGTACGGCAGCGAGAGTGGTCGGCTGTACGTCTTGAACGACGCGTCGGACCAGTTTCGTTGGTCCTCCATCTCGAACACTTCGCCGTCGAACCTAAGCGTGGTCGAGGCGGTCGAGCCGATCCGCAGCTCGCGGATGTCCATAATCGGCTGGTGGCCGCTGATCGCGACGGGCAGCATCGTCTGCTCCGCAGAACCGTCCGAGTGGGTGACCGTCACCGCCGACCCCGCAGCCATCGCCGGATGCAGCACGACGAGTCCGGCGCGGCAGGTGTCGAATCCCAACTCGTTGACGGCATCCCACGAGACGGTCAGCTCGTCGTCGCGGACGTCGACCCGCAGAAGCGCGGTGACACGAGCGCCGAGTCCGTCGTGGCGCAGCCGGAACTCGAGACCGTCAGGGGAGGTCGTGAACGACTCGACGACGACCGGCACGGTGTTCCAGCCATGGTCGCGTACGACGGCGCGCACGCCGCGCAGTACCAGCCGCCCATCCCGCCGGATGTCGGCGAGCTCGTCGCCGCGCACCTCGATGCTCCAGCCGTGCGCGCGCCAGGGCGCGGCATCCGTCCGCCACCACGTCATCGCAATCGTCCGATCGTCAGAGGTTCGTCATTCCACCGTCGACCGCGAACAGCGCGCCGGTCGCGAACTCTCCGTCGGCGCTTGCGAGGAACACCATGATGCCTTCGACATCGGTTGGTGTTCCTGCACGGCCCAGGGGGATTCGCCCGACGATCGCGGCACGAGACTCAGGGTCTTCGGAGATCGTCGAGACCAGCCCGGTTTCGGTGTACGCAGGAACCACCGTGTTCACGCGAATGCCGTCTGCGGCATATGCGGCGGCGACAGTGCGCGTGAGCCCGTGGATGCCGGCCTTCGATGCCGAGTAGGCCGTGAAGTCCTGCCCTTCTCCGTTGAGTCCGGTCGGGCTGCCGGTGAGGATGATCGAACCGCCGCCTGCGGCCAGCATCGCCCGCACCGAGTGCTTCACCGTCAGAAACGTGCCCGTCAGGTTGATGTCGATCGTGCGTCGCCAGACACCGAGATCCAGATCTGCGATCTTGGCATCCTGGCCGAAGAGCTGCACGCCGGCGTTCGCGACGACGACGTTCGGGCTCCAGCCCGCCCCGGTGAGCTCGACGAAGGCAGACTCGACGGATGTCTCATCCGAAATGTCCATCACCGCGGCGCGGGCGGATTCACCGATGGATGCAGTGACCAAAGATGCGGCATCCGCATCACGATCGGCGATGATCACGCGTGCACCTTCGCGTGCGAAACGCTCGGCGACAGCGCGACCGATCCCCGAGCCGGAGCCGGTGACCAGCGCGGTCTTTCCTTGAAGTCGTGTCATCTCAGCGGGTGATTTCGTCGAGGTGGAGCATGCGGGCGAGGTTCTTGTCGAGCTCATCATCGCGGAAGATCTTCTTCCAATCATCCTTGATGATGCTCTCGCGGCCGTAGTCCATCGCGATGAGGCACGCGTCAGAGAACGGGTTGTCGCCGCGCAGGCCGTTTGCGAGGGCCACCTGCGTGTGGCCGTAGAGGATGCTACGCGCAGCTGCCTCCGGCACGCCCATAGTGTTCACGGTCTCCTGCAGAGCCTCGTTGAGGAGTGCGCCGATCATGCAGGCGATTGTCTCCACGAGGGTCGGCTCGAGCTGCGCGAGCTGCTTGATCGTGACCCAGTGCACATCGATGACGGGCGCGTAGATCGCTCGCACTGTGGCCTCGACGATGGCCTTCTTGGTCGGGTCATCCGACTCGACTGCGGCAATGGCATCTTGTGGGGCGGCGATGCCACCGAAGGTGTCGGCCCACTGCTCCGGGGTCTCGCGCTGCAGGAAGATCGACGGGTGACACGGGTGGGCGACCGCCTGGATGATGTCCTCGCGGGTGGTGAGGAGCCCGGCATATGCGGCGGCAGGGTCGAGTGTCAGCACGATCGCGCCTGCGCGTAGCTGGGGGACGAGGTCCGCGGTCACAGGGCCGAGCGCCAGGTCGGGGACGGCGAGCACGACGATGTCGGCGTCGGCAACGGCTATCGAGGCATCCGTCAGCTCGCGGCCTGCGTCGAGGGTGCGCTGCTGTCCGGCGGGGGAGTTCTCCACATACCAGACGGTGTGGTCGGTCTTCACGAGGTTGTTGGACACGCGCATGCCCATCTTGCCGCCCGCGCCGATGACGGCGATCTTGTAGTTGTCGCTCATAGTGTGCTCCTCAGGTAGTCCAGGGTGGTGCGGGTCCATTCCCGCTCGGTTCGTATCGTTGTCGCAGCATCGTCCTGCCAGGGCAACCAGTGTTCGACAATCTCGTTGATGCCGCGTACGCGGGGGCGCACAGTCGCGAGCAGGTGGGCGTAATCGTGCAGGCCGGTGCCCATCTGCGCCCCGCTGTAGGTGAAGCCGACCCAGCCCGGCTGGCGGGCGAAGGCGAAGTCCTTCACGTGCACGTTCTTGGTGAGCGCCGCTGTCTGTTCGATGCAGGTGCGCGGAGATTCGAGTCTGGCCGTGACGTTCGCGGGGTCCAGGCAGATCCCGAGGCGGTCGCTTCCGACGCGTTCGATGACCCCGATGAGATCCGTCGTGGCGAGCTGTTCGTACGTCTCCAGTGCGAGCGTGACGCCCGCGGATTCGTATGCCGCCAGCGCGTGGCGCAGCCAGGTCTCGGCCTCGGCGAGGCTGGGGTGCGAATCCGGACCGTAGAGCATGCTGCGCACAAGGTGCGCATCGAAGAACTCCGCGAGTTTCAAGTAGCGGTTCAAGTGCTCGGGTGCGATGCCCTTCGTGCCCAGCTCGATGGTAAGGCCGAGGTCGCGGCCGGCGCGGGCGGCGTCGTGCAGCTCGGCGTCGTTCATCTGCTCCAGTGGTGCGTAGTCGCAGATCTGGAACAGATCGACACCCTGAGCGCGAGTGTCCTCAAATGCGCCGATGAGGTTCAGTGGCTCCGGTGCTCGTTCGGAATGCTGCCAGAAGTAGGCGTAGGTGCCGAGGCCGATCATGCTGCTAGTTTGGCAAACCGGTTGACCAATTGCAAGTCAAATCGTCACGATCAGAGTAAGTTGATTTCATGCCCGCATATCCCGGTGATCGAGTCGACGACATCACAGCTGCCCTCGGTTCGCTGCCGTCAGGGACCCCGGTGTCCGAAGTCGCGCGACGCCTGATGGACCTTTTCACCAGCGGGTCTGTCGCTTCTGGCACGCGGCTGCCACCCGAAAGGCAGCTCGCTGCGACGCTTGCGGTGGGGCGATCTGCGGTGCGTGAGGCCCTGGCGGCATTGGAGATTCTCGGAATCGTGGACGTGCGCCCAGGATCCGGCACCTATCTGCGAGGCGCGGCGAGCGAGCTTCTTCCGCAGACGCTGAGGTGGGGGCTCTTGATTGGTGAGCGACGCACCGGTCAGTTACTCGAGCTGCGTGAAGGCCTAGAGATCTACGTTGCGCGCCTTGCGGCGACGCGGGCGGACGAGGCGATTCTCGAGCGGATGGAGCGAATCGTCGAACGGATGCGCGCGACGGTGACCGAGTTGGCTGCGTTTGCGCGCGCCGACCTGGACTTTCATCATGCGCTGGCCGAAGCCGCAGGCAACGAGACGCTGACGGATCAGGTCCATGTCGTCCGGTCGCTGCTGCAGGTATACGCAGATCGGGCCGTGCATGATCGCGAGCACGCTGTGCGTGCGGTTGCTGAGCATGAGGCGGTCCTTGAAGCGGTCCGCGCGCAGGATGCCGACGCTGCAGCATCTGCAATGGCGGTGCATATGGCGACAGCAAGTGCGCGCCTGCTCGCGGATGCCCAGTCTGTGCTCGAGTAGTCGGTTCGCTCCGCTCTCTCTGAACGGTTATGCTTGCTGAGTGCATCCGAGTTTTGGCCTGGATGCCTGGAGACGTCGCATAGTGGCCTAGTGCACCACCCTGCTAAGGTGGAGTCCTCTTAAGGGGACCGAGGGTTCAAATCCCTCCGTCTCCGCCATAAAATCCCTGGTCAGAAGCAATGTCTTAAATGCTCTGCACTCGGTTTGCGTCAGATTGCCCACGGGATTGTGGACCAAGAGCGCCCGGCCCGTCCGGCAAACATGCGTGAAAGTGCTGACCAGTTGCATTTCGCTAAGGCGCGACGGAGACGGAGGGACATTGTCCCTCGGTCTCTCACCGACCCCTTGTCTGGCTCAAGAATGGCTCGCGAAAGTTTCGTCACACGGTGGCGCGAACCATACCGACAACGGTCCTCATGCTTTCAACTCGACAGAATGTGCATCAAACCCTGAGGCGGTTCAGGTCAGGCGTTGCCTTGGATGGGTCCTGTTCGCGGAGCACGCGCGATTGAGGCGACCGAGCGCGAACGAGACGGATTGAGGATGATTGAGACCGACGTCGACCAGGCCTGCCGACCCCATCAACGGAACCCGATAGACACACTGCTACGCGCGTGTTCTTCGGGACGTTGACCTACTGCGTCGGAAGGCGACGACCGCGTCGATTGCTGGGTATATGGCGAGCAGTCCCAAGAGGAGCCTCGCTGTGCTGTCGGTCACTGGGGCAATGAACACCGGCCCCGCAAGAGACCACCAAAGCAGCAGGCTGGCCCCGGCCAGAGACAGCACGCTGCGGGCGCGCAGAGTGGGTACAGTCCATCGCCCTGCGATGAGCACGAGCACGTACAGGACCAGCTCCGCCGCCCACAAGAGAAGCACCCAGGGCGCTCGCCACTGCAGGAACTCGGGGTCGAGTGCGAGGGCTTCGATGGCGGGTTTTGGGAGCCCGGGCGCCCAGGAGGGAAGCCAGGGGAGGGCGATGACGAGGGCGGCGCCAAGCACCCCGGCCGCGATTCCAACGACCGTGCCTGGGCGACTGACCAGGTCGCGGTCGATCATTCGGGGCGGGGTAGGAGTCCAGGTCTTCGGCCCGGACTCGCGGCGGTGTGTGACCAGCGCGCCGATGAGTGTGAAGGTGATCACCACGCCGGGCCACCAGAGGGCGCCGATGCCGGGGCCGAGCCACCAGACGGTGAGGCGGCCCCACCAGGCGTTTGCGCCGTAGTCCCAGCCGAGGACGGGGATGACGCCGAGCATGATGGCTGGCAGAGTGATCGCCCAGATCAGCGCGACGCCACCGAGTGCGATCCAGGTGAATCGGGGGGCGTCGGAGGGACGGATGATCGTGAAGCCGGCGGGTCGATAGCGGTCCGCTACGTCCCGGGGTGTGCCGAAGGTTGTGAGCAGTCCCATGGCGAGTGTGGAGTCGGCTGGGCGACCGGCATCCGCTGCTCGACCATTTAGCTCCTCGTCGAGCAGCGAGCGGAGTTCGAGGGCGACGTCGGCGCGCTGGCGTCGCGGAAGGTGCCGTACGACGTCGGCCACGTAGCTGTCGATGATGGCGTTGGGATCCACTTCAGTCCTCCTCGGTCAGGAGCCGGTCCATCACCGACGCCAGCGACCCCCATGCGGAGGTCAGGTCTTGGAACAGCCCCGCGCCGAGCGTGCTGAGCTCGTAATAGCGGCGGGGAGGCCCGTCATCCGTCTGCCATTGCGACGCGAGTAGCCCCTGAGTCTCCAACCGCCGCAGTAGAGGGTAGAGCGTTCCCTCCTCGATAGGCATCCCGCGCTGGGCAAGTTCTTGCCGTAGGGAGTAGCCGTATTGCGGGGTGCGCAGCTGGGAGAGCACGGCCAGCACCAGGACACCCTTGCGGAGGTCCTGCTCAAGCCGACCGAGCTGCGTCCCGCGATCTACCATGCCGCACACATTACATAGAGTCACACAGTAACGCAAGTACCATGCTCGACCTCACCCATCCGCACCGTTGTGGGTGGCGTGCGGCCGTCTCGGTCGCAACACACGGGCACGCCACACGCGAGGCGAATATCGCCGCTCCGCCACCCCTGGGACGTCACCCGAACGGCTTTACCTCTAGCGCTACCAATTGCGGCACGCGAGACTGGTCTGAACGCAGAATGCTGCCGACGACGTGGCAGTGCCAGAGTCGGGATCCGCGCCCACAGTTTGCGTCAAATTGCCCACGGAAGTTTGCGCAGAAGGCCTCCGATTCGTCTTGCGGCCGCGTATCAAAGCCCTGTTCACGCGACCTTTCATCTTCGTGCGCCGCGAGGAGACGGAGGGACATTTTCCCTCGGTCTCTCACCGTTCCCTTGTCTGACTCAAGAATGGGTCGCTACGTGGCAGACGCCGCCTGCGCCCATCGACGACACGCACGCATCGGCGTACAATTTTGAATGACGGCTGACGGGTGATGGTGCTCTCGAACGGGTCGGGTAAGCCCTTCTCGGGCTTTCGTCCGCCCTGTGCCCGCCCACCGCGCGACGCGACTCATCAGCCTGAATCGGTCTGACTGGTTGGAGGTTGCGATGAACGCGGCGGCCGAGTCACGGTTCGAGTTGTGCAAGGTATCGGATGTTGAATGGTGGATCCTGGACCACCGTTATCAGCCAAGCGATCCGTTGTACACAGTCGCGTGTGTTCACGAACTTGATGCGACGCGTGTGGAGGTTGTATGGGTGCGGGAGGCGCCTCTGGCGAAAGAGCATTCGACGGCATTCGAGGTGCTGGACGAGGTTCGGCGGTTATATGAGGTGAATCGCTCAACCCGCCCTATTCCGATCCCACACTTGCCGCCCCGCGGGGCCAAAAGCTGAAGCTACATGAGCCCGCCGGTGGTGCGTCCCCAGCAACGGCCCCCGACGTTGTGCACCATCGGCGGCCGCCTCTGGACTTCGCAAATGTTGCGGCGTATTCTTCCGCATAGAGCGGCGTTTTGGGGGCGCTGGGGAGTTGCTCACCCGCCGTTCGTGGGCTTCCGTTGCTCTGAGGTTCAAGGAAGAGATCGTGCAGCGGGAGCCCTATCTCACTGAATATGTGACCGGATTTTGCTACACGCCACGGTCTCGCACCGATCGCCCGTTGGCCCTCATTCGTTCAGCACAGCGCGGGCAACCACGGGCACATGCTGTGCTTCTCTGGCCTCTCCAGCACAGATTCCATCGAGCCTAAATTCAGACGTGAGAGTACGCTTACCGGCATGGTCAACGAAGACCCGGTGAGGTCCAACCCAGAGCACTACCGCACAATTTTCGAGAATGAACATGTCCGTGTGCTGGACTATTCAGACCTGCCTGGTGAGAGCACCACCCCTCACGTGCATCCGAACAGCGTGATGATTACGCTCACCAGCTTCCAGCGGCGGCTCAGCACCGCGGCCGGAGATCGCGACGTCGAACTCAGTGCTAACCAGGCAGTGTGGCTTCCGGCGCAACGTCACGCCGGCGAGAACACCGGGGCGACACCCACCCACACGATCCTTGTCGAACTTAAAGGCATCAGTGCTGGCGCCGTTGATGCGAGTGCGATTGGCCCCACCGCAACCTGAGCGGAGGAACCGGGCGGGAGTTGTCCGCGGCCAACGTGCTCGGTGGTTGCGTTGCGTGCGGTTTCGGAGGTCTTGTCGGATGCAGCTGATCAGCAGGGCCAGGGTGAGGATCCAGAGCAGTGCTTGTGCGGTGACTTCATTTGGACCGGCTGGGACTATCTCGGTGAATCCGGTATTGGCACCTGGTCGTACGGCCAGGAAGCAGGCGGCCTCAACAAGCCTTACCCGGCGTTGCTCGCAGGATCGGGTGCGTTCGACATCACCGGGCAGCCCGGAGCGCCCGTATATCTGGCGCAGGCGGCGTGGGGCCGGCTGGCTGCGCCGGCGATCGCCGTCCATCCGTTGGATCGTGCCGGACAGCGTACGAACAAGACACCATGGCGGACGTCCGACACGATTCCCAGCTGGGCGTGGGGCGGGTGCGCAGGCCGGGCGGAGATCGAGGCGTACTCAGATGACGACGAGGTCGAACTGCGCCTCAACGGGCGATCACTCGGTCGACGTCGCGTAGGCCGCCGCGTGGGATTCATCACACGATTCACCGCCGAATACGAGCCAGGCGAACTGGTCGCCATCGGCTACCGCAACGGCGCCGAGACTGGTCGCTCGCAGCTGCGGTCGGTCAGCGAGAATCGGTTGACGTTGCGTGTCGAGGAGCCTGAGCGGGCAGACGACGAGATCGCGTTCATATGGCTCGAACTCGCCGACGATTCGGGAACCGTTGACAGCGCAGCGCGGGACAAAATCTCAGTGCGAATCGACTGACCTGCGGAGCTCATCGCCTTCGGCAGCGCTGCGCCCGCGACGGAGGAGAGCTTTGTGGACGACACACACTCGACCTACCAGGGACGCACGTTCGCAGTCATCCGCAGCACGAGCGAAGGCGGCGTGGTCACAGCCACGGCGGAGAGTGAACGCCACGGGGTAGCGATGGCGGAAGTTGGCTGAATGCGTACTGACGCGCTCCCGGAAGGAGCGGGTCAATACCGCTGCACTCAGAGTGACCATCAGATTGAGAGCGCGACGACCGCAACTCCAAGGGAAGCGATCGCTACCGTGAGAGCCCCACGTCATCCATCGTGTGAAACGCTCTGAGCGTTCAGCATCTGCCCGAGCGGCGCCCCGTCAACTCGACTTGCGCAGCCGACAGCTTCAGCTGCTCCCGACTGAGCTTGATCATGTCCTTCACGGCATTAGCGGTCGCCATGGCAGAGTCGGCGGATTTCTGAAGCGAACGTTCGTTTCTGCGGTCTTGCGACTTTTCGGAGATGGACCGTTGATCTGGCACATGTCGAGCATGGCAGATCGACCGCATGCCGATTGGCCGCGAACTCTCGTTTCGCCGTGATCCGGCACCTCGGTTGGGCTGGAAGCGTACGTGGACCCGGGGATGTCTTCAACGTAACGTCGTGCGAGTTTCACGGCCGTCGTGTGAGCCCAGATCATACGGACCAGAGCACCGACTCACCGGTTCGTCCGTCTCGGTGGCTTGACGTCATCCTCGTCTCCTGCCTTTCGCAGCAGTCCTTGGCGTGCCCAACCCTCGACCGGAGACGACAACGTTGCTGACCACGATCAGCCCGATTCCGATCCATTCGTTGACGCCGAGCGTCTGGTGCAGGATCAGCATCCCGGCGAAGGCGGCCCAGACAGGGTTGATGCTGGTGAAGGTGGCGAACATGGACACCGGAATCCTGCGCAACGCTTGTAGATCTGCGACGTAGGGTGCCACGGAAGACAAAACTCCGCACGCAGTTGCAAGCAGCAGAGCAGCGACCGTCGGCGGGTGCGTGATGAACCAGGCCGCGGCGATGGGCAGCCAGAGAGCCGTGGTAATAGCGCTGGCAAGAGCTGTACCCTGCAATCCGGGCAGTCGTTGACCGATGCTGCGGTTGAGCAGTATGTAGCATCCCCAAGCCGCGGCGGCGATGAGAGCAAGTGCGATGCCCATGACGTCAGTCGTGGGGCCGGGGTTGGTAACTACGACGACACCGACTCCGGCGAGGGTGGCGCATCCGATGTCTACGGCCCGTCGCGAGCTGGCGACCGCCACGGCGAGCGGCCCCAAGAACTCCAATGTGACCGCGAGCCCCAATCCGATCCGCTCGATTGCTGCGTATAGGGCGAGGTTCATCACGCTGAACACCACCGTGAGACCGATGATCGAGTGCCACTGTGCCCGGCAGAGGCTCCGAAATCGCGGCCGCACCAGCGGAACTAGAACGAGGGCAGTGACGAACTGGCGGATTGCGACTACGCCGACCGGACCGATGATGGGGAACGCGAGGGCGCCCAGGGCTGCGCCGGTCTGATTGGACGCTGAGCTGGCGAGCATCATGGCGATGCCGGCGGCCCGCTGACCAGGTGTCGCCGTCGCAGCAGAGAGCGCGGCACGAGTTTCTGCCGGCACGGATGTACCCCCTGTTGTCGTCATGTGACCCACGCTAGGAGCGACGTCCCCAACCGCCTAGTGCATATATTGCTTGTGCCATACGCTCAGGTTATGGATTGGACCTTGCGCGAGCTCAGAGTGTTCGTCGCCGCTGAGGAGACGGGTTCCTTCACGGACGCAGCCGGGGACCTACACATCTCGCAGGCGGCGGTCTCCCGCACGATTGCCTCGCTGGAACGCAGCGTCGGTGTGCAGCTTCTGCGACGAGTGCCCCGAGGCTGTGAGTTGACGAGCGCCGGTCAGCAGGTCCTGGTGCACGCGCGTCGCGTACTTGCTGAGGCGGACAGGTTCGACCAGTTCGTTCGGACGCGCCATGCCCGGCTGCGGCTCGGTTATGCCTGGGCGGCGCTCGGGCACCGCACGACATCGTTCCAACGCCGATGGCGCACCGAGCACGAAGCAGTCGAGCTGGAACTGGTACGTCACAACTCGCCGACCGCGGGCTTGGCTGAGGGCATCTGCGATGTGGCGATCAGTCGTCGTCCTGTCGACGAACGCCGGTTCGAATCCGTGGTGGTCGGTCTCGAACGGCGGGTCGTCGCCTTCGCATCCGACGACCCGGAGTGGAAGCGACGACGACAGCTGAGCATGGCCGAGATCGCCGAGCGCACCATCGTGATCGATCCGCGGGTCGGGACGACGAGTGAAGACCTCTGGCGTGGCTCCGAGCGAGCGCCTCGATTCATCGAGTCCACAGATGTCGATGGGTGGCTCGATATCATCGCGACGGGCCGCGGAGTCGGCACCACGGCCGAAGCGACGGCGCATCATCACCCGCGGCCCGGAGTCAGTTATCGCCCTATCAAGGACGGCCCCCGCATCCCGGTGAGGCTCGCCTGGTGGCGAGACGCGCGGCCCGCCGGACTCGCCGACCTCGTCGACACCGTGACTCGGCTCTACGCACAAGAAGTCACGTAGGTGTGGAGCGCCCTGAAGCATCCCCGCCGAGCCCGTAGCCGCTGCGCGTCACGGCCGGTCGCCCACGAGGGCCTTTGCGCGCGGTTCGGGAACTCCCAGGATGAGCAGGCTCGTAATGGTTGCCGCGTGGGCGCCGGGGCTCTCATGTGAAAGATCGCTGTCCGCGATGGAGAACACGGCGGCATAGGCAACCTGGCTGAGGATTCCCGCGGGCAGGTGTTGTCCGAATACTTGGCTGTCCTGGCCTCGTTGCACGAGGCCAGCAAGGGTCTTGTCGAATGGGCCGAGTAGGGCGTGGATCTCCTCGCCGTACTCGCCTCGCCGGAGCGCCAACAGCACTCGGTATCGGTGCACCAGGGGCCACAGGCGGGCGATGAAATCGACCCACGCCGCGTCGGCTGCTCCGTCGGAGTCTTCGACCTCGGTGAGTACGGTTGTCATCTCGTTCACTGCGTGTTGCGTGAGAGTCCGCACGAGGTCGGAGCGAGTGGGGAAGTGGCCGTAAACGGTGCGGCGGACCACGCCGGCAGCAGAGGCGATGTCTCCCATGCCGGCGTCCGGATTCTGTCCCAACACCTCGAGGGCGACGTCGAGGATTCGGTTCCGTGTGTCGTTCACGGAGCGCGCCCTGGCGGATTCGTTCTGCACAATCCAATCATTGCACAACAGTGTGCAATGAAGTAGATTTGCACATCACTGGGATTGCACACCATTGTGCAATAGATCCTCATGCTGCGAACTAAACGCTCAGGAGAACAAGGCCATGACCACATCGACACCCTCACTCTCGCCCCTCGTCCGCCCATTCACCGTCGCGATCCCAGACTCCGAGATCGACGACCTCAAGGTGCGACTGGCCAGAACTCGTTGGCCGAATCCGGAAACTGTGCCGGACTGGTCACAAGGCGTCCGCTTGGATCATGCAAAATCGCTTGTCGCCTACTGGCAGCGAGAGTACGACTGGCGTCGATTCGAGTCGGAGCTCAATGGCTTCCCACAGTTCTTGACCGAGATCGATGGGCTGGATATTCACTTCATTCATGTCAAGTCCAAGAACCCGAATGCAATGCCTCTCATCCTGACGCACGGATGGCCCGGTTCGATCGTCGAATTCCTGAAGCTGATTGGCCCGCTGACTGATCCGGTGGCGTTCGGCGGAAACGTTGAAGATTCATTTGACGTCGTCGTCCCGTCTCTGCCCGGATTTGGATTCTCCCAAAAGCCGACCGAGACGGGGTGGAACGTCACACGTGTCGCAACCGCGTGGACGGAACTCATGAAGCGTCTTGGCTACGAGAAGTGGGCTGCTCAGGGCGGTGACTGGGGATCGGTCGTAACCTCCGCCCTCGGGGCTATGCAGCCAGAGGGTCTGCTCGGCATCCACTTGAACAGCCCATACGCCTTCCCCGCACAGATCCCCGACACGCTCTCGCCCGAAGAGCAGAGGGCCGTGGATACCCTCTCCCTCTACAGCGGCGACATGGGGGGAGCAAACCACCTTCAAGGCACGAAACCAGAGACCATCGGAATCGCGCTGGCGGACTCCCCTGCTGGCCAGGCGGCCTGGATTTACGACAAGTTCCAATCCAAGACCGACAATCACGGGCTGGCCGAGGACGCCCTCACCACCGATGAAATCCTGGACGCGGTATCTCTCTATTGGTTCACAAACAGTGCCGCGTCGTCTGCCCGCATCTACTGGGAGAACAAAGGAGGCAGCATGGCTGGCCCCAAACTGGCGCTGCCGGTCGCGGTGACGGTGTTCCCCCGTGACATCCCGCTTCTGCCACGAAGCTGGATCGAAGACACCTACTCCAATCTGATCCACTATGGCGAAGCCGATAAGGGTGGGCACTTCGCGGCATTCGAGCAGCCCGAGATCATGATCAGCGAAATCCGCACCGGACTAAGGAGCCTCCGCGCCCAAAGAGTACTTTGATAGGTAGCTGGCGGATGGGAGAAGTATGACAAAGCACACGGTGATCGTTTCGCAGGGGCGCGTTGCGGACAGGACAGACGGAGCGCTCGTGGGAGCTCGTCTGACAGGCGATGCTCTGGCCTCGCTCCTTCGTGTCGATCCTGTTCACATTGGATCACCAACGCCAGCGCGCGATGACGACTGGACCGAAAGTCTCCCGGCCGCGAACACAGTCCTGACTGAACTTCGATCGGCGCTCGGACGAGCTCTTGACGTCGGATCGGTTCCTATTCTTGCCACGAACACTTGCGCGGCAAGCCTCGCAACATTGCCGGAGGTCGCAGAGCGTTTTCCGGATGCAGTGGTCCTGTGGATCGACGCGCACGGAGACTTCAACACCCCAGATACGACTGGCTCTGGCTACCTCGGCGGCATGGCCTTGTCCGGGGCCTGTGGGCTCTGGGACAGCGGCCACGGCGCGGGGCTGGCCCCCACTCAGGTTGCCCTCATCGGAGCCCGGGACATCGACGAAGCAGAACGAGAACTCTTGACCGCAGCCGGAGTGCGTATCTTTTCTCCGTCAGAGAGCACGCCTGCGGCCGTGAGCGAATTTGTCGCGGGTAGGCCCATTTGGATCCACGTCGACTGGGACGTGCTCGAGCCCGGCTACATTCCCGCGGCGTACAAGATCCCCGACGGCCTACGTCCTCACCAAATCTCAGCTATCTTCGCCGCACTGCCGACCGAGAGCATCCGCGGGGTGGAGCTAGCCGAGTTCGAAGCAGGCGAACTCAACGTACCTGAGCACCTCAGCGTGGAGCTCATCCTCGAAACCTTCCAACACCTCATCCGCCCATAGTTCACACCGCAAGGCGCTCGTCAACCAACGCTCGTTCGACGCCGAATCGCGATTTCCGTCGGAATTCCTCGTGAAAAGAGCATCGAGAGAAGACTGATCACGATCAGCCCGACAAACGCCACGCGCAGGGAGGACAGCTGGGACTCGCGGTAAATATCAGCGAGTTCGTCAGCGTCTTCTTCGGTGAGACCCGCCTGTTCGGCGAGCGCTGCCACGTCTGCTGCTGGCACGATCGTGACGCCGCCATCGGTGGCTGCAGCCACAGCGACGCGTGTGTCATCCGGAAGGTCGCTGACGGCGACTCCGGAGGCGAACGACGTGGACAGAGCACCGATCAGAATCGATCCGATCAGGGCAGTGCCGAGTGAAGAGCCGAGGTTCTGGAAGACGCCCTGCAGCCCACCGACCTCGCTGGTGTCCTTCTCGGTCACGCTCGACATGTTCACGTTGCCGAGCTGCGAGGCGAGCAGACCCAGCGCGCTCCCGGCCAGGAACATGCCGGTGGCGAACAGACCGCCGCGCAGATCGCTGGTGGCGGCGCCGAGAAGAAGTACCGCGCTGAGCACCAAGATCAGCTGCCCGACCCGCACGATGCGCCGAGGCGACCACATCCCCGAAAGCCGCGTGCCGACGATCGAGAAGAGGATCAAGGAGACCGAGAGCGGGAAGATCTTGATTCCCGTCTCCAGCGCGTCCAGCCCCAGCGTCATCTGCAGATAGACCGGCACCATGAAGAAGAGCCCGGCGGTCACCGCGTACTGGGCCCCGAGTACTGAAAGACCGCTGCGCAGCGGGGCGATCGTGAACAGCGCTGTCTGCAACAGCGGCGCTCGCCCGTTGCGGACGAGCCGGCGTTGCCATCCGATGAACAGTGAGATCAGCACGGCACCGAGCGCGATGCACCAGGCGGTGAGAGAGACGCCGAGAGGGGCCAGGGGGATCCCGGCGACTTCGGGCGTGTGCAGTGGGATGATCCATCCCCAGGTTTTGCTCTGGAGCATGCCGAACACGATCAGCACGAGGCCGGCGGATGACATCAGAACGCTGCCGATATCGATCCGCATTTTCTGGCGTGGTGTGGCGTCCGTGACGATGCGAGCGAAGAAGACGACACCGACCATGATCACCACCTCGGCGACGAAGACGTATCGCCAATTGAAGTAGGTTGTCACGGCCCCGCCGATCAGTGGCCCCGCAGCGACCGCCGCGCCCGAAACGGCGCCGATGATCGCGAAGGCGGTAACTCGATCGTGACCGTGGTAATTGTCGGCAACGAGGGCTGCGATTGCCGGGATCACCAGTACGGCTCCTAGCCCTTCGATCACCGACCAGCCGAGAAAGAGGAAACCCACCGACGGGCTTAAAGCTGTGATCAGCGAACCGATCGCATAGATGCATGAGCCGATCACGAAAGCTCGGCGACGCCCCCAGACGTCGCCGAGCTTCGCCCCCAAAAGCATGAAAGCCGCCATGGTGAGGGTGTAGAACGTGATCGCCGCCTGCATCGCGGCCACCGTCGTATCCAGGTCGTTCACGACGGTCGAGATCGACACGTTCATGACCGTCCCGTCGAGCACCATGACAAACTGTGCCGCACCGAGGACGAGGATGACGTTCCATTTCTTCACGGCGTCTCCTTCACGATGTCGTTCGCTGCCGCATCCGGCGTGATACCGACGGATCCGGGGCCACGAGATCCGCGCATGATCCGCGCCACGGCCGTGATCAGGAACAGCTGCCCGGTGATGGCCTCGGCGACTGCGATCCCCTGAACCGCGGCGGTGACGGGCACGATGTTGCCGTAGCCGGTGGTTGTGAGCGTGGTGAAGGAGAAGAAGAGCTGGCTGGATAGCGAATCGACGCTCTGATCCCCGAATGTCGGTGTGACCGTGAGCAGCGAGATCAGGTTGTAGAGGAGAGCGAAGAACATCCCCACCAACACATACGCCGCGGTCGCGGCAAGCAGAGCCTCGATGTCCAGGCCCCGCCGCATGACCTGGTGGCGGATGATGGCGACTGGCGCGACAAAGAAC
Source organism: Microbacterium sp. Y355 (assembly GCF_059445345.1). Taxonomy (NCBI): domain Bacteria; kingdom Bacillati; phylum Actinomycetota; class Actinomycetes; order Micrococcales; family Microbacteriaceae; genus Microbacterium; species Microbacterium sp. Y355. The sequence goes on along the minus strand of NZ_JCAIUD010000001.1, from coordinate 1,966,217 downwards.
GCGATCATCGAGGCTGCAGACAGCACGATGTCGAGTACCGCGCCGCGCGTACCTATGACCGCGACGATGATGACCGCGACGCCCGCAAACGACAGCACAAACCATGCGATGCGCTGCACACCCACGTGCGCCTCAGTAACCCGCAGGACCGCGGCGACCGTGGCGAGCTGTACAACGAACGCGGAGGGGCTCGGATCGCTCGTGGTCTGTGCTGCGCACAGCGCGTAAGTGAGGATGAGCAGGGCGATGATGAGCCAGTATCCGGTGCGCCATCCGGACGCTGAGCTCGCGACGTGCGTTGGGAGAGTCATCTGTGGTTCTCGCCCAGCGGAAGTCGTCCTGAGCTCAACGCCGCGGAGAACTCCAAGAAGTCGCGGTCGTTTTGATCGGCGTAGGTGTCGGCGAACCCAACGATCGCTTCATCGAACGCGCCGCTCCGACCGAGGTATCCCGCGATCTCCACCCGGTCGCCGGATCGAGCGTGCGCCCGCGCGAGCGTTTCTCCGCAGATCCGTGCGTAGAGCGCGGCTCCTCGAGCGCTCATGGCATCGGGGTCGATGCTCCCTTTTCCATCCTGCAATTGGCGCACGTAGAAGTCTCGTGGTTCTCCGTCGATTCCGGTGACGCGTTGCCATCCGAGGAAGATGTCACTGGAGGCCTGCATGAGTCGCTGCCCACGAACGACGCGTTCGCCGTGGTTGTCGAACTCGCTCGGGCCGAGGAATCGTTCCAGAACCGAGGCCCCGGCCTCCTTCGCCTGCAGCAGGAGCGGATCACCATCGTCACGACCGCTGAGCAGAATCACCCATGCACGCGTCCCCACGCTTCCCACCCCGACGACCTTGCGCGCCATGTGGCGGTAGCGGTATTCGGCGATCGGATGCTGTGTACCGACGAGCGTTGTCCGGTAGGACTCCAGCACCCTTTGCATGACGCTCACCTCGTCGGAAGCGTCGCCGCCCACGTTGAGATCCTCGACAGGGGTGATCAGAGGCGGGTCGGCGACGATGCGCAGCCGGCCGTCGACGACGCGCACCAGTTTCGCGAACGCCTTCTGATGGTCGCGCTTCTGCGCTTTCTTGATCGCGGAGTCCAGGCGCTGAACCTCGATATCGCTTGCCCGCCGCTCGCGCTGCTCCTCCCGGATCCATCGTCGAGCGCGCTCGGCATCGAGCCGGTCATACCAGGCGCCAAGCACGGTGTTCTTCGCCGCCGCTCTCATCATCGAGCGGTAGCCGCTCACCGCGGCCCTGACACTCGCCTGCGTCTCGACGGCGCTGAAACCACGCTGCCGACCCGCCACGGCAAAGCTTGCGGCAAGGCGCTTCACATCCCATTCGAATGGCCCTGGCAGCGTTTCATCGAAATCGTTCATGTCGAACGTGAGGTGCCGCTCTGGTGTGCTGAAGAGTCCGAAATTCGACAGGTGCGCGTCGCCGCAGAGCTGCACGGTGATCCCGCTGTGCGGGGAAGATGCGAGATCGGATGCCATGAGAAGCGCCGCACCGCGATAGAAAGCGAACGGCGATGCCGACATTCGCGCGTATCTCACCGGCACGAGCTCCCGCACACGTGAGCGTGCCTGCTCCTCCAGCAGGGAAATCGGGTCGGGCCGATCCGCTGCAGGCATCCAGTGACCCAGTCGAGATCGCGGCATGCGCACACGCGCGGCGCGACCGGCAGCACGGCGAGCCTCGAACGGCTGTACTTCCTCCCTCTCACGATTCATAGCCGGCATTTCGCTCATGGACTAGACCCGTGACAGCTCTTCGCGGTCTGGGGACTCGTCCTCCACCGGGGCCGTCGGCGGACGCTCGATGACCTCCAGCACGAGCGCCACCAGCAGCGCCAGCGCAAGGGTCCACAAGGTGAGCGCGGGAGTGAGCGGACGCACGAGCAACACGATCGCGGCGCTCACTACAGCGAGAGCGACGCGCAGAAGTACCCGCTGCGAATACAGCCACCCGCCGACGCGACCCGTGCTGAGGCCGCGCCGCTCCAGTGCAGTGCGAAGCCGGCCCGCGCCGGCGCGGACGGCCCCGCGCAGTCGGCGTGGAATATCGAACGGCCCGGTGAACCACGCCACGGCTGCGGTGGCGAGCGCGAGGACGAGAACGGCGACGGAGGTGTCCCGCATCGCACCGACGACCTGCTCGTAGATCACCCCGCCAGCATCCGCGGGTATCGCGCCGGAGCGCAGCGCCGCGTCGAAGAACACCCTCCCGATCGCAATGCTCGCGATCAGGATGATCATCGTTGCAGCCAGAGAGAACGATGCGGTGATCAGGGCGACGGAACGCCGCCTGGCCGCGACGACCCCGGCAGCGAGCAGCAGCAGCGTAATCCACGGCAGCCAGAGACCGGCAGCCAGCACCAGTCCGTAGGCGAGCTGAACGGTTGCGAGCGAGTCCGTCTGTGCCACGACGATCGTCCGGTCAACGGTCGGAATCGCCGCCGCAAATCCGACGCCCTGTTCGACGAGGACGACCTTCACTGCATCGATGATCGGCGCCAGCTGGATTCCGATCGTGCCGTCCTGTCCAAAATCTACGGCCGTATCCGGGTCGTTCTGGAGCGCGCCCACCAACTGCGAGTGGCTCACGCGAAGCGCCGATGCCCACACGTTTGCGAACGCCTCGGATTCGACGAACCGCTCGATCATTGTGCCCACCAACGACTGCAGACCCTGTGTCGCCGGACCCTTCAGCAGCTCCAGGGCGCGCGTCGCCGCAGGACCCGTTCCCAGGTCAATGACACCGTCAATGACATCGGCGGTAAGCGTGGGAATGTCGACCTGCTGCTCGATCACGCTCACTACCTGCGTGGTGACGAGCGCCTGCACGGCCGGGTCATTCGCTAAGGGCGCGTAGCTGGTGACGAATCGATCTGTGTCTGTGAGCTGCACATTCGCCCACGCGGCCACCACGGCAACGGGCGCGATCAGTGCGCCGATCACGATCAGCACAGTGGCGAGCAAGGTGCGACCCCACGCGCGCTTTCGAACCGGGCGACTGCCGGATGCGATCGTCGGAGGCAGGCCATCCCCTGCGGCCGCCGCGCGCAACGCCGTGTTCTCCGCCTCGAGTTGCGTCAGCCGTTGCTGAAGCTCGTCGACTGCCGATCGCGCCATGTTCTCTTTCATTCTCAGATCTTCGCATCCTGTCGGGGAATGTGGACCTGCTTGATGATCAGGAGGATCGCCGCTGTGACCGGGATCGACACCAGAGCGCCGAGGAGCCCGAGCAGGGTTCCGCCGATCAGCGCTCCGATGATGACGAGAGAACCCGGTATTGCGATCGCCTTGTTCATGATCCGAGGCGTCAGCAGGTATGCCTCGAACTGCATGTAGATCAGATAAAGCAGAGCGAAGATGAGGGCGAGTACGGGGTCGGTGAAGAGCGCGACGAGCGACGCGATAACCCAATAGGTTGCCGGTCCGATGAGGGGAATCAGCGTGATCAGGAAGGCTGCCAGGCCCATGAAGGCGGGGAACGGCAGCCCGAGAACGAAATGCAGAAGGGTTGAGAAGGCGGCATTGCACGCCGCGAGGACCACCATGCCGATGAGGTATCCGCCCACCGAATCGGTGATTCGCTCGGTCAGCGATGTGAGCGTCGCCCGGTCGCGTGCAGGAGCGAGCGTGTAGAAGGCATCCTTGATCGAGGTCAGGGATGCGAGGAAATAGAGCGTGAGGACGACCACGATGATCACGCCCGAGATCGCGCTGCCGACGCCGAAGCCGACCGCTAGCACCCCGCCGCCGACGGCGAGCAGATTTCCCGGGTCAGCGAGGAACAGCTTGAGCTGATCGAGTGCGGTGCCCACAACGTCGCCGACCTGTGCCTCGAACGAGCGATACCAATCTGAAGCCTGGAAATCTGTGATGGACGCGGGTATGGAGCGAGCGAACTCAGCAACCTGCAGCAGCGCGGGAGGCAAGACAAATGTGATGATGACCGCGAGGATGACGACGAACGCGGTGAAGACGAACACGATCCCTCGACCACGAGAGAGGCCATTGCCTTCGAGTCGCCGGACGACCGGATCGAGCCCAAGGGCGATGAAGATCGCCAGAGCGATGTATATCAGGATCGTGGTGACAGAGCTCAGCGCCAGTCCCAGAACGAACGCGCCGAGGCCACCGAGGACGAACACGAAGCCGAAGACGAATGGATGAGTGACCGTGATCTGGATTGATCGTGAACGCTGCGAACGTCCAGCGCGGCGAAGTGGCGCCGGACTCTCTTCGGACATGCGTGAATCGCTCACCGTGTCACTCTGGGGCGCACGGCGCGCGACCGCGTCACCCTTTCAGGGCGATTTGCCTGCAGGACGATCGCGCGCTCAGAGAAGTCCGAGCTCTTGGGCACGGGCAACGGCCGAATTGCGATTGGGCACCGCGAGCTTCCGGTAGATGTGCGCCATGTGTGTCTTGATCGTGTTGGGCGACACATAGCATCGCGCGGCCAGCTCCGTGTTGGTCATCCGGGTCGGCAGATACGCGAGGATTTCCAATTCACGGTCGGTGAGTTGCTCCGCCAACTGCGGGGATGTGGCCCGGGGGCGGCGGAGGGCACGCGCCCGCTCGGACACGCGTGCACGGAAGCGTGCCGGAGCGCCGGGAAGGTCCGATGCCAGCCGGAGTACTTCGGGGCCCGCGCGCACGAAGACGGCGACAAGGTCGTGACGGGATGCGAGTTCCATCGCCAATCGCATGGTGTCTCCGGCCGCACCTGGACCGTTCTCGCTCGATGCGAGCCAGGCGCGCAGTACGAGCTGTTCGACCGTCGCGCGCGGCATCAGCTCGGACTGCTCTGCCGCCGCGGCATCCAGATGGGCACGCGCGAGATCTGGGTGATGATTCGCCAGCGCGGCGGCGGCGGATTCGAAGGCGAGCGGGGACCAACTCCCGGACGGGGCTGATCGGAAAGTACTCGAGGGGGTGCCCTCGAGACGAAGCATACGGGCATCTTCCGCCTGCAGCGCTGCCGCGACGATCGGCGGCGGATTCGTCGAGAGGTGCTCGTCCGGTGGGGCATCATCCCGATCGATCAGGACCCGCTGGAGATGGGCGATCCACATGAGCTGCGTGCGGCGGTTGGCGTCGGCCCGGAGACTGCCCTCATGCAGATTCAGCGCGGCGCTTTCCGGCTCACCACGCTCGATGGCCACGAACGCCGCTGCCAGATAGGCGTCCGCCGGAGACGGATGCGAGAGAAGCTGTGTCTCCGCGGCGAGGCTGAGGGCTTCGTCAGCCAGGGCAGAAGCGGCAGGCAGTCGGCCGCACCATGCCTCCAGCAGGGCGAGGGAACCGAGCAGATGGATGCGGTACGGGCTGTACTGCGCACCAGGGGAGGCGAGCGCTTCGTCGAACCAATTGCGGGCCGGCGCGAAGTCGCCTGCAAAAAGATGCGCGCGACCTCCCGAAGTCAGTGACGTGGTGAGGAGAAGACTCGGATGCGTCAGCCCCAGCAGCACTGGCGGGCGAAGGTGCGGGTGGTCACGGATGATATCGACGGCCAAGCCTGCCTCGTGCAGCGCGACGGCGGGTTCGGACCGGAACTGCACGCGGGCGGCGAGATAGGTATGCACGATCGCCGATTGATGCGGCGTCAGGGTCGATCGGGCAGCTTGCTGACGGAGCATGTCTTCGCTCCGGGCCGCATCGCCGTTCAGCATCAGCAGCATGCCGTGCAGGATTTCGACATCCGGACGTGCCGCGCGAACTTCGGTCGGCACCGCATCGAGCCACCTGCTCATCGACGCGGTGGTGCTTCGCTCGAAGACCTCTCGTCCCCGCCCTGCGATGAGCTCGAGCGCGCGATCCCAGGCATGCGCCTCGAGGAAGTACTCGATCGCCGAGGTCGCGTCCTCCTGGCCCAGATGCCACTCGGCCGCGGCGATGAGGATTGCTGTTGCCTCGGCGCGGCTCTGCGCTTTCAGTCGGTAGCGTAGAAGTTCGCGGAAGAGCGGATGGAATCGGAACCATTCCCGGTCGCTGTCGAGCGCGACGAGGAACATCGACTCGCGCTCCAAGTCCTCAAACAGTGACGTTGCATCGTCGACATCCATGATCGCTTCGACGAGGTCAACGGACATCCGATCGAGGGCAGACAGGCGCAACAACAGCGCTCGCCGCGGAGGAGACTGCTGACCGAGGGCCTGTTCGCTCAGATACTCCGAGATCAGGCGGTCTGTTCCCCGTAGTTGTCGCGCGAAGCGCTCAGGGTCGGACTGACTGCGCAGACCGAGTCCGGTCAGTAGCACTCCGGCCGCCCACCCCTCCGTCCTCTCCATCACGGCGGCGAGTGTGCCCTGACTGACTTGAGTGCCGACAATCCGTTCCAGCAAAGTGGCGGTGGTGCCCTCGTCGAAGGCGAGGTCAGCCTGGCGCAGCTCCAGAAGCGAGTGACGCAATCGGTGCTGTCCCAGGGGCAGACCGAAGTCGACGCGCGAGGAGAACACCATGCGAGTTTTCTCGGGCAGGTGATCGGCGAGCCACCACAGATCCGCGAGTAGGGGTGAGTCCGACAGCAGATGCAGGTCGTCGACGATGAATACGATGCCGGGGTTCTCCCTGAAGACCGTAATCAGTGCTTCGAGCACGTGCTCGCCGAGCGCCCGGTCGCTGAGAGCGTGCGGCCTGCCGAGGTCGGGTGCATCCCGAGTATTGGCACGCACTCCGCTGAGCAAATGATCGATGAAGTGGCGTGGATCTCTGTCGGCGGACTCTATGCCCATCCAGATGACATCGAAGTCTGGGTGTGATGCCACCCATTGCGACAGCAGTACTGTTTTGCCAGAACCGGCCGGGGCGACGATGACGCTGAGGGGCGCGGACAGAGCCTCATCGAGTCGGCGGCACAACTGCGGACGATCGACGGCATGATCCGGGGTGGGAGGTATGGCGGTCATCGCATTCTCACCGTCAGTATCGCAGTGCGCGACGAGATCATCCATACGGGATGAGGACGAAACTGCACGAGGCGGCCGATCATGAGACGACGACGCTCACGCACCATCTCGACGTGTGAGCTTTTAGGGAGGCATGCCGTCATGACCCAGGTCTTCGAAGTGCTCGTCCGCGGAAGGATGAGCACGGAACTTGCGCAGGCGTTGGATGGGTTCACCGTCGAGGCGCGGCCGGGGGGGTTGACGAGCATCGTTGGCGCCGTTGATGACCAACCGCGTCTGCTCGGTTTACTCGGTGCCTTCGACGACCTCCACATCGAGGTGGTCTCCGTGAATCCGGTTCCCTCGGTGCCGCGAGAGTCACCCGGGCAGGGTGACGCGACCGCATCGACGCCTGGCTAGCTTCAGATCTGGCATTGAATTCTCCCGATCGAAGGAGTCGCGCATGAACATCTGGAATCTTATGGGCTGGTTCTTCTGGTCCTTCGTCTTCATCTCCTACCTGATGGTGGTCTTCACGATCATCGGGGACATCTTCCGTGACAGCGCGTTGAACGGATGGATGAAAGCGGTGTGGATCATCTTCTTGGTGTTCCTACCGTTCCTCACTTCGCTCGTCTACCTGATCGCCCGTGGGGCGGGCATGGCAGAGCGTCGAGGCGAACAGCTGAATGCGATGCGAGCCACTCAAGAGGCCTATATCCGAGAGGCGGCGCGTTCGTCTTCGCCCGCGGACGACATCACGAAGGGGCAAGCGCTCCTCGACGCCGGCGTGATCACGTCGGCCGAGTTCGATCTGCTGAAGGCGAAGGCGCTCGCCTAACACGAGACCTTGCGAGCGATCACCTCATTGGGGAGTCCCGGAGATCGCTCGCAGGGATCCGGAGTTGCGGAGGAACAGCGTTGCGAAGGAACAGCAGCAACCAACTGAAGATGATCAGGAACGCGATGAGTTCGACCGCGGTCAGGTTGTAATAGCCAGTGGTGAATAGGACCGCGAGCACCACAATGCAGGCGACGAATACGTACCCCAGCGTGAGGAAAACATGCGGGGTCGCCGGGACGTTGCGCCGGAGCCCGATCACCATCGCGACGAACAGGACAGCCATTCCCATCGCTGAGAGGTTGTGGAGTGTGGCGAATCGGTCGACGGGGAAGAGACCGACTCCGCACAGCAGAATCCCCATCGCGCTCAGTTCAAGACGAACGATTCGGCGCCCTCGCGCTGCGCGGGCACTCGCTGCGGGAATCGCGGCTGTGGCGAAGTGAGCGACCGCCGTCACCAGGAGTCCCGCGATGATCACCGTGACATTGAAGGTCAGCGCCGAGATGTCATCGGTGACACCGAGGCTACTGAGATGCAGCTTCCACCATTGGTCATCCGACGCACTGAGCATGCTCGCGAGAATTCCCACGATGAGAAACACCATCAGCACCAACGACAGCAGGGTCGGGGTCATGTTCGCGGCCGAGAGCGTGACGACATACGCCGTGCACGCGATCGCCACGCCGGCGAGCACCGCCCCCGCCACCGGAAACACCTCGGCCCCGACGAAGCAGCGCTCCACGATGTCGGCCATTCCTACCCATCCCAGCAGCGCGATGACGCCGTGCGCGATCGCGACGCTCGCCGCGTCGAACCAGCGCATCCTCACCGGCACACCGTCTCCTTGCGGCCGAGAGTCGGCGAGCGAACGAGTCCCGAGAAAAACGAGTACCGCAGCTATCGCCGAACCGATCGCGATGAACTGACCGATCGACCCCGGGCCCGAGATCGCCAACGTGTGGCCCCAGAAGACCAAGAGCGCGATTCCGGTTGCGATGATCAGCGCGGCCGCGCCGACGAGCAGCGCCGCAGACTCGCGCGATTGCGTATTGGAGAGCGGATGCCGCAGCACCTGCTCGAGCGGCATCCGCTCGCTCATATGAGGCTCCCGCGCCCTCGCACCGTGCGGCGTTGGGCCAGCTCGTGGCCGTGCACGGTGAGTGCGTAGATGATGAGAACGTCCATCGCGATGACGATGACCGACCACCAAGGCTGTACCGGAAGGACGAGCAGCTGACCGGCCGCACTGATGACCGCGAGGACCACGGCGACGACACGGGCCCAGACCGCACCGCTGAACAACATGAGGGCAGTGACGGTGAGAAGTGCGCCCACGACGATGTTCCACCAGCCCCATCCGACGAGATCGAAGACGAAGAGGGAGCCGTCGATAACGACGTAGGAGGCCTGTGGGCCGATCAATATCACGAGGCCCTGCAACAGGGTGAAGATTCCACTCACCAGGATGATGACGCCGGCGAAGGCTGCCCATCCAGTCCAGGCGGATTTTTCGGATGCGGACATGATTGCCATCTCTCCGCCGGCGTACCGGCACGATGCGCGCAGGGTTGATCCCATGCGCTCTCGCCGCCGATTCTCGCGCCGACGCTGAGGTTGCGCGTCACCCGCGAAGTGTGATGATCGCACACCCTCATTCGGGGCATGCTAGAAGCACACGCGAGAGAGAGCACCGATGACCCTTCTCAACATCGGCACAAAGATCACCGATCCAGTGACACCTGCTGCGCTTGACGCTAGTCGGTTCAACCGGCACACATTCTGGTGCGGTCAGAGCGGCAGCGGGAAAACCTACGCGCTCGGTGTCGTGCTTGAGCAGTTGCTTCTGCACACAGAGTTGCCGATGGTCGTCCTCGATCCGAATGCAGACTTCGTGCGGTTAAACCAGGTCAGAGCGGAGGTGCCGATAGAGGACGCCGCTCAGATCTCGCAGAGCGACATTCGAGTGTTCAGATCCGGGGAATCGGAGGGCGAGCGGCTGCACGCCCGATATCTTGACCTGTCTCCGGCGGCGCAGGCGGCGGTTCTGCAGATGGACCCGATCGCAGACGCCGAGGAGTACAACGTCCTACTGCATTGGGCCAAGGATGCCTCGGCTGCGACGGAGTTCGATGCCGCGAAGATGCTCGCGGACTTCCGTACTTCGGGTGATTCTGCGCGCATCCGGCTCGCGAACCGGATGGAGAACCTACAGGTTCTGGAGTGGAACCTGTGGTCCAGAGGTGCGGGATCCGTCATCGACGTGATCGAGGAGCGGCCGAGGGCGACGGTTCTGGATCTTGGCGGCTTCGATCACCCGGCGGAGCCCAAGGTTGCGGCCCTCGCAGTGCTTGAGCAACTTTGGGCGCGGCGGGAGAGTCGTCGGCCCATCCTGATTGTGATCGACGAGGCGCACAACCTCTGCTCGCCGGAGCCACGCACCGCAGTCGAGCGGGCACTCACCGAGCAGCTTGTGCAGATCGCGGCAGAAGGGCGGAAGTTCGGACTCTGGCTTCTGCTGTCGACCCAGCGACCGACGAAGATCCATCCGAACGTGCTTTCGCAGTGCGACAACCTCGGTCTTATGCGCGTCAACGCGCCGCGTGACATCGCCGAGCTCGCCGAGGTGTTCGGCTTCGTCCCAGAAGAGGACATCCGTCAGGCGCAGAGTTTCACACAGGGACAGGCGCTCTTCGCCGGTGGATTCATCTCGGACCCGACGTTCGTCCAGATGGGAGAGCGCCTCACTCAGGAAGCAGGCGGCGATGTCCGAGTGCCGCTGCGCACCTGACGCGCGGCACGGGGCTCCGCATCTCAGGGGCGTTTTCTTTCTGCGTAGAGCGCGAGAGCGCTGCCCCAGAGCGAGCTCTGGTTGGCGTGCTCGGGGTATCGATCGGTCATGCTGTTGAAGAACTCGACCGGTGTCGCGTGCGTGTCGAGAAGCTCGTCCACGTCGTCGAGATAGCGGCGCGTCTCGTTGATGGCACGTGCGGCACCACGGTCGAGGTGCGCGCGCACGTGACCGGTCGAGACCAGGCGTGGGCGGAGCGCCGCCACGGTATCGAGAGCACGGCGCCAGGCATCGCGACCACCGTTCTTGGACTCGACGAGGTATAGATGCACGCCGTTGTAGACGACGTCGCCGGTGACCGCGAGACTGAGGCTCGGCACGTGCAGCACTGTTGTGCCATCGGTATCAGAGTGGCCCACCTCGATCACGTGCAGCTTGTGCCCCTCGAGCGGGATGAACCCGTCCGTCACGGGCGTGACGGTCACGGGCGTTGTGGGGATCTGCCCGGGGAGGATGCGGTCCCAGAAACTCTCACGCATCCCCGCATTGGCGGCCAGTTGTTCGATCGTGCTGGGGGCTGCGACCACGATCGCGTCCGGGAAGCGTTCGGCGAGCACGCCGGCCGCAAACCAGCGGTCACCGTGAGCATGGGTGATGAAGATGTGGGTCAGATGTCTGGCGCTGGCCTTGACCCAATCACCGACGGCTGCCGCCTGCGTGCTCGTCAGCGGCGGATCGACGAGAACGGCATCGTGGCTGCCGTAGATCAGTGTGGTCGCGAGAGGTGCCCAGGTCCGAGCGCCTCCGTTCGGGAGCAGGTCGGTCAGGGCAAGCTCGAGCGTCTCGGACACGAACACGTCATGGCTCAGGTCGGAGGCGACAGTGTTGTCAGTCATGGTTCTCTCTTTGATCACATAACGTTGGTGAATCCAACGTTGGGGTTCCCAATGTATACCATGATGTTGGGATGGCCAACAGTCTGCGAGTAAAGTTGAGGGATGCCAGAGAATGACGACACAACGCGACCCCCGGCCCGCTTGCGACGCCTGGTCTCGTGGCAGTCCGCGCGAGTATCGACGCTCGGCGCACGATTCACAGCCCAGCGCCTCCCGCTCGGCGCGCGCGCCGATTTTGCCGTTCTCGCCGCCCTCGACGAATACGGCTCCCTCAGCCAGGCAGAGCTCGGCCGCCGACTCGGCCTCGACCGCAATGACGTGAACGGGATCGTGACCCGCCTTCAGGCGGCTGCCCATATTGATCGCGAACCCGATTCACATGATCGACGACGCAACATCGTGAGCCTCACCGAGGCAGGCCTGCGTCATCTCGATGAGTTGCAAGCCTATGCGGATGAGGTCCAAGCGGATCTCCTGCAGGGGCTCGACGTCGCCGAGCGTGAACGCCTCGTCGAACTACTTGGCAAAGTACTGGGGGGCCACAAGGCTCAGTCGGCGTAGTCCCGATTCGATGCAGAATACGGCTCCGGGGAGACCGCTCACTGCGCCACAAGCTCCGAGGCTACGAACGCAGCCATTGCATCCGCGCCGAAGTGATCGTCGGCAGTGATCGTCACGACGGCATCGCCGACGAAGATGAGCAGTTGGCCGTACGCCCCATGCAGCCTCCACGCCGGCCCGGGGCCGCCCCATCCGCTGAGCGCATAGCGGTCGTAGCCTGGATTCACGCCTGCGACCACCCAGTCCGAGTGCATCGCGTCGATCCACTCGGTGGATACCAGGCGTTGTCCCTCCCAGACGCCGCGATCCCGAACGAGGCGTCCGATTCGCGCCAGTTCCTCGGTGCGCAGCGCGAGGCCCTCGCCGGCGACGATCCGTCCGTTAGGGCAGCGAGCCCATTCGAGGTCATCAATGCCGAGGGGAGCGAACAGGCGTGGGATGAGGTATTCGAGTACATCGCCGACCCTGGTGGCGAGCAAGAACATCGCCGTATACGTGCTCGCGTTGGAGTACTGGAACACGCGTCCGCGAGCTGGCCTCGCGAGGAACTCGTGGGCGAGATCCGGCCAGTCCGTCATCATCGTCTCCGACCACGGCAGGTCTACTCCGCTCGACATGCTCAAGAGATGGCGGAGGGTGACGTCCTCGACACCGTCACCGAGCGCGACCTCCGGCAGATAGGTCGATACCGGCGCATCCAGGGAGATCAGGTTCTCGTCTGCAGCGATGCCAGCCGCGAGCACGCAGATGCCCTTCGCTGCCGAGTGGATGTCTTCGCGGATGTCGGGCGTCCAGCGGTGCTCCGCAACGTCGTCGCCGGTGCGCACGTGCACACCGTGGGCTCCGAAACCGGAAGCATCCACCTGACGCACGATGAGGTCTCGGATGGTCTGCGCAGAAGTCACACTCACAGTCTGCCCGCATCCCCAGCGCCCGACGCATGTTTCCACTTCGTTCACGTTCACGCTGTATTGTTGGCGCCCTCACCGCGCGTCTGATCCCGGCACGGTATTCTCCGGAAGCGAAAAGGTTGAACCATGGCGAAGACCACGAAAGCGGCGAAGTCCGCGAACACAGCGATCACCGCAGCGGGATCCGCAGCGAAGGACGCCAAACAGCTCAGCAAGACCTTGCCCAAGAAGGATGCGAAGAAGCTTCGCACCCTCGCGGACGAAGCGAAGGATGCGGCGAAGGTATCGAAGAAGAAGATCGCGCGCAGCCCGCGCAAGGTCGAGAAGAAGGCCATAACGGCGGTGGAACGCCTCGAGAAAGCCACCGACAAGATCGAGAAGAAGCGTGCCACCGCGGCGGCGACTGTTGTGAAGAAGGCGGCCGTGGCAAAGGAGTCGCAGCCTGCCAAGAAGGTGCCCACGGCTAAGACGGCACCCGCTGCTAAGAAGGCGCCCGTTGCTAAGAAGGCACCGGTTGCTAAGACGGCGCCGGTTGCTAAGAAGGCCCCCGTTGCTGCTAAGGCCCCCGTTGCTAAGAAGGCGCCCGCTGCTGCTAAGGCCCCCGCTGCTAAGAAGCCCGCCACCTCCACCGGGCTGACCGCACTCACCGTGCTGCAGCTGCGCGATCGGGCTCGATCTGAGGGGCGTACCGGGTTCTCACGGTTCTCGAAAGCTCAACTCGTCGCGTTGCTCTCTTCCTGATCCGCGTGCAGGAGTATCTCGATCGCCGCGGCGATGCCCCGGCGCCGCGAACGCTGATCGACATCCTTCGGGCGTCCGCAGCGCAATACCCCGAGGCATCCGCTCTTGAAGATGCTTCGGGCGCACTGAGCTACGCGGAGCTGCTCGCGCAGGTCTCGCTTACGGCCGAGCGGCTGCACACGCAGGGCGTGCGCTGCGGCGATCGGGTCGGCGTGCGAATGCCCTCGGGAGGTCGTGAGCTCTATCTGTCGATCTTGGGAATCATGGCGGCAGGGGCAGCCTACGTGCCCGTCGACGCCGACGATCCGCAGGAACGCGCCGACCTCGTATTCGGCGAGGCAGTCGTCAGCGGGGTCATCACGAGCGATGGCTACCAGTCGTGGTCCAGCGAGCGAGCGGATGACGCATCCGACGAGTTTCCGCCACCGGGTCTCGAGGACGACGCGTGGATCATCTTCACGTCTGGATCGACCGGCGTGCCGAAGGGCGTCGCTGTTTCTCATCGCTCGGCGGCAGCGTTCGTGGATGCCGAAGCGCGGCTTTTCCTGCAGGGCGCCCCGCTCGGTCCTGGCGACCGAGTACTCGCCGGGCTCTCGGTCGCATTCGACGCCTCCTGCGAAGAGATGTGGCTTGCCTGGCGCCACGGCGCATGCCTGGTGCCGGCCCCGCGTGCCCTGGTGCGCTCAGGAGAAGACCTGGGTCCGTGGCTGGTCGGCCACGGGATCACCGTGGTGTCTACCGTCCCGACGCTGGCGGCGCTCTGGCCGCAAGACGCGATCGAGAACGTGCGGCTCCTCATCTTCGGCGGCGAGGCTTGTCCGCCCGAGCTCGTCGCGCGACTGGTGGGTGAGGGCCGCGAGGTGTGGAACACCTACGGTCCCACTGAGGCCACCGTTGTGGCGTGCGCAGCGATCATGGACGGCGAGGGACCGGTGCGTATCGGCCTCCCGCTCGACGGCTGGGCACTGGCCGTGGTCGACGGCGAAGGCCTTCCGGTTCCTGACGGCGAAGTCGGCGAACTCATCATTGGTGGCGTCGGGCTTGCGCGATACCTCGACCCAGCGAAGGATGCGGAGAAGTACGCCCCGATGCCGACCCTCGGCTGGGACCGCGCCTACCGGTCCGGCGACCTGGTGCGTGCAGACCATGCCGGACTCCTCTTCCAGGGGCGCGCCGATGATCAGGTGAAGGTCGGCGGCCGACGCATCGAACTCGGCGAGGTCGAAACGGCGCTTCAGTCGCTCAGTGCCGTCTCGGCGGCCGCTGTCGTCGTGCAGCACTCGGAGGCCGGAGTGGCGCTTCTGGTCGGATACGTGGTCGCGACAGAGGGTTTTGATCGGCAGACTGCTCGAGCGCAGCTTGCCGAAATGCTCCCAGCACCGCTCATCCCGCTTCTCGCCGTTGTGGATGACCTGCCCGTTCGAACCTCGGGCAAGGTTGACAAGGCCGCACTCCCGTGGCCGCTCACCGACACGGACGCCTCTGACTCCCCGCTGACGGGAACGGCGGCGTGGCTGGCAGAGCAGTGGCTGGCTGTGCTCGGCATCCGTCCTGCTGATGAGAATGCGAACTTCTTTCAACTCGGTGGTGGGTCGCTTGCAGCGGCCCAGGTCGTCTCACGCATCCGCACTCGTGCGCCGGAGTTCACGATGGCGGATGTCTATGATCTGCCTCGTCTGCGCCAGATGGCGGAGGCTGTGGAAGCGGAAGCATCCGATGACGAGACGCCGCTCACCTTCAGCACCCCGCGGCCAACGCCGCGGGTGATGCAGTGGGTGCAGAGCATCGCCGGCGCACCGCTGTTCATCCTCACCGGGGTGCGGTGGACGATGTGGCTGCTGGCGGCGAGTTGGATTCTGCGACTGTTCCCCGGCTTCGACTTCCTGCCGGATGCCCCGGGGTGGGTGGTCCTTGCAGGTCTCTTCTTATTCGCCACGCCGTTCGGCAAGATGGCGCTGTCCGCCGGGTTCAGCAGGGTGCTCCTGCTCGGACTCACGCCCGGTGACTACCCGCGCGGCGGGGGAGTGCACCTTCGACTCTGGCTCACCGAGCAGATCGCACAGCAGATCGACCCGGTCGGTCTCGCCGGTGCACCCTGGGTGAGTTACTACGCCCGCGCGCTCGGTGCCAAGATCGGTCCGAACGTCGATCTGCATACCCTCCCGCCAGTGACGGGCATGCTGAACGTCGCCGAGGGGGCCTCGATCGAACCAGAAGTCGATCTGACCGGCTACTGGATCGACGGCGATACCGTGCGCATCGGCGGAATCCGCATCGGGGCGGGCGCCTCGATCGGCGCACGCAGCACGCTCGCCCCCGGTACGAAGATCGGTCGCAATGCCGAGATCGCTCCCGGTTCCGCTGTCTTCGGGCGCGTGCGCGCCGGGCAGCGCTGGGCAGGATCGCCCGCGGCTCGAGTCGGCGGAACGTCGACGCCCCTTGCCTCTGAGCGACCCCCAGCGCCGAAGCGCTGGCTGTGGGCGTACGGAGCCTCGTCGGCGTTGCTCGGCTTGCTGCCGTTCATCTCGTTCGCGTTGGGCGGTGCGGTGATCGCGCAGGCGATCGCTGGATCGTCCTCGATCGGCGCCGCGATCCTTCCCGCGCTTGCATGGCTCATTCCGGCCACCCTCGTTTCCGGCCTGGTATTCGCGGGAGCGGTTCTGGTGCTCGTGCGACTGCTCTCATTCGGGCTGGCCGAGGGCGTACATCCGGTGCGAAGTCGGATTGCCTGGCAGGCGTGGACCATCGAGCGTCTCCTCGACTCGGCGCGCACGATCCTGTTCCCCATCTACTCGAGCCTCTTCACTCCCATCTGGCTGCGGATGCTCGGTGCGCGGGTCGGTCGCGATGTCGAGGCATCCACTGTCCTGCTGCTGCCCTCCCTCTCAACGATCGACGACGGCGCCTTCCTCGCCGACGACACGATGGTCGCCACCTACGAGTTGAAGGGTGGATGGATGCGCCTGGCCGAGGCACGCATCGGCAAGCGCGCGTTCCTCGGTAACTCAGGGATGGCGGGTCCAGGGCACCGGGTTCCGCGAGACGGACTGGTCGCGGTGCTCTCGGTTGCGCCCGAGAAGTCGAAGCCAGGGTCGTCGTGGCTCGGTTCTCCGGCGATGCGTCTGCGGCGGGTCGTGAACGATTCCGATCTTGAACGCACGTACAAGCCTCGCCGGTCGTTGCGCGTCGCGCGTGCCCTGTGGGAGTTGAGCCGCGTGATCCCGGTCTTCGTGACATGCGGACTCGGGCTCGGTGTGCTCTTCACTCTTTCGGTGATGATCGACGTGTGGGGGCTCGCCCTCACGATCGTCCTGTCGGGCGTTGTCCTGATGATTGCGAGCATCCTCGCCGCCGGCATCACAACCGTGGCGAAGTGGACGATCGTCGGCCCGATACGCCCGGGCGAACACCCGCTCTGGTCGAGTTTCGTGTGGCGCACCGAGGTCTCGGACACCTTCACAGAAATGCTTGCGGCGCCCTGGTTCGCGAACGCCGCTGCGGGAACCCCGGCGCTCGCGATGTGGCTGCGATCGCTGGGTGCGAAGATCGGTCGCGGTGTGTGGACCGACAGCTATTGGCTTCCAGAACCCGACCTCGTGACCCTCGGCGACGGTGCCACCGTCAACCGCGGATGTGTGGTTCAGACGCATCTGTTCCATGATCGAGTGATGAGCACTGATACCGTCACACTCGAAGCGGGTGCGACTCTGGGCCCACACAGCGTGATCCTTCCTGCAGCGACGATCGGCGCGGATGCCACCGTCGGGCCCGCATCGCTGGTCATGCGAGGCGAGGTCGTGCCCGTTGGCAGCCGCTGGAGCGGCAATCCGATCGGCCCATGGCGTGCCGTGAAGGTGCGCGCGTATCAGCAGGCCGACAGATGACGGGCGATCGCTACGCGCCGCAGAGCGGCGACCCGAACCTCAGCATCGACCACTACGAGCTGAGCCTCGAGTACAAGGTTCCGACCAACCGGCTCAGCGGGACTGCGGTTCTCCGGGGGCATGTGCTGGAGTCGGCCAAATCGATCGCACTCGACCTGGTCGGCGTGCGCGCCACCCGCGTGCGCGTCGCCGGAGACAAGAATGCGGGGTTCCGCCAGACCGACCGCAAACTCTGGATCACGCTAGGGCACCCGCTCGAAAATGGCGAAGAATTCACCGTTACGATCACCTACGCCGGGGCCCCGCGACCGCGCCGCTCTCGATGGGGGCAGATCGGGTGGGAAGAGCTGGAAGACGGAGTCATCGTCGCGTCACAGCCCACCGGAGCGCCCACGTGGTTCCCCTGCAACGATCTGCCGTCAGACAAGGCCACCTACGGGATCGAGTTCACCACCGACCAGGCGTACACGGTGGTTGCGGGTCGGCGCACCGGTCGTTCGACTCGTGGTGGCAAGACGACCTGGACCTTCGCGCACGATGTACCGATGGCGACGTATCTGGCCACGGTCCAGCTGGGCAGGTACACCACGGAGTCCCTCGCGTTGGGCTCGGCCGCCGGCGAGCTGCACTATCCGCGGGAGCTAGCCGCGCGTGTGCACGCGGATTTCGCGGATCTGCCGCGAATGATGACGGTCTTCGAGGATGCCTTCGGTCCTTACCCGTTCGCGGAATACGCGGTGGTCGTTACACTGGACAACCTCGAAATCCCGCTCGAGGCGCAGGGCGTGGGGATTTTCGGTGCGAACCACATCGACGGCGTCGGCGGCTTGGAACGACTCATCGCGCACGAGCTCGCGCACCAGTGGTTCGGCAACAGCGTCGGGCTGTCGCAGTGGTCCGACATCTGGTTGAACGAGGGATTCGCCTGCTACGCGGAGTGGATCTGGTCGGAACGTTCGGGTGGTCCCAGCGCAAATGAGAAGGCGCTCGCACACCACGCGCGTCTGCGCGCGCTTCCGCAAGACCTCGTCCTCGGCGACCCTGGACCCGACCTCATGTTCGACGACCGCGTCTATGAGCGAGGCGCACTCACCCTGCACGCCCTTCGCCTCGCGATCGGCGACGAGACGTTCTTCGAGGTGCTTCGCAGCTGGACCCGCAGTTACGGTGCCGCCACCGCAACGACGGAGGATTTCATCGTGCTCGCAGAGGAGATGAGCGGTATCCCGCTCGCGGCGGTCTTTCGCACGTGGCTCGCCGTTCCGGCGCTGCCACCGCTGCCGCTAACCGCTTCGCTTACGCAGCTGGCGCGACCGCCACGCTGAGAACGAAACTGTTCGGGCCAGGCGCGGCGGATGCTTCGATCGTCTCGGCGCGGCCTGGTATCGACATCCGATGTGCACCGCGGATGATGCGGCCTTCTCGATCGTGGAACGACACGGTCGCCGGCGGCACACGGAGTCCGCGGCCGTCGGCTTTCAGGGCAGCCTCGATCAGCGTCCATCCCCGCAGATCGGGCGGCGGTGCCGGCGCGAAAAGCCGTGCGAGCTCGTCGAGCGGCCCGATCCTGGACTCAGCTTCGATGTCGATGCCGACGGCACTGGCATCAGCGTCATGCACCGCGGCGATAGCCACCATGCTGCCCGCGTAGCTGACGCTCAATGAGACAGGTGCATCAACCACCCTCGGCGCACCGTGATCGCCGCCGCACCGCTCGCACACGGTTGATATCTCAGCATCGGCCTGTGTCGAGAGCTCAGTGAGCAGCTGCGTCATCAGCCAGCGTCCGGTGAGGAATCGCGCGGCCTGAACGTCTTGCAAGCCTGCGTGCCGCTGCACCTGCGCCGTACCAAGGCCGCGCAGAATCGACACATCGGGAAGGTTCGGGCCCGCGGAATCTGCCCACGCGATGCGGACTGGGCCCAGACTGGTGCGGCCGACGAACATTCCCTCAGTTTAGAAGGCTCCCGCCGCGTGACAGTCGAGTCAGGGCTCGAGGAACAGCGCGTTCATTCGCCGCTGCCACTCGGTATCGGCCCACATGGGGTGGTGCGGTGCTGCATTCGAGCACGCGACGACACCCCAGACGCCGTGCGCGCGAGCGGTGCGCATCCCATGCTCGGCAAGTGCCCGGCCCACGGGCCCTTCTTCGAAACGTCCGTCTCGGGGCGTGTAGCCGATCCACCCCTCACCGATCACAGCCGGCACGCCGCGCCAGCGTGCCCATTCTGCGATGGCGATGACGCGCGACTCAATCTCGCGCTGCATCACCTCGTGGTGTGCGTCATAGTGCGCGTCGAGCCACGCATCCCACGCGGCAGCGTCAATCCAGTCATATCCGTAGATCATCTGGTCGGTGATGACCGTGGCCCTGAGCTTCCAGCTGGCTGGCCGTCCGTACTCGTCGACGCTCGGGGCATCAGGCCGAAGCAGAGCACGCAACTCGGCATTCGGGAAGCCCTCGGTGCCTTCGGAACGGATATCGATGCGTCGCTGCAGAGCATCAAGCACACCGTAGCTGTAGACATGGAACTGTGCCACCTGCAGGTCCGGCGTGAGACGGTGCATGGCCAGGTGGGGTGGCTTGCCGTAGCTGACGGTGATGAGCTGATCGGCATGCCACGAGCGGAGCCTCTCCATCGCGGCGATGCCGTTCACGATCCCTGGGCCATCATCAGTCGCATCGATAGGAGGAAGGATCGAGAAGTCGACCTCGTTGTGCAATTCAGTGAACGCGATCGATTCGATCAGGCCCGCGGCGCGGATCTGATCGAGGAGCCGGCCGAATGCATCGGCGAGGGCCTCGTAGCGACGTTCGATCGGCACTCGGTCGATTGCTTCGAACCAGGCGGGGTCACCCGCGAATGCTGTGGACTGCTGGTACTCCCAACTCGCGAGGATGACAACGATCCCGTGCTTCTTGGCACTTTCCAACACGGCGAAGAAACGCGCTCGCACATCGATCGTGTACCCACCGGGACTGTCATACCAGCGGGTCCGCTGCCCGTAATAGCCGTGGCCGGGTGCCGCGCCCAGCCCCTCGATCGGCAGCGCTTCGGCAAGAGCGTCGAGACCCAGGTCTCCGGCGAGAAGCAATGGCGCAGCGCAGATGCGCACGGCGTTGTAACCGCGCGCAGCAGTTTCGGCCATCGCCTGCTCGACGTTCTCATACGGCTCGTCAGAACCCGCCCTGGTGTACCAGGAGAAGTCCCACAAACAGACGGCGAGGCGCTCTGGCAGGTGCGCGGGAACCGCTCCGGTAAGCGTGGAATCGGGCGCAGCGGGCATCACGGAGGTGCCGAGGTAACGTTCGCTCATGCGGTGAACTCCATCTGGTGGCGACCCTGTGCCGCGAGGTCTCGGAGCTCCTGCGCCTCGGCGGCTCGCCGCTCAGCGGTGTCGATCGAGAAGAGTAGCAGCTCCGGCATCGAGGTGGCGAAGTAGTCGATCCGGTCGGCAGCCGCTTCGAGATCGTCTGCTCGCGCATCGAGAACGTCCCATACGTGCCGTGCTTGGTCGGTCTCACCCAGGCGCAGGTGCGCCCAGCCGATCCACACATCGCGTGTTGTGACCAGGTGCCCGGTGGCAGCGAGCGGCCCGTCAATTTCGCGGGCACGGCGCCATGCGGCGGCAGCCGCCGCATCGTCACCAAGCGCGGCTTCTGCGTCGCCGAGCAGCACGAATCGCTCGGCGACGACGTCTGCGGGGTGGCGCCCCTCGCCGAGATGCTCGGGGGGAACGATGCCCGCTTTCAGCAGCTCGCGAGCCGAGCCTGGGTCGGTATCGATCATTTCGCGCGCTACTGCGGTCGTCGCACGATCGAAGACCGCAAGCACCTTGCCCTCTCCTCCCTCAAAGGGCTGGAAGCTGCGTTCGCCGAGCAGCGATAGGGCCTCGCGGGCGCGCCCCAAACTGACCAGGAGATCGGCATACACGACGGCTAAGTCATCGCGGATCAGCACCGAAGGCCCAGCCTGCTCGATCGCTGACAGCCGCGCCGCGGCATTGATTCCGCGCAATGCGGACAGCTGATCACGCTCGTACACGAGCCGGGCGTCGGACGCGCCACTCAGCTTCAGCGCTCCCGCGTATCGCTCGTCGGCGAGCTCAAGGTCGCCACCGGTGTTGACGACCGCGACTGCCGCATTTCGCCACACCACCGGGTCGTCTGCGCCGGCCGAGATCGCGGCATCGAGGGCGCGAAGAGCTTCTGCCGTACGCCCCGCATCGAGCAGCCAGCAACCGAGCATCCCGTTCGCACGGGGATCGCCGGGGTCGGCGTCGAGCGCGAGTTGAAGCATCGCGAGGTCATCCAATCCGGCGGGGAAGGCGAGGAGAGGATCTGCTTCTCGAGCGGCAGAACGCGCAGCCATGGCCCGCTCGTGATCGCCCGCTTGGTCGAGGAAGACCGCCAGCGCGTACGCAGCCATCGGCGCGGGGTTGCCGAAGCGACCAGGTCTTGCCAGCATGGCGCGTTTTGCCAGAGCGATGCCACGTTCGCGCTCGCCGAGACGATGCATTTCATGGGCCATGGTGAGCAGCGTGCGGGGATCGATCGGATCCAGCGCATCATCGAGTGCAGCGAGCAGCGGATCCAGCGGATCGGCAGCCCGAGCCGGCGCAAGGAGTCGGTCGGCTTCGGGAGCGCGATCGAGCGCCCGCAGCGCCGTCACCTGGGCCGCGAGGGCCTGGCTGCTTGAGGAATCCAGCTTCGCCGCCATATTTGCGAACTCCAGCGCACGGCGCGCGTCACCCGCGCGAAGCGCCAGCCGGGAACGACCCAGCAGCGCTGGCAGCGCGAGGCCGCCATCCCACATGGTCTTACCGAATGCGTCGGCAGCTTCGTGGAAACGGCCGAGACGCTCAAGCACGAGCGCGCGCAGGAAACTGATGTCACCGTGTTCGGGGTTAAGGTTGCGTCGCGTCTCGCGGGCGAGCGCCAGGTCGAGGTGTTCGAGTGCCTGTGGAAAATCGCCTCGAGCAAACGCCAACCGAGCGATCCCCTCGTGGGCCCGGGCATCACCCGGGTCGCGACGAACGGCCTCGCGGAAATAGGGCTCGGCAGCTCGGCTCGGGTGCCGATACTGCACGAGGTGGCGTCCCGTCACGACAAGTTCATCGTTGGACTCGATGTCGTTCGGATCAGCCGGCTCCTCAGCAACCCATGGCTCCACGGCAGGGGAGTGGTGCGCACTCCATCGAACGAGGTCGCGCGCGATGGACGCGTCGGAATACACGACAACATCCAGATCGTCTCGGGTGGCCGGTTCTTCGAGCTCGAACTCCGCGGTGAAGGGTGCGCCAGGGCCACACGGCGCCGACCAGCTCGTGATCGTCGTGTCGTTGCGCCGCAACTCGATGCGCAGCTCTTTGTGTTCGCGGGTCGTGGCGATGCCGAGTCGTACCAGAGACCCATCGACCTCGAGCCCGACGGCTGCATCGAGCGTTGCCTGCACGGCGGGGCCGATGTCCTGGATCGGATACCAATACTGGCTGAACGTCCGAGTCTCGCCGGGGCGCAGCCAGGTGAAGTCGGGCTGGTTGTCTGTGAAGACTCCGGCCATAAGCTCGACGTACGGGCCATCACCATCTGTGAGATGGCGGTCCCAGGCATGTCCAACCGGACCATTGCCCCACGTCCACATTTTCTTGCCCGGTGCGATCGCTCGGTCGGCCCAGTGCACGAATCCGGCTTGCGCCTCATGATCGTAGCCGCCGAAGAAGTCGTCGACGGTGTCGGTGATCATGTACGAAGTCGGGACACGCACATTGCCGTAGAAATCAATGCGGTCGGCGCCGGTCTCAGCGGATTCCAGGGCTGGATAATCTACGCCGTAGTAGGGGCGGTCGGCAGCCGGAAACGCAGTGATCGCGCGACGCGCGTGGTCGGCCACATAGCCGACATCGGTGGGGAAGAACGACTGGTACTTATCGTGCGAGCGTGCGGCGACGTTCGCCCACCAGAGGAACGTCTGGGGCACATCGGTGCGGTTCACGAGACGGGCTTCTAGTTCGATGACTGTCGAATCGCCGCGCAGTCCGATCCCGTGACTGGCACGCATGCGTTGCAATTGGTCGAGGTCGCTGTGCCACACGGTGACCGCGCCATCATCATGGCGAACGATGTGTGTCTCCACCGGAAGGTGGGTCGCCGGGCGGTGATGCTGAGGCCAGTTGAACTCGACGCCACCGGATATCCAGGGGCCGGCGACGCCTACGAGTGCGGGCTTGATGACGTTGTTGCGGTAGAAGAAGTCGTAGTCGCGTGTCTTGTCGTATCCGATGTGGATCCGGCCGCCGAGCTCCGGCAGGAGCACGAGACGTACCCAACGGTTCTCGATGTGGATCGCGCGCCATGTGCGTGGCCGCCGCTCCGACTCGATTCGGTCGGTGAACGGCATCGGGTAGATCTTTCCGCTTGATCCCTGATAGACCCGGCGATCGAGGAAGGCGGGGTACTGGTCGGGCTCGGCCGCATCGTACGTGTCGATGGTGATCGACTCTTCCCAGCAGGCGACTCCACCCGCTTCGAGACGGGCGCGCTCGGCCTCCGGCGCATCAGGTAGCACGATCGGCTGGTGCGAGGTATTCATGTAGTCAAAATTACTGTCGGCCTGCGCGTCGAGACATAGGAGATCATCGGATTGACATGGACGTTTCTACTATCTCTGCCAGAATTGGCGGCATGGAGCGTCGTGATGGGTTCGACCGGCAGCGGTTGTGCGTTGTGCCGCGTCCCGCGATCGCGGAGGCCCTCGCGCAGCCGGTGACTCGACGGCTCGTGGTGACCGATGCTGGGTGGTTCCCAGAAGCGGCGGGGCATCTGCGTGTCAGGCAAGAAGGTGCCGAAGAAGCGATCGTGATCGTATGCACCGAAGGTAGCGGCTGGGTTGACGTCGGTCAGGGGCGGCATCGGGTGGGACCGGGCACGAGCGTGCTGATCCCGCGGCGGACTCCGCATTCCTACGGATCAGATGAGGGCCAGCCATGGACGATCTGGTGGTGCCATCTGCTCGGCAGTGATGTGGCGGACCACTGGGCAGCGATCGGCGTTGATCGTGGCCATCCCGTGGTATCTCTGCGTGCGCTCGAGCGAGTGACGGCGCTGATGGATGAGATAGTTTCCTCGCTTGAACGCGATCAGTCGCCTGCTCGCCTGCTCGCGACCGCTGGTATCGCTTGGCGACTGATGACCCAGTTCGCGGTGGATCGCAGGCTCCCTGAGCAGGGAGAACCGCTCGAGCGAGCTATGCGTTACCTCGAAGAGCGCGCCGATGGCAGTATTCGCGTCTCTGAACTCGCCCGCCTCATCGGCGTCTCCGCCTCGCACCTCGGTGCCCTTTTTCGGGGTGCCACCGGTGGGGGAGTTCTTGCGTACCACACGGGGCTCAAGATGGCGCGTGCTCGACGCTATCTCGACACCACATCAATGCATGTGTCTGAGATCGCGCGCCAGGTCGGCTATGAAGATCCGTTCTACTTCTCGCGTCAGTTCAGCCGGGTGCACGGGATGAGTCCGAGTGACTACCGCCTGCACAGCAAGGGCTAGTCGCTCGGACTCATCGTGTAATCGGGGCATACGGCTCAGCCCTTGGTGGCTCCTGCCGTGAGATCGGCCTTCCAGAAACGCTGCAGCGAGACCATCAATACGATCAGCAGGATCACCGAGACAGCTGACCCCGTGACGACCAGGGACGTGAATGCGGGGTCACGCTGGATCTGCGAGTTCCAAAGGGTGAGGCCAAGCGTGATGGGGAAGCGCTTCGTGTCACTCAGCATTACCAGTGGAAGCAGGTAGTTGTTCCAGATTGTCACGAACTGGAACAGGAAAATCGTGACGATCGCCGGAGTCATCATTCGCGTTGCGATGGCACCGAAGATGCGCAGATCGCCGGCGCCGTCGATGCGGGCTGCCTCGATGATCTCGTCGGGGACGGAGCCGCTCGCGTGGATGCGGGCGAGATAAACGCCGAACGGGCTCACCATGCTGGGAAGCAGCACGCTCCAATATGACCCTGTGAGCTGGACGGAGTTCAACAGGAAGTACAGCGGCAGGGCGATGACAGTGGCTGGAACCAGTACTCCACCGAGGATCGTCCAGAACAGTGCCTCCTTGCCCCGGAACGCGTATTTCGCAAAGGCATACCCCGCGGCGGTTGCAATGACCGTCGCGACGAGGGCGCCGCCGCCCGAGTAGAGGACACTGTTGAGGATCCAGATAGAGAAAGCGCCGCCATCCTGCGTAAACAGGTTGACGAGGTTCTGCCAGGCCTGGGGCGTATCGGAGAACCATAGCCCAAACGTCGAGTAGAGCTGGCTCGGTGATTTTGTCGCCGCGATCAGCACCCAGACGATGGGCAGCAGAAAGTAGATTGCGGCGACCACAAGCGCGGCGTTCACGAGGATTGCGCCTGCCGTACCGCCTGGACGAGGCAGCGATCGGCGGCGGGAGTGCGATTCGGTGGTTACCATGCGCGGTTCCCCTTCCGGTTCACGATACGGATGAACAGGGCCGAGAAAGCGAAGGCGAGGAGCGCCACGATGACGGCCATCGCCGCGGCGAGGTTGGGGTTCCCCTGTGAGAAGGCCTGGTTGTATGCGGCGAGGTTCGGAGTGAAGTCAGAGCTGATCGCAGTGGTGAGTGGTCGCAGGACGAGCGGTTCGACGAACAACTGCAACGTGCCGATGATCGTGAACAGCGTGATGAGCACGACGGAGGGCCGGATGAGGGGGAGCTTGATGTGCCAGATCATGTGCCATTCGCTTGCGCCGTCCAGGCGGGCAGCCTCGTAGAGTTCGGATGGAATGGCATCGAGCGCGGCGATCAGGATGAGCATGTTGTAGCCCGCGAAACCCCAGAGCGCGATGTTCGCGATCGCGAACAGCACCGCATCGCTCGAGAGCGGGTTCACGTCGATGCCGAAGTTTGACAGCACCTGCAGTACCGGGCTGGTTGCAGGCACATAGAGGAACCCCCACAGGAGCGCAGCGATCACCCCAGGAACCCCGTACGGCATGAAGTACGTGACGCGGAAGATCCGAGGAAAGCGCGCAGCGCCTGCACCGAGGAGTAGGGCAAGCGCGAGTGCTGTGACCACCATGAGGGGGACTTCGATCGCCGAGAAAGCAACCAGGCGGCCGAGGCTCGCAAGGAATGACGGGGTCGACAGTGCGCTGATGTAGTTGTCGAGGAAGACGAATTCGCGAGTTGGCGCGGTCAGACCGAGACCGCTCGACTTCTGGGCGAAGAGACTCTCGACGATCGCGTACACGATCGGAGCGATGAAGAACGCCACGAACATGATCATGAATGGCAGAAGCAGGATCCACAGAGCTGCGGGTGGACGCCGCCGGCGTGTTTGTTGGGTGGCTGGGGCGGCTATGGCCGACACGTTAACTCCTCGGTGTTGCTGAGCGGATGCCTCGGAGGATCCGCAGGTCGGATCGGGGTGAGTCGGAGGTTCGACCCACCCCGATGTCGTCAATCGGCGACGGAGATGCCCTTGTCCTTCATTGCGGCGACGAAGTCCTTCTGCGTCTGTACGAAAGCGTCCGAAAGCGGAGTGCCCTGTTCGACGCTGGACTTGACGTTGTCGGTCAGGCTGGCGAAAAGCGTCTGAGACAGCGGCGGCCAGACCCAATCCGAGTCCACCGACGCATCGGAGGTAGCAAAGACCTCCCAGATGTTCTGGCCACCGTAGAAGGCGAAGACCTCAGGATCGTCCTTCAAGCTGTCGACGGCGGCGAGGTCGGTGATTGCCGGCCAGCCGGCGCCGATGCTGGTGAGGGTGCTGACGCTCTCGGGGTCGCTGTTCAGCCATAGCGCGAATTCGGCAGCGGCTTCTGGGTGCTTTGAGCCCTTCAATACGACGTTCGCGGAGCCGCCGGCCCAGGTTGCAGAGACATTCTCGCCGGCGTTCCACTGCGGAACGGTGGACACTGCCCAAGAACCAGCAGTGTCGGGCGCAGTGCCGCGGACGATCGCATCGGCCCAGGAGCCAGAGATCCAGGTGACGACGTTGCCGTTCTGGATATCTGCGTTCCACTCGCTGGACATATCGGCCTCAATCTTGACGAGATCCTCGTCGATGAGCTTCTGCCAGTAGTCGGCTACTTTCAATGTCGCCTCGTCATCGATCGCGATACCCCAGGCATCGCCTTCGGGGCTGAACCACTTGCCGCCGCCCTGCTGCGAGAGACCGATCAACCACGGGGCCTGGTTGAACGCGAACGCCGCGATGTAGCGGTTGGGATCAGATGCGCGGATTACCTTCGCGGCCTCGTAGTACTCATCCCATGTGGATGGAGCCTCGAGACCGAGCTCATCGAAGATATCTTGGCGATAGAACTGACCGAGCGGTCCTGATGCCTGGGGGATCGAGTACACGCGGTCGTCGAAGACGCCCGTCTGCCACTGCCAGTCGGTGAAGAGGTCTGCGGAGTCGCTGACGTAGTCGGTGATGTCTTCGACCGCACCGTTGACAAGGAACTCGGGGATCGCGTCGTAACCGACCTGCGCGACATCAGCGGGATTGCCCGCCTGCACGGCCGAGAACATCTTCGCGTAGCCGCCGTCGGGGCCAGCTGTGATGGTCTCGAGGGTGACGTGAATATCGTCGTGCGCTTCATTGAACGCATCGACGGCGCGGTCGATGTTCGGAACCCAGGACTGGAATGTGAGTTCGACCGGACCTTCAGCGGTGCCGCTGCTGGCCCCAGCGCCGCAGGCGGTGAGGGCGAGTGCGGCCGCGAGAGTGCCGGCCGCGGTGGCCGATACGCGGGTGCCACGGCGGTGACGTTGCGACATGGTGAATGCTCCTTTGCAAGCGGGGTTTAGTGATGGTGCGGATGCGACCCTACGCGTGGTCCACACGGTTGAGCCATGGGCGATCTGGACGCCCGGCCTGGACATTTCGATGATGATCCAGAGAAGAACGTCCCGAAGGCGTCGGCACCAAAACGCGCACGTGGCGCAAAGCCAGGAGTCTGGATAACCGGCGACGTCATCGTCGCTATGGACGAGCAACCACGATCCCCGGCGTCAACGCAGCCGAGTCCATCGCCATGAGCGCCTCTGCGGCGCCGTGCAGATCAGTGAGACTGCCAATCAACGCATCCGGGTTCAGGCGACCGTCTTCGATCATTGACATCATCGCCGGGTAGTCGGATGCCGGCATCCCGTGTGAACCCATGACCGACAGTTCCCAGGCGATCACTCGGTCCCAGGGGAGCGCGGCGTTCGCGGCAGCACCGAGCATGAGCCCCACCTGCACATGCCGTCCGCGTCGCCGGAGACTTCGAACCGCCGCGTTCGCCGTAGCAGGAGAACCCAGCGCATCGATGGTCGCGTGCGCGCCGCCGCCGGTCGCACGCACGACATCAGCGACGGGATCGGCGGCCTGCTCTGCGGCGACCTGCACCACCTCAGCGGCTCCGAGTCGCCGCGCCTGATCGAGTGCGGCTTCCGACACGTCGATCGCGGTGACGCGGGCACCAAGTGCGACGGCGATTGTGATCGCAGAAAGGCCGACGCCGCCGCATCCGAACACGGCGACCTCATCGCCGGGGCCGACCTGCGCGTGAACGGTCACGGCCCGGAACGCGGTAGCAAATCGGCACCCAAGCGCGGCCGCCGTTGTGAAGTCGAGCGCCGCCGGCAGCGCGACCAGGTTCAGATCGGCGGCGTGCACGACGACGTACTCGGCGAATGAGCCCGCGTGCGTGAAGCCAGGCTGTGTCTGGTTCGGGCATACGTGTGCGTCACCGCGTCGACAAGTGTCGCAGTCGCCGCAGCCGTTGACGAACGGCGCAGTGACGCGGTCTCCGACGTGCCAGTTCTTTACCTGGCGCCCGATTTCGGCGATGGTGCCCGCGAACTCGTGGCCAGGGATATGTGGCAACGACACAGGGTCGTGCCCGCGCCAGGCGTGCCAATCGGAACGGCACACCCCCGTCGCGCCGACCCGGATCACTACGCCGTTCGGCGGGCACTCGGGAGCGGGGACTTCGACGACGCGTGGTGTCGCACCGATCGCATCGAACATGACTGCCTGCATTCGTCCAGTATCGGGGCGAATTGGTTCCTGACAGAACTTCCCGTCTCGGGTAATGTCACCAGCATGGCGACCGCATCGACGCAGACCCAAAAACGCGAGGCCTTCGGCTCGCGCAACGTCTTCATCCTCTCGGCCATCGGCTCTGCCGTCGGCCTCGGAAACATCTGGCGCTTTCCGTACGTCGCGTACGAGGGCGGCGGTGGGGCGTTCCTGATCCCATACCTGTGCGCGCTGTTGACCGCAGGCATTCCGCTGCTGTTCTTCGACTACGCGATCGGCCACCGGTTCCGCGGCTCGGCGCCGCTGGCCTTCCGGCGCATGCACCGTGCTGCCGAACCGCTCGGGTGGTGGCAGGTGCTGATCTGCGTCGTCATCTCGGTCTACTACGCCGTCATCATCGCCTGGGCAGCGATGTACACCTGGTTCTCGGCACAGCTCACCTGGGGTCCTGGCAACGAAAACGACTTCTTCTTCACCGACTTCCTGCAGATGGCAGATGTCGCAGAGGTCGGAGTCTCTACCGACTTCGTGCCTCAGGTAGGCATCCCGCTGATCATCGTCTGGCTGGTCGTCATCGTGATCATGGCGCTCGGTGTCAAGCGCGGAATCGGGCGGGCGAACATGATCCTCATGCCGCTGCTCACCGTGATGTTCGCGATCCTCGTCGTCCAGTCGCTGTTCCTCCCCGGCGCTATGGAGGGCCTCAACGCCTTCTTCACTCCGAACTGGGAGGCGCTGGCCAACCCGGCCGTGTGGGCCTCCGCCTACGGGCACATCTTCTTCTCGCTGTCTGTCGCGTTCGGCATCATGGTGACGTACTCCTCGTACCTCAAGCGCAAGACCGACCTCACCGGCTCGGGTCTGGTCGTCGCATTCGCCAACTCTGGGTTCGAGATCCTTGCCGGCATCGGGGTGTTCGCAGCCCTCGGGTTCATGGCTCAGGCGCAGGGCACAGATGTGGCAGGAGTCGCGTCTTCCGGCATCGGGCTCGCGTTCATCGCATTCCCGACGATCGTCTCGCAGGCCGCCGGCGGTTCGATCATCGGCGTGCTGTTCTTCGGGGCGCTGGTCTTTGCCGGCATCACCTCGCTCATCTCCATCCTCGAAGTGATCGTCGCAGCCCTTCAGGACAAGCTCGGCTGGGGACGCATCCGCACCACCCTCACCGTGGCGATTCCGCTCGCGGTCATATCGATGGCACTGTTCTCGACGACGACCGCGCTGGCAGTGCTCGACACGGCGGATGCCTTCGTCAACGCCTTCGGCATCATGGCGGTCGCTCTCGTGGCTGTCATCGTCGTGGCGTGGTTGTTGCACAAACTGCCCGCACTGCAAGAGCACCTGAACCGTCGCTCCAGTTTCCGCGTCGGACGCATCTGGCGTCTACTGATCGGCATCCTCGGCCCGATCGTGCTGGGCTACCTGTTCATCAGCGAACTGATCGCAAAGATCTCGAACCCCTACGAGGGCTACCCGATCTGGTTCCTCTCGATCTTCGGCTGGGGCATGGTGATCTCGCTGGTCATCGGAGGCATCCTGCTTTCGCTCGTGCCGTGGCGCGCACGCTCGCACGCGAAGGACGACCCGGACTACGACGAGTTCCTCGACGTAGAAAAATACGACCCCGATCCGGAGACCGACACGATCAGGGTGCCGTCGACGACGGCTCACGCGAAGGGAACGGACGCATGACCGCCACAGCCATCGTCTTCATGATCATCGCCATGATCACGGTCTGGGGTGGACTGATCGCCGCGATCGTGAACCTTGCACGCCACCCCGAGGTGGCTGAGTCGGAGCCTGCTCCGCCCGTCGAGCTCTGACGCACGGCACGGGAGCGGGGGCCTTCGCCGTTACCCTGAGGCTGAGGAACCCGACCGCAAGGAGGCGGAATGACCCTGCGTCAGAAGATCACCCGTGCCATGGATGCCAGAGCTGTCAAAGACATAGCTCTCGGCCCACATGAAATCGATATCCGCAAGGACGTTCGTGTCCCGATGGATGACGGCGTCGAGTTGCTCGCCGATCTGATTGTGCCGAAAGGCGCCGACGCATCAATGCCCACAATCGTGATGCGCAGTCCGTACGGGCGACGCGGATTGATGGCTGGCAGCGCACGACGCCTGGCCTATGAGGGATGCACGGTGCTCGTGCAGAGCTGTCGGGGCACCTCGGGATCCGAGGGGAAGTTCCACCCACAGGTGGACGAACAGCGCGACGGGATTGCCACTCACCGCTGGGTGCGCCAGCAGCCGTGGTTCACCGGGCGTCTGGCGACATTCGGCCAGAGCTACCTCGGGTACACCCAGTGGGCCGTAGCCGGAAAACTGCAACGCGACGAACCGGAGACCGCACCTGAGGCGCTGGTGCTCCAGGTCACGATGCCCGACTTCGGTGCCATCACCTGGGACAACAACGCATTCTCACTGCGCAATGCGCTGGGGTGGACGCGCATGATGCGCCGCATGCGTAAGGGCGGAATCGGCATGCTGGCAATGTTGCTCCCCGATCGCAAGCTGGAGAAGGGGTTCGCCACCCTTCCGCTGGGGGACGGCGATGTTGTCGCCACCGGGGAACAGGTGGACTGGTATCAGGATTGGGTGCGGCACGAGAAGCTCACTGACGAATACTGGACGCAGCAGTCGCACACGGCATCCGTCGCCGACGTCACTGCTCCGGTGCTCATGGTCACCGGCTGGTACGACATCTTCCTGCCCTGGCAGCTGCGCAATTACGCGCAGCTCGTCGAGGCCGGTAATCCGCCGGTGTTGACCGTCGGGCCGTGGGGCCACACCAGCGCGGGAATGGGAGCGCCGATGCACGATGACACCGTGGCGTTTCTGAAGGATACGTTCGCGGGAGCGCGCTCGGCGCGCACGACTCCCGTGCGCGCCTATCTCACCGGCGCGGATGAATGGCATGATCTGCAGAACTGGCCACCGGTGGGATCCGCCGCGCAGACGTGGCACCTGCACGACGGCGGAAAGCTGTCGACGGATGCCGCGGCAGGCGGTACCACCCGCTATCAATACGACCCGGATGCTCCCACACCCGCGGTGGGCGGGCCGAGCCTCACGCCGGACACGCTGCCCAAGGACAACCGTGCGCACGAAGAGCGGAGCGATGTCGTGGTGTTCAGTGGCGACGCACTAGGGTCGGCCGTGACGCTTGCCGGCACGCCGGTCGCACGTATCCGCTTCCGCTCCTCTCAGCCCTCATACGACGTATTCGTGCGCATCACCGACATCGCCCCCGACGGGCAGGCGCTGACGGTGAGCGACGGCATCCGGCGCATCGGCAGCGCCGGAAGCGCCGCCACCGATCCCGCCCCTGATGCAGACGACTATCGCGAGGTCGAGGTGCCGCTGTGGCCGGTGTTCCATAGGTACGCCGCCGGACATCGCATCGGCGTGCAGGTGAGCTCAGGAGCGCACCCGAGATACGCCCGCAACCCCGGATCAGCGGAACCAGGGTTCACTGCCGTCTCCGCCGGGATCGCCGATCAGGAGATCTCGCACGCGGGACCGCACGCTTCGCGCGTCGAGCTGCCGGTATGGGTTGTGATCTAGGAGGGCCTTCCGCTGGCAGCATCCGCGGCGCACACTGGTCACGTCAGCCAACGTGAGGAGCAGTCATGTCGTACAAGGTCGGGTACTTCGTCGGAAGCCTGTCGTCCACCTCGATCAACCGCGTGCTGTCGAAGGCGCTGATCAGTGTGGCGCCGGATGATCTTGAGTTCACCGAGATCCCGATCGGTGATTTGCCCCTGTACAGCCCCGACCACGACGCGGACTACCCGGCCGAGGCTCGCGCGCTCAAGGACGCGATCGCGGCCAGCGATGCGGTGCTGTTCGTCACACCCGAGTACAACCGGTCGATCCCCGGTGCGCTGAAGAACGCGATCGATTGGGCCTCACGCCCGTGGGGTCAGAACTCCTTCGATCACATGCCGGCGGCCGTGATCGGAGCATCCATCGGCGTCATCGGCACGGCCGTCGCGCAACAGAGCCTGCGTGCCGTGCTCGCGTTCTGCAACGCCCGTCAGATGACTGCTCCCGAGGCGTACATCCACTTCACAAAAGAGGTTTTCCAGGACGACGGGACGATTACGAAGCCTGACACGGAAGACTTCCTTCGCGCGTACATGGCTGAGTATCGCGAACACATCCAGCGCGTGCTGACGGTGCTGCCGCGGCAGTAGTTCAACGCGGCGATAGTTCAACGCGGAAGTAGCTCAAGATGCGGCGGATGCGCCGACATGCTCCTGCCGATGGAAGTCTTCGGAACGGGCCACGAGCAAGTGGACGGCTGCATCCACTGCGCCGGCGAGCACTTGGGTGGGATCGCCCACCAACTGCAGGTGGAGATGTCCGCTGACGTGATCCATCGCCCAGCCCAGATATACCGTTCCTGCACCATGGCCGTCTTCTGGATCCGGTCCGCCGACGCCGGTGGTCGAGATGCAGAGGTCGGCCGCGAACAGATCCAGGCCGCCGCGGGCCAGTTGTGCCGCACAATCCGCGGAACAGGGATCGACGTCTGCTGTGACCCCCAGTAGATGCTGCTTGACATCGGTCATGTAGGCGACGATGCCGCCGGCGAACCAATCACTGGCATCCTTGCCGGCGCCTACAGCCTGAGCGAGCGCACCAGAGGTGAGCGATTCGACCACCGCGATGCGAAGCTCGCGTGTGCGAGCCAACTGGCTGAGACGGTCGATGTCGTTTCCGGGTTGCTGGGGTATCACGATGTTCTCTCTTCTAGTTTGATCTCTGCGAGATGCTCTCAACCGTGACCCCGGTCACTTCCGGCGCCAGTGCCCGCGCCACATCAGCCTGGCTGACGATTCCAACGAGAAGGTGATCCTCGATCACCGGAAGACGCCGCACCTGGTGCTTTTGCATCCGCGCCAGCGCGACGGTCACATCGTCAGACGCCTCGACGGTCACCGGTTTGCCACCAGCCAGCGCGCGCGAGGGTGTGGTTTCCGGATCGAGGCCTTCCGCTACCGCTTTGACCACGATGTCGCGATCGGTGAGCATCCCCTTCAGCTTTCGGTCTTCGCCGCAGATGGGTAGGGCGCCGATATCCAACTCGGCCATCAGAGCTGCGGCGATGCTGAGGGAGTCGTTTTCACCGATGCATCGCGGCGAAGGCGTCATGATTTCGCGTGTGAGCGTCATGGGTTTTTTCCTCTCCTATTGATTTTGTCTGTGACTGAACGATAAGGTTCCGCCTCGAACGCTCACAGGGGGTTGACACCGACGCACGCGCACGTCAATCCCCTGGTTTTCTTGTTCATGAAGCCAGAGGCTGGCGGTATCGAAAATTGGAGGGGTCATGTCGAAACCTGCCCGCGACACCATCGGGATGCGTAGCGCCTTCTGGATCTGGACGGTGATCATCGCCGGCGGTCTGGCATACATGATCGCCACAGCGCTGGGAGGGCGCTGATCATGCGTCGAGCATTGCGCGACAACGGACTCAGCCTGTTCTTTCTGGTGCTCTTCGTGCTCGCGCTGGTCGGGCAGTCGCTGGCCGGGTACGCGCGCAACAACGAAGAGTTGACGCAGCACGGTCAGGTGACACTGGACTTTTGGACATTCGTCACCTCGAGCGATTTCCTGGTGGATGTCGCAGAGAACTGGCAATCCGAGTTCCTGCAGTTCTTCTTGTTCATCGCGGCAACCGTCTGGTTCGTGCAACGCGGATCACCAGAGTCGAAGAAGCCTGGTGACGAGGGTGCGGGCAGCGACGAGGACCAGCATGTCGGCGCTCACGCCGATGCCGGATCCCCACGCTGGGCGAAGGCAGGCGGCTGGCGCACGATGATCTACGGAAACTCGCTGCTGCTGGTGATGGGAGCGATTTTCCTGCTGTCGTGGTTCGCTCAATCGCTGAGCGGGGTGATCGTTGCCAATAAGGAGAACGCGTGGCACGACCAGCCGCCGATCGGTTGGATCGACTACGTCGTCAGCGCCGATTTCTGGGACCGAACTCTGCAGAACTGGCAGTCGGAGTTCCTCGCCGTTGGCACGATGGTCGCGTTCGCGATCTATCTGCGACAGCGTGGCAGCGCTGAATCGAAGCCAGTCGGCGCCCCGCACAACATTTCGGCGTGGGAGTCGGAATGAGCGGCGATCAACCGTCCTTCACCTCGAACTCTTCGTCAGGAACGTCGTCCTCACCCTGACGGTAATCTGGCCGTGCCGGCTGCGGGGCCTGATCATCCAACTCGCCACCTTCTCGGCCGCCGAACGGTCGTCCGTGGTCAGCGAATTCTTCTCGTCCGAAAACGAGCGTCCATGGTCCGGCTGTGAAGTGTGCTCCAGTGCGAAGAATCTCTGTCTGCTCGCCAGGTCCGGTTTCTGCGGCGTGCGGGCTGGCGTTCATCTCGCCTGCACCGTGCAAAGTGAGAACGTATTCGTCGCGCTCGTCGTGGACGATCGTCGCGTGCACCGGATCGGTCTCCGTTAACTGAAGCTCGTTGCCGTCAGCAGCGCCGATGCGCACGGTGTCCATCGTGAGGTGGAACACTAAGCGGTCGTCGTTACGCGTGATGCGCAGATGCGGATCGCCAGCACCCCATTCCGCGTGCGTTGTCGTCGGTTGATATCCCTGCGGGTCAGTCATGATTATCTGCCCTTCCATTGGAGCCGCTGTGATCTCACGTTGCGTTGACGATACGCGCTCAGATGGCGGATGCCGAGGGGGTTGACCACATTTCGCCCCTGTGCCAACTCAGGTGCGGCGCGGCGGTTTCCCCTGGGGAGTGCAGAGCATATCTTCGGTGACTATCGTGATTCCGCCGCTGGTATTGGCTGAGTTCGCCATCGCCGTTATCCACGCGGACATGAGTTCGGGAGGCTCAGCCGAATCGAACACGAAACGCAGCGGAATGGAGGGGTGCAGCCAGATCGTCGAACGACCGGGCGCATCGCCCTCCGGATGCTTCCAGGAGAGAGTGAAGCTCTCATTCCGGCGGAGCTTCGTTGCGATCACCACCTTGAGATGCGCGAGCGCACGATCTTCGATGTGGATCGGGTCAGCGGCCCCGCCGTAATACATCATCCCCATAGACATACGCTACGCCATGATGGACGAATGGCACTGAACAACTGGGCAGGCAATGTCGTCTTCACCCCCGCGGACGTCCTGCGTCCGGCAGACCTTCCCGAGGCACAGCAGCTGATCGCGACAGCGTCGAAGATCAGAGCGCTCGGTACCCGCCATTCCTTCAACGACATCGCGGATGCCGCGCAGCTCATTTCGCTGAGCGAAATTTCCCTGCCGTTCGAGCTGGACGAGGTCTCGCGCACTGTCACTGTCCCCGGTTCCGCTCCTTACGGCGGCGTCGCCGCTTTCTTGCAGGAGCGCGGCTGGGCGTTGCACAACCTCGGCTCGCTGCCACACATTTCGGTGGCGGGCGCCACAGCCACGGCGACGCACGGCTCCGGCGACGGCAACGGCGTGCTCTCCACTGCCGTGCGTGGCATTGAGCGCATCGGCGCCGATGGCGAACTGAGTTGGGTGCGCGCAGGCGATCCTGACTTCGACGGCAGCATCGTCGCGCTCGGCGCGCTGGGCGTCATCACCCGGATGATTCTCGCGATCGAGCCGACCTACGACATCACGCAGCAGGTATACACCGGAGTCGCCTGGGACACGTTCCTCAACGAATTCGACGAGATCATGAGCGGTGCCTACAGCGTCAGCGGATTGGGTCGCTGGAGCGCCCCGACCCTGTCGACACTGTGGTTCAAGAACCGGAGCGATGGGGCGGATGCTGCGGCGAACCGTTTCGGGGGCGAACGCGTCACGGCCGATGTCCATGCCGTCATCGATGGCGACGCACCTGACGACAACATGACTCCGCTCGGCACCAGTGGAGCGTGGTCGAGCAGGCTCGCCCACTTCCGTTTCGACCGCGCACCCAGCGCCGGAGGCAACGAGATCCAGTCTGAGTTCTTCGTGCCGCGGGCTCAGGCGGTTGACGCGCTGCGTGCCATCCGCCCGCTCGGAGACCGTATCGACCCGCTGCTGCACGTCAGCGAGTTCCGCACGTTCGCTGGCGACGACCTCTGGCTCAGCGGAGGAGAGGGTGGCCCGCGCGTCGCCATCCATTTCACCTGGCATCAGCGCCCGGCCGAGGTCGCCGCGCTCCTCCCTGACATCGAAGCAGCGCTCGCACCGTTCACACCGCGCGCGCACTGGGGCAAGGTCTACAGTCGTGGATTCGATCAGGCAGCGGCATTCAGGCGGCTACCTGATTTCGCAGCACTCGCGGCGCGCGTCGACCCGGATGGCAAGTTCCGCAATGCGCATCTGGACAGAGTGCTCGGGGATGCGCACAGCTGACACTGCGGCGAACTAATTCAGTTCAGCATCACCAGCTCGCGCGTCGAGCGGGTCATCGCCACGTAGCGGTCCACTGCGCCCTCGATGCCATCGCCGAACGCCTCGGGTTCGACGAGCACGACCAGGTCGAATTCCAGCCCCTTCGACAGCTCCGGCGTCAGTGACCGAACACGATCCTTCCCCGCGAAGCTCGAATCCCCGATGACGCAGGCGGTGCCATCAGCGTTCGCGGCGAGCCACGATTCGATGATCGCGTCGCGTTCGCGCGGACGCGCGTACCGCACCGGGATGCCGCTCGTACGCACCGAAGTCGGTACGTTCGCATCGGGTAGGACTGCGCGAATCACCGGTTCGGCTTCGGACATGATCTCCTCCGGCGTGCGGTAGTTCACGGTGAGTGCGGCGATGTGCACGTCCTTGAGCCCCGCGTGCTCGAGCCGCTGCTGCCATGACTCGGTGAACCCATGTCTTGCTTGGGCGCGATCGCCGACGATCGTGAAGCTACGCGAAGGACAGCGACTCAACAGCATCCGCCATTCGGCATCCGTCAGCTCCTGCGCTTCGTCGACGATGATGTGCGCGAATGGGCCCGCGAGCAGGTCGCGACTCATCCTCGGCAACGCATCGTCATCATCGAGACTGTTCTGCACGTC
Organism: Microbacterium sp. Y355; assembly: GCF_059445345.1. NCBI lineage: Bacteria > Bacillati > Actinomycetota > Actinomycetes > Micrococcales > Microbacteriaceae > Microbacterium > Microbacterium sp. Y355. The sequence goes on along the minus strand of NZ_JCAIUD010000001.1, from coordinate 1,927,631 downwards.
CTCTCCGCGCAGCATCGACATGAGCCCCATATCGTCGTCGGACGCCTCCACGAGATAGTCGGCGACGCTCGCCCGGTACTCCCGCTCCTCAGCCTTCGCCCGCTCGCGCTCGCGGCGGGAGCGTGAGGCGTTCGGGTCGCCCACCAGGTGCCTGGCCGCATCAAGAAGGGGCAGGTCGGATGCCGTCCACGCTCCGGCATCCTCGCGCTGCAGCATCCGCACTTCGTTCTCGGTCAACCATGGTGCGCACCTGCGCAGGAATCCGGGATTGCTCCAGAGCGCCGAGACGAGCCCGAGCGGGTCGAGCAGCGGCCATGCACGGTTGAAGGTCTGGGTGAGCGCTTCGTCCTGAGCGAGCACTCGACGCAGCTGCGCACGAGGGATCTGCTCCTCGAAGCGGTCGAGCACGATCTCCAGCAGCGCGTTCCACACCTCGTCGCGGGCGTCGTTGTGCGCAGCGCCGGGCTCGGCATCGAACGCCTCCTCCCAGTCGCCCGCTCGCACGCGCAGGTCGATCCATGGCGTCTCGACCACCGTGCCTCGCTCGGGCGGGCGCTCGTAGAGACGCACGGCCGACTCCACCGCATCGATGAGCCGCCCGGATGCCTTCAACCGGGCGACGGTCGGATCGGCTTCCCGGGGAGCAGCCGATCCTTCAGGCACGAGGTCGCGCAGCGTGCAGGTCTGCACACGGTCTTCGCCGAGACTCGGCAACACGTCGTCGACGTAGGCGAGGTAGGGCTGGTGAGGGCCGACGACCAGCACTCCGCCACCGCTGCCGCGTGAGATGCGGCTGTCGGAGTACAGCAGGTAAGCGGCACGGTGCAGCGCGACGACCGTCTTTCCCGTTCCTGGCCCGCCGTCCACGACCAGTGTTCCTTCGGACCCTGCGCGAATGATCGCATCCTGATCGGCTTGAATCGTCGCCAGCACATCTCGCATGCGAGGGGAGCGGGAGCTTCCGAGGCTGGCGATGAAGCTCGACTGATCATCGAGCGCGCCGCCATCCGCCAGCGCCTCGGCAGTGAATGCCTCGTCCCAGTAGTCGCTGATGCGTCCGCTCGCCCAGCGGTAGCGACGACGGCTGATCAGCCCCATCGGCTCGGCGTGTGTCGCGCCGAAAAAAGGTTCAGCCGCCGGCGCGCGCCAGTCGACGAGCAGCTGACGCCCGTCTTCACCGGTGAGCCCGAGCCTGCCGATATAAATATGCTCACCGCGGCCTGTGACCATGCGGCCGAGGCACATGTCGATGCCATACCGGCGCAACATCGTGAGTCGGGCGTTCAGTCGATGGATCTCGAGGTCGCGCTCGACGGCAGCGCCGCCGACCCCAGGGGGTGTGGTGAGCGCGCGGTCAAGACGAGCGGAGGCCTCGGCAAGGCTGCGGCGGAGGGTCTCTGCGATCGCGGTGAAGTGCTCATCGTCTGCGGCGATCAAGGTGGGTGTGGCCTTGGCGACGAGCTGCTCTGAGAGGTGGAAAGCGCTGGTGGTGTGCTGAATCACGGTGCTCCGTTCGATCGTGCGGCCGGGCTACTCAGACCGCACGATCGACCAGTATGCGCCCTCTAGGGGGCCTTGCCACAAGCCCCCACCTCGCCGGTAAACTGGAAGTGCGGGAAGATGGAAGACATGACTTCCTCCGCCCCGCAGACGCAGCGCAACGCCCTCGCACCCGGCCTGCTCGCGGCGATTGCACTTTTCCTCTCGCCCCTGTTCCCCGAGGGAACCGTCGCGACGGTGATCCTCTACCTCGTCGCGATCCTCGCGGTCATCGTCGCGTGGTTCGCGTTCACGGCAGGGCAGTGGTGGTGGAGCATCGTCTTCGTCGTCGTCGCGGTGATCTGGAATCCGATCTTTCCGTTCGGCTTCAGCGGTTGGGTGTGGACGGTCGCGCACTTCGTCGCGGCGCTCGCGTTCATCACGGCCGGGGCGCTGGTCAAGAACGAGCGGACCATTCCCGCGGCGTGACCTCGCACAAACCTATGGCGCATCAGCCGGATCCGGCGTAGCGTCCCGAATATGGACGAACGCCGACCCGAGCTCCCTGAGGAAATTCGCCCCGAAAAATCCGCGAGGTCGAAACAGGAGTCTGCGCCGCTGGGTGGCGACGAGACGACCGAGGAACAGCTCGACGCTGACAATGCGGTCGAAGAGGACATGCTGAAGACCCTCAACCCCGACGACGCACCCGCCTGAGCGACTGACCTGGCCCGGGGGGAGCGGCCAGATGAGAAACTTGAAGGATGAGCTCGACCACCCCTGCAGACCTTCCTCTGACGGATGCTGAAATTCTTGGCATCCGCAGAGACTTCCCGATCCTGCAGACCGAGGTGAACGGGCATCCGCTTGTCTATCTCGACTCCGGCGCGACCTCGCAGCGCCCATTGGCCGTCCTCGATGCGGAACGTGAATTCGCCACCACACTGAACTCCGCGGTGCACCGCGGCGCGCATACCCTCGCCGCCGAGGCGACCGAGGCGTTCGAAGACGCGCGCAGCACGCTCGCGCGCTTCATCGGCGCAGACGACGACGAGATCGTATGGACCTCCAACGCCACCGAGGCGATCAATCTCGTCGCGTACTCGCTTTCTAACGCATCCCTCGGCCGTGGGGGTGTGGCAGCTGAGAGGCTTCGGCTGGGTCCCGGCGACGAGATCGTTACCACCGAGATGGAGCACCACGCCAACCTCATCCCGTGGCAAGAACTCGCGGCGCGCACCGGCGCGACGCTGCGCGTGATCCCGATCGATGACGACGGGGCACTTCGTCTCGACGAAGCCCCGATCAACGAGCGCACCAGGCTCGTCGCCGTCACCCACGTCTCCAACGTGCTGGGCGTGATCAACCCGGTCGAGCAGATCATCGCCGCAGCCCACGAGGTCGGCGCCCTTGTGCTGCTCGACGCCTGTCAGTCCGCGCCGCACCTGCCGCTCGACGTCCGCGCGCTCGACGTCGACTTCGCCGTCCTCTCCGGGCACAAGATGCTCGGACCGACCGGCGTCGGCGCCCTGTATGGACGTCGCGAACTGCTCGAAGTGATGCCGCCGTTCCTCACCGGTGGCTCGATGATCACCACCGTGACCACAACCGAGGCCGAGTATCTGCCGCCGCCGCAGCGGTTTGAGGCCGGCACCCAGCGGGTATCGCAGGCGATCGCGCTCGCCGCGGCCATCGACTACCTCACAGCCGTCGGGATGCCGCGGATCGCCGCCCACGAAGAGCATCTCGGTCAGCGCCTCGTCGACGGGCTCTCCGCGATCGATGGGGTGCGCGTGCTCGGCGCGGGCATCGATCTGCCGCGGGTGGGGCTGGCGAGCTTCGACATCCCCGGCATCCACTCGCACGATGTCGGACAGTTCCTCGACGACCGCGGGATCGCCGTTCGGGTCGGGCATCACTGCGCGCAACCGCTGCACCGCCGTCTCGGCGTGACCTCGTCGACCCGCGCCAGCACCTACCTCTACTCGACCGAGGCCGAGGTCGACGCCGTCATTGAGGGCGTCGCCGCGACCATCGAATTCTTCGGAGTGCGCTCATGACTTCCAGCGAATTGCAGAACCTGTACCAGGAGTTGATCCTCGACCACTCCCGCACCCCGCACGGTTTCGGCCTCCGTGAGGAGGTCAAGGCGCAGTCGCATCAACTCAACCCCACCTGTGGCGACGAGATCACACTGCAGGTGCATCCGGCAGCAGACGGCACGATCGAGGCGGTCGCCTGGGAAGGCCACGGCTGTGCGATCTCGCAGGCGTCGGCGTCGCTGTTCGCAGAACTCGTCGAAGGCATGACGGTGCCAGAGATCGAAACGCGCATCAACGCGTTCCGCGAGGCGCTGCGCTCGCGGGGCAAGATCGAGCCCGATGAGGAGTTGCTCGGCGATGCGGCGGCCCTCGGCAGCGTTTCGCGTTACGTCGCAAGGGTGAAGTGCGCGATGCTCGCCTGGGTTGCCGCTGAAGACGCGCTGCGCAAGCTGAACTGAGGCGAAGTATGCGGGACTCTCATGTCCCAGCATGACGCTTCGTTAACGTGCGTGTCATCGGCCAGTGACGGCTGAACGACTGACGCGGATGCTGATGGAATGACTCAACTCGTCAGCGTGGCGCAGCTCCTGCATCTGCAACGCTCCGCAGAGCATCGCACCGGCCCCACCGTGCGGCTGCTCGATGTGCGCTGGCGACTCGATCGGCCGGAGGGCAGGCCAGAGTACGTGCGGGCGCACCTTCCCGGCGCGGCGTACGTGGATTTGGAGCGCGAGCTCGCGCATCGAGGGCAGCCTGAAGATGGGCGGCATCCACTGCCAGAGCAGTCTGACCTTGAGCGCGCAGCCCGCGACTGGGGTCTCGACGACGGCGACATCGTGGTCGGATATGACGACAACCGGAGTGTGCCGGCAGCCCGCCTGTGGTGGCTGCTGCGGCGTTCTGGGGTCGACGCCAGAGTGCTTGATGGTGGCATCCGTGCGTGGGTGGGCGAGGGGCTCCCGGTCGAGGCCGGTGACGTTCGCCCCGCTGTCGGCAATGTCTCGCTCAGTCAGGACCCCATGTCAGACGTGCTGGAGATCCATGAGATCGATGCCTTCATCGAGCACGGGGTGCTGCTGGATGTACGCAGCCCTGAACAGTACAACGGCACGCGTACGGCGAGTACCCCCATTGCGGGCCACATCCCCGGCGCGGTGAATCTGCCCGCAATGGCGACAGTCGGAAGCGATGGCCGTCTGCAGCATCCGGATGCGCTGCGTCGTATTTTCGCCAGCGCCGGTGTGACTGCCGACACCGACGTCGCCGTGTACTGCAGTTCGGGGATCGCAGCGACGCACGCGGCGTTTGCGCTGGAGTATGCGGGAATTCGTGCGCGCGTGTATCCGGGGTCCTGGAGCCAGTGGTCGAACACTCGGGGCAAGCCCGTTGCGGTCGGCATCCTGCCCGCCGGGAGACTGACCACGGTGTGAGTTTTCTCCCAGTCGGTGAAGACCAGAGTGAATGGGATACCAAACCTGGTCAAAACCGCAGATGAATGCGAGAATGCGTCGCATGGGGGAAACATCTGGGGAGCTTGAATCGGCGCGCGTGACGCGCATTTTGCGGGAAGACATCGTATTGGGCAGAAGGATGCCCGGATCGAAGCTCGTTGAACGCGATATCGCCGCCGAACTCAATGTCTCCCGACTGCCGGTGCGCGAGGCGATCCGCGCGCTCGGAGCTGAAGGGATCGTCATCGCCCGCCCTCGCACCTGGGCTGTCGTGCGCGAGTTCACGTTTAACGACATCCAGGACTTCGCCGAGGTGCGCGAGTCCATCGAGGCACTGCTGTTCGTGTACGCGACAGAGCGGCACGACGAGCAGGGCCTCGCGGGTTTGAGGCAACTGTTGGAGCGGGAGGAGCGTGCAGCAAATGCAGGCGACGTGTGTGAGTCTCGCGACCTCGCCGGTGCATTCCACGAGTACATGGCAGTGCTGGCAGGAAATGACATGCTCACTGAGCTGGTCGAGGTCTTCGCCACGCGACTGAAGTGGGTATTCGGTGCGCACCATGATCTGGTGGCAATGGCGGCGGAACACCGGGGGTTGTTTGAGGCGATCGCGTCGCGTGATGTCGAGCTGGTGAAGCTGTTGGTGTCTCGGCATTTGGCTGCGGGGCGAAGGGACGCTGAACAGCGCTTCGCAAAAGCGGCGTCACTGACTGCATCGTCGAACGGCTAGATTTATGAGCGCGGAGGGGGACTCCGATCACTGGGAACATGCATGCGAATTGTCGCACTGACGCTGGGCGGCCTTCTGCTTCTGAGCGGGGCCGTAATTGTCGTACTCGCCGATCAGGAACGTGAAGCGACACTGGAACAGACCAGACAGAGCGTCGTCGTGTTGGAGCAGAGGCTGGAAAGCGCGCGCGAGCTGAACCTGACGCATGCCGAGACGCTGACAACCCTGCGTTCGGCAATTGCTGAGCAGCAGGCGCAGCTGGCCGATTCTGATGGGTTCCTGAAGTGACGTTTCGGCGGGCAGTTGCGATCATCATGAGCCTCATGCTGATCGGCGGAGGGGCCGTGACCGCCAAGGCTCAGGCACTAGACAGTCAGAGGGCAGACCTCATCGCTCAGGCCGGGGGCCTGCAGGCGCAGATCGGCACAACAACCGCTCGAGGCGGTTACATCGAGTCACTCATCGCATATAACGAGGACGAGAAAGCTGATCTGGATGCGGTGCTGGCAGTGCGGCCTGACTTCGTCGCTGAAATCGCAGCGCTTAGTGGTGTGCTGGAGAAGGCCGACGGAAAGCTCGACACGGCTTCGCATCGCGCGGCGGCGATCGCTACACAAGACACGGTGCTCGCCGAGCGTGACGATCCCGCAGTCGTGACGAACGCGGCGGCGACGATCCACGCGCTCGCTGCAAAGGTGAACGACGAACTCGGCACGTGGGAGGCGGCTCAGCGAAACGCTCCAGTCGCCGCGGGGCCGCTGTGGTCGAGTAGTGGACCGGACGGATACGCCAGGGTGCGTGCCGCGCTTGATCGCGTCGGGGGCGGCGGAGTCGGCCTCTACGAGTCAGCATCGTGCGCAGGAGGATCCGCGCCCGCGTGCGCGAACAGTGACGGCTACATCAAGTACCGCGCTGACGTGGCCGGTTGGAGCGATTCTCGCCTCAACTGGGCCATGGCGCACGAGCTCGGCCACATCTACCAGTTTCAGGTGTGGGGATCGCTGAACTCCTCATCGGCCTATCACGCGCTGTTCGGCGGGGATCCTGAGTTCCTCGCGAACTGCATGGCGCTCGTGCGCGGTTACCCGGGATCGGTGGGATGCGACGGCGATCAGCAGGTCTGGGCCTCGGCGATCTGGGTGGGCTCGGTGCGCTGACGGCTGCTAGCTCACCGGCGTCGTCGTATCAGTCGCCTGCCGCAGCGCCCCGCGCATTGCACGCCAGTAGCTGGTCGGGGACAGCCGCACCAGCACGTCGATGAGGCGCGCTTCACGCCCGACCATTGTGCGGACTTTGCGTCGCTCGATGGCACGGATGATGCGTGCCGCAGCATCCGCCGGTTCGGTGTGGTACATCTCCGCCTGGGCTGACGCCGCGCGTGCGGCGACGGCGGGATCGATGGCCGCGGCGTAGCGGCCATGCAGGATGATGCCAGTGCGCACGCCGGCCGGATATACCGCACCGACGCTCACCGTGCTGCCCTCCAACTCGTGCCGCAGAGCTTCGGAGAAGCCGCGCACGGCGAATTTGCTCATCGCATAGGGGATGCGTCCGGCGGGGGCCGCGAGCGCGTAGACGCTGGCGAGGTGGGTGATGTGTGCTGCGGGCGCCGCGTGCAGCGCAGGCAGTAGCGCTTTCGTGATCGAGACCGTGCCCCACAGGTTCACGTCGACGAGCCAGCGCATCTCCTCCATGGTGAGCTGCTCGAGGCTGCCGAGCATCGAGGAGCCGGCACATGTGATGAGGGCGTTGATCTGCGGATGCGCGGCGATGATGGCTGTGGCGGACTCGGACACGGCGTCGTCATCACGTAGGTCGACGATATGAGTCGTGACTGTGCCTGGCAGCTCGGAGGCCAAGGAGGCCAGAGCCGCGGCGTTGTGGTCGAGCAGAGCGAGATGTGCGCCGGCATGGGAAAGCTGGCGTGCGATCTCCGCGCCCATGCCGCTGGCGGCGCCGGTGATCACGGTGGTGTGTCCGGCCAGGGTGAGCTGTCGCATCCAATCCTCCTCCTGGCGCATCAGATATGCGCCGTTCGCGTCGTTGCAGGCGGGGAGAACCTGTTGTCTTCTATTCTGGCTGACACTGAGGTCGGTGGGTAACGGTACGATTTGAAAGGAGGTTGTGGTGGGACGAACTGCGGATGCTATCGCCGAGGGCGTCGCCATTGCCACGGCCGCGGCCCGACTGGCGGTGAAGAACCAGATCCTCGTCGGCACGATCGCCAAGGGCGGAGTGTTCGACGCCGCCCAGTACCTCGAAGTCGCGCGCGAAGCGCTGAATGCGATGGCGACGGAAGCCGAGCAGGCAGCCGAGATGGTGACCACACTGCGACGGCGTGCGCGGGGCCGGCACTCCGATCCGTCGGGTACTCACGACTACCGTGACCGTGATGTGCGCAACCTCCGCCGCCGCGCCAAGCAGTCGGCTGGCGTCGCCGCTCGGCTGAGGGCGATGTCGGAAGACCCCGAGAAGTTGGGCGCGCTCGTGGAGGATGCGCGGGAGGCCGCCTGGGGTGAAGTGCGAGGCAATCTCGATCGTCGACTGCACGTTGAGGGCATGCGTCCAGACCAAGATCCCGAGTACGAGGTCATGCGCGAGGCGCGGATGCAGGCGCTTCGCCTCGTAGATCTGCAGGCGCTGTCGTCGGAACAGCGTGCAAAGCGCAAGCGCGAAGCGACGGGTTGACGCAGCTGACGGACGGCGCCCGCGTTGCACTGCGCGTCAAGATCGCGGTCGTGCGGCGGTCGAACCCTCGATCAGTTCGACGGGAAGCATCACGTTGTCGGGGGTCTCTCCCCGCAATCGGGCTGTAACGATTTCACCGGCTCGACGACCGCGTTCGTGCAGCGGCTGCCGCACTGTGGTGAGTGGCCGGTCCAACCACGGCAGTGCGACGCCGTCGAACCCGGTCACGGTGAGGTCCTCCGGCACTCGAAGCCCACGCTCTCTCGCGGCCGTGAGCGCGCCGGAGGCGAGCACATCGTTCTGCGCGAGGAGCGCGGTGGGCGCGGTGGCGGAATCCAGCAGAACATGAGCCGCCGCGGCGCCGGCGGCAGAGTCACGGCCTCCGGCCTCGACTCTGATCGCACCCGGGAACACACTCTGCACGGCTTCGAGACGGCCACGGATGGTGCGGTTCGCGATTGTATCGAGCCGTGCGCCGATCGGTTCGACGCCCCCGGGCGGATGACGTCCGTCCAGCTGTGTCGTGCGCATGAGAACTCCCACCCGCCGGTGCCCGAGCAGGGCGACGTGCTCGGCCATTGCCCGCATGCCGCCGCGGTCATCGACTTCCACCGTGGTGATGTCAGCTGCGTGCGGTCCTTCGATGCCGACGATCGGAACGCCTCTGGCCCTGACGAGGGGAAGCAGATCGTCGAATTCCTCACCTCGAGTGGCGAAGACGAACGCGTCGACCGGAAGAGTGCGGAGCGGCTCGGGGCGTCCGGACTTGCTCGCTCTGCCCGCCAGGAGCAATTGACCGTATCCGCCGTCGTCGAGCACCTCCGACAGTCCGTCCATCGTCGCCACAGTGACGGGGCTCTGGAATGCGTACCGAACCCGTTCGGCGATGACGATTCCCACGATGCCGCTGCGCCCACTACGTAGGGAGCTCGCAACGGGGTGTGGGCCCCCGTATCCGAGGTCGTCCGCCACCGAGAGGATGCGCTCGCGGGTGCGCGGGATGACGCGTTCCGGATCGCGGAACGCGAGCGAAGCGGTTGATGTGGAGACGCCTGCGCGTTCGGCGACATCAGCGATCGTGATGCGGCCATTGCGCCCACGCCCGGTCGTCATGCTCATCTGGTTCCTCCTGGTTTTCTACATTAGCGACCGAAATCGCAACGTTGCGATTGTTCTCTCCCACTCCGCTGACTCATAACCGGACGTTCATCGGCCGGACACGATAGGCCGGTTCCATCGAAACGGTGCGATGACCGTCGCGCACTCTGACTGATTGAAGGGTCTTCATCGTGATCAAGAAGCGAGTCCTCGCTGTGACGCTCGGCGCCGTCACCGCAGCGGGTCTGCTCAGCGCCTGCGCTCCCGTGGCATCCTCCGGCTCGGCAGCCGATGCGTCTTCCGAGGGCGGGACCGGCATCACGGTCTTCATCTCGGGCGACACGAATGTGCAGGATCTTTGGGAGAAGGGCATCATCCCGGCCTACGAGGAGCTTCACCCGGACGTCACGGTGACGACGACGATCGATCTCCATGGCGAACACGATCAGCAGACCGTTGCGAAACTGGTGACTGCCACTGAGGCGGGCGATGACCCCGGCTTCGACCTGGTGGATGGCGGCTTCGTCGCATCCAGCGCGGCAGAGGCGGGGACGCTTCTTGAGGTCGATGAGGACGTGATCTCCGGCCTCGCCGACGTCCCCGAAGACACTGTCACCGCAGGCAAGGGCTTCGGCATCCCGTACCGCGCCTCCTCTGTGCTGCTCGCCTACGACAGCGCCAAGGTCGACGCGCCGCCGCAGACCCTCAATGATCTGTTGGAGTGGATCGCGCAGAACCCAGGTCAGTTCGCCTACAACTCCCCGTCCACCGGTGGCTCGGGCGGTGCGTTCGTGACGACGGTGCTCGACAGCTTCCTCTCGCAGGAAGACCAGGATGCCCTCCGTATCGGTTACGAGAAGGACCTCGAGGCTGGCTGGGATGCCGGTTTCGACAAGCTCAAGGAACTCGGCCCGGCGATGTACCAAGGTGGCGTTTACCCGAACGGGAACTCGCAGGTGCTCGAGCTGCTCGGCAGCGGCGAGATCAGCATCGCCCCGGTGTGGAGCGACCAGTTCATTACCTCCGTCGAGAGCGGCCTCATTCCTGAGACCGTCGCCTACACGCAGATCAGCGACCCCACCTTCACCGGCAACGCCTCGTACCTGGGCATCCCGCGCACGAGCGACAACACCGAGGGCGCCAGCGATCTGGCGAACTTCGTGCTGAGCCCCGATGGACAGCAGATCATCGCAGAGCAGATCTCCGGCTATCCGGTCATCGACCTGAGCCTGATGTCTACCGACCTAGCCGCGAAGTTCGAGGATGCAGATCCTTCAGCACTGCGCCCCGGCTACTACAGCGAGGTCAACAACGACATGTCGAATCTCTGGGACCAACTGGTTCCCTGAGGAACTCCCACTCATGACCGCAACAGTGATGGGGGCGCGCGCCGAGACGAGCGCGCGCCCCGCAGCCACCCCCGCGCAGCGCCTCGAACGACGTCACGCCGGCATCGGCCTCTCGATGGCGTTGCCACCCGTGCTGCTGCTTGCCCTCTTCGTCGGCCTCCCTGTGCTGCTGTCCATCGGATTCAGCTTCGGGATGACGGGCGGACTGAACAGCACGGCCGCAGCCATCGGGCAGGACGTGCACACGGCCGACGGATTCATCACGCTGGAGGCATATAGGCAGCTTTTCGCCGACCCGCGGTTCGGGCGCGACCTCGTCGCGACGGTGCTGGTGACGGTGTGCTCGACCGTGTGCACGCTGGGCATCGCCGTGGGGATCGCCGTGATTCTTCGCCTCAAGGGTGGCTGGCTCGGGTCGCTGCTGTCTGGTCTGGGCGTCATCCCGCTGTTCATCCCTGTCGTGATCGCGTCATGGGCGATTCTCACGTTCTACTCCGGTGACGGCTTCCTGCGCAGCGTCTTCGCTCAGTTCGGCCTTGAGGGACCGATCTTCGGGTTCACAGTCACCGGCGTGATCATCGCCTCGATCTGGGTGAATCTGCCGTTCGCGCTGCTCATGGCCGCCTCCGGGATGCAGGGAGTGCCGGATGCTCTCATCGATGCGGCACGTGACGCCGGGGCATCCACCGCGACAATCATTGCGCGCGTCCTGGTCCCGATGGCTGGCATCCCGCTCGTGATCGCCGCCACGTTTACCGCGATCGGCGTCCTCGGCCAGTTCACCGTGCCGTACTTCACCGGTCCGAACGCCCCGCAGCAATTGGGAGTCGATATCAGCAAATACTTCCAGTCGTTCAACCAACCCCAGCAGGCGGCCGCGATCGCCGTGGTCGTCTTCGTGATCGCATCCGGAATCGCCGCACTGTACGTATGGGCAAACTTCCGAGGTGCCAAGCAGGAGGGGCGCATCTGATGTACGCCACCGTCACCGCAGCCACCGCCAGAGCGACCGCCACCGCCGGACGGATCGGCTCCCGCGTCTTCACCACGGTGCTGATTGTTCTCATCGCGCTCTTCGTGCTGGGTCCGCTCGTCTGGCTCGGTATGCACGCGTTCGCGACGAGTTGGACGTATCCGAACCTGCTTCCGGACGGACTCACCCTCGATTGGTGGGGTGTTGTCTTCGCCGAGGCAGAGCTGTTCTCCGCGATGCAGAACACACTGTTCTTCGCACCGATCACCGTGCTGGTCTCGGCGGCCGTGTGTCTGCCCGCCGCCTACGCGTTCTCGCGTTTCAACTTCCCTGGTCGCCGGGTCTTTCTCATCGGGTTGTTCGCGACGAATGCCTTCCCAAAGATGGGCCTGTTCGTTGCGATGGCCACGGTCTTCTACGGGCTGAACCTCATGGAGACGGCGCTCGGGATCGTCATCGTGCACGTGATCGGGACCGTGGTGTTCATGACGTGGATTCCCGCCGCTGCGTTCTCCGCGGTACCGCGCTCGCTCGAAGAGGCCGCCAGAGACAGCGGAGCGGGGCGGATCCGTGTGTTCCTTTCCGTCACGCTGCCGCTCGCTCTGCCCGGCATCCTCGTCGCCGCGGTGATGTCTTTCCTCGCATCCTTCGACGAAGCGCAGGGCACCTACCTCGTCGGGGCGCCGTCGTACATGACCATGCCCACCGAGATGTACTCGCTCGTCTTGAACTATCCCAAGCAGGTTGCCGCGGTCTTCGCGATCCTGCTGTCTATCCCTTCCGTCATCCTTCTGCTGCTGACTCGCAAATACATCATGGGCGGTCAGCTCGCCGAAGGCTTCCAGATCCGTTAGGACCATCGTGAGCGTTCTCTCCTCCGTCTCTCCTGCCACCGTCTCTCCTGCCGCAAACTCTCCGTCGACCGACGCCGGGCTCCGCTTGGTCGGGCTCACCAAGAAGCTCGGCGGCCGCACTATCGTCGATGACCTGCGCCTCGACATCGCCGATGGTGAGATGCTCTCGTTGCTAGGACCGTCCGGGTGCGGAAAGACGACGACACTGCGCATGATCGCCGGCTTCCTCTCGCCGGATGAGGGGCGCATTGAGGTCGCAGGAACCGACGTGACGGACCTCGGGCCTGAGCGACGACCGAGCGCGATGGTGTTCCAGAACTACGCACTCTGGCCGCATATGACTGTCGCTAAGAACGTCGCCTTCCCGCTGAAGGTTGCGCGCGTTCCGCGGCGCGAGATTGCCGAGCGCGTCGCCGAGGTGCTCGATCTCGTGGGCCTCGCGCACCACGCCGACAGCAAGCCAGCGCGTATATCCGGGGGAGAGCAGCAGCGAGCGTCGCTCGCGCGAGCCCTCGTGCAGCGCCCGAAGCTGCTGTTGCTGGACGAGCCGCTTTCCAACCTCGACGCGAAACTTCGTGTTCGCGTTCGCGAGGAGATCCGGGATATTCAGCAGCGACTGGGCATCACGACCGTGCTTGTTACGCATGACCAAGAGGAGGCGCTGGCGATCTCCGACCGCGTCGCCGTCATGAACGGCGGGCGCATCGAGCAGGTGTCGACGCCAGCCGAGTTGTACCGGCATCCGGCCACGGAGTTCGTCTCGGAGTTCATCGGCACTGGCAATCGCCTGACGGCACTGGACTTCGGGGACGGAGAGCCTGGAGCGCACTGGATGGTGCGCCCTGAGGACATCCGGCTGGAGTCTGGGGGCTTCCCAGGGCATGTCGCTCGGGTGTTGCCGCACGGACACTTCACCGAGGTCGTCGTAGAGGTGCGCGGTACGACGCTTCGCGCCTTCGTCTCCGGGGATGCCCCGGCCGTCGGTGAGATGGTCGGCATCCGCATCGCTCGCGGGTTGCGCTATCGCGACGGCCGACTAGAGGTATCAACAACAGCAGAGACGGTGGCAGCATGATCCGCACACTGGGCGAGACGAACAAGAACGCAGCGCGCATCGTCGCGCATCGTGGCCTGCACGCGGAGCGGGTAGGTGGTGCGCGGGAGAACACGCTCAAAGCCATCAGCGATGCGCTCGCCGCAGGCGTGACTTGGATCGAGATCGACGTCCGGCTCACTCGCGATGGGGAGGTGGTTTTGCTGCACGACCCGACGCTCGAGCGGCTGTGGGGAGACCCGCGGGCAGTGTCGGATGTCGATCTGGAGACGCTGCGCGGCGTCGGGTTCGCTGAGCGGCGCATCCCGCTGTTGTCGGAGGCACTCGAGGTGATGAACGGTTCGAATGCGACGATCCTGATCGACATGGATGAGTCGGCGCCTGCGGTTGCTGCGGCGTCGGTGGTGCGGGCGACGTCATCCGACGTGCGCACTGCATGGTGTGGCGATCTCGACGCGATGACGCGAGTGCGGGCCGAACTGCCGGATGCGGCGATCTGGATGCCGTGGTCGGAGGCGGAGCCGCCCGACGAGGCTGATCTGGCCCTGCTACGTCCGAGCATCGTCAACATGCAGCACCTCGCGGTCAGCGCACCCGTCGTCGAGGCCGTGCACAAGTTGGGTATCGAGGTCGCGGTGTGGACAATCGACGATGCGGCGCAGGCCGCGCACATGGCCGGGTTAGGTGTGGATTCGATCACCTCGAACGATCCGGTCATGGTGCGAAATGCAGTCGTGGCGCGAGACGCGGATGACACCGCCCGCCAGCTGGCCGTGGTGACGGAACTGGCCGCGCACGCGGCGGAGCTGACCGTACAGGCGCGGCGGCGAGGTGTCGGTGAAGTGCAGACGAAGACCGGTCCGGCAGACCACGTAACTGAGACGGATCGTTCAATTGAGCGCCATGTGCGTACCGCGCTGCGTGCGCAATTCCCCGAGCACGACATCGTTGGGGAGGAATACGGCGGATCGGCGGACGGTGCTCGTCCGTGCTGGTACGTCGATCCGATCGATGGCACGGCGAATCTCGCGAACGGAGTGCCGTGGACCAGTTTCTCCCTCGCTCTAGTCGAAAATGGCCGGCCGGTCGTCGCGGCGGTGCTCGACCCGGTCGGTGACGCGGAGCACGGGGTGAGCAAGCCGCTCCCCGTTGTCGCAGCGGTCGGACGAGGTACGTGGCGTGCTGGCGTTCGCATTCGCACGGCTCCGTCTGAACTTGGTGACCCATTGGCCGGATCGATCGTGACGACCGAGCTGGATGGTGCGATCGCCTGGCCAGGGATGCACGCGCTGATCGACGGCCTCGGTGCCCGGCACTGCACCGTGCGTATTCCCGGTTCCGGCACGGCGACGCTGTCTGGAGTCGCGCTCGGGCGGGGCGTTGGTGCGGTCGTGCACCGCTACAGCCCCATCGATCACGCCGCCGCACTCCTCGTGGTGACGGAGGCCGGCGGTGCGGTGATCGGAGATGACGGTCAGCCGACCACTGGCCCCGCTTCTGGGCCGGTGTTCACCGCAGTCGACGAGCGTGCAGCGGTCGCGCTCTGGGAGCAGTGGCGTACAGCATCCGGTCGGTGAGTCGGTCGCTGGCGGGCTGCGCCTCGGTTTCGCGTTGGAGTGCTTCGCCATGTATGCTTACTGAGGCCCGTTCCACTGGAACAGGCCGAAAAAATGCGCCCGTAGCTCAATGGATAGAGCATCTGACTACGGATCAGAAGGTTAGGGGTTCGAGTCCCTTCGGGCGCACAGAATATTGAGAAGAATGAACGAAAAAGGGCCGGTCATCGGCCCTTTTTTGTTTCTGTGGAGTCTTCTGATCGCGTCGGATGCGAATTAGAGGAGCCTGAAGTCGCCGCTACCCGTGCGTCCGCGTGATTCCGCGGAAACGGGACGTGTGGGGTCTCGTCGCTCCTGGTGAATCAGAAAGTTTTGTGTGCACCACATGTGTGCACCTATGTGTGCACCTCGACCGCAGCCAGGGTTGTCCGCCGCGCCTGCATCTCGCCCGCTGTTGATCACGCCGAGATTGCCCCTGCCGAGGGAACGAGTCTCTACGCAATGCCAGTGGCAACATTTGAGCGCGAAACGGCCCGATAGTGGTGGCGTTGCCACCTGCTGACGCCGGTCGAATCCGAGGTCATCATGACACGACCGTCGCACTGGCGGCGTGACTAGAACTGTCACTTATTCGTGCAGCAGTCCCGTTCGTCTCTGTGAGAGCAATTTCCATAGTCCTCTGTGTCGGGTTTGACTCGACGCTACAAGCACCCATTGACATCCAGTGCCACCGACCTAGCTGTTCTCCGTGCTCTCCCAAGGCTCGGGCTTATCGAGCGTCGTTCCTGCGGAGTCGGGTACTCAGCTCACTTCGGTGATGGGAATGAAGGCGGCGAGATCGGACGAGTTTCTGGTGAGGTCGTATGTTCGCAGCAGGTCAATGTACGCCCGCTTGTCTACTCCCCAGTCGTAGGCCAGCAGGGTTTCGGATGAGTCTTGTGCTGCAAAGTACACGAGGTTCGCGAGAAGGCGTGTCGATCTGCCGTTGCCGTCAACGAAGGGGTGGATACGCACCGTTTCCGCATGGACGGCGATGCCGAGTTCGCGGCTAGTCCAGTCGCTTGTATGCTCCCAGCGGTACCCGATGTTGTTGAGCGACTGCCGCAGCTCGATTGGGATGTGAATGGGGTCGATTCCCACGCTCTTCTCGGTAAGTCGATACCGGCCGGCCCATGTCCAAATATCGCTGTAGAGCATGCTGTGAAGGTTGCGAAGGAATGTGTCGGTCAGCAGCTCGGCAAGGCCGAGTCGTCCATCGAGTACATCCGTGAACAACGTGATGCTGGCCTCGTCGCTGATCGCTTGTTCAGCGTCGAATACGTCCGCCCGGGAGGGAACGTCGCCGAGAAGCTCGCGTGCTACGGGTGTTAGCGCATCGGCCTCGTCAGGGTCGAGTGGAGTTTCTCCGTAGCCGGAGTCGGTCGCTGTCACTGAGAGTGGCGTGCGGCGAGGAATCGCTCGACTTTGACCGTACGCACGTGACCGGCAGGCACAGTCCGGCGCTCCAACGCGGCGGAGGAACGAGTGGAACGTTCGACCGTGCGGCGGAGGGCGTTAGGGCTGACATAGTTTCGCATGTCTTACTCACCTCGGATCCATCACTCGATGGAAGCAATTCTATGCGCTCCCACTCAACGTCGTCTATGGACTCGTTCCTCAACGGTGGTGATGTCCCGGTACGACTCCAGCGATCGATCAAGAGGAAGCGTTCGACTTCGTGCGTACTTGCGCTCCCTGTGCGTCGGCAAGATTCGTGCAGGAGCGAAAACTGCCACTCGGGGAGGTAAGCGCGATCGAGACTCGTGCCCACATTTTGCGTCAAATCGAGCAAGAACGAATCCCGCTGAAGCGGGACTAGACCGGGCCTCCCAAAGGTGTAATCCGCGTGAATCCGGGCTTCTGCGTGGACTGAGACGAGGCGGGCCTCCGAAATCTGGGGTTCAAATCCCTCCGTCTCCGCCATGAAAACTCTTGATCAGAGGGTACTTCCTTGCGGCGGAGATTGTACTTGTTGCATGCTTCTAGCGGCAGGCGACGAAACACGGTGAACGACTTCGCAGAGCGGCATCGTGCACCCTGGTGTGCCCCAATGCCCTCTGTGTGGTTCGTGGGCGCAGCCGATACTGTGAGCGGAAGCCGCGAGGTGCTTCACTGAAGTGAGCGCATGGGGTCGAGCCGTTTCTGGTGGGTGCGCGATTCAGGCATACTGAACATGCCGCGTGCGCACAGGCAGATCTAGGGAGACGGTATGGCTCGGGTGATACTCGACGAGCAGGGTAAGCCGTGGTTCGCGGTGGAAGTCGAACCGACCGAGACCAGCCCCTTGCGGGGAGTGGCCGACACTGCGGAGAATGTCGCCCGCAGCCTCGCCGACGTCGGGGATGTGATCGCCAAGGCGAGCCGCGACGTCCTCGAATCCATGCAAGCGGGCCTCGGCGCCCTCGCCCCTGACGAAATCGAACTGGAGTTCGGTGTGTCGTTGTCTGGGGAAGTGGGTATCCCAATGGTCACAAAGGCCTCAGGACAGGCCACGTTCACCGTCCGCGTCTGCTGGAAGCCTGACGCCTCTTCTGGTAACTAAATCAGCTCGTAACGATGTTGACTTACCAAGATAATCGCTTGGTTTGGTTTTTCAAGGTATTTCGTTGGTAACCTTTGGACATGAGAGATCGACGGCTGGGAGAGACGGAACAGGCTCTCGTCGATGTTGCTCGTGTCGCGCTGACGGGTGATGCGGATGGTGTGCGGCATCTGAGTCGTCGTCTGGCGCGTCGTCCCCCGGGCGACGCTGCGCATCCGGACGCGTTGAAGGAAGAGTTGTTTGCCCTGATGGCGACCGCTCCTGCATCGGATTCGTCGCCGTTACGAGGCCGGTTAATGTCGGACGAGGCCAGTTGGGTGCAGTACCCGACGGGTGTGGCGGCACCGATTCTCAGCCCTGTTGTGCGGGTTTCCGTGGATCTTATCGTGGCGGAGCATGCGTTGCCGGAGCGGCTTCATGAGTTTGGGCTCGCCCCGACGCGCGCAGTTTTGTTCACCGGTCCGCCCGGTGTGGGGAAAACGCTGACGGCGAGCTATATCGCTGCAGAGTTGTCGTTGCCTCTGATCACGTTGAATTTGGCGTCCCTGATGTCGAGCCTGATGGGGCAGACGGGCAAGAACTTGCAGGAGGTGCTGGCGCGTGCGGCGGGGGAGCCGTGCGTGTTGTTCTTGGATGAGTTCGACGCGCTGGCCAAGAGTCGCGTGGATGCGTCCGATGTCGGCGAAGTGAAGCGATTGGTCAATGTTGTTCTGCAGCAGCTCGACCAGTGGCCGCCAGGTGGGTTGCTGGTGGCGGCGACGAATCACCCCCAGTTGCTGGATCCGGCGGTGCATCGCCGGTTCGACACGACGATCGAGTTCCCCCTCCCTGCGTTCGACGAACGCGTGCGATTCCTGCGACTGAGAAGTATTGCTGCCTTCCGGGAGAGCGACGATGCGGCGCAGAGGATTGTGGCGCTGATCAGCGAAGGCTGGTCTTTGGCGGATTTGGAGAGTTGGGCGAATCGTGCGGCGCGGGGAGCCGTGATGGCCAGTGGTGCGGGGCCCGTCGATATCGTCGAGGCAATTTTGCAGGCCGCGCAGGAACGTGCGCGGGCGTGGGCTGCCCAGTCTGTTCAGAAGCGTGCCGAACTATCGCAGTTGGCGGGCGAGAACCTGGGGTGGACGCACCGCAAGATCGCCGATTGGTTGGGCGTGAGTCATGTCACTATCGGGAATGACATAAAGCGTTCTAGAGGGGGAATCGATGCCTGACAACGATGCGGGTGGACGAATACTGGTCAACGGGGAGGCGCTCTCTCAGGAGGCTGTGCGCGCGGGAGGCGGTGGCGATAAACACCACCCGCAAACCCTCGCGCAGGCGCAACAGCATCTTGCACCGCAGTTGTCCGTCGTGCGTGACGTGCTCGAGGCGATTCCGGAGCGGCTGCGCGCGGAACGCGTCGTCATCGAAGCGGAGGTGTGGGCGAACTACCTCGCCAACTCCTATTTTCCCGAGGACCTCGTGAAGCAGTTGAAGTTGCGTCCGCTGGGCTCGAAGATCGTCGAGCACGGCATCCAACATCTTCCGAGCACCGGTGAGACGGAGGCGATCTCGAAGTCGTTCCTGTTGTCGGCGGACGCGAAAGCTGTGCAGGGTATGCAGGCGATTTTGGCGGGCACCGGCGGCACGAAGGGCGCCGCGGACGACCTGCGCCAATTCACGAAGATCGCTGTGTCAACCGCGCACCGATCGACGATCGCGACCGAGATCGGTGAGCTGGTCGCATTCGAAGCGGTTCTGCATCCGGACCCCGATGAGTCGTCGGTTGACGAACGGGCTGCAGCGTCCGGTCCTACGCTGGCGAAGTTCACGGAACTGGTGGAATCGGTCGGCGGGCGGGTGCACCTCGAGGAAAATGACGTCGTCGACGGTTTGACATTCGTCGCCGTCGAACTTCCGCCGACGAAGGTGGACGAGGTTGCGGCGTTCAACCCGTTGCGGTCGTTGACGCCGGCACCTCGGGTCGTTCTCATGGAGGACGATCCTGTCGATGACGCCGAGGGCGGCCTCGTTGCGGCACCCGTGGCGGTCTCCGGTGTGCCCGAAGTTCTCGTGTTCGACGGCGGGGTCGATGACACCGGCGCTATGTTCGCCGGGCATGTGACGACCGTCGATCTGACCAACAACGGCCAAAACCCGCGGTCCGCGCTCCACGGCAGCGCTGTGACCGCTGCGATCCTCTATGGGGATATCGCGGACACCGGCGTAGTGTCGGCTCCCGCCGCGCACGTCACGCATTATCAGATCACGCCAGGCCCGAAGGAGGACGCGGCAGAGTTCCCCTGGGTGCTGCGCCAGATCCGTCAGGTGGTGGAGACGACGGATGCCCGCATCGTCAATCTGAGCGTGGGACCGCAGGCGCCGGTCGAGGACCGTGAACCTCACCGCTGGACGGCAGTGCTGGACAAGATTGCCTACAACCGGCAGATCCTCTTCGTGACGGCCGCGGGCAACAACGGTGAATCGGACGCGGCCACCGGTCTGAACCGGGTTCAGTCGCCGGCGGACATGGTGAACGGGCTGTGTGTCGGGGCTTCCGACACGCCGGCCTCGGAGGCGGACTGGAACGCGGCCGCATATTCCGGACGCGGTCCGGGGCGCCCTGGTGCCCGCACCCAGCCAGCAGTAATGGCCTTTGGTGGGACGAAGGCACGCAGATTCGGCCGGGTGCGACCGAACGGGCAGATCATCCATGATCACGAGGGCACGAGTTACGCGGCCCCACTGGTTACCAACGTGCTGTCGAAAATGGCGGCTCAGCTCGCGGGTCGTTCGGACGCGAACACGCTTCGTGCGTTGGCGGTGCATTTCGCCCAGAAGACCAAGGGGCACCCTGTGTTTGAGGTGGGTCACGGGCGCCTACTACATGACGTCGATGAGGTCCTGACCTGCCCGCCCCATGAGGCCACCGTCATCTACCAGGGTGTACTCAAGCGGGACGAGGTCCGGGCGTATCCGCTGCCCGTTCCCAGCACGCTCACCAAGGGCATGGTCGATGTTCGGTGGAGCCTCGCGCTCAGCACGGCGACCGACAGTGCCGAGGCCGGTGAGTACTCGAAAGCGGGTCTCGAGGTGAAGTTCCGCCCGCACGACCAGGTTTATTCGATGCGGCGGACGAAACCGGGAACGAACAAGGATCAGACGAAAAACGTTCGCATCACCGATGCCACTCTTGTCGCACAGATGCTCGCCGCGGGATGGAAGATCAGCCAGAACCCTGTCACCCGCCAACCTAAGCGCAGCTCGCGTAATGAGGCAGCGAAACGTGAGCAGGGCAAATGGGAATCATTGTGGCGAGCGGACTCGTTGATGAGAGCGTCGAGCTTGCGCCACCCGCGGATCGACATCAACCACCTCACTCGCGAGGGTGGCCGCATCACGACCGGAACGGATGACATCGAGTTCAGCTTGGTGGTGACGATCTCATCGAGGGCGGGTGTCCCCATCTACGCTGACGTGCAGAATGAGTTCGCCGTCCTCACGGCGCTCCCGATCGTGACACCGGTGAACGTGACCGTCGCGGACATCGAAACGAGTATCACCGTCTAGTTATCATCGCGGTGGACGTGAGCCTCGGCTGCGGAGAGAGGTACTGCGCGAGTTCTCGCGGCACCGAGCTCAACTGCTGTGGGGTGCACCGCTACTCGTCGCCTCTGCGCATGCAGCGCAGAGCCCCGACTTCGATCAAAATGTTGCTCGAAGTCGAGTTCCACAATCCGGCCTCCTTCGGTGGGGATGTCCCAGCTGTGAGGATGAAGAGCTGGCGATTGGATGCTTCGGATCGGCCAACCTGGGCACCTTGGCACGGCCGGAGCGATCCCTCGATCTGGCCCGCATGGTGAACGGCGGCGGTATGCGCGGTCTGCCGATCAGGCCGAACCGTGGTGGTGGCTCTGGCACGACTTCGACGTTGTTGGAAGTCGCCCCACAGAGTCGCTAGTTTTCAATGATGATGCGCCTGTGGGCATCCATCGGTACTCGAAGTTGCCCGAACTTGCATCGATCCTGGTTGCAGCCGGGGCGTAAGGCGAGTGAGATGCACGAGGCCAACGCCAGCACGATCATCATCGCACTACGAAGAACATGATGTGTGATATGCTACTCGATCTGGCGGTTCTGGTCCGCCTCACTCCGAGCCTGACTCCCCACGCGAGTCAGGTGCCGAGGACAACGGATGCCGAACCAGGGGAGCACCATCTGTTCGAGTTGAGATTTCTCTCTTTGCCAGGGTGCGCAGGCGTGGGATGTCGTGCCCGGAACAAGGATTGAGATGACCTCCTCCAACCACACCGATAACCGCGCGCTACAGCAGGACGCCCGTGCCTGGCGAGACTTCGCCGGTGTGAAGTACACCGCGGCGCTGCGCGAGCTAAATACTCCTTTCGCCAGCGGCATCCTCGGCGAGCGCATATCGCCACGTGACCTGATCACTGTTCTTGACGAACACCCCGTCGTCGGCGCTCGTGCTGGTGTCGTCGTCGGCCGCAACGGAATGAACGCGGAGCGGTCGTTCCGGGAAGATGTCCCTGCCGGGGCGTTTGAAGCGCTCGTCGTCGTCACTGAGTTCCTTCGCATGTTCTCGCCCGTCGAGGCCCGCGATCGAGCGCACCCTGACATGGATGCTTGGACCAGTAGTTACGCCATCAAGCACACCGCCGAGAGGTTCCTCGGCGTCTACGTCTCGAACGGCGTGGTGATCTGGGCCGCAGCAGCGGCCGGGCTTCCGATCCTCCCCATGGAGCGCACCAGTCCGAACGTGCTCATCGCGCTTCCTCACCTCGAGCATCGCTACGTCCGACGCTTCGCCGAAGGAGATATTGGCGCGGCGCAGGACGACTTCCACCGCCCCGCCGGCTTTGAGCGCCTACGCGCAGCTCTCGCGCAGATCGCCGCGGACAACGAGGTCGCTAGTCTTCCCGACGTCGCCCAAGCCAAGCCTGCAACATCGGACTTCCACAATTGGGTGGTTCGACAGGCTGACCGCCTCGCGCCGCAGGGATACGTCGTGGCGGACTACCGCTACGGCTTCGAGAATGGCACCCACCGACCCGCGGCATCCGATAAGGACTTCGTGAGTATCATCCGCAACGCGACGTCGAACGACTGGTACCTCGAAGCTGCTGAAGAGCTCGCCCGTGAGTGGTCGCTGGGACGCACGATCGCGACGGTCTCTTGCTACATCGAGGAGTATCAGAGCGACCGTGGCCTCGCCGCGCGCCTACGCGAGAAGGTCACGGGGCGCAAGGTCGATATCGGCTTTACAGACGACCCGGCCAGCTTTCGACACTTCCTCGGTTTTCTGAGCGCCAATGGTAGGGCCGCCCATACGGGCGTTCTTCCGTCGCTGTTGGACCAACTTGACGACCAGGACAAGATCCAGGTCTCCGGCGTCGTCGAGATCGATACCGCTGAGGAGATCCGCTTCATCCACAACGACCTGCTCAATTACCTCGTCGTATGACAAAATAGCTGTCACTCACGACGGCGGAAGCCGTCCAGCATCCGGGTGGGCGGCCCTCGTCGCCTCATCCGGAACCACCGATGACACCTCTTGGGCATGCCGATGGGCAATCTAGGCTTCCGAGAAATCGGAGGTGTCGAGCGACGGACTGTGCTGCCTGCGCTAGGCGTTTGTGAGGTGATGTGACGAAGACTCCCGTATTTTCAAGGAAGTTCAGCGCTGCGCCCATGTTGTCTGGAACGCGAGATGAGCTCAATTCCCACCGTCACCGTCACCGCCAGCACGAAGGCCCCAAATCCCTTGGAAACACTGCTGGGATGCGGGGCCTTCGTCGTTACTGGTGCAAAGAACGCAGCAACGCAGCGGTAACAAACCCTCTGCGAGCGATATGCCGGCAGCATCTTCGATGCCGACGACGGGTATGTCCTGCATACTGGCGATGTGAAGCTCCGAGCAAGTGCGCGCATCCTGAAGAAGAAGGCCGTATCTTCATTCCGGCGTTCGATCTCCGCATTCAACAGCGTGAATGATGACGGGCGGGTTACGACTGTCCTTCTTCACGCGCAGCACGCGTTCGAGATGCTCTTGAAAGCTGCGCTGAACCAGAAGCAAGTCAACGTATTCGACAAAGCTACGGGGCGATCGATCGGGTTCGAAGCCGTGCTGCGGCGCTCGGCTCAGACGGTAGGCGTCAAGTTGACCGACGAAGAGGCAGGGACCCTACGCGCCATTGACGCCCTGCGCGACGATGAACAACACTGGTACAACGACGTGGACGAATCATTGCTTTACGTTCATCTTCGAGCGGGGGTGACCCTGTTCGACGATCTGCTGCAACGCGTGTTCGGGGAGCACCTCGCCGATCACCTGCCGCGAAGAGTTCTGCCCGTGTCCACCGAGCCGCCTCAGGATTTTCAGATCCTCGTGGATCGCGAGTACTCGAAAATCACTGAACTCCTGCAGCCGGGACGACGTATGGGAGCCGACGCACGTGCGCGCATTCGAACGCTTCTCGCGATGGAGGCTCACACTGAGCCGGACACAAAGGTCTCAGACAAAGACGTTACGCGGGTCGAGAACGGAATCCGCGAGGGAAAGGCGCGCACTGCAGTTTTTCCCCGCCTGAGCAAGGTGGGTGCTGCCATCAGCGGCGACGGCCTCGAGGTGCAAGTCCGGTTCGTCAAGCATGACGGCGCATTGCCGGTGAAGTTCACGAACGACGAAGACGTCGATGCGGCTGCGATCCGCACGGTCGATCAGCAGAAGAAGTATCACTGGACGGCGTTCGATCTCGCGGATGCTGTGGGACTCTCTCGCCCTCGAGCGACGGCCTTACGAACGCATCTCGGTCTCGACAGCGACCACAACCTCTGTCACACCTTCACGTTCTCCAAGCAGCGGCACGTCCGATTCTCGGATCACGCGCTCGTCAAAATGAAAGCTGCGAAGGAGTCGTCCGACATGGCAAGAGTATGGGCGGTTCACTCTCCGAACAAGAAGCAGAGTAAGGGAATCACCAACTGCGGAGAACCTGATTGTGCGGTCGCACCTGCCGGTTCGTTATAGCGGCGGCGTCTAGCGCGCGGCTCCCGCACGACAAGTCGCAACGGCGGGACGAACGCGGGTAGCTCCGCTGGCCCTCGTCTGTCGATCCCGCCGCCAAGGAGTCCGTCGTAACGTACCCCGGAGGCAGGGCTCAATCTGCGCGGCATCCACTATCACCCGGCGCCGATCCGGCCGGTGTTGCCCGAAAAAGGAGCCCCAGATCGCCTTGGTTGTGTCCCATGAGAATCTGATCAACCGTACGCTGGCGGGCTTGTTCCTTCCTTTCAGGCCCAAGCTCACGCGCCACGCGGCGCGGATGCTCGAGATCCCGGAGCATATCGGCGAGAAGGTGCTGGACCACCTGCCGATCGACGGGTTCAGTCCGGATGTCGTACTCCTCGAGGAGAGCGGCTCTGAGATCAAGGTCGTTATCGAGACAAAAGCTGTTCGCGGTCGCGCAGCGGGCCGCTCTCGTTACAGTCCAGAACGCTCTCAAGCTTGAAGGAGACGAGCGGACGAGAGCGGTTCACGACGCCGTGCCTGATCCCACGTACGGGGTTGCGGTAGGAAGGTCACGCGCAGGCGTCAAGCCCAAGGCCACCTGGTAGATCGATGCATACTACGGCTGGAAGTGGTCGGACAAGGACTTCCGGCACTCCAACCTGGATGCTTACGCGCAGTTCATCTACCTGTCCCTCGACGGTGCTGAAGCGGACGGAAAATATGATGGCGCCGCGTCCGTGGAGCATTGACGTGCGACGAGCCTCGTCAACCTTGTCGTTGGCGTCAACCTCGAGCTCCGGCGTGAGCAGGGAGACGACTTCCTGCCGGACGAGTTCGGCGCCTTCACACAGGACGAGAAGGACGCGATCACCGTCCTGACCTTCCTGGTCTACACCCACGTGGGCGGTGAGCACGCAAGCTTCCTCGGCTGAGTGGACGAGGAGCTGGTCAAAATTGCCCCGCTCGGGGCTCGCGCTGACGGCTGAGAAGGTCGCCGAGCGCGCCTGTATCTCGCGCGGGACGCCGCGACGACTCGAGCACGGGATGATCGGGGCGCTGCACGAGCTCACCCAGCTCGAGCGTTGAGAAGACATGATGAAGGAGGCTCGCTGCGTTCGCACGGGTCCACCTTCTGCCTGCGGTGTCCGCCTGTGCACTCATACTGGACTCAACGCTCACAGCCAGCAAGGTCGTGACCTGAACGAGGAGGTTTGTGCGTGACCCTGATCGTGGCCAACATCTACGACGGCAACCGGATCTCGATGGTCTCTGACACCAAGGTGACGTGGGAACCAGACGACCATGCGACCGCTCCGGGCACCATTGCGAAGATCGTCATCCTGCGCCCGGAAATTACGATCGGCATCAGCGGACCGTACCCAGAGCAGCGCATCCGCGACGTGAGCTATATGCGGGACGAGCCGCTGAGCGAGATCATCGAAATGCTCAGGCAGGATCCCCACGCGGGGTTCGTCCTCGCTTCTCTTGACCCCGTCCAGCTCACCAAGGTCGCCAGTGGTAAAGCCACCGACTACACGTCGATCGGGCAAGCCTGGACCGGGGATCGAGACGCGTACTCGACGTATCAGAGCAAGTTCCTCACCGAGTGGGTCGGGAAGAAGGAGATGGACGTGCCGTTCCGACAGATGTCCGCGCTGCAGTGGCAGACGAGCTTCGACATGCATCGCACCGTCGGCGGCCACACGGTGCGTATCGCTGGCGGCGGCGGTGCAGGGTTCCATTTCCTCCCTGACACCACGACGGTCGTCGGCAGCACGATTAGCAGCACTGTGTTCTTCGCGGGGACCGGGAGCACGCCTGGCGCATTTGGGCTGTTCGACGCTCACCGGCGTTCCGGAGGGCTGTTCCGCCACGAAGCTCCGGATACCCCGGTGGAGGTGACGGCGGCGTCTCTTGACGAGTTCCGCCGGAAGGCGTGGGCGAACCACAAACAGGACCTCATCTACGCACGCTCGTCATTCTCGGTGTTCTCGTAACGAGCGGAATCACGCGTTGAAAGGGCCCGTCCTGGCTACGGGGCAGCCCCTCTGCTACTCGACGTCCTACAT
This sequence comes from Microbacterium sp. Y355, assembly GCF_059445345.1. Classification (NCBI taxonomy): domain Bacteria; kingdom Bacillati; phylum Actinomycetota; class Actinomycetes; order Micrococcales; family Microbacteriaceae; genus Microbacterium; species Microbacterium sp. Y355. The sequence continues at coordinate 1,900,695 of NZ_JCAIUD010000001.1, read as the reverse complement.
GCTCCAATGTTCACCGTGACCAGCCTGGACCACGCCCGGTTCGCGGTGAAGCTCGGCCTGATCGAGGGCGTTCACGCGGCGCCGGGCACCACCGTGCACATGGGGACACCCTCAAGTTGATCCGCGGCTTGATGTGAGTGTTGACGCCATCGCCGAGGACAACTCGGTGCTTCGCTGGGATCCGCTCGAGGAGCGGGTTCTCGTTCTCGAACGAGCGCCCGCTCTTCAGCGCGAAGATGCGGGTCATGTCCAGGGCGCGGAAGCTGTCAATCGACACGATCGAGGTCTCTGGGTCGCCCCAGATGCCGATGGAACGACTGAGTATCCAAATAGCGCTGACGCTGAGACATTCCCACCGGCTCAGCACACCGCCAGCCCACTTTGCGCGTGGCACCCCTAGGCGTCTTTGACCAACGGATGTCCCTGCCCTCGGAGTGCATCGAGCCAACGTTGAGTTCGTTCTCTGGCCCATTCTGGTTCGATGTCGGTCGCAAACGCGAGGCATCCATCGACGTAGTTGATCATCGACAAGGTGGAGTCGAAGCGGCGTGCAGCTGCATGGGCTGCTGGACCGTACTTGCGTACGCACCGGATATGGTTATCGATGCGATTTCGAAACTCTGGGACAAGTCGGATCTCCCGCTCGGTGAGCATGAGTCCGAGAACGATCTTTCTTGCACCCGGCGGAACCACACGGGTTTTTTTCTTGTGCGTCTGGAATCCTGCGAGCCCAATCGCGCGTTCAACTTTCGTAACGAGCTTGGGTACGGTTGCGCGGTTGAATGGAGCGGACGATGAGAAGGTGAGATCGTCCGAGTATCTCGTGTAGACCAGGTCACTTGCGTCCGCGATGTCCCTGAGCATCGAGTCCATGCGGCTGGCGATGGCGTTCGCCAACGCCCCGCTTGTGGGAGCGCCTTGCGGAAGCGCACCCCGATAGGGGGTGTCATATCGTTCGATCCCTCGCCCTTCGAGCGGAGGAAGTTCATGCCCTGGCCAGCTGATTTTTGTGCAAATTCTCGCCATCTCGAAGGCGAGTAGCGCGGGGTAGCCGAGGGCGCGGAAGACGCCGAATACGCGTGATTCCTCGATCGTGCCGAAGAAGTCATGCAGGTCCATCTTCAGGAGCCATCGCGCTCCGACATGCTGTCCAGCACAGTGTTTGATGGACAGACCGCGTCGGTACGCGAACACGGTGTCTTGGAGCTTAATCCCGGTCAAGACATTGGTTAGAATCCAGCGTTGAACATGCATAAGGCTCGGCTGCGGGGCCCATATTGCCCGGTAGGTTCCATCCGACTTGAGGCGTCGGATGGGAGTGTATTCGTTTAGGCGCCGTTCGACGATAGACCGAAGGTAGCCCCACTCTGTGTCGGTTTCTCGAGCCAGATGTCCCAAAGTAAGGACGGGATAGCACCCGTTCGCTGCGATGTCGCGCTGATAGGCAGCTGCGCGGCGGAGCATGCCTTCGTCGCGGCCGAGGCGGATGCCCTCGCTGATGTAGTGATGAGGAGATGGCAACTGGTCTACTCCGAATGGAGATCCCGAAGGGATCCACGGGCAGGAAGAGCCCGAAGGCACACGCAGGGCGGCCTGTCCGTGCTTGCACGCGTTGCGCGAGCTAGTCCGGGTGCACCGGCTACCCGGAGCACCACGGTACGTTTCCGCACCGATTGAGCGTTTCCGCTCAACGAGTCACAACTACGCTGTGACTTCATCTCTAGGCCAACGGCTACCATCTCCTCACCTCAATGACTCAGGATAGTAGGGATCCGAGATCACCCTTGTCTGCCGCGGCTCGACGCGCCGGGGCTTCCTCTTGCCGGCGGCGAGTTCGGCAACGCCGCTCTCAGTGACCTTGTTATCGAGGTCGAGCCAGCCTTGGGTAAGCATGTATGACAGCATTGTCTCGACCTCGGTTTGGGTCATGCTCAGGGCGACGCCGATGAGGTTGGCGCGTCTTGGCGAGACGCGCAGAAGCGCGAGTGTGGCGAGTATGTCGCGATGGCTCTCCCGTTGCTGTTTGCCAACACTCACAGCAAGCCGCTCCTGACGTACAGCGCGAATGATCTCGTCGTGAGCAGTGGGGATGTTCGAGCCACTCGCAAGTTCATGCACCATGCCGCTTGGGACGTTCCGACCGCCTTTTCCGGTGAACAAGGGTGCCCAGTCGGTGCCGTGCTGGCGGAAAATCTTGGGAATGGTATTGGGCACGCGATCCTGGAAGCCGAACAGCCCGGTATGGTTCCCGTATCCGAGGCGATGGCTGCCACGCCCATAGTGGAGACAGAGTTCAATCGCCGCAGCGATCTCTCCCCTAGTCCAGGGCAAGCCCGTGATCGTGGGTGCGTGGCGAACGAAGCGCAGGGAATCAACCTCGGGGAGGGAGTTGATTTTCCGCTCGCCGTCGGCCGACACGGCGAACGCCAGGACCACGACCCGTATCCAACGAAACGAGTGCCAGCTCTTCAATGATGGGTTGCGCAACAGCGACTTCACATACTTGGCGACCTGACCGCCGGTCTCGATCGTGTCGGAAACGACGATGATTGTTCGCACCCGATTCTCGCGAAGCTCTGAAATCTGGGCGGTCGGCGGGAAGACGCCGTTGTCTTGGACGTCGCGAAGCAGGTGGCCGATGAGTCCTTCACTTCCAGGCATCGACGGAATACCCATTCCGGGTTCGAAGTTCTCGAACGCGGTCAGTGATTCTTGTATTGGTAGCTTGTTTGCTTTCCGGATGTCGCCGGAGTCCATCGCTGGTAGCACCCATGCGGGCCCCGTGCTTCGTACCGCGTCGATCTCGCTTCTGATCAGTTCCAGGAGCGAGGCGCGTGCAGAGGTCCACGCATCTAGCACAAAAACATCCAGTAGCCGCTTGGCGAGCGCACGATCCTCGGGGCGGAAGTTGTCCAGCCAAGCGACCGCCCCGTCCGTGTCTGACAACGCCATCGGCATGCTCCTTCTGCTGCGTTTACTCACGATATGTCCTCAAGACGAGGCAACATGCCACATCATGCATTATCGGTGAGAGCCCCAGCAGGCTGCCACTTCCAGGCCAGGATCTCTGCTCCTGCCACGCCGCCTCCCATCAGACGGGTCGTGCCCGAACCTGATCGGCGCCGCTTCTGACATGTGGTGAAGCGTGATCATCGAGCGCATCGAGCGCATCGAGCGCATCGAGCGCATCGAGCGCATCGAGCGCCGGCGCTTGTGCGGTCGGTGGCTGCAGCGACTCCGGAAGCACCGCAAACGGGAAAGCCTCGCCCGTTTGTGTGATCAGCTGGACTAGCGAGGAGAGGTACGCAGGAGACACGTCGTCGTTGACCGCAGCGCGTTTGGCCAGTGCTCCAGCGGCGTGAGCTGCCACCGCGCTGTCGGGATCACGAGTTAGGGCGGTGAGCATCGGGGCGTATCCAGGGGGCTTTGGTCCCGCCCAGGCTGGGCCGTGACATGGGTTCAAATCCACGGTAGGTCGGCGAGTTTGGCTCATCGCACCCGCCCGCGCAATGTGTGCACCTATGTGTGCACCACGCGTCAATACTCGCGGAAATACAAGGATTCCGGCAAAGAAGCCGATGACTACGGATCAGAAGGTTAGGGGTTCGAGTCCCTTCGGGCGCACAGAGTGTGAAACCCCCGTCGCGAAAGCGGCGGGGGTTTTGTCGTCCCCGCTGCCCGCTGCAGGGCGCAGAGGCAGGCGGAGATCCTGCGCGCCGCGCCCTCTCAGCGTCGGCCAGAGCACGTCGGCGCTGTCATCGGCGAGCGGCAAATGATGCGGCACGCCGACCGTCACCACACCGGCGGCACGCGCGGCGGCAAGGCCGACCGGAGAGTCTTCGATCGCGATGCAATCCGCGGGATCGACCCCCAGCAGCTCGGCGGCGCGAAGATAAGCGTCAGGGAACGGCTTGCCCCGCGACACATCGTCACCGGTGACGATCGTGTCGAACAACCCGGACGGGAGGGCGCTGAGGATCTCTTCCGCGTAGCGGCGGTATGACATCGTGACCAGCGCGAGCCGCACATTGGCAGCCTTGAGCTCACTCAATAGGCTCCGCGCACCTGGACGCCATTCGATTCCCTCGGCGCGGGTGCACACCAACGCCAGATCGAGCCAGCGCTCGACGATCGACTCAGGTGAACCCGACGCTCCGAGTTCGCGGATTACACGCGCCCCATCGGGCAGCGCGAGTCCGATCAGCCCGTCGAGCGCACGTTGAGGTGCGACGATGTCCTCCGCCGCCAGCATCCGCTCGGCCGCGGTGATCCAGTGGCCTTCGGTGTCGACGATGGTGCCGTCCATGTCCCACAGGACTGCGGCGGGCAGGCGACGGGCGTGTGTGCGGGGGTGAAGCATTCGAACTCCTGTGGTGGTACGGCAGTGCCCCGCCCTCAGGAAGGGCGGGGCACTGTGGGAATGTCAGTCGATGCGGATCGGCTCGGATTCGTTGGTCGCCGGAGCGAGTCCCTGAACGGTGCCGGTTACCTGAACAGTGATGTCCTGGCCCTTCCACTTGCCGACCAGGTGGAACCGCTCGGTCGTGGCGCCGTCGATCGGCTCGCCGTCGGCGAGCCACTGGTAGGAGAACTCTGTGCCATCGGTCCAGTCGCCCTCTTCGACCGTGAGCTTCGCACCCGGCTTGATGCCGAGGTGGTGCGTGGAGACGATCTTCGGAGTGCCAGCCACGATGCCTTCCACGGTCGTGCTCGCGACGAGCGGGTTGGGGATCACAGCCTCGCGCAGCCACGTGTCGCCCGCGAAGTCATAAGCCTTCACCACGACCCGGTCGCCATAGGCTTCGAGCGTGAGTCCCTGGTTGATGTCGCGCGTCACGATCTCGTCGATGCCGGCGGTGTTCTCTCCGCGTGCATCCCATTCCACGTGCATCGCGATGGTGTTCACGGCCCAGAACCCGTCGGCGTGCCCATCTGCGGTACGGCGCTGCACGGCCCAGTCGCCGAGCTCGGCGGGGTAGTGCGTGTGCCCCGAGAACACGATGGCGTTCGGGTAGTTGCCGAGGATGCTGGTGAGTCGATCATTCATCTGGTGGTGACCGTGGTACCAGGGGATCCACGACGCGGAGACTGTGTCGCCGAGCGGGAAGTGGGTCATCACGACGACCTGCTTGTCGAGCGCGGTCCAGTGCGCGAGACGCTCCTCGAGGAACTCCACCTGAGCATCACTCATGGCGACGTCCGTGGGGCTGGCGAACTCCTGGCCAAGAACGATCACGGGCAGGTCGCCGGAAGGCCCTTCGATCACATACTCGTCCCACACTCGGTCGCGCTCCGCGAAGGTGAGGAATCGGTTGGTGTTCGCACCAAAACCACCATCGGCGTAGCGCTCGTGGTTGCCCATCGACGCGATGGTCTGACGTGGGCGGATGTCGGTCGTGGCATCCATCACATCGTAGATTTCGTCCCAGTCCGCGTCTGAACCGCTGTTCACGATGTCGCCGACCATCAGCATGCCGTCGGCCCCTGGCAGGAGCTCTGCATAGTCGCCGAGAGCGTGCTGCAGATCCTGCGGGTGGCCCTGGATATCACTCATCACCCAAGCGCTGGTGGGGTCGCCCGTCGGAGCGGCAAGCGACTCGTGCACGGTGACAGAGTCGATCGCCCAGTATCGAGCGTCGGCTCCGCCGGACAGGTTCCAGGTGAAGACGGCATTCTCGGCTCCAGCCGGAACATCCACAGTGACATCCTGTGCGTAGTTCAGCTGACGCGCGTCGTAGCCGTCGGCGACGGACGCAGAATCGAGCCGTAGGATCTCGGCCTGATCGCCGCCGTCGAAGCTCACCCCGACGGTGCCGGACTGTCCCGCAGCGCCGCGATAGTGGCTGTCGAAGGTGAGGCGCACCGCACCCAGGCCCTCGACAGAGATGGGAGCGCCGGTGAGGGTCGTGTTGAACGGCAGGTCCCCGAACTGCTGCGCGTCGGCCACAACGATCGTGTCGTGCGCACGGCCGAAGCGCTTGCGCATCTCGTCGACCTCGTCGGTCCATTCGTCGCGACTGGTGAACTGCCAGCCGCGGTAGTCGTCCGTGCCCTGGTCGGTCATGGCCTCATCGAAGCTCATGCTCCACTGGTCGGCCCCGTCAGTGCCGAAGGCCTCACGTGCGATGACCTCGTCGGTGTCGTTGTCCGTGACGATCGGATCGATCTCGACGGCGGCGTTCGCGTCTCCCGGCATAGGACGGTCCGGATCACCGGCGATCGTCACGGATACGGGGCCATCCAGCACGCCGTATCCATCCTGCGCGAGCAGATAGATTTCCCAGACGCCGGCGTGGAGTCCGGAGAAGGTCACCGTGCCTGACTCGGCTGCTGTGTACGCCCACTGAGTCGATGCGGTGGAGCCGGGCTTGACACCCTTCGGGTAGACACCGATCCAGTTCGTGTCGTGAGGCACATCGGTCGTCCAGGAGAGGACCACCGGGGCGCCTTCGAGAAGGTCGACACCTTCGGCTGTCAAGGTCGATCCGGCCTGAGCGTCGACAGCGGAGGGGACAGTGAGGCCGAAACTGTCGGCGGCGACTGCGGGGACGGCGGGAGCGGCGATGAGGCCGATCGTCGTGGCAACGACGATCGCGCGCCGCAGATGCGGGCGGGAGCGTTTGAGGGGAGGCATCGTGATCCTTTCGGAGGGCGCCGGGGTGGCGTTGCCTCGAGTCTCAGCACCGTCTTCGAACGTTCGATGAACACCTCGCCAACGGGGTGCGAAACCGGCCGGTATCCGCCGAAATGGCAGGGACGGCTGTGCACAGCTGTCCAGCTGCCGTCATCAGGATCTGCGTCTGCGTCAGCGTCAGCGTCAGGAGAGGGTGCGGGTCCATCCTCCGGGCTGGGTATCCGACGTTGACGAGGCCTCGAAGGACACGGCGTCGGGCAGATAGCGGTCTTCGGTGAGGTCGAGCGGGCGCCCGTCGCGCGCGAAGGCCTGTCGCCGCACGCGCAGCAGCGGGCTTGACCGGCGCACACCGAGCAGACGTGCATCCTCACTTGAGGCGGCGACAGCGTCGATCCGGTGCGACCCGAATACTTCGCCGTGGCCAGCAGCCTCGAGCACCGCGGCGTGGGAGGGCGTGTCGACGGGCAGCCCGCGTAGCGCGGCAGCGAGCCACGCCGGATACACGGGCCGCTCGACCATCACCACGTGCCCGTCGAGACTGCGCAGTCGGGTGAATCGCAGCACGAGAGACCCCTGCGCGATCCGCAGCATCCGTGCCTCATCTGCAGTCGCTTGCGACTCCTGCTCCTGGACGGCCAGTCCACCCGGTGTGAGACCGCGGTTCTTTGCCCATTGGGCGAAGGATCCGAACGCGGCGAGGCCCTGCGTGTGCGCCGACGACTGCACTATCCACCCGGCGCCGGGACGTGAGGAGACGGTGCCGCGCCGGGCAAGCTGAGCCAGAGCGCTGCGCACGGTGCCGCGCGCGACGCCATGTTCGCTAGCCAGGGCCTGTTCGCCCGGCAGCATGGATCCGACAGGGAACTCTCCGTCGGCGATCCGCTGTGCGAGACGGTTCGCGACATCGCGATAGCGCGGCGCGTCGATGGTCACGCCACCAGTCTGTCGCAGAACGGCGCTCGAGCACGCTTCCACGGCGTAGCCTGGGAGTCGTGACAGCGTACGTCTCGGCATTCGACTTCTTCTCCATCGGGGTGGGGCCTTCCAGCTCCCATACCGTGGGGCCGATGCGCGCAGCACGGGACTTCGCCCGACGGCTGAGCGCCAGCGGCGCACTTGCCGATGTGGCACGAGTGACGTGCACGCTTTATGGCTCGCTCGGAGCGACCGGTATCGGACACGGCACACCGGATGCTGTCTTGGCAGGTCTGCGCGGACTCGCCCCGGAGACGTGTGAACCCGCAGAAGTGCGTGCCGCCTGGACGAACTTCCCCGATGGAGCAGTGCTGCTCGTCGACGGCATTCACGAGGTCGCGTTCGCGAAGGACGACATCCAGTTCGCGCCGCGCACACGGTTGCCGGGGCATCCGAACGCGATGACGCTCACGGCCCTTTCTGGCGATGGCGCTGCGCTCGCAGAGGAGACCTACTACTCGATCGGTGGGGGATTCATTCGACGGGAAGGCGAGGACGTTCAGATCGCCGCGCACGGGTTCCCTTTCGCGTACCCCGACGCCGCATCGCTGCTGGAGCTGTGTGACGAGTATGGACTCTCGATTGCCGAAATCGCTCGCCGCAACGAGATGGCACTTCGCTCTGAAGACGAAGTCGCGGCCGGTCTCGATGCGATCTGGGATGCGATGGCGTCGTGTGTCGACGCCGGTCTGCACGCGGATGGCGTGCTGCCGGGCATCCTCAAGGTCAAGCGTCGCGCCGGCGCGATTCGCGAGCAGTTGGAATCTGCTGAAGCCGACGGTGCGCGGGAGATCCCTGGCGAGTGGCTTGGTGCCTTTGCGCTCGCCGTCAATGAGGAGAACGCTGCTGGGGGACGAGTCGTCACCGCGCCGACCAACGGTGCTGCAGGCATCCTTCCCGCTGTCGCGATGTACTGGTGGCGATTCCTCGCTGACTCAGGACTCGGGGCGGGCAATGCCGTCACGCCGTACGGCGAGCTCGTCGGCAGTGCGCTGCTCGGGTTCGGTGGCGAGATAGCGGACATACAGGATGCCGATGGCGAGGTGGTCGCCGAGGCGAACCGTCGCCGTGGCATCCGTCGATTCTTGCTCACCGCCACCGCACTCGGATCGCTTTTCAAGGCAAACGCGTCGATTTCTGGTGCGGAAGGCGGATGCCAGGCCGAGGTTGGTTCCGCGTGCGCGATGGCCGCAGCCGGGCTGACCGCGGTGATGGGCGGCACCAACCGGCAGATCGAGAATGCCGCGGAGATCGCGATGGAGCACCACCTGGGTCTCACCTGCGACCCGATCGGCGGGCTCGTGCAAATTCCCTGCATCGAACGCAACGCTATTGCGGCATCCACTGCAGTGACCGCTTCGCGCCTTGCCCTGCGCGGCGACGGACATCACTATGTCTCGCTGGATGCCGTCGTCGAGACGATGCGGCAGACCGGACTCGACATGTCTACGAAGTACAAGGAGACCAGCGAGGGCGGTCTCGCGGTCAACGTCATCGAGTGCTGAGCGGGATGGATTCGTTCTGGGACCCCAATAGTCGTCGCCGACGTCAGCAGCCGGTGGTCGCTGTCATACCGACTGAGGACGCGCCGACGCCCGGCGGTCGCTGGCCGACGAACATTCCGGCTGTTGCCCAGGTGCTGCGAGACGGGATCGACCTCGATCCTGGCATCACGTTCCTCGTCGGTGAGAACGGAAGCGGGAAATCCACCATTGTGGAGGGAGTGGCGCTTGCATACGGTCTTTCGCCCGAGGGCGGATCCCGCCAGGCGCAGCACAGTACTCGTTCGACCGAATCGCCGCTGTCGGACTGGCTCCGCCTCCAGCGCGGCGTCGGCGCCAGCAGATGGGGCTTCTTTTTGCGCGCCGAGACGATGCACTCGTTCTACACATATCTGGAGGAGAATCCCTCGATGACGTCGCCGGACGTCGCCTTTCACGAGATGAGCCACGGAGAATCGTTCCTCGCGCTCTTGGAGAGTCGATTCGATGAGCCAGGGTTCTACTGCCTTGACGAGCCAGAGGCGGCCCTGTCGTTCGGATCGACGCTGTCACTCATTGCCGTGCTTCGACGAATCGTCGACGATGGCGGCCAAGTACTGTGCGCGACTCACTCACCGGTCCTCGCTGCTCTTCCCGGCGCGCGGATACTGGAGGTCGGCGACTGGGGCATCCGCCCTGTCGACTGGCACGATCTCGAGATAGTGAACCACTGGCGCTCGTACCTGGAGTCTCCGGAGCGCTATCTCCGTCATCTGCTCGATTAAATGACACGGCGCGCGGTGGTCGCGCTGCGCCGCTCACTGCTGCGCAGCGCGACGCGTGGTGTGCCGGGTGGGCGCCGTGGACCAGGGGTCCTCGGGCCATGGATGCTTCGGATATCGGCCGCGCATCTCTGCGCGCACCTGCGCGTATGGACCAGCCCAGAACGATGCGAGGTCGTCGGTCACCGCAAGGGGGTGTCCGCCGGGGGAGAGCAGATGGAACAGCACCGGCACGCGGCCCCTGACGAGACGCGGAGTTTCTGCCCAACCGAAGCACTCCTGCAGTTTCACTGCCACGACAGGCCGCGCCGTCGGGTCATCGACAGGCGGGTAGGTAAGACGGACGCGTGATCCGCTGGGTACCTCGAAGCGTTCGGGAACCAGTGCGTCGAAGTCGGCTGCGGCAGGCCAGGGAAGCACGCGCCGGAGCGCCGAGGTCAGGTCGATGCGCGCGGCGGGGATGCCGGTGGCGAGGTTCGAGAGCTCAGGGCCGAGCCAGGAATCGAGGGTGCCGAGGAGTGCAGCATCGGAGACATCCGGCCAGGGGGACCCGAGCTCGCGATGCAGCAGAGCGATGCGCCGCCGCAGGCTATCTGCGGCCTCTGACCACGTGAACACCCCGAGGCCTTGTTCCTCGACGGCACGGCGAGCGGCATCTCGGCCGCCTTCACCCGCCTGAACGCGCACGGGGACGGACGAGCGGACGATCGCGCCGAGCCGGCGCTCGCGACGCGCCTGGACGCGACCATTCACGAACTGCGCTTCGATCCGGTCGGTGATCAGATGTGTCGCTGCCTGCTCTGCCTGGCTCTCCGAGATGGCGGCAGCGGAGCGGATGATCGCTCCGGTTCCTGCGGCAGCCCGACCCTGAGCGCGCGTGACATCGGCCACCGCCAGCCACTCGACACCTGCGAGCGGACCTGCGATCCCCGCACGGGTTCCGGACGCGAGGAGGAAGGTGGCACCGTGCGCCGAGTGGTCGACGCGGCGGGCGATCCGCTCGGGGAAGGCGAGTGCGATCAGAAGTCCGACCTGATCGGCGCCCCCGCGCTCTGCGCCGGTCTTGCTGTTCCTGCTGTTCTTGCTGTCAGTGGAAGTGAAGCGTTCGAGGCGCCGGACCTCCTGCTCCCAGCGGCGGGTGTCGGGGCTTCGTCCGTTTCTTAGCGCGATGAGTGTGGCCGTGACATCTCCGTCCGCGATACGGAGCTCACCACCGATCAGCGCGACGACCTCGGCCGCCATGCGCCCGCCGACCAGCACACTCCCGTCGCGAAGCGCGCGGGCAAGACGCGGATCAGTCGGAATGCGGGCGAGCTGCCGGCCCTCTGCGGTGGCCCGTCCATCAGTGGAGATCGCGCCGAGTCCGTGCAGCACGGCGAGGGCGTCACGCAGGCTGTCGGCGGGAAGCGGATCAACCAGCCGGAGCCCTGCGCCGCCTGGTGCACCCCAGCAGGCGAGGAGCAGGGCAGCATCGGTGAGATCCGTCGCTTGGATCTCGGGGGCAGGGCGCGCGGGTGCCGCAGCGTACGTCCGCTCGTCGACGCATCGGACCACGATGCCCGGTCCCTGTCGGGTGGCGCGCCCGGCGCGCTGGATAGCGGATGCGCGGGATACAGGCCCAGTGACAAGACCACTCATCCCTCGCGCCGCATCGCGTTGCGGTGCACGAGACAGGCACGTATCGACGACGAGGCGAACGCCGGGGACGGTCAGCGAGGATTCGGCGAGTGACGTCGTGACGATGATTCGGGCTGGCTGATCGGGGGTTCTCCCGCTGATCACGGCATCCTGCTCGGCGGCGGGGATTTGGCCGTGCAGTTCGCGGACGTCGAACTCCGCGGCGAGACTTCGGATGCGTCTGGCGATCTCGGAAACCTCGCGCGCTCCGGGCGCAAAGACGAGGGCGTCGGCGGTCGGGTTGCTGCGCACCAGATCGCGGTGCGCGGCAACCGCCGTGCTCGCGACGTGGTCGAGGAAGGCCCAGGTCACCCCGCGCTCGTCCAGTCGCGGGGTGGGGCTCGGTGCCCAGCGCACGTCGAGTGGATGCGCGGGAACCGTCTGATTCACGATTGGGGCAGGCGACGCATCCGTACCGAGGACCGTCGCGAACCGATCGGCGTCAAGAGTCGCAGACATCGCGACGAGGACGAGGTCTTCGCGTAGTTCCCGAACCTCGCCGAGCAGTCCGATCAGCAGATCCGTCTCCAAAGCGCGCTCGTGCACCTCGTCGATGATGACTGCGCCGATTCCTTCGAGTCCTGGGTCATCGAGCAGACGGCGCAGCAGCACTCCGGCGGTCACGAACTCAATTCGGGCGGAGGGTTCCACGTGGCGCTCGCCGCGTACGGTGAACCCGACGCGGGAGCCAAGGGGCGATCCGTCCAGTTGCGCGAGTCGTCGAGCGGCGGCGCGGGCGGCGACCCGTCGTGGCTGAGTCACGATGACTCGGCCAGGGACACGATCGGCGACGATCGGCGGGACGAGCGTGGTCTTGCCCGTACCTGGTGGCGCGCTGATGACTACGGATGCGCTCCGGTCGAGCGCGGCGCGCAGATCATCGACGGCGGAGGCGAACGCGAGCCCGCGACCGATCCTCGACGGGTCGAACGGGGCGCTGGTCACCCCTCCAGTCTCTCAGCGTTCGAGGCGCGTGCGCGCGCAGGTCAGTTTCGGTGCGCGCGCGGGGTGCGGCGTGCGGCGTGCGGGGTGCGTGGCGCGTGCAGGTCAGTCTCGCTGCGCGCTTTAGGGATCGGAAACGAGGCGGTGGCCGTCTGGTCGCAGTAGCGACGTCGGGGCCTCGCGTGGGGCCAGGACGGTGCGACGACGCGAGTGCTGAGGTCGTCGACATCCGAGCGCATCGAGATGCTGCATTCACCATGTCGCCCAGGCTCGGTCTTTCTCGGTGTCAATGGCTTCGTCGACGGCGGTGTAGTTGTGGTGTGGTGATCGCCAGCGGGCGTAGGGGTCCCACCAGTGGGGGCCGCGGATTTCGGGCATGCCGTTGCGCATGCGGATGAGCCAGATGTTTTCGTCGAGGGTGCGGTGGTGGTGCCAGCACAGGGGTACCCCGTTGCTGGTGTGGGTGGGTCCGCCGAGGGCGTGTTCGGTCACGTGGTGGATTTCGCACCATTCTGCACGGATGTCGCACCCGGGGATGAGGCATTGTCGGTCGCGGAGCACGATCGCCCGGCGTTGGCGGGCGTTGAAGATTCGCGCGGTGGTGCTGATTCCCACGATCGCACCGTGTTCATCGAATAGCACGCGTTCGATGCCGCCTGCGCATGCGGCGTGGTCGGCGGCCCCGAGGGGCACGTCGTATCCGGCGCCCTCGACCGTGGCCCGGCCGGTGCGGTGGGTGTAGTCGTCGGCGTTGACTGAGACGACGAGGGTTGGTGCGGCACCGCCCAACGTGGGCATGCCATCGGATGCCGCTGCGACCATGATGATGCTCGCGAACGCGTCGTGCCGTTTCTGCGCATGCGTCCGCAGATCCGCGGCGTGTTGTGGGGGCGAGGCGGCTTTGTGGTCCGGGAGACCGTCGGCACGGCCAGAGAGACCATCACTCTCACTCGCGGGCGCGGTGCCGGGTGCCGTGCTGTACTTGGCGGCGAAGCGGTCACGGTCGGCAGTGGAACCGTCGCCGTCGGCACTGTCATCGTCTGCACTGTCACTGTCGGCGCTATTGTCGTCGGAACCGTCGTCGTCGTCGCGGTCATCGCCGGCACTGGCATCGTCGGAATCGTCGCCGATGTCGCCGTCGTCGGCGCAGGCCTCGCTGGCATCGTTGTCTTCGTTGTCGGAACCAGCGTTGTCGGAACCCCCGTCGTCGTCGTCGCCGTCACCGTCACCGTCGTCAGAGGGCCGGAATCGTACCGTGCCTCCCGCACTGGTCTCGTCGTCGACTTTGGGGTTCATCAGACTGTCGAAGAGTTTCTGTAACTGGGCTGCGACCTCGGGGAGGAGCTCACCGCGCACAGGAACGGACCCGTCGCGGAGCCGTCCGATCGTGAAGAACCGGCGGCGCTTGCCTGCCCGGTCTTTCGGCTCCGCACCGTCCGGGTCGAGCCGGTCGATGATGTGCGCGGTCAACCCGGCCAGCTCATCGGTTGTGGGAGCGGGTGCCCGCTCATCATCGGCGCCGTCAGTCGCCACATCATTGGCGGCATCCACCCCATCCAACGCCAGCCCGCGCGCGAAGCGTGCGAGCACGGCATCTGCCGCCAACCGATCCGCCGCCCCGAGGCGCCTGGCCTTCAGCAACGGTGTTGTGCAGGCCAGGAACCCACTCAACGACATCACCCCATCGGCCAGCGCGGCCGACAACTCCGGGAACGCCCCCGGCAGCAACTCGCCCGAGGTGATGTCCAGATCCCGGTGCACCGCCGACACCGCCGAGACGTATCGCCTCGCCGCATGCCCATCCACCAGCAGTGTGCGTCGCAGGAGTTCGGCAGCGTCCCGGCATCCGAGTTGTGTCGTCAACCGGGCGTCACGTTCGCACTGATCCCGCTCCACCACACGGTCTGTCGCTTCAACGATCGCACCATCCACCCGCCGTTGAATACTGCCGAGCGCCTGAACGATACCTAACAGATCACCATCGCCGGCAAACCGCACCCCGCCACGTGCCGCAGAAGCAGACATCGCATCGGCCAACTGCCGATCGATGCTCTCCAACTCCTGCACAAGCGATGTCATACCTCCATTCAACCGCAGGCCACAGACATTCATCCACCGAATAAACCCCAGATCAGAAGCCATTCACAAACGGTGGAGAACTCCACAAAACGCCAAACCTGTGCAGAACAATAGGTCTGGCCCCGCGGCCGCGGTAGGTCGATAATTCATCACATGACGATTAATCCGCGCGCGACAGATCACGATGCCGTGGTGATCGAAGATCTGCGCGTCCGCCGTGGGAAGCGCGGCGTGTTCGATGGACTGTCGCTGCGCATCCCGAAGGGCGAGGTGATCGGGCTTCTCGGTCCGTCCGGGTGCGGCAAGACGACTCTGATGCGCACGATCGTCGGCGTGCAGCGCACGCAAGGCGGATCAGTGACTGTGCTCGGCGAGGCCGCTGGATCTCCTGGCCTCCGTCGTCGAGTCTCCTACGGCACGCAGGGCGCGGCTGTGTACACCGACCTCAGCGTGCGCGAAAATCTCCGGTACTTTGCATCCGTGCTCGGCGCTCCGCGCACTGATGTCGATCGCGTGATCGCCGAGGTGGGCCTCAACGACCATGCGCAACAGTCCGTTGCTGCTCTCAGCGGCGGCCAACTGAACCGGGTGTCATTGGCGGTTGCGCTGCTGGGCTCTCCTGAACTGGTCGTTCTCGACGAGCCGACGGTGGGCCTTGATCCGGTGCTGCGCGCCGAACTCTGGGCATTATTTCGTCGCATCGCCGATGCTGGCACCACGATGCTCGTGTCGAGCCACGTCATGGATGAGGCCCTGCGTTGCGACCGGCTGCTACTCATGCGCGAGGGGCGAATCATCGCCGACACGACTCCGCAGGGCCTCCTCGAGACGACGGGTGAGATGGATGCCGAGGCAGCCTTCCTTGTGTTGATCGAACGCGACACCACAGGCGAACGCGACACAGCGGACGAGCACAGCAGTGTTTCAGCGCATCCTGAGACGCGTCGCTCGCGCCGGGAGGGGGAGCGATGAACTTCCGCCGTACTCTCGCCACCGCTGGTCGCGTGCTCAGCCAACTGCGCCACGATCCGCGCTCGATCGCGCTGATGCTCATCGCCCCGAGCCTGCTGGTCGGGCTGTTCGCCTGGCTGTTCGCCGATCAGGAAGGAGTCTTCGACCAGTTCGGCGGAGCGATCCTGGCGCTGTTCCCGTTCATCGTGATGTTCCTGATCACCTCGATCACGACGCTGCGTGAGCGACGGTCAGGAACCCTCGAACGGTTGATGACCACGCCCCTCGGCAAAGCCGACTTCATCCTCGGCTACGCCCTCGCGTTCGGGCTGATGGCTATCGTGCAAGCGGTGATCACGGTGGCCTTTGCCGTCTACGTCTGCGGCTTGGGGGTCGACGGCCCAATCTGGCAGCTGGGTTCGGTGGCAGTGGTGGACGCCGTGCTCGGCACAGCCCTGGGACTACTGGCCAGCGCTTTCGCGCAGACGGAGTTCCAGGCAGTGCAGTTCATGCCGCTGCTGGTGTTCCCTCAGATCATCCTCGGCGGGCTGTTCATGCCGCGGGATCAGATGCCCGACGTGCTGTATGCGATCTCGGACTGGTTGCCGCTCAGTCATGCGATCGACGCGATTCAGGCGGTGGCTGCAGGGGATGAGGGATGGGACGTCGGGGGTCCGTTGCTGATCGTGGCGGCGTTCGCGGTCGGCTTCCTCGTGTTGGCGCCGCTGACGCTGCGGCGCCGAACGCAATAACGCTGCGGCACCGCTAACGCCGCGGCGCCGAACGCAACAACGCGCAGACCGAACGCAGTGACTCGCAGCCGGCTGAGACCTAAAAATGCCCCGCCGTGGATCTCAAGAGATCCGCGGCGGGGCATTCTGGTCTGAATCTCAGATTACAGCGGGCGGAGCCGGGGGAGTTGCTTCGGACTCAGGAGCCTTCGCCTTGGCGCGCTTGGGTGCCGTGGCAGGCGCAGGAGCCTGCGCCTCCGCGATGCCCGTGCCGATACCCCGGCCGACGGCCTGGCCCTGGATGATCGCGGCGAGGTCGAGCCCGGTGGCCGAGCTCACACTGTCGAACACTGACTTTAACGCCTTCGCGCTGTCAGCACCGACGACGCTGGAGGCGCCGTCTTCGCCGGAGCCGCCAATGATCGAGACACTGCCGATCGTGGCGTAGCCCTTGGCGAACTCGCTCATGATGTCCGGCAAGACGTCAAGCACGCGCTGTGAGAGGAATGCTTCCTGGTTCGACGCGATGGCCTTTGCCTCTGCTTCGAGGGCGGATGCTCGCGCGTCACCCTCCGCACGAATGGCGTCGGCTTCTGCGTTGGCACGAAGGCGGCGGGCCTCGGACTCGGCCTCGGCGAGAGCACGGAGTGCGTTTGCTTCACCGGTTGCCTTGGCTTCTGCGGCGTGGGCTTCACCGGCCGCGCGGGCCTTGTCAGCCTCTGCCTGCTGTTCGGCGATGCGGGTGCGTGCCTCTGCCCGCTTGACCTCTTCGATCGCTCCGGCCTCGGCCGCCTTCTCGCGAGTGTAGAGCTCAGCCTGAGCGCGGGTCTCGGCCTCGTATCGCTGTGCATCCGCGACACGCTTGACGTCGGCATCCAGCTGCGCCTGGCGGTTCTCTGCCTGCTGCTGGAGAACTGCCTGCTCGGCCTGGGCACGGGCGAGGTGCTCTGCCTGCTCTGCCTCAGCACGGGCACGGCCGATACCGGCGTTCGAGTTGGCGGTGTTCGTGTCGAGGGCGGTCTGCTCGACCAGGTTCGATTCCTGGTTGGTGATGACCTTCTGGTTGATCGCACGATCGGCGTTGGTCTGCGAGATCTCGGCCGACTGGCGCTTCGACTGGATCTCCGGCGCACCGAGCGACCGGATGTAGCCGACGGCGTCGGTGATGCCCTTGATCTGGAACGAGTCGAGGATCAGACCCTGCTCGGCGAGATCCTGTGAAACGTCAGCAGCGATCTGGTCGGAGAACTTCTTGCGATCGCGCATGAGCTCGACGACGGAGAGTGTGGCGACGATACCGCGGAGAGCACCTTCGAGCTGCTCGGTGGTGAACTGCTCGATGGCGGCATCCTGCGAGGCGAAACGCTCTGCGGCCCGGCGCACGTAGAGCGGATCGGAGCCGATCTTCACGATCGCGACGCCATCGACGTTCAGAGTCACGCTGTCCAGCGACTGCGCCTCGGCGTTCAATGAAACCTGGCGCGAGCGCAGCGAGATGATCTCGTGGCGCTGCGTGATCGGGTTGACGAGCGACTTGCCGTTCACGATGACCGTAACGGGCGAGTCGATGGTCTCGGAGCTGCTGGTGCCATCCGCCGAGACGATCGCGCGTTGCACCTTCTGCTTGCGGCCCGAGATGACCAGCGCCTCATCTGCGCGCGCCACCTTGATCCAGCTGCGTGCGAGCAGCAGTGTGATCAGACCGACCACGATCAGGACGACGACACCGATGCCGACGAAAATTAGGATGCCGAAGGCTCCTGCGATCTCCATGTATGTACCCTCCCTGTGGTCCGCTTTCGCGGAAACTACACAGAGTCGACTATGCCAGACATGGCCGACGAACAACGGGGCTGTGGATACTTCGGTCAGACCTCGCGGAGCTTTTCGGTCAGCTCCCGGAGCGTGCGCAGTTCGCCGTCATTGAGGCGTGACATCTGCTTCGCGATCGAGCGGCCATGTACCAATGCCACTTCGCGGAAGGCCCGAGCGCCGGCATCCGTCGCTCTGAGCAGTGCACCGCGTCCGTCTTCCGGATCGGGACATTTGGCGATCAGGTCCCTCGCGACCATTCGATCGACGAGGCGCGAGACGCTGGGCTGGCTGATGAGCATGTTCGCTGTCACGTCGCGCAGGCGAGTGGTCATCTCCGGTGCACGCGTGACGGTGAGGAGTACGTCGTACTCGGCCTGCGTGATCGGAGTGTTCTCGAAGTCTGCCGCCATCGCGGCGAAGAGTTCATGCTGCGCGCGGAACAGGCCTTCCCACGCTTCGAGCGCGAGCTTACGGTCTGTCATAACAACAGAGTAACGGAATGGTGAAGGGCCGGTCGGAGAGGCTCCCGACCGGCCCTTGTCCCTTGCACCAAGAGTGTCCTGCAATCACATGCGGTGTATGCCACAGCAAACATTCACCGTGCGATAACTGTATAACGGCGTGGTAACGAATGCAACGGTTTGGTTACGGAAAGTTTGGATGGATGCCGATGTCCGATCTCACGAACGGTGTCGGAATCTCACGAAGTTGGCGGATCGTCTCAGGAAGGTGGCGGAATCTCAGCAAGGTGGCGGAAAGTGCGGCGTGTCGAGGAGATCTCTCTTCTGGCAGCCCTAACCTGCTTGTGGGTGGGCCGTCCTCATTGAGGGCGTCCGTTTGTCAGGGCCCGAAATATAGGTCAGAACCGCTCCTCAGGAGTCAGGCCGTCTGCCGAATAGGAAGTATCCGTCGAAAACGATTGGATCCCTATGGACCTGACCTTGCAGTGGGCACCTTCTCCAGAGCTTGAGGGAATGAACTTCGGGCGATGTCTCGTGGAACACCGCCTTGACGGAGTTCGCCGCGAACTAGACGCCTCTGATGTCGGCGACGTTGCCTTCGAAAGTTGCGACCCCGTGCGTTCTTTTCCGAACTGGCGAGGGAAGCGTCACTATGACGGTCACCAGTGGATGGGATGTCTCGGGCGATCCGTCGGGTTCGAGTCTCTGCTCGAACGCGCGTGCCTTATCGAACTTGATCGGATTCCATCGGTGCTCGCAGTCTCAAGCCAGCCGATGTGGATTCGCTGGCGCGCAGCCGAAACTCTGCATGAGCATGTACCGGACTACTTCGCGCGGCTGGACGACGGCTCGGCAGTGCTTATCGATGTGAAACCGGCTAAGCGCATCGACGATCGGGTTCGTGCACAGTTTGATCTCACGGCCTTGCTCTGTCGAGAGCGAGGGTGGAGGTACGTCGTGTTCGAAGACGCGTCCAAGAGTCGTGAGGCGAATCTGCGGTTTCTGGCGCGATACCAGCACGTCCAGGACGGCGGCGAAACTCCGCGACTCCCTTCGGGCGGGGCGCCTCTTGCGGTCGTCGCAGAGCTGCTGGGAGATGGGCCCGAAGGATATGCCCGATGCTATGCGCGGTTGTGGGCCGGGGCTCTTCAGATGGACCTCGAGTCGCCGTTGAACCTCAAGACCACCCTGCGTGGGAAGGATGCATGATGCGTGTGAATATTGGCGGATCGCTCGTCTGGCGTGAGCGCACTTATCAAGTGCTGTTCATCCAGGAGAACTCTGCGGTTCTGCGAGACGAAGATGGAAAAGAGATCGAAGTCGCAGTCGACGAGCTTTCGCAAGCGGCGGAGCCGACTGAAAGCTTGATGAACGTCCCGCCGCGGCGTCGTGAGCGAATCCGCCAGCAGTCGTGATCAGGCGAGGGCGAGGGAGCTTCGTCGCTGTTGAGGTTGGGATCTCCGTGGGGATCTCACCCTTGTGCGCCGGAACGTCCGTCGAGCAGGATCATCAGACCTGAGCAGGCGAAGGTGCACAGCCCATTCGCCCTTCGTTCTCGGCATCGGGCCGCCCAATTGTTTAGATGGTTGCCCTGTCTGAGCGGTCTGGCCGGACCCCGACACCATTTCCCGACAGAGTCCGACAAACTTGACAATGCCGCCGATAGCATCGGCTCATGTACGAACCCGAGGGCTTCACCGGCCTGAACGAGACCATCTGCCTCTCTCACATCACCGACCTCGTTCTTCTAGAACTCGTCACGAATGAAGCCGACAGCCGCGTTTGCTCCTACTGCGACCACCGCAGCACGGACGGGCAGATAACGGCGGTCTCGATGGACATTGTCGGGCGTCTGGTTTACGACGCCGCGATATGGCTCTACCACGACCACGGCGGGCTGGCCCCCGATGAGTGGGACGAGTGGGATGGCGGCCACGACACCGACTACGTCGTCGATGACTGTACGTCCGGCGCGTTCGACGCCTCCGTCATAGACGAAGTGAACGCCCACATCACCGACGCCATCGCCACACCGAACTATTGGATGGAATCGGGATTACGCGACGAATTCCAGTTCTCGTGGGACGGCTTCGCGGAGACCGTGAAGTACCAGTCACGGTTCGTGTTCGTCGGCGTCCGCGAGCGTGAAGGGCGCAGGAACGAGCCGCCAGCTCGCGTCTCGCGGTTTCTGGACGGACTTCTCGCCTACGTTCAGGACGACATGCTGACGGTGGTAGAGCCGGGGGAGAAGCTCTACCGCGCGCGGATGGCCGAGGACGGCTTCATATTCCAACATGAGGCGCGAAACGACCCCGCGAAGCATCTCGGTCCAGCACCCGCAGGCAAGGCGTCTGCGGGACGGCTGAACCCTGAGGGCGTGGGCCTGTTCTACGGCGCTACGACGCGCGAGGTCGCAGTGAAGGAGACCGCACTGCACAGCCTGTTTGACGACGCTGTTGTCGGGGGCTTCGTTGCACAGCGGCAGTTGACGATCTTGGACTTCACGAAACAGCCAGCGCTGCCGAGTATCTTCTCGGGGGACAAGCGGCGCCAGTTCCTGTTCGCGAGGTTCGCCGACGACTTCGAGGAGCGACTGACTCAGTCGGTGAGGCTGACGGGCGAGGAGCGCGTCGAGTACGTGGTGACTCAAATCATCGGGGAGCACTTCCGTTGGGCGCCAGAGAAGAAGCTGGACGGCATCGCATGGAAGAGCCACCTCCTGAATGGCCGCGAGGAGGGAAAGAACGTGCTCGTTTGGGCGAGCGCCGATGACGTTCGCTCTGACCCACCACCCGCTGATGACCCGGCTGACTCGGAGCTGTGGCGCCGTTCGTTCTCCCCGCCGACTCCGACGTTGACGTTGTCGGACCGGGACGTGACGGTGCACCGCGCGAAGCGATTCGTCACGGTGAGCCACGCGATTCTGCCGGGTGACGATGCCCCGGACCCGCTGTTCATGGACGTGAAGTAGTTGCGTGAGCCGAAGCTGCGCACTGTTCCACCATGTAGGACGGGAAGGACAGCGAGGAAGCCCGGCAAGGTATTCAGGCGCCGCATCAAGTCACTGCCAACTTTGGTGGGATCGGACCGTACTCCTTTGCATCGCTTCGTCGCCGACGAAACAGGGCTGTGGCGCTGAGAGCTAGCGCATAGCGTGCCCTACGCTGGGCGCTATGGCGCAAGTTCAGATATACGCCTGGAGCGCTGAACGCTCGCAGGCTGGCTCTGAGTATTCTCGCGTGCTGGAACTGCACCGAGATCATCGCGCCACGCTCGGGCATCTGCCCTTTGCGGCGTTCGAAGAGGCTCGATCCCGCGGCCGACTGATTGTGGGTAGCGTCGATGGAACGGTGCAAGGATATGTGCTCTACAGCACGCCTCGGCAACAGACTCTGAAGCTCGTCCACGTCTGCGTCGGCGAGGGCGCCCGCGGGACCGGTCTTGCAAAGAAGATGGTCCATGCAGCGATCACGGCAAATCCAGATCGTGCACTCATCACGGCGCATTGCCGGTCAGACTACGGAATCGATGGTTTTTGGCACTCGCTTGACATGGCGCCGACGGGTGAGCGCCCGGGCAGGGCGGCTAAGGGCTCGGTACTCACGATTTGGGCGAGGAAGATCGGGCAGTTCGACCTGCTGGAAAGTGCGCTTTACGAATCATCTCGACCGATCGCCGTGCTTGATTCGAACGTCGTCATAGATCTGTACGTCTCGGACCAGATGAATCGCCCGGATCGTGAAGAATCCAAGGGCCTCGCGGCGGACTGGCTGGTTGATGTAGTTGACCTCGCAGTTTCACCCGAGGTGTCCTTTGAGGTGAACCATCTTGAGCCTGCGTCCGAACGGCACCGTGTACAGCGCAACCTCAGCGGACTGGTTGCTTTACGGCGGCAAGACGACATGCGGTCCCTCGCCGCGGCCATCCTCCAAAGAATGCCGGCCGAGCTCACGGCACGAGACAGCAGCCTTCAGAATGACGCCAAGCATTTGGCGGACGCGGTGCTTGCCGGGGCTGACTACTTTGTGACGCGGGACGAGACATTCCTCGCCGCGACCGCGAGTTGGTCACGCGAAGAGTACGCAATCGATGTTCTACGGCCCGTCGATCTTCTCAGGACATTCATTCCGCCGTCCGCACCGACGGAATTCCGCTCTGGACAACTCGAGTCGGTCGGACTTCGTTGGGAGGCAGTGAAGGCATCGTCCTCTGGTCTCGAGGAGGTGTTTGTCGAAGTTCACAAAGGTGAAAAAGGCAAACAGTTCCGGAAGCGGCTTCATGCAGTTCTTGCGCGACCCGCAAGTGCAAGAATCGACCTGCTGGTTGATGAGCGAGGGCGGAGACGTGCGCTGCTCTCGGCCGAGATCCGCGGTGAGGTGCTGTCGGTGGCGGTGATCCGCGTCGCGCGGGGATCGCTCGGCGGTACCATCGCGTTTCAGCTCACACGATACCTTCGGGCATTGGCATTGGAACGAGGCGCAACGGTCGTTGAGGTCGTCGATGACGTCGTCGACCAAGTACTGCGAGCTGCCCTGGTCGCAGACGGTTTCGAGGGGGCGCCCCTCATGGTGAAACTAGGTCGTCACCCGCGTGCGGCCCAGGCTGAGTCGCTGGAGACACCAGGCGAGGTCGCTGACTACGAGCGGAAGAACTGGCCCCAGATCGTGCTCGACAAGGATGTTCCAGTGCGCATCGTGCCTATTCAACCGCGGTATGCGCGTGAGCTCCTCGGGTTCAACGACACGCTGATCCAGCTGCGCGAACGGCCGGCGCTCGGGCTCGCCCGCGAGTTCGTCTACTTCGCTGCACCGAAGATGAGACACTGGGACTTCCCGACTCGCGTGCTTTGGTACGTCACCAAGGACCCCAGGGCGCACGAGAGTAGCGCCGTCCGAGCAGTGGTGGCACACTCCCGCGTACTCGATGCAGAATTATTGGACGTTCAGGACGCGGCTGAAAAATATCGATCACTCGGCGTCCTAGACCGAGGCGAGATCCAAGGTCATGCGATTGATGGAAAGGTGCTTGTGCTGAGGTTCGAGGACACGCAGGTGCTTGACCAGCCCGTCGGCAAGCGTTCGTTCGACGCGCTGCTCCGCAAGCACGGAATCACGACGTCGCTAATCACAACACGCACCGGAGCTCCCGGTCTTTTCGACGACCTCATCCGCACGCAGCCAGGGTGGGAAGCCAGATGAAAAGCGCGCTGCTCATCTCGGTGAAACCACGCTACGCGCGCGCGATTCTCGAAGGACGGAAAACTGTCGAAGTGCGACGGCGGTTCCCCGAGGTTCCACCCGGCACCACAGTTGTTCTGTACTCCAGCTCCCCAGAAAGAGCGGTGTTGGGGACTGTGCGCCTCAAGCAGACAAGCAAGGTTCCTCCCGACCGGGTCTGGGAGATGCACTCCGACGCGATCGACATTGCCGAAGAAGCGCTCGGCGAGTACCTTGACGGTGCCGACGCCTCCACCCTGCTTGAACTTGAGGACCCGCAAACATGGGCACGGCCTGTCTCGTTGGCGTCCTTGCGGACTCTCCTTGGCCTCGAGCCGCCTCAGAGCTTCCGCTATCTCGATGCGGATCAGGTGGCTTTGATCGCGATGAGCGGAGCAGAAGGCCTACCGAAGTCCTAGTCGGTGACAACGCGATCGTGACTAGTGTCGGTGCAGGCTGAGAGACTTCCCTCATGACCTTTCGTACCGCTGACGGCGCAAGCCATGAGGGGCGTGACGAATCAGGGAACGAGACGTTTCGCGTGTCGATTCCGCCTGATGAGCACGGTTACTTCGGACGCGAGTGCCCAGCATGCCAGCAGATCTTCAGAATGCACCTAGAGGACTACAAAGCGCTTCCGGACGATCTGATCTTGACCTGTCCGTACTGCGGACATCAGGACGAGCACAGCAGCTTCGTGACCTCGCAACAGCGAGAACGAGTGATGCGCGTCGCCCAGGACGCCGCGATGCAGCTCATATCCGAGGCCTTCGGTAAGGGATTCGGAGATCTCGCCCGATCAAGCCGAAGCAACAAGTTCGTGAAGATCACTTACAGGTCGACGCCCTTCTACCCGCAGCCTCTCCCAGATCTAGACGAGGAGCAGCTGGTAAGGGAGCGAACCTGCGTGACGTGCGGTATCCGTTATGCCGTTTTTGGCGAGCACTCATTCTGTCCCGTCAGCGGAGCTCTCGATGCAGCCGAGGTCGCCCGCGACGCGTTGGGAGCGGAAGCCGCGAAGCTGAGCGCGCTCGACAGCATTCCCGGCCCTCAACGAGCCGTCTTGAGAGAGCAGGGCGTGTTCGACCGCATCGCAGTCGACACGCTCAGCAGAGTCGTAGGCGTCGTCGAGCGATTGGCGCGGGCCGAGTTCGAACGCCGCGTCGAACATGCCGGTCAACTCCTGAAAGGAAAAGGCAACGTCTTTCAGAGGCTGGATGAGCTTGCCGACCTGTACTCAGCTCACCTGGATATCGATCCGCGACTCGTCCCAGATGTCGACTGGGTTCGCCTGACCGAGCTTTGGGCAACACGCCACGCACACGTGCACGCAGGTGGGCTTGTCGATGCGAGGTATCTGCGGGTCGTGGAGTACTCATCGCTGAGAGTGGGTCAGCGAATCGTGGTGACCGCAGACGACGCCCGAAACGCACTCCGACAGGCGATGGCTCTGTGCTCAACCTTGGCTGAGGAAGACACGTCGTATCCCGCCTGACGAAAACCCTGCGACACGCTCTCGGTGCAGATTCTGACAACTCGGATGAGACAGATCAGGGCCGGAGCACGCTTGAGATTTCGCGTGATTCCGGTGATCGCACGTCTCATCTCATGACAACTCTCGTGAGATTGGACAGCACTAGCCGGAGACTGTCGACAGCAACACACCGGCTAGGGAATCACGAGGACAAGACGATGAAGCCGAGGACGGCTGCGACGAGGGGTAGCGCTGTCAGAACGATTGCTGCGATAGGGGATTCGTTGCGGCGGACGTGCACGGCGATGGCTCCGGCCATCAGCACGGTCAGGGCGACGCCGGCGATGGGGCTGAGGGCAGGGCTGATCCCGGTCGCGATGGGGAGGACGAGGCCGATTGCTCCGACGACTTCTGCGAGGGCGATGAGCTTGACGGTGGTGCCGGAATAGTCCTCGACCCAACCCATGCCCGCGTCTTTGAGTGCCGGTATCGGACGGAGCAGTTTCAAAAGCCCGGCGCCGAAAAAGGCGACTGCGGCGAGACCGGTAACGATCCAGAAAGCGATGGTCATGAGTGATATCTCCAGGTGGGGTGAGCTTGACGGTATGTGCCGGCGGAGAACGCGTCCACGCCTACCCGCCCGGAGCCGGGGCGCCACAGGTTCGCACCTTGCCCACAGTCGTCGCGCGCATCAGTGCTCGTCGCCAGAGGCCGCACGTAGGGGCAGGATGACGCGGCTCGCGATCAGCCAGCGGCCTTCACGCAGGGCAACCGTGTCGTCGTAGACGACGCCGTGCACACTGCCGTCGGACATGATCATCAGTCCCTTCGACCGCACTGACGCCGTCGACTCACCCGTCTCCGTGATGACGATGTTCGTCACGAAGTGCGACAGCGGTGCGTGCCCGGATGCAAACAGCTGCCCCGCAGCGGTCCGGATGGCTTCCAGGCCCTTGAAAGCTCCCATCCCCGAACTGCTCATGTCGTACGTGGCATCGGGGGTGAACACCTCCCCGAGCTGATCCAGAGCGTTCTTGTCCACCACGAACGCTAGACGCGCAAGAGTCTCGGAGATCTGAAGCCGGTTATCTGTAGAGAGCATTGCTCCTCCTTATTTGATACTCAGTACCGTAGCAGACTCAGTGCCTTAGCGGACTCAGTACGGTGGCTGCGTTATAGTGAGGTCATGATCGAGCGAACTGCCGAGGTGGAGAAGGCCCCGCTGACCCTGGTCGAACGAAAGCAACGCGCCGCGCGGAATCGGATCGTCGATGCTGCGGATGCGCTGTTCGCCGAGCGCGGGTTCGATGCGGTCTCGGTCACAGACATCGCCGAACGCGCCGAGGTTGGCCGGACCACATTCTTCCGACACTTCGGAGACAAGACCGAAGTCGTCTTCGCGAAAGAGCAGGCCATGTTCGACGCGATCGCCGCCGCCGCATCCATGACGTGGGACCGGGCACCATCGGTGAAGACCCTCGCAGGCGCTCTCAGCGCACTCGAGCCGCTAGTTCTCCAACTTTGCGCGCGGGCAACGGTGGATCTCACCTCCTACCAGCGACACACGTTGCTCCTCGACGCGCACGAGGAGCTCCGGGCACGAGAGGCGGTGAAGCACCAGTACATCGCGGATGAATTCGCCAAGGTCCTGATAGAACACGACGCCCCCGTCGACATCGCCACCATCGCGGGACAACTCGCGGTGGCCTGCTACTGCAGCGGTCGCATCCTGGCCAGCAGCCCTGCCGGCCTCATAGAGGAGACGGCAACCGCGTTCCGTAAGGCGCTGGCGATGCATCCAGTAGCATCAGTGCCCCAGTGAGGCAACATGCAAACCGTTCTTGCGCCGCAGACCGCGAGCACGAATGAGCGCTGAACTTTGGCCGATCACAGTGGGGGTTCTGCCGCCTCGGTGTTGTCGTGCAGACTGGCCGGGTGCACTTCTCCGAGTACGACACCAGGCTCGCCGCCTACGCTGTCATCGTTGACGACGGCCAGATCCTGATGGCCTGGTATAACGGAGCCACCCCGCAATGGACACTGCCCGGAGGTGGTGTCGAGTTTGAGGAATCGATTGAAGATGCAGTGGCCAGGGAGGTCCTGGAAGAGACCGGCTTTGAGATTCGGGTGGGACCGCCGCTGACGACCTGGAGCTTCACCAGCGGTCAGGGGCCTCGCCCGTACAAATCCGTACGCATCGTGTTCTCAGCGACAATTGCCGGTGGAACTCTCGGGACGCGGGAACGCAACGGAACAACAGACTTCGCTCGGTGGCTACCGCTCGACGCCATTTCGACGCTAGAGCCACGGGCGGAAGTCGTCGATGTCGCCATGCGCGCTTTCGCGCGCTGATCGCCGAGCCGTCCGACAGCCGTTCCGTAAAGGAAACGAGTTCTTCATCCGAACTGGTCCCCTGGGCAGCGGAGTGTCCGGCAGGTTCGTGGAGACACTAGATGACGACGCACTTACCGACAGGCTTCGTGAGACAGAGCGCCTTGTCGTCGAAGTAGCAACTACGCGTCATCACGGGGATGCCTCGTCTCATCGTCTGCCAACCTCCGTGAGATCGGACAGCCGATGTCCTGTCCCTTCTCACGAGAGTTGGCACGTTCTCACGAGAGCTGGCATTGCCTCCGGAACCACTCCACAGGAACTTCACCGACTGACGAATGGGGGCGCATCCCCGCTTCTGCAGGAATACCTGCACGCGTCACTGGTTGTGGCAAGGGTGACTTCTTCCGTAGGTATCTCGACCGCCCCCGCCCGCACAGCTCTTGTCGTTGGAGCCTCTGGAATCACAGGGTCGGCGCTGGTGGAGCAACTTGTGCACGACGGCTGGGAGGTACTGGCGCTCTCCCGGCGCGCGTCCTCGTCCGAGGGGGTTCGCGGCATCGCCGCCGACTTGCGAGACCTTGGCAACCTCACTGCAGCTCTCGCCAATGAGCGCCCTACCCACGTGTTCTTCACGGCATGGCAGCGGCAGGCGACCGAGGCCGAGAATATTGCGGTGAACGGGGCGATGGTTCGCGATCTCCTCGCGGCCCTGTCGCATGCACCACTCGAACACGTCGCTCTGGTGACGGGCCTCAAGCACTACCTCGGCCCATTCGAGGCTTACGCCGCAGGCGAGATGCCTGACACTCCGTTCCATGAGGAGGAGCCGCGCCTCGACACTCCCAACTTCTACTATGCGCAGGAGGACGAGCTCTTCGCTGCCGCCGAGAAACAGGGCTTCACCTGGTCGGTGCACCGTTCGCACACCGTGATCGGTTACGCCGTCGGCAACGCGATGAACATGGGACTGACGATCGCGGTGCAGGCGACGATCGCGAAGGAGCTCGACCTGGACTTCGTATTCCCCGGCAGTGAAATGCAGTGGAACGGGCTGACCGACATGACTGACGCGGGTGTCCTGGCCGAGCAGATGGCGTGGGCCTCGACGGATCCCGCCGGCGCCGACGAAGCGTTCAACATCGTCAACGGCGACATTTTCCGGTGGCGGTGGATGTGGCCACGCCTGGCCGGGCACCTCGGCATCGACCCGCGGCGTGTCAAGGGCTACGAGGGTGCGCCAAAACCCCTCGAAGAGCAGATGGCCGCTCACGAGCATGCTTGGCCCGATATCGCCAGCAAGCATGGGCTGGTCGAGTCCGACCTCAGCCGCGTCGCCTCCTGGTGGCACACTGACGCCGACCTAGGCCGCGAAATGGAAGTCGTCACCGACATGGGTAAGAGCCGGGATGCCGGGTTCCTCTCCTACCGGCGCACGGAGCAGGCGTTCGCTGAGCTCTTCGATCGCTACCGTGACGAACGTCTCATCCCGTAACAGCCGGGTGGCGAGATGCCTTGCCGAAATTCGATACCTCCCTTATGGTTAGGCATATGCCTAAGTATGCCGATGAACTCGATGCCGTGCTCCGCGCTCTCGCGGATCCCACGCGCCGCGCGGTCGTGGAGCGGCTGACGAAGTCCCCTGCGATCGTTTCCGACCTCGCGGCACCGTTCTCGATGGCATTGCCATCACTCATGCAGCACCTCAGCATCCTTGAGAACGCGGGTGTGGTCACGTCGGAGAAACACGGGCGCGTGCGTACCGTGAGCCTGCGACCGGGTGCCCTCGACGTGCTACACCTGTGGCTCGGCGAGCAGCGAACCCCCGCAGAACACCAAGCCGACCGGCTCGGCATCCATCTCGCACTCGCGACCCCGAAGGAAATCTGAAATGACCCGCGTTCGCATGGACCTCTTCACCTCGCTGGACGGTTACACGCCGTCCGACGCGACACCCGACAACCCGATGGGCGAAGACTGGGAGCGCCTCACAGCTGCGTACGCTGCTACCCGTACGTTCCGGGAAAAGGTCTTCGGCGACACTAGCGGCGCAGGCACGACCGGCGTCGATGACCGATACGCCGTCGCGTTCGCCGAGGGAGTCGGCGCCGAGATTATGGGCGCGGGGATGTTCGGACTCCACTCTTTTCCGGACGATGCAGACTGGAAAGGCTGGTGGGGCGATACACCGCCGTTCGGCACCGCGGTCTATGTGCTCACCCACGCCGCATCGCGTCCGTCGCTCCCGATGAAGGGCGGCACCACGTTCCACTTCCGCGATACCGCGATAGAGGACGTGCTCGCCGAGGCGACGGAGGCCGCTGGCGACCTGGATGTGCGCATCGGTGGTGGGTACCGCACGGCGCGCGACTTCCTGCGCGCCGGGCTCGTCGACGACCTGCACCTCCAGGTCGCTCCGATTTTCCTCGGCCGTGGTCATCGGCTGTGGGACGACCTGCGCGGCTTCGAACTCACCCACAAAGTTACGACGGAAGTAGCGGAGAGCGGCGTGATCCACGTCACTCTGACGCGATAGGACGCACGGATGACGATAGAACGCCGACTCGCTCGCTCCGGATTCACCCTGACCCGTGACTACCCCGCTCCTCTTGAGCGCATCTGGGATGCGTTCGCCGACGAGGACCAGAAGCTGGTTTGGTGGGGTGACGGCGACCGCGTGGAGACTCGTGAGTGGGTGTTCGACTTCCGCGTCGGCGGACGCGACGTCGACGAGGGTAAATTCCACAACGGTCCAGTCTCACGGTACGAGGCCACGTATACCGACATCGTCGAACACGTCCGCATCGTCACGACATACGACATGTGGCTCGACGGGGCCCACATGTCGACATCCGTGGCGTCATTGGAATTCGAGCCGACGGATGCGGGCACCAGATTCACGCACGTCGAGCACGGCGTCTTCTTCGACCAGTTCTGGGCTGACGGGCCGGGACGTGAGGAAGGCACCCGAGGCCTGCTCGACGCACTGGGTAGCTACCTCGCGTGACGTCTCCATCACTCAGAGACCAGCGCGTGCGAGCTGCGAGATGCAAGCCGGGGAGACGACGACTTGCATCTCAAGTCGCTTGAGGTCGCAAGGTGGGGACATGAACATTTCAGAAGACACTCTCTACTCCATCGGCGAGGTCGCACATCGCACCGGGCTCAGCGTCAGCGCCATCCGCTACTACGCCGATGAGGGGCTCGTACACTCGACGGACACGACCGACGGCGGCCATCGCCTTTACGACGTGGATGCGATCGCCCGCCTGGAGTTCGTGCGCACGCTGCGCGACCTCGAGACCGGTCTGGATCAGGTGCGCCGCGTCCTCGCCGGAACGACCTCGCTGCGAGACACCCTCGCCGAGCATCTCGATGTCATCGAGAGGCGGACGACGGACATTCAGGCGAAGCGAGCCGTGCTCCGCGCACTCGTGCGGCAGGAGGGCACGACGGAACGCGCGAATCTCCTGCGCAAGTTGGTGACGATGTCCGACGCCGAGCGTCAGCGACTGGTCGATGACTTCCTGGATGACGTCACCGCAGGCCTTCCAGATGAGGCGATCGAGCGGATCCGTAAAGCGCGGCCAGTGCTATCGCCCGACCCTGCCCCGGAACAGCTCGATGCCTGGGTCACCTTGGCAGAGCTGCTGCGGGACGACCGGTTCCGTGAGGCGACCCGTTCCTATCTGCACGAGACGTATGCGGAGTTCCCCGGCTCGGAGATCTCCACACCGCACGTGCAGGATTTCATCAACTCGGCGGGCACCGACCTGACGCCAAAACTGATGGCTGCTCAGCAGGCGGGATACGCTGCGGATGACGCCCAGGTGGTCGCCCTCGCCGCACAACTGGTCGAGCAGCTCGCACAGGCCTTCGGAGTCGCGGCTGACGACGACCTTCGGCGACGGCTCGCGGCCCGCTATCACGATCTCGACAGTCTCACCCTTGAGGCGCTCCAGGACGCGGACTACAACGCGACCGAGGGACGCTACCTCGAACTCGTCTCGATCATCAATGATCAACCCCACCCGGATGCGGCTCTCCTCGACAGCGCTCGCCGAGAGCAGAGCGACGGTGACGGGCCCGGTTTCCGAGACCTCGGCCAGTGGCTGTCCGCCGCAATTCTCGCCGCGCGGTAATTCAGAGGTCGGCGCGGACGGATGCGGCGGGGTCTCGCCCGCAGGGACAGGGCCGGGGCCAAGACTCATCCTTGCATCCGCGTACGATGCAAGGATGAGGGTCGTCCGCTTTCTCCTGACTCGTGTCAAGTGGGACGTACTGTCCGCGGTCGTTCTCGTCGGCCTGTCGTTCGTGCCGGGTGTGGCGCAGCAGGGGCTGGAGCTGGCCACCTCGCCCGATCGACCACTCGATCTGCTCGGCGCATCGCTCATCGTGATCCAGGGCGGCGGAGTCGCGCTACTGCGCCGATGGCCACAATGGTCCTTGGCATTGACCTTTTCAGCGTTCGCGGCGTACCAACTGCTCGGGTTCCCCACGACGTTCGCTGCCCTCGGTCTGCTCGTTGCACTGGTGGGCGCGGGGGCGTTGGTCGAGCGGCATCGGATGCTAACTGCGATGCTCGCCTTGGGTGGGTACGTCGCTCTCGTCGTGGCGCTGATCGCGCTCAACGCCGCACTCACCGTGCTCGACGCACTGGTCTTCGGCGCGCTTCTGGCGGCGCTGTGGATGTTCGGTTCGTGGCTCCGATCGCAGGCCGCTTTGCGTCGCGGCCGCACTGAGAGAGCTGAACGGGAGACGATCACGGCCGAGCGGGCGCGCATTGCACACGAGCTGCACGACGTGGTCACTCATCATGTGACGGCGATGGTCGTGCAGGCTGAGGCCGGTCAGTTTCGTCAGAATATCGATCAGGGGACGCTGGATCTCCTTGCGTCCATCGCCGACGGGGGCAGAACGACGCTCGTCGACCTCCGCAGTCTGCTCGGGGCTCTAGAGGGGGATGCTGAGATCACGCGAGCGCCCGCCGAGCAGCAGGTCGGCG
Organism: Microbacterium sp. Y355; assembly: GCF_059445345.1. Classification (NCBI taxonomy): domain Bacteria; kingdom Bacillati; phylum Actinomycetota; class Actinomycetes; order Micrococcales; family Microbacteriaceae; genus Microbacterium; species Microbacterium sp. Y355. The sequence continues at coordinate 1,868,141 of NZ_JCAIUD010000001.1, read as the reverse complement.
AGATCGTCACCCGGGCCCGCTCGACCGGTCAGGTGGTCGAGCTCGTGGAGCGTGGCGAGCCTCGACCGCTGACAGGGGCCACCGGACTCGTGGTCGTTCGGGTCGTGCAGGAGAGCCTCACAAATGCGATGAAGCACTCGCGTGACGGTGCCGCAGCGGTGGCGATCGAATATGGCGAACGTGAGATCCTGGTTGAAGTGGTCAGTTCCGGCCGCAGCCGCAAGAGTGCGGCTTCGATGTCGGGGGGTCGGGGGATCATCGGGATGCGTGAGCGCGTGGAACTCGTGGGCGGCGACCTGCAGGCCGAACCGGTCGGCGATCGGTTCATCGTGCGTGTGCGGCTTCCCGCATGAGTGCGGACTCGACGAGCATGCCCATCCGTGTCGTCGTCTGCGACGACCAAGAGCTCGTGCGCACCGGATTCGTCACCATCATCGATGCTCAGCCCGATCTCATAGTCGTCGGCGAGGCGGCTGACGGAGAAGAGGCCGTACGGGTCACCCGTCGCGAGCAGCCGGATGTCGTAGTGATGGATATCCGTATGCCTCTTCTCGACGGGATCGAAGCCACGAGAAGAATAGCGGGGCCGCAGGTCTCGGACGCGGCGCGCGTGCTCGTGGTCACGACGTTCTCGCTGGACTCACTCGTATACGACGCCCTACGCGCGGGCGCGAGCGGCTTCCTGCTGAAAGACGCCAGGCCCGCCGAGCTGACGGCGGCTATTCGGACCGTTGCCGCGGGCGACTCGCTGATCGCGCCGGCAGTGACGCGATCGTTGATCGGACGCTACGGTGAGCGGCTGCGACCTTCGACGCAGGGCGGTGCGATCTTCGAAGCGCTCACGGCGCGGGAACGCGAAGTGCTGATCCTCATCGCCGAGGGGCTATCGAACGCAGAGATCGCTGCACAGCTCGTCATCAGCCACGAGACGGTGAAGACCTACGTGTCACGTATCCTGACGAAGCTCGACGTGCGTGATCGGGTGCAGGCTGTCGTCCTCGCGCACAGAGCGGGACTCGCCGCCTGGTCTTGACTCTCCGCGCGGATCGCTAGTATCCATGCCACTTGGGTCCCCCGAGCGAGGGATCCCAAGTGTCCACCCTCGTGGGATTCGCCGTGTTCGCAAGCTCCGTAACGTCATTCTCGCACCCCGAAATCGAGTAGGGGATAAGGAGCAAGAATGACGAAATCCACGCAGGATCTCAAGCCATCAGCCAAGCCCGGAATCGAGGGGCCCCGAACTCGATCCTGGATCAGAACGACCGTCGTCGTCGTCGGTTTCGCCGTGGCGATGCTCCTCACGAACTCCATCGCCGCAGAGCTGCACAACCCTGTGGCTGCGCTCATCATCGGACCAGTCCTGGCCATTGCGATGGCATACCTGTACATCTGGACAGGCCGACGCGTCGAACGTCGCCAGGTGACAGATCTCGCAGCGAAGGGCGCTACCCGTCACCTGCTGATTGGCGCGGGGGTCGGATTAGCTTTGTCGGCGGTGACCATCGGCATTCTCGCGCTTTTCGGCGCCTACACGATCACCGGCTGGGGGTCACTGGCCGGTGCGTTGGCCGTCGCCGGAACGATGTGCGCGGTCGCCGTTTCGGAAGAAGTGTTCTTCCGGGGAGTCGTGTTCCGACTCATCCAAGGTCGATGGGGCGCAGTCGTGGCGCTCGGCGCCTCGGCGATCATTTTCGGACTCGTCCACATGCTCAACCCGGGCGCCTCGCTGTGGGGTGCGGTTGTGATCACGATCGAAGCCGGACTCATGTTGGGCGCTGCCTACCTCGCGACCGGGTCGCTGTGGTTGGCCATCGGCCTGCACTTCGGCTGGAACTTTGCGACGGTGGGCATCTTCGGCACCGTGACCTCCGGCTCTGAGCCGCGCGATTCCCTTGTCACTGCCGTGACAAGCGGGCCGGCATGGCTCTCCGGGGGAAGTTTCGGACCAGAAGCCAGCATCATCGCCGTCCTGGTGTGCTCGGTGGCGACAGCGGTGCTTCTGATCGTGGCGCGCCGTCGAGGTCGACTTTCGCTTCGTCGCCGCTGATCGCCAGGGCCGGAGCGGTCGCCCGTGCGGGCAGCGGCGGTCCGGTCCTGACAGCGTGACTCCTACTCTGAGGCGACTGACCGGGTGCTGAGAGGGAAGCGTGCTCCAGTGAGCTGTTCGGAGACTTCCCAAAGCCGTCTGGCCGTGTCTGGATCCTGTGCGGCGGCGGACGGCGCACCCACCGCGGCCGGTCCGCGGACTCCGCCGAAACGGCTCGGCCCCGCGAAGGTGCCGCCGCCCAGGTCTCCGACCGCCGCCAACAGAGTGGGAAGTGCGCCGCCCTCGGGGCCGTGGGCGAGCAGAGGCGTGCTGATCGCCGACAGAACATCGAGAGCCCGGTTCCCGCTCGTGATCCGGAATCCGGTAGACGCCCAGCCGGGATGGGCGGCGGTGGCGATCACCGGTGAGCTGGCAGCGGTCAGGCGGCGCTGCAGCTCAGCGGTGAACAGCAGGTTCGCCAACTTGGACTGTCCATAGGCGCCGAACGGCTTGAACGCGCGCCGCTCCCACTGCAGATCATCAAAGTCGATCCGCGCGGTGCGGTGTGCGGATGACGACACAGTCACGACACGGCCAGTGACACGGTCAAGCAGCAGGTTCGTCAGCGCGAAATGCCCGAGATGATTGACCCCGAACTGGGTCTCAAAGCCATCCTTGGTGTGCTGTAGCGAGTCGGTCATCGTGCCGGCGTTGTTGATGAGTACGTCCACTGCGCTGTCGATGCCGGCGGCGAAGTCCCGAATCGACGCTAGCGACGCGAGGTCTAACGGGCGGACTTCGACTTCACCATCGATCGTGGCGGCCGCAGCTCGACCCTTGTCCTGATCTCGCACGGCGAGGACGACTCGCGCTCCTTTGGAAGCCAGCGCGGCTGCCGCCGCCCGGCCGATCCCGCTATTGGCGCCGGTGATGATGACGGTGCGGCCGGTCTGATTTGGTATCTGAGAAGGTGAAGTCAATTTAGACATGACGTTAATGTAACCAGTGGAAACAATCTTGTCAACGGATACATCATTGATAGACTGCGCGTATGACGACTTCCCGTCCGTATCACCACGGCAATCTTCGTCGGGCCGTGCTCGATCAAGCGGCGATCGTGGTGCGTGACCGGGGAGTCTCTGAACTGTCGTTGCGCGAACTGGCCGCGACGATCGGCGTCACCCATGCCGCCCCGCGCCGGTACTTCGCCGGCAGGCAAGACCTTCTCGATGCCCTGGCTGTCGAGGGTTTCGTTCGGCTCGGTACCCGACTGAATGAAGCTGTCGAGGCATCGTCCGATTTTCACGAACAGCTTCGTTCGATCGCGCGCGTCTACCTCGACTTCGCGACCTCCGAAGCGAACCTCGTCGAGCTGATGTTCGCTCATAAACACGGAGCAGGCAGTGAAGCTGTGGGCCAGAATGCCGAGGCCGCATTTGCTCCGATTCTGCACGTGTTCCAAAGCAGCGGGACCCAAGATCTACTGCGGGGCCGGAAGCCGGAACGAGTCTCATTCGTATTCCTCGCCACTCTCCAAGGCCTCGCCGGCCTCGTCAACTGCGGCGTCATCCCTGCCAGTCAGCTTGGCGAGTTGATCGATGAGGCAGTTGGCCTTTATCCACCGAATCTCGCGTAGCTTGTCGATGTGAGTTCCAACGAGGATGTGCGGTCGTTCCTGAAGTCACGACGCGCTCGAATCGACCCCGAGAAGGTAGGGTTCGGCGCGGGCAGCCGGCGCAGGGTCCCGGGCCTGAGGCGCGAAGAAGTCGCGGCTCTCGCAAACGTCAGCGTCGACTACTACACGCAGCTCGAGCAGGGGCGGGACCTCCGACCGTCCGTCGCAGTGCTCGCCTCGATCAGCGATGCGCTTGATCTGGATGCCTCGGAGCGTTCGTATCTGACCCGCCTGACACGCTACGACGAACCGGCGAAGGGCACGGAAAAGTTACGGGGTGGCCTTCGCGACTTGGTCGAGGGGATGCGCACTCAAGGCGCATTCATCGTCGATCACCGTATGGACGTGCTTGCCATTAACCGCATCGCAGACGCGCTCATGGGCGGGGTAATCAGTGGCGGGCAACACGACTGGAACCTTGCCAGGTACGTGTTCGAGGACCCTCACGCTGAAGTGACGCATCCGGATTGGGATGAGGTGGCCGAGAGCATGGTCGCAACACTCCGCTACGGCGTGACGCGGCGGCAGGACGATGTGGCACTTGACCGTCTCATACAGCGCCTCCACGGATCCGATCGATTTGCGCAGCTCTGGGAACAGCACGATGTCACTGCCAACACCAGCGGAACCAAACGCTTCCAGTTCGGCAGCCACGTCATCGACGTGCATTACGAGGTCCTTGTTCCTCCGACAGATGCAGACTTTCGGTTCACCATCTACAACGCGGCGCAGGATTCTGCGGCATACGAAGCGTTCGCCGCGATCATTGACGCTGCCGAGACGAATGCCCCCTGGGTGGTGACACCGACACCCCCTTAAAAAGTCACCTTCCACCCGGCACCTAATGCCGGGAAAGTGGAGGAATGACTACGCACACAACGAACAAAGTCGCCATCGTGACCGGCGCGTCGAGCGGCATTGGCCGTGCCACCGCGCAACGACTCGCGGCGGCCGGGTATGACCTCGTCCTCGTCGCGCGCCGCAAGGACCGGCTCGAGCAACTCGCCGCCCACCTCGGCGCTGCCGAGCGAACAGTGAGGGTTGTGGACGGCGACCTCGCTCATCCCGACACCGCGCAAGCTGCCGTCGCGGCGGCGATCGACATGGCGGATCGACTCGACGTTCTGGTCAACGCGGCGGGTCTCATGCTCATTGGTGACTCCGTGCAACAGCCCGCGGACGACTGGGAACGCATGATCGACGTCAATTTGCGCGGCTTGATGCACCTGACCAAAGCAGCCCTACCGCGACTCCTCACCACAGCCTCGGAACACGGCGGCCCCACTGATGTGATCAACGTCAGCAGCGTTGCGGGCCGGGTCATCGCAGCGAATACGGCCATCTACACGGCAACGAAGTTCGCCGTGACTGCCGCGACAGACGCATGGCGGCAGGAGTACGCCGGCACGGGGCTCCGATTCTCGGCGGTTGAACCCGGTTTCGTCGACACCGAACTCGGCTCGTTCCAAGACGCAACCCAAGCGTTCTACGACCACATGGCGTCCGATCAGGACATCCTTCACCCCGACGACATCGCCTCCGCTATCGAATACATCATCACCAGGCCAGCGAGAGTCGCAATAAACGAGATCCTCGTCCGCCCGTCCCACCAGCAATAGATGCCGGCCAGTTCGCGTCACATCGACGGCGCCGCTCGAAACGATTTGGTGACGTGGCTACGAGATTGCGCGCAGTCGGGGGATGTCGCTTCTTCAGCGTCTGCGGCAACTCAGAGCGACCGCCGCCCACCCGATTGATCTGCCGTTCAGGTCGTGCTGTTAGCGTCGCTCCCCAGCGAAAGGACGATTGAGTGAGTCGCAAAATTTGGGTAGGGCTGGGCGTGGCAGTCGCACTGTTTGGTCTCGTCGGATGCAGCAGCACCAGTTCAGAGGAACCAGCCCCCGAGAGCAGTCAGCAGGAGGGTTCGTCTCAACAACCCGATGTGGAGGGTGTCCCTGACGTGGTCGCGGAGGTGAACGGCGTAGAGATCACCAAGGACGAATTCGTCAGTCTTTATGAGATGCAGTTCACGCAATCGCAGTCTCAAGCGCAGCAGACCGGCGAAGCTATCGATCAGGATCAGTTGCGCACGCAGACGGCGGAAGCGATGGTTGACACCGAGCTCCTCGTGCAGGAAGCAGACGAGCGCAAGATCGAAATAACACAGGAGGAACTCGATTCCGCGCTGGAGCAGCTTGCTACGTCCAGCCAGATGGAGTCGACGGATGCTCTGCTCGCGGCGCTGAAGGAACAGGGCATGGGTGAGAAGGAAGTGTTCGCTGAGCTGGAGATGCAGCAGAGAGTGGACCGTCTTCTTACCGAGGAGGTCGGAGACGCGGAACCGACCGAGGAGGAGCTCCTCGAACTCTACGACCAGGCTGCCGCCCAGCAGGAGCAGTCCGGTGGCGAGGCGCTACCGCCGTTCGAAGAGGTGAAACCGCAGATCGTGGAACAGGCCGTGAACACCAAGAAGTCCGAGGCCTACCAGACACTGGCTGCCCAGCTACGTGAGGGAGCAGAGATCACGCTGAACCTGTGATCCGGTGCCCCCGAAGCGCCGGGACAACGGTTCAGAGCGAGACACCTGCCGATTCTCGCATCTCAGCGGGTCCAGAAGCCTTCAGGGGTCGACCCAGGTCGGAAGCCGAAGCTTTCGACCATTGACATGGCCTCCGGAAAGTTCGCCGCGAGTGTGGCCGGGCCATGAGCATCGCTGCCGAACGACACCGCGCGCCCTCCTTCCTCTGCCCACCACTGCGGAATCCACGGCTCAAGTCGTCGAGTGTTCATCTCCAACGCCCTGCCAGAATCAGCGATCGCGCGCATTGCCACCCGAAACCCGTCTTCGAATGGTCGCGGATTGAAAGGCCCTGCCGTGAGAACTGGCCAGGAGCGGGCCGCGTAATCGATGTGCGTGAAGACAGCAAACGAATCTGAGCCAGCGACCATTCGTGGGATCTCTTCGAGGTACGCCCGCATGACTTCATCCGCTGGTCGATGGCGATAAAGGGTTGTTGGCTCCGTTCGATCCTGGCCATCGGACGGGAGCATGTGCAAAGAACCGTTTACGCGATCGATCAGCCCGCTCGATAGCAGAGCAGTGGCCTTGCTGTCCCACAGGTGGGGTTGCCCGAATTCCACCCCAGTAAGGATGCGGAGGTCTGGGTACTTGTGACGACAACGGTCAATTGCCTCTAGGTATCCTTCGAAATCGAACGGGGGGAGTCTCACGTACCCGGATTCGTCGACGTAGCGCTGGCCGTATTCACCGATATCTCCGGCGTCGACGCGCCAAAAATCCTCCAGATCAAGGTGCTCCGTGAAGACGAGCGCTGGCAGCCCGATTCGAGAGGCCTGCGCGCAGATTCGACCCATGGCACCAGCCGAAGACGGGTCAGAACCGGCATCCCACGAATACTCGCTGTGAACGTGAGCGTCCGCGGTCAGATCTGTCATGCGCTCAAACTACCCGGATGCGGCGAATCGGCCGGCTCGGTAGCATGCAACGCATGGCTATCAAACTTGAGAACGTCGGCATCGCCGTTCGCGATCTCGAAGCAACGATCTCCTTCTTCACCGACCTCGGGCTCACGGTTATCGGGCGGGACACGGTCAGCGGCGAATGGACAGACACAGCCGTCGGCCTGGATGGCAACCATGCCAAGATCGCGATGCTCCAGACCCCAGACGGTCACGGTCGCCTTGAGCTCTTCGAGTACATCCACCCCGACGCGATCGAGTCGACACCGACTCTCCCCAACGAGATCGGCATGCACCGCGTCGCATTCTCCGTCGACGACATTGACGAAGCCCTGGCGATAGCCGCGCGGCACGGGTGTCATCCGCTTCGTGGCGTCGCTACCTACGAGGACGTCTACAAACTCACGTACCTCCGTGGCCCCAGTGGCATTCTCGTGATGCTCGCGGAGGAACTGAAGAAGAGCTGACCGCCGATCAGCCGGCGATCCGCCATTCGCGAGACCCACGAACTGGTCGTCGCGGACGTCGTTGATAGCGACTCCGGCCGTCTGCGCTTCGGCAACGTCGACATGTCCAAACAGTCGTATCGAGACGGCACGGCTTCGCTGCCAGATATCAAGAAGAAGTTCGACGAGGTCGCAGCTCTGACGGATCGCTTCGTCTGATCCGCCAGAACATCGATTCCTGCCGTGATCGGAGATGTCGGTCAGACACCAATCGGACGCGCCCGTTCGGGAGGGGTGCCGATCTCGTCGATCGAGTGGCCGGTGCACGAACGGCGAGTGGCTGTTGCGCTCTGGATCCTGGTCAAGTCGAACCAACGGACGTCATCTCGCAATCTGCACCAAGCAACAAGCAGCCACCGTCCGCCCGTGAGGGCGAAGATCATCGGCTCCACCTCTCGTCGCGTGCGCTGGCCCTTGGCGTCGATGTAGACGATATTCACAGTGACCTGGTCGACCGTGGCTTGTTCGAGCGCCGACATCACTCGTCGCTGAGCGGACGGGCCGACGTCGACCCACACCCGGCTGGACAATTCAGCCGCCCGACGGCGGGCTGCAGGATCCAACACGTCCAGCACTTTGCGGATCGCGGCGCGTGCCGAATCAGAGAACGGCGCCTGAGCAGTCGCCGACACCGCGGCGGCGAGGGCTAGAGCTTGTGCCGCCGTGAGATTCACCGGCGGTAGCGAGGATAGCTCCGTCAGGCCGTAGCCACCACCAGGACCGGTTCGTCCCCAGACTGATAAGCCGCCCGCCCCGAGGGCTTCGAGATCACGCTTGATCGTGCGGACGGTCACCTCGAATTCGTCTGCGAGCTGCTGCGCAGTGCGGCCACGAGTGCCGGCTCGACGCAGCGACTCAGTCAGCGAATGCAGACGTTCGGTTCGGTTCACTCTGCCACTATCTCAGAAATAGTGACTGTAATAGTGACATCCAGTTGTCTTGTGGCAGGGGGAATATGAAGACATGAAGACGCTCACCCCCACCAAAAAATCATTCGTTCTCGTCCCCGGCTATTGGCTGGGCGGATGGGCCTGGGATGCCGTCGCGAATCACCTACGCGACCTCGGCCACCGCGTCATCGCCGTGACTCTGCCAGGCCTCGACCCTGACGACTCTGATCGGACAACAAAGAGTCTTGCCGACCAGGTCGACCATCTGCGCGCGACGGTGACTGCCGCTGGTGGTGCCGGCTTGGAGGTCGTCCTCGTCGTTCACAGCGGCGCCGGAGCTCCCGCATCCGTTCTCTTGGATCTGAATCCCACCGCGGTCGCTCAAATCGTCTACGTCGATAGTGGACCGTCCGCCAGCGGCTCTGCCGTCGATGCGTCGGTGCCCCCAGATCAGAAAGAGATGGCGCTGCCGCCGTTCGAGGAGCTGGGGGCCAGCCTTGATGGGCTCAGCGAGGAAGACCTCGACCGGTTTCGTCAGCGAGCGGTTCCGGAGCCCGCAACCGTCATGCGCGCACCGGTTCATCTCGAGAACGAGGCCCGACGAAATGTGCCGTCGACGATCATCGCCTGCTCCTTCCCCTCCGAAGCGTTGATGCAGATGGCTCGTGAAGGACACCCGATGATGGCGGAAACCGCCACGCTCAGTGATCTCGAAATTATCGATCTTCCGACCGGGCACTGGCCGATGTGGAGCCGACCTGCAGACCTCGCCATCGTCATCGCCCGCGCAGCAGACCGCTGACGGCGATCCCTGAGGTGTTGCCGATGAGCGGCAGCACCCAGGGGGGATAACCCCCGTGAAGAATCGGATGCTGGCCCGCTGGCTGATCGAACCAGACGAAGCGAGGATTGATTCATGACCAACTTCCTGCTCGATGCCCAAGCTGGTAGCGATTCTGACACGCTGGGACACGTGACTTCTTCACCGCCCATCGAACGCCCGAAGCGCGGCTCTAGCTACGGCAGGCTGTGGCAGTCCGTACCGCGTGAGCTGGGCTTCCTGCTGCTCACGTTCCCCATCGTGACGGTCGGGCTCGTGATCGGGTGGGTGCTCTTCGCCGTCGGGATTGCAACCCTGATCATTTGGATCGGCCTCTTCATCTTCGTTGCCGGCTTGTTCGTTGCCCGGGCCTTCGGCACCCTAGAACTCACCAGGCTGAGTTGGGCCGGGCTTCCGGCCATCGCTCGTCCACGCTGGGAGCCGGCCGTTCGCCGTCCGGGCCTGAGCGGCTGGTTCCGTGGTCTCTTCAGCAACGCTCACTATTGGCTCTATCTGCTGCACACCCTGCTGCTCGGATTTATCCTCGGGACATTCACCTGGGCCGTCAGCCTCGTGTGGGTGGCCGTGGGTGTCGGTGGTGTCAGCTACTGGTTCTGGGGTCGATTCCTCCCGCAGAGCGAGCAAGACGTCTGGTTGCATGACGTCGTGCTCCGGTTCTTCTTCCCCGAGTTCCAGATGGCAGACAGCTACGTCGGGCGCTTCTATGGAGAGAGCGTGCTGTACGCGATAGCCGGCGTCGTCTTCCTGGCGACGCTGCCGTGGGTGGCCAGGGGTCTCATCCTGTTGCATCAGGGACTCGCGGTAGGTGTGCTCGGCGCATTCCGCTCAGAGGCGCTCGAGCGAGAGGTCGCCGACCTCGGCGCGTCGCGTGGTGCGGCCGTCGCAGCCGAGGACCACTCGCTGCGCCGCCTTGAGCGCGACATCCACGACGGGCCTCAGCAGCGGCTCGTGCGGCTGCAGTTTGATCTGGCCAGTGCAGGGCGCAAGCTTGAGAGCGATCCGGAAGCCGCCCGCACGCTACTCGATGGCGCCATGCAGCAATCTCGCGACACGCTTGAAGAGCTGCGTGAGCTGTCCCGCGGATTCGCACCGCCGATCCTGCAAGACCGCGGCCTTGCCGCTGCGATCGATTCGCTTGCCGGACGCAGCTCAGTTCCCGTGACCACAACGGTGACACTCACCGGTCAGGCGCTGCCGCCAGAGGTCGAGCGCAGCGCATACTTCGTGGTGGCTGAACTTCTCACGAACGTGACCAAACATGCATCCGCATCGCGGGCAGAGCTCACCGTCGACTCGACCAGGGCCATTGCCGGTGCGGGAAACGTGCTGTCGATCGTCGTCTCCGATGATGGCGTCGGGGGAGCGGAAGTGGCAGAAGGGCGCGGCCTGGCCGGCCTCCGTGAGAGGATCCATGGCCTCCGCGGCAGCCTCCACGTCACGAGTCCGGCAGGCGGTCCAACCGTCATCTCGGCGAGCATCCCGTATGAGGCGACAACGGGCACGGTATCTTGATCGGATGGCAGGCCAGAGGGATGACGATCGCACGGCGGTGAGAATCGTCTTGGCCGAAGACTCTCTCCTGCTGCGCGAAGGTCTCATCAGACTCTTCGACGAGGCAGGGTACGAGACCGTAGGAGCCTACGGCGACGCGGATGCCCTGCTCGCCGAGGTGGCGGAGCTGCAGCCCGACCTCGCCGTGCTCGACGTACGGATGCCGCCGACCTTTCGAGACGAGGGGGTGCGTGCGGCCCTGGAGCTGCGCCACCGGCACCCGGATGTGGGCATCCTGTTGCTCAGCCAGTACGTCGAAGAGACCTATGCGGTGGAATTGCTCGCCGCCGGAGACACAGGTCTTGGCTATCTCCTGAAAGACCGGCTCGCATCAATCGACGAATTGAAGGATGCTGTCGCGCGGATTGCCGACGGCGGGACCGTGCTCGACCCGCAGGTCGTGCGCCAGCTCCTCGGACGCCGTCGGGATCCGCTCGCAGCTCTCACCCCTCGGGAACGCGAAGTCATCGCGTTGATGGCGGAAGGCCGCACCAACGCCGGCATCGCGGAAAGCCTTGTCATCGGCGTTGGGGCGGTTGAGAAACACGCGACATCAATCTTCAGCAAACTGGGCCTCGACGGCTCTGGATCGGCGCATCGCCGTGTGCTGGCGGTACTCGCCTGGCTGCAGCGCTAGGTCCGAAGAACACCCGATGAAATGGAGACACAGCAGTGGCTACTTACGTACTTGTCCATGGTTCCTGGCATGACGGCTCGATGTGGGAACCCGTTGCGGCTGAACTGCGCAACGCCGGGCATGATGTGTTCACTCCGACGGTCGCCGGCCACGGTAAGGACGGAGACAAGTCGGCCACCCATGCAGACGCAGTCGCCTCGATCGTCGATGCGATTGTCAGCGCAGGGCTCTCGGAGATTATTCTTCTCGGTCACAGCTACGGTGGCACGGTCATTGCCCGGGTGTACGAGGAGATCCCTAATCGCATCCGTCGTCTGATCTTCTGGAATGCGTTCGTACCGGATGCCGGGAACTCCCTCATGGATGAGGCGCCGCCACATTACCGAGAGCTTTTCGCGTACCTGGCGGAGACGTCACCTGATCGCACGGTCAGTCTGCCCTTCTCGATCTGGCGTGAGAACTTCATCCAGGATGCGACGCTCGAGTTCGCCGAGTCGACATTCGATCTGCTGTCTTCGGAACCTTTCGCTCCGATGCTCGAGAAGCTGCCGCTGGACCGCTTCTACGCCACGTTGCCGCAGGTGGGACGCAGCTTCATCAACTGCACGGAAGACACGGCTCTCCCGCCCGGCGAGTGGGGGTGGCACCCTCGTATGTCTGGTCGGCTCATGGGGGCTCGCCTCGTTCAGCTCCCTGGAAGTCACGAGGTGATGTTGACGAACCCGGTTTTGCTGGCGCAGAAGATCATTGAGGCCGGGCGCGACTGAAGAAAGTCGCGCCGTTCGGGTGACACTTGTCACGAAGGATCGTGACGCGGTGACACTTCCGGGTGTTCCGCGCACCTGATGGTCTTGTCGGACACCCTCTGCGCGCTACTGTGCGCGTCTCGACTCGAACGGCATCCATGCGCAAGATCACCAAATCCATCCTTATCGGCGTAGGCGTAATCATCGCCGTACCAGTCCTGGCCGTTGCGACGACCTTCACCGTGAATGTCGTCGCAACGAGTATGGAAGCGGGAAGGATCCTGCCATACGGGCAGCTCGTGCCTGTTGATGGCAAGGAGATGAACGTCGTCATCGCCGGCGAAGGTGAGGAGACCATCGTGCTCATTCCCGGGCTAGGGACCGCCGCACCCGGCCTCGACTTCGCGCCCCTAGTCCAGGAGCTGCAGAGCGACTATCGCGTCATCGTGGTCGAGCCTTTTGGCACAGGTCTCAGCGACGGCACCGACACGGCGCGCACCGCGGAGAACATCATGGGGGAGATGCATGAGGCGCTCGAGCACCTCGGTGTCGACCGTTTCGTATTGATGGCGCATTCGGTCGGAGGAATCTATGCACTCACCTACAGCAGCGCATATCCCGATGACCTCATCGCATTCATCGGCATCGACAATAGCGTCCCTGATCAGGCGGGCGCAGAGGACCCGCTTCCGGCGGACTTCATAGCCACGCTGGGCGACCTCGGGATCATGCGTGTCCTCACGGCGATGTCGGGTGACGCTTACGAGGGATTCCCGTATGGCGAGCAGGAAAAAGAACAGATGGGGCTGTTGACGATGAAGAACACCACTGCATCAACGATGGTGGATGAGATGCGGCACAAGTCAACGAACTTCGCCGCGGCCAGCGGCAAGACCTTTCCCGCGGACCTGCCAGTGCTGGACTTCGTCAGCTCGATTGATACCGGCGTGACGGGCTGGGTGGAGATCCACCGTAAGCAAGTGGAAAGCGTCGATTATGGTCAGATCGAGGTCCTCGATGCACCCCACTACCTGCACCACGTCCTGTCGAAGGAGATTGCGCAGAGCACGCGGACATTCCTCTCGGAAATTGCATCGCGCTGAGGGCGGACTATTCGTCGGACGGTAGAGCATCCGCTTCGGGCATGCCGGGACCGGGGCCCGGGCGAACTGGCGTGTCTTTCGCCATATCGACTCGCGTGACGCCGTTGCGCTCGGTCACCTCAATTCGCGGAGCCGCGTCGTCTTCCGAGGCGTCGGGAGCCGAGGTCAACTGGTCGTGGCGCTTCTGCTCATCCGTCATGCCGTCATCGACGTTCAGGTCTCCTTCTTCGGGAGTCCGGTCGTCACTTCCGTCTGCTGACATGTTCAACTCTGACATCGCGTTTCCTTTGGTCGGTGGGAACCAGGTTGACAGCCAAAGGCAGTTTCGCATCGCCCATTGACAATTAGTCGTCGTGTTCACATAGATGCTATTTGCAGATAGCAGTGAGCTCCGCGAGGACTCGGGGATGCGCGAGCACACGAAAGTGGCCGCCCGTGTCGAGCAGGACGTTCTTGGCCCCCGGGAGCTCACTGCCCTCAGGAATGTGGGGATCGAAGCGGGCATAAACTGAGATGACCCTGCTGTTGATGGCTGTGTTCCGGGTGAGGCTAACGATCTCCGGGTCAGTGGGAGAAAATGCGCGCAGCGTGCGGCCGACCATCAGACGCGCATATCGAGACCCACCGAAAGGTGTCGCAATGGCGAGCATGCCGCGCACTCGGCTTCCGGCAGCACCGACCATCACCAGCTTTCCCGCGAGGCCTCCTTTGCTGTGCGCTACCAGGACAACGTCCTTGAGATTCTCGGCCTGCAGGTAAGACGCGACCTCCTCGGCCATTTCCGCGATCGGTCGATGGTTCCGTCGGAGTAACTCCACGATGTGTACAGGGTGGCCCCTGGCATGCATCTCCTCGACCAGCGGCTGCATGAACTTCCAGGTTTCGAAAACTCCGGGCAGCACGATGATGGGAACCCCATTACCGATCAGGAAGGAAGAGGGGGCGGTTCGGTTGAAGAGCGCTCGCGTCTGCCATACCAGTGCATACGCGTAGTCCCATATCCACCACACGGCGGCTCGGAGCATGTCGTTCATGCGGACAATTCTCTTCGAATTTCCGGAGGACCGGTGAAAGAGCGGATGACGGAGGGACGTAGTCGACGTCACTCTTCTGTGCGGAAATTGGCTGCCTTGTGTGTCCCGTCACAGAACGGCTTGATCGTGGACAAGCCGCACCGACACAGGGCCACGGTGCGGCGACTGCGCTTTATGGGCTCGCCGTCTGGGGTTCGAAGCTCAACGTCGCCGCGGAGCAGTAGGGGGCCATCCGGATAAGGTGTGATCGTCGCGCGCTCCGTGTTCATCGTGCGCCTCCTGTCCGCAATGATGATGCTCCGTTCGACCATGCGTCGAGGATGTGCGCCCCTACCCAACCATCGACGGTCAGGCACGCGGCCGCGCCGAACATAATGTCCTTGAGCAGGTCGGGCCGGTCCTCGGCGAGTGCGCCGGCGAGATCACGGCCTGCGATCTGTTCATGCACGGCGTCCGCTTCGACATGCTCGTCGAAGTAGTCAGTGACGTCTTCGCCGAAACCAAGTCGTCGAAAGCCATCGCCGTACATGCGGTTCGGAATGGAGGATGTCATTTCGAATGCGGCGAGGTGGCCGACGATCGCTCCGATGAGTCGTCGGTTGATACCGAACATCGACATCGTGTTGTGCGAAGTGAGGGTGACAGCCGGGACCACGTCGACGTAGCTGCCGTATGAGTCGTCCAGTCCGGCACCCCGCATCGAAGCAGCGAAGATCGTGGCGTGCATGCGATCAGCTCGCCCACCCCCATATTCGTCGGCTTGGATCTCCACGAGCGCTGCTTTGGCGCGACCGTGCAAGCGGGGGATCGCCCAGGAGTGCGGATCTGCTTCGCGCAAGGTGTACACAGATCGCTGCACGAGGAATTCGCGCGCCTGCTCCACCGTCGCCTTCTTGGCCACATAGCGCGACAGGCTCGGCCCGGAGTCGTCATTGGTGAGCGCGAACAGCGATCTGGCGACGGCATCGATCGCAGGATCGGGGAGATCCGGTATCTGCACGGCCGCGCGGAGATCGCTTTCGAAGCGCTCTTCTAGGATTCGTCGCGTTGTGATCAGCTGTGGGTCCCATTCAAGATCCGATGCGAATTGATCGACCGATCCATAGGCGGATGCGTACAACGTGAATAGGGCGAGTTGGATGTCTTCGTCCCTGAAGATGTCAGAAGTCTCAGCGACCGCGCGAGCTGCAAAGGCGCCATGATCAAGGCCTTCGCGCGAGCCGGTGAGGTGACGCATTACGGCGTTACTGAGTGGTCCGCGCGAAGCGAAGGGCAGACGGACAGCGTCTGGGGCGATGGCGATGGTGGACACAAGTCACTCCGTTCCTGGGGATACCAGCATTTTGCGGGTATCGATGTCGCGAAAGAACCTCCTTGACGTTTGCCGCCGGAGCAAGTAGCGATTCGCTCGCACGTATCCCACATGTTGCCCGTTGACGCAACCCCCGAACGCCACCGCTCGTGTGGGGCGTAAACCTGTCGAGTAGACACGCTCGGAAGCCATCCGGCAGCGGCGCAACGAGATCATGGAGGCAAGCAATGTATTTTCACGTGCAAGAGTTCATCAACGAGATCGCTCAGGACGAGCCGGATCCCGCGGCAGCGAACGCGCTGCAAGAAGGCCTTGGTGGACAATTCGGCGAGATGCGCACGATGATGCAGTACCTCTTTCAAAGCATCAATTTCCGCGGTCCGAACGGTAAGCCGTACAAGGACCTGATCCAGGGCATCGGTACGGAAGAGATCAGCCACGTCGAACTGATCGGGACGACGATCTCGCGGTTACTCGACGGATCCCCGCGCTACCAGGGAAAGCCCACTGATCCGGTCGACGAGCCGGCTGCAGGCGGAGCCACTCCGTTGAGCATCGCGCTGGATACGAGCAACATCCACCACTACCTCGTTGGCGCACAGGGGGCACTTCCCGTGGATGCTGCGGGCAATCCGTGGATGGGCAGCTACGTCTACAATTCGGGCAACCTCGTCCTCGACCTGCTCTACAACCTCATGCTCGAATCGACCGGCCGTTTGCAGAAGTGCCGCCTCTACGAGATGACCGACAATAAGACCGCCCGCAGCACGATCTCTTATCTCATCGTTCGAGATCAGGCGCACGAGAACGCGTATGCGAAGGCGTTGGAAACGCTCGGAGTGAACTGGCGTACTTCGCTGCCCATCCCGAAGACGAATGCCGAGCAGTTCCCTGAGGTCAAGGCGCTCCTCGACCTAGGGCTGCAGAGCAAGCAGTACTCCTTCGACCTGACGGCGCAGTCCGAGGCGGGGAAGATCTTCCAGGGAGCATCGCCCTCGAATGACGGGACGGTTCTCGACGCGAGTGAGCAGGCGCCGTCGGGAGTTCCGATGACCATCTCACCCGAACGACTCGAGGAGTACTCGCCGGGAGCCGATGACGAACTTCGGAAGCTCATCGAAGCCACTGCGGCGATGGAGATGGCCGATATCGATGCGACGTTCGGACGAATGACCTGAGCAGGGTGGCCGATGGCGGGCGAGGAAAGGGTAAGGTCTCCGGATGGACGAGATGCAGACGATGGTGCGCACGCAGATTGCTGTGAATGGTGGAAGCTTCTTCCTGGCGCAGGGTCAGGACCTCGAAAACCTGAAGCGGCAGGTCGAAGTCGCCGCGCAGTCCACTGGGAAATTCGTGGACTTCGTGGTCGTGGGCAATCGCGCGGTGAGCGTTCTCGTTTCCTCAAGCACTGAAGTCGTGGTGTCTGTCGAGACCGTTCAATTCGATCCTCGTGATACGGGCGATGATGACGTGCCCTTTGGCGGCCTCTTCGACCTTTGAGCCGACAGATCCACGCCTTAACCATTCGATATCGCGAGAGAATTGATTCGTGACCGCGATCATCCTTAGCGACCTCCAACGCCGACTCTCCGCCGAAGGGCTCCTCGACGAGCCGTCCATCGACGATGGATTCGTCTCCGGACGGGCACACTTCGAGACGGCAGGCAACGCCGTGACAGTGCATGTCGACCCAGATCTTGAGGAGGCCGACGACGATGACATCGACGTTCGCGGGCTCGTGGAGATGGTGTCGCGGGTGCTTGCTTTTCCCGAGGCGCGTTGGCGGGCGGTCCTCGATCGCATTGCGGAAGAGATTGAGGATGCCGTCGGCGATCCCGACGCGATCGCGGAGAAGACCGACCTGCGGCTGGATCTCGAGGTGCACTCGATAACCGTGCTGCCCGACGCGGTTCTGCTGTCTTTTGTCGCGCCGCGTCAGTTCCCCGAATCGTGGATTCGTGCACAGCTGGACGACGAACTCGAGATCGAGGATGTCTTCGTCGAGGAGAAGCTCGATGGCACGTCCAGTTAGGGCGGAGTGTCGCTTTTCTGCGCCGATGGATTCCCACCGGCGGCGAGCACGCGTTCGGCTGCACGGACCATTGCGATGTCTATGAAGGTCCCGTCTTCGAGCGCGAAGGCTCCGGTGCCGTCGGCGGCGGCAGCACGCACACGGTCGACGATGCGCTGAGCTCGGTCGATCTCCGTGGCATTCGGCGTGAAGACACGGCGGATGACATCGAGCTGGCGTGGATGCACAGCGGTGCGACCGGCAAAGCCGAGAGCGCGACCGGCGCGGCAACTCGCCTCCAGACCGTTGATGTCGGACACATCGGCGTAGACGGCCATCAACGGAGACGGGAGACCGGCCGCGGCTGCGGCATTGACGATGCGGCCGCGTGACCAGGCCAGCCCCGCCTCGCCATCCGAGCCAGCGGGAACGCCGAGTTCCGCGCGCAGGTCGGCCTCTCCGGTCGCGATCGACGAAACCCCAGAGCAGGCGATCTCGAACGCGCGTTCGATCGAAAGCGCCGACTCGAGGAGGGCATGCACCGCGCGACCAGGTGCGGCGGCGCGGACGGCGGCGACATTCTCGGCCGATTGGGTCTTCGGCAAACGAACGCCGAACGCGGACGGCAGGTCGGCGACGGCGGCGAGATCGGCCTCGTGCGCGGACGATCCGATGCCGTTGATTCGCACCTGCACGGCGGGTGCACGCTCGCCGAGAACTTCCCACGCCGCCGCGAAGTCGAGCAGGGCGGCGCGGGCCTCGGTCTTGTGTGACGCCGCGACAGCGTCCTCGAGGTCGATGACGACGGCATCCGCACCTGAGGTCAGTGCCTTCTCAAAGCGCTCCGGTCGATCAGCCGGCGCATAGAGCGCGACGATGATGGAGCGAGTCATCCGATACTTCCTTCCTCGCGCAGTGCCGCGAGTTCGTCGTCCGAGTATCCCAGCTCGATAAGCACCGCGTCGGTATCCGCGCCGTGCGGGCGCCCGGTGAATGCGATCGTCGCGTCATCGCGTGACATACGGAACAGCGGACCTTGCATAGCGATCTCGCCGAGATCAGGGTCATGTATGCGGTGGATGGTGCCGAGCGCGTTGAACTGCGGATCGGCGACGATGTCGGACGGATCGTAGATCGGCGCGACTGCAGCATCCGCAGCCTCGAACGCGGCGATGACCTCGTCGCGAGAATGCTGGGCGATCCATGAGCCGACGGCGTCATCGAGAAGGTCAGCGTGCTCGGCGCGGGTCGCCCCGGTCGCGAACCATGGTTCGTCAGCAAGCTCCGGTCGGCCGACGAGGGCGACGACGCGTTCGGCGATGGACTGCGCGCTCGTTGACACTGCGACCCATGAGTCATCGGCCGTTCGGTACGCATTACGCGGTGCGTTATTGACGGAGCGATTGCCGGTTCGCGGCTGTACTGTGCCCAGCTGATCCCATCGGGTGATCTGAGGGCCGAGCATCGCCAGGATCGGCTCGATGATGGCGACGTCGACCTCCTGGCCCTTGCCGTCACGATCGCGGGCATGCAGTGCGACCATGATCGCATACGCCGTCGCGAGCGATGCGACCCCGTCTGCGAGCCCGAACGGAGGCAGAGTCGGCGGACCATCCGGCTCACCTGTAGACGACGCGAACCCGCTCATCGCCTCGGCAAGAGTGCCGAAACCCGGTCGGCGCCGGTACGGCCCGATCTGTCCGAAGCCGGTCACGCGGGCGAGCACCAGCCCCGGATTCTCCGCGGAGAGCGCGGCGTAGTCGAGCCCCCATCGCTCGAGTGTGCCGGGGCGGAAGTTCTCGATCACGACGTCGGCGGTGCGGGCGAGCCGAAGGAACGCATCGCGACCGCCGTCGGTGTGCAGATCGATCGCCACGGTGCGCTTGTTGCGCCCGAGGGTCTTCCACCAGAGATTCTGTCCGTCCTTGCTCGGTCCGTGGCCGCGCGCAGGATCGGGCCGATTCGGATGCTCGACCTTGATGACCTCGGCGCCCATGTCACCCAAATGCATCGCAGCCATCGGGCCGGCGAACAGCGTCGAGGCGTCCACGACCTTCAGGCCGTCGAGCGCACTCACGGTCGGCCGTCTCTGCAGATACGGAATCCGATCGAAGGCGATGCATCCTGCCCGAGCCCGGGCAACAGCAGTTTTGCGCTGAACTCAGGCGGCTTCACGCCGCCGTCGAAGTACCAGTCCGAGCCCTCACTGCGATGTGCGCTGCCACCCTTGAGCATGACGAACCGGGTGCGACCGTCCGAATGCTCCGACTCGGTCCAGTTCCAGACCTCGGGCGTGCGTCGGCCGAAGCCTGGCTGGACTGCGGCGAGCTGCCACTCGTCCTCGGTCGGAAGCCGGCCGCCGGCCCAGGCCGCGTACTCGCGGGCACGAGCAAACGTCACATTCGCCGCAGGGCGTTCGGGGTCACGGGCGTCTGTGACTTCGCCGATCGCGTCGAGGAACCGGGCGTACTCGGCTTCGCTCACCTCTGTGGTGGCGACATGAACCGGCTGCCCGACGACCACCGTTCGGTCGAGGGTGCGCTGATCGTGCAGACGAGGAGGGAGCGGCTTCCACTCGTCGACGTACGGTGCGCCGTCGTACATCCCGGTCTCACGCATCCGGAACCTTACAGTGAGCGTGTACTCGCCGGCGGGTACCGTGACGGGAGTGATTGACGCCGATTCGACCGGCGTGACCGGACCATCCCACCGGGGTGCGGTCAGGCGTCGTGACCTGCGGTGCGGGAATGAGGCGTCGCGGCGAGCGGTCTCGCCGGCGAGTGCCGCTTGCGCTGCCTCGAACTCGTCCGGGAATGTGGCTCCGTCGCCGACCTGCACGGCCGCGGCGATTCCTCCTGCGGGGACGGTGATCGCATCGGCGGTGTCGCCTGCGTGCAGCGCCGTCCACCCCGTACCGGGGGGAACGTACGTGGCGTCGTCGTTCGACGTGTTGGCGAGAAGTAGTAGCGTCACGCCGTCGAGCTCGAAGGTGGATCCGACGACCGCGCCGTCGAGAACGGTGAGCGGCGTCCACTCTCCCTCGATGAGCCAGCGGTGGAATCCGCGTTGAACGGGGAGCATCCGACGCAGCGTCGCGGCGTCCCGGCTATTCCAGCCGACCCACGCACCGAAGACGACCTCCCACACCATGACCCCGACGCCATTGAGCCAGGCTGATCGGAGTTCGGCGGCGTGATCGCGGTGCCAGCGGCGGATGTGATGCTGCATGTGTCGGCGTTCGAACCACCGAGCGCGAAGGACGCCGGGGACATCGGAGTCGGCGAACCACTGAGCCCAGGAGAGCGTGTGGTCGGCAATCCGCTCGGTCGCAAGCTTCGACTCGCCTTCGAGGCCGATGCCTGGACGAGCCGCGTCGAGGGCGGCGACAAGCTCGGGATCCGCCTTCTTAAGAGTGTCCAGGAAGACGCCATCCGCACCGAGACGACGCACGGTCGTGGCGAGCTCGTCGGCGTCACCGCCTGCGCGGCGGGTGCCGGTATCCCAGGGGTTGTAGTCGAGGAACACCGCGACGCCGGCGGCGCGCAGCTCTGCAGCGACGTCGGCAAGCCCCGGCACGTCGTAGAAGTCCCATTGATTGCGGTCGTCGATGCCGATAACCGGATACGCGTGCCACAACACGACGCCATCGAGACCGCCGAAGCGCTCTCGGGCATCGGCGAGAAAACGTTCGGGGGTGAAGCGCTGCGTCTCGAAGTCGAAGAACAGTTCGTCCCACAGCCAGAGCTGCGCCACGGTGAAGCAACGGCTAGCCCAGCGCGATGCCGGATCGTCGTACCGTGCCGGCTCGCCGTGGCGTCGCCGGGCGCCGTCGCGCCACCCTGTGAGCTGCGTGCGCCACACGTCGAGGTCAGCTACGTCAGCTGGTGCCGCGAAGATCTTCGCGTCATCGAGTGCGATGGCCGCATCTCCCGTGGCGAGATCGACGTCGAGTGGAATTCGAGTGGGCAGGTCCAGTTCGCGCGGGTGGAGGGGATCGAAGCCGCCGCTCATGCGTGCGTCCTTTCCAATAGTTCGGCGACCTCGGACGCAAAGGGGACTGCATCCTGTGCGCCGGGACGGGTGACCGCGATCGCGGCGGCTGCTGCCCCTGCGCGAGCGGCGCCTGCGAGCAACGCGGCATCGACGCTCTCCGGTGCGCGGCCGGATGCCGCGAGGGTGGCGGCGAACATCCCGCAGAATGTATCTCCGGCTCCGGTCGTGTCGACCGCGTCTGCAGCGTAAGCAGGAACATCGACCCGCTCGTCACCGCACACGATGAGCGAGCCGTGCCGACCGAGGGTCACGACGAGCGCGCGCACACGAGGTGCGAGCGTAGCGACGGCCGCCGCGAGATCGTTGACACCTGCGACGTCGAGAGCCTCGTGTTCGTTGACGATGAGCACATCAACAGAGGGGAGTAGTGCGGCTCCTGCTGTCACGAACGGCGCCGACGGTGCGGCATTGAGCAGATGCCATGCCTGCGGGCCGCGAGTGGCCGCGGCATCCAACACCAGTGCGATCGGAATCTCCAGCTGGGTGAGCACGACCTGCGCCGCTGCCACGACCGAACGCTGTGCTGGCGTCAGAGCAGTGGCCGCTGCGTTCGCGCCGGGCACGACGACGATGGCGTTCTCCGCGGTGTCATCGACCGAGATGAGTGCCATGCCGCTCGGCCCGTCGACCTGCGACAGCCCGGAAACGTCGATGCCGTCGGCGACGAGCGCGGCACGGAGACTCTCACCGTCCGGGTCAGTGCCCACGGCCCCGACGAAGGCTACGGCCTCTCCTCCTGCTCGACGGGCAGCGACAGCCTGGTTGGCGCCCTTTCCTCCGCCCGTGCGCACCATCGAGGATGCGAGCACCGTTTCGCCCGGGGCAGGAATCCGGCCTACGCGCGCGACGACATCTTGGTTGATGCTGCCGACGATGACAACGCTCATGACGTTCCTTCAGACAGACGAAGCGTACGTTCGGCGAGTTCGCGGATGGATCTCTCGGCGCCACCGGGCATCGAAGTCGCGATGCGGTCCTTCAACGGTGCGGTCCATGCCTCGCCAATTCCGTCAGCGCCCACGAGCCCACCGACGACGGACCCGACGGTTGCCCCGACTGAGTCGGTGTCCCAGCCGCCGGCCACCGCGAACGCGATGGCTGCGCCGAAATTGTCGCCGTACGCCTGAAGAGCGCAGGCTGTGAGCGCCGCATTGTTGAGCGTATGCACCCAGTGCATCCCGTCGAAAGCAGTGTGCAGCGAGTCGAGCGCCGACTCCACAGTCAGCGCGCCCGCGGCGAGGGAGCGCCCGGTTTCGCGTCCGAGCCTCACGGCTGCGGCGAGGCGTGAGGCTGGCGGCACGACCGTGTCGGCAGCATCCAGCACTTCATCGGCTGAAACGGCAATCAGCGATGCCGAGCACAGCGCTGCCGCCCACATCTCTCCGTATATGCCGTTGCGGGTATGGCTTAGCCGCGCATCGGTCCATGCCGATGCGGCAGCAGCGCGCACATCACCTGGATGCGCCCAACCGTGCACGTCGGCGCGGATGAGAGCCCCGATCCATTCGCGGAACGGGTTGTGATGCTTCGCCGTGTCCGGCACGGTCCGCGCGTCGAGGATGTTCCGGTACGCCGCCCGCTCGGCGGTGAAGACCCGGCCCGCAGGAAGTGCCCCCAGCCAGGCTTCTGCGACGTGCTCGGTCGTCAGGCTCGCGCCGTGTGTTTCCAGCAGATCGAGTGCGAGGATCGGGAAGTTGAGGTCATCATCCTCAGGCATCCCGTCGATGTTCTCCAGGAGTGAGGTCGGCGCAGAGCGACGGTTCCACGGCCAGCGCTGCGCGATGTCCTGGGGGAGTCCGACCGCCGTGAAATATCTCTGGATCGGCCAGTTCCCGGTGGCGCGCGCGATCTGCTCGATGCCCTCGCGCGGAATCTTCTCCACGGGTTTGCCGAGCACGCATCCCGCGGACCGGCCGAGCCACGCCCCATGCACGCGGGTGAACGCCACGGATGCCGCACCAGGCGACGTCGTGGCAGGGAGGAGCGCGACGATATCGGCCCACTCGTCCGGCTCATCGACACTCGGCGCCTGCAAGAGCTGCAACTCATCGAGCACCGTGCGCGCCAGTGCGCGCACCTCTGGGGGAGCAGGCGTAGCGCTTGCGCCAGATGGTGCGAGCTGAGTCGAGCCGCCCGCATCTGCCCATCGCTGCTCGATAGGGGCGATATCGCTCTCGGCGACGCCCTGCTCGCGGAGAGCGGCGAATTCTGCGGGGACCAGGTCTTCCGGCTGCGCCCAGGTTAATCTCACGCCGCGCCCTCCTGGCCGAGCACTGTTGCAAGTGCTGCCACTCGCTGCGTTGCGCGGTCGGCATCCGCTCGTGCGACATCGCGAACGACCTCTGTCATCGAGGTCACGACGCCGTCGAGATCGAGTCGACTGGCCGTTGTGACGCCCGAGACCCATTCGCTCGGCACGGCATCCTGGCCATGAAGGCCACCGCAGATGGCACCGGCCATTGTCGCGATCGAATCGGAGTCACGGCCGTAGTTGACGGCGTCGAGTACCGCCGCGCGCAGGTCGCCATCTCGAGCGACGACGAAGCCGAGGGCGACAGGAAGTTCCTCGATCGATTTGGTGCGAGAGGGTAGTCGGGCATCCATTGCAGGAGCGCGGTACTGGTCGCCCACGGTATCGAACGGGGAGACTGCGGCACGCACGACGCGAGCGAGGTCGCGCGGATCATCCGACCCTCCGGCCGCGGTGAAAGCGTCGACCGCATCGAACACGGCGCGGATCGCCGCGGCGGTGCCGTCGTGCGCGACGTCGAGCACTGCTGCGCGCACGTCAGCGATGGTCGCGCCGGATGCTGCGGAAGCAGCTACGGCTGCGGCGAACACGCCCGCGGCCTCGCGTCCGTAGGACGACTGGTGTGCTCCGGCGATATCGATGGCCTCGGCGTATGCACCGCGCGGATCACCGATGTGCACGAGCCCGACGGGGGCCATGTACATCGTGGCGCCGCAGTTGACGATGTTACCGACGCCTGCCTCACGCGGGTCTGCGTGGCCGTAGTGCAGCTTCGCGACGATCCACTTCTCGGCGAGGAAGACGCGCTGCAGGATGAGCGCTTCGTCCTCGAGCTCTGGAACCCAGCGACGCTCACCGATCATGAGCGGGACGAGATCCCCGGCGACGTCGTACGCATCGAGGTGGCGACGCCGCTTGGCGTACACCTCCACGAGTGCGTGCGTCATGAGGGTGTCATCCGTGACATGTCCGTCGCCCTTGTGGTACGGCGCGATCGGTCGCGCCGTCCTCCAATCGGCGAGGAATGGGCCGACGATCCCCTCGACTCGACCGCCGTGGCGTTCCTCGATCTGTTCGGGGGTCCAGCCCTCGGTGGCACCTCCCAGTGCGTCTCCCACTGCGGCGCCGGCGAGCACTCCGGCCACTCGGTCCTGCAACACGAACATTTCCACTCCTTGTTTACCTCTGATGTCGATGACGGGCGGGGGCGAACCGGCGGCTCGCCCCCGCAAAATGTCATCAGCCGGCGATGTCGGCCCAGCCGTCGGACAGCTGGGTGGCCAGCTGCTCACTGGTGATCTGGTCGGCCAGGTACTGCTGGAAGGCCGGCGTCGCGATGGTGTCTTTCCACTCGGTGTACTTCTCCACCTTGAGGAACGGCGGGCCAACGAGCCCCTCGCCAGATGCCAGCACCTGCGTCCAGGCGGGGTTGTCCGCCGCCAGCGTTTCCACCGCGGCGCGTGCCGAGTCGGACGACGGGATGAGCGCGTCGGCATAGGCGATCTCGGCGAGGTTGTCGCCGCTCATGAGGAAGTTGAGGAAGTCCGCAGACTCCTTGACATGCTCGGAATCGATGTTCACCGAGTAGGTCTGCGGGTTCGCTGCCTGGATGGCACCGGCCGAGCCTTCGAGAGGCGGCAATGCCACCCAGTTGAAGCCCTCGGGTGCGTCGCCTGCGATGTTCGTCGCCTGGAACGAGCCCTGCACCGTCATCGCGATCGTCCCACCGTAGAACGACGCGAGCACGTCCGAACCTGACTGGGTCAGGGAGACGGGTTGGATCGATTTGTCGGTGTACGCCATCTCGTGGATGAGCTCCGGCACGGCGAGTTCGGCATCGCCGACCTCGATTGACGCGTCCGCGCCCTCACCGGAGAAGAAGCCGCCATCGAAGCCGAGTGCGAGGCTCATCATCGTCGCGGTGGGCGAGGCCAGGCCCCAGCCGAGACCGTGAGTGTCGCCGGTGGTCGTCGCCTTCGCGATCTCCTGCAGCTCCTCCCACGTCATCGTGTCGCCGCTGGGAATCTCGACGCCGGCAGCTTCAAGAAGGTCGGCGTTGGCGAACACCATGTACGACTGCAACGTCGATGGGTACGCGATGATCTCGCCGTCCTGCGTGACGGACTCCCAGATACCGTCGGAGATGTCGGACTTCAGGTCATCATCGATGTAGTCCGTCAGATCGGCGAGATAGCCGTCCGCTGCGAACGAGACGATGGAACTCGCCTCGTAGTGGATGATGTCCGGTGCGGTTCCACCCGTGAATTGAGTGATGAGCTTGTCGAAGGTGCCATCCCACCCGGCCTGGATGATCTTGACCTGAACGTCGGAGTTCTCTGCGTTCCAATCGTCGACGATCGACTTCACGGCGGCCTGCGTCGCCGGCTGATCGGATAGCGACTGGAACTCGAGGGTGATAGCACCGCCTTCGCCGTCGTCGCCTCCTCCGGTCGCGCTGCCCTGCTGGCATCCGCTCAGGGCTAGGACTGCCACGCCTGCGAATGCGATGGCGCCAATGCCTCGGATTCTCTTCATGTTGCTCGCCTTTCTTCTGTGATCTCTTCTTGGTGAACTGGTTCAGCCCTTGACAGCACCGGCGAGCATTCCGCCGGTCAGCTTCTTCTGCAGGATGCTGAAAATGATGAGCGACGGGATCGTCGCGAGGATCGCACCTGCGGCCAGCGGGCCGAGCTGGGTCTGTCCTTCGGCGCCCAGGAATGAGCGCAGAGCGATCGGAAGCGTGTAGAGCTCGGGGCTCTGCAGCAGCACGAGGGCGAGGAAGAACTCGTTCCACGCCGAGACGAACGTGAACATCGCGGTAGCGACGAGCCCCGGTGCCAGCAACGGAAGGACGATCGTGCGGAGGATCGTGATTCTTGACGCGCCGTCCATCTCGCCGGCTTCCTCGAGCTCGGTCGGGATCGCCGCGACGTAGCCCTGCAGCATCCAGAGCGTGAATGGCAGCGTGAAGGTGACGTAGACGAGAATCAGGCCGAACAGGGTGTCGTTCAGGTTGATCGAACGGAGCACCAGGAACAGCGGGATGATGATCAGGATCGACGGGAAGACCTGACTGGTGAGGATCCAGACCGTTCCGGCCGCGCGAAGCTTGCCGCGCAGTCGAGCGAGGGCATAGGCCATCGGCATGGACAGCAGCACCGTGATCACCATCGTCGAGATCGAGACCAGGAGCGAATTGCCCGCGGCAGGCAGGAGATTCTGCCTCTCGAGCGCAGCGCCGTAGTTGCTGAAGTCCCAATTGGCTGGCAGCAGATTGACGGCGAGAGAGTTCAGCTCTCCCGACGACTTGAACGATGCGGACAGCAGCCAGACCAGAGGGAATCCGAGGAACAACAGGAACGCTGCGAGTGCCACGTACATCAGTACCGTCGCGTACCAGGGGCGCTTCGTGGTCATGAGCGCGCTCCCTTCGTCTGACGGAACTGATTGATGAGATAGAGCGCGAGGATCAGCATGATCGCGATGACGAGCACGTCGCCCATCGCAGATGCGTACCCGATCTCACGGTTGCGGAAGGCCTCCAGGTAGGTGAACAGCGGAGGGATCATCGTGCGCCCGCCTGGCCCACCCTCCGTGAGCACGTAGATGAGCCCGAATGAGTTGAACTGCCAGATGAAGTCGAGGGCGGTCACAGCGAAGATGATGGGGCGCAGCGCCGGGAGCGTGATGTGCCAGAACCGGCGGAAGGCGCCAGCGCCGTCGACGGCCGCCGCTTCGTGCTGCTCTGTCGAGATCGACTGCATGCCGGCCAGTAGCAGCACCGTCGTCTGTGGGATACCTGACCAGACGCCGACGACGATGACTGCGGGCAAGGCGGTCGAGAAGTCGCCGAGCCAGTTGACTCCGGGGATCCCGACAGCTTCGAGTGCGCCATTGAGGGGCCCGGAGTTCGGGTTGTAGATCATCCGCCACACGATGGCGATGACCACAGGTGGCATGGCCCAGGGGATCAGTGCCAGAACCCGGGTAAGCCCCTTCAGGCGCAGATCGCTGTTGAGGAGCAGCGCGAGCCCCATTGCACAGACGAGAGTGAGTAGCGCGACCGATCCGGCCCAGACGATGCCGATGCCGAAGGATCCCCAGAAGCGGTGATCGCCGAGTAGCTCGATGAAGTTGCCGAAGCCGATGAAGTTGATCTCGGCGTTCCGCTTGAGCGTGGCATCCGTGAAGCCGAGTGCCACACCACTGACGAGCGGGATGACGGAGAAGATGATAATCGGCAGGAGGGCCGGAATTACGAGGGCTACGGCCTCGCGGCGCTGCGCGCGAGCGCGATGACCTATCCGCTTCGTCTGCCGCGCGGGTTTCGTGGCTGTGCTGCTCATCCGGCTGTCCTCTCTTCATCGAGTTCGATTGCTTCAGCGCTCAGGTCACGAGCGGATGCTGCCCCTCCCAGTGCATGGGCACGGGATAGGGATGAACCGCGCACGACCAGTGAGGGTGCGACGGTGACCGTGTGCGCGGCGCGCGATGGTTCGGCGATGCGCGCGAGCAGAAGCTCTGCGGCGACACGACCGCGCTCCTCGGCGCCGAGGTCGACGCTGGTCAGGCCGGGGCGGATGACTCCTGCGAGTTCAGTGTTGTCGATGCCGGTCACAGCGATGTCGCCCGGAACGGTCAACCCGAGGTCTTCGGCAGCACGAATCGCACCGATGCCGATCAAATCGTTGGCGGCGACAATGGCGTCGGGGCGATGGTCACTGTCGAGGACTCGGCGAGCGGCGGCGTACCCGGCAGCGATCGTGAAGTCCTCGGCGTCGACACTACGGGTCGAAACGAGTGGATGAGCGGTGACAGCTGCGGCGAAACCGTCGCGGCGGAAGGTACCAGGCGTCGTGTCGCTGGGGCCGTTCACGAACGCGATATCGCGTCGACCCTCGCCGACGAGGTGATCCACCACGAGGCGCATCGCTGTGACTGAATCGGCTCGCACGGTGTCGAGGCTCGCGCCGTCGGGCAGACGCCCGAGAACGACGATCGGCGTGGGCGTCTTCGCGAGAGCGGCGAGAAGTTCGTCGGTGACGCGCAGAGGCGAGAGGATCATCCCATCGACGTAGCCTCGTCCGAGGTCGCGCACCACGTCAACAGACGACGATGACGTTCCTGTCGACGAGAGAACCAAGCGGTATCCCGACGCAGACACCACACGCTCGATCACGGTCATCATCTCGACATAGACCGGGTTGCCGATGTCAGCGACGGCGTAGGCGAGCTGGTGTGTACGGCCGAGCTTGAGCGACCGCGCAGTGGCATCGGCAACGTATCCAAGTGTTGCGGCCGCGCGCTGCACTTTCGCGATCGTCTCGGCGCTCGCGATCTGACCGTTCAGCGCCCGTGACGCAGACGCGATGGACACGCCCGCATGCGCGGCGACTTGAGTGATGGTGACCCGGACCACGCGCTCTCCCTCGAGTACTGTAAACGTTTCCAACGGTGACCAAACTATGTCATCGGAGGGTGTTCGGTGTCAAGGCGGCCATGGGAATCTGGCCAGGAGGCATGATTGGACCGTGACCCGAATGCACCTCACCCGAGAACTGCGCTGGCGTGGCCGATCCGTTGCCTGGGAACGTCTAGGGGAAGGGCCAGCCCTCGTATTCCTGCATGGCACTCCGTGGTCGTCAGCGTTGTGGCATCCCATCGCGGAAGCACTCTCTCAGCGGTTCACGGTCTACCTCTGGGATATGCCCGGCTACGGTGCCTCGTCCAAAGACGCCGCGCACGCGGTCGACCTCGGTACGCAGGGTGAGCTGTTCGCTCATCTGCTCACGCAGTGGGGGCTCGATCGGCCGCATATCATCGCCCACGATTTCGGCGGCGCGGTCGCCCTTCGCGCGCGGCTGCTGCATGGCGCTCAGTTCGCCTCACTCTGTCTCGTCGACGTCGTAGCAGTGTCGCCCTGGGGTTCGCCGTTCTTTACGTTGGTCAAGCAGCATGCCGAAGTCTTCGCCCAATTGCCACCGACGGTGCATCGCGGTGCCATCGACGCGTACATACGCGGCGCGAGCCATCGAGGCCTGCGCGACGATGACCTCGCCATGCTTGTGGAGCCGTGGCTGGATGAAGCGGGACAAGCCGCGTTCTATCGCCAGATCTCGCAAGCTGACGAACGCTTCACCGACGAGATCGAGCCGAAGTACGGCACTCTTACCGAACCAGTGCACATCATCTGGGGCGCCGAGGACACCTGGATCCCGGCTGATCGAGCGGCTCGGCTTCGACACGCGATCCCGCACGCATCGGTCGCGCTCATCCAGAACGCTGGGCACCTGATCCAACTCGATGCTCCCGCGGCGCTCTCCGCAGAGCTCACCAGGTGGCTGATCGAGGAAGCACGTATCCGCAACGTGGGATAGCGTCACGGAATGGAATTGGAAGACATCTGGCCGCTGTTCGGACTCGAGATCAGCACTCCGAGGCTGGTACTGCGACCGATCAGAGACATCGACCTGCCAGAGCTCGCGCAGGCGGCTCTTGACGGTGTGCATGATCCTGAACGGACGCCATTCAGTGTGCCGTGGACCGACGCCGATCCCCGTGACCTGCCGAGGAACCTCGCGACATTCCAGTGGAGTCTGCGCAACCGCGTCTCGGAGCGACACTGGAACGTCGCCTTCGGCGTCCACTTCGAGGGTCGCGTTGTCGGGTCGCAGGATCTCTCTGCCCACGACTTCACCGACCGGCGCACGGTGAACACCGGATCCTGGCTCACCCAGCGGGTGCACGGTAAAGGTCTGGGAACCGAGATGCGCGCCGCGTTGTTGCTGTTCGCGTTCGATGTGCTCGGAGCGGAATGGGCTGAATCCGGTGCTGCGAGCTGGAACGAGGCATCCCTGAAGGTGTCGAAAAAACTCGGCTACGAGCTGAACGGCATCACTCGGGTCGCGCCGCGGCAGGGCGAGCCCGTCGACGAGCAGCGTGTGCGCCTTGAAAAGGCTGCGTTCGTGCGTCCAGACTGGTCGATCGAGGTCAGCGGTGTGGAACCCGCCCTCGCCCAGTTGGGTGTGAAGCGCTGAGCAAAGGTCCGAACCGATCACGCGATACTTGACCCTGACACTGTGGCAGGCGGGAGAACTGAGACATGTTATCCATCGGAGCTTTCGCGCAGATCGGCCAGGTGACTCATCGGATGCTTCGGCATTGGGACACCGCAGGTCTGCTCGTACCGGCTCACGTGGACGAGTTCAGTGGTTATCGCTCTTATGACCCATCGCAGCTGGAACGACTGCATCGGATCGTCGCGCTGCGTCAACTCGGGTTCGGTCTCGATGACATCTCATCGATTCTCAACCAGGGAGTTGACGCGGATCGCATCGCTGCGCTGTTGCGAATTCGGCGTGCCGAGGTCGAGCAGGAGCATCGAATTGCCGCTGGCAGACTCGTTGACGTGGAACGGCGGCTTCACCTCATCGAGAAAGAGAATCACATGTCGCACATTGAAATCATCGAGAAGCCCCTGCCCGCTGTCCGCCTCGCAGCCCGTCGCACTGTCGTCGCCGATCAACCCGACGTTGCAGGCTTCGTGGGACCAGCTTTCGATGCCGTCTCAGAGGTCATCGGCGATGAGTGCGGGTCGCTGACGACGCCGATCGCCCAGTACGAGACGATCGACGGCGGACTCCAGATCATCGTGGGGTACGCGTATAACGGTCCCGCTCGGGACGGCTTCGAGATCATCGAGATGCCGGCCGCGGAAGCCGCCGTCTGCGGCATCCATCTCGGATCGATGGAGCACATCGCCGAAAGCTGGCAGGCGATCCACTCCGAGATCTTCGCTCGAGGTCTGGTGCATTCCGGCCCGTGCCGCGAGCTGTATGTGCGAGCCGTTTCGGATGACCAGTCCGACTGGGTGACGGAGCTGCAGCAGCCGGTCACTCGGCGTTGAGTGTGACGCCTTCTTTGTGGTCGGCAGTCCACTGCTGACCCCACTGATCCATCATCTCGACGAGCGGCTCCAACGAGCGGCCTTGAGGAGTGAGTGAATACTCGACGCGTGGCGGAACCTGCGCGAACACTTCACGATGCACGAGATGGTCGGACTCCAGTTCGCGCAACTGACGGGTGAGCACGCGGTCGGTGATGTCGCCGATGTCCCGACGGAGTTCGCCGAATCTGCGCGTGCCGGCTAGAAGCTTCTGGATGATCGTCAGCTTCCATGACCCTCCGACGATGCTCACCGTCACCTCAACGGGGCATACGGAGGCGGCATGTGTGGTGGAAGATCTCATTTCGACACTATCCAGACAGTCGGTATAGGACAGAAAAGTGCATACTTCACAAAATATGGAGTAGGTGGTTCGATCGTTGCATGTCTACGAGAAGGCCACAAGCGCTTTATGTCTACGTGCATCCCGATGAACGGTCGTTCAACCGGCAACTATTCGAAGCGGGGCGAGCCGCACTCGAACGCACCCACGACGTTGTGACGAGCGACCTCTACGCCATGGAGTTCAACCCTGTTCTCACCCGTGCTGATCTGGGTGGTTTCGCGCAGTCGGATGAACCTTTCCTCACACGTTGGGCACATGCGTACGCGGAGGGGCAGCTTCCTGAGGATGTCCGTATCGAACAGCAGAAGCTATTGGATGCTGAACTTGTCGTCTTCCAGTTCCCGCTCTGGTGGTACTCGGTGCCTGCGACGCTCAAGGGGTGGTTCGATCGGGTGTTCGCGTCTGGATTCGGATTCGATGTGCTTGATCCCGCGACTGGCATCCCGCGGAAATACGGTGACGGTGTGCTTGTCGGGAAGCGCGCCCTGATCTCCGTATCGCTCGGCGAAGGCCTTCGCTCGGTGGCGCCGCGTGGGATCGCGGGTGATCTTGATTCTCTTCTCTTCCCCCTTACTCACGGCACGCTGTTCTACACCGGCATCGAACCACTTCCGCTTCACATAATCGCGGATGCCGATGACCTGGGTCCTGATGATGTGGAGCGTGAGATCAGGCGATTCACTGATCGCATCGCCGGTGTGGCGGAGGAGACTCCGACCCCGTATCGCACGATGATGAGCGGTGACTATCGTCCAGGTCGTGCTTTACGCGAGGAGTTCGCACCGGGGCGCACCGACCTCGGGATCCACCGCGTCGACACGTGATCCCCACCGCAGATATGGAATGCGATGGCGACGATGAAGTAGACGACCAGGCATGCCGCGGCGACGAGAGACACCGCGCCTCATCCCACGAGGGAACGAGACGCGGTGTCGACCAGATGCGGTGCTGCCTTCGCTGCCGATCAATCGATGCGTATCGCCTCCGACTCGAGCATCACTGGGGTTGACCCGTCCGTGGTGCTGGTCACCTGCACGGTGATGTCGTGGTTCTTCCACGCACCGGTGAGATGGAATTCTTCACTGGTCGCGCCGTCGATCGGCTCGCCATCGGACAGCCACTGATAGGTGAACTCTGCGCCCTCAGCCCAACTGCCCTCGTTGACCGTGAGCTTCGCGCCGGGCTTGATGCCGTTTTTGTGCGTTGACACGATGACCGGTTTCTTGGCGACGTAGACCTGAGGATCATCGATCGCCCAGAACCAGCCACCGGTCGGCGCGGCCAGGTGCCAGGATACCGTCATGGTCGTGGCGCCGGCGGGCACCGGAACCTCGGCAGAGATCCTCTCTGAGGTGATGGCCGAGGTCAGATCCAGTACCGGGGTCGATTCGCCCCCGTCGAAGGCGACGGAGACCGACGCAGTTTGTCCGTCTGCCGGACGGTACTGGGTCATAAACGACACAGCTGCCGTCTTCCCATTCGTGACATCGTACGAAGAAGAGGTGAGCGTGGAATCGAATCCGCCCGCGTGGTCCTTCTCTCCCCAGGCATCCGGGTCAGCGACCGCCCAGACGTCGCGACCGCGAACGAAGTTCTCTCGATCCTCGTACTGGTTCGTCCCCGTCCAGAACACGTCAGTGGCGAAGCTCCATCCGCGCCACTCAGTCATGCCATCTGCTCCCATTGCCGAGTTGTCGATCGACCAGTCGGTGGGGGCGGCGTTCGTCCAACCCGCGTAGCCCGCGCCAGGGCCGGTCTCGTCGACCGCCGTCTGCAACGCAGACTTCAGCGTGTCGAAGGGATCATCCGACGGTGTGCCGATCGGTAATCCGTCGAGTGCCGAGTCAAGAGGGAAGCCCATGTGATCGATCACGGTTGCCGCGATGTCAACGAGCTCAGGATCGCGCTCGGCGATGACCTGGTTCGGGATGCCGCTTCCCATGGCGTAAACGAACACTCGACGCTCATCCAGCTCGGGGCCGCCGTGTCCGTGCCCGACGAATCCATGATCGGGGGCAACCATGATCACCCACTCCTCGTCGTCGTATGTGGGGCGCGTCTGCACTGCCTCGACCAGGCGACCGATTCGATCATCGGTGCTCTCGACGGCGACCCGGTACTGGGCGCTCTCACGGCCGAAGGAGTGGCCCTGGTCGTCCGGCGAGCCGAAGTACACGTAGGCGGCATCCGGGTTCTGCTCGGAAAGGAGCTGCTGCATTGCGACGGTTTCGGCTTCGTCTCCTGCGGGGTAGCCCGAGTATGGTCCACCAGGGTTCGCCGGCATCAGCGCGTCGATCTCGTCCGACAGCACGCCGCCGCTGAACAGGTCGAGCCAATCAGCAGTGGCGACGGTGGAGAGGTCAGGGTTGAGGCGTTCAAGGCGAGTGAGGAAGTCGGGATAGGTGTCGAACTGCTGGCCCTCGAACGTATAGTTCCGCACTCCGGACTTGTCGGGCCAGACGCCGGCGAGCTGACTCGCGTGGCCTGCCCAGCTGGCGGTGTTCGCGTATTCGGGTGCGTAGAGGTAAGAGCTTCCGGCGAGGCCGGCAGCCTGGATCGCGTCGAGGTTCGGTGTGTCGAACTGGTGGATCTGATCCCAAGCCAGCCCATCGACGCCCACCACGAGCACCTTCTGGTTGCTGGTTCCGTTGGGAACCTCAGGCACAGGTAGATCCGGGTCGAAGATCGGGCGCACCTGCACGTACCCCGTGGACGGCATGGTGAAGGTGTTGCGTGTGACGGTCAGTCCAGCCGGACTCATGACCTCCCATGTGCGCAGGTGATAGCCCGCATCGGGTGTGGCGATCAGCGTGATCATCTCGCCGGCGTCCGCCGATTCGACATTCGCTTTCGCGGAGCCGTTGGCGCCAGCGAGCACCGTGACGCTGCCGTCTTCCGGGATCGTGCCCTCCGGTGCCACCGCGCGGAAACCAGTTCGCACCTGTTCGGCATCGAGCGGAACTTCGTAGAACGCGAAATCATCGAAGAGGCCGGTGATCCACGTGTTGGGGTAGGGGGTGAGAATGTCGCCGGACCCGTCGGAGCCAATTCGGAAGGGCAGGCCCGAGTCGAGCGTTCGCGCGCCGCTGGGAAGCGAATTCACGAGTTCCCCGTTGCGGTATACCGACTGCGTCTGCCCGTCGAGATCGATGACAACGGTGATGTGGTTCCATTCGGGCAGTGCAGCAAGGCCACCCGCGGCGAGATCGAAGAGATCGTACTGTCTGCTGCCGTTGAATGAGGCGTAGAGATCCGTGTTCGCGCCCTGATTCGCCAACGTGATTCCGGGGTTGGTGCCGGTGCGCCAGTTCTGGTTGCTGAAGATCGAGCCATCCGATGATTTCTCGGCCTGCTTGTACCAGAACGAGGCCGTCATGCCAGATGCTCCCGGCTGCACGTCGACAGGCAATGAGACATAGTTCTGTCCCTTTGTTACCAACAATGCCTGGCCGTTGACGCCTGCGGCGTACGCGGGATCATGCGCGTTGCGCGGCTCTGCGTCTTGCTGATTGCCCGATTCATCGGCCAGGTCGCCGTCAAAATCGTAGGAAACCGCCGGGGAGAGTGGTTCTTCTGCGGCCTCCGCCGCAACCGACGGCGCCGCAGTGAGTGCTCCGACGGCGAGCGGCAGGGCGAGGACCCCTGCGAGCAATCGGGAGGTATTGCGATTCCTCGTGCTGTCTACGTGCATGGTGACCTTTCGGCAGACGGGTTGACAGAGACAACCTCAAAGAACCGGGAGGCGGCAACGAGCGGGTGAACGCGAGGTGGCAATCGTCGTAAGAATCCGCGATCTCACCCAGAAAAGTCAGACCTGCGTGCACATTGGGCGCGTTTACGCGGCGAGGACTACTTGACGTCGCTCGGGGCGACCTGCGAAGCGGCGAGCACTTCGAAGACGACAGTGCCGGGCACGTAGCGGTCGTCGTTGGACCACAGGGGCAGTCCCTCATCGGTGACCGCAACATGGCGCACCCGCAGCAGAGGGCTCGAGCGCCGGATCCCCAGCGTGTCGGCGTCGACGGTGCTCGCCGCAACCGCGTCGATGAGATGACGCCCTTGCGCAACCGATACGCCGGTGCTCTCGAAGGAGACGACAATCGACGGCACGTCTTCCGCCAGGGCAGCGACGCGAGGAGCCAGCCACTCCGGGAAATAACTGCGCTCAAGCATCACTGGCCGCGCATCGAGCGTTCGGACGCGCA
Source organism: Microbacterium sp. Y355 (assembly GCF_059445345.1). Lineage (NCBI taxonomy): Bacteria > Bacillati > Actinomycetota > Actinomycetes > Micrococcales > Microbacteriaceae > Microbacterium > Microbacterium sp. Y355. Next base: position 1,831,529 of record NZ_JCAIUD010000001.1, on the reverse strand, counting down.
GCACTCGAAAGCCCTTGTCCCTGAGTGGCACCCCCAGATCGCGCGCTTCCTCGGCGGTCGGGTGGTCCCGTGTGCGCTCGAGGATGCTGCCGCCGGCAGTCATTCCCCGACTCCGCGTCCACTGCCCGAAGCCCATCAGCCGCCCGAAACCCTGGATCTGCGAGATCGACCGGATCACCCAGCCTCGACCTCTGATCGGTGAGATGAGGCCCTTGTGCGCGAGCGAACCGAGGGCGCTGCGCACAGTGCCTCGAGAAACGGCGAACTCGGTCGCCAGATCGGCTTCAGGCGGCAGCGAAGACCCGATGGCGAACTCGCGCTCATTGATGCGAAACCCGAGTTGAGCGGCGATCTCGCGGTACCTGGCGGCCATATCGCCAGGCTAGTCGGGGTGTCGCCTACCGGATGCTTTGCCGAACGGGGCTGCTCGAATTCTTCGGCAACTGTTCGCTTCTGGCAGGGGCAGCGTCACCGAAGGTGAGACGCGCCGTTGAGGTCGAGGACCGCGCCGGATGCCCACTGCGCCCCCGGTGAGGTGAGGTAGATGACCGCTGCGGCCACTTCATCCGGAGTGCCGACGCGACCGAACGGGCTTTGCGCTCTGAGCGCGTCTCCGCCGTCGCCCGTGAGCTTCGACTCCTGTCGTTCGGTGCCGATGAACCCGGGAGCGATGCTGACGACGGAGATCTGGTGCGGCGCGAGTGCCACAGCCAGGGACTGCCCGAGCGCGTGCAGTCCGGCTTTCGCCGCTCCGTACGCGGGGTAGTCGGGCTCGCCTCGGTTTGCTCCGCGCGAGCCGATGTTCACGATCGTTCCCGGCTTCCCTGCGTCGATGAGCGCGTTCGATACGAGATAGCTCATGTTGGCAGCGGCGAGGAGGTTGACGTCGATCATCTGCCTCCAGGCGCGTATCCATGTGGCGTAGTCGGTCTGGTCGACGCGGTGAAAGTTCGCTTCGTTGGGTGCCATCGCCGCGTTGTTCACGAGGATGTCCACGGATCCGAGGGCACGGACGCTCTCATCCAGCACGTTTCGTGCGATCTCGGGGTCGGTGAGGTCCCCGTTCACGAGGTGGTGTCCCTGACCGCTCAGAAGGCTCAGAGTCTCTTCCGCGGATGCACGGTTGGAGCCGTAGTGGACCGCAACGCGATCACCGCGATGGCTCAGGGCGATTGCCGTAGCCCGTCCAATTCCGCGCGAGGCGCCGGTTACCAAAGCGTTGACCATCTACTTGCCTCACTTGTCGAGTGATGTCTGTGGCGAGAGAGCCGAGATCACATGACGACGTTATCTCGTGAGCGGGGTGCGGAGTTGACGGCACCGGTGCAGTCCTTCAGCGAACGGCACGCGTCGATGTTCGAAGCCGGTAGAGGCTCGTCGTCGCGGTGATGAACAGATCGGTTCCGTCGTCTCCTCCGAAGCACACGTTGGCGACAACTTCGGGCACAGGGACGAACAGGAGTTCTGCGCCATCGGTCGCGAAGACATGAATACCGTCGCCTGCTGACGACCACACGCGGCCTTCGACGTCGACTGCGATGCCGTCGGGAAGGCCGACCTCGATCGTGGCGAAGTGTCGGCCACCTCGTGCGTGGGCACCATCGACGTCATACGCGCGGATCCAATGCCCTGGCCCGTCATCCAGACCGGACCCAGTGTCCGTCACGTATATGGTGAGCCCGTCGGGGGAGAAGGCCAGTCCGTTCGGGCGGTCCATGTCGTCGATGACCGACGTGAGGCCGTCTTCCTTCGACCAGCGGAAGACCCGACAGCCCCCGTACTCGCGCTCGCCGGGATGCCCCTCCTGCGGTTGCACGATGCCATAGTCCGGATCGGTGAACCAGTATGAGCCATCGGGCGCGAGCGCCACATCGTTCGGCGAGTTCAATCGATGCTCGCCCCAGTGGTCGACGATCTCCGTCACCGTGCCGTCGGGTGCTTCCCGTTCGAGTCGACGCATCCCGTGAGAGCACTGCACGACGCTGCCATCGCGGTCGAGCATCCGACCGTTGGTGAACTCGACGCCATCCCGGTGCACGCTGACCGCGCCCGTCGCCGCATCCCAGCGCATGATGCGGTTGTTGTGGATGTCGCTCCACCGCACTGCCCGCTCGGCGGGCATCCACAGCGGGCCCTCGCTCCAGGTCGCCCCGGTCGCGAGCCGTTCGATGTTCGCGCCGTCCGGCAGCAGATTCGTATCGGTCGTCATAGTTGGGCGCCTCCTGATCCGGGAATGATGACTCCCGTGATGGTACCGGTGACGACTCGCTACGGGGCGACCGTTACCGCGACCAGCTCCTCCGAGATCTTCCATACTCGCGCAGCCTCTTCTTCGCCGCGCAGCCGGGAATAGAGCTTCTGCTCGGCTGGCGCGCCGCCCATTTGGCCGATCCCGCTCGGCCCGTACAGGCGACGGCGGCCGGTATCCGGCGCGGTGACGGCAGCCAGCGCAGCGAGCGCGGCGGTTTCCGGCGTCCCGACGACCAGCCCGCGTGCTGAGGCCCAGCGGATCACCTTGACGCCCAGAGTGTCTTCGCTTCGTCCGATTTCAGCACGGGCGGAGAGCAAGCTGGTTGGCGCGATGCCCGGATGAGAGAGGTTGCTGGTGATGCCCCAACCCGCGACAGCACTTCGTCGGTCGAGTTCGAGTCCGAAGAGCCCGAAGGCGATCTTCGACTGGCTGTAGGAGCGCATCCCGTCGTAGGAATTCTCCCAGTTCAGATCCGCCCAGTTGATTGACCCCTGGTTCGCAGCCACGCTGATCTGCGAGGTGACACGTGCGTGGCCGGCGCGCAGCAGCGGCAGCAGGTGTGCGACAAGCGCGAAATGGCCGAGATGGTTGGTGCCGAACTGCAGTTCGAACCCGTCAGCCGTCGTCTGCCGCTCGGGTGGAGTCATTACGCCGGCGTTGTTGATGAGCATGTGAACCGGTCGTCCGTCAGCACGCATAGTCTCGCCCAGAGAAGCCACCGATTCAAGCGATGACAGATCCAAGGGCAGCAGCGCGATCTTTGCGTCCGGGACGAGCCGCCGGATGCCGTCGGCGGCTGCCTCACCCTTGCTTGCGTTGCGCACGGGGAGGACGAGTTCAGCACCCACCCGAGCGAGACGAGTGGCGATCCGCAACCCGACGCCGTCGCTGCCTCCGGTGATGACGGCGCGACGGCCGGTCAGCGTGGGGATGGTGATGTCGATGGTCCTGCGTGGCATGTCGGTGCTCCTTCGTTGACTTCCTCCACTCTGCGGGTTCTTACATCCGGCATCCAGGACCTCTCAGTCAGTGGATACCGATCGTGTCCGAGTGCCAGGATCGATGCAGATGGAAGGCGAGACATGGTGATCGACAAAGCAGGGCTGGCGGACTTTCTCCGCCACCGGCGTGACGCGCTGCAGCCGGAAGACGTCGGGCTTGCGCATGGTCAGCGTCGGCGGACCGAAGGGCTCAGGCGCGAGGAAGTCGCCGTGCTCTGTCACATGTCGCCCGACTACTACGCCCGGCTGGAGCGGGGCAGTGGACCGCAGCCCTCAGCGCAGATGATCGCTTCGATCGCCCAGGGGCTGCACCTGTCGATCGAGGAGCGGGATCACGTGTTCCGTCTCGCGGGCCATCAGCCGCCAGCGCGCGGGCTGATGAGCGATCACATCAGTCCCGGGATGCTGCGCATCTTCGATCGCCTGCAGGACACCCCCGCCGAGATCGTGACAGAGCTGGGAGAGACGCTGCGCCAGACCCCGCTGGGCGTCGCCCTCACGGGTGACCTGGTTGGTCTCAGCGGGGCGCATCGCAGCATCGGCTTCCGGTGGTTCGCTGATCCGCGGACGCGGGATCTCTACGCACCGGAGGATCACGGGTTCCTCTCCCGACTGTGGGTCTCAGGGCTCCGTGAAGCGGTTTCGCGGCGCGGACGTGACTCGCGTGCAGGTCAGTATGCCGATCTTCTGCTCGCCCAGAGCGCCGAGTTCCGCGCGCTCTGGGACAGGCAGGAGGTCGGGCTGCGTCCGCGAGAGACCAAGCACTTCATTCACCCCGAGCTCGGCACGCTCGACCTCGCATGCCAGACGCTGCTTGATCCGATGCAGTCGCATCGGCTGCTCGTCTACACGGCGGCACCGGGGTCGGAGACGCACGAGAAGATGCGGATGCTCTCGGCGCTGAGCCCACGCCAGGCGCACTGAGCCAGGCGGGGTACCGCTCCTGGCCGCAAGGCAAGGAAGGGAGCGATGCCGATCGTGTCAGGCGTGCGGAACGACGACCGCTCGACCGGAGATCTCGCCGGCTTGCAGTTTCTCGTACGCAGTGAGAGCTTCGTCCATCGTGAAACGCTCGACGTCGGGACGGATCTGCCCTGAACGGTAGAGGGCTACCACCTCATAGAGGTCTTCAATCGTGCCCCAGTAGGTGTTGAGGATTGCTGCTTCGTACGGGTTGGTGAAGAACGACCACTCCACGACGCCACCCGCGATGCCGACGACGATAAGGCGCCCCTGTTGGCGGATGAGCGACTGACCGAGTGCGATCGTCGGGGTGATGCCCACGAAGTCGATGACGGCATCGACGCCCTTCCCGCCGGTGAGCTCGCGAATGCGCTCGGCCTGGCCGTCGCCTCCGGCCACAGTGACTGCGCCGAAGTCTTCGGCGCGACGCATCGCAGACTCCTTCATGTCGGTGGCAATGACCTGCGCGCCTGTGAGCGCCTTGAGGATCTGCACGCCGATGAGGCCGAGTCCACCGAGTCCAATGACGAGGACGCTCTTGCCTCCGGCCTGAAGCGCAGGAAGAGCGAGTTTGATCGCGTGGTACGGAGTGAGTCCCGCATCGGCGAGTGGTGCGGCGTCGATGGGGTCGGCATCCTCAAGCGGAATGAGGTTCGTGGCAGGCACGGTCATGTACTCAGCCATGCCGCCGTCACGTCCGAGCCCGGTCGCTAGGTAGCCCACCTCGGCGACGTTCTCGCAGTACGTGTCCTGTCCGCGAGAGCACGCCTTGCAGTGCTTGCATCCGATGGGGCCGTAGACGAGGTACGCATCGCCCTTGGCGAACCCGGTGACTCCTTCTCCGACTTCTTCGATCCAGCCGGATGACTCGTGCCCCAGGGTGAAGGCGGGCGGGATTGCTCCTGGAGTGCCCTCATCCATTTCGTTGTAGACGGCGACGTCAGAGTGGCATGCTCCCGCACCGGCGATCTTCAGCAGAACCTCCCCGGGGCCGGGCTTGGGACGTTCTACCTCTTCGATTGTGGGGAATGTCTTGTACTGCGTGTAGCGTACGGCGCGCATGGTCCTGCCTTTCGGTATGACGGTGATCCTGCCGATCTTGTAGTGACCTACATGCCCAGTGTCGCCGCTATCCCTGCTGGTGGGCAGGCGCTTGACAACCTGGCCGCCGCTCAGTACCAGTTCACCGACTGCGAGTGACCCCATGCCGAGCAGGGTGCGCCGTAGGCGCGCTGGATGTAATCCAGGCCCCAGCGGATCTGCGTGGTTCCGTTGGTCGCCCAGTCGTCGCCGAAGCTGGCCATCTTGTTGCCGGGGAGGGACTGCGGGATGCCAGTTGCTCCACCGCCGGAGTTGTACGCCTGGTAGTCCCAGCCTGACTCCTTGTTCCACAGCGAGTTCAGGCAGGAGAACTGGTCGTCGCCCCAGCCGTACTGGTCGGCAGCGATCTGCCGCGCAACATTGCGGGCGCCGTCGGGTGTGTTCGCTGCGGTGAGAGCCGCGGCGGCGGCTGCTTCAGCCTGCTGTTGTGCGATCGCGGCATCAATGCGTCCGCGTAGCGCGGCGGACTGCGCTGTCACCAGCTCGGTCTGTGCGGCGAGGTCGGCGGTGAGGGTGGGGCGCTGCAGTATCGTGTCGACATCGTCCTGCGAGAGCGAGCCGAGCGCGCTCAGGAGGCCTGTGGTTTCAATCGCGATGCTCTCGGCGCCCAGATCAACTTCGGCTGACTTCGCGTCCAGGACGACCTTCGCAGCATCCGTCAATGCGGTTCGGCCGGTGGCAACTGCCGACTCAGCTTCGGCCAATCCCACTCCGAGCTGCGCCGAGTCGGCGACCGCAGCGCGTCCGGGCGAAGCGGCGACGGCGGGGGCCGCAGCCGAGATTCCCGCAGTGACGAGTAGCCCCAGAACCGCTCCCACGGCGAGGGTGATGACAGTGGTGCGCGGGCGGGTGGGTGTGAGCAACTGAGTTTTGGGCATGACGAACGTAACGATCCTTATAGCTATCAGCGCCGCTTCGGGGCGGCAAGCGCGACCTCGGGGCTGGACGCGCAAAGTAACGATTCTGCATCATCGACCCTATGTGTGGCCTCCGTGCCGCCTGAATGCCCGGTGTGAGCGGTCGTTCGAAGATATTGCTACTCAGTCTTGCCAAGTACCGGTACTTAGTGTTACTTTCTACTGGTAGTCAGTGACACCGAGTAGAAGGGAGCAGTCAATGGCAAGTCAACTTACCGAGATGCTCAAGGGCACTCTCGAGGGCATCGTCCTCACCATCCTGACCGAGCGCCCCGCGTACGGGTACGAGATCACGGCGCGGCTGCGCGACGAAGGCTTCGTCGACGTGGTCGAAGGCACTGTGTACGCGCTGCTCGTCCGCATCGAGCAACGCGGCTTCGTGGATGTGAAGAAGGTTCCCTCTGAGAAGGGGCCGCCCCGCAAGGTCTATTCGCTCAATCGGACCGGGCGCACCCAGCTCGGAGAATTCTGGAAGACCTGGAGCTTCCTCTCCGAACGCATCGAACACCTCCACCAGAACACATACGACGAAGGGAAATGATCATGGCAGCAAAGTGGATCGAAGCGCTCACTGGATCGCTCGAACAGAAGAAGCAGTACAAGCAGGACAAGGCCCGCATCGATGGGCTCCCCGAGCCCTATGCGACGGCAGCCAACGCGATGCACCGGTACCTCATGTACTCCGGGAACGTCACCGACGGCGAGACCCTCATGACGATGCTCACCGACCTGGCCGACCTCTGGGAGCGCGCCGCGGTCGACGGCACGCCGGTGCGCGAAATCGTGGGTGACGATCCGGTGGAGTTCACCGAGACGTTCGCCAGCGCGTATCTGGGCAAGCGGTGGATCGACAAAGAGCGCGCACGCCTCACGGCGGCAATCAACGGCGCAGACGAGGAGGAGAAGAAATGATCACCGACAAGTCAAGCGGGCCCGCGATCCGGGTGCAGGGCGTCACGAAGTCTTTCAAGGATCTGCAGGTGCTGCGGGGCGTCGATTTCGATGTCCAGGCAGGCAGCATCTTTGCACTTCTCGGTTCGAACGGTGCCGGAAAGACCACCCTCGTACGGATCCTGTCGACGCTGTTGAAGGCGGATGCGGGTACGGCAGTCGTTCATGGGTTCAACGTCGCGGCAGCGCCGAACGATGTGCGTCAGTCGATCAGTCTGACGGGCCAGTTCGCCGCAGTCGATGAGGTGCTCACAGGCCGGGAGAACCTTGTCCTGGTCGCGAAGCTGCGGCATTTGAAGAACTCTGGAGAGATCGCAGATGAGATGCTTGCCCGGTTCTCGCTCACGGATGCCGGTGCCCGCAAGGCCGCGACATATTCGGGTGGGATGCGGCGTCGGCTTGACATCGCGATGAGCCTGATCGGCAATCCGCCGATCATTTTCCTCGACGAGCCCACCACCGGTTTGGACCCGCAGGCCCGCATCGAGGTGTGGCAGACCATAAAGAAACTCGCCAAGGCGGGAACCACGGTGCTTCTCACCACGCAGTACCTCGATGAGGCGGAGCATCTCGCTGATCGGATCGCGATTCTGCATAAGGGCACCATCATCCAGAACGGCACTCTCGCCGAACTCAAGAAGCTCCTCCCCTCGGCGAAGGTCGAGTACATCGAGAAGCAGCCCTCCCTCGAAGACGTCTTCCTCGCGCTCGTCGGCGAGACATCGACCGCAGCATCCAGCGGAAAGGAACTGTAATGACCAGTCACTTCCTCAGCGACACCCGAGTTCTCACCGGGCGGTCCCTGACTCATATCGTTCGCAGCCCCGACACGATCATCACGACCGCTGTCACCCCGATCGCGTTGATGTTGTTATTCGTGTACGTCCTGGGCGGTGCGATCAACACTGGCTCGGACGAGTCTTATATCAACTACATGCTGCCCGGCATCCTGCTCATCACGGTCGCGATGGGCGTCTCGTATACGGCGTACCGGCTGTTCCTCGACATGCAGGGCGGAATCCTCGAACGCTTCCAGTCGATGCCGATCGCCCGATCCAGCGTGTTGTGGGCGCACGTGCTCACATCCCTGGTTTCGAACCTGCTCTCGATCGCGATCGTTACTGGCGTCGCGTTCGCTATGGGATTTCGTACCGGGGCATCCTTCGGTGCCTGGTTGGCCATCGCTGGCATCCTGACCCTATTCACCCTTGCCCTCACCTGGCTTGCGGTGATCGCGGGCCTCGCGGCGAAGACCGTCGACGGCGCGAGCGCATTCAGCTATCCGTTGATTTTCCTCCCGTTCATCAGTTCCGCGTTCGTGCCCACCGCCTCGATGCCTGGGCCGGTGGCCTGGTTCGCCGAGAACCAGCCGGTGACGTCGATCGTGAACAGTATCCGCGCGCTGTTCACCGAGCAGCCGGTCGGCAACGACATCTGGATCGCCCTGGCCTGGCTCGTCGGCATCCTCGTTGTCGGCTACCTCGCCGCCGTCGCGATCTATCGCAAGAAGATCAGTTGATTGTCGATCCGAATGCAAGGTCGGGCCGTCTCCTTCCGGAGGCGGCCCTTCTTCGTGCGTATACCTGTGGACAGACCTTCGGCGCAGTGAAAGTCTTGAAGCCACGCGCGGATACTGACCGTGACACACACAGGGAGCAGAGCGATGTTCGAGAACTCCGATGCCTTCAGCGGTATGTCGTCCAACGACGTCGCCGCCTCACGCGACTTCTACGAGGGGGTTCTCGGCCTCGTCGTCGTCGAACAGGGCGGTGGCCTGATCGCGGTTCAACTGCCCAAGGGCGGCGCCGTGCTCATCTACCCGAAGGATAATCACCAGCCAGCGACGTTCACGATTCTCAACTTCCCGGTCGAGGACATCGACGCGGTCGTCGACGAGCTTGTCGCCAAAGGCGTGACGATGGAGCGGTATGAGGGCTCAGGGCAGGATGAGAAGGGGATCGCGCGCGGCAAGGCCGCAGGCCGTGGCCCCGACATCACCTGGTTCAAGGACCCTGCCGGCAATATCCTCTCAGTCCTCTCGAGCTGAGGCGGCCGGACGGGAGCCTGATACCGTTCCAAGAACTTGACCCGTGATCGGAGACGCTGTGGCACTGGAGCCGACGCGAGCGCGCCCGATGGCTGGGGCCGCGATCGCCAGCCCGATGCTCGCTGTCGCGGCAGTGGTGACGACGGTGATGGGCCTCTGGTTTGTCGCCATCCCGTGCGCGCTTGCCGGTATCTCCACAAGTCTTCAGGCGCGGCGTGCGCTGCAGGCCGATCCAAATCTGCGGGGGACGACCTTCAGCCTGATCGGCTTCCTCGTTTCCGCGATCGTACTGTTCATCACGCTCTGGCCGGGTGTGCTTTATTTCTGGGGGCTGACTCTCGCTCAGCTGGGCTGAGCTCCTGCGCCGCTGTACCCGGGAAATGCTTCCCGCTAAGGAGCGCGGGTCGGCTCACTCCACGAGCTTGCCCTCGGAGGAGACCTCGCGGATGAGCGCCAGGATCTCGGCGGGCGCGGGTGGGATCTCCTCACGCGTCACACCAGTGGTCGGTGACCACACGAGGTTCACCTGCAGCGCCGGATCCGTATCCGGGAAGTCGCTGCGGTTGTGGCATCCGCGGGTCTCGCGCCTCTCCAGCGCTGCTTCGAGAGTTGCCCGTGCGGCCAGCGCCGAACCCTTGAGGTCGAAGGCGTGCGCGAGATCCTGAAAACCGGCGATGTCGGGGTGGATACCGACATCCTGCATCCGAGCTTCGATCTGGTCCAGCTCGGCAAGCCCAGCCAACAGCCCCTCTTCGGAACGCACCACACCGGCGTGCTCGGTCATTGTGTTGCGGATGCCGCGCTGCAGCGCGCGCACGTTCTCTCGGCCATCGGCGGCGAGCAGGTCATCGATCTCCGCGCGTGCCTCGGCCACCGCCTCTGCTGAGCGGTGCTGAGCGTCCAAGCCCTCGGCGTGTGCGATCGCGGCCTGCCCGACCAGGCGCCCGTACACCAGCAGCTCGATCAGGGAGTTGCCGCCGAGCCGGTTTGCGCCGTGCAGCCCGCTGGAGGCCTCGCCGATCGCGTAGAGCCCGTCGACGTCGGTGCCATGGTCTTCCGGACGCACCCAGACGCCACCCATTGAATAGTGCGCGGTCGGGGCGATCTCGATCGGGTCCGTGGTGATATCGAGCATCTGCAGCTCCATCATCGTCTGGTAGACGCGGGGGAGACGGGTCATGATCGTCTCGCGAGGCAGATGAGATACGTCGAGCCAGACGCCGCCGTTCTCAGTGCCGCGACCCTCCGCGATCTCGGTGTAGGCGGCCAGTGCGACGCGGTCGCGGGTGGAAAGCTCCATCCGCTCCGGGTCGTATTTCGACATGAAGCGCTCGCCGAGTGCGTTGCGGAGGATGCCGCCTTCACCGCGGGCGGCCTCAGAGATCAGGGTGCCAGCGGCGTTCTCCGGCTCGATGATGCCGGAGGGGTGGAACTGCACGAGCTCGGGGTCGCGCAGTCGCGCCCCGGCGTCGACGGCGAGCCGGAACGCGTCGCCGGTGTTCTCATCGCGACGAGACGAGGTGCGCCGCCAGATGCGGGTGTGTCCGCCGGCCGCGAGGATCACCGCATCCGCATGGATCAGATAACGCGTGCCGTCGGACTGATCGAAGCCGTACGCGCCGAAGACGACGTTGTCCTTGACGAGAATGCGCGTGATGTAGACGCCGTCGAGGATCGGCACATCGAGCTGCTCGGCTCGGCGCACCAGCGTGCGCTGGATCTCCAGCCCCGTGTAGTCACCGGCGAATGCGGTGCGGCGGAATGTGTGAGCCCCGAAGAAACGCTGCGAGATGCGGCCGTCATCTTCACGTGCGAAGTCCATGCCCCAGCGCTCCAGATCACGGATGCCGCGCTCCGCGCCCTGCGTGACTACCTCGACCGTGTGCGGATTGGCGAGGAGATAGCTCTCCTTGATCGTGTCGGCGGCGTGCTGTTGCCAACTGTCGTCGGCATCCATCGTCCCGAGAGCGGCGTTGATACCACCCGCGGCAAGAGAGGTGTGTGCGTCATCGCGGTGGCGTTTACCCACGGCCAGCACGTCGACGCCGCGTTCAGCGACCTCGATGGCTGCGCGCAGCCCGGAACCACCGGTGCCGATAACCAGGACGGTGGTGGAGATCTGTCGTTCGCGTGTGCTCATGCTTCCACGCTAAGAACGCGCGCCCGATAACTCCAATGCATTGTTTATCTCGTGTCGATAGACTTTGAGCATGAACCTGGAGCAGCTGCGAGGTTTCGTCGAGATCGCCGACATCGGACACTTCACGCGTGCATCCGAGAATCTGCATCTTGCCCAGCCTTCGCTTAGTCGCCAGATCTCAACGTTGGAGCAAGAGTTGGGCGCCGAATTGTTTCATCGCGCTCGCGGGAACATCTCGCTCACTGACGCGGGGCAGACGCTTCTGCCGCGTGCGCGGCGCATGCTGGCAGATGCCGATGCCATTCGTTCCGAGATGGCAGAGCTCGCGGGTCTCCAGCGAGGGCGTGTGCGTCTCGGTGCCACGCCGACCCTGTGTATCAGCCTCGTCGCAGAGGCGATGGGTGCGTTCCATGTCGCGCATCCCGGTGTGGAGCTGCTGCTCACCGAGGCCGGCTCGAACGTACTGATCGAGCAGCTCTCCGCTGGTGCCGTCGACATGGCGCTCATCACGTTTTCGGATGCGCTTCCGGTGACGGGATCTGCGCTGGTGCGCACGCCCTTGCTGACTGAGGAACTGGTGGTCGTTTCATCGGCGGCGCACCCGCCAGTCGCCACCGACGAGGGCATCGATCTTGCCGATCTCGCACGTCTGCCGCTCGTATTCTTCGCGGAGAGCTACGACCTGCGTGCGACGACGGATGCCGCCTTTCGCGCGGCCGGCCTGGCGCCAACGCCGGTCGTCGAGGGGGCCGAGATGGATGCCGTGCTGCGGTTCGTCGAGCGAGGACTCGGCGTCGCGGTCGTTCCGGCGATGGTGCTGCTCGACCGGCCGACGCTGCGGTCCGCGCGCCTGCGTGACCCGCGTCTTGCCCGTACGATCGGCCTCGCCCACCGCTCTGACGTCAATCCCACCCGCGCGGCGGCGGCGATGCGGCGGGTGATCGTGCGAACGGCCGGTGAGCTCGTCGACCGCGACCCGACGACAATGGCGCTGGTGGGGTAGCAGCGCTTGCTCCTACTCCGCTGGCAGTGCCTTCACGGCCGCGGCCAGTACCTGTGGCACCGTCGGAACGCCTTCGGCGCGGAACACCTGAACGCCCGCGGCATTTCTCACGATCACGGTGGGGGTGAAACGGATGTCCAGGGCCTCGGCGGCATCCGGATCCTGAGCCACATCGATCTCGGTGATCGTCGCGTCCGGGAGGAACCGTGCCGCGTCAGCGAGTACCGCACGCGTGCGTGAGCATGCGCCGCAGAACGCCGACGTGACCAGTGTCAACTCCATAGAGCAACCTCCCTACTCCGCCCCAACGCGCACTCGGGTAAACAAATTCCGTCGGAGGGGTTGCGGTTTAATTAATAAGTGTGGATTATTAATTAATCCATCCGGGTCTGCTCGCGATGGTCTACCTAGAGGCTCACAGAGGAGTTCAGATGCGAAAGATCATGCGAGTGGCGGCGTTCGCCACTGCCGGAGTAGCGGCCCTGGCATTGGCCGGGTGTGGTTCGAGCGGCAGCGGTGCTGCTGGCGGCGAGCTCCCGGACGGCATCCCCGAGACCATCGACGCGGCAGGCGAGAAGCTGACCGTCTGGATCATGCAGGACGACTACAGCGATTCCACGCTTGAGGCGATGAAGGCCGAGTTCACCGAGCGCACCGGCGCTGAGGTCGACGTGCAGGTCCAGCAGTGGGAGGGCATCGCCACCAAGCTCAGCACTGCGCTCGGCACCTCCACCCCGCCGGACATCGTCGACATCGGAAACACCCAGGTCGCCGGCTACGCGGCCAACGGCGCACTGCTCGACATCACCGCGTACAAGGAAGACCTGCAGCAGGGCAACACCTGGCTCGGTGGTCTCGAAGACCCGGCCACCATCGACGGCGTCCTCTACGGCATCCCCGGCTTCGCCGGCAATCGCGCCGTGATCTACAACAAGGTGCTGTGGGCTGAGGCCGGCATCACCGAGGCTCCGACCACGTGGGAGGAGCTGACCGCTGACCTCGACACGTTGGCCGCAGCCAACACGGCAGCAGACTTCTCGCCGATGTACGTCCCCGGCCAGCACTTCTACGTCGGCCTGCAGTTCCTCTGGGAAAACGGTGGCGAGGTCGCCGTCTCCGAGGATGGCGAGTGGACCTCCACTGCTGATTCGGACGAGGCCATCAAGGGCATCGAGGCCTGGAAGGAATTCCAGAACACCTACTCGGTCGCCTCTTCGCGAACCGTCGACGCTGACAACCCCGAGCAGGAGCAGATCTTCGCTGACGGCAAGGCCGGCGCGATCATCGCCACCAACGGCTCGATCAACGCCATCCTCGGCGCCAACCCCGACCTGACCGAGGACGACCTCGGCACGTTTGCCCTGCCTGGCCAGGTCGAAGACACTCAGCCGGTCATGCTTGGCGGCTCGGTCTGGGGCATCGCGGCGAAGAGCCAGAACCCCGACCTCGCGCTCGTCTGGGCTCAGATCGCCACCAGCGACGACATTCAGGTCGACTACGTCTTCGGGGAACAGGGTCTGATGCCCAACTCCGTCGAGATCGGTGAGAAGGTCGCCGCCGACCTGCCAGACACCAAGGTCGGCTTCTTCGCTGCCGCGCTCAACTCCCGTGCCACCCCGGCTTCCCCCGGTTGGACCGAGGTCGAGGGTGCACGCCTGCTGCAGGAACTGTTCTCTACCGTCGCTGCCGGCACCGCCACCCCGGAGGAGGCTGCGGCCACCTACAACACCAAGGCTGACGCGTACCTGAAGTGATCTCGAAGGGCGGGTACCGCACAGGTGCCCGCCCTTTCCTTCCCGCCGACCTGGAGAATGAAGTGACCAAGAACCCCCGCTCGGCGCGCGCTTTCGCCGACCGCCGACTCCCAGCGTTCCTGCTGCTGACGCCGGCGGGCCTCCTCCTCACTGCCGTGACATTCATCCCGCTCGGGGTGATGGTGTGGATGGCCTTCACCGACTACGACAAGCGCTCGCTGTTCACCGGTGCCTACGAGATGGTCGGCCTTCAGAACTTCGCCGATATCCTCGTCGACGGCGCCTTCTGGGGATCGTTCTTCCGCACGCTCTGGTTCACCGCCTCGCTTGTCATCGGCAGCCTCGTCATCGGCGTCGCCATCGCGCACCTGCTGACCCGGCTCGGATCGAAGATGCGCACGGTCGTCACGATCGTGCTCGTCTTCGCGTGGGCCATGCCGAACGTCGCGGCATCCCTCGTCTGGAACTGGATGTTCCAGCCCGGCTACGGCGTGATCAACTGGATCCTTACCCAGCTGCGTGTGTTCGGCGACATGACCGCCACCGACTGGGGCTCCAACACCGCACTCGCATTCACCTCCATCTGGATGCTCGTGGTCTGGGGCGCGGTGCCGTTCATCGCCCTCACCGTCTACGCGGCTGAAACCCAGGTCGGTGCCGAGTACGTCGAGGCCGCGCGTCTGGACGGAGCATCCGAACGGAGCATCTACTTCAACGTGACGCTGCCGTTCCTCAAGCCCACAATCCTGCTCATCACGATCCTCTCCGTCATCTGGGACTTCAACGTCTTCAACCAGATCTGGCTCGTCTCCAAGGGCGGCCCGGACGGTTCGACCTCGACGCTCGGTGTCTTCACCTACATCACGGCATTCGTCGGCCTCGATCTCGGTACCGGTGCGGCCCTCGCGCTCATCACCGCCCTGCTGCTTGCCGCGCTGACCAGCGTCTATATCCGCCATCTCATCCGCTCGGGGGAGGACAACCTATGAGCATCATGACTCCCACCACCACGACTTCCGTCACCACGCCTCCCACCGCCACGACCAAGGCTCTCGCCAAGAAGCGCCGCGGCCGCAAGCTCGGCACTCCATCGCCGACCGCCAACATCGTTGCGCTTGTCTTCTGCGTGCTCTGGGCCTTCCCGATCTACTGGATGGTCAAGACAGCGTTCACCCCACGTCGTGACGCACTGCAGTCGACGCCGCAGTTCATTCCGATGAACCCGACGCTCGATAACTTCTACACCGCGATCTTCCAGGCCGGATTCTTCGACAACCTCAGGAGCTCTCTGATCGTCGTCACCGGTGCCGTGATATTCGCGATCCTCACCGGTCTGTTCGCGGCTGCCGCGCTCTCGCGCTTCCGCTTCAGCGGGCGTCGTTCGATCCTCGTGATCATCTTGCTGATCCAGATGATCCCCGGCGGTGCGACCCTCATCCCGCAGTACCTCGTCTTCAATGAGACGGGCCTGCTTGGTACCTATTTCGGTCTGATCCTCGCTTACGTTTCGGCGACCCTGCCGTTCTCGATCTGGATGATGCGCAGCTTCTTCCTGGCGTTGCCCGCAGAGCTCGAAGAAGCCGCGCAGCTCGACGGAGCCAGCACGTGGCAGGTGCTCACCCGCATCCTGTTCCCGCTCGTGCTGCCAGGCGTACTCGCGACCAGCGTGTTCACGTTCATGAACGCGTGGAACGACTACCTCATCGCCTACACGTTCATGAAGGACCAGACGATGTACACGCTTCCCGTCTGGCTCGCCTCGTTCAGCTCGCCGATCACCGGCACTGACGTCAGCGGTCAGATGGCGGCATCCGTTCTCTTCTCTCTACCCGTGGTGGTGTTCTTCGTGTTCTTGCAGCGCAAGCTCGTGACCGGAATGACGGCAGGGGCGGTGAAGGGCTGATGCTCGCGCACACTCTCATCCCTCGTCCTCGCCTGTTCGAGACGGCAATCGGTGAATTCGTCATTGCAGAATCCGTTGCGGTCGTGCAGATTCCGGGTGCCACGGACGCTGTCGCTGTCCTCACCGAACGACTGTGGGCCGGTGCTCGCATCCGCGTGGACAACTCAAAGAGCGATGGTGCCGGCATCCACTTCGTGGAGGATGCTGCGCTGGCGTCTGAAGCGTATTCGATCGAGGTGACGACGCTCATCATCACGATCACCGCGGCGGATGCCACCGGCTTCCGCTACGCGGTCGCGACCCTGTTGCAGCTCATGGGAGAAGGAATCTGGCGGGCGGCATCTGCTCTGCCTCGTACCATCGAGATCCCGGCCTGCCGCATCGAAGATGAGCCAGCATTCGAATGGCGCGGAGTCATGATTGACGTGGCGCGGCACTTCATGCCAGTGCGCGAGGTGCTGCGCATCGTCGATCTGCTCGCGATGCACAAGTTCAACCGTCTGCATTTCCACCTCACTGATGATCAGGGTTGGCGGGTCGAGATCCGCGCCTTCCCTCGTCTGACCGAAGTGGCCTCCTGGCGTGACCGCACGCAGGTAGGCGCCGACGACGCGACCGCTCCTGAAGTCACGCGTCCGCACGGTGGCTTCTACACGCAGGATGACATTCGCGAGATCGTCGCGTATGCCGCAGGCCGTGGGGTCGAGGTTGTTCCCGAAATCGATCTGCCTGGACACTCACAGGCCGCCATCTCGGCGTATCCCGAACTGGGCGTTCCTGGCCCGGGCGGTGCGCTGCAGGGGGTCGAGGTCTACCCACGCTGGGGCGTCAGCCCGTACCCGCTCAATGCCGAGAACACCACCGTCGACTTCTTCCGTACAGTTCTCGACGAGGTGCTCGAACTGTTCCCCTCCATCGACATCGGTCTCGGTGGCGACGAGGTGCCTGCGGGGCCTTGGGAAGCCGACCCGCGCTCGCAGCAGTTGGCGCGTGAACGTGGCCTGACTGGTCCGCGGGAGTTGCAGTTCTGGTTCCTCGAGCAGTTGCGCACGCACATCCAGCAGAAGGGGCGGCGGATGCTGGCCTGGGATGAGGTGCTCGAGCACGAGGTCACCTCCGATGTCACGGTGCTCGGATGGCGAGGGGATGCCGGGATCGGTGAGGCCCTGCGCCGCGGCATTCCGGTCATCGCCTGCCCCGACAATCAGCTGTACTTCGACTACCGCCAATCCGAGGATCCCCGCGAGCCGATTCCCGTCGGTGTGGTCGTCGGGCTCCGGGCGGTCTACGACTTCGTGCCGGTACCGGCATGGGCAACACCCGAACAGGCGTCGTTCCTGCGCGGTGCGCAGGCGAACCTGTGGGCTGAGCACATGGAAGATGCGCGAGTGCGCGATTACATGCTGTGGCCCCGCGCGTGTGCACTGGCCGAGGTGCTGTGGAGCGGCCCCGGAGGCGACTTCGACGAATTCGCCGCGCGCCTCGACACGCACTTGCGGCGTCTCGATGAGCGTGGCGTGGAATACCGGCGCACCTCTGGGCCGCTACCGTGGCAGGAGCGTCCCGGAGTGAGCGGACGCATCCAGAACCAAACGGACCGGCAGCAGGAGATCGACGCGCTGACGTCCGCGATCGTACGGTGAACGTGCGAGAGAAGGATGACATGGCACGACAGGGCGAGCCGCCTCGCCGGGCAACCGGCATTCTGGCGCTGACCCCGACGGAGTTGCGCGCGCTGCGACGTGAGCCGCAGTCTCCCGGCGGGCCCGCGATCCACGTCACCAGGCAGCACAACCTGTCGGTCATCCGCCGTCTGCTCTACGCGAACGGACCGCAGACCAGGCCCGAGCTTGCTCGTCTCAGCGGCCTGTCGCTGCCGACCGTCGGCGGACTTGTCTCAACGCTGGTGGATGCCGGCACGGTGCAAGATCTGGGTGTGATCGCGCGGGCCAAGGTGGGCAAGCCCGCATCGCGCGTGGCGATCGATGCCGCCGGTAACGTCTCGATCGTGCTCGATCTCACACACGACGACATGTTCATCGGTGCGCTGGTCGACTTGGACGGCACTGTGGTCGACCGAGTGCAGGTCAACATCGGCGATGCCAGCGGTGACGCCGCGCTGGAGCACGCTGCGGATCTCGCGGCTCTGCTGATCGACCGAGCGACGGCGCAGGTCGTCGGAATCGGGGTGGCGTCGCCTGGGCTCGTGGACGATCGCGGTCAGGTGCATGTCGCCGATCGGCTGCGCTGGCGCGATGTGCCGCTCGCCGACGTGTTGCAGGAACGCACCGGCATCCCCACCGTCGTCGGCAACGACGTCAATCTGCTGGCGCTCGGGCTCAGCCGCTTCCGCAACCGCTCAGGACGCGACGCGATCGTCGTCGCGCTCGACAACGGTGTGGGTGCTGCGGTGCTCGAGGGTGGCGAGCCCGTGCTCGGCGAGCAGTTCGCGGCGGGGGAGATCGCGCATCTCACCGTCGCCGCCGACAGCGAGATGTGCCCGTGTGGACGACGCGGATGCCTCGACATGATCGTTGGCGCTCAGCACCTGGCCCGACGGCTCGAGGCAGAGGGCGAGGGAATCCTCGAACCGTCCGGGCGCATTCTGGGCGAGGTGCTCGCTCCCATCGTGATCATGCTGAATATCAATGTGATCGTGGTGGTGGGGCCGGCATCGCTCGTCGAAGGCCCGTTCGCGGATGGTGTTGTCAGCGGCATCCACTCACGGCTACGCCCCGCGATCATCGAGGGCTTGGATATCGAAGTCGGCGCAAACGATCCCGATCTGGTTCTGCTCGGTGCCGCGGCCACGGTGATGGAGTCTCAGCTCGGCATGCGCTGAGCGCTCTTTACTCCGGAACGCCAGGTCACCGGGTGACGTCGGTGGATGCGCTCGCTGGCCGCGGCTTCGCGTGGAGGACACCGGACATGGCGCCGAGCGCCGCACCGACCACCGTGTCGATGATGCGCTCGAAGGCGATGTCCATCGATCCGATCTGACCGGTGGCGGCGCCCGTTAGCAGTAGTACGAGCGGAGTGATGATCATGAGCGCGAGGGCGTAGTGGCGAACCACCACGAGTTCGACCGAGAACTGCATGATCCCGAGCAGGAGCGCGATCCAGAGACCCGAAGGATGCAGCAGCGCCAGCAATGCATAGACGCCGACGCCGAGCACCGTGCCCAGCATTCGGTGCAGGCCGCGCTGGAACGCAGCCTTGCGCGCGGCGGCTGAACCGATCACGGCGATGGCGGCTCCGACGATCCAATAGCTGCGACCAGGATCGACGAAGGAAGCGATCAATACCCCGAGCACTGACACGATAGCCACGCGCAGAAGCAGCACCTTCGCATCGGCATCGAGCGCCGGGCCGGGTAGCAACTCGCTCAGAGGGCGCGCACGTCTGGCTCGTACTCGGGGGATGAGCAGCGGAGACACGGCAACCAGATAGGCGAACAGGCAACCGCCAGCAACGGCGGCGGTGTAGTCGAGTGGCGTGATCTGAGCATGGGCGACGACCTGGGCCGACAGCCCGAACATCAGCACGAAGAACAGCGGGCCGGGTGGGCCAAGTCGGAATCCGAACGCGAGTCCCGCGCTGACGAGCGCCACGACCACGACGCCAACGCTGACCAGCCAAGGCTCCGCCGCAGCAAGGGCGCCGGACATGGCACTCAGGGTGAGCCCGATGCCGACGAACGGCAGCACTCTGGCGCGCTCGACCACGGGGGACGCACCGGCGAAAAGTACGGTGAACGCACCGGATGCCGCGATATACCCGAGCGTGGGCATCCCCAGCAGCGTCAGCACGACGATCGGCATGGTGAGTCCGATCGCAGCCTGCAGTCCCAGCTGCCAACGAGGACCATGGGACGGGGCGAAGGCGAAAAGACTCACACGTCTATTGTCCTCCCGTCTCCCGCGCGCTTCCGCCGGTCAGCCGCTTCCGGGCTCAGCTGCGGAGAAGGTTCACTCGCGGTCGAGTCCGAAGGTGCGCTTCACAAGCGCCTGCACATCACGGTCGAGTCCGTCCATTCGGCCGTTCATCGCGTCGAGACGAGTGTTCACCGCGTCGAAGCGTGCGCTCATCTCTGCGCGCAGGCCGCCGATCTCGGCACCGAGTTCACCTCGCAGGCCGCCGATCTCGGTGCGAACCACGCGAATGAAAAGCGTGGAGACGACAGTGAGCATGCCGAACATCAGGGCGATGAAGGCCCCGATCATCGTCCATATCTGTGCATCGTTCAATGCGTCCACCCCTTCATTGTCATCGACAAGGTCCACCTTGCCAAGTGGGTCGCCCACAACGCGGAATCGGTGGATAAGTCCGCCGGGCGGACAATTGCGCAGTACGAGTCAGCGGTCGTGCTCAGCGCGCCGTGAGCCAATCCGCGAATGTCTGACGGCCCAGCGCGGCTCCTGGTCCTGGCAGGGCGTAGCCCGCACGCATCCCCTTCATCTGCGCCGTGGGCAGGTTGATCGAGGGGATCCACCCGCGGTGTCCCTCGGCGCGCGCATAGGCCTTGATCATCGCGTCGAGGGCCTCTTCTTGGGGGCCAGCGACGTCGCGGGTGCGTCCCTGAGGAGCCCCTGCGGCGAGGGCGGCAAGGCGCGCGCCCACCTCGCGGGCTGCGATCGGCTGTACACGGGCGCGCGGGGCGAGATGGAGTGGCCCCGCCTTAGCGCGGGCGAACAACTGCGCGGCGAACTCATGGAACTGCGTTGCACGCAGGATTGTCCAGGGCACGGGCGACTCCTCGTACACCTTCTCCTGGGCGATCTTGCCAGCGTAGTAGTCGTGCGGCATCCGATCGATGCCGACGATCGACACCAGCACGAGATGACCGACTCCGGCATCAGCAGCCGCGCGCACCAGATTTCCGGATGCGGTCGTGAAGAACTCGATCGCAACATCCGCTTTCAACGTCGTCACATTCGCGGTGTCGATGACGGCGTCGACACCGACGAGTGCAGAGCTCAGGCCCGTGCCGGTGATGAGATCCACTCCGTGCGAGCGGCTCAGCACCACCGCCTCGTTTCCTGCGGCCTGCACGGCGTCTACGGTGTGCCGACCAACGACGCCCGTACCTCCTGCCACTGCGATCTTCATGCGATGTCCTCCTTCGGTTCGATGATATTCCTGGGCGGTTCTCGGCGCGCGCGGGTTCGGGGCATGAGTACGCAGCGCTCGCTCCTGCGGGCGGCTATTCTGGCTCGATGACTGCAGTGACAGCGCGGCCGGGCATCGCTGACCGGCTCTCTCGGATGATCCAGCTGCCGACGGTGTCCGCTGAGCTCGAAGAGCGCGGAAACGGGCCGTTCGAGGACTTCGTCGCGCTGATCGCAGAGCTGTACCCGCTCGTCCGTGAGCGGCTGACACTCGAGCGTCACACCGATTTCGGGCTGCTGTTCCAATGGAAGGGTCGGACTGTGGCACCCGACGGCCCGCTCGTGCTGATGGCGCACTACGACGTTGTCCCGGTCGATGAGAGTGATTCCTGGACGCATCCGCCGTTCTCTGGCACCATCGCCGATGGCCGCGTCTACGGACGTGGCGCACTCGACGACAAGGGGCCGCTCATCGTAGTGCTCGAAGCCGTGGAGAATCTGCTCGCTGCCGGCTTCGTTCCCACGCGCGACGTATACCTCTCGTTCGGCGGGAACGAGGAGACCTTCGGCGCCGCAGCCGTGGAGATCGCCCGTGTCCTGAAGGACCGAGGAATCGTGCCGTGGCTCGTGCTCGATGAGGGCGGTGCCGTGGTGGATGCGCCGCTGTCGTTCATACAGGGCCGTGCCGCGATGATCGGTGTCGGCGAGAAGGGTGTTCTCACTCTGAAACTCAGCACTCGTGGCGACGGTGGTCACGCCTCGGCGCCGCCGACGCTCACGGCAGTTCGTCGCATCGCCCGTGCGGTGAGCCGACTCGATCCAAGAACGTTCCGTCCTCGCACGCCGAAGGCGATCTCGCGGATGGTGTCGCAGTTCTCCGAACAGGCATCCGGACCATCGCGCCTGCTGCTGAAGGTGCTGGCAGGCGTGCCCTTCCTGACAGCGCGTGTGTTCGCGGCGCTCGGCGGGGAACCAGCTGCGATGGTGCGCACAACGGTCGCCGCGACCATGCAGTCCGGAGGAACAGCGGCCAACGTCATCCCATCGCAGGCATCCGCGACCATCAATCTGCGTATCGCGCTAGGCGAGACGGTCGACGACGCCGTCGTCCGCGTGCGCAAGCGCATCAACGACCCGCTCGTCTCGATCGATGTGCTCGAGGGCAGTGAGCCTTCGGCGGAATCGCCCACCGACAATGCCCAGTTCGCGTTGCTGGGCGAGGCGCTGGAACAGGCTTTTCCCGGCGTCCGGCCGGTGCCCTACGTGATGATGGCCGCAACCGACTCGCGCCACTTCCACCGGTATTCGCCGGCCGTCTACCGCTTCGCGCCGCTGGAGATGTCGAATGCCCAACGGGCATCGATCCATGGCGTGGATGAGAGTGTCGAGATCGCCACTCTGGAGCGTGGCGAAATCTTCCACCGAGCGCTGCTCGAACTGCTGAATTGAGGACGAAGATGTCTCGTACTGCCACACTGGGCGCCCTTGCGTCCGTCGTCGGATTCCTCGCGTTCGTCGAGTTCACCAGCGGCGTGCTGCAGGGCTATTACACGCCGATGCTCTCCGACATCGCTCGCCACCTGCAGATCCACGATGCAGATGTCAACTGGTTCGAGGGCACGCAGCTCATGCTGTCGGCCCTCGTGGTGCCCGCGTTCGCAAAGCTCGGCGACATGGTCGGCCACAAGCGGATGCTGTTGATCTCGACCGCCCTCACGGCCGCTGCCGCGTTGGCGCTGCCGTTTACCGACTCGTTCTGGGTGTTCCTCGTTGCGTGGACGCTCATGGGCTTCTACGTCGTCTGGTTACCGTTGGAGATCGCGCTGATCTGGTCGCGGTCGCGGCGGATGGAGGGGCGCTCGATCATCACCGCTCGCGCTGCCGGACTGCTCGTCGCGGCGCTCGAGATTGGGGCCATTGCGGGCGCGCTCGTCGGTGGTGCACTGATAGATGTGCTGCCGCTCACGATCGTGCTGCTGATTCCGGCGCTGCTCGTTGTGGTGTGTTTCTTCGTCATCCTGTTCGGTGTGAAGGAGTCGCCCGACTCCACCGGGGGCGTGCTCGACACCGTCGGACTCGTGCTCATCTCGATCGCTCTCATCTGCTTCACCGGCGGCCTCAGCCTGCTGCGTCTGGAGGGCGGCCTCGTCAATCCGTGGTCGTGGGCCGTCGTGGTCCTCGGAATCCTGCTCATCGTGCCGTTCGCGTTGTGGGAGCTGCGTCATGACGATCCGCTGATCGACGTGCGCATGTTCCGCTCGCCCGCGCTCGGCCCGGTATTCCTCACCGCCGGCCTGTTCGGTGTGAGTGTGCTCGGCGCTCAAGCTCCGCTGTCGACCTTCGCGCGCACTGACCCGGATGTCTACGGCTACGGTCTCGGAACCACCGGGTTCGCAACCTCGCTGATCATCGGCATCTACCTCGTAGGCATGATCACCGGTGCACTGCTCTACTCGCGGATCGCCCGCCTGATCACGCCCCGGCTCACGCTCATCGGGGCGGCGCTGCTGGTCGGCATCGGGTTCCTGCTGTTTCTGCCGTTCCACGACGCCTACGCGCAGGTGATCACGAACATGGTGATCGTCGGTATTGGTTCCGGGGCGCTCGTCGCCGCTCTCCCGGCGGCCGCGGCTTCCGCTGCTCCCGAAACGCAGACCGGCGTCGCGACTGGTCTCACCAACTCGGTGAAGACGCTCGGTGGGGCGATCGCCTCGTGCGTGTTCGGCATCGCGCTGATGCACGGGGTCGCCACGACAGCCGGGGCGACCGAAGGAACGGCCGGATCGCTTCAGGGCTACATGACGGTGTGGGTCGTCTGCGGTGTGACAGCACTCGTGGCGGCCGCGCTGCTGGTGTTCGTGCCGAAGCAAGCGTTCACTGACCGTGCGGCGGACGAGGCGGAGGTAGTGCCCGCTCCGTGAGCAGGACCTGCGAGCGCGTTTCTCGATCGCACGCTCAGAACAGCGCGGTCGGAAGGGCGCCTTCGAATTCCAGTAGCCAGCGCTTTGTCACGAGCCCTTGGCCGCTGTCACCCCCGGAATAGCCGCCCAAGCCGTCGCTGGCGACCACACGATGGCAGGGAACAATGATGGGGATAGGGTTCGCACCCATGACGGCGCCGACGCCGCGGGCAGGGATGCTCGTGCCGCTCCTGGCCGCGAGCTCGCCATAGGTAATTGACTGCCCGTGCTCGACGGTCTCTGCCAACGCGGTCAGGACTGCGCGCGTGGTGTCGGACTGCTGGCCGAGATCGAAGGGAATGTCGAACGTCGTCAGCCGGCCGTCGAAGTAGGCGCGCAGCTGCCGCAGGGCTTCGGCGAGGAGCGGATCGTGTGGGTGATCGGTCGACGGCAGGGGAGTCGTTCTCCACGCCAGGCGCGTGATCGCCTGGCCATCGCTCACGACAGTAAGCAGGCCCACCGGGGACGCGAGAGTGTCAGACGATGACATGCATCCGACCCTAACGGCAGCCAGAGACACTGTCAGTGCGGGGTGTGGTACTCGGCTTCGCCGCGCTTCCAGTACCCCTTCACGATTGCCCGCGATGAGTCGATATCCCAGCGCTTCAGCAGCGCACGACCGGGCTTGACGATGGCCTGCTCAGCGGCGATGAAGACGAACGGGTCGTTGCCCACGGCATCCGCTTCGGTGAGCCCCTCCAAAAGGATGATCAGCGCGGAACCCGCCGGGGCATCGCCGCGGTGCAGCCATTCGACGTCGACCGGTGCCTCGATGTCGAGCTCTTCTTCGGCGTCGTGCACTTCGATGACGATGCGTGCTGGCTGTTCGCCGATCAGTGCTGCGAAGCGACGGATCGCAGGGATCGCCGTCTCATCGCCCACCAGGAGCCACGAACCGGGGGTTCCGGTGATCACCGCAGATCCCCGCGGTCCTCCGACGCCGATCTTCGAGCCGATCGGAGCGCTCGCCGCCCATACTGCCGCCACACCCTCGTCGCCGTGCACGGCGAACTCGACCTCGAGCCAGTTGTCACCCCACACCAATGGTGTGTATTCGCGGCTGGGTGCGGCTCGCATCTCCTCGACGGAGTCGGGCATCTCCTCAGGGAAGAACAGCCGCATGTGGTCATCGCTACCGAGAGAATCGAAGCCGAAAAGATCATCGCCCTCGAGGCGTACACGCACAAAATTCGGAGCGAGCTGCTCGCGCGCCGTGAGCGCGACGGTGCGGAACTGGAGATCGAGTGGATGACGCTCCAGCGAGAAGGCGGATTTCGGATCGGTCATGAAGTTAGGCTAGCCTACATAACGACGAGCTGAGGTAAGCCTTACCTTTCTCCGCACCTTCCCCGCACACTCCAGAGGAGTCCTCTATGTCTTCGCGACGTCCACTCGCCGCAGCATCCTTCGTTCTCGTCTCCGCGCTGGCCCTCGCTGGCTGCGCATCAGCGACGGCAGAGGCCGAACCCGACACCACTGCGGCGGAACAGGAGACCCTGACCTTCGCCTGGGACCGCAACGTCGCCGGTGAAGATGAAGACCCAGAGTACGAGGAGACGACCGTCGAGGTTCCCCGCAACCCCGAGAAGATCGTGGCATTTGAGATGGCCAGCGTCGATACCATCGGCGCGTTGGGCGGCGAGGTCGCAGGCGCTCCGCTCGACTCGGTGCCGGAGTACCTGCAGGACAACCTTGCGGATGACGCATTCAACGCAGGCACGCTGTTCGAGGCCGACCTGATCGAGATCGAGGCGCAGCAGCCCGACCTCATCATCATCGGCGGACGCTCCTCCGGTCTCTACGAAGCGCTGAGCGAAATCGCGCCGACCATCGACCTCGGGATCGCCGGCACGTACCTGGAGACCCTAGAGCGCAACACCACGTTCTTCGGTGAATTGCTGAGTGCGGAAGCCGAGGCAGAGCAGGCGCTCAGCGATCTGAACGACGGCATCGACGAGGCCAAGGCCGCGGCCAAGGAAGCAGGCAACGGACTGGCCATGATGGTCTCCGGTGGCGAGCTCAAGGCGATGTCCCCGACTCCGCCCGAGGGCGGCAGCGCAGCGGTGCGCGGTGGTCTGATCTACGACGTGTTCGGTGTGGAGCCCGCGATCGAAGACATCGCCGCAGCGACGCACGGCGACCCGATCTCCTTCGAGTTCCTTCTCGAGCACAACCCCGACACGCTGTGGGTCGTCGACCGTGACTCTGCGACCGGTGAGGTCGAAGCAGGAAACGCTGCGGCGGAGGTGCTCGACAACGACATCGTGAAGCAGACCAGCGCGTTCCAGGACGACAACATCGTCTACCTCAACCCGACCGCGTGGTACATCGTGTACGGCGGCGTCGAGACGACGCAGCTGCTGATCGACGACGTGCTGCAGATCGCAGAGTGATCGCACTCCTGCACGTTCTCTTCTCGTTGTGACCGTCACCGCCCCCGCGGCGCAGAGCACCCCCACCCAGGCTCGACCTAGTCGTACCTGGGTGGGGGTGCTCATCGGCGTCTGCCTTGTCGTCCTTGCCGTCGTCAGTCTCTTCGTCGGAGTCTCTGACGTCTCGCCGATGTCGCTTCTCGACGGCGGGTCGGACAGCACCCCGGCGTTCCTCCTGTTCGCCAGCCGCATCCCGCGAACCGTCGCCGTGCTGCTCGTCGGGGCGTCTCTCGGAATCGCCGGGCTCATCATGCAGATGCTCGTGCGAAACAAATTCGTCGAGCCAGGCACCACCGGCGTCACTGAGTTCGCGACCTTCGGCATGCTTCTGGTGATGGTCTTCGCGCCGGGCATGGCGCTGCTCGGAAAGATGGGTGTCGCCGCCGTCTTCGGCCTCATCGGCACCTGGGTCTTCCTGCAGGTCGTCAAGGCGGTGCCGGTCAGGCAGCTCGTGCTGGTGCCGCTGGTGGGCATCATGCTTGGCGGCGTCGTCGCGGCCGTCACCAGCTTCTTCGCGTACCGGTTGGACCTGCTGCAGTCGCTCAGCACCTGGGCGCAGGGCAGCTTCGCCTCGATCATGCAGGGGAGGTACGAGTTCCTCTGGATAGCCGGAGCGATGGTCATCGTCGCCTGGTTCGCCGCCGACCGATTCAGCGTCATCGGCCTCGGCGAGGAGTTCGCCACCAACCTGGGTCTGGACTACCGCAAGGTCGTGGCGATCGGGATGGTCGTCATCGCCATCATTACCGCTGCAGTGCTCGTCACCGCCGGTGTCATTCCGTTCCTCGGACTCGTCGTTCCGAACGTTGTCAGCATCATCATCGGCGACAATGTGCGCCGTGCCATCCCATGGGTCGCAGGGCTCGGTGCGGTATTCGTGCTCGCGTGTGATCTGGTCGCACGCGTGGTTCGCTTCCCCTACGAGATGCCGCTGTCGGTCATCGTCGGCGTGATCGGCGCTGTCCTCTTCCTCTGGCTGCTGCTGCGAAGGAGGAGCCGTGCACACTGACACTCTCACTCGCGCAGCACCTTCGCGCTCGCGCATCCGCAACGCGTGGGCGAAGCCGCAGGTTCGGATCGGCACTCTCGTCGTCGTCGTTCTCGCGCTCGCTGCGGTGTACCTCTTCACCGACATCCCCGGTTCTCTGTTGTTCGCACTGAAGGTGCGCAGTCTCACGGTCGGCGCGATGCTCGTCATCGCCACCGCTGTCGGCGTCTCCACGGTGGTTTTTCACACCATCACCCAGAACCGCATCCTCACTCCATCGATCATGGGGTTCGACGCGTTCTACGTGCTCATCTCCACGATCATCGTGTTCTTCTTCGGCTCGGCATCCTTCCTCGGCGCAGACAAGCTCACGCTGTGGATCGTGCAGGTGATCGTGATGGTCGCCTTCAGCGTCTTCCTGTTCACCTGGCTGTTCGGCGGCAAACGACGTTCCATCCATCTGATGCTGCTGGTCGGCATCGTGCTGGGGACGTTCTTTCGTGGATTCACCGAATGGATGCAGCGGATGCTGGACCCGCTCGACTTTCAGATCCTCTCCGACGCGATGTTTGCCTCGATCACCAGACCCGATCCGACGCTGCTCATTTTCACCGCGATTCTCGTCGTGCTAGGCATCGTCGCCGTCATCCCCATGCTGCGCACCCTGGACGTGCTGACGCTGGGGGAACCGGCCGCCGTCGGGCTCGGCGTGAACCACAAGAAGACGGTGATGGCGCTGTTCATGGTCGTCTCGATCATGATCGCGGCATCCACAGCCCTGGCGGGGCCGATTCTTTTCTTCGGGCTCATCGTGGCGAACCTGGCATATACCTTTGCCGGAACCTTCCGGCACGTGTGGACCCTTCCCGCGGCTGCACTCATCGGCGTCGCCTGTCTGCTGCTCGCCCAGATCGTGCTCGAGCAGATCTTCGGGTTCGGCGGCAGCCTTTCGATGGTCATCGAGTTCGCCGGTGGTCTGTTCTTCCTCTATCTCGTTCTGCGAAAGGGGGCGCGATGATCGCGCTCGGAGGCGCCACAAAGCGCTATCACTCCCAGACTGTCCTCGACGACGTCACCATCGAACTCGGTGACGACGGCGTGACGGCGCTGATAGGACCTAACGGTGCGGGCAAGTCGACGTTGTTCGGGCTTATCGGCCGTCTCATCAAGCCGGATGCCGGCACGATCGAGGTGGATGGGATGGACGTGTCCGTTGCGCCCTCACACGAGCTGGCCAAGACGCTCGCGGTGCTGAGACAGGACAACCACATCGCCGCGCGCCTCACGGTGCACGACCTCGTCGAGTTCGGTCGCTTCCCGCACTCGCGAGGGCGGCTCACTGTGGAGGACCGCACACATATCGACCAGGCGATCGACTACCTCGATCTCAACCAGTTCAGGGAGCGCTTCCTCGACGAACTGTCTGGTGGACAGCGGCAGCGTGCGTTCATCGCGATGGTGCTCGCTCAGGACACCAAGTACGTGTTGCTCGATGAGCCGCTGAACAACCTCGACCTGAAGCACATGACCGAGATCATGAAGCTCATCCGGCGAATGGCCGACGAACTCGGCAAGCGTGTCATCGTGGTGCTGCACGACATCAATTTTGCGGCGACCTACGCTGATCGCATCGTCGCGATGCGCGACGGGCAGGTGATCGCGGATGCTCCGGCGGCCGAGATCATGCGCCCCGAGGTGCTCGAAGAGGTCTACGGCACACCAGTGGATGTGCGAGAGATCGATGGGCAGCGCGTCGCGCTCTACTACAGCTGAGAATGTCGGTGCTGAGCTAGAGCTCGATGCCGTGCGTCTCGTCGTTGACGCCCGCGTTGCCGCCCTTGCGTGATTCGGCGGAGATCAGCCAGACCAGCGACACGATCAAAGCCAGCAGCAGGCCGAGCCACACGTTCTGAAGAATCAGTCCGATCACCACGCCGAGCACGATCAGGGCGATGGTTCCGCCGAGCCACGTCAAACGCTGCTTCTTCGTCGCTGCCATGTGGCCAGCCTAGTGGTCGGGGTCGTCGGGGCCCCGGGGTAGCGTCCACGCCCCGGTCTAGGTGCGTCCCTAACGGCGGGCGTCGGCGGTGAGCAGGGGCGTCGGCGAGCAGAGCGCCGTCCGGCTCAGCGCGTGCGATGGTCCTCCGGAGCGAGGCGCGGGCCGCGGCGAGCCTCGCGTGGGCCGCCGGCCAGGATAAGACGGATGACGCGCTGGCGGTGGCCCGCCCATGGGGCGAGGAGTTCCAGCATCCCATCGTCGTCGACGCGGGCGCCGGTCAGTGCGAAGCCGACCTCATGAGCGAGGTGGTAGTCGCCGACGCTCACAGCATCCGGGTCGCCTAGCGCACGTATGCGGGTCTCGGCTGCAGTCCAGGCCCCGATGCCGGGCAGGCTCGTGAGGATGCGCTCGCGGTCGTCACCGGTCTCGGCTGCGATCACAGCATCGGCGATGCGCTGCCCGCGCTCCGCCGCGCGAACGATCGCACGGGACTGCGGCGGCTCGACACCAGCGCGGTGCCACGCCCAGGACGGGATGCGTTGCCAACCGTCGATCGTGGGTGGTGCGAACATCGGTCGAGGGGTCGGGCCAGGTGCACGTTCACCGAAGCGGGCAATGAGGGTGCGCCAGGCGCCGAAGGCTTGAAGGGATGTGACCTTCTGCTCGATCACGGCGCTCGCAAGTGCATCGAAGACCAGGTTGGTGCGGGTGAGTCTGCTGCCGACTGTTCGACGGGCGATGTCGGCGAGAATCGGATGCCCCGCTACATCGAATCCGCTCGCATCGTCGTCAGCGCCGCAGAGCGCGGGCAACTGTTCGAGCACCCAGTCTGCTCCGGGTCCCCACGCCGTGGCGTGGATGCCCTCGCCGCTTTGCCGCAGTGCCAGGGTGGCGATGCCCTCAGGTGTGCGGCTGGCGCGCCACAACGTTGAGCCATCGACGACCGTCGTCGGATCCTTCGGCCCGCGCATGAGCACGCCGACCGTGCGGAAGAGGTTCAGCGGGTGTGCCGGGTGGTATGTCGCGGTGAGCGGGGCCGGCATATTCGGCGCGGCATCCGCTGTCATTGACATGCGAACACCCTACGCCGAGTGTCCGACACGGTAATGTCTCGGCACCCTCCGGGTTCGGGAGGTGACGCACTTTGTCGGGTAACTGCGGCAGTAGCGACCATGTGCGACCCCCGATGGGAGCCTCGGGGTCTGCTTGCGTCGGGAGGTGGCGCACATTGTCGCGTGGCTGCGGTATTGGCGACCATGTGCGACCCCTGCGGGGAGACGTCTGCGGGGAGACGTCTGCGGGGTGACCTCGCGCGGTGCCGAACCGCGGTTGTGCTCAGAAGCGGTCAGGCGAAGGCGTGCCGTGGCCGTAGCGGATGACGACGTCAGCGTGACGGTCGAAGCGGTAGCCGACGCCGCGCACGGTGCGCACGATGTCTTCGTAGCGGCCGAGCTTGGCGCGCAGCCGACGCACGTGCACATCGATCGTGCGCTCGCCGGGGGTCTCGTCATCCGGCGACTGCCACAGTGCACCGACGAGCTCAGTGCGCTCGATCGTGCGGCCCTCGCGGAGTACGAGGTATTGCAGCAGCTCGAATTCCTTGTAGGTGAACGCGGCGGATTCGCCGTCGATCAGCACGCGCTTGCGGGAGATGTCGACGGTGACGCCGTAGTTCTCGTCCTGCTCCTCTTCCTCTGCTGCCTTGGTGCGAGCGATCGCACCCGGCTCCTGCAGGGCGAGGCGGACGACGTCAAGGTCGCGGCCACCCGAACCGTGAGGTGCGAGAGCGACGGTGGCGTGCGTCTCGGCACCGGGGGCGAGTTCGGCGAGCGTGCGGCGGAGCGCGTCGACGAGAACCGGCAGGCTGACGCCGGCTTCGGCGGCCTTGAGCTCGTCGAGTCCGACGTAGAGGGCGAAGCCACGCGGCGAGCGGGTGGCGGGAAGATCAGCGGTGACAGCGGGAGCGACAGCAGGCTGCTCGGCGAGTGGCGGAACAGCGCGGAGGTGCGGGGCGCGGGTGGCTGGACGCTCGAGGAGTGCGGATTTCGACATGATGATGGGTCCTTGCGAAGGGGTGAGCCGATACGGCTCTAATGTGTTGCGTGAATGACCGAGAGGGCCGGGATCGAGCACGGGGGTGGGTGCTCGGGGCTCAGGCGTCGCAGATCGCGAATTCACCGAGCGTGGCGGGGTGGCTGTGGTCAACTACACATTCGGCAACACATGCCAATGCAGCCGGGCATCATCATCCCGGCAGTCCTGTTCGCCTCCTGGGCGGACAAAGGGCGCGCATTGGTGGTCATGGGGGGATTATTACTGACGAAGTCGTACCGTGTCAAAACGAGTCCCCGCGTGTCAAAGGCAGATAGCGTGGAGATGTGACCACTTCGACCACCATCGACGGCTTCATCCTCACTGATGAGAAGGATGCTTCGCGCTACACGCTCATGCGAGATGGAGTGCTCGTCAGCGCTCTCGACTACCGCGATGATGGGTCGACGATCGCGCTGACCAGGGCCTTCACTATCCCGACTTTCCGCGGGCATGGGCATGCGGCACGCGTGGTTGCTGGTGCCGTCGCCGAGATCGAGAGCCGTGGCGATCGTAAGGTCGATCCCGTCTGCTGGTACGTCGCCGAGTGGTTTGAGCAGAACCCCGATCACGCAGGGCTGCTGCGCCGACGCTGAGTCCGGATCGTGTGACGTTCTGTTACGACAGCCTTGCCGCATCCGTCTCGTTTTCACAGGGACACGCACGTTAGAATATATCTCTGCTCAGCACCGTTCGCTGAGGCGGTCAGCCTTCCGAACGGGAGCTGGTCCGAGGCTTGAAACCTCCGGCATCCTCATCAGACACCGGAGGTTTTCTCATGTCTCAGACTCTGCGCGCCCACCCCAAAGCCAAATGGTGGGCCCTGTTCGTCATCTCTCTGACGCAGCTCGTCGTCGTCCTTGACGGCACCATCGTCAACATCGCCCTGCCGCAGGCGCAGATCGCCCTGGATATGGACGATCACCTGCGTCAGTGGGTTGTCACCGCCTACGCGCTCTCGTTCGGAGCCCTGCTGTTGCTCGGCGGGCGTGTCGCCGACTACTGGGGTCGCAAGCGCACCTTCATGGTCGGCATGGTCGGCTTTGCCCTGGCATCCCTCTATGCGGGTCTCGCGGCCGCAGGTTGGGAGCTGATCCTCGGACGCGCCTTGCAGGGTGTCTTCGCCGCGATGCTGGCGCCCGCCGCACTCGCGCTGCTGACGACGCTGTTCCCGTCCGGCAAGGAGCGCAACATCGCCTTCGCTGTCTTCGGAACGGTCGCCGGTACCGGCGCCGCAGTCGGCATGGTGCTTGGCGGATTCCTCACCGAGTTCTTCGACTGGCGCTGGTGCCTGCTGGTGAACCTGTTCTTCTGTGCGGTCGGTCTCATCGGCGGTGCGCTGTTCCTCACCGAGAGCCGGGCAGACGGCGACAAGCGGTACGACCTGTGGGGAGCGCTGCTGGTCACTGCCGGCCTCGCATCGTTCGTGTACGGCTTCAGTCTCGCTGAGACCGGCTGGACCAACCCGCTCACGGTCGGCTTCATCGTGCTCGGACTCGTCCTTCTCGCGGTGTTCGTGTGGGTTCAGGCGAAGGTCTCCAACCCCTTGCTGCCGTTGCGTGTTGTGACGAATAAGGTGCGCGGAGGGGCCTTCCTCATCCAGGCCGTCGCCGGCAGCGTCATGATTGGCGCGACCCTGTACCTCACCTTCCACCTGCAGATCGTGCTCGGCATGGGCGCGCTCGAAGCCGGCGTCGCCAGCCTGCCGCTGCCTCTGGGCACCATGGTGCTGGCCGGACTCGCGACGAAGATGCTCGGCCAGATCGGTCCGCGACTGATGCTCATCAGCGGACCCCTCGT
Organism: Microbacterium sp. Y355; assembly: GCF_059445345.1. NCBI lineage: Bacteria > Bacillati > Actinomycetota > Actinomycetes > Micrococcales > Microbacteriaceae > Microbacterium > Microbacterium sp. Y355. Next base: position 1,798,120 of record NZ_JCAIUD010000001.1, on the reverse strand, counting down.
GGTCGCAGCGGCACTCGTGTATCTCTCGTTCATCACTGCGGACGGCAACTACTTCGTCCAGGTCGCCCCGGCGCTGCTGGTCATGGGCTTCGGAATGTCGTTCGTCTTCATTCCGTTGCAGAACCTTGCCCTCACCGGCGTGGCACCGCACGACGCCGGTATCGCCTCTGCCGTCACCAACTCGGCGATGCAGATCGGCGGATCGGTCGGACTCTCGATCTTCACCGCCGTCTATGCCGCGATCGTCGGCGGCCACGCGCAGGGCGAGGTCGGTCTCGACACACTCACGGACGGCTACGGCGGAGTGTTCCTCGCCGCAGCGGTCGCCATGGTGCTGGCATCTGTCGTCGCGTTCACGATGGTGCGCGGTCGCAAGGAAGACCTGATGCCCCAGCACGCTGCGGTTGCCGCGGATAAGCCAGCGTCCTCGGACACAGACACGCTCTCTCTGGCGCGCTGATCGGGATGCCACGGCGGGCCTCGGCGGTAATGTCCGAGGCCCTCCGTACGGTGTGAATATGCGAATCCTGCACACCTCTGACTGGCACATCGGCCGCACCTTCCATGGCACCTCGACCATGGATGCGCTGGCCGAGGTGCTGTCGGCGCTGGTCGAGCAGGTGCGCGGCAACGCGGTGGATGCTGTGATCGTCGCGGGCGACGTGTTCGACTCTGCTACGCCTGCTGGCCCCGCCTACACACTGCTGGGTGACATACTCGCCGCTCTCCACGACACCGGCGCAAAGGTCATCGTCACGAGCGGCAACCACGACTCCGCGGCCCGACTCGGATTTCAGGCGCGACTTCTGCGTGACGGCATCCACATGATGACAGACCCGCTTTCTATCGGCGAGCCGATCACGATTGACGATGCCGATGGGCCTGTGCATTTCTACGGCATCCCCTATCTCGAGCCTGCGATCGTGCGGCAGCACTGGCCAGAGGTGCTGCTTCGCACCCAGGCACAAACCATGGCGCACGCGATGTCACTCGTGCGGGCCGGTATGGCATCGCGCGAGGGACGCTCCGTGGCGATCGCGCACTGCTTCGCGGCAGGTGTGGATGCCACGGCCGGACTCGAACGCGAAGTGCGCCAGGGCGGACTCGATGTCGTGCCGCTAAGCGTGTTCGACGGGCCGGACTACATTGCTCTCGGTCACATTCACGGACGCCAGGCGCTGAGCGAGCGGGTCCGCTACGCCGGAGCGCCGCTGCACTACAGCTTTGGCGAGCAGCACAAAGAGCGCGGCTCGTGGCTGATCGATCTTGATGCTTCTGGCCTCGCCTCAGTCGAGTGGCTGGCGTTGCCGGTGCCGCGTCGTCTCATCACCCTTACCGGAACGCTCGACGAGATCCTCTCGGCGGAGAATGTCGCCACCCACGCAGATGACTGGGTGTGCGCCGTCTACACCGACGCATTGCCGCAGGCCGAACCGATGCGGCGCCTGAAAGAGCACTTCCCGCACTGCGCGATGGTGCAGCACGCCCCCGTCAGCGGCGCCGAGCGTGTGGAGCGGTCCTACGCCGCGCGGCTGGAATCGGCTGTGACTGATACCGAGCGCATCGAGGCATTCCTCGAGCACGTGCGCGCCGGCCAGGGCGCGAGCGAGCGAGAGAGCGAACTCATCCGCGAGGTGCTCGATGAGCGCGTGGTGGCAGAGGCTCTCGTCTAGTGCGTCTTCACCGCCTCGAGATCCAGGGCTTCGGCCCGTTCCTCGATCGACAGATCGTCGACTTCGACAGCTTCGCTGACGACGGTATCTTCCTCATCGCTGGGCGTACCGGTGCGGGGAAGTCGAGCATCCTGGATGCCGTCTGCTTCGGCCTGTACGGGGGAGTGCCACGGTACGAGAGCGGCGATAAACGGCTGCGCAGCGACTACTGCGCTCCTGAAGATCTCAGCGAAGTCGTCGTCGAGTTCACTACGACGGCCGGCAGGTATCGGGTGACGCGCTCGCCGGAGTACATGCGGCCCGCTAAACGTGGCGGAGGCTTGACGAAGCAGGCCTCGGGTGTCCAGCTTGATACTCTCGCCGACGCTGGTTGGGTCACGCTAGCTGCGAAAGAGCGGGAGGTCGGGCACGAGCTCGACGAGATACTTCAGCTGAGTCGCGAACAGTTCCTGCAGGTGATCCTGCTCGCACAGAATCGGTTCGCCCGGTTCCTGCTCGCCGACAGCAAGGAGCGACAGTCGCTGCTGCGACGGCTATTCGGCACTGAGCGCTTCGAAGACGTGCAGTCGCGTTTCGACGATCGACGCAAGACGGCAGAGAACGCGCTCGCCGGGCGCTTCGCCACTGTCAACGCGGGGCTTCAGCAGGCGGAGCGGATGGTGACTGCCGCGCAGCTGTGGGGCGAGCATGAGCCGGTTGATACATCTGCGGAAACGACCCAAATGCGCCTCGAGCAGCTTCGCGTCGCGCTCGATCGGGCCGAGTACCAGGTCGAACGCCGGGTCGCTGAGAGCGCTGAAGCCGAGACCCGAAGCACCGCGGCGGAAGCAGCCCTGACCCGCGCACGCGAGGAGCGTAAGGCGCAACAGGATCGGGACGCGACCCGAATCGCCGTACAGCGAATCGACGCCGAAGAATCCGAGATCGCCGCGGCCCGCACGACGCTGCAGCAGGCGAGAACGGCCGAGGCACTGCGCGCAACCCTCAACGCCGCAGATCGGGCCGCCAACGACCGCGAGAAGGCCGAGATCGCCGAACGCGCAGCCCGCGAAGTCTGGGGTGCCGCTGACATCGAACTTGTTGACATCGAACGCGGCGAGGTCACCGCCGAGGCACTGGAAGCATGGGCTGAGCAGCGGACCAGCCAGAGTGGCGAGTGGAAACGTGCGGCTGAGCTCGAGCGGAGCGCCACAGCTCTCGCTGTGGAGCAGGCGGACGCTGTGGAGCAGGTCACCGTAGCATCCACTCTCGTCGACGCGCACGATACTGAACGGGCAGAACTTCCGGCGCGGGTCACCGAGCTGACCGCCCAGCGGGATGCCGCGCAGCGCAGCGCCGACCGCCTCGATGACCTGCTCACAACGCTGAACGCCGCGAAGGCACGCCGAGACGCGGCAGTGAAGGCCGAGCGGCTTCATAGCGACCTCGACAAGGCCGAACGCGCGCTCGTAGCCGCCAGCAGTGCGCTCGACGAGGCGCAGCTCGCGCTCACACAGTTGCGCCGCCGCCGTCTGGACGGCTTCGCCGGAGAACTCGCGACCGCACTGATTCCGGGGGAGCCCTGCACCGTGTGCGGGGCCACCGAGCATCCCTCACCGGCCGAACACAGCGATCCCGTCTCGCAGGAAGACGTCGAGGCGGCCGAAGCCGTGCGCGACACCGCAGCAAAGAACGATCGCGAGGCGCTCGACAGGGTGTCCGACCTGAAGCGCAATCTCGCAGCCGTTGACGCGATGGCTGAAAAGCGCTCTGTCGCTGTGGCTGAGGACGAGGTCACCGCTGCGACATCCGCGCATACCGAGGCACTGGCCGCCGCCGGTGCACTCCCTGCCGCGGTCGCTGCGCTTGGCGAAGCCATTGCGCGTTCTGCGCAGCTCGAGAAGGACCGCGCAGAGGCGGCAGATGCGCTGGCGAAGGCGCGCGAGTCGCTCGCCTTGATCACGCAGCGCAGCGCCGAGGCGCAGACCGTCATCACCGCGGCACGCGGATCCTTCGGCACTGTCGCCGCGCGTATCGCCGAGGTTACCGCGCACGTCGCAACCGCCCACGCCCTGGCGGATGCTCTCGAAGAGGGCGCCCGGCGGGAGAGGGCACTCACCGAGGCCGCGGCGGAGCAGGCACGCGCGCTCGCGGCATCCGACTTCGACGACACCACGGCCGCGCGGCTGGCGCTGCGGTCAGCAGCCGAGCAGCAGGGGCTTGAAGATCGCATCTCGGGCCACAACGTGCAGCGCGAGAAGCAGCGCGAGCTGCTATTGGCGCTGGAGATGCGGGCGCTTCCCGAGGAGCCGATCGAGCTCAGCGGGGTTGAAGAATCAGCGGCCGGCGCTCGTACGGCATGGAAGGACGCGATCGATGCCGCAGGGCGAGCGAAGACCACAGTCGAGCAGCTGGGCGGACTCATCGACTCGGCCGCGGCCGAATACGCAGCCAGCGCCGCGCAGCAGGCCGACTTTGAGGTGCTGAAGGGCCTCGCCGACACCATTGCCGGTCGTGCCGGCAATACGCACAAGATGACGCTGGAGACCTTTGTGCTCGCCGCCGAACTCGAAGAGATCGTGGGGGCAGCCAACCGCCGCCTCAGCGACATGTCGACCGGGCGCTACCAGCTGCAGCACTCCGACGCACTCGCGGCACGTGGTGCGGCATCCGGCCTGGGAATCGTCGTATTCGATGCGTTCACCGGACAGACGCGTCCCGCACAGTCACTCTCCGGAGGTGAGACGTTCCTCAGCTCACTCGCGCTCGCGCTCGGCCTCGCCGAGGTCGTCACGGCCAGAGCCGGCGGCATCCAGCTCGACACGCTATTTATCGATGAGGGCTTCGGATCTCTCGACGCCGACACGCTCGAGGTCGCCATGCGCACGCTTGACGAACTGCGCTCTGGCGGGCGCACCGTCGGCATCATCAGCCATGTCGAGTCGATGCAGGAGCAGATTCCCGCGCAACTCGTTGTGGAACAGACCGCGAGCGGGCCGAGCCGCATCCGCTCCTGACACGAGACGGCCGCGTCATCCCTGTTCGGGACGACACGGCCATCAGTCCACACGAGGCGGGTTCACGCGTTCGACGGAACCCATTCCGACACGGCGTTCAGCGCCCGTACGTCGTCGGACGCCAACTCGAGTCGTGCTCCGGCGAGAAGTCCGGCGACCTGGTCGACCCGTGACGCACTGGCGATCGGCGCGGCGACGGTCGGTTGCGCTCGCAGCCACGCCAACGACACGGACGCGATCGACGCATCGTGCTGGCCGGCGATGCGCTCGAGCTCCCCGATGATGCGGAGTCCGTGCTCGGTGGCGTACTTTGCGGCACCGCCGGCGCGCGGAGAATCGACTGCCGCAGCATCCGTCGAACGGTACTTGCCGGTGAGGAACCCTGCCGCCAGCGCGTAGTACGGAACCAGGCTGAGCCCGAACTCCGAGGCTGTGGGGATGATGCTCTCCTCCACATCGCCCCGGTGTACGAGGTTGTAGTGCGGCTGGACGGCGACGGGAAGGGCAGTTCCGGCCTCCTGTGCGAGCGAGATCCACGAGCGGATGCGGTCGGCCGAGTAGTTCGACACGGCGGTGTAGCGCACCAGACCGTCGGTGACGAGCTGTCCGAAGGCCGCGACGGTTTCCTCCAGCGGCGTCTCGGTGTCATCGAAGTGCGCGTAGTACAGGTCGATCGTGTCGACCCCGAGACGATTCAGCGACGCCTCTGCGGCGGCGCGGACGTTCTTGGCCGACAGACCCTTGAACTCTGGGTGGCTGCTGACCTTCGTCGCGACGACGACGTCGGAGGGCCCCCGTGAGGCGAGCCACTCGCCGATGATTGTCTCGCTCTCGCCGCCGCTGTTGCCCGGCACCCAGGCGCTGTAGCCGTCGGCAGTGTCGATGAAGTTGCCGCCTCCGGACACGAAGGCGTCGAGGATCTGGAACGACGCATCGCGATCGGCGGTCCAGCCGAACACATTGCCGCCGAGGGCGAGCGGGAAAACGTCGAGGTCGCTGCGGCCGAGGAGGGTCATGGAATCTCTCTTTCTTTCGTCTACCCGAGTCAAGCGCATCCGCGGCATGCATATTCGGAGTCCGTCACGGAGACGTAACACTCAGGGGAGATACTGGACGCATGACGCTTCAGCAGCAGATCGCGCAGACCCTCGGCGTGCACGCCGAAATCGACCCGGCGGCCGAGATCGAACGGCGCGTGCAGTTTCTTGTCGACTACCTTGTGAAGACCGGCGCGAAGGGTTTCGTGCTCGGCATCTCCGGCGGGCAGGATTCCACTCTTGCGGGGCGCCTCGCGCAGCTTGCCGTCGAGCGCGTGCGTGCGAGTGGCGGTGCTGCCGACTTCACCGCGGTGCGGTTGCCGTACAAGGTCCAGCACGATGCGGATGACGCTGCCGCCGCGCTCGCCTTCATCACGCCAGATCGCTCGGTTGAGGTCAATATCCAGGGCGGCGTGGACGGTGTCGAGAAGGACATCGAGCAGGCGGCCGGGGCCGACGTCTCAGATTTCAACAGAGGCAACATCAAGGCACGCATCCGCATGGTCACGCAGTATGCGCTCGCGGGGCACGATGGACATCTCGTGATCGGCACCGACCACGCCGCCGAGGCGATCACGGGCTTCTTCACGAAGTTCGGTGACGGCGCGGCCGATGTTCTGCCGTTGGCAGGCCTCACCAAACGCCAGGGCAAGGCGTTGCTGCGCGAGCTGGATGCTCCGGACCGGCTTTGGCTGAAGGTTCCCACCGCTGACCTTCTTGACGGGCAGCCCGGGCGTGCAGACGAGGATGAACTCGGACTTACCTACGAGCAGATCGACGACTACCTCGAAGGCAAGCCGGTGGATGCTGACGCTGCTGCCAGGCTCGAAGGCAAGTACCTCGCCACACAGCACAAGCGCCACCTTCCGGTCGGCCCTGCAGATGACTGGTGGCGCTGACGGGTCGAGTGCCCGTGCGGGGCGAGCACTGTCTGACGTCCCCGCTAACCTCGAAGCATGCGGATCGATACCCAGGCCCAACGCGTCATCTTCAGCGCCACTGACCTGAAGGCTGCCGCAGAGTGCGAGTTCGCCTGGGCGCGCGCGATCGATGCGAAGCTCGGACGAGTTCCCGCTGTCGAAGAGACGGTGGATGCCACGCTCGCTCGGGCGGCCAAGCTCGGCGATGCGCACGAGCTGAAGGTGCTCGAGGCCTACCGCGAACAGTTCGGTTCGGATGCCGTGTACGAGGTGTCGAAGGTGTCATCGGCCGACCCTGCTTCACTCGCTGCCGTCGTCGCTGAGACGGGGGAGGCGCTTCGCTCCGACGCAAAGGTGCTGTTCCAAGGAGCGTTCTCCACCGAGGAGTTCGTCGGTTTTGCGGATTTTCTGCTTCGCGAAGACGACGGGCGCTGGCGCGTGCAGGATTCGAAGCTCGCCCGCAAAGCGAGAGTAACCGCACTCATGCAGCTGGCGGCATATGTTGACCAGCTGGACGGCCTCGGCATCCCGCGATCCGACAAGGTCGACCTCATCCTTGGTGATGGAACGATCAGCACCCACTCCGTCGACGATCTGCTGCCACTGTTTCACGTTCGTAGAGCGCGACTGCGCGCCGTGATCGCCGACCGCGACGTGCCTGCTGGTGCGGCGGGTGCTCCGCTCGCCTGGGGTGACGGCAGAGGAGACCTCGACATCTCTGCGTGCGGACGGTGCGCGACGTGCACAGAGCAGGTAGACGCTGCGCGTGATCTGCTGATGGTCGCTCGCATGCGTCCGGTGCAGCGTGCGCGGCTGCGCGCCGCCGGAATCGAGACTATCGACGACCTTGCCGCGGCAGGGGCTGCGCCTGATGGCATGAACGTCGACACGTTCGAGTCGCTGCGCGCCCAGGCGCGACTGCAACTGCGTGCCGATGCCGATGACGCTCCGACGTTCGACGTCTATCATCCGCAGGCCATCCACAATCTGCCGCGACCGAGTCGGGGTGACATCTTCTTCGACTTCGAGGGTGACCCGCTCTATACCGAGCCCGCTCCGGACGGGCACGCGCAGTGGGGCATCGATTACCTGTTCGGTTGGGTCGACAACGACGACCAGTACACCCCGCTCTGGGCGCACACATTCGCCGACGAGAAGCGCGCACTCGAGCAGTTCCTCGATTTCGTGAATGTGCGAAGGGCCGCCCACCCCGACATGCACATCTATCACTACGCGCCGTACGAGACATCTCATCTCGTCGCGATGGCATCGCGCTATGGCGTCCGCGAGGGCGAGGTCGACAAACTACTGCGCGAGGGCGTTTTCGTCGACCTGTACCCGCTCGTGCTGCGAACAGTGCGCGTTGGATCACGCTCATATTCGATCAAGAAACTCGAGCCGCTCTACATGGGCGACGACGTGCGAACGAGCGACGTGCAGAAGGGCGACGACTCGATCGTGCAGTACGTCGCTGCACGCCAGCTGGCGGCGGCAGGCGAGACGTCCGATTCCGAGGCAGTGCTTGCCGATCTCGCTGACTACAACCGCTACGACTGCGTCTCGACTCGGCGCCTGCGCAACTGGCTGATCGAGATCGCGAAAGCAAGGGGTGTTAACCCCGCCCCACCGGACGCGGCCGAGGAGCTGGTGTATGAGCCTTCGCATCGTTCGGTCGCCCTGCTTGCCGACGCCGAGCGCGATGTCGAGGCTGGCGGCGACGGTGAAGTGCATCGCGTAGCCGCGGCGGCGATCGACTACTATCCGCGTGAGGCGAAGAGCTTCTGGGTATCGCATTTCCAACGACTGCGTGAGCCGGTGTCGATGTGGGATCAGACTCGCGACGTCGTGCGGGTGGATGCGACTGGCTCCGTGCTGCGACGTGACTGGAGCGTCGAAGAGGGGCGCCGCGTCATGTCTCGCGAGATCGAGATCCGCGGCGAGATCTCGCCCGGCACGACACTCGGCGAGGGGGCGAACCCGTTCGCACTGTATCCGTTCCCGGCGCCCTTCGATGTCGAGGCGCCATCCCGCGCGATCCACGTGCCGCGCACAGTAACCGTTGTCGAGACGCTCGACGACGGCTACGTGATCGCTGAGACGGCGGTGGGCGGACAGACCTGGGGCGAGTTTCCGCTCGCGTTGACACCAGCGGCACCGCCCCGCGTCGTCTCGCTGCAGGGTGCGATCGATGAGTGGGCGGATGCCGTGCATGAAGCGGCACCGTCATTCCCCTCAGACGCCGCGACCGACATTCTGCGCCGTATCCCTCCGCGCACGGTCTCCGGCGCGGGGCTGCCTGCGGCGGGGGATGACCCGATCGATGCGATCGTGCGGGGCCTCCTCGATCTGGACCGCAGCTATCTCGCAGTGCAGGGACCTCCAGGAACGGGCAAGACCTACACAGGATCGCGTGTGATCGCGCGCCTCGTGAACGAGTACGGCTTCCGAATCGGAGTCGTTGCGCAGTCTCACGCCATCATCGAGACACTGCTGGAGCGTGTCGTCGCCGATGGGGTGCCACCGGGGCAGGTGGCGAAGGCGCCGAAGGAGAAGGGAAGCGCGCCGAGTTACACGGTGATCCCGAAGAGCGGCATGGCGTCGTTCCTCTCCGAACGACAAGGCCAGGGCGTCGTCGTCGGCGGCACCGCCTGGGACTTCAGCAATACCGGACGTGTAGAGCGCCACGGCCTAGACCTGCTCGTGATCGACGAAGCCGGCCAGTTCTCGCTCGCCTCCACGATTGCCGTCGCAGCGGGAGCTGCGCGGCTGTTGCTGCTCGGCGATCCACAGCAGTTGCCACAGGTCAGCCAGGGTGCGCATCCAGAGCCGGTCGACACCTCCGCACTCGGCTGGGTGATGGACGGCGACGCCGTCGTCCGCCCGGAGTACGGATACTTCCTTGATCACAGCTGGAGGATGCACCCGGCAGTCGCTGGACCGGTCTCACGGCTGTCGTACGCGGGGCAGCTGGCCTCGGCAAGCGGCACCGAACGACGCGCAATCGACGGGGTCGAACCAGGGCTGCACGTCGTTCCGATGCGTCACCGAGGCAATGCGACACAGTCCGCTGAGGAAGCGGCCGAGGTCGTGCGGATCGTGCGTGAGCTGCTCGGCCGCGAGTTCACCGACATGGACCCCGAAGCGGCGCCCCGGCCTCTGACCGAGGCGGACTTCATCGTGGTCGCGCCCTACAACGCGCAGAAGCAGTTGGTGATCGACGCGCTCGCGGCGGCAGGGCTCTCCGGCGTTCCGGTGGGGACGGTCGACAACTTCCAGGGCAAGGAAGCAGCGGTGTCGATCACGACTCTTGCGGCCTCCAGCGGGCGGGATGCGCCACGCGGTCCGGAGTTCCTGCTGCTGCAGAACCGGCTGAATGTGGCGATTTCACGCGCTCAGGTTGTGGCGTACCTGATCCACTCACCCGCGCTGCTCGACGACCTGCCTTACACGCCAGAAGGAGTCGCGCGGCTCAGCGCCTTCGCACGCCTGGTTGGTGCCGGTTGAATCCGATGAACGGATGTCGGACGCCGATGCTAGCGTCGCGGGCATGACATCAAACCCACCACACCACTCGCTGAACTATGTCGAGCTGACCGTCACTGATATCGGCGCGGCCAAATCCTTCTACGCAGATGCCTTCGGCTGGAGCTTCGTGGATTATGGGCCGGATTACGCCGGGATCGCATCTCCCGCGAATGATGGTGAAGAAGTCGGAGGGCTCCTCGCTGCTTCTCATCCGCGCCCGAACGGTGGTCCATTCGTGCTGCTCTTTTCAGACGACCTGGATGAGTCGGAGCGCGCCATCGTCAGAGCAGGCGGCGCGATTGTGCAAGCAGCCTATGCGTTTCCGGGCGGTCGCAGACTGCACTTCACTGACCCCAGCGGTAACGAACTCGGAGTCTGGGCGCGGCAGTAGTCGGTCACCGGTCGCGGTCAGCGGGCTGCAGTTCCGCAGCCATCGGAAGAGTCAGACCGTGCCGTACAACCGGTCGCCGGCATCGCCGAGGCCGGGAACGATGTAGCCCTTTTCGTTCAGGCCCTCATCGAGAGCACCCAGGACGAGGGTCACATCTCGGTCGCCGACGATCTTCTCGATGGCCGCGACACCCTCGGGTGTGCCGAGCAGGCAGATTGCCGTGACATCCTGCGCACCGCGCGCGAACAGGAACTCGATTGCCGCGCCCAACGAGCCACCGGTGGCAAGCATCGGGTCGATGGCGAAGCACTGGCGGTCACTGAGATCGTCGGGGAGGCGCTCGGTATAGGTCGTCGGCTCGAACGTCGTCTCGTCGCGAATCATTCCGAGGAAGCCGACCTCAGCGGTGGGAAGGAGCTTCACGAGCCCCTCCAACATTCCGAGGCCCGCGCGCAGGATCGGAACGACGATTGGCCGCGGCTCAGAGATCTTCACACCCATGGTCTTGGTGACCGGGGTGGTGATCTCGACCGGAGTGACCTTGACGTTACGGGTTGCTTCATAGGCGAGCAACGTCACGAGCTCTTCCGTCAACTGCCGGAAAACAGGAGACGGGGTGCGCACATCGCGCAGCACCGTGAGCTTGTGGGTGATGAGAGGGTGGTCGGCGACGTGGACACGCATAAACACCAGATTAGTGCGCCACAGCCTGTCTGAATGATGTGGGTTTATCGGGGAGCCGGTCTCAGGCCTCTTCGGCGAGACGCGCGGCCCGGCGCTCGCGCCACTGTGCGTTGATCTTCTTCGAGTTCAGGGCGAAGAAGAGAGCGGTGATGAGAGGTGCAGCAGAGACGATGAGGACGTGGGCGAAAGTTTCCATGCCTTGAATTTATCGAGCCGCAGATTCACCCGAATCCGCCGCGGGGTGGATCTTCGGCAAGCGGCGGCATCCCCCGCAAGGCGGATGCGCCGCCAGAAGAAAGCCGTCTCACGCAGTCGGGTCTGGATGCTCGATGTCGAGGCGCACGCGCTGTGCGGCGAAGCGGGTGATGAGGTGCTGCAGAGGGGTGCCGTCGGGGAATGCGTCGAGCGATTCCGTGACGAGGACGATCGCGCCGGCGTCCAACCCCAGCAGGGCGGACTCTGACGCGGTCGCGTGTCGCGCCGAGACGACGGTCGACACGCGCACGTAGTCATCGACGCCGCTGGCACGCAGCGCCGAGGTGACCGAGGCCGTGCGGCGCAGCGAGGCGGCGATGTCGGGGAACTTTGCGGCATCGAACCAGCGCGTGCCGAGCGCGAAGGGCTCCCCGTCGACGGTTCGCAGCGACTCGACACGAACGGCGTCTCCATCGGTGATCTGCAATCTGCGCGCGACGTGCGCCGGAGCGTGTTCCACAGCGCTCTCGATCACTCGGCCGGCGGCGGAACGCTGTCCGCCCAGGCTGGTGGTGAGCCTTGTGCGCATGCCGATGCGGTGCACATGCACTGTGCTGCTCGTCACGAAGGTGCCGCTGCCGCGGCGGGATTCGACGAGTCCGTCGGCGGCGAGGGAGGCGAGCGCCTGCCTTGCGGTGTGCCGATTGACGCCGAATCGCGTCGCAAGCGCGGTCTCGGCTGGCAGTCGGTCGCCGGTATGCAGGTGCCCGTCTGCGATGTCCGCGCGCAGCTCCTCCGCGATGAGGCGCCAGGCGGAATAGCCGGTTGCGCGCGGCGGTACTGCATCGCTCACTGCTTCTCCTCATGCTTGTTCACCGGACGTTCACGCGATCGTCGGCTGTTCGTTCCGCCTTGCAGGTTCCTTGGTTCTCATCTTGCCACTAGCGTTGCAGTTGTCTAGAAAGATAGACAACTTTTCGAGAGGTGAAAATGAATCGGGATGACGACACCGCACGCGCTGAGGCAACACGGCGGCGCACGGCGCGTGTGCTCGCAGGCGCGTCCGAAGCTGACCTGGCGGCGCTGTGGGATGCCTGGCCCGACCGGCCGGAGATCGAGTACGTCCGAGGCCCGGAGGCGGGACTGGTGATGGTGCAGGGCCGCGTCGGCGGCACCGGCGACCGGTTCAACTTCGGGGAGGCCACGGTGAGCCGTGCAACGGTCGTGGCCCGCGGCATCCGGTCAGAGACCGTCGGCACCGCCTATGTTCTGGGCAGTCATCCCGAGCACGCCGGTCTTGCCGCGATCTTCGAGGCGCTGTTGGCAGGTGAGGCGCGCGAGCGCGTCCTCGCAGACGTCATCGTGCCCCTCGAGAATGCCCAGACCGATCGGGATGCCCGCACACAAGCGGATGCGCGCAAGACGGTCGTGGATTTCTTCACTGTTGCGCGCGAGAACGAAGGTCCCGATTACGGAACGGATGACGAGGACGACGAATGACGACTCACTTGGACTCGCGGATGCCTGGCACAGGGCGCCATCTTCCCGGCTTCGCCGACCCGGTGCAGGACGCACAGCTGATCTTCCGCGCAACCCTCGCCGCTCTCGCCCGCCCGACTCTCACTCAGGACTTCGTGCCGGCGACGCAGCCGCCAGCACCGCTCAGCGCGGCGACGGGGGCTGTGCTGCTGGCGCTGTGCGACGAGCAGACTCCGATCTGGCTCGACAGCGTGCTGCGCGCGTCCGATGATGTCTGCGCGTGGCTGCGTTTCCACACCGGAGCACGCCTCGTCGATGCCGAGAGCGATGCCCTCTTCGTCGTCGCATCGTCCCCATCCACCGCACCGCGTCTCACCGAGCTCGCCGCGGGCACGGACGAGGAACCGCACCGCTCAGCGACGCTCGTGATCGACGCCACTGGTGCCCCCGGAATCGGCAGGCTCACCGCGACCGGTCCCGGCGTGAACGGCTCCGTCGACTGGGATGGTGCCGGCCTCCCGGCTGGATTCCTCGCGCAGTGGCAGGAGAATCACGCACGCTTCCCTCGCGGCGTGGATGTCATCCTCACCGATCACGAATCGATCCGGGGTCTGCCCCGCAGCACACGGCTGCAGGGCGCCGAGAACAGGAGCGTCTGATGTACGTCGCCGTCAAGGGAGGCGAGAAGGCGATCGCCAACGCGCACGCCCTCCTCGCCCAGCGTGGACGTGGCGAGGAATCCGCCGCACGCATCGACTACGAGCAGGTACGCGACCAGATGGGCGTGCTCGTCTCGCGCGTGATGGCGGAGGGTTCACTCTACGACCCGGACCTCGCTGCGAAAGCGCTGCTGCAAGCCCAGGGCGATGTGCTCGAGGCCGTGACGCTGATGCGCTCGTACCGCACGACGTTGCCCCGCTTCGGGGTGACCATCGCGATCGACACCGCGGGCCTTCCACCGGAGCGGCGCGTGTCGGCGACCTTCAAGGACATCCCCGGCGGTCAGCAGCTCGGCGCGACCTTCGACTACACGCACCGACTGCTTGCCGACGATCTCGACGACGTCGATGATCTCGACGCCTTCGAGCCGGCAGGAGACCAGCTTGATGGCGAGCCGATGCCGCGGGTTACGGATCTGCTGGGCGTCGACGCGCTCATCGAGCCGGACCGGCCGGAGGGCGAGGACTGGACGGATCCGGATCCTGCTGACCTGACTCGCGAGCCCACATCGCACCCGATGAGCCGCGCCGAACGGCTGCAGGCGCTCAGCCGTGGCGACGAGGGCTTCCTGCTGTCGCTCGGCTATTCCACGCAGCGCGGCTTCGGCCGCACCCACCCCTTCGTGGGTGAGGTTCGAGTGGGCGAAGTCGAGATTGAGTTCGACGCCCCCGAGATCGGTCATGCCGTTCCGATCGGCCGCATCGAGGTCACCGAGTGTCAGATGGTGAGCCAGTTCGTCGGCGGTGCGGATCGTCCGCCTCAGTTCACCCGTGGCTACGGACTCGTCTTCGGCCGCGGCGAGCGCAAGGCCATGTCGATGTCGCTCGTCGATCGTTCGCTGCGGCACGAGGAGTTCGGCGAGCTCGCGAATGCGCCAGCCCAGGACGAGGAGTTCGTGATCAGCCATGCCGATAACGTGCAGGCGACCGGATTCGTGGAGCACCTGAAGCTCCCGCACTACGTCGACTTCCAGGGGGAGTTGGTGCTGCTGCGCCAGCTGAATCAGGACTTCCGCAAGCGCAGAATCTCCCAACAGCGCATCTCCGAACAACAGAGAGTCGCCGCAGAAGCACAGGAACAGGAGCAGGACGCATGAGTGCGCCGCGCATCGTCTACAACGAGGGCTACCTCGACGAGCAGACCAAGCGTGTGGTGCGCAGGGCGCTGCTGAAGGGCGTCGCCATTCCGGGGTTCCAGGTGCCGTTCGCCTCAAGGGAGGTCCCGATGCCGCGCGGCTGGGGCACCGGCGGCGTGCAGGTGACGGCATCCATCATCGGACCATCCGACACCCTCAAGGTGATCGATCAGGGCGCGGACGACACGACCAACGCGGTCTCGATCCGGCAGTTCTTCGAGAAGGTCGCCGGCACCAGTGTCACTACGCGCACCGATGAGGCGACCGTCATCCAGACCCGCCACCGCATCCCCGAGACGCCATTGGGCGACGGACAGATCATCGTCTATCAGGTGCCGATTCCCGAGCCGCTGCGCTTCCTCGAACCGCGCGAGACCGAGACCAGGCGGCTGCACGCCCTCGAAGAATACGGCCTGATGTACGTCAAGCTTTACGAGGACATCGCCCGATACGGTCACTTCGCGACCACCTACGACTACCCGGTGCTCGTGAACGACCGCTACGTCATGGCGCCGTCACCGATCCCGAGCTTCGACAACTCGAAGATGCATCAGAGCCCCGCTTTGCAACTGTTCGGCGCCGGCCGTGAGAAGCGCATCTACGCGATCCCGCCGTACACGGATGTGGTGAGTCTCGGCTTCGAGGACTTCCCCTTTGAGCCGCAGCGCTTCGACACGCCCTGCGAGATCTGCGCGTCCGAGGGCGTATACCTCGATGAGGTCGTCATGGACGACCGCGGCGCCGTGATGTACGTGTGCAGCGACACCGATCACTGCGAGCGCACCGCCGCTCGGAAGGAGGCACTGCTGTGAAAGGCGACGCAGACACGACGGACGAGCAACCGCTGCTGAGCGTGACGGACGCGGGGCACGCCTACGGCGATACCTTCGGATGCCGGAACGTGAGCTTCGACCTGTGGCCGGGGGAGGTGCTCGCGATCGTCGGGGAGTCCGGCTCGGGCAAGTCGACGCTGCTCGGGATGCTGTCGCAGCGCCAAAGCATTGATGAGGGCACCGTGCAGTACCGCACGGCCTCCGCTGGCGGGCCCGCCGAGCTCGTCGACCTCGCCTCTCTCAGCGAGCGTGAGGTTCGACGGCTGTGGCGCACCGAGTGGGGCTACGTGCACCAGAACGCGATCGACGGGCTGCGCATGCACGTCAGCGCTGGCGGTAACATCGGCGAGCCGCTCATGGCGAACGGATGGCGTCACTACGGCCAGATCCGGGAGCAGGCCGAGCAGTGGCTCGCTCGCGTCGAGATTCCGATCGACCGTATCGATGACGCGCCGATCACCTTCTCCGGCGGCATGCGCCAGCGTGTGCAGATCGCCCGCAACCTCGTGTTCGGGCCGCGACTGGTCTTCATGGATGAGCCGACGAGCGGCCTCGACGTGTCGGTGCAGGCGCGTCTGCTCGATCTCATCCGCTCACTCGTCGCCGATCTCGGTCTCGCCGTGGTGATCGTCACCCATGACCTCGCGGTGGCGCGGCTCATCTCGCACCGCACGCTCGTGATGAAGGATGGCGCGGTCATCGAATCCGGGCTGACGGATCGCGTGCTTGACGATCCGCAGGCCGCGTACACCCAGCTCCTCGTCTCCTCGATCCTTCAGGACTGACATGAACCAGAAAAGTGACATGACCTCCGATCCGGTGCTCAGCGTGCAGGACGTCTCGAAGAGCTTCACCCTGCACCTGCAGGGCGCGCAGCAGCTGCCGGTGGTGAGCGGACTGACCTTCGACGTGCCGCGCGGCACCTGCGTGGTGCTCGGCGGGGAGTCCGGATCAGGTAAGAGCTCGGTGATGAAGATGGTCTACGGCAGCTACGGCGTCGACTCCGGACGCATTCTGCTGGCCCAAGACAGCGGAGAGCTCGACCTGGCGACGGCGCAGCCGCGTCAGGTACTCGCCGCCAGGCGCTCCACGATGGGCTATGTGAGCCAGTTCCTGCGAGCGGTGCCGCGTGTGCCGGCGATCGACGTCGTGGCCGAGCCGCTCGTCGAGCGCGGTGTGGATCGCGAGACCGCGCGTGAGCGGGCAGGCGAGCTACTCGCGCGCCTGACAATCCCGGAGCGACTCTGGCAGCTGCCGCCGGCGACCTTTTCCGGCGGTGAGCGCCAGCGCGTGAACATCGCGCGCGGTTTCGTCCTCGAGCGCTCGCTGCTCCTGCTCGACGAGCCGACCGCATCCCTCGACGCCCGCAACCGCGAGGTCGTCATCGGTCTGGTCCGCGAAAGCCTCGCGCGGGGCGTCGGAATCCTTGCGATCTTCCACGACGCCGATGTGCGGGACGCCGTGGCGGATGCGACCGTCGACGTGCAGCGGTTCGCTCCTGCTGCAGCCATGGCGGGAGTTGCCGCGTGACACGCTACGCGGTGTACGCCGTGCCAGGGGTGCTCGGCGAGGGCGATGACCCCGCGGCCGTCCGCCTGAGAAGCGCAGTCGAGGCCTGGTACACGCAGGAATCGTTCCGCGACCTCACGGTGGATGCACGTCGCTACGGCTTCCACGGCACGCTCAAAGCACCCTTCCGTCTGGCGGAGGGACGGGCCGAGGCGGAACTGCGTGACGCTGCCGAGGACTTTGCGTCCGCACGCGCATCGGTCGTCCTGCCAGGGCTTCAGGCCCGCAGCTTGGGCGGGTTCCGCGCACTGCTCCTGCACGGCGACGAGACCGGCATCCGGTCACTCGCCGACGAGGCGGTGCGCTCGTTCGATGAGTTTCGTGCGGCACCGGATGCCGCTGACATCCGCCGTCGTCGGCCAGAGAAGCTGCCACCGCGGCAGCGGGAGCTCTTCGAGCAGTGGGGCTACCCCTATGTGCTCGACGAGTTCCGCTTTCACCTGACGCTCACCGATCGCATCCGACTCGAGCGAGAGAGCGAAATCGACGAGGCCCTCGCCGAGCACTTCGCCGCTGCGCCGACGGACGTTGTCCTCCGCTCGATCGCGCTGTTCGTCGAGCCCGAACCCGGGGCTGCGTTCGAACTGCTCTCCGTCCACCCGCTCAGCGCTCATGATTCCGAACGCGCCACTGATTCCGAACGCGCCCCTGAATTCGACACCGACCCGCAGGAGACCGTCTGATGCCGTCCACGATTCTCACCAACGCCCACATCGTCCTCGGCGACGAGGTGATTCACGGATCGCTGAGAGTGGAAGGCGGAGTTATCGCCGAGATCTCCGATGACCCGACTCTTCCCGGCATCGATCTGGCCGGCGACTATCTCATGCCCGGCATCGTGGAGCTGCACACAGACCAGGTCGAGACGCATTTTCAGCCCCGACCGAAGCGCTACTGGGATCCGATCACCGCGGTGATCGCCCACGACGCGCAGATGGCAGCGTCTGGGATGACGACCGTGCTCGATGCTCTGCGCATCGGCACTGGGCCGACCGATGGCAACCGTATGGCGGCGAACGCGCGGCTGCTCGTCGACGCGGTCATCCACGCGGCTGAGTCGGGGCTGCTGCGGGCTGATCACTTCGTACACCTGCGCTGCGAGGTCTCCACACCTGATGTGGTGGAGGTCTTCGACGAGGTCGGAGCACACGAGCGCGTGCGGATGGTCTCGCTCATGGACCACACTCCTGGTCAGCGCCAGTATGCGGACGTCGAGGCATTCCGCACCTACATGGTCGGCAAAGGGCGGCTGGCCGACTCAGAGTTCGACTCGCACGTCGAGGAGTTGCATCGGCTGTCGGCACAGTACGCAGACCCGCACCGGCGGTTGATGGCTGAACGCGCCACCGCACGGGGCATCACGATGGCAGCTCACGACGACGCAACGCAGGCGCATGTGGACGAAGCATCGGCGCTGGGCGTGCGGATCTCGGAGTTCCCCACGACAGTCGATGCCGCGGTGGCGGCGCGGGCTGCCGGCCAGCTCGTGGTGTCCGGCGCGCCGAACATCGTGCGCGGGGGATCACACTCCGGAAACGTCGCGGCCGTCGACCTGGTGCGAGCGGGTCTGCTTGACATTCTCTCGAGCGATTACGTGCCGGCGAGTTCGCTCCAGGCCGCGTTCGTGCTGGTCGCTCGTGGCGACGCGACTCTGCCGCAGGCCTCGAGGCTCCTCAGCGCGAACCCGGCTCGTGCGGTCGGCCTTGACGACCGCGGGGTCATCGAGCCCGGCCTGCGAGCGGACCTGATCCGCGTGCATGCCTACGAGGGAGCATCGAGCGAACAGCATCCGCTTGGGTCCGCAGTGCCGGTGGTACGGAGCGTCTGGCGCGAGGGCGAGCGGGTCGCATGAGCGGCGCAATCGTTGCGGTGGTCGGCGCGAGCGGATCTGGCAAGGACTCGGTCATCGACTCTGCCCGCGCACTGCTCACCGAAAACGCAGTGCGCACCGACGGCGCCGCCCCCACCGACGGATGCACCGGATTCGTCTTCCCTCGCCGGCTCATCACGCGACCGGTAGGGCCAGGCGAAGACCATGTACCCATAAGCGTCGCCGACTTCGCGAGGATCGAGGACGAGGGCGGATTCGCGCTGAGCTGGCGTGCACACGGGCTTTCGTACGGAGTGCCCGCCGCGGTCCTTGACGCAGTGCGAGGCGGCGACGTCGTGGTCGTGAATGTCACACGAGGGGTACTGCAGGGGCTTGCCGAGCGCTTCGTACGTTCCGCCGTGGTCCGCATCTCCGTGCCTGAGGAGCTGCGCCGTGCGCGCATCGCCGACCGCGGTCGGGAGGTGGATGCCGACATCCACGCGCGGATGAGCAGGGCCGATCCGTCCCCGAATTTTCCTGTCGACCTTGAGATCGTCAACGACTGCGCTCTCGAAGACGCCGGTCGCACGTTCGCCGACTTCCTGAACACCCTGTCTTCGCGCCTCGCCGATCACACCGAGGGCGTGGCGGCGGGGCAATAAGCTCGGAGCATGGGCAAGGCGGATGACGACGGGATGCTGCGAGCTCTCGCGCTCGCCGCAGAAGCTGCAGCTGCGGGGGAAGTGCCCGTCGGCGCGGTCGTGCTCGACGGCTCCGGTCGCATCATCGCCGAGGGGCGCAACATCCGCGAGGAGACGTACGACCCGACCGGACACGCCGAGGTCGTCGCGCTGCGGCAGGCCGCGGCATCCATCGGGTCATGGAATCTAGAAGGTCACACGCTCGTGGTCACCCTTGAGCCGTGTGTGATGTGCGCGGGGGCGATCCTGCAGTCGCGAATCGGGCGGGTGGTGTTCGGTGCCTGGGATGAGAAGGCAGGAGCCGCGGGGTCGATGTACGACGTGCTGCGCGACCGTCGGCTGCCGTACCGCGCCGAGGTCATCGGGGGAGTTGCAGAGGAGTCCGCGACCGCACTCCTGCGCGACTTCTTCGAACAGCGTCGCTGACCGTCCGAGGCCTTGAGGCGGGTCAGTCGGCAGACTTCAGCACGAACGCATCGGTCGGGGGCTCCGGATCGATTGCCGGACGGTAGATATCCGGCTCGATGTAGATCGCACGGGCGACGGGAACGGCATCCCGAATCTGCTTCTCGATGTGATTGATGTCGTCTGCGGCTTCGCGCACAGTCTTGTCCGAGGTCAGCGCGATCTTCGCAGCCACCAGGAGTTCATCCGGACCGAGGTACAGCGTCTTGAGGTGGATGATCTTTTCCACGTCGGGGCATCCGACGATGGCATCCATGATCAGGTCGAGATCGGCCTGGTTCGCGCCCTCGCCGACCAGGAGGCTCTTTGTCTCGATGCCGAGAACCAGCGCGATCAGCACGAGCAGCACACCGATGGCGAGCGTACCGAGGGCGTCAAACACGCTGTTGCCGGTGATGACGGTGAGCCCGACACCGAGGAGCGCGAAGGTCAGACCCGTGAGAGCGCCGACATCTTCCAGCAGCACGATGGGCAGCTCTGGGGCCTTCGAGCGTCGCACGAACGACACCCAGGACTGCCCGCGCTCGCGCACCAGGTTGCTCTCTTTCACCGCGGTGCGTAGTGAGAACGACTCCAGCCCGATCGCGATGACGAGCACGACGAGCGGCAGCCACCACCACACCGGATCAAGCGCGTGCGGGTGCGTGAGCTTGTCGATGCCCTCGTAGATCGCGAACAGCCCACCGACCGAGAACAGGATGATCGACACCACGAAGGCGTACACATAGCGCTCGCGCCCGTACCCGAACGGATGATCGCGGTCTGCGGAGCGCTTGGCTTTGCGTCCGCCGAGCATGAGCAGCAGCTGGTTGCCGGAGTCGGCGACCGAGTGGATCGCCTCTGCAAGCATCGAGGCAGAACCGGAGAGCGCCCACGCCACGAACTTCGCAATTGCGATGCCCAAGTTCGCCAGGAACGCCGCGAGGATCGCCTTGCCACCACCGGATGCACTCATGCCGCGATTCTAGTTCCGCACGTGGGGAAGTGTAGGAGCACCTTCGGCGTCGTCGGATGCCGCGAATAGGATGGCCGCATGGCTGAATCGCTTCCTTCTCTCGCGTTCCTTGGTGCCGGATCCATGGGTGGAGCCATTCTGCACGGCGTCGTCGCCTCTGGGCTCGAGGTCGACGGTGGCATCATCGCGACCAATCGCACGGCCGCGAAGGCCGCGAGTCTCGCAGGCCTCGAGGGCGTGACGGCGATTGCGCTAGACGAGCAGCCGACCGGAAATACGGCTGCTGCGGCTGCTGCCCGCATCATTCTTGTCGGAGTGAAGCCGGCGATGGTCCCCGACCTGCTGCGCGAGATCGCGCCTGCTGTGCGAGACGATGCGATCGTCGTGAGCCTTGCCGCCGGCGTCACTCTGGCGACGTTCGCCGAGCACCTCGGCGCTGATGTCAGTGTCATTCGTTCGATGCCGAACACCCCGTCCACCGTAGGCAAGGGTGTCACGGGGCTTGCCGCCGGGGCTGCGGCATCGGCTGAGGATCTCGCGGTCGTTCGCCGCTTGTTCGAACTGGTCGGGGCCGTGGTCGACGTACCAGAAGACAAGATCGATGCGCTGTCCACCATCTCCGGCTCGGGTCCTGCCTACGTGTTCCTGCTCATCGAGGAGCTTACGAAGGCGGCGATCGGCAAGGGCTTCAGCGAGGCGGATGCTCGTCTGATGGCAGAGCAGACCTTCATCGGCGCGGCCGCTCTGCTTGCGGCGTCCGGAGAGAACCCCGCCGAGCTGCGTCGCCGAGTGACGAGCCCGAAGGGCACCACGGAGCGGGCGATCGCGGTGCTGCAGGACGCCCATCTCGATCAGGTCTTCGCCGAGGCGACGGACGCTGCGCTGGCGCGCGCGAGAGAGATGGCCGCGGGGAACTGATCGCGGGCGGTTACCTGTCGAGGCTGGCGAATCGCTCGATATCGCTGTTGGTGCCCGAGACGATGATCAAGTCATGGTTCGTGACGACGGTGTCGGCCTCGGCATAGCGGAATGGCTTGCCGGGGCTCTTCACACCCACGACCGTGACCTTGTACTTCGAACGCACGCCCGACTCGTTCAGCCCGACGCCGCGAATGAACTTAGGCGGGTACATCTTCGCCAGCACGAAGTCGTCGTCGAAACGGATGAAGTCCAGCATCCGGCCGCTGACGAGGTGCGCGACGCGTTCGCCGGCCTCGCGCTCGGGGTAGATGACGTGGTTTGCGCCCACGCGAGCGAGGATCTTGCCGTGCGACTGAGAAACAGCCTTGGCCCAGATCTGCGGGACCTTCAGGTCGACGAGATTCGCTGTAATGAGCACGGATGCCTCGATGAGCGAGCCGACCGCAACGACAGCGACCTGAAAATCCTGCGCGCCGATCTGCTTGAGGGCATCGATGTTGCGGGCATCGCCTTGCACGGTGTGCGTGACTCGATCTGACCACTTCTGGACGAGCTCGAGACTCTCGTCCATCGCGAGCACCTCGCGATCGAGACGGTCGAGCTCTCCCGCGCACGCAGCGCCGAATCGACCGAGTCCGATCACAAGCACGGGAGCATCTCCCCGGAGCGCTTCAACCAACGATCGGCCTTTCCACGGGCAGCGAGTAGAGCTGCGAACGCGATGTCGCGGCGACTGCCGCGGCGAGAGTCACTGTACCAATGCGCCCCATGAAGATGGTGACGGCCATGACGTAGGTGGCAGAATCAGGCAGTTCCGCGGTCAGGCCCGTCGAGAGCCCGACGGTACCGAACGCGGAAATCACGTCGAAGAGTACATGTTCGAGCGGGGCCTTCGTGAGCTGCGTGATGATGATGGTCGACAGCGCGACAATCGTCGCGCCCCACGCCACAACGCTGAGCGCGACGCGCTGCACGTCGCTTGGGATGCGGCGACCGAACGCCTCCACGGACTGACGTCCGCGTGCCTCGGACCACACGGCGATGGCAAGGACGGCGAGAGTGGTGACCTTGATACCACCCGCTGTCGATGCCGAGCCGCCGCCGACGAACATGAGCATCGACATGACGAGCGTGGAGGAGCCGTTCAGATCAGCGATCTCGATCACGCTGAACCCTCCGGATCGGGTCATCGCAGAGAGGAAGAACGCCTGGAACGTGGTGTCTCCAGCGTCCATCGAACCGAATGTGAGTGGGTTGTCGTACTCGAGAATGAGGAAGACTGCGGCTCCGGCGATGAACAGGATCACCGTCGTGATCAGCGTGAGCTTGGAGTGCAGCGACCAGCGTTTCACGTGCCAGTGGTGCTTGGCGAGCGTGTAGATCACCGGGAAGCCGATACTGCCGAGGAAGACGCTCACCATGAGCACGGTGAGAACGAAGTAGTCATCGGCGAACTCGGCAACGCCGGTGGCGTTCGGCGCGAAACCGGTGTTGGTGAACGACATCGCCGCGTAGTACGGAGCTTCCCAGAGGGCGGCGAGCGGCGGAATGCCTGCCATCAGCAGGCCGGGGTAGAGCAGCGCCGCCACAATGAGCTCAATCACCAGCAGCGACATCGCGACGGTCGTCAACAACTGCCCGACCTCACCGAGCCTCACCGTCTGACCCTCGTTGACGACGCCACCATGAGCGCGCAGCGGGTTGGTGTCTCCGGCCGCCATCAGCTTGGCGCGCAGCCCGAGCCTCTTCGAGATCACAAGGCCCAGCAGTGATGCCAGGGTCAACACGCCCATGCCGCCGATATTCACCCCGAGGAAGATCAGCACATGTCCGAACGGCGACCAGTGTGTTGCCATGTCGACGGTGGCGAGGCCGGTGACGCAAATCGTCGACACGGCAGTGAACAGCGCATCGCTGATCGGCGTGATCGTGCCGGACGCTGAGGCCAACGGCAGTGAGAAAAGGCCGGTGAAAAGCAAGATCAGAGCGACGAAGATGGCGATCGCAAAGCGTGACGGTGACGAGGTGATGAGCCGGCGAATGAAGTGCCAGAGATCGCCCGCACGCGTGCGCGACGACGACGACAGTCCAATGCTGGACATCGAGACCCTCCCTGAGCTTCTTCTGAGATACCCGTCGAGGATCGTTCGACAAGTCATCGACATGGTACTCCGCGACCGGGGCGACTAACCTGATCTCATGACCGACATCTTCGACGTGATCGCAGACGGCACCAGGCGCGATATTCTTCAGCTCCTCCTGCGCCGGTCATCTGAGGAAGACGCCGGCATCAGCGTCTCGCACATCGTCAGCGAACTCGGAATCAGCCAGCCGACGGTGTCGAAGCACCTTAAGGTTCTGCGCGAAGCAGAGCTGGTGAGCGTGCGCGAAGACGGGCAGCGTCGCTTCTACAGCATCGATGTTGGGCCGCTCGAGGTCGTTGACGATTGGCTCGTGCCCTTCCTCGTCGACGCCTTCGGCGACGACGCACCAGACATCGATTTCTCTCTCGTCCCGCTTCCCGATGGTGCCGCGCACGCCGCCGAGGTCTTCGGCCGCGCCGCGGCATCCGCAAAGCATGTCGTCACCACGGCGCTCAAGCGCCTCGGGACCTGAGCCGCACGCAGCCCAGGTCCCGAATACCGCGCTGTTTCAGCGCTGACCGGCCTTCCGGCGGAACAGCCGCGCGCCCCACACCACGGCGACCGCAAGGATGCCGACGCACCACGCGATCGCCCACCACGGTTCGGCATTCAGTGGTGTGCCCATCAGGAGCCCGCGGATCGTCTCGACAATTGGAGTGATCGGCTGGTTCGCCGCGATCGGCTGCAGCCACTGCGGCATGCTCGCGACCGGCACGAAGGCGCTGGACAGATACGGCAGGAACAGCAGCACGAAGCCGTAGCCGTTCGCACCCTCCGGCGAACCTGCCGCAAGCCCGATCGCGGCGAACAGGTAGGTGATCGCCAGGATGTACAGCGCGATGAGCGCCGCGGCGGCGATCCATTCGGCGAGATTCGCATTCGGGCGGAACCCGACAAGCGCGCCAACCCCGATCACGATTGCGGTGGCGACGAGGTTGCGCACCAGGCTGGCCACCACGTGTCCGGTGAGGACGGCCCCTGCGCGCAGCGGCATCGTACGGAATCGGTCGATGATGCCGGTGCGCATATCGTTCGCGACGGAGACTGCCGTCGAGGAGGCACCGAATCCTGCGCACAGGATGATGATGCCCGGCACGACATAGTCGACATAGTCGCCTGAGGAATCGATGGCCCCGCCGAAGATCCAGGTGAACATCAGCATGAGCATCACCGGCAGCATGATCCCCATCAGTAGAGATTCGCCGTCGCGCAATGAGTGCCGAAGGCTCCTGCCCACGAAGACACGCTCCGCGGAGATACCTCGCAATGGTGGGCGGACGGACGGGGGAGCGGATGCCGCGGTAGCGGCGAGTGCGGTGGTCATGCGATCTCCTTCACAGGGGTCCTGTCGGTGGACTTAGCGGCGCTCGTGACGGCGAGAAACACGTCGTCCAGCGTCGGGCGGCGCAGCGTCACGACCCCGTCTGTGCCCTGCTGGTCGAGTAGATCGAGCGCTCGCCGCAGATCGGAGACGGTGCCGTCAGTGGCGATCTCTCGGAGCAGTTCGCCATGCTCGTCGTGGAGTTCGACGGTGTCGCCGCCGATGCGAGCTTTCAACGCTGCAGCGGTGCCGAGCGCGGCGATGCGTCCCTCGTGCAGCACCGCGATACGGTCGGCGAGCTGGTCGGCCTCCTCGAGATACTGCGTGGTGATGAACACCGTGGTTCCGGCCGCGGCGAGGGAGCGAATGATGTCCCAGAGGTCGCGACGGCTGCGAGTGTCGAGGCCGGTGGTCGGTTCGTCGAGGAACAGCACCTCCGGCGTCACGACGAAGCTCAGCGCCAGGTCGAGCCTGCGGCGCATGCCTCCGGAGAAGGTGCTGACTTTGCGGGCCGCGGCATCCAGGAGGGCGAAATGAGTGAGCAACTCCGTCGCGCGTCGGTGGGCGGCCGTGCGTCCTAGACCGCACAGACGACCGAACATCACGACGTTCTCAAAGGCAGTGAGCACGTCGTCCACCGCGGCGGACTGGCCGGTGAGACTGATTCGTCGTTGCACCTGCGTGGGCTCGGATGCCACGTCGAATCCGCCGACGCTCGCGGTGCCGGCATCCGCCTTGACGAGCGTCGTGAGGATATTGATGGCGGTGGTCTTGCCCGCGCCGTTCGGGCCGAGCAGAGCGAACACCTCGCCGCGCGCGACGGTGAGATCGAGGCCGTCGAGAACGGTCTGAGCGCCGAAGCTCTTGCGGAGCCCTCGGACATCAATGGCTGGTGTGGTCATGAGCAGATCTTTCTGTGTAGGACGCAAACTGTGTATGGCATTAACAACTGTGTATGACCGTAACACACTGTTTACTAAATAAACAGAACTAGGATTGGCGACATGAGTGACATCGAACTGCCAGAGCTCCCGAGAGGGATCGCCCTCGCCTGGGGAGTGGCTGCCAATCCGCAGCGCGGGCCGAAGCGTGAGATGAGCGTCGAGAAGATCGTCGCCGCAGCTGTCGAACTGGCCGATGCGGAAGGGCTTGGCGCGGTGTCGATGGCTGCTGTCGCTGCGTCGCTCGGGTTCACCCCGATGTCGTTGTATCGCTACGTCACAGCGAAGGACGATCTGCTGCTGCTCATGCAGGAGGAAGCGACCGGGCTGCCGCCGGAGGAGCATCGTGAGCAGGAGGGATGGCGCGCGAAGCTGCGCGCGTTGTTCGAGGCGCAGGTGTTGCACTATCTCGCCCATCCCTGGATGCTGTCGCTTCCGATCACAGGGTCGCCGATCACACCGAACAGCTCTGCGTGGATGGATGCAGGGCTGGCGAGCCTCGAAGGCACGCCCCTCACCGACATCGAGCGTCTCGCGGTCGTGCTCACGGTGACGGGAGCTGCCCGCTGGTACGGCATCGTGCTTGCCGGGTACACGCAGCAGGAACGCTCGACGGGGATGTCGTCCGAGCAGATCGCGGTGTACGAGGCAGAGATGTTCGATCGTGTCATCACTGCCGATGAATACCCCGCGCTGCGAAGGGCGATCGATGCAGGTGTCTTTCTGGCGGAAGATGATCCGTTCCGCTTCGGCATCGAGCGTAGCTTCGACGGCATCGAGGCGTACATCGCAGGCCTTGACCGCGGGGATCAGCGCGTGATCACTGATCAGTGGGTCGAGATCGAGCCTCCTGAACTCGCCGTGGATAAGAAGGTTCGCGAGGCGCGAAAAGCCGTGCGAGTGGCAGAGAAGGCTCTGCGTGACGCCCGCAAGATCGAGCGGCAAGTGCTGAAGGATGCACGCGAGCGCCTCGCGCGGGGGCGCTGACCGTGCCCTATTCACACAGGCCACAATCGCCCCGCAGGTTTACACGCGTCCCACCTTCCCTCTAGAGTGTGCTTCAGAGAAAGGGGTAATGGGGATGCCCGAAGTTCCAGATGTTCGATTCCTGACGGTCGCAGAGGTCGCAGAGATCATGCGTGTGTCGAAAATGACCGTCTATCGACTGGTGCACTCCGGTGAGCTGCCGGCGATTCGTTTCGGACGCAGTTACCGCGTGCCAGAGTCGGCAGTTGCCGACGTCCTCCAACGGCCGATCTCAGAGGTCGGCTGACCGTCTCGGCTCGTTCGCCATGGTCGTGCACTTTGCACCGGCCGTGGTTTGATAGAATGATCCGAGGCATTTTCCGTGCCCGTACCCGGGTGTCCGACATACTGCGACGCCCAGCCCCTTGACTTAGTGAGGTTTCCGTGGGTTCTGTCATCAAGAAGCGCCGCAAGCGCATGGCGAAGAAGAAGCATCGCAAGCTGCTTCGTAAGACTCGCCACCAGCGCCGCAACAAGAAGTAAGCGCGGCAAAAGACACAAGCGCCCCCGGCCTGCTCACAGAGCTTGTCGAAGGGGCGCTTCGTGTCTGTATCGCCATTTAAAATCTGTGTCGCCGTTAAAATCAGCCGCCGTTTTATCTCAGAGACACGACCGTGAGGATGTCATGAAGTCGATCAACATCGCAGACCTCGCCGCGCGCGAGAACACCCCGCTCATTGATGTGCGCGAGAAGGACGAGTTCGCGGCAGGGCATGTTCCCGGTGCGGTGAACATTCCGATGTCTGAGATCGCAGACCGACTCGAAGAGCTTCCGGCCGAGGCCTTCGACGTCATCTGCCAGGCCGGCGGGCGCTCCGCACGTGTCGTTCAGGCGCTTGAGCCACGCGGCTATGACGCGACCAACGTCGAAGGCGGCACCGGTGAATGGATCGCCGCCGGTCACCCGGTCGAGGTTCCTGCCGCGTGACGACGATCACGATCATCGGCAAGCCGGGCTGTCACCTGTGCCCCACGGCGCTGGAGATCGTGGAGACCGTGGTGGCTGAGCTGCCTGATGAGATCGGCGACGACATCGAGATCGTCGAACGGTCGATCGAAGACGATCCTGCCCTGTATGAACTTTGGTGGGAGAAGATTCCTGTCGTGCTCATCGACGAGGAACTGCACGCGCACTGGCGGGTTTCCCCCGACCGGCTGCGCCAGAGACTGGAGCAGAAATGACGATTCGCCACGTGGTCACCTGGAAGCTCAAGAGCGAGGATGCTGCGGAGCGCGGCGAGCAGGCTGCCGAGGTCGCTCGGCGTCTGAACGCGCTGGACGGCGTCGTGCCCCAGTTGCTCTCAATCTCGGCGGGTGCGAACGTGGTGTACCCGGATGCGAACTGGGACGTCACGCTGGTCGCCGACTTCGCCTCGGTCGAGACGCTCGAGCAGTATGTGGTGCACCCGGCTCATGAGGATGCCGCGGTGTACATTCGCTCGGTCGTCGCCTCGCGCGTGGCTGTCGACTTCGAGGTCTGAAGCCGCGGCATCCGGCAGGGCTCGCATGAGTGAAACGCAAACGTAACCCTATGAGTGGGTGAGTATGTGTCGCCCCGTGTCAGGATGATCTGCATACCCGTCCGTGGGCTTAGCCGCCCCGTCACCTTGGAGCGGTCATGCCCCGTCGCCGTAATCTCATCTTTGGTCTTGCTCTCGTAGCGACCGCCACGCTAACTCTTGCCGGCTGCGCTGGTGGAAGCGATGCGGGCGGAGAGGGCGCCACGCCCACAACCGGCGGAGACGACTACGGCCTCATCGAAGCTGGCGTTCTCACGGTCTGCTCCGACATTCCGTACGCTCCCTTTGAGTTCGAGGATCCCAGCACGGAGACCGGCTACTCGGGCTTCGACATCGATCTGCTCGGTGCCGTCGCGGAGAAGCTCGATCTGACGCTCGCGGTGCAGGACGTCGGTTTCGACGCGCTGCAGTCGGGTACAACCCTTGCCGCAGGCCAGTGCGATGTCGGCGCATCGGCGATGACCATCACTGACGAGCGCAAGGCGAACATCGACTTCGCCGACTCGTACTACGACTCGCTGCAGTCGTTGCTGGTGCGCGCCGATTCCGGCATCGAGTCGATCGAAGATCTGGACGGCAAGACCGTCGGTGTCCAGCAGGGCACCACCGGCGAGGCATACACGAACGAGAACGCCACTGGTGCCGAGGTTGTCTCGTACCCGTCGGACGGTGAGCTGTGGCCGGCATTGCAGGCAGGAAACATCGACGCGATCCTGCAGGACCAGCCGGTGAACATCGAGCACGAGAAGGCCGATTCGACGTACACGATCGTCGAGGAGTACGACACGGATGAGGCCTATGGTTGGGCCTTCGCGAAGGGCGAGCGCGGCACGCTGATCGAAGCGGTCAACACGGCGCTGCAGGAGCTGCGCGATGACGGGACCTACCAGACGATCTACGACTCCTACTTCTCGGCGAAGTAGTAGGGGCGGTTGCGGGCGATGGCGATGAGACGTACAACCCGGAAGAAGCTATACCGGGTCACGATGTATGCGATCTTCATCGCCATTGTCGTGTGGGTGGCGATCGCCACCGACTGGGTGAAGATCACGACGGTCTTCTTCAACGTCGAAGTGGCGATCAAGCAGTTCCCCAACATCATCGTGATCGCGCTGCGAAACACGGTGCTGTTCACGCTGATCGCGTTCGTGGGTGGGGCGATTCTCGGGGTTCTGTTCGCGATCATGAAGCTGTCCAGCGTCGGGCCGTACCGATGGTTCGCCACCGCGTGGATCGAGCTGTTCCGGGGCATGCCAGCCATCCTGACCCTGTTCATTATCGCCTACGGTCTTCCGATCGGGCTGGGGTTCAAGATGCCTGGCGGGGCCATCGTCTCGGGCCTTCTCGGCCTCATCATGGTGTCATCCGCCTACATCGCAGAAGTCGTGCGATCGGGGATCCAGGCAGTGCCAAAGGGGCAGACCGAGGCCGCTCGGTCTCTCGGGATGTCGCCGATGAAGACCATGTTCTGGATCGTGCTCCCGCAGGGATTCCGCATCATCATTCCGCCGATGACCAACGAGTTCGTGTTGCTGCTGAAGGACACATCACTCCTGTTTGTCGTCGGATCAACGATCGCGACGAAGGAGCTCACCACCTTCGCCCGTGACGCGCAGTCGATGGACGCGAACTCGACGCCGCTGATCATGGCGGCGCTGCTCTACCTGGTGGTGACGATTCCGCTCACACGGGCGGTTGCGTGGCTGGAACGAAAGATGGCGAAGCAGCGATGAGCACCGACATGATCGACATCAACGCCCCGGCCATCGAGGTCCGCGGGCTGCGAAAGAGCTTCGGCGACAACGAGGTGCTAAAAGGTATCGACCTCACGGTGACCCCCGGCGAGGTGGTCTGTGTGATCGGGCCCTCCGGATCGGGCAAGTCGACGCTGTTGCGATCGGTGAACCTGTTGGAGGAACCCACCGCCGGCAAGATTCTCATCGAGGGTATCGACGTCATCGATCCTGATATCGACATCGACCGCGTGCGCACCCGCATCGGGATGGTGTTCCAGAGCTTCAATCTGTTTCCGCACCTGAATGTGCTGGGCAACCTCACACTCGCGCAGCGCCGCGTGCTCAAGCGTTCCAAGGCGGATGCCGAAAAGGTCGCTCACGAGATGCTTGATCGCGTCGGTCTCGCCGAGAAGGCCGATGAGTATCCGGGACATCTTTCCGGCGGTCAGCAGCAGCGCGTGGCTATCGCACGGGCGCTGTGCATGAACCCCGACATGATGCTGTTCGACGAGCCGACCTCAGCGCTTGATCCTGAGCTCGTCGGCGAGGTGCTGCAGGTGATGCGCTCGTTGGCGGACGAGGGCATGACGATGCTCGTCGTCACACACGAGATGGGCTTTGCCCGTGAAGTGGGTTCACGCCTGATCTTCATGGATGGCGGAGCGATCGTAGAAGAGGGCGACCCGCGCGAGGTGCTCGCGAATCCCCAGCATCCACGTACCCAAGACTTTCTGTCGCGCGTGCTCTAGCGTCCCGCGCGCCAGCGCCCCCTGGTACCGTCGAGGCCCCCAGTCGGAGACGTCTGCAACGGGAGGCCTCGATGGGAACAGGGGGCGCCGGTGTCAGTCTTCGACTTCAGCGCCTCGATGACACGCTACTTGGGTCGCACGGCTACCGGAACGGGTTCGACAGCGAGATGTACGCGGTCGCCGAACGCGGGGTGGAACTGCGCGTCGTGCTGCACGCGCACCAGCTCGCCGGAATCGGTCTTCACGAGAGTGCGGCGGATGCTGCCGAGGAAGGTGCTTTCCTCGACGATTCCGCTGGTTGCGGCATCCGCTTCACCCGCGAATCGAAGGTTCTCCGGGCGGAGATGTACCTCGACCTCGCCCTCGGCAGGGGAGTTGGTCGGCAGGTCCCGGCCCCAGACCGTGACGCGGCCACCCGCCGCGACACCCGAGACGATGCTGGAGAGACCGACGAAGGCAGCGACATGCGCGGTCGCGGGCCGCAAATACAGCTCCTCAGGGGTGTCGATCTGGTCGATGCGTCCGGCATCCATAACCGCGATGCGGTCGGAGACGGCCAGCGCCTCCTCCTGATCGTGGGTGACGAAGACTGTCGTGATCCCCAGGCGCAGCTGGATGCGGCGGATCTCGTCGCGCAGTTGCACGCGCACTTTGGCGTCGAGCGCCGAGAGCGGCTCGTCGAGCAGTAGTACACGCGGTTCGGTTACCAGTGCGCGGGCGAGTGCCACGCGCTGCTGCTGCCCACCGGACAGCTGGTGCGGGAATCGGTCGGCGAATCCCTCGAGCCCGACGAGCGCGAGGGCATCCAAAGCGCGCTTTGCTGCCTTCGCCTTGCCGACGCCACGGCGACGCAGTCCGAACGCGGTGTTGTCGTCGACGCGCAGATGAGGAAAGAGAGAGTACGACTGAAAAACCATGCCGATGTCACGCTTGTTCGTCGGCACTCGGGAGACGTCCTGTCCACCCAGCAGCACAGCGCCACCATCAGCGTTCTCGAGCCCCGCGAGCACGCGGAGCGCGGTGGTCTTGCCGCAGCCGGACGGGCCAAGCAGCGACACGAACTCGCCAGGCGCAATGTCGAGGTCGACGCCGTGCAGCACACGGTTCGAGCCGTAACTCTTCTCGATGCCCTGGAACTGCACGCGGGTTCCCTCGCCCGCCTCGGACAACAGCATGTTGTCCTTCGTCGGGGGGAGAGTGTTCGGGGTTGTCATGAACGGGCCTTTCGGTTGCCGCGGGCAGCGCGGCCGATGACGAGCAGCAGCAGGAAGCAGAACAACAGCGCCAGCAGTGTGAAGATCGCCGGGGCGTAGGCGTCCTGCTTCTGCACGACGACCAGCGCGGTCTGGAAGACCTGACGGTTCAACAGCGAGGCGATCGTGAACTCGCCGAGCACGACGGCGATGGAGATGAGGGAGCCGGCGAGCAGCCCCTGACGGATGTTCGGGGCGAGCACCTTCACGACCACGACCGGCCAGCTTGCGCCGAGCGAACGGGCGGCCTCTGAGAGCGTCTTCAGGTCGGCGGCATCGATGGATGCCTGGATCGATCGGAACGCGAACGGCAGCACGGTGATCCCGTAGGCGAACGCCAGCGTCCACGTGCCGGTGCCGAGTGTACGACCGATCTGCAGGTAGATCGGGGCAAGACCGACGACGAGCACGATCGCGGGGATCGAGATCGGCAGCAGCACCACGAATTCGAAGAACGGCTTCAGCTTCGGAAAGCGCAGGTTCATCAGGATCATCGTGGGTGCCAGCAGCAGGAGCACGATCGCCACAGTGACGACGGCGAGGATGAGTGAGTTGCCTAGTCCCGTCCAGATTGGCTTGATCGCGGCGGAGGCAGCAGGGTCGAACAGCGCTACCCAGCGATCGAACGAGAAGCTGCCATCCTTGCCGCGCACCGTGTAGAGGAAGGTCGATAGCAACGGGATCGCGAAGAACGCGCCGACCAGGATGCCGATAATCCAGCGGGTCGCGCGGGAGGGGGCGATACGGTTCATGACTGCCACCTTGCTGCCCGGCGCTGGATGACTGAGTACAGCCCCATCACGATGCCCACCACGATGATCATGCCGAGGGCGAGTGACCCTGCGAGGTTCTCGCGGCCGAGCACGGTCTCGCTGGTGAGCGCGGCACGAATCTGCAGCGGGACGATCTGAGAACCCTGGCTGATGAGGGCGGCAGCCGTGGCATATGACGAGAACGCGTTCGCGAACAGCAGCAGCAGGCTTGCGAAGAACGAGGGGGCGAGGACAGGGAAGCCAACGTGTAACCAGAAACTCGCGCGCGTGCCGCCGAGGGTGAGGGTGGCCTCTGTCCACTGCGGCTTGAGTGCCGCGAGTGCGGGCATGAAGGTGATCACCATGAGGGGCACCTGGAAGTACAGATAGGGCATGATCAGGCCGGGCACCTCGTAGAGCCACATCCCGTTCTCATACAGGTCGAGCCCGAAGGTGTCCTTGAGGAACAGTGTCATGACGCCTTGTCCGCCGATTGCCGCGATGAAGACGAACGCGAGCATGACACCGCCGAACTGGGCGAGCACGCCTGCTGCGGCATCCACCGTCGAGCGCACAGCGCCCTGTGGGTTCATGCCGAGCAGTGCGTAGCAGACGACGGCGCCGACGACCGCGCCGACGACCGCGGTGAGTACGGAGAGGCCGGCCGAACTGGCGAAGGTGTTCAGTACAACGGGATCCGCGAGCGCGGTGACGTTGCTCCACGTGAAGGAGCCGTCTTTGGTGAAGAAGCCCGATCCGATCGCGAGGAGTGTCGGTACGGCTAGGAAGAGCAGCACATATGCCGAGAACGGCACAAGTCCCAGCCATGCCCACGATGGCGCAGACCGTCGGGCCGTGCGAGACGGCCCGACGGCGGTGGGGGCGGATGCCGAGGCATCCGCCCCCAGGGTCGCAGACGTCACTGGATCGCCGCAGCCCACTTCTCACCGAGCAGCGTGCCGGCGTTGGTGCTCTGCTCCTCGGTCGGGACGACCGTGTCTGCCGGCACCTCTGGTAGCGCTGCCGCCAGGTCTGCATCGATCGTGCCGGCCTCTGTCATGGCCTCCATACGCACCGGTCGGGCGCCGCCCTTGAGCCACAGGTTCTGCACGTCGTCGCTGTAGAGGAACTCCTGCCACAGGCGGGCAGCCGCCGGGTTCGGGGCATCCTTGTTGATCGCCTGGTTGTAGTAGCCGGCGTAGCCGACACCATCGAGAACGACGACCTTCCAGTCAGGATTGTCGGTGGAGAGTCCGGCGTTCAGGTAGTCCCAGTCGAAGACGATGGGGGTTTCGCCGCTGGCGACCGTGGCCGGCGTCGCGTCGACCTTGAGGAAGTTTCCGGCCTTCTGCAATTCGCCGAAGAAGTCGATGCCAGGCTGGAAGTCATCCAGCGTGCCGTCGGACTGGACAGTGGCCAACCCCACAGCGGCGAACGCGGCACCGGCCTGCGTCGGGTCACCGTTGATCGCGACGGCACCCTTGTAGTCGGCGCCCAGAAGATCGTCGAGCTCGGCCGGAGCGTCGAACTTCGAGGAGTCGTAGCCGATCGACAGGTATCCGCCGTAGTCGCCGACGAACAAACCGGTCGGCTCCTTCAGAGCGTCAGGGATCTCGTCCCAGGTCTGCACCTGGTAGGGAGCGAAGACGTCGGTGCTCGAAAGCGCCACGGCGAGGCCGAGGTCGAACACGTCAGGGGCAGTGTCGAGGCCCTCATTGGTCTTCGCGGCCGTGATCTCCTCGGCGCTGGAGACGTCGGGGGACTGCTCGTTGATCGTGATCTCGGGGTATGTCTCGGCGAACAGGTCGAGGACCTCGCCGTAGTTGGCCCAGTCGCGGGGGAGGGCGATGACGTTCAGCTGGCCCTCGGCCTTGGCCGCGGCCTCAAGGTCTTCGAACGAGCCGAAAGCGTCTACAGATGTCGCCGTCGCGGCATCCACGCCGGAATCTCCACCATCGCCTGTGGTGTCATCTCCGCCGGAGGCGCAGGAGGTTAGTACGAGGGCGGCAGTCGCGGCCAGGGCGATGCCTGCGACGAATCGCTTACGAGGGGTGAAGCTTGCCATGATGTTCCTCTCGGTGTCCGGCGCTGTGGAGCCGGTTTCGGGTTGCGAGAGGACGCTACGCGCCGGCGGTTACCCGCTGTCTCAATTCACGTGAACGAGAGGTAACCGACCGGTGGCGCGCGGTATCCACCTGCTCTCCGCACACTAGCGCCGGATGAGTACCGAGGTCTAGACCCGAGCCCGCACCCGCGGGGTGAAGAACAGCCGACACCCCTACACAGCGACGAGACCCGTGTTGCAGACGTCTGCAACACGGGTCTCGGGGACAACCCGGGGCCTCGGCGTTAGGACTCGTCCTCTGGCACGAAGTCGACTCCGGCCTCAGCGCGCTGCGCATCGGTGATCGGCGCCGGCGCCGAAGTCAGCGGGTCGAAGCCGTTGCCGGTCTTCGGGAACGCGATGACCTCGCGGATCGAGTCGGTCTTGGTGAGGTGCTGCAACACGCGGTCCATGCCCAGCGCGATGCCGCCGTGCGGCGGGGCACCGAACTTGAACGCGTCAAGCAGGAAGCCGAACTGCTCATCGGCAACCTCATCGCTGATGCCCATGACCTCAAAGACGCGCTTCTGAACGTCCTCGCGATGGATGCGGATCGATCCGCCGCCGAGTTCTGAGCCGTTGCAGACGATGTCGTATGCGTAGGCGAGCGCAGATCCTGGATCAGTGTCGAACGTGTCCGCGAACTCCGGCTTAGGGCCGGTGAAGGCGTGGTGAACGGCTGTCCAGGCGCCAGCGCCGACGGCGACGTCACCAGATGCCACAGCGTCGGCCGCAGGCTCGAACATCGGGGCGTCGACCACCCAGGTGAATGCGAAGACGTCTGGATCGAGGAGGCCGAGACGGCGACCGATCTCCACGCGGGCAGCGCCGAGCAGCGCACGGCCTTCCTTTGCAGAACCGGCGGCGAAGAACACGCAGTCGCCTGCGGCAGCGCCCACGAGGTCGGCGAGGCCGGCCTTCTCAGCATCCGAAAGGTTTTTGGCGACAGGGCCGCCGAGCGAGCCATCCTCGTTGAACAGGACGTATGCAAGGCCACGCGCTCCGCGCTGCTTGGCCCAGTCCTGCCAGGCATCCAGCTGCTTGCGTGGCTGGCCGGCGCCACCAGGCATCAGCACAGCGCCGACGTAGTCGGCCTGGAACACGCGGAACGTGGTGTCCTTGAAGTAGTCCGTCGCCTCGACGAGCTCGAGACCGAAGCGCAGGTCGGGCTTGTCGGAGCCGTACTTCGCCATGGCGTCTGCGTAAGTGATGCGCGGCAGCGGAGTGTGGACCTCGACGCCGATAGTTGCCCACATCGCGGGGATGACGGCCTCCATCATCTCGATGATGTCTTCCTGGTCGACGAAGCTCATCTCGATGTCGAGCTGGGTGAACTCCGGTTGACGGTCGGCGCGGAAGTCCTCATCGCGGTAGCTGCGCGCCATCTGGTAGTACTTCTCGATGCCGCCAACCATGAGCAGCTGCTTGAACAGCTGCGGGCTCTGCGGAAGGGCGTACCAGCTACCGGGGTGCAGGCGCGCGGGCACGACGAAGTCGCGGGCGCCCTCAGGCGTGGAGCGTGTGAGCGTCGGAGTCTCGACCTCGACGAATTCTCGTGTCTCGAGCACATCGCGTACTGCCTTGTAGACCTTCGAACGCAGACGTAGAGCGGCTGCCGACGACGGACGACGGAGATCAAGATAGCGGTACTTGAACCGAACATCCTCACCGATCGTCTCGGTGTCACCGAGTCCGGTAGACACCTGGAACGGCAGGGGAGCGGACTCGTTGAGAACTTCGACTTCGGATGCGATGATCTCGATGTCGCCGGTGGGGAGGTTCGGGTTCGCGTTGCCTGCGGGGCGCTGCGAAACCTGGCCAGTCACCTTCAGCACGAACTCGCTGCGCAGCGGGTGTGCAGTCTCTTCGTCGCGGATGACCACCTGGGCGATGCCAGAGGCATCGCGGAGATCGATGAACGCGACTCCTCCGTGATCACGACGACGATCAACCCACCCCGTGAGGGTGACGGTCTGACCAATGTGTTCGGCTCGCAGGGAGCCGGTCGTGTGAGTGCGAAGCACGGAAGATTCCTCCAGTTCAGTAAAGGGAACTCCGCCATTCTACGTGGGCACGTCGTGCGTGCCGTCGCGCCTGACTCACCGCTGCGACATCCCTAGACTGACCTCATGCCTGCCGACCGCCTTCATCTCGTCCGCCACGGCGAAGTGCACAATCCCGAACGGGTTCTCTACGGTCGCCTTCCGAATTATGGGTTGAGTGAAGCAGGCAAGGCGATGGCGCGGTCCGCCGCAGAGTACATCGCGGGACTCGATCGCTCGGTGACCTCGTTGCGCTGCTCACCCTTGCAACGCGCTCAGGAATCAGCAGAGCCTTTCACCGAGATCTTCGGGCTGGACCCGATCATCGATGAACGCGTCATCGAGCCGACCAACGTCTTCGAAGGCACGCGGATGAGTCGCTCACTGCGCAACCCGCTCAATTGGTGGCACCTGCGTCGACCATCGGTTCCCAGCTGGGGCGAGCCGTACGCGTTGATCGCCGATCGTGTGGAAGAGGCAATGAACAGCGCCTGGCACGAGACCGACGGTGGCGACGTCGTGTTCGTCTCGCATCAGGCGCCGATCTGGATCACACACCTTAGTGTCGCTGGACTCCCGCTGCGCCACGATCCACGCACCCGCCGCTGCGCGCTGTCGAGCGTGACCTCTTTCGAGCGGGTTGGCGATGTCTGGCGGGAAGTCGACTACGCCGAACCCGCT
The DNA here is from genome assembly GCF_059445345.1 of Microbacterium sp. Y355. Lineage (NCBI taxonomy): Bacteria > Bacillati > Actinomycetota > Actinomycetes > Micrococcales > Microbacteriaceae > Microbacterium > Microbacterium sp. Y355. Next base: position 1,759,842 of record NZ_JCAIUD010000001.1, on the reverse strand, counting down.
GCGACCGGCGGCGCCGTCGACGTCGGCGCCGTCTGAGCCGCCGCGTCTACATCACGCGCTCAATTCCTGCACAACGAACGCCGCGGCCAGCTGTCCTGCGGCGGCAGCCTGGATGACGGATGCAACAGGCCCCGGCATCGTCGCGCGGTGAGCGAGATCACCCGCGGCGAAGATCCCGGGTGCGGAAGTGCGCCCGAAATCATCGATCTCGATCGCACCGCTGGGCAACATCTGTAGTTCTGACTGCGCGGCGAACGGAGCACGCTGACTGATCGATCCGGCCGCGACGAACAGCCCGGCCAGCGCGGTGTCGGTTCCGCCGGCGGCGACGATCACGCCACCGTCCGGCCCCGGTCGCACCGAATCAACGACGTGGGCGGACACCCGTGCTCCCGCCGTCTCCAGCATTGCTCTCTCGTCTTCTGTCACGGCGACGTCGACGGGGAACACCGTGATTCCGCCGACCACCGGACCGAGCAGTGCAAGAAGGTGTCCTGCTCGCTGTCCGGCGCCGATGATGCCGATCTCGGCACCATTGAACTCGTGGCCGTCGCAGAACGGGCAGGCGAAGGCACGGTGGCCCCAGAGGTCATCGAGCCCAGGAACAGCCGGGAGATCATCGGTGACACCAGTCGCGAGGATGATTCGCCGTGCATGTTCGAACTCGCCGCCTTCGAGCGAGACCCTGAAGTCGTCTGCAGCCCCGACGATGCTCTCCGCCACGGCAGTCCTGAACTCCACATCGGGATAGGCCGATAGTTGCGCGCGAGCCCGTGCGCGGTGTTCGGCTGGGGGAGTACCGTCGTCGGCCAGCACGTTGTGCATATGAGACACCGGGCCATTTCGGTACTGTCCGGAGTCGAGCACGAGCGTGCTGCGATGCATCCTTCCAAGGGTCAGCGCTGCCTGCAGGCCTGCGGGTCCAGCACCGATCACGATCGCGTCATACATGGGTGGGTTCCTCTCTGATCTTGCGTTCTGGACCAGTGTGTGACTTCATGTCAACATGAAGTCAAATACGTCGAGTTCATGGTCCGTCGGCGAGGTCGCGGAAAAGTTCGAACTGCCCAGCAATGTGCTGCGGCACTGGGAGAGCGTGGGGCTCCTCCGCCCCGAACGCGACTCGGCCGACCGCCGACGATATGGCGAGGATGACATCGTGCGCATCGCCGTGATCAAGCGAAGCAAGGCCGCAGGAATGACCCTGGAGCAGATTGCGGTGCTACTGGATGACGGACGCAGGGGGCGCCACGAAGTGCTCTATGCGCACCTCGCAGACATCGATCAACGGATGCTGGAGATGCAGCGCTCGCGTGAGATGACCGAGCATGCACTGCAGTGCAGCGCCCACGACATCACCACCTGTCCGAGGTTCAGAGCCGGGGTTGACGACGTGCTTGCCCGATTCTGAGAGGCCCGTCGATGCGTCCAGATCACCCATAGAATCCCAGGCTTAGACTGGTTGACGTGCCACTCGCTTCGACGATTCGACCGATTCGCGACGGCCGCCTCTCCCGCACTCGACGTTCGCGTCGTGTGGCCGGAGCCGCGTTCGCCGTGCTGTTCGCTGTCGCTCTGACCGCCTGCACCGCCGACCCCGTCGCTCAGCAGTTTCTCGAGGGCGATGACAAGGGTTACATCTCGGCAGAGCTCACGGTCGTTGAAATCGCTCCTGACGATCGTGGTGAACCCGTCGAGTTCGGCGGTGTCACAGAGTCCGGCGACGAGTTCGCGAGCGCAGACATCGCCGGCGATGTCACGGTCGTCAACTTCTGGTACGCCGCCTGTGGCCCGTGCAGGGTCGAAGCGAAAGACCTTGAGTCGGTCTGGCAGGAGTACGAGGGCGACGGAGTCTCGTTCGTCGGCGTCAACACCTATGACCAGGCCGATACCGCACGCGCGTTTGCTGAAGAATACGACGTGACCTATCCGAGCCTCATCGACGTGGACAACGGCGACGCGAAGCTCGCATTCGCCACGGTCACTCCGATTCAGGCGACCCCGACCACGCTCGTGCTCGACAAGCAGGGTCGCGTCGCAGCGCGCATCATCGGTCCACTTGATGGCCCGTCGATTCTCTCCACGCTCGTGCGGGATGCACTCGCGGAGAGCGCGTGAACACAAACGAACTGATCGGTTCCGGCGCACTCTGGCTCGCGATTCCGGTCGCGATGCTCGCTGGGCTCGTGTCGTTTCTTTCGCCGTGCGTGCTGCCGCTCGTGCCGGGCTATCTCGGCTTCCTCGGCGGTGCGGTGGCGCCGCGGGGCGCTTCTGACGCTGCGGGGAACGCATCAGTGGCCGGACGCGGACGCCTTGTGCTCGGTGTGCTGCTGTTCATCCTCGGTTTCAGCGTGGTGTTTATCGCCTTCACCGTGATCGGCGGCACGGCGGCGGTCTTCTTCTTGCAGTGGGGCGAGCTGATCACCCGCATCCTTGGCGTCGTCATCATCGTGATGGGCCTTGTTTTTCTCGGGCTGTTCGGCTTCGCGCAGCGCGAGTTCCGCCTGCACGTCAACTCGAAGACCGGCCTGATCGGCGCGCCTCTTCTGGGGTTCGCACTCGGGATCGGATGGGCACCGTGCATCGGGCCGACGCTGGCCGCAATCACTGCAGTCTCGTGGACGCTCGGCGATCCTGTCCGGGCCGGCCTCCTCGGCTTGGCGTACAGCCTCGGCCTTGGCCTCCCGTTCCTGCTCGTCGCCCTCGGTTTCGGCTGGGCAACGAAGACGATCGGGTTCCTGCGCCGCCACATCCGCATCGTGAACATCATCGGCGGGGCCATGCTCATCCTGCTCGGCATCCTGATGGTCAGCGGCCTGTGGACCGACATCATGTCGCGACTCGGGGCGGTGATGGGCAGTGTCATCCTCCCGCTCTGATTCCCGTCCAGATCTGAAGAACAAGGATGCTGTGAACAGCGACGCCTCCGATCCTCTGCGCCCCTCCGATCACATCGACGGCGATGGCGGGGGGATCACCCAACCGAAACTCGGCTTCGTCGGATGGCTGCGGTGGGGCTGGCGTCAGCTGACCTCGATGCGCACCGCGATCATCCTGCTGCTGGTGCTCGCGATCGCGGCGATCCCCGGCTCGATCTTCCCGCAGCGAATGGCCGACCCGAACGGCGTCACGCAGTGGCAGACTGACAACCCCGATCTGTTCCCTGTGCTCGACGCGTTGAACCTGTTCGACGTGTACCTTTCGCCGTGGTTCTCGGCGATCTATCTGCTGCTGTTCATCTCGCTGGTCGGATGCGTGATTCCGCGCATCAAGCACCATCTGAAGGCGCTGCGCGCGCGGCCGCCACGTACGCCGGCGCGACTGCAGCGGCTCGAAGATCACCGTGAGGTCACGCGACCTTCTGCGGGCGCAGGAGGCGCGGCGGATGCCGATGTTGAAGCATCCCGTGCGATCGATGTCGCGCAGAAGCAGCTCAAAGCACTCGGCTATCGCGTCGAACGCTACGACAGGGGCCGCACCTACTCGGTCTCTGCTGAGCGCGGATACTGGCGTGAGACCGGCAACCTGATCTTCCACCTCGCACTCGTCGGCGTGCTGCTCACCGTCGGCATCGGCGGCAGCTTCGCGTACACCGGACAGCGCGTGATCGTCGAAGGGCAGACGTTCGTCAACACACTGCTCGACTACGAGTCGATGAACCGCGGACGTTTCGTCAGTGACGACGCGCTCAGCCCCTATGCGGTGACCCTGGACTCGTTCGATGTGACGTACCAGGAGTACGGCTCCGCGGCATCCGGCCAGGCAGGCAATTTCTCCGCCAACGTGTCGGTGCGCGAGAACGGCGAGACGAGCGAGGACGCCGTACGGGTGAACCATCCGCTGAGCGTCACCGGCGACAAGATCTACCTGCTCGGCAACGGCTACGCGCCCACGCTTACCGTGCGCAACGCTGAGGGCGAGGTTGTCTACAGCAACTCGGTGCCCTTCCTGCCGCAGGACAACAACATGACCTCGCTCGGAGTGGTCAAGGTCACCGACGGGATGCCGCAGCAGCTCGGCATCGCGGCGTTCTTCTACCCGAGCGCGGCCAAGCTCGACACCGGCGCCTTCACCTCGGCGCACGGCGAGCTGCTGTCACCGTTGCTGACTCTGGATGTATACGAGGGCGACCTCGGCATCAACGAGGGAACACCTCGCTCGGTGTATGTGCTCGACACAGGGGAGCTCACGAAGCTCACCGGCCGCACGACCGACGTCGCATCGATCGAGCTGCAGCCAGGTGAGAGCGCCGACCTGCCGAACGGGCTCGGAACGATCACCTTCGAAGACGAGTCGCCCGCTGGCGCCACTAACTATGAGCAGTCGGTCAAGCGCTTCGTGTCTCTGCAGATCCACCACGACGATTCGGCCGTGTGGGTGCTCGTTTTCGCACTGCTCGCACTTGCCGGACTCATGCTCGCGCTGTTCGTTCCTCGCCGCCGTATGTGGGTCAAGGCGAGCGCCGCAAGCGACGCCGTGCAGCTTGAGTATGCCGGTCTTGCCCGCGGGGAAGACCCGACTCTTGCCTCCGCGGTCGATGATCTCGTCGCCGGCCACACACGACTGCTCGATGTCGGCCCCACCCTCGATAAGCCGCGAAAGTAGACTGGCACCATGGACCTCGATTCCCTCTCGATCCTGTTCATCTGGACAGCGATCGCGATTTACGCGGCAGCATTCATCGCCTACGCATTCGATCTTGCGCGGCGCTCAGAGGTGAGCGCCGATGCGCGTCTTGCGCGCGAGGGTGTGCTGGTCAGCGCCGGCGCCGGTGCGGCTTCTGGTTCGGTCCTGACGGCAGATGTGGCATCCACAGAGCCAGCCAAGCCGCGCTATCTGATGGCACGGATCGGCACCACACTCACCACGCTGGCGTTCGTGTTCCACCTGGCGGCGACGGTGCTGCGCGGTATCGCCGCACAGCGCGTGCCGTGGGCGAACCTGTATGAGTTCGCGATGATCGGCACCCTGCTGGTCGTACTCGTCTATCTGTTGATGCTCACCCGCGTCGATCTGCGCTTCCTCGGCACGTTCATCACAGGTCTGGTCATTGTTCTGATGGGGGCTGCGGCGATCAGCTTCTATGTCGGCGTCGTGCCGCTGATGGACCCGCTGAAGAGTGTGTGGCTCGTCATCCACGTCTTCGTGGCGTCGTTGTCGACGGCGTTCTTCGCGTTGGCGTGCGGACTGTCAGTGCTGCAGTTGATGCAGGAGCGTCGTCAGCGTCGCATCGCTGAGAACGCCGAGAAGCCCGGTCCGGCATTCCTGCGCACGCTTCCCACGGCCGACCGGTTGGAAGGCATGGCGTTCCGCTTCGCGATCGTCGGCTTCATCCTCTGGACCTTCACGCTCATCGCCGGCTCCATCTGGGCTCAGGACGCTTGGGGCCGCTACTGGGGCTTCGACGTCAAGGAGACGTGGACCTTCATCGTCTGGGTGCTCTATGCCGGGTACATCCACGCGCGCGCCACTCGCGGCTGGCGCGGCAATCGCTCAGCATGGCTGTCGATCGTCGGCTTCACCGCGGTGATCTTCAACTTCACGATCGTCAACGTCTTCTTCAAGGGTCTGCACGCGTACTCCGGCCTGAGTTGAGCCGGCGCTTGCTGATCGGGCGTTTCCGCGTGTGACAGTCTGACCTCCCACTGCCGCGCCCGGTCGCTGTAGGCTCATCGCGGGGGCAAGGGTACCGTGGCAGCCAGCGGAGGGATGACCAGAATGCCCATTCTCGTTGGAATCGTTGAGGATCATCCTGCGATGCTGCTCGGAACCGTCGCGATCCTGAACAACACCACAGACATCCGTGTCGCCGCGAGTGGAGCCACGGCGGCCAACATTGTTACTCGAGGACGACGCCTCGATGTGGTGTTGCTGGATCTGTCGCTCTCGGACGGCACCGATCCAGCCTCGAACATCCGCACGATCGAACCGCTCGGGGCCAGCGTTCTCGCCTACACCTCTGGTGAGCGGCCGTATCTCATCCGCGAGGCGGCACGGGCCGGAGCCGCGGGTATGATCCGCAAGTCGGAGCGGATCGAGGTCATCATCGACTCCGTGCGCCGTGCTGCCCGTGGACAGACTGTCGCCTCCCCGGACTGGGCCGCCGCTCTCGACTCCGATCGCGACTTCGTCTCGGCCCATCTCAGCCGGCGTGAAGCCGAGGTGCTGTCGCTGTACGCCTCGGGGGAGACAGCAGAGCGCGTCGCGCAGGCCCTGTTCGTGTCGCGGGAGACCGTCACCGACCATGTGCGACGCATTCGTGCGAAGTACGCGGCCGTCGACCGCGCCGCTCCCACGAAGGTTGACCTGTTCCGCAGGGCCGTTGAGGACGGTCTCGTGTTGCAGGATCGATGAGCCACAAAGCGGTGACTGCCCCTGCTGTCGACCGGAAGCTCGGGTCGATAATCGCGGTCTGCGGTCTCCTTGCGACGCTCGCGGCGTGGCAGCGCATCATCGCCCAGACCCCGCAGTTCGCGCTGTGGTGGACAGCCATCGCCTTCCTGCCGGTCGTGCTCTTCGGGGTCCTGGCCGTTGCGGGTCGCCGGGTTCCGTACGATGTCCTTCGGATTGTCTGGGGCGTCATCGTCCTGGTGGTGGCGTTCGTGCAGGTGACGATGTTCCTGGGATACGGCGGAACCGATCCGGATGCGCTGCGCTCCTGGGCATGGATGCTCGAGCCGGTGGCGATCTGCCTGCTGCCGCTGCTTGTCCGCCCGACCGCGGCCATCGCGATCGGCGTGCTCGTCCCGTTCACATCGGCATTGTCCGCGCTGTTGTTCGTTGGGCGGGTCCCCGAGATGGCGCTCGCGATGACGCCGATCCATTTCGGGAACATCGCGGTGCTCGTCGTAGTGATGGGTGTGCGCACTCGCCTGTGCCGCCTCGAGATTGCCGAGCATCGCGCCCGCGGGCTCGAGGCGCGCTCGCTGCGGACTCAGGCGCGACTGCGGCGACAGCAGGCGGTCGCCCGCCTCGTACACGATGATGTGCTCTCCGCGCTCACCGCGGCGAGTCACCTCTCCGGATCGACCGGTCCCGAGCTGCGCCAGGCGGCTGTCGCTGGTCTTACATCCCTCCGGGTCGCAGCCGGTGGCGGGGCGGTCGCCGACCCGGACTCGGGCGACGTCGACGCGGCCGAGGCCCGCGGTGTCCTGCTCGGCATCGCCGCAGGCTCGGCCCCGGGTGAGAGTACGCGGATCAGGCTGCGTCGAGGGACAGTGCCAGCCGAGGTGCTCGCGCGCTCCTCTCATGCGCTCACCGAGGCGTTGCGCAATAGCGTGACCCACGCACGAACCCAGCTCGCACCGACGGTGATCGGCAGCGTCGGAGACGGGCGACTCAGCCTCGTCGTTTCGGACCAGGGCTCCGGTTTCGACGTGACCGCGACGGATCCCGAACGACTGGGCATGCGGCTCAGCATCCTCGGGCGCATGCGCGATCTCCACGGCGGCACGGCGACGGTGACGTCCGGTCCGCACGGGACGCGCGTCGAGGTCGGCTGGCAACGCACGGCGTCCGAGGTGATCGACACCGGCCTCTCCACTCCGACCGCGCGCATCGCCCTCATCGGAGTGTGGATGACGGGAGTCGTGCACGGCCTGCTCGTCGGACACCTCCCGGGGACGGGCGCCGGACCGACGTACGCGGCTGCACTAATCGGCGTGCTGCTGGTGACGACGCCGCGCCCAGGGGCGCTCCGTCGGGCCACTGCCTTCGCTGGCATCGGCTGCAGCATCGCGATCACCGCATCCGTGCTGATCTACTTCGACCTCATCGGTGCGCGTGCGGCCGAGATCTGGCTGCTGACCTTCGCGTCCTACATCGTCGCGGTGATCGCCGCGCGCGGCAACACAGTGATCGGCGGAATCGGGGCGGGCACGATTCTCGTGCTGCTGGGTGCATGGGGCGTCATGCGGAATCAGGACGCGATAGATCTGGCCGCGATGGCTACGCCGACGATGATCTCGCTGCTGGTCGGGTACACCTGGCTGACCGGCGTCGTCGCCATCACCCGGAAGGAGCGCGGCGTGCAGTCCGCGGTTCGACGTGCCGCCACGAGTGCCGCAGTCGCCGCTTCTGAGAGGTGGGCCTCCCGTCGTGAGCTGACGGAGATCCTCGGCCTGGCAGAACCTGTGCTCACTCGCATCGCCACCGGCGAAGCGGTGGATGAGGAGCTCCTTCGAGAGGCCAGGGCCGTCGAGGGCAGCATCCGCGACCGCATCCGAGCGCCCTTGCTGCATCATGTCGTTCTGGCGGAAGCCGTGTCCGCAGCTCGGCGCCGAGGGGTGCAGGTGCTGCTGCTCGCCGACGAGGATCCGCGCTCCGCGCGGATCTCGCGCAAGCTCGCGACGGCGATCGCCTGCGCGCTCGCGCAGGATGACGCATGCGCCATCACCATACGTGCGTTCGCAGCGGGCGGCGAGGACGTCGTCTCGATGTCGATTCAGTGTGCGGACGGTGGGGGCGAACGAATCGTGTTCGATCGCGAAGGTCGATCGATCGGGGATCAAGCGATTCAGCTCGTGAACGGCCAGATCAGCGGCACGTAGAACACCGCCACGGCGAAGAACAGCACCATGAGGGGGAGTCCGAGCTTGGCGTAGTCGCCGAAGTGGTAGCCGCCCGGTTCCATCACCATCAGGTTGGCAGGCGTGGCGACGGGGGTGAGGAATGCGGCGGCTCCGGCGATCGTGAGCGCCATCATGAATGGCTGCGGCGAGACATTCATCGCGACGGCCAGCGCGATTGCGACGGGGGCGACGATGAGCACGGTCGCGGTGTTGCTGATCAGCTGGCCGAGCACCAGCGTGATGAGCACGATCACGGCGACGGCAGCGTAGGGTCCGGCATCCCCGAGCATGTCGCGCAGTCCCTCAGCGATGAGTCGGGCTGCGCCCGTCTCTTCGAACGCCGTGGCCAGCGGGATCATGCCGGCGACGAGGATCACCGTCGTCCAGGAGATTGCCCGGTAGGCCCTGGTCATCGAGACGACGCCGGTGAGGATTAGCGCGCCAGCCGCAAGCAGGCTCGCGATCGCCGCCGGCACGATACCGGTCGCGAGCAGGATGATCATCGCGACCAGGATCACGAGGGTGCGCTTGGCGCCGGTTCCGAGCGGGACGGATCTCCGCAGTGTGTGCGGTGCGTCGACCACTAGCACTTCGTCGCGCTTCGCCGTGTGCCGCTGCAGGTCATCCCATGAGCCGTCGAGCAGGAGCGCGTCGCCCGCTCGGAGGTCGGTCCCTGTTTCGTCGAGAGCCTCATCGCCGCGGCGGACGCCCAACACCACGAGATCTCCGCTGGGAGTGCTCATGCCGGGGAACACATGCATGCCGATCAGTGAGGAGCGCGGTGGCACCACGACCTCCGAGACACCGCGACCCGATGACATCAGAGTGCGCTCGGGGGCGATCTGGTAGTCCGTCCGCAGCGTCGAGGCCAACTGCTCGAGGTCGATGGGTGCTGCGGCCGGGGTGCGATCGGGCAGCAGCCGTGACCCGAAGAGCAGGATGATCGCCAGAGTGCCGACGAGCAGCGGGAGACCGGCGAGGGCGAACTCGAAGAATCCGAACTGCCTGCCGCCGCTGTCTGCGGCCATGTCGGAGACGATGATGTTCACGGGCGTGCCGGTGAGCGCCAGCATGGAGCCGGCGTGCGCCGAGAATGCGAGCGGCATGAGCATCTGCGACGGTCGGATGCCGGCGCGGGCGGCGACCACGACGACCAGGGGCAGCAATGATGCCACTGAGCCGTTGACGCTGATCACGGCCGTCAGAAGGGCGGCCAGCAGACCGATGGTGAGAAGCAGTCGAATCCTGTTCGTGCCAGTGCGATTGATGACCTCGTTGCCGGCCCATGCGACGATCCCGGTGGATTCCAGCGCCTCGCTGACGACGAACAGCGCGGCGATGAACAGCACGGTCGGGTCGCCGAAGCCGGCGAGTGCGCTGTTCAGATCAAGAATGCCGAACAGGTACAGGGCGATCGAGACGCCGACGGCGACGATACCGAGCGGTACCCGGTTCGACACGAAAGCGATCACTGCGCAGAGCAGGATGACAAGGGTCGTGACGATCGGATCCATATACCTTGACGATAGAGGGCGCATCCGCACGGGGTATCCCCCACTTCTGGGGGGACGGGTTGCAGCCGAGATCGCGCGTCACGATTATTAGGGCATGGCTGCTGAAAAGGCGTTGAGTGCCCCGGATGCCGAGAGCAAGGGGTTTTTGAACTGGATTGAGAAGGTCGGCAACAAGGTGCCGAACCCGACGATCATGTTCGTCTACCTGATCGGCATCATCGCAGTGCTCTCCGCGATCCTGTCATGGGTCGGCGTTTCTGTCACGGACGACGTGGTCACACCCGTGCCCCGTGACGAGTTCTCGCAGATCAATGAGCACCTCGGCGGCACGTGGAGCATCTACGACTCGACCACTGGCGAGCCCGCGGAGGTTCCCGACTACATCGTCGAGGAGCGCACCTTCGATGTGCGCAACCTCCTCTCGGTCGAAGGTGTGCGCTTCTTCTTCAGCTCCTTCGTCGACAACTTCGCCGGTTTCGGCGTCGTTGCGGTCGTGCTAATTGCGATGGCCGGCGTTGGTGTCGCGGAGCACGCCGGCCTGATGGGGGCTCTCATCAGGCGGGTTGTCAAGGTCGCCCCGCCGCGCTGGCTGGCATTCATTCTCATCTTCGTCGGTGTGCTGTCGTCAGTGGCGACGGACGCCGGCTACCTGATTCTCGTGCCGTTGGCGGCGGCCGCCTTCCTCACAGTCGGGCGAAATCCGCTCGCGGGTCTCGCCGCCGCGTTCGCCGGTGTCGGCGCCGCATTCGGGGCGAACCTGCTGATCACGCCGAGCGACAGCATGCTCACCGAGATCACCAACGAGGTGCTGACCTCTGCCGGCATGCAGCCGATCGAGGTCACGCAGAACTTCTACTTCGGGATCGTCTCGTCGTTCCTGCTCGCGGCCGTCGCGCTGGTGGTGACGGTGTTCATCACCGAGAAGCGGCTGGGCAAGTATGACCGGAGCGAACTCACCATCGCGGACGATGCCGAGGCGGTCGATCACGACGCCGAGGCGCGCGGGCTGAAGTTCTCGTTCTGGGCGCTGATCGCGTTCGTCGTGTTGATCCTGCTGCTGACGCTTCCCCCAGGGGCACCGCTGCGCGATCCGGATACCGGCGACATCATCGGCACGACGCCGTTCATGGCCAGCCTGGTCTTCATCATCTCGCTCGCATTCCTCGTCTGCGGTGTCGCCTACGGCGCCGGAGCGAAGACCCTTCAGGGCGGTTCCGCCGCAGTCGGCGCCATCGGCAAGACCTTCGCGAGCCTGGGTGGGTTGCTGGTGATGTTCCTGATGATCGCCCAATTCATCGCACTGTTCAACTGGACGAACCTTCCGACGGTTGCTGCCGTCTCCGCTGCCGATCTGCTGCAGCAGGCGAACGTTCCGGCGATCGTGCTGTTGCTCGCCTTCATCCTGGTGATCGTGATCCTGGACTTCATCCTCCCCGGGCTTGTGCCCAAGTGGGTCATCTTCGCACCGGTGTTCATCCCGATTTTTGCCTCGCTCGATGTCGCTCCGCAGACGCTGCTCGCCGCCTACCGCGTCGGCGATTCGCCGGTCAACGTGCTGACGCCGCTGATGGTCTACCTGCCATTCATGGTGACCGTCGCCCAGCGGTACAAGAAGGATGCCGGCATCGGCACGATCATCGCCCTGATGATCCCCTACGCGATGTGGATGCTCCTGGCATGGACGGCGCTGTTCACCGTCTGGTTCTTGCTCGGTATCCCGTGGGGGCCAGGATCCCCGGTGGACATGGTCGGCTGAGCCGCTGCCGCGACTGACTGACGCTGAACGCATTCGAACAGAAGGAGCAGACCCATGCAACGCAGCCCCAACAAGGTGATCCCCGTCGACCTCGCCACGATGCCAGGCCTGGACGCACTCGACGCCGCCGTGATCACGATCGGTACGATCGGGGCCGACGTCGAGGCGATCGGCGTCGGGGTCTACTCGGATGCAGATGTACCGGGCGAGCTCGGATTCGATCGTGCAGCACTCGAGGGTGCCGGGTTCACAGCATCCGAGGGCAGCACGCTCCTGCTCCCGCGGGCAGGTGAACCCGACCTCGTCGCGGTCGGACTCGGCGCGCGCGCCGACGCGGATCCGCGCGTGCTGCGGGATGCCGCGGCTGCGCTCGCGCGTGCGGCATCCCGCCGCTCCCGCCTCGGGCTGCGCATCGACGACCTCGCCGGTGTGGATACAGCGGCGGCCGTTCGGGCGCTCGTCGAGGGCGCACTGCTCGCCCGATACCGCTACACCGTTCTCAGCGCCTCGTCGAAGCATGTGGGTTTGGTAGCACTGACGGTCGACGTCCCGGGCGGGACGGACGCGTCCGCCGTCGAGGCGTTCGCGACCGCTCGCGCGGCCGTCGTCGCGCGCGATCTGGCGAACACCCCGCCGGGCCACCTGACCGCCAGCAACATGGGGGACATCGCCGTCGATCTCGGTGCACGGTTCGGCTTCGACGTGGAGCTCTTCGACAAGGCCGCGCTCATCGAGCTCGGTTGCGGCGGGCTGCTCGGTGTGAACCAGGGCTCAACCGAGGAGCCGCGGATGATCAAGCTGACCTATGCGCCGTCGGGCTCCGTCCGCCACCTCGGTCTCGTGGGCAAAGGCATCATGTATGACTCCGGCGGCATCAGCCTGAAGCCGAGCGACCCGATGCACCTGCTGATGAAGATGGACATGGGCGGCGCTGCCGCGGTGCTTGGGGCGTTCACAGCGCTGCGCGACACTGGCGTCACCGCGAAGATCACCGGGTGGCTGATGTGCACGGACAACATGCCCTCCGGGACGTCGTACAAGCTCGGCGACGTGCTCACCACGCGCGGCGGAACGACCATCGAGGTGAAGAACACCGATGCCGAGGGACGCCTCGTGATGAGCGATGCGATGGTGCTCGCCAACGAAGATGGCGTCGATGCGATCATCGACATCGCGACCCTCACTGGCGGAGCCCTGGTGTCACTGGGCCCGTCCACCGCACCGGTGTTCGGCAACGACCAGTCGACGGTCGATCTGGTCCGCGCGGCATCCGAGACCGTCGACGAGCCGGTCTGGCAGCTTCCGCTCGAGAAGAAGTATCGCAAGCAGCTCGACTCTGAGATCGCCGACATCGCGAACCTCGGCGGCCCGTTCGCGGGGGCGACCACTGCGGCGCTGTTCCTGGAGCACTTCGTCGGTACGACGCCGTGGGCGCACCTCGACATCGCCGGCACCATGCAGACGGAGAAGGACGACTCCTGGCGCACCGCGGGAGCGACCGGCTTCGGCGCGCGGATCCTGCTCGAATCGGCGCGCAATTTCGCGCCGGATGGGCAGTCCTGACGGACGCCACGTCGTGCACCAGCTGACCTGACCTCATCCAACACACCAAGGAGTAACACGTGCCATTCTGGTCCACGATCTGGGACACCATCTGGTGGTTCCTGACCATCTTCATATTCGTCGCCTATCTGATGGCGCTGTTCTCGATCATCAGTGACCTGTTCCGGGACCGGAAGCTCAACGGGGTCGCCAAAGCGATCTGGCTGCTCTTCCTGGTTTTCCTACCGTTCGCCACAGCACTGGTCTACCTGATCGTGCGCGGTCGAGGCATGGGCGAGCGCGCCCAGCGCCAGGTCATCGATGCGCAGGAGTCGACGAACGAGTACATCCGGTCGGTCGCTGGGACGGCGGCGACGCCGACCGAAGAGATATCGCAGGCGAAACAGCTGCTGGATGCTGGCGCGATCACGGCCGAAGAGTTCGCCACCTTGAAGCAGGCGGCTCTCGCCAAGGCCTGAATCTCGGTCAGCGTGCGCCTTCACCGGCGCGCGCTGACCGACTACCACGCACGGCGGTGTGTGGGAAACTGACCGCAAGTCGCATTCTCATCTGCAGGAGGAACCCATGCCACTGTCCGCATACATTGGGCCGCTCAGCTTCACCGTTCTCGCAGTACCCGTCGGCGCGGATCTCACCGACGTCGTCGGCGATCTGCAACGGCTGCGCGGATCACACACGATTGAGGTTCTGGACGTCGAGCTGATCGAACGCGACGCCGAAGGCGTGGTGCGACGGAACGTTCTGTCAGACGAGGCCACCGATGCGGTGCTCGGCGAGCTGTCCGCAGTCGAGACCGACCTGCTGGACTCCGAGGACATTGAGCAGATCGGCTCTGAACTTGAGCAGGGTGAACAGGCCCTGGTCATCGTCTATGAAGACCGGAGCCTGGCATCCGTCGGCGACCGGATCATCGGTCTCGGCGGTCGCGAGATCTTCTCTGGCGGCATTGACGTCACTGACCTGGATACCGATGGCGACAGCGCCTCGGAGGAGGAATCATGAGCCTGCTACGCACCGCGGCCCGCGCATCCGTCGCGGCACGAGTGGTCGGAAATGTGCAGCGTCGGCAGCAGAACCAATGGGCGGCACAGGATGCAGCCGCCGCGGCTGCCGCGCCGCCAATTCCGCCGGTGCCGGTGGCGCCCGCACCAGCGGCACCCGCGGGCGCTGCCACGCCGACGGACGAGATTATCCGCGCGAAGCAACTGTTGGATGCTGGCGTGCTCACGGCAGCCGAGTTCGAGACTCTGAAGCAGGCGGCGCTGGCCAAGGCGCTCGCATGACTATTCGTTTGGCGAGGACGTGGAATCCGACCAACCGGTGAGCGCACAGCCAGAGCGGACCTCTGACGAGAAGCCTCCCATCGGTATCGGAACCCTGGCGACGTCGACCGGAGGTGTATACGGCCTCATCATCGTGGCCGGGATGATCGTCGTCAGCAGCAATCTGAGCGATGACACCGGCGCGGCGTTTCTCTCCGTCGTCGCCACGCTGCTGGTCTTCTTCGCAGCCCATGTTTACGCGGCAGCCGTGTCGTGGATGGTGAGCCCGGAAGGTGAGCGCCGTGGAATGGGCGAAGCATTCCGCCATGGCCTACACGACTCGGTAGGCCTGCTCCTGCTGGGCGCGATCCCCATCGCCGTGCTGGCCCTCGGAGTCATCGGCGTCCTTCGCGACGCCAACGCGGTCTGGCTCGCTCTCGGAGTCGACGCGCTGCTGTTGGGCGCGCTCGGCTGGTTCATCGCGGCCACGCGCACTGACAACATCTGGGCACGACTCGGTGGCGCTCTGCTTACGGCCACGTTCGGCGGCATTCTGATCGCCCTCAAGGCGATGGTCCATCACTAAGGATGCTGTGAACACGAATACCTCGACCCCCGACACCACGCACAGCAAGGCTGAAGGCCCCCGTCGCTGGTGGGCTCTCGACCCCGGCGGGTCGATCGGTGGGCTGTTCCTGGCGATCCTTTCCGTGACCCCGTCGCTCCTGCCGCGGCCGGCGCTGTTCCAGGGTGCGATCGCGGCCGTCGCGTTCGGGCTCGGGTACATGCTCGGTGTCGCGGTCTGGGCGATCCTCCGCCGCACCATTCCTTGGCGCCCAAGCCGAACAGTGCAGCGCGCCTTATGGATCGTTTATGGACTGCTGTGGCTCGTCGCGCTCGGCGCCCTCTCTGTGCTCTCTTTCGTCTGGCAGAACGAGGTGCGATCACTTGTGGAGATGCCGCCGCTGCCCGGCATCGATGTGGCGGCATTCCTGCTTGGTTTCCTTCCTGTTGCGGCGCTCCTGGTCGCGATCGGCAAAGGAGTTCGGCGACTGCATCACGCGCTTCGCCGAACCTCCGGCGCTGTCATAGGTCTCCTCGGCACGCTGACCGTCATCGTCGCGGCGCTTGGTGCTTTGCTGCTCGCCGTGATGATCGCCGTGGACGGGATCTATCTGAATCTCAACGGAGTTGCGGATGCGGATGCTGTGCAACCCGCTTCCACCTACCGTTCTGCCGGTGTCGACTCCACGATTGATTGGGACACCCTCGGCCGGCATGGGTCGAACTTTGTCGGCGGAGGCCCGACGGCATCCGAGATCGAAGCGGTGACTGGCGAGCCCGCCCTCGAACCGATCCGGGTGTACGCGGGGTTGGAATCTGCACCGACGGCTGCCGAGCGAGCGGATCTCGTGGTCGCTGAGCTCGAACGGACGGGCGCTTTCGAGCGTTCAGTGCTGGTCGTGGCGACGGCGACGGGATCCGGCTGGCTTGAACCGCAGACGGTCGACGCGCTCGAATATCTGCACGCGGGTGACACCGCAATCGCCGCGATGCAGTACGCCTACACGCCGAGCTGGGTATCGTTCCTGTTCGATGCGGATGCCCCGGTCGAGGCCGCAGGATCGCTCTTCGATGCGGTGCATGAGCGTTGGGTTCAGCTCCCGGCGGACGATCGGCCCATGCTCATCAGCTATGGGCTGAGCCTCGGCGCGCACGGCAGCCAGGCACTGTTCGACGATATCGATGATGTGCGTGCACGGACGGATGGGGCACTGTTCGTCGGTAGCCCGAACGGTGCGGAGCTGTGGCGGACGCTGCAGGAATCTCGAGATCCGGGGAGCCCCGCATGGCAACCCGTACTGAACGACGGTAGCCAAGTGCGGTGGCTGTCGAAGCTGGGCGACGAACAGGTACTCGCAGGCGAGTGGTCAGAGCCCAGGGTGCTCTATTTGCAGCACGCGACGGATCCGGTGACATGGCTGGGCCCCGAACTCATTTGGAGCCAGCCGGAATGGCTGGACGCCGACCAGCGCGGTGCGGACGTGAGCCCGTCGATGCGATGGATACCGGGGGTCACCGCGGTGCAGGTTGCCGTCGACATGCTGATGGGGGAGTCGGTGCCAGCGCGCCATGGGCACAACTTCGGCGACGTCATCACCACGGGTTGGCGAGAGGTCACCGGTGACGCAGGACTCGATGCTGCGGCCATCGCCCACATTCAGGCGGTCATCGAAGCCATGAGCGTGGAATCAGACTGATCGGCCAGGTCGGCCCAGCGGGATGACCTCGCCCGGCGCTTCCGCGCGTCCGGGTGTCGCAGATTGCCGCGTTGCCTGCCTGAATGCGGCAACCTGCGACACCTGCGACGATCTGCGCTCGCGGGAGGGGCCGCACATTGCCGCCTCCCAAGCCTGAATGCGGCAACCTGCGACACCTGCGACACCTGCGACGATCTGCGACACCACAAGTCGGGTACCGGTTCGGCTCAGCCCAGCGGGATGACCTCGTAGTGCTCGACCCCACCCTGGTACCAGACCAGCTCCGCCTCGTATACGACCTCCGTGGGTTGATCGGAGTACTCGCGCGCCACCGCGGCCGCAACGACGGCCCACGCCGGCGCATCCATTGTCTTCCCGTAGACGACCGACAAATGGAACGTCCAGTCCTCGAGACTGCGCTCGTCGAGACGACGGAAGTCGGTGCTGGCGAGAAGGTCGGTCAACGTCGAGTACGCCGACACGAGGGATGCCGTGCGCGCGAGTCGTGCGATGACGATTTGCCACGGAGCGGGGAAGATGTCGATCGCTTCGGTCGCGACTTCAATCGGATGCTGCGCCGCACCCCATCCGCGCACGAGAGCGCGGACATCGTCCAAACGATCCGCCTCGGAGAAGCCGCGCAGCGTGACGTGCGCGGCGTGCGGGTGCGTCACTCCGACCGGAAGCGTCTTGAGAACGGCATCCTGCACTGCCGCGTAATCGTCGGCGACCGCTCCGACGGGCCGCAGCAGCAGGTACTGCTGCCCCTCCAGCGAAGCGAGCTGGGCGGGATCGATCATGATCGGGCGACGCATGGGACGACGATAGACCCGCACCGAGGGGATATTGAAATCCCCTCACCACAAGACTGTGGAGAGGGGATTCTCGTACTTCGCTCGATGCTAAGCCGCGGCGAGCACAGCCTTTGTTGACGTCGTGCGACGCAGCGCCACTACGACCGTCGTCGCGACGAGAGACAGCACACCCCACACGACGAGCGCTGCGATCGCGCTGCCGTTTGCGGCGATCAACCCGGTGAATGCGGACGCAGTCGGCAGTGCGCCACCGATCGAGGCGAGCCAGCCGGGCACAGTCGAGATGAGGCCGGTGGCCACGGCGATGACACCGACCAGCGCGCTGACCCAGCGTCCGATCCCGCCAAACAGAGCGACCAGCGCCTGATTCACCGCGGCGAACGCGATGCCCGCCAGCACGGCCGTGCCGGCGAACGCCCACCATGCGCCGGCGTCGTACTGAGCGACGATCTGAACGATCACTGCCACGAGCACACCCTGCCCGGCGCCGATCAGCGCGGCCGGTGCGAACGCCTTGAGCGTCAACGCGGCGGAAGACCGGCGGGAGGTCAGCGTGCGTGCCGTGTGAGCGCGCATCACGATGAACGATGCCAGAGCGCCAAACCACAGCACCACAGCGGCGAGCAGCGGAATGGCGGTGGGCCCGAAGATCGTGTTCGCCTGCGAATTCGAGGACACGGGATTGGCGATGACGGATGCCAAAGAGGTCGACTCCTCGTCGTCGAACGAGGGAAGCGACTCGGATGCTGTCTGAAGCCCACCGGCGAGATCTCCGGTGCCCGTCGCGAGGGTGTCAAGACCGGTGGCGAGTTCGCTCGCTCCAGTGCCCAGGGTGGTTGCTCCGCTGCTCAAGGAAGTTGCTCCGCCGCTCAGCGAGCCTGCCCCACTGCTCAGCGCTGCGGCACCTGACGCAGACTGGTCGATGCCTCCGGCGAGCTGTCCTAGTCCGTCAGCCAGAGTGATCGCGCCTGACCCCGCAGCGCGCATCTGCCCAGCGAGTTCCTGCGAAGCCGCCGTATCGAAGGAGGTCAGACCGCCCGCAGTGCCGGCAGCGGCCTGTGAAGCCTGCCCGGCAGCGCCCTGCAACGCAGGCAGCGTGTCGGTGATCTGCGCAAGCCCCACGCACACCGGGTCGGTCGTTTCGCGGCCGGCGCATGCCGCTTGCAGTGCGCCAAGGCCGGTGGCCAGTTCATCCAGGCCGCCTTCGACGCCGGCGGTCGCCTGCTGGGCGCCGTTGGCCGCAGTGAACAGTTCGTCGGGTACGAGTCCGTTCTGCTCGAGCGCCGCGGCGCCATCGGTCAGCCCCGTTCCCAGCGTGGTCGCTCCGGCACCCGCCTCTCGCGTCTTGGCCGAGAGCGTGCCGAGGCCTGCCGAAAGCTCGGAAGCCCCGGAGCCCAGCTCCGTTGCGCCGTTGGCCAGCTGGGAGGCCCCGTCCGCGAGCTGCGTAGCGCCGCCCGGAAGTGCCGCAGCGCCATCCGCCGCCGACCGTGCACCGGTCGCAAGTTCCAGCGCACCGGATGCCGCCTCGCCGATCTGGTCCCCGATAGTCGTGAAGCCGACCAGCACGTTCTCCATGGTCGCCTCCGACAGCATGGTTCCCATCGTGGCTGCCGCGGCATCCGCAATCTGCCCTGTGATCAGGTCGTCGGCGACGAGCCCGTCATCCGGCGTCGTCACGCTGATCATCGCCTGCTCTGCGTTGCCGCCGCCGTCAGAGATCGCCTTTCCTGCCGATGTGGCGGATGCTGAGAACTCCGCGGGGATCGTGATGACTGCCTGGTAGCTGCCATCGGCGAGGCCCGCAGCGGCATCCGCTTCATTGGAAATCACCCAGTTGAGGTTGGAGTCCAGGTCGTCAGTGCCCTCCACGAGACCTGCGGAAAGCTGCCGGCCGAGTGGCGTGTACTGATCATCGATCGTGACCGGCTCATCGAGGTTGACGATCGCAGCGGTCATGCTGTCCAGGCGTTCGGTCGGGTTCTGCAGGGCAGCGACCAGGATGCCGCCAATCAGGGCAGGCAACAGCAGGACGCCCAACAGTGTGAGCCAGGAGATGGGCCTGCGGGAGCGGGCCCGTTCAATTGAGAGGGTCATGCGTTTACCTCAGAGGAATCGTCGTGAATCGATGTCGAAACAGTTGAAGCCCCGCTGTGCGGTGCGGAAGCATCGAGTATGTCGACGGTCGGCCAAGAGGCCTCCGCCAGGATGAGGCAGGCGAGAGCGGCGTCGGATGCGGTGGCGAACACTGCGAGCTGGCGCGAGGCCGTGGCATCCCGAAGCATCGCCGTGGCCTGATCTCGCTGGCCGCCGGTGAAGCGGTCGATGCCGTCGACCACGATGATCTTCGACGTTCCGCGCAGCGCTTCTCGCAGGTCGAGCAGTGCGGCATCCGCGTCATCCACCAGTACGCAGCCGACGTGACTGCGCACCCACGCGGCGCGTCCGGGCATCAGGTGTCCCGCGACGCGCAGCTTGCCGTCATCCGGGGTGAGTCTGCCGGCGACTGCCAGCGCGAGCGCACGGCGCGCGCGGCCGTTGTATCCGGTGGCGACCATAGCCCCGCCAGGGGCGACGCGCAGTGTCAGGGCCTCGATGACCGGAGCATCCGCGCTGAGCACGAGGTCGTCCGCGGCGACGATCGAGTCGTCACCGGGCCACGCCGCGAGGTGTCGTTCGCGTTCGACGGCTTCACCCTCGATGTCGACGCTGGGGAGGATCTTCTCGAGCCATGCCGGTAGCTCCCAGGCGCGCTCGCCGAGGATCGCCATGAGTGCGGGGATGAGCGTCATGCGCACGAGGAACGCATCGATCGCAATGCCGGCAGCAAGGCCGAGTGCGATCGGTTTGAGCGAGGAGTCGCCCTCCGGCACGAACGCCACGAACACGGCGAACATGATCAGGCCCGCAGCCGTGACGACCTTCGCCGATCCCGTGAAGCCGCTGCGAACTGCGCGGAGCGCAGCAGCCCGGCGCGTCGCACGGTAAGGCGATTTCGAATCGGGGTCATGCACGAAGTCCTCGCGCATGCGGGAGACCAGGAACACCTGATAGTCCATCGCGAGCCCGAACAGCACGCCCATGAGGATGATCGGCATGAAGCTGATGATCGGCCCGACCTTCGCGACGTGCAGGAAGTCGGCGAGCCAGCCCCATTCGAACACGGCGCCGACGATGCCGAATGCGGCGATGATCGAGAGCAGGTATCCGAGGGCGGCGGTGATCGGCACCCAGAGCGAGCGGAACACGATCGTCAGCAGAATCAGCGACAGCCCGATTACGAAGATGCCGAACGGCAGCAGGGCGCCGCCGAGCTGATCCGAGATGTCGATTGCAACGGCGGTGAAGCCGGTGACCTTTACATCGATGCCGAACTCTTCGAGCCATTCATCGTGGTGCGCGCGCAGTTCGCGCACGAGATCGCTGGTCGCCGGGTCATCCGGCGCAGTTTCGGGAATCACCTGAACGATGCCGGTGTCTGCCGTCTCGTTCGGGGTGGCGAGGACAACTTCCTTCACGCCGTCGATCTGGGCGACGGCATCTCCGAGGTCTTCCATGAGCACAACCGGATCCGTCGAGGTGACGATGGTTCCGGTGAGCACCAGCGGGCCGTTGAATCCAGGGCCGAATTCTTCTGCGACGAGGTCGTAGCTCTGTCGGGCCTCGTCCTTGGGGGCAAGCACGCCGGCGTTGGGCAGTGCGAGGTTGAGGCTGAGCGCGGGGATCGCGACGACGCCGAGTCCGATGACGACGGCGAGCGAGGTGAGTATCGGATGCTTCGTCACTCCGCCGACCCAACGTTCGCTGAATCCGCGGCGGGGTTTCGTCTTTGAAGTCTCGGGAGCTTCTTTGCCCTTCTTCGGCGCCCTCACGCGCTTCGGTCGGCCGACGATCCGTCCCTTCATAAACCCGAGCACAGCGGGCGTCAGGGTGACAGCGATTGCGACGGCAATGGCCACGGCGACGGATGCCGCGATACCCATCGTCGTCAGGAACGGGATGCCGGCGAAGCCGAGTCCGATCAGAGCGATGAGCACGGTGATACCGGCGAATACCACCGCCGAACCCGCCGTTCCAACAGCGCGGGCGGCGGACTCCTCCGGATCAACGCCGTCGCGCACCTGATCCTGGTGTCTGGCCATGATGAACAGGGCATAGTCGATGCCGACGGCGAGCCCGAGCATCAGTGCGAGCAGCGGAGTTGTAGATGACACGCTCGCGAAGGCCGTCGCGGCGAAGATGCCGCACATCGAGATGCCGACGCCGAGCATCGCGGTCAGCAGGGGGAGTCCCGCGATCACGAACGAGCGGAAGGTGACGATCAGCACAAGCAGCGCGATGATCAGGCCGACGGCTTCGGTGAGCGTCACGCCCGGGATTGAGATCGCGAAGAGATCGCCACCGAGTTTGAGCTGCGAGCCTTCGGGAAGCTGCCCTGATAGATCATCGACCGCTGCGGTGAGCGTGTCTTTCGTCTCGTCGGACACATCGGTGGCCTGACCGTCGAACTGCAGTTGCACGATGGCCGCCGTCTCGTTCTCGTTGATCATGCCCGAGATCATCTCGTCATACGGGGAGGTGACAGCGATCACTCCATCGAGGTCGGCGAGCTCGTCGACGGCATCCTCAATCGGCTCGCGGTAGGCGTCGTCAGTGATCGAATCGCCGGAGGCTGCCACCACGATGAACTGCGCGTTCGTGCCGCTCACCTGGGGGAAGGAGCGCGAGAGCTGCTCGAGGCCGTCCTGCGACTCAGTGCCGGGGATGCTGAAGGAGTTGTCCGTGCCCTGGTTGAGCGCGAGGGCTCCGCCGCCGGCCGCGGCCAGGATGATCAACCAGGCGACGAGTACACGCCACGGGTGTACGAAAGACCAGCGCCCGAGAGACGACAGCAGTGTGGACACAGATTCCTCCGAGAGTCCGGATGGGAGAATGGATACAGAGGTGTATCCGATACATCTGTGTATCCTACGGTGAGTCAGAAGTGCGAATCTGTGCGCCAGATGTGAAACTTGCGGCAGGCTCAGGACTCGCCCTGCGACAGAGCGCTGGCGCCCTTGCTCAGTGACCGGTATGAATGGAGGACGATGTCAATTCCCGTGACGAGGCGGCGCGAGAACACGCGTGCGCGCCTGCTGGACGCCGCATCTCAAGTGTTCGCGGAAGTCGGCCTCGAAGGTGCCAGCGTCGAGGCGATCTGCGAACGTGCGGGCTTCACTCGTGGCGCCTTCTACTCGAACTTCGAATCGAAGGATGAGCTGTTCCTTCAGTTGGCATCGGTAATCGCCGAGAGGCGGCTCGCGCTCGTGCGTTCGCGCATCGATGAGTTCGTCGAAGCTGGAGTGCTGAGCCGCGACGCCGACCCGATTGACCTCGTGCGGCAGGTGATGGAATCGGGCGAGGACGATCGCCTCAGCGTCCTGATGATGAGTGAGATTCGCATTCGTGCGCTACGCGATGACGCGTTCGGTGCGGCGTACCTCCTGCAGGAACGCGAGCTTCGCGCCAGCATCCAGCAGATCATTCAGGGCATCGTCGATGCCGGTCTCTTCGCGCTGCGTATTGACGTCGCGACTGCGGCGGGGCTACTGATGACGGTCTGGGAGCACTCGATGGCATACGGTGCGATCGAAAGGCAGTCGCCTGCCCAGCTGCAGCATTCCGGTAGCGAATCCCTCGGCGAACTGGTGAAACTGATCGTCCGCACAGACTGATTTGGACTGGCTGATCCGCACGTAACCCGGATGCGTCGAGCGGCGCTCGCTAGCAGTGCGGCCAGCGGCGCTCGCTACAGCAGCGCGTGGCAGCGGGTCAGCCGCTCGAGCCACCAGTCACGACGGTCGGCGGATGCCGCGAGCCGCTCAAGCGTCGACCCATCGGGGATGACTCGGCCGACTGTGATCGCCCCGTCGAGAGGTAAGAGATCGGCGACGTCCTCTACAAAAAGTGCTCCGGTGCCGAGACCACAGTCGAAATCGAGGTGGGGGAGTGCGGCCGCGAGGGCGGCGCCCTGGCTGAGTCCGACGGCAGTGTCCAGAGCGCTGGAGACCACTGCCGGAAGACCCGATTCGGCGACGATTTCAAGCGCTCGGCGAATGCCGCCGAGCGGCTGTGCCTTGATGACGATGAGGTCGGCGGCGCCCGCTCGGGCGACGGCGATGGGATCCTCGGCCTTGCGGACGCTCTCGTCAGCGGCGATCGGGATGCCCATGTACTTCACGCGTGCGCGCAGCTCTGCGAGCTCGTCGACTGTGGAACACGGCTGCTCAGCGTATTCGAGATCGCACTCGGCGAGGGCGTGCAGGGCACGTTCGGCCTCATCAACATTCCAGGCGCCGTTCGCATCGACCCGCACGCGGCCCTCAGGGCCGAGCACATCGCGCACGGCGTGCACGCGGGCGATGTCGTCGCTCAGGAGCTGGCCGGGGTCTGCGACCTTGACCTTGGCGGTGCGGCATCCGGGAAAACGAGCCAGTACCTCGGGAACGCGGGCGGCGTCGACGGCAGGCACCGTGGCGTTGACGGGGATGCGGTCGCGTAGCGGCGCGGGCTGAGCGTTCCAGGCGTAGTCGATCGCCGCGGCGAGCCAAGTGGCTGCCTCGGCATCCGCATATTCAATGAACGGGGAGAACTCGGCCCATCCCTCTGGCCCCTCGAACAGCAGTGCCTCACGCACATCGATGCCACGGAATCGGGTGGACATCGGCAACGCGACGACGCGGGCGGTGCCGAGCAGATCTGCGATCGGGACGTTCATGTCCCCATCATGCCCTCTTCGTGTCCGCATCGCCGTTCCCGTCGCGATTTCTGTCGCCTGAGTCGAGCTCCAACGACAGAAATCGCGACGAGAACGTCAGGTCAGGTGTTTCTGGAGCTCGGCCATGCGCTCTGACGGGGCGAAGCCGAGGTGGGTGTTGATGGCGAGCATGTGGGCATTCACGCCGGCGTTGTAGGTGTAGACCGACGTAACGGTGGGGGCGTGGGTTTGCAACATCCGCAGGTTGGCGATCTTCACGGCCATGCCCAGTCGGTGTCCGCGCGCGGCGCGGTGCACCAGGGTGCCCCACTGATACGCGTTTCCATCGTGTCCGGACACGACGATATGCGTGAACGCAACGGCTCGGCCGTCGGCATCCAGGGCGATCGTGCCGTAGCTGGTGCGGTCCTGCTGCAGGAGCAGGGCCTCGGTCTCGCGCACGTTGGCGATATCGACCGTCTTCGCCTCGATGTAGCGATCGCCGACGGGGGCCTCGGTATCGACAGCGGCATCCAACTCGGCCCATCCGGCGACGTACTCTTCCGGAACTGCACCTATCCACGAGTGCAGGGTGTACCCGGCGGCGCGTGCGGATGCCTCGGCCTCAAGCCGGTCGAGCAACCCGCCATCCACCGGAAGATGCAGCCGACTCTGCACATCGCCGAGCGCGAGTGCGTATCCGTGGCGTCGGGCGAACTCGCGGCCGGGAACTCCTGCGCCGTCTTCGCCTGCGGCATACGGCCAGGAGGTCTCGCCGTCCAGGATGCTGCGCTCGGCAGCCCGCGCCTCTGCCTCAAGTGTGGCGAGCACCGCGCTGCCGATCCCGCGGCGTCTGAGCGCTGGCACGACGTGCACGCCGATGCCCGCGCTGCGCACATTGTCGCGCAAGGGCAGGGCGAGTCGACCTGCGGCCACAACCTCGCCGTCGATGTACGCGAGATGTGCGCGCCGTTCGATCGTGTCAGTGCGCTGCTGAAGCTCGAGGCGTGACTCCTCGAGGGTCCACACCGAGGTGTCCGCTCCGCGATCAGCACGCTCTGCGGTCGCGTAGATCTCCCACCAGGTATTCACATCAGCAGTGTCGAAGGGGTCGATCTGGCGCACATCCATGAACTCGACGCTAGTCGCGTCCTCCCCGCTCCCGTCGCAGCTTGTGTCTCTTTCGCGCGCTTAGAGCCGAACCAATTGCGACGGGAACGGTGGTCGAACGACAAATATTAATGTGCGCTTGACTATAGTGTGTGAGGCACAGTAATGTGATGGGCATGAACGAGACGCTCGATACTCACCTGCAGGAGCTGCGACGCGGCACAGTGGTGCTCGCGTGTCTGCAGCTGCTGCGTACACCGGACTATGGGTACGCACTGCTCGAAGAGCTGGAACGCAGAGGCTTCGCCACCGATGCGAACACGCTGTACCCGCTGCTTCGCCGACTGGAGAAGCAGGAATACCTCACCAGCGAGTGGAACACCGACGAGGCGCGGCCCCGCAAGTTCTACCGCACCTCAGACGCAGGCATCCGCCTCGCCGACACACTCACCCAGGACTGGCTCGCGCTCACTGCCGCGATCGCCACGCTCACCTCCACATCTTCAGACACAGAGGAACGCTGAAATGACCTCCACGCTCACCGAGCGGTACATCGCCGCCGTCACAAGAACTTTGAACCCCACAGCCCAGGATGACGTGCGTATCGAGCTCGAGGCATCCATCGCCGATGCCGTCGACGCGCGTCTCGAGCAGGGGCAGACACAAGAGGATGCCGAGCGCACCGTGCTCACGGAACTCGGCGATCCGGCAGCGCTCGCCGCGGGATTCGCCGATCGACCGCTGCTGCTGATCGGTCCGCGCTACTACCTCACCTGGTGGCGGCTGCTCAAGCTGCTGCTGATCATTGGTCCTGTCTCGGTGGCCGGTGCGGTCGCGCTCGGTCAGGCGATTGCGGGCGGGACCATCGGCGAGATCATCGGGTCGGCCATCGGAATCGGGCTGAGCGTCGCCATGCACATCGCATTCTGGGTGACGCTGGTGTTCGCCGTGTTGGAGCGCACCGGCGCAGATACCGGGGTGCGCTGGAACGTGGACCAGCTTCCAGAGCCGCAGGCGAAGGATGCGTCGCTAGCCGAACTCATCACCTCGCTGGCATACCTGGTGATCGTGACAGGCGCGGTGCTCTGGGATCACTTCCGCGGTTTCTTCCCCACCGACGGCGAGCACATCCCCATCCTCAACCCTGAGTTGTGGCCCTGGTGGATCACGGGACTCTTCGCGCTCCTGGTGGCTGAGGTCGTGATTGCGATCGCCGTCTACGGGAACCGCCGTTGGAACAAAACCCTCGCCATCATGAACACAGCTGTTGCGGTGCTGTTCGTGAGTTGGTGGCTGACGCTTCTCGGTCGCGGTCAGCTGATCAACCCCGACTTTGTGGAGTTCGCCTTCACCGGCGCTGTCGATGAGAACGTGCTGCGCATTCTGGCCGTGCTGACCGGGTTCGTTGCTGTCGGCATCGCAGTCTGGGACTCTATCGACGGCTGGCGCAAGGCACGCCGCGCGGCACTCCAGGCATAGGCTGGGCCCATGGTCTCCGAGCTCTTCGATCCTGCGGAATGGGCGCTTGCGCCCGGCGCCGAGGACTACACAGACATCACCGCCCACGTCACACACGACGGCGGTGTCGCGCGCATCGCGTTCAACCGTCCGGAGGTGCGCAACGCCTTCCGCCCGCACACGGTTGACGAGCTATACCGCGCGCTTGACATCGCCAGGCAAGATCCGAAGATCGGCGCGGTGCTCCTCACCGGCAACGGCCCGAGCGCGAAGGACGGGGGCTGGGCGTTCTGCTCCGGCGGCGACCAGCGCATCCGCGGACGTGACGGGTACAAGTACTCCGAAGACGAGACATCGGTGGCCAACCCTGCGCGCGCCGGACGCCTGCACATTCTCGAGGTGCAGCGACTGATCCGCTTCATGCCGAAGGTCGTCATCGCTGTGATTCCCGGCTGGGCAGCGGGAGGCGGACACTCGCTGCACATCGTCTGCGACCTGTCGATCGCCTCCGCCGAGCACGGAAAGTTCAAGCAGACGGATGCCGACGTCGGCAGCTTCGACGCCGGTTACGGCTCGGCGTATATGGCGCGCCAGACCGGGCAGAAGATCGCTCGTGAGGTGTTCTTCCTCGCCGAGGAGTATTCCGCGCAGCGCGCGTATGAGATGGGCTCGGTGAACCGGGTCGTGCCGCACGAGGAGCTGGAGCGTGAAGCGCTGAAGATGGCGCGCACCGTACTAACGAAGTCGCCGACGGCCATCCGGATGTTGAAGTTCGCGTTCAACGCGGCTGACGATGGGATGGTCGGCCAGCAGGTGTTCGCGGGTGAGGCGACGCGTCTGGCCTACGGCACCGATGAGGCTGTGGAAGGTCGCGACGCGTTCCTGGAGAAGCGCGCCCCCGACTGGACCTCCTTCCCCTACCACTTTTAATCCGACCACCACAGCGCGCGAGACTTCACTTATGTCCCAGATTGACTCCGAAAACAGCACACACGCGAAGTCTCGCGCGCTGATTTCGACGAATGGGGAAGACCCGCTTGCGCTGCAAGCGGCGCTGCGAGCGGCACTTGATGGTGGACCGGCACTCGGACTAGGGATGCTGGGCGATCAGCCTGCGACCGTCGATGTGGGTACGACCGTGGTGATCGGCACCTCCGGTTCCAGTGGCATCCCCAAGCGGGTAGTCCTGAGCGCCGAGGCCCTGCGCGCAGGTGCCGAGGCGACTGCGCGTCGGATCGGCACGGGCAGCTGGCTGTTGGCGCTGCCCGCGGGATACGTTGCCGGCTTGCAGGTGCTGGTCCGTTCGATTCTCGCGGGGACTACGCCCGCCGTAGTGGAAGGCGCGTTCTCACCCCGCGCGTTCGCTGAGGCGACGCTGTTGATGCCGCGGTCATCGGACGCTGAGCAGCTGTTCACCTCACTCGTGCCCGCTCAAGTGGCGACCCTGCTGGAAGCGGCCGAAGAAGACACCACAGTACTTGCCGCGCTGCAGGCATACCGTGCCATCCTCGTGGGTGGGCAGGCGCTGCCCGAACCAGTGCGCGTACGCGCGGCCGAGATGGGCGCACGGCTGGTGCGCACCTACGGTTCGACCGAGACGAGCGGCGGATGCGTGTACGACGGCATCCCGTTGGAGACGGTCGCAGTGAAGACGGTCGACGGAGAGCTGCGCATCGCGGGTCCTATGCTCTCCGACGGATACCTCGGCGATCCCGGCCTCACGGAGCGGACTTTCGTGCGGGATGATCTCGGCATCCGCTGGTATCGAACCGGCGACCTTGGCATCGTCGACGACGGCGTCGTTCGGGTGCACGGCCGCGCCGACAACGTGATCGTGTCAGGCGGTGTCAACATCTCACTCGATCGTGTCGAGCAGCTGGTTCGTAGCGTCCCTGGACTCACCGGTGCCGTGGTTGTCGGCGTCGAGGACGAACGATGGGGCGAAGCATCCGTGATCGTCGCCGCGCGCGGTGAGGCGCTACGCCGCAGCGAGGCCGAGCAGCTCGAGCATGCGCGCGAGGTCGTCGCCGCAGAATTGGGCAAGCCCGCGCGCCCCGCCAGACTCATCATCGTCGACGAGCTGGCGCTGCTGGCATCCGGCAAGCCCGACCGTGAGGCAATCCGCCGCATGCTCTGACATTGCTCGCGAGACTTCACGTGTGACGCCGAATCGGGCGATTTTTATGACACAAGTGAAGTCTCGCGAGCGCGGCGGGCGTGGGATGCTGGGGCGATGACCACGTACACCCACGGGCATCACGAGTCGGTGTTGCGCTCGCACAGCAATCGCACGATCGCGAACTCAGCCGAGTACCTACGGTCACACCTGCATGCTGAAGCGCTTCTGCTCGATGTCGGTGCGGGCCCCGGTACGATCACGGCCGAGTTCGCAGAGCACGTCGCACGAGTTATGGCGACAGAGATCGGTGTCGACGAGCTCGCGCTCTCCCAGGCACGCGCTGCAGAACTGGGCGCGGCGAACATCGACTTCTCCGTGGAAGACGTGCACGCGCTGAGCTTCGCTGATGACTCTTTCGACATCGTGCACACACACCAGGTTCTGCAGCACGTCGCTGATCCGGTGCAGGCGCTGCGCGAGATGCGGCGGGTTGCCAAGCCCGGCGGCATCGTCGCTGCACGCGATGCCGACTATGCCGGCTTCATCTGGTTCCCGCTGCTGCCCGAACTCGATGAGTGGCTGAGGCTGTACCGTGCTGCGGCACGCACGAACGGTGGGGAGCCGGATGCCGGACGTCGACTGCTCTCGTGGGCCCGAGCCGCGGGGTTCGAAGATGTCACGGCGACAGCATCCACCTGGTGTTATGCAACGCCAGATGAGCGCGCGTGGTGGGGTGGCATGTGGGCCGACCGCATTCTCGAGTCAGCGCTTGCGCGTCAGCTGGTCGACAGTGGGATGGCGACCGGCGCGGACCTCCAGCGCATCAGCGCCGCGTGGCGGGCGTGGGCGGACGACGGCGACGGCTGGTACCTCGTGCCGCACGGCGAGATCATCGCTCGCGCGTGAGGCAATGCTTGTTGCGCCTGTTGGAGGATGTTGCGGGCGTCGGAGATTATCGGCCGATTTCTCCTACAGGTGCAACACCCTCCCGTGTACGTGCCGCGTCAGATACATCGCGCGACGGATGTTGCGAGCCGGCACCTCGCGTAGCGTGAGAGGGTGATCCGGCCGCTGTCTCGCACCTCGCTCGTCCTCGACATTGTCGGGGCGTTCGTGCTGTTCGCGGTGCTGACACCGACTTCCCTGGCGTTCTACGCACCAGGAGGCCTCAACACGGCTGTGCCGGAGGCCATCGGCATCTTGGCACTGGTCATTGCGGGTGTGCTGCAGTTCGGCGCGGTCGCGATCGGACGACTCGCTCCGGGAATCGCGCTCATCGCCGCCTGGGCGGGAGCGATCGTGCAGCTGGCGGGCGGCCACGGCCCGCTGCCGATCAACCTTGCGATCCTGGGCGTCCTATATGCGACCGGCGCGTGGGGCACGACTCGCGTCTTCTGGGCGGGGCTTGCCTCGTCGTTCGTCGGCGGCATCATCGCTGCCGCGCAGATCATGTTCGTTACCGAGGGGCTGGCGACGACCGGATTCGCCAGCATGATGGCAACGTTCGTGCTCGTGGCCTTCATGAGCATCCTCGCGCTCGGTTCTCCCTGGCTTGGAGGCTTCGGGTGGCGGATGGTGCTGCGCTGGCGCGCCAGCCGCGAGGCACAGGCGATCGCCGAGGTCGCCGCAGCGGAGGAACAGGAACGGGTCCGCATCGCCCGCGACATGCATGACATCGTCGCGCACTCGCTGGCAGTGATCGTCGCGCAGTCCGACGGCGCGCGCTACGCCGCAGCATCCGATCCTGGAGTGGCCACCGAAGCGCTCGGCACGATTGCGCAGACGGCTCGCGGAGCGCTGTCTGATGTGCGGATGCTGCTGACGCAGCTGCGCCACCGCCAGGGTGACGGGCCGCAGCCCACCATCGCCGACCTAGAGCAGCTGTTCGTGCAGGTGCGACAGGCGGGGCTGGATCCGCGCGTCACAGTCGATCCGATGCCGCCGGGGGAGCCGCCGGCGGCGATTCAGCTCGCTGTGTATCGCATCCTGCAGGAGGCGTTGACGAATGCGATCAGGCACGGTGCGGGCGGCGCCGGTGCTGTTGTCGACGTGAAACTGGCATGGCTGGCCGATCGGATTGACTTCGAAGTGCGCAACGCGGTCAGCTCTGCTGCTGCTCAGGGAGCGCCCGGCGGGCACGGCCTGGTCGGCATGCGCGAGCGAGCGCAGCTCATTGGCGGCGCGCTCAGCGCCGCGCGCGAGGGCGACGAGTTCGTCGTGCGCGGGACACTGCCGATCGGCGTGTCATCAGACGGCTTTGAGGCTCCGGAGGGAAACGCATGATCCGCGTACTGCTCGTCGATGACCAGTCCCTATTCCGCGCAGGCATCCGGATGCTGGTCTCATCTCAGCCCGATATGGAAGTCGTTGCAGAGGCCGGCAATGGGCAGGAGGCGCTCGCCGCGGTCGCGCAGGCGACGCCAGACGTCGTACTCATGGACATTCGGATGCCGGTGATGGATGGTCTGACTGCCACAGCAGAGATCCTCAAGGCACCGGATGCACCGAAGGTCGTGATGCTCACCACCTTTGACCTGGACGAGGCTGCGGCACGAGCCATCCGTCAAGGCGCCAGCGGGTTCCTGTTGAAAGACGCTGACCCCGAGTTTCTGCTCGCGGCGATCCGCACTGTGCATTCCGGATCGAACGTGATCGCAGCATCCGCCACCCGCGAGCTGTTCGAACACTTCACAGAGCGGACGAGACCGGTGCCGCCGTCATTCGCCTCATTGACGGATCGCGA
This sequence comes from Microbacterium sp. Y355, assembly GCF_059445345.1. Lineage (NCBI taxonomy): Bacteria > Bacillati > Actinomycetota > Actinomycetes > Micrococcales > Microbacteriaceae > Microbacterium > Microbacterium sp. Y355. Next base: position 1,727,938 of record NZ_JCAIUD010000001.1, on the reverse strand, counting down.
GAAGGAGATCTTCGCGCTCGCCGCGCGCGGCCTGTCGAACGCCGAGATCGCGGGGCGAGAGTTCCTGAGTGAGGCGACGGTGAAGACGCACATCAGTCGCATTCTCGCCAAGCTCGCGCTGCGCGACCGGGTGCAGCTCGTCGTGTTCGCCTTCGAGCACGGGCTGGCATAGCCGCCGCTCGCGAAACAACAAAACCACGCCGAGACGACCGCGTATCGCCGTCGTCTCGGCGTGGTTTTGCGGACTCGGGATCATCCTCTGGATGTAGGCGGATGCTACCCGCGGCCGATGCAGCCGAGAGGCATCGTTCGTAGCGTCGTAGGTATGGAGATCACTACCAGCGACCTCGGGCTCGCAGCCCGCGTCCAGCACCTGACCAAGTCCTATGGCACAGGCGAAGGCGCCGTCACAGCGCTCGATGACATCAGCGTCGGCATCCGTCGCGGACAGTTCACGGCGATCATGGGTCCCAGCGGCTCGGGCAAGTCCACGCTGATGCACATCATGGCGGGGCTGGATGCTCCGACCGAGGGGCGTGCCTGGATCGGCGATACCGACATCACTGGCCTGGGCGACCTTGACCTGACCATCCTGCGGCGTCGCCGCGTCGGCTTCATCTTCCAAGCGTTCAACCTGGTGCCGACTCTCGACGCTCTCGGCAACATCATGCTGCCGTTCGAGCTCGACGGGCGCAGGCCGACCGCGATCGAGCGCGCACGTGTCAACGGCCTCATCGAGCGGCTCGGGCTCTCGACGCGGCTGAGCCATCGTCCGCACGAGCTCTCCGGAGGACAGCAGCAGCGCGTCGCAATCGCGCGTGCGCTCTCGACCGCCCCCGACCTCGTCTTCGCCGACGAGCCGACGGGGAACCTCGACTCGGCAACGGGCCGAGAGGTGCTGCAGTTGCTCGCCACGGCGAGCCGGGAGCATGGCCAGTCGATCGCGATGGTCACGCACGACGCGATCGCCGCGAGTCACGCCGACCGAGTGCTGTTCCTCGGTGACGGGCGTATCGTCGCCGATCATCCGCGGCAAAGCGCAGAGGAGATCTCGGCATACATGCTGGCAGCGGAGGTGGCGGCATGAGCGCGGTGGCGACATTCGTTCCCGAATCAACGGCCACCGGCCCGCGGTTCGACTGGTTGCGCGATCGGGGGATGGGCGCCAGCATCCTGGTCGCGGCGCTTGCGTCGGCGTTCGGTGTCGTGCTCGTCGAGGCCACCGCATACATCGGCGTGATGCTGAGGTCGGATCCCTATATCGGCGACAGCGGCACGCTTGCCGTGGTCGTCTCGATCCTCACCGTGCTGCTTGTCGGCGTCGCGCTCTATGTCGCGGCGATCGTCACCGCGAATACCTTCTCGACGATCATCGCTGGCCGCACCAGGCGCATCGCCCTGATGAGGCTGATCGGCGCGAGCGCGCGCTCACAGCGAGCGGAAGTGGCCAAGCAGGGGCTTGTCGTCGGCGTGATCGGAGCCGTACAGGGGCTGATTATTGGGCTGCTGCTCGCGGCATCCGGTGTGTATCTTGCCGAGAGGTTCCTCGGCCCCGTCGCCGACTTCACGATCGCTCAGCCGGCGATCTTCATTCCGGCGGTCGGTGTCGCTCTCACGACCTGGGCAGCGGCCTGGAGCGGTTCGCGCCGGGTGCTTGCGGTGACGCCGTTGCAGGCGATCGCCGGTTCCGTCGAGCGTTCGCATGAGGATGCTTCGGCACGCCCCACCCGGCACGTCGGGGCGCTGCTCTTGCTGCTCATCGGTGCCGCGCTGCTGGTGTTCGGAATCATGGTGGGTTTGGTCTCACCGCTGGGCGTCGTGATCGCGTTCTTCGGCGGACTGCTGTCGTTCACCGGACTGTCGGTCGGTGCGGTGCTCGTGATGCCGCCGGTGCTGAGGGTCGTCGGAGGCCTGTTCGGGCGTTCGGCGACGGCCAGGCTCGCTGCCGAGAATGCTCTACGGTATCCGGAGCGCTCGAGCCGCATGGCAATCGGCGTGGTGATGGGTGTGACGCTCGTGACGATGTTCGCCGTGGCCTTGGAATCAGTGAAAGTGCTGTTGGCGAAGGCTGCCGGCGGTGAGCTCGATCCGCAGTTTGCGGTAATCATGGACAGCTTCGCGGCCGTGATGATGGTGCTGGTCGGTATCTCGGCGGTCATCGCCGGAGTGGGGCTCGTGAATCTGCTGACGATCGGTGTCGTGCAGCGTCGACGAGAACTCGGGCTGCTGAGGGCGATCGGACTGTCGAATCGACAGGTGCGGCAGATGATCCTGCTGGAAGCGTTGCACATCACGATCGCGTCGACCGTGACTGGACTCGTGCTGGGGGTGCTGTACGGCTGGATCGCCGCGCAGTCCCTGCTGGGGTCGGTGCGGATGCCGCCGTTCTTCGAAGAGACGGCCGGCCTGGTCGCTCCCGCGGTGCCGTGGATTCCCGTTGTCGTGATCGTTGTCGCAACAGCGGTGCTCACGCTCGTCGCAGCGGCGGCACCGACGCGCCTCGCGACGCGAGTCGCTCCCGTCGAGGCGCTCGCCGTGGACTAACCGCGGACCAACCGCGATTGGCTGGCCGGGTTGAGTGGCCCGGTTGAACGGCCCGGATTGAGCGGAGCGTCAGTGCGTCTTCTGACTGAGCAGCTCGGCCGAACGATCCCAGAGCTCGCGCGCGAGATCGCGATTGAGAGTCTGCGGATTGTTCCGGCGTGCTGGCTTCCGCTTCTCGTAATAGACCCCAGACTGCCACTCGGAGCCGGGCGTTGCCGTAGCCAGCCACACCAGTTGATCGGCACCTTTCTCGGGACTCAACATCACTGCCCGTCCGAGGCGACTGTTGTAGAACCACTTCATGAAGCTCGCGCTTTCGGTGGCGAACCCGGTGGCGACGAGACCGGGGTGGAATGCGGCAGCAGACAGCCCCTGTGCGTGGTATCTACGGTGAAGCTCGGTCGTGAACATGATGTTCTCCAGCTTTGCGGTGCCGTAGGCGAGTTGTGGCGTGAAATCACGGTCGTGGTCGAGATCATCCATATCCACCCTGCCGAAGAGGCGTGCGCCGGCGCTCGACGTTTGAATGACACTTGCGTTGCTCGCGACCAGCTTGTCCAGCAGAAGCGTGGTCAGCAGGAACGGGGCAAGGTGGTTGATCTGGAAGGTCTTCTCGAATCCATCGATCGTCTTGGTGCGGTCACCGAAGATGCCACCGGCGTTGTTGGCGAGAACGTCGATACGCGGATAGGACGCATCGAGTTCTGCGGCGAGAGTCCGCACCTCCGTCAGGTTGGCGAAGTCGGCAACGAAGTGATCCGCGCCCAGTTCCCGGGCAACCGCCTCGGTCTTCTGCCGAGACCTGCCGACGATGACGATCCGGTGCCCGTTTCGATGAAGCTGACGGGCCGCAGCGGCACCGATGCCGTCGCTTGCTCCGGTGATCACGATGGTCTTCGGCATGACATCCCTCTCGTCGCTCGTCATGAGCAAGGCTACGAGAAGACGACCGCGTCATCGAGTCGGCGCCGTCGCTGAACTTTCGTCGACGCCCCGTCTCCGCGTCGAGACCCCGTCGCAATTACGTGATTGCGACGGGGTCTCGGCGGCAGGACGGGGCCGCGGTGATTCGAGCTCAGACGCGGTGCGGCTCGACGATCGACTTGATCGTCGCCGGGTCTGCGGTGGACTCCAGGGCGTCCTGAGCCTGTTCGAGAGTGAACGTGCCGGTGACCATTGCGTCGAGATCGACCTGTCCGGTGGCGGCGAGTGCGATCGCTGCCGGCCACGTGTTCGCGTAGCGGAAGACGCCGGTGAGAATCAGCTCGTGGGACTGGATTCGTCCCACGGGGAGCGCAAGCGTGCTCTGCCCCATGCCGACGAGCACCGCACGGCCGCCGGGGCGGAGCGCCTCGATGCCGCTCCACACGGCGGGTGCTGCCCCTGAAGCGTCGATGAACGAGTCGGCGTGCACGCTCGCGATCGCCGAAGCGTCGGTGCTCGGGTCGAGTACCGATGTGGCGCCGAATTTCAGAGCGGAAGCGCGGCGCCCCTCGCTGATGTCGGTGACGATGATCTCGGCCGCACCGGCGGCACGCGCCACCTGCGCCAGTGCCAATCCGACCGGCCCCGCGCCGGTGATGAGCACTCGGTCGCCGGGGGCGATCTGCGCCTTGCGTGCGGATGCCACGGCGACGGAGAGCGGCTCCAAGAGCGCCGCGGCCCAATCGCTGACGGCATCCGGGATCTCGTGAGCGAAATGACTCTGGATCGTCACGTACTCCTGGAAGGCCCCGTCGGTGCCGGGGATCGCGTAGAACTTCATCGCTGGGTCGAGGTTGTAGTCGCCACGCAGCGACTCCGCCGATTGCGTCGAAGGATGCTGCGGCTCCACCGAAACGCGCTGCCCGATCCGCGTCGGGCTGATGTCGGCTCCGACGGCGACGATGACTCCGCCGGACTCATGGCCGAGCACGAGGGGCCCGTCCAGCGTCCAGTCTCCGAGGTGGCCGTCCTTGTAGAAGTGCACGTCAGAGCCGCACACGCCGACCGCAGTGACACGTACAAGTACCTCGTCGGCCGCGGGGGTGGGCGTAGGACGTTGCTGCAGCACGACCTCGCCGGCCTTCACCAGCACGCTCGCGCGCATCGTCGGCGTCGGGAGGTGCGCGATGTCTTTATTAGTGCTGGCCACGATGCCTCTTCCTCATGTTCACATTCGAAGTTGACATCGGAATGTGATGTTTCTATGTTGAATATAACGTAGTTACGTGTCAAGATCACAGAGAACCTAACATAGGCCCGTGACGAAAGCCGATGGCGGCGAAAGCACAAACAGGAGCAAAGATGCGCGCAATTGTATTCACGTCCGAAGGCCAGCTGGCACTCGAGGAGCGTCCTACGCCGACGCCCGGATACAAAGAGATCCTCATTGAGACTGCTGCGGTCGGCATCTGCGGAACCGACACGCACGTGTTCGATGGCGAGTTCGAGGGAACGGTGTTCCCCCTGGTTCCCGGACACGAGGCGACCGGCACGATCGTCGCTCTCGGCGAGGGTGTGAACAGCGGCGTCTTCGACTTCAAGGTCGGCGACCACGTCGCGGTGAACCCGAGCACCACCTGCGGTGAGTGCGAGTTCTGTCTCAATGGCCACCAGAACCTCTGCCGTTTCTGGAACGGACTGGGTGTGGTCGCCTCTGACGGTGCGGCGCAGCAGTTCTTCACCGCACCAGCCGGCAACGTCTACAAGCTCAAGCCGGAAACAGACATCTATCAGGCAGCGCTCATCGAGCCGCTCGCGTGTGCGATCCGCGGGTGGGATGTTCTGCCGCGCCGCCTCGGCGACCACGTCTTGGTCTACGGCGCCGGGACCATGGGCCTGCTGATGGCGCAGCTCGCGGGAAAGGCTGGAGCCGCCACCGTCACGATCGTCGACCTCAACGCTGCCCGCCTCGAGACCGCTGCTGAGTGCGGGATCGAGCTGCGCTACACCAGCCCCGACGAAGCAGAGCGTGAGAAGTGGGATGTCGTCATCGACTGCACCGGAAACATTCGGGCGATCGAAGACGCACTCACCCGCGTGAAGCCAGCCGGGTTCTTCCAGGACTTCGGCGTTGCGCCAGCAGATCAGATGGCGAAGTTCTCGCCGTTCCGCGTTTACCGCGACGAGATCTCGATCGTCGGAACCATGGCGGTCCTCAACTCCTTCGGACGCGCCGTCGAGCTCTTCGAAGCAGGGGCGATCAACGCTCCGGCCATGATCAGCCACTCGTTCATTCTCGACGATTACTCAGATGCGCTGGATCTGTTCCGGCGGGGTGAGGGGCGCAAGCTCCAGATCCGTCCGAACGACACCGAATCGCGAGTGTTCCTGTGAGCGGGGCGACCAGCGCCACCACGTCGAAAGCGCCGCGCAAGAAGCTCTCTCCCGGCGCCAAACGCGGCGTCTGGATCGGCGTGATCGTTCTCGTCATCCTCGGTATCGTCCTGGGCACCAAGGCCGTCCCGAGTGACGATCCGCTTGCCCAGGGGGCCGTGGCGTTTGACCCGGCGACCTTCGGCGCGGACAACTTCCCCACTGTTCAGGAGGGAATCGTCGATCGTGCGACTTCTGCCGCTACGCTCGCCGAGGCCATTGCGGCAGATCCGGACGCCGCGGCTGCCGAGTACGCGGTTGCCAGCTCCGGAGGGCCCGTTTACAGCGTCAAGTTCACTGGCGTCGTCGGCGAAGGACAATCGGGCATCTATCCGGTGACCGTCGAGGGCGTGCCGAGTGACCTCCTCATCCGCGTGCAGACCGGCCCCGCCATCAACGGCACCGAACTGCGTGACGCGAGCGGGGATATCGAGTTCGGTCAGTTCAAGAACCAGATTGACTTCCAAAATGCTGCCGCTGCGCTCAACGAGCAGTTGAAGGTCGACGTTCTCGCAGACATCGATGCCTCAGCCCTTGCCGGCAAGACAGTCACAGTGACAGGTGCATTCACCATGGTGAACCCGGCCGGATGGCTGGTCACCCCGATCGAGATCGACGTCGAATGACTGACGCTCCCGGCTTCGACGACGTCGTCCTCGAAGCCCGAAACATTGTGAAGACGTACGGGGGAACCCGTGCGCTCAAAGGTGTGAACTTCGAGATCCGCAAGGGAACCGTCACGACGCTCTTCGGTGAGAACGGCGCCGGCAAATCCACGCTCATGAAGATTCTCTCCGGGGTGGAGCAGCCGACGTCGGGCGAGATCATCCTCGACGGTGAACCTGTTGTCTTTACCTCGACGACCGTTGCTCGAGACCGCGGCATATCGATCATCCACCAGGAACTCAGCCTGGCCCCGAACTTGTCAGTGCGCGACAACATCTTCATGGGTCGCGAGATCACCGGTGCGTTCGGGGTCGACTATGCGGAGGAAACTCGCCAGGCGAAGGCGCTTCTGCTCGATCTGCAGTTGCCGATCGAGCCGGACACCCTGGTCGCAGACCTCCGGGTCGGCCAGCAGCAGATCATCGAGATTGCTCGCGCGCTGTCGGTGAACTCTCGGATCCTCATCATGGACGAGCCCACATCGGCGCTCGCCGCCGCAGAGGTCGAGGTGCTGTTCGGGATCATCCGTGATCTGCTCGCTCGCGGTGTGGCGATCGTGTACATCTCTCACCATCTCGAGGAGGCGCTGGAGGTCACCGACCACGCTGTCGTCCTCCGCGACGGCGCGATGACTGCCAGGGGCCAGCGTGCTGACATCGACCTCGAGTGGATCGTCCGCAACATGGTGGGCGAGAACTTCGATCTGGGTTCACCACCCGCCGGTTACGAATTCGGCGACACAGTGCTCAGCGTCAAGGGCCTCACGGTGCTTGACCGAGAGAACCCAGAGCGCGCGATCGTCAACGGGCTCGATCTCGACGTCAAAGCCGGCGAGATCGTCTGCATCTACGGTCTCATGGGGGCCGGGCGCACCGAGTTGCTCGAGGCGATCGCGGGCAAGGAGCCTGTCGCTGAGGGGGACATCCTTCTGGACGGTGAATCCATCCTCTCGAAGTCGATTGCGAGTCGCATCACCTCTGGCGTCGGTCTCGTCCCCGAGGACCGTCAGCGTGATGGGCTCGTGCAGACCTTCGATGTCGGCACGAACCTCACCCTCGCGAGCCTGGACAGCAGCCTTGTACGCGGAATGATCTCGCGCCGCGTGGAGAAGGCCCGATCGCAGGAGCTCATCAAGTCGGTCACCGTCAAGACGCCAGGGCCGGATCTCCCGATCGGCTCGCTGTCCGGCGGCAACCAGCAGAAGGTCGTGATCGGAAAGATCATCGCCACGAACCCCAGGGTCATGCTGCTCGACGAACCCAGCCGCGGGATCGACGTCGGAGCGAAGGGCGAAGTCTTCCGCCTACTCGCCGAGCGTGCACGCAGCGGCCTCGCGGTCGTCTATTCCACCTCCGAAGTGGGCGAATGCCTCAGCATCGCGCATCGGATCATCGTGATGCGACGTGGCCGGATCTCTGCCGAGTTCACGCCCGACGTTTCCAAAGACATGATCATGGCCGCCTCCGGCGAGGCCGTGGCCGCCTGAATCCCAGATCGGATCCGACAATGACGACGACAACGACCACCGCCATCGTGGCAGGTAAAAAGCAGTTCTCATTCACGAAGCTGCTTATTGAAGGGCGCGCCTTCCTCGCGCTCATTCTGATCATCATCGTGTTCTCAGTGATGTCGCCGAACTACTTCACGGTCGACAACATTCTGATCATGGCCTCCCACGTGGCCATCTACGCCCTCCTGGCACTTGGCATGCTGATGGTGATCCTGAACGGAGGAATCGACCTTTCGGTCGGATCCACTCTCGGGTTCTCCGCGGTCATCGCCGGCTTCCTCCTGCAGGGTGTTCCGATCAACTTCCTGGGGATGACGCTGTATCCGAACGTTCCCGTGGTGGTGCTGCTCTCGTGCGGCGTCGGCGCTCTCGTCGGACTCGTCAACGGCATCCTGGTCTCGAAGTTCAACGTCGCGCCCTTCGTCGCGACGCTCGGCATGCTCTATGTCGTTCGCGGCCTCGCACTGCTGATGACGAACGGGCTCACGATCAACAACCTGTCTGGCGCCCCCGAACTCGGAAACACCGGGTTCGACTGGCTCGGGTTCAACCGCATCCTGAACATTCCGATCGGCGTCATCATCATGGGCGTCGTCGCGTTGATCCTCGGTGTCGTGCTCGGGCGCTCGAAGTTCGGCCGCTGGCTGTACGCATCGGGCGGCAATGAGCGGGCAGCAGAACTGTCGGGTGTTCCTGTCAAGGCCGTCAAGATCTGGGTTTATGTGATCTCGGGCACGTGCGCCGCGATCGCAGGTCTCATTCTGGCGTCGACTCTGACGAGTGCGAGCCCGACGGCCGGCAACACCTACGAGCTCACCGCGATCGCTGCCGTCGTCATCGGAGGAGCTGCCCTCACCGGTGGCCGAGGCAACGTCCGCGGTACGCTGCTCGGCGCTTTCGTCATCGTCTTCCTCTCTGACGGTCTGGTCATTGTCGGCGTCTCCGCCTACTGGCAGATGGTCTTCATCGGTGCGGTCATCGTGATCGCCGTGCTGCTCAACACACTGCAGTACGGGCGTCGTCGTAAGCCTTCCGCTTCCAGCGCGGCTGCCCCTTCGTCGCCGGCGTCTGTCGATGCCGCGACTCCCACAGCGTCGGAAAAGGATGCTTCGGCTACGGCCGAGCCCAAATCCTAACCACGAACTCGGCACCGACGAACGTTGCCGAGCCATCAAGAAAGGACACAATCACATGGTGCGCATGAAAGCACTTGCTGCCTTCGCAACTGCGGGCGTGCTCGTCCTCGGCCTCGCTGGCTGCGCCAGCGGCGGTGCAGACGAATCAGCCGAGCCGACCGATGGTGGAAGCGGTGACGGCGGAGGTCTCATCACGATCATCGTCAACGACCCGTCCAACCCGTACTGGAAGACCGAAGGCGACGTTGCCACGGCTGTTGCCGAAGAGCTGGGCTACGAGGCAACGGTGGGCGCTCACAAGGGCGACGCCAACACCGAGAACACGCTCATCGACACGGCCATCTCGAACAAGTCTGTCGCGATCATCCTCGACCCGGCGAACGCTGACGGTTCGATCGCTGCGGTGAAGAAGGCCAACGCGGCGGACATCCCGGTGTTCCTGGTGAACGCCGAGATCAACGAGACCGGCCTCGCGAAGGCGCAGCTTGTCTCGAACAACGCTCAGGGTGCTGCTCTCGGCGCTCAGGAGTGGGTCTCCGCCATGGGCGAGGCCGGCGAATATGTCGAGCTTTTCGGTGCTCCGGCAGACAACAACGCTCAGACGCGCTCGAACGGTTTCACGACCGTGATCAGCCAGTACCCCGAGCTCGTTCAGGTCGGCAAGGAAGTCGCCGACTGGGACCGCACCAAGGGTCACGACAAGATGCAGTCACTGCTGCAGGCCAACCCGAACATCAACGGTGTCATGGCAGGCAACGACGAGATGGCGCTCGGCGCGATCGCGGCTCTCAAGGAAGCAGGCAAGCTCGAGGGCATGGTCGTCGGTGGTTTCGACGGTGCACCTGACGCTGTAGAGGCTGTCATCTCTGGCGAGATGGCCTACACGGTGCTGCAGCCGGTCGCTGTCTTCGCCGAGGAAGCCGTTGTCCTGGCGGATACCTTCATCCGCACCGGCGAGGCTCCTGCGGAGGAGAAGCAGTCCTTCGACTGCATCCTCATCACGGCGGACAACGCGGCCAACATGACGGCGCCGTTCACCTACACGCCCTGATCGGCTGAGTAACATCTCGCGCGAACCTGCGCGAAACAGCGGGGGCGGGAGCCTGCCGGCATCCGCCCCCGCATTTTCACCCCAAGACCGAGAGACACTATGAGCTACGTTGTGAATGACCCAGCGGCCTTCGCCGATGAATCCACTCTCGGATTCATTGCGGCGAACAAGGCTCTCGTGCGGCGCGTGACCGGTGGCGTCGCACGTCGATCGGCAACGCCGGACGGACAGGTCGCGATCGTCGTCGGCGGTGGATCCGGTCACTACCCCGCCTTTGCCGGCCTTGTCGGCGCGGGGCTCGCGCACGCTGCGGCATTGGGCAACGTCTTCGCATCGCCGAGCAGCCAGCAGGTCTATTCCGTCGCCAAATCTGTGGCGACGAAGGCCGGAGTTCTCCTGAGTTACGGGAACTACGCCGGCGACGCATTGAACTTTGATCTCGCGCAGCGCAGGCTGATCGCCGAGGGCATTCCCTGCCATACGGTGCGCGTGACTGATGACATCTTCAGCGCCTCGGCGGAGGAGCGAGAGAAGCGCCGCGGAATCGCGGGAGATCTTGCGATCTTCCGAGCTGCGGCATGGGCCGCCGAGCAGGGGCTCGACCTAGACGCTGTCGCCGCGATCGCCGGCCGTGCGAACGAGCGAACACGGTCCATCGGCGTCGCCTTCTCAGGGTGCACTCTCCCCGGAGCATCCGAGCCGCTATTCACTGTCCCGGCCGGGCAGATGGCGGTCGGAATGGGCATTCACGGCGAACCTGGCATCGAGATGAGGCCCTTGCCCACCGCGCGCGAGATGGCGGAGTTCCTCGTCGAGAGTCTGCTCTCAGAACTCCCGGACGGCGTCGTGCTCGAGGGTGCCAAGGCAGGCATCATTCTGAACGGCCTCGGCGCAGTGAAGTCAGAGGAGCTGTTCGTCATCTACGGCACTGTCGCCGCAGAGCTGGAAGCCGCCGGGATTACCGTGGTCGACCCTGAAGTCGGCGAGCTCGTCACCAGCTTCGAGATGGCCGGTGTCTCGCTGACTGCTTTCTGGCTCGACGACGAGCTTGAGGCGGCGTGGACCTCGCCCGCATACGCCCCGGCGTACCGCAAGGGCGTTGTGGCGCGTGGGGATGCGATTGATATCGCCGACGAGGCCATGGACGAGACTTTTGCCGCCGTGGGCGACGCCTCTGCCGCTTCGGTAGCAAGCGGGCAGCACGTGGCCGCGGTCATCGAAGCAATTCGGGTGGTCATCGATCGCGAGGCCGACGAGCTGGGACGGCTCGATGCCATCGCCGGTGATGGTGACCACGGCATCGGAATGAAGCGTGGTTCGCGCGCCGCTGCTGCGGCGGCGGCGGAAGCGGTCAAGCGCGGCGCGGGGGCAGGTACCGTGCTTACGATCGCGGGAGATGAGTGGGCCGACAAAGCAGGTGGCACCTCTGGCGCGCTGTGGGGCGCCGGGCTCCGCGCGGTAGGCGAGACGATCGGCGATCAGGATGCTCCGGATGCCGGAAGTATCGCCGCAGGAGTCGAAGCTGCTCGTGCGGCGATCCAGGACTTCGGAAAGGCGATTGTCGGGGACAAGACCCTCGTCGACGCGCTGGTCCCGTTCGTAGAGACGCTGGCAGCGCGGGTGGCCGATGGAGCCGGACTCGCTGCGAGCTGGACGGATGCCGCAGCAGCAGCGAACACCGCGGCCGACGCGACGGCAGACCTGCTGCCGCGGATGGGACGGGCCCGCCCGCACATGCAGAAGAGCCTCGGCACCCCTGACCCCGGTGCGATTTCGCTCGCGCTGGCGATGACCGCGGCATCCGCCGTGCTGAACGATGTCGCGCAGAACAGTGCAGAACCGAAGGAGAACTCATGACCGCTCAGTGGCGCATTGTCGTCGGATCCGACGACGCAGGATTCCAGTACAAGGAAGCACTCAAGGCCGACCTGGAGAATGACCCGCGCGTGGCGTCGGTCATCGACGTGGGAGTGGATGCGGACGGGCACACTGCTTACCCTCGTGTGGCGATCGCTGCGGCTGAGAAGATCCGTGCGGGTGAGGTCGACCGTGCTCTGCTCGTCTGCGGTACCGGCCTCGGTGTCGCGATCGCAGCCAACAAGGTGCCAGGTATCCGTGCGGTCACCGCGCATGACAGCTACAGCGTCGAGCGCAGCGTGCTCAGCAACAATGCTCAGGTCCTGACCTTCGGACAACGCGTCGTCGGCCTTGAGCTCGCGCGCCGCCTGGCGAAGGAATGGCTCGGCTACGTCTTCGATGAGAGCTCTGCCTCTGCTGAAAAGGTCGCTGTCATTGAGGAGTACGAACAGACAGGTACCTGTGAGTGACCAGTCGACGGCTTCCGGGAGACCGGCATCCGAACGGCCGGTGATTCTCGGGGTGAGTCTGAAGCTGTACCTCGACATCGCTCAGACCTCACAGTGGGCGCGTGACGTCGCTGTGATCGCACGCGAGCATGAAGCGGTGCAGAGCGGGGCAGTCAAACTGTTCGCGCTGCCCTCTTTGCCGGCGCTTCCTGCTGTGCGCGCTGCGCTGACAGGCAGCGAAGTGGCCTGGGGTGCGCAGGATCTCCACTGGGAGGATCGCGGCCCGTTCACCGGTGCGATCAGTGGCACGGATCTCGCCGCTGTCGGCTGCAGTGTCGTGGAAGTCGGTCACGCCGAGCGACGGCACGTGTTCGGCGAGAGCGACGAGGTGGTCAAGCGCAAGCTGGAAGCAGCCTTCCGCAACGGATTGACACCGGTGTTTTGTGTCGGCGAGCAGGAGGAGATGTCGGCGGATGCCGCGGCCGCGGAGTGCATCGCTCAGCTCGATGCGGCGCTCGACTCCGCACTCGACGCTGCATTCGCGCACTCTGATGCCGATCAGCAGGATCTCGCCAGTGAGCTGATTGTCGCTTACGAACCGGAATGGGCGATCGGCAGGGCAGAACCGGCGTCGGTGGAGCATGTCATCGCTGTAGCGGGAGCATTGCGCGCACGGCTGGCTTCCGAATCATCGTTGCGTTCCTCCTGGGTGATCTACGGTGGCAGCGCGCAGCGCGGCACCCTGACCGCCCTTGGTGACAGCGTCGATGGGCTCTTCCTCGGCCGTTTCGCCCATGACCCAGAGGATCTCGCTCACATCATTGACGAAGCCGCCGCGCTACGGTGAATGGCGGGAGGTCGAATTCGATGGACAGCGCGATAGATGAGGACGAGACCGCGGCGAGTGAATCGCGGCAGAGTCGACAGCTGACACGCCAGCGCGCCATCACTGAGGCTGTCATGGCCGAAGGTTCGGTTCGGATCGAACAGCTTGCGGAGCGCTTCGATATCAGCGTCATGACGGTGCACCGTGACCTCGACGACCTCGAGGGGCGCGGGCTCCTGCGCAAGAACCGGGGAGTCGCCACCGCGCTGTCGACGGCACTCGTTGAGTCCTCCGACGTGTACCGGTCGGGTCGAGAGGGCACTCAGAAAGAGGCGATCGCACACGCCGCGCTCGAATTCATTGAGCCGGGGCAGGCAATCATGCTTGATGATTCGACCACCGCGATGCACCTCGTCCCGCATCTGAGGGCGAAGCGGCCGCTGACGGTGATCACCCACACGCTCACGATCATGGATCAGCTCCGTGGCGCCAATGGCATCACCCTGCTGGGGCTGGGCGGTGAATATCACAACTGGTGCAGCTCGTTCATGGGACACATCACCACCACCGCCATCAAGGCGATGCGTGCCGACCTGTTCATCATGTCCACAGCGGCGATCACCGATGACGTCGCCTTCCATCAGACGCTGGAGACGGTGGATGTCAAGCGCGCCATGTTCGATTCTTCGATGAAGCGGATTCTTCTGGCTGACAACACGAAGTTCGACAAGCGGGCGCTGCACGCACTGTTGCCGCTGACCGAGTTCGATGCTGTCATCGTCGATGCAGACACAGACGTGAGCCATATTTCTCGTCTGCGCGACAAGGGCGTCGAGGTCGTAGTTGCGCGCCGAGTGTCGGCTGTGCGCTGAGCTGAGCGGTCCGTACTCGCGAGTCCCCGGCCATAGGCTGGAGTGATGTCGCAGCCGTTCGATCAGTCCTCGTATCAAGTCCGCCACGAGTGGGGAGTCACGGGTCTTCAGCGACTCGCGCCAGCCGATATCGTCGTGGTCGTGGACGTGCTGCGTTTCTCGTCGACGGTGACGGATGCCGTGGCATCTGGGCGCACAGTCTCATTGACGGATGCCGTGGGCTGGTCGCGCAACGGCGCAGCCACGGCCGCTGCCGCAGCGGAAACCGGTGCGACCGTGCTGCTCGGGTCGCTGCGCAACGCCTCTGCCGTCGCGCGCACCGTGCTCGAGATCCAGAATCGCCGCCAGCAGCGCACCTCAGTCGCCGTGATCGCGGCGGGCGAGCTCACAGATGCCGGAGAGCTCCGCTTCGCCGTTGAAGATCAGCTCGGTGCGGGAACGATCATCGCGGCTCTCAGCGATCTGGGTGCCGACCACACTTCGCCGGATGCCGCGGCAGCATGTGAGTCGGCCAGGGGGCTGCGCCGGGCGATGAGGCATTTGCTCACCGCATCCGGGTCTGGCAAAGAACTCGCGGACGGTGTCGACGCGACTGCACGCATCGAGGCGGCCGGCCTCATCCCGACCGAGACAGCCGCAGCCGCCGAGGTTGATGCGAGCGATGCCGTGCCGGTCCTCGTGGATGGCGTCTTCGTCGCGTTCGAGGCTTAATCGCGCGGCATCTGCGCGGCGAGCCGCACGGCCGCGCTGATCTCGCGGCGCACCCAGCTGAAGGCGAATCGCGCATCGAACGCCCGTGAGCACTTCGCGCATGACGTCGGCCGGTTCGGCTGCCGGTGTCTGTACGTCACGTGGCCTGCAGGGCAGGTGCCGACCCACGGTGCCAGCTCTTCCGCCGTCTCACCGCGGTGCGTCGTGCCCCCGACGTAGCCGAGGTCACCGGCGATGCGCTTCCATTTCGCTCCATGCGCAGCCCGGTGCCCGGCGAGTGCATGCGCGACTTCATGCAGCAGCACCTGATGGATCTCATCGTCTTCGAACCTGGCGGCGAGATAGCGCGAGACGGTGATCCGTTTCGCGCGAAAATCGCACTGACCGGCGCGACGCTTTGCATGGTCGAAACCGAACGACCAGGATTCGTCAAGGTGCAACCGGATCAGCGCTTCGCCCCAGATGCGCACACGGTCAAGTTCCGCCATGCGCCAAGGCTAAATCATCCCGCCGACATTACGCGACAGGTGACGAAAACCGTGCCGGTCAGCCCGAGATGAGTTGCCCGCTGCTGCGCTTCTGCGCGGCTTCGATCGCCAGCAGTGCGGTCTCAAGTTCCTGGTCGGGGGCACCAGTCTCTCGGCGCAGAAAAAGCGCGCGCTTGAAACTTTCGCGCGCAGCGTCGTAGTCGCCGGCGTCATAGGCATTCTTGCCGTGATGCTGGTGCGCGAACGCCGCGATCGATGCCCAGCCCTGCCCTTCGGCTTCCGTCGCACACGTCGTAAGTTCCTGCTCGGCTGCCGCGTACGCACCGCGGTATTGCAGGATCGTCGCGTGCAGCACGCGCGAGCGCAGCACATCTTTGCGGGTGCCGGCCATTCGTGCCACTCGCACCGACTCGTCAGACAGCGTGAGCGCTTCATCCAGACGGTCGAGGACCTTTAGCAGCCAGACACGTTCCAGCAGCGCAGGCAGGCTCCGCTGTGACTCGATCTCGGCCAACCGGTCGGCGCATTCGCGCTGATCGACCTGTTCCCGAAGAGTCTCTGAGTCGTAACCCCTGATGTAACCCATGTGCTCTCCTCTCGCAGCGCTCCTCTCAGTGTGCCTGTCAGTTCAGCGGACTGACGGTTGGCGCGCCCCGGACAGCGATTTCAGCGCAGGAAGATCGACGCGTCAGGCTTCGGGGATGCCACGGCGTCCGCATCGGTGACGATCCGCGCACCCTTCGCGAACGCTTCTACTTCCGCATCCTGAGCGATCTTTGCCGGGTGGGGGCCCGCTGCCAGCATCCGCGGCAGCCATTCGGTGGGTAGGGGAGAAGCGGATGCCGCGACCACAAGGTTCCCGAATCGACGGCCCTTGAGTACCTGGGTGTCGGCGAGCAGTGCGACTTCTGGAAGCACCTGCGCGACGGTCGCGACCTGACGCCTGGCGAACGCGAGGCCCGGACCGTCGGCGACGTTGATGAGCAGCACTCCGGTGGGAGCGAGCAGGGCGCGCAGCTCGGTGTAGAACTCGACGCTGGTCAGGTGCGCCGGCGTCTGAGCGCCGGAATATACATCCGAGACGACAAGGTCGCATGCGCCGACGAGTGCGGCTGGAAGCTTCTTCACACCCTCGCGGGCATCACCGATGCGGATGCGGATCGATGCTCCGCGCGGCAGCGGAAGGTGCTCGCGGACGAGAGTGGCGAGAGGGGCTTCCAGCTCGATCACCTGCTGTCGAGAACCCGGCCGCGTCGCTTCGATGTAGCGCGGCACAGTCAGCGCACCTGCGCCGAGATGCACGGCGGTGAGAGCCTCGCCGGGAGAGGTCAGCTGATCGATCACCGCACCCATTCGCACGACGTACTCGAAGTGCAGATGTGTGGGGTCGTCGAGGTCGACGTGTGACTGGGGCGTGTCATCGACGATGAGCTCGAACCCGCTCGTGTACTCCGAGGGGATGATCCGCGCGATACCGCCGTGATCGAGGCGGGCCTCAGGATGCTCGGTGTCCTTCGCGCGCGTTCTGCCCATGCTCTTGAGCCTACGACGTGCCCGGGCGGCACTGATCAGGTCACGCAACGTTACCGAGCTGATACCGGATCGCAACATGGATGGGTTTGGATTCCAGGAGCGGGCTGGGTAGCGTCGAATCATCACCGTGATGAGAGCGACGACGCTCTCAGCACGCGCAATGAAGCGCCCCACAGGGAAGGTACACAGCATGCTCCACTCATCCATGCGCCGGCGAGGACTCATCGCCGTCACCGGAACCGCGATCGCAGCGCTACTGCTCGCGGGTTGCGTAGCCAGCGATCGCGGCGACGACACAGGCGAGCCCGCTGAGGGCGCGGGGGACGTCGACGGCACATTCGTCTTCGCCGCGTCATCAGACCCGGCCAGCCTCGACCCGGCCTTCGCTCAGGACGGCGAGACATTCCGCGTCTCACGTCAGATCTTCGAAGGACTCGTCGGCACCGAGCCCGGCACAGCCGACCCCGCCCCGCTGCTCGCCGAGTCGTGGGAGCCGTCTGAGGACAACATGGCGTACACCTTCGCGCTGAAGGAGGATGTCACCTTCCAGGACGACACCCCGTTCAACGCTGAAGCGGTCTGCTACAACTTCGACCGTTGGTTCAACTGGGAGGGCCTCGCCGCTTCTGAGGCGTTCGGCTACTACTACAGCAAGCTCTTCCACGGGTATGCGTCCAACGCCGCGGATGCCGTCTACAAGTCCTGCACCCCGGACGGCGATTACTCGGTCACCATCGAGCTGAACAAGCCGTTCGCCGGCTTCATCCCCTCCCTCTCGCTGCCCGCATTCTCGATGCAGAGCCCGTCCGCCCTCGCTGAGTTCGAAGCGGATGCCGTGAGCGGCTCGGCCGAGGCGCCTCAGATGTCCGAGTATGCGATGGGGCACCCCGTCGGTACCGGGCCGTACCAGTTCGACTCCTGGGCGCCAGGTGAGAACGTCACCCTGACGAGCTACGACGGCTACTGGGGCGACAAGGGTCAGATCAACGAGATCATCTTCCGCACGATCGATGACCCGACTGCGCGCCGCCAGGCACTCGAGTCCGGCTCCATCGACGGCTACGACCTCGTCGGTCCCGCCGACACCGCTGCCCTCGACGAGGACGGCTTCACCATGGTGCCGCGCCCGCCGTTCACGATCCTTTACCTGGCATTCAACCAGGCGATTCCTGCACTGCAGGACCCGAAGGTGCGCGAGGCGCTGTCCTACGCGATCGACAAGGACGCCCTGATCACTCAGGTTCTGCCTGAGGGCACTGAGAAGGCCATCGAGTTCATGCCGGACTCTGTCAACGGCTATAACCCGGACGTCACGACGTACGACTACGACCCCGAGAAGGCCAAGGCGCTGCTTGCTGAGGCAGGATACGACGAGGCCAACCCGTTGGCGCTTGACTTCAACTACCCCGTCAACGTGTCGCGTCCATACATGCCAGACCCCGAGCAGATCTTCACCGTGCTGTCCACGCAGCTCGCCGAGGTCGGCGTCGAGACCACTCCGGTCTCCGAGGAATGGGTCGAGTACCTCGACCGCACCACCGGCACCCCTGACCACGGCATCCACCTGCTGGGGTGGACCGGCGACTACAACGACACAGACAACTTCGTCGGTGTGTTCTTCGGCGCGCAGAGTTCGGAGTGGGGCTTCGACAACCCGGAGCTCTTCCAGAAGCTCGCTGACGCCCGCGGGGTTTCTGACCTCGACGAGCAGAGCGCACTGTACGAGGAGATCAACGAGGACGTCGCAACGTTCATCCCCGGAGTGCCGCTCGCGCACCCCGCTCCCACGCTGGCATTTGACCCGCGTGTGGAGAGCTACCCGGCCAGTCCGGTGAACGACGAGGTCTTCACAGACATCGTCCTCACCAAGTAGGGCTCACTCGGTGCGACACCCCTCCGACCAGACTGATCGGAGGGGTGTCGTGCCGCACCTGAAAAGCTGGGAGATACCTCTTGCTGCGTACCATCGGCAGGCGACTGCTGTTCCTCATACCCACACTGATCGGCCTGAGCATCCTGCTCTTTGCCTGGGTCAGGGCCCTTCCAGGCGGCCCGGCCGTCGCTCTTCTCGGCGAGAAGGCGACACCGGATGCGATCGCCAGGGTCAACGAACTTTACGGCTTCAACAAGCCGCTCCTTGAGCAGTACTTCATCTGGGTCGGCCGGCTCGTGCAGGGTGATTTCGGCGCATCGATCCAGACGAACCGTCCGGTGCTCGAGGAGTTCCTCCGCCGGTTCCCTGCAACGATCGAGCTGTCTATCGCGGCGCTCATCTTCGCGGTGGGCGTCGGCGTCCCGTTGGGCTACTGGGCCGCTCGCCGGCACGGGAAGCTCACCGACCATGCCTCCGTGGTGCTGAGCCTGATCGGCATCACGATCCCGGTGTTCTTCCTGGCATTCATCCTGAAGTACGTCTTCGCCGTGCAGCTGGGCTGGTTGCCCTCCGACGGCCGCCAGAATCCAAGGATCGACGCCACTCATCCGACCGGGTTCTACGTCTGGGACGGCATCATCACTGGGGAGTTCGACGCCTCATGGGATGCCATCCTGCACCTCGTTCTGCCGGCGCTGGCATTGGGCACGATCCCCCTGGCGATCATCGTACGCATCACCAGGGCGAGTGTCCTCGAGGTGCAGAACGCCGACTACGTGCGCACCGGCCGGGCGAAGGGCGTCGCCCCGGCGACGCTGCGGAATCGCTTCATCCTCCGTAACTCCATGTTGCCCGTGATCACCACGATCGGGCTACAGACGGGACTGCTGATCTCCGGCGCGGTGCTCACCGAGACGGTGTTCGCCTTCCCTGGCATCGGCGCTTTCCTTGCGAGAGCGATCTTCACCAGGGACTTCCCGGTGTTGCAGGGGTTCATCATCTTCATCGCGATCGCATATGCGTTGATCAACCTGGCTGTTGATGTTTCCTACAGCCTGATCGACCCGAGAGTGAGGGTCCAATGAGTGCAGTTCTTCCCCCAGCCCAAGGCGGCGGGATCATCGATACCGTCGCTGTCGCACAGGCGGAGCTCAAGGACGGATCCGGCGGGTTCTGGCAGGACGTCTTCCGCCGCATCCGTCGCAACCCGACCGCATGGGCCGGCGCGGTGATCGTCGTGCTGTTCATACTCGTCGCGGCCTTCGCGTCGCTTCTCGCTCCGTACCCGGAGACGGCGCTGCCCGGCGCGAAGTTCATCACGCCGACTCACATTCCAGGGCCGGGCGAGCTGCCAGAATTCCCCCTGGGGCTTGACCGGTTCGGCGGCGACGTGCTCTCCAAACTCATCTGGGGTGCGCGGGCGTCTTTGCTGGTCGGTGTCATCTCCACAGCCCTTGGCTTGGTCGGCGGCATGATTCTCGGACTGGTCGCCGGCACATTCGGCGGCTGGGTCGACACGGTCATCATGCGCATCGTCGACATCATCCTGTCGGTTCCGAACCTGCTCCTCGCCGTCTCGATCGCTGCGATCCTCGGGCAGACTCCGTACGCGGTGATGATCGCCATCGGAGCATCCCAGGTGCCGATCTTCGCCAGGCTGCTGCGCGCATCCATGCTGCAGCAGCGCTCATCTGACTACGTGCTCTCCGCGCAGACCCTGGGTCTGGGTCGCGGCAGGATCACGATGTCGCATGTCCTGCCGAACGCGGTCGGACCGGTCATCGTACAGGGCACGCTGACGTTGGCGACCGCCGTGATCGACGCGGCGGCGCTCTCCTTCCTCGGCCTCGGCGGAGGACGGCCGGAGACGGCTGAATGGGGGCGGATGCTCACGTACGCGCAGAGCGAGCTGGCGATCGCGCCGTGGCTGGCATTCTTCCCTGGCATCTGCATCGCGGTCACCGCGCTCGGCTTCACCCTCTTCGGTGAAGCTCTGCGTGAGGCCATGGATCCGAGAACGAGGGCACGCTGATATGTCGAAGGAACAGAACATGAGCACCGCTCCGCTGCTATCGGTCCAGGGTCTCGCGGTCGACTTCTCGACGTTGGACGGTCCCGTCCATGCGGTCGAAGGCGTTGATCTGGAGATCTCACCGGGCGAGACGGTCGCCATCGTAGGCGAGTCTGGCTCTGGAAAGTCGACGACAGCGATGGCGATCATCGGCCTCCTCGCTGGCGGAGGGCGCATCGCGTCCGGCAGCATCCGCCTCGACGGGCGGGAGATCACGCACGCGTCAGAGCACGAGATGCGTGCGATCCGTGGGCGGGACATCGGTCTTGTCCCGCAGGACCCGATGTCGAACCTCAACCCGGTTGCCAAGATCGGCACGCAGGTTGCTGAGACGCTGCTCGCCCACGGGCTCGCCACGCGCCGGAACGTGTCAGAGAAGGTCGTCGAAGCGCTGGAAGCCGCGGGGCTTCCTGATGCCGCGAAGCGGGCCAAACAGTATCCGCACGAGTTCTCCGGCGGTATGCGCCAGCGCGCGCTGATCGCGATCGGCCTGGCATGTAAACCGCGCCTGCTGATCGCCGATGAACCGACGAGCGCCCTGGATGTCACTGTGCAGCAGACGATCCTCGACCAGCTCGGAGCGATGACCCGTGAGCTCGGTACGGCTGTGCTGCTGATTACGCACGACCTGGGATTGGCCGCAGAGCGGGCTGAACGCGTCATCGTGATGCACCGAGGAAAGGTTGTGGAGCAGGGCTCTGCCCGCCAGATCCTGGAAGACCCACAGCACCCGTACACGCAGTCGCTGGTGGCGGCTGCGCCGTCGGTCGCCGTCGCGCGCCTCCAGCCGCAGGCGTTCGTCTCTTCGACGAAAGATAAAGCAGCCGCGGCATCCGACAACATCGTCGAGATCAAGAGCCTCACCAAGGTCTATCCTGTGCGTGGCCAGCGTGAGGATTTCATCGCCGTGAAGGATGTCTCGCTCGTGATCCCACGCGGGGAGACCGTGGCGATTGTGGGGGAGTCCGGCTCGGGTAAGACCACGACGGCACGCATGCTGCTGAAGGTGATCGAGCCGACCAGCGGCCTCATCACGTACGAGGGCAAAGACATCTCCTCGCTCAGTCGCGCAGAGACCCGTGACTTTCGACAGCGTGTGCAGCCGATCTTCCAGGATCCGTATTCGAGCTTGAACCCGATGTTCACGATTGAGCGTCTGATTCAGGAGCCATTGGACTTCTACAAGCGTGGCAGCAGCGCAGAGCGGCGGGCGCGCGTCCGCAAGTTGCTTGCGGACGTGGCACTGCCGCAATCGATGCTGCGTCGGTATCCGTCTGAACTGTCGGGCGGTCAGCGTCAACGTGTCGCGATCGCCAGGGCGTTGGCTCTCTCACCCGATCTGATCGTCTGCGATGAACCGGTCTCCGCGCTCGACGTGCTGGTGCAGGACCAGATCCTCACACTGCTCGGTGATCTGCAGAGCGAGTACGGACTCAGCTATCTGTTCATCTCGCACGACCTCGCCGTCGTGCGGCTGATCAGTGACTACGTGTGCGTGATGAAAGACGGAGCACTCGTGGAAGCGGCATCCAGCGAAGAGATCTTCACGAACCCGCGCGATCCGTACACCAGACGCCTGCTGGCATCCATCCCGGGCAACGAACTGAACATCGCCTCTTAGTCGGCTCTGAGGGCGGGGAAGGCGGATGCCATTACCGCAGGTTTCGGAATTGGTCAAGGATCCCGCTTGCCATGTCGCGAAATCCGACGTATAGTTGTTCTTTGCGCCTCGGTTCTCCCTGCCCTCATATGGTGGTCGGCAGTTGTTGAGTAAACGAGTGCGCACTCACCTGACGACAAAGGAATCGAGAAGCCCTGCGGGGCTCACGGAGGTTATTCCCTTGGCTGCTGCTCGCAACGCATCCACATCCACCACCAACAAGAACGGGCGCGGCGTATCGCGGCTCTCGTTCGCCAAGATCTCCGACACGTTGGAGGTCCCTGACCTCCTCGCGCTGCAGACCGAGTCGTTCGACTGGCTCGTTGGCAACGAGACCTGGAAGGCCCGCCTCGCTGAAGGCAAGAAGGCCGGCCGCACGGATCTCAATGAGTTCAGCGGTCTGGAGGAGATCTTCGAGGAGATCTCTCCGATCGAAGACCTCAGCGAGACCATGCAGCTGAGTTTCACCAACCCGTACCTCGAGCCTGAGAAGTACTCGATCGATGAGTGCAAGGAGCGCGGCAAGACATACGCCGCGCCACTGTACGTCGAGGCCGAGTTCATGAACCACCTCACCGGTGAGATCAAGACTCAGACCGTCTTCATGGGTGACTTCCCGCTGCAGACGCTGCGGGGAACCTTCATCATCAACGGCACCGAGCGTGTCGTCGTCTCGCAGTTGGTCCGCTCGCCGGGTGTCTACTTCGACAAGTCCCCGGACAAGACCTCTGACAAGGACATCGTCTCCGCTCGCGTGATCCCGAGCCGTGGTGCATGGCTCGAGTTCGAGATCGACAAGCGCGACCAGGTCGGCGTGCGCATCGACCGCAAGCGCAAGCAGTCCGTCACCGTGTTCCTCAAGGCTCTCGGCATGACCAGCGAAGAGATCCTCGTTGAGTTCGCCGGCTACCCCTCGATCGAGGAGACGCTGGCCAAGGACACCATCCTCACCAAGGAAGACGCGCTTCGCGACATCTATCGCAAGCTTCGTCCGGGCGAGCAGGTTGCCGCTGAGGCTGCCCGCGCTCTGCTGGACAACTTCTACTTCAACTCGAAGCGCTATGACCTCGCGAAGGTCGGTCGTTACAAGATCAACCAGAAGCTGGGCCTGAACCAGCCGCTGGACTCTTCGGTGCTGACCGTCGAAGACATCGTCGGGACCATCAAGTACCTCGTGCGTCTGCACCGTGGCGACGAGACCTTCGAAGGTCTCCGCAGCGGCAAGAAGGCCGAGATCCGGATGTCAACTGACGACATCGACAACTTCGGAAACCGTCGCATCCGTGCTGTCGGCGAGCTCATCCAGAACCAGGTCCGTACGGGTCTTTCCCGCATGGAGCGCGTCGTTCGCGAGCGCATGACCACGCAGGACATCGAGGCCATCACGCCGCAGACCCTGATCAACGTGCGCCCCGTCGTCGCCGCGATCAAGGAGTTCTTCGGAACGTCGCAGCTGTCGCAGTTCATGGACCAGAACAACCCGCTCGCGGGCCTGACCCACAAGCGTCGCCTTTCGGCGCTGGGCCCCGGTGGTCTGTCTCGTGACCGCGCAGGCGTCGAGGTGCGTGACGTTCACCCGTCGCACTACGGCCGCATGTGCCCGATTGAGACTCCTGAAGGCCCGAACATCGGCCTGATCGGCTCGCTCGCAACCTTCGCGCGCATCAACGCCTTCGGATTCATCGAGACCCCGTACCGTCGCGTTGTCGATGGCAAGGTCACCGATGACATCGACTACCTGACCGCGTCTGAGGAGAACGACTTCATCGTCGCTCAGGCCAACGCCGGTCTCAAGGCCGACGGCCGCTTCCGTGACGCACGTGTTCTGGCCCGCCGCCCCGGTGGCGAGGTCGACATGTTCGAGCCGACCGAAATCGGCTACATGGATGTCTCCCCGCGCCAGATGGTGTCGGTAGCAACCTCGCTCGTGCCGTTCCTCGAGCACGATGACGCGCAGCGCGCGCTCATGGGCGCCAACATGCAGCGTCAGGCTGTGCCGCTGCTGCGCAGCGACTCGCCGTTGGTCGGAACCGGTATGGAGGGCTACGCAGCCATCGACGCCGGCGACGTCATCAGCGCCGCGAAGCCTGGTGTCGTCACCGAGGTCTCCGCAGACCGCGTGGTCGTGCAGCTCGACGAGGGTGGAACCCAGGAGTACTACCTCCGCAAGTTCGACCGCTCCAACCAGGGCACCTCCTACAACCAGAAGGTCGTCGTCTCTGCCGGCGAACGTGTCGAGGTCGGCGAGATCATCGCTGATGGCCCCGCCACCGAGAACGGCGAGCTCGCGCTCGGTAAGAACCTTCTGGTCGCGTTCATGACGTGGGAAGGCTACAACTTCGAGGATGCGATCATCCTCAGCCAGGACCTGGTGAAGGACGACACACTCTCCTCGATTCACATCGAAGAGTACGAGGTCGACTCCCGCGACACGAAGCTCGGCAAGGAGGAGATCACCCGTGACCTCCCCAACGTCAGCCCCGAGTTGCTGAAGGACCTCGACGAGCGCGGCATCATCCGCATCGGCGCCGAGGTTCGCCCCGGCGACATCCTCGTCGGCAAGGTCACGCCGAAGGGCGAGACCGAGCTGAGTGCCGAGGAGCGCTTGCTGCGTGCGATCTTCAACGAGAAGAGCCGTGAGGTTCGCGACACTTCGCTGAAGGTTCCCCACGGTCAGCAGGGCACGATCATCGCTGTCAAGGAGTTCAACGCTGAAGATGGCGATGACGAACTCGGCAGTGGCGTCAACCGCCGCGTCGTGGTCTACATCGCCCAGAAGCGCAAGATCACCGAGGGTGACAAGCTCGCCGGTCGTCACGGCAACAAGGGTGTCATCGCGAAGATCCTTCCGATCGAGGACATGCCGTTCCTTCCGGACGGTACTCCGGTTGACATCGTCCTGAACCCGCTCGGTATTCCTGGACGAATGAACTTCGGACAGGTGCTGGAGACCCACCTCGGGTGGATCGCCAAGCAGGGCTGGAAGGTCGAAGGTAACCCGGATTGGGCTTCGACTCTGCCGAAGGCCGCATTCGAGGCTGCTCCAGGCACCAAGGTTGCGACCCCGGTGTTCGATGGCGCGGAGGAGCACGAGATCGCAGGTCTCCTCGACTCCACGCTGCCGACACGTGACGGCGTACGCCTGATCGACTCGACCGGTAAGACGCAGATGTTCGACGGCCGCTCCGGCGAGCCGTTCCCTGCGCCGATCTCGGTGGGCTACATGTACATCCTGAAGCTCCACCACCTCGTCGACGACAAGATTCACGCGCGTTCGACCGGTCCGTACTCGATGATCACCCAGCAGCCGCTCGGTGGTAAGGCGCAGTTCGGTGGACAGCGTTTCGGTGAGATGGAAGTGTGGGCCCTCGAGGCCTACGGTGCGGCATACGCACTCCAGGAGCTCCTCACGATCAAGTCCGACGACATCCTCGGCCGCGTCAAGGTCTACGAGGCGATCGTCAAGGGCGAGAACATCCAGGAGCCTGGCATCCCCGAGTCGTTCAAGGTGCTCATGAAGGAGATGCAGTCGCTCTGCCTGAACGTCGAGGTCCTCTCGGCAGACGGCACGACGGTCAACCTCCGCGACACCGATGATGAAGCATTCCGCGCAGCGGAAGAGCTCGGTATCAACATCTCCAGCCGATTCGAGTCCGCCTCGATCGACGAGATCTGACGCTTCGACAGCGTCCGATTTCGCAGAATTTTTATTGAGACACAGGAGAACTAGTGCTCGAGTCAAATACTTTTGATGAGCTTCGCATTGGCCTGGCCACCGCTGACGACATCCGCGGATGGTCTTACGGTGAGGTCAAGAAGCCCGAAACGATCAACTACCGCACGCTCAAGCCCGAGAAGGACGGCCTCTTCGGAGAGCAGATCTTCGGACCCAGCCGCGACTGGGAGTGTGCTTGCGGTAAGTACAAGCGTGTCCGCTTCAAGGGCATCGTTTGCGAGCGCTGCGGCGTAGAGGTCACCAAGAGCTCTGTCCGTCGCGAGCGCATGGGCCACATTGAGCTGGCCGCACCCGTCACCCACATCTGGTATTTCAAGGGCGTTCCTTCGCGTCTTGGCTACCTGCTGGACATGGCGCCGAAGGACCTCGAGAAGGTCATCTACTTCGCCGCCTACATGGTGATTTCGGTTGACGAGGATGCTCGCCACCGCGACCTCGCCACGCAGGAGAACAACATCCGCCTCGAGCTGAAGACGCTGGGGGATCGTCGCGACGCGAAGATCGCCGAGCGCCTCACCCGGCTGGAGGAGGAGCTCGCAGCCCTTGAGGCTGAGGGTGCCAAGGCCGACGCCAAGAAGAAGGTCAAGGACGCCGCCGAGAAGGAGATGACTCTCACCCGCAAGGGTGCAGACGAGCAGATCGCCAAGCTCGAGCGCGTGTGGGAAGACTTCCGCACGCTCGATGTTGGCGCGCTTCGTCCGGAGGATGACGTCTTCCACGAGCTGCAGGACCGCTTCGGGCAGTACTTCGAGGCCTACATGGGCGCCGAGTCGATCCAGCGTCGCCTGGCAGCTTTCGACCTGAAGACCGAGTCGGAGAACCTGCACCTGCAGATCGCCGAGGGCAAGGGTCAGCGCAAGATCCGCGCGATCAAGCGTCTGAAGGTCGTCAACTCGTTCTTGGAGACCGGCATGAGCCCGGCCGCCATGGTCCTGGACGTCGTTCCGGTCATCCCGCCCGAGCTGCGCCCGATGGTGCAGCTCGACGGTGGCCGCTTCGCGACTTCCGACCTGAACGACCTGTACCGCCGCGTGATCAACCGCAACAACCGTCTTCGTCGTCTGATCGACCTCGGTGCCCCCGAGATCATCGTCAACAACGAGAAGCGAATGCTGCAGGAGGCCGTCGACGCACTGTTCGACAACGGTCGCCGTGGTCGCCCCGTCACCGGTACCGGTAACCGCGCCCTCAAGTCCCTCAGCGACATGCTGAAGGGCAAGCAGGGTCGTTTCCGCCAGAACCTGCTCGGAAAGCGTGTTGACTACTCTGGCCGTTCGGTCATCGTCGTCGGCCCGCAGCTGCAGCTGCACCAGTGTGGTCTGCCCAAGCAGATGGCGCTGGAGCTCTTCAAGCCGTTCGTGATCAAGCGTCTGATCGACCTCGGTCACTCGCAGAACATCAAGGCCGCGAAGCGTGCCGTCGAGCGCACCCGTCCCGAGGTCTGGGACGTGCTCGAGGAGATCATCCGCGAGCGTCCTGTGCTGCTGAACCGTGCACCCACCCTGCACCGCCTGGGCATCCAGGCCTTCGAGCCTCAGCTCGTCGAGGGTAAGGCCATCCAGCTTCACCCGCTCGTGTGTGCAGCGTTCAACGCTGACTTCGATGGTGACCAGATGGCTGTGCACCTGCCGCTGTCGGTCGAGGCTCAGGCCGAGGCTCGCGTGCTGATGCTCGCGTCGAACAACATCCTGAAGCCGTCTGACGGTCGTCCGGTCACCCTGCCTTCGCAGGATATGATCATCGGTCTTCACCACCTCACGGTGCTGAAGAGTGGCGCCACCGGTGAGGGTCGCGCATTCGTCTCGGTCTCCGAGGCGATCCTGGCCAAGGACGAGGGCACCCTCGACCTGCAGGCGAAGGTTCGCATCCGCATCCCGGGTCTGACCTTCCTCGAGGGCCAGGCACCTGAGGGCTACGAGCGCCACGGCCTCGTGGATGCCTCGCTGGGTCAGGCGCTCTTCAACGCCACGCTCCCGAAGGGTTACCCCTTCGTGCGTGAGCCTGCTGACAAGGGCAAGCTGTCGCAGATCGTCAACAAGCTGGCCGAGGAATACCCCAAGGTCGAGACGGCTGCAACGCTGGACCGCATCAAGGATGCCGGTTTCTACTGGGCTACTCGCTCCGGTGTGACCGTCGCCCTCAGCGACATCCTGACTCCTCCGAACAAGAAGGAGATCGTCGGCCGCTACGAGAAGCTGGCCGCGAAGGTTCAGTCGCAGTACGAGAAGGGTCTGACGACCGACTCCGAGCGTCGCCAGGAGCTCATCAAGATCTGGACCGAGGCAACCGACGAGGTTCAGGTCGCGATGCGCGAGAACTTCCCGGAAGACAACAACATCAACCGGATGGTCACCTCCGGCGCTCGTGGTAACTGGCTGCAGATCCGTAACATCGCGGGTATGCGAGGCCTGGTGAACAACCCGAAGGGTGAGATCATCCCTCGCCCGATCATCTCCTCGTACCGCGAGGGGCTGTCGGTTGCGGAGTACTTCATCGCGACGCACGGTACCCGTAAGGGTCTGGCTGACACCGCTCTGCGTACCGCCGACTCGGGTTACCTGACCCGTCGTCTGGTGGATGTCTCGCAGGACGTCATCATCCGCGAAGAGGACTGTGGCACATCGAAGGGCCTTGAGCTCCCGATCGCCGCTCCGAACTCGCAGGGTGAGCTTGTGCGCGACGCGAACGTCGAGAACTCGGTGTTCGCTCGTACCCTGGCCGCTGGCGTTGTCAGCGAATCCGGTGAGGTTCTTGCCTCTGCCGGTGACGATGTCGGAGACGTCCTGATCGACAAGCTCGTCGAGCTCGGTGTTGACACCATCAAGGTGCGCTCCGTGCTGACGTGTGACTCGGCTGTTGGTGTCTGCGCACAGTGCTACGGCCGTTCGCTCGCAACGGGTCAGATCGTGGACATCGGAGAGGCCGTCGGCATCATCGCCGCACAGTCGATCGGTGAGCCCGGTACCCAGCTGACGATGCGTACGTTCCACACTGGTGGTTCGGCATCGGCGGATGACATCACTCAGGGTCTGCCCCGTGTGCAAGAGCTTTTCGAGGCTCGTACGCCGAAGGGTGCTTCGCCGATCGCAGAGGCCGATGGCCGCATCACGATCGACGAGAACGACAAGGCCAAGAAGGTCATCCTCACGCCAGACAACGGTGACGAGGAAGTGATCTACCCGGTGCTGAAGCGTGCAACGCTTCTCGTCGAGGACGGTCAGCACGTCACGGTCGGTCAGCCGATCCTGGTTGGCACGCTGGACCCCAAGGAGGTCATGCGTGTCATGGGTGCCCGTGAGGTGCAGCGTTACCTCGTAAACGGCGTCCAGGGTGTCTACCGTTCGCAGGGTGTGCCGATTCACGACAAGCACATTGAGGTCATCGTCCGACAGATGCTCCGCAAGGTCACCGTCGTCGATCACGCCGACACTGGTCTGCTTCCGGGTGAAATGGTCGACCTCAAGCGCTACCAGGCGATCAACCGCGAGACGGTTGCCGCTGGCAAGCGTCCGGCATCTGGTCGTTCGGAGCTGATGGGTATCACGAAGGCGTCGCTTGCGACCGAATCGTGGCTGTCGGCCGCCTCCTTCCAGGAGACGACCCGTGTGCTCACCGAGGCTGCCATGCAGGGCAAGCGCGACCCGCTGATCGGTCTCAAGGAGAACGTCATCATCGGTAAGCTCATCCCCGCCGGAACCGGTCTCGCGAAGTACCGCGACATCATTGTCGAGGCGACTGAGGAAGCCAAGAGCGAGCGCTACCCGAACCGGATCTTCGCATCCGACGGCGCGTACGCCGAGGGCGACTTCGGTTACGTCGACTTCGACGCGTTCTCAACAGATGACGTCACCCCCGGTACCTACAACTGAGTGTGACTGATTGAAGAAGGCCCCAGGGTTCACCCTGGGGCCTTCTTCGTGTCTGGGCGCGGCGGTGTCGCCGGGGCGGGCGGCGGGCGCGGGGCGCGTGCGGCGGGGCGGGCGGGCGTACGGCGGGCGCGGGGCGGGCGTGCGGCGGGAGGTGTCGCAGATGGTCGGGTCAACGCGGTGGATGCGGCAAAGTGCGACCCCTCGCGAGGGTTGCGGGGCGGGCGTGCGGCGGGAGGTGTCGCAGATGGCCGGGTCGGCGCGGTGGATGCGGCAAAGTGCGGCCCCTCGACACGGTTGCGGGGCGGGCGCCGACGCCGCCGATCGTTGACTAATCGAACAGGTGCGCCACGATGCTGGAGGTGTATCCACTGGGGGCGAGGTTCGAGTACGTCGTATCGATGAGCACGTCATCTCGCCAGTACAGAGTGCGTCCGTCGGTGACGGGGTGCGTCTCGTTCGTCCACGTCTTCTCGCAGCGTGTGCCGTCGTCGGGCGTGAAACACGTGAAGCCCTCGTCGTCGGCCAGAGCGTTCAGCATGTCGAGGGCGGGCCCCCGGTTCATTCCGGATATTTCA
The DNA here is from genome assembly GCF_059445345.1 of Microbacterium sp. Y355. NCBI lineage: Bacteria > Bacillati > Actinomycetota > Actinomycetes > Micrococcales > Microbacteriaceae > Microbacterium > Microbacterium sp. Y355. Next base: position 1,697,154 of record NZ_JCAIUD010000001.1, on the reverse strand, counting down.
GTGACCAGCGACGTCGTGTCTGCGCCCGGCTCGCGCCAGATGCACAGCAGCGACCCATCGGCTTGAACTCCGGAGGGTCCCAGCGAGGGATCGTTGAGTGGCGTGCTGCCGAGTTCTGCCAGCACTTCGTCGCTCAGAATCGCACGGCAGTCATCTGGGAGCGCGATCGGTTCGGACGTGGGAGTGGGCGTCGGTTTTGGAGTCTCGGATGCCGTGGGCGACGCGCTCTGCTCGGGCGAGGACCCAGCAGAAGAAGGCGATTGAGCAGGATCGCCACCACATCCGGCGAGGACCGAGGTCATCAGCAGCACGGTGGCGATGGTGACGAGACGCGATGCTTTCATGGCCATACCGTAGCGCCGTCTCGCCGACGCAGCACGGAGGCTCGTCGGGCAGTGGGTAGGCCAGAATGAGGGGATGCCTCAGAACACACCAGGCGCCGTCGTCATCGGCGATGCCCTCATTGATGAGATCCACGACGCCGGCGGCGTGCGCGAGCTGGTCGGAGGTGCTGCGCTGAACGTGGCTGTCGGGCTCCGGCGTCTCGGCGTGCCCACGACCCTCATTGCCATGGTCGGCGACGACGAAGCCGGTGCGCACATCCGTGAGTATCTCGGCGACCACGACGTGCGGCTGATTTCGAGCGAGGCGCCGCACGGATCGTCCCGTGCGATCGTGCAGCGCGACGCGCATGGTGAGCCAACCTACGTCTTCAACGAGGCGGCTCAGCGCCGCAGCATCCGCTACGGGCAGGAGGCTCGGCAGGCACTCCTCAATGCGGGCCTCGCGGTGATCAGCTGCTTCCCGTTCGACGTGCCGGCCGAGGTAGATGCCCTCGCCGAAGCGCTCGCGGGCGTCAGGGTCGCGATCGACCCCAACCCGCGTTCCGGCATGCTCAGCGATCGTGAAGAGTTCGTGCGCGGATTCGAGCGACTGGCTGCGGATGCCGCGATGGTCAAGGTCGGTGCGGACGATGCAGCGTTGCTCTACGACGGCGACCTTGACGCGCTGCGGTTGAGGCTGCGCGATCTGGGAGCAGACGCCGTGCTCGCGACGGCGGGCAAAGACGGTGCCGTGCTCGAGGCGGATGCCGGAACGTTCATTGCTCCGATCGCCGACTTGCCAGGGCCGATCGTCGACACTGTGGGTGCCGGCGACGCCACACTGTCTGCGGTCGCCGAAGGGCTTGTCGGCAAGCGCCCGCAGGCAGGGGAGGAGTGGCAACGGCTGCTCGATCGGGCGATGAAAGTGGCTGCGGCGACCTGCCGTTCCGAAGGTGGATTGCTGCGCACGCCCGAGTCGCTTGAGACCGGCGAACGCGGCGTTCGCGGCAGCTGAACTGTCGATTTCTTACACCCGCTTCTGGCGGGTATGCTTGATAATCGCGCCCCCGGTTGGCTGTACAAGCTGGACGGGTGCGCATTGGCGAGTTACCCAAGCGGCCAAAGGGATCTGACTGTAAATCAGACTGCTCAGCATTCGGGGGTTCGAATCCCTCACTCGCCACCACAAGACTAGAAGGCCTCGCGCGAGCGGGGCCTTCAGTCGTTCGCGGGGACATCGGGTGTCGGAGGATGATCGTCACCCCGAAGAGATTTCGGTTAATCGCGTGACACTGGATGCCTGCATCCGCCACACTGAGAACCATGGGATCAGCGTTGACCACCATCGGACTACCTGTCGCACTCGGCATCATCATGCTCGGCCTGGGGCTGAGCCTCACGCTCGCGGACTTTGCGCGCGTGCTGAAACAGCCGAAGGCGGTGCTCGTCGCTCTCCTCTGTCAGCTCCTGGTGCTGCCCGCCATCTGCTTCGCACTCGTGCTGCTGTTTCAGCTCCCGCCTGTGTTGGCTGTGGGAATGATGATGCTCGCCGCCTCGCCAGGCGGCACGACAGCGAATTTGTACAGCCATTTGTTCCGCGGCGACATCGCGCTGAACATCTCTCTCACCGCGGTGAACTCGGTCATCGCCGTGATCACTCTTCCGGTGATCACGAACTTCGCGATCATGTACTTCAACCCGTTCGATGACCAGCTCGGTCTGCAGTGGGCCAAGGCGCTGGAGGTGTTCGCGATCGTGCTGCTTCCCGTTGCGATCGGGATGCTGGTGCGACGCTTCTGGGCGAAGTTCGCAGACCGCATGGATAAGCCGGTGCGCATCGCCAGCGTGGTCATCCTCGTCGTTGTGATCGGCGGTGCTGTGGCATCCAATTGGGAACTCCTGATCGACAATTTCGCGCAGCTTGCCCTGATCACGATGTTGTTCTGCCTCATCAGCCTCGCGATCGGGTTCTGGGTGCCGCGGATGCTGAAGGTGGGCAGGCGCCAGTCGGTAGCGATCTCGTTCGAGATCGGCATCCACAACGCCACCCTGGCGATCGTCATCGCGCAGACAGTGTTGGGTTCGGTCGAGCTGAGCCTGCCCGCGGCGGTCTACGGCGTTCTCATGTTCTTCATCGCCTTCGGATTCGGCTTCCTCATCCGCGAGCGTGAGCCGAGTGTCGTGGCAGCTTCATAGACTGGACGGATGCGAGCGCTCACCGAACCGGACGTCCGTGCATCCTTCATCAATGCGCAGGAGGATGAGCTCTCGCTGATCGAGATGCCCCACGATTTCCTGCTCGTCGACTGGGAGTTTCACGACTTTCTCGCCTGGCGAGACCCGGCGTCGAGCAAACGCGGCTGTGTCGTCGTTGAGACTGATCGAGGCATCACCGGGATCGTGCTGCGGGCGAGCGACCCTGGTCGCACACGCTCTGGCATGTGCAACATCTGCCAGACGATGCAGCCTGGCAACCAGATCGCGCTCTTCTCTGCGCGGCGAGCGGGGGCTGCTGGTCGCCGAGGCGACAGCGTCGGCACCTATATGTGCACCGACCTGTCCTGTCACGAGAGCGTGCGGCTCGCGCATCCGCTCGCGCCCAGCGAAATCCGCGCCGAAGGGCAGATCGACATGCGACTCGACGGCACGCGTCGACGCATGGAGCGCTTCGTCGCGCGCGTCTACGAAGGAACGGACTGATCTCAAGCCGCGGCTAGGCTGGCGGAGTCCGTCCAGTGCTTCAAGGGAGATGCCATGAGCGATGCCATTCTGTTCTCAGTCGATGAGGGGTTGGCTCGGCTGACGCTGAACCGTCCCACGCGCCTCAATGCGTTCAACGCCGACCTCGCCCAGGCCTGGCGCGACGCGACGACCGAGGCGACGTCGCGTGATGATGTGCGGGCCATCCTGTTGGATGCCGCTGGCCCCGCCTTCTGCGCGGGCGGTGACGTGATCGATATGGCGACGACGATGGGCGAGGGGTCACAGATCGCCGATCTTGCGGGCGTCATCAACGTCGGCATCCGTGCGCTGACTGAGTCGGCGATCCCGGTGGTTGCGGCAGCCCACGGCACAACAGCGGGCGGTGGCCTCGGCATCCTGCTCTGCTCGGACTACGCCGTCGTCGGCGCACGCTCCAAGATCGGCAGCCTGTACGCGAACATCGGGCTCACCCCTGACCTGTCGGTATCCGCCCAGATTGCGGCCGCGGTCGGGCAGCGCCGCGCCCTGCAGTTGGTGTTGCAGGATCGGCTGCTCACCGCAGAAGAGGCGCAGGAGTGGGGGATCGCTGCCGAGATCGTCAGCGGAACGGATGCTGCGGACGAGGCCGATCGGGTACGCGAACGGGCGGAGGAGATCGCGCGATTCTGGCTCGCCGGTGCCGCTGTCGCCTATGGGCAGGCGAAGCGCCTCGTGCGCTCCAGGCCGGAGCGCACGTTTGCCGAGCAGCTAAGCGAGGAGGCACGTTCCATCGGCGCCGCCTTCGACACGGCGGATGCCAAGGCGCGCGTCGCGGCGTTTGCTGCAGCATCCGCGAAGAAGTCACGCTGACGCACCTGATTTATGCACAAACGCGCGACGTCACCGTTCGACGGGATCCGCGCGTGGCAGGATGAAAGCAACGTCGGCCGAAGAGGGGAACACCATGTCAGAGGTCACAACTGAGCAAACGGGGAAGGCGAACGCCTCCCTCATGATCAGAGGAGCGATCTGGATCGCCATCGGTGCGCTGATCGCGGCTGCCATCGTCTGCGTCATCTGGGTTCTCGTCGGCAATCAAGACGGCATCATCGGCCGCGCATTCCTGACAATTCTGCTACTCGCAGCATTCGCCGGAATCGCGATTCTTGAGGCTGGTCTCGCCCCGAACCGCCCGGAGTGGCTGGCGCTTGCCAGCATGATCACCTGGATCGTCGCGCTCCTCGTTGGTGCGGTCAAGATCTGGCTACCCACGACGCTGGGTGATTACGCCGGAGGTGTTGGTCGCTTCTTCATGCTGCTGCTCGTCATCGGTGTGATGCAGCTCGCGCTGCTGCATCTGCGCCTGTTCACACCGGCAGCTCGCCGCTATGTGACGACCTTCACCCAGGTCATCTACTACGTCACCGTCGCGATTCTGGTGCTGCTGGTGGGGATGCTCGTGATTTACCTCACGTTCCCGGATACCTTCGACTTCGACGAGCTGTACTGGCGCATCGTCGTCGCGCTGGCGATTCTCGCCGCGGTAGGAACCACCCTCATTCCGCTGTTGAACGCGCTGTTCGCCCCTAAGAAGCGCGAGGCCACGGTGGCCCACTACGCGCCCAACTCGTTCGCTGCTGCTCCGGCTGTTGCGGCTGTTGCGGCACCGGTTGCTCAGCAGTGGCCGACCTATGCTGATGGGGCGACTCCGCTCCCTGTGCTCCAGGACGGATCACCAGACTGGAACGCGTACTACACCGGGTACCCGACGCAACAGCAGGCCCAGTTCCCTGCTCCGGCGCAGGGCTTCCCGGTCGCACCGGACTACCCGCAGGCGCCAGCGGTTCCGCAGGCGCCCGGCCTGCCTGAAGCGCCCAGCGTGCCCGAGGTGCCGGTTGTTCCGGAGATTCCTGCTGCACCAGAGGTGCCTGGGTTCGAGCAGCCCGCACCAGAGGTTCCTGCCGCCCCGGAGCAGCCTGCCCCGGGTCAGCATCCCGCTCCTGGTTCGTTCCCGCCCCCGCCGCCGGCGCCCCCGCAGTGAGCGGCGGCGTGAGTGACGTTCGGCAACTGCAGGCACTTGCCTCGGATATAGCTCGTGAGGCGGGCGATCTCGCCCGCCAGCGGCGGGCCGAGGGTGTCTCATTGGCAGCGACGAAGTCGACGGTCGCCGACATCGTCACCGAAGCGGACCGTGAGGTGGAAGCGCTCATCCGCTCGCGGCTGCAGGCGGAGCGTCCTGGGGATGGATTTCTCGGTGAAGAATCCGGCGGAGCCCGCACCACCACCGGCGTGACGTGGGTCGTCGACCCGATCGACGGCACTGTGAACTATGCGTACGGCATGCCGGCGTACAGCGTCAGCATCGGGGCCGTTCAAGGCGATGCTGACCCGAGCGGTTGGACGTCCCTGGCCGCGGCTGTCTACAGCCCCGTTCTGGGGGAGATGTTCACGGCAGCACGCGGTGAGGGCGCCTGGCTGGATGGCACTCGGCTCTCCGTCAACACTGAGACACCGGCAGGAGCGCTGCTTGCGACCGGGTTTGGCTACGATCCGGCCACGCACGACGGGGATCTGGCCACGGTGCGTCGAGTCATGCCGCTTGCTCGCGACCTGCGCCGGGGCGGATCCGCGGCGCTTGATCTGAGCTACGTCGCGGCAGGTCGGTTGGATGGCTACTTCGAGCGTGGACTGAAGCCGTGGGACTTCGCTGCCGGTGCGCTCTTGGTCGCAGAAGCCGGTGGCACGGTGTCGCGGTATGACACGGCATCCGATCGTCCGATGCTGATCGCGGCTGGTCCTGCCCTGCACGTCAGAATTTCAGCGATATTCAACAACGAGAACTGAGGGCGTGTACATGGCATTCTCAGCGCCAGCGCGCTAAGGTTTATCTGTTCGTTACCTTCGTTGCCCGAACTTCGAGGGTCCCCCCCGCTTCTGTACATACCCCGAGAGAACCGTTTTGCCCTTCGATTCCCCCATGGCTGAGCCTGCGCCCACGCGCCGTTCCAGCCGTCACCGCACCGCGGATTCCGCGACCCCGGTTGGCGTCGAAGTGACGTCAGTGGATGCTGTCGCCTCTCTGGTTGAAGCTGTCGTGCTGCCGCTTTCGCGTCGAGCCGTCCGCGAGCGCCAGCGCGCCACGATGTCCGCCGTGCCACAGATCGTCGATGAGCCTGTTGTTGTCGATGAGCCCGTTGTTGTCGATGAGCCCGTTGTTGTCGATGAGCCCGTTGCTGCTTCTGTTGCTGATCCGTTCGTCTCGGCCTCCCGTGCGTTCCGTGCTGTCGCCACAGAGCCTTCGTTCTTCGTCGCTGCTTCCGAGCAGGCGCTTCCGGCCGAAGCGACCACGATTCACGTAGCCCCGCGCAAGAGCAAGGTCCGCCGCAAGATTTACACGGCTGGTGCCACGGTGGGTGTCATGGGAATCGCGGGTCTGCTTGCGGTATCGATGACGCTTCCGACAGAGGCCGTCGCGGCCGCGCAAGGTGCCCAGGTGAAGTCGGCCACCTCGTTGGTGGCGACGGGATCGCAGCTGCTGGCATCCGACGCTACTGACGACGAGATTCAGGCGTACGTCGCCTCATCCGATGTGCAGAACGAAACGATCCAGCGCACGGAGAACTTCTCGACGGCGTCCCTCGTCGACCTCGCCGCGGAGCAGGGTATCCACTACTCCAACGCGCTCTACACGAATGACCCGGATGCCGCCATCCAATGGCCGTTCGTGGTCGGTGTGGCGATGAGTTCGCCGTACGGAATGCGCGACACCGGCATGCACGAGGGCCTTGACCTCGTTCCCGGTGCGGGTGCTCCCGTGCAGGTGATCGCCGACGGAACCGTGCGCATCGCGACCGAGTCCGGCGGCAACTATGGTGTGACCGTCTACGTCGATCACGTCATCGACGGAAAAGTCATCACGAGCCATTACTCGCACATGCAGTACGGGTCATTGCGGGTTACCGCAGGCGAGAAGATCGAGGTTGGTGACATCATCGGCCTGGTCGGCAATACGGGTCGTTCCTACGGTGCGCACATGCATTTCGAGCTGATCGTGAATGGTTCGACCATCGACCCGCTGCCCTGGTTGCAGGCAAACGCGGGAAGGGACGACTACTAACCGTCTCGGTTTTTGAGAACGCCGAAGAACTGGTATTCTCGTATAGTTGCCTTCTGGGCAGCGAGCGCCCCGATAGCTCAGTGGTAGAGCACTTCCATGGTAAGGAAGGGGTCCCGGGTTCGAATCCCGGTCGGGGCTCGCAGCATTCATCTCACGCGGACGGATGCCTCGCGGCAGGGTAGCTCAGCTGGTTAGAGCGCACGACTCATAATCGTGAGGTCGCGGGTTCAAGCCCCGCTCCTGCTACAGAGATATAACCCCCGAATCCCGTGGAAACGCAGGGAAGCTCGGGGGTTTTGCTTTGCCAGAATGCAACGCTGAAACTCACTGCCGAGTTCGCCGCTGACCGCCTGAACGATACCCCGCGTGAATCCCTGGACGCACCCCTACCGAAGTTCGACGGGCCGAGCGTCCAGAGCGGGTGAGGGAATGTCCGGCGGTCCATCGCCCCCGTGGACCGCCGGTCGGAGTTACCCGAGAATAGGCCTACCCGAATAGGCCCGTGGATTTACCCTCCGCCACCAAGCCTATGGCGCACAGGGAAAACCGCTTGAAGGGTTGCCAACGGACGATCCGATGCGGTATACCGACCACGGTGGGGTCGCGAGGACTTCGCAGGGCGCGACAAGTGGTTCAGGTGGTTGCGCTGAGCGGCGGCATGTGCGGGATCGGTATGGGGCGCCGCGCCCGCTCGTGCGCGTAAAACTTGTGCACGTCTTCGAGAACTTCGAACGGGTTCATGTAACGGGCAGCGAGGGGAAGATCGCGCAGCCACACGACTTCGATGTCGTTCGGGTCCAACTGGTACAAGCACGCGATCGTTCGACGTGCGTCGTTCGGACGGTATCGGTGATCGTGGATCAGCCACTCGGTGTCGGTGATCTTCTTCAGCTCGAACCGGGGATCGGGCATCGCGGACATATCAACACTCCAATCATTTCAGAACCAGTGTCGGCTCGTTTCCGAATCAGTGTCGGTCTGAAGGGCTCGCAGAAGCCAGCCCTTGACAAAAGGCATCAAGGTGCGCTTTCATGCGACCGGCGGTGAACTCACACACGATCGAGCGGGACAAGGGTGAGCGGACAATCTCACCCGCTCGGCAGGTGCGTCCACCCATCAGGCGTCGAGACCATTTTACGAAACCCGCTTTGAAGAATCAAACAGTTTGGTCGTGTACCTCATCGGCGTAACGGGCTCTAAACCGACGAAGACCCCCACCCGGCCCGAAGGCTAGTTGGGGGTCTTTCGGTGCGTCAGATCAGCGCGGGTCGTGACCAGCGGCGCGGTTGCGACTAGTGAGCTCATCGATAACGAGTTCGCCTGTGGCATTCAGTCGCGTCATAAGTTCCTCGATGCGGTCCGGCTCGATGGTTGGTGAGGCCGCCTCGTCGAAAAGGAACTGAAGCGGGATCGCCGGATGAATCCAGATCGTTGCCCGTCGCTGATCTCCGGCGACGGGAAGCCACGTCATCATGAAGCTCTCTTGCCGCCGGAGCTTCGTCCCGATAATGATCTTCAGATGAGCGAGCGTCGCATCATCGATCTCAATAGGTTCCGACGTTCCGTCATATCTCAAAATCCCCATAGTGAACCGTACCCCGGCAACGATGAAAGACTCCAAAATAGACGAAGCTGGCGGGGGCCCGGTCGTTGTTCAGCCTCCCGACGGGTTTTCGAGCGGCCTGCCTTCATCGTCGGTGGTCTCATCTTCGAGTATCTGTTCAGTGTCTTCGGGGGCACCAGAGGAGGCGCCCTTGGTCGTCGGCAGATCGACCCCTGCTTTCAGGGGATCGAATGCAGCGCCTCCGATCATGAAAATCCCGCGCTGCGGCATCCAGAAGTCACCGAGTCTGGTTTGCCGAGGCAACGGTTCGATCACGCCGAGGTCCTCGCCGCGGATGGATGCCTGCGACGTATCGACGATCCACATTCGTCGGAGGCGGGCTTTGAACAGCTGTTCGTTCGGAGTCTTCCCTGTCATTCCGATCCGACCGGCCCGGAGCGACGGGCCAGCGACTGCGCCGAGTGCCGAGAGGAATCGTTCGCTCCGCCAGAAACGAGCAGGTAGAGAACGGGCGACACGAGACATAATCCGCGTCATGCGCGTGGCGGCGAGCGTGACCGACCAGCGGAGATCGACCTCGTCGCCGATGGTCACGATGAAGGTGCGCTCGCCGACCCATTCGACATCGATCCTGTGAACGGAGGTGGACTCCAGCGCTCGCCCGAAGTAGCGGGGGCAGGAGACGGTTGCATCGACGGTGGTGTAGATCGTCCAGGCATCCGCAGGAGTGCGCAGCCAGACAGACGTATACCCCGGGCCGATCGACGTGACGGGGAACCGGCGGAGACCCAGCACGTAGCCGGAGCTGAACGGCAGGCTCATGAGTGCGTACCCGGCGAAGCGCTCCGTGTTGCCGGGTACGAGCTCGGAGCGAATCTCCGCTTCAGTCACGAGATTGCGAACACTGTCCATAGTGTCCTCCCGATCCCACGGTACTCGCCCCTGGGGCCAGATGGGAGGTCATCCAGAAGTGCCCTGCCGCGCGCTGCGTTACTTCGCGGTGCTCTTGAACCCGCGCAACCTCAGGCTGTTACCCACCACGAACACGCTCGACAGGGCCATCGCGGCGCCGGCGAGCATCGGGTTCAGCATTCCGAGCGCGGCGATCGGGATCGCGGCGACGTTGTAGGCGAAGGCCCAGAACAGGTTCGACTTGATCGTTCCGAGCGTCTTGCGAGACAGCCGGATCGCGTCGACCGCGCTGCGTAGGTCACCGCGGACGAGTGCGATATCGGATGCTTCGATCGCGACGTCCGTACCGGTTCCCATGGCCAGACCGAGGTCAGCCTGAGCCAGCGCCGGAGCATCATTCACACCATCGCCGACCATCGCGACGACCTTGCCCTCGGCCTGCAGGCGCTTGACGACCTCGACCTTGTCCCTCGGCAGCACCTCGGCGATGACCTCGTCGATCCCGACCTCTGCGGCGATCCGGCGGGCGACAGCTTCGTTGTCTCCCGTCAGCAGCACGGGGGAGAGGCCGAGCTTCTTCATCTGCGCGATCGCCTCGGCGCTGGTCGGCTTGACGGTGTCGGCGATAATCAGGATGCCGCGGGCAGCCCCGTCCCATCCGACAGCGACGACTGTCTTGCCTTCGCGTTCGGCGGCAGCCTTGGCGTCGGAGACAACCGACGACAGAGCGAGTGACCAGTCGGCCAGCAGCGAATCGCGACCGACAATGACGCTGTGTCCGTCGATGACGCCCTGCACGCCCTTGCCCTCGATGTTTGCGAAATCGGTGACCGTTGCCAGCGAGCCGGTCTTCGAGACCGCGGCCTTCGCAATGGCCTGAGCAATCGGATGCTCGGATGCATCCTCTAGTGCTCCCGCCAGGCGCAGCAGCTCATCGGCATCCGTACCGACCTCGGCAACCACGTCGACGAGCGTCATCTTGCCTGTCGTGACGGTTCCGGTCTTGTCGAGCACGATCGTGTCGACCTTGCGGGTGGACTCGAGTACCTCAGGGCCCTTGATGAGAATGCCCATCTGCGCGCCGCGTCCGGTGCCGACGAGAAGGGCGGTCGGGGTCGCGAGTCCCAGCGCACATGGGCAGGCGATGACCAGCACCGCAACGGCCGCGGTGAAGGCGGCGGCAACGGGGAAGCCCGCCAGCAGCCATCCGGCGAGAGCAACGATCGCGATCGCGATGACGATCGGCACGAAGACGCCCGAGATTCGATCGGCGAGGCGCTGGACCTCAGCCTTGCCGGTCTGTGCCTCCTCGACGAGTGTTGCCATCTGCGCGAGCTGCGTGTCAGAGCCGATCCTTGTTGCGCGCACCACAAGTCGTCCGCTGGCGTTGACGGTTGCTCCGGTTACGACATCACCCACGGTGACCTCAACGGGAACAGATTCACCGGTGAGCATCGAGGCATCAACGGCCGATACGCCAGAGGTCACGACGCCGTCGGTGGCGATCTTCTCGCCAGGACGAACGAGGAACTCGTCGCCGACGTGCAGTTCCTCAATCGGCACGAGAATCTCGACTCCGTCGCGCAGCGCAGAGACGTCCTTCGCGCCGAGCTCGAGTAGCGCGCGCAGCGCCGCACCGGCTTGACGCTTGGCACGCTTCTCGAAGTAGCGACCGGCGAGGATGAACATCGTCACCCCGGCGCCGACCTCGAGATAGATGTTCGCCGCGCCGTCAGAGCGGGAGAGGCTGAACTCGAAGCCGTGTGTCATCCCTGGCATCCCGGCGGTGCCGAAGAAGAGCGCATACAGGGACCAGAAGAATGCCGCGAGGGTGCCCATCGAGATGAGCGTGTCCATGGTGGCCGCGCCGTGCTTCAGATTTGTCCAGGCGGCCTTGTGGAAAGGCCACGCACCCCAGACGATCACGGGCGCGGCCAGCGCCAGCGACGCCCACTGCCAATAGGTGAACTGCAGCGGAGGAATCATCGCCATCAGGATGACCGGCACAGTCAGAATGATCGAGATGATCAGCCGCTGGCGCAGTGAAGTGAGCTCGGGGTCGGCGTCGCTCGCCGAGGCATCCTTCGCGTTACGAGGCGCGGGCAGCGCCGCGGTGTATCCCGCCTTCTCGACCTCGGCAATGAGGGCGGTGGAGTCATAGCCCGACGGCACCCTCACCTTCGCTTTCTCGGTCGCGTAGTTGACGGTGGCTGCGACTCCATCAAGCTTGTTCAGCTTCCGTTCGATACGCGTCGCGCAAGAAGCGCAGGTCATCCCGCCGATTTCGAGCTCGACGCTCGAATCGGCGAAGTCCGCGGCGGTCGACACCTTCATGATCGTCCTCGGCTCAGGAGCGGACGGCGGAGTAGCCCGCCTCATCGACGGCAGCCAGCACGTCGGCATCGGCGAGAGGAGCGTCTGCCGTCACGACGAGCTTGCCGGTCTTGGCGCTGACCTCGATGCCTTCTACTCCTGCGATCTGGCTGACCTCTTCGCGGACGGACATCTCGCAGTGGCCGCAGGTCATTCCGGTCACCTGGTATTCGGTGGTGCTCATGTCTTGATCCTCTCGCTTGAACGCCCCGGATGGGCGTTCACTCAGAGTAACAGAATACCCCAGGGGGGTATTCCTGAAGACGTTGCCGAGTCATTTCTTCTGGTGAATGACGGCTGGCGTGGCTCTGGACGCGTGTATGCGTTTTCCGCCATACTTCAGCGGGGCATAGTTCGCGGAATTAGCCCCATCAATCACTGACGAAGGGTCAAACTCATGTCTTTCTGGTCTGCAATCTGGGATGTGCTGCTGTGGGCGCTGACCTTCACGGTCTTCATCGCCTACCTGATGGCACTTTTCTCGATCATCAGCGACCTGTTCCGCGACCACAAGCTCAACGGCGTCGCCAAGGCAATCTGGTTGATCTTCCTGATCTTCCTGCCGTTGCTCACTGCTCTCGCCTACCTCATCTTCCGTGGACGCGGCATGAGCGAGCGTGCGGCTGCTCAGCAGCAGGCCGCCAAGGATGCAGCGGACCGCTACATCCGTACCGTCGCGGGCAACCCGGTCGAGGACATCGCTCGCGCCAAGGAACTGCTCGACGCGGGGACGATCACCGCTGACGAGTTCGCCCAGCTGAAGGCGACGGCGCTCGCGAAGAGCTGACTTCATCGCCTGACAAGAGGCTCCCGACTTCGGTCGGGGGCCTCTTTTCGTGTGCCAAGGGAATCGGGCCATGAGACGATGTCCGCACTGCTGCGACGAGAGGAACTCCCATGCCCATCTCTACCGCCGATCTCTATGACGAGCTCGAAGAGAGCATCCAATCCTTGCCGGTGCAGTTTCGCTCGTTCGGACGCAAGGCCGCGTTCGACGGCCGCATCCGCACGATTCGCTGCCTGGAAGACAACGCGCTCGTGAAGTTGATGTTGGCGACACCTGGCGACGGAGCCGTGCTCGTCGTCGATGGGGGTTCTTCACTGCAGACAGCACTGATGGGTGACCTGATCGCCGAATCCGCTGTCGCGAACGGCTGGGCAGGCGTTGTCATCAACGGCGCGATCCGCGACAGCGTCGCGATCGACGGCCTCGATCTCGGCGTGAAGGCGCTCGGAACGAACCCGCGCAAGAGTGCCAAGCTCGGCGCCGGTGAGGTCGATGTCGACATCTCGTTCGCGGGAGTGCTCTTCCGAGTGGGCGCTCATCTGTACAGCGACGAAGATGGCATCCTCATCGAGCGGTGACGGCTTGCTTCCAGTCGCGATTTCTGTCGCCCAAGCGTGGCTCAAGCGACAGAAATCGCGACGGGAAGGCCGGGGTGCAGGATCAGGCGATCGCGCGCAGGCCGTCCAGCAGCGGAGTGGTCGGACGGCCGATGAGTCGGGACAGCGTGCCATCGGTGTCGGAGAGTCCACCGGCGCGGATGCCAGCATCCAGACCCGTCATGAAGGCCGCGAACCCGGCATCCAACCCGGCAGATTCGAGCGCGGCGGCGTGCTCTTCGGTCGACAGCGACTGGTATTGCACAGGCTGGCCTAGTACCTCGGCAAGCGTGGCTGCCAGCTCGGTGTAGTCCCAGGCGGTGTCACCGGCGAGCTCGTACACCTCTCCGATGTGGCCTTCCTCAAGCAGGACGACGGCCGCGGCATCTGCGAAGTCGCGGCGGCTGGCCGATGCGACCTTGCCGTCACCGACACTCGCCGCGAGCACCCCGGATGCGCTGACCTGGGAGAAGTCGCGCGCGTAGTTCTCGGTGTACCAGTTGTTGCGCAGGATCACTGCGGGAACGCCGGATGCCGCGATGAATTCTTCGGTCGCCTTGTGCTCCGGTGCGATCGGCAGAGTGCTTGTGGTGGCATTCGGCAGGCTCGTGTAGACGAGCTTCGCGACACCGGCTGCCTTCGCGGCATCCACCACGGTCTGGTGCTGCGCCACGCGAGCGCCGAGCTCCGAACCGGAGATCAGCAGCACGGCATCGACGCCTTCAACGGCCGTCGTGACCGTGGCGGCGTCGTTGTAGTCCAGCGCGACGACGCGTACTCCGCGATCGGCGAGGTCGGACGCCTTTGTCAGGTCGCGGGCTCCGGCCACGATCGAAGCCGGATCTGCGCCGCGGGCGAGGAGGCTGTCGATGACGAGGCGGCCGAGCTGTCCGGTCGCACCGGTGATGAGAATGTTCATGTGGGTCCTTTCGTGGGGAAGATCATCGGGGACAACTCGCTGCGCACCGATAACCTTCCGATCCAGTGGTACCCACTTTGAAGTAAGGTACCCACATGACCGTTAGTTTTGCGCAGATTCAGGAGAAAACTCCCAACGTCTTCGACGAGGGCTGTGGCACCCGGATCATCCTCGACCACGTCATGAGCAAGTGGGGTGTGCTCGTGCTGGCCTGCCTGTCTGACGGCACCCATCGCTGGGGTGAGCTGCGCCGCACTATCGGCGGCATCAGCGAAAAGATGCTCGCCTCCACATTGCGCACTCTCGCCGATGACGGTCTCGTGCATCGGGAGTCGCTTCCCCAGGTGCCACCGCACGTCGAATACAGCCTCACGCCGCTCGGTCGAGATCTCATGGAGCGGATGCTGCCAATGGTCGCGTGGGTCGCCGACAACGCCGACGGGATGCTGGGACGCGACGAGGCCTGAACGGCCGGGCGCAGCCCGTGCTCAGGCCGTGCGCAGAATCCGGGCCGTTGTGCGCGCGCTGAAGTACAAACTCTCCACCGGGACACGCTCGTCGGCCGCGTGGAACTGGGCGTACACATCGAAGTCGTCGGGCACGCGCAGCGGCACGAAACCGTATCCGTTCACACCCAGACGGGCGAAGTGCTTGTTGTCGGTCGAAGCCGGCAGCAGATAGGGCACGACGACACCATCGGGGTCTTCGGCGCCGATGGCTGCGGAGATCACATCGATGAACGGGCCGTCGATCGGTGCATCAATCGGGGAGATCATCCGCTGCCAGGACACTTCGACCGTGCCTCCGGCGAGCGTCTCGATGCCCTCGCGCAGGGCAACTTCGCCATCAGGCAGCGCCCGGATATCCAGCGTCGCGTGTGCGCTACCGGGGATGATGTTGCTCTTGTCTCCGGCACGCAGCACGGTCGGTGCCGCGGTGTTCCGCGCCGCGGCGGCGATCACGCGTCCCACGAATCCGAGATCTTCGAGCTCCGCATCCAGGTTCTCGTCGGTGAACTCGACCCCGCGGGCGGCGCCGAACACTTCGAGGAACCGTTCCAATGCAGGCGTGCGCACCACCGGGAAGCGGTGCGCGCCGATGCGTGCCACGGCGCCAGCGAGCTGCGGCACAGGATCGCTCGGGAGCGGCCGTGATGCGTGCCCGGCCTCACCACGTGCAGTCAGCTTGACGCTGCCGACGCCCTTCTCTGCGGTCGCGAGCAGATACGCGCGGCGGCACTCGGCCAACGGCACCGAGAACCCACCGACCTCGCTGATCGCTTCGCTTGCCCCGGCGAACAGCTCGGGCCGGTTGTCGACCAGCCAGGATGCACCCCACACGCCGCCGCTCTCTTCATCTGCGAGGAACGCGAAGATCAGATCCCGGCGAGGGCGGATGCCGGAGCGCGCGAAATGCCGTGCCACTGCGAGGATGACGCCGGCGAAGTTCTTCATGTCGACCGCGCCGCGCCCGTACAGCAGGCCGTCTTCGATGTCGGCGCCGAATGGCGGATGGGTCCAATCCTCAGCGTTGACCGGAACGACATCGAGGTGCGCGTGCACGATCAGCGCTGCGGCATCCGTTTCGCTACCGACGATGCGCGCGATCACGCTGCCGCGTCCGGGGATCGGCTCGACGAATGTCGTCTCGATTCCCACTTCCTCCAGCGCAGCCTGCACGAAGCGCGCCGCGCGAGTCTCGCCGTCGCCGATCGTCTCGAGGTCGCCGGTGTTGACGCTCTCGATCCGGATGAGATCGCGGACGAAGCGGAGCGCTTCTTCTTCCAGCAGGCTGTGGGTCACCACCTCAGCGTATGGCGGATGCCGTGTGCATTACGCGCGGTTACTTCTCGAATCGGAGACTCGGGTGTTCACGTGGTTCACTCACTCTCGTGAACAACTCCCGTGTGAAGAAGAATTTTCTGTCCGTTCTCGGCGTGCTGGCGGCCGGCGCGCTGACTCTGTCGATGGCGGCCTGCGCGGGAGGCGAAGACACCGCTGATGGCGGCAATGCTGGCAATGCCGACGAGACCAAGATCGTGCTCGGAGCCGACGATGGCACCGAAGAGCACTGGACGATCCTGAAGGACAAGTTGGCAGAAGAGGGCATCGAGCTCGAGGTGCGCACCATCACCGACGCCGTGCAGCTGAACCAGGGCGTGCAGGACGGCGAGCTGGACGTGAACCTGTTCCAGCACCTCATCTTTCTGTCTGACTTCAACGTGAACAGCGGCGGCACCCTCGTGCCGATCGGCGCCACCGCCGTGTACCCGCTCGCGCTGTACTCCCAGGAGTACACCGACGTTGCCGACCTCCCTGAAGGCTCCACCGTCGCCCTGCCGAACAACCCGACCAACCTCGCCCGCGCCCTGCTGAACCTGCAGCGTGCAGGGCTGCTCGAACTCGAGGACGGCGGCGACGCCTTCTCGACCGAGGCTGACATCACCTCCAGCAAGGTCGAGATCCTGCCGGTCGATACGAACCAGACGGTCACCGCACTCAAGGACGGCAGCGCTCAGGCCGCCATCGTCAACAACACGCAGGCACAGAAGGGCGGGCTCGGCGACGAGCTGATCATCTTCAAGGAAGACCTGGACAACCCAGAGCTCGCGCCGTACATCAACGCCTTCGTCGTGAAGGACGAGAACAAGGACGACCCTCGCTGGGAGAAGCTGATCGAGGCGTACCACTCGACCGAGGTTGAGGCCGCAGTCACCGAGCTGAACCAGGGCAACCTGCAATTCAAGGGCGACTGGACTGCCGAAGACCTGCAGACAGAGCTCACTCGCCTCGAAGATCTGCTTCGCGACGCGAAGTAGATCGACCCGCACTGATTCGCACGACGACGGACCCATGACAAACATCATCACGTTCGATTCTGTCTCCAAAGCGTTCCCCGGAACGCGGAGGGGGCCCGTCGTCGACGCTCTCGAAGACGTCGACCTTGAAGTCCAGACGGGCTCCATCGTCGGCGTCATCGGGTATTCCGGGGCAGGGAAATCCACCCTCGTCCGCTTGATCAACGGGCTGGAGAAGCCCACTGGCGGCACGGTGAATGTGCTCGGGACGGATGTCGGAAACGCGTCCGAGACCGAACTGCGCTCGCTGCGCGGCCGTATCGGCATGATCTTCCAGCAGTTCAACCTCTTCAACGCCCGCACCGTGCGCGGCAACGTCGCGTATCCGCTGAAGGTCGCTGGGTGGAACCGCGCCGACATCGGACCGCGAGTGACCGAACTGCTCGACTTCGTCGGCATCGGTGACAAGGCGGATCGCTATCCGCGCGCGCTGTCAGGCGGACAGAAGCAACGCGTCGGTATCGCCCGTGCGATCGCCGCGAACCCGGAGCTCCTGCTCGCCGACGAGGCCACCAGCGCGCTCGACCCGCAGACCACCGGCGAGGTTCTGGCGCTGCTGAAGGAGATCAACCGTCGACTCGGCATCACGATCGTCGTCATCACCCACCAGATCTCGGTCGTGCACGAGCTGTGCGATCAGGTCGTGGTGATGGACGGTGGCAGGGTCGTCGATGCCGGCGACACGTACCGAGTGTTCGCGCATCCGCGTGCGGCACTCACCGAGCGCTTCGTCGCAGCCGTCACGCAGGGCGTACCGGCTGGCGATACCTTGGACGCTCTGCGCGTCGGCGGGGGAACCCTGGTCAGTGTCGACGTCAACGAGTTCACCAGTGAAGACATTGACGAGGTGTTCGAAAAGCACAGCGTGCGTCGAGCGGTGGTATTCGGCGGAGTGACCGACATCCGCGGTCGGCAGCTCGGAACACTTACCTATCGCCTGCAAGCCGGAGCGGATGCCATCGCTGCGGCCGTCGTCGAGCTCTCCGCGCACACCAGGGCGCACGTTCTGACGGATGCGTCCACCTCGGTGCAGTCATCCGGAACGGAGGCGGGCGCATGACCGGCTTCCACCCCCTAGCGAACTGGGATTCGCTGACGCCTGTGCTCCTGGAATCAATTCAGGAGACCATCTACATGGTCGCCGTCACCCTCCTCATCGGTGGCGTCGCCGGCCTCCTGATCGGCGCGGTGCTGTACGCCACACGACCAGGCAACCTGTTCGCGAACAGGGCCGTCTTCAACGTAATGAACCTGGTGATCAACCTCATCCGGCCCATCCCGTTCATCATCTTCCTCACCGCGGTGGGCCCGGTCACCAAGGTGGTCGCGGGCACCACCCTCGGTACAACGGCCGCAATCGTGCCGATGACGATCATGGCCGCCGTGGTCATCGGTCGCGTTGTCGAGCAGAACCTCGTCGCCGTTGATCCAGGCGTCGTGGAGGCGGCGCTGGCCATCGGTGCCAAGCGGTTCTCGATCCTGTTCGGCGTCGTAATCCCTGAGGCGCTTGCACCCCTGATCCTCGGCTACACCTTCATGTTCATCGCGGTGGTCGACATGTCGGCGATGGCCGGCTACATCGGCGGCGGTGGGCTCGGAAACTTCGCCATCATCTACGGCTACAACCAGTTCGATGCGCAGGCGACCTGGGTCACCGTGGCGATCATCATCGTCATCGTGCAGGTGGGTCAGATCTTCGGCAACTGGCTCGCGCAGCGGGTGCTGCGGCGGTAGGTGCCGCAGGGGCTCCTCCGGTTTAGGCTGAACGCATGCAGCACCCAGCCGTCGTCATCACCGTGTCCGATCGAACTGCCGCTGGGGTGCGCGCAGACACGAGCGGGCCACTCGCGGTGGCAGCCCTCCGCGCAGCGGGATTCACCGTCGAGGACGCGATCGTCATCACCGACGGCGCCGACAGCGTCGAGCGTGCGTTGCGGGCGGCCCTCGCGGCCGGCGCCCAGCTGATCGTCACGACCGGGGGCACCGGAGTCTCGCCGCGCGATGAAACCCCAGAGGGCACCGCGCGTGTTCTCACGCACGAGGTTCCGGGAATCGCCGAAGAGCTACGACGACGCGGCGCGGAAGAGAAACCAGCGGGCATGCTGACGCGGGGTCTCGCCGGGGTGACAGACCAGGCGCTGATCGTCAATCTTCCCGGATCTCCGGCCGCCGTGGCATCCGGAATGCCGGTGATCGTGTCGATCGCCGGCCACGTCATAGACCAGCTCGCAGGAGGAGACCACGCATGAGCGCCGATGTACGCATTGCTCGCGTCAGCGCCGAGCCGCTGACCCTGCAGGAATATCTCGACGCGGTGGATGACCCTCGTGCCGGGGCCACCACGACTTTCGTTGGTCGAGTGCGAGATCACGATCCGGATGCCGCGGGCGAGGTTGTGGCGTTGGAATACTCCTCACATCCGGATGCCGAACAGGCGCTGCGCGCGCTCGCAGAGCGGTCGGGGGAGGCGGGGAGCACTGCGATCGTCGCGGTAGGTCATCGGATCGGTCGGCTGAACGTAGGCGAAGCCGCCGTCGTCATTGCGGTCGCTTCAGCGCACCGGGCCGAGGCATTTGACGTGTGCCGCACGATTATCGAGGCGATCAAGGTCGATTTGCCGGTGTGGAAGCGCCAAGTCGAGGCCGACGGCACGACTGCCTGGATAGGGCTCGGCGGCTAGCGGCCGGGCGTCAACCGCCGGCGAACGGCGGGAGGATGTCTACCAGTGTGTCGGAGCCGATCGGGGTCGCATCGTCGACTCGAACACCGCCCACCAGCACCGCGCAGCGCGGGAGCACGCCGCTGAGTGCAGGACGATCGGCGCTGAGGGCCGCGCGCAGTGCACCGAGGGTCGACTCCGGACGCTCTTCCTCGTCGACGCCGGCGGCCTCGCGTGCGGCAGCGAAATAGCGTACGTGTGCCACTACTGCTCCCAAGTCTTCGCCAGTGCGGTGATTGCATCGACCGCTTCGGCGATGTCTTTGCTGGACCCACCGGCACGTCCGGCGACGAGTCCGGCGACGTAGGCGCTGAAAGGTGCTGCCGGGCGGGCGACCCCGCGCGCGACATCGCCGGCAAGGTTCAAGATCAGCGAGATCGGCAGGTCCTCCGCCGTCAGATCGAACCGTTCGCGCAGTGCGGCAGCCCAGGCATCCAAAGCCTCTGGCGGCAGCGTTCGCGATGAATTGTCGCTCATGTCTGCTCCATTTCCCGCTCGGCGCACAGCCGCCGCGCGTCATCGAGATCTTCCCACGTATCGACGTCGGCCGTGATCTGCCCGGGCGCGTCGACCACGACGATCACCAGGTCGGATAACAATGCGCGCATGGATGCGCCGTGGCCGGCATCCGGAACGCTCGATGCCGCATGCAAGAGCGCCGACGTGCGATAGATGCCGGTCAGCCACTGCAGTTTTGACGAGGCATCCGAAAGGCACACGCCGTCCGCCTCGGCCGGCAAGTAGACCATGCCTGCAGCGAGCAGAGCGACACCGGCCTCGGCCTGAGGGAGATCGCTCGCCAGTATGAGAGTCCATTCGGCCACGGTGTCCGCCTGCTCGCCCCATGACCGCAGTGCGGCGACAATCGCGGATACGGGTCCGCCGAACGGCGGATCTTCGCGCACCCAGACGGGCGCCGCAGATTCGCTCGGCGGAGCCGCCGTGTCCGCGGCAACCGAGTGAGGCTCAGGCCCGACGATGGTGATCGAGATGCATCCTATGGAGTGCGCCGCGGCGACGGCGTGCGCGAGCAGTGTCGTGCCGCCGACTTCGAAGAGGGGCTTCGCCGCGCCGCCCACGCGCGTCGCGCGGCCACCTGCGAGCACGATCGCACTGACCGAAGTGGGCACTCCGGTGGTGCTGTCGACCGTGCCTGCAGGACTCACAACGCGTCGGACCGCACCCATGAGCCGCTCTTACCGCCGGTCTTCGCGACGAGGCGCACGTTCTCGATCGACGTTGATTTATCGAGTCCCTTGACCATGTCGACGACCGCCAACGCAGCGACTGACACCGCAGTGAGCGCTTCCATCTCGACGCCGGTGCGGTCTGCGGTGCGCACCGTCGCCTCGATGCTGACGCCGGAATCCTCGACGGCGACATCGACGGTTGCGCCGTGCACGCCGATGACGTGCGCAAGCGGCAGCAGTTCGGCACAGCGCTTGGCGCCGGCGATCCCCGCGATCCGCGCGACCGCGAAGACATCTCCCTTGGGGACGGTTCCATCGCGCAGCGCGGCGACGACCTCGGGAGTGCACCGGACGAACCCGCGGGCCGTCGCGGCACGAACGGTCGGCTGTTTCTCGGTGACATCGACCATGCGTGCGTGGCCTGCGCTGTCCAGATGCGTAAAGGTCATGACAACAGCATGACATCGACCAGATCACCGGTGCGTACGACGTCGACCGCCGCATCGACGACTGCGAGGGCCTCAGCGCGGGCGAGGCCGCCGGCCAGGTGCGAGCCTGAGCCACCGGCCGTCGCAGGTCGCACGGTCCAGCCCCCGGCATCTTGTCGATCGATCGCTGCCGGCAGATACTGTCGACGACCCACCGGGGTGCGCCACCCCTCCGCGGCGCGAAGCCGCAGGAGCGAGCGGTGCACGTGGTCTCGCCTTTGCATCGTCAGCAGCGCCGGGCGCACGAAGGTCTCGAATGACACTGCGACGCTGACCGGGTTGCCCGGCAGACCGAACACGAGAGTTCCGTCCGAGAGACGCCCGAACCCCTGTGGCTTGCCCGGTTGCATTGCCACCTTCGTGAACTCCAGCTCTCCGCCAGGGCCGAGGGTATCTTTGACGACTTCATAGGCACCGGCGCTCACGCCCCCGGACGTCACGATCGCATCGGCACCCAACGCGGATGCCTCCGCCAAGGCCGCGCGGAACGCTTCGACATCATCGACAACCACGGCCCGCAGCACCACGTCGGCGCCGCACTCGGCGACCAATCCTTCCAAGAGGTACGAGTTCGACTCGGGGATCTGCCCGCGCCGCAGCGCTGCACCGGGAGGGGCAAGCTCCGACCCGGTGGAGATGACGGCAATCCGGGGGCGGCGACTGACATTGAGCACGGATGCGCCGGCTGCGGCCGCGGCCGAAACTTGGAAACCACCCAGCGCGACACCCGCAGGCACGACCTCGTCGCCGACAAGGGCATCGTCGCCGCGGCGTCGGATGTGTGCTCCGCGGGCCTTTGGAGAGCTGACGACGATCACCTCGTCGATGGAGTTCTCGAGACCGCCGACGGTGTCCTCGAAAGGCACGATGGCATCGGCCGCGGTCGGCACCGGCGACCCCGTCATTATCCGCGCGGCCTCGCCGGAGTCGAGCGTCGGATCAAGCTCGGTCCCGGCGGGAAGATCGGCGACGATGCGCAATCGCACTGGAGCATCGGATGTGGCGCCGGCGACGTCATCAAAACGCACGGCGAATCCGTCCATGGCGGAGTTGTCGAATACGGGGATATCGAGCGTCGCGCGCACCGGCTCCGCAAGGGTCCGACCGAGTGCTTCGGCCAATCCGATCCGCTCGGCGGGAAGCGGGCGTACAGCGGCGAGCACAACCGCCAGCTGCTCTTCGACCGTGCGCATCAGGCGCGTTCCGCCTCGAGGGCGGCAGCCCAGGCGAGCATGCCGCCCGCGAGCACCGTTGCCGTGATGCCCGCTTCGGTGAGAGCATCCGCGGCCCGAGTGGCGCGCGAGCCGGCATGACAGACCAGGATCACCGGACCGCGCACGATCGAGGGCTCGGCCAGCAGTTCGGCCAGAGGCAGGTGCGTGGCACCGGGGATCATCCCCGTCGCCACTTCGTCGGCCTCGCGCACATCGACGACGGCATCCGCCGTGCCGGCCGCGAGTGCGTCCGCGAGTTCGCGCGCCGAGATCGTGGGATGCGATGCGGGTGCGGGAGGGGGCGTTGCGGCGGGTTGCGGTGCGGAAGGTGGGGCTGCGCTCGCCGGTGTGACGGCATCCGCTGTTGTCGGCGATCCGAGCGGAACCTCCCACTGGCGCGAGTTCAGCCCATCGATGACGAGAACACGGCCGAACAGCGAATCTCCGATGCCGGTGATGAGCTTGATCGCCTCCGTTGCGAGCAGAGCACCGACCTGCAGGCAGACGGTGCCGAGCACACCCACCGCGGCGCAGGTGGGCAGTTCGCCGACGCTGCCGGGCGGGTAGAGATCCGCCAGCCGTCGGGCGGCCATTCCTGCCGGAGGATTCGACCAGAACACCGTCACCTGCGCGTCGAACTCCTGCACGGTGCCCCACACCAGGGGGATGCCGAGCGACTCGCAGGCGCCGGCGACAGCCTCGCGCGTCTCGAAGGTGTCGGTGCCGTCGATGACGACATCCGCTCCGCGCAGGATGCTGGCGGCATTGTCCGGCGCGAGGTGCTCGTACACGGGGCGCACAATACCCGCCGGCGCGAGATCCCTGGCCGCGCGCACGGCCGAATCGGCCTTGCCCGAGCCGACGTCGGAGTGCCGGTGGATCACCTGGCGCTGCAGATTCGAGATCTCCACCTCGTCGTCGTCGATGATCGTCAGGGTTCCGATGCCGGCGGCGGCTAGCCCCAGGATCACCGGCGAGCCGAGGCCCCCGGCGCCGACCACGGCGACGTGGGCGGCGGCAAGTCGGCGCTGCCCGAGTTCGCCGAGGACGCGCAGGCTGGCATGGCGCGCAGTGCGAGCGCGCTCCTCTGTGGTGAGCGCTGCGAGAGGTTCGACGAGCGGCGGAAGATGCATGGCTTCAGGGTAGTCCGCGCGTCGCTCGGCGTCAGGACGTGCCGTCATCTTAGATATCCGCATCTGCGGAAGAAAAAAGACAAGTTTCCCGCGAATGCGACTGCTATTGTCATGGCATGCAGGCCTTCAAGATCTCGGATGCCGCACGGCTTCTTGGCGTTAGCGATGACACCGTGCGTCGATGGGTGGACAACGAGCTGCTGCCGACGACCGGCGCCAGCCCGACAGAGATTCCCGGCGCGGCACTCGCCGCTCGCGCGACCGAAATGGCCGGATCGACGAGTGGGACGCCGGACGTGCCCACGAGCGCTCGCAATCGCTTCACCGGATTGGTGACGCGCGTGCAGATCGAAGGCGTTATGGCCCAGATCGACATCCAAGCCGGTCCGCACCGGGTGGTGTCTCTGATGTCGGCCGAGGCGGCTCGAGAGCTCGGCCTCGAGGTCGGCTCGCTCGCGACGGCGATCGTCAAGGCCACGAACGTGATCGTCGAGACCCCGAGGGACTGAGTAGTGAAACGGATACTCGCAGTGTCCGCATCCGCCGTGCTGCTGCTGACTGGATGCGCGGCCACGCCCTCGGTTGGTGGCTCGACCGATGTTCCGGTCGACGAGCCGCAGGTGGAGATCACGATCTCCGCAGCTGCGTCACTCAGCGTGGCCTTCGACGAGATCGCGATCGAGTTCGAGGGCGCGCATCCCGACATCGCGGTGAATCCCATCATCACCGACGGATCCGGTGTGCTCGCCACGCAGATCATCGCCGGCGCGGAGGTCGACGTTTTCGCCTCAGCCGATGAGAACAACATGCAGAAGGTGACGGATGCCGGGTTGGTCGCGGGCACGCCGGAGCGGTTCGCCAGCAACACTCTCGTGGTCGCTACTCCCATCGGCAACCCCGCCGATGTGGCCGAGCTCGCAGATCTCGCGCGGCCGGATCTCGCGCTGGTCGTGTGTGCACCGGAAGTGCCGTGTGGCGCGGCGACCCAGACGCTCCTCGACGACTCCGGAGTCGCTGCCACGCCCGTGAGTCTTGAGCAGAATGTCACCGCCGTCCTCACGAAGGTCGCCACCGGCGAAGCGGATGCGGGGCTCGTCTATGCCACCGATGTGCAGGGTCGAACGGACGTGGCATCCTTTGTGCCCGAGGGGGCCGACAGTGTTGTGAACGACTATCCGATCGCCGCGCTCGCAGAATCGCAGCATCCGGATGCCGCCGCAGCGTTCACTGCGTTCGTCACAGGTGAACAGGGCCAGGCGATCCTCGCGTCCTACGGCTTCGGCGCACCCCGCCCGTGACACGCATGCGCGAAGTGAGTGGGTTCGTTCCGCGGGTGCTGGCGCTCCCAGCGATCCTCGGACTCGCGCTTCTCGTCGTACCGCTGATCGCTCTGGTCGGGCGCGTGCAGTGGGCGACGCTGTGGGCCGACATCACTGCGCGCCCGGCGTTGGACGCGCTGGGGCTATCACTGCAGACCGGCCTGATCGCGACGGCGCTGTGCGTGGTGTTCGGGGTGCCGCTGGCACTTCTCATCGCCCGCAGTGGACAGCGCACTGCGGGAGTGCTGCGGGCTCTGGTCACCGTGCCGCTGGTGCTGCCGCCGATGGTCGGCGGCGTCGCGCTACTGTTCCTCTTCGGCCGAAACGGTGCGCTCGGCCAGCTGCTGGATGCCTGGTGGGGCCTGCGGATCCCGTTCAGCACCTCCGCCGTCGTGCTGGCGCAGACATTCGTTGCGCTACCCTTCCTCGTGCTGGCGTTGGAGGGTTCGCTGCGCACCTCCGGTACTGCATACGAACGCACGGCGGCCACGCTGGGGGCCGGGCGATGGACGATCCTCCGGCGGGTGACGCTGCCGCTGGCGGCGCCCGGTCTGATCGCGGGAACAGTGCTGTGCTTCGCGCGTGCGGTGGGGGAGTTCGGTGCGACCGCGCTGTTCGCGGGCAACGCTCCTGGTGTCACGCAGACGATGCCGCTGGCGATCTACACGGCATTCAACGGCTCAGGCGTCGGGCAGGGCACGGCTGTGGCGCTCAGCCTGCTGCTGCTGGTGACCGCGCTCGCCGTGCTGCTTCTCGTGCGGGCATGGCGTCCTGGGGCATCACGATGACCGGTGCGGCGCTGGACGCGCACATCGTCGTCACACAGCCGGACGGGTTTCAGCTCGACGTGGCTTTCCGCCTCGCGCCGGGCGAAGTGGTGGCGGTTATGGGTCCGAGTGGTGCAGGCAAATCGACGTTGCTCGAGGCGATTGCAGGGCTCAGGCGCATCAATTCCGGCTCGATCGCAATCGATGGACGGGAGGTCGCATCCGCCAGGTCTTTCGTCGCGGCGGCGGATCGCGGCGTTGTCCTGCTCGGGCAGGAGCCGCGCCTCTTTCCACACCTCACCGCGAGTGCGAATGTGGCCTTCGGGCTGCGTGCACGTGGAGTCAGCCGTGATGAGGCGCGTCGAAGGGCAGACGAGTGGTTGGCCAGAGTTGGATTGGATGGCACCGGCGGTCGGCGCCCCTCGCAACTTTCCGGCGGGCAACAGCAGCGCGTCGCCGTCGCCCGCGCCCTCGCTGTCGACCCTCACGTTCTGCTTTTGGATGAGCCGCTCACCTCGCTGGATGCGCAGACGGCGAGTGACATCCGCGCCCTGCTGCACGATCAGTTGGCTGCGACGCGAACGACGGCATTGATCGTGACGCATGACGTGATGGATGCTGTCGCCATCGCCAGCCGTCTGCTTTTCGTCGAGGAAGGCGCACTGACGCAGGCGGGCTCGGTGCGCGACGTGCTGGCGGCGCCGGAGACCGGGTTCGTGGCAACGATCGCCGGAGTGAACCGCGTCGAAGGGCGCATCATCGATGGCCGCTGGCGCGCGGCAGGGCTGGTTATGGAGGCGGGGGCACCCGTGGAGGGGATGCGGGATGG
Source organism: Microbacterium sp. Y355 (assembly GCF_059445345.1). Taxonomy (NCBI): domain Bacteria; kingdom Bacillati; phylum Actinomycetota; class Actinomycetes; order Micrococcales; family Microbacteriaceae; genus Microbacterium; species Microbacterium sp. Y355. The sequence continues at coordinate 1,670,365 of NZ_JCAIUD010000001.1, read as the reverse complement.
CTCGCCGCTCGCCGCTGTGTTCCATCCGGGCGTGGTGCGACTCGCGCCGATGGTTTCCGCGGATGCTGAGGTGGGTGCTGTGGTGGGTGCCGCCTCCGACAGCGACGGTGCTGCCGGCGCTGCATCCGATACTGCTGACGGTGTTGACGCTCGGTGGAGCGCCCGCGTCGTACGCCTGGAACAGGCGGTTGGCGGCGTGCGCGTGCACACAAGTGCGCCTGAGGTTATAGCTGACGTTTCCGTCGAGGAGGCCGCAGCTCTGCAGTTGGCGCCCGGCACGCCAGTGACGCTCTCGATCCCTCGGGAACATGTGCGGTTGCAGCCTGTGCGGGGTAACAGTGTGTCCGCTGCCGCCGCCGATCCTGCGAGAGCGGGTTACGCTCGGTGATATGGATGCTCCAGGCGCAGCGGTGGCCGCAGTCGTCCCCGTGGCCTCGCCGCTGGTCGACACGCACGGCCGCGCGCACCGCGACCTTCGCATCTCGTTGACCGATCGTTGCTCCCTGCGCTGCACGTACTGTATGCCGGAGCAGGGGAACGAGTGGCTCGCGCGTTCCAGCATCCTCACCATCGATGAGATCGAGCGGATTGCTCGGGTTGCCGCAGCGGCCGGTGTGACGACCTTCCGACTCACCGGTGGTGAACCTCTTCTGCGCGCCGACATTGTCGACATCGTGCGGCGGCTTTCCGTGATCGAGGGGCCGGACGGCACCCCGGTCGAGCTGGCGATGACGACGAACGGGATCCGCCTGCCCGAGGTGCTGCCCGCTCTCGCCGATGCGGGGCTGCGGCGTCTGAACATCTCCATCGACACGCTGCGTCGCGATCGCTTCCACGCGCTCACTCGCCGTGACCGCCTCGACGATGTGCTGGCGGGGATCGCTGCTGCGCAGGCATCCGGGATGCGCCCGCTCAAGCTGAATGCCGTCGCCATGCGTGACGTGAATGACGATGAATTGGTCGACCTCGTCGAGTTCGCGATCGCCCACGATGCCGAGCTGCGATTCATCGAGCAGATGCCTTTGGACGCTGGTCACACCTGGGATCGCTCGAAGATGGTCACGCGCGACGAGATTCTCACCGCGCTGTCCGCACGCTGGGAACTCACGCCCGTGCCGGGGCGCGGTGGTGCACCGGCAGAGCGATGGGTGCTGGACGGCAGCACGCACACCGTCGGCGTCATCGCCTCAGTGACTGCCCCGTTCTGCGGAAACTGCGACCGCCTGCGCCTGACCGCGGATGGTCAGCTGCGCAACTGCCTGTTCTCCACGACGGAGTTCGACCTGGTGCCGATCCTGCGCGCCGATGAGGCCTCAGAGGCCGAGTCTGTCGACGTCAGGATCGATCGGATGCTGCGCTCCTGCATCCGCGGCAAACTGCCGGGTCATGCGATCAACGACCCGAGCTTCCTGCAGCCTGCGCGCGGCATGAACGCCATCGGCGGCTGACGCGGCACGCTGGTCGGTCGGAGGTGTCGCACATGGTCGCATCCGGCGTCGGAGGTGTCGCACATGGTCGCATCCGGGGTGTGTCGGCGGCAATCTGCGACCCCGCCGTGTTGTGACCCTTGCCGTGTTGTGACCCTTGCCTGTTGAGGCGGGGCCAGCGACCTACCGGGAAGTGTCCACGGCAGACGTCACCAGGATCGGTCGGTGATCGCTGGAGCGCTGCGGAAGAGTCTGGATGCTGTTGATCGTGAAGCCATCAGAGGTGGCGAAGTCGTAGTGCCCCTTGAACACCCGATATCGGGTGTAGGTGCGGTCGTCGCTGAGCGTCAGGGTGTACCCGTGATCGCGCACGGTCTGGCCGAGGTTCTCTTTGAACACGGGGTAGTTGTAGTCTCCGACCATGAGTATCGGAAGCCCGGGTCCCATCGATTCGAGCTGAGTGAGGGCCTTGCGGATCTGGTTGCGTCGCAGTGAATTCAGCGCGGTGAGGGGAGCGGCGTGGAAGGATGCCACGATCAGCTCCCCACCGTCGTCGATGTCTAGCAGCCGCACACCAAGCAGACGTTCGTGCGCCGGCTTCAGCATCCGATCGTGCAACGATTTCTTCAGCTCGAACGCGCGGATGGCCTGTAGGTGAAAGGTGTTGGTCCGGTAGTAGACCGCCAAACCGAGGCGGTTGCCCTGCGTGGCATCCGCAAGGCTGAGCCCGCCGATCTCGTCTGGCAGAGCATCCACATCGCACTCTTGAAGGCAGAGGACATCTGGCCCGTGCTCGGCCACGAGCTCCTCAAGCTCAGTCGCAGCACGATGCTTGCGCAGATTGTAAGAAATGACCTTCATTAGTGCCACGCTACTGCGTTAAACCATGGAAACGCGTGCCAGTCGTGATCGTTCATTCCGGGAGCTTGCGGCGAGCGCGTGTCTGCTCTGCGCGCACGGCGAGCAGGTCATCTGACGGATAGCCGACCTCGGTCAGTATGAGACCGCGTGCGGCGAGTACTTTGAACTGGTTGGTGCGCTCGAGCGCGTCGCGCAGCACAACCGGATCGCCGACATCGAGCCTGTGCTGACCGACCGCGACGCATGCTCCGACGAGCGCGCGCACCATGCTGTGGCAGAACGCGTCGGCCTTGACCTCCGCAACTAGTGTGCCCTCGGCATCACGATTCCAGCGGTAGTCGAGAAGCGTGCGGATCATGGTTGCCTCCTCGCGGGGTTTGCAATAGGACGTGAAGTCATGCAGGCCGATCAGGGACTGTGCCGCGGCATCCATCGCCTCGACGTCGAGCTCGCCGCGGATGCGGGTGGTATCGAGCCTGCGCGTCGGATCGTAGCCGGTGACGTCGTCTGCCAGCCGGTAGCGATAGCGTCGCCACACCGCAGAGAATCGTGCGTCGAAGCCGTCTGGAGCGAGCGACGAGCGGTGCACCGTGGAATCGGGGTACGCGCTGAGGACTCCGCGCATGAGACGAGCGATGGATGCGGCCGAATCCTCTGCAGCACGACCACGCCGTGCTGCAATACGCGACCACTGGACGTCGTCGAGATCGACGTGTGCGACTTGGCCGGCGGCATGCACACCCGCATCCGTGCGTCCGGCGACCACGAACTGGACGTCGGAGCCGACGATGCGCGCGAGAGCATCCTCCAAAGTTCCCTGCACCGTACGCAGGCGTGGCTGCTTTGCCCAGCCACGGAAGTGGGTGCCGTCATAGGCGATGTCGAGCCGAATTCGCACCACACCAGCTTAGACTGGACGTTCGACTTCGTTCGGCCGCGAGCCGATGCGCACCTCTCACGATGACACAGAACCAGACCTCCTCCATACGTTTCGCGGGCCTCGACGGTCTGCGTGCGGTCGCTGTCATCCTCGTAGTCGTCTACCACCTCTTCCCGGCCTCGCCGCTGCGGGGCGGATTCGTCGGGGTCGACGTCTTCTTCGTGATCAGCGGGTTTCTGATCACTTCGTTGCTGCTGCGTCCATCGCCGCTCGGTCACCTCGGTGCGCCCGGTCGACTTCTCGATTTCTGGCGTCGCCGTGCACGCAGGCTGCTGCCCGCTCTGGCCGTCGTGATCACGGTGTGTGCGACCGCGGCCTGGCTGGTGGGCGGTGATCTGCTGGTCGGGATGGGGCGCCAGGTGCTGGGGGCTGCGACCTTCAGCTACAACTGGCTCGCCGTCGCCGATGGTACGGATTATTTCGCTGCGACCGCGCCCGAGCTGTTCCGCAACTTCTGGTCGTTGGCTGTGGAAGAGCAGTTCTATGTAGTGTGGCCGCTGCTGCTTCCGCTGGTGTTGCTGATCCCCGGTCGCTGGGTGCGCGTGGCGGTGCTCGTCGTCGCCGCTGGTGGGTCTGCGTCGTGGATGGCGCAGCTCGTCGGAGCTGGCGAGGTGACGCGCGCGTACTTCGGCACCGACGCGCACGCATTCGGCCTGCTGCTCGGCATCGCGTTGGCGCTGGCTACCGCGAATATGCCCGAGAGGGCATGGATGCGCGGGCGTGGAATGCAGGTGGCATCGCTGGGCATCGGGGCCGTGGGCCTCGGCGCGATCGTGATCGCCGCGCTGCTGCCGGAGACTGCGGATGCTGTGACCTTCCCCGGCGCGCTGCTGCTTGCGACCGTCGGTAGCCTGCTCACCGTGTTCGCCGGCATCTGGCCAGGGTCGTGGTTCGGGCGTGGACTGGATGTCGCTCCGCTGCGCTGGGTCGGCGATCGCTCGTACGGGATTTACCTGTGGCACTGGCCGGTTCTCGTGATAGTGCTCATCGGTGTGCAGGGGTTCGGGCCCGAGGGAGGAGTTCCGGTGGTGGCCGGGCTGTTGGCGCTCGTGATCTCGGTCACCGCGGCCGCACTGTCGTACAGGTTTGTCGAGCAACCGTTGCGACGCTACGGATTCCGCCGCTCGCTGCGCGCGCTCGGACAGCGGATCGCAGGGACACCTGTGACTCGCTTCACCGGACTCGCTGCACTGACGGTCGCGCTCGTCGCTATCGCGGGGACGACGGGTGCGATCGTGAACGCTCCCCATACTTCGTCGGCAGTGGCGATGATCACCCTCGGTGAGCGGGCCGTGGAAGATGCATCGGAGACGCCTGCGCCTGGCGCGCCTGCGCCTGGCGAGACTCCAGCGCCTGGCGTGCCTGCAGCGACCGCCGCGCCTCTCGCGCCGGGGGAATCGGATGCTGCGGCATCTGAATCTGCGATCGTCGTGCCTGATGGCACGCAGATCACGGCCGTGGGCGATTCGGTGATGCTCGCGTCGGCGCCATCCTTGATCGACCAGTTCCCTGGGATCGCGGTGGACGCGGAAGTGTCGCGTTCGATCTGGGCGGGGCCGGATCTCCTGACCGCACTCGCCGCGAATGGTGAGCTGCGTGAGAACGTCGTCGTCGCGCTCGGGACCAACGGGCCCGTCGATCAAGGCGTGCTCGATCAGATGTCGCAGATCGTCGGTACAGATCGAAACCTGATCCTCGTCAATGCCTATGCGCCGCGGGAGTGGATTCCCGGCGTCAACGCCGACCTCGACGACTTCGCAGACCGACACCGCAAGGTGTGGGTCGCTGACTGGTCGGGCGCGATCGCTTCGCACACGGATCTGCTCGCCGGTGACGGCATCCACCCGGATGAGGCCGGCGGAGAGGTGTTTGCGGCATCCGTGGAGTCGGCGTTCGAGACGATCGAGCGGGATCGCATTCGCGCGGAGAAGCGACTCGAGCAGGCGCCGTCGGGTCGCGCGTCGCGGGTGCCGTTCCCGGAGTGAGGGGCGCTCGTGGCACGTGTGGAGGGGTCGCACATTGCCGCCCGTGCAGCCTGTTGGCGGCAACCTGCGACACCTGCCGCCGTACCGGCGCCCGCGCCTGCGCCCGCACCGGGGTCCAGTCGCTGCCTCGCGTCTATGAGGTGTCGCACATTGCCGCCTCGCGCGAGCCAAAGCGGCAACGGACGACACCTGCCGCCGTCCCGTTCCAGGCAGGGGTCGCACATTGCCGCCCGTGCGGCGTGTTGGCGACGATCTGCGACCCTCCGGACCGGCCGGTACCGATCTGCGTCACTTCCCGGCCCGACCGGAACCCGATCTGTGCGGGACGTCACCCGTTCCAGCCACGGCGGCGCAGCGTGGCGGCGACGAGGTCGACGGCCGTCGGATACCGGCCGAGGATGTGCTTCGAGGTGAGGCGTACGACTTCCAGTCCGATCGCAGCGTACGCGTAGTACTTCTCGATGTCGCGGTTCCATTGGGCTCGTGAGGTTCGGTGCTGGTCTCCTTCCACTTCCACGACGACCCGATAGTCGCGGTAGAGGAACTCCGAGATGCCGATCCGCCGCCCATCCTCATCGTGAATGTCCACATCCAGCTCGGGGATGGGCAGGTTCGCCGACGCGGCATCCAGTCGGTAGTCGGTCTCGAGTGGCGAAGAACTGCCTACCCGGATCAACTCGAGAGCATCGCGCAACCGCTGAGTGCCACCAGGTCGGGGGCCCGCTGCGACTGCATCAGTCAAGTCACGCAACGACGCGAGCGCTCGAGTTGGATGTGGAGTCCCGAAATCATCCCGCGGGATCTGCACCAGTGCGTCGCCGACCTCCACGAGCTGGCGTGTCGAAAGCTCTTGACTGAGCATCGCCCAGGTGGATGCCGGACTCGATACCGGCAACCCGTCGAAACTGCCGACGTCGACCAGGTGCGCGGCCACCTTGCGCCCACGGATACCCTTCGCTCGCGGGGCCCGCCGGGGAGCGATGACCGCGACATCGGGGTGATCGGGAATCGTGATCGGCGCGTTGAGGATGGCCGCAGCCGTGCGTCCGCAATAGAAACTACCCTCGGGCATGACCGTGGCGTATGCCCGCGCATCATCGATCAGCTCCAGCCGTTTTCGGCGGAGCTCGGCATGGGGATCGGTGTCCTTTTCGGCGGCTTCAGCGCGCTGGCGAGTGAGTTCGGCGCGGCGACGGACGCCATAGAACGGCGACGTGAGGTCTGTCGCGCGCATCCGTCGTCGTGAGGATCCTTCGGCGACGGCGTCGGCCACGGCGAACTGCCCGCCGAGATCGGAGGGAAGAGGGAGCGGATGCCGCGTCATGAGCCAACAGTGCCTCGTCAGGTTGCGCCGCCGAGCGTCGAAACCCATGATCTGTGTAGAGCCGGCGGCATCCGCGAATTGTGCAGATGGAGTCGCGCGTCCTGCGGGGCGTCGAAGGAAAGGTGCGGCGCGCGGGCGGGGGTCGCAGGTGGTCGCCTCGGGCGGCGTGGAGCGGCAACGGGTGACACCTCCCGCGGGGTCGTGTGGTCCGGCGCGCGGGCGGGGGTCGCAGATGGTCGCTTCGGGCGGGGTGAAGCGGCAACGAGTGACACCTCCGCCCGACCGGCTCCGCCCGACCGGGGCCGCCCGACCGCACCCGAGCCACCCCGATTCCCACTTCTGGGAGAGATGACGTAAGCTATACCTTTGGTACTCGACTGCCGAGTGCCGCGAACGTGAGCCCTCCACTGGCGTGTTCCGACAGGAACCACCCCGGAGTGGGATTCACGAACCTCTCCGTTCGACAAGAAAGCAGCACTATTGTGACGCGCACTTATACCCCGAAGGCCGGGGAGATCCAGCGTAACTGGGTAATCATCGACGCCAACGACGTCGTTCTCGGCCGCCTCGCCTCCCACGCCGCAGCGCTCCTGCGCGGCAAGCACAAGCCGACCTTCACAAACCACCTCGACTCGGGTGACTTCGTGATCATCGTGAACGCCGACAAGGTCGTGCTCACGGGTCAGAAGCTCCAGAAGAAGATGGCGTACCGCCACTCGGGCTACCCGGGCGGCCTCAAGAAGGTCTCCTACGAAGAGCTCCTCGAGAAGAACCCGATCCGCGCTGTGGAGAAGGCCGTCCGCGGCATGCTCCCCAAGAACAGCCTCGGTCGCGCTCAGCTGTTGAAGCTCAAGGTTTACGTCGGTGCAGAGCACCCGCACGCTGCTCAGCAGCCCACGACGTACACCCTCGACCAGGTCGCCCAGTAAGCGCCGCAAAGATTACTAAGGACATTCTCGTGGCTGATACTCAGGACACCACCGAAACCCCTCAGAACTACTCGACCTCGAGCCCGGAGACTGCAGTAGCGGAGACGGCTCCCCGTCCCGTGCTGAACGTCCCCGGCGCAGCTGTCGGCCGTCGCAAGCAGGCCATCGCCCGCGTGCGTCTGGTCCCCGGCTCCGGCACGATCACGGTCAACGGCCGTTCGCTTGAGGACTACTTCCCGAACAAGCTGCACCAGCAGCTGATCAACGACCCGTTCACGACGCTGAACCTCGTGGGTGCGTACGACGTCATCGCGCGCATCTCCGGTGGCGGCGACTCGGGTCAGGCCGGCGCACTGCGCCTCGGCATCGCTCGTTCGCTGAACGGCATCGACGAAGAGAACAACCGCGCAGCCCTTAAGAAGGCCGGCTTCCTCTCCCGTGACGCTCGCGTCAAGGAGCGCAAGAAGGCTGGACTCAAGAAGGCTCGCAAGGCGCCTCAGTACTCGAAGCGTTAAGGTCCATCGTCTCGATGCCGATTTTTGGCACGGACGGCGTGCGAGGGCTTGCCAATGGCATCCTCACCGCCGACCTCGCGCTCACCCTGGCCCAGGCGACTGCTGTCGTCCTGGGCCAGGGCCGCACTGCAGAGGCTCGCAAGGCCGACGGTAAGCGGCTGTCCGCAGTCGTGGCCCGCGACCCGCGTGTTTCCGGTGAGTTCCTCGTGGCCGCAGTTTCTGCCGGTCTCGCCGCATCCGGCGTCGACGTTCTCGATGCCGGCGTCATTCCGACTCCGGCCCTGGCGTTCCTCGTCGCAGATCACGATGCCGACTTCGGTGTCATGGTGTCTGCGTCGCACAACGCGGCGCCCGATAACGGGATCAAAATTTTCGCCCGTGGTGGTGTGAAGCTCCCCGACGTGGTCGAGCAGCGCATCGAGGCCGCGATGGCGGGGGAGAAACTTCTCCCCACCGGCTCCGGCGTGGGCCGTATTCAACGGTTCTCCGACGCGGAGGACCGTTACAAGCTGCACCTTCTCGCGTCGCTGCCGCATCGGCTTGACGGCATCCATGTGGTGCTCGATTGTGCGCATGGCGCGGCATCCGGTGTGTCGCCTGAGACCTTCAGGGATGCCGGCGCCACCCTCACCGTCATCGGCGCAGACCCTGATGGCATCAACATCAACGACGGTGTCGGTTCGACGCATCTCGACAACCTTGCTGAGGCTGTCGTCCGGCTCGGCGCTGACGTCGGCATCGCACACGATGGCGATGCAGATCGCTGCCTCGCCGTGGATGCTGATGGCAACTCGATCGACGGCGACCAGATCATGGCCATCCTCGCGGTGGCGATGAAGGAACGCGGACACCTCACCAACGACACTCTCGTCGCGACCGTGATGAGCAATCTCGGTCTGCACCTGGCGATGAAAGAGCACGGGATCACTGTGCGCCAGACGGCCGTCGGTGACCGTTACGTGCTCGAAGACATGAACGCCGGCGGTTTTGCGCTGGGCGGCGAGCAGTCCGGTCACGTGATCATGAGCGAGTTCGCAACCACGGGCGACGGCGTGCTTTCAGGGCTGCACCTGGTTGCTGAGATGGCGCATCAGAAGAAGACCCTCGCCGAGCTCGCCTCGGTCATGACGGTGTACCCGCAGGTGCTCATCAACGTGCGCGACGTCGACAAGGATCGTTGCGCTGACGACGAAGGCGTGCAGGATGCTGTCGCCGCTGTCGAAGCGGAACTCGGAGACTCCGGGCGTGTGCTGCTGCGCAAGTCCGGCACCGAGCAGCTCGTGCGTGTCATGGTTGAGGCTGCGGATGCTGAGACCGCTCAGTCCTACGCTGAGAAGCTCGCCGGCGTGGTCAAGGAACGTCTGGCGCTATAGCGCTCCAGGTGCCAGCGATGCTCACGACATCAATTGCAGACTGTCGTGATCTTCGCGGTACCGCTCGCCGTTGACTGGACATACCCAGTCGTCGCCGTCGCGAACCAGGGGACGCCCTGCACGACCGACCCAGGCCACGCGCCGTGCAGGCACTCCAACGACGAGCGCGTGCGCGGGCACATCCTTCGTGACGACAGCGCCGGCGGCGACCAGCGACCACGCGCCGATGGTCACGGGTGCGATGCACACCGCACGACCGCCGATCGAGGCGCCTTCCTCGATCGTCACCCCGACGGCATGCCAGTCGTCAGCCGATTTCGCTGACCCATCGGGGTTCACCGCCCGCGGGAACTCATCATTGGTCAGCACAGCCGCCGGACCCACGAACACGCCATTGGCGAGGCGGGCCGGCTCGTAGATGAGCGCATAGTTCTGGATCTTGCAGTTGTCGCCAAGGACCACATCCGGACCGATATAGGCGCCTCTACCGATGTTGCAGCCGCTGCCGATGCGCGCACCCTCGCGTACCTGCGCGAGGTGCCAGACACGCGAGTCGGCACCGATCTCGACGCGCTCGTCGACATCGGCCGTGGGCTGGATCGTGGCTGATTCTGCAATGCTCATGCGCTCGCTCCACTCATTCCGTGGTTCTTCCAGACGGATGAGCATCAGCATAGGGGCAGGCTGTGACGTCCGAAAAATAGGGAGTGACGCCGGAGCAGGCTGTCCGCTATAGTGACCTTCGGGACAATCTTTCGCGTCCGCTCGTATGGGACGAGCGACGAAGACGCGCAGATTGTGAATAGGGGTCGTGCGCGGGGAGCGTTGCGGTTCCACTGGGGAAACTGGGGAGCATGGGGAACTTATCCGTTCGCCGTACCAAGGCGACGCGTCATATCGGACGCGGCCTGGCGGCAGCAATGACGGTGCTCGCGATTGTCGCGAGCGGACTCGCGACGTTTCCGGCGACCGCCGAGGCCTCCGGTAGCTCGTGCGGCGCGGATATCAACCTGATCGCCTGCGAGAACTCAAAACCCGGCACTGATCCGGAGATCTGGGACATCGACGGTGCCGGTGATCCGTCGATTCAGGGCTTCGCCACAGACATCTCAGTCAACCTCGGGCAGCGCATCGACTTCAAGATCGACACGGATGCCGCGGCATACACAATCGACGTCTATCGCACTGGGTGGTATCAGAGCCTGGGCGCACGGTTGATCGACTCCGTCTCGCCCTCAGCGGTGCTTCCTCAGGATCAAGACGAGTGCGAATCTGACAAAACCACAGAGCTCTACGACTGCGGCACATGGGACGTTTCGGCGTCGTGGGATGTGCCGGCGGATGCTGTGTCAGGCGTGTACGTCGCGAAACTGATCCGCGGCGACACCGGCGGCTCGAGTCACATCACCTTCATCGTCCGCAACGATGGCAACACTTCCGACATCGTGTTCCAGACGTCGGACCCGACCTGGCACGCGTACAACAGGTACGGTGGCTCCGATTTCTACCAGGGCGCGGCCAACGGCCGTGCCTACAAGATCAGCTACAACCGCCCGTTCGCGACCAGGGGCGGCACTGAGGCTCGTGATTTCTACTTCAGCGCCGAGTACGCCACCGTGCGGTTCCTCGAACGCAACGGCTACGACATGAGCTACATCGCAGGGCTCGACACCGATCGCCGGGGCGGCGAGCTGCTCAACCACAAGGTGTTCCTCTCTGTTGGGCACGACGAGTACTGGTCTGGCGCGCAGCGCGCGAACATGGAGGCGGCCCGTGACGCCGGCGTGAACATGCAGTTCCTCACGGGCAACGAAGGCTACTGGCGCACCCGCTACGAGAACTCTGCAGACGAGTCCGCGACGCCGTATCGCACGCTCGTGTCGTACAAGGAGACCTGGGGCAACGGCAAGATCGATGACACCTCCTCGGAATGGACAGGCACCTGGCGCGACCCGCGATTCGCGGATGCCGCGCAGGGCGGGCACCTGCCGGAGAATGCACTGACCGGAACGATGTACATGGTCAATGATGTGGCGCATCCGGTGACCGTGACGTCCGAAGAGGGCGACATGCGCCTGTGGCGCAACACGGGGCTTGACGCGATTCCCGCCGGGCAGTCCGAGCCGCTGGGAGATCAGACTGTCGGCTATGAGTCGAACGAGGACATCGACAATGGCTTCCGACCAGAGGGCCTCATCCGCCTGTCGACGATGATCGGCGGTACACCGCAGTACCTCCGCGACTACGGAAACACAGTCACGGCTGGCACGACCGAACATCACGTGACGCTGTATCGCGCGCCGAGCGGCGCACTGGTGTTCTCCGCCGGGAGTGTGCAGTGGGGATGGGGACTCGACAGCACTCACGATGGATCGCGTCCGGCAGCCGACCCCCGCATGCAGCAGGCGCAGGTCAACCTGCTCGCCGACATGGATGCTCAGCCGGAAACGCTCATGGACGAGCTCACGGCGGCATCGAAGAGCGTCGACACGACGGCGCCCACGACCGTGATCACATCGCCTGCCGAGGGGGAGCAGATCGCCCACGGTGCCAGAGTGACCGCGATCGGTACGGCAACGGACAGCGGCGGCAGGGTCGCGGGTGTGGAGGTGTCCACCGATGGTGGCAGCTCGTGGCATCCGGCCCAGGGTACGACGCAGTGGTCGTACTCCTACATTCAGCAGGGTGCCGGCCAGGCGACGATCATCGCCCGAGGCATCGATGACAGCGCAAACTATTCCGCGGCGGGCACCACTCGCGCCGTCGCGGTCGCCGGTCCGTACTCGGCCCAGGGTGAAGACATTCCCACCCTTGCCTCGTCAGACGATACGCAACCTGTGGAGCTGGGGTTGCGTTTCACACCTGCGGCGGATGGTTATGTCACGGGTGTGCGCTTCTACAAGGGCGACGGAAACCTCGGCACACACGTCGGAACGCTCTGGACATCAGGGGCCGAGAATTTGGCAAGCGTGACGTTCGTCGGTGAGACGAATACGGGGTGGCAATCCGCCCTCTTTGATACGCCGGTCGAAGTCACCGCGGGCACAGAGTACGTCGTGTCGTACAGCGCTCCGCAGGGTGGATACGCCTATGTCGATAACTACTGGCCCTACCTCGGGCGATCCTCCACACCGGTGGTCGTCACCTCGGGGGTCGGGGCGGCCAGCCCAGGGCTCTATGGCCACGCGGGGCAGTTCCCGACCAATACCTTTGGCGACTCGAACTACTACGTCGATGTGATCTTCGGTTCTGTCCTGGACAACACGGCGCGCATCGGTGCGCGCCAACCCGCAATGGGCAGCTCAAGCGTGCCGACCGACACCGACGTCACTGCGGTCTTCACCACTGATGTGATCTCCGCCGAACTACAGGTGAAGGATGCCGCGGGCGAGATCGTGGCGGGCACGAGTTCGTATAACGCGCCGACGCGGACGGTGCGCTTCGCGCCCGCCGCCGAGCTCGATCCCGTAGTGACCTATACCGTCACCGTCGACGCGACACCGCCGGCCGGCACCGACTTCGACCCCGGTGGTGCATGGAAGTTCACGACAGCGGTACCTGTTCCTCCAGAGGGGGAGTGCCCGTGCTCCATCTACACCGATGCTGACCGACCGCTGATTTCGGCTGACGCAGATCGGGACGCCGTGACGCTCGGGACGCGATTCACCGTTTCAGAGCCCGGCCTTGTTACCGCCGTCCGTTTCTACAAGGGGCTCAGTAATGACGGCACCCACGTAGGCGCGCTGTGGACGTCCGCAGGCCAGCAGCTCGGGCAAGTAACGTTCAGCAGCGAATCGACATCAGGATGGCAGACTGCGCTCTTCGCGACGCCGATCGCGTTGCAACCCGGCGATGAATACGTCGTGTCGTACACCGCGCCCAACGGGCGTTATGCCGTGACACCTTCGGCGTTCGCGGACGGATACTCGCGTGGCCCGATTACGGTGCCTACCAATGGCGGAGCATTCACCTACACCGATGGGGTTCCTGCGCAGCCCACGTCGACGAGCTATTTCGTCGACATCGTCTTCGAGACCGAGACGACCGGCCCATTGATGACCTCGACATCGCCTGCGGCAGGTGCGACCGGTGTAGACCGTGACACCGCCATCACCGCCACGTTCAACGAGGCGCTCTCTTCGACGCCGACAGTCAGCGTCACCGCGAATGGCGTAGCCACCGCCGGAACCGTGAGCACATCGAGTGACGGGATGACTCTGACGTTTGACCCGGCCGAGCCCCTTCCCTTTGGGGCAGCCACCACGGTCACCATCGGCGGAATCAGTGGGGCATCTGGTGATGGTTCCGATCGCACTTGGACGTTCACGGTCGAACAGGACCCGTCGACGACCGTCCACACGTTCTTCGGTACAGAGGTGCCAGCGGCCGCATCGGTGACCGATTCGGCCTCGCTCGAACTGGGGATGTCCTTCCGCAGCTCGGTCGATGGCCAAGTCACGGCGCTGCGTTTCTACAAGCCAGTCGGAGACAGCGCAACCCATACGGGAACACTGTGGTCGTCGACGGGGGAGGCTCTGGCCACCGTTGTGTTCCAGAACGAAACAGCGAGTGGATGGCAGCGGGCTGTGCTGTCCAATCCGGTGACGATCCTGGCCGGTCAAAAGTACTCGGTTTCTTACCTTTCGCCCCAGGGGCGATATGTCGCCGCAAGCGGATACTTCTCTGTCGCGAAGACGAGCGGCCCACTGACAGCGGATGCCGATGTGAACGGCACCTACCGCTATGGCAATGGCGGCTCGATGCCGACGGAGAGCTTCCAGGCCTCGAACTACTACGTGGACGTTGATTTCATCGCCGGGAGTTCGACCGAGCCCGCAGTCGCCGTGGTTGCCAAGACCCCGATCGGAACGGACGTCGCCGTCACGGCCGCAGTGACCGCGAAACTGACTGCGGACGCACCCGCGCCCACGCTCGCACTTTCGGCCGGAGGCGTCGCGGTCTCGGGCTCGACGTCGTACGACGAAGCGTCGAAGATGATCACCTTCACGCCCGCGGCCGAGCTTGCGCTCGCCACGTCCTACACCGTAGCCGTGCTGATCGGTGGCCAGTCACTTGACGAGTGGCAGTTCACCACGGTCGAGCCGGAGCTTCCCGGATCGACGGACACGATCTTCGGCAACGAGACGCCGTACAGCGCGACTGCTGCGGATGCCGACGCCGTCGAAGTGGGCACGGCCTTCACGGTGTCTCGCGCCGGTCAAGTGACGGCGATCCGTTTCTACAAGGGCGTGGCGAATACCGGCGCTCACGTAGGCACGCTGTGGGATGCCGAAGGGCGAGTGCTCGCCTCCGTCGCCTTCGCCAATGAGACCGCGTCCGGCTGGCAGCGTGCGGCACTGTCGACACCGGTCGAGGTCTCGCCCGGTGTCGAATATGTGGTTTCGTATCTGGCTCCGAACGGGCACTACGCGATTACCCCTGCGTACTTCGCATCCGACAAGATCAGCGGATCGATAACGGCGCCCGGTGGCGCGAACGGCCGGTTCGCGTATGGGCCGAGCGGCGGATTCCCGACCGGAGCGTGGAACTCGTCGGCGTACTTCGTTGACGCTGAGATCGTGTTCGGCTCGGGAACGCCAGGCGTCACTCCGACGCCAACTCCGACGGCAACACCGACTCCGACGCCGACGCCGACACCGACGCCAACACCGACGCCAGCACCGACACCGACGGCAACACCAACGGCAACACCAACGCCGACGGCAACACCAACTCCGACGCCGACACCAACTCCGACGCCGACGGCAACACCAACGCCGACGCCGACACCAACTCCGACGCCGACACCAACTCCGACGCCGACGCCGACACCAACTCCGACACCGACGCCGACACCAACTCCGACAGCGACGGCAACGCCGACCCCGACCCCGACCCCGGAGCCAGCGCTCACGGTCTCTGTGTCGGCGAAAGAGCCCGTCGCTGACGGCGGCGAGGTCGCACCGACGACGACGGTCACAGCGGCTCTCGATATCGATGTCCCATCTGTCACGCTGTCGCTGGCCAATGGAACAGCGAACGTCGCGGGCGAGTCCACGTACGATCCCGCGACACGCACGGTGACGTTCACTCCTGCGGATCCGCTCGCGTGGTTGACGACCTACACGGCGTCGATCGCCGCGGAGGGCATGACGATCACGGACCCGACCTGGAATTTCACGACCGTTGACGTCCCACGGATAGTGGACGTGACGTCCATCTTCGGTGATGCGACGCCTCAGAATCCCTGGTGGAACGACCCGGACGGAGTGCAGGTCGCGACGAGGTTCACCGTCGACGTGGCAGGTGACGTGACTGGCGTGCGGTTCTACAAGGGCACGGCGAACACGGGACAGCACACCGGATACCTCTGGGATGCAGACGGAACGAAACTCGCGGAGGTCGAATTCTCCGCAGAGACGGCGGAAGGCTGGCAGACGGCCGCCTTCGCGACACCCATCGTCCTTGAGCCCGGCGTCGAGTATCGCGTCGGTCTATACAGCCCATTCGGTCGATACGCCGTGGATCTCGGGACGCTCGCCGAGGCGACGAGCATGGGACATTTCACGATCCCGGCGAGCGGCAGCGCATGGGTCTATTCCCGTGAGTTCCCGGGCAGTACATCCACCAACAATTACTGGGTCGACGTGCTGTTCGACCCTCTCGAATAAGACTTACGACGAAATTACCGTGATGACACAAGGGGAGAAGTGAGGGGAATCATGACGGAACGACTGAATGTCGCCGTGGTTGGCGCTGGGTACTGGGGTCCCAATCTTGCGCGGAACTTCCGCGCAAGCGCCGACTGGAATCTGGCTGCGATCTGTGACCTCGATATCGAGCGTGCGCAGGGCGTCGCGGACAGCGTCGGAGGTGTGCCGGTCACGGCGAGCCTTGACGAGGTACTCGCCGATGCGTCGATCGATGCGATCGCGATCGCCACGCCGGCACGCACGCACCACCCGATCTCGCTAGCGGCGCTCGATGCCGGCAAGCATGTGATGGTCGAGAAGCCGCTTGCCGATGAGCAGCATCGGGGCGAAGACATGGTCGCACGTGCGGATGAGCGGGGGCTCGTCCTTATGGCCGATCACACCTACTGCTACACACCCGCAGTGCTCAAGATTCGCGAACTGATCGCAGAGGGTGCACTCGGCGACATCCTCTTCGTCGACAGCGTGCGCATCAACCTCGGTCTCATTCAGCCTGATGTCGATGTGTTCTGGGATCTCGCGCCCCACGACCTGTCGATCATCGATTTCGTGCTTCCAGGCGGGCTCGACACGACGTCGGTATCCGCGCACGGCGCCGACCCGCTGCGCACGGGAAAAGCATGCGTGGGGTACCTCGCGATGCCGCTGGCCGGCGGGGCGATGGCTCACATCCACGTCAACTGGCTGAGCCCGACGAAGATCCGGCAGATGGTGATCGGCGGAACCAAGCGCACACTCGTCTGGGACGACCTCAACCCGCAGCAGCGACTCAGCGTCTACGACCGCGGTGTCGACCTCGCCGCAGTCACGAAGTCGGCGTCGACCAACGCGCGTGATGCCAACATCTCGTATCGCCTGGGCGACACCTGGTCGCCGGCGCTGCCGGAGCGCGAAGCGCTCGCTGGCGTCGTTACGGAGTTCGCCGCTGCCATCAACGAGCGACGCCCCGCACGCACGAGCGGCGACGCTGGCCTGCGCGTGCTTTCCGTTCTTGACGCTGCACGCCGCAGCCTCGCTGCCGGCGGTGCACCGGCCCCCATGAGTCTCGACATTCAGCCCGCAAGGAGAGCAGCATGACCTCGATCGATGGTGCCAACATTCTCGTCACCGGTGGCGCAGGGACGATCGGCTCGACGCTCGTGGACCAGCTCCTCGACGCTGGTGCCGCTCACGTGGACGTGGTCGACAACCTCGTGCGCGGTCGTCGAGCGAACCTCGACGATGCCCTCGCAACCGGACGCGTCGAACTCATCGACGGTGATATTCGCGATGCCAAACTCGTCGACGATCTCGTCGCGGGCAAAGACATCGTGTTCCATCAGGCAGCGATCCGCATCACGCAGTGCGCCGAAGAGCCGCGTCTTGCACTCGAAGTGCTGGTCGATGGCACGTTCAACGTCGTCGAGGCGGCCGCGAAACATCGGGTGAAGAAGCTCATCGCGGCCTCAAGTGCGTCGGTCTACGGCATGGCCGAGGAGTTCCCGACCACCGAGCGACACCACCATGAGAACAACGACACGATCTACGGTGCTGCCAAGACCTTCAATGAGGGACTCATCCGCAGCTTCCGTGCAATGCAGGGACTCGACTACGTTCTGCTGCGCTATTTCAACGTGTACGGCCCGCGCATGGACGTCCACGGCGTCTACACCGAGGTGCTGGTTCGGTGGATGGAGCGCATCGTCGATGGCAAGCCCCCGCTCATCTTCGGTGACGGACAGCAGACCATGGACTTCGTGTGTGTGCCGGATATCGCACGGGCGAACGTCCTCGCGGCCCAGAGCGACATCGTCGAAGGGACGTACAACATCGCGAGCGGCACCGAGTCGAGCTTGCTCGAGCTCGCCGAGGCGTTGTTGCGCGTCATGGGCTCCGACCTCGATGTTGAGCATGGGCCAGAGCGCGCCGTGAATGGCGTCGCGCGACGCCTGGCCAACATCAGTGCCGCAAAGCGAGACCTCGGCTGGGAGCCGACGATCGATCTGGAAGACGGACTTGAGCGGCTCGTTGAGTGGTGGACGCCGCTGCGCGACGAAATCGCGGCCGGACGGGCGGTGGATGCACGATGAGTGAGCGCATCAACGTGATGTTGCCCTGGCTCGGACAGGAGGAGGCGGACGCGCTGGCTGAGGTGATCGCAAGTGGCTGGGTGGCGCAGGGCCCTCGTGTCGCGCGCTTCGAGAAGGAGTTCGCGGCCGCGATGGAAGCGCCGTTCGCGGTCGCCACCACGAGCTGCACGACGGCACTGCACCTCGCCCTGGTCGTAGCGGGTATCGGACCGGGCGACGATGTCGTGATCCCGTCATTTTCCTTCATCGCGACGACGAACGCCGTGGGATACGTAGGGGCATCGCCGATCTTCGCGGACGTGGACCCGGTCACCGGGAACGTCACGGGCAAGAGCATCGCCGCCGCGCTGACTCCGCAGACTAAGGCCGTCATCGTTGTCGATCAGGGTGGCGTGCCCGTCGACCTCGACGACATCCGTCAGGTCACCGACTCTCTCGGCATCGTCATTGTGGAGGATGCCGCGTGCGGTGCTGGTTCGACCTATAAGGGTCGTCCGGTGGGCGCGGGAGCAGACATCGCGACGTGGTCGTTCCATCCGCGCAAGCTCCTCACCACGGGTGAGGGTGGCATGATCACCACATCCCGTGAGGATTGGGCTGCGCGCGCCAAGCACCTTCGCGAGCACGCCATGAGCGTTTCCGCGGCCGATCGACACGCGTCGGTGCTGCCGCCGGCTGAGGAATATTCCGAGGTCGGGTTCAACTTCCGGATGACTGACCTGCAAGCCGCAGTCGGGCTCGTGCAGCTCACACGACTGCCCGCGATCGTCGCGCGTCGCCGCGAGATCGCGGCCCGGTATCAGGAGGCGATCGAGGGGATCCCGGGGCTGCGTGCTGTCGTTGACCCTGCCTATGGCACGAGCAACTTCCAGTCGTTCTGGGTTGAGGTGCAGGACGAGTACCCGACCGATCGTGATGGGTTGCTGGTGGCTCTCGCGAATGCCGACATCTCCGCGCGGCGCGGCATCATGGCCGCGCATCGGCAGTTGCCCTATCGGGATCTCACGCCTGCGGACGGGCTCCCGGTCACCGAGCGACTGAACGATCGCACCCTGATCCTTCCGGTTTTCCACACTCTCAGTTCGGAGGAGCAGGACCGGGTCATCACGGTGTTGAAGCTCCCTGGCGGTGCATCCGAATGACCGAGGCGGAGGGGGTTCTGCTGATCGGGGCAAGCGGACTGGCCAGAGAAGTGCTGGCGGCAGGCATGGTGGAAGTGGTCGGCATTCTTGACGACGACTCCAACCTGCACGGCACCGAGATCGGTGGCGTTCCCGTATTGGGCGCGGTCGATTCGGCGGCGGATCGGGACGAGCAGCTTCTGCTGTGCATCGGGCCGAGCAGGGCTCGTCGCACGGTGGTGCGACGCCTGCAGGAGCTGGGCATCGGCGCAGAACGGTTTGCCATCTTCGCCGCGCGTTCTGCCCGAATCGGCACGACGAGCGACATCGGCGTGGGAAGCATTGTGCTGGACGGAGTCGTCATCACGGCGGATGCCAGGCTCGGCGAGCACGTCGTCGTCATGCCGAACTGCACGATCACGCACGACGACGTGCTGGAAGACTTCAGCACCCTCGCAGCGGGGGTCGCGCTCGGCGGCGGCGTTCGCATACTTGAAGCGGCATACATCGGCATGAACGCCTCAGTGAGGCAGGGCGTGACGGTCGGGCACGACGCCACCGTCGGCATGGGCAGCGCGGTACTCACCGACGTGCCCGATCAACAGACTTGGGCCGGAGTGCCCGCACGACAGCTGGGAGAGAACAGATGAAGGTCCCGTTCCTCGATCTCGCCGCGCAGCAGGCCGAGGTCGCCGATGAAGTTCTCGTGCGCTGGAAGGCCCAGCTCGAGACGGCGGCTTTTATCGGAGGCCCCGATGTCGCTGCATTCGAACGTGAGTATGCCGAGTACATCGGCGTGCAGCACGTCGTCGGCGTCTCCAACGGCACGGATGCGCTCGAGCTCGCCTATCGCGCGGTCGGCGTGCAGCCGGGCGACGAAATCATCATGCCGGCGAACACCTTCATCGCGACCGCCGAGGCGGCATCGCGCATCGGAGCAGTGCCGGTGTTCGTCGACGTGGATGACGACCATCTTCTGATCGACCCAGCCGCGATCGAGTCAGCGATCACCGAGCGGACCCGCGCGATCGCTCCGGTTCACCTATTCGGACAGACGGCTCCGATGGAGCACATCGTCCCGATCGCGGGCAAGCACAACCTCGTCATCATCGAGGACGCGGCACAGTCCCAAGGCGCATCCGGCCCGGCGGGTCGTGCCGGCGCACTGGGGCGGGTGGCCGCCACCAGCTTCTACCCGGGAAAGAATCTGGGCGCCGCCGGTGATGCCGGCGCGGTGATGACCGATGACTCGGCGATCGCCGACATCGTCAGGAACCTCGGTGGGCACGGCAGCAGCGTCAAGTACGTGCACGACCGGATCGGCATGAACGCACGGTTGGACGCCGTGCAGGCGACCGTGCTGCGCGCGAAGCTGCGGCGTCTGGACGGCTGGAACACTGCGCGCCGCACGGCGGCTGGGCGTTATGCAGGACTGCTCGCCGACATCGAGGAAGTCCGCACCCCGGCAGTTCGAACCGGCAACGACGACGTCTGGCACCTCTACGTCGTGCGCGTCGAGGATCGCGACCGCGTCATGTCCGATCTCGGCGAAGCTGGCATTGGCGTCGGCATCCACTACCCGACACCCGTGCACCTCACCGAGGCGTACCAAGGACTCGGGTACCGGCGCGGGCAGTTCCCCGTTGCCGAGGCGGCTGCCGATCGCATCCTCTCGTTGCCGATGTTCCCGCACCTGACAGAACAGCAGCAGGCTGCGGTCGTCGACGGCGTCCGCGCATCGGTGCGGTCATGAATGCAGAGCCCTCCGAAGCCTCTGTGACGCAACGTGCGTCGCGGGCGTTCGGATGGAGCTTCGGAAACACCGTATTCTCGAGACTCGGCACCCTGGCCATCGGCGTCGCGCTTGCGCGGATGCTCGGGCCGGAAGAGTTCGGTATCTTCGCGATCGCGACGGTGACGCTTCTGGCGATCCTGAGTTTCAATGAACTCGGGGTGAGCCTTGCGGTGATCCGCTGGCGGGACGCGCCGGCCACGATCGCTCCGACGATCAACACGATTGCGGTCGCCAGCAGTGCCGTCCTGACCGCGGCAATGATCTTCGGCGCACCGTGGATCTCCGCCTTGCTCGGTGATGAACGCGCCGCACCCGTGGTGCAGGTGCTCGCCATCTCGATCCTCCTCAACGGCCTGGTCGCCACATCCGCTGCGGTCATGCAGCGCGAGTTCATGCAGAAGCAGCGCACAATCGCCGATCAGGTGAACACCTGGCTGGGTGCGGGCCTGTCGCTTCTGTTCGCACTCCTTGGCTGGGGCGCGATGAGCCTGGCGATCGGCCGACTCATCGCCAGCATTGTCTTCGGAATCATGATCATCCGCTGGTCGCCGGTGCCATACCGCTTCGGCTGGGACCCCGTGATCGCCCGCCGGCTCTTTCGATTCGGGCTGCCGCTTGCCGCGGCCAGCATTGTGGTCTTCGCCTCGGGATACGCGGACCAGATGATCGTTGGCTCGCTGCTCGGCGCTCAGGCGCTGGGCTTCTACGTACTCGCGTTCAATCTCGCGAGTTGGCCGGTGTCGATCTTCTCGCTGCCGTTGCGCGCAGTGGCGCCGGCCGCGTTCTCGGCGCTGAAGACTGAGCCGGAGCGGATGTCGAAGAATTTCACCCGTGTGCTCGCGATCCTCTCCTGTGTCTCGGTGCCGGTCTGCCTGGCGATCAGTGGCGCCGCGGACCCTGTGGTCGAGTTCGTATATGGCTCTGCGTGGCTGCCCGCTGCCGAACCGCTCCTGTGGCTGGCAGCACTGGCCGCATTGAAGATCTGGTTCGAGCTGGCCTACGACTACCTCGTGGTCGCGGGGCGCTCAAGCACGGTGCTGATCATCCAGGCGTGCTCCTTCGTCGCCGCCCTCCCGCTGATGCTGCTTGTCGCCGAGCCATACGGGGTAGGCGGCGTCGCCGCCGTCCAGTTCGGGGTCGGACTCGTGATCGTGGCGCCGCTGTACCTCGCGAGCCTCGGTCGCATCGGCGTTCGGATCCGGAGTGTACTGTCGGCCGTCGCTCTGCCTTTGATTGCCGGCATTCTCACTTGGGCGGCCAGCTGGGTGCTGAGCCGCACGATCGGAATTCCGTTCTTCGCAGCGGCTGCTGCAGGGCTCTTCGCGCTGATGATGATCGCGGTTCTCTGCTGGCGGCAGCGCGATGATCTGAGACTCCTGCGCTCGGCGGCGTGGGGCAAGGAGACGGCATGAGAATCCTCGTGTATCCCCATGACCTGAACATGGGCGGAAGCCAGATGAACGCGATCGAGCTCGCCGCAGCAGTGACCAAGCTGGGTCACGAGTGCATCGTCTACGGTCGGCCAGGGACATTGCGCGCGCGGATCGATGAACTCGGTTTGGAATTCGTCGAGTCGCCAGATCCGGGACGACGACCATCGCTCGGAATTGCACGGGATCTGCGGGCACTCGTCAGCAGCCGCGGGATCGACATCATCCACGGCTACGAGTGGCCGCCTGGTCTGGAAGCCGCGGCCGCTGCTGAGGGAGCGGCGGATGTCGCGGCGGTGTGCACCGTGATGTCCATGGCCGTCGCTCCGTTCCTGCCACGGTCGCTTCCGCTGATCGTCGGCACCCAGCAGATCTCCGCTGTTGAGCAGGCCCGAGGACGCAGCCGCGTGCACCTGATCGAGCCCCCGGTCGACCTGGAACACAACGGATCCGTCGATGACGCCGCCGTGGCACAGTTCCGCGAGGAATGGAGGCTGAGCGACCTGCCCGTTGTGGTCGTCGTGAGTCGCCTCGTACCGGAGCTGAAATCGGAGGGGATCCTCACGGCAATCCAGGCAGTTGGCGACCTTGACCACGTGACTCCGTTCCAGCTCGTCATCGTGGGCGACGGCAAGGCTCGACCCTCCATGGAGGACGCCGCGACACGGGTGAACGAACTGCTCGGCCGTCGCGCCGTCATCCTGACCGGAGAACTCGCTGATCCCCGGGCCGCATACGCTGCGGCCGACATCATGCTCGGCATGGGCGGCTCCGCCCTGAGGTCCCTCGCTTTCGCGAAGCCGCTGATCGTGCAGGGCGAGCTCGGTTTCTTCCGTACTTTGACGGAGGAAACCGCCGACGAGTTCCGCTGGCAGGGCTGGTACGGCGTCGGCGAAGGGGCCCGATCCGGCCAGCGGCGGCTGGCAGTAGAACTCGTCCCGTTGCTGTCCAGCGCACAGCGGAGAGCCGATCTCGGGGCGTTCGGCCGGCGGCTTGTCGAGGAGTTCTCCCTCGAACGCGCGGCGAAGCGTCAGCTCGCGATTTACCGCGATGCCTTCACGACACGTGCCCAGCAGAAGCGGCAGGTCGGCGAGGTCGCCCGGTCGTTCTCGGGACTCGCCGGCTATCACATCGGTCAGCGCGTGGCCCGATTGCGGGGTCGCCAGCGCACCGATGACTTCAACGCGGAACCGGTCGCCACTCGCAATGCGTCGGTGCGCCCCGCCGTCGCGTCCTCGTCTGACGGTCCTATCCTCTGGTTTCCCGGGGTCGGGTGGGACACGCTGGCAGGAACCGATCGTCATCTCGCGATGGAGATCGCGAAAGACCGACAGATAATCTGGGTGGACACGCCGCATTCTGTGCTGCGCAGCCGCGACCGCATTGTCCCGGAGGTGAGCCACCCGCATCCGAACATCGTCCGTCTCAGGGCGAGCACGATCGCCGGTGTCCAACGCCCGTTGCTGCGGGACCTCGCCAACCGGCGTCGCGCGGACGCGGCACGTCGGTACCTCGCCGGCGAGGGTCTGAGTCCGAGCGCCGTGATCGCCTCGACGACGGCCCCGATGCTCGATCTTGTCGACGACCTGCCTGGCCGTCGCGTCTATTACGCCACGGACGACTACGTCGAGGCGGCTGGCATCTGGGGTGTAAGTCGCCGCTATCTGAGCTCCGCGCGCGAGCGCAACCTGCGCAGCGCCGATCTCGTGCTCTCGGTCACACGCGAGCTCGGCCGGCATCTGCAACGGGGAACGGCACTCTCTCGCTGGCTGCCGAATGGGGCGGAGCTGGGGAGATTCGCGGAGATCGAGGGGATTGAGCCAGCAGTGGTGGGTCTGCCCGGCCCGATCGCGGGTGTCTTCGGACAGTTCAATTCGCGCACCGATCTGGACTATCTGCAGGCGGTCAGGGCACAGGGAATGAGCCTGCTTCTCATCGGGCCTCGCTGGTTCACCTCGCAGGGCGACGACGACGCGTTCGATCGTCTCATCGCCGATCCCGGTGTGCGCTGGATCGACGAGCTTGCGCCAACTGAGCTGGTGCCCTATCTGCGCGCATTGGATGTCGGGCTCACGCCGTATCGCGATTCCGTGTTCAACCGGCGCAGCTTCCCACTGAAAACGGTGGAGTACCTGGCTGCAGGAGTTCCGGTGGTGGCGACCGACGTCGCATCACCCGAGGGGCTGGACGCCCGGTGGGTGCACACTGCAAGCACGCCAGCAGCATTTGCTGCGCTTGCTGCGGAGGTCGCGGCGGCGCCAAGGGACTGGGCGGAAATCCGTCGATCTGCGGCAAAACATGGCTGGAATGCAAGAGCGACAGAGCTGCGGACGTGGCTAAACGGGGAGGGTGAATAATGGACACGCAGAACGTTAGAGCACCGCACATCCTGATCATCGTGCAGAACCTGCCGGTTCCTCTCGATCGTCGGGTGTGGCTGGAGTGCCAGGCACTCATCGCGAGGGGATACCGTGTGAGCGTCATCTGTCCGAAGGGGCCGGGCGATCCCGCCAGGCAGACGATCGACGGCGTCGACATCTACAAATATGCGCCCGCACGTGAAGCCGAAGGCTTTCTCGGCTTCGCCTGGGAGTTCGCGTACAGCTGGGTCCGCACAGCCTGGCTCTCGCTGATGGCCTGGCGCCGACGCCCGTTCGATGTCATTCAGGCGTGTAACCCGCCCGACACCTACTGGCTGCTCGCTCTGCTGTGGCGTATCCGAGGTGTGAAGTTCGTGTTCGATCACCACGACCTGAATCCCGAGCTGTTCATTTCTCGCTTCGGGCAGCCCAGCGGCATCGCCCAGAAGCTGCAGTTCCGCGCTCTCCGCTGGCTCGAGCGGCGCTCCTTTCGCACGGCGGAGCGCATTATCTCCACGAATGAGTCGTATCGGGCGATCGCGATGAGCCGCGGCGGCCGGCGCCCCGGCCATGTCACAGTCGTGCGCAGCGGTCCTGATACCCGACGGATGCGGCCCATCTATCCGGAGCATCCGCGCTCGGCCGACAGCATCAATCTCGCGTACCTTGGCATCATGGGGCCTCAAGACGGCGTCGACCAGGTGCTGCTGGTGATGGACGAGCTCGTCCATCAGCGTGGGCGGACGAATGTCACTACGACGCTGCTCGGCTTCGGCGACTGCCTCGAGGACCTCAAGGCGCAGGCCACTCGTCTGGGCCTGGACGACCATGTCACGTTTACGGGACGCGTCGACCGCGTCGCTATCGCCGAATACCTCAGCGGCGCCGACATCGGTCTGTGCCCCGACCTGAAGACGCCCCTGAATGATCTGTCGACCATGAATAAGACGATGGAGTACATGGCGTACGGCCTGCCCGCGATCTCCTTCGACCTCAAAGAGACGCGCGTGTCCGGCGGCGACAGCCTGCTCTATGCGCCATCGGGTGACATCCAGGCGTTCGCCGACGCCGTCGAAAAGCTCATTGACGACCCCGAGCTTCGGATCCGGCTCGGCAGGGAGGGGCGAGAGCGCGTCGCGACCCAGTTGGACTGGCGTCCGCAGGCAGAGGCCTATGTCGCGGTTTTCGACGAGGTCTCCGGTTTCTCTCAGCCTGGTTCCGCCGTCCCCGCAGACGTGCACACTCCGGTCGAAGACCCGCAGGGCCGCCGCTACGTCGATCTCGATGATGCGGAAGAGTTCGACCGGTACCTGCGCGAGCGGAGGGCTTCATGACCATCCGCACCCATATTCACGACCTTCTCAGTCAGGCGGCGTTGCACAGAGCGGACGCCCCAGCCCTCACCTACGGCGACACCACCGTCGGCTACCAACAGCTCTGGGACGAGGCGCGCACGATCGCCGCGAGACTCTCCGCGCTGAGCCTCGGCCGAGGTGATCGGGTCGCGATCTACCTCGAGAAACGCATCGAAACCGTGACGGTGATGTTCGCCGCCTCTCTCGCTGGCGGTGTCTTCGTGCCGGTCAATCACGTGCTCAAGCCGCAACAGGTGGAGCACATTCTCCGCGACAGCGGAGCACGCGTCCTGGTGACATCGATGGATCGACTGGGCCGGTTGGCGGATGCGCTGAAGGGCAGCGCCGTCGCGGATGTGATCGCGATCGGTGCCGAAGAATCCGGCATGATCGGCGACGGCATCTTCGTCCATACCTGGCCGCTTGAGCGTGAGGGAGACCCGATAACGCCACCGACCATCGACATCGACCCGGCGGCGATCCTCTACACCTCCGGCAGCACAGGGCTGCCCAAGGGCGTCGTCCTCAGCCACCGCAACCTGATCGTCGGTGCGGAGAGCGTCAGCAGCTACTTGGACAACACCTCAGACGATGTCATTCTTAGCGTCCTTCCGTTGAGCTTCGACGCTGGCCTCAGCCAGGTGACGACCGCCTTCGCGGTCGGCGCGCACTGCGTGCTGATGAACTATCTGCTGCCGCGCGATGTGCCCAAACTGTGTGCACGCTACGGCGTCACCGGCATCACGGGAGTGCCTCCGCTGTGGCTGCAGATCGCCGACGCGGCATGGCCCGATGAGGTCGCGAGTCGCCTTCGGTACTGGGCCAACACCGGCGGACGGATGCCGCGGGCCCTCCTCGACCGGCTGCGCGAGGTCTTCTCGCACGCCCAGCCCTACCTGATGTACGGACTCACCGAGGCTTTCCGGTCGACTTATCTCGACCCGGCCGAGATCGACCGTCGACCGGATTCGATCGGCAAGGCGATTCCGAACGCCGAGATCCTCGTGCTACGCCCCGATGGCACTCGCTGCGCTCCGGGAGAGGAGGGCGAGCTGGTCCACCGCGGAGCGCTTGTCGCCCTCGGATATTGGAATGACCCGGTGAGGACCGCCGAACGATACCGTCCCGTGCCGCACCTCGATCAGTCGTGGAGAGCGCCAGAGCTGGCGGTCTGGTCAGGCGACATGGTCAAGGCTGACGAAGACGGTTTTCTGTACTTCGTCGGTCGCACGGACGACATGATCAAGACGTCCGGATATCGAGTGAGCCCCACTGAGATCGAGGAAGCCGCCTACGCCACCGGTCTGGTGCGCGATGCGGTGGCCCTGGGCATCGAGGAACCCGGACTCGGTCACCGCATCGTCCTGGTCGTCTCGTCGGCGCAGGGCGATCTCGACACTGCAGCATTGTCCGCTGCGCTGCGGCGAACGCTGCCGTTGTACATGGTGCCGTCACACGTGGAGACGCGCGACGAGCTGCCACGATCTCCCAATGGGAAATTCGACCGGAATCTGATGAAGGCACAGGTGAGCGTATGACACCCCAGGAGCACGTGACCAGATTCGGCGTCGTTGACGGAGAGCTTCGAGTGGGGGGAATGCCCCTCTCTCAGCTGGCCGCACGGGTCGGCTCGACACCGTTCTTCGCCTACGACCGATCGCTGCTGGATCAGCGGATCGATCGTCTGCGGGCAGTGCTGCCGTCTCGTGTCGAGCTCAGCTATGCGATGAAGGCGAATCCGATGCCTGCGGTCGTGCAGCATCTCGTGGGCAGGGTCGACCGCATCGATGTGGCCTCAGGGCTCGAGATGCGCGCTGCGCTGGACACCCCGATCCGTCCGGAGAAGGTCAGCTTCGCGGGCCCTGGCAAGGCACCGGCGGAGATCCGGCAGGCGGTGGCAGCAGGCGTGATCATCGAGGTCGAGTCGACCACCGAGATCGGGCGCGTCATCGCCGCCGGTGACGAGCTCGGCCTGACACCGCGGATCGCCATCCGGGTCAACCCGGATTTCTCCGTCAAAGGGTCAGGCATGCGCATGGGCGGAGGGCCGCAGCAGTTCGGCATCGACGCTGAGCAGGTGCCGGCCGTTCTCGCTGAGTATGGCGCCTCCGGGCTCGATATCCTCGGCTTTCATGTCTTCGCCGGTTCGCAGAACCTCAATGCGCCGATCATCGCCGAGGCGCAGCAGCGGACGCTTGATCTGGTCAGCGGACTCGCGGATCACCTCCACACTCCGGTGCGCTATCTCAACCTGGGCGGCGGGTTCGGCATCCCGTACACCGATCGGGACCGCCCGCTGGATCTCGACGCGGTCGCCGACAGCCTTGGCACACTTGTCGACGGGCCGCTCGCGCAGCGGTTCCCTGAGGCGGCACCGGTGATCGAGCTCGGTCGGTACATCGTCGGCGAGTGCGGTGTGTACGTGACGCAGGTGCTTGATCGCAAGATCTCGCGTGGACGCACCTACCTCGTTGTCGATGGTGGCATGCACCATCAGCTCGCGGCATCCGGCAACTTCGGCCAGGCCATCCGGCGGAACTATCCGCTCGTGGTCGGCAACCGTGTCGACGAGGTCGGCGATGACAGCGCGACAGTCGTCGGCTGCCTCTGCACCCCGCTCGACCTGCTCGGCGACGACATCGTGCTGCCGGCCGCGGACATCGGCGACCTGATCGTGATCTTCCAGCAGGGTGCGTACGGGCTGACCGCCAGCCCGACCGCCTTCCTGGGGCACCCGGCTCCCGCCGAGGTGCTGGTATGACTTCAACGAAGAAAGGCTGACAATGACCCAGACCATCCAGGATGTGCGCGCCGTGCTGATTGACGCGCTCGAGCTTGACCAGAGCCCCGAGGACCTGAGCCGGGAGACGGCTCTCTTCGGATCTCTGCCCGAGCTGGACTCCTTCGGCGTCGTTGCGCTCGTCGGCGCGTTGGAAGACCGATTCGACATCACGATCGACGACGACGAGTTCGGCGCAGAGCTGTTCGAGACCGTCGGCTCGCTGACCGACTTCGTCGACGCAAAGCGCGCCGGCTGACCGTTGCAGAGCATGAACCGGATGCGCGCCCCCGACCTTCCCGGCTTCGTCGCCGGAGCTGAGCCGCTGCGTTTCACAGGACTGGGGGAGTCAGGCTGGCGTCTCACTGAGGATGCTCGCCTGGCCACCTGGGGGCAGGATGAGCATCCGGGCGCCGCGACCATGCTGCTTTCGCCTGTGGTGCGCCGCACGGCGGGCACGATCGATGAGGCGACGGTGGACGACGAGATGCGCAGCCATCCGGAGTCGCTGACCGATCTGCTGCCGCCGTTCGCAGTGATGCGCCGCAATGATGACGGCGTCACGATGGTCGCCGATTCGATGGGGTTCCGGCAGCTCTACCACACGGCTGCGGGGTCTCCGGGGACGGCAATCATGTCGAGCTCGGCGCTTGTCGCCGCGCGCGAATCCAGGAGTGGAATCGACGAGGTCGCCCTGGGGAACCAGTCGCTTCTCGGCTGGCAACTGGGGCAGCGCACGCTCTTCACGGGGGTGCGCAAGCTCGATCCAGGCGCCGTCGCACGGCTGCAGGGCAGTGCTATCGAGATCAGCGACCCTGAACAGCCTCGGCGGAGCGACCAGCCGCAGCGGAGCGACCAGCCGCAGCACGTCGACCTGCGGCTGCAGGATGCCGTGCGACAAGCCGCGGCGCTGTTGCGATCATCGCTGGCAGCCCTGCTCGATGACCACCCGGACGCCGTCCTCCAGCTCACCGGCGGGCTCGACTCCCGTCTGCTGCTGAGCGCGATCCCCGCGCCGCGGCGACGCGGCCTACGGGCGATGACCCTCGGTGTACCCGGCAGTGGCGACGTCGAGATCGCGAGCGCAATCTCGGCTCGCTACGGCATCGACCATGAGGTCAGCGGCCTTGCCGACCTCGCAGAGGTGTCGCCGGCCGACGCATGGATGCTGTCCAGGGATGCGGCGCGGCGGCTGGACGCGATGTCCGACCCGATCGCGCTCGCCGCACTCGGGCTGGCTGAGCAATCGTTCCCGCAGGGCGTGCGGATTTCGGGCCTCGGCGGCGAGGTCGCCCGCGGCTTCTACTACACCGGACGCGTCACCGATCGGCCCTACACGCGCAGGGATGCGGCGCGGCTCGCCGGATGGCGCATGTTCGTCAACGACGCTGTCGAACCGGGCCTGCTCACCGCACAGTTCTCTGCGTGGGCGCGGGACACCGCCGAGGGTGAAGTCCACGATGCGCTCGCTGCGGGCGGCGCGGAATGGTTCCGCGCGACCGACGACCTGTACCTGCGCCATCGGATGCAGAGATGGGCAGGCGCGACCGACACCGCGGTGAGCACGCAGCGCACGGTCATCAATCCGATGCTCGACAGCGGTTTCCTCGACATTGCAGCGCGTCTGCATCCGCAGGAGAAGGCGCAGTCACGGTTCCTCGCGCTGCTGCAGATGGAACTCGACCCCGATCTCGGCCACCTGCCGCTCGAAGGCCGGCCGGCGCCGGCGGCCTATGCACACCCGTCCGTGTGGCGACCGCTCGCGCAGAGGGCGGCCACAGCGAAGCAGTTCACGAGGAAGGCCGCGCAGCGCCTCCGACGTGGCAACCGGCCTCCGGCCGGGGGAGAGGTGCTCGCGGCCAAGGTCGTCGAGCACTGGCGTGCGCATCCGGAGATCGCCGCGGGGCTGTTCGAATTGGCGTACATCGAGCACGGCGTGCTGATGGAGGTTCTCGCGGGTAGTCGGGAGCTGCGACCGAGCTCGGTCGCATTACTGACGAATCTCATCGTCGCCACCGACTTTGACGGACTCAGCGGCCAGTGACCTCGTCGTAGATCCGACTCATACGCTCGACGCGCTGTGGCCAGAGATGCGTGCTCAGCGCGAGCAGACGGCCCGCCTCGCCCATCTCGCGGCGGCGCGCGGGATCTTCGACGAGCGCGCGCACCGCATCGGCGCAGTCCGCTGCCAGCTGCGCCGGAGATTCCGACTCGAGCAGGATCGCGCAGGACTCGTCGACGTTCGCGCCGGGGCCGCCACGTCTGCACACGATGACGGGCAGACCCCAAGACATGGCTTCGAGGCTGACGTTGCCGCCAGGCTCGCGGTAGCTGGGGAACACGAAGAGGTCCGCCTGCTGGTAGAACTCGTCCACTTTCTCGCGCGGCACAGCGCCGTGCAGCGTGATGCGCTCGCCGAGTCCGAGCTCGGCGATCAGCTCTTCGCACGCCTCCCGGTCGTTGCCGTCGCCCAGCACGTCGAGCACAATGTCGAGGTCGCGCAGGGCGGCCATCGCGCGGATGACGTCGCGTAGGCCCTTCGTGCGCACGATGCGGCCGACGTGCAGCAGCCGGACCGGCCCCGTCCTGACGGTGCGGTCGACAGGGTCATGCACCTCCGTCACCGCGGTCTCGCTCAAGATCTCGAATCGCCGAAGCTGCACATCGGCAAGGAACTCACGCACGTAGTCGGCCACGCCGACCACGACATCCGCAGACTCGTATGTTCGGCGCAGCAGCGGGTCATGCCGCATCCGCCACGAGTCCAGCCCGCGCAGTCGCTGATACCAGGCCGTCGCGCCTTCCTCTTCGACGAATCCTGGCGGCGACGTGAGACTGCCGCCGACCGGACCGATTACGAGAGGGATGCCGAGGCCGACCGCGGGCGACGCGTAGCGCATCGCGACGGGGACGACCTGGTGGGCGACATCGAATGTTTCGCCGGCCGTGAGAGCGCGGCGGATCCACCGGCGTGCTCGCATGTGGAAGGGCAGGTATCCGGGCTGCAGCAGGCTGTTGAAGCGTTCGAAGCGCCCGACCCCTGGTGGCTCGGACCACTCGATGACCCTTGCACCCTGGAGCTGACGCGACATCGGCGTGTGGCCGCGCTTGTACGTTGTCAGCAGAGTCAGATTGTGACTCTCGGCGAGGCGGGTCGCCCACTGGGCTGCCACCCAGGCCTCGCCGACGTCCTCCCCGTCACACGCCGGTGCGATCAGCAACACACTCTTCGACATGCGTGCCTCATTCACCGCGGAAGGATGGTGTCGTTGGCGCCCAGCAGCGGAGGTCGAAGCGATGGTTGCAGCAGCGCCCGCACGGTCGGTCGCGACTTGTCATGGCCGAAGACCGCGCGACGCACCTCTATCGCGACGGTCAGCCCGTAGTAGATGGCCGCGCGGAATGTGCCCGTCCGACGGCGGTAGAGGCGGATGCGGTTGATCTGCTTCATCATGTGAGTCGTCGCGCTCTCGCCGGACCCTCCGCCGATATGCATTGCCCCGGCGTCGGGCGTGTACACGGTCGCCCACCCGGCATCCTTCGCGCGGAGGCTGAAATCCGTCTCCTCTGAATACAGGAAGTACGTCTCGTCTAGGCCGCCGACGGCGTCGTAGCACTCTCTGTCCACGAGCAGGATCGCTCCGACAGCCCACTCCACCTCATGCTCGGTCTCGTATTCCCGCGGATCTTCGATCCGCTCGGTGAAGACGGAAAGCCCGGTGAAACTGAGACCGCCCACTCTGCCCATCGTCGGGCCGCGACGGAGCGTGGGAGACAGAGAGCCGTCGGCTTCGCGGACCCTGGGCGCGACGATTCCGACTCCAGGCCGCTCGAGTGTGCGGAGCATACGCGGTACGGACTCGGCGTCGAGTTCCGCGTCGGGGTTCAGGATGAGTATCGTTCGGAAATCCGGAGATGCCTGGACCGCCCGATTCATGCCGGCAGCGTAGCCGTCATTGATGGACTCGACCACGGTGCAGTCGGTGCGCGTGCGAAGCAACTCCACGGTTCCGTCGCTGGACCCGTTGTCCACGACCACGACTGAGTACGACAGCGATCCCATCGCGGACGGAATGCTATCGAGGAGACCCTCGACATGATGGTGGCTGTTGTATGTGACGACGATTGCGGCGACATCGACGGGCATGAGGATCATCCTAAGAGAATGGCGGGGTTGGAACGGGACTGTTCGATGCGGCGTAGGGCTCCGGCCAGGCCAAGGACGAAGAAGAGCGTGCCCATTGACATCGGGAACGCGAACGCATCGAACATGAACAGGCAGGCGAAACCGGCGCAGATGGACGCGACGAGCGCGGTGGAAAGGTCGCGGGTTGGCTCGTCGCGAGAGCGCCCGCGCACTCGGAGCATCGTCACCGCTGCGGTGATCCCGAGAGCGAGGAACGCGAGCGTTCCGATGATTCCGATGGTCACCAGCAGCAGCAAATACTGGTTATCGAAGATTCGGTACTTCGGCAGAAATGTCCCCAGCCCGCGGCCGAACAGCGGATTCTGGGCGATGAACTCGAATGCGAGCGAGAAGCTGTCCGTGCGGGACGTGATGCTGGGGTCTTCCTCGGCGCCCGTGAAGAGTCCGATGATCGAGTCGAGAAATCTGGGAGCGATCACCATGGCAGCCAGAAAGCCGGCCGCGGCGAAGGTGATGACACGCAGCCGTCGGGCTCCAGTCCAGCCACCCATGCAGATGATTAGCGCGATGAGTGCGCCGAGGTAGGCCGACCGCGATGAGGTCATCGGAATGATCGCGCACACTGCGACAGCTGGTAACCAACGGATCAATGCGCGGCGGTGCGTGTGGTGGAATCCGACATGCAGGACGATCGGCAGAATCATCGTCAAGACCACGCCGTACTCGATCGGATGGATCGACGTGCCTGCTGGGCGAGGGTAGCCGCCTCGCGTCGTGAGACCGTATGGCGGGGCGCTGCTCAACCCGGGGATGGAGAGCTGGTCCACCCACAGCTGGCGAGTGACGAGCTGCAGAATGCCCAGGGCGGCGATGAGGCCGCCGCAGACCGCGAATCGCCAGATCAGTGTGTCCAGGCGGCTACGTTCGTGGACGCCGTCGTGGGTCAGCAGCAGCGTCCCTGTCCACGACAAGATGGCGATGAGAGCGACGTCCGCTGGGCTGACTTCGTCCGGGCTCATCGGACGCGACATCGCCAGCACGTAGGAGATTCCGACACAGAACAGGAAAAAGCCGAGCGCGATCCGGATCGGCTGCGGGCCGAGATCCACACGCCGCACTGCCGTGAGGAAGAGGAAACCCCAGAGCAGCATGCTGGCAAGGCCGAAGAGCATCGACGGCGCACCGGCGCTGCCGAGCGGCCCGACGACGAGGCGTGAGGGAATGAAGAGCAGCAACGCCATGTAGAGCGTCAGCCAGGCGACAGCATCGACCTTGACCGTCCCTCGAAGGGCGGTGTGCGGCAGTTGGAGGCTCAACGCTCCCGCCCGGTGAGGGCGGCGACCGGGGTGTGCTCGTCGGACGACTCAGGAGGAACGTCGTCTTCCTTCTGCTCCCTACTAGTCTTCTTTTTCTTCTCGCGCGGCCCGGGCAGAGCACCAGTCCGCCGTAGCTGACGCCGGCGCAGCAGCCCGTCCAGCGCGAATGCAGTGATGCAGGTCGCGACGATACCAACGACGAGCGCGGCGATCATCATGCGGATCGTCCCGCCCATGTCTCGCTCCGCCTTCTGATCGACGGTGAGGTTCATCGAGGTGATCACGGCGTCGGATGGGGCGTCAACCTGATCCTGCAGAGCCGCGAGTTGCGCGGGGATGCGGCCAGTGATGAAGGTCAGAGTGTCCAGCGTTTTCTGCGCGCTGGCGTCTGTCACATCGATCGCGATGACCGGTCCGCGCGTGGAGTCGTCGATGCCCACGACGTACTGGGCCGTCGCCGACTGCTTCTTGACCTCCTCGCGTGCGGGCGCACTACTGAAGTACGCCACGAGGATGCCGGCGGGCTGCTCCAGTCCGTCAAGCGTGAGGAACGGGTTTCCGCCTACTCCCACCGCCGTTTCCGATGGGAGCAGAAGCACCAGCGCTCGCGCGTTGTACTCCGGTGGAGTCGTGACGTACGCACCAACCGTGAGACCAGCCGTCACGATGGCACCTAAAAGGACGACGTACCACCGGCGCCCCAGCGCACGGATGACATCAAGTACCAAGAGCTTCCCCCTCGCCTTGGACCGCGACTCGTCATGGACCCGCGGACTATCACGTAGTCTAGTGCTCGGGGAGCACATGACATTCTGGGAACTTGTCCGGGCACTGATCCGCAACTGGCCGATCGTGCTCATCGGCGCCATGCTCACTGCCGGGAGTGGTCTGGCCGCAGTCAGCGTCGACGGGGTGTACTTCACTCGCACCGAGCTCGTCTTCCTCGCTCCGACCAGCACGCTGTATCCCAACGCGTTGCGTACCCAATCGGAAGATCTCATCATCACGGCCGGTGTGGTCGCGAAGCAGGTCACGGGGCCCGAGAAGGTCACCAAATTTGCCACTCCTGACGTGAATCTCGTCGGTCTCGGTATTCGTGATGGCTGGTCTCTCCGGCTGCCTGACACGGGCGGACAGTGGGCCTCGAACTTCGCCACTCAGCGGCTGTTCCTCGATATCGTCGGACCCTCTGAAGAGCGGGTGCGAGAACAGCAGGATGCGTTGATCAATCAGGTCGATCACGAACTTGATGTCCTGCAGCGTCAGGCGGGGGTTTACTCGGCCAACGACATCACGATGATCACGGCCCCGCAGTCCACGACGATCTACGCGGTCGGTGTGAACAAGGCGCGCGCGCTGGGAATGACGGCATTGCTTGGCGCCGGCGCGACCATAGCCGCTGTGCTCTTCCGGGAGTACCTGCGACGGCGGAAGCGCGTGGACGCGTCCGCCGTGAGTAGCACCGCCGCCGTCCCCGCACCGGCGGTCGTGTCGTGACTGCGGAGGGCGCTGGCAAGTCCGCGCAGACGGTCCAGGTGCGGCCGATAGAAGTGACAGACGTCGTCGCCGTCGCATCCTTCCTCCACCACAATCTGAATGCGCGGGTCGCCACCTCGTCGTGGATCAGCCTGATGACGCCGTCGTGGACGCCCGCGGGGTCGAACCGGGGCTTCCATCTGTTGAACGACGGTGAGATCGTCGGGGTCTATGTCGCTGTATATGCGCAGCGTGAGGTTGGCGACACGAGCGTGTCGATCTGCAACCTCGCGGCTTTCTGCGTGCTCCCCGAGTTTCGGCAGCACTCCCTGCGACTTATGCGCGCGATGCTCGCGCAGAAGGGGCACGTCTTCACCGATCTGTCGCCGAGCGGCGCAGTCCCCGCGATGAACGAACGGATGGGATTTCGGCACCTCGATGTCTCGACCCGGCTCGTGTTCAACGCCCCCGGCCGTAGCCGTGGTGTGTCGGTCACGGATGTCGCGGCGGATCTTGAACGCACGCTCGTCGGCGCCGATGCGGCGCTGTACCGCGATCATCGCGACGCGCCTGCAGCGAGACATCTGCTGGTGCGCGCTGCGGGCGGCTACGCGTATCTCGTGTATCGGCGGGACCGACGCAAGCGACTGCCTCTTTTCGCGACCCCGCTGTACGCGGGCGGGGATCGCGAGATCCTCGTGCGCGGCTGGTCAGCCATCGCATCGCATCTGTTGAGCCAGGGTTTGCCGTTCACGCTCGCCGAGGAGCGCATCCTCGGATTCCGTCCCGCTGGCCCCGGACGCGAGCTGCGCAGCCCGCGTCCCAGGATGCACAAGGGTGAGCCGGCACCGTCCGACCTTCTGTACAGCGAACTGGCCCTGCTCCCCTGGTGAGGGGCGCAGAGCCAGTTCGTGGTCAGGCGGACGCGGTCAGTTCGACGCGCGGACGGCCGTGCCGTTGTCCCAGATGTTGTTTGTCCACACGTTGCCGGGGGCATTGGAGTCGAAGGACGTGATCGGTCCCCAGATTCCGCACTTGCCGCTGGGGCCGCGCATGAAGATGTTGTTGGTGAACTTGATGTTGTTTACTCCGGCCGAGTACGGCTTGCCGGTGGTGGAGCCGCCGTACGCGCAGTAGCCCATGGATCCGTCCGGGCCACCGTCGATCAGGTTGTTGTCGATCGTGTTCTTCTGCACGATGGCGAAGTCGCCGTAGCCGGTGAGAGCGGCCGAGCAGCCGGCGTCCGGCGGCACGGGTGCCGCGTCGCAGGTGATCGTGTTGTGGCGGATCGTGCTGTTCGAACCCATCCGAATGGCGGATTCATGGTCAATTCCGCGCTTGTCGGTGTACTGCCCGTGCAGGTAAGAATCCTGCACAGTGCAGTTCGCTGCACAGTTCACGGAACGGCTACCGCCGGTGACCTCGACCCGAGTGAGCACGAAGTTGACGTCGCCGGCTCCGGTGCCCGCAGACTGCGGCATGCGGATCTCACTGTCGGTCATCGAGTACGAGCCATTGAAGTAGTCCGGGTCGCTGTAGATGTGGCCATTGATGATCGAGTTCGTGATCTTCAGGCCCTGGGCGAGCACTCGCATGTCGCAGTTGATGATCTTCTTGTCGATCACGACGTTGTCGGTCTGGATCGTGCATGAGCCGGTGTACGTACTCAGCGCCGTGCCCGTTGGCACTCCGGTGGTCGCGGCAGAGGGGAAGCTCCGCCCTTGAACGATGATGCCGTTCGGATCCGAGGGAGCCTGCGTCGCCGGGGGAGTTGTCGGAGTTGGCTTCGGAGCAGTCGTAGGCGTCGGCTTTGGCGCGGTGGTCGGCTTCGGAGCGGTGGTGGGCTTCGGGGCAGTCGTCGGCTTCGGAGCGGTAGTGGGCTTCGGAGCGGTCGTCGGCTTCGGTGTGACAGTGCCGGTGGACGGCGTGAACACGACGTCCACTAGATAGTTCGAGCCGCGGTAGCTGTACTCGGGCACCTTGCTGGTCTTGCCATAGCGGTACACGCCTGCGTACGCGTCAACCTTGAAGCCGTTCTGCACCTTCGGAGATTTGAAGGCGTTCTCGGTGACAGGGTAGCCGCCCTTCGGCGCGGCGTAAGAAGCCACATACGTCTTGTTGGCGTTGATTTTCACGGGCTTGTCGAGCGGGATGGTGCGCCATCCGACCGTGGTTGTCGCGGCGAACGTCTGTTGGGCGAGCACCTTGCCGCCCTTGGACCAGAGCGTGGCGGTTTTCACGCCCGTGGCCTTCCGGCCCTGGTAATACTGCAGGGCGGTGACCTGTCCCGAGACGGTGGGGGTGAAGCGGATGCCGAGTTCGACGGCGTCGCGATCGGGATCGGCAGCTGTCTTGGGCTTGAGGGAGTCGGAGAGAATGCCGATGTTCGCCGTGGGGGATCCGGCGTACGCCGGAGCGGCAGTGAATCCGGCAGTGGCGAGAAGGCCGACGACAATCACAGCCAGTGAGAGTCGGGATCGACGGGTTCGCGTGTGGGAACGTTTTCGTATGGGGAGGTTCGTAAACATCACAATCCTGTATCAGTCTTATGTGGAGCCCCCTCCAAACGGCAAGAGTACATGATTAGGATGAACGTGCCTATCCCCTTCTGGGGCCTGTACGGGCTGAACAGTGTAAGGACAAGGGGCGATGGGGAACGACCCGCGTGCGCGACTCCCGGTCTGGGTCGTCGCTGGATTGGCTGTGTATGCCCTCGCGGTGGTCGCGGTTCTGGTACTTCCGGTGTCCTACTCCGGCATCGTGGGTGCGATCGGTGAATGGCTCCATTCCAGACTGGGTATCACCGGATTCGGCACGGGCT
Organism: Microbacterium sp. Y355; assembly: GCF_059445345.1. Taxonomy (NCBI): domain Bacteria; kingdom Bacillati; phylum Actinomycetota; class Actinomycetes; order Micrococcales; family Microbacteriaceae; genus Microbacterium; species Microbacterium sp. Y355. Next base: position 1,631,629 of record NZ_JCAIUD010000001.1, on the reverse strand, counting down.
GGATCGAGTTCATCGCCAACATTCTGATGTTCGCGCCCCTCGGCATCTTCCTGACGCTACTGTTCGGACGTCCGTGGTTTGGTGTCCTGCTTGCGCTTGCGCTCTCGGTGATGGCAGAGCTCGTGCAGATCATCATCCCTTCACGTCAGCCGAGCCTCCGCGACATCCTCGCGAATGCGTTGGGAGCGTCCATCGGCGCCGCTGTCGCGTGGCTGATCATCTTGCGCCGCCGCCGCCTCCAGGAAAAGCGCCGGTCATCGGATGCTCTTAACCAGGCTCTTCCCAAAGCGAACGACGTCTCCGAGGTCGGCCCGGTGCGTGAGGATCGCGATCACTGAATCGGCAGTATCGGTCGAGGTGACGCTGTAGCGCGGGCGCAGCCAGGCAGTGTTGTTCGCGGGAAATCGGTCGCTGGTGAACACCGTCTCGTACTGGGCCTCCTTGAGGCGACGCAGCAGCCGGCGGTCATACCGCCCGAGAGGGAGAGCGGCCTGAGTGATCTTTGCGCCGCTAGCCTCCTCGAGCACGCTGCGCGCGTCGATGAGCTCTCGTCGCGCGTCGGCATCGGTGAGACCTCTCCACGGCATGTGCCCCCACCCATGCGAGCCGATGCGCATGCCGGAGGCATGAAGCCGCCGCAGGTCGTCGCTGCTCAGGCTGAGCGGGTCGTCGAGCCGCCCGGCCAGGGCGAAGAACGTGGCGTCCAGGCCACGATCGACGAGCGCGGGAAGGGCAATATCGGCATCCGAGCGGTTTCCGTCGTCGAAACTCAGCTCGACATCGGTCCGGCCGGACAGCGCGTCCACGATGCGATGGAACACGTCGGGCGATACCCAGTAGCGCGCCTCGCCCGGCTCCCGCTCCGTCTCGATCGTTCCGATCCCGTGAAAGCACAGCTGAATTGTCATCGTTGCGTCCCCTTCTCCGCGTGCGACAGCACCCGCGTGCTTGCGTCACGTCCCCAGTCGCCGTCCGACGCGCGGCGGGCGCGGAGACCTGCGAGCAGCGTAATGCTCACGTAGGCGACCGCGTCCGCTACGAGAAGAGGATTTCGCACGACGACGTCCCGCAGCCAGGACCAGCGATCAGACGGCCGCACGACGACGTCGACGCCCTCGTCCGACGTGGCGCGGCGCATCTGCGCGTTGCCACGGCGCACCCGCACGAGCCGCTTGACGAGATCCTTCGTGGTGCGGGGCGCCTCCACCACGGCGGTGACGGTGCCGATCTCTGCCTTCTCGGTATCGGTGAACTGCGAGTCGAGGAAGAGGTCGTCGGCGATCATCTCCGGAAACTCTCCGAAGCGGGCGCGACCGGTCTCGGAGACGACGATCAGGCCGCGCCCGAAGAGACCGTGGCGGAACACAGGGAGGCGCTGGTTGATCCGGAAGTACGCGCGGACGGGCCAGGGTCGGCCGGCGGTGTCGACGTGGCGGCGCGGCATCGTGGTGAGGATGCCGCTGCTCTCGTCGAGTGCGTGGACGAGAGCGGCGATGCCGCCCGGGGGGACGAGGATGTCGGCGTCCAGGTACACGCGCGGAAACTCGTCGGCCACGCGTTCAGCTGCGTTCAGGGCACCGGGCTTGCCTGGTTCGGTGCGGTCGACGACGGTCACGTTCCGCGACAGCGCGATCTCGGCCGTGGCATCCGTGCATCCGTTAGCGCTGACAATGATCTGCATCGGCATCCCGCCGAGTGCGAGTGCGTCGAGGCACCGCCCGATGACTGCCTCCTCGTCGTGCGCGGCGATGATCACGCTGACCATGTGTTCCTCATTTCTCTGCCACCACGGCGGGTGACCAGGCATGCTCGATCAGGATTCGCGGCTCGTTTGCGCCGCTGGCGTCCAGCGCCCAGACATCCGAGTCGCCGGGGCTGTTGTTCGGCATTCCGTAAAGCAGAGTGCCGTCGTCGAGCCAGACGATTTGGTCGTCGATGCTGCGCGATTCGGCATCCAACACCGTCACCGTCTCGGAGACGATGTCGTAGATCGCCGGCGTCCAGTGCACCGTGGGCCCTGAGCCGCTGGTCACTCTCTTGAAGGCGATCCGGGTGCCGTCGGGCGAAAGGGACGGACACTCGACGGTCTCGAGCACCGAGGTCATCGTCTTGGTCGCGATGTCCCCTTTGACCAGATAGGTCTGCCCGATTGACGTCATGCCGACGGTCGCATAGAAGGACGTGTCGTCGATGAATGTGATGCCCCAGTAATTGCGGTCGATCGGCGCGCTCGGTGTGCCATCGATGATCAGCGACCATTCCTCGAGGCTGCCGTAACTCTCGGCATCGGCCGTGCGGTGAATCACCGTCTCGGTCGAGAATCCGATCGTCGCGTAGGCATGTCCGGTGACGAACGACGTCGTCGCCACCATCGAGCCGTCCGGCGAGAACCGAGTGCGGCTGGGTATACCCGGTAGCGGCCACTCAAGGTTCTGGTCGTGGCCTGCGGCATCGTAGATTCGGGCGTTGTAGCTCGGAGTGATGCCGCGTTCCGAGCGCAGGCATGAGATCGCGTCGCTGGATGCGGCGACCCGGTCGCAGACGATATCGAGCACAGCACGGGCCTGATCTGGCTCGCCGAGCGGCACGCTCGCGACGTGGCCGTAGCCCTCTCCGGATGCCGTGTTGCGAAACAGGATGCGATCGCCCTCCGGTCCGTCGGACGGAGCAGTCGTCTCGGTGGATGACGGCTGGCTCTGTCGCTGCTGATATTGCGCCCAGGCGTACGCGCCGACGCCGACCGTCGCCCCGATGGCGATCACCGAAACGAGAGTGATCACCAGCCACTTGATTCGAGCCGTCACCTCGTCAGCTCCTGGTCGATTACCTCATCAGCAGGGCCGGCCTCCGGATCAGCCAGGCCTGTCTCAGCCGTCTCCGAGTGTGGAGCGGAGAGCAGCGGGCGCAGCAGCAGTGCGACGAGAGGGATGGCGACGACCAGTACCCCCGCCACGACGAACATCGACACCTCGCGACCGACGAGATACCAGAGGATGCCGAATCCGGCCGCCGAGAGAAAACGACTGATTGCGACGACAGTCTGCGCTGCTGCGATGCCCGTGCCATGGGTCTCCGGCGTGGTCAGCTGTGCCGCGAGTGCCGCAAGCACCCCATCGGTGGCCGCGTAGAACGCGCCGAGGAGTAGGAGGCAGAGCACTGTGGCGGCAGCATCGGCAACGGGCAGAACGGCGGCCAGATATGCGCCCAGCAGTCCGACGTGGCCGTAGACGAACACCCTCGCCCTGCCCACTCGGTCGGCCAGTCGCCCGAGCGGGATGGCCAGGGCGAGGAAGGCGACGTTCGTGCCGACGTACAACAGCGGGAACCATTGAGCCGCGAAATCGTTCCGTGCCTGCAGCGCGAGGTAGACGAAACCATCGCCGATGGTCAGCAGACCGAGGATGCCGGCGGCGGCGAGCACGCGGCGCATCGGACCAGCGGTGATGACGCTCCAGTCGAACTTCGGACGGGGGGCACGTGCGGCCCGCGGCTGTGCTGTCTCGCGCGGCCTGGTGCGTACGTTCGGCACGAACAAGCCGAGGATGGTCACGCCGATGACAGCGAAGGCGAGTGAGGCGACGAAGATCGTGCCGTAGCCGTCGGGGATCATGAGCAGGATGAAGAAGGCCAGCAGAGGGCCGACGGCGGCGCCGATGTTGTCCAACATGCGGTGCACCCCGAACGCCGTGCCGAGGTTGTCGGGTCGCGATGAGGCGGTGATTACCGCATCCCTCGGCGCCGTGCGGATGCCTTTTCCGATGCGGTCGGCAGAGATCACCGCGGTCAGCGCGGTGAAGCCCGAGGCGAACAGCAGCCCGACGCGCGCGATCGCGGCGAGTGCATATCCCGTGAAGGCGACCCACTTGGGCTGGCCTAGGCGATCGGATGTGTAGCCGCCTGCGATTCGCACCAGAGCGCTGATGCCCTGGTAGAAGCCGTCAAGGAAGCCGAACGCTATTGTCGACATCCCGAGGAAGCCGGTCACGTAAAGGGGCAGGATGGCAGTGATTGACTCGGAGGAGATGTCGGTAAGCATCGACACGACGCCGAGGGTGACGACGGTCGATGACACGGTGCGGCGGCCAGGTCGACGTTTGGACCCGTCGGCCGATGACACCTTGGTCGGCTTGGGCTTGTTCGAGAAGGAGATATACACGGTCACTCGGTCCGAAAGACGCCGAAAACCGTATAGCGGTTGCCGGTGCCAGAGGCAGCAACATTCAGCGACAGCGTTTCGTACGCACCGGTGAAGGTGACGGTTTCGTCGGCAGGTCCCTCTCTCAGACCGAGCGTGGCCCAGACCCCGCGATAGTGCGTGCGTATCTCGTCCGGGGACATCGCGGAAATCGCTACCAGGCTGAGCTGCATGACCGAGCCCTCAGTGGCGATCGAGGTCGACACGACGTTCGATCCTTCCAAGGGATCGGCGATGTCGGCAGGGAATCCGTCCACGAGCCCGCCATTACGAGATCCCGCGTCGGGCAGCGGTGCCGTAACCAGTGGCGTGACCGGCTCGAGCGGAGGAAGCCCGGTGGGCGGCCCGGCAGCGGGCGGTACCTCGTCTGATCCGGTCGGCGGCGCTGCAGGCGGCGGCACCTCCGATCCTGTCGTCGGTGTCGCTCCGGGCAGCGGTCCAGACGACGGTGGAGTGTCCAGCGGCGCGGCAGATGGCTCGGAAGGGGACGACGGTGCGGACGTGCCTGGAGCACTCGCTGGTTGCCCCGCCCCGTTCAGCGCGGCGACGGCGATCACGCCGCAGACGACGAGTACGCCGACCGCCGCGATCACGATCTTCATCGCCGACGTCAACGCCGGCTTTCTTGTTGTGTGTGTCATCGATACCGCCTCCCCGCGGTCATGGATGCTCGGTCAAGCCGAGGTTCGGACTGTCAGTACGCTCCCGTCGGAGCGACCATCACTCTGGCTGTGCGCCACATGATCTGCAGGTCGGTCATCACTGACCAGTTTTCGACGTAGCGAAGGTCGAGACGGATGCTCTCGTCCCAGCTCAGATCGCTGCGACCCGATACCTGCCAGAGTCCAGTGATTCCGGGCTTGATGTACAGCCGGCGCGAGACGGTGCCGTCGTAGGCGATGACCTCACTTGGCAGTGGCGGGCGCGGGCCGACGACGCTCATCTCGCCAGCGAGCACGTTCCAGAACTGCGGCAGCTCGTCGAACGACAGCCTGCGCAGCACCTTTCCGACGCGAGTGACGCGCGGGTCGTCCTTCAGCTTGAAAAGGAGGCCAGCGCCGTCATGGTTCGCTTTCAAGGCGGCGAGTTTCCGTTCGGCATCCGTGTGCATCGAGCGGAACTTGACGATCTGGAATCGTTCCCCATCCCGACCCACGCGTTCTTGGAAGAAGAACACGGGGCCGGGAGAATCCAGCTTGATCAGCAGCGCGAGCAGCGGTGTGATCACCGCGATCGGAATCAGCGCGAGTACGGAGACAGCGATGTCGAGTGCGCGCTTGAGTAGGTGCTTGGCACCTTCGTAGGTTGGAATCTGCACCTTGATCAGTGGCAGGCCATCTACCGGTGCGAACGACAGTCGCGGTCCGGCGACGTCGGCGAGGCGGCTCGAGAGCACCAGCTCTGCGGCCGTTCCCTCTAGCTGCCAGCTGAGGTTCTTGACGAAGTCGGGATCGCCTTCGGGACGACCGGCCACGATGATCGTGTCGGCTTCGATCTGACGCGCGACATGCGCGACCGAGGTGACATTGCCCAGCACCGGAATGGTGGTGCCGTCGAGATGTAGCTCGCGGGCGTTACCGTCGAGCAGAGTCGCACCAACGACTTGATATCCGGCGGTGCCGATCGGATGCAGCGCACCCACGACGTAGTCGACGTCGTCGCGGTTGCCCACGACGAGGGTGCGTGAGGTGAAGAAGCCATGACGGCGCCGGTTGCTCAACCAGCGCCGCCATGACCACCTGCTCATCAACAGGCCGAGCACGCCTGCGGGGAGGGAGATGAGCACGATGAGCCGCATTGAGTCCCAGCCGAGCAGCAAGGCGGTTACCGCCACCATGCCAACAGCGAGTCCAGAGGCATGCGCGATGCCTCGGTACTCCTCAGCGCTCGAGCGGAACAGTGCCGCGTTGCGGGTGCGCGTGGTCAGCAGCATGATGAACCATGCGACTGACAGCAGCGTCCCTTGCATCGCGGCGCTCGTGAGCGGCTCACCGTACTGGAGAAGGACACTGGATGCGACACCGACGGTGATCGCGATCACAGCGGCATCCGTCAGCCCGAGACGGGCGCGGTACGCCCGTTCCCATTGCTGACGGCGCTCCAGTGTCGCCGAAACGCGCGGTGTGAACACCGTGGTCGTTTCGGTCCGGACAGCGCGCGGAACAGATGCCGTGAATACGGCCGTTTCGACGCGTGTCAAGCTCAGGGCATCGTCGACGGATGTCATACCCGTCGGCCCCAAGCCGTGAATGTACGCAAAAATCCCCAGTGCGACATTATTTCCCCAGTTTTATCCCCAGACCGCACGTCCCACACGCACGGGTTATCTGTCACCGCAGACTTCACGATGCTGCTCGACTACGTAATCCCACATCACGTTGTGTGTGCCGATTCCCAGCGGCACTCACTATCTAGCAGTTCAGATGTTCGCCACACTAGCGGAGCGCGGGACGAAACGAAAGAGACAATCTGACGAATCGACATATTCGTGTCGATTCCTCATGCCGCGTTCGCGCAGGAACGCTGCCACGACGCGCTCAGCCCTCGAGGCGCTCCGCGAGCCACTGCGTCTGGCGCAACCAGTGGGCGTGCTGACCGCCCTCGTGTCCGTTGAACGAATAGACCTCAATCGAGGCATCCGCTGACGCCAGATGGTTGTATGCGGCGTACACGCTGGAGGGGGGCACGATGGCGTCCATCAGCCCGACCGAGAACAGTGCAGGCTTGGTGATGCGGCGGGCGAAGTTCACTCCGTCGAAGTACGACAGTGTCTCGAACACCTGGTTGATGCGATCGCGGTGCACTGCGAGGTAACGCTCGATCTCGCGGTACGGATGCTCTGGCGTTTGTTCGACCGAACGCCGAAAGTGGCACAGAAACGGCACATCGGGCATCGCCGTGAACACGTCGGGGTGTAGACCTGCCGTGGCCAGTGCGATGCCGCCGCCCTGGCTGGCTCCGGTCACGCTGACCCGCGCAGCATCCACGAACGGGAGCGAGCGCACAGCGTCGACCGCGAGCGCTGCATCGGTGAACAGTCGACGGTAGTAGTACTCGTCGCGATTCAAAATGCCGCGAGTCATGAATCCGGTCGATGCGCCATCCGAGCCGTGCGGGTCGGGCGTATCGCCGCCAGAGCCCCAGTTCGCACCCTGCCCTCGCGTATCCATCAGCACATGCACGTATCCGGCGCTGGCCCACTGCAGGCGCTCCCCGGCCATGCCACGGCCGCCGCCGTAACCGATGTACTCCACCACGGCAGGCAAAGCCTCGCCGCTGCGTGGGCGAGTGACCCACGCGCGGATCGGCTCACCGCCGAAGCCGGAGAACGTCAGATCCTCCACGATCAACTGACTGATCGGAGTCTCCGCAGCCGCGAGTTGCGCCTCTGACCCCGCCGCGCGCGACGAAGCGAGAGTGGCACTCCAGAAGTCATCGAAATCGCTCGGCTCGGCGACATCCGGGCGGAAGGAGCGAAGGTCATCGAGGGGCATATCAGTCAGTGGCACGACGGTTACCGTATCGCAAAATCGGGCCATATTCGAAACGCTTCGCCTGATGGATTGCGGATCGTGGCCTGAGCGGATACTCTCGGTCGAAGCGTTTCGACTTCGAATGCTCTGCCGCATTCCGAAACGCCCTCAATGACCCGAGGTGAGTGGAGATTCGATGACGATTGTTGCCCCCAGAGGCGGTAGGCGATGACGATGCCCACGACGGTCACGAGGACAGTGGCTGAACAGCTCGACAACAAGGGCGAGCGTTCGCCGCGCGCAAAGAAGCGCCTGCAGAAACGGTCTGGCGGTCGGAAGTCCTACGGGATGTTCCTGGTCATCGTGCCGTTCCTGGTGCTGGTATTCCTGTTCAGCTACTTCCCGCTGTACGGCTGGATCTACGCGCTGTTCGACTACAAGCCCGCACTGGGTCTTGAGGGCAGCGAGTTTGTCGGGCTGCAGTGGTTCCGGATGCTGGTCAGCTCGCCGACGCAGATGGCGCAGATCGGCCAGGTGCTGATGAACACCCTGGCGATCAGCTTCCTCGGCATCCTCACCTCGATCCTCCCGCTCGCGTTCGCGGTGTTCCTCAACGAAGTGCGCGCCAAGTGGTTCCGCAACGCAGTGCAGACGCTGACCACACTGCCGAACTTCATCTCGTGGGTGCTCGTCTACATGATCGCCTTCTCGCTGTTCTCGAGCTCCGGCCTCGTCAACAACGTGCTCTCGGACTTCGGCCTCATCACCGCTCCGCTCAAGTTCCTCGACACGAGCGACAACGTCTGGATCGTGATGACGTTGTGGAGCGTCTGGAAGGGGCTCGGTTGGGGCGCGATCATCTACCTGGCTGCCGTCTCCGGAATCGACCCCTCGATGTACGAGTCGGCTCGAATCGACGGCGCCGGGCGCTTCCAGATCATGTGGTACATCACGGTGCCCGCGCTGATGCCGACCTACCTCGTGCTGCTGTTGCTGTCGGTTGCGAACCTGCTCAACAACGGCATGGAGCAGTACTTCGTCTTCCAGAACGCATTCAACATGCAATGGATTCAGGTGCTCGACCTGTACGTCTACAACATCGGCATGACCGGCAACAGCCTGTCGATGGCAACCGCGATCGGCATGCTCAAGAGCATCATCTCGGTCATCCTCCTGTTCACCGTCAACGGCATCGCCAAGCGTGTACGCGGCGAAGCGATCGTCTGAGAGGGATCTGCACATGACCGGTCTCGTCACTGCTCCCACGCTCAAAAGTCCGCTGAAGAACAACGCTGCGCTGTCGCACAAGACGTCGCACCAAAGCGGCGGGGACGTGCTCTTCGCAATCATCAACTACACGGTCTTCGGGCTGCTCGTGGTGATCTGCGCCTATCCGTTCTACTACCTGATCATCAACTCCGTCAGTGCCAACGACGTCTCCGCGCTCGGCGATGTGCGACTGTGGCCGATCGGCTTCCACCTGCAGAATTACAAGGACGTCTTCAATCTGAACGGGCTGGGGATGGCAGCCATCGTCAGCGTCGCGCGCACAGTGATCGGCACAGTCGCCACGGTGCTGGCATCCGCTTTCCTCGGCTTCATGTTCACGCAGAGTCGCATGTGGGCACGCCAGTTCTGGTACCGCTCCGTCATCATCACGATGTACTTCAGCGCTGGCCTGATCCCGGTGTTCATCATCATGAAGAACCTCGGACTGACGAACAACTTCTGGGTCTATGTGCTGCCATTTATCGTGCAGCCGTTCTTCATCATCCTGGTCAAGACCTACGTCGAGTCGATGCCGGAATCTCTGCAGGAAGCCGCCGAGTTGGATGGCGCGAACATCGTGCAGATCTTCTTCAAGGTCTATCTGCCGAACATGACGCCGATCCTGGCGACCGTGGCAATCTTCGCGGCAGTGGCGCAGTGGAACAGCTTCCAAGACACCCTGATCTACATCACCGACCAGAGTCTGTACACGTTGCAGTACCTGCTCTACATGTTCATCAATCAGGCATCCAGCCTCGCCCAGGCGGCGCAAAACGCCGGCGGAAACCTTGGCGCCATCGTCGGAGCTGCGACCTCGCAAACGCCGACCTCGATTCGGATGACGGTCTCGGTGCTCGTGGTGCTGCCGATCATCTTCATCTACCCCCTGTTCCAGCGCTTCTTCGTGAAGGGCATCATGCTGGGCGCCGTCAAGGGCTGACGCGTCCTCGCATCCATAAGAAAGGAAAAGCAATGAAGCTGAAGCGGAAAGTTGCAGCGGGCGTCGTGGCCCTTGTCGCCGCGGGAATGCTCACCTCATGCACGGGCGGAGGTGACGACAAGGCGGAAGCAGAGGCCATCGATTCCTTCCCCTCGCAGTGGGAGGAAGAGATCACGATCGACGTCTTCGATGGCCTGGCCAACTACATGGGCATCCAAGAAGGATGGTTCGCGAAGATCGTCAAGGACAAGTTCAACATGGAGTTGAACATCATCGCCCCGAACGTTGCGGGCGGTGGCGACACCCTCTACAACACCCGAGTCTCTGCTGGCGACCTCGGCGACCTCATCATCACCGACAAGGGTGAGAAGCTCGACGAGCTGATCCAGGGCGGGCTAGTAGCGGATGCATCCGCCTACTACCCGGCTATGGAGAACGCGGCTCGGTTCGACGCCGCCGTCGAGAATCTGAACGCGAGCGCAGACGGCGTCTACGCGTTCCCGAGCTCGGTATCCAGTCTGCTGCCGACCGAGCCCTCCGAGGGCATCGATCCGACGTTCGGGCCATTCCTGCGGTGGGACCTTTACGGCGAGCTCGGCTACCCGGAAATCGACACCCTCGAGGATCTGCTGCCCATTCTGAAGGAGATGCAGGACCTCGAGCCGACCGCGCCGAACGGTCAGAAGGTCTACGCCCTATCGCTGTTCAAAGACTGGGACGGCAACTTCATGAACAACGCTAAGCAGCCCATCACTTACTACGGCTACGACGAGGTCCAATTCGCGCTCGCCAAGGCCGACGGCTCGGAATACGAGGGCATCCTCGACGATGACGGCATGTACGAGCGGGTGTTGAACTTCTTCTACGAAGCGAACAAGCTCGGCCTGGTCGACCCCGAATCGACGACGCAGAACTACGACACACTGTTCTCGAAGATGCAGAACGGTCAGGTGCTGTTCACCTGGTGGCCGTGGCTCGGGCAGTCGGCATACAACACCGACAGCAACATGGCCGAAGGTAAGGGATTCATGATCGCCCCGCTCAAGGATCAGGAGATTTTCTCCTACGGCGCCGAAGCATACGGCGGCAAGCAGGTGCTCGCGATCGGGTCGCAGGCTGAGGACCCGGAGCGCATCGCGGCGTTCATCGACTGGCTGTACTCCGCCGAGGGCTCGCTGTCCAACAGCAGTCAGACCATGGGTGCGGCAGGTCCGCAGGGGCTGACCTGGGACATGAACGCGGATGGCAAGCCGGAACTCACCGACTTCGGCAAGGAAGTTTTCCTCGAAGGCGACGCGACAGTGCCGGAAGAATGGGGCGGCGGCGGGAGCTACCTCGATGGCGCCTCGACGTTGAACATCAGCGTCGTCCTGCCGATCGAAACCGATCCTGGCACCGGCTTCCCGTACAGCTACAAGCTCTGGGAGACCTACCAGGAGCAGACGGCGAACCCGCTGACCGACGACTGGGCAGAGCACATGGGCGGTGCCACGACCACGATGCAGTACCTGGAAGACAACGACCAGCTGCTTGTCGCGCCAGGGGCCAGCTATACGATTCCGGCCGACAACTCTGAGATCGAGACGCTGCGCAACCAGGTCAAGACCATCATCGTGCAGGCCTCGTGGCGGTCGGTCTTCGCCGAGAGCGACGAGCAGTTCGACACGATCTGGGCCGACCTGCAGAAGACCGCGTCCGGCCTCGGCTACGACAAAGTGCTCGAGGTAGACCTCGCGACTGCGAAGGACCAGAACGAGCAGCGCGAGGCAGTCGCCGCTGAGTTCGCCGAGTAGTCAGTAGTTGCAGTAAGCGGGCCCGGAGTGCGCAAGCGTCCCGGGCCCGTTGCCGTGTCCGGGCACCCGTTCGGGCGGAGAACGCACGCTTGGGCGGAGGAATCTTGAGGAATCCTCCGCCCATGAGTGCGAAGTCCGCCCAAGCGTGCGAGCGTCGGGCGCGGGCGCGCGGGCGTCGGGCGAGGCCGAAGGCGCGGGCGAGCTCAGGCGCCGGGAGTGTGGCGGGCGAAGGCGCTGCGGAAGAGGAACGCTGTCACGTAGGCGCCCACCGAGAAACCGACCGTGGCGAGGATCACTCCGAACATCGGAATGACTACGGTGATGCAGATCAGCGCCGCCGGCACCAACAGGATTCCCATCGTTCGCAGTGGCTGCGCCATCGGCAGCAGCAGCGCATTCTTCGCGGTCTGGCGGAACGATGTCTCGTATACGCCGGTGAGCGCCATGGCGAACAAGAACGCCGCGAACAGGTAGAACGCCGCGATGATCGAGATGACCATGGCGACACCTCCGACCACAGTGGCAGAGCCCGACCAGAACACCGCGACTGCCAGCAGCAGGAGCACTGGCAGCAGCAACACCAGAGCCAGCAGCGAGGCGGGCTTGAAGTTGCGAATGAACGCGGGGAAGAAGTCTTTCAGCGGGCGTCCGCTCTCATCATCCGAGTAGCGGATCGTCACCTGGTACAGCGCCGCGGTGGCCGCTCCGATGGTGACGATGGGCAGACACAGCAGCAGGTAGAGCAGGTTCAGCGCCACGAAGCTGAGGAAACCGGTGATGCCCTGCGCCGTGCGGCCTTCTGGATCGATGCGCACTCAGAACTCCGTGCTGGAGAGATCCACGCCCGAGACGAACGTCGGGGCGAGCAGCTGCACCCGCTCGGGCTTCTCGTCGCCCAGCACGGCCAGGATCGCGCGGGTTGCGCTCGCGCCGATCTCAGCCGCCGGCACGTCGATCGTGTCGAGCAGCCCAGGCATATCTCGCACCAGATGCGCCGGGCTCAGTGCGATGACATCGCGTCCGCGGCCCGTCACATGACCGGCGACGTGGGAGAGCGCCGCCTCATTGTGAAACAGGATGCCGGTGATCTCCGCATCCGACTGCAGCACGGCGTCTACGACCCCGACAGCATCCGCTGAACTGGGGCAGGCGTGTACGCTGCCGGTCACGCCGAGTTCCCGGCATGCCGATAGGAATCCGTCGTTCAAACGCTCGGCGTACGAGGTGTGCCGCTGCAGCACCTCGGCGGATGCGCCGAACAGTGCAACGCGTCGGTGCCCGAGCCGGGCCAGGCGTGTGGCGGCCAGCCGACCGGCGGCCGCGAAGTCGAAGTCGACGCAAAGGAGGTCGTCTGCGCCGGCGGGGAGGCCGATGAGAACGCTGGGCGTCGACAGCTCCTGCAGCGTCGCGATGCGCGGGTCATTCGATTCGATATCCATCACCATCAGGGCATCAACCATCGACCCTCGCGCGGCGCGGCCCAGTCCCTCGGCATCGTCGCTGGTGAGTAGCAGGATGTCGTAGTGGTTCTCTCTGGCTTCCTTCACGACGCCCGAGACGATCTCCATGATGACGTTCACGTCGACGCCTGCACGCAGCGGCGCCTGCAGGCCGATGACGTTCGTCAAACGGGACGCGAGCGAACGCGCACTGGCGTGCGGGCTGTACGCCAGCTTGTCGATGGCGGCCTCGACGCGCTCCTTGGTGTCCTGTGAGATCGTGCGTTTGCCGCTCATGACATAGGAAACAGTTGAGATCGAGACACCAGCGGCCTCTGCGACATCAGCGATCGTCACCATGAAAGCTCCCTTGTTTCTATGGTCGGCGGACGTCGGCAACGCAACACGTGGAGGGCCTCCATGGCCCGCGTGGACATCCGCATCTGGTTAGTATATGTTCTCGTTGTTGAAACGCTTCGACAATTCGACGGGGAATCACTGAAAATGTCATCGACGACCAGCGCACGGCATGCCTTCGACGCGCTCATTTCCGACCGCGGACTCGCGTTCGGCGGTGATTACAACCCCGAACAGTGGCCGAGGGAGACGTGGCGTGAAGACGTCGAACTCATGCGCCAGGCCGGAGTCAACTTCGTCACAGTCGGCGTCTTCAGCTGGGCGATGATCGAGCCGCGCCCCGGTGCCCGTGAGTGGGGATGGCTAGACGAGATCCTCGATTTGCTGCACGCCGCCGACATCTCAGTCGACCTCGCCACACCGGTGGCATCCCCGCCGCCGTGGCTGGGTGTGCAGCATCCGGATACCCTGCCCGTCGACCGTGACGGTGTGCGACTGATTGCGGGATCACGCAACCAGTTCTCTCCGGCCTCGCGCACATACCGTGAGCATGCGCTGGCGATTACACGAGACATCGCCGAGCGCTACGCGACTCACCCCGCCGTGCGTATGTGGCATGTCGGCAACGAGTATGGCCAGGTCGACCACGGCGATGAGGGGGCGCGCGAGTTCCGTCGGTGGCTCAAGGAGCGCTACGACTCGATCGATGAGCTGAATCGGGCCTGGAACACCGCGTTCTGGTCGCAGCGGTACGACGACTTCGCCGAGATTCTGCCGCCGAGGCGCATGCCGTATCTGGTCAACCCCGCGCAGTCCCTCGACTTCCGCCGGTACAGCTCCGACCAGCTGCTGGATTGCTACACCGAGTTGCGCGACGCGATTCGTCAGACCGGCGCCGAGCAGCCGATCACCACGAACTTCATGGGCTTCTTCGCCCTGGCCGACTATCACTCGTGGGCGGGCGAGGTCGACGTCGTCGCGGACGACCAGTACCCCGACCCGGCGAGCCCGAACGCGCCGAGCGAGATCGCCCTGGTGCAGGACCTGATGCGTTCTCTCGGTGGCGGTCGCAGCTGGGTGCTCATGGAGCAGTCCATCAGCGCGGTCAACTGGCGCGCGCACAATGTGCCCAAGTCGCCGCTGCGCGCGCGTCAGGATTCGCTTCAGGCTGTCGCCCGCGGCGCAGACGCCATCTGCTTCTTCCAGTGGCGGCAGGCGCGCTCAGGTGCAGAACGCTTCCATTCGTCGATGCTTCCGCACGCCGGCGCAGACAGCGATGTGTTCCGCGGCGTGTGCAGGCAGGGTGCTGATCTCCAATTGCTCGCGTCAGTGGGCGGCGCCCGTGTCGAAACCGATGTCGCGATGCTGTTCGACTGGTCGAGCTGGTGGGCGGGGGAGGAGCCGGCACGCCCCACAGAGCGACTGTCGACGATGACCGAGATGAACCGCTGGTACCGCTCGCTGTGGCGCCGTGGCATTGCGGTCGACGTGCTCAGCCATGACGCCGTGCTGGATGCGTACAAGGTGATCCTGGTGCCGCATGCGTACATTCTCAATCCCGCCACCGCCGCGGCGCTCGCCGCAGCCGCTGCCCGCGGCACGCAGATCGTAATCGGTCCGTTCAGCGGCGTCGCCGACGAGAACGCCGCAATCTCGCAGGGACGATCACCCGTGCTGCTGCGAGAACTTCTCGGCGTGAGCGGCGAAGAATGGGCCGGGATGCCGGATGAGCCTGGCGCCCTGCGATTCGCCGATGGCTTCGGCGATGCTTTCAACGCTGCAGAGCCGCAGACCGCGAGCATCCTCGCCGAGCGCCTCCGCGCTGAGGGCGCCGACGTCGTCGCAACCCACGACAGCGGCGAACTGGCAGGAATTCCGGCGATCACGCGCAACGGCACCGCCTGGTATCTGGGCGCGGTCGTCTCGGATGGCGCGCTGGACTCTGTGGTGGCCGAAGCCCTCGCCGCGGCATCCGTCTCCGGTGCAGTGCCAACGCTCGACGTGCTGCCCGAAGGGCTCGAGGCCGTGCAGCGTGGCGACGTGCTGTTCCTGCTGAATCACGGCATCCATCCCCTTGAAGTGCCGGTGACTGCGGGTCTGGTCGACCTGCTCACCGGAGATGAGACCACCGGAATCGTCGGCATCGCGCCCGGCGAAGTCCGCGCACTGAGCGAAAGGCACACGAGGTGAAGTTCACCGACGGCTACTGGTTGACAAGGCCGGGGCTCACCCCGCTGTTCGCGGTCGAAGTCGACGACATCCGCATCGATGAGGCGGCGGGCACGCTCACCGTGTATGCGCCGACGGCGCACATCCGCCACCGCGGAGACACGTTGAACCGCCCGATGATCACCGTCACGTACTCGTCTCCGGCGCCCGGCGTCGTGAAGGTGCGTGTGCAGCGTCATGCCGGCGGTGTGCATCGTGGGCCCGACTTCGAAATCAACGCAGAGCCCGGGTTCGCGCCGGCCGTATCGGCCGACGAGAACGGCGGCGTGCTGCAGACCGGCGACCTCACGGTGCGCGTCAACCGCGGTGACGGGTGGGATGTCGTCTTCGAGCAGGACGGCCGTGAGCTCACCCGCTCCGAGCAGCGTTCGGTCGGTCACTACAGCGCCGCAGACCAGGCCACGTGGGTGCACCAGCAGCTGGCGCTGGCACCCGGCGAGCGCGTCTACGGATTCGGCGAACGGTTCGGCGCGTTCGTGAAGAACGGTCAGACCGTCGAGAGTTGGAACGCCGATGGCGGCACCTCGAGCGAGCAGTCGTACAAAGCTGTGCCGTTTTACGTCACCTCGCGTGGCTACGGCGTGCTCGTCGACAGTCCGGATGAGGTCTCGTTCGAGGTCGGCAGCGAGGTCAACTCACGCGTGCAGTTCTCGGTGGCGGGTGAGACTCTCGACTACTTCGTCATCGGCGGAGGCACCCCGAAGGCCGTCCTCAGCCGCTACACGAAGCTCACCGGTCGTCCGGCGCGCGTACCGGCGTGGTCGTTCGGCCTGTGGCTGACGACCTCATTCACAGCGAACTACGACGAGGCGACGGTGAACGAGTTCATCGATGGCTTCGCCGAGCGCGAGCTGCCGCTGAGCGTGTTCCATTTCGACTGCTTCTGGATGCGCGAGTACCAGTGGACCGACTTCGAGTGGGACCCACGGACCTTCCCCGACCCAGAGGGGCAGCTGTCTCGTCTGCATGAGCGCGGACTCAAGGTCTCGGCCTGGATCAACCCGTACATCGCGCAGCGCTCGGCGCTTTTCACCGAGGCAGCAGAGAAGGGATACCTTCTCACGCGCACCGACGGCAGCGTTTGGCAGTGGGATCTGTGGCAGGCGAGCATGGGCATCGTCGACTTCACGAACCCTGATGCCGCGGACTGGTACGTCGCGCACCTGGAACGACTGATGGCGCAGGGAGTCGACTCTTTCAAGACCGACTTCGGCGAGCGCATCCCGCATGAGGGCGTGGAGTGGTTCGACGGCTCTGACCCCGCGCGGATGCATAATTTCTATCCGAAGCTGTACAACGAGGTCGTTTTCCGTGCGCTGGAGAAGCATCGCGGTGAAGGGGAGGCTGTGCTCTTCGCTCGTTCGGCGACCGCAGGCACGCAGCAGTTCCCGGTGCACTGGGGCGGCGACAGCGACTCGACGTTCGCGTCTATGGCCGAGTCGTTGCGCGGCGGTCTGTCGCTGGCGATGAGTGGCTTCGGCTACTGGAGTCATGACATCGGCGGCTTCGAGGGCACCCCTGATGCGGGGCTGTTCAAGCGCTGGCTCGCCTTCGGGCTGTTGTCTTCGCACTCGCGGTTGCACGGCTCTGACAGCTTCCGGGTGCCGTGGATGTTCGACGAAGAGGCCGTCGACGTCACTCGCGCGTTCACCACGTTGAAAATGCGACTCATGCCGTATCTGGCTGGTGTCGCCGAGCAGGCGCACACAGACGGCATTCCGATGATGCGTCCGATGGTGCTGGAATTCCCCGAAGACCGCTCTGGCTACGACGCTGACACCCAGTACATGCTGGGCGGCTCGCTGCTGGTGGCGCCGGTGTTCACGTCCGAAGGGGATGCCTCGTATTACCTTCCGGCTGGATCGTGGACGTCTCTGATCGACGGCTCGATCGTGGACGGCAGCCGCTGGATCTCTGAAAACCACGACTACCTGTCGGTGCCGCTGCGCGTGCGTCCGGGCACCGTGCTGCCGTGGGGTGCGACCGGTTCTCGCCCCGATTATGAGTGGGCGGAAGGCGTGACGCTGCGCTGCTTCGAGCTGCCGGATGGCTATGACGAAGTGACGGTCGTTCCGGGACTTGCCGGGTCGTCGACGAGCTTCCGTGTGCGGCGCGAGGGCTCGCGTGTCACTGCAACCAGTACCGATGCGACCGCATCGTGGTCGCTGCAGGTGGGCGAGAGTGTCGTTTCGGCGGATGGCGCCGGTGGAGTGTCTATTTCTGTAGAAGCTGCGTCTGTGGAGGATGTGAAGTGAGCGAAGAACTGTTCCGTCGTACCGATCTGTCGGTGTCCGAGCGTGCCGCTGACCTGCTGTCGCAGCTGACGCTCGAGGAGCGCATCGCAATGCTGCATCAGGCGATGCCGGCGATCGAGCGCCTGGGCGTCGCCGAATCTCGCACCGGTGCCGAGACTCTGCACGGGGTTGCCTGGCTGGGCAACGCCACCGTATTTCCACAGCCGGTGGGCATGGCCGCGACCTGGGACACCGAGCTTCTCGAAGCCATTGGAGCCGTGACGTCGACGGAGGCGCGTGCCAAGCGCGCCGAAGACCCGCTGGTGAGTCTGAACGTGTGGGCGCCAGTGGTCAACACGCTGCGCCACCCCCAGTGGGGACGCAACGAGGAGGGCTACTCCGAGGACCCGCATCTGACGGGTCAGCTCGGTGCCGCCTACTCGAAGGGCCTGCGTGGCGACGACGAGCGGGTATGGAAGACGGTTCCAGCGCTGAAGCACTTCCTGGCGTACAGCAACGAGACCGACCGCTCCGCGACGTCGTCCGAGATGTCGCTGCGTACGCTGCACGAGGAAGAGTTGCCTGCGTTCCGTGCGGCGATCGAGCAGGGCGTTGCCGGCAGCATGATGCTGGCATACAACCAGGTCAACGGATCGCCCGCCCACACGCAGCCCGAGCTCGTCGCCGAGGCGCGCAGTTGGGCAGAGGGATCGCTGGCGATCGTGTCGGATGCCGGTGCCCCGACGTTCACCGTGACGATCCAGGGGGCACAGCCCGACAGCATCCATGCGGCGGCGGCGCTGGTGACCAGCGGCATGGACTCGTTCACCGACAATGATGCTGACGCGCAGCCGACGATCAAGAACCTCACGGCCGCGCTGGAGCAGGGACTCCTCACCACAGCCGACATCGATCAGGCGGTGACGCACATCCTCGAGATGCGCATTCGCACTGGTGAGTTCGACGGAGATGCCGACCCATACGCCGGTATCGGCGCGGATGCGATCGACGCACCTGGCGCGCGAGAGTTGGCACGCGAGGCCGCCGGTCGTGCGGTCGCCGTGCTGCGCAATGACCAGGGTGTGCTTCCGTTTGCTTCGCCCAAGCGGATCGCCGTTGTCGGCCCGCTCGCCGATGCGGTGCTGACTGACTGGTACTCGGGCACTCCGCCGTACGCGGTGGGCATCGCGAAGGGGCTTGCCGAGCGGTATCCGTCTGCGGATGTCGTGATCGAGACCGGCGCAGACACGATCTCGCTGCGTGCAACGAACGGCCAATATGTCGTGGCATCCGCCGACGGGAAGACGGTCGCGGCGACCGCACCTTCGGTAGAGGATGCCGCGTTGTTCGACGTCACCGACTGGGGCGATGGGCTGCTGACGCTGCGTGCGCACGCCAGCGGCAAGCTGTTCACGGGCGGCGCCTGGCCTATGCGTGCCGATTCTGCGCGGGTCGGTGAGTGGGTCGTGCAGGAAAGTTTCCGCGCGCACGTGCACGCAGACGGCACCTGGTCGCTGTTGCACCTGGGCTCTGGCCGATGGGTGCGTGTGGCGCGCGAAGTGGGGTTGTTGTTGGCCGAGGGCGTGACTCTCGATCAGGCCGAGCGTTTCGGCGTGCGCACGGTGCGTGCGGGCCACGCCGCGGTCGCTGCCGCGGCGGCCGCGGCGGATGTCGTCGTGGTCGCTGTGGGCAATGATCCGCACCTGGCCGGGCGCGAGACCGAGGATCGTCCGCACCTGATGCTGCCGGAGGCGTTCACGGAGATCTGGCGCACCGCGCAGGAGGCCAACGAGCGCACCGTGCTCACGATTGTGTCGAGCTACCCGTATGTGCTTGGAGAAGCGGATGCCGCGGCCACGGTGGTCTGGTCGAGCCACGGTGGTCAGGAACTCGGACACGGCATCGCCGATGTCTTCAGCGGTGATCGTGAGCCGACCGGGCGTCTGGCACAGTCATGGCCGGCCGATCCCGCGCAGGCGGGCGACCTGTTCGACTACGACACACTGCGACAGCAGGCAACGTACCGGCACCAGCCTGCCCCCTACACTTTCGCCTTCGGGCATGGCCTGACGTACTCAACCGTCGAGTACCGGGGTGTGACGCTCAAAGCGAATCGGGTGGCGGCGCCAGCGCCGACGCACAAGCATCCGGCGCTCGGCGTCCGAGGCGAGATCACGGCCGTTGTCACCGTAGCGAACACCGGCGATCGCGTGGCAGAAGAGCTCGTGCAGGTGTACGTGCTGGCGCCGGCCCTACCGCTGCCGGCACCGCGCCGTCTGCTGGTCGGGTATCGCCGTGTGCGCCTAGAGCCGGGGGAGGAGCGCCAAGTGGAGGTGTCTTTCGGCATCGCGCGGCTGTCAGTGTGGGATGACGCGCTGCGGCTCGACGGTGCCGTGGACGACTGGCTGCACGAGGGCGCGCTGCGCGTGCAGCCCGGCGACTACCGGGTGGCCGCAGGGTCGAGTGCTGATGAGCTGCCGGTAGCGGCGGTGCTCACGGTCGGGTAGCTGTCCGCGTCAGACCAGTGCTGCGCGAACGATGCGCTCGACCTCGTCTAGCGCGGGAATGAGCTGCGCTGCCGATTGTGCGTACACCTCTGAAGAACGGCGATACGGGTCGATCACGTCGTCATTCTTCTGGTCGGTGGCGGCGGTGCGAGGACGCTGATCGGAGACCGCCTGCAGAGCAGCGGCGAATCGAACTTTGAGGTTGCCGCCGGCTGTCTCAGCTGCGTTGCGGGCGTCTTCGGTGCTCAGCCCAGCGGCAAGGCGCGCGAACTCGCGCACCGTGAATGTGCGGCGAACCCGGCTCGGCACCATCGTGACGGCGTGCGTGCGGTGTTCGCGCGTCATCGTGAGAACGAGATCTGCACTGAGCAGCATCGGCTCCACCAGGTAGCGGGCGATATGGCCTGCGGCATCCTCTGTCTTGGCGCCCGACTCGACGGCGAGAGCCTGCGCGGGCTCGGTCATCTCGTGACCGACGAGGGCATGGGTTCCGGCGCTGTGCACGTGGACGCCCAGCGGTTGCAGCCGCGCGCGCAGCACGACTTCACCCATGGGGGAGCGGCAGATATTGCCGGTGCACACGATCAGGATGTTCAGGGGGCTGTCGTCTGAGGGCGAGGGTGCCTCGACCGAAGGATCCGCATGGTGCTCCCGCCAATCGCGACGACTCATGTTGGCAGCAGGATCGGCAGATGAACTCACGTTTCCACCCTAGGTCGTCTGCCCGGTGCGGGCGTGTGCGAGAGCCAGACGAGCACACGAACGATCAGGCACCCGAGCAATGCACCAGCCGTGTTCGCGATCAGGTCGGAGAGCGTGGAGAACCGTGTCGGTAGGAAGATCTGAACGAACTCGATCACCCCGCTTGTCAGCAGGCCCAGCGCGGCCATATGCCACACCTTGAGGCGTGGCCAGGCGAGGGCGAGCAGAATGCCGAACGGCACGAACAGGGCGATGTTCGCCACGAACTCCAGCACGGTGTACGTGAGTGTGAACGAGACGTCGAGGCGGTATGCCAGCGATCGTGCGAGCTGCCCGACGATACCGGTGACCTTGCCCGCCTGGTCGTCAGGCAGCCAAACGATGAGCGCCACAGCGGCCGTGTAGGGCACCAGGAGCACGCGCGATAGGAACGCGAGCATCGACATGCTCGGCTCAGGACTCACAGGTCGCGACGACCGAGGTTGCCCCGAATGCCGGGGTGACTTCGGCGATGATCTCGTCGGGGATGGCGTTGGGAAGTGAGACGGTGAGTGTCGCGGTCGTCGAGTCGCCCGGCGCCAGGTCGGCCGAGAAGCTCAGCACACGGTACTCGCCGTCGGGGCCGCCGCCGAAGGCGAGATCTCCTGAGAGCGATGACTCGAGCAGGTTCGCTCCAACGGGCAGATAGATGTAGCTCACGACGCGCAGCGTCGCGGCGGGCACGCCATAGCTGCCGCCAACGATAGCCCCCGGCAGGCTGGTGGCCGCGTCGGCCGGCGCGGTGTTAGTCAGCGTGAACGTGAGCGTGGCCTCAGACGTCACCTGCCCGGCACCGCAGCGGTCCCATGCGACCTGTGAGTCGACATCGAGGTAGGAGCCGAGCTTCGACCCGGTGCCGTCGTTGAGGTAGATGCCGAAGCGCGCGGCATCCTCGTCGGTGACGGGGCGATGGCCCGAGAGCGTCGTCTCGGCGAGTATCTGCTGCTCGTCTTCATGGGCACTCCACAGCAGCAGCCGTCGCTCATCGGACGCGCGGCTGAGCGCCGAGAGGATCTTTGTGGCGTCTGCTGTGCCGCTCATCAGCGTGTCGAACACGGTGGCCGCGGCCTGGGCGAACACGAGGTTCTGCTCGACAGGATCGTCATAGCGCAGATAGACATCGTGCAGAAGCAGATTCACGGCATTCTCAGCGGTCAGTGTCTCGCCGGTCGGCAAGTCGATGGGTCCGGTGGCCTCGAGCAGGTACGAAAGAACGATGGGGTCGATGGAGACGACACCGTCGGCGCTCGTGCCGTGCGCGCGTTCCCACATCTCCCGCGCGAGAGGAGCGGCGAGAGAGAAATCCGGGAGGATCGTTGTGCCTGAGAAGAACAGGGCAGGGCGATTTCCGTACAGCGCCTGCAGTTCTGGGTCGAGCGGGATGACCGGCTCAGGGAAGCGCGGCATATTCGCATCGCCTTGCTCCGCCAGACTGACTTGGCCGTTCTCCGCGGTGAGCACCGCAGTGGCCCCCGGCATACCGCCGAGCGAGCGGAGCTCGGCCGGGTTCTGGAAAAGCAGCAGCCAGGTGCGCTTCTCTTCACCGCCGAGCATCGTGGGCAGCAGCGTGGCCGTGCGCTGCAGCGTGTCTGCCGCATTGGCGACATCTTCGACCTGCGCCGCAGAAGTCTCGACCACTTCGCGCAGGGGCTGCAGAAGCGGCTTCGTATCGATCGCGTTCAGCGCGGCAGACGCGGAAGACATTCCGGCCGCGGCCTGATCGGCGGCATCCTGAATGGTCGTGAACACCGAGAGGTCGATTCCGCCGCCCTCGAAGCGGAACGCATCCATGTCGACGCTCGAGAGCACGTGTGCGAGCGGAGTCAGGGTGGTGGTGCTGATGTCGTCAAGGGTTGCTGCGATCGTCGACACTGCTCCGAGCTGAGGCCCGACCCACGGCAACTGTGACCCCGCCCACCAGATCGGATCGCTCGTCAACCCGTGGGCGGCGCGCGCGTTCTCGCGGATCTCTCGGATGGCGATGGCGGCGGCGTCGGGGTCGCTCATGGCTTCGGCGGCGGTATCGATCTGCGCGCGGGCGGCTTGCATATGTTGGGCGGCAGAGACACCGCGGAACGTGATCCACAGCGTTGCGGCCAGTACGGCGATGAGAATTGCGGCCAGCGTCCATCCGACAATCCTGCCGATGCGTTTGCTGTGTGCAGACGAGATCGACATCAGCGGACGACCTGAATCATGTCATCAGCGGCCCAGACGACCACGCCGTCGCCCGTCGACGCGACCGCGATGGGCTGGGCGACGTCCACGTTCTCCGCACAGCTGATGGGGGTGGTCTCGGTGCCAGAGACGCGGGTCAGAGCGAGTCCGGCGCATTCATCGGTCTGGTGTCCGATGATGAGGTCAGCGTTATCGATGGCAATGGCCTTCACGTTCGGTGCCTCCAGCGCCGTCCATGCATCATTCGTCTGTAGCCAGGCCTGCCCGTCACAGATCAGGGCGACGATGTCTCCCGAGGCCCGCAGACCGGTCGCATTCGCGCACGGTGCGGCGATCTCACCGTTGCGTGTGTGCGCGATGCCTGGATCGGCGAGGTCGAGATAGCGCGAGCGTTCGAGCGCGTCTTCGTAGGATGCCCACGCGTCGCCCCCGCTGAAGGTGCGCAAGGATGCTGCGGTGCACGCATCGTCCACGCCGCCGACCAGCTCTGCCCCGTCGCTGTAGGCGTCGAGTGAGGCGATCTGGCGCAGCTGGTGTTCCCGGGGGACGACGTCCACCCACTGGCCCTGCTCGTTCAGGCGCTGAAGTAGTGGCGCTGCGCCTTCGCAGGAACCGGCCGTCGCACGCCAGTCGCTTCCTCCAGTGAAGGAGAGGAAGCGCTCGTCGGCGCGATTCGCTGGCCGAGAGTCGGGCGTCGGCGTCGGCGTCGGAGTGGTGCTCGTCGTCGGGCTCAGGGCCGGCAACGGCTCAGCACCACTGTCGTTGGTCGTCGAATGCGGCCGCGTGAGCGCGATGCCACACAGCACTGCCACGACGACACCGAGTACGGCGACGATCGCGATGGTGGCAGCCCTACGGCCTGCGGTGGGCGGGCGCATTGATCCTCACACCGGGCCGTCAGCGGACGCAGCGCGCCTTTTACGACGCGGCTCCTCGGCTGGCTCGTCGCCGTAGCGCTGCTCGCCGTATCCATAGCCGTAGCCGTAAGTGGCGGCATCCGCGCCGCGCGTCGGCACCTTGGTGATCACGATGCCCGCCTGGTTCGCATCGACGTGCTCCAACGCTGACATCGCGGCGTTGAGCTGCTGCTTTGTCGTCTCACCGGCGGCGACGACAGTGATGACCCGGCTCGTTGCCTTCGACAGCACTGCGGCATCGGTCACCGGCAGCAGCGGCGGCGAGTCGCAGATCACGACATCGAAGTCTCGCTCAAGCACTTCGAGCAGCTGGCGCATCTGTGATGAACCGAGCAGTTCGCTCGGGTTCGGGGGAATGCGCCCTGCGGGCAGTATCCACAGACTGCGCTCGCCCCACGGCAGCATTACATCTCCGAGGCGCACGCTGCCGATGAGTACGTCAGAGAGACCGATCGCCCCATCGATCTGGCAATATTCGGCGACCTTGGGCTTGCGCAGATCGGCATCGAGTAGAGCGACCTTCTTGCCGGCGTCGGCGAGAGCGATCGCCAAGTTGATCGAGGTGCTGCTTTTGCCCTCAGACGGCATGGAAGATGTGACCGTGAAGCTGTGCTTGCCGTCGAACTCGACGAATTGCAGGTTGGTGCGCAGCGAGCGGAACGCCTCGGCGCGCGGGCTCAACGGGTCGACGTTGATGATCAGCGGGCGCTGCTTCCACTTCGGGTCGAATGGGATCGCCCCGATCACAGGCACATCGGTGATGTGCTGCACGTCGCGCTTCGTGCGTACACGCGTGTCGAGCACGGTGAGCAGCATGGCGATGCCGACACCGGCGGCGATACCGAGGAGCAGCCCGAGAGCGAGGTTGAGCGGCACATTGGGACTGGCAGCCTGCGACGGCGGAAGAGCATTCTCCACGCGCGTCAGTCTGACCGGGCTCGCCTGACCATCGAGCGTGTCAAGGCTTTCCACGGTCGTGGTGAGGCTGCCGGATATCGCGTTGGAGATCTCTGCTGCCTGAGCGGGGTCGGCATCCGATACGGTGATCGTGATCAGGTTCGTGCCCGTCTGCGCTGTCGCTGTGACCCGGCTCGCCTGCGATGCGGCGGTCGAATCGAGGCTGAGCTCGGTGATCACCGGGTCGATGACGACCGGCTTCGTCGCGAGTGCGGCATAGGTTGCGACGCGCGCCTGGGTGAAGGTCTGGCCCTGCTGCAGTTCGGCAACCGATTCACCAGCCTGCGTCGAGACATAGACCGTGCTCGATGCGTTGTACATGGGAGTGCGGGTGAGGGACCACACAGCAGCGGCACCGACGCCGACGAGAGTCGTGATCACAATCAGAACCGCGTACTTACGCAGAACGTGGAGGTAGTCGCGCAGTTCCATGAGCTCCCTGTCGATATTCGCCTCAATCCTGCCATAGTGCGGACGCGAGATCCGGCTGTGACGGTGGCATAGAAGGCGGCTCACGGTAGCGTGGGAGCCGTGGTCGCCGACATCTCCTCCGCAGGGCTGACCTCCTCCCGCGTCCGTCGCCGGCGTGACTGGCGGGATGGTGGCCGCACCGTTAAGCCCTGGGACGAGACAGTTCTCGCCATCGCCTTGGTTGTGCTCGGCCTGGCACTTCTGGTCGCTGCCGCCATTCGTGGCTTCGATCCGGCGACGACGGCACCGTTGGTCGCGAGCATTGTGGTGCTGGTGGGCATGCTGGTTGCCGTGGTCATTGCGTTCCTGCGAGCAAAGCCGCGCCCGTTGCTGCAGCTGCGCGCTGTAGACATTCTTTACGGCCTAGCGTTCGGCCTGGCCCTGCGGTTGGTTCAGGGATGGCTGGCCGTTGCGGCCGGCGGCGTGGGTGCGCTTCCGAGCTACGGATCGGGTCAGCAGAATGTCTGGTTGTTCGCCGATGTCGGATCGTTCTTGTTCGTCGCCCCCCTGATCGAAGAACTGTTCTTCCGAGGAGTGCTGTTGGTGACCGCGTACTCCGTCGTGCGACGTGTGGCGGGACGTGTTCCGGCCGTGCTCACCTCTCTTGCGCTCAGCACCGCGGCATTCATCGCAACGCACGCCTGGACCACTGGCATTTCGTGGGAGGCGTGGGTGATGCCGATGGTTATGGGGCTTGCCTGCGGAGCGCTGGTCCTCGCCACCGGTCGAATCTGGGGAGCAGTTTTCGTGCACTTAGTGTTCAACGCGGCCTACGTCGTGCTCGCGATCATCGGCACACTCTGGGGTTAACGTTCGGGTGTATATATCACCAGTAGTCGCATCCGCGCGTGTTCTATGCCAGAATTCAGTTGATATAGGGGCAACCGCGCACCCGCCGCGGTTCGGCACTGTGCTGGTGAGCCTCCGCAACGTAAAGGGATGCACACATGAAGAAGACGCTGACGAGCCTCGCGCTCGCTGGAGTTCTTGTTGTCGGTGGCGCCTCCGCCGCAAACGCCGCGGAGTACCCGGCAGACGGCCCCGAGATCACCATCAGTGACACCACGCCGGTTCCCGGCCAGGGCGTCAGCCTTACCGTCCAGGTACCCGATGGCGTGACCGAGGTTACGTTCACGATCAACGGTGCACCCGTCGGATCGACGCTCACATCGATGGTCTTCGCTGCCGCCAGCACAGTCGACCTGTCTGTCGTCAAGCCCGTCGTCAACAACACCGCTTCGGCCGTATTCACCCCGGCAGGGCCCGGTTCCTTCGCCGTTGTCGTCACCGGTGAAGGCATGGAGCCGATCACGCTCGACGTCGTAGTCGCAGCAGCTGCCGCACCTGGCACCCCTGGCGATGACGGTCTTGCAGCAACCGGTAGCGACGTGCCGGCCGGCGTGATCTGGGCCGGTGTTGGTGCCATCGGCATCGGCGGCATCGCAGTGGCAGCAGCCGCTGCACGTCGTCGCTCCAACAGCAGCAACTGAGCATCGAGTAATACCGCTGACTCCGAAAACGCCGACCGCCCCGGATCATCCCCCGGGCCGGTCGGCGTTTTCTTTGCGCCCGCCCGAAGTGTTTGATCGCTCTGCACTGGCCATCATTTTGGCGCTGATCGGTGTCGGTGCGAGTGTCGTGCTTCGCGAGCTCTCCACGACCCTCCCGCTTGCTGGTCTCGCGCAGACGGGTGTACTGACACTGGCCACGACCCTGCCGCTACTGGTGGCTGGCATTCTCATCCCTTTCCTGACCACTTCGGCCGGTTTCGCCGCAGCCGTGGGTCTGACGCGACTGCGTCTCACGGATATTGGCATCGGAGTGTGCGCGGGCCTCGTGGTGCGGGCTCTCATCGAGATGCTCTTCCCGACGACGGGCACAGCGAATAATCCGCTCGGCGGGGGTATCGCGCCAGCAATTATGCTGTCGCTCATCGTCGCAGTCGTGGTCTCTCCATTTGCCGAAGAGCTCCTCTTTCGTGGTGTTCTACAGCGAGCGCTGACTGATGGCATGCATGCCTCTGGCATCGCCGTAGCGACGGGGGTCTCGATCGCGATCACGACGGCGGTGTTCGTTCTGGCGCACGTCTCGACGAGCGGGTTGCAGGCAGGACTGCTGGTCTCGACGATCGCGGTCGGCGTGGTGTGCGGTGTGTTGACTGCGGTGACCGGCCGATTGACGGCGGCAATCACTGCGCACACCGTGCACAACGCGCTCGGCGTGGCTTTGCTGCTCTGGTGAGTGTGTGAGACCGCTTTCTCTCCTACGTCAAATATCGGGAGGTTCACGCCCCATTCACTATGCTGATTAATGATGCACATGTGTATCGAAGGGGATAGGTGCACTCCTGAGGACGCGCTTGGCGTGACCGGAGGTGGTTGGCGGGATGGAAGCGGATTCGAGGCGCGACAGGTTGACGTTGGTGCAGCGGCAACGGCGTGTGGCCACCGTCCTCGCTGACTGTCTTGCGTGGGTGGTCGGGATCTTCGCGGCGGTGCTCCTTCGGTTCGAGTTCGACATGACCTCGACGGGCTGGCTCGCCACCCTGACGCTGGCCATGATCGCTGCCGCGCTCCAGGTGCTTCTCGGATACCTTCTAGTGCGATTCCGGGGCCGACTGCGCTATGGGTCCTTCGAAGAGGTGCGTGATCTGAGCCTGCAGGTGATGACTGAGACGATAGTGCTTTCAGTCTTCGTCGTGATCTTCGGCAACAATGTCGGAGTGCCACGTGGAACGATGTTTCTCGCCTTCCCGTGCGTGCTGCTCCTCATGTTTGGGGTTCGCTACACGGCCCGCCTTCTTGGTGACCGCGCGGTCAAGCACACCGGGGCGGCAGAGCCAGCCTTGATCATCGGAGCCGGCGAGCTAGGCGATATGGTCCTGCGCGCCGCAGCTATCGATCCTTCGTCACCGATTCGTCCAGTGGGCATCCTCGATGATGACCCGTCGAAGAAGAACCTTCGGGTTCGGGGCGTGCCCGTCCTTGGCAAGACATCGCACATTGCAGCGGCGGTCGCGCAGACAGGCGCGAAGGTGCTAGTGATTGCGGTGGCCCGCGCCGACAGCGTGCTTCTACGAACCTTGACGGATCGTGCGGAAAAGGCAGGGCTGCGAGTTTCCGTCACGCCTTCATTCGGGAGCCTGGTGTCCGGCGAGAAATCGGCATCCGAACTACGCGACATCAGCATTGAAGACCTTATCGGCCGCACCTCGGTCGACACGAATGTTGAACTCATCGCGGGCTACGTCACCGGTCGGCGTGTGCTGGTGACGGGTGCCGGCGGATCCATCGGCTCAGAACTGTGTCGACAACTGTCGAAATTCGGCCCGAGCGAGCTGATCATGCTCGATCGAGACGAGACGGGCCTTCAGCTCGCGCAGTTAGGCACAGCAGGACACGGACTGCTCGATTCTCGAGACGTCGTGCTCGCCGACATTCGCGAGGCTGACATTCTGAACGCGATCTTTGCCGAGCGTCAGCCTGAGGTGGTTTTTCACGCGGCAGCGCTCAAGCATTTGCCGATGCTTGAGCAATATCCCGACGAGGCGTGGAAGACGAATGTTCTCGGCACGCTCAATGTACTGAATGCTGCGCGCTCGGTGGGCGTCGAAACATTCGTGAACATCTCGACCGACAAGGCGGCGAACCCGACGAGCGTGCTGGGGCATTCCAAGCGTGTTGCCGAGAAGCTCACCGCCTGGGCAGGCCAGGAGACCGGCAAGCGCTACCTGTCGGTGCGGTTCGGTAACGTGATCGGCAGCCGTGGTTCGATGCTGCCGACGTTCCAGGCGCTGATCCAGGCGGGTGGACCGTTGACGGTCACACATCCCGACGCGACGCGTTATTTCATGACGATCCCGGAAGCGTGCCAGCTGGTGGTCCAGGCGGGCGGAATCGGCCGGCTCGGCGAAGTGCTCATTCTCGACATGGGTGAGCCCGTGTCGATTCTCGAGGTTGCCAAGCGCATGATCGCAATGTCAGGCAAGACGATCGAGATCGTTTTCACTGGTCTCCGTCGTGGTGAGAAACTGCATGAAGACCTGGTGGGGGACCGCGAGAGCCTCGAACGCCCATTCCATCCAAAGGTGTCGCACACCAGAGCAGACGTGATCACACCCGAGCGTCTTGACAAGGCAGGCTGGAAGGCGAGGATGTTTGCGCGACCGCGCGACAACGAAACGGCCGTGATCGAACTGACCCACCCGCAAGGAGTACGCGCGCGTGACTGAACGCATTTACATGTCGTCTCCGGACGTAGGCCAGCTCGAAGAGGACGCGGTGATCGCGGCCATGCGATCGGGTTGGATCGCGCCGCTGGGGCCCGACGTCGACGCTTTCGAGCGCGAGCTTGCCGATCGAGTTGGCGTCGCACATGGTGTCGCACTGAGCTCGGGAACCGCAGCATTGCATCTCGGGCTGCTGGCATTGGGCGTCGGACCAGGCGACATCGTGATGACTTCGACGATGACCTTCGTCGCGACGGCAAACGCGATTGTATATACGGGCGCGGAGCCGTACTTCATCGATGCAGATCTCGCGACCGGGAACATG
This sequence comes from Microbacterium sp. Y355, assembly GCF_059445345.1. NCBI lineage: Bacteria > Bacillati > Actinomycetota > Actinomycetes > Micrococcales > Microbacteriaceae > Microbacterium > Microbacterium sp. Y355. The sequence goes on along the minus strand of NZ_JCAIUD010000001.1, from coordinate 1,601,376 downwards.
GATCCCGTGTTGCTGCGCGATGCGCTCACGACACTTCGAGCCTCAGGAGAACGGGTAGCGGCGATTGTTCCCGTCGACCTTCTCGGCAAGGCTGTCGACTACACGTCGATCCTGGCGATCGCTGCGGAGTTCGACGTGCCCGTACTCGCGGATGCTGCAGAATCACTTGGCGCGACACACAACGGCAAGGCTGCAGGAAGCTTCGGACGCGCATCGATCGTGTCATTCAACGGAAACAAGATCATGACGACGTCGGGTGGCGGGATGCTGCTCACCGACGACGCAGACTTCGCCCAGCACGTACGCTACCTCGCAACGCAGGCACGGCAACCGGTAGTTCATTATGAGCACACCGACATCGGTTATAACTACCGCATGAGTAACTTGCTGGCGGCACTCGGACGTGCGCAACTTTCGCGACTCGACGAGATGATCGCGAAGCGTCGAGAGATGCGCGAACTGTATGAGGGACTGTTCGACGTCGTTGCTGGTGTAGAAATCTTCGGCGCCGATGGTGATGCGCACGACAACGTTTGGCTGACTTCGATCCTCGTTGACGCGGAGATGACCGACTGGGTGCCGTCCGATCTCTCGGACTCTCTCGCGGCGGACGATATCGAGAGCCGCCCGCTGTGGAAGCCGATGCACCTGCAGCCAGTCTTCGCCGGTTCCCGCGGTGTGATCACCGGTGTATCCGAGTCGCTCTTCGAGCACGGACTCACGCTTCCAAGCGGATCCGCGTTGACAGAGGCGCAACGCGAGCGAGTGCGGGCGTCGATCCTCGTCTTCCTTGATGGGCACTGACGTGGCGCGACCTGCGCGCCGACCCTACGACCTGGTCAAGCGCTTCCTCGACGTGGTCACCGCCTTGACAGGGCTTGTGGTGCTCAGCCCGCTGATCCTCCTCACGGCGATCCTGGTGCGCGTGCAACTCGGTAGCCCTGTGCTGTTCACACAACCGCGGCCGGGCCTCGGCGGTCGTGTCTTCCGCCTGTACAAATTTCGGTCGATGCGAGGCATCGACGAGCGCCGTGGCTGGGTCACCGACGAGCAGCGGCTGACGCGGTTGGGTCATATCCTGCGATCCACGAGTCTCGACGAACTGCCCTCGCTCTGGAACGTGCTCCGCTGCGACATGAGCATCGTGGGTCCGCGCCCACTCCTCGTCGAATACCTTCCGCGTTACTCAGCGGTGCAAGCACGACGGCACGAGGTGCGGCCGGGCATCACCGGGCTCGCTCAAGTGAGTGGCCGCAACACGGTGGACTGGGAAGAGCGCTTCGCGCTCGACGTGCGGTATGTGGACGCCCGTAGCATCGGACTGGACGCCCGCATCCTGCTGGGCACCGTCCGATCGGTGCTGTTGCGACAGGGCATCAGCGCCGAGGGACACGCGACGATGCGGAAGTTCGGAGATGCGGATGGCTGAACGGATCGTGATCTTTGCTGCCGGCGGGTTCGGCCGAGAGACGCTCGACGTCGTCGAGGCGCTGATCGCCGCGGGTGAGCCGCTGCAGCTATTGGGTGTCGTTGATGACGGTCCGCGTGACATCGATCTCGGCCGCCTCGCCGAGCGCGGTGTCGTCTACCTCGGTACCGGTGACGAATGGCTGCCCACATCGGTGGGTGACGAGCGGTTCATTGTCGCGATCGGATCGCCGGTGATCCGACAGAAGGTCGCCCAGCGACTGACGGATGCCGGTCTCCGGCCGACGACCCTCATCCACCCACGCGCCGTGGTCGGATCCCGGGCGCGCATCGGCGCCGGGGTGGTCATCACCTCGGGCGTGCAGGTCTCGACGAACGTCGGCATAGGCGATCACGTGCATCTCAACCCTGCGAGCATCATCGGCCACGACGTCGATCTCGGCGACTTCGTCTCCGTCAATCCGGGCGCGATCGTGTCAGGCAATGTCGTTGTGGAGACCGGCGTGCTCCTCGGTGCGGGCTCGGTGGTGCTGCAGGCGCTCACCGTGGGTGCCGGCGCGACGGTTGGTGCCGCAGCATGCGTAACGAAAGACGTGGCGGCAGGAACGACAGTAAAAGGAGTCCCTGCACGATGACGATCCGTGAGTGCACTCGGTGCATCATGAACTCCGCCGTCGATCCGGATCTGGTCCTCATCGACGGCGTCTGCAATCATTGCCGCCGCTATGGTGCACTCCTGGAGTCCCGGGTAGTTCCCATCGAACAGCGTCCAGCGAAGCTCGCGCAGGTTGTCGACTCGATTGTGAAGGCGGGGCAGGGAAAACAGTACGACTGCATCATCGGGGTCAGCGGCGGAGTTGACAGCTCCTACGTCGCGCTCCAGGTGAAGCGACTCGGAATGCGGCCGTTGGCCGTCCACGTCGACAACGGGTGGAACTCCGCGCTCGCTGTGCTCAACATCGAGCGATTGCTGCGCGTCCTTGACATCGATCTGCACACCGAGGTGCTGCGGCTCGATGAGTTCTATGATCTGCAGCGGTCTTTCCTGAAAGCCTCGACCCCCGATGCGGACATCCCTAGTGACCACGCGATCCAGGCGACTCTGTGGAGGGTGGCACGTGAGCGCGGGGTGCGCTTCATTATCTCGGGTATGAACTTCGCGACCGAATCCATCAGCGTCCCCTCTTGGTCATACGGTCATTCCGACTGGCGTTACATCCACGATGTTCATCGCCGCTTCGGTCGAATCCCCCTGCGGATGTACCCTCATTTCGGGTTCTTCACGCTCGCCTGGACGACCTTCGTGCGCCGGGTGAGGATCGTCTCGATCCTTAACTACGTGGACTACGACAAATCGAGAGCGATGGGAGAGCTCGTCGAGCAGCTCGGCTGGGTCCCGTACGAGGGCAAGCACTACGAGTCTATTTTTACTCGTTGGGTTCAGGGTTTCTACCTGGTGCGGAAGTTCGGCATCGACAAGCGGCGAGGGCATTACTCCGACCTGATCAACTCGGGACAGATCACCCGCTCGGAGGCGCTGGCGGCAGTTGCCGAGAGCGACTACAGTAAGCGACTGCGCACGGAGGACGAGATCCTTCTGCGAAAGAAGCTGTCCCTCACGGCGGAGAAGCTCGACGAGATCGTCCGCGAACCCGCCTCCAGCTATCGCGCGTACCGGAACTCCTACGGATTCGTCCAGTTCCTCCGCGGTCTGGTTAACCGACTCCGCAGATTGGGGCTCTATCCGCGATGAGTGAAAGCGTGAACCTTCACATTTATCCGGCGCCGATCGTCAATGAGAGCCGCATCTTCAGGCAGACGAGTGCCGTAGCCAAGGCGCAGCTTGTAGAACGAGTTGTTATCTGTGGGCAGCGAGCGGACGGGCTTCCCGATGTCGAGGTGCTCGATGACCGTCGATCGATCGAGCGGATCGGCGCGACGGTCGACGAGCGCCCGCGCTCGCTGGTCGGACGGATCAGGGAGCAGATCTCGTGGTCGATGGCGGTCTACCGTCGTTGGGGGACCGCCCGTGTTCGTGTCGTCAACGCACATTCCGTCGCCGTGCTGCCGGTTAGTTACGCGATTGCGCGTCGGCATCGGGCCGCCCTCATCTACGACACGCACGAACTCGAAACCGAGACGTCGACCTCGGGCGGCTTCCAGGGCAGGGTCTTCCGTCTGATCGAGCGGTTCTACATCCGTCAGTGCGATGCGATCCTGGTGGTCAACGAATCGATCGCGGAGTGGTATCGCAACGCGTATCCCGGCACGCACCCGGTCTCCGTGAGGAATGCGCCGACCCGTACCGGAGCGCCTCGCCCGGTCGATCTGCGCGCCCGGTTCGGTATCTCCGAGGAGGACCGGGTCTACGTCCACGTCGGGAACATCGTCGCGCACCGTCACATCTCGCAGATCCTGCAAGCCTTCGCTTCTCGCGCGCATGCCGGTGACCATGTCGTCTTCGTCGGCGATGGTGCGCTCGCGGGAACAGTACGCGAACACGCCGACTCGCACGCCAACATCCATTACCTGGGGTCGGTTCCTACCGATGCGGTGGTGGACACCGTCGCCGGGGGAGACATAGGGCTCTGCCTCATCGAGGCGACGTGTCTCTCCTACGCGCTTTCGCTGCCGAACAAGGCGCTCGAGTACTCGATGGCGGGCATCCCCTTCTTCTATACCGACCTGGTGGAAGTCGATCGCCTGCTAGGCCAGGAGGAATTGTCCTGGAAGATCGCTCCCACGGTGGACGCCCTCATCGAGGCGCTGTCCTCTGTCGATGACGAGCGGGTCGGCGCGGGTCGCGAAGCGATCGCGCAGGTCGCTCTCCCGGACTGGCAGGGAGAGTCCGCGCGGATGCTGAACGAGTACCGCCGGGTTCTGGGGGCATCGTGAGGACGGTGTGGGTCGTCAACCACTATGCGACGGATCCGCAGGAGACGGCCTCGGGCTCGCGGCATTTCTCGCTGGCGCGGGGCCTTGTCGAGCGTGGCTGGACTGCTGTGCTCTTCGCCGCCAGCACTGAGCATCCGTCTGGCCGGCGGCGACGCGGCATCAGCGACGACCGCACGACCGATCGGTCGCGGGCCGGGGTCACCTTCCGTTTCCTCCGTGCGCCGGAGTACCGCGGAGGCGTGGGGCGCCTTGTTAACATGCTGGTCTTCACCACGGCGCTTCTGCGGCCGGCGAGCGCACGGGGGCTAGCGAGACCCGACATCGTTATGGGCAGCACGGTGCATCCGCTTGCTGCGTGGGCCGCCTCGGTCGTCGCTCGGCGTGCGGGAGTTCCCTTCGTCTTCGAGATCCGTGACCTGTGGCCGCAGACCTTGATCGACATGGGAAAGCTCCCTGCTCGAGGACCGCTGACGTGGATGCTGCGACGCCTGGAACGAAAACTCTGCGCGCGGGCGGCCTCCGTGATCACGTTGCTGCCTTTCGCTTCCGAGTACCTCGTGTCGCAGGGCGTGCCGGCGGAAAAGGTCCACTGGATCTCAAACGGCACCGATGCCGATGACTTCGACGGCTTACCGCGAGCGGCCACCGACGACTTCGTCTTCATGTACATGGGGTCCGTGGGGCGGGCGAACGGTGTCGGTGCGATCGTGGACGGGTTCCTCAGCGCTGCCGCCCGCGAACCGAGATTGCGCCTCGTGGTCGTCGGAGACGGAACCGAGCGCTCCGCGATCGAGCGTCGCGCTGTCGACTCGCCAAACGGAGATCGAATCGTGTTCGAGTTGCCCGTGCCGAAGGACCAGGTCCCGACGCTCGTCAATCGCGCCGACTCTTTGGTGATCAACATCCTCGACCTCGACGTCTACCGCTACGGCGTGAGCATGAACAAGCTCTTCGACTACGCCGCCGCCGCGCGGCCGATCCTGATAGCGAGCAGTGCGCGGAACAACCTGGTACTCGACGCCGACGCCGGCATCGTTGTTCCCGCAGACGACGCCGAAGCGCTCGGCAGGGCGATGATCGACATGTCGTCCGCCGACCGAGCCGAGGATCGCAGGCGGTGGGCGGCGAACGGCCGAGCTCACGTCATCGCGAACTACGACTACCGCGCGTTAGCGATGCGTCTCGACGACGTGCTCGTCCTCAGCGGCGCACCAGCAGGAGAGAGGTCAGAATGATCACGATCGTCGACTACGGAGTAGGGAACATCGGCTCGCTCGTCAACATGTTCCGCCGCATTGGTCAGGAAGCCGAGCTCTCGGCGGACCCCGATAGGATCACTGCGGCCGATCGGCTGTTGCTCCCCGGCGTCGGGGCGTTCGACGTAGCGACCGAGAAGCTCCGCGCCGGAGGCTTCGACGAAGCGATCCGCGATCATGCCAGGACCGGCCGACCTGTCATGGGCATTTGTCTCGGGATGCAGCTCCTCTTCGACTCCAGCGAGGAGGGAGTCTCGCGCGGCCTCGAGCTGATCCCGGGCCACAGCGTGCGATTCGACGACTCGCAGGGCCTCCGAGTGCCGCACATGGGGTGGAACCAGCTCGTCGTGCGCAAACCCGTGAAGATCGTCGAGGGTCTTCCATCGAATCACCGGTTCTATTTCGCGCACAGCTATCGCGTCGTCGTGTCAGACGAACGAGACGAACTGGCGTACAGCGACTACGGAGGAGAGTTCACTTCGATGGTGAACCGCGAGAACGTAACCGGAGCACAGTTCCATCCGGAGAAGAGTCATGTGTTCGGCATGCAGATGCTCGATCAGTGGAGCCGTTCGTGACCGCTCCGCGGGTGATCCCCGTCCTCCAGATCGACCAAGGCGGATGGTTGGTGAAGACCCAGCAGTACCAGAGCCCACGCTATCTGGGAGATCCGATCAACGCGGTGAAGATCTTCAACGAGAAGCAGGTCGACGAGTTGGTGGTCATCGACATCGCAGCGAATCGATCGGAGCGGGAACCGGCATACGCCCTCCTCGCCGACATCGCTTCCGAGGCGTTCATGCCAGTCGCCTTCGGTGGCGGACTGCGCACCCCCGACCAGGCTCGGCGTGTGATCGGCCTGGGGATCGAGAAGGTGATTGTCAATTCGGCCCTGTTCACTGGGCCGTCCGCTGTGGCGAGGATGGCCGCCGAGCTCGGCTCCCAGAGCGTCGTTGCCAGCATCGACGTGCGCAGAACAGCAGACGGATCGCTCGTCGCTACGAGCGGGTCGGGCACTCGCAATGAGAGTGAGCCGTTGGACGTGCTGGCCCGTCGTGCGGTCCAGCTAGGCGTGGGGGAGATCATTGTCTCCTCAACCGACCGCGACGGGATGCGGACCGGGTACGACCTCGGCGCGATCCGCACGGTTGCCTCGGCGGTACGGGTCCCGGTGATTGCGCTCGGCGGATCAGCCGATGTGCACGACTTCGGGGCCGCGCTCGACGCCGGTGCGAGCGCCCTTGCCGCTGGGAGTCAGTTTGTGTTCTACGGTCGGCTCGACGCGGTGCTGATCACGTATCCGCAGCCGGAAGTCATCGCCGCCCTGTCCAGGTTCGCCGCTGGATAGCCGTCGCCTGCCAATCCGATGCCTCGAGGGCACTGCCGTTGTAGTCCGGGTTACGCTCTCCTGTATGAGGGATTGGGCGGAGATGTTGCCACCCGGAGGTTTTCCTTGTCTTGTCGCTCGTACTCACTGAACCAGGATCGACGCGCTTCGGTGGCTAACGGACGTAGTCGCTGCGATCGTGCGCGTCTTACGCCTCGACGAAGTGGTCAAGACCGAGCGTTTTACAGACCAGTGCGGATAAGTAGGAATAATGCGTACAGAAAAACGCCAACGGCCCGCCGGCATCGTTGGACCCACCGTTCTGGCTATATTCGTCCACTCTGGATCGTTGAAGTCGAATCCATTACTCGGATGGGTCCCAGGTGACCTCACCGTGCTTCTCGGACTCGTGCTGATTCTGCTGATCCTCGGCGAGCTGATCCGAACGGCCTTCCTCGCGCGCGCGGTGTGGGTACCGTTCACTATCGCCGCGACCATGTTTCTCGGTGTCGCTGCGATCCGCACCCCGTACGGCGGCGACAAGGCCATATCGTTCTTCACTATCACGCTGCTCGCTCTCAGTGGCGCTGTCGTCCTCCTCCGCGAAGACCGCCAGCGCCGAGCGTTCCTCGGGGCTCTCGCTGGGCTCGGACTCATGGTTGCGCTACTCGTCGTCGTCTCGCCACAGCGCAACGCAGACTGGAGCGAAGTCGTCACCCTCGCCGGAACGAATACGATCTCCACCTCGCAAATGATTGTCGCCGGTGCCGTGGTGCTCGGCATGTATGCGATCGTTGGGGAGACCTCGGTTCTGCGCCGCATCGTGGCGACGCTCGCGGCCGTCGCGATGTTCTTCATCGCCCTTGATACCGGATCCCGCGGCCCTGTAATTGCAGTGGCCGTCAGCATCGCGGTCGCGATGCTCCTCGCGCCCGTGTTCCGCAGGCGGCGCGCTCGATCGATCGTCGCCATCCTCCTTGTCGGCGCCATCGGGGCTTTCCTCGCTGTGCAGCAGGGCGGTGAAGGGCTCACCCGAGTACTTGGATTTCTCAGCGGCGAACAGGATACTTCGACGTCCGCGCGGACCTTTCTCTGGTCGACCGCCTGGGACCACATCACCCAGCTTCCGCTTGGCGGCGGTTGGGGATACTTCGGCACCATCCAGGAACTCGGTTTCACGAACATCAACGGCGGTCAGGCATACCCGCACAGCGTGCCACTGGAGATCGCACTTGAGGCAGGCTGGGTGGCCGGAGTGTTCTTCGCACTGCTCGCGATAGCTAGCGTGGCCCGACTCATCCGTCGTGCCTATGACCGGACCTCAGTGATGTTCCTCGTCCTGCTGATCTTCACAATCACGAACTCGATGCTTTCCGGCGACATCAACGACAACCGCCTCATGTGGGTGCTCCTGGCCGCAGCATGGGTGATGCCGACGATGGCGCCTTCCATCCAGACTGGATATGGGACAGTCGAGGCGTCTAAAGGAGCTCGCCTACCTCGAAAAGCGGGAATCAGACGATTCACTTAGCCTCGATCCACCGACGTCCTTGGTGATGAGGTGCTGCGGGGGTCAGCGGGCGCCGGGATGATCAGAGCCTCGGCGGCGAGAGCCCCAAGGAATCGGAACGCGACGGCATCGAGTTGCAGGACGCGCCCGAAGGCGAACGCGCGCAGGAACGACCCCAAACGTTGAGGGTGCGTAGATCGAGGTGAAAGTCTTCCTCATTCTGACATGGCGGGGCAGCGTCATGTCATCGATCGAATCTGCCCCAGCGGCCATTCCGGATATCGACGATGACACCTTTAATTCGGCATTCGAGCCTTGTCCGTCGGGACGGTCAACCACTGATCGGCGAGGCTGCGCAGGCTGGCTTTCTTGGCGAGGCAGACGATCAGGACCAAACCTGGGGCCGATACGAGATTCGAGTCATCGATAACAAGGCGGCGGATCTGGAGACCCGTCAAAGTGCTACTTCCGAGGGATCGGCAGATGCCTGCTCCAGATCAGTCGTCGAGCTATAACGACGCCCACGGTCTCCTCATGCTCTGAAAAGCCGGCGCGCAGGATTCCGCGCTGGGAGGCAACGTTGTCGTTCCCCGTATCGACGAGTACGCGGCGAGCCCCGGAGGCCATCGCCCACGCGGTCAACTCGTGACGCATCTCCGTATAAATGCCGCGCCCGCGATGAGTCGGATCGACGAAGCAATAGTGGATCAGGCAGTCTCCCCGCTGCGAGGCGCGCGTACGAATTCATCACGCGGGGCCTGTTCGCCGGGGCGGTGATCCATGCATATCCGGCGGGGACTGCGTCGACCATCTCGAAGACGCCGTACCGCCCCTCCTCGGAGAACCGCTGGAAGACGCGGGCTCTTCCCGATGGCGCTCACGAGATGCGCACTCCGGGGATCGATTTCCTGCATCGCGACCGAGTGGGCGGGAACGGGTGTCCCCTCGGGCCGCTCAAAGGTCTGATTGCGGTAGATCTTGAGCATGCGCCGCATGCGAAACCTTTCGAGAGACTATTCGTAGCCCGTAGAGCCAGGTGGCGATGTAATTGAGTACCTGCGCCGCGTACATCGCCCAGACCGTCGCCACGACGTCGAGTCCCAGGGCTAGGGCGAGCGCACCCGCAACGAGAATCAACGCCACCCGCGAGGCGTCGATCGCGAGCGAGGCGGCTGACTGGTGGACCGTGTAGACCTGGCTCAGCGGCGAGACGATAAGGCTCACGCTCGCGGAGAGCGCCATCCCCTGGGCGAGATACCCACTGGCCTCCCACTCACCGCCGAGGATCCACGGCAGGACCCAGGGGGAGAGGATCAGGATGAGCACGCACATGGGGACGGCGACCGCTCCGATTCGCCAGGTGGCGCGGAGATACAACGAGCGTGAGGAACCGGATCCTTCGCGCAACCGCCGCGCGATCTCCGCGCCGAACACCTGGGCGAGGGCGGCGCCAATGAGGGCGGCGGGCAAGAACACCAGCCGCTGGGCCATACCGAGCTGGGCTGCTGCTCCTGCGCCGAACCAGGCCGAGAGTAGGATGAGCGGCAATTGACTCCCGAGCGAATTGAGCAGTGAGGAAGGTGCGAGGATCGCCGGGCTGCGCCAGTAGATGCGCGCGAGACGACGCATGGATGCCCCGCCGCGGGCCAACCGCAGCGGTCGCAGGGATCGAGCCAGAGCGCCGAAACCGAGCAAACGACCCAAGAGTGCGCCGCCGAGGAGCCCGGAGGGCGACGGACCCAAGAGTCCGAAAGTGACCTGTGCGATCGTGGTCGCGATGGACTGGATCGCGGAGCGCCATCCGACAAGGGCATAGCTCTTCGAGCGTAGCGCGGCTTGCACGAGGCTGGTGAAGAGCCCCGTGGTCAGGATGAGGGCGGTGATCCATAGTGCGGCGAACGGGATCGCATTCGTCATCGCCGGGAGCATCAATGGGCCGACGACCGCGACGACGATGCCGGAGATCGCGGCGACGATCACGGTCGAGAGGATGGCTAGGAGCAGGAGGTTGCGCGCGTCGGCATCCTTCTTGGGCAGCAGGATCGCGGAATCGAACTTCAACGCCGTCGCCGGACCGACGACAGCGGCGATGGCGAGGGCGGTCGAGAACGCTCCGAACGCCTCCGGCGGATAGATGCGCGAGAGGAAAGGGGTGGCGACTGCGACGATGATCTGCCCGACCAGGGTCCCCGATGTGATCGCCAGGACTCCTCGCGCCGCCGAACCCAATCGAAGCCGCCCTAAATGCATGTTCTCATTCTGGCGCACTGTGCGAGGAGGTGAGCGACCTCCGTGACGATAGGATCCTCGTGATGTTAACTAGCCCTGCTAGAATGGTGCGAGCGGGCGCCGTCTCCCGGCGCATTTCCCCGGACGGTCAGACGCCGCTGGTCGTCCGCCACGCCTCGGATCGTCCTCTCGCGATCCTCTGGAACGATGCATGTCACCCGGTCGGTGGCCTCGCCCTGCATGGGGAATGGCCGTTCGACAGGCTCAGCGAGCGAAGCGCCCGGCAGGAGGCGCCGGTGTGATGGGCTAGCGTGATGAGTGTCAGCCGACAACGGTGGCTGCAAGTCTCTGTAAGGAGATGGAATGTCATCGCTTCCCCCCGCGGGGTGGTATCAGGACCCCTCGGCTGACCGCACCGGTGGCATGCGCTGGTGGGATGGTGCGACGTGGACAGCGCACTTGCAACCCGCTGCGCCGCCAGTATCCGTGCTCCCGCCGCCCGCGGCATCCGTCCCTGCCCGCGCCACGAAACGGCGCCGGCTGCCGATCTGGGCGTGGATCCTGATCGGGATCGCCGTCCTTGGCCTCGGACTGATCCTCGCTCCGATCTTCGCGCCCCTGTGGTTGGTCGTGCTCATCACCGGCATTGTCGCGCTCGTGAAGAACACGCCGACCTGGCTACGTCTCCGTGATCGCAAAGTCGCCACGATCGTCACTGCGGTGTCTGCGGTCGCGTTCCTCATCACCGGGAATCTCAGCGCCATGGTGCTCGGCCCGACGCCCGACGAGCCGACGGCGGTGTCTTCGCCCACCGTGACGGCGGTTCCCAGCCCGACGCCGACGCCGACGCCCTCAGTCATACCCGTAGAGGATGACCCGGAACCGGTCGAGGACGACCCTAAACCTGTCGCGTTCGCCGGCGACGTGATGACCGTTGCCGACAGCTCAGCGACCGACGGGCGCACCGCGCTTGAGGTGCTCGAGACGCTGCCGGTGAAGGGCCGCGCCGCGAAGACGGGATATGACCGCGACGAGTTTGGCCAGCGTTGGCTCGACGTCGATCGCAACGGATGCGACACCCGCAACGACACGCTCGCGGCACAGCTGACCGAGCTCACCCGTTCCGGTCCATGCAGGGTCATATCCGGCATCCTCGACGACCCGTTCACAGGGACGAAGATTGACTTCGTACGCGGCCAGGGAACCTCTGAGCTGGTTCAGATAGATCACGTCGTCGCGCTGTCCGACGCGTGGCAAAAGGGCGCTCAGCAGCTGACGGTAGATCAGCGTGCATCCTTCGCGAATGACCCGCTGAACCTGCTCGCAGTCGACGGCAAGGCCAACGCCCAGAAGGGCGATGGGGATGCCGCCACATGGCTGCCGGCGAACAAGAGCTTCCGTTGCGAGTATGTCGCACGGCAGGTGTCGGTCAAGGCGACGTACGGGCTGTGGGTCACGCAGGCCGAGCATGACGCCATTGCGGGTCTGCTGGACGAATGCTCGGATGAGCCGGCGGTGACGTCGGCGTACGCGCTGGTGGCCCCTGTTGTGGAGGTCGTACCTGAGCGGGCTCCGGCACCGCCGGTGCCCGCACCCGTGCCTGCTGAACCCGTGCCATTTGCGCCTGCCCCGGAGGTTCCTGCGCCATTTGCGCCTGCCCCGGAGGTTCCTGCGCCTGCGGCGCCCGCCCCGGAGGTTCCTGCGCCTGCGCCGCCCGCATCCGTGTACTACGAGAACTGCACGGCCGTTAGGGCAGCCGGCGCGGCTCCGATCCACGTCGGGGATCCCGGCTACAGCCGCAAGCTCGACCGGGACGGCGACGGCGTCGGCTGCGAGTAAGTGCGTGGCAGGACATTGGCCCAGCCGCTGGGGGACCGCCCTGCTAAATCCCGACGCCGCCCCAGCTGAGCGACTCGGTGTAGCGCAGCAGCACGCCTTCGCGCAGCGCCCACGGCGACACCTCGAGCTCATCGAGATCGAGCATCTTCATCGCCGTGTGAAGTGACACCGCCGCTGCGACGATCTGAAAGGTGCGGTCGGGTGTGATTCCCGGCAGTTCCTGACGAGCGGATGCCGGAATGCGCGCGAGCCGCGGAATCCACGACTTCAATGCCGAACGCGACATCACGACCCGGTCGAAGCCGAGTCCGGACACCTCGCGTCCAGCGAGGTTCGCGAGCGAGCGGATCGCCTTCGACGAGCCCACGATGTGGTCAGGGTCAGGAAGAACTTTGAGCTTCGCGACCACCGGAGTGAGAACCTCGCGGGCATGCGCGCGCAGCAGCTCGACGGCATCCTCGCCAGGAGGGTCCTCCGGCAAGAACTGCACGGTCATGCGACCGGCGCCCAGCGGGACGGATTCGGCGACCTCCGGCGTCTCATCCTCGCCCGCCGCGAACTCAAACGAGCCGCCGCCGATATCGAGTAGCAGAATGCGTCCGGCATCCCACCCGAACCAGCGCCGCACGGCGAGGAACGTGAGCTCGGCCTCCTGCACGCCGGTCAGCACCTGCAGCGGCTGCCCAAGCGCCTTCTCGATACGTGCGATGACGTCGTCGCCGTTGAGAGCATCGCGAACCGCGCTGGTCGCCGTCGCGAGCAGAGTCTCTACGCGCTCGGTCTCAGCGATCCGGCGGGCATGAGTGACCGCGGCCTCGAGCGCCAGCACGCCTTCTTCGCTGATTGCACCCTCGGGAGTGAGAAAGCGCATCAGTCGCACCACCGTGCGATCGCTGGTCGTCGCGTGTGGACGACCTCCGGGGCGGGCATCCGCAGCCAACAGGTGGACAGTGTTCGAACCGATGTCGAGAATTCCCAAGCGCACGGGTTGAGACTACGCGGGTCGGGCGTCGGTGACCGCACGCGGACGGATCGATGAACGACACATGAACTCGCACGACTTGCGCCCACTGCAAGTGAAATTGCTCCTAGCGTCCATAGCGTGCTCATCACCGACCTCGCCAAGAACCGCGGTTCCGCGCTGACCGCGACCGACCGTCGGCTCGTCGCCGTTTTGCAGGCGCGACCCGCAGAGGCGGCCTTCTGGCAGGCTGCCGAGCTCACCGACCCACTCGGTCTGCACCAGTCCGCCGCCACCCGGTTCGCGCAACGCCTGGGATTCGACGGGTACCCGCGGCTGCGTGACGCTCTCCGGCAGGACTATCTCGCCGGCTCCGGCCCTTCCCAGCGGATCAGGGGGCGACTGGAGCGGCATCCGGACGACGTCATCGGCGGATTCGTAGACGACGAGATCGCAGCCCTTGCGGCCTTGCCGCTGCATGTCACTCAGGACGACCTCGACGACCTGACCGCGCGCGTCATCGCGGCCGGCCACGTGTACCTCTTCGGGCGGGGCAACGCCGCGGTGCTCGTCGAACTGCTCGAGCGGCGTCTGCGCCGCAGCGGCATCCGGGTCACAGCGCTCGACGGACCCGTCCGCGACGTCGCCGAGCAGCTCGCCACCCTCGCCGAGGGCGACCTCATCCTCGCCTGCGCCTTCCGCCGTGCGCCGCGCGACCTCGTACCTGTGCTCGAGATCGCGCGCGAGACCGGCGCGTACACCGCCCTGCTCACCGACACCCTGCTCTCGCTCTCACCCCAGCCGGACGCCGTGCTTGCCGCGCCGCGCGGAGGCGGGGACGAGTTCCTCACGCTGACCGTCCCCATGGCCATCGCGAACGCCCTCGTCCTCACCATCGCTCGTCAGGCGCCCGACCGCGCCATCCGCTCGCTCGACCGTCTCGAGTCCCTACTCGAGCGCTTCGACCGCTGACTCTCGCCCCCACCGCACCACCCCTACTTCCTCGAAAGGAACGACCATGACCCGGCAACCGCTCCGCAAACCGCTCTCCACCACCACCGCCGTCCTTGCCGCCTTCGGCTTGGCGATCACCCTCGCCGGATGCAGTACTCCCGCAGCATCCGCGCCCTCCGACGATGTCGACTGGGATGCTCTCACGCACGATGAGCTCGTCGAGCTGGCCGCAGAAGAAGGCGAGGTCGTCGTCTACGCGTTCACCAGCCGGATCGCCGCCATCGAGAAATCGTTCGAGGCCGAGTACCCCGGCATCGACGTCGTCGCCAGCGATATCTCCTCCAGCGAGCTCATCACCCGACTCGCGACTGAGCACACGGCCGGCAGCGCGACGGCCGACGTCGCCTACGTGTCCGACGCCCCGGTCGTCGTCACCGAGCTTCTCGCCGACGGCGTGCTGCTTCCATACCTGCCCGCACGCGTGGCCGAGGCACTGCCGACCGAGCATCAGGCGCCGCTCGTCGCGAATCGACTCTCGACGAAAGTGCTCATGTACAACGAGGAGGCGCACCCTGACGGGGCGCCGGTGTCGAACCTCTGGGAACTCACCGAGTCGGAATGGGCAGGAAAGGTCGTGCTCGTCGACCCCAATGTGCGTGGCGACTACCTGGATCTCGCCACCGAACTCTCGCTGCGCGGGGACGAAATGGCAGACGCCTACGCCGAACACTTCGGTGAGGAGATCACCCTCGAGGACGGTGTGCCGGATGCCGGACTGCAGTTCTTGAAGAACCTCTACGCCAACGACGCCGTGCTCGTCGATGACACCGACACGGTCAACGCTGCCGTCGGCGCAACAGGGCAAGACGCCCCGCCCGTCGGGTTCACTTCTTACTCCGACCGCCGCGACAACGAAGAGGAGGGCTGGGCGCTGCAGATCGCCTCCGGCGTCGCTCCCTCTCCAGGAATCGTCTTCCCCGCGTACCTCGGTGTCACCGCCGGGGCGGAGAACCCGGCCGCTGCCCGTCTGCTCATCGACTACATGATGGGCGACGACAGCTCTACCGGAGGGGCCGGATTCGAGCCGTTCTACGTCGCGGGCGACTACCCGACCCGTACCGACATCGACACGCCTTCCGATGCCCTGAGCCTCGACGAGCTGGGTGCATGGCAGATCGACCCCGAGGCTTCGGCAGCGCACCGCTCCGACGTCGCGGACTTCCTCCTCACCATCCAGTGAGAGCAATCACCCGCGTGAGCGCGGCGGTGCGTCAGCCCATCCTGTGGCTGGCCATCGCCGTGCTCACGATACTCGTCATCCTTGTTGCCCTTCCGTTGGCCGGGCTCACCGCGGCAACCATCGGTGAGGACGCCGACGGCGTGTGGGGCGATGTGCTCGCCAGCCCCATGTCGTCGGCACTGTTCTGGCAGCCGCTGGGCGGATCGCTGCTCGTAGGGCTCGGTACCGGAGTCATCGCCACCGTCATCGGCGCTTTCCTCGCCTGGATCGTCGTCATGAGTGATGTGCCTGGCCGTCGGGTCATCGGCGTCCTCGCAGCCATCCCGTTCGCGCTGCCAAGCTTTGCGATCGCACTCGCCTGGGAGAGTGTCTTCCGAAACGACCTCATCGGCGGCAGCACCGGGCTGCTGTTTTCCCTCGGGGTTCCGGTGCCGGACTGGCTCGCGTGGGGGCCGGTGCCTGTCATCCTCACCCTCGTCGCGCACTACTACTCGCTGAGCTTCGTCGTCATCGCCGCAGCCCTCGCGAACGTCGGGGGAGATCTCGTCGCCGCCGCCGAACTGACCGGCGCCTCTCGTACCCGCGTCGCCGCGCGCATCGTCATCCCCGCGGTCACACCGGCCGTGCTCTCCGGGTTCCTTCTCGCCTTCGCTGAAGGAGTGTCGAACTTCGCCGTCCCCGCACTGCTGGGGCTCCCGGTGCGATTCCAGACGCTGAGCACACGCCTGTACGGAGCGATCTCCACCGGTGAGACCGAACGCGGGTATGTGCTCTCGATCCTGCTGATCGTCGTCGCCGGCCTCATCCTCTTCGGCGGCAATCGGATCACCGGTGGCCGCTCGTTCTCCACGATCACGGGCAAGGCCACCCGCGCGCGCGTCACTCGTACCGGTGCCTGGCGTCTGCCGCTGGCGGCTACAGCGTGGATCATCGTCGCACTCACCGCGATCATCCCCGCCATCGTGCTCATCGTGAGCACCTTCCTACGGCGTACGAACAGCTTCGAAGGCGGATTCACGCTGCATTACTGGATCGGAGAGTCCGATTCGTCGATCTCGCACGGCATGCGCGGTGTGCTGCTCGATCCCACTGTGCTGCAGGCGCTCGGCGGCACGCTCGGACTCGGCGTTGCCGTCGCTGCCGGCGCCGTTCTCATCGGGTTGCTTGCCGCTTATGTCATCCGGCGGATGCCACGAGCGCGCACCCTCAACGGAGCGATCAACCTGCTGGCATATGTGCCGTTCCTCATTCCCGGCGTTGCGTTGGGGGCGGCGTTCATCGCGCAGTTCGGAGCGCCGATCGGACCCTTCGGATCGCTGTACGGCACGTTTGGGATCCTTGTGCTCGCGGGTATTGCCGCCAGCATCCCGTTCGCGTTCCAAACTGCCAAGTCGGCGCTGGGGCAGGTGGCACCGGAACTCGACGAAGCCGCGGTGCTCACCGGAGCGGGCGGTCCTCGACGCCTCGCGCGCATCACGATCCCGCTCGTGTCGCGCGGACTCGCAAACGGCGGCATTCTCGTCTTCGTCACCATGGTGCGCGACCTCTCGGTCGTCGTGCTGCTCGTGACTCCGGCGACCCCGCTGCTGTCGATGATGACCTTCCGCTATGCGTCGGAGGGCTTCGCACAGCAGGCCGGCGCCATCACCCTGATCATCGCGGCCATCTCGGTGGCAGCGACCCTGTGCGCTCGTTCGCTCGAGAAGAGCCGCGGCGACCGCTTTGAACGGAGCTCCTCATGACCGAACTCACCATCGACCGGCTCGGCAAGCGCTTCGGTGCGCAGGATGCTGTTACTGACCTGTCGCTGAAGATTCCCTCCGGTGCGTTCCTCGTGCTGCTCGGCCCGTCCGGTTGCGGCAAGAGCACGACACTGCGGATGATCGCCGGCCTCGAAGACCCGACCAGCGGCACCATCGCGTTTGATGACCGCGTGATCGCCGACGGCACACGCGGAACCAGCGTCGCGCCCTCCAAGCGAGGCATCGGCATGGTGTTCCAGAGCTACGCACTCTGGCCCCACATGACCGTGAAGGAGAACGTCGAGTGGCCGCTCACCGTCGCCGGATGGTCGCGGACGAATCGCGCGGTGCGCGTGAACGACGTGCTCGAATCTCTGGAGATCGCGCATCTCGCCGATCGCACACCGGCGCTGATCTCCGGGGGTCAGCAGCAGCGCGTGGCCATCGCCCGCACGATCGCACCACGCCCGCAGGTGGTGCTGTTCGACGAGCCTCTGTCCAACCTCGACGCGCGTCTGCGAGTCGAAACGCGGTCCGAGCTCGGACGGGTGCATCGCGCCAGCGGCGCGACGAGCGTCTACGTCACGCACGATCAGGTCGAGGCTCTCGCGCTGGCGACACATATCGCCGTGATGAACGGCGGACGGCTCGAGCAATTCGGTACCCCGACGGAGCTATTGGAGACTCCCGCGACGATGTTCGTCGCCTCCTTCCTCGGGAGCCCGGCCGCCGTTCTCCTCCCCAGGAGCGCTGCCATCGTTCTCGACACCGCGGTGTCGATCCCGGCGAATGCAGCGCACGTCATGTTCCGGCCGGACGAGGTCGCCATGCACGCGCAGGGCACGCTCGATTTCGAGGTCGTCGAATCCACGCCGCAGGCGGGACGTCACCTCGTCACCGGACGTGTTGCCCCTGAGGCCGGGCACCGGATCACTCTCGTCAGCGACCAGGCCGCGATGCCGGGGGAGACCACTCGGCTTCGGTTCCCGGAGAGACCGGCGGCGTACTTCGGCGCGGACGGACAGCGACTGTGACCACGCTGCTGCTCGTCCGGCACGGAGAGACCGAATGGAATCGTCAGCAGCGGATGCAGGGAAGGACCGACATCGATCTCTCAGAGCACGGTCGCGCAGAGGTCTCGGCGCTCGCGGACACCGTCGCCATGTGGCACCCGCAGACCGTGGTCGTCTCGCCGCTCACTCGTGCCATCACCACAGCTGCGCTGCTGAGCGACGTGCCCCCCATCATCGACCCCGCGTGGATCGAACACGGCCTCGGTGAATGGGAAGGGGCGACTCCGCAGATGATCGGACCCGCCTATCAGCAGTGGCGTGCTGGCACACTCATACCGCCGGGCGGTGAACCGACGGAGGCGATCCACGAACGGGTGACCGGCGCCGTGCGCAGCGCCGCGGCCTATCAAGGGCCGGTGCTCGTCGTCACCCATGGGGGCACGATCCGCGCAGTACTGGAGCGTTTCATCGGTCTCGGAGCCGGCAGCATCCACCCCGTTGAAGCACCGAGCCTGACCGTTCTGGACGTCGAAGGAGAGACGGCGCGGCTTCGGCAGTTCAACGTCGGAGCGTGAGGTGCAGTCGCTGAGGCGTCGGCGTTCGCCCTGTAGTGCGGCATCCATCGGCGCCGCGTACGTACGCGCGCCGTTACGATGGACATCGTGACCGCCGCTGACCCCACACTGCCCCTGTCGCCGTACCGCGAGATCGGACGTGCGGAGTGGGCCCGATTGGCTGCGGGCCTGGATCAGCCGTTGAGCGAGACCGAGGTCGTCGAACTTCGCGGGATCGGTGACCGCCTCGACCTGACCGAGGTGCGCGAGGTGTACATGCCGCTGAGCCGGCTGCTCAGCCTCTACGCGTCGTCGACCAAACGGCTCGGTGCGGCCACCAGCGCTTTTCTCGACGAGGACGACACCACCACGCCGTTCGTCGTCGGTGTCGCAGGATCGGTGGCCGTCGGCAAGTCGACGATCGCGCGTCTGCTGCGCGAGCTGATGAGCAGGTGGCCGGGCACTCCGCGGGTTGAGCTGGTTACCACAGACGGCTTTCTTTACCCGAACGCCGAACTCGAGCGACGCGGACTCATGGATCGCAAGGGCTTCCCCGAGTCGTACGACCGCCGTGCGCTGCTGGATTTCCTCACCGAGGTGAAGTCAGGGGCGCCCGAGGTGCGCGCTCCGTTCTACTCGCACATGCGCTACGACATCGTGCCCGACGCGCGCGTCGTCGTGAGACGCCCTGACGTCGTGATCGTCGAGGGCCTGAACGTGCTGCAGCCGCCGCCCGCGCCGAACGATGTCGCCGTCAGCGACCTGTTCGACTTCTCGATCTTCGTCGACGCGAACACCGCGCACATCGAGAAGTGGTACGTCGATCGGTTCCTGGCGCTGCGCAAGGGCGCGTTCAGCAATCCGTCGTCGTACTTCAACGTGTTTGCGCACCTCACCGATGAAGAGGCCGTCGCCACGGCCCTCGGCTACTGGAACGACATCAACATGCCGAACCTCGTCGAGAACGTGATGCCGACCAAGCACCGCGCGACTCTGGTGTTGAACAAGGGCATCGACCACAACGTCGAGAGCGTACTGCTGCGCAAGGTGTGAGACGCACCCCGCGCGCGCATTTCGGGCTCGCGTCCCGCGGCTCAGGCCGCACCGGCATCCCCAGGTTCTCGTCGTCGACGGCGCGCCCGTTTAGCCGAGCCGGCAAACACCCAGAACGCGTATCCGATCAGTGCGGCGGCGACCGCGGGAATCAGCCACGCGCGGATGCCGGAAGGCAGAGCCGCGTTGACCCAGCCGATCAGCGGGATCGAATACCACAGCACACCGCGCACCTGAGGCGTCGAAACAGGTTCGGTGTCGGCCTTCTCGTTCGCATCGCCCTGGGTGATGCACGCGCGCTCACCGGACTCGAAGGTCAATCCGACGATGCGGTGCGTGGCAACCTGCGGCTTTCCTGATTCGAGTTCGAAGGTGATGACGTCGCCGATCCGCAGGTCCTCCGGATCCGTCGGCCGCACCACGATCAACGATCCGACCGGAATCGCCGGTTCCATCGACGTCTCGGTGACCGTGTACGTCTCCGCCCCCGATACGAGAGGGATGATGAGCGCGAGTCCGACGAGGAGCACGGCAAGACCCAGCATGCCGATACGGATGCCCTGCCAGAGGCTGCGCAGAACTGAGACGTCGGCGGTCTCGGGCTCAGAATCGTCCCCCGCGCGCGTCACGGGGTCGGTGGACGTCGGGATTCGTCGCCGGTGATGCTGAACGCCGCTGGGGCCACTGCGGCGGCCGGAATGAGCGTCCCCACGAACATTCCGACCATCACATTCCCCCGAGCAACAGACGCGCGTCGACGCGCAACTGTGCGGGGATTCGCCCCCAGCTCATGTGATCAACCACAGCAGATTTCCTTCTAAGGCCCGGTAGTCGGTGCCTTTGCCTAGATGCTAGGGCGTAGTGGTGCTCTGGCGCCCAGGGGTACGGCCACCAAAATGGGTGGCTCGCGTTCCCTCATCCGTGACGGCGACGGCGGATGCGATCGAGTCGCGGTCGGCAGGCACCAGGCGGCCGACGAACGACCCATTCGAGACGGTATCAAGGGCAGCGGCCATCCATTCGCGGGATGCGTGAAGCGTGGGTTCGTCGAGAACGCGATCCGGGACGTCATCGACCAGCGTCACGTCGACACCCCTACGGCGCGCGGCCGCCGCTGCACCGGTGACCGGCTCGTGCGCCAGGCGGCCGCCGCGGTATTCATCGCGGAGCCCGCCCTCCAGGGCAAGGCAGTCCGCCGCTTCCGTTGCATCCAGCGGGGTGCCGAGAGAGATCCGCTGCAGCGCGGGTGCCACGTCGTGCAGCAGCCCGGTGGATCGCCGCTGTAGCTCGTCGTGATTCGCCTCGGCCCACGCCGCGTCAGCCGATGCCGTCAACTCGGCGGTGCGGCTGCGCTCGACCCGTCTGCGCATTGACGCGATCGTGGTCGACATCAGTAGACCCATCACGGTGATCGCGATCGTGCGACCGGCGATCGACCCGAGCTGAGGCGTGGCATGTCCGCCGAGGACGACGGCAGCGGCGAGCATCGCGAACGCCGACATCGCGATGGCAAGCGCGGCGACCGGTCGTCCGTTCAGCGCGAGCATCCCCAACGCGATCGTCAGGCTGACCACGAACCAGCCGTCGGCATAGCGGAACTCGTGCGGCGGGCCCGGCAGCCACGCCACGGCGCTGGTCGCGATCGCGAGCGCGGCGACGACAAGCACAATCGGCCACGACGGCACACGCGGGCCGCGGGCGACGAGAAAGAAGATGGCGCTCACGCCGACAACGGCCAGCAGCTGCGGCCAGGCCGGCTGCACCGTGGTCGCCATAAAGATGCCGACAGCGGCTTGCAGCGCAGCGAGCAGCCCGGCAACCACGCGCACGGCATTGGGGGAAAGTCTCAGGGCCGGATCGTGTGCGCGGCGAGGTGTGGACGGGAGCGTCGGAGCAGTCCCAGCATCCTGACGCCACGTCAGCGTCACGGTGGCACCCTCGCCCGGCGCAGACCTGATCGACACCGCCCCTCCGATGATCGCGTGCATGCGCGCAAGGATGCTGACGCTGATGCCCATGCGCTCTGCGCCGATCCGCTCCGGTTCGAACCCGGTGCCGGTATCGGCGATCTCGATGCGGATGCCGTCTGCTGATGCGTGCGCGCGAACCGTTCGTCTGGCATCCGCCCCGGCATGCTGTGCACTGTTGACGAGCGCCTGCTGACTGGCTCCGAGCAGCGCACCCGCGGCATCCGAAGGAATATCGGCAGCGTCGGCGGTGACCCGGATCTCGCACGCGGCGTCGAACCGGTCTGCAAGATCTCGCAGCTGCCCGGCCAGTGCTGCGGAGGCGACGGGCTCGTTGTGCGAACTGGGCATCGCCAGTGCCGTGACCAGTTCGAGCGCGCGAGCAGCCTGTGCAGCGAGGGGCGCGACCATCGCCGATGTCGCGCGCGCAGCGAACCCGAGCGTGGCGAGCACCTCATCGTGAACCAGCGCATGGGTGCGCACACGAGCGGTCTGGCGGGCGAGCTCTTGCGAGCGGCGCACGATCGCGCGACGAGCGGCGATTGCCGAACGGTCGGCGGCGCGTGCCTCTCTCAGCACCAAGCCGCTGAGCAGACACATCAGTGCGGCCATCGAGATGGAATGGATGTCGTTGACGACGGCATTCGGCGTCGTGTCGTTGAACGCCGCGCGCAGCACCGGGAGCGTCACGCTAAGCGCTCCCAGCACGATCCAGCCACTGCGCGGACCCCACGCGATCACCGCGCACAGCACGGGCAGCGACGTCACGGTGAGCAGCCAGACGAGCTGCCCCTGCTGCACATTCTCGCCGGTCAGGAGCATCAGCGGCCAGAGCAACCAGAGCATGCCCAGGTATGTGACCGCGAGCGTGCCGTTCAGCACCCGCAGCAGGGCGAGCGAGGCGAACGATCCGACGACACCGAATGCCACGGCGAGCACGAAGAGAGTGAACAGCAGCCCGCGGTACGGATCGGGAACGTCGAGCGCGGTCGGCTGCACGACGACGGTCGTGCCGAGCAGGGCGAGAGCGGCGACAGTGCCGATCCCGGCGGTGAGCAGGCGAGTCGCTGTCAGCTCTGCGTTCGTATCGGCCACGGGTAGTCGTGTCATTCTGCGGTGGGTCATTTGGTGGGCGGCATTCTGCGGGCGGTCATTCTGCGGGCGGTCATTCTGCGGGCGGCGGGAGGTAGCCGTCTTCGAGGCTCCGCCGGTAGAGGTCGACCTTGGTGTTCGCGGGGCGTCCGAGCCGCTGGTACAGCAGTTTGATGCGTTTGAGGTGGTCGTTCACGGTGTTCTCAGTGATGTGCAGAGCGTTGGCGACCTGTTTCGCGCCCACACCGGACGCATACAGCGACAGCACCTCTCGTTCGCGTGCGGTCAGAGGGGCGGTGGCGAATTCCGGATCCGAGTCCAGAGTGATCGCCCACTCGCCGGTGACCGCCGGTTCTCCTGATGCGGCGGTGCGGATCGCCTGCAGGATCTGCTCTGGTGGTGCGGACTTGCGCACCACCCCCAGGGTCGGGGCGCGCAGCGCCTCCCGCAGCAGGAACCGGTTGTCGCCGGAGGTCAGCACCAGCACCTCTGCGCCCGCCGCCCGCAGTCGCTGGATGTTCTCGGCCGGCTGCGATCCGTCACGAAGCAGAAGGTCGAGGACGACCAGGTCCAGCGGGATGCGGCGGGACAGCAGATCAGTGACAGTGGCGGCAGCACCGACGAAGGAAAGTTCCTCGGCACTCTCGATCAGCGGGCCGACAGCGAGCGCGACCAGGGCATGATCATCGACGATCGCCACATTCCAGGAAGTCGGCACGATCTCACCATAGAGGGAGGGCCGGTCACGTGGGGGAATGTCTCGCTGCGGCGGTCGAGGTGGCGCTGGTTGTCGCGTCGCGGCGGGTTGTGCGGCCATGTGCGGCCCCTCGGCGTCGCGGGGGTGCCGGGCGGGCGGGTGAGGTGGCGCTGGTTGTCGTGTCGTGGTGGGTTATGCGGCCATGTGCGACCCCTGGGCGTCGGCGGGGTTGCCGGTCGGGCGGGTGAGGTGGCGTTGGTTGTCGTGTCATGGTGGGGTGTGCGGCCATGTGCGACCCCTGGGCGTTGCGGGGACGCAGTTCGTTCAGAACCCTCGCAAATTTTCGGCCGTACCCTTGAGCGCATGTGTGGAATCGTCGGATACGTGGGCCCGCGCCCCAGCCAGGACATCCTAATCGCCGGCCTTGCCCGCCTCGAATATCGCGGTTATGACTCCGCTGGCGTCGCGATCATCGACGGCAACGGCGACCTCGGCATGCGCAAGAAAGCGGGCAAGCTCAGCATGCTGCGCGACTCGCTCGCTGAGTCCCCGCTCAATGACGGCAACACCGGTATCGGCCACACACGTTGGGCGACCCACGGTGGGCCCACCGACGTCAACGCGCACCCGCATCTTGCTGACGACGACAAGCTCGCCGTCATCCACAACGGCATCATCGAGAACTTCTCCGCGCTGCGCGAGGAACTGCTCGCCGCCGGCACCACCTTCCGCAGCGAGACCGACACCGAGGTCGCCGCGGCCCTGCTTGGCCGGGAGTACGCCAAGAGCGGCAACTTGCAGACCGCGTTCCAGGATGTCGTGAACCGTCTCGAGGGCGCTTTCACTCTTCTCGCGATGCACCAGGACCACCCCGGACTCGTCGTCGGCGCCCGCCGCAACTCGCCGCTGGTGATCGGCCTCGGCGAGGGGGAGAACTTCCTCGGCTCCGACGTCGCCGCCTTCGTCGAGCACACGCGCAAGGCGCTCGCCATCGGCCAGGATCAGATCGTCTCGATCACTCCTTCTGCGGTCACAGTCACCGACTTCGAAGGCAACCCGGTCGAGGCTGAGCCGTTCGAGGTCTCGTGGGATGCCGCCGCCGCCGAGAAGGGTGGCTGGTCTTCATTCATGGCGAAGGAAGTCTCCGAGCAGCCCGAGGCCGTCGCGAACACCATCCGCGGCCGCGTGCAGGACGGACAGGTCATCATTCCCGAGCTCGAGGGACTGGACGAGCTCTTCATCGGTATCAACCGTGTGATCATCACGGCGTGTGGCACGGCATCCTATGCAGCCCTCGTCGGCAAGTACGCGATCGAGCAGTGGGCCCGCATCGCGACCGACGTCGAGCTCGCGCACGAGTTCCGCTACCGCGACCCGGTAATCGGCGACGACACGCTCGTCATCTCGATCAGCCAGTCCGGCGAGACCATGGACACGCTGATGGCCGTCAAGTATGCCCGCGAGCGCGGCGCGCGCACCCTGTCGATCTGCAACACCCAGGGCGCGACGATTCCTCGCGAGTCGGACGCCGTGGTCTACACCCACGCCGGCCCCGAGGTTGCCGTCGCATCCACAAAGGCATTCTCCGCGCAGATCACCGCGCTGCTGCTGCTCGGCCTGCACATGGGTCGCGTGCGTTCGACGCTTCCTGCCGATTCAACGGATGTCGAGGAACTCACCACACTGCCCGAGAAGATCGCGCGCGTGCTGGCGGAAGAGCACGAGCACGTCTCGCAGCTGGCGAGCTGGATGGCCGACACCCGCTCGGTGCTGTTCCTCGGTCGTCACGTCGGCTACCCGATCGCGCTCGAGGGCGCGCTCAAGCTCAAGGAGATCTCGTACATCCACGCTGAGGGGTTCGCCGCTGGCGAGCTCAAGCACGGTCCGATCGCGCTGATCGAGCCGGGCCAGCCGGTGTTCGTGATCCTGCCGTCGCCGCGTCACTCGGCGCTGATCCACTCCAAGGTGGTCTCGAACATTCAGGAGATCCGGGCGCGTGGGGCTCGCGTGATCGCGATTGCCGAAGAGGGCGACGCCGCTGTGCTGCCGTTCGCCGACGAGGTCATCCGGATCCCGCTCGCGGGTGCGATGTTCGAGCCGCTTCTCACGGTCGTTCCGCTGCAGATCTTCGCCATGGCGCTGGCCACGGCAAAGGGCCTCGACGTGGACCAGCCACGCAACCTCGCGAAGTCCGTCACGGTCGAGTAGATCGGCCCGAGTAGGCTGGAACCGTGATTATCGGGACCGGCATCGACCTCGTCGACATTCCGCGGTTCGAGCGCACTGTGTCCCGAACCCCGCGGCTCTTGGAGCGACTTTTCGCACCGTCAGAGCGCACGCTCAGACTTCCTTCGCTCGCCGCACGCTATGCCGCGAAGGAAGCGTTGATCAAGGCGCTCGGCGGATCCGACGGGGTGCACTGGACTGAGATCGAGATCGCGTCAGAAGAGTCCGGCAGACCATATTTCAGGCTGTCGGGCACAACGGCCGACGTCGTGGAGCAGCGCGGCATCCTGCACCTGCACCTGACCATGTCGCACGATGCGGGTCTTGCCACGGCCTTCGTCGTCGCCGAAGGAGCACCGCGCGTCGCCGAGGGAGAATCATGACCGTTCCGTTCCGCGAGGCCACCATCGAGATGGATGCCATCGCCGACAACACCCGGCACATTCGCCGTCTCACCCGCGTCGAGGTCATCGCCGTCGTCAAGGCCAATGCTTACGGTCACGGCGCTGCGCCGGCTGCCGTGGCCGCGCTCTCGGGCGGTGCTACTCGGCTCGGTGTTGCCGAGATCGCCGAAGCACTCGATCTGCGGCGCCAGGGGATCAACGCTCCGATCATGGCGTGGTTGCACGAGCCGGGCCAGCGATTCGAGCTTGCCGCGGCCAACCGTATTGAGGTGGGTATCTCGTCCTTCGACCAGCTGGAAGCCGCCGGGGCTGCGGCCGGCGTCAATCAGCCCGTCAGCGTGCACCTCAAGCTCGAGACAGGTCTTTCTCGCAACGGAATCGCACCGAGCGACTGGAGTCGCATCTTCGCTGAGGCTGCGCGCCTGGAACGCATTGGTCGCCTGCGCATCGTCGGTCTCTTCAGCCATTTGTCGAACGCCTCGCCCGAGGACGACCGTGAAGCGCTCGCCCGGTTCAACGAGGGGGTGGATGCCGCAGCATCCGCTGGTATTCGCCCTGAGATCCGCCACATCGCCGCCACTGCCGCCGCGATCGACCTGCCCGAGACGCGCCTCGACGCCGTTCGTATCGGCATCGGGATCTACGGGCTGTCGCCGTTTGATGACCGCTCGTCGGCCGAGCTCGGGCTGCGACCGGCCATGACTCTGCGCGGTGCGGTTGCCGCCGTGCGACGCGTGCCCGCCGGTGCCGGCGTCTCGTATGGCTACGACCATCGCGCGAACCACGACACGACCCTCGCTCTGATTCCGCTGGGTTATGCCGACGGCGTCCCTCGTCAGGCATCCGGACGTGGTCCTGTCGTCATCAACGGCCATCGGTTTACGGTGGCGGGCCGCATCGCGATGGACCAGTTCGTTGTCGACGTTGGCGACACCCACGTCGCGGTGGGCGATGAGGTGGTGCTGTTCGGAGACCCGACTCTGGGCGCCCCGTCTGCCACCGAGTGGGCGAATGCGGCAGGCACCATCAACTACGAGATCGTCACGCGCATCGGAAACCGGGTGCCGCGGAGGAGCGCATGAGCGTCGATCCGGCTTTCCTCGGACGTCGCGAGATCGCGACCTCGGACGCCATGGAGCGGCTGGGCTTCGTTATCGGCGAACAGTTGGATGCCGGAGACCTGCTGGTGCTCACCGGACCCCTCGGGGCGGGCAAGACGACCTTCACGCGGGGGCTTGCCGAGGGACTCGGCGTGCGCGGACCCGTTCAGAGCCCGACCTTCGTCATCGCCCGGACGCATCCCTCACTCGTCGGACGCGCCCCGCTCGTGCACGTCGACGCTTATCGACTGGGATCGGCGGCGGAGCTCGACGATCTCGACGTCGATCTCGCGCGCTCGGTCGTCGTGGTCGAGTGGGGTCGCGAGATGGCGTCGTCGATCGCGGATTCCTGGTGGGATATCGAACTCGAGCGCCCGGTTGGCGTCGCCGATGACGGCGTCGCAGACGAAGACCTGGATGCTGATGCTCCGCGGGTCGTGACGATCGAGCACATCGAGCGCTGAGGGCGCGGCGCGAGGTGTCGCGGTTGGTCGCATTGCCGTGTGGGAGCGGCTATGTGCGACCCCTGCCGGTGGGTTGTGTGGGTGGTGTCGGCGCGAGGTGTCGCAGTTGGTCGGCGGAGCCGTGGGGGAGCGGCCATGCGCGACCCCTGCGGTAAGACACAGTTATACTTCCGGAAACGAGGAATGTGCGGCTTCGATGCGTGTCGCTTCCCGGAACGCCTGAGGGGGCTGCAATGAGCGTCACATCCGCGCGGCCAAAGGTGGCCGTGGTCATCGAAGACGATCCTGACGTTCGCAGTTTGCTCGATGCGGTGTTCCGCTCGGCCGGGTTCGAGGTGATTCTGACCGCCTCGGGGCTCGACGGCATCGCCGCGGTCGAGGAGCACGACCCTGCCATCACTACGGTCGACATCAACCTCCCCGGCATCGACGGGTTCGAGGTGGCCCGCCGAATCCGCAATGTCAGCTCGTCTTTCATCATGATGCTGTCCGCGCTCGCCGAGGAGTCCGATGTGGTCCTCGGGCTGAGCTCGGGTGCCGACGACTACGTGATCAAGCCGTTCCGCCCGCGTGAGCTGCGGGCGAGGATCGAAGCGCTGATGCGCCGCCCGCGAGTAGAGCACGCGCAGGCATTCGAAGCCTCCCAGATGGATGCCGGACCGGCGGTTCCCGCACGCAACCCGACGGCCACGTCGGCGATCCCGACGATCGACCCGAACAACCCTGCCGACCGCTGGGATTCGCATCGTGACATCGGCCTGAACCTTGCGACGCACACCGTGCTCGTTGCTCAGCAGGAGATCGAGCTCACCCCGACCGAGTTCGATCTGCTCGCGACTCTGCTCGAATCGAAGCGCCGGGTGCGCAGCAAGTCCGACCTCGCGCTTGTGCTGCGCGGCGAAGCCTTCGGCTCCTCTTCCCACTATGTCGGTGAGCCGGACAAACGCGTGATCGAGGCGCACATGGCGAACCTGCGACGCAAACTCGGCGACAACCCCGTCGATCCCCAATATATCGAGACCGTCCGCGGTGTCGGATACCGGCTCACGCCCGCAGATTCAGGGCTCTGACCGGCGATCACCCGACGACCTGCCAGGGCGACCGATCATGATCGGTGATCCCATCAGTGGGGTCTTCGCCCTGCGTCCACCATCCGGCCTCGAACGGCACACCGTCCACGACGACGCGGTCGCCCTCCTGATAGATCGTGTCGACGCTCCACTCCGGATAGGTCCCGCCCGGGACGGTCGGCAGCGTGAACGGTTCGTCATCCGGCATGACCGGACCCACAAGAACCCATGATGTCGAATCCGCGGTCTGGGTCGGGTCGTCAGGATCCGGGCCCCCACGAACCCACCATTTCGAGACGTACACGTAGCCGTTCCACACGACGCGCACCTCGCTCGAGTACGAGACGTCCTCGCTCCAGATCGGGTAAGGGCTGGTCTCCGGGTCGTCTGGAACCGGCTCGGATGCCGATGGTGCAGCAGCATCCGACGGCATCCCGTCGAAACCGGCGGCCAGGGCGCTCGTGAACGTCGTCGTGCCCTGGGCCACGCCGCTGCACGAGTCGGAGACCACTGACACATCGGGATAGTTCGGTCCGCACGTGCGGTCGCGATTGATCGACCACATCGACATGCGGGCAAGGTCGTGCTCCACGGCGAAAGTGTTCAGTTCTTCGGCATCGCCAAGAGTGAAGACCTCCGCGGCTACGTCGTTCTGGCCGATCATCGGAGTGGCGCCCATGACAGCCCACGCACCCGCTGACGGCAGCCCGATCCGCATCTCGCGGTAGAGCGAGGTCAGCTGATCGTGCACGGCGTTGAGCGCGCCGATCGAGACCTCGGCCATGCTCCGATCGTCCAGATCGGTACCGTAATCCATCGTCATCGCGTTGATGCCGGTCAGCTCGACGCCTGCCTCCAGCAGCACCCGGACGGCATCCCTGCCGGTATCCGTGAAACCATCGGGCGCCACCGGCAGAGTCACCCAGACATCCAGAGCGCCACCGTCGGCCTCACGCTGACGCTGCAGCTCAGCGATGGCCGTTGCGCGGCGCGCGCCGGCGACGGTATCGGTCAGGTTGGCGCCCTCTAGATCCAGGTCGATCGTCGTCACCGAGTAGCGATCGAGCACAGCCGCGTAGGCATCCACCAGGTCAGACGTCGACGTGCACGCCACAGCGAGCTCGGTGTTCAGCGCACCACCGAACGACACTGCGACATGCGCGCCGTCACGACGCATCCCATCGACGCGTCGGTCGAGGTCGAGATCCTCACCGGCATCCGCGAGGTTGTAGTATCCGCCCCAGGATGGAGTGCAGTCCGTGGCAGATGCCGCGACGATGAACGCCAGCACAACAGTGTTGTCGCTGCCGTTGCCGCTGGTGGCCCTGGCCGTGACGTCGGCAGCGGTGACGTCGAAGTACCCGCCGAACCACTGCGGGCCGGCCGTCTGAGTCACCGCCGGGGCGCTCTCGGCGAGGTAAGCAGGTACGCCGATCGCGCCGGCGAGCACCGCCACGGCTGCGCCGACCCCGATCAGCACCCGCCATGGTGACAGCCGCTTGTGGGGATGACGGCCACTGGTACTTGGGGTGCGCGTCATGAATGCACCCCTGCCAACTCAGGCTCGCGCGGCTCGGCTGGCTCTGCCATCTCTGCCATCCTCGGCGGCGATTCGACGGTCTCACGGGCGGCCTTGGCCCCAGGTGTGCCGGGTGCCGGATGGCCCTCATGCAGCATCGTGCGCCAATCCGGGGTGGTCTTGGTGGGCTCCTCATCGCGCTCCGGGCGCTCGATATCGACCCACATCCAGTCGGTCAGCCCGATCCACGTGTCGACGATCGCACCGCGGATGCCGACGTTCTCCAGGAACGCCCAGGTCGCGCAGACGGCGTTGAAGCTCGAGAATCCGAGCGTCCACCACGACCCGTCCAGGTAGCTGCGCCACGCGACGAACACCGAGTACGCGATGATCGCGACCGGCGCGACGATGTACAACAGCGGCGAGCTCGTGCGGTCCTTGACCTTTGGGGTACGGGCAAAGGGGATCTTCCGACCGGTCATGCCCTGCTGCAGAGACTTGAGCACGCCGGCCAGATTTACCGGCAGCAGGATCAGGTTGAAGCCGTAGATCCGAAAGATGTCGCTTCTCTTGTACCCGGAATAGTGCAGGTCGCTGGCCATTGCAATGAAGTATGGCAACGCTCCGATCAGGATCAATGGGCTCACGAGCCTGCTGTCATAGGGATACACCAGCAGGAAGATCAGACCGAAACTCGCCCAGGCGATGGATGCCATGTAGTTCATGCGGAGCGCGACCTCCGCGCTCGCGAGAGGTTTGTGCTGCCGTCGGGCCTCACGCATCTGACGCCACATCTTCGGCAGGATCAGCAGACCACCGTTCGCCCAGCGCCGACGCTGGACGATCAGAGAACCCCAGTCCGGGGGTGTGGCGCTGTAGCTCAGCCGCTCGGGGTAGTTCACGAGCTTCCAGCCATGCACGGTGAGGTCCACGCTGGATTCGGTGTCTTCGATGACCGTGCGATCCTGCACATACCGGCGCACTTCGAAGCCGTTGATGGTCTCGATCTCGAGGATGTCGTCGAGAGCCTCCATGCGGATCACCGCGTTCGCACCGACCCAGAACGTCG
This sequence comes from Microbacterium sp. Y355, assembly GCF_059445345.1. NCBI lineage: Bacteria > Bacillati > Actinomycetota > Actinomycetes > Micrococcales > Microbacteriaceae > Microbacterium > Microbacterium sp. Y355. Next base: position 1,569,767 of record NZ_JCAIUD010000001.1, on the reverse strand, counting down.
CGTTGTAGCGGGTCATGCCCTGGTGCAGGATGTGCTGCACGTCGGTCGTCGCGCCGGCGAGGCGCTCGATGCGCGTCGGGGAGCCGCGGAACGACGAGTACGGCGTCTGAGTCACCGCGACCCTTGCGTTCTCCGGTTGCTCGAGGAAGTGCACGAGACGCAGACAGTAATCGCGCAGCAGCACCGAATCGGCATCGAGCGTGAGCACGAAGTCCGAGTACGGGATGTCGAGATCTGCGTGCGCGCCGCTCGCTGCGGGGCGGATCAGGATGCCGTCGGGCGTGACATGCTCGACGAATCGTCCACCGAGCAGACCGATGTACGCGTTCAGGTTCATCGCCTTGTTCGCCTCATGAGACAGCGATGCGTAGCGCTTGCGTTCAAAGGTGGTCAGCTCTGCGGAGAAGATCCACACCAGTCGGCGATACAGCTCGTGTATGCGTTCGAGCGACGGTGCGGCATCCTCCTCGCAGGTGTCGGTGGCATCGTCACTGGCATCCTCATCGGCATCCTCATCGGCATCCTCGAGGGCGATCTCGGCGGCGGCCATCTCCAAGGCGATCGATGTCGATTCCAGGTCCTCTGCAAGGCCGAGCAGAATCTCGTCGGCGAAGAAGTCGTCGACGTGGTCTTCGCGCGGCTCTGCGGCAGCGAAGGTACGCAACCAGCCGACGGCGCCCTGGTACTGATCGATCAGGTCCCCGAGCGCATATGAGGCCTGTCCCGGCAGCGTCATGTCTTCCTCGAAGGAAGCCAGGGCCGCAACGAAACGCTCACGCGGTTCCTCGAGGGCAGCGGCGATATTGGCGGCAATGGCGCGCGTGGTGTTCAGCTTTTCGAGAGTGTCCGGATCGGCGGGGAAGGGGTTGTCATCGATAAGTAGCACGACCCGCATCTCCGGGTATTCCTGGAGGGCTGCCGACCACAGCGTCTTGTGGACCACGGCGGGTTCCTCGTCGTAGGACGGCACGAGCACGGTAAGCGGGCGGTGGTCATGCGCGAAGTGGCGGTCAAGTTCGGCGCGGGCAGCGCGGCTGTGCGAACGGAACCGCTGGAATGCGCCGCTCCTGGCAAGCAGGTACATCAGCGCCGAGAACATCAGGAAGGAAACGACTATGACATAGGAAACCCCCTCGATCATGCGCCAGGGCGTGCCGAACGCACCCGAGAAGAACAGCGTCAGGGAGATGCTCAAGACGTACAGCGCCCACATCGCGATCGTCAGCCAGATCGCGACGCGTGCGAGGATCAGCTTCCGCGTCGACGGTCGGTCGTGCACTGCGGGCAGCGGAAGTCGTGCCTTCTCGGTGCCCCACTGGCCGCGGCGCCGTGTTGGCGTGTCGCTTGTATCGCGCATTTTCCGCATTTTCCTTGGCTTCAGTGGCGCGCTTATGGTCCTGCTCATCCTGTCCCTCTCCATTGAGGCCGCGGCATCCCCATGCCGCGGCCTCAGTGCAGTATCCCCATACTGCGTCCTCAGTCCCCACTCAGGATGCTAGGACGTGTCGGATGCTTCTGGGACGGCTCGGGGCGCTTCTTTGTGTAATCTTGCGGCAGACTTGAGCATTGGCCACAGGGAGAGTGAAGACGCATGATCCGGACGCCGTCAATCTGGCGCTGGCAGCTGATCTTCACGGGCAGCATGGTCGCCATTGCAGTAATGATCGTGGCATTCAAGCCGACGACGTTTGCGAGTCCGCTCGTGATCGTTGGGTTCGCGCTGGTAGTGCTGGTCACTCTGGCGACGCTCATGATCCCGTGGGATCGGATGCCACACAACGCCGTCGTCGCCTTGCCGATGCTTGACGCGTTGGCGATCGGTTTCACGACGAATGCTCCAGACATCCGACTCGGGTTCCTGTGGGTGTTCCCGGTGACCTGGCTCGCAACATATTTCACGCTGCCATGGGTGTTCGTAGGGGTTGGTTTCATCTGCGTCTGCCTCGTCGCGTTCAGCAGCCACGCCGGACAGCCAGCGGAGACGATTCTGCGCGTGCTCGTCGTCATCGTGACGCTGAGCTTCCTTGGGACGACAGTCTCGGTCGGGATGCAGCGCTCGCGCGCCGCGCGGCGACTGCTGCAACGGCAGTCCGAACAGGTCAACCGCACGGCCCTGCGTGCCGAGACGCACGAGCAGCGGGTCACACAAATTATCGATGCGCTCGACACTGCACTGATTGCTGTGAGCGCCGACGGCACGATCCAGCGAATGAATGACGCCTACCGGGCGTTGTACGGTCGCGACAGGTTCGGCGCGGCATTGCCCGCACCCGCCGTCGAATACGACGATCGACGTGGTGAACCTCTGCCGCCGGATCGAACGCCGCTCGCCCGTGCTGCCCATGGCGAGAAGCTGAACGCTGAACGCGTGTGGCTGTACGACAGTGAGGGACAGTGGCGGGCGCTACATGTGAGCACCAGCCCTCTCGCGAGCAACGTGGACGGGCAGCGCACGGTGCTCGTGATCATCGACGACGTCACCGCTGCGCTGGAGGCCGTAGAGGAACGGCGCGCGGTCGCCGCCATCGTCTCGCATGAGCTGCGCAATCCGCTCACCGCCATCATCGGTCACGTCGACCTGCTGCGAGAGCGTGACGACCTGTCGCCGCAGGTGTACGAGCAGCTCGCTGTCATCGCGAACGCGGGCGAGCGCATGGAGAGGCTCGTGGCGACCGCGTTGGATGAGACACGTCCCGAACAGGCCGCGCTCTCGGAGCCGGTCGATCTTCGACAGATCGTCGATGCGTCTGCGGCGAGTTACCGCCCGATCGCGACGAACCAAGGCCAGAGTCTGACGGTGGGGGGAGCTGGCACCCTTCTGATCTACGGCGATGCGTTCCGTCTGCGGCAGGTGGTAGATAACCTCCTCAGCAACGCTGTGAAATACACTCCGGCAGGCGGGGCGATCACTGTAGATCTCGGCGTCGCTCAGGACGCTTGGGCGGAGATCACGATCGAGGACGACGGATTGGGGATGTCGCGGGACGATCTGGCTCGGCTGTTCGAACCGTATTTCCGATCGGACGAAGCCAAGCTCAGCGGTATCCCCGGCACCGGATTGGGAATGGGGATCGTGCACGGCATCGTCGCCGCCCACGAAGGTACCATCGACGTCACCAGCACACCGGGGGAAGGAACCCGCGTCGCGATGCGGTTCCCACGGCGACCGAGCAGGAGGGAGTCATCATGATCGCACGCGCAGCGGAGGCGACGATCAGCACCGACCTTTCGACGAGCATGGCCGCGGTCGTGACCCTGGTCACGGTCATCGTGATCGGGCTCACCACCCTCGCGAGACCCAGCCGCGCTTCGGTCGTGTGGGGCATGGCCTTCGGCCTCGGGATGCTTGGAACATACGTGTGGGTCGCTGCGCAACAGCTGGATTCCCGGTCCCTCCAGGCCGTGGCATCAGGGTTGATGCTCTGTTTCGAGCCGCTGGTATGGCTGGGGCTGCGCTTGCACTTCGGAAAGCGACCGATTTGGTGGCCGGTGATCGCCTTCGTGGTGATCGGACCGAGCATCCTCGGCGTCAGTACCGGGACGCCGTTCTTTCAGGTGAGCTTCCTCGTCGTGTTCCTGCTCGCCGGAGTCTTCGCCGCGCTGATCGCGGTCGAGCTGTTTCGAACCAGGGGCCCGCAGCGCGACATCACCCTTCCGCTCGCACTCGCTTCCTGCGCGTTCGCGGTCGTCGCTCTCGTAGGGGGCGTCTTTGCGCTGTTCGGGAGCGGGATGAGTGCAGACTCGCAGCTCGACGTGCTGCGTGAGGTGAACGGGATCGGAACGCTGGTTACGAGCATCTGCGGAGCCTTCACAATCGTGCTGCTGGTCCGCGCCGACGGGCCAGCCAACGCCGCGGGTTCCGGTGACGGCATCCGCGCCCGCCGCAGGCTCGCGAAGGCGCAGGCGCAGGGAGATCAGGCTTGGGCGATTCTGGACGTGCGTCTGGATGATCCGGACGATCTGCGGGAGGCATCCACCGGAGCGGGGTTCGCGCTACTCGTCGATCGGTTCCATGAGGACATCATGGATACCCTTCCGGCCTCGGCCGATGCCGACAGGGTCGCGAACAACCGCAGCATCGTCATCATCCATGGCAGCGAGGAGGCGGTGCAGCACCATATTCGAGCGGTTCTGAGGAGGATCTCCGCCATCGGGGACGACAAACCGCTCGCGACGATGAGGCTGTCCGCGAGCATCGGATGGGCGAGCGTCGGCGTTGTGGGATACGACTACGACGATCTCGTCGCGGCAGCGGGGACGGCCGCGCTGCGTGCGCGTGAAATGGGCGGTGACCGCTGGGAGCGTGTGAAGCCGGTCACGGCCTAGGTGACGTCACCGGCACACGGGTCGTGACGATCGAGCGCTGAGGGCGCTGAGGGCGCTGAGTGCGGGCTAAGGAGCGGTCGATCTGGCGCGCTCGAGCGCTTCGACGATCGCACTCTCAGCGACACCGGCAGCGCCGGAGTCGGCAGCCGCTGAGGCGTTCTCCTCGCCAACGGCCTTGACGATCTCGGAACGCTGTATGCGTGTCTCGCGCGGCGCCTGAACGCCGATCCGCACGCTGTCGCCTTTGACGTCGAGAACCGTTACCTCGATCTCACCGCCGATCAGCACGCTCTCGCCGATCCGCCTCGTCAACACCAGCATCAGATCAGCCTACTGTGTCGCGGCATGAGAGCCGGCACCCAAGGGGATCGTCACACCTGCCACTGCGCCGGCCGGCGCAGGCAGAGCTGCCGTGTCGCGGACCACCCCGATGGTCTCGATCGTGAGCGTCGAGGACGTCGCCTCGGTGTACGACAGCACCGGCAGCCCGTCCGTCTGCGCCGACACGAGTCGGCGAACGGCAGAACGCAGCGTCGGCGCGCACACCAGCACCGGCTCGCCACCGTCGCCGGCCCCGGCCACCGCCTGCTTCACGGATTTGATGACGGCCTCGAGCCGCTGCGGGTCGAACACGATCTGGGTGCCCTCCTCGCCTGTGCGAATGCTCTCCAGCATCGACTGCTCGAGCAGCGGGTTGATCATGATCACGCGCAGCGTGCCGGCTTCCGCGAAGCGCGCGGCGATCGCCGGCCCCAGCGCCGCACGTGCGACCTCGATCAGTCCGTCCGGTTCGGTCGATACCTTGGCGCGCAGCGCGAGAGCCTCGTAGATCCGGCTGAGGTCGTTGATCGGCACTCTCTCGGCCAGCAGTCCCTGCAGCACCCGCTGAATTTCGGCCAGCGACAACAGCGCGGGGGTGAGCTCCTCGACGGCCGCGGGCGAGACCTGCTTGAGCGCGTCGGTGAGTTGGCGAACGTCCTCCCGGCTCAGCAGACGTGCGGCCCCGGACTGGATGACGCTCGAAAGGTGGGTGATGATCACACTCGCCCGATCGATGACGGTGGCACCGGCGAGCTCCGCGCTGTGCCGCATCTCGGCGGGGATCCACTTGCCCTCCAGGCCGAAGACCGGGTCCACTCCTGCCACACCGGGCAGTGTGTCCAGCCCTTGACCGAGCGCGAGCACGGATCCGGACGGAGCTGTTCCTCGTCCGGCCTCCACGCCGGCGATCCGGATCGCATACGTCGACAGGGGCAGTTCGATGCTGTCGCGCGTTCGCACCGGAGGAACGACCAGGCCCAGATCGAGCGCGATCCGGCGTCGCAGGGTCTTCACCCGTGCGAGCAGATCGTCCGGGCCGCCGGTGACCAGATCGACGATGTTCGGGGCCAGCAGGATCTCGAGGGCGTGCACCCGCATCTTCTCGATGAGCTCCTCAGGGTTCTCGGATACTGGTGCAGTCTGCGTCTGTGCCTGCACCACCGCCTCCTCCCGCACCTGCGAGGCCTTGATCCGCTGCCCGGCGAACAGCAGCAGGGCTCCGATCGCGACGAACGGCAGCACCGGCATCCCCGGGATCAACGCCATCACGATGGCCGCGCAGCCCGCGATGTTCAGAGCCATGCGACTCTGGCCGAGCTGGGCAGTTGCTTCCTGCCCCATCTCGCTCTCCGCGTTAGAGCGGGTGACGATCATGCCGGTCGACACGGCCATCAGCAGTGCGGGGATCTGCGTGACGAGGCCATCGCCGATCGTGAGCAGGCTGTACGTGCTCACGGCCTCTTCGATCGACATCCCGTGCGAGACGATGCCGATCGCGATGCCGCCGATGATGTTGATGATGATGATCACCAGGCCGGCGATCGCGTCACCCTTGACGAACTTCGATGCGCCGTCCATCGCGCCATAGAAGTCCGCCTCTGCGGCGACCTCGGCGCGACGCTCGCGCGCCTGCACGTCGGTGATGAGCCCGGCGTTGAGATCGGCGTCGATCGCCATCTGCTTTCCGGGCATGGCATCCAGCGTGAATCGCGCACCGACCTCGGCGACGCGCTCTGCACCCTTGGTGACGACGACGAACTGGATCACGACGAGGATCAGGAACACCACGCCGCCGATGATCAGCGAGCCGCCGACCGCGATCGCGCCGAACGCCTCGATCACCTGTCCGGCGTAGGCCTCGCCGAGGACGAGCCGTGTCGAGGCGACGTTCAGGCCGAGTCGGAACAGCGTCCCCACCAGCAGCAGCGAGGGGAACACCGAGAAGTCCAGTGGCTTCTTCACGAACATCGTCGTCAGTAGGATCACGAGCGCGAACATGATGTTCAGGATGATGAGAACATCCAGCAGTGCCGGCGGGATCGGAACCACCAGCAGCATGATGATGCCGACGACGCCTACCGGCACCGCCAGCTTGCTCAGCACGGACTTCATACGGTCCTCCTCTGGGGAAGGGAATGGATGCCGCGCGCAGATCCGCGTCGGCGAAGCGTGTCGACGAACACCAGTACCCGGGCGACGGCGTTGTAAAGGTCTTCAGGAATCTCCTGGCCGAGCTCACACGCGGCGTGCAGCGCGCGAGCGAGTGGGATGTCGCGCACCATCGGGACGCCAGCCTCTGCGGCCTTCTCACGGATGCGATCGGCAATGATGCCGCTGCCCTTCGCGACGACCTTGGGGGCGGAGCGCCCCGGCTCGTAGCGGAGTGCGACGGCCACGTGCGTAGGGTTCACGAGGACGACATCGCTGCCGGCGACGGCGGAGATCATGCGGTTCCGGCTCATCGCGAGCTGACGGGAGCGTCGCTGCTGGCGGATCAGAGGATCGCCCTCGCTGCTCTTGCTCTCGTCGCGCACCTCGCGCTTGGTCATTCGGGTGTGCTTCTTATTACGGCGCATGACGACGAACACGTCGATCACCGCCAGAGCGATCCCCACGACGATCGCCGTCTGCAGCAGCGCACCGGTGCCGTCCGCGGCCGTCCCGAGAAGCCTGCTGATCGAGTGTGCTCCGCTGGCGGACAGCACCGGTATCAGGCCGGAGATCACGATCCACAGCGCGATTCCGATGGCCGCGGTCTTCAGCAGCGCTTTGACGCCTTCCCACAGGGCCTGCATCCCGAATACCCGGCGGATGCCGGAGACGATGTTGAACTGCTCGAATCGTCCGGAGAGTTTGCGCACGTGCACTCCGCCCTGCACCGCGGCGCCCAGCAGAGTGACGATGGCGACCGTGGCGAGCATGGCGCCGAGAGTGGGTAGCACCGAGGCCAGTCCTCGCCCGAGGGCATCGAGCGCTGAGGTGGTGCTGGGGGCCTTGGCGATTGCGGTCATCGTGATGAGCTGCTCGGTCCCGGCCGACGTCCCCAGCGCGATCGTCGCTGGCATTCCGATCGCCGCCGCGCCGATTCCGAGCCAGGCGGTCAGATCCTGGCTTCGGGAGATTCGTCCCTTCTGCCTGGCTTCCTTCAGGTGCCGGTCGGTGGCTTGCTCGCTGCGTTCACTGCTGTCGCTGTTGCTGTTGCTCATTCGCTCACCCCCCGCATCATCTTGAAGGCCGTTGAGGAGAGCGCGTCGACGATGCCGGGAAGGGCGACGTACACCAGTCCTGCGAGCATCAGAGTGAGCAGGATCTTCACCGGGAAGCCCATCGCGAACGCGTTCAGTGCGGGGGCGACGCGCGTGATGAGACCAAGGCCGACGTCGGCGAGAAATAGGACCAGCACAAGGGGGCCGGCGATCTGCACGGCAGCCAGCACCATCTGTGAGACGCCTTCGACGAGGATCCGCGCCGGATCGGCGATCTCGAATAGGCCATTGACCGGCACGGCCTCGAAACTGCGGGCGAGTCCAGCGATGATCAGCTGATAGCCGCCGGAGGCGAACAGCAGCGTGATCGCCGTGAGGTGGAACAGGCGGGTGAACTGGGCGCCGTTGACCTGTGATGCCGGATCGAACGCCTGCGCGAGCTGGAAACCGCCGAACACGTCGATCAGGCTGCCGGCAGCCTGAACGGCAGAGAAGCACAGCATCACGAGGAAGCCCAGCAGCGCCCCGGTGAGCACCTGCACAGTCAGTGCGCCGAAGAACGCCGCGGTCTCCAGATTCTGATATCCGGGCGCCACCGTTGACCCCATAGCCAGTGCCAGGCCCACTGCGAGCATCGCCTTGACTCTGGCCGGGATGGCGCCGTACGAGAAGGGCGGCGCGATCACGAGGAAAGCGGTGATCCGTACGGCTGCCAGCATCGTCGCCTCCAGCCAGGCGAAGTCAACGGGGATGTGCACGTCATCCCCCGCTCAGCAGCATCGGGATGCGGTCGAACATCTCGTGCGTGAACGCGATGATCTCGGCGATCATCCAGTTTCCACAGACGAGAAGCGCGATGCCGACGGCGACGATCTTCGGAACGAACGAGAGCGTCACCTCCTGCACCTGCGTGATCGACTGCAGCAGCGAGATCGCGAAGCCGACCACCAGTGCGGTGATCAGGATCGGGGCCGCGAGCTTCGCGGCGATCAGCAGCCCCTGCGCTCCGATGTCGAGCACGGCCTCCGGGCTCATCCGACACCCCCGTAGCTTTCCAGCAACGACCGGATTATGAGGCCCCAGCCATCGACGAGGATGAACAGCAGGATCTTGAACGGCAGCGAGATCATCACTGGCGGCAGCATCATCATGCCCATCGACATCAGTGCAGCGGCCACGACGATGTCGATCACAAGGAACGGCACGAAGATGACGAACCCGATGATGAACGCGGCCCGCAGCTCGGAGAGCATGAACGCGGGGATCAGCATGTACAGGGGCACGCTCGCCGCGTCCGCCGGGTTCGCGTCTCCTGCCGCACGGGCCATCAGGGCGAGATCCTCCTCGCGCGTGAAGGCCAGCATCCATTCCTTCAACGGCGCCTGGCCGATGTCTACGGCCTGAGCGAAGCTCAGCGAGCCGTCAATATACGGCTGCACCGCGATCGTGTTGATATCGGTGAGCACCGGCCACATGATGAAAATCGACAGGAACAGCGACAGCCCTGCGAGCACCTGGTTCGGCGGGATGGTCGGCAACGAGAGAGCATTGCGGGTCATCGCCAGCACCACGAAGATCTTCGTGAACGACGACATCATCAGCAGCAGTGCCGGCACGATCGACAGCAGCGTGATGCCCAGAAGAGTGAGGATGGATGTCGACGGCGAGCCGTCCACACCGTTGATGTCGATCGTGATGCCTTCGGAGTCCTCCGCCGGATCGGCCGGATCCGTCGGGGCCATCGGCACGTCGGCGGTGACCGGAGCGGCGTGCGCCGGCGACTGGATCAGCAGCGTGATCACCGCGACCACGAGCAGCACGGCGGCGATCAGTACGACCCAGCGCAGAGCGCGACCGCGGGCCACCGAGGACGAAGCGCTCATCGTGCGCGCCGGATGGCCTCGGCCGTCTGGCGCCAGGTGCTGGGGGAGAGGATAGAACCGTGCAGAGCATCGTTGCGGTGGCGCACGCGCAGGCGCTGCGGCGGTACGTCTTCGGCAGCGGATGCGGCGAGCGCCTGGTCGAAGTCGTGAACCGGAGACTGCTGCCCGTCCTGCCACGTCTGTGTGCTCTCCTGCGTGAGGAGGTTCTGCTCCGCTGCGCTTCCCACCGGGATGTTCGTCGAACGGCGGTCCGCCGCCGGCAGACGATCGACGACGTTTACACCGTGTTCGGTGACGCCGAGCACGTAGCGGGCATCCTCGGTCTGCACGATCACGAGCTGCGCTTTGGCGCCGAGGCCCTGACGGCCCAGCACTGTGATCGTCTCGGCGTCGCGCTTGCGTGCCGTGCTGCGCGACAGTCGCCGTTGCAGGTACCAGAGCAGACCGAGCACCGCCGCCAGGGAGACGGCCACGCGCAGCAGCAGGAGCAGGTCGTCCAGGATCAGACCTCGATGTTCTCGAGGATCCGAGTGATGCGCACCGCATAGTCCTGGTCGACCACGACGATCTCGCCGTGCGCGATGATCCGGCCGTTGAGCTTCACATCGGCTGGAGCGCCCGCTGAGCGATCCAGCTCGACGATGCGACCCGGCTCCAGATCGAGGACGTCGCGGACCGCCATGCGGGTGCGGCCGATCTCCACGGTCAGGTCCATCTCGACGCCAGCGATGCGGTGCAGGCGTCGAGACGCCGTGGACGTGGCGGCGGGGGCGCGCGTGATCCGAACGGCGAGACGGCCGATCGTGTGCCCAGTCTCGTCCTGCAGATCGAAGACCTGGGCGAGAGCGTCGGAGAAGATCGGTGAAGCATCCTGCACGGTCGCCTCGCCGAGAGTGCCAGGGCCGAGCGCGCCGGCCGCGGCATCCAGAGCGCCCTGCAGACGAATGGTGAGCGGAGCATCCGCGAGACCATCGATGAGCGCCTGCGGGTCGAGGATCTGCACGGCCAGCTGACCGCTCGATTCGCCGACGTACGACACGACGACGGCGTCGCCGGTGTCACCGGAAGGTTGCGAGGCGCGCGTGACAGTGACTCCCGCGGTGGGGAGCTTCGCCGCGAAGGCAGCGGCGACGGCGGATTCGTAGGCGGTGGTATTGGTCACGCGGACTCCTCGGCGGGGGCGGGATCGGGGACGGTGGCGGTCACGACGCACGCGAGGCGGGCGCCGCTGGTTCCGACGGCTGCGGTGGCGATGGTGTACCCGTCGACCACGAGATCGAGGGGGCGGTCGGCGGAGTGCGGCAGAGACACGAGGTCGCCGACGGACAGCCCAAGGACCTCGCTGGGACGGACGGTGCGTGTGGCGAGGCGCAGTGCGACCTCGACCGGAGCCAGCTCGACCTGTCGTCGCATGAGGCCGGTGCCTGCGACCTGGGCGGTGCCGGAATCGCGTGTCGAGAAGCCGTCGATGATCACGTCGGCCGGCAGCATGACGCTGGCCGGCACTGTGCGACCTCCCAGGCGCATCGAAAGCTGCGCGACGATCACCAGATCTGCATCTGCGGACACCTGCGCGAACTGCGAGCTGTGCTGGATGCCGGTGATGGTGATACCGCTCGGGAGCAGTCCGCCCAAAGCGCCGGTGAGCTGGGTGATGGCATCCGCCATGACCGCGCGGATCAGTGCCTGCTCGATCGCGGTGAGCGTGCGATCCTCGCCAGCCGCGACCGGACGGCCACCGACCATCTGCACGATCCACACGTTCGCGACCGAGAGCGGGAACTGCACGACGATGCGTCGATCCGTCTCGGGCAGAGCGCACACCACCATGGTCGTCGTCGACGGGAGGGAGTTCGTGTACTCCGCGTAGGTCTGCGTCGCGACGCGTTCGACCGTGACGTGCGCGCGACCGCGGGTATGAGCGGACAGCTCAGGTGCCCACTGGCGGGCGAACGTCTCGAACGCGACCTCGAGTGCCCGGGTGTGTTCGCGCGACAGCGAAGCAGACCGGCCGAAGTCGTACACCTCGACGTCGCCATGCACCTGTTCCGCGGGCACGCTCGTACGTACGCTGTCCTGAATCACCACGAACTCGACTATCGGGTGATGGGCGGCGTGCGTAAGCAGAGCGGATCAGAAGCTGGGTTTCGCCCCCTGAAGTCCAGGGAGGAGCTCGCGCACCCCCTCATCGGCATCCGAGAGGACCACCACGTCAACGCGTCGGTTCTGAGCCAGCGCGTCGTCGGCCGACCCCTCCGCCACGGGGCGCGCATCCCCGTAGCCAACGGATTTGATTTGCGTGGGGTCGACGCCGACGGCCTCGACGAAGCGCCGGAGCACCTGCGTGGAGCGACCGACCGAAAGCTCCCAGTTCGTGGCGAACGGCGCTGCAGCCGAACGCTGATCGGCGTGGCCCTCGACGGAGATCTCGTTTGTCACGTCTACCAGCACACCGCCGAGAGTGTCCAGCAGCGTGATCGCCTCTGCGTTGAGGTCAGTGCTGTTCGTGGCGAAGTAGGTCTCTGCGCTGACCAGCCCGATCGTGAGCCCGCGGTCGTCGATCGTGAACGTCGCGGCATCCTCGAGGTGTTGTTCGATCAGTGCCTGGCGCAGGCGCTCGCGCAGAGCCGTGAGCTCATCGAGTTCGACCTGTGCGGCGTTGAGCTCGGCTTCCATGAAGCCCTGCGCGTCTTCCTTGAGCAGTTCGGCGGGCACGACGACACCCTCCGAGACATCGGTGTCCTCCGATGTCTCCTGTCCGAACCCCGTCGCCAGGGAGGCGCTCAGCGCCTCGAACTTCTCCTTGTCGACCGTTGACATCGCGAAGAGCACGATGAACAGACACATCAGCACCGTGATCATGTCGAGGTACGACGCCATCCAGCGCTCATCGGGTCCACTGTGGTCATCGTGCGGGACCCGCCTGCGCGCCCGCACGCTCATGGCGTCAGCGCCGGATCCGCGGCCCCTCGGTCCGCACCCCTGCGGTTGGATTTCGTTTGCGAACGGTCGGAGACCAGCGCCCGCAGGCGCTCTCCCACGAACTGCGGAGGCGATCCGGCCTGCACGGCCAGCATGCCTTCCATCACCAGTGTCATCCGCTCAACCTCCAGCTCACCCATTCGTTGGAGCCGGCCGCCGATCGGCAGCCAAATGAAGTTCGCCGACAGCAGGCCCCACAGTGTGGCGACGAACGCGGCGGCGATCATGTGTCCGAGCTCTTCGGGCTGGTCGAGATTCTCGAGGGCGTGCGTCAGCGAGACGACCGTGCCGACGATGCCGACTGTCGGCGCGAACCCGCCGAGGGTCATGTAGAACTTGGATGCGGTGCGATTGCGCGCTGCGGCGGACGTAATCTCATCCTCCATCAGCGTGCGCAGCTCTTCAGCGTCGACACCGTCGGCGATGCTTTGCAGCGACTGGCGCAGGAACGGATCCTTCTCGTCGCCGAGCGAGTGCTCGAGGGCGAGGAGCCCCTCGGAACGCGCCTTCTCCGCGTAGCCGGTGATCTGGTCGATCATGCTGGAAGCGGTGCCGCGGTCGCCGCGGAATGCACGTGGCAGGGCTTTGATCGCGTAGATGAAGTCGCGGATGGTGCCGGTGGCGATGCCGATTGCGATGGTGCCGCCGAAGACGAGGATCATGGGGGCCGGCAGCAGCAGAGCCGTGATGGAGGCGCCCTCCATGGTGATCATGGCGAGCAGGGCACCGAAGGCGAGGACGAGGCCGATGATGAGCGACGGGTCCATCAGCGCACCGCCTCCGCATCGTCAGCGTGGGAGATGGCGGAGCCGGTCCAGTTCGCGGCGGTCGCGAGAACGCTTGCGCGATAGTCGCTGATCTTCGCGATCACCTCGTCCATCGTCTCGGTGACGACGAAGGTCGCGGCATCCACCAGGATGATGGTGGTATCGGGGGAGGCCTGGATCCGCTCGATCAGGTCAGGGTTCAGCGCGAACCGGGTGCGATTCAGGCGCGTGACGACGATCATGGGCTCCATCCTGGAATATCCGTCCTGACACCGTGGGGCGGCAGGACAACGCGGCCCGTCCTGGGCCGTCGGTGAACACTGTCGGCATCCGACTCGCTCGCGTTAGCCGAGCGGGCCGGATGCCGACGTTGATCAGCGCTTGAGGTTGGTCAGCTCCTGCAGTACCTCGTCGCTCGTGGTGATGATGCGCGCGTTCGCCTGGAACCCGCGCTGCGCGACGATGAGGTTCGTGAACTCCTGGGAGAGATCGACGTTCGACATCTCCAGTGCGCCGCTGATGATGCCGCCGAGACCGTCGGTCCCGGCCGCGCCGATCGTCGCCTCACCTGAGTTCGTGCTCGGCCGGTAGTGCGAAGAGCCCGCCTTCTCGAGCCCGCCGGGGTTCGTGAAGCCGGCCAGCGCGAGGCGGGCGAGGACCTCGGTGTCACCGTTGCTGAACGTACCGACGAGGCTGCCATCCTCGGTCAGGGCATAGGAGAGCAGGGTGCCTGCCGGAGAGCCGTTCTGCTCGCCGAGCGTGAGGGTGCTGAGATCCGCGTAGCCGGTGAGCGTCGACAGGTCGACGGTGATGCCGCCGGAGACGATTGATGAACCTGCAACGGTCTGCTCGCCGTCCACGAAGGGCAGCGAGACCGCCGGCGTCCCGGTGCCGTCGGTGACGTCCCACCCGGTGGCGGTGCGCGTGAACGTGAGCTGTAGCATGCTGGCGGCGCCTTCGGCGTCGTAGACCTGCAGGTCGCGGACGAGCGTTTCGCCGACAGCGGTGTCGGAGGGAAGGTTGCCGGCCGCGGATGCCGTCGTCGTGGACTTGCCGGGAGCGATCGCGCCGATGGGCAGCGTGATGGCCCCCACGCCCTGGCCGGGGGTGATCACGCCGTTGTCGGCGGTCCAGCCCTGCACGAGCGCGCCGTCGGCGGTGACCAGGCGACCGGCCGCATCGAAGTCGAACGAGCCGTTGCGGGTGTACAGCGTCTCTCCGCCGGAGCGGATCATGAAGAAGCCGTCGCCGGTGATCATCAGATCGGTGGGCACACCGGTGGCCTGTGGGGTACCGGAGGCGAAGTTAGTGCTGATAGCGGACAGCTGCACGCCGAGGCCGACCTGAGCGGGGTTGGATCCACCGGCATTCGCCTGGGGCAACGTCGAATTCTGCACAAGCTGGGCCAGGGATTCCTGGAACTGCACGGACGACCCCTTGAAGCCGATCGTGTTGACGTTGGCGATGTTGTTGCCCGTGACATCGAGCATCGTCTGGTGCGAACGCAGGCCCGAGATGCCGGCGTAGAGGGAGCGGAGCATGGTGATGCCTTTCTGAAGGGGTCAGGGACGAAGGGAGAGTCCGGAGATGGCGTCGAGTGACACCGAGGCTTCGCCGATGGTCACCATCGGCACCGGGCCGTTGAACGAGACAGCGCTGACGATGCCGGTCTGGGTGACACCGTCGGCGTCGACATACTGCGCCTCTTGGCCGATTAGCGCAGCGGCGGTCTGGCGCATACTGAGAGCGAAGTTCTCGTTTGTGGTCTGCGTCAGGGCGGTGAGCTGCTCCATCGACGCGAGCTGAGTGGTCTGTGCGATCATCTCGTTCGTGTCCATCGGAGAGCTCGGGTCCTGGTTTGACAGCTGGGTGACGAGAAGCTTCAGGAAGACTTCGGAGTCCAGGGTCTGCTTCGGCGCGGCGGTCGCGGTGGTGGTGCCGGTGTAGATGCTGGTGCCAGTGATCGGTTCGACTGTGGTCATTGGGGATTCCTCTCGGATCAGGCGTAGACGTCGATGCCGCCGTGCGGCGATTCGAGGAACGGCGGTGTCGGGACGGGATGCTGCGGCTCGTCGTCGGTGTCGGGGGTGGCGGCGCGACCCGCATGGGTCTGCGAACTGTTCGCGCTCTGTTGGCCAGGTGTCCCTGGCCCGGTCGATCCCGCACCGCCCGAGTGTGCACCCGACGAACTTGAACCCGTCGGGCTGTCCTGGCTGCCCAGGGAGAGCGAGGACATCGGCGCCGCGGCGGCGAGGTCTCGGCGCAGGTCGGCGAGGATCGTGCGCAGCGCTTCGCGCCCGGCATCCGTGGCGGAGACGAGCTCGACATGGATCGCACCGCCGGAGATGTGGGCGCGCACGGTCACAGGGCCGAGGTTCTCGGGAGAGATCGTCAGCGTCATCCGGTGCTCGCCTTCCGGCGCCTGCGCGAGCGCGATGACCGGCGCGGACAGCTGCGGCAGCAGGGCCGGACGCGCAGCGGCCGCCGCCGGTACGTTCGGGATCGCGGCGGGTGCCGAAGCAGGGGTGGCGCTGACGGCGGGCAGGGCAGGTGCAGCGTCAGCGGTCGCGTAGGCATCACTCGCCGCGTTCGGCAGCGCGGCCGACGCGATTCCAGTGGTCAGGGGCTGCTGGCCGCGAAGGTCGGCGCGGACCTCTGGCTGTATGCCGGCAGGGGTCGCAACCTGGGGCGACGATTCCGCGAGTGCTGAATCCGCGGATGACGGCATCGGGGCGGCGGTGGCGGATGCAGAAGTGGTCGTGGAGGGAGCCGTGGTCGGCAGGACGGCGGCGGATGACGACGCCGAGAGGGTCGCAGGCACGGAGCCCGGCGTCGCGGCCTTCGACCGGGCGTCTTGCAGCAGCACCTCGGGCGGCACCTCGGATGGCACAGTGGCGGGCAGTGCCACCTGTGGGCTCGATGTGGTGGGGAGAGCCGCGTCGGGCGCTGCCGCGGCGGGTACTGCCGCGGGCTCGGTCGGCGCGGCGTCGGTCGGCGCGGGCAAGGTTTGCGCGGCGTCGGTCGGCACAGCGTCGGTCGGCGCAGGCTCGGTCGGCACAACATCAATCGGCACAACATCAATCGGCGCAGCGTCGGTGGGTACGGCGTCGGTGGGTGCCGTCACGTCGGCATCGGCCGGCGGAGCCTCGGCGGGGTGCTCTTCGGCGCCCGCAGACGGCATCCCGCTTACGATCACGCCGAACGGGGCGGAGGGCAGCAGCGGCGGCGCCGAGGCCGTATCGGCGGCGGCATCCGCGCCGGCCATCCCCTCGCCGGTGGTGTCGGTGCTCTCTCCGTCGGCCGCGTCGGTCGGCGCATCGCCGCCCTGCGCGTCCGAGAGAGCGAGGGAGGGGGAGGCATGACCGGATGCCGCCTGCAGGATGGCCTCGGCGAAGGCCGTCGCCGCCGTGCTCGTCGAGGTCCCGCGCGCTGGGGAAACGCCGGCCGGAGCGGCGGTTGCGGTGCCGGTGAGGAATCCAAGCATGCTCATGAACCGTCCTCCGCCCTGGAGCGTGCGGCGATCTCGTCGATCTCGATCTGCTCGGTGCGCAGATCTTCGGAACGCTCACGCAGCGCGTGCGCCTGGGCGAGACGTTCGAGTCCTCGCACCTCGCGCCGCGCCTCGCGGTGCTGCACGCGGGCGTCCTGCACCGTCTGCTGCTGCATCGTCGACAGCGATTCGAGATCGGCCAGGAGGCTGCGGCCGGACACACGTGCGGCGGCGAGCGCTGCGAGGGAGCGCACGTCGACGGCATCCGAACCGGCGCCAGCCAGCGCGGCACGCAACTGGCGGTCGCGCGCTCTGGTCTGGTCCGCGTCGATGACCGCTCGTGAAAGCCGTTCGGCGGCGGCGCGCTCCTGGATGCCGCGCACCCGCATCAAGCCGGAGAGGGAGAACTTCTGTGTCATGAGATGTCTCCGAACGTCGCGACGAGCCCGGCAAGACGCCGCCAGGATTCGTCTGACTGACTCACTTCGTCGAGCGGCTGGGTAAGGAAGGCCGAGATCTCTCTCGCGCTGGCTAGTGCGGCATCTACTCGTGGGTTGGCACCGGCGTGGTACGCCCCGATGTCGATGAGGTCGTCGGCGCCCCGGCGAGCTGCCAGCACTGAGCGCAGTGCGGTCGCGAGAGCACGCTGCTCGGCGGAGGTGATCTTGCCCGCCACGCGGGATATCGAAGCGAGCGCATCGATCGCCGGATGGTGTCCAGACAAGGCGAGCTTGCGATCCAGCACCACATGACCGTCGAGGATCGAGCGCACCGCATCGGCGATGGGTTCGTTGTGATCATCGCCGTCCACGAGCACGGTGTAGATGCCGGTGATGGACCCACCCCGATCCGTGCCGGCCCGCTCCAGAAGCCCTGCCAGCATAGAAAACGTTGACGGCGGATACCCGCGCGTGGCTGGCGGCTCCCCGGCCGACAGGCCGATCTCGCGCTGCGCCATTGCCACGCGGGTCAGGGAATCCATCATGAGGACTGCGTGCGCTCCCTCGTCACGGAAGGCCTCGGCAATGCGGGTAGCAGTGAACGCCGCACGCATGCGCGCCATCGCCGGCTGGTCAGAGGTGGAGACGACCACCACCGAGCGGGCGAGACCTTCAGCGCCCAGATCGTCTTCGATGAACTCGCGCACCTCACGCCCGCGCTCGCCGACGAGGGCGATGACGGTGGCCTCAGCCTCGGTGCCCCGCGCGATCATCGACAGCAGCGATGATTTGCCGACGCCGGATCCTGCGAACAGGCCGACGCGCTGACCTTGCCCGACGGGGGCGAGCGTGTCGAGTGCACGCACGCCCAGCGCCATTGGGGCGGTGATCCGGTCGCGACCCATGACCGATGGCGTCGCGTGATCGAGGGTTACCCGAGGCGCGTCGATCGGCCCCTTTCCGTCGATCGGACGGCCGAGACCATCCAGCACTCTGCCCAGCAATGCCCTGCCGGTCGGTACGCGCAGTGCGCCGCTGCGGCGCCGTACCGGCGCGTCGATCGCAAGTCCAGCAACGGAATTCAGTGGCATGCAGCGCATGCCGTCACGACCGGTTGCGACCACCTCGGCTTCGATGTCGTCGCCGAGCAATACGACGTCGCCGACCGCGCACTCCACGCCGCGCACCTGGACGCTGAGTCCTCGCACCTGCGAGACCTGTCCGATGCGCTCCGGGCGTGCGGCCTCGAGAACGGCCGTCCAGACACTCATCGGCCATCCTCCTCGAGCGCACGTCTGGCGCGATCGAGAGCGGCGGCGACACGCGCATCGACGAGGCCGTCCTGCACGCTCACGAGTGCATCGCCGCGGGCGAGGGCATCATCTGCCACGACAGTGATGCCCTCAGGCATCGAGTCGATCTGCTCCAGAACAGCGATGTCGTCCGGGTGCAGGCGCACCTCGTGCACCCGGGCTGGTTCGGCGCCTGCCAGCGCACGGCGCACGGCCGCAGTGGCCGATCTCTCGTCGTCGCTCAGCTCGTCAGCGACGATGAGTTCTGCGAGTTCAACGGCATGACGCAAGACGCTCTGCTGAGCGACTACCGCGAGCGAATCCGCACGGCTCGCGAGCTGCGCAGTCGCTGAGTGCAGTGAGGCCACGGCCCGCTGGACGGATGCCACGGTCTCGGCCGCGCTGGACTGCCGCTCTGCATCGGCGCGCGCTGCAGCGGCTTCTGCGGTGGCTGTCGCCACGCGGAAGCCCTCGGCGTGCCCCTCGGCATAGCCCCGCAGCTGCGCCTGCTTTCGCTCGAGCACGGTCTCCGCGCCGAGCAGGCGCGGAAAGATCGAGGGTGCGAAAGCGTCAGTAGACATACTCGTCCTCGTCGGTGCGCTGCACCGTGATGTCTCCCGCGGCCTCGAGGGCACGGATCATCCGCACGATCTCCGCCCTGGCCTCTTCTACCTGCGACATCCGCACGGGGCCGAGGGCGAGTGTCTCCTCCGCGATGCTCTCGCGGTTGCGCTCCGAGACGTTGCGGTTGATGAGCTCGGCGATCGCGTTGTTCGTTCCCTTGAGCGCGAGCGCGAGCGAGCGGATGTCCAGGCTGCGCAGCACCCGCTGGGCGTCGCGATCTTCGAGCTTGACGATGTCGGCGAAGGTGAACATGCGAGAGCGGATGTCTTCGGCCAACGCGCTGTCGCGGTCTTCGATGCTCGCCAGCAGTGCCTTCTCGACGCTCGCGTCGGAGCGGTTGATCATCTCCACGAGTGGCTGCACGCCGCCCAGCGCTTCCGGAGCCTCCCGGCTCGAGAAGACGCCGGATCTCGCCTTGATAGCGTCGGCGACGATCGTGATCGCCTCCTGCGTCGCGGTGCCCATCGTGGCGATCGCATGCGCGACGTCCGCGCGGGCGACATCGGGGAGCGCAGTCAGTACGGCCGCCGCCTGGTCGACCTGCAGGTGGGCGAGGACGAGAGCGACGGTCTGTGGCATCTCGCCGTCGAGCAGCGTGGCCAGCTGCCCTGGCTCGGCAGCCCCGAGGAAGTCGAACGCGGAGTTCGACATCGCCGAGTTCACCCGCCCCAGTACCGCGGCCGCGCGCTCGGAGCCGAAGGATGCCTGCAGCAGGCCCTCGGCGACGTCACGCCCGCCGCGTGCAGGGGGTAGGTGTCCGGAGGCTACTTTCTGGAAGTCAGCGAGCGCGCGCGCGGTCGTCGCGGTGTCCAGATTCTGCAGGCCGATGATCTCGGCAGCGATCGTCTCGGCGTCATCCTCGGACAGGTGTTTCATGACCTCGATGGCGTGCGCCCGATCAAGGTTCATCAGCACAATGGCGGCCGTCTGCCGGCCGGTCAGACCACTCATACCGGCTGCCTATCGTCGAGGAAGGTGCGCAGCAGTTCGGCCGTGCGCTGGGGATCGCGTCCCGTAAGAGCATCCAGCTCGGCGCGGCGACGTTCCAGACTCACCTGCGCTGGTTCGGAGGCGAGTTCGAGCTCAAGATCCGGATCGGGCTCCGGGTCGCCGAACTGCATCGGCACCGTGGGGGACTGCTCGATCTGCGCGAATGGGTCCGTCGTCATCGAGGCAATCGACGACAGAGGCGCAGGTCGCTCGCCGAACAATGAGTCGAACTCATCCTGCTTCTCGGCGCGACGCCGGGTCCGGACGACGTAGATGATGACGCCCGCTAGCAGCGGCACCGCGATGGCGGCGGCGATGATCACCGTGCTCAGCAACGACGAGGCCCGCTCTGCGTCGGCAGCGTCCTTGGCGGCCTGAAGGGCGGCCTGCGCCGCTTCCGCGCCGGTCTGGCTGAAGGCCACGAACTCGACCGAGAGGCCATCCCCGCGTTCCGGGTCGATGCCGGCCGCGGCCGCAACGAGATCCTCGAGCTGTACGACGCCGATGTCGTTTGCCGCCGCGGCGTTCACCGCTACCGACACCGACTGACGGGTGAGCCCGCCCGACGGAGTCGTCGTGGACTCGACGCTCTTGTTCACGACGTTGGTGTTCGTCTCCTCAGTCGACTCGTAGGTGCCGTTCCCGTCGCCGTCCGGAACGGCGATGTTGTCCGGTCCGAGCACGCCGGCGTCGGTCTCGCCGCCATTGCTCGTCTCGGTGCGGACCTGCTCGGAGACCGGGGGCGTGCCTTCGGCCGGGGTGTAGGTCTCATCCAGCCGCTCGTTCACGGAGCGGTCGACCTCGGCGACGACCGAGACCTTCGAGTTGCCTGCGCCGACGACGGCATCCAGCATCTGCTGGACGGCGGCCGTGACGCGCAGCTCATAGTCGCTTGCCTGCTGGTCAACCCCACCGGTTGTTCCGATGCCTGCGGCGGACAGGGTCTTGCCTGACTGGTCGATGACGGCGACGTTCTCGGTCTTCAGCCCAGAGACGGCTGCCGAGGTGAGGTGCACGATCGCCTCGACCTGCTCGCTGCCCAACTCCGTGCGGTCACCCGTCTCGACGAACACGGAGGCGGTCGGATCGACCGTCTCCGAGACGAAGACGCTCTCCTCGGGGATGGCCAGCTGCACCGACGCCGCCGTGACACCGTCCAGGGCAGCGATCGTCGCGGCCAGCTCGCCTTCGATGGCGCGCTTGTAGGTCACGGACTGCTGGAACTCCGACGAGGTAACCCCCATGGAATCGAGCAGCGAATAGCCGTCCGAGCCCGTGCTCGGGAGCCCTGCCGCGGCGGCCGTGAGCCGCTGATCGTAGACGTCGGACTCCGGCACGAGCACCGTCGATCCGCCCGAGGTGAGCTCGTAGGAGACGCCGGAAGACCGAAGCTGTTCGACGACGGCGTTCGCGTCGCTGGCGCTCAGGCCCGAGAACAATGGGGTCATGTTCGGGCGGGTCAGCCAGCTGGACAGCGCGATCGCACCAAGCACCAGTGCGGCGATGCCGATGATCGCGATAGTGCGCTGCGCGAGACTGAAACTCGCGACGGCGCGGCCGAGCCGCTGGAAGATGTTCGTGACGGCCTGCGGCATCAGGCTTGCATCCGCATGATCTCGTTGAACGCGTCGACGCCCTTGTTGCGGACGGCCGCGACGAGCTCGAGCGTGACGGCGGCGCGTGTCGAGGCGATCATCGAGGCGTGGATGTCATTCAGGTCGCCGGTCACTGCTGCGACCTTGAGGACGTCCGAGTTGGCCTGCAGCCCGCTCAGCTCGTCGATCGCGCCGGTCAGGCTTGCCGCGAATCCCGAATCGTCCCCCGTGGTGGTGGTGTTCGGCGTGGCGCTCTGGCCGGTCACGGCGGAGGCCAGTGCGGCGGAGAGTCCCTCGACCCCGGAGACGGCGGCCATCAGTTGCGCCCAATCTGGAGTGCGGACTCGTACGTGTTCCTGGCGCGATCGACCACGGCCGCACTTGCCTCGTAGCCGCGCTGGGCCATGATGAGCTGGCTCATCTGGTCGCCGAGGTCGATGTCGGGGTAGCGGACGTATCCGTCGGCATCCGCCAGGGGATGCTCCGGGCTGTAAGCAAGGCGGCCTTCGGCGTCGCCGAGCGCCGTCCCTGCTACGTACACGCCAGGGGACTGATCGCTGTTCTGGACGACCACGTATCGCTCGCGGAAGGCGTCGCCGTCAGTCGCGGTTGCGGTGTTGATGTTGGCAATGTTGTCGCTGAGCGCGTCGAGCCACTTGCGGTGGACGGTCAACCCGGTGCTGGCGATGCCAATGGCGTCGAAAGTCATGATGTGGTCCTCAAAGCGGTGCGCACGGACGAGAACGACCCATTGATCGCCTGCGTCGCGAACTGGTAGCGCAGCATCGTGTCGATGCTGGAAAGCGTCTCGGTGTCCAGGTTGACGTTGTTACCGTCCAGGCGCGTCGGCTCGAGTGATTCCGCGGTCGTCGCGGTCGTGCGTCCGTCCCCGACGGCGATGGACTCCGCGAGAGCCTCCTCGAACTGCACCCGTTTGGCGTGATAGTTCGGGGTGTTGACGTTGGCGATGTTGTCGGCGATGGCGCGCTGTCGCAGCGCGAGGCCGTCGAGAGCGCTCGATAGCGCTGTCATGGTCACAGAATCGAACACGAACCCAGTTCCCGTCGGTGGGCGATGTGGCCGATCCATGGCCTAGTCAGTCGAGCGTTCCCTGCTCTGAGTGCTCTATCGGACGTAGCGTCCGATTCGTTAGGAGCGCTCTCAAGCGCTCGTGTCGAGATAGGCGGGGGTGTCGTGCGCGTGCGCCGACGGCACACGACGCAGGGCATCCAGGTGACCGCGCAGTTCGTCCATCTCGGCGCGGGTGAGCAGGATCTGCTGCTGCTGTCGGGCCAGCAGCGCCTGTACCCGGCCGGCGAGTTCGAACGGCAACATCGTGGAAGGTGCAGTCCAAGCCGCGACGGGTTCCTCTGGGAGCGCTGTGGCCGAGCGCGTCGACGATGCCGTGTCGAGGTCGCGCTCGAAGCGGTCCAGCAGCGTCACCCAGGCCGTGTCGGTCATGAGTCGACCGCCGCGAGGCTCATGGCGGCTTCATGCCAGGCGTCCCGCAGCGGCGCGACGAGCTCGCGACAGCTGTGCGTGCGTTCCGGATCGCGGCCGATGTTCGCGCCGATGAGGGTCTGGGTCAGAAACGTATACACGGAGCGCAGTCCCGTGCTGCCGTTCCAGGTGTCGGTGAGCGAGGACGACAGTTCGGCGACGATCGACTGCGCGTGCTGCAGCTGTGCGTTCGCGGTAACCCAGTCCTCGGCGCGTTGCGCGGCCTCACCCCGGTCGATGTCGAGCAGCAGACGGTCGTACAGCATCGTGACAAGACGCTCTGGCGTGGCCGAGAGAACAGCGTCCTCCTGATAGCGCAGCTGGGCGCGGGCGGCGGCGTTCATCGTCAGGAGCCCGACTTCGACGAAGAAAGACTGTCCAGCTGCGTGGTGAGATAGTCCGACTGGGACTGCAGCTGCGACAGCATGGTCTCCAGACGCGCGTACGTGCGCTCGAGGGTCGATCGTCGCTGCTCGAGGCGCAGGTCCCAGCGGTCGATCTGTTCGCCGAGCGTCTTCACCTCGCTCTCCTGTCCGGTGATCCGGGACGTCAGGAGCCCGTCGTACTTGTCGGAATACGTCTCCGATGTCTCCTGCACGCGGCCAGCGATCGCGCCGAACATGGCGCCGACGGCGTCAGGGTCGTCGGCCAAGGCCGCGGCGAACTTCTCCTCGTCGAAGCTGAGCACGCCGTAGCGGTCGATCGAGATCCCGATCGACGAGGGAGATGTCCCGTCGACCGGATATTGCACCGCGTTGGCGAGCGCCTGCCGCAGGGCACGCACCGTGCTGTCACCGGTGAACACGCCCAGCATGGTTGTGTCGTCGGCCCCGCCGCCGACCGTCGCCTTCGAGCCGTTGTCGATGCGAGTGAGGATGCCGCTGAGAGCGGTGATGAAGTCGCCGGCGGCCTTCGTGCGGGCCTCAGTGTCGGCGCTGACCGATATCGAGACCGGTTCGGTTGAAGCGCGGGCGACCGTGACGTCGACGCCGACGAACAGATCGGTGAATGTGTTCGATGCGCTGGTGACGACCTGCTCGGCCGCGGTACCGGCCCAAAGTCGCACCTGTGCATCGGTGCCGACAGTGACGACGGCGGCGCCCGGCCCCGCGGCGAGATCGGCGGCGGTGCCGGCATCAACCGCCGCGGCGTCGCCGCGATAGATGCGGAAGGCACCGTCGGCTCCGGATTCGGCGGCGGTGACCTGGAGGCGCTGCAGGGGGTTGCCGTCGGCATCGGTGCCGGCGGAAACCGCGGTGGCAGTGACCCCGAAGCCGGCTGCGTTGATGGCGCGCGCGATGTCGGCCATGCTTCCGGATGCTGCGGTGACCTCCAAGCGCTCGCCGGCGGCGTTCTCGAGCGTGACGACCGGCGGCACGTCGGGCCAGGCAGTGGATGCGGCAGTGACGATCGCGTGGTTCTGTGCGACGCGATCGACGATGATGTCGGCGGCAACGGGGGTGGCGCCAGTGCGGGTGGTGACCGCCACGGCGTCAGAGGAGCTCGTCGCACGGAACGCGGAGAGGGCGTCGCCAGCTGCGGCCGCCTTCGCACGGGTGGCGAGTTCCTGGAGCGAGTTGTTCAGGGCCTGCAGCTGCGAGATGATGACGCCCTTGTCATCGATCTTGTTCTTGAGGAGTGTGCGGGGGATCGCCTGCACATCCATGAGGGCATCGATGAGCGCCTTGGTGTCCAGGCCGGAGACGAGTCCGTCGAGCGAGAGTGCCATGTCGACCTTTCCGAGTCAGGTGGGGGGAGGGCCCGGTGATCTGCCGATCACCGGGCCCTCATAGCGGATTACTGCAGCAGCTGCAGCACGCCCTGGTTGACCTGGTTGGCCTGAGCCAGCATGGCCGTGCCTGCCTGCGACAGGATGTTCGCCGACGTGAACTTGACCATCTCGGACGCCATGTCGGTGTCGCGGATACGGCTCTCTGCAGCCGACAGGTTCTCTGCCGACACGTTGAGGCTGTTGATGGTCGACTCGAAGCGGTTCTGCGCGGCACCCAGCTCAGCGCGTGCGCTCGAGACGCTCGTGATCTGCGCGTCGAGTGTCGTGATCGACGCAGCCGCATTGACCGCGCTGTCGAACGTCAGTGCGCCAACAGCCGTGGCCACTGCTGCCACATCGGCACCCGTCAGGTCGACGGCGATCTGGTCGTTTGCCGCGACTCCGCCGGCGCCCACCTGGAAGGTGAGCTTGCCCGTGCCGTCACCGGCAGTCGCACCGGTGAGCAGGTCGATGCCGTTGAAGTTGGTCGAGGCGCTGATGCGGGTCAGCTCCGCGGACAGCTGGTCGACCTCGGTCTTGATCGCGGCGCGCGAGTCGGCGTTGTTCGAGTCGTTACCCGCCTGCACAGCCAGGTCGCGCACACGCTGAAGGATCGAGTGGACCTCGGTCAGGGCGCCTTCCGCGGTCTGGATGACCGAGATGCCGTCCTGGGCGTTGCGCGCCGCGACGTTCAGGCCGTTGACCTGCGAACGCAGGCCCTCGGAGATCGCCAGGCCTGCAGCGTCGTCCGCTGCGCGGTTGATGCGCAGACCGCTGGAAAGCTTCTCCAGCGACTTGGACAGGTCGTTCTGCGTGTTAGACAGGTTGCGGTAGGCGTTGAGCGCCGACACGTTGGTGTTGATCTGCATACCCATGGTGTTCTCCTCCGTGATTGGGTCGAGCTGAAGCCCATCCGTGGGCTTCGCTCTCACCTATCGGCATCCAGTTTCGTGGCGTTAGCCACGATGCGAGATCGCAGGGAGTCGAGTCATACGGCGCAGACCGCGATCGGCACTGCCGCTGGCGAGGCGGCAGCGAAGACGCGCGCCAGCCGGGCCCCGCCGGTCTCAGCGATGCGGGCGTAAAACCCATCGCGCACCGAGGCGGAGATGCGGGAGACCGGCTCTGGCATCGCTCCGTCTGAAAAGTAGCGCTCGAGCACGTCGCGCAGCATTCGCACGGCTTCGGATCTTTGCTGCGAGACGGCGGAGTGCGAGACGCCGAGCTCCTCGGCCACTTCCTTCACCGGACGCTCCTCGAAATAGACGGCATGCACGATGCTGCGCATGCGATCTGGCAGCGCGGCGATCGCGCAGGTCAGCACGTGTCGGCGCTCTGCGAGCGCGGCGGATTCCTCGGGCAGCGGAATCTCCGCCGCGAGGTCGTGGGCCGCGGGGTCCTCGAGGGTGGTCACTGTGCGCGAGGCATCCGCCAGAGCGCCGGACACGGCTTCCTCGCTGACACTCATCGCGACGGCGATCTCGGCGATCGTCGGGGTGCGCCCGAATGAGGCGGACAGCGTGCTCTGAACGGACACGGTCTCCTTGATTCGGGTGCGGGTTCCGCGAGAGGCCCAGTCCATCGAGCGCATCTCGTCGGCGAAGGCACCGAGAATGCGTCGGCGTGCGTATGCTCCGAAGGGGACTCCGAGGGTGGGATCGAAAGCATCAGCCGCTGTCACGAGCGCGAGTGCCCCGACCGCGGCGAGCTCCTCGCGAGGAATATGCGTCGCACGGGCGTGCGTCTCTGAGGCGAGGTATCCGACAAGGGGGAGATTGTCTTCTACCAGGCGATTGCGTTCATGGCGCGGCGGCATACGGGGGAGTTCCACCTCTCTGGAACCGTCCTGGGTTGGGACGGGCGTTCGATACCGGGTAGATGGAGATACCATGTGCTTCATGATCTGTCCATGGGGAGAACTACCCACCGTCCACATAGTAACCATAGGGTGACGACGACCGACAGTAATTCATGGGTTCTCAATCGAGAGTTCTCTAAGGGGTAATCGGGGACCAGGGGAAATATGGGTGCGAACGAGCTGTCCATGCAGCTGTGGCGGGAGCGAGAGCTCTTGGAGATGCTGCTGTTCAAGCTGGACGAGCAGCAGCTGCTGCTCGCCGCAGGAAGATCGCGATGGACTCATTTCGGGACTCGCGAGATCGAGCAGGTGCTTGACCGCCTGCGCACGACCGGCATGTCGCGCGTCGTGGAGGCGGATACCGTCGCGCAGGAGTGGGGGGCTCCTGAAGGTGCGACTATTCGTGAACTCATCGCGCACGCGCCGCTCGGCACTTGGCGGGAGATCTTCGAGGAGCATCTGCTCGCCATGACGCAGCTCACCACCGAGATCGGGCAGCTGCGCGATTCGAACGATCATCAGCTCCGCGCCGTCCTCCGGGCGACGCAGGAGACGATCGCCGGATTCGACGGCGACTCCGGCGAATACAACACCCGCGGCGACCGCGCCCGCGACGACTCTGCACGCATCATCGATACCGAGATGTGACCGGAAAGGAATCATGTCGACTTTCAGTGGACTTCACACTGCTGCCAGCGGTCTCGCTGCGGCTCGCCGCGGTATGGACATCGTCGGTCAG
The DNA here is from genome assembly GCF_059445345.1 of Microbacterium sp. Y355. NCBI lineage: Bacteria > Bacillati > Actinomycetota > Actinomycetes > Micrococcales > Microbacteriaceae > Microbacterium > Microbacterium sp. Y355. Next base: position 1,541,983 of record NZ_JCAIUD010000001.1, on the reverse strand, counting down.
AACATTGCTAACGAGCTCACTGAGGGCTACACACGCCAGCGGGTGAGTACGGCATCCATCGCTGCGGTGGCGCAGTCCGGCCGATTCAGCCTCGGCGCCGTACCAGGCAACGGCGTCGCCGTCACCGGGATCGCCCGACTCGGCGACGCACTGCTGGACGCACGGGTGCGCGACACTCTCGCCGCGTCTGGCTTCTGGTCCACGCGAGCGGTCGCGGCGACGACGGCGGAGCTCGCACTCGCCGAGCCGACCGAGAACGGACTCGCCGCAGGGCTGTCGCAGTTCTGGTCTGGATGGCAAGATCTCGTCAAGACTCCCGACTCCGGTGCTGCCGCCTCGGCCGTGTTGCAGACGGCCGAGCGACTGTCCTCGCAGATCGCCGAGGGTTATCGCACGGTCGCTGCGCAGTGGAAGGATGGCAGAGCGTCGGCCGACCGAACGGTCACCCAGATCAACACCGCGGCCGACCAGATCGCCTCGCTGAACAGGGAGATCAGGGATGCGCAGGCCTCAGGACGCCCGGCCAATGAGCTCATGGATCAGCGGTCTGTGCTCGCCCAGAACGTCGCACGAATGGTCGGCGGAGTCGCAACCGTTGAGACCGACGGGACGATGACGGTGCGCGTCGACGGCAACCCCCTGGTGGCTGGCACCAACGCTCGCCACCTCGAGTTCAGCGGACCGAGTTCGATTGAAGCTGGTGCGCGGCTGTCGGTGACCTGGGCGGATAACGGCCAGCCTGCGGTAATCGCGAACGGCGAGCTGGGCGGAATGCTCTCGGTGCTTGCGCCCGCCGACGAGGGCGGCACACTCGCTCAGTTGGCGGCGACATACAACGCGGTCGCGACACGACTCGCCGACGCGGTGAACACGCAGCATCGGGCCGGCGTCACCTCCTCGGGCGTGGCCGGCGGCGACTTCTTCTCGATGTCGGCGACCGGCCCCGCGGCACTGGGACTCAGCGTCGCGGTGGACTCGGTGACCGATCTCGCGCTCGCCGCGCCCGGCGGGGGCGCGTGGGATTCGACCAACGCCGACGCAATCTCGCAGATCGGCAACCTGGCCACCTCGCCGGACGCGCTCTGGGTAGATCAGATCACGCGCCTCGGAGTCACGACCGCCGGCGATGTGCAGCGGGCGCAACTCTCCGAGAACTCCGCCATCACCGCCGTGACAGCGCAGCTTTCGGTCGCCGCGGTAGACGGCGACGAGGAGACCATCAACCTGCTCACATACCAGACCGCTTTCCAGGCGGCCGCTCGAGTCATGACGGCCGTTGACGAGGCGCTTGACGTGCTGATCAATCGCATGGGCGTCGTCGGACGCTGACCGGAAGGACGACCATGATCTCCCGCGTGACCTCATCGACTATGACGCAGGCCAGCCTGCGCCAGTTGCAGACGAACCTGTCCGAGCTGTCCAGACTGCAGGAACAGGCGACGTCCCAGCGTGCGTTCGCCACGATATCCGAGGACCCGGCCGCCGCTGCCACCGCACTGGGATTGCACGCCGCACAGCGGCGCAACGAGCAGTACGCACGCAACATCGACGACGCCCTGGCCTGGGTGACCACAGCGGACACAGCGATCAGCGCCAGCACGGCGCTGCTCAATCGGGTGCGCGACCTCACCGTGCGGGGCGCCAACGACGGCGCGATGGATGCCACGGCGAAGGAGGCGATCGCCGTGGAGCTGGAGGAGATCCGCGCCGAGCTGCTGACAACAGCCAACACGAAGCTGCTCGGCCGCTCGGTGTTCGCCGGCACATCAGATACCGCAGCGTTCGACGCCGGCTACGCGCACTCCGGCATCCCTGGATCCGAGGTTATGCGCCGGGTCTCCGACGGCGCGTCCATCCGCGTCGACGCGGACGGGGCCGAGGTGTTCGGCACCGGAGCGGGGTCGGCGTTCGCGCTCATCGACACGATCGTCGGCGAGCTGCGCTCCGGGACGAACGTGGGTCCCCGTCTCGGCGACATCGACGACCGGCTCAGCGCTATGCTCGGTGCTCAGGCGGCAGTGGGCAGCCGCCAGTCGCAGATAGAGCGCGCCAAGGAGGCGACAGTGCAGAACTCGGTGTCGCTGGAGACAAGGAGAGCCGCAGTGGAGGACGTCGATTCCGTGGAAGTGCTCGTGCAACTACAGGCGCAGGAACTCGTCTACCGCTCTGCGCTGTCGGTGACCGCACGAGTGCTGCAGCCGTCGCTGATGGACTTCCTGCAGTGAGCGCCGCACTGAACTTCGTCGCGCCGCCCCCAGGGCTCGCGCCGCACACGCACTTCGCGCTGGCTCCGATCGACGGCGCTGACGGCCTGTTCACACTGCGGTCCGTGGACGATGCCGACCTGCGGCTCTATCTGCTTGATCCGCAGATCGTGCTCACCGACTACGCACCGACTCTGACGGATGAGCACGTCGCCGAACTCGCGCTCACATCCGCAGAAGACGCGATGCTTCTCGTGGTCGCGCACCCCGGTGCCGAGGGCGTAAGCGTCAACCTGCTCGCCCCCGTCGTCATCAACAGAAAGACGGGCGCCGCAGCCCAGATCATCCTGGAGGCGCAGGACTACCCCGTGCGCGCTCCACTGGGCTGACCGAGAGCCACTACCCTGGAGAGGTGATCCTCGCTGTCGACACCTCGCTGGGCTCGGCCGTCGCTATCGTCGACGGTGAAGGCCGGCTGCTCGCTGACGCCTCAAACCTCGACCCGCTCGGGCACGCCGAAGTCATCGGCACGCTCCTCGAGCAGGCGCTGACGGAGGCCGGCACAGAAGCCATCACGCACGTCGTCGCAGGCATGGGCCCTGGCCCCTTCACAGGTCTACGTATCGGCATCGCGACAGCCCGCGCCTTCGCGCTCGGCCGCGGCATTCCGGTCATCCCGGTTCCGAGCCACTTCGCTGCGGCTCTCGCAGTGATCGAGGCGGAATCCCCAGACACCCCGTTCGCGATCGTCACGGATGCCCGCCGCCGCGAAGTCGCGATCAGTGTGTTCGATGGCCTCGACGCCGACGGCATCCCGAATCTCATATCTCCTACGGTGCTGGTTCCCCGGGCAGACTCGGAGGAGCGGCTCAGCGGCATCCATGCCATCGAGGTCGCCACTCTCGATGCCGCGGCACTCGCCAGGGTCGGCATCCGTGCGTTGAACGCCGAACGCGTGCTGACCGGCGCCGAACCGCTGTATCTCCGCCAGCCGGATGTCACCGTTCCCGGCGCCCCGAAACGCGTGGGCTCATGACCATCCGCATTGCGACCCCTGGCGATATCGACGCGATTATGGCGATCGAGAATGCCTCCTTTCCGACAGACGCGTGGAGCGCCGAGTCGATGGCAGCGGAACTCGCCACTGACTTCAGCCACTACCTCGTCGACGAGGATGCTGGCGACATCATCGGCTACGCCGGTCTCCGATCGATTCGCGGAAATGCGGATGCCGACATCCAGACCATCGCACTTCTCGAGGCGCGCAGGGGAGAGGGACGTGGCCGTGCGCTCCTGCGCACACTGCTTGCCGAAGCATCCACTCGCGGAGCCCGCGAGGTGTTTCTGGAGGTCCGTGCTGATAACTCTGGCGCAGAGAAGCTCTACCTCTCGGAGGGCTTCGAAGAGATCGCCCGCCGTCTGCGGTACTACCAGCCCGACAATGTGGACGCGATCGTGATGAAGCTCGATCTGCGGGCATGGGATGCCGCAGCATCCCGGTCGCACGCTCGGGAGGAGAACGCAGCCTTGGGCGGAGAGACAGAGCAGATTCCTCCGCCCAACAGTGCGAACTCCGCCCATGCGGGTGCGGGCGCGACAGCCGGATCGAGTGAGGAGACAGCATGAGCGAGCCACTGGTCCTCGGCATCGAGACGAGCTGCGACGAGACCGGCATCGGCATCGTCCGCGGGCGCACGCTGCTGTCGAACACGATTGCCTCGAGCATGGACGAGCACGCCCGTTACGGCGGCGTCGTGCCAGAGGTCGCCGCGCGCGCGCACCTCGAGGCCCTGAAGCCGTCGATTGAGGCCGCGCTCGCCGAAGCGCAGGTTCGCCTGGAAGACCTCGATGCCATTGCTGTCACGAGCGGACCGGGCCTCGCCGGCGCTCTCATGGTCGGGGTCGGTGCGGCCAAGGGCCTCGCCGTCTCGCTCGGCAAGCCGCTCTACGCGGTGAATCACCTCGTCGGACACATCGCGGCCGATATCGTCACACCCGATTCTGAGCCACTCGAGTATCCGACGATCGCGCTACTCGTCTCGGGGGGACACACCTCGCTGCTGCACGTGCGCGACCTCACCACCGACGTTGAGCTGCTCGGCGAGACGATGGATGACGCCGCAGGCGAAGCCTTCGACAAGGTCGCCAGGTTGCTGTCTCTGCCGTATCCCGGCGGGCCCGAGATTGATCGGGCCGCGGTCGGAGGAGACCCGAAGGCGATCCGCTTCCCACGCGGACTCTCCAAAGCGCCGGATATGGTGAAGCACCGCTACGACTTCTCGTTCTCCGGGCTTAAGACCGCTGTCGCTCGGTGGGTCGAGCGTTGCGAGGCAGAGGGCAAGCCGGTGCCGGTCGCCGATGTGGCGGCGAGCTTCCGTGAGGCTGTCGTCGACGTGCTCGTCACCAAGGCGCTCGCCGCCTGCGCCGACCTCGGGGTGCCGCGCCTGCTGCTCGGCGGCGGTGTGATCGCCAACAAGCGTCTGCGCGATGTGGCCGTCGAGCGTGCCGAAGCGGCAGGTGTCACCGTGCGCATCCCGCCGTTGTCGTTGTGCACCGACAATGGTGCCATGATCGCCGCGCTCGCCGCTGACCTCATCGCATCCGGACGTCGCCCGTCGACGCTCGCATTCGGGGCAGACTCGACGCTGCCGGTCACCGAGATTCAGGTCGCTGAACGAGCGGATGCCACATGAGCGACCCGAAGGATGTGCCAGGCAGTGATATGCCGGCCGGCGGGCCGACCTTCGAGGAGCCGAGCTCCGAGGTTGAGCGGCCGGCAGGCACAGCACGAATGCCTGGCGTGCCCCGAGAGGGATACACGAAGTTTCCCACCGGTCCGGTCGGCGTCGAACCCGTCGTCGCCAGCGGCCCGGCTGACACCGCCGGCATGCCCGCTGTGCAGTGGGCTCCTTATGACGCGACCCTCAGCGATGACAACACTCGCCTCGCACCGTGGGCGCTTGTCGCCGCGATCGTTGCCCTGGTCGCATCGTGGTTCGTCGGCTGGGGCATCCCTCTCGCGATCGTCGCGGTGGTGGCCGCGATCATGTCGCTTCGTCGCCCGGTCGAGAGCCGTGCGATCGCGCGCTGGGCGCTCGTACTCGGGATCGCCGCCACGATTTTCAGTCTGGGGTGGCTCATCTGGGCCGCGATGCAGTTCGAGAAGCTCGGATAGCGGATGCTGACCGCCGAAGAATCTGCAGAGTTGCAGATGCTGCAGGCTAGGGCGTATCGGCAGGATGATGATCTGTCGGCGGAGCAGTTCGCGAGGCTGCGAGACCTGGAACGGCGCCGCGTCGCGCGGGTTTCTGACGGTGACGCTGATGCTCAGGACGCAACGTCTTCGGGCGCCGGCCCTTCGACAGGAGCAGGGGTCAACGGCACAGGGGCTGATCTACCCGGCGGTGCGCCGCCGCTGCATCCGAGCATCCGGCCGTGGCTCGCCGTGCTCGCCGCTATCGTCGTCTTCGCTCTAGGGGTAGGCGTCGGCTGGATGCTGTTCGCACGCGCGGACAGTTCGTCGATCGGAGTGACTCAGGAGCAACGGCTGCGAGGCGAGGAGCTCATCGCCGGCGGTGACTACGACGCGAACTCGCTTCGCGCGATGATCGAACACGACGGTGTCCTCGTGTGGCTCTCGACGACGGACAACGGCGGAACACTGTGCCTGATCGTCGATGACGGAGTCGACGCCACCACGGCCTGCAGCGATGAGGATCGTGTGGCGTCCGACGGCCTCGCCGTGGTGCACCGGACCGACGGTGACGGTTATGTCGACGAGGCGTACGCAACGCTTCTGCTCACAGCTGGACGTGAACCCGCCGTGCACCTGGATGTGCATCGGAGCATCGAGGAATGACATGATCGAACGGATGCTTGACGAATCTGAGACCGCGGAGCTGCGGTCGCTTCAAGAACGTGCGTACGGACGCGATGGAGGTCTGACCGCTGAAGACGCGGCGCGACTGCACGAGTTGGAATCGAAGCTGCGGCCGGCGGTTCCATCGGTCGTTGCGCCTGTGGTGGTGTCCGACCGTGCGGCGGGCTCAGTGGGCGGACCGGTCTCGGTGGCTGAACCCGTCGAAGTGGTCGAGGTTTCACCGGCCACCAAGGTCGAGGCCGGGCCGGACTCCGCGTCCGAAGCATCCGCTCCACCACGCAGACGCCGTCGATGGCCTGCATTCGCCGCCGCAGGCGCCCTGCTTATCGGGCTGGGTGCCGGATGGATGCTCTGGGGCTGGAACACCGCCGAGTTCGCCCTGGCCACCACTCATTCCGAACAGCGTGCTGAGCTGGAAGCGAGCGGCGACTACGACCCGGGAACAGTGGTCGCGGTGGCCGAGAATCATGGCGTGGTCATCTGGCGTGCAGAACGCCAGGAGGGTGAGCAGCATTGCGTCATCGCGACTGCGGCATCCATGACGCAGAGTGGATGCGCGACGATGGACGACACCAACATGGGAGGCGCCAGCGCCACCATCGCCGTGCCAGAAGGCGACGCGTTGGCGGGGCAGACGCTTTCGGCATACCTGTTTCTCTCAGCGACCGGAGAGGTCGTGCCCACCGTCCAGATCTGGGACCAAAACGAGTCCACCTGGGAATCGCAGTTCACCGAGGAGGAGCTTGAGGCCATCGGCCGCCTCGAAGCAGAGGGCTTCGAAGCCACTTCGCTCAATATTCTCGGCTACGACGGCGATACGCCGATCTGGACCAGCTGGGGCAGCGAAATGTGCGTCATCGCAGAATCTGACGATGGGATCGTGTCGGACTGCCTACCGACCAGTGAGACGCCGCCGACGGAACTAGCTGTTACGGCATCCGTGGGTGGAGTCCTGACGCAGTACATCATGATCCAGACCGAACGGCGCGGCCAGCAGCTCACGGTCGTGAGGAGCCCGGACGTTCAGGAAGCCGAAGTCGAGGTTGAGCTCGATGTTGGCGACAAGGTCGAGATCGAGCTCGACGACAAAACCGGCTGAAATCGAGGTGGTGCACTAGCTCTCTGAACCCGCCCCCCTGGAGCCGGGAAAGTATTCTCCCATCGCCACGGATGCCGGGCGCCCGCCTCGCGCGGCCGCCCGCTCAGACTCGGTCGGCGAGGATCGCCATCCGCTTGTCGCCGGTGCGCGTGAGGATCAGCGTTGCCGACTGCGATCCCTTGAGGTTCAGCTTCTTGCGGAACGCGGCGGGGTCGATGTCCATCCCACGTTTCTTGATCTCCAGAGTGCCGATGTCGTTTGCACGAAGCACGGCGTTGATCGACTTGGGATTCGCGGCCATGACCTCGCGCACCCGGAACGACTGCACGAACGGGCTCGTGAGAGCGGCATCACCGGTGATGTAGGCGATCTTTTCGTCCAGCATCCCGGCCTCGAGGCTGCGTGCGACGTCGCCGATCAGGCGCGCACGGATGACCGCACCATCGGGTTCGTGCAAGAAGGCGCCGAGTTCACGGACGTCGGCGTCCTCGGCATCCGCCCCGCCGGTGAGTTCATGCGATTCCTCCCCGCGGTTCACCAGCGCCGCCCGGCGGACACCTTCGCGAGCCAGCACGCCTGACCACAGCACGAGTTCGACGACGCTGCCGTCGGCGCTGACCCACTGTGCTTCGGCATCCGCGGGAAGCGCATCGCGGTCGTGCCCTGGGCCGAGTTTGATGCCCGTCGGAACTCGGGATGCGAGGTCGAAGGCCCAGTCGAGTGAGGGGGAGTAGTCGGATGCAGCGACCCTCCGCGTCTCGCCATGACCTGCCGTCCGGCGAGCGGGGTCGAGCCAGACCGCAGTGCCGCTGCCTCGGAGATGTGCAGCTTCTTCGGGCGAATCGGCGGAATTGCTCCGAGGATGCTGCACATCTCCGAAGTTCGCGCCGGTGAAGTTCGCGCCGGTGAAGTTCGCGCTCACGAAGTCCTCGGCCGTGCCGTGCTGCACGGTCACTTCATCGCCGAACGGGGCCAGGTTGTAGGCGGCGATTGCGGCCGTCACTTCGTCGGCATCCACCGCGAGCACACTGAGGCCAGCGCCGGCGAATGCGAGTGCATCGCCGCCGATACCGCATCCGAGGTCGGCGACGTGTGAGATTCCGGCGCGGCGCATGCGTCCGGCGTGTCGTGCGGCGACTCCCAGACGCGTGGCCTGCTCGAAGCCGGCTCTCGTGAACAGCATCCGCTCGGCGAAGCCGCCGAACTTGGCTGCGCCCTTCGCGCGCAGATGAGCCTGGCCGACGACAGCCGATACGAGATCGGGGGAGTGGCCTGCAGCGCGCAGGCGGGAGACAGCCTGCGCGACCTCCGCCGTCGATTCGATCGTGCCGACCTCATCGAGCAGTCGGAGTCCCTCTGGGGTGAGCAGGGCGGTGAGCTCAGACAGTTCCACGTGCCCAGCCTACGAGGCGGCAGGTCACGGGCCTCATCGGCGGACGAAGATCTGGCTCAAGATGTCCAAAACTGGCACTCGCATTGCATGAGTGCCAGCCGACGGCATACACTTGAGTTAGCACTCTCGGGTTGAGAGTGCGAACAAGTCTTTCGTGTCAGCGTCAAGAAAGAAGAGGTAGACCGTGTCGGTTTCCATCAAGCCGCTCGAAGACCGCATCGTCATCCAGCAGGTCGAGGCCGAGCAGACCACCGCGAGTGGGCTGGTCATCCCTGACACTGCCAAGGAGAAGCCCCAGGAGGGCGAGGTTGTGGCCGTTGGCCCCGGCCGCATCGACGACAACGGCAACCGTGTTCCGATCGACGTCGCCGTCGGCGACCGCGTTCTGTACAGCAAGTACGGCGGCACCGAGGTGAAGTTCGGCGCCGATGAGTACCTCGTGCTCTCGGCTCGCGACGTCCTCGCCGTCGTCGTTCGCTAAGCGTTTCGACAAAGCGTAGAAGGCCCGGATGCATCACGCATCCGGGCCTTCTTGCATTCCACCCGGACAGCTGCCGCTCGTTTCCTGCCAACATCACGCGCGCGTGCGACTCAAGGTCCGTGGCCGGGCATAGTGTGATCCAGTGATCACAGACCGCAGCAGCCAGTCCGCCGGTGTGGCATACGCGGGCGGGGCATATCTGCTCTGGGGTATCCTGCCGCTGTACTTCCTGTTGCTCGTGCCAGCAGGCCCGTGGGAGATCGTCGCCGCGCGAGTGGTGTTCTCTTTCATCTTCTGTCTGCTGCTGCTGACCATCGCTCGCGGCTGGCGCAGGATCATCGCGATCATCCGACAGCCACGGCTGCTCGGCTGGACCGCGCTCGCCGGAGCGCTCATCTACTTCAACTGGCAGGTGTTCCTGATCGGAACCCTCACCGGGAATGTCGTCGAGACGTCCCTGGGCTACTTCATCAACCCGATCGCGACGGTGCTGCTCGGCGTCTTCGTGCTGCATGAGCGCATCCGTCGATTGCAATGGGTCGCGATAGGTATCGCGCTGATCGCCGTCGTGGTGATCATTGTGGCCTACGGCTCGTTCCCTTGGATCGCGCTGTCGCTGACAGCATCCTTCGGGATCTACGGTTTGATCAAGAAGAAGATCGGGCCTGCGGTGGATGCCGTGAGCGGCCTCACCCTCGAATCGTTCTGGCTTCTCCCCGTTGCTGTGGTTCAGCTCATCATCGTGGCGCAGACCACCGGCATCACCTTCGGTACCGAGGGGACGTGGCACACGTCTCTCATGCTGTTCGCCGGTATCGCCACCGCGGTGCCGCTGCTGCTGTTCGCCGCCGGCGCCCGCCGCATCAATCTCACGGTCATCGGGATGATCCAGTTCATTACGCCGATCATGCAATTCCTGACGGGTGTGCTCATCCTGCATGAGCCGATGCCCGCCGAACGCTGGATCGGGTTCATCATCGTCTGGATCGCGGTGTTCGTCTTCGTCGTCGACCTGCTGATCGCTGCCGGTCGGGGCCGTCGCATCCGTCTTGCGCCGATCGCGTGATCCCCCGCGGGATCCGTCCCAGGGAGATGTCGTGATCCGACGCACGAAGATGTCATGTTCGTGAAACATTCGGTATCACACCGTTAACGCATCGCAACACACGGATGACGAGTTCGCGTATACGTTTAGGTCACGGACGGCGCCCGAGTCGTCCGGGAACCATGAACCAGCAAGGGAGCAGCATGAGCGTCTTCACACACACGCGCGCGCGTAAGATCCTGGGCGGTCTCGCCTTGGTCAGCGCGAGCGCGATTGTCCTGGCAGGGTGTAGCAGCGGGGGAACCCCTGCAGACCCGTCCGAAGAGCCGGCGGCGCCCACTGATCGTGAAGCTCTCACGCTCAGCATCGGTACCGTCCTTCCTCAGACCGGCCAGCTCGCCTACCTCGGCCCGCCCGAGGAGGCCGGTGTCGGACTCGCCACCGCGGAGATCAACGCGGCAGATCTCGGCGTCACTGTCGAGGTCGAATACGGCGACTCGGGTGACCCCGACAACAAGGCGTTCGAGACCACGGTCCCGCGTCTGCTTGACTCTGGTGTCTCCGCGCTGATCGGCGCGGCGTCCTCCGGTGTCACAAAGCTATTCCTCGACCAGGCAGTCAGTGCTGGCGTCATCACCTTCTCGCCGGCCAACACGTCGCCGGACTTCACCGAGTGGCCCGACGAAGGCCTCTACTGGCGCACCGCTCCGAGCGACCTGCTCCAGGGCGAGGTGCTCGCCACCGAGATCGGCATCGACGGCTACGCGAACCTCGGCATCATCTACCTCAATGACGCCTATGGTTCGGGTCTTGAGGCATCGCTGACCGAGAACTTCGAGGCCGGCGGCGGCACGGTCGTGGCGTCCGAGGCGTACAACGCCAACGACACCTCGTTCGACGCGCAGATCTCGACGATCATGGCGCAGAGCCCAGATGCTGTTGCTGTGATCGGCTTCGAGGAGACCTCGACGATCGTTCCTGCATTCGTCTCTAGCGGGTTCGACGGCAGCAAGTTCTACTTCGTCGACGGCAACACACAGCAGTGGGGCGCCGACATGCCTGTCCCGATTGAAGGCAGCAAGGGAACTCAGCCTGGCCCCGTGCTTGCTGACGACTTCCAGCAGCGTCTGATCGATCAGTGGCAGGAGCAGTCGGGCAAGGAGCTCGTCGACTTCAACTACGCGGCTGAGTCCTATGACGCAGTCGTGCTGCTCGCCTTGGCTTCGCTCGCTGCGAACTCCACGGAGGCCACCGAGATCGCAGGCTTCCTGCAGGAAGTTTCTGGCGGCTCCGGCGATGGTGAGAAGTGCGAGTCGTTCGAGGCGTGCGCCACGATCATCATTGATGGTGGAACCGCTGACTACGACGGATACTCCGGCGCGATCACCTTCGACGACAACGGTGACCCGACCGAGGCGACCATCGGCGTCTTCCAGTACGGCGCAGACAACATGCACACGCGCATCAACTGATACGCAGTGACACGAGGGACCGGATGCTTCGGCATCCGGTCCCTTTCGTGTGCGGTGGGTGCGGGCATTGCGGTGCGGTGGCATCCGGAGGTTGCGTGCATCCGTCGCATCCGTCGTGGGAAGGAAAACCCGGCTTCGGATGCCGTTAGAACCCAAGGCATCCGAAGCCGGGTTTTTCTTCCCGCATGGGCGCGAAACGGGGCGGATGCGCGAGGCGGGCGCCACGCGCGCCCCCGTGCCAGCACCCCGCGCCGCGGGCGCGAGCACGGCGCGCCGCGAGGCCCCCCGCGCCGCGCCCCCGCGCCTAATCCTCGCCGAGCGTGCCCAGGTACAAACCGATGACCTTGGGGTCGTTCAGCAGCTCCCGACCGGTTCCGGTGTAGGCGTCGTGGCCCTGATCGAGCACGTAGCCGCGGTCGCAGATCTGTAGGCAGCGCCTGGCGTTCTGCTCGACCATGATCGTCGTGACGCCCGCCTTGTTGATGTCTGAGACGCGGATGAACGCGTCATCCTGGCGCACCGGCGAAAGGCCGGCAGACGGCTCGTCGAGCAGCAGCACTGACGGGTCCATCATCAGCGCGCGCGACATCGCGACCATCTGTCGCTCACCACCAGACAGGGATCCTGCCCGTTGCTTCAGGCGGGAGCCCAACTCGGCGAAGATCCCGGTGACGAATTCCAGTCGCTCCTTGTATGCCTTCGGGCGCTGGATGATGCCCATCTGCAGGTTCTCTTCGATGCTCAACGAGGGGAAGACGTTGTTCGTCTGAGGGACGAACCCGACCCCACGCTGCACGAGCTCGTTGGCTTTCAGGCCGACGATGCTCTCGCCATTTACGAGTATCTCGCCACCACGCACCTTCACCTGTCCGAAGATCGCCTTCAACAGTGTCGACTTGCCGGCACCGTTCGGGCCGATGATGCCGATCAACTCGCCCTTCGACGCGACGAGGTTGGTGTCGTTGAGGATGTCCACACCCGGCAAATAGCCTGCGGTGAGGCCCTTGACCTCAACCACGATCTCTGCCGTGCGGGGGGTGCCCTGTGGCTCGACGGTCACGGGAGTACTCATGTGTTGTTCTCCTCTGCGGCCTGTATCGCGGCCTCGTGCTCCTCGCGGATCTCTTCCAACATCTCTTCCGCTGACTCGTCGAGTTCGCCAGAGTAGCGCCCGGTGACGACTCCGAGGTCGACGTCCTGGTGGCTGCCGAGATAAGCATCGATCACGGCCTGATTCTGCATCACCTGGTCGGGCGGTCCCTCTGCGACGACGCGACCCTCGGCCATCACCACCACCCAGTCGGCGATGTGACGCACCATGTTCATGTCGTGCTCAACGAAAAGCACGGTCATGCCGAGTTCCTTGAGATCAAGGATGTGATCCAGCAGCGACTGAGTGAGGGCGGGGTTGACTCCTGCCATCGGCTCGTCGAGCATCACCAGGTTCGGGTCGCGCATGAGCGCGCGCGCCATCTCCAGCAGCTTGCGCTGGCCGCCGGAGAGGCTGGCCGCGTAGTCCTGCGCCTTTGAATCAAGCTTGAAGCGCGCGAGGAGGTCCATCGCCTTCGCCTCGAGTTCGGTGTCCTGCTTGCGCCAGATCGCGGGGATCAAGCTAGGAAAGAACCCCTCACCCTTCTGGTTCGGCGCCCCGAGCTTCATGTTCTCGAGCACGGTCAGAAGCGAAAGTGCCTTGGTGAGCTGGAAAGTGCGCACCTGCCCCATCCGCGCCACCTTGAACGAGGGGATGCCAGACAGCTGGTGCCCGTCGAAGCTCCACTTGCCCGAGTTCGGCTTATCGAACCCGCACAGGAGGTTGAACAGTGTGGTCTTGCCCGCACCGTTCGGCCCGATCAACGCGGTGATTGCGTGGCGCGGAATCTCCAGGTGGTCGACATCGACGGCGGTGAGGCCGCCGAAGCGACGGGTCACGTTGTCGGCGATGAGGATCGGGTCGACCTTCTCGCAGCCGACCTCGATCTCGCCCTTGTGAAGACCGGTCGTCTTGATGCGCCCGGTGTGCGGCGCCTTCTGTGCGGCCGGTGCCGAGTTTTCGGCAGATGCGTCATCTGCATTGTTATTTGACAAAGGTCAGCTCCCTCTTGTTTCCGAGGAGCCCCTGCGGCCGGAATATCACCAGCAGCATGAGCGCGACTCCGACGATCACGAAGCGGAGAGTAGCCGCCTGGATCGACGACATGGGCAGGATTCCCTGTGCAGCCATGCTCGGCAGCACTCCCTCAAGGAACGCCATGATGACCCAGAAGATCACCGCGCCGAGGGCTGGTCCGAACACCGTTGCAGCCCCTCCGAGCAACAGGATCGTCCACAGGAAGAACGTCAAGGACGTCGTGTAGCTCGCCGGCACCACCGCGGAGGGGAGAGCGAAGACCGCTCCACCGAGTCCGCCCATGATTCCACCGATCACCAGCGCCTGCATCTTGTAGGAGAAGACATTCTTGCCGAGCGAGCGCACGGCATCCTCGTCTTCGCGGATGCCCTTGAGCACGCGACCCCACGGGCTGCGCATCAGGGCCCACACCAGATAGATGCAGACGGCGAGAACGAGCAGACCGAACACGCGTACCCAGAGTTGGCTGGCGTTGTAGGTCCACGGACCGAAGCCGTAGGTGCCCTCCGGGAAGGGGTTCGCATCGCGGAAACCAGCGTGGTAGCCGCCGAGTCCGTCGGCTGCGTTGGTCTGCTCCTCGAACGCGGTCGAGGTGAACAGCAAGCGCACGATCTCGGCCGCCGCGATGGTCGCGATGGCCAGATAGTCCGCACGCAGTCTCAGAGTCGGGATGCCGAGGATGAAGGCGAAGACGGTCGACATCACCATGCCGACGATGATGCCCACCCACCACGGGAGGCCGAACGAAAGGATCGAGATCGCGTAGCTGTACGCGCCGATGGCCATGAACCCGGCCATGCCGAAGTTGAGCAGTCCGGCGTACCCGAAGTGCACTGCGAGTCCGGTGGCAGCGATCGCGTACGCGATCGTGGTCGGGCTCAGAATCCATGTTGCCGTGCTGCTGAAAATTGCTCCCCAGTCCATGGTCAACCAATCCTCTCTTTTCGACCGAGGATGCCCTGTGGTCGAAACAGCAGCACCAGAATAAGGATGGCCAGTGCCCCGACGTACTTCAGGTCGGAAGGCAGCCAGAGCGTTGACACCTCGACGAGGATGCCGACAACGAGCGCGCCGATCAGCGCGCCGAAGGCCGTGCCGAGTCCGCCGAGGCAGACCGCAGCGAAGATCAGCAGCAGGATGTGCACTCCCATGTCCCACCGCACGCCGGGACGGAAATACGCCCACAGGATGCCGCCGAGGGCAGCGAGAGCGGATGCCAGGATCCACACGATCCGGATCACCTGGTCGACGTTGATGCCGGATGCTGCGGCGAGGGACGGGTTGTCGGAGATCGCTCGCGTTGCCTTGCCAGTGCGGGTCTTCAGCAGCCAGAAGGCGACGGCGACGAGGACGACCACGCTGATGCCCATTGACATCATGTCGATGACGCTGAGCCTGATCGGACCCCAGATCTCGATCTTCGGTGCTCCGGCGTTCGGTAGCTGCACCGTGTTGCCGCCGAAGAAGAAGAGGAAGACGTAGCGCAGCGCGAACGAGAATCCGATGCTGACGATCATGAGAGGGATGATGCCCATCCCTCTCCGTCGCAGCGGCTTCCATAGGGCGACATCCATCAGATAGCCGAATATTCCACCGCAGATGACGACGAGCGGAATGGTCAGCCACATCGGCACCGCTAATGTGACGCCGAATACCACCGCCATCACCGCGCCGAACGTGACCATCTCGGCGTGAGCGAAGTTGGTCAGGTTCATGGTGCCGAAGATCAGCGAGACGCCGATCGCGGCGAGCGCAAGCAGAAGTCCGAAGTTGAGCCCGTTGATCAGTCGTTCGACGAACTGGTCGATGAAGCTCGTCGTCTCTCGCACACCTTCACCGAGGAAGAGGTTGATGACGACGCGGTTCGCGAGGCCGAATTCCACCTCCTGCGAGGCGGAGTCGCCTTCGACGATCACGCCCTCGGGCAGGGTCGATTCGTCGACGGTCAGCGTATAGGCATCCTTCTCAGGCACATACAGCGTCCATCGACCGTTCTCATCCGTTACGGTCTCGGCATCGAAGCCATTGCCCTCGATGGCGACGGTGACGTCGGGGAGAGGATTGTCGTCGAAGCGAATGACGCCGGCAAAGAAGTAGTCGGTCACCTCCTGCTCGTCAGCGCCCTCATCGCTGTCCGCACTTGATGTCTCACTAGTGCCGCTGTCATCACTCTCAGCGAATGCCGCTGGTGCAGTCATGAACAGCATCGTTGCGGCCAGCATCGCGCTCATTAGCGCGATGATCCAGGGCACCGTTCGACGCTTGTGGCTAGTCGTCAGTTCCACGAAACCTCCCTTGTCGTCCCATGGGTGCCGAGGCTTCGGGTCGCATCGGCGATGATGAACGACCTTATGAGCGTAATGTGTCGGCTTCATTTCTCACCAGTGTCCGGTGTGTTGTTATCAAACGGTGGCGCGTTCCATGGGGAATTTTTGGAGCCTCTGCACGCTTAGAATTGATACACCGCTACGCGCATGCACGAGGAGATTTCATGGACCAGCCCGATCCCTTCGGTTTCGTCGGACTCACCTACGACGATGTTCTGCTCCTGCCGGGGCATACCGATGTGATCCCCAGTGAGGCTGATACTTCGTCACGGATCAGTCGCCGCATCTCGGTCGCGACCCCGCTGCTCTCTAGCGCGATGGACACCGTCACCGAGAGTCGCATGGCGATCGCCATGGCGCGCGAGGGCGGTATCGGCATCCTGCATCGCAATCTTTCGATCGCCGATCAGGCCACTCACGTCGACCGCGTCAAACGCAGCGAGTCGGGCATGATCACCGATCCGATCACGACGACCATCGATGCGACTGTCGAAGAGGTCGACGAGCTCTGCGCGAAGTACCGGATCTCCGGACTGCCGGTAGTCGACCCCGATGGTCGCCTCGTCGGCATCATCACGAACCGCGACATGCGCTTCGTGTCTGGGCGCGAGCGGCAATCGACGTTCGTCAAGGACGTCATGACCAGCGAGAACCTTGTCACAGCGTCGGTGGGCGTCGCCGCGGGAGACGTTATCGCGCTGTTCGCGAAGCACCGCGTCGAGAAGCTGCCGCTGATCGATGACAACGGCAAGCTCGCCGGGCTCATCACCATCAAGGACTTCGACAAGAGCGAAAAGTATCCGCTGGCCACGAAGGACGAGCAGGGTCGCCTCCGCGTCGGCGCGGCGATCGGTTTCTTCGGCGACGCATGGGAGCGTGCCGAGGCGCTGCGCGATGCCGGCGTTGACGTACTCGTCGTCGATACCGCGAACGGCCAGTCGCAGGGCGTCATCGACCTCGTGAAGCGACTCAAAGCAGATGAATCCTTTGAGCACATCGACGTCATCGGTGGCAACGTCGCGACTCGTGAGGGCGCTCAGGCGCTGGTCGACGCGGGCGTGGATGCCGTGAAGGTCGGCGTCGGCCCCGGCTCCATCTGCACCACGCGTGTTGTTGCCGGCGTCGGTGTGCCACAGGTGACGGCCGTCTATGAGGCATCCCTCGCGGCGCGCCCCGCCGGTGTGCCGGTGATCGCCGACGGCGGTCTGCAGTACTCCGGAGACATCGCCAAGGCGCTCGTCGCCGGTGCGGATGCCGTCATGCTCGGTTCCCTCCTCGCCGGAACTGACGAGTCTCCTGGCGAGATCGTCTTCCAGGCAGGCAAGCAGTTCAAGCAGTACCGCGGCATGGGCTCACTCGGCGCGATGCAGACTCGCGGCAAGCAGACCTCGTACTCGAAGGACCGCTATTTCCAGGCGGATGTCCCGAGTGACGACAAGCTCATCCCGGAGGGCATCGAGGGTCAGGTTCCGTACCGCGGCCCGGTGTCGGCGGTTTCGTACCAGCTCGTCGGTGGCCTTCGCCAGTCGATGTTCTATGTCGGCGCTCGCACGATCGAAGAGCTCAAGATGCGCGGAAAGTTCGTGCGCATCACCGCGGCCGGGCTCAAGGAATCGCACCCGCACGACGTTCAGATCGTTGTAGAGGCGCCCAACTACAAGAAGTAGGGCCCGTCGGCCGGGGCAGCCGGGCGCGCGCCGGGCGGAGGTGTCGCGGGATGCCGCTTCCGTGGCCGGCAGGCGGCCATCTGCGACCCCTGCCGAGTTGGGCGCGGCGTCGCACGGGCGGGAGGTGTCGCGGGATGCCGCTTCCGCGGTCGGGAGGCGGCCATCTGCGACCCCTGCTGAGCGAAGGCACGGCTCAGGATGCCGCGGCATCCGCCCCTTTCGCGATTTCGGTTGTCGGCGTAGCGTGCCGGTATGTGCCGGAACATTCATACCCTCCACAATTTCGAGCCCGCCGCAACGTCGGACGAAGTACAGGCGGCGGCGCTGCAGTACGTGCGGAAGATCGCGGGGACGACGAAGCCCTCGAAGGCGAACCAGGAAGCCTTCGACCACGCCGTCGCTGAGATCGCGCACGTGACGCAGCATCTGCTGGCCGACCTCGTCGCCACGACTCCGCCCAAGAACCGCGAGGAGGAGACGGCGAAGAAGCGTGCCCGCGCGATCGTCTCCGGCCGATACGCGGCCTGAACGATACGCGGCCTGATCGATACGCCTCCGGCCGATACGCCGCTTGATCGAGACGCCGACCCTGTGAACTGATAGCCTGATCGGCTCGGCATACGGGCGGAAGGACGGCTTCACCCGTGGGCTACATCGATGTTTCAGCCATCTCCCTGACTCTGCCTGATGGCAGACCGCTCCTCGACGAGGCGACGTTCCGAGTCGGCGCAGGATCAACCAGTGCCCTGATCGGGCCGAACGGCGCCGGCAAGACGACGTTGCTGCGGATCATCCGCGGCGACCAGGCGCCGGACTCGGGCGCCGTCACGATCGACGGCGGTCTCGGTGTGATGGACCAGTTCGTCGGACACGGCGAAGCCGGGCAGACCGTGCAGGAGCTGCTGGTGCGCGTCGCTCCTCGCCGCATCCGGGCAGCGGCCGGGGCGCTGGAAGCCGCCGAGAACGCCCTCATCGAGCGCGACGAGCACGATACGCAGATGCGTTACGCCACGGCGCTCGCCGAGTACGCGGATGCCGGTGGCTACGAGCACGAGACGGTGTGGGATCAGTGCACGGTCGCCGCGCTCGGTGTGCCCTACGAACGTGCGCGCTACCGCGAGCTGGTCACACTCTCCGGCGGAGAGCAGAAGCGGCTCGCCTTGGAGGCACTGTTGCGGGGCCCTGACGACGTGCTGCTGCTTGACGAGCCGGATAACTACCTCGACGTCCCCGCGAAGCGCTGGCTGGAGGATCAGCTGCGGCAGACGCCGAAGACGGTCTTGCTCGTCTCGCACGACCGCGAGCTGCTCGCTCGCGCTGCCGACCGCATCATCACGCTCGAACCGGGAGGCGCCGGAGCATCCGCGTGGGTGCACGGCGGCGGCTTCGCCACCTACCATGCGGCTCGCATCGCGAGGATGGATCGGCTGGATGAGCTGCGTCGTCGCTGGGATGAGCAGCACGAGAAGCTGCGGAATCTGGTGGCGGCGCTGAAGGTGAAGGCCGAGGCGAACGACAGCTTCGCGTCTCGCTATCGTGCGGCGCAGACCAGGCTGCGGAAGTTCGAGGAGGCTGGGCCGCCCGAGGAGCGTCCGCCAGCGCAGGCGTTCGACATGCGCCTTCGTGGCGCGCGCACGGGCAAGCGTGCCGTCGTGTCTGAACGCCTTGAGCTCACCGGACTGATGAGGCCGTTCGATTCGGAGATCTGGTACGGCGATCGGATCGGTGTGCTCGGATCGAACGGATCCGGCAAGTCACACTTCCTGAGGCTGCTGGCCCGCGGAGGAACGGACCCCGACCCGACGCTCGGCCATGTGACATCGACGGGCGAGCAGGTGGATGCCGTCGCGCACACCGGGCGAGCGACGCTGGGCGCGCGCGTGGTGCCCGGGCTGTTCGCACAGACCCACGCGCATCCGGAGTTCGTCGGGCGCACGTTGTTGGAAGTGCTGCACCGAGGCGATGAACGCAGGGCGGGGATGCCGCGCGAAGCGGCGAGCGCGGCGCTTGATCGCTACGGGCTCGTGAAGCAGGCACAGCAGACATTCGATTCGCTCTCCGGTGGCCAGCAGGCACGGTTCCAGGTGCTGCTTCTGGAACTGTCCGGTGCGACGCTGTTGCTGCTCGATGAGCCGACGGACAATCTCGACCTGGAGTCGGCCGAGGCGCTGGAGGACGCGCTCACGCGGTTCGAGGGTACGGTGCTCGCGGTCACGCACGACCGGTGGTTCGCGCGCTCCTTTGACCGTTTCTTGGTGTTCGGCACCGATGGTGAGGTCTACGAGTCGGATGCCGCAGTCTGGGATGAACGGCGAGTGGTGCGCACGCGCTGAACCTCGAAGATGACGCGAACGACCCAGCGCAGACGAAAGGCGTGAGCGTCTCAGCTCACCGCAGCCGGAACGGCTCAGCGGCGCGCGCCCCTGCATCGAGCGCGAGATCCGCGAGGACGGCGCCGACTCCGGTGGCGAACTTGAAACCGTGTCCGGAGAAGCCCGCGCCGACGACGATCCGACCCTGACGATCGAGGATGAAAGTGTCGTCGTCGGTCGACGTGTAAGTGCAGCTGATCGGCACCGCCGACGATGCATCGAGTCCAGGCATCCACTCGCGCACGTATGCCGCGAGGGCATCTGCGTGCGTGGTGCGGTGCGGCCGAGCATCCGGATCGACCTCGTTGCCGACGCCGTGGAACCCGACCTTGATGCCTTCGCCCGGTGTCGGCATCCCGTACACCGTGGCGGGGAAGCGATCGGTGCCGACGTAGTGGTTGAACGACGGCCATACGTCGTCGGAGGCGGAGAGCGGCGAGAAGTGCGCTGGCGTCTCCTCGGTCACCCGCAGCCGGGGCAGCCGGATCCCGCCGAGCAGTCGGCTGGTCCAGGCGCCGGCCGTGACCACGACGGTGTCCGCATGCAGCGTCCCGCCGGGCAGCGCCAGCGTGACGCCGGAGGCATCCTCGACGATGTCGCGCACCGGCGACGCCCAACGCACCTCGCCGCCGGCCTCGACGATCCGTCGCTCCAATTCGAGAAGAGCGGCGGATGCGCGCACCACACCCGCATCGGATGACCAGAGCACAGCATCCTCGAAGCGCATACCTGGCCAGCGCCCTGCAGCCTCGGCAGCATCCAGGATCTCGGCAGGGATCCCGCGCTCGGCTAGCCGACCGCGTACCGAGGCAATGTCGACGCGGCCATAAGTGACCAGTCCGTGCATCCTCAGCAGCGGCTCGCCGCCGGGAGTGCCGAGGGCGTCCCAGCCCTCGCGGGCACGCACGAGCAGATCGAGATAGTGCTCGTCCTCGTAGGCATTGTTGAAATTGCGGGTCGCGCCGTGCGATGCGCCCTGCACGTGCCCTCGGGCGAACTGCTCGAGCAGCACCGGCCGGTGGCCGCGGCGGGCGAGCTCCCAAGCCGTCGCCAGTCCCATCACGCCGCCGCCGATGACGGCGACGTCCACAGCATCCGATCCCACGGCATCCTCCCGATAGCGACGAGTCCCAATAACGACGAGTCCCGAAAGCGAGTCCCAATATCGAGTCCCGAAAGTCTCAAGTCCCGAAAGTCACGAGTCCCGATCGTCACCAGTCTCGCAGTCGGATCGACCGCAGGTAGGCTGGTCTGGTGAGCATGGACATCGAACTCGGCCGAGGCAAGCGCGCGCGTCGCGCATACACGTTCGACGACATCGCGGTGGTGCCGTCACGGCGGACCCGCAACCCCGAGGATGTCTCGACTGCGTGGACGATTGACGCCTACCAGTTCGACACTCCGATCATCGGTGCACCGATGGACTCGGTCGTCAGCCCTCGGACCGCGATCATGCTCGGCAAGCTCGGCGGTATCGGTGTGCTCGACCTTGAGGGTCTGTGGACCCGCTACGAGAACCCGGAGCCGCTGCTCGCAGAGATCGCCGGGCTCTCCGCAGACAAGGCGACCGTGCGGATGCAGGAGCTGTACTCCGAGCCGATCAAGCCCGAACTCATCATGTCGCGCCTGGCGGAGATCCGCGAAGGCGGCGTCACTGTGGCAGGCTCGCTCACCCCGCAGCGCACCCAGGAGCTCTACGACACCGTGGCTGCCGCGGGCGTAGACCTGTTCGTCATTCGTGGCACGACCGTCTCGGCTGAGCACGTCTCCAGCGTCGCCGAGCCGCTGAACCTCAAGAAGTTCATCTACGACCTCGATGTTCCCGTCATCGTCGGCGGTGCAGCCACCTACACGACGGCCCTGCACCTGATGCGCACCGGGGCTGCCGGTGTGCTCGTCGGCTTCGGCGGGGGAGCGGCATCCACGACTCGTGCGACCCTCGGCATCCATGCACCGATGGCCACGGCAGTCTCTGACGTCGCCGCTGCGCGTCGCGATTACCTCGACGAGTCGGGCGGACGCTACGTGCACGTCATCGCCGATGGCGGAGTCGGAACCTCGGGCGACATCGTCAAGGCGCTGGCGATGGGTGCGGATGCCGTCATGCTCGGCGTCGCGCTCGCGCGCGCAACGGATGCTCCGGGCCGCGGCTTCCACTGGGGGCCAGAAGCACACCACCCGCAGCTTCCTCGCGGACGTCGCGTCAAGACCCCCGGGATCGCGACGCTCGAAGAGATCCTCTACGGGCCGGCTCCTGTCGCGGATGGCACGGCCAACCTGATCGGCGCGCTCCGCAAATCGATGGCCACCACTGGATACTCCGATCTCAAGGAGTTCCAGCGAGTAGAGGTCGTACTTGCTCCCTATCACCTCTCCTGACGGGCGCGCACTGCACGTGACGATTCCGCAGGAGTTCCCGCCGACCCTTCGCGAGGTCATGCTGCGCGGACGCTGGATCGGCGTCCTCCTGGCCTGCCTCGTGGTCGCCGGTGTCTTCGCCTTCCTCGGTCAATGGCAGCTCGAGCGTGCCATCAACACCGACCCAGCTCCGGTGGGGATCACGGAAGATGTGCGTCCGCTCTCTGAGGTCGTTGCCCCCGGCGAGTATCTCCCAGAGCCGTACGTCGGCCAGCGAGTGGAGACCACAGGCACCTGGGTTGCTGGCGACTTCCTGGTCGTCTCATCGCGTTTCAACGACGATGCAGAGGGATACTGGGTGACCGGTCAGCTGCGCGTCGCCGAGCGCACATCGATCGCCGTCGCTGTCGGGTGGGCCCCAGATCGCGAAACAGCGGATGCCGCGGCATCCGCCCTCGAAGAAGACGCTGCAGGAACCGAGTCGACGATCACCGGACGCGTGATCTCCGATGAGGGCACGTCGCCGCCCACCAGAGACGACCCGCACGCCATGAGTCGGATGTCGCCGGCGATGCTGCTGGGCCAATGGCACGACATCGAGCAGCTGTCGGTGTACCGCCCGTACCTCGCTTCGATCGATGCGCCCGAAGGGCTGGTCGACATCGTCTCGCCTGCACCGGCGGAGCTCGCGACCGTCAACTGGTTGAACATTTTCTACGCCATCGAATGGGCGGTCTTCGCCGGCTTCGCGTTCTACATCTGGTATCGCCTGGCGAAGGATCGCTGGCAGCTCGAAGTCGAGGAGTTCGAGGAGCGCGCAGCGGCATCCTGACGTCAAGGACGTGACGCTCGGGTAACCGATCGGCAAACACCATTGAGGACGTCGGAATCCCTCAGTATGCTCGCGAACATGTGTGTGCGCTGTGAGCGTCCACATCGACAGTTTCACGAGAGCTGCCGTTCGCGTCGACGAGGAGAATCACCGATGATGTCAGCCCCTGACGGCAGGAACCTCCGGGTTTCTGTTTCGCACAATAGAGGCAGGGGTCGCGTCGGCGTCCTTGCCGCAACGTGTGTTATTTCTCTTGGCGCTAGCGCCCTGATCGCAACGCCCGCCTTCGCCAATACGTCAGGCACGGGCGTGGTCATCAACGAGGCGTACCTCTCTGGCGGGAGCGCTGGAGCAGCATTCAAGAACAAGTTCATCGAGCTGTACAACCCGACGGCCGAGGCCATCACCCTCGATGGGCTGTCGCTGCAGTACCGCTCCGCGACGGGAGCCGCCAACTTCAACGGCGTCGCCGCACTCACCGGAGTCATTCCGGCGGGCGGGTATTTCCTCGTGCAGGGCAACAGCAACGGTGCGAATGGTGTCGAATTACCGGAACCGGACGCCGTCACCACTCTGACTCCGAGCGGCACCAACGGCACGCTCGCCCTCGTCGAGGGCACCGCCGCCGTCAATCTCACCCCAGGGTCGACCGCAGGCGTCGACGGCGTCGTCGATCTTCTCGGTTACGGCTCGTCGAACACATTCGAGACCACGGCGGCGATTTCGCCGTCCGGCAACACCGACGTGAAGTCACTGAATCGCACCGACGGCGTCGACACCGATGACAACCGTGCAGACTTCGCCCTTTCGGCCACGATCACCCCGCAGGGCTCCGGCGCTCCCGGTCCTGACCCGGACCCCGATCCCGAACCGGGCACTGACCCAGTTGCGGCGTCGATCGCCGAGGTGCAGGGAGCTTCCGATGTCTCGCCGCTGAACGGCCAGACGGTGATCGTCGAGGGTATCGTCACTGGCGACTACCGCCTCGGCGGCTACAAGGGAATCTCGATCCAGACCGCGGATAGCGGTGGCGACACGCATGCCGCGTCCGGAGCATCCGACGGCGTTTTCGTGTTCCTGAACAACCTCGCCCCGACGCTCGAGATCGGCGACCTTGTCTCGGTCACCGGCACAGTTTCGGAGTACTTCGGCCAGACGCAGATCGCCCCCGCAGTTGTCGGCGATGTGAGTGTCATCACGGCCGGTGTCGGCGTTCCTGCCGTCACGCCGTTGCCCGAATCGACCGTCGGTGTCGCCCGTGAAGCCTACGAGAACATGTTCGTCGCCCCCAGCGGCACCTACCGCCTGGCATCCAGTCACCAGCTGTACAACTTCGGCACCCTGTGGCTGAACCCTGGCGACCTGAATGTGAAGAGCACAGAAACGACCCGTCCTGGTCCGGAAGCCAATGCCATTGTCGCGGCCAACCGTGCTGACCGCATCCTCCTCGACGACGGCTGGAACTCGCAGGTCACTAGCGGAGCGCACACCGGTGAGCAGCCGTACTTCACCACCAACACCACGGTGCGAAACGGTGATGTCGTCGACTTCGCCGAGACCGGCTACGTGCTGCAGTACGGCTTCGATGACTGGCGTCTGCAGCCGGTCATTGCGATCGACGACGCGAGCGACGCGACGTACAAGGCGACGTTCACGACTGAGAACCCGCGCACGGACGCGGCCCCAGAGGTCGGTGGCGACGCGCAGATCGCAGCGTTCAACGTCTTCAACTACTTCACGACGCTGCAGAGTGAGGACTCCGACGCACGCGGGGCCAAGACAGCCGCGCTTTTCGAGATCCAGAAGTCGAAGATCGTCACCGCGATCAACGCTCTGGATTCCGAGATCGTGGCGCTCATGGAGATCGAGAACTCCATCCACTTCGACAAGCCCGTCGACACCGCTGTCGCGGATCTGGTCGCAGGGCTCAACGAAGATGCAGGTTCCGAGATCTGGGCATTCGTGCCGACTCCGGAAGCGCTGCTGACGACTGACACTGACGTGATCACGAACGCGATCATCTACAAGAAGGATGCCGCGTCGCCCGTCGGAGACAGCTCGACTGTCGTCGACGAGTCGGTGTGGGGCAACGCTCGCGAGCCCATCGCACAGACGTTCGACCTTGACGGCAAGACGGTTTCGGTCGTCGCCAACCACTTCAAGTCGAAATCTGGTGACGGCGCGGAGCCCGAGGATGGCCAGGGCCACTTCAATGCCGACCGCACTGCGCAGGCACAGTCGCTGCTGAGCTTCACCGAGACGCTGGCAGAGACCAGCGGCAGCGAGGACATCCTGCTGCTTGGCGACTTCAACGCGTACAGCAAGGAAGACCCGATCGACGTGTTCGCGCAGGCCGGCTGGACCGACCTGGTTCCGGCATCCGATGCGGGCTACACGTACACGTTCGACGGTGAGCTCGGATCGCTCGACCACGCGATCGCATCGCCCTCGTTGACCGAGTCGGTGACAGGAACTGGCGTCTGGGCGATCAACTCTCCGGAGTGGAGCGACCGCGGCTACGAGTTCGGCGCGGTTGAGGCGGGCACGCCGTTCCGTTCCAGTGACCACGATCCGGTGATCGTCGGCGTCTCCAGCGAGATCCCGCCGGTGAGTATCGACATCGTCACGATCAACGACTTCCACGGTCGCATCGAGGCCGACGGCGTCGCGGCGGGTGCTGCGGTTCTCGCGGGCGCCGTTCAGTCGGTGCGTGACGCGAACCCGAACACGGTGTTTGCTGCTGCGGGCGACCTCATCGGCGCATCCACGTTTACGTCTTTCATCAACGATGACAACCCGACGATCGACGCGTTGAATGCCGCGGGGCTCGATGTGAGCGCGGCCGGCAACCACGAGTTCGATCAGGGTTGGGAAGACCTGGAGGGCCGCATACAGGACCGCGCGGACTGGGAGTACATCTCGTCCAACGTGTTCGTCACCGAGACCGGTGAGACGGCGCTCGCTCCGGCCTGGGTCACCGAGATGGAAGGCGTTGACGTTGGCTTCATCGGCGCTGTGACCGAAGAGCTCGACTCGCTCGTCTCCCCGGATGGCATCGCCGATCTCGAGGTGCGCGGCATCGTCGATTCGGTGAACGCCGTCGCTGCCAACCTCACCGACGGTGATGACGCCAACGGCGAGGCCGATGTGCTGATTCTGCTCGTGCACGAGGGCGCGACGTCGACCGATGTCGCGAGCATCACGCCGGACTCGGCGCTTGGCGAGATCGTCGCTGGCGTCGATGACAGCGTGAATGCGATCGTCTCGGCGCACACCCACCTCGCGTACAACCACGTCATCGATGGCCGTCCGGTCATCTCGGCGGGCCAGTACGGTGAGAACTTCGGGCAGATGAACCTGCAGGTCGACCCGGAGACGAAGGAACTGCTCTCGATCACCAACGAGATCAAGCCCCTCACGAAGTCTGAGAAGGATCCGGTCACCGGCAAGGTCACCATCACGCCGCTCTACGACGCCGACGGCGACGTGCAGAAGATTGTCGACGCGGCCAAGGCCGAGGCCGACATCCTCGGCGCGGAGCCGGTCGGCGCGATCACCGGTGACTTCAACCGGGCGCGTCAGACCGACGGATCAGAGAACCGCGGTGGCGAGTCGACGATCGGAAACTTCGTCGCCGACGTGCACAAGTGGGCAACCGACGCTGACATCGCGCTGATGAACCCGGGCGGCATCCGTGCCAACCTGTCATACGCCTCGACCGGAGCATCCGACGCTGACGGCAACGTGACCTTCCGCGAAGCAGCGACGGTGCAGCCGTTCGCCAACACGCTCGTCACGCTCGACCTCACCGGTGCGCAGCTGAAGGGTGTGCTGGAGGAGCAGTGGCAGCCGGAGGGGTCGAGTCGTCCGTTCCTGAAGCTCGGCGTCTCGGAGGGCTTGCAGTACACCTACGACCCGAGTGCGGCGGCTGGGGAGCGAATCACCTCGATCACGCTGAACGGCGAGGCGATTGACGAAGCAGCGAGCTACAGCGTCGCCGCGAACTCGTTCCTCGCCGCGGGTGGAGATAACTTCTTCACCTTCGCCGAGGGCACGAACAAGGCAGACACCGGCAAGATCGATCTTGCGTCGATGGTCGACTGGTTCGACGCCAACGGCACGGCGACGACCGATCTCGCGCAGCGCGCGGTCGGTGTGACGCTGAGCGCACCGGATGCCGATGGCTACAGCGCCGGAGATCAGGTCACGATCGATCTCTCCTCGCTGGCATTCAGCGCGGGCGAGGCTGCGCCCGGTGAGGTGAGCGTCGCACTTGGCGACATCGCACTCGCCACAGGTGTGGTCGATGCAGCCATCGTCGACACCACCGACGAGGTCGGACGCGCGAGCCTGACCTTCGCCGTTCCGGAAGGCGTGATCGGGGAGCAGCAGCTCGCCGTGACTACTGGCGAGACGAGCGTGCAGGTGCCGTTCACGGTCACCGGCGTCGAGACTCCCGTTGAGTTCACCGGCACCATCGAGGTGGGATCGAAGACCGTCAGTGCGGGCAAGAAGCTCACCGTCACCGGCGCCGACTTCGAACCCGGCGAGACCGTGACGATCACGCTCGAGTCGAAGA
This sequence comes from Microbacterium sp. Y355, assembly GCF_059445345.1. Lineage (NCBI taxonomy): Bacteria > Bacillati > Actinomycetota > Actinomycetes > Micrococcales > Microbacteriaceae > Microbacterium > Microbacterium sp. Y355. The sequence goes on along the minus strand of NZ_JCAIUD010000001.1, from coordinate 1,514,146 downwards.
AGGGCAAGATCGTCGAGTTGGGCACCGCCTCGGTCTCCGCGGACGGCACCTTCACCAGCGCGGTCACCGTTCCCAAGAAGACGGATGCCGGTAAGTACGCCGTCATCGTCGCTCAGGAAGACGGAGACCACGCCACCGGCTCGGTCACCGTCAACAAGGGCAAGAGCCCGATCCGCGACATCCTTGACTGGTTGTGGGATCTCCTCAACGGCTGGTTCTGATTCGCCAATGACGAAGGCCGCCGGGAGCGATCCCGGCGGCCTTCGTCGTGCACTCGCAGCGTCACTTCGAAGAACGCCATTGAGGATGTCGGCGGGTAGTCATATGCTCACAACCGGGCGCCTCTTTCGCATGCTGACGTGTGACTGCGGTGATTCCTCTTCGTGTGCCTCACGATGGCGTGCGAAGTCCCTCCCGTCGACGTCGAGGAGAACTACCGCATGATGTCCGTCCCTGCTGGTGCAGTACAGTCCATCGGATCGTCCCACTCACCCCGCAGGCGACGCCTTGCGACACTCGCCGCCACCGCGGCTGCCGCACTCGCCTTCGGTGGGCTCGCTGCCGCCCCGGCGTATGCGGATGCGCAGAGCATCGCCGCAGTGCAGGGCACCGGCGAGTCATCGCCGTTTGTAGGTGTGGCCGTCACTGTCGAAGGCATCGTCACCGGCGACTACCGCGTCGGCGGTTACAAGGGAATCTCGATCCAGACCGCGGGCAGCGGTGGCGAGACGGATGCCACGCCCGGAGCATCCGACGGCATCTTCATCAATCTGAACGACTTCGTTCCGTCGCTTGCGGTCGGCGACATCGTCTCCGTCACCGGCATCGTTGCCGAGAGCTATGGACAGACGCAGATCTCGCTTGAGGCGGAGCAGAACGTCGCCGTCGTTACCGCCGGATTCGGTGCCCCGGCTCTCACCCCGCTGCCGGACTCGGTCATCGGTGCCGACCGCGAGGCCTACGAGAACATGCTGGTCGCGCCCACCGGCACCTACCGGCTGGCATCCAGCCACCAGCTCTACAACTTCGGCACCCTTTGGCTGAATCCCGGCGAGCTCAACGTCAAGAGCACCGAGACCACGCGCCCAGGCGCCGATGCCAACGCGATCGCAAGCGCGAATCGTGCCGAGCGCATCCTGCTCGATGACGGCTGGAATTCGCAGGTCGTCAGCAACGCGCACCCCGGCGAGCAGCCATATTTCACCAAGGACACGACCGTGCGCAACGGCGACCTCGTCGCTTTCGCCGAGACCGGCTACGTGCTGCAGTACGGCTTCGACGACTGGCGGCTGCAGCCGATCATCGCGATCGACGACGAGAGCGACGCGGTGTACAAGGCGACGTTCACGACCGAGAACTCGCGCAGCGATACGGCCCCAGAGGTCGGCGGCGATGCGCAGATCGCAGCGTTCAACGTCTTCAACTACTTCACAACGCTGGGTAGCGAGAACCCTGATGCTCGTGGCGCGGCGAACTCCGAAAAGTTCGCAATCCAGAAGTCCAAGATTGTCACCGCGATCAACGGGTTGGACGCCGACATCGTCGCGCTCATGGAGATCGAGAATTCGATCCACTTCGGCAAGCCGGCCGACACGGCCGTCGCCGACCTGGTGACCGGACTCAACGCGGCTGCGGGTACAGACGTGTGGGCATACGTCCCGACTCCGGCTGAACTCCTCAACACCGCCACGACGGATGTCATCACCAACGCGATCATCTACAAGACGGATGCCGTCACCCCGGTCGGAGACAGCGCCACTGTGATCGACGAGGCCGCGTGGGGTAACGCGCGTGAGCCCATCGCGCAGACCTTCGACATCGACGGGAAGATCGTCTCTGTCGTCGCCAATCACTTCAAGTCGAAGTCCCCGCCGGAAGACGGTGGAGACGAGCCGACCGACGGCCAAGGCTTCTTCAACGACGATCGCGTCGCGCAGGCACAGTCGCTGCTCGGTTTCACCCAGACACTGGCGGAGACCAGCGGCAGCGATAACATCCTGCTGCTCGGCGACTTCAACGCTTACGCGCAGGAAGACCCGATCAATGTCTTCTCACAGGCCGGATGGACCGACCTCGTGCCTGCGGCAGAAGCCGGATACACCTACACCTTCGACGGTGAGCTCGGATCGCTCGACCACGCGATCGCTTCGCCGTCTCTGGCAGAGTCGGTGACAGGCACTGGGGTCTGGACCATCAACTCTCCGGAGTGGAGTGACCGCGGCTACGAGTTCGGTGCTACCGAGTCCGGTACGCCGTTCCGCTCGAGTGACCACGATCCGGTGATCGTCGGTGTCTCCAGCGAGCTTCCGCCGGTGAGTATCGACATCGTCACGATCAACGACTTCCACGGTCGCATCGAAGCCGATGGTGCCTCGGCCGGTGCTGCTGTGCTCGCCGGTGCCGTGCAGTCGGTACGTGACGCGAACCCAAACACGGTGTTCGCCGCGGCCGGTGACCTCATCGGCGCATCCACCTTCACCTCGTTCATCAACGACGACAATCCGACGATCGATGCGTTGAATGCCGCGGGGCTCGATGTGAGCGCGGCCGGCAACCACGAGTTCGATCAGGGCTGGGAAGACCTTCGTGATCGTGTGCAGGACCGCGCGGACTGGGAGTACATCTCATCCAACGTGTTCCTCACCGAGACCGGCGAGGCCGCCCTCGCTCCGGCCTGGGTGAGCGAGACCGACGGTGTGAAGGTTGGATTCATCGGCGCCGTGACCGAAGAGCTTGACTCGCTTGTCGCGCCGGAAGGAATCTCCGAGCTCGAGGTTCGTGACATCGCTGAATCGGTGAACGCCGTCGCTGCCAACCTCACCGACGGTGATGACGCCAACGGTGAAGCAGATGTGCTGATTCTGCTCGTGCACGAGGGCGCCACGTCTACGGATATTGCCAGCATCACGCCGGAGTCGGCGCTCGGCAGAATCGTCGCCGGTGTCGATGACAGCGTGAGCGCGATCGTCTCGGCGCACACCCACCTCGCGTACAACCACATCATTGACGGACGACCCGTCGTCTCAGCAGGGCAGTATGGAGAGAACTTCGGGCTCATGAACCTGCAGGTCGATGCCAAGTCGAAGGAGCTGATCTCGATCACCAACGAGATCAAGCCCCTCACGGCCGATGGCGTTGCGCTGTACCCCGCGGTTCAAGGCGTGCAAGACATCGTCGATGCGGCAACAGCTGAGGCCGACGTGCTCGGAGCCGAGCCGGTGGGTGAGATCACCGCCGACTTCAACAGGGCGCGTCAGACCGACGGTTCAGAGAACCGTGGCGGCGAATCCACCGTCGGCAACTTCGTCGCCGACGTGCACAAGTGGTCGACCGGGGCAGACATCGCGTTGATGAATCCCGGTGGCATCCGTGCAGACCTGACGTACGCCTCGTCTGGAGGAAACGACGCCGACGGCAACGTGACGTTCCGCGAAGCGGCGACGGTGCAGCCGTTCGCCAACACTCTTGTCACGCTCGACCTCACGGGTGCGCAGCTGAAGGGCGTGCTGGAGGAACAGTGGCAGCCGGACGGTTCGAGCCGTCCATTCCTGAAGCTTGGACTCTCAGAAGGTCTGCTGTACACCTATGACCCCACGGCGGCTGCAGGGGCGCGGATCACTTCGATCACGCTGAACGGCGAGGCGATTGACGAATCGGCAAGCTACAGCGTCGCCGCGAACTCGTTCCTCGCCACGGGCGGAGACAACTTCTTCACCCTGGCTGAAGGCACGAACAGAGCGGATACCGGCAAGATCGACCTCTCCTCGATGGTGGAGTGGTTCGACGCCAACACCGCGGCAACACCTGATCTCGCCCAGCGCGCGGTCGGTGTGACGGTGAGCGCGACGGATGCCGACGGATTCAGCGCCGGTGAAGAGGTCACGATCGACCTCTCATCGCTGGCGTTCAGCGGCGGAGAAGCAGAGCCGGGCGACGCCACAGTTTCGCTGGGCGATGTCGTGCTCGCCACTAGCACCGTCGACTCCACGATCGTCGACACCACCGACGAAGCGGGCCGTGCCAGCCTGACGTTCACGGTTCCCGAGGACGTGTTCGGTGCGCAGATGCTCACAGTGGCGACCGCCGCTTCTGGCACGAGCGTGCAGGTGCCGATCGTGTTCGCTGATGCTCCTGCAGCTCCGGGCACGATCACGCTCGGCTCGACGTCGGCCCAGGCCGGTGGAACAGTCGAGATCAGCGGCGAAGGCTTCGATGCCGGCCTCGAGCTGGTGCTGGAGCTGCGCTCTACTCCAGTGCAGGTCGGCACAGTGACCGTCGCAGACGACGGAACCTTCCGCACCACCATCACCGTGCCGAGGAACACCGCGGCAGGCGAACACACTCTCGCAGCGATTCAGCCGAACGGCGCTGAAGCCACCGCGACGCTCACCGTCACTGCGGCGCCCGGCGGCGGGGGAATGCTGCCGACGACAGGTGCAGATTCCACTCCGTACATCGTCGTGGCGGCGATCCTGCTGCTGCTCGGCGTCGGATTTCTGGTGTTCCGTCGCCGGCGTCCGGTCGACAAGGACGCGGAGGAGTAAGCGCAGCTGAGCTCGCGCGACGTGTGCGCACCCGCGCCCGTCGGGAGGTGTCGCAGATTGCCGCAATCGTGCTCGCGAGGCGACCATCTGCGCCACCTCGGCTCGCGTGGCCGATCGGGAGGTGTCGCAGATTGCCGCAATCGTGCTCGCGAGGCGACCATCTGCGCCACCTCAGCCCGCGTGGCCGAGCGAGCTCAACCGGCGAGCAGGCTCGGTTTCGGCTGCGAGGGGTGTGGGTGGTCGCCCAGCTCGGCCTGCAGCATCCACAGCTTCGCCTTCAGTTCCTCCCGCAACTCGGCGTAGCGAGGGTCGAGGTAGACGTTGTTGAGCTCCTCCGGGTCTGCCTGCAGGTCGTACATCTCCCATTCCGGGGGATACGCGTGCGGTGAGGACCCTGGAATACCCATGCCGTCGTTGTAGAAGTAGATCAGCTTGTGATGATCACTGCGGATGCCGTAGTGCGCGAACGCGTGGTGATTGATGTCGTCGTTCTCGAAGTAGCGGTAGTACATGGCCTCGCGAGTGGGGCGATCCGGCTCTGCGGTCAGCTGCGGAACGATGCTCATACCCTGCATCCGCTCGTGCGGTTCGACGCCGGCGAACTCGAGGATCGTCTGGGCGAAGTCCACGTTCGTGACGATTTGGGTGAGCGGTTCGCTGCGCGCCGGCACGCGGGACGGGCAACTGAGTACGAGAGGCATCCGCAGCGACTCGTCGTACATGAACCGCTTGTCGAACCAGCCGTGGTCGCCGAGGAAGAAGCCCTGATCTGACGTGTACATCAGCAGGGTGTCGTCGAACTGATCCTTCTCGCGCAGCCAGTCGATCACGCGACCCACGTTGTCGTCGACAGAGGCGACGCAGGCGAGGTAGTCCTCCATGTAGCGCTGGTACTTCCACAGCGCGGCCTCTTCGTAGGTCAGTCCCTCCGGGGGAGCGATCTTGAGGTCGGTGAGTGTGAGGTGATCGGCGATGCGCATGGCGGCCCGGTGCGCGGCCGAGGACCGCGTGCTGTAGTCATCGTTGAAGGTCGCAGGTACGGCGAGCTGGACGTCGGCGTACATTCCGGCGTGCGCCTCATCGGGAATCCAAGGTCGGTGCGGGGCCTTGTGGTGGATGAGCAAGCACCATGGCTCGTCGCCATCGAGGGAATCCAGCCACTTCAGCGCGAGGTCGGTGATCACGTCGGTGGCGTAGCCCTCGGCGATCTCGACGCCGTTCTCGGTGAGGATCTGCGGGTCGAAGTACTCGCCCTGATCGCGCAGCACGGCCCAGTGATCGAAGCCCTGCGGGTCGTGGCCTTCGCCCTCGCCCATGTGCCACTTGCCGATGATCGCGGTGCGATAGCCGGCCTCGCGCAACTGCGACACGAACGTGGGCTGTGCGGCATCGATGGGCGTCTCCAGCGTGGTCACGCCGTTGATGTGGCTGTACGTCCCGGTGAGGATCGATGCGCGGCTCGGCGTGCAGAGAGCGTTCGTGCAGAAGCAGTTGTCCAACCGCACGCCCGCATCGGCGATCTCATCGATGCGGGGGGTGGTGTTCACTGCGGAGCCATATGCGCTGATCGCGTGCGAGGCGTGATCGTCGGTGAGGATCAGGGCGATGTTGGGACGTTTCGGGCCCGTGGTCATGCGGTTCCTTCCAGGAGGGTCAGTGTGTCGGCGGTCCGCAGCATTTCGTATTCGCGAGAGATGCGCGCGCGGGCGTCAGCAGGATCGACGGCGGGATTCCATATGCGCTCGGCGACCGCGAGCAGCCGCGGAAACAACATCGACAACAAATCGTCGCCGTCGAGGACGAACTCCGACCAGACGCACGCCTGGATGCCGACGCAGCGCTCGTGCTGCGCCTCGATCCAGGGTGCGGTGAGGATGTCGTCGACCGAGATGCCCGGCGTCATCCCTTTCTGCGGGGCCGCGGCGTCGGGGTCGATGCGGTTCAAATAGAGGGTGCGCGCGTCGGCGAAGACGTACTGCTGCCGCGCGCGGCTCACACGTTCCATGCCGGGCTGCTCTGCCCATCCGATGACGAGCAGATCTTCGTCATCGGAGACCTCGCAGGCCTCATCCCAGCCAGCGACTGACTTGCCGCTCTCCTTGAGCACGCGCGACGCGGCATCCATGAACCAGGTCTGCAGATCCTTGACTTCTGTCACGCCGCGGAGCGCCAGCCAGTCATCGATCTGCGGATCGGATGCCCACTGCTGATACGCGCACTCGTCGCCGCCGGTATGCACGTACGGTCCGGGAAATAGCTCTGCGATCCGGCGCATGACCGCGGCGACGAAATCGGCTGCGGCATCCGTCGGCCAGAGCAGATCGTTGCGGGCCGGCCAGTACATGTGCTCACGCATCGATCCCGCGGGGAGCGGAAGACCAGCGGGGCGACCGAGCTCAGGGTACGCCGCAATCGCAGCCGCCATATGGCCAGGCACATCGACCTCGGGGACGACGACGATTCCGTGCTGCGTGGCATGGGCGACGACCTCCGCGATGTCCGCGTCGGAGTAGTAGCCGTTCGTCCACTTCTGCGCGGCCTCGGCCATCGCACGCTCGCGAGTGTCGCCGAGGAGGGACTTGTATTCGTCGAACTGACCGCGCGGGAGCAGGGCGGCGACCTCGGTGAGACGCGGGTAGCCTGGCACCTCGAAGCGCCAGCCCTGATCATCGGTGAGATGCCAGTGCAGGCGGTTGAAGCCGTAGCGCGCGGCGAGATCGATGACCTTTTTGATCGTCGGCACAGACAACCGAGTTCGGGCGGAGTCGATCATGAGTCCACGCCACGCGTAGCGCGACTCGCGCCCGGCGACCGGGCCGACGATAGGAGCGGGTAGCGTGCGCGATATCATCCCTGCACCGCTCTCGTCGTCACAGATGTCGGGTAGTCGGCCAGCAGGGGAGAGTGACGGAGCACAGCAACGAGTGCGCCGAGGGCTCCAGCCTCTTCGCCGAGCTGTGACGCGCGGATCGCCGGAGGCTCGTCGAGCATCGGCAGCAGCTGATAGCCGATGACGCGACTGATATGGCGGAGCAGTTCGGGGGCGGCGTCGATGAGGTCTCCGGCGATGACGATTTCCGCGGGGTTCAGCGTCACAGCGACGGTGCCGAGTACCTCACCGATCGCGGTGGCCGCTTCGCGCAGTGCATCCGCGACGATCGGATCGGATGCCGCCACCGCCGCGCGCAGATCGTCGACGGTGTGCACTCCGGCATCCCTGCATCGCTCCAACACGGCGGGGATGGATGCGACGGTCTCGAGGCATCCGCGCTTGCCACAGTGGCAGAGTGCGCTGCGGCCGACCACCGGGATGTGCCCGAGTTCGCCGGCGAAGCCGGAGGAGCCGGTGACCAGGTGACCGCCGACCACGAGGCCACCGCCGACGCCGCCTGCCAAGCGCAGGTACAGCAGGTGTTCGGTGTGCTCGGCGCGATCCCAGCTCGCCTCCGCGAGGGCGGCGAAGCGGGTGTTGTTGTCTATCACGACGGTGCTGCCGAAGCGCGCGACGAAGGCGTCGCGCACTGCGGCGGCTCCGTCATCAGCACCTGCGGCCGCGCCTGCGTGGCCGCGGCGCGGAGTGGCAGGACTCAGTGGTCCCGGGAACCCGATTCCGATGCCCCGCAGTGCGTTGAAATGAATTCCGCGACTCGCTGCCATGCGATCGATCAGCGCCATGGACGCCGCGACTCGATCCGGCCAGGAGGTCTGCAGCGAGTATTCGACTCCGTCAGAGGCGATGATCTCGTGCGAGGCATCCGCGACGACGATCTGGACACGGGTTCGACCGAAGTCGATACCCATGAACTGCCCGGCGGCTGGATCGAGCGCAAGCATCTCGGCGGGCCGGCCACGGCCAGTGCGTCGGGATGCGTCGGTTTCGGCCACGACGATTGCACCCCGCTCAAGCAGCGCGGAGGTGAGCTCGGAGAGCGTTGTGCGGGAGATGCCGACGCGCTTCGCGATCTCGGCGCGGCTCATCGCGCCGGACGCACCGAGCACCTGCAGGATGCGGGCGAAATGCGTCTGCTGCCCGGAGGGCGTCGTGGTCATGCAGGCAAATCTAGACGGGAAGATTTATTCCAACAAGTAGGCGACAGAATTAACCGTGAAAAAGATTCGAGCGCTTTACATAATGGGGAGGGCGCCGTGACCAGACCTTCGCCATCCGCGTGACCGAGGCCACTGCAGGCCCCGGGTAGAATGGACATCATGCCTGAACCGAAAGCTGCCTCCTTCCCGAAGATCCGCGGGGCGCTGAAGTTCTACCAGGTCGCGTCGATCATCACCGGTGTCATGCTGCTTCTGCTGCTGGCCGAGATGATCCTGAAGTACAGCCCCATCCACGTCGAGCTCTTCGCCGGCGGATCGGGTGGCTTGCTCTGGTTCGCTGACGTCATCGTGGCGGACGGATGCCAGTGGTATTCGCTCTTCGTCCCCGGCGGCATGGGCTGCGAGCTCATCTCTGTGGGCGACGGCACGAACCTGTCGCTGCTGATCCTCGTCGCGCACGGTTGGTTCTATGTCCTCTACCTGTTCGCCGTCTTCCGCCTGTGGAGCCTGATGCGCTGGCCGTTCAGCCGCTTCATCACTCTCGCGCTCGGTGGCGTCATCCCGGCACTCTCCTTCATCATGGAGATCAAGGTCTCTCGCGAGGTCAAGACCTACCTCGTATCCCGCGAAGCAGCGATCGCTGCAGAAGCCGCATCTGCAGAAAACCAGGAGGCAGCGCGATGAGCGCCGACACCGCACAGCGTCCCGTCCTTGTCGTCGACTTCGGCGCCCAGTACGCGCAACTCATCGCGCGCCGCGTGCGCGAAGCCGGCGTGTACAGCGAGGTCGTGCCGCACACGGTCAGCGCCGCAGAGATCAGCGAGAAGAACCCGGTCGCACTCATCCTGTCCGGTGGACCGTCATCGGTCTACGAAGAGGGCGCGCCCTCGCTCGACAACGCGATCTTCGATCTCGGCATCCCGACTCTCGGCATTTGCTACGGCTTCCAGGTCATGGCGCGCGCACTGGGCGGTGAGGTCGCGAACACTGGCCTCCGCGAGTACGGCGCGACGGATGCTGCGCTCACCGGCGACGGCGGCGTGCTGCTCGGCGGGCTGCCGAACACCCAGAACGTGTGGATGAGCCACGGCGACCAGGTCGCCAAGGCACCCGAGGGCTTCGAGGTTCTCGCATCCACTGCCGACACACCTGTTGCTGCGTTCGGCAGTGCGGAGAAGTGCTTCTACGGTGTCCAGTGGCACCCCGAGGTTAAGCACTCCGACCACGGTCAAGCCGTCATCGAGAACTTCCTGCACAAGGCTGCAGGCCTCGCCGCAGACTGGAACAGCGGCAACGTCATCGAAGAGCAGATCGCCCGCATTCGCGAGCAGGTCGGCTCGGCTCGCGTGATCTCGGCGCTGTCCGGCGGTGTCGATTCGGCTGTTTCGACGGCTCTTGTGCACAAAGCGATCGGTGACCAGCTCACCGCCGTGTTCGTCGACCACGGGCTCCTCCGCAAGGGCGAGCGCGAGCAGGTCGAGAACGACTACGTGGCTTCCACGGGTGTGCGCCTGATTACGGTGGATGCCGCGGACACGTTCCTCGGCCACCTCAAGGGCGTCAGCGATCCAGAGCAGAAGCGCAAGATCATCGGCCGCGAGTTCATCCGCGCGTTCGAGAAGGTGCAGCTGGATCTCGTCGCTGAGGCGAAGGCTTCCGGCGAGCCGGTCAAGTTCCTCGTGCAGGGCACTCTTTACCCCGACGTCGTCGAGTCCGGTGGGGGCACAGGGACGGCGAACATCAAGTCGCACCACAACGTCGGCGGTCTTCCCGAAGACCTCGACTTCGAGCTCATCGAGCCGTTGCGCACCCTCTTCAAGGATGAGGTGCGTCAGATCGGTCGTGACTTGGGTCTTCCCGAAGCGATCGTCGGACGGCAGCCGTTTCCGGGGCCAGGCCTCGGCATCCGCATCGTGGGTGAGGTCACCGCTGACCGTCTCGAGATTCTGCGTGAGGCCGACGCCATCGCCCGCGAAGAGCTGACCAAGGCGGGGCTCGACAACGAGATCTGGCAGTGCCCCGTAGTGCTGCTCGCCGATGTGCGCTCCGTGGGCGTGCAGGGCGACGGTCGTACCTACGGCCACCCGATCGTGCTGCGCCCGGTATCCAGCGAGGATGCCATGACGGCCGACTGGACTCGTCTGCCTTACGACGTGCTGTCGAAGATCTCCAACCGCATCACCAACTCAGTGCGCGACGTGAACCGAGTGGTGCTGGATGTCACGTCCAAGCCGCCGGGGACTATCGAGTGGGAGTGACGAAGTCGCGACCACTCGACCATGGGCACAGCGTGGCGCTCGACCGCGCCAGCGGGCGAGTGGGAGTAGCGGAGTGAGCGGAACCAGCGTGGGTTCCGTGCTGCCGGATGCTGAGTACCTCGTGCTCGCCAGCCGGCTCATCCCCGATCTGGACGGCGGTTTCACGATTGCCGTGCTTCGTCGCGCACGGGATATGGCTGCGGCCGGTGCACGAGTTCGCGTGCTCACGGTAGACCCAGGAACTGCCGAGGATCACGACGAACACCGTGCCGAATGGCGCCGCCGTGGGCTGCTGCCGGATGGCGTGGAACTGCGCAATCTCTTCGACGATGCCAGAGCGGATGCTGCGGGGCTGCGTGCCGCCGCGGTTCCGTTCGGGGGTGCGGGCGACGCGACAGACACCGGCGAAAGACGCGTCATTTCAGACGCGGCGGGCCGCACGGTGCTGGAGCTCCCGGTCATTGCAGGCGACCCGAACTGGCATTTGAGTGAAGCGCCGGTCATCGTGTGGGGCGTCGACGGTCCCATCGGCTGGTTGGCCGGTTTCGGGGCGCTCTACCGGGCTTGGGTGAACGCGATCGGCGCGTCGTCAGACGATGCTCCAGTCGTGATCTGCGAAGCGCGCCAGGTCGGTGAGCTGCTCGTCGCCGACGCAGCCCCGTTGCTGGACCCCGCCGTGCTTCTGCTGCATGCCACGCACGCCTGCCACGTGCAGGCGCCGTATTACTGGGATTCACCGATGGATGCCGCATGGACGCGGTGGCTTGATATCGCCGATCGATTCGACGGCGTGCTCTGGCTGACTCCCTCTCAGCAGGCGGATGTGGAGCGCCGGGTCGGTCCTGGCATCCGCTCTGCGGTGGTGCCGCATCCGGTGCCGGCCACCGGTCCGAACGATCCGGTGCCTGGCCGCCTGGCGATGATGTGCTCGCTCATTCCTCGTAAGCGGGTCGATCATGCGATCCGCGCATTTGCGCGCGTCCGTCAGGTCGTTCCTTTTGCGCAGCTGCATGTGTATGGCGGGGGAGGCCTGCGCGATGAGCTGGAACAGCTGAGCGCTGAGCTCGGAGTCTCCGAGGACGTCGTCCTCCACGGGCACGTACCTGATCTTGAGGATGCGTGGCGGGAAGCGGATGCATTCGTGCTCACGAGCGCCAATGAGGGGCAGGGGCTCGTTGTGCTCGAGGCGCTCGGACACGGCGTTCCTGTGATCTCCTACGACATGCCGTACGGGCCGGGGGACACGCTTGTCCACGGCGGAGGCATTCTCGTGTCCGACGGTGATGTCGATGCCCTGGCCTCTGCGATGCTCGAGGTGATTGGCGACCGGGACCGCCGTGCTCTGCTGGCGGCCGAGGCTCGTTCCGCAGCCGCGAACATGGATCCGGCAGCATCCATGGCGGCGCTCGGCGCTGTGGTTCGGGATGCCATTCGCAGCCCTGTATCGCGGCCAGGGCGCTGAACTGTTCTAGGGCAGCAATCCAGAGAGCATCACGATCAGCCGCGCTGCTTCACGCACGGTGACGCCCCGCGAATCCGGGTAGGCGCCGTCTGCGAGGATTGCGCGAATCCCGACCTGCTCGGCCCCCTGAACATCGGCGATCGGGTTGTCGCCGACCATCCACACGTCGGCACCGGCATGGGAGGCCTCGAGCGCGTGCGCGAACATCGCCGGGTTCGGTTTCTCTATACCTACTGCCGCGCTGGTGATCGTGCGGGTCACCAGCGGCTCCAGCCCGAGCTGCTCCACGAGTAGCGGGAGCTCCGGGCCGTGGTTGCTGAGAATCACGTTCTCATACCCGGCGTCACTCACTGTCGTGAGCGCCTGGCATGCACCGTCGACCAGCGTCCAGGCATCCGCTCGGTAGAACTCTCTTCCGACGAGGTCGGTTGCGTCGTTCGCGACATCGAGTTCCACGCCTGCGCCGACATACGCGTCGATGAAGACCGGATGCAGCCGGGCCCACCATTGCGATGCGGACAACGGTTCGGTAATGACGTCGGGGGAGTGCCAGGGGAAGCGAGACCTCAAGCCCGGCCGAAACGCTTCCTGGGCGATGCCGTGTGCGGGCGCGACGACGTCCAGGGCGTCCCGTAACGCGCCGGCGAACAAGCCATTCCGTTGCGCGAGTGTGCCGTCGAAGTCCCAGAACACCACGCGGCCGCCGCGTCTCGGATGTTCGCTCATGCTCCCGACAATACTGATTGACAGGTCTCGCCCGCGCGAGGGTGGACGGAATATCCTCGCAGTATGAGCACGGGCGGTCGAGAGATGCGAGCTGGCGGGACCGGACCGATCTGTTTCCGCGCTCTGTCCAGCGAGGATGCCGCTTCGGTGCACGAATTGCACGGCGATCCGATGACAAACGAGCACAATCCGTTTGACGTTTCGCCGGATCTCGTCGCGAGTGCGGAGATGCTCGACATCCGGCGCAGCGATGTGGACGGTGAGGCTTACGGCGCGCTCTGGATTCTGTACGCGGATGGCGACCCGGTCCCATAGTTCGGTTGGCCTTCTGCAAGAATCGGCTCACACCCGACATATCCCTTGTGAGCGGAGCCGTCGGCCCCGCCGTGAGGAGTGTCATGGGCCATCGACCTGATGACGTTGAGGCATGGTTCACGTCGGAGGTCGCGTCTCACCTTGATTCGGTCTATCGCTACTTTCTGAGGCGTGCAGTCAGGCAGGATGCCGACGATCTGACCGCCGAGGTGTTCGAGATCGCGTGGCGTCGACGCGATGATGTTCCCGCTGAGTGGATCTTGCCCTGGCTGTATCGCACGGCGGCTTTTGTGCTCGCTAACCATCGGCGCCGGGCACACGTTGTTCCGCTTCACCTCACGGATGCCCCGATCGATGGCGACCATGCGCAGCGGATCGCTGAGCGTGACGAGCTCGTGCGTGCTCTTACCGGGTTGTCGGAGCGTGACCGTGACATCCTGCTCCTGCACGCGTGGGAGGGTCTGACGGGCGCCGAGCTTGCCGAGGCGCTCGGGATCTCTCGCTCCGGCGCACAGGCTGCTCTTTCGCGGGCTCGTGGCCGGTTGCGAGAGCTGTGGACGCCGTTGATGCAAGATCGCGGCTCGCTCTGACATTGACCAAGTGAGACGGATGCTGCGAGGAGACGAGGCGGACCATGAACGAACCACATGCCGACGATGACATTCGTGCGGTACAGGCCGCGGATCCGGCCGTGGACGCCGTAGCCCCGGCTGGGCTGCGTGCTCGGGTCGCTGGCATACCTGCTGCCGACCGCACAGTCCCGGTCCGGCACCGACGCCGATGGCTCATGCCCATCGCTGCTGTGGGGGTGGCCGTCGCTGCGATCGGTGGCGGTTACGTCTGGGGTACGGGAGGGATCCACCTCGGTCCGGCGCCGGTACTGCTGGCGGTGGAGACCGGGACGCCGGATGATCCGGCAGCAGCTATCGAACTCGGTGACGACTCAGGCAACTCGTCGGGAATGGGCGGCGCTGAAATGGAGGGCGGAGCGCAAGGCTACTCGGTGAACGAAGATACTTTCGCCTGGTGGGGCAATCTCAACCGTCACCGCTTCATCGTGCCTGCCTTTGACTCGTCTCCGTCGCAGGCGAGGGCTTTTGCCGTTGACGCAGGTGCGCAGTACTCGGCGGAGGATACTGCGCGAATGGCGAGTGTGCTCGGCGTCGCGGGCGATGTGCGCGAAAGCGAGTTCGACCAGGGGTGGATCGTCGGGGATTACTCCGGCGCCTACTTTGAGCTGTCGCTGTGGGGGACAGTGAGCTTCGGCGACGGCAGTCCCTATCCCGCGGACGTCTGCCAAAAGGCGGCGATCGCAGTGTATGGCGCCGGACAGCTCAGCGAGGAGGACACTCGGGCCTTCGACCAAGAGATGAGCCGGTGCATGGCCGACACGCCTCTGCCATCCGATGAGTTGGTGGACGAATCCGTCTCTCTTTTCCTCGCCGCGATCGGCCTGGATGAGGATGCCGTTCAGATCACCGTGACGCCGGATGAGTCAGGACGAACCGTCATGGCGACGGCAGCCATGGTCGTGGAGAGCAATGTGACCGAGCTCGCGGCGTACGTCGAGGTCTCTGCGCAAGGACTCAGGTACGCATCCGGTCCGATTGGTGAGGTGGTCTCGCTCGGTGAATACCCGATTGTGAGCCCCGCCGAAGCGGCGGCGCGCCTCAATGACTCTGCATTCTCGCCGCGACTCGTCTCGTGGCCAGACCAGAGCGCACCCGCTGAATACTCGCCGCCCACCGCTCCGGCCAAGGTTCCCAACGCTGGCTCCGCCATTCCCTGGCAGATCGCCGAACACGAGGTCGTCTCGGCCCGGCTTGGCCTTGCGCTGCTCCACGGCGCGAACGGTGGGCAGTACCTTGCGCCCACTTACGAGTTCACAGCCGACGATGACACCGTGTGGAGCATGATCGCCCTTGCAGAAGACGAACTCGACACGACAACGACCATGCCGGGCTGGTGACGGCGATGCTCCCTGACTCAATCGAATTGGTGATCTTCGACTGTGACGGTGTTCTCGTCGACAGCGAGATTCTGTCTGTGGAGGTCGACCGCCGGCTGCTGGCGGAGTTCGGATGGCACCTCACCCACGAGCAAATCGTGCACCGATTCGTCGGCAGATCGTCCGCCCACTTCCGTGCCGAGCTGGAATTGCACCTGGGACGCGCGCTACCCGACGACTGGGAAGAGCCGTATCTTCCCTGGTACGAGGACGCCTTCGAACGTGAACTCGTCGCTGTACCCGGCGTAGAGGAAGCGATCGAACGAATCCCGTGGTCGATGTGCGTCGCGTCCAGCGGACCACATGAAAAGATCCGTCGAACTCTCGGGATCACGGGGCTTCACGCACGCTTCGAAGGACGGATCTTCAGTGCGACAGAAGTCACTGAAGGGAAGCCTGCCCCCGACCTGTTCCTGCACGCAGCCTCGCGCATGGGCGTGCCGCCTTCGCGGTGCGTCGTCATCGAAGACAGCCGGTTCGGTGTCGCCGCCGCACGCGCAGCCGGAATGCACGCATTTGGCTTTGCCGGTGGACTCACTCCCGCTGAATGGCTGCGAGGGGAGGACACGACGGTGTTCGACGACATGTCCGACCTGCCACGGCTGCTGGGGCTTCCCGAGCATCGACGACGCTGATCACAACGCTGCACGCAAGCCGATCCAACTGAGAATGCGTCGCGACGGAACTGGAATTTCGCAGATCGAAAAACTTTCTGCCCTCGTGTCGATCTGGACTCTTCCCGTTCGACGTCTTCAATGAGAGGGTCGAAAACGACCCGGCGATTGAAGGAGAACAATCATGAAGTTCATGCTGATCATGCGAGCGACCGACGCGGCCGTAGAGGCGTACAAGAACGTCCCCTTCGAGCAGGTCATTGAGGCCATGGGCAAGTACAACGAGTCGATGATGAAGGCGGGCGTGCTGCTCGCCGGTGAGGGGCTGACCGACGCCGCAGAAGGCTTCGTCGTCGACTTCTCGGCAGAGGCGCCCCTCATCACAGACGGCCCCTACGGTGAGACGAAGGAGCTGTTCAACGGCTTCTGGATCATTGAGGTCTCCACTCGCGAAGAGGCTGCGGAGTGGGCAGGACGCGCCCCTCTGGGCCCCGGCTCGTTCCTTGAGGTGCGCCGTGTGACCGGGGCGGAGGACTTCCCGGCCGACAACGAGTGGATCGAGAAGGAAGAAGGCTGGCGCGAAGAACAGGCCGAACGCGCTCAGCAGTAATGACCGATCAGACTGGCGCGGCGATGGCGCGCTCCACCGAAAAGGTGGAGCGCACCATCGCCGCGGTCTGGCGCATTGAATCGGCCAAGATCGTCGCTACGCTGACCCGCATGGTCGGCGACTTCGGTCTCGCCGAAGACCTCGCCCAGGAATCGCTCATCGATGCGCTGAAGCAGTGGCCGAGCGAGGGAGTGCCGCGAAACCCGGCGGCATGGCTCACGGCCGTCGCCAAGCGCAAGGCGATCGATGGATGGCGCCGCCAGGAACGCTTCGACGACCGCATAGCCGGAATCGCTCACGATCTAGAACGTGAACAGGCGGATGCCGCGGATGCCGATCCCTGGGGCCCCGACGTCATCGACGACGACGTGCTGCGGCTCGTCTTCGTATCGTGCCATCCGGTGCTCGCTCGCGAAGCCCGCGTGGCTCTGACGCTGCGTGTCGTCGCTGGCCTCAGCAGCGAGCAGATCGCCCGTGCGTTCCTGGTGCCGGTCGCGACAGTGCAGCAGCGCATCGTTCGGGCGAAGAAGACGTTGACCGCGGCGAACGTGCCCTTCGAGGTGCCGCCCCGCGAGGAGTACGCCGAACGACTGAGCGCGATTTTCGGCGTGCTGTACTTGATCTTCAACGAGGGGCATGCGGCGAGCAGCGGCTCGGACTGGATGCGCCCCGAACTCAGCGCAGAGGCCATCCGCCTTGCTCGCGTGCTCACCTCGCTCGTGCCGAAAGAGCGCGATGCCCACAGCCTGCTCGCTTTGATGGAACTCACGGCCGCGCGTTTTCCTGCCAGATTGGATGCGAAGGGCGAGCCGGTGCTCCTGGCAGACCAGGACCGATCTCGCTGGGACCACGGCGGCATCTCGCGCGGCCGCGTGGCGCTGGCCAAAGCCGACGCGTTAGGTGGCGGACGCACGGCCTATGCGCTGCAGGCCGCGATTGCCGAGTGCCATGCGGTCGCAGCATCCATCGATGACACCGACTGGGAACAGATCGTCGTGCTCTACGAGGCGCTCGGGCGCATTGCGCCCTCACCTGTCGTTGAGCTCAACAGGGCAGCCGCTGTCGCAATGGCCACTGGCCCGGCGTCTGCCCTCCGCATTATTGACAAGCTCGTGGCATCCGATGCTCTCAAGGGGTACCACCTGCTGCCGGCAACCCGCGGGGAGATGCTGCTGCGCCTCGGGCGCAAAGAAGAGGCGCGCTCCGAGTTCGCCACCGCCGCGAGACTCGCGGGGAACGAAAGGGAGCGCGCCCTTCTGGAGGCGAAAGCCTCCGGGTCGGTCTAGTCGCGGACCTTGTTGCCGCGGCCGACGATCAGACCGTAGATCAGCAGCACGATGATCGCGCCACCGATTGCGAGAGCCCAGGTGCCGAGATCGAAGAACTCCTCAAGGCCTCGACCGAACAGCATTCCGCCGATCCATCCACCGAGAAAAGCGCCCACGACGCCGAGTAGCAGAGTTACGATCCATCCGCCGCCCTGTTTGCCGGGCAGAATCAGCTTGGCGATCGCACCGGCGATCAGCCCGAGAAGAAGAAATCCAAGAAACCCCATGATGTGTGCTCCTTTTCTGTAGCGGTGAGATCACTATGCTCCTCCCATCGATGCAGCACTAGACCCTTGCGCGCGTGTCGTGGATATGACAAAGGACCCCGTCTCCGAAGAGACGAGGTCCTTTGGTGGTTAGTGCGACGAGATCAGTTACTGCCGCGGACGATCGCGATCATGCGCAGGATCTCGACGTAGAGCCAGACGACCGTGACCATGATGCCGAAGCCGCCGAGCCAGCCGTACTTGCGAGGTGCGCCGTTGCGCACGCCCTGCTGAATCTGGTCGAAGTCCATGACCAGCGAGTACGCGGCCATGAAGACGACGAGGATGCCGATGATGAGGCCGAGCGGGATGCCCATGATCGTGGCGCTGTACAGACCGAAGGCCTGGCCGGCGGGGAGGATGCCCGTCCACATAAGAACGAGGTTCAGCACCGAGAAGACGAGGTAGCCGACCATTGCGATCATGACGATCTTGGTCATCTTCTTGGAGGCGCGAATCTTGCCGCTGGCGAAGAGGGCGAGTGTGACCGCGACGACGGCGACCGTTGCGAGCGTCGCCTGCAAGACGATACCGGGCCACATGGTCTCGAAGAATGCCGAGATGCCACCGACGAAGAGCCCCTCAAGCGCGGCGTAGGCGAAGATCAGCGCGGGGCGCACCTTCTTGCGCGAAGTGAAGGTGATGACCATGGCGAGCACGAAGCCACCGAGAGCACCGATCATCCACGGAGCCATTGATGCATCGACGTAAGGGTTGGCGCGCAGTCCGCCGAGCGTCCACACCCAGCCGATGGCTGCGGTGACGAGGAGGATGCCGAAGAGACCCGCGGTCTTCCAGACGGTGTCCTCGACGCTCATCCGGTCGGTCTCGATGGCGCCAGCCGGGGGAGCGGCGTACATGCCCTCCAAGCGCGCGTTGGCGGCAGCATCCACACCAGCGTGCTGGAATGAGGCGGCCTGAGCGCCCTGGGCAGCCTGCGAGCTGCCCGGATAGGTCGCGACGTTGCGCGGATCCTGCTTCTGGAACGCTGGATTATTGAATGCGAAATTACTCATTGGTGGGCCTCACTCCGAGGGGATATAGGTCGCTTTCCTCCACGATACCGGGCGATCTCTCGGCATGGCGTGTTCTACGCTGAGAGCATGCCCAGGAAGTTCCCCCTCGTGATCGGTCATCGGGGCGCCCCTGGTTACCGTCCGGAGCACAGCCGGTCGTCGTATGAGCTCGCGCTGGCCATGGGCGTGGACGCTGTGGAGCCTGACGTCGTCGCGACGAAGGACGGAGTGCTGGTCGTTCGACATGAGAATGAGATCTCCGGCACCACCGATGTCGCGGATCACCCCGAGTTCGCCGATCGAAAGACGACCAAGCGCATCGACGGGCAGCCGTTGACCGGTTGGTTCACCGAGGATTTCACCTGGGACGAGCTCGCGCTGTTGCTCGTTACCGAGCGGTTGCCGGCTGTTCGTGCCTCGAGTGCTTCCTTCGACAGAGCGCAAGGCATCCTTCGCCTGATCGATGTGCTGGATCTCGTGCGGGCCGGCTCCGCCGAGCATGGGCGAGAGATCGGCGTCGTGCTCGAGATCAAGCACGCCACGTACTTCGCGAGCATCGGACTCGACCTGGTGCCGCTGATCGTGCGTGATCTGAAGGATGCCGGATGGGCTGAGGGCGAGCTGCCCCTCGTCATCGAGGCGTTCGAGTCCACGGTGCTCGCGCAGTTGCGGACACACGGCATCCCCGCGTCGTACATCTACCTGATTGAGGCATCCGGTCGTCCATACGACCAGCTGGTCGCCCACGGTCGCCAGGCCGCCACATACAAGGCGACGGTCACGCCGGCCGGTTTGGACGCGTTGGTCGGCAAGGTTGACGGCATCAGCGTCAACAAGCGGATGCTGCTCGCCAAGGGGAACACGATCGTCGACGATGCGCACAAGCGGGGGCTCAAGGTCTTCACCTGGACTGCCCGCCCTGAGAATGCGTTCCTCTCGGCGGAGTTCCGCAGCGACGGCGGCAAGCCCGCGTTCGGCGACTATGAGTCGGAATGGGCAGTGATCGCGCGCACCGGGGTGGACGGGGTCTTCGTCGATCATCCCGATCTCGGGGTGGCGTTCTTCCGCGGCTGAGCGTCTGCCGCGAGTCGCGTGGTGCGGCGTCCCGGTGATGCCAGACTGACGGCATGAGCGGAATCGTCGCTGACGGTGTCAGCAGATCCTTCGGCCAGGTGCAGGCTGTCCGAGACGCGAGTTTCCATGCCGCGCCGGGACGGGTGACGGGCCTGATCGGGCCGAACGGAGCAGGAAAGACCACGCTGCTGCTGATGCTGGCGTCTCTGCTCGCGCCTGACAGCGGCACGATCCGGATCGGGGAAATCGATCCGCTTGTCGATCCGCTGGGTGCGCGTCGCCTGCTTGGCTGGATGCCGGATGCCCTCGGCGCCTGGCCGTCTCTCACTGCCAGGGAGACAATCGTGACCACCGCACGGCTCTACGACATCGAACGGTCAGCGGCGCAGGGACGCGCCGCTGAACTGCTGACGCTGGTCGGCCTCGCAGATCTCGCGGATGCTCCGGCGAAAGTGCTCTCGCGTGGACAGAAGCAGAAGTTGGGCTTGGCTCGCGCGCTCGTGCACGACCCTCAGGTGCTGCTGCTGGATGAGCCGGCATCCGGTCTCGATCCGGAAGCACGCGTGCAACTGCGGGTGCTGCTGCGCCGGCTCGCGGGCGAAGGCCGCACGGTGCTGATCTCGAGCCACATCCTCTCCGAACTCGAAGAAGTCATCGATGATGCGGTGTTCCTCGTTGCAGGATCCGTCGTGGATGCCGCGCCGTCGCAGTCGGCGATCCGCGCCTGGCGCATTCGTCTTGCAGGATCCGGAGAGCAGCAGTTGCGTGTTGACGCCGATCGGGTGGCCACGGCGCTGTCCATGGCGCCAGAGTCGCTCGGCATCGATCGAACGGCCCTGCTCGTCGGATTCGCGTCCGAGCTGGCGGCGGCCGATGGCCTGCGCAGGATCGTGGAGGCAGGTCTTGCGGTGAGTGAGTTCGTGCCCGCGCAAAGTGCGCTGGAGCATACGTTCCTCAACCTGCCACGGACGGAGGCCGGGTCATGACCATGGCACACATCGGCACCGTTGCCCGCCTTGAACTCACGCAGCGCCTTCGCAGCGTCGGTTGGTACATCCTGCTCGGGATCTTCGCCGTGATCCTGCTCGCCGTCACCGGCCTTGCCTTCGCGGTGTATTCGTATAGCGGAGCGACTGGCGCGGGTGTCTACTCGATCGTCGTCAACGTGGTGTTGTTGCTCGTGGTCCTGGTCTCCCCGACGCTCAGCGGAGCCGCCATCAACGGCGATCGTGAGGCGGCGACGCTCGCCGCGGTGCAGGTGACCGCGGCATCCACCGGCGATATCATGCTCGGCAAGCTTCTGGCGGCAATCGCGACCGGCGCTGTCTTCCTCGTCGTCGCACTGCCATTCCTGGCGGTCTCGCTGATTGGCGGCGGAGTGCACCCGGTGACTCTGGCCGTGTCGCTGCTCGTGCTCGCCGTCGAGATCATCGTCGTCGCGGCGATCGGGGTAGGACTCAGCGGACTCATCGCGCGCCCGCTGTTCTCTGTCGCCGCAACATATCTCGTCGTGGCGGCGCTGACGATCGGCACTCTCATCGCGTTCGGGCTGGGTGGCACGGCGTTGCGCAGCGAAGTCACCAGCTACAACCGCCCTTACGACAACTTCGGAAACGTGGACTGCGAGCGGTGGGACAGTTACACCTACGAGACACCGCGATTCGATCGGGTCTGGTGGGCGCTCGCAGCCAATCCTTTCGTGGTGCTGGCCGATGCCACGCCCACAGTATTCGATTCGAACGGATGGCCCGTCGACCTGTTCGGCCAGATCAAGTACGGCCTGCGCAGCGCACAGCAGCCGCCTTCGGAGTACCGCTGGGATGAGTGCGCGGGAATGGAGAGCGACATGATGCCCACGGCAGAGGAAGTCATCGACAACAGTGTGCCGAGCTGGTTCGTCGGCCTCGGTATCCAGATCGTGATCGCCGGTGGGCTGTTCGCCGGTGCCTGGGCACGCACGCGCACGCCAGCGCGGATGCTACCGCCGGGCACACGTATCGCTTGAGTTGTCAGGGCTGGTCATCTGGCGTTCACTCGGCGTACACTCTGCCGACGCGGAGACGTAAGCGCGACTCGATGTTCTGGAGGCACCCTGCCCGCCTCTTGACTATGGAGTCATATGTCCCGCCTGCAACGCGGACTCGCGACGACAGCCGTGTGCGCACTCAGCGCCGCTCTGCTGCTCGCTGTTCCCACCTCCGCCCTCGGCGCCGATGCGCCCCTCGGCCTCCGCATCAACGAAGTAGTGTCCAACGGCGGCAGCCCCGACGACTGGATCGAGTTCTTCAACTACTCGGACAGCGACGTCGACCTGAGCGGATACGTCGTCCAGGACAGCAGCGATAAGAATCCGTACACCTTCCCGGCAGACACCGTCGTGGCGTCCGGGAAGTACCTGGTCATCGACACTGTGGACGATGCAGGAGTCGGTGACTTCGACTTCGGGCTCGGAAAGGGCGACGGTGTGCGTCTCTTTGCGCCGGGCGATGCGAGCGGCGTTCAACCACTGCTCGAGACGACGTGGCCTGCAGATACGCATGCCGTGCCGAGCTGGGGCGCGCAGAACATCGACGGCGAGCTGGTCTGGAGCATCACCGCATCCTCGACCAAGGGTGCCGCGAATGTGTTCGCCGATGAAGAGCCGACCGAGCCGGAGCCGACGGTCCCCGGATCGGTCGTGCTCAATGAGGTCGACTCCGGGCCTGCGGACTGGGTGGAGCTGTACAACCCGGGAACCGAGCCTTTCGACATCTCCGGCTACGAGATTCGCGACAACTCCGACGACCACCGCTGGGCATTCCAGGATGGCACGTCAATCGCGGGCGGGCAGTTCCTCGTGGTTGAGGCGACCTCGCTCGGAATGGTCGGTGGAAAGCTGATGCGCTTCGACGCGCCGATCGGCATCGGCAGCGCCGACGAGATCCGCCTCTTCGACAGAGCCGGTAAAGAGATCGATGGGACCGGCGCATGGGAGGGTCATGCCAACATCGACGGTGACGAGATCGCGGCCACACTCGCGCGCTGCGTCGATGGCGTCGGCGCGTTCGTTCTCGCGTATGCGACACCGGGTGCGGCAAACAACTGCGTCGTCCCGCCGACGATCGCCATCAACGAGGTCGAGTCCGACGGCGAGCCGGACTGGGTGGAGCTCGTCAACCCGACCGACGCTGCACTCGATGTCTCCGGCATCATCGTGAAGGATAACGACGACTCGCACGAGTACCTCATCTCTGAGGGCACCAGCATCCCCGCGGGCGGCTACCTCGTGCTCGACGCCCTCGGCTTCGGAATTGGCAAGAACGACACGGTCCGTGTCTTCGATGGCGACCAGCTGCTCGACTCGACCTCGTGGGGCGAGAGTCATGCGGCCACGACCTGGGGCCGCTGCCCCGACATCAACGGACCCTTCGCGGTGACCGCAGAGCCCACCCCGGGCGCTATGAACGTGTGCGCCGGCGAGATTGCAGATTCACCGTGGCCCGGCTCCGCAGACGTGCGCGTGCTCGACACTGCGCCGACCTTCTTGGAGGACAGCTCAGGGCTCGATACTCAGGAGAACGCCGACGGCACGTTCCTCTGGGCCGTCGACAACGGCGAGGGGCGCATTTGGAAGTTGAACGCCTCGGCTGACGGCTCGGTCGCGCTTGTCGAGGGTTGGGAAGATGGCAAGCGGGTGCGTTTCCAGAAGGATGCTGATGCACCGGATGCCGCCGGCCCCGACACCGAAGGCATCACCGTCGACGGTGAGGGCCTCGTCTATGTGGCATCCGAGCGCGACAACAGCGTGAAGGGTGTCAACCAGAACAAGGTGCTGCAGGTCGATCCGGATGAAGCGGGCCCCGACCTCATCGCACTGAACGAATGGGACCTCACCGAACTGCTTCCGGCAGTCGGAGCGAACCTTGGTATCGAAGCGGTCGAGTGGGTGTCGGATGAGGTGCTCGCAGGGAAGCTCTTCGACGACAACACCCAGGCACCATACGACGCGTCGGCGTACGAGAGCGATGGGCTGTTCTTCGTCGCGGTCGAGGACGGCGGTGGCGTGTACGCCTTCGCGCTCGCCGCAGACGGTTCGGCGCGGCTCGTCTCAACGATCGATCCTGGACTCGCCGGGGTCATGGGCCTGGACTACGACTCCGTGCTCGGAGTGATGTGGGCCGTGTGCGATGACGGATGCCAGGGGCGCTCTGCGCAGATCACGCTCAACGGCACGGCTCAGCCTGGCATTGCTCACTTCGCACCTCCGGCGGGCCTGCCCGACATCAACAACGAGGGCTTCACCACGGCGCCGGCTTCGCTCGCGGTAGACGGTCAGCGTCCAGTGTGGTGGTTCGCCGACGGCTACGCCTCTGAAGCGCTGCGCACCGGCACGCTGCCGGGTGGAGCCGAGCCGACGGAGCCTGGTCAGCCGACGGAGCCTGGTCAGCCGGCCGAGCCGGCCGAGCCGGCCGAGCCGGCCGAGCCGGCCGAGCCGGGTCAGCCGGGTCAGCCGACGGAGCCGACGGAGCCGACGGAGCCTGGTCAGCCGACGGAGCCTGGTCAGCCGACGGAGCCGGGTCAGCCGACGGAGCCGGGTCAGCCGACCGCGCCGACCGAGCCTGGTCAGCCGGCCGAGCCGACCGAGCCCGGTCAGCCGACGCAACCGACGCAACCGACGCAACCGACGCAACCGACCGAGCCTGGCACCCCGGGAACTCAGACCCCGCCCCTGCCCGGTGCCGATCTCGTCAACGGAAATCGGGGTGGTGCGACGGTGAGCTCTGCTGTCGCAGCGCCCGGCGACCGCGTGACGATCACGGTCGCCGCGAAGTACGCCGGCGTGGACGTCGCTGTCTGGATGTACTCCGACCCGGTTTTGCTCACCAACGGAACCTTGAGCGATTCGGCCTCGATCGCCGTCAGCATCCCGAAAGACATTCCTGTCGGGGCGCACCGGATCGCGGTCTATTCTGTGGCTGGTGACCTGCTCGGCTGGGTGGACATCCAGGTTGAGTCAGACGGGTCACTGGCGGCCACAGGCTCCGAACTCCCGGTCGGCAGCGCGGTGCTGGCGCTCGGGTTGCTACTTGCGGGCGCGTTTGCCGTGACCCTGCGACGCCGCACGCAGCGGGCCTAACAACAACAACAGAGGCGCGAGGAGCAACCAGCTCCTCGCGCCTTTGGCGTTTCACCCAGAGTTTTCCATCCGCGACTTTGCCCCGCTTCCCCGGGCAGCGATCGGAAGTTCCGTCGGCCTAACCCCTAACGGCCGGTGACTTCAGGCCCGCTGGCGCGCCGGCGGCAACTGCATCGCCGCGAGAAGTTGCGGATCGACGATGGACACGATCTCGACGATGCGGTCGTCGATCACCGTGCATGCCATCACGGCCAGCGGGGCGTCGTCGACGGCCCAAGCCATGACGCCCGGCCGGTCGTTGACGGCGACGCGCCGAACGGTAGCGTTCGCGCGACCGGCGTGTTGAAGTCTGCCGGCAACGTCCGTCGCTCCGAGGTGGACCACGATGCCCCGTGAAGTGTGACCCTGCCACACCACGTCAGGGTCGAGCACCCGCAGCAGTGCCTCGAAGTCACCTCCCCGCGCCGCAGCCAGGAACGCATCGACGACCCGCCGCTGCCGCTTGCGGTTCGACGGGTGGCGCTCTTCCCGCACTTTATGGCGAGCGCGGCTGGCGAGCATCTTCGCCGCGTCGGTCGACCGGCCGAGTATCTGGGCGATCTCGTCGAAAGGCACGGCGAACACATCGTGCAAAACGAAGGCGACTCGTTCCGCAGGGTTCAACGTGTCAAGCACGATCAGCAATGCGCGCCCCACCGATTCGGCGAGCACCGCGTCGTCTTCGGGGCCCAGATCGTCTTCGGTCACGATCCAGTCGGTTGCCCGCTCGTCGTACGTCGATTCGGCGCGCGTTTTTCGCGCCCGCAGCATGTCGATGCAGACTCGTCCGACGACGGTCGTCAGCCATCCTCCGAGATTCGTAATTTCACGGCGCTCCTGACTTCGGAACCGCAGCCAAGCTTCTTGCACGGCGTCCTCGGCATCCGCCGACGACCCCAATACCCGCTGTGCGATCGCGATGAGCCGTGACCGGTGGTCTTCAAACTCGTCGCCGGATGATGCGTCGGCGACGCCGTCTGCGGTCATCTCGTTACCATTCCCTGGCCTGATCCGTCATACCTGTATGACGAGCCGCGACCCCGAGGGGTAACGGATAAAAGGAGACAACATGAATATCGCACTCTGGATCGCAGCAGGTATGCTTGCGGCCGCATTCCTTGTGGCGGGACTGACCAAACTCTTCATCCCCTACGAGAACCTCAAGAAGACCCCGGGCGCGGGGTGGGTCAACGACTATCCGTGGCTGTTCGTCAAGTCCCTCGGCGCACTCGAGATCCTCGGATCGATCGGCCTGATCCTACCGGCGCTCTCCGGCGTTGCACCAGTGCTTACGCCAGCGGCCGCTATCGGACTCGGGATGATCATGATCGGTGCAGCCGCGGTGTCGCTCGGACGGCATGAACCGCGGCACGCGATGGTGAATCTGGCATACCTGCTGCTTGCGGCGTTCGTGGCGTGGGGGCGGTTGGGCCCCGCGCCATTCGGATGATCGGCGGTTCAACCCGCGGCCACCATCACTTCGCGTCGAAGGGTCCCCGACGTGTCGAAACGATGTCTTTGCCCAGCGGCATGAGCGAGATCGGCACCATCTTGAAGTCGGCGATGCCCATCGGGATGCCGATGATCGTCACGCACAGCGCGATGCCAGAGATGATGTGTGCGATGGCTAGCCACCAGCCTGCGAGGATCACCCACACAACGTTGCCGAGGAACGCACCGACGCCGCTATTGGGCTTGTCGATGATCTGACGACCGAACGGCCAGAGGGCGTAACCGGCAACGCGGAAGGAAGCGATCCCCCAGGGGATAGTCACGATCAGCACGCACAGAATGATGCCGGCGAACATGTATCCCAGAAACAGCCAGAAGCCGGACAGGACCAGCCAGATGATGTTGAGGATCGTACGCATGTGAATGATTGTGGCATCCGCTCATGGGAATGCGCCAGGGCCAGCAACGTCGGTGCCGCCGCTTAGACTCGAAGAGCCATGACCGATGCCCCTCTCATTGTCCCCGAAACGTCCGGCCCTCGATCTTCACAGCCGGGAGACCAGGACGACCTCCTCGCAGGTCTGAACCCGCAGCAGCTCGATGCGGTGACCCATCGCGGCCCCGCGCTGCTCATCGTCGCCGGTGCCGGCTCTGGCAAGACCAGCGTGCTCACCCGACGCATCGCCTCTCTGCTGCGAGGTCGTGAGGCATGGCCGAGCCAGATCCTCGCGATCACCTTCACGAACAAGGCCGCCGGTGAGATGCGCGAGCGCGTCTCAGAAATCGTAGGCGAGGCTGCGCGCGGCATGTGGATCTTGACGTTCCACGCCGCCTGCGTGCGCATCCTCCGCCGAGAAGCCGAGCACTTCGGCTTCACCAAGGCGTTCACAATCTACGATTCTGGCGACTCGCGCGCACTGATCAAACGTTTGGTCAAGGAACATCAGGCCGACGCATACGGGTTGACCCCGGCATCCGTGCAGTCGCGTATTTCGAAATTGAAGAACGAGCTGGCGGATGCCGAGTCCTATGCGCGCGACGCGAACATGAGCGACCCTGCCGAGCGACTGTTCGTCGAGATCTTCGCGGATTATCAGCGCAACCTGCGTAAGGCCAATGCATTCGACTTCGATGATTTGATCGGGCAGACGGTCTATCTGTTCCGCGCGTTCCCGAAGGTCGCTGACACCTATCGTCGCCGCTTCCGGCATATCCTGGTCGACGAATATCAGGACACCAACCACGCGCAGTACTCGCTCATTCACGAGCTGACGCGCCCGGTGTCGGCCGCGGCGCCAGATCCGTATGCCTCTGACGGCATGATGATCTTCGAGCCAGAAACAACACCCGAGATGGAGGGCGCATCGCTCACCGTCGTCGGTGACTCCGACCAGTCGATCTACGCGTTCCGCGGTGCTGACATCCGCAACATCAGCGAGTTCGAACGAGACTTCCCCGGAGCCAAGGTGATTCTGCTCGAGCAGAACTACCGCTCGACGCAGAACATCCTCTCTGCTGCGAACGCCGTGATCGGCAACAACTTCGACCGCAAAGACAAGAAGCTCTGGAGCGACAAGGGTGCAGGCGACAAGATCGTCGGCTTCACCGGGTACTCGCAGCACGATGAGGCTCAGTTCGTCGCCGACGAGATCGATGCGATGCACCGTGCAGGCATGCCGTACTCCGAGATGGCGGTGTTCTATCGCACCAACTCGCAGTCACGTGCGCTGGAGGAGATCTTCATCCGTTCTGCGGTGCCCTACAAGATCATGGGTGGTACGAAGTTCTACGAGCGCGCCGAGATCAAGGACGCACTCGCCTACCTCGTGTCGGTCGCGAACCCGGCAGACGAGATGGCAGTGCGGCGCGTCCTGAACAAACCGCGCCGCGGCATCGGTGACGTCACCGAGACCGCGATCGCGCGCTTCGCCGAAGACAACGCCATCAGCTTCCGTGAAGCGCTGTCGGTGCCGGGCCAGCTCGGGGTCGGCCCGAAGATTCAGGCCGGGATCGGTCAGCTGGATGCGGTGCTGAAGGAAGCGACCGCACTCATGCTCCCCGCCTCCGGCGAGGTGCCAGCGCCCACGGTCGTCGCCGACGGCCTGATCCTACTGTTGGCAAAGAGCGGTTATCTCGATTCGCTGCGAGCCAGCCGTGATCCACAAGACGAAGCTCGCGTCGAGAACCTCGACGAGTTCGTGGCAGTCGCCAAGGACTTCGCGCGCAACAACCCTGACGGCACGCTCATCGACTTCCTCACCGAAGTGACGCTGGTCTCTGCCGCAGATGATCTGGACGACGAGTCCGGCTCCGTGTCGATGATGACGATGCACACGGCAAAGGGCCTCGAGTACGACGCGGTGTTCGTCACGGGCGTCGAAGAAGATCTCATCCCACACCGCATCTCGGCGGGGGAGCCGGGTGGCCCGCAGGAAGAACGGCGACTGTTCTACGTCGGAATCACTCGTGCCCGCAAGCGTCTGCACCTGTCGCTTGCGATGACCCGCGCGCAGTTCGGTGAGGTGACCGTCGCCATGCCGAGCCGGTTCCTGCAGGAGATTCCGGCAGATCTCGTCGACTGGCGTCAGTCACCAGGAGACGTGAACTCTCGGGGCGGCATGCAGTCGCGTGCGCTGAACGCACGGCGTAGCGGTGGATTCGGTGGCGGCTCAGGCGGAAACGACCGATTCGCCGTCAAGCCGCTGGCTGCGCGTGAAGGGCTCAAGCCGCTGTCGACATCGATGGACAAGTTCCCCAACGTTGTCACCGGCAAGGTTCGCGACAATGGCGATCTCGAACTCGCAGCGGGCGATCGCATCCGTCATTCTGACTTCGGTGAGGGTCGAGTGGATGCCGTGACCGGCGAGGGCGCGAAGCGCATCGCCCATGTGCGATTCGACTCCGCGGGATTGAAGAAGCTCCTCATCAAGATCGCTCCGATCGAGAAGCTGTAGACGGCACGCGAGATACCTCGACGCTGCCGGGCCCACGTTAGGCTGACAGATATGGCTTTGTTCTCCCGCCGCAAGAAGACCGACGACGCTGCCCCCGAGTCGCAGGCACCCCTCGAGGCTGATGGCCCCGACGCGGAAATCGCCGCGGTGGAAGCACCCAGCGAACCGGTACCGCAGATCGGCATCTCTGTGCAGGCATTCCGTGGCGTCGGTGCTGACGCTGGCCCTGAGGTGAAGCTTCCCGACCCGAACGCTCCCGCACCTGCCCGCAAGCCCACTGCACCGCAGCCCCCGCCATCCACTCCGACAATTCCTGAGAAGCGCACTCTTCCGCTCGCACCAGCGCTGCCGCCAGAGCAGACCGAATCAGTTCCGGGCATGAAAGACAACGTGCTGCTACGCACCGCCCTTGCCGAGCTCAAGGAAGGCCCGAGCAACGAACAGCTGATCGGCGTGCTGCGCCAGATGTTGCAGGGGCACCTCTTCCTGCGCGTGCACGGCGATGCTCGCACGCAGATCGCCGAGGGAAAGCCCCTTTCGGTTGCCGTTGTTCGTGACGGCGAGCGTGCGTTCATGCTTGCGTTCAGCTCGGCAGTCGCGGTACGCGATTCGGTGCAGCGCGAGACTGACCCGACGGCAACATCCGCGGTGGCTCAGCCTGTGACGGCGGTGCTCGAGCAGGTGGTCTCCGGTAAGTTCAGCGGCCTCATCATCGACAACGCCTCTGGTGTGCACCGCGCGGTGTACCCGACTGAAGTGCTGGCGAAGGCGCTCGAGCAGGGCGATGCGGGCATGACGATCAAGACCCTTCTCGCTGCGCCCCGCGAGCAGGACACCGTGCGCAAAGTTGGCGCTGCGCTCGCCAAGACCAAGGTCTGGGTCGCGGTCAACGATGGCACCGGCGGCGGAGCGGTCGGTATCGCCGAGGCGCACACTGCTGATGGCAGGCGCTTCCTGCAGGTGTTCTCGCACCCGCTCGAGGTCGTGGCGCTCGGTCGTGCAGAAAAGCCGCTGCCGTTCACGCCGGAGCAGCTTTCGAAGGTGCTCTCCACACACAGTGAACTGGCCGGAGTGCTCGTCGATCCCGCCGGACCATCGATCATGGTGGAGCGCGACGCGTTGGCCGAGGTTCTCGTGCTGGCCGTCGACCTCGGCGACTGATCCGTTTCGCGCACAGCGAGGCGTGAGCGGTCGCTGCGCGCAGGCGTCAATCGATCCAGAGCACGACGCCGGTCATGCCACTAAGCACAGCCGCGACTCCTGCGCGAACGGCATCAGCGCAGCGCTCAGGCGTGAATGTGCTCTCGTCGAATTCTGAGGATGCTGTCACCCCGTGTCCACGAAACGACGCCCCGGTCCAATCGACGGCAGTGACATTCTCGGTAGGCTCCGGAACCTCGGCGCCCACGACGAGGAACTGCTCGTCGAGGTGATGCGCAGATACCGTGGCAAGAGGGTCGATCAGGTCGTTGCCGGCGCTGATGATGAGCTCGGGGTGCATTTCCATCGCGTCGGTGATGCTGCCGATCAGATCATCATCTGACGAGATCTCGCGGAGATCTACGTCCTCCTGCTCTGCCCAGGAGCGCACCGCATCGGCCACGGCCACGGCTGCTGCGTCTTCACCCGCTGTCAGCAGTACCACGCGGTATCCGGCGGGTGCGTGTGCGCTCTGCCATGAGCCGTTGGTGGGCATCACCGTGGCTTCCGGGCTGGGCTCGGCCGTCGGGATGAACCCCGGTCCTGGGGTGCCTTCAGCTGTCGGCGCGGGCCGCAGATCAGCCCAATCGGTAGACGCGCATCCGCTGAGCAGTACTGCGCAGATCATGAATGGGGCCACGACGCGGAAGCCTCGGCGCACAGATAATTCCTTCGGTAGAGCTAGTCGGGGATCGGTCAACTCTTCCACCCGCACCAACCGAGACCGGGGCGGTTTGCCCGCTGTTCTCCCCGCTACACCCAACCGTTCACCTTCACACGCGAGTCTCCCCAGCGATGAAAACTTCCCCCCACTCCTCGCATCCCATTTCGCGTCGGTCACGACGATTTCGCGCATTCGTCACCGGTGGTCTTGCGATCGCCGCGCTCGCCGTCGGGGCAGCATCCGCCTCCGCGCACGGGTTCACCTCCGTCGTCCACGCCGACCTGAGCGCAGGGGAGGAGCAGGGGCACGTCGCCGTCGAGCTGCAGCTGGAGTATGACCTGCTCGTCGTCTCCGCTGCCGACGCTGAACAAGACGATTTGCTCTTCGAAGACGGCATGTATGCCTTCGAGATGGGGGATGCAGAGACCAGAGCGCAGGTGCTCGAGGAGCATTCGCCACAGGTGCTGTCATACATCGCTGACCGATTCACGATCGCCTCGGCAGGTGAGCCATGCACCGTCTCGATCGATGATTCGATCACCATGACTGTGCAGGACGACGCCCCGTATGCCGTCATCCTGCTCGACTATGCCTGCGCGCCTCAGCACGACGATATCGACGTCACGAGCACGCTGTTCCCCGACGACGAGGACTACGTCACCGACACGAAGACCATCCTCACCTACGACATCGGTGGGAGGTCCGGCAGTGCCGCTCTCGACACCGAGCGCACGTCATTCTCGACCGCGCAGAGCGTCAGTGAGCGGTTCTGGGAGTTCTTCGTCCTGGGCGCGGAACATCTGCTCTTCGGAATCGATCATGTGCTGTTCCTGCTCGCGCTCATCGCCGGCTCTCGCCGCTTGCGCGAGGTTGTGCTTGCCGCGACTGGATTTACCGTGGCGCATTCGATCACGTTCATTCTTGCCGCGACGGGAACTGTCAGCGTGCCAGCAGCCATCATCGAGCCGATCATCGCGATTTCAATATCGATCGTCGCCGGTTGGTATCTGTTCAGGTTGTTCCGCGACGGCAAGGATGTTGATCGGCTCGAACGTGACAGCGGGCCACTCGGCCTTGATCGTGCGGGCTGGATCCGACTCGCCGTGGTGTTCGCGTTCGGCCTTGTGCACGGGCTCGGCTTCGCCTCGGCGCTGGGCATCGATGAACCGTGGTCTTGGATGTTGCTGTGGTCGCTGTTGGTGTTCAACGTCGGTATCGAGGCGGTGCAGATAGCGATCATCGCGGTCGTCTTCCCGTTGCTCGTACTACTGCGCCGACGCCTGCCGAAGGTGGGGCGCTGGGTCACTGCGGTGATCACGGGCGTCGTCGCCGTGATCGGTCTGATCTGGTTCGTAGAGCGGATGATAGGGCTCTGAGCCGCATCGACTGACCGTCGCGTGGCGGACATCTTCCTCACCCACATCGTTCACTTGGATTTCACCGCACGGGTCGAGCCTGGACGCTGGTCCCGAGTAACTCCCCCTTGTCGGGATTCATGTTGCTTCCATGCCGGGAGCCAAGAGAAACGGAACACATATGCCTTCGCCTCGTGCAAGGAATGACATCCGACGGCATCCACGCCGAAACGTGACGTGGATGTTCGCCGCCGCTTTGAGCGCCTCACTCGCGTTCACAGGCGCAATTGCCGTCGGCCCGGCTTCGGCCGCGGACACCGACGAACTCACCGGCATCATCCTTGGTGTCGGTGCAGACGAATCGCAGCGGATCGTCAGTTGGTACTCATCCGCCGACACCGCTCAGACCGTTCAGATCGCGCCGACGGACGAGATCACGAACGGTGAATTCCCGGCGTCAGCCGAGACCTTCACCGCGACCGGCACAGCGAACATCGCTTCCAGTGGTGGGTTCAACCGTCACGCGAGTATCACCGGTCTGGACGCGAGCACTGCGTACTCCTACCGCGTAGGCGGCGACGGCACCTGGTCGGATGCTTACACCTTCAAGACGCAGTCGTTCGAGGGAGACTTCGACTTCCTGTTCTTCGGCGACCCGCAGATCGGGTCGTCCGGCAACGTCGTGAACGATGGCGCTGGATGGGCTGCGACGCTGGATGTCGCGCTCACGGCGAACCCGAACGTCGAACTTCTCGTCTCGGGCGGCGACCAGGTAGAGAACGCCAACGCCGAAGATCAGTGGGATGCGTTCCTCGGCTCCGATCACCTCCGCCAGTACCCGTGGGCGGCGACGATCGGAAACCACGACGTCGGCGGCAAGGCGTACGAGCAGCACCTGTTCACGCCTAACACGGACCGTTCGGGTGCGTACTACTCCAACGGTGACCCGGCATCCAACACCTCCGGTGGTAACTACTGGTTCATCCACAAGGATGTGCTGTTCATCGATCTCAACAGCAACAGCTACTCCACCTCGCAGGGTGGCGGTGGTGACGAGGCGCACGTCGAGTACGTGACCAACATCATCAACGAGCATGGCGCCGAAGCGAAGCACACTGTTCTCGTCTATCACCACTCCATCTATTCTGCGGCGGCGCATGCCAAGGACGGAGACGCCAAGATTCGTCGGGTCGACTTCCCGGAGACCTTCTCGGCACTGGGCGTCGACCTTGTTCTGCAAGGACACGACCACGTCTACACGCGCAGCTACGAGATCAACAGCGGCCAGAAGGCGAACGCAGACGAACAGCCAGGCCAAGACGAGATCTTCACCGGCCCCGGCGGCGTCGTCTACGTGACGGCGAACTCGGCATCCGGTTCGAAGTACTACAACATCACCGCGCCGGATAGCTCGGGCGTCGGCGGTGCCGGTAACGGTGCTGATCCGCTCAACCCAGACAGCTACTGGTACAACTCGGTGCAGAGCCAGGAGCGGAAGCGCTCCTACGTTCAGGTATCGGTCGCGAGCGATCAGCTCGTGGTCCAGGACATCCGCAGTGAGGTCGGCGCCGGTGGGGAAGCTGTCGGAACGGTCATCGACAAGGTGATCATCCACCCGAACCACGGCGACGGTCAGGAGATCCAGATCGATGTCCCGGAGTCCGCTCCTGGTGAGTTCGGCTGGACCATCGACGGTCACAACGGTCTGGTCGACCTCGGCACCGCAGTCGAGACGAGCAACCAGTATTTCGAGGCATCGGGTGAGATCAACCCGATCGTCGTCTCCGACACGCGCGCATCGCTCGCACCGTGGTCGCTGTCGGCGTCGGTCGGCGACTTCCAGGACGGTACGAAGACCTTCTCCGGCAAGTACCTCGGCTGGACGCCGAAGCTCGTGAAGGAAGGTGCAGGCACCGTCACTGGTACCGCGATCGCATCGGGTTATGACAGTGGAACCGGTCTTTCCGTCTCTCGCGGGCTGGCTGGCGCAGCGCAGGATCACGATCGCGGAGAGAGCACGCTCGGTGCCGACCTCGCTCTGAAGCTGCCGAACACGATCGAGCAGGGAAGCTATCGCACGACGCTGACGATCACGGCTCTCGCCGGCTGATCATCCATCACACCCGTTGCGGGGCGGACATCCGTGTCCGCCCCGCAACCGCATTTCAAGGACTTCTCATGGCCTTCCGCATCACACACATCTTCGCCGCCGTCGCTCTCGTGGCGGCATCTGTTCTCTCACCGACGCTGGACGCGACCGCATCCGTACCGGCTGCAGCCGACACCGGCGACGTCACATGGACGGTGCGCACGGCATCCAATGAATTGGGGGACGACCGCACAAGCTACGTGTACACGGCCGATCCCGGCGCTGCAGTGTCGGATGCGCTGATCATCGCGAACCGTGGTGCCGAGGATCTCACCCTCGCGGTGTACGCCGCCGATGGGTACACGACCGAGGGCGGCCAGTTCGACGTCGACACGTTCGGTGAGGACGCCACGGGGATCGGCGCGTGGCTGGTTGCGGGATCAGACACCATCACCGTCAAGGCGGGGGAGACGGCGACAGTGCCGTTCACGCTCACGGTTCCCGCCGATGCCACGCCGGGCGACTACGCCGGCGGTATCGTCACCTCGCTCGCGCAGGACGGTTCCGCGGTCGGGGTGAGCGTGGACCGGCGCCTCGGCATCCGCGTGGCTACCCGAGTGAATGGCGACCTTGCGCCGGCCATGGTCGTCGACGATGTGCAGGTGAACTGGGGAGGCGGGCTCAACCCCTTCGCGGGTGGTGACGCGACGGTGACGTATTCGATCCACAACGCGGGCAACACGGTCGTCTCCGGAACGCAGAGTGCGACGATCAGCGGTCCGTTCGGTTGGTTCCCCGTGGATGCCGTCGATGTCGAAGCGCCGCCGCAGCTGTTGCCGGGCGAGAGCTGGCAGCAGACGGTGACTGTTCCCGACATCGCCTCGCTGGTGCTGCTGACCGCCACCGTGACGGTCGTGCCGACCTCCACCGATGCATCCGGTTCGACCTCGGCGTTGTCGTTCGTCAGCGCGTCGGCACAGGGATGGGCGGTGCCTTGGACGCTTCTGGCCATCATCGTGTTGCTCGTTCTTGCGATCATCTTCGTGCCGCGCCTGCTGCGGGCACGGGCCGCGAAGCGTCAGTCAGAAGAGGATGCACGAGTGCAGGAAGCCGTCAGTCGGGCACTTCAGGATGCCGCTGTTGAGGATGCCGCAGTTGAGGACGCCGCAGCGCAGGACTCTGCCGAACTCGCGCGCTGAGCGCCCGCCGAACCACATGTTGGCACTGTCGGCCACGTGCGGTTCGGCCTAGGGTCAGAGCATGGCTTCCGAGCGTATTACGTTGACGGTCTCCGATCCCGAGGGGGAGCGCGACGTCGAGCTGTCCAGTCCGAATCGCGTCGTGTGGCCGGATGCGCCCGGTGGTGGCATCACCAAGGCTGAGCTCGCGGAATACTTCCAGGTCGTCGCGGAACCGTTCCTGAGCGCGAACGGTGATCGGCCGGTCTCACTGGAGCGATTCCGCGCTGGTATCGGCAGCGAGGGATTCTTCTCGAAGAATCCGCCCAAGGGCACGCCCGACTACGTGGATGCCGTAACGGTGACGTACAACAGCGGGCGCCAGCATCCGCAGATCGTCTTGAACAGGCCGAGCGCGATCGTTTGGGCCGTGCAGATGAACACGATTGTGTTCCACCCGTGGGCCTCGCTCGCCTCGGACACCGACAACCCGGTTGAGTTGCGCATCGACCTTGATCCGCAGCCGGGAACGGACTTCGCGGATGCCATCACCGCCGCCCATGCACTGCGTGAGGTGCTGCGTGAGGCCGAGCTGGAGGCATTCATCAAGACCAGCGGCAATCGCGGCCTGCACGTGTTCTGCCCGATCGAACCGACACACGAGTTTCTCGAGGTGCGTCATGCGGTGATCGCGGCTGGGCGTGAGCTGGAGCGGCGGATGCCTGAACAGGTCACGACGAACTGGTGGAAGGAAGAGCGCGGCGAGCGCATCTTCATCGACTACAACCAGGCCAATCGTGATCGAACGATGGCTGGTGCCTACAGCCCCCGTGTGCTGCCGGGCGCGACGGTGTCGACGCCCGTGCACTGGGACGAGCTCGACGACGTAGATCCGAAGAGCTTCACCGTGCGCAGCATCCCGCAGCGACTTGCCGATATCGGTGATCCGTGGGCTGACCTCCAGGCTGCACCCGGACGCATCGACACACTTCTCGGCTGGTGGGAGCGTGATGTCGAGGACGGGTTGGGCGAGCTGCCGTTCCCGCCGGACTTCCCGAAGATGCCCGGTGAGCCGCCGCGCGTGCAGCCGAGCAAGCGGGTCGCGGAGAACTGGGACGAACAAGGCCGACGGGTTGAAGGCTGACTGCCGCACTAGGGCGGCGGAGCATCAGAACATGATCAGGCGAGCACCTCTGCGAGGTCGTAGCCTTCGACGGTGTCGAGTTGGTCATAGGTGCACGAGCGGGCATCACGGTCAGGACGCCACCGCTTGAACTGCACGGTGTGCCGGAAGCGTGCGCCCTCCAGCTGGTCGTAACGCACCTCCAGTACACGCTCGGGGCGAAGCCGGACGAAGGAGACATCTTTAGAGCCGGTGAACCGGGAGCGCTCGCCTTCACCTGTCACCGCGGCGCCGTCCTCGTCACGTTCGACGAGGGGTGCGAGCTCTTCGACGAGCTCCTTGCGGCGCACATCACTCCACGCTGCGACGCCACCGACTTGGCGGAGGATGCCGTCGCTGTCATACAGCCCGACCAGCAGCGAACCGACGCCAGAGCCGGATTTGTGGATGCGATAGCCGAGCGCGACGACGTCCGCGGTGCGGGCGTGCTTGACCTTGATGAGGGTGCGCTTCCCCGGGGCATACGGTTGATCGAGCGGCTTCGCAATGATGCCGTCGAGGCCCGCGCCTTCGAACTCAGCGAGCCACCGGATGGCGGTGGCATGGTCTTCGGAGGTGCGGGTGAGCTGGAGCGGATGTCTAGTTTCTGCGAGCAGCGCTTCGAGACGACTTCGGCGCACTCGAAACGGTTCCTGCTGTAGATCCTCGTCTCCCTCGGCGAGCAGATCGAACGCGATGAACATCGCAGGCGTCTCACTCGCGAGGCGCACGACGCGGGAAGCTGCGGGGTGGATGCGCTGGCTGAGTGCCTCCCAGTCGAGGCGCTGCGCGCCCTGCGCACCGGTGGCGACGACGATCTCGCCGTCGAGTAGGCACGGGCCTGGGAGGATCTGTGGCAGCGCTTCGACGAGCTCGGGGAAGTAGCGCGTGAGGGGTTTCGCGCCGCGGGATCCGATTTCGAGCGTCTCGCCATCCCAGGCGATGAGTCCGCGGAATCCGTCCCACTTCGGTTCGAATAGCAGACCGCCTGGCGTCTTCGCCGGGTCGGGCACGGCCGCCGCGGCCTTCGCGAGCATCGGTGTCGGGATCTCATAGCGCATGCCTTCATCCTCGCGCCGTGGCCCGGGTCGCGGAAGGGGCGGTGCAGATATTGGTGGAAAAGCAGAGGGCCGAAACCGAAAGTGGGTACTAAACCCGTGGCGAAGCGTGCGATCCTGGTATTGATGAACGAAATACAGGGGCCGACCCCCGCAGGCACCTCCCGTCCGTATCGAAACCTTCCGGAGGCGCTGCGCGCGCACCGAATCGAAACTGAGAACCACGAGTTCATCACTGCGATCACCGATGTCATCGGTATTTCATCGTTCATCGACCGTGGCCGCTACATCGAGGCAATCCGTCACGACGGCGGCACGGCGCTGCATATCGGCAAGACCTACACCAACGGCTTCGCCGAAGATGAGCAGATCACCGTGGGGTCGACGACGTTGCGTCTGCGCCCGAGTGAGGGTCGCGCGCCGTTTTTCTACGTGTCGCACCCGAGCGAGTTCCGCCCGCTGACACCAGCGGCGGGCGCGTCGCGCGCATCGAGCAAGACCAAATCTGCAGCAGCAGAGCCGCGCGTCGCACGGGTCGCGAAGCCGATCGAGCGCGACTACGGAGTGTGCGACGTGTGCTTCATGGTTCGCACCGCCTCGGGCACCTGCAACTGCTGAACTGAGAGCTGAACCGATCGCGTCAGTTGAGGTCGCTCTGCAGGCGCCGAGTGACCTCGGCGATCGGCATCGATCGGGGAAAGACCGCCACGACTAAGTCGTCGTCGGCGGTGCCTACGGCTTCGGGCAATACGCCATAGCGGCGGCGCGCATCGTCGAGGGCGTTCTGCAGTACTGAGGGCGCAACGCGCTTCGTTCCACGCAGCAGTTGACGCAGCACGTGGTTGTGCACTGCGGTGACGAGTGCGGCGAAGCCGACGGCATCCAGAGGGTCGATTCCCGGAAGCGCGCGACGCAGATACTCGTCGAACAGCCGCTCGTAGCGGAACACCGTCACGATCTCGCGTTCGCGCAACGCAGGAACCTGGCGCACGATTTGGTAGCGCAGGCGAGCGATCTCCGGATCATGCGCGAAGTGCGAGAACACGTGTTGGGATGCTTCGCATACCGCCAGCCACGGATCCGAATGGCCTTCCGCGAGGAAGGTACGCAGCTCATCCAACAGGATCTCGTGATCGGTGAAAACGACGTCTTCTTTGCCGCCGAACTGGCGGAAGAACGTCGAACGCGAGACTCCTGCTGCTTTCGCGATCTGCTCGACAGAGGTCTGGTCGAAACCCTGCGCCTGGAATAGGGCAAGCGCAGCGGCCACGACGCCGGTGCGCGGTTCTGCGGACTCATGCATAGCGAGAAGCCTAGACCGACGGGACCGTTCATCCGGAGGTAGTAAGATTTGGTACTGGTCGATATCTCGACATCGAGAGACTTTCCGGACCGCAGCCCAGCGAAGGAAGCACAGTGGATCTGTACGAGTACCAGGCACGAGACCTTTTCGAGAAGTATGGGGTGCCGGTTCTCGCCGGCATCGTTGCTGACACCCCCGAGGAGGTGAAAGCAGCTGCTGAGAAGATCGGTGGCGTCGTAGTCGTCAAGGCGCAGGTCAAGGCCGGTGGCCGCGGCAAGGCCGGTGGCGTCAAGGTCGCCAAGACCCCCGACGAGGCATATGAGGCGGCGAAGACGATCTTCGGTCTCGACATCAAGGGCCACATCGTCAAGCGCGTCATGGTCGCACAGGGCGCAGCGATCGCTGAGGAGTTCTACTTCTCCGTGCTGCTCGACCGCGCCAATCGTTCTTACCTGAGCCTCTGCTCGGTCGAGGGCGGCATGGAGATCGAGGTGCTCGCCGTCGAGAAGCCCGAGGCTCTCGCCCGCATCGAGGTCAACCCGCTGACCGGAATCGACAAGGAGAAGGCCCTCGAGATCGCCCGCGAGGCGAACTTCCCGGAAGATCTCATCGAGAAGGTCTCTGACGTCTTCGTGAAGCTGTACGAGGTGTACAAGGGTGAGGACGCCACGCTTGTCGAGGTGAACCCGCTGGTTCTCACGGAGGACGGCTCCATCATCGCGCTCGACGGCAAGGTCACGCTCGACGAGAACGCTTCCGAGATCCGTCACCCCGAGCACGAAGCGCTCGAGGACAAGGACGCCGCTGACCCGCTCGAGGCCAAGGCCAAGAAGAGCGGCCTGAACTACGTCAAGCTTGACGGCGAGGTCGGAATCATCGGCAACGGTGCAGGTCTTGTCATGTCGACACTCGATGTCGTCGCTTACGCCGGTGAGAACCACAACGGCGTCAAGCCCGCGAACTTCCTCGACATCGGCGGCGGAGCGTCCGCAGCGGTCATGGCTGCAGGCCTTGACGTCATCCTCGGTGACCCGCAGGTCAAGTCCGTCTTCGTCAACGTCTTCGGTGGCATCACCGCCTGTGACGCTGTCGCCAACGGCATCAAGGGCGCACTCGAGACTCTCGGTTCGACAGCGACGAAGCCGCTGGTCGTTCGTCTCGACGGCAACAAGGTCGAGGAGGGCCGCGCGATTCTCGCCGAATACGCCCACCCGCTCGTGACTCTCGCCGCCACCATGGACGAGGGCGCCGACAAGGCCGCCGAGCTGGCGAACGCCTGAGCCCGACTGAGACTGCGAAGGAACACAGAGATATGTCTATCTACCTCAACAAGGACTCCAAGGTCATCGTCCAGGGCATCACCGGCGGTGAGGGCACCAAGCACACCGCCCTCATGCTCAAGGCTGGTACCCAGGTCGTCGGTGGCGTGAACGCTCGCAAGGCGGGCACTGTCGTCTCGCACGCCGATAAGGACGGCAACGCCGTCGAACTGCCGGTCTTCGCTTCGGTCGCCGAAGCGATGAAGGAGACGGGCGCTGACGTGTCCATCGCCTTCGTCCCCGGCGCCTTCACGAAGGACGCGATGATCGAGGCCATCGACGCCGAGATCCCGCTGCTCGTCGTCATCACCGAGGGCGTGCCCGTCGGTGACAGTGCCGAGGCCTGGGCATATGCGAAGAGCAAGGGCAACACGACCCGCATCATCGGGCCGAACTGCCCCGGCATCATCACCCCCGGTGAGGCGCTCGTCGGCATCACTCCGGCGAACATCACCGGCAAGGGCCCCATCGGACTCGTGTCGAAGTCGGGCACCCTGACCTACCAGATGATGTTCGAGCTGCGTGACCTCGGCTTCTCGACCGCCATCGGCATCGGCGGCGACCCGGTCATCGGTACCACGCACATCGACGCGCTCGCTGCGTTCGAGGCTGACCCCGAGACCAAGGCGATCGTCATGATCGGCGAGATCGGTGGCGACGCGGAAGAGCGTGCCGCTGACTACATCAAGGCGCACGTCACCAAGCCGGTCGTCGGTTACGTCGCCGGCTTCACGGCTCCTGAGGGCAAGACCATGGGCCACGCTGGCGCCATCGTGTCCGGCTCTGCAGGCACCGCGCAGGCCAAGAAGGAGGCCCTCGAGGCCGCCGGCGTCAAGGTCGGCAAGACGCCTTCCGAGGCCGCTGACCTGATGCGCGCGATCGTCGAAGCGCTCTGAACTGAGTTGAAATCGTAGAAGGCCCCGGGCATCATGCCCGGGGCCTTCTACGCTTTTCGGTCGATCCGTTCCCACATTTTTGCGACGTGGCGTGCGTCCGTGCCGCAGCATCCGCCGATCACGCGCACGGTTCCCAGCTGCTCCAGCAGCTCGGCCGTGGACTCCGCGAGATCTGCTGGATCTCCCTCGTCAATCTCTTCTGCTTCGTCGAGTGCCGCGTGCGACAGCCGGGAGGCGTTTGGGCGCACACCGACGATGCGACCTGCCGACTCGTCGCTGATGGCACGGCGGAGGTGATCTGGATGCGCGCAGTTGAGGAAGTACCCATCGGGCGAACTCACGGCGTCGACACGGGTGATGGTGTCAGCGAGGGTGCGACCCGACGCGAGCAGCCCGTCGGTCTCGACGGTGAATGAAACTTCAACAGGCACGCCTACTTCGCGTGCAGCGCGGATAATCCCGATCGCCTCTGCGGCATCGGTGAGGGTATACGCGGCGATGACGTCGACCCCTGCTGCGGCGAATGAGCGCACCTGGGCGCGGTGATATTCATACGCGTCGTCCGCTCCAGCGATGGCGTCCCATGCGCCCGGCTGATAGCCATCACCACGGGGACCGAGCATCCCGACGATGTGGATATCGCTTAGGTCGTTGTATTCCGCGGCGACCTCGCGGAGAAGCTGCACCGCATCGGTGTTGATGCGTCGCAGTGCCTCATGGTCGTAGCCAAGACGGACACCCCAGTCTGCGCTCGCGCGCCAGGTGGGCGTCTCGAGGCGC
This sequence comes from Microbacterium sp. Y355, assembly GCF_059445345.1. NCBI lineage: Bacteria > Bacillati > Actinomycetota > Actinomycetes > Micrococcales > Microbacteriaceae > Microbacterium > Microbacterium sp. Y355. The sequence goes on along the minus strand of NZ_JCAIUD010000001.1, from coordinate 1,471,310 downwards.
AGGCCGACGCGGTGCGCGCGGGCGATCTCTGCATACCCGCGATAGTAATCCTGCAGGAGGCGCCGCCCGGTGTCGTCGTCAAGGAGTACGAAGGCTGCGAAGTCGGGCAGATCGACGCCGTGATGGAAGATCAGATCGGTTTCGAGGCCTCCGTCGGTCACATAGCGGACGGGCGGGGCCGTGTCGAAGGCGGACATTGAATTCCTCTCTGCTCAGTATCTGGGAGGCGCAGCGGCGGATGCGGTCGCCGTGCGCGGCGCCCGTAATCGGTCGCGGTCGTGCATCCACTCGTGGAGCGCATCCGGACGATTGGTGATGATGCCGTCCACGCCCATCGCGGTCAGCGCCTCCCAGTCGGCATCCTCGTCGTGGGTCCAGACGAAGACCCCGAGCCCGGCGCGGTGCGCCAGCGTGACGCCCCGGGCGGTCGCGCTGTTCGGGTTGATGGCGTCGGCGCCGATCTGCTGTGCGGTGGTGATGATCGACTCGTCGATCGTGTCGGTGAGCCAGCCCACCGGAACCTCGGGTGCGACCTTCGAGAGGTTCGTGACCGTCTTCTGGCTGAAGCTCTGGGCAATGACCTTGTTCTCGAGACCGGCGGCTTCGATCATGTCGATGGTCGTGCGCACGCCCGCCATGCTCCAGGTGCCCTTGTACTCGATGACGACGTCGGTGCCACTGTCGGCCACGTGGGCGAGCACCTCGTCGAGCGTCGGAATCTTGGTGTATGCGAACGCGTCGTCGAACCAGGACCCGGCATCCAGGGCGCGCAGCTGCTCGATGGTCATGTCCGCCACGACGCCCGACCCATCGGTTGTCCGATCCACCGTGCTGTCGTGGATGACGACGGGGACGGCGTCCTTCGACATGCGGATGTCGATCTCGAAGTAGTCCCCGCCGACGGCGGTTGTAGACGTAAACGCTGGCATCGTGTTCTCCGGTGCGGCCGACGAATGCCCGCGGTGTGCGACGATGACGCCCGCCTGTCCTGGAAGCCGGAGGACGGCCAGCGGCCGCAGGCTGACGATGTCGAGTGACAGGAGCAATGGCTCGCCATCGGTCGGAGCGACGACCGTGCGCGCATCGATCGGGGAGTGCGTGAGTGCCTCGGCCGCGGGGGAGATGAAGCCGGTGAACGCCGCCCACACAGCGACGCAGACGGCTCCTGTCCACGACAGGCGTCGTCTGCGAACGCTCATGATTTGCATCATGCCAGAGGCGCGCGTCCGCGTCGAGATCTTTTCGTTACTTTTGATGGAATGTTCGAGAGCGGCCGAGGCACGGTGCCGTGTCGTACGCTGAGATCATGCCATTGACCGGAGAATACAAGCCGTCCGCATCCGAATGGGCCCGTACGCAGGCCGAAAAGTTCGAGGCGTCAAACGGACAAGAGGCGAACACGCTGCAGGGCGTGCCGATCATCGTCCTGACGACGGTCGGGACCAAGACGGGTGCGCTGCGCAAGACCGCGCTGATGCGCGTCGAGCACGAGGGCCACTACGCCGTCGTCGCGTCAAAGGGCGGGGCGCCTGACGAGCCCCGCTGGGGTGAGAACATGCGCCGACACCCGCATGTCGAGCTGCAGGATGGCGCGGACAAGCGTGACTACAATGCGCGCGAGCTGTCGGGCGATGAGCGCGAGCAGTGGTGGCGTCGTGCGGCCGCCGTATGGCCTGCCTATGACACATACCAGACGAAGACCGATCGGAAGATCGCGATCTTCGTACTCGAACCTTTCCCCCTCGAAGCACTCCAGGACTGATCCGCGGGGCGGGTGACGCCATCCGGACGCGCGATCAGCGGCGACCGGGCGCCAGCACAGCAGACAGCAGTAAATCAAGCGTCTCGTGCGCATTGATGCGGGCCGCAGCATTGGTAGGGCGCTCAGAGAGCCAGAGCGCCAGTTCGTTCATCGAACCCGACAATGCTGCGGTTAGAGCGTCGAGCAGTGCGGGCGCGACTTCTGCCTCCGCCAGTCCCTCGCGCAGCTGCGTCGCCGGGCCCTCGGCATCGATCCGGCGCCGCTCGTCCCAGCTGAGCACGGCCGGTCCGTCGACGAGTAGCACGCGCGCTGCGGGGCCCTGCGTGATTGCGTCAAGGAAGGCATGACTTCCGAGGCGGAGAGCGGTCATGGCATCCGCCCCGCCCGTCGAAGTGGCAATCGCGTCCGCGATTAACTGCTGCTGCCCCGAGGCGACCGCGGTGAAGAGCCCTGGCTTCGAGGAGTAGTGGTGGTAGACCGCTCCGCGCGTGACGCCGGCCGTGCGGGCGATGTCGTCGAGGGATGCCGCGGCGTAGCCGTGCTCGGCGAATTGCGCGGTGGCGACCCCAAGGATTCTTCGAGAGGTCTCAGCGGCTTCCGCCGCAGTTGTCCGGGGCATACCTTTCCCTTACATGCGATGTGTATGTATCTTAGTGCGTAGTCAGCGGAATCCATCACGGCGTACGCGAGGGAGTGACGCGTCTGCGCACGGCGAATCGAACGGCGACGATAACCACCAGCGCGGCACCGGCGAGGAGCACCCACCATCCGGGCGCGATGGCGACGGTAGAGAGGCTGAGCTGCTGCTGGGCGATCGTCGGTACCTCATCTGAGGCCGTCGCGATGACTGTCGGAGAGACCGCCACCTGCACCGCGGCGAACGGCAACCAGGCGGAGAGTCCTTCGACTGTCGCCTCAACGTCGACATTGGCCGCGGGAAGGAGTTCGGCGAGGGTGACCAGGCCTGTCGACGCGTCCGGTGAAGAAAAGACCTCGACGCCAGGAGCCGTGATCAGTTGCATGGCGGTGAGGCGCGTGTTGCCCGTGTTGGCGACGGCGTAGGAGACATCGGCAGATGCCGCCTCCCATGGCCAGAACCCGGTCGCCACCTCGAGCTGCGCCTGATCCAGCGAGAGTCCGGCGGTGAGGTCGCCCGCGACGGTCACCGTGACGCGCGTCGCGTACCTCATGTCGACGGAGACCATGTCTCCGGCGCTCTGCAGCACTGTGAGGAGGGCTCCGGCGTGCTCGCCCGGCTGCGCGTCCGCGGGGACTGCGACCGAGAAGGGGATGCGGGTGACTTCTCCGGGTTCGATGTGCACGCTCGCGACGCTCGGCGCGATCCACGTGCCAATGGCGTCAGAACCTGTATCGGTCGTCGCGATGTCCAAGGCTCCGGATCCGTCGGTGAATGCGTCAGATCCGTACACGGCGAGGTCGAGCCCTGTGGCGCCGGAGTTGCGAACGAGAACGGCGTCTTCGACGACGGCACCCGGCTCGAGGGCGTACGCGAAGTTGCTGCGTTCCTCGCCGATGTTGGTGATGACCGGCACCATGCTCCACGCGACCTGGCTTGCGGCGGATGCCTGCACCGGCGATGCGGCCGGGGCCTCGGTCGCGGACGCTTTCAGCGCCGTGGTCGCGGTCGCGCTCAGGACGACCAGCAGTGTGGCGGCGACGACGCCGAGGACGAAGCGGGGGAGGCGAGGAAGTGAACGAGACATCGGAGCGGCCTTTCAGCGAAGACGAAGAGGAATGGGGAAGCGGGGCGCAGCCGCATCGTGCCGGCTGCGCCCCGCATTCGGTTACTGGATGACGGTGACAGTCAGCGTCGACGCGTAGTCGCCGGCGACCTGTCCCAGCGGCAGGCGCAGGGCGAGGTCGGCCGCGACGATCGCGGTGTCGACGCCCTTGTACTCATCGCTGGGTGCCGCGACAAGCACGGCGTTCTGCGAAAGTCCGCCGCCGGCGCCTGGTGCAACAGCTTCACCGGCGACCGCTCCGGCGCCTTCGGCCGTGAGCCGCGGCGTCCAGCCGAGCGCGCTCGACTCGAAGGAGTCAGACGCAGACGCAAACGCGGATGCCTGACCAGACAGCGTCCAGCTCGACGACGGGTTTACGCGGGTGTCGGTGATCTCGATGTCGTTCAGGACACCGGTCGCGACGTAGCTGTCACCCAGAGGAGCTGCCTCGCCAAGCGAGATGACGTCCTGCGAGCTGAAGCGCCACGTGAACTCGCCTGCGGGCTGAGTCGAGTCGGGAATGCTCACTGCGATGGCCTGCGCGTTCTCACCGGGCTCCGCCGGGGTCTCAGGCTCTTCGGGGGTCGGAGGAGCCTGGTTGTAGCGCTGCATCCAGCCACGGAGTGCGTCGGGACGATCGGTGATGATGCCGTCGACTCCCATAGCAGTCAGGGACTCCCATGCTGCCGGGCTGTTCTGCGTCCACACGAAAACACCCAGACCCGCGTCATGGGCCATGGCGACGCTTTCTGCGGTCGCGTTGCTCGGGTTGATGGCATCCGCACCGATCTGTTCCGCGGTGCCGATAATCGAGGCGTCGATTCCGCCGGTGAGCCAGCCGACCGGCAGATCGGGGGCCACCGTCGCGAAGTTTGCAACGGTCGTGGCGCTGAAGCTCTGCGCGAGGATCTTGTTCTCGACGCCGGCGGCCTCGATCATGTCGACCGTGAGCTGTGTGTCTTCGACGTTCCAGTCGCCCTTGTACTCGATGACGACGTCCGTGCCGCCATTCGCGACATAGGTCAGAACCTCGTCGAACGTGGGGATCTTCGTGCCAGCGAACGCGCTGGAGAACCAGGAACCCGCATCCAGCGCGCGGAGCTCCTCAAGCGTCATGTTGGTCACCGAGCCGGTGCCATCAGTGGTGCGATCCACCGTGCCATCGTGGATGACCACTGGCACGCGGTCCTTGGAGAGGTAGATGTCGATCTCGAAGTACTCGGCACCCGCACGAGTCGTCGAGACGAACGCCGGCATCGTGTTCTCCGGCGTGACGGATGAGTTACCGCGGTGGCCGACGATGACTCCGGTTTCGCCAGGCTGACGGATCGTGATCGGAGGGAGCGGATCGATCTCGGTGAGGACGAGGTTGTCGTAGTGCACGACGGATTGGTTCGCTACGAGCCCCTGCACGCCGTCCGCGGTGCGCACCAGCTGACGGGTCGTCATGATCTTCTTGCCGTCGATGTACCAGGTTCCGACGTTTCCGTTCACCTCGACGCGGAGGTGCGCCTTGGTGCCGATTCCGATGTCGCTTGCGGTCGCCCCTGTGTCGGTGACCCTCCAGGCGTCAGCGGCGGTGCGCTGGGTAAACTCAACTCCGTTGCTTGCAGATGAGCCATTGCGAAGAGCCGCCTGCTGCCAGGGGATGGAACCGTCAGCGGGGGCATCGAGCAGCAGCGCTAGCCAGCGCCCGCTGTTCGCGGCCGATTCGAACGTGATGTCGACGTCGAGCGCGAAGTTCTCGCGGTTTTCGCCGAAGGTGATCTTGGCATCATTGGCGCCGTTGGCACCGACGAGCTCTCCGTCCTTCACGCTCCAAGTTCCTGCGACTGCGTTCCAGTCCTCCGGGATCGTGCCCGAGTCGAACGTCTCGGAGAGAAAGACCCGATCATCCACGGGAACATCCGTGGCGGTCGGGGCCGATGTGGCTGCGTTTGCGATGCCCGGGGCGAGAACGCCCGCAAATACGGTGGTCGTGGCGACGCAGACAGCTCCGATACGCGATAAACGCGAACGGCGAATGGTCATGGTGTGTCCTTCCGGGGGAGGGGTGCCCCGGGGTGGATCCCGGGGCACCTCCACTCAAGAAGGAACGGACGTCCGCGCACTGCACGGTGCAAGGCCAACAGGGCGCATCTGGGCGAAGAGCTGGTGACTCGCAGTGACGGTCGAGTCGAACCGTCACTGATCGCCTCAGCGAGCTAGTGCAGAACGGGCCGAGTTCACGATGCTCAGCGAGGTCGACGTCGCGATGTAACGGTCGTCGCTGTACTCGAAGGGCCGTCCATCGAATGTCCGGGCGGAGCGCTGCACGCGAAGCAACGGGGTGGTGCGCGAGATTCCCAGCAGCCGCGCATCCTCAGGGTCGGGAAGCACAGCGGAAATCAGATGCTCGCCGTAGGCGAGCTGAGGGCCGTGCACGCGTTCGACGACTTCCATGATGGAAGACGCATCCTGCGGGAGCTGCATGATCGTCGGAATGAGCCACTGCGGGAAGGTGGTGCGTTTGACCATGACGGGCACGTCGTCGATGGATTGCAGGCGTGTGATGCGAAGGACAGGACGCTGGGCGCTGATTCCCAGCGCATGCGCCTCCTCGGCAGTCGCGCGTCCCTCGCTGCTGAGCAACGTCTGTCCACCAGGCTCATGGCCGATCGCCTTCGCCCATTGGCCGAAGGATCGCAGTTCGGTGACATCCTGTGCGAGCGTCGCCGCATGCACGATCCACCGTGTCCCGCGTCGTGACAGCCGGCGGTGGGTGTGCTCGACGTGTTCAAGCGCGCGGCGTATGGTGCCGCGCGCCACACCGAAGCGGATAGCAAGAGACGACTCGCTGGGGAGCGCGTCGCCGATGGTCACACGTCCGGTCTCGATGTCTGCGCGGATTGTCGCAGCGATCGAGAGATGCTTTCGACTGGTCTGTTCGGTGCGTTGGGGCACACCTCGAGCGTGCCCGGTCATGGTTAACGGAAGACACCGTGGCGGAGACCGGCTGGAGACGACGAGGGGCGGATGCCGCAGCATCCGCCCCTCGCGTCGTCGGTGGTGATCAGGCGACGCCGAACAGCGCCTCAATAGGTCCACGGGCGAAGAACAGCACGAATCCGAACCCGACGATCCACAGCAGTGGGTGGATCGTCTTCGCCTTGCCGGAGAGCGCGTTCACGACGATCCAGCTGACGAAGCCCGCACCGATGCCGTTGGCGATCGAATACGTCATCGGCATCACCGTGGCGGTGAGGAAGACCGGAAGCAACACTCTGAAGTCGCTGAAGTCGATGTGCTTGATCTGCGAGAGCATCATCGCACCCACCAGCACGAGGGCGGCGGCGGCGACCTCACTCGGAACGATCGAGGTGAGGGGCGTGAAAAACATCGCGAGCAGGAACATCAAGCCAGTGACGGACGTCGCGAATCCGGTGCGCGCACCTTCGCCGATGCCGGAACCGGACTCCACGAACACTGTGGCAGACGAAGACGAGGTGGTGCCGCCGACGATTGCGCCGATGCCCTCGACGACCAGCGCCGACTTGATACGCGGGAAGTCGCCCTTCGCGTCGGCGAGGTCAGCTTCCTTCGCGAGGCCCGTCATGGTGCCCATGGCATCGAAGAAGTTCGAGAACACAAGAGTGAACACGAACATCACGAGGGCGACGAAGCTCACCCTGGTGAGATCGAAGCCGAAGTCGACGGCACCGATGAGGCTGAGATCGGGCACGCTCATGATGCCGCCGGCAAGGCCGAAGTCGAGGCCAAACGGCCAGATCAGGTTGACGATCGCGGCGAGAACGGTTCCGCCGACGAGGGCGATGAGGATCGCGCCCTTGATACGCAGCGAGATGAGCACGCCGCCGAGCAGAAGCGTGATCACGAACAGCAGCGTGGGAAGGCTCGCGACTGAGCCGCCGACGCCGAGATCGACCGGAGGTGATGCATTGCCCGTGGCAGTGACGAAGCCGGCATTCACGAAACCGATGAAGGCGATGAACAGGCCGATGCCGACAGTGATGGCGAGCTTGAGCTGCATCGGCACGGCGTCGAAGATCATCTTGCGAAGACCGGTCGCTGCCAGCAGAACGATGACCACACCGTTGATGATGACCAGCGCCATGGCCTCCGGCCACGTCACCGATCCCACCACGGAGAAGGCCAGGAAGGCGTTGATTCCTAGGCCAGCGGCGAAGGCGAATGGCAGACGAGTGATGATGCCGAACAACAGCGTCATAACGCCGGCAGACAGCGCTGTTGCTGCGGCGACCGCACCGCCATCGAGCACGGTGCCGTCGACGTCGGGGGTCGAGAGAATGATCGGGTTGAGGATCACGATGTAGGCCATCGTGACGAACGTCACAAGGCCGCCACGGATCTCCGTGCCGAATGTCGAGCCGCGTTTGGTGATCTCGAAGAAACGGTCAAGTGCGTTCTTCGGCTCAGCTGTCTGCTCGGTAGTGGTTGAGGGGGCAGTTGTCATCGGGTTAAACCTCCTTGGAGACGATATCGTGTCTGCTGGCCCGCGCGCGTCCCCGCGAGGCAGTCAGGATCTCGTCGTAGTCTCTTTGGAGTCATGCAACGCCTCCTCGTCGCGATTCTCGCCGCCGTCGACGCTGCCATCGCGGCGGCCGTCGGCCTCGTCGTGCTGCTCGCTCCGCTGACCATTCTCTGGACACTCGCCTTCGGCGTCACGGCCGACTGGGGCTCCCTCTGGCCGGTCACGGGCACCCTTTGGCAGTTCGGTCATGGCGTTCCGATCGACATCGCGATCCCGGATGCCGTGGTTGCCGCCGTCGGTATCTCGCCAGAGGCCGCAAACTTCACGCTCTCGCTGACGCCGCTCGCGTTCCTTGTCTTCACTCTGTTGTTCGCGGTGCGCTCAGGCACCAGAGCTGCACGCTCGGGCGCCTGGATGCTCGGGGTCATCTCCGGCGCCGTGGCCTTCGCTCTCATCGCAACCGCCGTTGCTCTCACTGCACAGGAGGAGATCGCGCAGGTCCCGTTCGGCCTCGCGATTCTGCTGCCATCCGCCGTGTATCTCGTCGGTGCCCTCTCCGGCGCCATCCGCTACGCCTGGCGCGAGGGCGACAACTCTCTGATCGACCGGTTGCACGACGTCGTAGACAGCTGGGGAGATTGGGGAGTGGTCCCCGCAGAAATCGTCCGGGGCACCACCGCTGTTGTCGCAGGACTCACCGGCATCGCCGCCCTTATGGTCGGGCTCATGGTGGCGCTGCGCGGGGGAGAGGTCGTCGCCCTCTTCCAGGCTGCGCGCGTCGACGCCACCGGTGCCACCGTCCTCACACTCGGACACCTTGCATACCTGCCCACTCTGCTCGTCTGGGCAGTGGCCTGGATCGCCGGCCCCGGATTCTCGGTGGGTGCGGGCACCGCGGTCTCACCCGCCGGCACGCAGCTTGGGGTTGTTCCTGGCGTGCCGCTCTTTGGCCTGCTCCCGGAGAACAGCTCGATCTGGATGCTGATCGTTGTACTGCTGCCCGTCGCCGCAGGCGCCTTCGCAGGCTGGATCGTGAGGTCTGCGCTCGTCTGGGAAGACGTTGCGCGTGGTCTCGCTCCGCGTGCCGCAATCGCTGCAGGTATCGCCCTGGTCACTGCGGCAGTCGTCGCGGTCGCGGCAGCGCTGGCATCCGGATCCATCGGCCCTGGACGTCTTTCCGAGACGGGACCGCACGTCGGGTGGACGACGCTCGCGATCGGAGTGGAGGTGCTCATCGGCGCCGCGATCATGCTGCTCGCCCCACGACACCGTGATGAGCTCGCCGAGGAGCGCACAGATCGCTGGGCTGCCGAGATGGGCACGTCCCCCACAACGGGTGCCGACACGGATGCCGGCACCGACGCGGGCACCGCCGCCGTGTGGCCGACGCAGGATGCAGAGCCCCCGGACGCGACCGACACGCAGCCGCTCGGAGAGCATGGCTTCTTCGCGGACGGCAGCACTCCCACGCCCCGGTAGACTGTCCGGGTGCTCACGGTCGCCGTTCTCATCTCAGGCACCGGCTCGAACCTCCGCGCCCTGCTCGAAGCCGCACGCCACCCCGATTTTCCTGCGCGGATTGTTGTCGTCGGTGCTGACCGCGATGCTGAAGGTCTCGCTCATGCCGAAGAGTTCAGCATTCCGAGCTTCACTGTGCCGTTCCGCTCTTTCGACAGCAGAGAAGAGTGGGGCGAAGAACTGGGTCGTCAGCTTGACGTCTGGACGCCCGACCTCATCGTGCTCAGCGGTCTGATGAGGCTCCTGCCTGCGACGCTGGTCGCTCGCTTCGCGCCCCGGATCATCAACACGCATCCTGCGTATCTGCCTGAGTTTCCCGGTGCGCACGGCGTTCGAGACGCGCTCGCCGCAGGCGCCGAGCAGACCGGAGCCAGCGTCATCGTCGTCGACGACGGTGTCGACACCGGCCCGATTCTCGCCCAGGAACGTGTGCCAGTGCAGCCGGATGACACCGAGCACACCCTGCACGAGCGCATCAAGCCCGTCGAGCGCCGCTTGTTGATCGATGTGGTGCGCCGCATCGCCACCGGCGAGCTTGCCGTGACCCACTGAGCTTTTCCCCCGCACGAAATCTGCACAATCACTGCACCGCACGACCACCGCACGAATACTGCAAGAAGGAGACCTCCCATGGCCGGCCCGAGCCACGACTCTTCCCTGTACCGCGATCGCGACACTGTGCCGATCGCACGCGCGCTCGTCTCGGTGAGCGACAAGACTGATCTGCTCGTGCTGGCCGCGGCGCTTGCCGAAGCCAGTGTCGAGATCGTCTCGACCGGATCGACGGCGGCAACCATTCGAGAAGCAGGCTACGACGTCACTGACGTCGCCACCGTCACGGGCGTCGCCGAGATGCTCGATGGTCGCGTGAAGACCCTGCACCCCAGCATCCACGGCGGACTACTGGCCGATCTGCGCCTCGAAGACCACGCCCGGCAGCTCGCCGAGCTGGAGATCGACCCGTTCGAGCTCGTCGTCGTGAACCTCTACCCGTTTGTCGAGACGGTCGCGTCCGGTGCGACCGGCGACGACGTCGTCGAGCAGATCGACATCGGCGGCCCCGCGATGGTTCGCGCCTCAGCGAAGAACCACGCCAACGTCGCGATCGTCGTCTCGCCCGAGTCATACCCTGCGATCATCGAATCGATCGCGGCCGGTGGAACGACCCTCACACAGCGCCGGGAGCTCGCCGCCCGTGCGTTCGCACACACCTCCGCATACGACACCGCCGTCGCGGCATGGTTTGCCGAGGAGACTCTCAACGAGCCCGGCGACCTGCCCGAACACTTGACGATCAAGGCCGAGCGCCTGTCGACTCTGCGTTACGGCGAGAACGCGCATCAGCGCGGCGCGATCTACTCCCGCGTCGGAGGCCGCGGCATCGCCCAGGCAGTGCAGCTGCAGGGCAAGGAGATGTCGTACAACAACTACGTCGATGCGGATGCCGCGCTGCGCGCCGCGTTCGACATGGTCCTGCCCGCCGTCGCCATCGTGAAGCACGCGAACCCCTGCGGCATCGCGACCACGGCGCCGAACGCGCTCGACCCGATCGCCAGCGCGCACCTGCGGGCTCACGAGTGCGACCCGGTGTCGGCATACGGCGGAGTCATCGCCACCAACGGCACGGTCACGTTGAAGATGGCTGAGAACCTGAAGGACATCTTCACCGAGGTCATCGTTGCCCCGTCGTTTGAGCCTGCCGCGCTCGAGGTGTTCAAAGCGAAGAAGAACCTGCGTCTGCTGCAGCTGCCCGATGACTGGCAGCAGGAGCAGATGGACGTGCGCCTGGTGTCGGGTGGACTGCTTCTGCAGGATGCGGATCGATTCCCCGCTGAGATCGACTCGGTCGCGAAGAACTGGGAGCTCGTCACCGGCGAGCGTCCTAACGAGGCAGAGATGGAAAACATGATCTTCGCGTGGAAGGCCTGCCGCGCTGTCAAGTCCAACGCCATCGTGCTTGCCAAGGGCAATGCCACTGTCGGTGTCGGCATGGGACAGGTCAACCGCGTCGACTCCTGCCGCCTCGCGGTGGAGCGTGCCGGGGCACGTGCGGTCGGATCGGTTGCGGCATCCGATGCGTTCTTCCCGTTTGCGGATGGCGCTCAGGTGCTCATCGACGCCGGTATCACGACGATCATCCAGCCGGGTGGATCCGTGCGCGACGAGGAGGTCATCGCTGCGGCGAAGGCGTCTGGTGTGACGATGTTCTTCACAGGAGAACGCCACTTCTTCCACTGATCCCCACGCCCCACTCGGGGCATCGCTCCGCGCTGCCCCGAGCCTCGGGGGCGCGTGGCCCCTCGGGGAGCGATGTTGCACGGCGACGCCCCACCTGCCCGCCGAGGCCCGTCCTATCTTCGTCGATACGACGGGGCCTCGGCGCTACCCGGGGGCGTCGGCGTTGTTCCGGGGCGTACCGGGGGAGAGGTGTCGCACATGGCCGCTTGGCTGCGGTTGAAGCGGCCATCTGCGACCCCTGGTGGCCAGGGAGTGGGCGAGGCATGCGGGGAGGTGTCGCGCGTGGTCGCTTTGCGGCGGCTGAGGCGGCCATCTGCGACCCCCCGCCCCGGGCGGATCAGCCTCACCACAGTCATGTCCGAATTCCGCTAGCCGACCGTCGCCGCGCGTGCGAGAGTGGAGGCATGACCTTCCTGGCGATGAGCTCGATGAGCTTCGATGAGCGGTACCGCGCGATCGACGCACGCGACACCCGTTTCGACGGGCAGTTCGTCACCGCAGTGCACACCACTCGGATCTACTGCCGCCCGAGCTGTCCGGCGCGAACGCCGAAGCAGGAGAACGTCACCTTCTATCCGACCAGCGCTGCGGCCCACGAGGCTGGCTTCCGCGCGTGCAAGCGTTGCCTGCCCGAAGCCGCGCCGGGGTCGCCGGAGTGGGACATTCGTGGCGACACTGCTGCGCGCGCGATGCGCCTGATCGCCGACGGGGTCGTGGAGCGTGAGGGAGTACCTGGCCTCGCAGCACGTCTGGGCTATTCCTCACGCCACCTCACACGCCTGCTGGCCACCGAACTCGGCGCTGGCCCACTTGCTCTCGCCCGCGCCCACCGTGCGCACAACGCGCGGATGCTGCTCGTCGGAACCGATCTCGCGATCGCCGATATCGCGTTCTCGGCCGGCTTCGCCAGCATCCGTCAGTGCAACGACACAATTCGCGAGGTGTTCGGGCTGACCCCCACCGAGTTGCGCGCTCGGCGACGCATCTCCTCGATCGTCGCACCGGGCACGATCGACCTGATCCTCCCGCACCGTGAGCCGATGGATGCTCCCGGCATTTTCGCGTGGATGACTGCACGCGCCCTACCTGGCGTGGAGAGCACGACCGACGCCTCCTTCGCCAGACACCTGCGGATGCCAGGGGGACCGGCCTGGTTCGAGGTGCGTCAGGATGAGAGCGCTCGACTTCGACTGCGAGTCCAAGTCACCCACCTCAGCGACCTTGCCCCGCTCGTCGCGACCGCGCGTCGCATCTTCGATTTGGATGCCGACCCCATCGCCGTCGATGCGGCGCTGTCGTCGCATCCGGAGCTTGCTCCGCTGGTGGCGCTGGTTCCTGGCATCCGCGTACCAGGCGCAGCGGATCCGCATGAGATGCTCATCCGCGCGATGGTCGGCCAGCAGATCACTGTCGCCGCCGCGCGCACGGCACTCACGAAGCTTGCCGAAGCGCTGGGGGATCTGACGCCGGATGGGCAGGGTCGGCTGTTCCCGACGATGACGGCGATTGCCGAACACGGCGCCGAGGTGTTGCGCGGACCTGCCGCGCGCATCCGCGCCATCACCGGAGTTGCCGCCGCGCTGGTCGACGGGTCGCTGACATTGACCGTCGGTGACGATCGCGTCGCGCAGCGTGAGGCACTCCTCGCCATGCCTGGTATTGGGCCCTGGACTGCCGACTACGTGCGAATGCGCGTTCTCGGTGACCCCGACGTGTTCCTCCGCGGGGATGTCGCCGTACGCGCCGGCGCAGCGGCAGCCGGCATCCCCGCGGACCCTGCACCGCTGACCGCATGGTCGACTCGCACCGCCCCCTGGCGCAGCTACCTCACCGCCCACCTCTGGCGTGCCACCACCAACACCACCCGCGAGACTTCGCGTGTGTCACCACTATCGGCGATTTCTGGGACACAAGCGAAGTCTCGCGGGGGAGCGAAGGAGAGATCACATGAGCATCATTGAGACACTCGACACTGCGGACGGGGCATTCACGTTGCTCGTCGACGAAGAGCAGCGCGTGCTCGCCTCTGGCTGGACGGACGACCACACGGCCATCATCGCCCGGCTCTCGATCGCTGTGCGTCCGACCGATATCCGTGATGGCGAAACGGATGCCGCGGCCGCCGTCCGTGCCTACTACGACGGTGACCTCGGTGCGATCGACACTGTCGCGGTGCACCAATTCGGCACCGAACGGCAAAAAGCTGGCTGGGCGGCACTGCGGCAGATCACGCCAGGGGAGCCGTTGACCTACACGTCTTTCGCCGCAGAGCTTGGCAGTCCGCGGGCGGTGCGTGCCGCGGCATCCATCTGCGCGCGCAATGCGCCGGCACTCTTCGTACCCTGCCATCGCGTGCTGCGCGCCGACGGGTCCCTCGGCGGCTTCGCCTGGGGGCTGCCAGTGAAGGACTCGCTGCTCGCACGGGAGAGCGGCCGCTGAGCCTTGCCTTCCGCCGCCGGTCCCGGCTCCCGGCCCGCCCCGCCCCGCCCCGCCCCGCCCCGGCCCAGGGCCGCGGGGTCGCACATGGTCGCCTTTGACGAGCTCAGGCGACCATGTGCGACCCCTGCCGGCGGCGGCACGACAAACTGACTGGGAATGCCTCTTGCACTCAGCCGGTTCACAGCAATAGGCTGGAGGGCTGTCGCGCCGACCGGGCGACGAAGCCGAGCCTGAGGAGGACACCATGATTTCGATCGCCGTCGCGCTGATCACCGTTCTTGGCTCGACCCCGGCGTACCGCCGCGGGTAGACAACCACACCGCCGTCTCATCCATGGCACCGCTGCGTTCGCGGTGCCCGAATAATCCCCCTTCCGCATCGAAACTCATCTGAGAGACATGTCTTCCTCGTCGTCGTCGCTGAAATCGTCCGCATCCCTCTCCACTCCCGCCGCACTGTGGCGCCTGAAACCATTTGTCCGTCCTGTCGTCTGGCGGTTCGCTGGCGGTGCCGCCAGTGCGCTCGGCGCAGCCATCATCGCCCTGATGATCCCTCTCGTACTCGAGCAGATCGTCCAGGGTCCTATCCAGACCGGGTCGATCGGCTTGATCGCCCTCGGCGCGGTCGCCGTGCTTGCCCTTGGGCTCGGTGAGGCCCTGATGGTATGGCTGCGGCGCTGGTTCATCCTCAAGCCATCCACCGACGTCGAGTACCGCATGCGCACGCAGCTCTACTCGCGACTGCAGACGCTGCCGGTCTCGTTCCATGACCGCTGGCAGTCCGGCCAGCTGCTCAGCCGCATGATGCAGGACATCGGCCTCATCCGCCGGTGGCTGGCGTTCGGTCTGATCCTGCTGATCGTGAATATCCTCACGATCATCATCGGCTCCGTGTTGCTGTTCCGCTGGCACTGGCTGCTGGGCGTCATCTTCATCGTCACAGCCATCCCGCTCTGGATCACCGGGTACCGCTTTGAGAAGCGCTACGGCGCCCTCGCGCGCCAGAGTCAGGACCAGGCCGGCGACCTCGCCACCAGCGTCGAGGAGAGCGTGCACGGCATCCGTGTGCTGAAGGCGTTTGGTCGAGGCAAGCATGCGCTGACCCGCTTCAGCACGCAGGCCGAGTCCCTTCGGGCCACCGAACTCAGCAAGGCGCGCTCTGTCGGCTCGATCTGGTTCTGGCTCGACCTCATGCCACAGATCGCGTTCGGCGTCAGCCTGATGTCGGGAATCTGGCTGATTTCGCAGGATGCGATCACGCTGCCGGAATTGTTCGCATTCTTTGCGATGGCGACAGTGCTTCGGTGGCCAATCGAGTCGATCGGGTTCCTGTTCTCCTTCATGCTGGATGCCCGAACCGCGACCGACCGCGTGTTCGACATCTTCTCCGAGACGAACAGCATCTCGGACCCTGCGAATCCGGTGCGCATCGAAGAGCCGCGAGGTGAGCTGGCGTTCGAGGGCGCGCATTTCCGCTATCAGGATGCCGGATCATCCGAGCGCGACCTGCTCGACGGCATCGACCTGGTTCTGCGCCCCGGCGAGACCATGGCGTTGGTCGGACTCACCGGCAGCGGCAAGACCACGCTGACGACCCTGCCCACACGTCTGTACGACGTCACCGGCGGAAGGGTCACGCTCGACGGCGTCGACGTGCGCGACATGACGCTCGTCGACCTGCGACGACATATCGCTATGGCCTTCGAGGATGCCACGCTCTTCTCGGCATCCGTGCGCGAGAACGTGCTGCTCGGGCGCGCAGAGCTCGACATCCACAGTGAAGAGGGCGAGCGCGTGATGCGCGAAGCATTGGACGTCGCCCAGGCGCACTTCGTCGACGAACTGCCTGAGGGCGTCGAGACGGTAATCGGCGAGGAGGGCCTCAGCCTTTCTGGTGGGCAGCGACAGCGTCTCGCACTCGCGCGTGCGGTGGCGGCGAACCCCCGCGTGCTGGTGCTGGATGACCCGCTTTCGGCATTGGACGTCGACACCGAGGCGCTCGTCGAAGAGGCGCTCCGCCGCGTTCTCGCTGACACCACGGCGATGATCGTCGCGCACCGTCCATCGACTGTCGCGCTCGCCGACAGGGTGGCGCTGCTGGAGCGGGGCAGGATCACCGCCGTAGGTACGCACTCGGAACTGTTGCGCACCAGCTCGCACTACCGGCACGTGATCTCCAGCCTCGAGGCTGAGGAGGCGGCGCGAACAGGCGCGATCTCGATCATCCCAGATACTCCGAACGCATCGGCAACCGAAGACGATACGCAGAACACTGAGAAGGAGGTGCAGGCATGAGTGCAGCACTCACCGGAACCCAGGGCGAGGACCGCTCGAACTACACCAAGGAGGAGAGCCGGGCGATCCGCCAGCGCTCGCTCCGCCTCCTCGGCTCGCTCGTCTCGCCGCTGAAGAAGCAGATCGTCCTCGCGGGCATCGTGCTCGTGATCTCCACGGCACTGCAGGTGGCAGGGCCGATCCTCATCAGCATCGGTCTCGACCGGGCCCTGCCGGCCGTTCTTGAACACGCGGATTGGATGCCGACATTCGTGATCGGCATCGTCTACCTGCTCGCAGGTGCAACGGCAGCGGCACTGATCGGTTGGTATGTCGTCATCGCGGCCAGGATCACCCAGGCCGTGCTGCTTGACCTGCGCAAACGCATCTTCCTGCACACCCAGCGCCTGAGTCTCGAGTTCCATGAGTCGTACACTTCAGGGCGTATCATCTCGCGTCAGACCAGCGACCTGGACTCGATCCGTGAGCTTCTGGACGGCGGGCTGAACAACCTCGTCTCCGGCGTGCTTTTCGGCATCTTCACCTTCATCACGCTGCTCGTGTGGGACTGGCAGTCGGGGATCATCCTCGCATTGGCACTCATCCCGCTCGCGTTCCTGATGCGCTGGTTCTATTCGCGTTCGCAGGTTGTCTTCCGTGAATCGCGTGTCATCAGCGCGAAGGTCATCGTGCAGTTTGTAGAGACGATGACCGGCATCCGCGCCGTCAAGGCGTTCCGCAAGGAGCCGCGCAACGACGTCACCTTCCAGAAGGTCGCTGGCGACTACCGCGACATCAACCGGCGCTCGATGCTGCTGTTCGGTACGTTCGAGCCAGGGCTGATGAGTGTCGCTGCGATCACCCTCGGCCTCGTCGTGCTCTGGGGTGGCGTTCGCGTCTCCATGGACGTGCTGACCGTCGGTGTGCTGCTGTCTGCTGTTCTGTACGTGCGAAACTTCTTCGCGCCGATGCAGGAGATCGCGATGTTCCTGAACTCTTACCAGTCCGCCACAGCGGCGCTGGAGAAAGTGTCGGGTGTGCTCGAAGAGGTGCCGACGGTTCCGGATCCGGTGAAGCCGATTGACCTGTGGGAGGCGCGCGGACACGTGAACTTCGATGAGGTCACGTTTGGGTATTCGGGGGAGAAGACGATTCTGCCGAACTTCTCACTCGACATCCCGGCCGGGCAGACCATCGCTCTTGTCGGCACGACCGGTGCCGGTAAGTCGACGCTGGCGAAGCTCATCTCGCGGTTCTACGACCCCTCGCTCGGCAGTGTGACGCTCGATGGTGTTGACCTGCGCTCGTTGCATCCGAAGGACCTGCGCCGCGCGATCGTCATGGTCACGCAGGAGGCATACCTGTTCAGCGGCACTGTCGCTGACAACATTGCGCTCGGCAAGCCGGATGCCACGATGGACGAAATACAGGCCGCAGCTCGCGCAGTCGGGGCGGACGAGTTCATCTCGGCGCTCCCAGACGGCTACTCCAGCGACGTGAACAAGCGCGGTGGACGCGTGTCCGCAGGACAGCGTCAGCTGATCTCGTTCGCACGGGCGTTCCTGGCGAACCCCGCGGTGTTGATTCTGGATGAGGCCACGGCATCCCTCGATATCCCGTCGGAGCGGCTCATTCAGGATGCGCTGCAGACGCTGCTCGCCGACCGGACGGCCATCATCATCGCGCACCGGCTGTCGACGGTCGCGATCGCCGACAGGGTACTGGTGATGGAACACGGGCAGATCATCGAGGATGACGCACCGGCCGCACTCATCAGCGGAACGGGCAAGTTCGCTCAGTTGCACGCGGCCTGGCAGGAGACGCTGGTTTAGAACTCGCCCTGGAGGTAGCGCTCACGGCTGCTTCCAGGGCGATCACACCACGTCGTGCGAGACGTATCGATCCCATCCGTGATCGAGGAGTCGGAATCCCGCAGCGATGGCCTGTGCTGGGTCTTCGCTGCGGCTGGCGTGGAGCTGGATCTGCAGCGCGAAGTGGGCGTAGAGGTGTATTTCGGTCGTCGGCTCCGGCAGCGCGAAATCCTGGGCGATGGCGTTGGCCAGCGTGCCTTCATGAAGGAGCCACATGCGTTCGGCGTACTCCATGAGGGCGGGGGTCTCTTGCATGAGCTCAACGACTCGGCGCTGAGGCTCAGCCTGTAGGGCATTGAGCTCTGTGAGGTAGTGGTCTGCGAGGGCTTCGGAGATCGATGTGCCAGCCTGTCGGTCGATGACGGCTCGGACAAGGCGATCGTTTCTCTCATCCTCATCGCTGAAGACGAGGGCTTCTTTGCGTGTGAAGTGTGCGAAAACGGTCTTCGGCGTCACATCGGCGACATCGGCGATCTCACGAACACTCACCGCGTCGAAGCCGCGTTGGAAGAACAGGCTGAGAGCTGCGTCGAGAATCAACGCGCGAGTAGCAGCCTTCTTCCTCTCTCGTCTCCCCAGCGGCATCTCACTCATCTCTGCAGCTTATCCCGAAGATGTAAAGCCATTGAGGGTAATGGGTAATCGGGTATACTCTTACTCACGGTTACCCAATGTGGGTGCTCGGCTCGGCGATGCAGTCCGCATGGATTGCTCGCGATCAACGAGAAGCGAAGAGGCGGAGAAAAGATGAAGGTTGCGAAGTGGATCATTGCCGGGCTTGTTGGCGTGGTGGCGGTGTGGTCTCTGGTGCTCTGGCCGCTGGTGATGATCGCGATCATCGCTGCTGTCGTGGTGTTGGGAGCCGGGTATCTCTATTTCATCCACTTCCGCCCGCCGCGTTCGGCGACAGCCTTCGAGAATCTGACCGAGGGGAAGTGGCGCACCGTCGATGTCGGGGATGCGACCGTCAGCGGGAACGGGTCACCGTATGCGATTTATGCGAGACGCGGGAGTTCTGCGAATCTGATCGTCCATTTCTCCGGTGGCGGTGCGTGCTGGGATGACGTCACAGCTGCGCGTCCGATCACCCCGGTGAGCGTCCTCCGCGGCTACACGCGGGGCCTGAAAGCGTTCTATTTCGAGTCCCTCACTCGATTGTTCCCGGCGGGCCTCACCGGCCTTGCCAACCGTCGGGACGCCGCGAACGGTTTCCGGGACTGGAACATCGTGTTCATCCCGTACACCACTGGCGACATGCATATCGGCGACGCCGTGCATACCTACACCGGAAAGCGGGGCACATTCGAGGTGCACCACAACGGGCGCAAGAACACGACGGCTGCGCTGGCGTGGGTGTTCGAGAACTTCCGCGACGCAGGAAAGGTCATGGTCTCCGGCGAAAGTTCCGGAGCGTGGGCGTCCGCCTTCTACGCCCCGATAGTCGCGGATCACTTCCCGGACAAGCGGATCTATTGCCTCTCGGACGGTGTCGGCATCCGCTCCGGACGCTGGCCCGAAGTCGTCGACGAGGTCTGGAAGGCCGACAGTGCCGCGCACCTTGGCTTCACGATTGGGACCGACCTCTACGAGGACGCGCTCATACATCGCACAGACGACCGTCACCGCGACATCAAGTATCTGCACAGCAACACACTCTTTGATGACACCCTCACGCGATTCGGCGCAGCCCTGAATGGGCAATCGACAGATACGGACCAGTTCATCGATGACTGGGCGGCTGAGACCAAAGCGTCCATGTCTCGGCTCTCGAATGCGGGGCTCAAGTACCAGTACTTCCTCACTGACTGGGGCCACAACACGAAGCGGCACACCACCGCGCACACAGTGACGACCAACGAGTTGTACCGCAAGTGCGAGGCCGATGGGGTGGTCTACGCACAATGGCTTCAGAGAAATGTCATCGATGACGATGACCTTTCTGTCGGCGCCCACGCGCTCTCCTGACATGAGGATGGCCGAGCCGGCCAAGTCGCGATACCTCTCGGATGCTGGCACTCGGCGCGTCCGGACGGGAGCGTTGGCTACGATCTAAGAGTGGATCCCCTAATGCTGCTGGCCGAATGGTGGTGGATAGCGCCGAGCGCGCTCGGCGCAGGGGCGGTTACAGTGGTCGGTATGCGCCATCGCAGCAACACAACCGGGCGGCGACTGGCGTTTGACGCCGCACGAGATGACCTGTCCGAAGCGCAACACCGGTCCGGTGAGCGTCGCAGAGCCGTAAAGCTTGCTCGCGCCGAGCATGCTCGCCTGGTCGCCGAGCGCACCGCAACCAGGGCGACATCGGCCGAGGTCGCGAGCGCGAGGCGAGTGCTGCAGCAGGCCGAACTCGACGCCAGAGCCGCCGACGCAGAGGTGCGTGCGCATCGAGTGAAGCTGAAGGTGGCGCGCGCCGAGATCCCTACGACGTCCAAGCGCGAGCGCTTCCCGGTGGCACGGCTGAATCGCACGCACGACGCGATCACCGCGCGCTGGATGGACTACGAAACTGATCCTGCAAAGCTCATCGCCTATCCCGCTATGAGTGACGGTAAGGACCCAGCGACGGGGGCGTTTCTCAGCGCCGCACGTCAGGCTCTTGAAGTGCGCCAGACTCCGGGAACACGGATCACGACCGAAGAGTTTTCCGCGTACCGGGATGCCGTGGCGCATCTCGAGCGGACGTTCGATGTCGCAGAATACTCCGCGAAGGCCCGTGCCGAGGGGCGCGATCCGAACCAGGCGCCCGCGTGGCAGGACACCGCCCAGCAGGTGTTCAGCCGGTCAGCCGACGCTCTCGATAAGGCGGCAAGCGCCGCGGCATCCGCTTTCTCCTCCTGGAGTGCGCGCCGGCAGCCTCATGAAGACGAACCGCACGCGCCGGAGAGCGAGCCGAAGCCGAAGCCGACCAAGATTTGGCCGGTTCCGCGCCGCGACGACTCGTAGTCGCTACTCGGGCAGAACCCGCGTCCGCACCAACTCCTGGTACCAGTGGCCAGAGTCCTTCACCGTGCGCTCCAGTGTGTCGAAGTCGACTCGCACGATGCCGAACCGTTTGGCGTAGCCGTAGCCCCACTCGAAATTGTCCATCAGCGACCACACGAAGTAACCGCGGAGATCCACGCCGCGCTCAATCGCGCGGTGCGCCGCGGTGAAGTGCCGCCGCAGGTAGTCCGTGCGCTCGGGGTCGGGCACAGTGCCGTCCTCCGCCACCTCATCATCGAAGGCCGCGCCGTTCTCGGTGACCATCAACGGCTGGTTCGGGAACTGCTCAGAGAGGGAGACGAGCAGTTCCTCCAAGCCCTCGGGGGCAATGTTCCAGCCCATAGCGGTGTACGGGCCTGGCTGCGCCAAGAACTCGACGATCCGGTCGCTGCCGGGCCATGCCGTTCCGGCGGACGTGCCCTTGTGTCCGTCGTTCTGCTGCTTCTCTGAGACGCCGTCCCAGAGCTGCACCGTCGCGGTCGAGTAGTAGTTCACGCCGAGAACATCGATCGGCTGGTTGATCGTCTCCAGGTCGCCATCCTGCACGAACGCCCAGTCAGTGACCGCAGCGGTGTCTTCGAGGAGATCGGCGGGGTATTCGCCGAGCAGGAGCGGATGCGTGAACGCACGGTTCGCGAGCGCATCCACGCGACGCATGGCCTCGGCCGCCCCGTCGCCCTTGCCGCGCAGAACGTGGAAGTTCAACGTCACGGAATAGTCGGGATCTCCTGTGGAGGTCGCGCGCAGCGCCTGCACGCCGCGACCGTGTGCCAAGTTGAGATGGTGCACAGCAGACAGCGCTGAGGCCGGCTCCGTGCGTCCGGGAGCATGACCGCCCTGGCCGTACCCGAGGTACGCCGAGCACCAGGGCTCGTTCAACGTCGTCCAGGTGTGCACCCGATCGCCGAGCGCAGTGCCCATGATCTCGGCGTAGCGCTCGAACGCGTCTGTCGTTGCGCGTGACGTCCACCCTCCGGCATCCTCGAGGTATTGCGGGAGATCCCAGTGATACAGGGTCGCGACAGGACGGATGTCTCGTTCGAGCAGCCCGTCCACGAGGCGCGAGTAGAAGTCGATGCCTGCCTGATTGACCTGGCCGGACGCGGTGGGCACGATCCGGGGCCACGCGATCGAGAAGCGGTACGCCTCGAGGCCGAGCTCCTTCATCAGATCGAGATCTTCGTCGACGCGGTGGTAGTGATCGCACGCCACATCTCCGGTGTCGCCGTTCCAGACCTTGCCAGGGGTCCGGCTGAACGTGTCCCAGATCGACGGGGTGCGCCCGTCCTCTGAGGCAGCACCTTCGATTTGGTATGACGCCGTGGCGGATCCGAAGGTGAAGCCGTCAGGAAACACGAGGCCGGAGTCGCGGTAGTCATCGCGCGGGGTAGTGAGCGTCATTCGAGGTGTGCCTTTCCATCGAGGGCGGTAATCGCAGTGTCGTCGATGCCAGCGGCGACGCTCCATCCATTGTGTTGGGTGGAGGTGGCAGTGCACCAGTCTTCGCGCCGCTGCCAGTGTCCGTAAGTGAACCTCACGGATGAACCTCCTCGGCGAGGAATGAATGGGCATCGAGGCGGGTGTCGTGCTCCGTGTCGATATGGACGATGATCGTGTCGCCACGCCAGCGCACCCGGTGCGATCCGACGGCGGCAGGATGCCGGGCGCGCAGCGTCGCGCTCAGCAGCTGCGCATCGCGCCACTCCAGCCCTACGATGACGCCGGGGCGGGCGATGAGCCCGGTGACACTGCCCGTGGAGAGCGCGGCGGGAAGGGCAGGAAGGAGATGGATGCCGTCGACGGATTGCAGGAGCGACTCGGAGAGTGCGCCGACGAGTCCGAGGTTCGCGTCGATCTGGAACGGCGGATGGGCGGCAAACAGGTTCGGGTAGAGCCCGCCGGCCCAGGGGCCGGAGACGTCGTCTGCACTGCGAAGGGCGAGTTCCAGCAGATCGGCGACCTTGTCCGGGCGGTGCAGTCGCGCCCAGAGTGCGAGCTTCCACACCAGCGACCAGCCGCTGGAATCGTCGCCTCGGCGATCGAGTGTCGTCGTCGCGGCGGCGCGCCGCGCCTCATCCCATCGCTCCGTGCCGGGGAACAGGCCGTACAGCGCGCTGACGTGACGGTGATGCGGATCTTCCTCGGGGCGAGGAACGTCCCATTCGACGATCGCGCCGTCCGGGGTAAGTGCCGGCTGTTCGGGCAATACCGAAAGCCGCATGCCGGAGGCTTTCGCGACGTCGTCGTCGGCGCGGCCCAGAGCCTCGGCAGTCCGGACGGTCGCGGCGAACAGGTCGCGTAGTAACGCGAGATCCATCGTTGACGTCGCGGCGAGCGACGCCGATCTGCCGTCCGGTGTGAGGAAGGCATTCTCCGGGGAGGTCGCGGGGGAGGTGTGCCCTTCACGGTGCCAGTCGAGCGCGAACTCGGCGGCGCCGCGAAGAGCGGGCCAGATGCTCTCGAGATATTCGGCATCTGCCGCTCCGAACTCCCATGCCTGGGGGAGGAGACCGGCCAGCCAGGCGCCGCCCAGTGGCCAGAAGGCCCACCGCGGGTCGCCCGCACCGCGTCCGGGAGCGGTGGCGTACAGCCAAGCATCACTGTTGTGATGCACGGTCCACCCTGGCGCGCCGTACAGCCGATGGGTGTGTGAGGCTGCGGCATCGGCGAGCGCGACCGTGAACTCGGCCAGTGGCTGCGCCCGTGCGCTGAGGTCGGTGACGTGCGCACCCCAGTAGTTCATCTCGGTGTTGATGTTCAGCGTGTAGGCGCTGCCCCACGGCGGGCGAAGTTCAGCGTTCCAGATTCCCTGCAGGTTGGCCGGGAGGCCGCCGGGCCGGGAGGAGGAGACGAGCAGGTAGCGGCCGTAGTCGAAGAGCAGCGCAGCAAGGCCGGGGTCGCTTGTCAGCACGCCACGGGGATCGGCGCGCGCGGCGGCGAAGCGCGCGGCGGTGTCTCGTTCTCCTGTTGCCGCGGCGACGGCAGACGGCGATCCGAGCGACAGTGTCACGGTGCCCAGAAGTGTGCCCATTGCGCGTTCGGTTTCGCTACGCAGTGTGTCGACGCCGATCTCTGCTGCGCATTCGATGCGTTCGAGAGCCTCGGCCAGCGCATCGGATGCCGTACCGACCGGAGTCTTCCCGAGGCCGGCGAACGTGGTGGCAGTGGCGATGAGCACGACGGTTCGCCCCGGCTCCTGGATGACTCGTGCGCCGATCGCGGCGCGAAGCGCGGCTCCGGGGGCCGTGTCCCAGAGTGCGCCGGGCAGATCGGGCTCGTGACCAGGTGCGACGTCGCTGGGCAGGCGCAGTAGTAGTCCGACGGTGTCAGCATCGACGGAGACTTCTTCTGGCGAATCGCTGGCCGCACCATGCAGCGCGGATCGCAGCTGTACCGTGACCGGCGCAGCAGGCTCAATCACGTGCACGAGCACGCTCTGCTTTGCGGTGATGAACGTCGTCGTGCGCGTCGTGTCTGCAACAGAGCGATGGATGCCGGCACGCAGATCGAGCTCCCTGGTGAGCGCAGCATCCGCATCTGCACCCGTGACGTCGATCACGACGTCACCTACAGGCATATACGACTGCGCGTAGCGGGTCTGCATTGCCTGCAGCGACGCCTCAGCTCCCACAGGGTCCCCGGCCGCGATGGCCGCACGGGACTCTGCGAGCAGGCGTGCATTCTCCGCAGCATCCGACAGACCGTCGACAGCCTCGCTCGCCGGGGACCCTGACCACGCGGTCGCATCGTTCAGGTGCAGGGTGGTGGTGACCCCGCCGCCGTCGCTCATGGCGCCCAGCCGGCCGTCGCCGAGCGGCAGACATTCCAGCCATGATTCAGCTATCCCGGCGAATCGCATCGTACTCATCGTTCAGCCGCGCACGCTTTCATGTGATTCGCGATTTTGTTGCATCATGCGAGGAAATGCCAGGCGATCATCAGTAAGGGAAGGCGACGGAGCCTCGGTGGGGGAGGGGATCCGAAGCCCCGCCGCCGCTATTAGGGGGCGAGCCGAATTTCTGCGATGACCTCTGCGTACTCCGTCTCGCCGACCGGGGTGAAACCCACCCGGCGGAAGAACGCCTCAGGTCCGCCGTCGCCGGCCTCGTAGATCACGGCAACATGATCCATGCCGCGCGTGCGCGCCTCGGCCAGAAGGCTGTCCACAGTGAAACGACCGATGCCACGGCCCTGGTCGTTCGCATCGACGTTGATTCGCCACAACACCGAGCGGAAGTGTTCTTCGGCGGCTTCAGAATCGAAGCTGGCACTCACGAAGCCGACGACCTCATCGCCGTCGAGGATCACACGTTGCCACGAGGTCAGCGGGTTGATCACGGTCGCCGCGATGCCGTAAGAAACGGGGGCGAGGTACTGCTCTTGCCCAGGCTTGAGAGACAGGTTGTTCACGGCGACGATCGTCGCAGCGGAGAGTTCGACCACACGCAGTTCCGACATATGCCCAGGGTAACCTCTCGAACGAGATCTCGCGCTGAAAGATGTCTGCAAACGTCATCGAGGGCACTCAGGTATCTTGGTATCGAGACAAATTTGACTCGTGAACGGAGAATCTCCCGGTGACCGACGACGCCATCATCTATACGTACACGGACGAGGCACCGGCTCTGGCCACCGCATCGTTCCTTCCGATCGTCCAGGCCTTCGCCGGCCAGGCCGGAATCGAGATCGAAACCCGCGACATCTCGCTGGCCGGGCGCATCCTTGCGGCGTTCCCGCAGCGGCTGAGCGCCGACCAGGAAGTGTCCGACGCACTCGCTGAGCTTGGCGGTCTTGCCACGCTCCCCGAGGCCAACATCATCAAGCTGCCGAACATTTCGGCATCCATTCCTCAGCTGAAGGCGGCCATCGCCGAACTGCAGGGTCAGGGATACGACGTCCCGAGCTTCCCGGATGAGCCATCCTCGCTGGAGGAGAAGGACATCCGCGCCCGCTACGACCGCATCAAGGGGTCGGCGGTGAACCCGGTGCTGCGCGAAGGCAACAGCGATCGTCGCGCCCCGCTTGCCGTGAAGAACTATGCCAAGAAGCACCCGCACACGAACAAGCCGTTCCCCGAGGGCTCGAAGACCCGCGTCGCCACGATGACGCAGGACGACTTCAAGCACAACGAGAAGAGCTGGATCGCCGCTCACGACGACGTTCTGACGATTCGTCACACCGCCGAAGACGGCACAGTCACCGTACTCAAGGACAACCTCAAGGTGCTGCCGCGTGAGATCATCGACGCGACGTTCCTCTCGGCATCCGCTCTTGACGCGTTCCTTGCTGAGACGATCGAGACGGCCAAGGCCGAAGATGTGCTGTATTCGGTGCACCTGAAGGCGACGATGATGAAGGTCTCAGACCCAATCATCTTCGGTCACGTCGTGAAGACCTTCTTCGCTGATGTGTTTGCTCGCTTCGGCGATCAGCTGGCTGCTGCCGGCCTCAACGCCAACGACGGACTGGGCTCGATCCTCACCGGTCTTGCCGATGTCGAAGGTGGCGCAGAAATCGCCCAGGCATTTGCGAAGTCGATCGAGAGCGGCGCACGCCTTTCGTACGTGAACTCTGACAAGGGCACCACCAACCTGCACGTTCCCTCTGATGTCATCGTGGATGCCTCGATGCCCGCGCTCGTCCGCAACGGCGGCAAGCTGTGGGGCATCGATGGTGGCGAGGATGACACGCTCGCTGTCATCCCGGACTCCTCCTATGCAGGCGTCTACCAGGCAGTCCTCGACGACGTGATCGCGAACGGCCCACTCAACCCGGCAACGATCGGCACCGTGCCGAACGTGGGCCTGATGGCCCAGGCTGCTGAGGAGTATGGCAGCCACGACAAGACGTTCGAGATTGCAACTGCCGGACGCGTCGAGGTCGTCGACGGTGAGGGCACCGTGGTCATCGAGCACGAGGTCGGTGCTGGCGACATCTGGCGTGCAACGCAGACCAAGCACATCCCGGTTATCGACTGGGTTCGCCTTGCCGTCTCGCGGGCGCAGGCGACCGGTGCTCCTGCCGTGTTCTGGCTCGATCTGAACCGCGCACACGACGCACAGCTCATCGCCAAGGTGCATCAGGCACTCGCGACGCTCGACACCAAGGGCGCTCAGATCTCGATCCTCGCCCCTGAGGAGGCGACGCGCTACACACTGGCACGTCTCCGCCACGGCCTGGACACCATCTCGGTGACCGGCAACGTGCTGCGTGACTACCTGACTGACCTGTTCCCGATCCTCGAGGTCGGCACGAGCGCCAAGATGCTCTCGATCGTCCCGCTGCTCGCCGGCGGCGGCCTGTTCGAGACCGGTGCCGGTGGATCGGCTCCGAAGCACGTGCAGCAGCTCGTCGAGGAGAACTACCTGCGTTGGGACTCGCTGGGCGAGTTCTTCGCGCTGGCAGCCTCGCTCGAGCACTTCGCCGACCGCACCGGTAACGAGAAGGCTCGCGTTCTCGCCGAGACGCTGGATGCTGCGACCGGAACGTTCCTCGAAGAGGACCGCTCTCCCGGCCGCAAGCTCGGCTCGATCGACAACCGTGGCAGCCACTTCTACCTGGGCCTGTACTGGGCACAGGAGCTGGCTGCGCAGACGAAGGATGCCGAACTCGCAGCGGCCTTCGGTCCGATCGCTGCAGACCTCGCGGGCAAGGAGCAGGAGATCATCGCCGAGCTCGCCGCCGTCCAGGGCAGCGCAGTCGACATCGGCGGGTACTACCGCCCCGATGTTGCCAAGGTCGCGAAGATCATGCGTCCGTCGACGACTCTGAACGGGATCATCGACGCACTGTAAGCGCTGAACGACAAGTGGGGCGGATGCTGCGGCATCCGCCCCACTTGCGTTTCACGGCTTGGTCGAGTGTGGTCGTGCTCAGCCCGATGAGGCTGGGATCACCAGTGGACAGCGACCTCGGTGCCCGTAGTGGTCCACTCGTAGACGTACTCGGCCTGCCACACGGGCATGTTCACGCAACCGTGGCTCATCTGCTGGCCGAAGTTGTTGTGCCAGTACGCGCCGTGGAAGGCGATGTCAGGGGCGAACCAGGTGTTCCACGGCACATCTTCGGTGACGTAATCGTTGCCGACCATGTCCTGGATGCGCGAGTAGCCGAACACTGTGAAGTTCCCAGTCGGCGTCGGAGTCGCGTTCGTGCCGGACGAGATCAGCCAGGACTGCACCACGGCTTCGTTCTCGTACAGTGTCGCCGTCTGCGTGCTGAGGTTGAGATCAATGCGGCGGAACAGCGCAGTCGTCTCGAACGCGGTCTCGTTGATGTTGAGCTCGTATGCGGCGTTGCCGTTCTCAAGCTGCTGGGCGAAGGTGGATGCCGTGTCGCTGACGTCGCCGAGCTCTCGCCCGGTGACACCCTCGGTGAGGGTGCGGAGCACATCGCCGGAGGAGTTGGTGACGACCTCGGCTTTGATCGCGGCACGGTTCACGGCTGCGGGGAGGGTGTCTACGACGGCCTGAATCGCAGGCGCGTTGGCGGTGACGGCGAGCTCGCCGTTCTCGTCGACGACCTCGAGCCACGTCGCAGCGACCTCCGGAGCGACGGGAACCGTACGCTCTTCACCGACGTAGAAGCCGATGGAGCCGAGCATGGTGTTCAGCGATTCAGCGGTGCTCGCCGCCTCGTCGTCACTGACCGCAGCGGGCGCCTCAGCGGGCGCGCCGGAGTAGTTCAGAGTGCTGCCGCCATCAGCGAGGGCAGTCGTCACCGCGGTGGTCAGGTCTTCGAGGTTGATGCCGGTTCCGGGAACAGCGGCGGTGGTCACATATGCCGCGGTGGCTGCGTCGAACACGACGCCTGCGTCGATGGCGTCCGTGAAGCTGCCTGGAATCAGCGCGCGCAACGTGTCAGTGGCGACGGTTACGTCGAGGGTGATCGCGCCGGGGATGGGCGCGGGCATCCACGCACCGAGGTTCCACATCGGGCTCGAGGCGAAGGCCTCGTCGGCGAGGGAGCGCGCATCGATCGTCGCACCGAGGTCGGCGCCAGTGATGACCTGCTCATCGCCGATATCGGTGATTGTGATCTCGAGGTTTGCGAGATGCGAGTTGACAACATCGGTGGCCGCGCCTGGCGTCAATCCGCCGACCTGAACTCCGGCGATCGTCGTGCCAGGAGCGATGAGGAAAAGGGACGCGGCACCAGCGGCGACCAACAATGCACCGACGCCGAGGCCGACCCACAGGCCCACGTGACGCTTCTTCGGAGCAGGCTCGCGCGGAGCCCATTCGACAGAACGTCCGCCATCGTTCGGCGGCAACGCTGCTGTAACGACCGTCGTCTGCGCAGTGTCTGCACCTGGTGCGGCAATGAGATCAGTCACCAATTCACCCCCGTGATATCAACGCGACATACCCCACTATCATACGGTGTCCCCGGTAACAGCGCGGCAACGGTTGGCCAGAGGCCCAGACAGACGAAACCCCGTGACTATTCGGCCACGGGGTTTTCGAAGAATCTGAGGTCTGCTCAGCTGCAGAGTTCCTGCAGTGCTGTGGCCGACTCGGTCATATCGGTGGTGATCGTGCTGATGTCTGATGCGGCCGCAACGTCCTGGTCGACCAGGACCTTCGACATGACCTCGCTGAGCGAGACGAAGTCGTCGTACACAGAGGTCGTGGCGTCCTTGACCTCCGAGTTGGAGACCTTGTCGATGGTCCCGCCGAGCACATCGACGAAACTGTTGAACTGGTCAACGGTGGCCTGAGGATCAGCGCCCGCGGCAGTCGGGTCGATTTCGCCCATAGCAGTGCTGGCCTCTGACAACTCAGGGATCACGATGGCGCAGGCGTCCTTGACCGACTGGTCTGACTTTGCCTCCTCAACGGGAGCGGCATCTCCAGATGTGTCGTCAGAGCTGGTGGGCGAGCCAGAACAGGCGGTCAGACCCAGGACGGCGACGGTTGCGATCGTCCAGGCTGCGATACGACGATTCATGTGGTTTCCCCTCAATGGTGGCACCACAAACTGCGGTGCGATTCTCCGGTCGGCGACCATTCAAACACACCTCAGATATCAACGCGGATGGGGAGAACTGCCCACGGGGATGAGGGCGGCCCAGGTTCACTCCGTGATGATGGCGATGCCGTCGATCTCGACGAGCATCTCTTCGCGGGGCAGACCGGTGAAGACCGTGGTGCGCGACGGGAGTACGCCGCTGGGCGTGTGCGCGCTAACGAACTCGCCGTATGCGTCATTCATGCTCGCGAAATCCGACCGCTGCGTGAGGTAGACGCGCAACATCACGACGTCGTCGAAACTCGCCCCCGACGCTTCGACGATCGCCTTGACGTTCTCCAGGGTGCGGGTGGTCTGGGCGGCGACATCACCGGGGAACAGGTACTCGCCGGACACCGGATCGACCGGTCCCTGGCCGGAGACCTGG
Source organism: Microbacterium sp. Y355 (assembly GCF_059445345.1). Classification (NCBI taxonomy): domain Bacteria; kingdom Bacillati; phylum Actinomycetota; class Actinomycetes; order Micrococcales; family Microbacteriaceae; genus Microbacterium; species Microbacterium sp. Y355. The sequence continues at coordinate 1,440,596 of NZ_JCAIUD010000001.1, read as the reverse complement.
ACGAACGGGCCTTTGCGGACGCCCTGCGAGAACGTGTGCGCGGGGGCCGGTGCAGCATCGGTGGTGACTCGGGTCTTCAAGCTCATGCGACCAGGTTAGTAGCCTGGTCGCATGCCGTTAAGAATTCCGGATCCCGTTCTCGGGCCGTGGGCGAAGGCGTTCCCCGCTCGCTCGCACGGTCTCCGCCTCTCCGACGTGCCTGCGGCGGGAATGCGGCTCTCGGAATTCGGCACCCCCGTCATGACCGTGCACGAGGCCGCGCTCACGCACAATGAACGCGTCGTCTTCGATTGGGCCGCCGCGCAGGGGGTTGTGTTGGCCCCTCATGGAAAGACCACGATGGCTCCTGCTCTGTGGCAGCGGTTGCTCGATGCCGGAGCGTGGGCGATCACCGTCGCCACGGCCTGGCAGGCATCCGTTGCGATCGATGCCGGTGTGCGCCGGGTGCTGATCGCGAACGCAGTGACGGATGCCGCTGCCGCAGCCCGTCTCGGCGAGCAACTCGCAGCATCCACAGACCTGCAGGTACTGACCTGGGTCGATGCGGTCGAGGCTGTAGAACTGCTCGCGAGCGCGGTCACCGACTCGCAGCATCCGCTCGACGTTCTCGTCGAAATGGGCGGAACCGGCGGAAGAACGGGAGCCCGCACCGTCGAGGAGGGGGAACGGATCGCTCAGGCGATCACACACGCTCCAGGGCTCCGTCTCGCCGGCGTCGGCGGGTACGAGGGGCCGTTCGGCCCCGACCGCAGCGAGCTCTCGGTGCGCGCCGTAGATGACTACCTGAGCACGATCGTCGATTTGCATCATCGACTGTCGTATCCGGCAGGAATCCGTCCGGTACTCACAGCCGGGGGCAGCGCGTTTCCCGACCGTGCAGCCGCTGTGCTCGCGCCACTACGAGACGAAGCTGAGATCGTGCTGCGGTCAGGGGCGTTCCAGATCCACGATGACGGCTTTTATTCGCGGATGTCCCCGTTCGGGCAGATCACCGGCACCGCGCCGCTGCGATCCGCCATGCACGCCTGGGCGCGCGTCGTCTCCCAGCCGGAGGAGGGCCTTGCGCTACTGGATGCCGGTCGGCGAGATGTGCCCTTCGACCTCGGACTGCCCATCCCGCAGACAGTACCGGGCGAGATAACCGCGCTGAATGACCAGCACGCCTTTCTGAAGCTCGCTCCAGGTGCACCAGCGCGTCTGGGTGACGTCGTGCGTCTCGGACTCTCGCACCCCTGTACGGCCTTCGACAAGTGGCGAGCCATTCCACTGATCGACGATCCTGGCGCGGATGACCCGCGCGTGATCGGCGCGGTGGCGACGTGCTTCTGAGCGCCGAGCATGCCGCCGCCGGACGCGTGCGCATCTACCGCGGCGCCACCGTCGTAGACGGCACCGGCGCTGCGCGGTATGGCGCGGATGTCGCAGTCGAGGGCGCGCGGATCGCGCTGATTCTCCGGCCTGAAGATGAGCGGACCCTCGAACTGCCGGAGGGAGCCGTCGAGGTGAATGCGCGAGGGCTCATCCTCGCGCCCGGTTTCATCGACATGCACGCGCACAGCGATCTGGCAGTGCTGGAGGGCGCCTCCCACCTGGCCAAGATTCGACAGGGCGTGACGACCGAGGTCATCGGGCAGGACGGGCTGGGCTACGCGCCACTGGATGATGCCACGGCATCCGTCATCCCGGCGCAGATTGCGGGCTGGAACGGCCTGCCCCACGACATCCCATGGCGCACGATGGACGACCTTCTCACGGCGGTCGACGCTGCGACAGCCGCCCATGTGGCGGTGCTCGTGCCGCAGGGCAATCTGCGAATGATGACTGTCGGCCACGAGAACCGGGCGGCGACCCGCGCCGAGATGAGGCAGATGGCGGCACTGCTCAGCGCTGCCCTCGATGCGGGCGCCTTCGGTATGTCGAGCGGGCTCACCTATACGCCGGGCATGTATGCCTCCACGGCCGAACTCGAGGCGCTCTGCCGTGTCGTGGCCGAGCGCGGCGGGTATTGGGCGCCGCACACCCGCAGCTATGGCGGGGGAGCGCTGGAGGCTTACCGCGAGGTGCTCGACATCGGGCGACGCACCGGATGCCCCATCCATCTCACGCACGCCACCATGAACTTCGCACCCAACCGGGGACGTGCCGCCGATCTGCTCGCGCTCGTCGATGACGCCATCGCCGACGGCGTCGATGTCACGCTCGACACATATCCCTACCTGCCCGGTGCGACCACGCTGACTGCGTTGCTGCCGAGCAGGCTTGCTCATGGCGGCGACCTCATCGCCGCCATCCGCACACTCGACGCTGAAGATCGCGAACGGGTGCGCGTCGAGCTTGAGGATGTCGGCTGCGATGGCTTCCACGGCGAGCGCGCGGACTGGTCGACGATCGAGATCGTCGGCACCGCCAACTCGGCACTCGCATCCCTCATCGGGCGGACGGTCGCCCAGATCGCCGACGCTGAGGGCAAACGCGCGGTCGACGTGGTGCTCGACACGATCATCGCGGATGCCGGGGCCACCGGCATCCTGATGCACATCGGTGACGAGGACAACGTGCGTGCGATCATGCAGCACGAGCGGCACACCGGCGGCAGCGACGGCATCCTCGTCGGCGCGAAGCCGCATCCGCGCGGTTTCGGCGCGTTCGCCCACTATCTCGGCCACTACGTGCGCGAGCTGGGCATACTCACCCTCGAAGACGCCGTCCGGCATCTCTCCGGCACACCCGCCGCTCGCCTCGGACTGAACCGCGGTGATGCACCGCGCGGTGTGATCCGCGAGGGTGCCACCGCTGATCTTGTGCTGTTCGACCCCGATCGGGTGGCCGCCGGTGCGACGTTCGACGCGCCGCGTGCCGAACCGGTCGGCGTCGTCGATGTGCTCGTCGCCGGTGTTGCGGTGATCGCGGCGGGCGCGGTCACCGGCGCGACTCCCGGGCAGGCCCTGCGGATGCCGCCGCCCGCCCACCGGGCGACGGTGCCGTTGATCGAAGGACAGATCGACGCTGCCGCGGCACCGTTCGTCTGGACACCAGCGACCGCCGTGCATGCGCCGGACGAGCTCGCTGCGATCGCGGGTTCGCTGCGAGGGACGGTTTCAGTGCACGGCGGTGAGGCATCCGCTGCACCGATGATCACTCTTGCGCTCGACCCCGAGGTCGGCGCTGCGGTAGACGCCGACGACCGCGTGGGCGCCGAGGCATTCCGCATCACGGTTGCGGCCGCCGGTGTCGAAGTGCGGGGAGCAAGCCAGGAAGGCGTCTTCCGCGGCGTTACCGCGCTGCGGCAGCTGCGTCCGCCGGAAAGCGTTTCGGATGAGAGCGCCGTCCACATCCCCGCGGGCGGATGGCACGGCGCGCCCGCATACGGATGGCGCGGTGTGATGCTCGACGTGGCTCGCCACTTCCGTCCGGCCGATGACATCCGTCGCCTGATCGATCTGCTCGCTCTCCACCAGTTGAACGTGCTGCACCTGCATCTCACTGACGACCAGGGCTGGCGCTTCGAAGTGCCCGGCTATCCGCGGCTCACCGAAGTCGGTGCCCGCCGGGAGGCGACGCAGCGCGGTCACGGCCCGCTCGCAACCGTCGAACCCGGCGTACATGAGGGGTACTACACCGCGGCCGAGTTGCATTCGCTGGTCGAGTACGCGTCCGAGCGCTTCATCACCCTCGTGCCCGAGGTTGAGCTGCCCGGTCATGTGCAGGCGGCGCTCGCTGCGTACCCCGAACTCGGCAACACCGATGCGACAGAACTCGTGACGTCGCCCTGGGAGCGCTTCGGTGTGAACTCGCGCACGCTGGCGCCAACCGAGGCATCACTCTCCTTTGGCCGGGCAGCGATCGATGCGCTGTGCGAGATCTTCCCGTCGCCGTGGATCGGCATCGGCGGCGACGAGGTTCCGACCACGGAGTGGGCCGAGAGCGGTGCAGCCGCTGATCGGATGCGCGAGCTCGGGCTCGCCGCACTGAATGATGTGCAGCCCTGGTTCACCGCCCAGTTCGTCGAGCATGTGCGCTTGCGTGGCCGCACGGCACTCGCTTGGGACGAGGTGCTCGAGGGGGACGTGCCCGAAGGCGTGCGCATCCTCGCCTGGCGTGGGCCGGTCGCACTCAAGGAGGCCATCCGCCGCGGCATCCCCGTCGTCGGGTGCCCCGATCTCGAGACCTATCTGGACTACCGGCAGTCCGAATCCGACGACGAGCCGGTCCCGGTCGGTCCGCCGCTTTCTGTCGAGCACGCGTACACGCTGCGCCTGCCTGACGGCGTCGTGGGCGGCCAGGCGAACGTCTGGACCGAGCATCTGCCGACTCTGGACCGTGTGGATTTCGCGATGTTCCCGCGGCTCAGCGCTATCGCTGAACGGCTATGGCTGGGCGGCGAGCCGGGGGAGAGCGGCGCGTTCCTGCGCCGGCTCGACGCGCACCTGCGGCGACTCAGGGCGGCAGGTGTGCGATATCGTCCTCTCGATGGGCCAGCACCCGATCAACGGCGACCAGGCATCCCCGGAAAGCCGATGACAACTCAGGCTCGTGAGCAGATCGTGGCTGCACTCGTCGAGGGCCTTCTTGTCTCTTCACGGGAGTCGTCGGAACACCGCGACGGCTAATGTAACGGTTCGGTAACCCTCCCACTCGGGTGGGGAGCAGAGGTTGCGGAATTTTTGTTCGTAAGGTCTACTAACAAATATGTCCGATTCGGATGAGCTGCATCAATCCACACCGGTCGACTACGCCGGTGCCAATTCGCACGCCTTCGGGCCTTCGAGGCACCTTCGCTCACGGTCCAAGGTGCTCCCCGAGCACGCCCGTGGACACAACCGCGCACTCGTGCTGCAGACCCTTTACCACCACGGCTCGATGAGTAGGGCCGACCTCTCCCGTGGGACGGGCCTCACCCGTGTCACGATTTCCGACCTTGTCGCAGAGTTCATCGCCGACGGCATCGTCATCGAACTCGGAGTGCGTGAGACCTCCGGTCCGGGCAAGCCGGCGATCCTCATCGACATCGACCGCCTCGGCCACCAGATCGTCGGCCTCGATCTCTCTGACACCAAAGTGTTCCGCGGTGCGGTGCTCAGCCTCGACGGTGATGTGCTGGAACGGCGCGAGACCGCACGCCCCGCGCAGCCTGACGGAGAGGCAGCGTACTCCGCTGTCCTTGCGCTCAGCCGCAAGCTCGTCGCAGCATCCACAGCCGCGCTGCTGGGTGTCGGCGTCGGCACACCCGGTGTGGTGCGCCCTGACGGCGTCGTGCTCAAATCTCCGAACCTCGGTTGGGCGAACTTCGCCCTCGAGTCGAAGCTGGGCCACGACCTTGACCTTCCCGTGCTTGCGCGCAACGACGCGAATGCCGCTGCGCTCGCCGAGTACACCTTCGGCGACGCCAGGGCCGATTTCATTCTGATCAAGGTCGGTGTCGGCGTCGGTGCCGGTCTCATCTCCGGAAGCCAGCCGATGCTCGGGAGCCGTTTCGCGGCGGGCGAGATCGGTCACGTCGTTGTTGGCAATGACGGGGGACCGCGGTGCGTCTGTGGCAAGGATGGCTGTCTGGAAGCATGGCTGAGCGCGAAACGACTGCGCGACGAGATCGACGCTCGTCCTGACGCCAGGGAAGAGATCCTGCGCGACGCAGGCGCTCGCCTGGCAATAGGGATCGCACCAATCGTCACGGCGCTCGATCTGTCAGAGGTCGTGCTCGCTGGCCCCGGTGACCTCCTCGAAGGCACATTCATCGATGCGGCTACCGAGACACTCCGGCAGCGGACTCTTGAGGGAGTCTTTGATGATGTCGTGATCCGGCTCACTCGCCAAGACGACATCGTGCTCCGCGGAGCTGCAGTCATGGTGCTCTCCGGTCAGCTGGGAGTTTCATAGTGGCATCGGTGACTCCGGCCGGCCTGAGCGGTCGGCCTATTCGCGTGGGCCTGGACATCGGCGGTACCAAGACCGATGCCGTCGCGGTGACTGTCGCCGGCGAGATCGTCGGCCGCATCCGCCGGAATTCAGGGCAGGGCGACGAGGCAGTCGTGGCCGGCGTTGTGGAGAGCGTGCGCGACCTGCAGGCTGAAGTCGGGTTCGCGAAGGCAGATGTGCTCAGCGTGGGCATAGGAATTCCCGGCCTCGTCGACACTGCGACCGGCCGGGTGCTGCATGCCGTGAATCTTGGCGTCGAATCGCTGGACCTTGCCGCGCGAGCGGCGGGCGTGCTCGGAGTTCCTGTCAGCGTGGAGAACGACGTGAAGGCGGCAGCGCTCGGAGCATTCGCGATCCGCGAGGATTTTGGCGTCGGGTCGATGGCCTTCCTGAATCTCGGTACCGGCGTCGCTGCCGGCATCGTGGTCGACGGGGTTCTCTGGCGCGGCGCGCGCGGCACTGCCGGGGAGGTCGGCCACATCTCGGTCGACCCGAACGGACGTGTGTGCGGCTGCGGGCAGCGTGGCTGCATCGAGACGCTCTGCGGCGGTGGTGCGCTTGCCCGCGCCTGGGGCCGGCCGGGCGTGTACCCCGTACTCGATATCTTCGATGCGGCAGACCGTGGCGACGCCGAAGCGCTGCTGCTACGTGCTGACCTTGCCCGCGGTGCTGCGGCCGCGGTGCGCATCCTCGTGCTTGGTGCTGATGTTGAGACGGTCGTCATCGGGGGAGGGCTCACCGCGCTCGGTGACCGCCTCGGCGACGGCATCCGCACCGCTCTGATCGCGGACGCGAGCGCATCGCCGTTCCTTCGCTCGCTGCACCTCGATGAGAGAATTGAACTGCTTCCTTCCGGTTTTCCTGCGGCTGCTCTCGGCGCCGCGCTGGTTGGTGTGCACACACCTGAAGAGGAGATCGCCGTCCATGGCTGAAGTCGTCATCGTCGAGAACGCCGCCGCAGCAGGCGCACTGGTTGCGGATGAGATTGTGCGGCTCATCGCGAGCCGCCCCGACGCCGTGCTGGGCCTTGCCACTGGCTCGACGCCGCTGCCGGTCTACCAGGCACTCCACGGACGTCTTGCTGGCACCGATGTTTCACAGGTGCGTGGCTTCGCGCTGGATGAGTACGTCGGCATCGACCCGAGCCACCCGGAGAGCTACCGTTCGGTGATCACCCGCGAGGTCGTCGAGCCGCTGGGGCTGAACCCCGAGCAGATCCGCACGCCCAACGGTGCGACCGCTGGCGTAGAGCACGCCGGCGCCGACTATGAAGCGGCCATCGAGGCCGCCGGCGGTGTCGACCTGCAGATCCTCGGCATCGGCACCGACGGTCACATCGGTTTCAACGAGCCGGGTTCGTCGTTTGCCTCGCGCACCCGCGTCAAGACGCTCACAGAGCAGACCCGCAAAGACAACGCGCGCTTCTTCGACTCGATCGACGACGTGCCCATGCACTGCATCACGCAGGGACTCGGCACGATCCTGCGGGCGCGTCACCTGGTGCTTCTCGCGTTCGGTGAGGGCAAGGCGCAGGCCGTGGCGGATGCCGTCGAAGGGCCAGTCAGCGCGATCCTGCCCGGTTCAGCAATTCAGCTGCACGAGCACGTCACGGTCATCGTGGACGAGGCTGCGGCCTCGAAGCTGAAGCTTGCGGACTACTACCGCTACACGTTCGCGAACAAGCCGGAGTGGCAGGGGCTGTAGCCCAACCCCACTGTGTGCGCGTGGCCGGTTGTGGCTCGAATTCTCGCGATTCTTGAGCCACAACCAGCCACGCGCTACGTGTTGGAGGGCCAGGCGAGCGGGAGCAGATGCTCCACGCTGAGCGGGGCCAGTTCCAGCGTGCCGATGTCTGCCGGCGTGATCCAACGCAGCTCGGCGATCTCGGCCTGCACGGCGACGGCATCCGCGTTGATCGTGAGGGCGAAGGCATCGGCCACCACTCGGTGACCAGGTTCGTTCGCTGCGGCGGAGATGAATCTGCCCAGCGGGCGCAGCGCGCCTTCATCGACTTTGAGGCCGAGCTCTTCATCGAGCTCGCGAGCGAGAGTTTCGGCGGCGTTCTCGCCGGCCTCTGGCTTGCCGCCCGGCTGCATGAATGCGGTGGTGCCCTGCTTGCGCACGACGAGCACGCGACCCTCGGCGTCGTGGATGATGGCGGCGCTCACATGGATGTCAGGCACGGTCGAACACCTTTCCGGGGTTGAGGATGCCGAGCGGATCGAACACGCGCTTAATCTGTCGCTGCAGCTCCCACTGGTCGTCGCCGAGTTCCGCGGCGAGCCAGCGGCTCTTCAGCACGCCGATGCCGTGCTCACCGGTCAATGTGCCACCGAGACGAATGGCGGCGCGGAAAAGGCCGTCCGCGGCTTCCCACACGTCGTCAGGAACCTCTTCGCCCTCGAATATGAAGTTCGGGTGCAGATTTCCGTCGCCGGCGTGCGCGACTGTCGGGATCGTGAGACCGTACTGTTTCTCGAGATGGGCGATCTCGTCGAACATCGCTGGCAGGGCGCTTCGAGGAACGGAGACGTCCTCGATCAGCGTGGTGCCGAGGGCAGCCAATGTGGGGTGTATCGAACGGCGGATCGCAAGAAGTCGCTCGCCCTCTTCCCTGTCGTAGGTCAGCGTCACGTCGCCACCATTGTCGCGGAGCACTGCAGCGATCTGGTCTGCCTCCGCCTTGGCGGCGGGGCCATCCGTCTGGATCGTCAATTGGGATGCCCCGGCCGTGGGCGCGGGCAGCTTCAGGAAAGCGTGCACCGCTGCGAGGCAGGTCGCGTCGATCAGCTCCATGATCGCGGGCTGCCCACCGGATGCCGTCACCGCCACAGATCCGGATGCCGCAGCGCGCACGCTGGGAAACAGGGCAGTGATGGTGCAGATCTCGCCCTCGATGATGCGTCGAAGCTTCAGCGTGGCTCCGACGACCACACCGAGTGTGCCCTCCGAACCGATCACGAGCGAGGTGAGATCCAGCCCGGTGACGCCTTTGACGCTGCGATGACCGAGGTGCATGAGTCGTCCGTCGGCGAGCACGATGTCGATCGCCAAGACGGCGTCTCGCACGACTCCGTACTTGGCGCACAGCAATCCGCCTGCACCGGTGGCGATGTTTCCGCCGATGGTGGAGATGTCGCGACTGGCGGGGTCGGGCGGCCACCACAGGCCTTGCTCGGCGAGCAAGCCGTTCAGCTCGGCGTTCAGGATGCCCGGTTCGACGACCGCGAAAAGGTCGTCTGGACGCACCTCGAGCACGCGGTTCATGCGCAGCGTCGACAAGACGATTTCGCCGGGGCCGGCATTGGCCCCGCCTGCGAGCCCGGTGCCGGCACCGCGCACCACGACGGGAGTGTGGGATGCCGTGGCGATGCGCATTGTCTGCTGCACGTGCGCGACCGTTTCGGCGTGCACGACAGCAAGTGGACGGCCCACAGAAGAGTGTCCTGAGCGATCCGCTCGTGCGGCCTCAAGCGATCCTTCGGTGATATCGACGATGTCACCGAGAGCGTCCCGCAGGGCCGCTGCGACGGTCACTGCAGGTTTCTCCGACCGGCAAAGAGACCAGCGGTGACGGCGACGACGGCGAAGCCGAGGCCGATCCAGGCCTGATCCATCGACCACCAGGCGAGGGTCACACCCACGTAGATCAGCAGCTCGACGGCGGCCCGCACGAACGGATGCAGCCGCAGCACAGGGCGAGGGGAGAGGAAGAGCGCCCAGATGAGCAGGACGATCAGCGGTGCACCGATGCCGAGGACGATGTTCCAAGGAAACATCCACATGGTGAAGCCCCACAGCGACAGAGATGCGATCGCGACGATCAGGACGACCGCCCGGATGATGTCGAGCGGAACAAGAGTCGGACGGTTGACACCGGGGACTGCGTCGGGGGCTTCGGGCATGCTCCCAGTCTATTCGGCGGGAGGTGTGGCCTCGGTCGTGAGAGGGTCTTCGATTGCGGGGTCTTCGATTGCGGGGTCGTCGATCTCCGGTTCGGTGGCAGCAGGGTCGTCGACGACGGTTTCGTCGACGACGGTTTCGTCTACGACGGTTTCGTCTACGACAGTTTCGTCTACGGCTGCCTCGTCGGCGGGTGGTCGTTCTGGATCCTCGCCATCAGCAGGATTCTGTACATTCTCGTCGACGTCTAGGTCCCACAGGGTGGTATCCAACGGGAACTCCGCGACGTCATCGATGAGGTATTGGATCGTCACGGTGGCGTTTTCAAAAATCAGCTCCCACCTCACGTCCAGGTAGATGACGCCACTACCGTCTGCGTCGAGGACTATCGGCCCCTCACTCGACTGGCTGTCGTTAATGAGCACCTGCACGGTGGCTCCGCGGACGCCTGTGATTCCGATGGAAACGCGTGTTGTCGGCCAGCCGTAAGAAGGCGAAACGCTGACGATCGTGACCGACTCGGTCGGGTCGGTTGTTTCGCCGTCGCCGTCGCCTGGGTCGGTTGTTTCGCCGTCGCCGTCGCCTGGGTCGGTTGTTTCGCCGTCGCCTGGGTCGGTTGTTTCGCCGTCGCCTGGGTCGGTTGTTTCGCCGTCGCCGGGCGGGGTGGTAGACGGCGGGCCGGGAGTCGGTACTGTCGGCGGTTGTGTTTCCGTCGGTGCGGGCTGTGTCGGAGCAGGGGTCGGCTTAGGGCTCGGTGACGGCTCGGGCGCCGGAGTTGGTGTTGGCTCCGGCACGGCTGGCTGTTCAGGCTCTGGTACCGGGGGCTGCGTTGGCTCGGGCTCCGGCACCGCAGGCTGCTCAGGCTCTGGTGCTGGATCCGCGGGCTGCTCCGGCTCCGGCTCGGACGTCGGATCAGGCTCGGGCGTCGGCACCACCGGAATCTCTGGCGCCGCAGGCTCTTCGGGCTCGCTGGGAGGGACGGTATTGCCCCCGTCGCCGCCATCGCGACCGTCAGCGGGCGCCGACGGAGTCACGGGCTGCGTCGAAGGCGTGTCGGGGGTGTCAGGAGCATCCGTCTTGGGCGTTGTCTTCGGGGCATCCTCAGCGACTTCGAGGACGAACTTCTCGTCGGCATCGAGTGCACCGTCGGGCGTGACCTCTGAGCTGATCGACGAGTCGTTGGCGTCTGCTGCACTCGGCATCGACGTCACGGGGCTTGCAGAGATAAGGCCGGGCACGATCGCCGCGGCGGCCACAACTCCTGCGATGACAAGCGCAACAGATCCGACGCCAACTAGGGCACCGAGTCCGGTCATGACCCCGCCGGATGCTCCGGCTCCGCCCGCAGTAACCACAGTGGATCCGGCACCCCCGGCCGACCCACTGTTGCCGCCGATTACATTGCTGCCTGCGACGGTGCTTCCGCTGGTGGTAGCGCCGCCAACGGTGCTCGTGCCGCCAACGGTGACTGCGCCGCCCATCACGGCCGACGGCATGGCCGCCAGTGCCACGATCGGGGCTCCGCCGCCCTGAAGCATCGCGGTGTAACCGGCCGCCCCGGCGACACCGAGCACGAGCGGAAGCAACACGAGCGCAAGGCGGTTGGACACATCGTGCGCCTCAGCAGCGACGATCATGCATCGGGCACAGTCTTCGATGTGCAGATCGAGGCGTTGCTGATCGCGCGCGCTCAGGTTGCCGCGTGCATGAGCTCCGAGGTGCTCGATGGTCCAGTGGCACTCTGAACCGGACTCGGCACTGCGCAGGTGGGCCTGAATCCAGGCCTCACGCAGACCCTCACGGGCACGGAATGCGAGCTGCGAGACTCCACCGGACTTCATTCCCAGCAGGGGAGCGACCTCGGCAGGCTTCATCTGCTCGATCTCGGTGTACCAGAGCACCTCCTGCCAGCGAGTGGGAAGGCTGCGGAACGCCTGTGCGGTCAGTCCGCGGTCGAGGGCGTCGTTGGTTGCCTGCTCAGTGGTGTCGGGATCCGGAACGGCATCCAGTTCGTCGATCGTCGTGTCGCGACGCGCGCGTCCCCACGCAGCAGCGGTGTTGCGGATGCTCGTGAAAAGGTACGCGCGGAACGAACCGTTGGGCCCGCCGCCCTTGAGGATCGCCTGATAAATGCGCGTGTACGACTCCTGCACGAGATCGTCAGGGTCGATGCTCGATGTGACAGAACGGGCAACCGTCATCCCCGAGTGGTAGTGGCGTCGCCAGAGTTCACCGAACGCGTCCCCGTCGCCCGAGCGGGTGCGAAGGATCAGGTCGGCATCGGCTGCCGCGTTTGTCTCGGAGGTCTCGTCGTTCTGCACTGTCATCCATCGGTCGTGGGAGCGGGTTGTGCTCTCACAAGAAGAGACGCGTGAACAGTTCGATCTTCACGCGACTGGGCCATTCTCTCCCTTAATTCCCAGTCTGACCACCCCTGTTGATAACTCCGGGACAACTCCGGAAAAGAAATCTCGCGTTTCACGTAATGAATCCACCAAGTCGTCGTCTCATCAATAGAGAAAGCCATCAGAACTCCACCGGGGGGCGGAGTTCGGCACCAGTGCGGGAAATGTACTGGTCGGGTGGATTCGAGCACCTCGGGGGAGGAGTTCTCGGGTCCACCCGCTCTTATGTCGGGGGACAGGGCCGCCGCTGGGGTCGGCGGCCCGATCCGGCCCTCGGGCCCACATGAGATTCAACCCAGTGGTCCGCCTGTCTGTACGTGCGCGACCTGCAGCTTCTCATCGAGCAGCACAGCATCGCCCAAGTATCCGGGTGCAAGTCGCCCGAGCTGGCTGCCGAAGCCGATCGCCGCAGCGGGCGTCTCTGTCAGCGCGCGCACTGCCTCAACGAGTGAGGCACCGGCTTGGACGGCGCGCTGCAGCGCGACATCCTGCGTCAGCGTGGAACCGGCGATCGAACCGGTATCGTCGGCGCGCGCAACGCCATCCTTCACCGTTACCTTGACGGTGCCCAGGTCGTAACTTCCATCGGTGCTGCCAGCCGCAGCCATGGCATCCGTCACCAGCGCGACCCGGCCGGGAGCAGAATCGAAGATCAGCTTGATCACGTGCGGGTCGAGGTGCACGTTGTCCGCGATCGCTTCCAGCACGATCCGATGATCGGCGGCTGCGGCCAGCACTGGGCCGGGAGCACGGTGATGAATGCCGGGCATGGCGTTGAACGCATGAGTGAGGATCGTCGCACCGGCTTCGAACGCTGCGACAGCCTGCGCTGCATCTGCACTGGTGTGGCCGACAGCCGCAACGGAACCTGCCGCGACGATCAATCTGATGGCTTCGATGCCGCCGGGAAGCTCAGGAGCGATCGTCACCTGCCGGATTGTGCCGCGCCCCGCGTCGAGGAGTCGCTGCACGTCGGCGGCAACCGGATCGCGCAGCAACGAGGGCTCGTGAGCCCCGTGGTGTGCAGGATCGAGGAACGGACCCTCCAGGTGCGACCCGAGGATGTCCGCATCCGTCTGCATGAGGTCGGCGATCTCTCCTACGCGCCGCGCGAGATCATCCAGCGGCGCTGTCACCAGCGAGACGACCCCACGGGTCGTGCCGTGCGCACGGTGCAGATCGCGGGCGGTCCGGATCGCATCGACGCCGTCACCGTAGGATGCTCCGGCGCCACCGTGGACGTGGATGTCGACGAATCCAGGCGTGAGGATCGCACCGGGGCCCGCGACGGAGGTCGCGTCGATCACCGTGTCGGCATCCGCCCAATCGGTGCCCGTACCGGTCGCGGTCACACGGCCATCTTCGAAACGCACCCAGGAATCGGGGGTCTCTACGCCATCGGTGATGAGGCGGGCAGAGTGGATCAGGGTCGCGGTCATCAGTTGCTCCAGGCGATCTCGGTAGGACGGTGGCCTCCCCATCCTGCGGCATCCCAGACTGCTCCCAACCTCCCGACGCGCTCGCGGAATGAGGACCAGTCGCGGTCGCCGGCCTGTGACCAGGCGACCTCGGCGATGGCGGCGGCACGGGGAAAGACGAGTTGGTCGATGTCGTCGAGGGTCGCCAGCGTCTCAGACCACAGCGGCGCCTCGACGCCGAGAATCGCCCCGGGAGGCAGACCATCAACAATCGTGGTCGGTTCCCAGCCGTACGCGGTCTCCAGGTTGATGACAGCTGCCCAATCCAGGCCCAGCGGGAAGTCGGCGTCGTACTTCTGGTCGAGGTACGCGGTGGTAGATGGCGACATGATGACCGAGCCTCCACGTTCGACGAAGCGGCGTGCTGCCGCGGCATGCGAATCATCGGGGGTGGTACTGCTCCAGTACTGCCCGACCGTGCCCTCGGCGACCTGTGCGGAGCCAGCCTCGTGCCACGTGACCGGGGTCTTGCCCAGCTCGACGGTCAACGCGGTGACGCGCTCGATGAACGCATCGAAGTCGGCCTGTGGTGTGCCGAGCGCTTCATCTCCACCGATGTGCAGGTACGGGCCGAGGGTGAGTTCAGCGACTTCGGTGAGGACATCGCGTAGGAACTCCCAGGTGGCCTCGTCGTGAATCTTCACCGAGGAGTGCCCGACGCCCCAGCCGAGATACGGCTCGCCAGCTTCGGGGAGTGGTTGGCCGAGTTCCGTCGACTGTGTCAGCAGGTTGTCGTTCATGACCGGCGGTTCCACGATCTCGGGATATGCGAGGCCGATCGCATGCGTGTGGCCGGGTAGATCGATCTCGGGCACCACGACCATGTGGTGCGCCGCGGCGTACTGCACGATCTCGCGGAAGTCGTCCTTCGTATAGAAACCGCCCGGACGGCCGAGCACCGCCGTCGTCGAACTGCGCTCGGTCAGCAACGGACGACTGTCGATCTGCAGACGCCAGCCCTGGTCATCGGTCAGGTGCAGGTGCAGGCGGTTGAACTTGAGAGATGCCGCCCGGTCGATGAACGCCTTGACTGTGTCGACGCCGAAGAAGGTGCGCGCGACATCGAGCATTACGCCGCGATATGCGAAACGCGGGGCGTCGTCGACCTCTACTCGGGGGAGTATCCAGCCGTTGTCATCCTTGGTGAGAATCTGACGCAGAGTCTGGATGCCGTAGAAGAGGCCAGCCTCTGCCCCCTCGATCCGTACGCTATTGCCGATCACCAACGTGTAGTGCTCGCCCTGGCGAGCAGTGCGACGCAGGACGATATCACCCGTCGCGGCCGGCTCTAGGGTGATGCCAATGTGGAGCCCCGTGCGCTCGGCGATCACGTTCGCGAGAACGGATGCCGCGGCATCTGCTTCGTTCTCCACGACGATGCGCGTGCTCGAGCTAAGCCGGAACGCGCCGGGAGATTCTGCGAAAGAAGAGGGAAGCGGAACAAGGGGAAGGACCATGAACAAAACCTACCCTCTGGGTGTGCGGGTGGCCAGGTGTCACGACTACTCTGGGCGTGGCGAGTTCCGCTATGCTCGAACGGTCGCGACTGGCGTCTGGGTGGGTCACCACCGGGGAGCGACTGTTACGGAAATTCGACCGCGCGCCTGGGCCGATGACACCTATTCCGCAACGAAAGAAGTCGATATGACCGATCAGTATTTCAACGCCCCGCTGTCCGAGGTTGATCCTGAGATCGCCCAGGTTCTTGACCGGGAGTTGAACCGCCAGCGCACGTACCTCGAGATGATCGCCTCCGAGAACTTCGTGCCCGTTTCGGTGCTGCAGTCGCAGGGCTCAGTGCTCACGAACAAGTACGCCGAGGGTTACCCCGGTCGCCGCTACTACGGTGGCTGCGAAGAAGTCGACGTCGCCGAGTCTCTTGCCATCGAGCGGGTCAAGTCCCTGTTCGGCTCTGAGTTCGCCAACGTCCAGCCTCACTCCGGTGCCACTGCCAACGCGGCAGTGCTGCACGCCATCGCCCGCCCCGGCGACACCCTGTTGGGACTGTCGCTTGACCACGGCGGACACCTCACGCACGGCATGAAGATCAACTTCTCCGGTCGCCTGTACAACATCGTCGCCTACGGCGTGAACCCCGAGACCTCGCTCGTCGACATGGACGAGGTGCGTCGCCTCGCCATCGAGCACAAGCCGAAGGTCATCGTCGCCGGCTGGTCGGCATACCCCCGCCACCTCGACTTCGCGAAGTTCCGTGAGATCGCTGATGAGGTCGGGGCCCTCCTCTGGGTCGACATGGCGCACTTCGCCGGACTCGTCGCAGCAGGCGTGCACCCGAACCCCGTGCCGCACGCGCACGTCGTCTCCTCGACCGTGCACAAGACCATCGGCGGCCCGCGCTCCGGCTTCATCCTTACCAATGACGCCGATCTCGCCAAGAAGATCAACTCTGCCGTATTCCCCGGCCAGCAGGGTGGCCCGCTCATGCACGTGATCGCCGCCAAGGCGACCGCGTTCAAGCTTGCCGCCACCCCGGAGTTCAAAGACCGCCAGGTGCGCACCATCAGCGGCGCGCAGATCCTCGCGGAGCGTCTCAACCAGCAGGACGTTGCGGATGCTCAGATCAAGGTTCGCTCCGGCGGCACCGACGTGCACCTCGTGCTCGTTGACCTGCGTGACGCGGCGATCGACGGCAAGCAGGCAGAAGACCTGTTGCACGACATTCACATCACGGTGAACCGCAACGCCGTCCCGAACGACCCTCGCCCGCCGATGGTCACCTCTGGGCTGCGCATCGGCACCTCGGCTCTGGCCACGCGCGGCTTCGGAGACGCCGAGTTCACCGAGGTCGCCGACATCATCGCCCTGGCCCTGTTGCCCGGTGCAGATGTCGCGTCGCTCAAGGCACGTGTTGACGCCCTCGCCGGTGCGTTCCCGCTCTACCCGGGCCTTCAGCAGTGACCGCTGTAGTACTCGATGGGAAGGTCGCGTCGGCGGCCATCAAGGCGGAGTTGACCGAACGTGTCGCGGCGCTGCGCGCCCGGGGGATCATCCCCGGCATCGCCACCGTGCTTGTGGGTGCTGATCCTGCATCCCAGCTCTACGTGGGCATGAAGCACCGGCAGTCCGAGGCGGTCGGGATGAACTCGATCCAACGCGAACTGCCGGCGGATGCCACGCAGGAGCAGGTCGAAGCGCTGATCGACGAACTCAACGCCGACGACAGCTGCCACGGATACATCGTGCAGTTGCCGCTGCCGAAGCACATCGACACGGATGCAATCCTCGAACGGATCGACCCGAACAAGGATGCCGACGGCCTGCACCCGACCAACCTCGGTCGACTGGTGCTGAACGTCAATGCGCCGATCCACACGCCGCTGCCGTGTACGCCGCGGGGAGTCATCGAGCTGTTGCTGCGCAACGACTACGACCTCAAGGGCAAGCATGTGGTTGTCGTCGGGCGCGGTGTCACAATCGGCCGCTCGATCGGGCTGCTGCTGACCCGCCGTGACCTCAACGCGACGGTGACGCTCACGCACACCGGCACGGTCGACATGTCGAAGTACCTGCGGGATGCCGATGTCATCGTCGCCGCGGCAGGGGTCAAGCACCTCATCCGCGCCGAAGACGTCAAGCCCGGCGCTGCGGTGCTCGATGTCGGCGTCACACGCGAGATCGACCAGGAGACCGGCAAGTCGAAGGTCTACGGAGACGTGCACCCTGACGTCGCCGACGTAGCGGGCTTCGTATCACCGAACCCCGGCGGGGTCGGACCGATGACGGTCGCATTGTTGATGACGAACGTCGTCGAGGCCGCGGAGCGACTCGTCGGTTGAAGCTAAGCAGGTTCGAGCTACAGCTCGTCCAGCATCCGCCGCTGTTCGGAGGTGAGCCCGTCTCGGAGCTCATCCCGACCGGCGGCGGTTGCGGTTGTGGGGCCGGAGCCGGTGCCAGCGCTGGACTCGGCGGGCGCGGAGCCGGCCGAACGGCGGCCGGTCATCTTCGCCTGCGCCGATCCAATCACTTGACCGGTCTTCGCCTCGATCCGATCATCGATCTGGTCGTAGATCACCCAGGCAATGAGCAGATACACCGGCGGAAGCACGTAGCCCCAGAACCAGCCGCTCACGTTCACACCGCTGAGGATCACGGTCAGCACCCAGACGATGAGCTCTACGACGAAGACCAGGCCGTACTGGACGACCTTTTCGCCGACCTTTGTCCTCGAACCAGTCGACTTCGCGGCCGTGCCACGGAAGAACTTCAGCAGCACCGGTTTGAGGGCCAGCGTGGCCAAGGTCAAGATGACGGATGCCCACAGCGCGTTCCAGCCGACCTCGACGCTCCGCATGAGCAGTCCGATCAGCAGCAGCACCGCCACATTGAACACGTAAAGGGAGACAGCACGTACGAGCCACTTCGTCATGTGCACAGCCTTTCATAGCGATGACGGGAGCGCACGCCTCGATTACGGAGGCGGGAGCAGATCAGGCGCCGAGCCTGCTCTCGATGCCGGCGACGCGTGCCTGCTCATCGAAATGGAAGGTTGCTTCGCCGGTTGCGTCAGTCACGATCGCTCCGGAGAAGGCGTCATCGGTCCACTTCATGCCCCAACCGGCCAGGCGAGCCGCGTCCCACACCGACGAGCGTGCGTCACTGAGGTTGAGATCGGCCAGCAGGCGAGGTGCGGTGATGACAGCATCCTGCACTGTCAGCGGTGCAATCGGGGCATCGAGAACGAAGATCGCACGAGTGCCGCCTTCGATCGGAGCCGAGTAGTACGGCGAGCGTCCTGTGATCTCGACGGCGACCGCGCCGATCTGGTGTGCGGCCTGTGCGATCCACTCGTCAAGGTCGTCACCGGTATCGTCCGGGAACGCGATCTCGGGCTGGGACAGCTCTGCGATGCCGTACTGCGTGCCGTAGTCGCGCAGCTGTGCGGCAATGCCGTCAGTGTCGCCCTGGGGGTGCGCCCATGCCCACAGCAGCGAGCGCGGTCCTGGTGCGATGGTCGCGATCAGGTGCGGTGTCGTGACCAGCTGCTGCTCGGGGTTCGCAGTCGAGCTGAAGCTGAGCGTGCCCGCGGCGATGTCAGCATCCCAGCGGTGTTCGCCGAGCTGGTCGACGGCGGCGGTGAGTGCCTCCTGGCGAAGGGCGGCGAAGAGTGCGACGCGATCGGCAAGTGACTGAAGTGCGGCGAAGGTCATGACTCCAGTGTGGTGCCAGATCCTATGAGTTCGCCACTTCCGCTGCTGAAATGACCAGCACTGTGGCGAGCAGGTGAGCTCACCCACCCGTCGCTGACCCGGTACGAAACGGGGTGACTTGTGTCAGCGACGGGCGGGCGAGTGGTCAGGGGAGGCGGGCCGCGTACTGGGCTCGGATGACGGGCTGCTCGTCGGCCTCGAAGCGCCCGGTGATCTCGACCGGCCATGCCGGAGCCGTGCCACGCAGACCCCACGCGGCCTGAACTGCGGCGCCCATGGCGACATATTCTCCGGGGGCTGGCACCACCACAGGAGCATCGAACACCTGAGCGGCGATTCGCGCGACCGCCTCGTTCTGCGCCGCTCCGCCGACAAGCAGAATGCGATCGACGCTGACGCCGTGGCTGCGGATGCGGTCGAGGCCATCAGCCAGACCGCACAGCAGGCCCTCGATCGCCGCACGCGCGAGGTTCTCACGGCTGGTGGATCCCAGCGTCATGCCGAACAGGGTGGCAGTGGCATCCGGCAGGTTCGGCGTGCGCTCGCCCTCGAACCAGGGCTGCAGCACGAGTCCGCCGGCACCGGGTTCTGCCGAGAGCGCGAGTCGGGCGAACTCGTCGTGGTCTACTCCGAGCAAAGCCGCCGTGGCATCCAGCACGCGCGCTGCGTTCAGCGTCGCAACCAGCGGAAGGAATCTCCCGGTGGCATCGGCGAAACCGGCGACAGTTCCGCTCGGATCGGCAACCGCGACGTCGGTCACGGCGAAGACGGTTCCACTGGTGCCGATCGAGACGCCGATGTCGCCACTGCCCGCACCCATCCCGAGGGCCGCGGCAGCATTGTCTCCGGCACCGCCGGTGACAAGGATTCCGTTCTGTCCGAGCACGTGCTCGGACGGGCCGAGCACGCGGGGGAGCACGACGTCAGCAGCATCGCGACGTAGGGCGATCGAAAGCAGCTCCCGGTCGTACTCGTTTCGTGCCGGATCGAAGTATGCCGTTCCGCTGGCATCCGATCGATCTGTGATGAGCTCTTCGAGGACCGGGCCGAGCGGCGAATCCTCTGCAGGACCGTAGCCGCGCAGACGCCAGGTCAGCCAGTCATGGGGGAGTGCGATAGCGGCGATGCGGGCTGCGTTCGCAGGTTCCGCATCGGCTACCCAGCGCACCTTGCTCGCCGTGAACGATGCAACTGGCACAAGACCTGTGCGACGGGCGTATTCCTCCGCGCCGATCTCGGCAGTCAACGCAGCTGCGGCATCCGCGGAGCGCGTGTCATTCCATAGCAGGGACGGACGGATGACGTGGCCGGTGGCGTCGAGCGCCACCAGCCCGTGTTGCTGGCCACCGA
Organism: Microbacterium sp. Y355; assembly: GCF_059445345.1. Lineage (NCBI taxonomy): Bacteria > Bacillati > Actinomycetota > Actinomycetes > Micrococcales > Microbacteriaceae > Microbacterium > Microbacterium sp. Y355. Next base: position 1,420,376 of record NZ_JCAIUD010000001.1, on the reverse strand, counting down.
CGCCGACGGCCGCGACGTCGTCAAGCCCGCCGGCATTCGCGATCGCGCTCTGCAGCGCGTCCCACCAGGCGGCTGGGTCGACTTCGGTGCCGTCCGGGTGCCCGGCACGGCCGGAGCGGATGACAGCACCGGAGTCGACATCGCGGATGACGACCTTGCAGCTTTGCGTCGAGGAATCGACGCCGGCAACCAGCGTCACGATCAGCGTGCGCCGAGCAGGTGCTCGGTAGCGAGCTGCTGCAGGCGAACGAAGCCGAAGCCCTTGCCACCGAGGTAGGCGTCAGCGTCGAAGTCCTCGTATGCAGAGCGGTCCGCCAGGAAGTCGTCGTAGGACTCGCCCGGGTTCAGCGTCGGCGTGGAGAGCTCGGCGACCTTAGCCGCAGCCAGGGCCTCCTGCACCTCGGGGTCTGCGCGGAATGCGGCAGCACGCTCCTTGAGGAGCAGGTAGGTGCGCATGTTCGCCGCGGCCGAGTCCCAGACACCGGTCTCGTCTTCGGTGCGCGAGGGCTTGTAGTCGAAGTGGCGAGGGCCGTCGTATGCGGGCACGCCACCGACTCCGCCGTTCTCCAGCAGGTCGACCAGCGAGAACGCGTTGTGCAGATCGCCGTGGCCGAACACGAGGTCCTGGTCGTACTTGATTCCGCGCTGACCGTTGAGGTCGATGTGGAAGAGCTTGCCGTGGAACAGCGCCTGGGCGATGCCGGCCGTGAAGTTCAAGCCTGCCATCTGCTCGTGGCCGACCTCGGGGTTGACACCTACGAGCTCGGGGCGTGCAAGCGAATCAATGAACGCGATTGCGTGGCCGAGGGTCGGCAGCAGGATGTCGCCGCGCGGCTCGTTCGGCTTGGGCTCGATCGCGAAGCGGATGTCGTAACCCTTGTCGGTGACATAGTCGCCGAGCAGGTCGACGGCCTCGCGGTAGCGCTCGAGTGCCTGACGGACGTCCTTGGCGGAGTCGTACTCTGCGCCCTCGCGGCCACCCCACATCACGAACGTCTTTGCACCCAGCTCGGCGCCGAGGTCGAGCTGACGGAACACCTTGCGCAGTGCAAAGCGGCGGACATCGCGGTCATTCGAGGTGAAGCCGCCGTCTTTGAAGACCGGTGCGCTGAAGAGGTTGGTAGTAACCATCGGGACGATGAGGCCGGTGTCGGCCAGGGCGCCCTTGAGACGGTCGATCTGGGTCTGACGCTCAGCATCGGTCGAACCGAATGCGAACAGATCGTCATCGTGGAACGTGAGACCGTAGGCGCCGAGTTCAGCGAGCTTCTCGACCGCGTGCACGACATCGAGTGCCGGGCGCGTCGGTCCGCCGAACGGGTCGGTGCCGTTGTAACCGACGGTCCAGAGACCGAAGGAGAACTTGTCTTCGCGGGTGGGGGTGACCATGACGGCTCCTTCTTGCGACGCGGCGTCGCGTAGGTAAATTGTTGTTGTTCACAACCTATAGCAAATCAGGCCCCTAAGTCCAGCGCTCCCGGCGCTCGGATGCTGCTCTATGGCGTCCGTCGAGGTTTCGAAACTTTCGCTAGAGTGCTTCGGAGTGAGACAATCGGTCCTGTCGCTGGGCGAGTGTCATGTGCCTCGTGCGGTGGCCGAACGGGATGGGATCGAACGCAATGACCGACACTCCTCGCATCACCCTGGCTGAGATTGCGGCCGAGGCGGGTGTCTCGCTCGCCACGATGTCCAAGGTGCTCAATGGGCGCACCGATGTCGCGCCGGCCACCCGTGTGCGTCTTGAGGGGCTTCTAAAGCGCCACGGCTACACGCGGCGTGCCTCGCCCCACCGTGCCGAGACGATCGAGTTGGTCTTCCACGAGCTCGAGTCGAGTTGGTCGATTGAAGTGATCAAGGGCGTCGAGGAAGTCGCCCACGCCGCCGGGCTGACTGTGATGCTCACGGTGAGCGGTGACAGGCATGCTCCCTCAGCTGACTGGATCGACGGCGTCCTTCGTCGCAGGCCAGCCGGAGTCGTGCTCGTCTTCTCTGATCTGGCGCGTCAGCACCGCGAGAAGCTCCGCTCGCGCGGCGTGCCGTTTGCGATCGTCGACCCCGCAGGGGATCCGGCGCCTGACGTGCCTTCGGTAGGTTCAGCGAACTGGTCGGGGGGCCTGATGGCCACGCGCCATCTGATCGAGCTCGGGCACACTCGGATCGCGGCGATCACTGGGCCGGGGGACATGATGTGCTCCCTTGCCAGAGTGGACGGCTACCGGTCGGCGATGAATGCGGCAAATCTGCCGATCGAGCCAGACTGGATCCGCTTCGGTGACTTCCATCCCACCGGCGGCGAACGTGAAGCGCGTGAACTGCTGGCGGGGCCGAAACGCCCGACGGCAATTTTCGCCGGCAGTGACTTGCAGGCGCTCGGTGTGATCGCCGCGGCGACAGAGGCAGGGCTGGCAGTACCCACTGACCTGTCAGTGGTCGGCTACGACGACATCGCTCTCGCGCGCTGGGTGAGTCCGCAACTGACCACGATTCATCAGCCGCTGCGTCGGATGGGGGAGGAAGCGACTCGGATCGTCCTGCGGTTGGCGGAGGGGGAGACCGTGGAGACGCTGCGGATGGACCTCGCCACGCACCTCGTTGTGCGTGGAAGTACGGCGCCGCTGGCATCCTAAATCGCCTTCGAAACTTCCGACAGACCTTTCGTAACGTTTCGGTCACGGGTTTACGCGCATGACTGTTTTGCTCCATATGTTTGGGGCAACGACAAATCATCTGCGCAAAGGAGCGCCCCGTGCGACGTCGATCTACCCTGCTGGCATTGTCAGCCGCCGCTACTCTCATCGCGGCCCCACTCATCCCCATATCCGCTGCTGCGGCCGATCCCGAGCTCATCTCGAGCGTCAATTTCGAGGACGGCACGACCGGCGATTGGTTCGCCAGCGGCGCCCCAACCCTCACCGTCACCGCCGACCCGACCGGAGGCTCAGGTCAGGTGCTGAGCGTGGCCGACCGCACCGAGACCTGGCACACCCTGCAGAGCCCTGAGGGCCTGTTCACCGAGGGCGTGACATACACGCTTTCAGCGCGAGTGCTGGTACCGGATGCCGCCGCGCAGGCTCGCTTCCTTGTCAAAGACGGCTATCACTGGGTCGGCGACACGGCGATCCCCGCGGGGGAATGGACCACGATCTCCGGCACGTTGACGGCAGACGCGGATGACACGCAGGTCTACATCGAGGTGGACCCGGCCACGTCATCGTTCTATCTTGACGATGTGCTCATCACCAGTGCCCCCGCCGCAGGTGGGGGAGATTCCGCGCTGATCGACGCGAACTTCGACGACGGTGAGCTGAACGGCTGGTTCGCGCGCTCCGGATCGGGCGAATCAGCACCGACCGTCTCAGTCGTGCCAGGCGGCGCCGACGATTCTGCCTTCGCCGCGCAGGTCTCGGGGCGCACGCACGAGGGTGACGGCATCCAGTTCGACGTCGTCGACGTGCTGCTGCCTGGGAGCACCTACCGGATCGAGGCCGCTGTGCGTTTCGCAAAGGGCGCAGACGTCGGACAGGGACTGAGCATTTCGATGCGTACCGTCACTGGCGACTCCACGGCGTACGCGAATCTGCTCCAGATCGAGGATGCCAGCGCCGAGGGGTGGACCAACGTGTCTGCTGAGTTCACGGTGCCCGCATACGACACGGCTGCCGAACTCTATGTCGAGGCTCGCTACAACAGCGGCAACACCTCGGCCTTCCTGGTCGATCAGTTGCGCGTGAGCGTGCCGGAGCCGAACCCGGTCGACACCAGCCTGGTGCCGATCAAGGACACCGTGGACTTCCCGGTCGGCGTCGCGATCGATTCTCGCGAGACGAGCGGAGCCGCAGCCGACCTGCTGCTGCACCACTTCGACCAGATCTCGCCTGAGAATCATATGAAGGTGGAGGCCTGGTACGACGAGAACGGTGACTTCCAGCGCAACGCCGAGGCGACGGCTCTGCTCGACTTCTCGCAGCAGAACGACCTGCGGATGTATGGACACGTGTTGCTGTGGCACTCGCAGACGCCGGACTGGTTCTTCCAGGACGACGCCGGGCGCGAGTTGACCGACTCTGCTGCGGACAAGCAGATCCTCCGAGACCGACTTGCGATCCACATCGACAACGTGGCCCGATCGATCTCTGATGACTACGGTCTGTATGGCTCATCGACCAATCCGATCGTCGCTTGGGACGTCGTCAACGAGGTGGTAGCGGATCAGAGTACTGACGATGGGCTGCGCACGAGCCGCTGGTATCAAGTGCTCGGCGAGGAGTACATCCATCTCGCTTTCGAACTCGCAGACGAGGCCTTCAACAACACCTACGCGGCATCAGACACCGCCCGCCCGGTGAAGCTCTTCATCAACGACTACAACACCGAGCAAGACCGTAAAGGCGCGCAATACGAGGCTCTCGTGAAGAGGCTGCTGGCCGCCGGAGTGCCGGTGGACGGCGTCGGCCACCAGTTCCACGTCTCGATCAACACCACGATCGCGTCACTGAAGGGCGCGCTCGACCGATTCGCCGGCCTCGGCCTGCTGCAGGAAGTCACCGAGCTCGACGTCACGATCAACCCGGCCACCGAGGCCAACCGGATCAGACAGGGGTACTTCTACCGCGATGTGTTCCGGCTGCTGCGCTCATATGACGCGGCGGCACCGGATGCGGAGAAGATGTTCGCCGCCACCATCTGGGGCCTTACAGACAACCGCTCATGGCGATCTGAGCAGGAGCCTCTGGCGTTCGGTGCCGATCTGCAGGCCAAGCCCGCCTACTACGGAATCGTCGATGATCCGGATGGCCTGCCGGCGCTGATCACCACCGCTAATGTGTTCGCCGGTGACATCGCGCTGACCGATGGATTCGCGGACGCGATCGAATGGCAGAACCTGCCAGAGAACGTGCTGACCGGAGACGTGGGCGGGTTCCAATCGCGCTGGAGCGATGACCATCTGACGGTTCTGATTCGCAGCGCGGTTGCCCCTGATCGCGTCGAGTTCACCTATGGCGACCGAGAGTTCGTCTACCAGAAGGACGCCTCGGACTCCGTCCCCGGTATCGAGACAGTCGTCGCGGGTGAGCATCTCATTGCGGTGCAGCTGCCGCACAGCGACGTCGTCGAGGGTTTCTCGACGAAATTCGACGTGCGTATCGTCGTCGGCGACTCGGTCGTCGGCGCATGGAACACGCCCGGTGAGACGGGGCGGCTCACATTCCTTGAGCCGCTGTCCTACCTGGAGATCCCGGAGCTACCAGCCCCGGCGGTCGACGGCATCGTCGACGAGGTGTGGGCGGAGGCCGCCGTGGCGCAGACGGCGAGGACGGTCGAGGGCGATGCGAGCGGCGCCAAGGCGCAGGTGCGCACACTCTGGCAGGGGAATCAGCTCTACGTGCTGTACGAGGTGACGGATCCGGTCGTCGACAACACCAACAGCGACGCGTGGAACCGTGACTCCATCGAGGTGTTCCTCGATCTGGGTAACACGAAGGCCGGGACGTTCGGCCCGAACGACACGCAGATCCGGGTCACGACCGACGGGGACCTGTCGTTCGGCACGGGCGATGCCGCGCTGCAGCAGGCACGCGTGGCCAGTAGCGCGACGGCGCTGACAGAGACCGGCTATGTCGTGGAGGTCGCGATCGACCTCGTCGGCGAGTCCGGCGGTCAGAGCGACGTTCCGCTCGGCGGCCTCGACACCTTCCATGGCGTCGACTTCCAGATCAATGACGGACGAGACGGGGCCCGCTTCGCCGTGCACACCTGGGCGGACCCGACAGGCACCGGATACCAGAACACGGCCCGCTGGGGTGTCGCGCGCCTGGTGGCGGCGGAAGATCCGTCGGAGCCAACTGAACCGGGGACGCCGACGGAGCCAGAGGAGCCGGGGACGCCGACCGAGCCGACGGAGCCGGGGACGCCGACCGAGCCGACGGAGCCGGGGACGCCAACCGAGCCGACCGAGCCAGGGGATCCGGGTGAGGACGGAGTGGTCGTATGGGCGACGGTTGACGTCGGCGACGCTCGCGTGGAGCAGGGCGGCGCCCTGCCAGTGACCGTGTCGGGTCTGGCACCCGGTCAGCAGGTCACGGCGACGCTGTTCAGCGACCCGATCGAGGTCACCGGCATCCCCGCGGCTGATGCCTCAGGCCGGGTGAGCTTCGAAGTGTCGATCCCCACGGATCTGTCGCTCGGTGCACACACCCTGGTCATCGCGTCCGGAGAACTCGACCCGATCAGTGTGGAGATCACGGTCGTTGCGTCCGGGCAGCTGGCCGTCACCGGTGCGAAGCTGCCGTGGGGCATCGCATTGGCGGCCGCCCTGCTGCTCGTCATCGGTGGGATGCTGCTGGTCATGCGCCCGGCTCGGCTGGGGCGTTAATGACGCCCCCACCTCCGCCTGAGGCGTCGATGACGCCCCAGGCGGAGGTGGGGAATCAGTAGTACACGCTCGGGGGTGCGGCGACGCTCTCTCTCACGGTGAGCGTCGCCGGCAAGCGAAGGTGCTGCTCTTCGACAGGTTCGTCCGCGAGCAGCGAGATCAAGATGCGCAGCGCTTCGGCGCCCATCTGCTGCAGCGGCTGCGTCACAGTCGTCAGTGGGGGAGAGCTGATGGATGACTCGGGAATATCGTCGAAGCCGACGATGGACAGGTCCTGAGGCACCCGTAGCCCCAGTTCGCGTGCGACTTCCATGACGTGCAAGGCAGAAAGGTCGTTCGCCGCGAAGATTGCGGTGGGGCGTTCATCCGCGGGCAGTCGGAGCAGCTCGTGGGCAGGGGCATCGGTGAGGTCTGCACGGTAACCGCCGATGCGGTCAAGGGCGGGGTCGACCTCGATGCCGGCACACTTGAGCGCCTCTGTATAGCCTTCTCGTCGCAGCCGAGATGACTCGAGCCCCGGCCGCCCCCCGAGGTGCGCGATGCGGCGGTGGCCCAATCCGATCAGGAGATCGGTAGCGGCACGTGCGCCCGCGACATTGTCACCGTCCACAGTGGGCACGCTTTCGATGCCGGTGTGCGGATCGATTGCCACGACGGGGATGCTGGTGCCCTCGGTCATCGACATCGTCGGTGCGACCACAACCGCGCCATCGATGAGCGTTCCGCCGAGTCGAGAAAGCGAGCGTCGCTCCCAGTTCGAACGTTTCCCATCGTCGTTGCCTCCGGCATAGGCGAGGAGCTCGTAGCTGGTTCCCTCGGCTGCGCGCGAGATCCCTTTGAGGAGCTCAGTCGAATACGGCTCGAAGTCGGCGACCAGCACTCCGATCACGCCCGTGTGGCTGCGGCGCAGACTGCTCGCAACGATGGATGATTCGTAGCCAAGATCCTCAACGACGGAGAGCACGCGCTCGGCCGTTGCGGCTGCAATGCCGTCGCGTCCGTTGACCACTTTCGACACGGTCGATACGGAGACGCCGGCGATTCGCGCTACGTCGGTGATGGTCGCGCGGCTGGGTCGTGTGGTGAGGGTCACACGGTGATCGTAGCCTTCATCGAGGCAAAGACGCGTCATTTCGAAGTTGTTTGGAAAACGTTATCGATATCGTTTGACTAAACGCTCTGCGATCTGCCATTCTCAGTAATCGAACCGCTGGGAGCGGTCGCATGATCTGTCAAGGACGACGAAAGGGTTGATGATGACACGCAAGATGCGAGGCGCGACATGGGTCGCACTGGGGGCCGGCATGGCATTGCTGCTGTCCGGCTGTACAGGCAGTAGCGGTGGCGGCGGGGAAGACGCGAATGGCGCGTCCACACTCACGATGTGGCACAACTCGACGACCGGTGACGGCAAGCAGTACTGGGAAGACGCCGCGGCTGCCTTCAACGAAGAGAACCCTGATGTCACGGTCAAGGTCACCTCGATCCAGAACGAAGACATGGACGGCAAGCTGCAGACCGCCGTGAACTCGGGCGATATGCCCGACATCTTCATGGCGCGCGGTGGCGGCAAGCTTGCCGACATCGTCGAGGCAGGCAAGGTCAAGGACCTCACCGGCCTGATCTCCGACGACGTGAAGACGGCGTTCGGCGACGCTCCGTTCAGCGCATTCACGGTCGACGGCAAGATTTACGGTGTGCCGAGCGCTGTGCTGCCTGGTGGCATTTTCTACAGCAAGGACCTCTTCGAGCAGGCCGGCATCACAGCAGAGCCGACGTCGGTCGCAGAGCTCGAGGACGCCGTGGACAAGCTCAAGGATGCGGGAATCGCTCCGATCGCGCTCGGCGCGAAGGATGCGTGGCCCGCTGCGCACTGGTACTACTTCTTCGCGGTGCGCGCCTGTGGACAGGACGTCATCGAGAACCTGGCCACGAGCCCCGACTTCACCGATCAGTGCTGGCTGGATGCTGCCGCGAACCTCAGCGAGTTCGCAGCGACCGAGCCCTTTAACGATGGCTTCCTGACGACGTCGGCCCAGCAGGGCGCGAACTCGTCTGCCGGACTCGTCGCCAACCACAAGGCGGCCATGGAGCTCATGGGCGCGTGGAACGTCGGCGTCATCGCCGGACTCACCCCCGACGAGCAGCCGCTGCCCGACCTCGGCTGGTTCCCGTTCCCCGAGGTCGACGGCGGTGACGGTACGCCAGGCGCCATGATGGGCGGTGTCGACGGGTACTCGTGCTCGATCGACTCTCCGGCATCGTGCGAGGACTTCCTGAACTTCGTCGCGTCGAAGGAATGGCAGGAGAAGTACGCCGTCGCGTTCCAGACAATCCCGGCCAACCAGGACGCCACAGGAGCCGTGACTGACCCGTCCCTGCTTCCGCTGATGGAGGCGTACAGCAAGGCGCCGTACGTGTCGCTCTGGCTGGACACCGCGCTCGGACAGAGCGTCGGAAACGCACTGAACACCGGTGTTGTCGAGATGCTCGCAGGTCAGGGTGACCCGCAGAAGCTCGTCGACGGCATCGCGAACGCCGCAGCAAGGGGCTGAGAGCAGCGATATGACTGAATCACAGGCGCCGCTGGCATCAACTGCGCCTGCGAGGAGCAACCGTGTCGGGACCGATCATGCATCGGTCCCGACACGGGCGCCGCGGCGGCCGGACTGGCGCAAGCGCGGCGAGATCTTGTTCCTTGCAGGTCCGGCTCTGCTGGTCTTTATTTTCTTCGTCATCTTTCCGGTGATGATGGCCGCGTACTACGGCTTCTTCAAATGGAACGGCTACGGCTGGCCCACCGAGTTCGTCGGACTCGACAACTACGTCCTCATGCTGCAGGACGACACATTCCGTGAGGCAGTAGGACACAACTTCGCGATCGTGGTGCTCTCGCTGCTGATGCAGGGTCCCATCGCGATCCTGTTCGCACTGCTGCTGAATCAAAAGATCCGCGGTCGCTCGGTGATCCGCGTGCTGATCTTCGCACCGTACGTCATCGCTGAAGTGGTCGTCGGCACAGGCTGGAGCCTGATGCTGCAGGATGCCGGTGCGCTGAACTCCCTGCTTGAGAAGATGGGCCTTGGCGCTCTGCAGAACTCGTGGCTCGCTGATCCGGCGATCGCATTGTGGTCGCTGATGGTCATCATCACGTGGAAGTACATCGGCTTCGCAGTGATTCTCATGCTCGCCGGGATGCAGTCGATTCCTGAAGAACTCTACGAGGCGGCGGCTATCGATGGCGCCGGCTTCTGGAAATCGCAGTGGAGCATCACCCTCCCGCTGCTCGGACCGACAATCCGCATCTGGGCGTTCCTGTCGATCATCGGCTCGCTGCAGCTGTTCGACCTGGTCAACATCATCTGGGGACAGTACATTGCGGCCACCGCAGGTACCTCGACGATGGCCACCTACATGTATCAGAACGGGCATCTGGCCGGGAACTACGGCTTCGGCAACGCGGTTGCCGTGATGCTCTTCCTCATCTCCCTCGTCGTCGCACTCGTGTACCAGCGGTTCGTTCTTCGCCGCGACACAGAGGGTGCGTTGACAGGCGACAGTCGAAAGGGGCGCCGGCGATGACCGACACTCTGAAGACCTCGGTAGCCATCCAGGCGATCGGGCCACGCGGACGTCGACGCGCGCCATCCGGCGTGCGCTGGGGGAGCCCGGGCGTCTATCTGCTCGCGGTGATCCTGATCACAATCTGCATCACGCCGCTGCTCTACATCATTGTCGGTGGGTTCCGCACGAACTCGCAGATCACCAACGATCCGTCTGGGTGGCCTGCGCCCTGGAAAGTCGGCAACTACATCGATGTCCTCGGCAGCAGCGAGTTCTGGACGGCGATGGTCAACTCGACGATCTCCGCGGCCGGAACGACGCTGGGCGCCGTCGCCCTCGGTGTGATGGCCAGTTACGTGATTGCCCGCTACGACTTCGGCGGCAAGGCCATCATGTACTCGTTCTTCGCCGCGGGACTGATGTTCCCGATCACCGTCGCGATCACGCCGCTGTATCTACTGATCCGCAACCTCGGCCTGGTGAACAGCCTCGGCGGCATCATCCTGCCGCAGATCGCGTTCGCCCTGCCGACGACGATTATCATCCTGGTGCCGTTCCTACGGGCGATCCCGAAAGAACTCGAGGAGGCAGCATCGATCGACGGTGCATCACGTCTCGGCTTCTTCTGGCGCATGGTGGTCCCGCTCAGCCTGCCCGGTGTGATCACCGTCGGCATCCTCGCCTTCATCGGATCGTGGAACGGCTACATGCTGCCGCTGTTCATCCTTAACGACCCCAGCCTGTTCACGCTTCCGCTCGGGGTGCAGAACTTCTCATCGCAGTATTCGGTCGACACCGCGAGAGTGCTCGCGTACACCTCGCTGTCGATGCTGCCCGCGTTGATCTTCTTCTCCATGTTTGAGCGCCGCATCGTCGGTGGCCTCACCGGAGCGGTCAAGGGCTGAGCACAATGAAAGAGAGATCCGTGTCGAAATCGACCGCGGGAGTTCCCGCCATGCCCGCAGTGTCCGATCGAGTGCGAGCGCTGCACGCGCAGATGACTCTGGACGAGAAGCTCGCCCAGATCGTCGGGTACTGGCTTGACCAGAACGGCGTCGTCGCTCCCATGCAGTCGGAGATGGCCTCCGGACAGCAGGATGCCGGACACCTGGTTGATGTGACCAAGAACGGCCTGGGTCAGTACACCCGCGTATATGGCACCAGGCCCGTCGACCCTGTGGAGCGTGCCGCCTGGCTGTGGGATGAGCAGCGCCGCCTGAAGCGTGAGACCCGATTGGGGATTCCCGCGCTCGTGCACGAGGAGTGCCTGACGGGACTTGCGGCCTGGAAGGCCGCAACGTTCCCGACGCCGCTCGCGTGGGGAGCATCCTTCAACCCCGAGCTCGTGCACGACATGGCCGCGGTGATCGGTGAATCGATGCGGGAGCTCGGCATCCATCAGGGACTCGCGCCGGTGCTCGATGTGATCCGAGACCCGCGCTGGGGACGCGTGGACGAGTGCATCGCCGAGGATCCCTACGTCGTCGGAGTGCTGGCCACCTCGTATGTCACCGGTTTGCAGTCGACCGGCGTGCACGCCACGCTCAAGCACTTCGTCGGATACTCGGCATCACGTGCCGGGCGCAACCATGCTCCGGTCTCTGCCGGGCCGCGTGAGATCGCCGATGTCTTCCTGCCGCCGTTCGAGATGGCGTTGCTCGATGGTGGCGCGCGTTCTGTCATGAACTCCTACGCCGAGATCGACGGTGTGCCACTCGGCTCCAGCGAGGAGTATCTGACCGAGCTTCTTCGTGAGCGCTGGGGATTCGACGGTGTAGTCGTCGCGGACTACTTCGCTGTGGCATTCCTCCAGGTGATGCATTCGATCGCTGCAGACAGAGGCGAGGCGGCCGCGGCCGCTCTCACCGCGGGTATCGACATCGAACTGCCAACGGGCGATGCCTATCTGGCTCCGCTGGCGGCGCGGATTCGTGCCGGTGAGTTCGATGAGGCCTTCGTAGACCGGGCGGTTCTGCGCGCGCTCGCGCAGAAGGAAGAGCTCGGCCTGCTCGAGCCTGATGTGTTCGAGGACGAGGCGCCAACGAACATCGATCTGGATTCTCCGCGGCATCGTGAGCTTGCGCGACGTCTCGCGGAGGAGTCGGTGGTGCTGCTCTCCAACGACGGCATCCTTCCGCTGTCGATCTCGGATGACCGGCCCTCGCGGATCGCGGTCATCGGCCCGAACGCGCATAGGGCGGAAGCACTCATGGGGTGCTACTCGTTCGCCAACCACGTGCTCGCGCATCACCCCGAGTTCCCGATCGGCATCGAGATCCCGACGTTCCTGGAGGGGCTGACCACTGAACTCGGCACCGCAGCGGAACTGGTCTATGCCCAGGGCGCTGAGGTGGAGGGCGAGGACCGCTCTGGTTTCGACGAGGCTGTCAAAGCAGCGAGCGCCGCGGACGTTGCGGTGGTCGTGGTCGGTGACCAGGCCGGTCTGTTCGGACGCGGCACCGTCGGCGAGGGCAACGATTCTGAGAGCCTGGAGCTGCCGGGAGTTCAGCGCGAGCTTGTGGATGCTGTCATTGCGACGGGGACCCCAGTGGTGATGATCATGCTGACCGGCCGCCCCTACGCGATCAGCTGGGCGCTGGACGGCGAGACGCGACCTGCGGCAGTGCTCCAGGCGTTCTTCCCTGGTGAGGAAGGTGCATCCGCGCTCGCCGGAGTGGTCTCGGGTCGGGTCAATCCCTCCGGCCGGCTGCCGGTCTCGCTGCCCCGATCAGCGGGGGCACAGCCCTTCACCTACTTGCATCCGCCCCTGGGCGGAGCCTCGGAAGTCACCGCCACTGACCCGACGCCGGTGCGTCCGTTCGGCTTCGGGCTTTCCTACTCGCAGGTCGAGTACAGCGGGTTGGCCGTCGACAGCGAGGTGGCGGCGGGCGATGCGTTCGCCGCTTCGGTGACCGTCACGAACACGGGCTCACGTGCAACGGATGATGTGGTGCAGTTGTATGGCCACGACCTCGCCGCGTCAGTGACGCGTCCTGTCGTGCAACTGCTCGGCTTCCAGCGGGTGACCGTGGAGCCGGGGCAGTCCGTGACGGTGTCGTTCTCGGTGCCGACACAGCGATTCGCATTCAGCGACCGTTCGATGTCGCGCGTTGTTGAGCCTGGAGCCGTGCAGATCTGGGTCGGTGCACATTCATCGGCGACAGCAGAATCGGCATCCGCGACTGAACGAGAGTCGATGATGATCACCGGGGAAGCGCACGTGGTCGTGCCGAGCGATCGACGCCTGGTCACCGCCGAGGCTCATCACCTGGCCACTGCAGCGGTATCGAGCTGATGACGGCGGTCGCCAACCCGATCCTGCCCGGATGCTTTCCCGATCCGACCATCTGCCGTGTGGGCGATGATTACTTCCTGGTCACCTCGACGTTTGAATATCAGCCAGGGTTGCCGGTGCAGCGCAGCCGCGACCTGATCAACTGGGAGCCGATCGGGCACGTGTTCGATCGGCCATGGATGCTCGACCTGGAGGGTGTCGCATCCTCGGGTGGGCTCTACGCGCCCACGATCCGCCACCACGACGGCATGTTCTGGGTGACGTGCACGATGGTCCCTCGAGACGGCAGCGCACGCGGTGGCAATTTCATCGTGACAGCGAAGGAAGCGGCTGGGCCATGGTCTGACCCGATCTGGCTGGATGTGGACGGCATCGACCCGTCGATCTTCTTCGATGACGATGACGATGGCAGAGCATGGCTGCACGGTACGCGCCTGGCGGCAGATCCCGAATGGCACCATCAGACCGAGGTGTGGCTGCGTGAGTTCGACCTCCAGACGATGCGTCTGATCGGCGAGGAGCACATTCTCTGGCACGGAGCGGTCAAAGGCGCCGTTTGGGCAGAGGGCGCCCACCTCTACAAGGTTGACGGTGCGTATTATCTGCTTGCCGCTGAGGGAGGCACCGATCTTCACCACGCAATTTCGGTGGCTAAGGCGGATGCTGTCACCGGTCCCTATGTAGGCAACAAGGGCAACCCGGTTCTCACCCACCGCCATTTCGGCCAGGGTATGGACGTCGTCGCCGCCGGTCACGCCGACATGGTGCAGGCGGCCGATGGAAGCTGGTGGGCAGTGTTGCTTGCGATGCGTCCGTACGGCGGCAACTTCTGCAATCTCGGGCGCGAGACGTTCCTCGTCCCCATCAGCTGGGAAGACGGATGGCCGGTCTTCGCACCTGGCGAAGGACGCGTTCCGCGCGAAGTCGAGGTGCCTTTTGCGCACGCATCCGCGCCTGGAATCATGCAGGGAACGGTCTCGGGCGTTGTGCGCGCGGACGATCCGCGCTGGACATCAACGCGGGCTCTCCCCACAGAAATCGGGATGCCTGTCGGCGACGGGTGGACGTTGCCATTGCGCGCTGCGTCACCATCGGCGTCGACGCGCTCTGCGTTCATCGGCGTGCGTCAGCAGCACATGGATGTCGACGTGGTGGCCCGCATCGCCGTTGATCTGCGTGTGGGAGAAGAAGCGGGTCTCATCATCCGCCAGTCCGAGCAGGATCATGTGCGGCTCGCGCTGCGCTGTGGTGTCGACGGTGCTTCCCGATTTATCGCCGTCCACATACAGGACGGCGTAGAGAAAGTGCTGGGCGAGGCCGCGCGAAACGGAGCGGACGAGATCGAACTCACGCTTCGTGCGCGGGGGCAGAACTATGAACTACTTGCTGGCGGCCCTGGGGCTGAGCCGATGCTCATCGGCGTCGCTGACGGCCGATTGCTCGACGCCAGAGCGGTCGGTGGCTTCCTCGGGCTCTGGATCGGCGTGTACGGCACGAGCAATGGCATGCCCACTGACACCGAGCTACACCTGCGGACGTTCGAGTATTCGCCGCGCTGACCGACCGGCATCCGACTTTCGCGTCTCGGGATATCGTGATCGGAACAACAAATATCGCGTGACGAGGGAGCAGCATGGCGGATCGGTCATCCGGAGTGGAAGGCGTACGCAGAACCAACCTCGGTGAGGTGTTGCGTCTCGTCCACCAGGAAGGCTCCCGCTCCCGCGCCCGCATTACGGCGGAGACCGGCCTCAACCGTTCGACAGTTGCCGATCTCGTCACCGGTCTGGTCACTGCAGGTCTCGTGCTTGAGCAGAGCCCCGATCCCACGAGGCGGGTCGGGCGCCCCAGCCCTGTGGTTTCCGCGAATCCGGATGTCGTCGCCATCGGTGTCAACCCGGAGGTCGACGCGATCGAGATCGGCGCGGTCAGTTTCGGGGGAGGACTGCGCGAGCGCACCAGGGTTGCTCTGGACAGTGTCCCGAGCGCTGCGGATGCCGTGGCCACGGTGGTACGCGTCGTGCAGCAGTGGCATCAGGATGCATTGAAAGATTGTCGTATCGTCGGCATTGGCGTCGCCGTGCCTGGCCTCGTGCGCGCAGCAGACGGCGTCGTTCGGCTCGCCCCGCACCTCGGCTGGCGTGATGAAGACATCGCCACGCCGCTCGCTGACGCACTGGGTGTGCCCGTCGCTGTCGACAACGACGCGTCGCTCGGTGCGCGCGCCGAGAGACTGTTCGGTGCGGCACGGGAGCACCGCGATGTGGTCTATCTCAACGGTGGTGCCAGCGGTATCGGTGGCGGGCTCATCCTCGACGGAAATCTGATCGGAGGAGCGGGAGGATACGCCGGTGAATGGGGCCAGACTCGTCCTGGCATCGCGGCGAACTCGGACCGGGTAAGCATCGACGGCGTGCTCGAGGACGAGGTCAACCGTGCTCGACTGTTGCGGGCCGCAGGCCTCGGTGCGGCTGACGACGCGGTTCTCGCCGCCGCGCTGGTCGGCTCCGAAGACATCGATGTGCGTGCCGAGGTTGGCCGGCAACGCCGCATCCTCACTGCGTCGCTCGGCAATGCTGTGAACGTGCTCAACCCATCGGCCGTCGTGCTCGGAGGGTTCCTCTCCATTCTGCGTGAGTACGACGCTCAGTCCTTCGACGCCGAGGTGCGTGAGCGTTCTCTGGCCGCTGCTGCCGAGCAGGTCGAGATCCAGTCGGCCGCACTAGCTCGTGACCGACTGTTGATCGGCGCGGCGGAAATGGCATTTTCCGCGCTGCTTGCTGATCCGCTCAACTGACGCGTCGTATCAACCGAGTACCAGCTGCCCGTCGACGCGGCGGGGGATGCCCAGTGGGTTCTCTTCGCGCAGCGCGAGCGGCAGCAGATCGGCCGGTGCATTCTGGAATGCGATCGGTCGTTGAAAACGTCGAACTGCGGTCGCACCCACCGACGTGAACTGCGTGTTCGTCGACGGCCATGGCCCGCCGTGGTGTTGAGCCCAGCTCACTGCGACACCGGTGGGCCAGCCGCCGAAGAGCACGCGGCCAGCGAAGCCAGACATCGTGGCGACGAGATTCTTGACGTTCTCACCGGGCTCGTGGTGCAGCGTGGCAGTGAGCGCGCCCGGCAGTGAGCGCAGGGCGGTCGTGAGTGTCTCTGGGGCATCGACGCGCACCAGCAGAGTGAAGGGGCCGAACACCTCCTCGAGCAGCACGTCGGCGTGCGCGAGCAGCGTCGCGACATCGACCACGGCGACCGTTGGACCGGTGGCCTCGGACGCCAAGACCTCTACGCCAGGCACGGCCGTGACGCGCTGCACGCCACGGGCGAAGCCATCGGCGATCGTGGGGGTGAGCATCCGTGGCTGCGCGCGAAGCAACGCAGGCAGCTGCCTCTCGACCGTGGAATCGAACGGTATGAAGACCAGCCCAGGCTTCGTGCAGAACTGTCCCACACCCAACTGGAACGAGGCGGCAAGACCCACGGCGTGCTCATCACCCCGGGCCGCGTCTGAGGCTGGCGTGATGACGACAGGGTTGACCGCGCCCAGCTCGCCGTAAAACGGGATCGGATCCGGACGCGCGGTGACGCGGTCGAGCAGTGCCCGCCCTCCGTTCACCGAGCCGGTGAAGGCAACAGCCTGGACTTCGGGATGATCCGCTAGAGCGAGCCCGGCATCGAACCCGGAGACGAGCGCGAATACGCCCTCAGGAGCGTCCGCGTCGATGAGCGCGTTGATCACGACGCGGGCGGTGGCGGTCGAGGTCAGCGGATGCCCCGGATGCGCCTTCACGATCACGGGGCAGCCCACGGCGAGCGCGGAGGCGGTGTCTCCTCCGGCGACCGAGAAGGCGAAGGGAAAGTTGGATGCCGCGAACACCGCCACAGGGCCGATCGGACGCAGAATGCGGCGGAGATCGGGGATGGGCGGTGTCGCATCCGGATTGGGATGGTCGATCGTCGCCTCGAGGTACGAGCCGTCCTCGACCACGGAAGCGAACAGCCGCAGTTGCGCGGTGGTGCGTGCGAACTCGCCAGTCAACCGGGGGAGCCCGAGCGCAGTCTCGGCGTCGGCGATCGCGATGAGTTCTCCTGCTCGTGCGTCGAGGTGATCAGCGACTGCCCTGAGCCATGCGGCCCGAGTCGGTTCGTCGGTGCGCGAAGTGGTTTCGAAAGCCTCAGCAGCCGTCCTGACGGCACGATCAACCTGTTCGGTGGTGCTGTCAGCAGCAGGGGCCAGCGTGGTCATCATCATGTTTGTCTCAATTCTTGAAGAGTATTCCGAGGCCGATGGATGGGCCGCCGGTGGCCCATCCATCGGCCACCTGTAAACCGGTCGGTTCTGTCAGCGCGCCGAGAGTGGCGAATCCGGCATCCTCGACGTCCTCCAGCCAGCACGTCTGGGGCAGCGAGAATGCGAGTTGGGCTGACAGTTCCGGCAGCAGGTGTGGGGCGAGTTGCGCACCGCGTTCGTGCACCAGTTCGGCGATGCGCAGGAACGGAGTCACGCCTCCCACCCGAATGATGTTCGGCTGCGCGATGTCAATGACCCCGGCGTCCAAGAAGTCGCGAAACCTGTACACGGTGTGCAGATTCTCGCCCACGGCGATGGGTATATCGATCCGCTGGCGCAGCTCGATGTACCCGGCCAGATCGTCGGCGCGAAGTGGCTCTTCGATCCAGCCGATGTTGTATGCGCTCAGGGCAGTGATCGCCCGGCTGGCGGTATCGAGGTCCCAGCGTTGATTGGCGTCGATGAACAGCCGGCGCTCGGGCCCGAGCGTGTCACGTACGGCAGCGACGCGGTCGAGATCCTCGGCCAGATCGGGCCCCCCGACCTTGATCTTCACCGCCGGATACCCGGCATCCACCCATCGCTGCACCTGTGCCACCAGGTCGTCGATGCAGTAGTGCAGGTTGACCCCGCTGGCATAGACGGCCAGCCGACTATGCCGGCGCCCGAGCACATCGGTGAGTGACGCGCCGAGGCGACGGGCATGCAGGTCCCACAGCGCCAGATCGATCCCGGCCAGGGCGATCGTCGTGATGCCGCCGCCACCGGCTTCGTGCAGATGTGTCCACGCCTCGTCCCACACCGATGGCGTGGCGGGCTTGCCCAGAAGGAACGGCACCAGGTCATCATCGATCAATGCCTGGACGGCGGTGCTGCCGATGGACGGGGTCCAGGAGAACCCGCGGCCCACGAGTCCGTCGCTGGCCTGCACAGTGACGACGACCACGCAGATCTCGGTGACATCTGCGCCCCACGGCCGCCGCAGTGGAATCCTCAGCAGGCGCGTGTCGACTCGTTGGATCGACGCCTGATCTGTCACGCGATCAGCTCACGTCCGGCCTCGAGGAGACGCTCCAAACGGCCAGTCTGCTCTGCGGTCGGGTCCATCAACGGTGCGCGCACGCCGCCCACTGGCAGCCCGCCTAGGCGGACGCCGGCCTTGACGAGAGCGACAGCGAAGCCGGGAGTTTCATCGCGAAGCTCGATCAGCGGCGCGAAGAAAATGTCGAGCAGGAGGTGCTGCTTCGCGGTGTCGCCGCTGCGCAACGCCTGGAAGAAAGCGACCGAGATGTCCGGTGCCATCGCGAACACGGCTGATGAATACAGGGGCACGCCGATAGCGCTGTACGCGGCCTGCGTCATCTCGGCGGTGAGTAGACCATTGAAGAAGAGCGATTCGCCGGGAAGCGCGGCAGCATCACGGACGAAACGCTGCGCTAGAGCGAGGTCGCCGACACCGTCCTTGACACCGATGACCCGGTCGTGACGCAGCAACGCCTGGATTGATGCCGGCGTGAACTGCGAGGCGCCGCGGTGATACACGATCAGTGGCAGCTCCGTGGATGCAGCAATCCGCTCCACATAGGCGACGAGCCCGGCCTGTGGGCCCTGCACCAGATACGGAGGCATGACCAGCAGTCCATCGGCCCCGGCCTCCTGCGCACTGCGCGCACAGTCGATCGCGTGACCCAGCGGGCCGCCGGTGCCGGCGAGCACGGGAACACGCCCAGCCGCGCCTCGAACGCCCGCGGCGACGGTGACCGCGTACTCGGCGGCAGAAAGCGCGTGGAATTCGCCGGTGCCGCACGCCGAGAACACCGCCCCTGGCCGATGCTCGACCCGCTCGGAGACGTGTTGTTCGATCAGGTCGACATCGACACGGTCTGCGGCATCGAACGCGGTGACAGGGAAGAACAATACGCGGTCGGGAATTGTCAGCTCAGGCACGAGAGGCCTCCTGGTTATCAATGGCGGAAGCGGTGGTTAGAACAGGGGAAGCGGTATTGAGTTCTGTACGCCAGCTGCGCGTCGCGGTCCAGCCCAATAGCTGTTCGGCGCGGCGACCAGAGAACACCCCGTTGTTGTCGGGGATTGATGCCGCCGCATCCGCTGTGGAGGGCACCAGTCGCGCCAGCGACGGGGCCGTCGCCTCCCGCGCGAGGGCATCGGAAGCGGTCACGAAGAACACTTCACCGTTCGGGATCTCTGCGGAGCGGTGCAGCCAGGCCCGCACGAAGTCGCCGGCATCTCGCGCGTCGACGTAGTTGAAGAGGGCGACTGCGGACAACCGAGGATCGGCGAGCCGTTCGGCGACGGTATGCCCCTGTTGGGTGCGCGCGCCGTGCCATTCCTCTGGTGCGATGACGAAGCAGGGTCGGAAGATCCCGAAACGCACGCGGTCGCCGTATTGTCGTACCGCCATCTGCACGATCTCCTCGACCGCGACCTTCGATACGGCATACCCGTTCCACGGCGCGATCGGGTGGTCCTCATCGAGCGGAAGATACGTCGGCCGCCACCCGGCTGGGGCACCATATCCGATCACTGTCGGACTCGAGGCGACCAGTAGGGCGCTGGCCTCGGCCGCAATGGTGGCTTCGAGCACGTTCCACGCCAGCCGCGTGTTGATCTGGAATACCTCAGGGTCAGGGAGAGCGCCGGGCACGGCGATCGCGGCGAGATGCACGACAGCATCCGGGGCGATATCGATGAACGCCGCGCGTGTGGCATCTGCGTCGAGAAGATCGAGGTCGACGCTGTGTGAATCACGCACGGTGGGGTGGGCGCGGTCGATGGACATGACCTCGTATCCCGCGTTCCTCAGCTCACCGACGACGCTGCGCCCAAGTCGCCCCGCGCCACCGGTGACCAGCACCCTGGAACCGGGGAGCACGCCGATGTTATTGACCGCACTCATACCTTCACACCTGCGGCGATCGCACCAGCGCGGCCGAGCTCGAGATCGGAGATGCGCACGGCGCGGTCCTCCGCGAGTGAGCGATTTCCAGCCAGGCCCACCACCATGCTGCGCACTCCGTCGGTCCAATCCGCGGTGCGGCCGAGCGGGTCAGACTGAGCGCCGATGAATACATCGCGCAGCAGCATTGCATCGCCACCGCCGTGACCGCCTGCTGCTTCGGGAATAGTGATCTCGCGCGCTGACTCGAAGTGACGCTGCACGAGCAGGCGCTCCGAGGCCGGACGTGCGGGCTCTGAGCCCACCAGATCAGGACGTGCGCTGGGGTCGACTACTGTGCGACCCTGCTCGTCGATGAGGACGGCGCCTCGTTCGACCACGTTCAACTCAGCCCGCCCGAGCGTGCCGTTGATCGCAACCGTGTACCCCTCCCACGGTGCATGGGCGTTCAGAGAGTACGACATCGTGCTGCCTGCGGCGTAGTCAACGATGAGAGCCAGGTTGTCCTCGATGGTGATGCCGGCATCGAAGACATCTCGGTCGCGCAGATAGCCGTCGTGCTGTTCCTGATCGAGGTAAAGCCCGGTCCATGTCGGGTCCGTCCGCAGATCGAGGCTGAAGCGATCCCGCAGTGGTGAGTCGGTCGTGCCTCGTTCCGGCCGCGGGCCCAGACCGCGCCGCGCGGCGTTGTCGGCACCGTAGAAGCGCAGGCCACCCGAAGCGAAGACGCGGGTCGGGACGTCGCTGATCCACCAGTTCACGAGGTCGAAGTGATGGCTCGCCTTGTGAATGAGCAGCCCGCCCGAGCGGTCCTTATCGCGGTGCCAGCGGCGGAAGTAGTCAGCGCCGTGAGCGGTGTCGAGCACCCATTCGAAGTGCACACTGGTGACCTCTCCGATTTCACCGGAGTCGATCAGCTGTTTCAACGCGCTGTTGCGCGGCGAGTACCGGTAGTTGAACGTGATCGTCACGTTGTGTCCGGTGCGCTCGGTAGCCTCCGAAATGCGACGGACTCCCTCTTCGCTGATCGTGAGCGGCTTCTCGACCACGACATCGGCACCGGCATCCAGTGCGGTGACGATGTGATCGGCGTGCGTGAAATCGGGCGAGGTGATGATCACGCGATCGACGTGATGCTCGCGCACGGCTTCTGCCAGAGAGTCCGGTACGAACGACGCGGGGGTGCCAAGGCCTGGGTGCTGTGTGAGAGACCATTCCTGACGGCCGGGGTTTGTATCGGTCCAGGCGACGAGCTCGGCGACGTCGGCATGTGTCGTCGCGATTGCGTCGAGATACATCTGGGCGCGGGCGCCGGTGCCCACGAGGGCGTAGCGAAGGCGGGTCATCTGATGATCCTTCCGATCACTTGATGCCTGAGGTTGCGGCGCCCTTGATGAGGAACCGCTGACCGAACAGGAAGACGAGGAATAGGGGAATGAGGGAGACGACGCTCATGGCGAACATGGAGCCGTAGTCCGAACTGGATTGCGCGTCCAAGAAGCCCTTCAACGCCAGGGAAGCAGGGAACAGCTCGGGGAGTCGCACGTAAATGAGCGGGCCGAAGAAGTCGCCCCACGTCCAGATGAACGTGAAGATCGCTGTCGTGGCAAGGGAGGGGACGATCATCGGCAACGTGATCTGAAAATAGCTGCGGAAGTGTCCGGCGCCATCCATACGCGCGGCCTCGAAGAGCTCCTTTGGCAACCCGCGGATGAACTGCACCATCAGGAACACGAAGAACGCCTCGGTGGCGAGGAACTTCGGTGCGATCAGCGGCAGGAAGGTGTTCAGCCAGCCGAGCTCCTTGAAGATCAGGAACTGCGGCACCATGAGCACCTGGAACGGCAGCATGATCGACCCGAGCATGACCGTGAATGCCAGCGTGCGCCCACGGAACTTCAGACGGGCGAACGCATAGGCCGCCATTGAGCACGACACCAAGTTTCCGACGATCGCGCCGAGGGCGATGATCGAGGAGTTGATCAGGAACACGCCGAACGGCGCCTGGAGGTCGTTCCAGCCGTTGGAGTAGTTCTCCAGCGTCAGATCGGTGGTGAAGACGCTGAGGTCGCGGAAGATCTGATCATTCGGCTTCAGGCTCGACACGACAAGCCAGATCAGGGGATAGATCATCAGCACGGAGAAGCCGATGAGCATCACGTGCTTGCCGACCGAGCGAAGGCTGCGCAGCGTGGGTGCGCGTCTGGTGACGACGCGGTGCCGCTGGACGGCGCGCTTCGGACGGAGGAGGGTCTCAGTTTCAGTCGTCATAGAACACCCAATACTTCGAGAACCAGAAGTTGAACGCGGTGAAGGCCGCGATCACGAGGAGCAGGAACCAGGACATCGCCGAGGCGTACCCCATGTCGAGCTCGTTGAAGGCCTCCTTGTAGAGCAGGAGGGTGAAGAACATCGTCGAATCGCTGGGCCCACCTGTTCCCCCGGAGACTACATAGGCCTGAGTGAAGGATTGGAAGGCGAAGATGATTTGCAAGACGAGATTGAAGAAGATCACCGGAGTGAGCAATGGGAACGTGACGGAGAAGAACTGGCGGAGCTTGCCGGCGCCATCCATCGACGCCGCTTCGTAGTACATCTCCGGGATCTGGCGGAGCCCGGCGAGGAAGATGACCATCGGGGAGCCGAAGGTCCACACATGAAGGATGATGAGCGTGCCCAGCGCGAAGTCCGGGTGTCCGATCCACCCTGGCCCGTCGATGCCGAACCAGGCGAGGAAGCCGTTGACGATGCCCTCTTTGCCGAAGACCTGACGCCACAGGATCGCGATCGCGACCGAACCGCCCAGTAGCGAGGGCAGGTAGAAGATCGACCGATAGAACGAGAGCCCGCGCATGCCCTTGTCGAGCAGAACGGCCAACGCCAGCGCGAGAGCGAGTTGCAGGGGAACTCCGACGAAGACATAGATCATCGTGACGCGCATCGAGTTCCAGAACCGGGCATCGCCGAACATCGTGACGATGTTGTCGAGGCCGGACCAGACGGCGGGCTGTAGAAGGTTGTAGTCGGTGAATGAGAGATACAGCGAGGCGATGATCGGCCCGACTGTCAGACCGAGCAAGCCGATGAGCCAGGGAAGCAGGAACACCACCGCGGCCTTGTTATCGGGGTATTTCACCTTGACGCGTGTTCCTGGGGCGCGTCGAGAACGCGTTATGGTGCGAAGTTCGCCGAGACTGCTCACGTGACCTCCTTGTCATCTCTGGGCTATCGAAGTTCCGTATCGCGGACACTTCGAGAAAGCGGTTTCACGAGTGATCCGATTATTTACGTGTCAGAGGCGATTCGTCAAGCCGGCGCCGGTACAGTGGCACTGTTCGGGCGTCTGCCTGACGTGAGGGGATCAGCATGACCGCACATCGCGCGAGCGTCACGATCGCTGATGTGGCGCGGCATGCCGGCGTCTCGCCTGCGACAGTCTCCCGCGTGATGAATGGCCGATTCGGCGGCGAACCCGAGGTTGCCGAACGGGTGCAGGATGCGGCACGAGAGCTGGCCTACGCGCCGAGTCCGCTGGCGCGAAGCCTCGCACTCGGTCGGACGCATGCGATCGCCTTCGTCGTCCCCGATCTCGCCAACCCGGCGTTCCAATCGGTGCTGGCCGGGCTCAGTAAGACCGCCGCGCTCGACGGCTACCGCGTCCTCATCGCAGATTCGGGGGAGTCGCCAGGTGAAGAAGGGCCGCTCGCGTCAGAGATTCGCCGGCGAACGGATGCGATCGTGCTGTGCGCTCCTCGGATGCCGGAGGCCGAGCTGACGGCGCTTGCCGCCCAGCTGCATCCGCTGGTTCTCATCAACCGCAGCGTGCCGGAGATCGCCGCGCCGTCGTTGTCTATCGACTACCGCTCTGGCATCGCGGCCCTCGCGCAGCATCTGCATACGTTGGGTCACCGCTCGCTCGCCTACGTGTTCGGGCCGGAGCGCAGCGCATCCAACGCGCACCGTGAGCGCGGCCTCGACGACTTCCTCCGCGATCATTCTGATGTGCACCTGGCGCGTATCCCCGCCGGCGCGGGATCCGAGGACGGGCGGGCCGCCGCTGCAGCCGTGCGGGACAGCGGCGCCACGGCCGCTCTGGCCTTCAACGACCTCGTTGCGATCGGATTGATCGGCGGGCTGCGGGAGCTCGGTCTCGACGTGCCGGCGAACATCTCCGTCACCGGATTCGACGACATCCCGCTCGCGCAGTACGTCGCGCCGGCGCTCACCACAGCATCCGTATCGCACTCCGATCTGGGTGTGCTCGCGTGGCAGCGCATGCGCGCGCTCATTGACGGCGAGCAACCGGGGCACAACGTGGTCTTCCAGCCGCGCCTTGAAATACGCGATTCCACTGGTGCCGCGCGGCGAGCCCTGGGCGCCTGAGCCACTGCTCGATATCGATTTGTTGTCGACGCCGCACAACTCGTTGACACGTTCTCCGCGGAGTGCTAGCTTCACGTGAAAGCGGTTTCTCCGCCCCTTGCATCCAATGGTCGTCACCCGGGCGACCCCAACTCGAAAGAGGCGCAATGACGCGTACCACACGCTCGCGCATGGCCGTCGGCTCCGTGGCCATCACCGCAGCACTTCTACTGACCAGCTGCTCCGCCAGCGCCGGCACCGGCGCCGCCGGTGGTGGCGAAGTCGATCCCGACGAGGAGATCGAACTCGAGATCTCCTGGTGGGGTGACGACGCTCGCGCCACGCTCTTTGGCGAGGTCATCGACCTCTTCGAGGACGAGCACCCGCACATCAACGTCGTCCAGACGCCAGTTGGCTCACCGGACGACCTGTTCAACCGGTTGGCGACCGACTTCGCCGGTGGCGGCGACACCGCGCCCGACGTGTTCGCACTGGGCGGTGCCAAGCCGCAGGAATACGGTGAGCTCGGGGCGCTGTTGGATCTGTCCACTGTGAGCGATCAGCTCGACTACAGCAACTATCCGGACTTCTCTCTGACGAATGCCCTCGTCGACGACACGCTGTACGGCTTGCCCACCGGCGGAAACGCGACTGCAGCCTTCATCAACGCGGACATCTTCAAGCAGGCCGGTGTCGACGTTCCTGAAGCGGGCTGGACATGGGATGACCTGATCGATGCGGCCAACGAGATCGGCAGTGCAGGTCTCACCAACGCCGGCGGTCAGCCGATCTACGGTCTCGATCTACGCATCGGCGACGTCATCGGCACCTACGCCGGTCAGGTCAGCGAGGTCGGAATGTATGACTGGGATGGCGCGCTCGGCGTCGACGCCGACGACATCGCCGGATGGTACGAGATCGAAGAGCAGCTGCTCGCCGGCGGCGGACTCCCCGACCCGTCGGTGGTCACCGCGAACTGGCAGCTTCCGCCGGACCAGCAGCCCTTCACGCTCGGGCAGGCCGCCGTCACGTTCGGGTACAGCAACCTCATTGGCGCCTACTCGACCGGAGGAGGCGACGTACAGATGATGCTGCCGCCCACTTCGACGAAGATCTCCGGTGTCGCACTCCTGCCGTCGGCCTTCTGGTCGATCAGCGCAGGATCTAAGAACCCCGCGGCCGCAGCGATGCTCGTCGACTGGTTCCTCAATGAGCCTGCCGCCGCCGAGCTCATCCTCGACACTCGTGGTGTGCCGTTCAACCCAGACACCCTCGAGGTCGTCGCTCCACTGTTGAGCCCTGAGAGCCAGGTTGCTGCCGACTACGTCGATGTGGTCCTCGATGAGGGCGTCGTCGCACCGCCGCAGCCGGCGGGCGGCTCGATCATGAACGAGCTCTCCCAGCGGATGGAATCAGAGGTCCTCTTCGGACGCATCACGCCGAAGGAAGCCGGTCAGGGCTGGGTCGATGAGCTCGGAGCTGCGCTGCAGTAGTCTCCAACGAATCGGGAGGGTGCGGATGGAGCAGTGCTCCGTCCGCACCCTTCACCGCTGTCACAGCGGGGAAGGAACCAGAAGCCATGACCGAGACTCTGAGAAACGACGCGCTTCGGCGTCTGCGCACAGCGAATCCCGTCGAACGAGCTGGTGTCGCCGGCTCGCCGCTTGCCGCTGAGCTTGTCACCGCAGGTGTGCGCTTCGTCGCCGTTGGAGGCCCGCTGGAGAAGCGATGGCACACCGCGATCGCTGAGCTCGACCGTTGCATCCGCTCGCTCGACGGTGGTGCACCCGTGCTCAACGAGGGCGGCGTCTATCACGGATGCTGGTTGGAGAGCACCGGAACGATCAACGTCGAAGTGCTCGCGCGCTTCGCGCCGCAGATCGTCGCCGACACCCTGCGGCTCTTCGCCGCACACCAGCGCGACGACGGGATGATCCCGTACAAGGTCACCGCTGACGGCCCCGGTTACAGTCAGATCCAGATCGTCACGCCGCTGGCGCGAGTCGTATGGCGGCACTTTCAGCGCACCGGCGACCGTGCGCTACTGCGGAACATGTACGACGCTATGGTCCGCTACGACGCCTGGCTGGAGCGTTATCGAGACACGCGGGGCACCGGCGGTGTTGAGGCATTCTGCGCCTTCGACACCGGACACGACCTTTCGCCGCGCTTCTGGTTTGCGCCAGATCGTGCCTACCGCGGTGATGCCAGGTTGAGTGACCCTGGGGCGAGCGGGATTCCTTATGTGGCGCCGGATCTCACTGCGAACATCGCATGTCAGCGGTCGTATCTCGCGCTCATCGCGGAAGCGCTGGGCGAGGATGCTCAACCATGGCACGATGCGTCGCGTCGGTCTCTGGCCGCTCTGTATGAGCAGTGTTTCGATGAGGAGGACGGGTTCTTCTACGATCGCGATCGCTCAGGAGATCGGGTGCGGATCCAGTCCGACGTGCTGGCGCGGGTACTCGCCTGCGAGGTCGGGGACGAGGAATTCTTCGTTCAGAGCCTTCGCCGCTACCTGATGAACACTAGGAAGTTCCTCGCGCACTACGGCTTCACCTCGATCGCCATGGATGATCCTCGGTTCGACCACGATGCTTCCCGCAACTCGTGGGGTGGGCCGGTGAACTTCCTCGCCCTACTGCGTGCGCCCGAGGCGTTCGAACTGCACGGACATGTGGCCGAGCTGGGACTGACGGCAGCCCCCGTGCTGTCAGCGCTCGCCATCGCGGACCGATTCCCGCAGTGCCTGGACCCCTGGTCTGGCCAGGCGGGATTCACCGAGGTGTACTCGCCGTCGATCCTCTGGTTCCTGGACGCGCTGGAGCGGCACTGCGGGATTCTTGCCCGGCCCGACGGCGAACTCTGGTTCTCCGGCCTCGCGCCCACGCGGCTCGAGCATGGTGCTGCGGCCGAGGCCGTCGGGTACTTCCGAACGGTTGACGGTGTGGACTGGGAACTCGTCGCCGACGACGACCTCGTCCAGGTCTACCGGGGCGGAGAGTTTGCGTTCTCCTTCCCCCGTGGCTGGCGCATCATCACGGATCGCGCGGGGGTCATCCGGGAGGTCGTGGGCCTCGCCGTGCAACCGGTATCGGGTGATTTGACAACAGCGAGCACGGTCATCGCTCTCGAGCTGGTACCCAACGAGCGCATCCTTCTCAAGGACGGCCGGAGCGTCCGCAGCGACAGAGTCGAGTTCGTCGCGCCCGTGTTCGGCTGAGAGCGGACCAGCTCGCAGCTCGGGAGTCGATCAACGACGGACGCGCAACCCGTCCGGTGTCTCCTCCAACGGGAAGAAGCGCGCGCGCTCGTCCGGCGTGCGGTTCGGGGTGTGCAGGGTGAGGAACAGTGCGCCTGAGGCATCCCTGAAGATCATCCCGTGCCCGCCGTCGGCGGGCCAGAGTGCACTCTCGGACTGGGTCCACGGGCCGCGCACCGTGCCGGACGTCGAAGTTGCGACCCCCATCGCGTACCCGGAGTCTCCGAAACTGGACCACAGCATCAGCAGACTGCCATCTGCGGTGCGGTGCATCGAGGGGCCGTCGGTGACGAAGACCTGCGGGAACTCCGGGCGCGGGATGCTGCGCGCCCACGGCGCCTCGGAGGCGCGGAACAACAGCCGAGGCTCGCCGATCGTGGTGCGGAGATCTTCGGTGAGGCGCACAGATAGGATCTCCCCGTCACCGACGTCCTTCCACTCGTGGCAGAAGACCAGATAGGGGATGCCATCTTCCACGTGCAGGGTGCCGTCAAGGCATTCCCACTCGTGCGGGGTCACCGGACCGTCCGACCAAGGTTCATACGGACCCTCTGGGTGATCGGCACGCAGAATCTGGGTGCCGCGGCGGTGCTCTTCCGCAGTGAAGGTCGCGAACAGGTAGAACCCGCCTTCGTACGGGTGCACCTCGGGGGCCCAGTACTGAGTGTGCGACCAGAAGTCTTCGGCGGGACGGAACGCCGGGATCGGTCCGTGCCAGGTTTCCAGGTCGCTGCTGCGATAGGTGTCAAAACCCGTCGCCGGCCCGCTCCAGATGTTCGTGTCGGTGCTGCCGAACAGCCAGTAGTCGCCGAACGCCTGATCGTGCAAGACGAACGGATCTCGGATCTGGATGTCTTCGAGGCGCATGGTGATCTCCGGCGGTCTGGGCGGTCTGGGTGGTTCAGGTGAGGTCGAGTGCGACCGGGCGGGGGACACCGCGCACATCGACGGTCGGCCACGCAGGGTCGGCGGTCAGCACGGTAGGACCGGCATCGTCGATGATCACGGTGTCCTCGAGCTTGGCATGCGGCACCCAGGGGTTCCAGGCGAAGGCCGCGCCTGAGACCACGCACCCGGCGCCCGTCGGGGAGACTTTCGGGTCGCGGCCCAGGTAGCCGGTCGGTCCACCCTGGTGGTGAGCGCGCCATGCCGGATTCTGCGCGCTCCCGAAGCCATGGGCTTGGTATGCGGATGCGATGCCGGTCAGCACATCGGCGAACTCGCGGCCGGGCCTGGTCGCGGCGAAGATGTCTGCTTCGACTAGGCGGAGGGTGCGCTCGTCGTCGCTCTCTTCACCGCGAAACCGCACCCAGCGACTGAAGCTGGCATGCAGCCCATGGCGAACGGCAGTGACGACAGCGAGGGCGTGATCTCCGAGCGGCGCGTGGGTGGGAAGCGGATGCTGCACACCACCGCGCGCGGAACCAGCGACGAGGATGACGGCTGGTGTCGCTCCGATCGAAAGGACGGCGCGGCCGAGTTCTGCGGCGAGTTCGTGCTCCGTGATGTCAGCTGTGCTCGCTCGAAGCACCGTTGTGACAGCTACCGCGGCATCCTGCCCTAACCGTGCGTAGCGCTCGCGTTCAGCGGGAAGCAGCGTTGCACGCGCCTGACGCAGCTCTTCGGCAACGTCGCTGTCTGTCACAGTTCCCTGCGGGGCCTCTGCAAGCGATCCGAACCAGGGGATGCTTCGAAACTCGGCCCCGGCGATCTCCTCGGCTTGCAGCCGCTCGGCCTCGTTCTCGAGCGCGGTGACGACTGCGGTGCCGTCGCGATGGATGATCGCCGAGCACACTGCTGCCCCTCCGAACGGCACCTGCACGCGTGCACCGTCGAAATACCAGGCGAGGTTCTCCGGTCTCGTGAGAAGCATCCGATCGACGCCTCGTGCATCGAGAAGCGAGGCGATCCGGGCATGCTTGTGCGGGCGATCGGCGGTGACGGAAGGCATGTTGGCATGCTAGCGGAGAAAGCGCTTTCACGGAGACGTAGCGCCGCCGGAAGTCGCGCGCTGCGAGGTCAGAGCGTCAGCGTCCAGGCGATGCTCGCGCCCAACTCCTCAGCGCGCGCCACGTGCTCATCATCGACATGGCCGGTGAACACCACCGGCTCGGCGGCAATCCGGAGGCCGTACCCGGTCGTGATCGACTGCATCGCTCTCTCAGCACCCGTGGTGTCATGGCTGCCATGGATCCAGTATGAGAAGGGCCGGCCCTTCGTATGCTCGTGCGTTGCGTTGAACGTTGTATCGAAGAAGTGTTTGAGGGCTCCGGAGATGTACCCGAAGTTCGCCGTCGTGCCGAAAACGACGGCATCCGCGTCGAGCAGATCCTGTGCACTTGCGTCGAGGGCGGCGCGTTCGACGATCTCCACACCTTCGCTCTCGGCAGTGCGCGCGCCGCGCAGCACGGCCTCGGCGATCGCGGCGAGCCGCGGCGTCGGCGAGTGATGGACAACCAGCAGACGAGGCATGCAACCACCCTAGTTCGCTCCCGTCCGGGGCAGGATGTCGTTGCTAGGGTGAAGGCGCATTCAGCAATTGAACGAAGGAGTTCAACGTGTCTCACACGAAGGAAGAACGCCGCACTCGGGGCGTCATGCGGCCGATCAACCGTTTTCTGGAGCGGTGGATCCCCTCCGCCCTGACATTCGCGATCGTGCTGACGCTGATCGTGGCGATCTTGGCGATGACGCTCACACAGACCAGTCCCGTCGACGTTGTGAAGGGCTGGGGCGATGGGCTTGCCGGACTGCTGGCCTTCATGACCCAGATGTGTCTGATTCTGTTGCTGGGGTACATGCTCGCCAATACGCGGCCGGTGCAGAAGTTGCTGCGCTGGCTCGCACGGGTGCCGAGCAATGCCGGCTTCGCATACGTCTTCGTGTTCGTCATCGCTGCGATCGCGAGTCTCATCACCTGGGGTCTTGGGCTCATTGTCGGGACTTTGCTCGCCCGTGAAATTGCGGTCGAGGCGCGCAGGCGTGGAATGAAGGTGCATTTCCCGCTGCTGGTTGCCGCCGGTTACTCGGGCTTCGTCGTCTGGCACATGGGGTACTCCGGTTCTGGTCCACTGACGGCCGCGACGCCGGACTCCTTCCTCGCGCCGAGTCTTGGCGGTGAGGTGCTGCCGATCACCGAGACGACCTTCTCGACATGGAACATGCTCGCGGCCCTGGGCGTCATCGTCGTCGTCGGCTTCTTGATGTTCCTCATCCGACCCAAGAAGAACGATCCGATCTTCGAGCTGCCCGATAATGTCGGATCAGAAGAGACGGATGAGTCTGACGACGAAGTCGTGACTCCGGCCGACCGCATCGATGCGTCGCGCATTCTGACGACGATCGTCGGTGTCGCGCTGGTGATCTACCTCATCGTGCACTTCGTCGGGGGAGGAACACTCACCCTCGACATCGTGAACTGGTCGTTCCTGGCACTGATCCTGCTACTGGTGCGCAACCCGTTCGAGCTCATCCACCTCACCAAGAAGGCCGCATCGAACGTCGGTGAGATCCTCGTGCAGTTCCCGCTATACGCGGGCATTCTCGGCATCATGTCGTCGTCTGGCCTCATCGCGTTGTTCTCCGACGCGTTCGTGTCGATCGCCACGCCGACCACGTTCGGTGTGCTGGCGCTACTTTCGGCCGGCATCGTGAACTTCTTCGTGCCGTCGGGTGGTGGACAGTTCGCGGTGCAGGGGCCGATCATGCTGGATGCCGCCAACCAACTCGGTGTCGATCCGTCGATCGCTGTGATGGCGGTGGCGTACGGCGATCAGTGGACGAACATGATCCAGCCGTTCTGGGCGCTGCCGGTGCTGGCGATTGCCGGGCTGAAGATGCGCGACATCCTCGGATACACGTTCATCACGATGCTCGGCTCCGGAGTTGTGATGGCACTCGCGCTGTTCCTCGTCAGCCTGTGAGGCGACTCGCCGACGGCCCTCGGGTCGTCGGCGAGTGTTGCAGTGGGTCAGTAGCTGGCCCGCGGGCTACTGTCGGCGTCGGGGATCCAGTCGGCCGCGAGCTTTTCGGTCGCACGCGCAAGGATCGACACGTCGGCGGCCACGAGCACGAAGGATGCTCCGGCATCGAGGTAGCGGCGGGCCGTCGCAGGAGAGAAGGCGTTCACGCCGACCGGTTTGCCTGCATCCTGCACCGTCGCGATCGTGCGCTCCACGGCCGCGATGACATCGGGGTGCTCTTGTTGCCCGAGCAGACCCATGGATGCGGCCAGATCGCTCGGTCCGATGAACACCGCATCGATGCCGTCAACCTCGGCGATCGCGCGGGCGTTCTGCACCGCGGCATCCGTTTCGATCTGCACCGTGAGTGACGTGAACTCATGCGCACGCTGCAGATAATTCTCGATGCGGTTGAACTGCCCGGCACGCGCCAGCGCGCTGCCGACGCCGCGGATGCCACGGGGTGGGTAGCGGGTGGCGGCGACCGCAGCCGACGCCTCATCGGCCGTGTTGATCATCGGCACCAGCAGGTTTTGAGCGCCGAGGTCGAGGAACTGCTTGATCAGTACGGGGTCGCCGGTCGGTACTCGCACCACCGGCGTGATCGGGTATGGCGCGACGGCCTGCAGCAGGGCGAGCGTCGATTCCAGGCCGATCGGGCTGTGCTCGCCGTCGATCAGTGTCCAGTCGAGGCCCGATCCGGCGACGATCTCCGCAGCGATCGGGCTGCCGGAGCAGATCCATGCGCCCACCAGCGGGCGTGTGCCCGCCGCGAGTCGATCGCGAAACGACGGCGCAGGTTCTAGATGAATCGACATGTGATCTTTCCCATCGGTCCGTAGTCGCACAGCACCTCATCGCCCTTGGACACCCACATGGGCCGGGTGAACGAACCGGCAAGGATGATCTCGCCGGCCTCGAGACGTGCGCCGTGTTGGTGGAACTTGTTCGCCAGCCACGCGACGCCGGTGGCGGGGTGCCCGAGAACGCCGGCCGCCACTCCGGTCTCTTCGATCTCGCCGTTGCGAGACAGCACGCCTGGCACCCAGCGAAGATCGATCTCGTCTGGCCGCTTGTGCACATCGCCGAGCACCATCGCGCCGTACGCGGCGTTGTCGCTGATCGTGTCGACGATCGTGCGCCCCTCAAGTTCGATGTGCGAGTTCAGCACCTCGAGCGCAGGGACGGCATAGTCGATCGAGGCGAGGGCGTCATCGAGCGTGCAGTCCGGGCCTTCGAGCGGATGCTTGAGCACGAAGGCAAGTTCGACCTCGATGCGCACATTCGAGAAGTCGTCGAAGCGGATCTCTGCACCCGAGGGATACACGGTGTCGTCGAACATGACGCCGTAGTCGGGTTCGGTGATTCCGGTCGCTTGTTGCATCGCTTTGGATGTGAGCCCGATCTTGCGACCGACGAGCGTGCGCCCGGCCGCGACGTTCTTGTCACGCCATATGCCCTGAATGGCATAGGAGTCCTCGATCGTGGCATCCGGGAACCTGGCGGTGATCCGAGGGATCACCGCCTTGTTGTGCTCCGCGTCAGCAAGCTCATCTGCGATCTGCTCGATCACGTCAGGTGACAGCATCCTCTTCGCCTCTCGGTTAGAGCTGGTGGCCCAGTTTGTACTCGCCCTGTTTGTACTCTGGCATCTCTTCGCCCTTGCGCGTGTACGAGAATCCGTCGGCGCCGATCGTCACCGCCATCTCGCTCGTATCGGTGCGCGCCACGACGGGCTGCGGTTTGCCGTCGAGGTCGAGCACGAGGGAGGCCTCGGTGTACCAGCTCGGAACGACGGGGTTGCCCCACCAGTCGCGGCGCTGGTTGTCGTGTACGTCCCAGGTGACGACAGGGTTATCCGGATCGCCCGTGTAATAGTCCTGAGTGTAGACCTCGACGCGGTGACCGTCCGGGTCACGCAGGTAGAGATAGAAAGCGTTGCTCACACCGTGGCGGCCGGGCCCACGCTCGATCGCATCCGAGCGGCGCAGGGCGCCGAGCTTGTCGCAGATCGCAAGGATGTTGTGCTTCTCGTGCGTGGCGAAGCACACGTGATGCATGCGGGGGCCATCGCCGCCCGTCATCGCCGTGTCGTGGACAGTGGGCTTGCGGCGCATCCACGCGGCGTACACCGTGCCCTCCTCATCCTGAATGTCTTCAGTCACTCGGAAGCCGAGGTTCTGCATGAACGCCACGGCACGGGGAACGTCGGGTGTGACCTGGTTGAAGTGGTCTAGGCGCACCAGCTCGCCGGGGATGTGCAGGTCATAGCGCCATGACATCCGCTCGACGTGGTCGGCCTGGTGGAAGAACTCGTAGGGGAAACCGAGTGGGTCCTCCACGCGCACCGAATCGCCGATGCCCTTGACGAATCCATCCGGGCGTCGCTCGACGCGGCATCCGAGTTCGGTGTAGAACTCGACGGCACGGTCGAGATCTTCGGCCGCGCGAACCCGGTACGAGAATGCGGCGACGGCGGCGATCGGACCCCTGCGCAGCACGAGGTTGTGGTGGATGAACTCCTCAGTCGATCGGAGGTAGATCGCCTCTTCGTCCTCGGCCGTCACATACAGGCCGAGGATATCGACATAGAACTGGCGGGATGCCGCGAGGTCGGTGACCACGAGCTCCATGTATGCGCAGCGCAGGATGTCGGGGGGAGTGCTCGTCGGGGTGGCGACGGGGTTGTCGGAGTGGATCGGTGCCTCCTGCGATACGTAGTATCCGGAGGAGGTGAGAGTCATATCGTCACGGTTGGTCATGTCAGCGTCCTTGCTCATGATTCGCGAGACTTCGCGAGTGTCATCCAAACCGTCCGATTCGGTGACACAGGCGAAGTTTCGCGGCTTGGGGGAAGGGTCAGTTTTTGCCGAAAGTTGGGTTGTGGGACTCGCCCAGCGTTATGTGCACGGCCTGCTGGTCGGTGTAGAAGTCGATCGAGCGATAGCCGCCCTCGTGGCCGAGACCGGAGGCCTTCACTCCGCCGAACGGGGTGCGGAGATCGCGCACGTTGTTGCTGTTCAGCCACACCATGCCGGCCTCGACGTTGCCTGCGAAGTTGTGTGCGCGCTTGAGATCATTCGTCCAGATGTAGGCGGCGAGACCGTACCTGGTGTTGTTCGCCAGCGCCAGCGCCTCCGCATCGGACGAGAACGGTGTGATCGCGACCACCGGGCCGAAGATCTCCTCCTGGAAGATCCGTGCGTCGGGGGACACATCGGCGAACACGGTAGGGGAGACGTAGTTGCCCGTTTCGAAGCCGTCAGGGCGCCCGCCGCCGGCGACGAGGCGCGCTTCGGTCTTACCGATCTCGACGTAGCTCATGACTTTGTCGTAGTGCTCAGGGTGTACGAGTGCGCCGACTTCGGTGGTGGGGTCGTTCGGTAGACCGACCTTGACGCGCTTCGCCTGAGCCGCGTACTTCTCGACGAACTCGTCGTAGATCGACTGCTCGACGAGGATGCGGGATCCAGCGGTGCAGCGCTCGCCGTTGAGCGAGAATACCCCGAAGATAGTCGCATCGATCGCGGCATCCAGGTCGGCATCGGCGAAGACGATGGCGGGTGACTTGCCGCCGAGTTCCATCGAGAGGCCCTTCAGGAACGGCGCCGCGTTGGCAAAGATCAACTGCCCAGTGCTGCTCTCGCCGGTGAACGAGATCAGCGGCACATCCGGATGCTTCACCAGGGCGTCGCCGGCATCCTCGCCGAGTCCGTTGACGAGGTTGAAGACGCCCTTGGGGAGACCTGCCTCCTCGAAGATCCCGGCCCACAGGGATGCCGACAGCGGAGTGAACTCGGCGGGCTTGAGCACCACGGTGTTTCCCGTCGCGAGTGCGGGGCCGAGCTTCCAGGACTCGAGCATGAACGGCGTGTTCCACGGGGTGATGAGACCTGCGACACCGATCGGTTTGCGGTTGACGTAGTTGATCTGGCGACCAGGAACCTTGAACGTGTCATCCGCCTGCGCGACGATCAGGTCGGCGAAGAAGCGGAAGTTCTCGGCGGCGCGGCGGGCCTGACCGAGCGCCTGCGTGATCGGCAGCCCGGAGTCGAAGCTCTCCAGTTCGGCGAGGCGCTGATCACGCGATTCGACGATGTCGGCGACGCGGTGCAGCACGCGTGAGCGCTCGCGTGGCAGCATCCGGGGCCATGGCCCGTCAGCGAACGCGCGAGAGGCGGCGGCGACGGCGAGGTCGATATCGGCCTTCTTGCCAGCGGCGGCCGTGGTGTAGTTCTCGTTCGTCACTGGGTCGAGCACATCAAAGGTGTCGCCATCGACCGAGTCGACGAACGCACCATCGATGTAGTGCTGGATGTGATCGGGGAGATCAGCGGGGATGCGTGAATCAGTCATGTTTCCTCCGGTGTCAATGGACGTGCATGCCGACGGCTTCGTCGGGGTGCTCTTGGGTGAGATAGGCGTCGAGCGTGGCGGAGTGGTGTTCGCGGGCCGCCCGCTCGATCTCGATGATGGGGGCGCTCGCCTCGATCAGGGCGACGATGTGCTCGTGCTCGCGCACCGACTCGTGTGCACGCCCAGGTACGAAGCTGAACGTCGAATCACGCAGCCGATTCAGGCGCGCCATCTCGAGTGTGACGAGCTCCTGCAGGCGCGGGTTCGGACACGGGGCGATGAGTGCCGCATGGAACTGCTGGTTGAGCTGTGTGAACGCCGACGGATTGAAGTCGCTGAGGGTCTCGATCAACTTCGCGTTGATCGCACGCGCGAGCCGCAAATCGGAGGCGGTGAGGTGGCGTGCGGAAAGGGCGGTCGCACTGCCCTCCAGGATGCTGAGGGCCTCCATGCTGTGCCGGTATTGGGTGTCATCGACCATGGCCACTCGGGCGCCGACGTTATGCTCGAAGTGCACGAGTCCCTCGGCCTCGAGCTGCCGGATCGCCTCGCGTACCGGCACCACGCTCATGTCGAGCTCGCCGGCGATCGACCCCAATACCAGCCGGTAGCCCGGAGTGTAGGTCTGTCCCGCGATGCGCTCCTTTATCCAGTGATAGGCGCGCTGCGATTTACTGAGGATCTTCGTCATGCGCGGTCCGCCTCATACTTGGCTCGCCACTCGGCGTTCATCGGGAAGAGACCGTCCAGGCCGTGGCCTTCGGCGACGCGCTCGGCGATCCAGGCATCTTCGTCCTCCTGGGCGAGTGCGGCGTCGGCGATCTGATCCGCCAGTGCGGGCGGGATGACGATCACGCCATCACCATCCCCGACGATGATGTCGCCCGGCTCGACAGTTGTTCCTCCGCAGGCGACTGCCACGTCGTACTCCCACGGCACGTGCTTGCGTCCGAGGACAGCAGGATGCGCACCGCGCGAGAACACGGGGAGCCCGATCTCGACCACAGTGTCGTAGTCGCGTACGCCGCCGTCAGTGACGACGCCGGCCGCGCCTCTGGCCTGCGCACGCAGCGCCATGATGTCGCCCAGTGTGCCGGAGCCAGACTCACCGCGGGCCTCGATCACGATGACTTCACCCTCGCGAACGGTGTCGAACGCGCGCTTCTGCGCGTTGTATCCGCCGCCGTGGGTCTTGAAAAGATCTTCACGGCCGGGCACGAAGCGCAGCGTCTTCGCGGTGCCGACGAGTTTGACGCCGGGCTGGGCAGCGTGCACGCCGTCGATGACACAGGCGTTGATGCCGAGCTTGCGCAGCTGGGCGGACAAGCCTGCGGTGGGCGCTGCTTCTAGCTTGGCGCGGAGCTCGGGGGAGAGACTGCCGGTGGCTGCAATGGCTGGCTCCAGCCCTGCTTCCTCAGCGGAACCCCACGCCTCAGTGCGCTGCACATT
Organism: Microbacterium sp. Y355; assembly: GCF_059445345.1. NCBI lineage: Bacteria > Bacillati > Actinomycetota > Actinomycetes > Micrococcales > Microbacteriaceae > Microbacterium > Microbacterium sp. Y355. The sequence continues at coordinate 1,382,542 of NZ_JCAIUD010000001.1, read as the reverse complement.
GTCGACGGTGGGAAGTGAACCGAGCGCCTCATCGAACGACATATCGCCCTGCGTGACGGTGGTGATCAGCCGACCGGATGTCAGGGCACCCGGTGCATTCGGAGCATCGACCTCGACCTCCACGACGTCGCCGGGCACGATCACGGACGATCCTGCCGGGGTACCGGTGAGGATGACATCTCCGGTCTCTAGCGTGAAGTGCTGGGAGAGGTCAGCCACGAACTGTGCCAGGGGGAAGATGAGCCCGGACGAGTTGTCGTCCTGTCGAAGTTCGCCGTTGACCCAGGTGCGGACGCGGATGTCGGTAGGGTCGATGGCTCGCGCGTCGATGAGGTTCGGGCCGAGAGGCGTATAGCCGTCGCCGCCCTTCGATCGCACATTCGAGCCCTTGTCGTTCGCGCGCAGGTCGTAGAGCCCGAGGTCGTTGGCTGCGGTGACGGATGCGACGTGCGACCAGGCATCCTCGATGCGTACATGGCGGGCAGGAGTGCCGATCACCAGCGCGATCTCGCCCTCGAATGCGAGCAACTCGGTGCCGGCCGGGCGTTCGACGGTGTCGCCGGAAGCCGCGACCGAGCTTGCGACCTTGAAGAAATAGGAAGGATGCGCGGGGCGCCGACCGCGCTGATCAGCACGAGAGGCGTAGCTGAGGTGGATCGCGATGATCTTGCCGGGGCGGGCGATAAGGTCCGTCACGTTGGGCGCCTCCTTGCGTCTGGTGCATCGCTCTTGTGCGATGTATTCGAAATCGTATATCATCCTGGCATCGGGTTGCAAGCATCCATCTGCACCCGAGACAACGACGTCACCCAAGGAGCATCAATGACTGATCAGCCCGGCTTCACGCCGACAGGCACCATCGCCAGCGCGGCGGATCGCCGCCGCGTCGTCTTCGCCACAGTCGTCGGAACCACCGTCGAGTGGTACGACTTCTTCATCTACGCCACCGCCGTCGGCCTCGTTTTCGGCCAGCTATTCTTCTCTGTGCTCGATGCGAACTCGGTGATCTTCGGGTTCGCCACAGTGGGAATCAGCTTCCTGTTCCGCCCGCTCGGCGCCTTCCTCGCCGGGCACTTCGGCGACAAGGTCGGGCGCAAGCGCGTGCTGATGTGGACACTCATCCTGATGGGCGCCGCCACGGCATTGATCGGTGTGCTGCCCACCGCCGACGTCATCGGCGTCGGAGCCCCCATCCTGCTCGTGCTGCTGCGCATCCTGCAGGGCATATCTGCCGGCGGGGAATGGGGCGGCGCGGTCCTGATGGCCGTCGAGCATGCCCCAAAGAAGCGCCGCGGGATTTTCGGAGCATCGCCGCAGGTCGGAGTCCCTCTCGGCCTGCTTCTCGCATCCGGCGTGATGGCGATCATGACGGCCATCGCACCGGGCGAGCAGTTCCTCATCTGGGGCTGGCGCGTACCGTTCCTGCTCAGCGTCGTGCTGATCCTGGTGGGCTACTACGTGCGACGCAACGTCGAGGAAAGCCCGGTGTTCACCGAGCTCGCCGCACGCAAGGAGAAGGCGAACATGCCGATCGTGCAGCTGTTCCGCAAGCACGCGCTGCTCGTCCTCATCGCCGCCCTCGTCTTCGCCGGCAACAACGCCATCGGCTACATGACCACTGGCGGGTACATCCAGGGGTATGCGACCGATCCGGAGGGGCCGATCGGACTCGAGCGCGGCCCGGTGCTGTGGGCAGTGACCGGTTCTGCAGTGACCTGGTTGCTCGCCACGTTGCTTGCCGGGTGGATCTGTGACCGGATCGGTCGTCGCAACACGTACATCATCGGCTGGATCCTTCAGCTGGGTGGTGTGTTCCTGCTGTTCCCGCTCGTCAACGCGGGGGATATCTGGCTGCTGTTCGCCGGGCTCGCGATCCTCACGCTGGGTCTCGGCTTCACCTACGGACCGCAAGCGGCGCTGTACACCGAGCTGTTCCCGGCATCCATTCGCTTCTCCGGGGTATCGATCTCGTACGCGATCGGCGCGATCCTCGGCGGTGCGTTCGCCCCGGCGATCGCCGCGGCCATCGTGCAGGCGACTGGTTCGACCGAGGGCGTTACCTGGTATCTGGCGGGCATGACGATGATCGGGCTCATTGCGACGCTGCTGCTGCGCGACCGCAGCGGTATCCCGCTCGGCCCTGACCATGAGGCAGAGCAGTCCGTGAGTCCGATTTACGGCCTCGCCAAGGCCTGATTCCATTCCAGGGGTGGACGCCAACGCATCCGCCCCTGCCCCGATTATCTGAAGGAGTTTCGATGCAGTTCCACCATCACGGCTACGTCTCACAAAACCCGCGCATCGTCTCGGCCTCCGGCACCGGGGTCGATCGGCCCGCCGAGCTGCCGGATGAGACGGACGTGCTCATCGTCGGCTCCGGACCGGCCGGAATGCTGCTGGCAGCCCAGATGTCGCAGTTCCCCGACATCACCACGCGGGTCATCGAGAAGCGCGAAGGGCGCCTGGTGCTCGGTCAGGCTGACGGCATCCAACCGCGCAGCGTCGAGACGTTTCAAGCCTTCGGCTTCGCCGAGCGGATCACCGCCGAGGCGTACAACATCGCGTACATGAACTTCTGGGGACCTGACCCAGAGAACCCGGGCGACATCATCCGCACCACGCGTACCGAGGACTATGGGCTCAAGATCAGCGAGTTCCCGCACCTCATCGTCAATCAGGCGCGTGTTCTCGACTACTTCGCAGAGGCTGCGGCAGGCGGTCCAGGACGCATTGTGCCCGACTACGGCGTGGAGTTTCTCGGGCTGACGGTGCATGACGAAGGTGAGTATCCCGTCGAAGTTCGGGTGCGGGAGGCCACGCGTTCAGATAAACGGGGCGAGCGCACCATTCGAGCCAAGTATGTCGTCGGCAGCGATGGTGCCCGCAGCGGCGTGCGCGAGGCGATCGGTCGCACCCACGTCGGCGAGTTCTCTGCGCACGCATGGGGCGTGATGGACGTGCTGGTGAACACCGACTTCCCTGATTGGCGCACCAAGTGCGCGATCAACGCCCAGGCCGGAAATATCTTGCATATCCCGCGCGAGGGCGGCTATCTCAGCCGGGTCTACGTCGACCTGGGTGAGGTCGCCGAGGGCGATAACCACCAGGTGCGTCAGACACCGATCGAGGCGGTCATCGCCAAGGCGAACGAGATCCTGCATCCGTACTCGTTGGATGTGAAAGAAGTCGCCTGGTCGAGCGTGTACGAGGTCGGGCACCGCGTTACCGATGGCTTCGACGATGTCGCGGGCGCTGCCGATCGTCACCCGCGTGTGTTCCTCACCGGCGACGCCTGCCACACGCACAGCGCGAAGGCAGGGCAGGGGATGAACGTGTCGATGCAGGACGGATTCAACCTGGGCTGGAAACTCGGATCGGTGCTCGCCGGACGCAGCCCCGAGTCGCTGCTGTCGACATATTCTGCCGAACGGCAGCCGGTTGCGCAGCAGTTGATCGACTTCGACCGGGAATGGTCGTCGCTGATGGCGCGCAAGCCTGAGGAGATCTCCGACCCGCAGGAGCTGTCGAACTACTATCTGGCCACGGCCGAGTTCCCGTCCGGATTCATGACGCACTACACGCAGTCGGCGATCACCGGCTCCGACGAACACCAGGCGCTCGCCGCCGGGTTCCCGCTTGGCCGTCGATTCAAGTCCGTGGAGGTGGTTCGGGTCTGCGACGGCAATGTCGTGCATCTCGGGCATCATGCGAAGGCAGACGGTCGTTGGCGGATCTATGCATTCGCGGATGCCGCTGGCGCTCGCCTCGGCGCGTGGGCCTCGGCTGTCGCGCCTGTTGTCGCGCAGTTCACGCCGGCGGATGCTGACGTGGATGCCGTGCTCGATGTGAAAGCGGTCTACCAGCAGGCTTTCGAGGACATCGACATTATGTCGGTGCCGCCACTGTTCCTGCCGAAGAGCGGCCCGCTGGAGCTGACTGATTGGGAGAAGGTCTACACCGCGGCCCCTAACGCCTGGACGGCGGCCGACATCTTCGCGGAGCGTGAGCTTTCCCGCGATGGTGTGGTTGTCGTGGTGCGTCCTGACCAGTACGTCGCGGCGGTGCTGCCACTGGCTGCCACGGATGAACTCGAGGAGTTCCTCCAGGGCGTCTTCCTCCCGGCCTGAGTTCGAGAGCGAACCGGATGGTGATCGTCGCCGGCACGGTCTTGCTGATTGTCGGCGTCGCAGAGTCTCATCGTGGCTCAGCTGAGGAGCTGTTCTGAGCGCTCCCAGAGTCGGCGGGCCAGGTCGGTGTCGACGGCCAGTGGGTTTAGGCCCTTCCCTGCGATCTTCTTCGCGTAGAACTCCCCGGAAGCCCAGTCGCTCCCGGGCTTTCCCTCGGCGAGCCACACCAGCTGCTCCGCCCCCTTGTCTGGGGTTGTGAGGAGCACGGCCCGGGAGACCCGGCTGGTCGTGAGGAACCGCATCAGGGCGCTGGTGGTGTCAGAACCGAAACTCGTGGCGATGTTGCCGGGGTAGAACACTGCCGCGGAGATGCCCAGCGAGTGATATCGGCGGTGGAGTTCCTTGGTGAACAACACGTTCTCCAGCTTCGCAGCGTTGTAGGCGCGCACCACGCCATAGTCCTTGTCCAAATCAAGGTCGTCGATATCGAGTTCACGGACCATGCCGCCGTGCAGAGTTGAAGTCTGGATCACTGACGAGCCAGACGCGACGAGCTTGTCCATCAGTAGCATCGTGAGCAGGAACGGCGCGAGGTGATTGATCTGAAAGGTCTTCTCGAACCCGTCGACCGTCTTGACCCGATCGCCGAAGACGCCGCCGGCGTTGTTGGCGAGGACATCGATCTGCGGGTATGCGGCGTCCAGCTCTGCGGCAAGTCGCCGCACATCGTCCAGGCGGGTGTAGTCCGCAACGAAATGGTCGGCGCCGATGTCGGCGGCCACCGCCGCAGTTTTCTGAGCAGATCTGCCCACCACCGCCACAGTATGCCCACTCTTCGCGAGACGCCGTGCGGCCGCCGCGCCGATCCCATCGCTCGCCCCTGTCACCACGATGACTTTCTTCTCGACCACAGTTCATCCACCTTCCTAGATTTCTGGGACATGTTCCCGAAGATGAGACACTGTATCACTTTCAGAATGAGATACCATGTGTCGATGATGATGCGAGACCAGCGCTCGGGAGGATCGCGCGCGGTGGCCCGGCAAGCGGTGAAGGAGCATGTCTCGACGACCGCACGCAGGCTCGTCCTCGAACACGGTTACGAGACGATCACTGTCGAGGCCATATGCTCGGCCGCTGAGATATCTCGGAGCACGTTCTTCCGCTACTTCACGTCGAAAGACGACGCCGTCCTCACTGATGTGGACGAGGCGTCCGGCCTTCTGCGCGACGCATTGCGTGTGCGCCCGGACGAGGAACCCGTTTGGACTGCCCTGCGACATGCCCTCGAGTCGCTGATCGACCGTTACGACGCCGACCAGGGGCCCGGTAGACAGTTGGCCGCGCTGATCGCTGCGACCCCTGGACTCGCTGCTTTTCAGCATGAGAAGCATGCCCAGTGGGCTGCGGCGCTGCACCCGGAGGTCTCCCGCCGTATCGGGGCCGACCCCGCGGACAGCACCGACCCACGCGCGACTGCAGCCATCGCCGCAGCTCTCGGCTGCTTCGATGCGGCCGTCAAAATATGGTCGACCACGAAGCCGACGCCTCCGATCGTCTCGATCCTGCGCAGAGCCATGGACGCCACACGTCTCTGAGCACGCGCGTGCGACGCCCACTGGTTCTGAGACCTTCGCCGGTCTGCGCAATGTCATACCCCGCGCGTAGCGTTGCCACTGGTCGGGCGCCGATGCCCGCCAGGAAGAGTGCGACATGACTTGGAAGATCGAACTCATCTTCGTACCGGTGACTGACGTCGATCGTGCGAAGGACTTCTACGTGAAGATCGGCTTCAACGCCGACCACGACCACACCCCGTCTGAAGGTCTGCGATTCGTGCAGATGACCCCGCCTGGTTCGGCCTGCTCCATCGCTTTCGGAACCAACCTCGGCAGCGACCTCGCACCGGGATCGCAGGACACGATCCAGGTTGTGGTGCCCGATGCTGACGAAGCACTCGCGCAACTGCAGGGGGTCGGAGTGGAGGCGCGGGGCGTCGACGAGCAAGCATGGGGACGCTTCGTCACATTCGACGACCCGGACGGAAACACCTGGACGCTTCAGGAGCTGCCCGACTACAGCGCATCTAGCTGACCTTCATCGCACCGGCAACAGATGCCCTTCCGTCGACGGCGAGTCGGGAATACCGTGGGCATGACGGGCGCTATGTCGTGAGCACGTTCGCGCCCAGACTCGCGACGGTGGATGGGAAGATCGCATGGAAGGTCTCGAGGTTACGGTCCTACTCGGTCTGACAATCTTGGTAGGAACGATGCTCGCGCCACGCGTCAGGCTTGCGTTGCCCCTGGTGCTGGTCGTGTTCGGTTTGCTGCTCGGATTCGTGCCAGCGCTGCGTGAGGTGCAGTTGCCGCCGGAGACCGTGCTGCTGTTGTTCCTGCCGGTGATGCTGTTCTGGGAGAGTCTCACGACGTCGCTGCGCTCCATCCGGCGGGACTTCCGATACATCCTGCCGATGAGTACGCTTCTCGTCGTCGCTTCGGCCTTTGCCGTGGCCGCCGTGGCCGTGCTGTTTGGCCTGCCATGGGAAATCGCACTCATCCTCGGTGCCGCCGTCGCTCCGCCCGACGCCACCGCAGTGGCCGCTCTCGGGCGTCTGCTGCCGCGACGCGCATTCATGAAACTGAAGGCGGAGAGCCTCACGAACGACGGCACTGCGCTCGTGCTGTACGCGATTGCGGTATCACTGGCGGTCGGCGGCACGATCACGCCTCTCTCCGTCACGTGGAGCGTCATCGTTTCGTATCTCGGCGGGATCGCCGTCGGGACTCTCGTGGCGGCGGCGGCCTGGGCGCTGCTGCGCCGGGTGCGCACGACGATCACGATCAACGTCGCCATGCTGTTGACCCCGTTCACGGCGTTCCTGCTCGCCGAGCTGATCCACGCCTCCGGCGTGCTCGCGGTCGTGGTCGCCGGGCTCATCGCGGCCTACCTCGGGCCACGGATCAGTACGGCGGCCTCTCGACGGCAGGCAGATGCGGTCTGGCCGTTCGGCGTCTTCATGCTCAACGGCGCACTCTTCGTGTTGATCGGGCTCGAGCTGCAGTGGGTTGCACACCAGACGTCCCTGCGGATGATCGGATGGCTCGTGCTCGTCACGCTCGCGGTCTGGGTGACACTGCTCGTGGTGCGCTTCGGATTCCAACTGCTTTCGGTGCCGTTCCAGCGGATCGGAGGCGGTGTCGCGCGTCCTCGACGGCTTCGCACTAGAGCACAAATCGTAAGCACCGTCGCCGGCATGCGCGGTGCGATCTCGCTGGCGATCGCGCTGTCTGTGCCGCTGACCACGTCTGATGGCTCTCCGCTGGCAGGGCGCGATGAGATCGTGTTCGTCACTGCCGGTGTGATCCTGCTCAGCCTGCTGGTGCAGGGGCCGGTATTGCCCGCCGTGGTGCGCTGGGCAGGATTCCCTGTCGATCACGATGCCGACGAGGAGCACGAACTCGCCGAGCGCGCGATCTCAGGTGCGGCGATGGCCGCGCTGGATACGCTCGCATCCGAGCATGACATCAGTGAGGAGGTTCGTGATCGCGTCCGCCGTGACGGCTACGAGATGCTCGAACTGGCGAACGCGCGCGCACTGGCGAGGGAGCGCGCGCTCATAGACGATGAGGTGGGTGCGATGGAGAATCTGCTGGATGCACCGGATCCTCTCGCCACAGAGGCCGAGACGACTGCGGACCTTGATTCGTTTGGCGCAGTTAGTACCACCGCCGATCTCTCCGACGGCACGACTCTGCAGATGGTCGCGACATCGGCAGACGTCGACCTGATGCAGCGCTCACCCATCGTGCGCCACGAGGAATACTCCAGGCTCAAGCTTGCAGTGCTCGAGCATAAGCGTGAGGTGCTGTTGGATCTTCGCCGTGCAGGCACGGTGGACGATCTTGTGGTGCGCAGGATCTCGGCGCGGCTCGACCTTGAGCAGGTGCGGGTGCAGGGGATCGAAGACCTCGATTGACGACGCACGCCTGCAACCACGTTGCACCTGGGCTGTGCAGGCGTGTCAAGAGTTCACGCGGATGATCTCCTGCTGGTACGGAGCGATGACATCTCCGGAGATGCGCAGATCGAGCAGCAGGAATGGGCGGGTTGGCGCGTCCTCTGCAGCCCAGGTGCTGAGCCGATCGAGGTCGGCGAGAGTGCGTACGACAACTCCCTCGCCTCCCGCCGCCGTCGCGAACGCGGCGAAGTCGACTTCGGGGATGCGCATCGGCGCTTCGGAGAGCCCCTTGAGTCCGTAGAGGTGGATCTCCGCGCCGTAGGCGGCGTCGTTCCAGATAACGGCGCAGCCGTGACCGCCGGCGGCGCGGACGGCGGACTCCAGATCGGCGATGGCCATCAGCCCGCCGCCGTCGCCGGAGGTGAGGACGACAGTGGACTCCGGGCGAGCACGGATGGCGCCGACAACACTCGGCCAGCCCTGCCCAATCGCCTGGAATGCGGTGCCGATCATCATCATTCGATCGGGGGATGCGACCGGCCAGTACATGTTCGCCCAGCCGATGAAGTGCCCGCCGTCAGACACTACGACGCGGTCTTCCGGCAGCAGCTCGGCGATCCTCCGCGCGGCCGACCGAGGGTCGAGGCGACCGTCGGGGGCGAGGTCATCCCCGGTTTCATAGGCCTTTGCCGCCTCGACCTCGGCGGTGCTGCGCCAGCGGTCTCGCACAACTCCGGAAGAACCATCGCCATTCCCGGGGGCGCTCAGCCGAGACACCAGTGCCTCTGCCACGACCCGGGCGTCACCGCGGACGAAGCCTCCGACGTGCGCGTGTGTCGCCGCGGGCGCAACGTCGACCTGGAACACCCGCGTCCCCGGTGCGAACAGTTCGCCGAAGCGCATCGTGAACTGGTTCAGCGAGGCACCGAAGATGACCGCGACGTCAGCCTCGCGGACCAGCGCCATCGCACCCTCGGCGCCGAAACCACCGGTCACACCCAGGTCATACTCGCCCGCGGGAAAGATGCCACGACCGAGAGCGGTGGAGGCCGTCAGTGCTCCGGTCGCCGCAGCCAAGTTGCCCAGAGCTTCGTCGGCACCGGCTAGCCACGCGCCGCGACCAGCCAGGAGGAAGGGCCGCTCGGCGTTATGAAGCGCAGCGACGATCTCATCCAGCATCCCCTCGACGAACTCCCCTTTAGGTGCGAGGGGTGCGGGGACGCGCGGCTCGGGGGCGGCAGGCGCCGGCCCGGCTTCGAGCGCAGCCACGTCGTACGGGATCGCCAACACGACGGGAACGCGATAGGTGAGGGCGTGTTCGATGGCGATGATCGTGGTCGCTGCGGCATCCGCGCGTCCGACGGTATAGGTGCGGGCGCCGACGGCGGAGGCCAGCGCGATCTGGTCGACATCCCAGGGTCGAGGGCCAGAGGTGGGCTCATCTCCGACGACGAGCACGAGCGGGATGTGCGCCTGCACCGACTCGGCCAGAGCAGTGAGCGTGTTCGTGAACCCGGCGCCGTAGGTGGTGGTCGCAGCGGCGATTCTGCCGGAAGCGCGGTGGTGCGCGTCTGCGGCGACCACGGCACCTTGTTCATGGCGCACCGCGGTGAATGCGGCATCCGTCTGGCGTTCGAGCGCATCGAGGAAATAAGCATTCCCGTTGCCCATCACACCGAAGACGGCGTCGATGTGCTGGGCGAGAGTGAGTGCCACATGGGCGGAGACAGTGGGCATGGGAGTGCCTTTCGAGACGGTATCTGTGGGATTCCGTATGTGTCTCGCGCGGCGCATCCATGCGTCGACGGCTTCGTGCCCTTTTTTCGAGCACCGGCAGCAAACCGGACGCGTCGATCGTACCGCGTGAAAGGGGAGAGAATGGAGGCATGACAGCTATCGAGCGGGAGACGCTCACCTGGGACGGATTCGGATCGGCAACGCGAGACCTCGCTCGGAGGATCCTCGACAGTGGCTTCGAGACAGAGGTGGTCGTCGCGATCGCTCGTGGCGGGCTGCTGCCTGCGGGAGCGATCGCCTACGGGCTGGGCGCCAAGAACTGCGGCGCGATCAACGTCGAGTTCTACACCGGCATCGGAACAGTGCTGGATGCTCCTGAGGTGCTTCCTCCCGAGCTCGACATGGCGTATCTCGACGGTCGACGGGTGCTGCTCGTCGACGACGTCGCCGACTCTGGCCGGACGCTCGCGCTCGCCGTTCAGCTGCTCCAAGACAAGGGCGCCGATGTGCGCTCAGTGACGATCTACACCAAGCCGTCGACGATCATCCAGCCAGATTTCGCCTGGAAAGACACCGATCTTTGGATCGACTTCCCCTGGTCGTTCCAGGGCACCGTTCGTGAAGAGGACCTCGGGCTGTCACCCAGCGCATGATCTGCAACGCGATCGTCGCACTCAGCTGATCTGAATCTCGAACCCGTCGGTTGTCGGCGTGATTGCAACCTGCGTGAGGTCATCGACGTGATGTGTCGGCGCGAATCGTGGCGCATGCGCTCCGACGCCGATCACCGTCATGCCTGCCGCCAGGCCGGCCTGGATTCCGGCTCCTGAATCCTCGAAGACCACGCAGTCGACGGGGGCGATTCCTAGAACGGATGCCGCCAGCAGGAAGCCCTCCGGATCCGGCTTGCTCTTCGAGACGCTTTCTGCGGTTATCCGCTGCTCGGGAATGTTCAGCCCGGCAGCGGTCATCCGCGCGGTCATGAGCGCGAGGTCGGCAGAGGTGACGATCGCGTGCGGGAGCCCCTCGAGTGAACGCAGCAGCGGGGCGGCACCGGGAATTGCAAGGACGCCGTCAACCTCGACGCTCTCACGCGCGAGCATCTGCGCGTTCTCCTCGAGATTGACCGCGTGATCGCGTTCGGGCAGCAGGATCGCCATGCTCTGATGTCCCTGCCGGCCGTGGACCGTCTCCAACACTGTGTCGCGGTCGAGCCTGTGCGGGGCCGCCCACTCCCACCACAGTCGCTCGACGACCGCCGTGGAATCGACGAGCGTTCCGTCCATGTCGAGAAGCGCGGCGCGCGCGGTGATCGAAGTCATGGCACCAGGCTATCCCGGCGGGAGTCGAGCCTTCAGCCGACCATGGACGCTCGGCGGTCGCTGGCGAACCCGGTCGTCAAGGAGGAGATCAACATCGCCGGAATGTCGGTGGCACCGGGCAGGATGGGGTGATGGATCCGCATACCCTGCGCGCCGAACGCCTGCGCGCGCATCGCCTGACGGCGCCGGCCCGTTCGGTGGCGGATGCTGGGCACCACATGCTCGCGGTGCAGGCTCAGGATTTCTGGGCCGGGCGCTGGGCACTGGGTGCGCGCACGACGGGTGCGCCGACTATTCGCACGGTCGACCGACTCTTCAACCTCGGTGCTCTTGTGCGCGCGTGGACACAGCGGGGCACGCTGCACATCATCCCCGCCGAAGATCTGGCCTGGGTGCTGAGCGTCACGGGGGAGCGGCAGTTGCGCATGGCCGCGCCTCGCTATCGCGAACTCGGTCTCGGAGTCGAAGAACTCTCGAAGGTCGAGCGGGTGATCCGCGCGGCGTTGAGTGGAGATAATGAGCTGCTTCGTAGTGAGCTGTTCACCGTGCTGGAGCGAGCGGAGATCGACACGGCGAACCAGCGCGGTGCGCATGCCGTGCAGAATCTTGCTCTGCGGGGCATCATCTGCCAGGGCCCGGTCGTCGCCAGACAGGGCGCAGTTTCTCGTGAGCAACGATTCGTCCTCACCGAGGAGCACATCACGCACTCGGACATCCCCGACGACCCGGCAACCGAGTTCTTCGTTCGCTACGTCATCGGCCATGGTCCCGCTACTGCCGAAGACTTCGCGTGGTGGGCAGGGCTTACGCTCGGCGCCGCGCGGGCGGCATCCGCAGCATCCGCCGATGATGATCGAATCCACGAGATTGACGATGGGCTGTTCACAGCGACCGCGCGTCCGCGGCGCAGCGCTGCTGCGGCATCCGTTCTCGCGCTCGGCTCATTCGAGGAGTTCTACATCTCTTATATCGACCGCACGATCGCCTGCCCGCCGGAGCGCCTCGCGGCCATCGGGCCGGGCAAGAACGGCATGGTGCGCCCGATTATCCTCGCCGACGGCGTCGTGGTCGGCACCTGGCGGCACTCCACGGCGGTAGGTCGTCACACCGACGACCCGGTGCCGGAAATGCTCGCCGACGGCGTCGCGGCCGAGCACGAGATCGCTGCGTCGCTCGACCGCTACGCTGCGTTCATCACTGGTTGATCAGCATCGATCAGCCACGTGTGGCTGTGTTTCCGACGCCGAACGAGCCACAGTTGGCCGTTCGCCAGGGGGGTGGGCTACTCCGCGGCGTGCTTGGCCAAGAACGTGTAGACCTCGTTCTCGTCGACGCCGGGGAAGGCGCCTCGGGGGAGCGGCGAGAACATGTGCGTGTGCACGCGTGCGCTCGGCCATGCCTTGCTCGACCACTTGTCGGAGAGATCCGGCGCTGGCCTGCGGCAGCATGCCTCGTCTGGGCAGGTCGAGACCGCGCGGTCTGAGGTCTCCCGACCTCGCCACCAGCGAGCGTCATCGAACGGCACACCCACGGTGATGGAGTACTCTCCGTCGCTCGCGGTTCCGGTTTGCGTCGCGCACCAGAACGTCCCCGAGGGCGTATCGGTGTACTGGTATCGCTCGGTGGTGCGGTTCTGCTGGGTGAACGCAGCCCGCGCTTGAAACTTCCTGCACACCGGCTGGCCTTCGACCGCTCCGGTGACATCCATCGGCAGGTGCAGGCCGTCGTTCTCGTAGACGCGTGTGATGGCGCCGGAGTCGTCGACGCGTAGGAAGTGCAGCGACATGCCGAGGTGCTCGGTCATCAGGTTCGTCATTCGCATTCCGGCGGCCTCGTGGGTGACGCCGAATGCATCGCGGAAGTCCTCGACGGCGAGGTTGCGATCCTTCTTCGCCTGCTGCAGGAAGGCGACACCGGCCGTCTCAGGGATCAGGCAGCAGGCCGCGAAGTAGTTGATCTCCAGGCGCTGCTGCAGGAAGTCGGCGTAATCGGTCGGTGGTGTGTGACCGAGCAGGCGGTGCGCCATTGCCTGCAACGCCATAGATCGCAGACCGTGGCCACCCGGAATGGATGCCGGCGGAAGATAGATCCGACTGTTCTCCAGGTCGGTCACCGAGCGCGTCGAGTGCGGCAGGTCGTTGGCATAGATGAGCTCGAAGCCGAGCTTCTCGGCCATGATGATCACGGTGCGGTGAGTGAGTGCGCCGCTGACGTGTCCAGCCGACTTCAGCTGCTTCTCGGCAAGCTTCTCGATGTCGCCGATGTAGTTGTTCTGCGCGCGCATGCGCAGTCGCAGCTCAGTGTTCGCTCGGCGCGCCTCTTCGGGCGTCGCGATGGCCTCGCGCTCGCGGCGCTGCAGTTCGCGGTGCAGGCCGAGCACCGATTCGATCGTCTCGTCTGGCATGCCCTTCGACACTCGCACCGGCGTGATTCCCAGCTGACGGAACACCGGGCTCGCCTGTGCGCGCTCCAACTCGATCTCAAGCGCAGCACGACGATTCGGCGGTTCGCCGGAAATGAGGTCGGAGACATCGGTGTTCGTGGCCTGTGCGATCGCCTGCAACAGCGAGAGCTTGGGCTCGCGCTTGCCGTTCTCGACGAGGCTGAGCTGGGAACCAGCGACCCCGACCATCGCGCCGAGTTCGTCGAGCGTGAAGCCCTGTGCAACACGGTGGTGACGGATGCGATGGCCAAGAGTCGTGAGATGAATATCAGAGCCGCTCATTCCTTGAGCATAGCGAAAGAATTGCGTTTCTTTAGACCCAGTTTCACCGAAAGTATGCGTGTTGCCCCCTCAGACTGGACATAGTCATCAACTCTTCAAGGGAGCAGACATGGTTATGGTCGAGACTTTCACCCCCCGCGTTCCAGCCGTCATGCCGGCGCGCACTCTGGGCACGGCTCCCGCGTATGACACACTCGCGATGGCAGAGCTGTCCGCCTGGGTCGAGGAAGTGCGCGCGCTCACTCAGCCTGACTCGGTGCACTGGGTCGACGGCTCACCAGCCGAGAACGACGCGCTCCTGCGAGGACTCGTCTCCGAGGGCAAGCTCATCAAGCTGAACCCCGAGTGGCGGCCAGGGTCGTACCTGGCACGTTCGCACCCCAGCGACGTCGCCCGCACTGAGGCGCGCACCTTCATCTCTTCGGAGCGCGAATCCGATGCCGGACCCACAAACAACTGGGCGCCTCCGGCCGAGATGCACGAGAAAATGACCGAGATCTTCGAAGGATCGATGCGCGGTCGCACCATGTACGTCGTGCCGTTCTCAATGGGCGCCATCGGTGGCCCGCTCTCGCACATCGGCGTGCAGATCACTGACAGCGCCTACGCCGTGACATCCATGAGCATCATGACCCGAGTCGGCGACGCCGTCACCCGTCAGATCGCCGAGGGTGCGCCGTGGGTCAAGACTGTCCACTCCGTCGGTGCGCCGCTCGCTCCTGGCGAGCAGGATGTCGAGTGGCCCTGCAACGACGAGAAGTACATTGTGCACTTCCCCGACACGCTTGAGGTCTACTCCTACGGCTCTGGATACGGCGGCAACGCCATCCTCGCCAAGAAGTGCTTCGCGTTGCGTATCGCATCGGTGATCGCACGTGACGAGGGTTGGCTCGCCGAGCACATGCTGCTCATTCGCGTCATCGACCCGAAGGGTAAGGCCTACCACGTGGCTGCGGCTTTCCCCTCGGCGTGCGGAAAGACGAACCTCGCCATGCTGCGTCCGACAATTCCCGGCTGGAAGGTCGAGACCCTTGGCGATGACATTGCATGGATTCGTCCTGGCGAAGACGGTCGCATGTGGGCCATCAACCCTGAGGCTGGGTTCTTCGGGGTCGCACCCGGCACCGGCGAGTCGACCAATGTCACGGCCGTTGAAACGCTGTGGGGCAACACGATCTTCACCAACGTCGCACTTCGCCCGGACGGCGATGTGTGGTGGGAAGGTCTGACCGACACTCCGCCGGCGCACCTGACCGACTGGGAGGGTAACGACTGGACACCCGACTCCGGGCGCCCGGCCGCGCACCCCAACTCCCGCTTCACGGTTTCTGCAGCGCAGTGTCCGCAGATCTCGGACGACTGGGAAGAGGCAGTCCCGCTCGACGTCATCCTGTTCGGTGGCCGTCGCGCAACGAACGTCCCCCTCGTCGTCGAAGCGACCGACTGGACGCACGGGGTCTTCCTCGGATCGACGATCTCCTCCGAGCGCACGGCCGCGGCGGAAGGCACGCTCGGCGAACTGCGCCGCGATCCCTTCGCGATGCTCCCGTTCTGCGGTTACAACATGGGCGACTACTTCGCTCACTGGCTCAAGGTCGGCCGCAAGTTGCGCTTCGATCGCGCACCGCGCATCTTCCAGGTCAACTGGTTCCGCCGCGGTGATGACGGCCGCTTCCTGTGGCCGGGGTTCGGTGACAATTCGCGTGTCGTCGACTGGATCATCCGCCGCATCAGCGGTGAGGTGGGAGCAGTCGACAGCCCAATTGGTCGCCTGCCGATCATCGAGGACCTCAACCTCGATGGCCTCGACGTCTCGCAGCAGGATCTCGACGAGCTGTTCGCCATCGACCCCGATGCATGGCTACGTGAGGCGGATTCCACGGAGGAGTTCTTTAACACCTTCGGAGACACCCTGCCCGTTGCGCTGCGCACAGAGCTCGCGTCGCTGCGGTACCGGCTCGCGCACGCGCAGTAGCGCGCACATAGACCCGCGACGGCGGGATGGCAGGGACATACCCATGGCTGAGTGGTCCCGTCATCCTTCCGTCGCGTATATCCGGGCACTCACGTGTCCCAATAGCCGGGCCTGTCCCGTTCTGTTGACGTTTCGGGGGAATCAGTCAGCAGATCGGGACAGAGTCCGCATTTCATAACGGCCGATGCCGGATGCTACGCGAGCAACTGGTGCCGGGCGAGGTCGCGATACAGCGGTGTGGACTCAATGAGCTCGGAGTGCGTGCCCTGCCCGACCACTTCACCGTCTTGCAGCACGATGATCAGATCGCTGTCGACGACTGTGGACAGTCGGTGCGCGATCACGATGAGCGTGCGGTCGGTGGCGACCGCGTCAATGGCCTCGCGCATGCGCTGTTCGTTCACTCCGTCGAGCGAGGACGTCGACTCATCCAGCAGCAGGATCGGTGCCTCGGTGAGCAGGGTCCGAGCGATCGCCAGGCGCTGACGCTCACCGCCGGAGAGCATCACGCCGTCTTCGCCGACGGGAGTCTGCAGACCCAAGGTGCCGCGCTCCAGCACATCGCCGAGGTTCACCGCGCGTAGCACGCGCTCGCAGTCCTCATCTGTGGCATCGGGGGAGGCAAGCCGCAGATTGTCGGCGAGCGTGCCGGCGAGAGTCGGGGCATCCTGTTCCACATAGCCGAAGCGGGCGCGCAGTTCGGCGCGCGGGTAGGTGCGGATGTCGTGACCGTCCAGGCGAATGGAACCGCCGATCGGGTCGTAGAACCGCTCGATCAGTGACAGGATCGTGCTCTTGCCAGCACCGCTAGGACCGACCAGCGCAATACGTGAGCCGCGGGGTACCTCGAAGGAGACGCCTCGGAGAACATCCCGATCGGCGGGCTTGTCGGTGTCCGGCCCGCTCGTCTTGCGCTCGAGATGCGCATCGACGAGAACGGTGTGCGCCTCTGTCTCGGCCGCTTCACGTGCGGCGACAACGACGTCGGGATAGCGGAAGCGGACGTCATGGAAGACGAGGGCGGGCCCTTCGACGGGCTCAGGGGCCGGCTCAGAGGCCGACAGGGACGCGGCGATCGAGGCATCCTCCTGGTCTTCGGTGGGAAGATCCAGCACCTCTTGAATGCGACCGAGCGCGCCCAGAGCCTGGTTCACCGAGGTGATGGCGCCGAAGGTAGTAGCCAAAGGCATGAGCATCATGAAGAGGAACATGACGAAGGTGATCAGTGAGGGTACCGAGATGGCGCCTGCGGCCACTCGGAATCCACCCACGCCCAGCACCGCCAGCAGCGACAGTTGGAGGGCGACACCAGAGATCGGCACCACGAGAGCGGAGACCTTCGCGATCTGCACGCCGAGTCCGTAGGCCTCACCTGCAAGCTTCGAGACTGACGCCGTCTCTCGTTCGGTGGCGCCAGAAGCACGCACGGTACGGATCGATCCGATTGCGCGTTCTACAGCAGACGCCAGCTCTCCGACCTTGACCTGTTGTGCACTGGAGGCCGAGCGGATGCGTCCACTCAGCAGCACCACGACGCCCAAGGACACCCCGACCACCACAACGATGATGAGCAGCAGGATCGGGTCGATGATGAGCATCGCGATCAGTGCGCCGAGGAACAGGACGACGCTGCCGACGGCATCCGCAAGCCCCTGTGTGAGTACGGCGTAGAGCAGCGTCGTGTCTGTGCCCACACGCGAGACGAGATCGCCCGTACGGCGGGCGTCGAATTCACGGATCGGCAGGTGCAAGATGCGGGCGATGAGCTGGCGGCGGCTGGAGTACACCACCGCGGTGCCGGTGCGCTGCAGCAGATAGTGCTGATAGCCCGAGATCACGGATGACACGATCACGAAACCGGCCAACAGCCACACCAGCATCCCCAGAGCATCGCCTGCCTGAACGGAGAGGATGACCTGTCCGACCAGCAGCGGCTGCACGAGTGAAGTCGCGGCTCCGATGAGGCTGAGAATCGCGACGATGATTAGCGTGCGCTTGTGCTCGAAGAGGAACGGAAGAAGCTGGCGGAACGTGGCGCGCGGACCATCTTGTGGTGCGCCGCGCCCGCGCCGGCGGCTGGTCGCCGTGCGAGACATACGAGACCTCGATCTGAGAAGGGGAGTACTACGACCGTACTTCCTGATCGGCACAGCTCTTGTCAGGTTCCGCGATGAGCGAAGTCTGTGATCGGGAGCACAGGTAACGGCCTCATGATCGGGGCATGGCTGTTTCTGGATAGGCACAGTCAGAGGGCGCCGCTAATGTGTGGAGGACTGTCTAAATGGCACAGCCCGAGCCGGTGTGAGGGGGAAGAAGAGATGACGTCAGCTGCACGTGCGGTGACGCAGCGACCGGCGGTGACACGCGCCGGCCGCGCTAGCGCCGTGCCGCTCATCGTTGGACTCTCCGCCGCGGCACTCAGCCTCGTCCTCGCAGCGCTGGTCATCGCGCTCGAGAGTGCGCCAGTGAAGGTGATCTTCGAGATCCCGCTGCCTTTGGTCGTGGCAGAGTCATGGTGGCTCAGCCTGCTCGGTTATCTGTTGACGCCTGTGGTCGTGATCGCCTGCTACGGATGGGATGCCATCGCACAACGGACAGGTATGCGCCGTAACGTGAACTTCTCGCAGCGCACCGGCTACGGCACGGTACTTCGCTGGACCGTCGCGGTATCCATCCTCATCGGCATCTGGCACATCCTGAACCTCAGCGTTCCGCTCGCGGAAGCGTGGGGGCTGTCATGAGGCGCTCCTTCCGCACTGCAGCGATCACACTGGCGACGCTGCTGCTGACCTCGATGGGGTTGACGTCGTTGAGTTCCGCAGCGATGGCGGCCGACGTACCCGCAACACCAGGCGTGGTCGCCGCCGTCTCCGGCAGCGGTCTCTCCGACAACGGTCAGGCGGCGATCGCCGACCTGCGCGTGTGCCTCGCATCGCAGAACACGCTAAACGTCTACTACCTCGTCGACTCCTCTTACTCGCTCGAGGTCGCCGACAGCGGCGGCCCTGGTTCTGACCCTGACATCGTCCGGGCCTCGATCCTCGGCAACAGCCTCGAGCAGCTCGGCGCGATCCGTGATGACATCTCGGTGAACTGGGCCGCCGGTTTCTTCTCCAGCGACTATTCCGCAGCGGTCGGCTGGCAGCCGTGGAATGATGCGAGCCCGGGCCAACTAGCCGACACCATCAGGGCCAAGACGCCGGGCGGATACACGAACTGGCCCGCCGCGCTGTCCGGTGCCCAGCGCTCACTTGCGTCGCAGCAGGACACAGCTCCCGGCTGTCAGCTACTCATCTGGCTCACCGACGGGCAACTCGACATCCAAGCCCCAGATGGTCAGCAGCAGGAAGACTTCGACGCCCTCGCGCAGATGTGCAGCGCAAGCGGGGTGTTCAACTCGTTTCGCCAGTCCGGTGTCGTTGTGATCGGGGCCCTACTCGCGGTGGACTCCGCGTCGCAGAGCGCCGCCGCTGACATGCAGTCGCTGGTCGAGGGGACCGCGACCGGCTCGGAGGCGCAGTGCGGGCAGCAGCCGCTGCCGGCATCTCACGTGCACGGAGCGTTCGTCGAGGCATCGGCGCCAGACTCCCTCGCGCAGGTCTTCCTGCAGCTGAGCGCTCAGGTCGAAGGCGGAAACCCACAGCCGCTCGACGCAGACGGCTCGTTCTGGATCGATGAGGGCGTGGCACGTTTCCGCATCATCCTCGCGGGGGACTGGACGCTCACCCCGCCCGAGGGATCGCCCTTGAATTCGGCATCCTCCGGCGCGGAACAGGACTGGGCGACGGTCACGGTGACCGACGGGGCGAGCGTCATCGACGTGCGCACGGACGCCGATTCTCCCGGCAAATGGCAGCTCAAGGCAAGCGATGCTCGTTCGCTCTTCCTGTTCAGCGATCTGCGGATCGTGTTCGAAGACAGCAACAGCATCGAGCTGTCGGCCGACGGATCGGCGTCGTCATCTCTGGATGCGACGGTTGTGGATGCCGAAGGCGACGCGACCGATCTGAGTGTGTTCGGCGACAACACCTTCTCTGCGTGGTACCTCGATGCGAACGGTGCCCGCGCCGAACTCAGCGGCGCGCGTATCGACGCTGCGACGGGGAAAATATCCATACCGCTGCCTGCTGATCTCACCCTCGCGCAGCTCGTCGTCACCGCATCGATTGACCCGCTCGTGACGCGGACGCACCAGTTGGCGCTCGCACCGGTGACGGTGGAGCAGACGATCACGACGGCGCTGCCCAAGCAGTTCCCACGGGTAGCGACGGTGCCAGTGGCGCTCTCCGATCTCGAGTGGGCAAACGGCGAAGCGACAGGCATCATCACGCTGACCGGTCCGACCGAGGGCGGCGACGGCGTCGTGTGCCTGCCGAACGACCCGACCGTGGTCAGCGATGCGGGCAACCGTGATGGCTGGCGGTGGAACATCGGTGGTCTTGACGGCGAGCAATGCATCACGGTGCCGATGAACGGTGAGGTCACCGTGGCCATCTCCGCAGCCAACGACACCCCAGCCGACAGCTTCGTTCAGGCGACGGTCCCGGTCGAATTCCGCTCGGCATCCGGTGACGTCCTCACACAGGACATCCCGCTGCAGTTCCGCTCCACGTACCCGGTGAATACCGCAGCTGTGCTGCTGCTGACGCTGGGATTGCTGCTGCTGGGGCTTCTGATCCCCCTCATCATCCTGTGGCTCGTGAACCGGGCAACCACACGCATCGACGTGCCTAAGGACACCCAGCGTGCTGCATTCCCGGTGCGCATCACGGCCGGAGGCGCGCAGGTCACGGCACCTCGGGAGGGTAGCGCGCTCTCGGATGCGTTCCGATTCGGGAAGCCATCGGAGGGTATGCGCACGATTGCGGATGCCGATCTTGGTGTCCTGCGCTCGCGGGTGCCATGGTTCCCGCTGCGCGCGCCATGGTACGAAGTAGTTGCTCCTGCGGGAAGCGCTCTGATCACGGCAAGGGCGGGGCGGACGGCATCCGCGGCCAAGGACTCGAAGGGGCGGCTGCGATTCGCGAAGCTTCCGCTTGATCGATTCTGGGCAGTCGTCGTCAGCGACGCAGAACTGCGCCGGACCGAGCGCGGCGACGACGTGAATGGCACGCTCGTGATCTATCACCGCGCGTCTTCGAGCGACCAGGGCCAGCACGCTCAGCGCATCGGAGAGGTCGAGGCTGACATCAAACTGGCCGAGGCAGTGAACAGGGCACGCGCCGAGCTGCAGGAGCGCACAGCGTCTGCCGGCGCGGCATCCTCTCGTCCAGACCGCCCAGACCATCCAGACCGTCCAGACCGTCCAGACCGCCCAGATCGTCCTGGTCGGGCTGACGGCGAGGCATCCACTCCGCCACGTCGGAACAACACGGGCAGCGCTCCACCCTCGCGCGGCGATACTGCGCCGCCGGTGGGTACGGGCGTTCCACCACCTCCGCGACCGAGCACTCCTCCGCCACCGCGACCCTGACTGCACACCCGACCGCACGGAACATTGAAAAACAGGAGTCACCATGCTTCGTCCCTTCCTCATCATCGGCGTCGGCGGTTCCGGCGGCAAGACGCTGCGCGGGCTCAAGTACCAGCTCGAACTGAAGCTTCAGCAAGCTGGATGGAGTGGTGGGATCCCGGCTGCGTGGCAGTTCCTGCACTTCGACACGCCCACCGTGCAGGACGGCGTCGACTACCCCGCACCGTTCCTGCCCCCGCAGGAGTACAAGGGCCTAGTGAGCGCCGGCGCAAACTACGACACGGTCTACAAGACGATCGAAGGTGCGCACGCGACGAACCAGGCGGTGCACGCCGACGTTGAGCGTCAACTGCCCGACCCGCGTCGGGTGCGGGTGGATGTCACCAAGGGTGCGGGGCAATTCCGTGCGGTCGGCCGTGCTGTGGCGCTATCGGCAACGAAGGACATCGCGGTCGCGGCCCGCAACGCCATCGCGCGCCTCGGAGATGCGTCTGCGCTCGCGGAGCTGCAGACGCTCGGTCGGGCGCTTCGGGCACGTGATGAGTCGACGAACAACAGTCCGACCGTCATCGTGATCTCCTCTGTCGCAGGTGGTTCGGGGGCGGGGCAGTTCCTTGACATCGTCGAGATCGTGAAGTCGACCGCGCGGCAGTACCCGTGGTCGAACGAGGTGTTCAGCATCCTCTACGCGCCAGACGTCTTTGACCAGCTCGGGGTCACCGCAGGAACTCCGGGGAACGCGCTGGCCGCGATCGCCGAGACCATGAACGGATTCTGGACCGACACCCCGTCGAACTCGACGATCGAGTTGCTGCAGACGCAGGGCGTCACGCCGTCGTACGGTGGCGCGCGGGATCGGGTCGGCGCCGCATATCCGTTCATCGTGGGGCGCAGCAACTCCAAAGTCACCTTCGCCGATCAGAGCGAGGTTTACAGCGCCGTCGCGACGAGCCTGTCCGCCTGGATCACCGATGACCGTGTGCAAGACAGCATCACGGCCTATGCTTCCGGCAACTGGCAGGCGCGGGTCTCGGCGAACGTGCTACCGGACAACACGGGACTCATCAACCCCGGCCAGCACTCACCGGCATTCTCATCGATGGGGTTCGGTCGGGTCACCCTCGGCCGTGACAAGTTCTTCGAGTATTCCGCCGAGCGCCTCGCCCGCTCGGTGATCGACCGGATGCTTTACGCACACACCGAGTCCGACCCGCTGTTCGCGCAGCGCACTGAGGCAGAGTGGATCTCCGTTCGCGCCGATCAGGACTATCAGCTGTTCGTGCGCGAACTGCGTCTGAACGAAGACACCGAAGAGCACAACGACGTCGTCGACAGGCTGCGCGACACGGCACAGCTCGAGTCGCTGAAGAACCGGCTCGCGCACAACATCCTCAACAAGCTCGGCGATCCATCGCAACTCGACAAGAATGGTGGTCTCGACCTCACCACCTGGAGCCAGCGACTTCTGGCCGAGTGGACGGCGCGCGCGCCTGAGCTTCTGCGCGAAGATCACGGTCACCGCCAGGCGCTTATGGAGGATTGGGCCCGCGAGGTGCCGGATGAACTGCTGCACGTGATCGCGCAGCATGTTGCGACGAACGGCCTCCCCGTCGTGACCGAGCTGCTCACGCGTCTCGATCGCACGCTCAAGAGTGCGGCAGACGGCCTCGAGGCCGAAGCACAGCAGCGCGATGAGTGGGTGCAGTCCCTGCCGTCGCTCGTCAGCGAACAGTTGCAGAGCGCGCCGAACCAGCAGTCGATCAGGCCGGATCAGGATGCCGTGATCGGCGCAGTCGAGCGCATCCAACAGGGCTTGGAGTGGGCCTCGGAGTCGCCATTGCGGCGCAGTGCGGCCCAGCTGCTGAACGAGTTGCGTCGAGATTTTCTCGCACCGCTCAGGGTGCATCTGGAGGGTTCGTACGAAGAGCTCTCTCTGCGCGTTAGGGCACGTAAGACCAGCGATGATCGCGACAACGACTACGATTTCTGGCCGAAGCGCGAAGACTCCACTGTGCCGCGGAAGTACACTCCTGCGCCGAACGAACGTCTGCTCATCGAGCAGGATGAGTACCCTAGCGAGTTCGAGCGTCTGGTGCGTGCGACCGTCAGTGAGGGTGCTGGGCGCTTCTCAGATGCGGTGCTCGATGTCATGCGTGAGCTCATCGTGGGCGTAGAGGCGCGCTCGCGCAAGGAAGACGATGCCACGAAGTGGTCACTCGTCGATCAGGCGCGCACCTGGAAGCCGTCTGTCACTGCTGACCCAGAAGCCGCGCGCTCGCCGCAGAGCCCTCGGTTCACGATGGCCACGAGTCCGGAGCGCTATGTCGCCCGTGCTCGACTCTGGATGCGCCGCGAAGGTACGGCATTCAACTCCTATGTCACCGAGGATTTGCGCAGCTTCTTCGATGAGGCCGAGCTTGCCCCTGATGTGTTCGGCCAGCGTCGTGAGAAGTTCCGTGAGCAGCTGCAGGCCGCGCTCGGAGCAAGTGAACCGTTGGTCAAGCTCAACCCGACGCTGCTGCGACTTGTGCACGACAAATCGATCAACGAGGCGACCAGCCTGGTGTTCAGCTCGATCCCGTTCAAGACGGGCACCGAGATGTACGCCGTGACGAAGCAGGTGCTGGGGGCCATGGGCTTCTGGAACGATGCGATCTCCGACTCGTGGTTCCAGGATGCTCGGGTGGAGGGCATCGAAGTCTTCGCGATGAGCGGGTTCCCCTACCAGCCGATCGTCATGGACTCGGTCATGGAGCCGATCGCGCGCGACTGGCTGCGGCAGTCGAACACGCAGGAGAGCCGTGAGGCATTCTGGCGGTTCAAGCGGTCTCGCCTGCTCGGTGAGGCGATCCCCGCCGACCCGACCGTGATCTCGGCGATGATCCGCGGTTGGTACGTCGCCAAGGCGCTGGGTTGGCTCAAAGTCGATCCTGACGGCGGCGAGCGTGGCCCGGGGCTGTCACTGTGGGACCCGGCAGCTCGCCGGTACACCGACTTCCCTCGTCCGCTGCTCGACACGCGTCGCACGCAGCCGTATGACTATCCGGGTGTGGTGATGCAGTCTCTGACGATCGCACTCGCACTGTGCAGCTCGCAGGAGTCACTGGAGCCGCTGCGCCCATATCAAGTCTTGGCGCTGCTCGGCGGAGACGATCTGGAGATGTCGAACACCCTGATGCGCTGGGTGCAGGAGGGCAAGCTCGATCCGGACGCTCCGGTGCCAGATGCCGCACGCGCCGGTGACGTCGCAGCTGGGCTCAACGGTCGCCAGCAGGCGCTGCGGGACTACTTCGCGAGCGAGTACTCCGCTTTCCGCTCGCAGGTAGCCGAGCACGATTTCTCGGTGTCGGTGTACGACTACCCGGTCAGCTGGGAGATCCGTCACCAGGTGACGGCCGCACTGCAGAGCCTGTCGTCTTCTGTGATGGCGACGCGGGCCGCGGACAGCGGGGTCTGATCATGCTGCGTTCGTCCTGGCCGGCCGGGAAGGCCAGTGTCATCCTGCTTCCCAGCGGCCGGCAGGGAGAGTCAGTGCTGGAAGTCGCTCGCGAATGGACGCGGATGGGACTTCTTGGCCCTGCACTGTGGGTGCGTCCAGAACAAGTGCGCCGCGCGCGCACCGGGCCGCCGCGGATTGGCGCGACCATCCTCGTGCTCGACCGTGAGCACCGATTGCAGGATGTCGAGGTCGACCTGTTCGAAACGCTGGCGCGCGAGAGTCTCGCGCTCGTGCGATTGGTCAAGTTGCGTTCGGCGGTGCCCTCGCGTGAGATCGATGAGGAACAGGATGAGATCGCAGGCCTACTCGAGGCCTACCTCACCAAGGCGATGCCGATGGCGGTACCGACGGCGAACATCGCGGATCAGTCCACCGATCTCTCGCGTATCACGCTGATCTGCGCACCGACGGAGTTCCAGCTGCAGCAGCGGGTGGATTGGGTTGCGTCCGAGTACGGCACAGTCGTTGTGGCAGCTCCGGAGGATCGCTCATCTCCGTGGTCGGGAGATGCCTTCGTTCGCGACAACGATCGCTTCGTCGGCTTTGCGCTGATGCATCTGGCGAGTGTCGCCGGCCTGTGGAGTGGAGCTGGCGTCGGCACATTCGAGCTCATCTCTCGGGAGGCGTCGAGCCAGCAGAGTGTGTGGGTGTCACGTGTATTCCTCAACGCGATCATCACCGAGGCGCTCGGCCGGCGGACCGCGGCTCACGTGCTCGAGCTCGCCAGCCAGGCGGACTCGCTGATCATCGACCCGAGCGTCGGGTCACCGCCATCCGGCACCGCGTTCATCGACGACGAGGCGGTTCCGGCATATGTCGAGCAGATGGTCGAGGCATCCATGGCTCTCGATCAGGGTGCGTTGAGTTTTCACCCGACTGCCCCCGAGGAATCACCCGATCGCGAACGAATCGGCATCGGTGCGCAGATGAAGAGTTTCGGCGCGTTCTGCGTCGACAAGATCAGCGCGATGCCGAAATGGGCGTGGCGCTGGTTGACGTCGCGCACGGCGCGGGCGCTCACCAAACAGCTGCAGTCCGATGATGGTACGCACATCGTCGGGGAGGACTACGACGCGATTCTCGACGCGCGTGACGCGCAACTGATTGCTCGACGCGACGAGATCTTCGAGTCCGAGCGCGTTGCGCGCGCCGCGATGGCTGCACCAGTCGGCATCAGCAGGCTCCGTACGACGCCTCGGCTGTGGGCGCGACTGCGTGAGCTAGTGTTCGGTTCTCTCGACGGCAGCTCCGATCTCTCCGACCTTGGGTTCGCTTCCGTGGAGGAGAAGGTGCCGGTGTTCGGACGCGTGTCTGACGTGTTCCCCTCGCCGGATGAGACGTGGACTGTCGAGGACGGGCCATCGAACCTGTCGCTGCCGATCGATTGGTACGTGCTCGCCCAGGGAGACCCGCGCGGTCACCTGATCAGATGGATGCAGAACGGGCAAGAGTTGGCGGCGCGTGCCGCGGTGGACGCCGCCGGTGCTGATCACGCGTTCCGGCTACTGCCCGATCCCGTTGACGAACAGGACGGTGATCAGGAAGTCGACAGTGCTGTCGCCGTGCAATCGGATGCCATCGATGCTCCGGGTGGTCATGCATTCATCACGACCGGCACGGGCGAGACGGTGTCGATCACCGTGGAGCTGCCCGGTGATACCCCTGAAGATGAGTCTGAAGACGACGAAGCTGATGTCGCATCCGCATCCGCCGCCGTGTCTCCGGTCGAGGCTGTGGCGCAGCGCGAGTACCGGGAGCGGATGCAGCGCGAGATGCGCGGGCACTGGGAAGACAGGCGTCGTCGGCGCGACGAGGCTGCGGCCGAAGCGGAAGCCGCGGCAGCTGAGCAGCAGCGACGAGAGTCGGGCGTTGGTGACTACGACACCTGGGCCGTCAGCCGTGATCGCTCGTTCGCGTGGCGTCTCTTGGCCCGGCTTGCGGCCGACCGTGCGTCGGCGGGCGAGGCCGTCGCACGGTTCGCACGAGAGATCGAGCAGTTGCGCGTCCCGGTTCCGGGCGAGCTGGTTCGACTGCGCAAGGCGTTCCACCGACGCATGCTCATCGGGTGGTTGGTGACCGCCGTCGTCGCGGCGCTGTTGATTCTGGTGCCGATCTGGATACCTCAGCTGCGCCCGCGCCTGCTCCTCGTCGGTCTCTGGTATCCAGAGGACTGGCTTACGATCGTGGTCGCTGCCGCCGTGGTTGTGCTGCTGACCAGCATTTCCTTGGCGGCTTACCACCGTGGCTGGTCGTCGTTCCAACGTCGGGTGAATCTCACCCATGCGCACCTGCGGCATATCTCGGATGCCTCGCGCAGCGCGCGCCGCGAGCTGGCGCGCCTGTCCTCGCTGCACCGCCAGACAGTCGACTGGCTTGATCTGCTGGCGCGTGCGATCCATCACCCGTGGCAGATCCGTCCTGAGTGGCAGGCGAAGCCCGACTACGAGCTAGCGCGCGTGTCGTTGCCCTTCGCGATGAGCGTTGGCACAGTCGTGGAGAGCGACCATGCGGCATCCACGAGGCTCCGACGCATGACGACTGAGCACCTGGTCAGGCGGGGATGGCGTGCGGATGCGTTCCACGATCTTGTGCGCGAGGTCGGGTCGGAGCTCGGTCAGGATGGCACCGCCTTCGGAGTGGGTGCGCTGGACGATGACCTGCCGCACTCTTCGAACAACACGCGAAAGATGCTTCGCGACACGATGCGCCGAGAGTCGGTGCTCACTCGTGTTGCCGCCCCGCGCCTGCGCGCACTGATGACCGAGATTCAGCGCCATGCACTGCACAGCAGCACTCCGCATGTCACGTCGATCGATGACAACCCGCTCGACGCGCTTGCTGCGACGGCAGACCCCGCCGGCATTGATGAGGGCATCGCCTGGGATGATTTCCTGCTTGGGGCACTCGCAGGGCGGCGTCAGCCGGTCACACCGCTGAGCACGAGTTGGCTTGCACAGCGTCAGGTGCAGGAGGGGCATCACGAGCAGGTGACCAGTTACCTGGTGCTGCCGGACCGTCTGGAGGCGCAGCTCGGCTTCCAGGACGATGCCGCAGTCATCACTTCCACGTTCGAGGGCATCGGCAGATCGAGCATCGATCTCGTATGGCGTGCGGATGTCGTCGGTCCGCTTCCGATCGGTGCGATTGGCCTGTGGGATGCGGGGCAGAACCCCGTCATCGTCGAGGCGGATCCAGAGAACTACGGAAGTGGGATCTGATCCGCTGTCGCGACTAGGTGGCTCCGATTCGGCGGGTGACTACGGTGTCTCCATGGGTGGACTGTCATGATGCCGGTGTGGCGACCCCGATACGGACGATATGGTCATCGCCTGGTCGCGGATCGGCTCCTCCCCATGTGGCGCGGTCGGTGTTGGACGTCATGATCCACAGCGCACCGTCGGGAGCGACCTCGACCGTGCGAATGCGGCCGAATTCGCCGACGAGGTGCTCAATCGGCTCGGCCGTTGCAGACGCGCCGTCAACGGGGAGTTGCCAGAGCCTCTGGCCACCCAGGGCACCGATCCACAGCGACCCGGCCGCGTAGGCCACGCCGGAAGGGCTGGCATCATCGGGATGGATGACAGCGATCGGCTGCTCTCCGGAAGACCCTGAGGTGCCTTCGGAGTCGGGCCATCCGTAGTCCGCGCCCGCGCGAAGGACGTTGATTTCATCCCAGGTGCGGTGGCCGAGCTCAGTCGCGTAAGCCGTGCCATCCGGACCGAATGCAATGCCCTGTACGTTGCGATGGCCGCTGGAATAGACGGGTGAGTCATCGGGGTTTTCGTCGGGGATGGAGCCGTCCAGGGCGATACGGAGGATCTTCCCGTTGAGCGAATCGGCAGTGGCCGCGTTCTCCGGTTCGAACGCGTCGCCCGTGCCGATCCAAAGATGCCCATCGGGACCGATGGCGAGGCGCCCGCCGTGATGTCGATCCGCGGTCTGGATGCCGTCGAGCAGTACGCGATCGACAGCGAGCGAGCCAAAGTCTTCGGCGATCGTGAGCGACACGATGCGGTTCTGATCTGCCCCGGAGACCGAGGCGAAGACCGTGCGGTCATCAGCGAAGTCGGGCGAGGCGACGATCCCGAGCAGTCCACCCTCTGATGACACGCTCACGTCGGGCACGACGCCAACCGTCTGCGGGTCGCCGCCGTCGGCGGAAATGCGCACGATCTCTCCGGTAATGCGTTCTGACACGAGCGCCGACCCGTCCGGGAGGAACGTCAGCCCCCACGGAGCGTTCAGCCCTGTGGTCAACACCTCGGGCTGCCCGAGAACAGCGATCTCTCCCGCCTCGCCCGAGGGCGTTGACGTCGCGGGAGGAATCATCGGGTCCGGGGAGGTCGACTGCTCCGAATCGACGGTGCAGCCAGCGAGAACCATGGTGACGGTCGCGGTCGCGAGCATCGCTCGGAACCGGGTGCCTCGCGTCGACCTCCGGTTGTAGGACGGGGGCGCGCGATGATCTAGCCGACCCATCTCAGGCCGCTCCACCGTTGACGTAAAGCACTTGCCCGTTCACCCAGCGGGCCGGGCCAGCGAGGAATGCCACCATCTCGGTGATGTCCTCAGGTGTTCCGAGTCGCTCCATGGGGTTCATCGAAGCGATCCGATCGATGGCCTCCTGGGTCTTGCCCTCGAAGAACAGCGGCGTCGCGGTGGGGCCGGGCGCGATGGCGTTGACAGTGATGTCGCGGCCGCGCAGCTCACGCGCCAGAATCAGCGTCAATGCTTCGACTGCTCCTTTAGACGCGGCATAGGCACCATACGTCGGGATCTGCAGGCGTGTCACCGAAGTGGAGAGGTTAATGATCGCGCCGCCAGTACGCACGCGCTGCGCCGCCTGCTGGTCGACCACGAATGTCCCGCGCACGTTGGTGCGCTGGATCTGATCGAAGGTCTGCAGGTCCATTTTGGCGATGGGTGCCAGCGGCATGATGCCCGCTGTGTGCACGACGACGTCGACGCCTCCGAACGCAGATTCTGCGGCGCTGAACACCGCAGCCATCGCGGTTTCGTCAGCCACATCGCCGCCGGCGCTGATTGCGCGTCCACCGGCATCGACGATTTCTTTCACGACGCTCTCGGCGCGGTTCTCGTTGCTCGCGTAGTGCACGAGGACGGCGAATCCGTCGGCTGCCAAACGCAGGGCGGCGGCGCGTCCGATGCCGCCGGAGCCGCCGGTAACGATGGCGACGCGATCAATGTTGCCTGCCATGAGGGAACCTTCCGTTAGGATATGTACGAGTAATCCATTTACTAGGATACGGAATAATGTACACCTTGTCCACAAGGGGATGCTGATGCCTGAAACCACTCTTGCCGCCGAGCGTCGAGGCCGGGGGCGCCGTCCGGCGGCGGAAGTGCGAGCTGGCGTGCTCATTGCGGCCGGGCGGATTCTGTTGCGCGACGGAATCCAGGCCGTGACATTCGAGCGAGTCGCCGCCGAAGCAGGGTCGAGCAAGATGACCCTCTACAAGTGGTGGCCGTCGCCGGGTGCGCTGGCGGCCGAGGCCTATTTTGAGCAGAGCGAGCAGATTCTGGAGTTCACCGACACAGGGGATGTGCGAGCGGACGTCCTTGCGCAGCTCACGTCGTTTATTCGTCTGCTGACCGTTGAGGGAGCGGGAAAACCGGTATCAGAGCTCGTCGGCATGGCCCAGTTGGATTCGGATCTCGCACACGCGTGGTCCGAGCATTATTCTCTTCCTCGACGTGAGCGCGCTCGTGTACGCCTGCGCGCTGCACAAGAAGCAGGCCAGCTACGCGGGGACGCGGACCTCGATATCGTCGTCGATCAGCTGTGGGGGGCGTGCTACCACCGACTCCTCGTACTCAAAGTACCGCTCGACGACGCTCTGGCGGAGCGCCTCGTAGACCACGCGCTCCAAGGATCGGCGCCACGCGTCTAGGCAGGATTGCGGCCCGATGCTTGCGAGGCGCGCTGTGATCAAGGAGGCTCGATGCATGCAGTTCGCCGGCGTATTGCCTCCAGATGCTCCTGACCCGCGCGTCGCGGCCGAAGAGCGGCTGCGCGATCTTGACTACTCAGTGATGGGACTGGTGCCACAACGTGCCGCCGAAGATCACGGGTCAGTGGGCATCAGCGAGGGGTGCGACGCGGCGGGACGGTCGAGTCTTTCGGTGAGTATCAACTACACGCTCTGGCGGAACCCTGGTGATCACGGTGATCCCGTCAACCTCGCCGAACTTGATGGACAGACTCTCGCTGCCCTCGAGAACGAGCCGCCCTGGCCTCGTCCGGTCTGGCTCATCGAGCAAGTCCAGCGAATGCGCTACCCGCTGCTCTGGGAAGCGGTTCGGACGTCCTGGCATCGCGACCCGTCCGAATGCACGACGCTCTCGCGGCAACTCGTCGACCACACGAACTACATTCTCGTGAACCAATTCCGTGAGGAACTCGGACTCCTGCCGGGACCGCAAACCGAAACCTCGTGGAAAGTGTCCGAATCGTCAGTGAACTCCACTGTGACTCTCGAAGTCGACGGTGTCGACGTTCCCGCATCCGAGGTCGATACCGACCCATTTGTCTACGCTATCGGTGCGCAGCTCGCCCCGGCCGTCGTTGTGACCGTGGTCCTCGCTCGAGATCACCTTTCCCATCTGCGGATCGCAATTGCCACGCGCAGCGTCGCGGATGCGGCCGGGCACGAGGGCTGACGCAGCGATGGGGTGTGGTGTACGCCACACCCCATTCGTATGCTCGTGGAGTCAGTACCAGCCGTAGTCGACGGCGTATGGTTCCAGATACTGCACGCCAGAGTGCTCATCCATTCCGTTCGAGCTGGCGCCTGAGGAAGCGGTGGTCAAGAGCGCGATGCTGGTGACAAGTGCCACGATCGCCAGGGCTGTCCCGGCCAAGATGGCGACGGGATGCATGTCCTCGGCGAGTTCCCCGAAAAGTCGCTTCATCCACCCGCTCCGACTCAGTTCTGGTGTATTGGCGGGCCGTGCGGGTTGGGCGGCTTGCGTGACGACGGGGTTCGTTGCGGGACTCGCCGCCGCTGCGCCCTCGTCGATGACCGACGCGGCGAGCACATCCACCTGGCGGGGAGTGAGGCGCTCGAATGCGTCGATAAGACGTATGTTCAGAGCTCCGTCCGAGTCGCGCAGCGTCACCAGGTATCGGGCGATGGCTGCCCGGTCGATATCGGTAAGATCCTGATCGCTGTGGGCAGTGATCGACGGTCCTGTCGGTGCATCGTCATCGCGGCGCATCATGCGACCTGCGTGATCGCGTAGCCGGCGTCAGCGAAGGTATTCGCCATGTGCTCGGCATACCAGTGCGCCCATTCCTCATGGTGCACACCGCCGAGCACTTCTGCTTCATACACTCCGTGCGCTGTCGCGGCCCTCGTCAAGAGGTCCAGAAACAGGAGCTGGCGTGTCTCGTGATCGATGTTCATCGTTATCTCCCTCGGTCTCGAGTGGCGGGCTCAGCGGCCAGGGGCGCGAGCTACGATCTGCTGCAAGATCCACTCATTGCCGTCGGGGTCATCGAACGACGCGAAAGTCGCATAGCTGTCGCCGGCTGTGCTCGCACCAGGCAGGCGGTGCGCGTCATCGGCCCAGTGGAAAATGCCGTCTTCGTCGTGCCAGAGCTCGCTGATTGGTGCTCCCGA
This sequence comes from Microbacterium sp. Y355, assembly GCF_059445345.1. Lineage (NCBI taxonomy): Bacteria > Bacillati > Actinomycetota > Actinomycetes > Micrococcales > Microbacteriaceae > Microbacterium > Microbacterium sp. Y355. The sequence continues at coordinate 1,350,080 of NZ_JCAIUD010000001.1, read as the reverse complement.
TGCCAGCAATTCGCGCCGCGCCTCGGCGATATCGGAAGTGATCAGATGAAGTCCACGGGCTGACCCGGGCTGGGCAGTAGTGAGGTTGTCTCCGAAGATGATCGACGCTTCAGAGTCGGGGGGAGTCACCTGTACGACCCGCAGGCCGCGGTCTGTGGCGAAGTCTGCGTCGAGCCTGAATCCGAGTCCTTCGTAGAACGCTTTCGAGCGATCAACGTCAGCGACGGGCAGTACGATGATTTCAAACTTGAGCTCCATGATTTCCTCCGTTGAGTTGGCGTTACCTGTTTGGGTGGTAACGACACTGACAGAGGTTCCGTTACCCGTCAAGGGGGTAACCAGAATTTGGTGGAAAAACTGTCACCGCTTAGAGTGGTGACATGATCCATTCGTTCCCCTGCGGCGACCCGGCCCTCGACTTCGTCGGGACCTGGCAGGCGCGCCGCAATGAGTCGCCGACGGAAATGCTGGGTACGCCCGCCGATCTCGATGCATGGTTCGTTGAATCCACGCTCGTGCCCAACGGTGTGAGTCCCAATTCTGACGATCTGGCCGCCGCGATCGAGCTGCGAGAAGCGATCTATGCGCTCGTTCTGGCACGGATCGAACGCCAGGATCTGCCCGCAGATGGCATCACCACCGTGAACGCGTACGCCTCGCACGCACCCCTGCTGCGGGTTCTTCATCAGGGTGGTCGTTCCCAGGAGGGCACCAGCACAGCCGCGCTGTCTGAGATCGCTCGAGGCGCGATTGACCTGGTCGGCGGATCGGAAGCAGGGCTGCTTCGAGAATGCGCTCGCCCTGAATGCACTCAGGTCTACATTGATCGCTCCAGAGGGCAGCGCCGCGAATGGTGCTCCATGAAGACCTGCGGAAGTCGAGTGAAAGTCGCCGCGTACCGCTCCCGACTGAAGGCTGCCAGCGGGTGAAAGGGCTGGAGGACTGCTAGCTCCGGCCGAACCGGCGATGAGCCGCTTGTTTGCTTACGCCGAGGGCGCTGGCGACGGCCTGCCACGAGTAGCCCGCGTTGCGGGCGCGACGCACCTGGGCTTCCTCGGCGCGAGAGATTTCGCGGCGAAGCTCAGTGAGGCGATGCAACTCGGCGAGTGGTTCGCCCTCCGGGTCGGTGGCGAGTGCGGTGTGTGTGCTCATAAAGTCAATCTACATTGACGCGAACTCGTCGTCAAGCAATGTTGACGCGGGCATAGGACCACCCATCGAACTCGTGATCACTCCGTGAGCGGAGCCCGCGGCCGACCGACGTTATCCGGCAGAATGGTTCGATGCCGTCAAAGCTCGTTCCCGGCGACCGCGTCGCCATCCTGTCGCCCGCATTCGCTGCCCCCGCCGTTGCGCCTGAGTTGCATGAGCAGGCGATGCGCCGGCTCACTGAACTCACCGAATTGATTCCGGTGGAGTATCCGACCACTCGCCAACTCGACGCGAGCCCGGAAGCGCGTGCGGCGGACGTCAATGCCGCCTTCGCTGATCCCACGATTCGGGCGATTCTCGCCACGATCGGCGGCGACGATCAGATCCTCGTCGTGCCACACCTGGATGCTGCCCTCGCACAGGCCGACCCGAAGCCGTTCGTCGGATACAGCGACAACACGAACATCCTGAATTGGCTGTGGCAGCACGACATCTCAGGCTTCTACGGTGGCTCGACGGCCGTACACCTGGGCCCCGGCCCTGCCGTCGACGACATTCACCTGCGCTCGCTGCGCGCTGCGTTGATGGACGGCGGCCAGCTGGAGTTGACGGAACCTGGCGAATCAGAGGACGTCGGAAGGCGCTGGGAAGACCCGAAGGCACTCACCGAGTACGGCGACCGAGTGCAGACCGAGCCATGGACGTGGTCGGGGCCTGCGACACGAGTCGAAGGACGCACCTGGGGTGGGTGTCTGGAAGGGCTGGATGGTCTGGCGTTCGCGGATCGGCTGCCAGCGGCATCCGAACTTGAGGGCGCGATCCTGATCCTCGAGACGAGCGAGGAACGTCCGCCTGCCGGCTGGGTGGCCCGCTGGCTCCGCGGGCTGGGGGAGCGCGGCATCCTTGCTGCTGCCGCCGGCGTGATCGTCGCGCGTCCGCCGGTGAGCGACTTCGAGTTCCACCCTTCGGCGGATGAGGCGCAGGCGCTGCGTGACGCGCAACGTGATGCCGTCATCGAAACGGTCACGCGGTACAACCCGGATGCCATGATCTGCATTGGCGTGCCGTTCGGGCACACTCGTCCGCAGTGGATCATCCCGTACGGCGGACGCATCACGTTGGACGGAGCCGCGCGAACAGTCGTCGCCGACTACAGCTGACCGCTGACGCGCTTACTCCTCCAGGTCGCCGAGCAAGAGCCCCGAGACGGTCGTCACGCGTGGCACGAGCAGCTGCTCGAGCTCCAGGACGACGACACGGTTCGCTCCCGCATGCGTCACCGGCGCGGGGACGTACAGCGTCTTCTGCGGACCGTTTCGCCAGTACCGCCCGAGGAAGAAGCCATTCACGAACGCGTAGCCCTTGCCCCAGTCCGACGTGTCGAGGAAGAGATCGGTGCTGCCGGCGAGGAGAAGGTCGGCGACCCACGCCGATGGGGCGGACCCGGCATCCCTTTCGGTCGTGCGCTCAGACACTTCAGTGGCGATCGCGGCGACGTCCAGCGGTGTGCAGCGCCACCCGATCAGCGGCTCACCGTTCAACGTGGGCGTGCCTACAAGCCCCTTTTCCTCGCCCAATCGGTGATCGTAGTTCACGCGGCCCTGATCCTCGACAAGGATGCTGAGGGCACCGCCGGCCGGGATCGCGATGGCGCGGTCGTGTCGGGTACGGGCGAGAGTACCGACACGCTGGTCGTCCACGCGAACCCAGGCGAGATCCCGGACAGCGTCGACAGCCAGCAGGCTCCCGTCTGAAGGTGAAGGCAGATCGATGTCGTAGCGGACGAGGGCGCTCAGATGTCCGAGAGCATCGAAGGTCACAGGCTGATCGGATGCCACGGCGCTGCCGCCGTCCGTCCACGGGCCAACAGATCGGAGCGGGGCAGTGAGTTCCACGCCGGGTGATGGCACTGTCGGCACCTCAGCCGGTACCGGAGCGTACTTGGCGATCACGTCGCGCAGGGCGAAGTACTTCTCGGTCGGGTTGCCGGCCTCATCCAGCGGGGCGTCGTAGTCGTACGACGTTACCAGCGGCAGATAGCGACCCTTGTGGTTCGCGCCGTTGGTGAGGCCGAAGTTCGTGCCGCCGTGGAACATGTAGATGTTGACGGATGCCCCGGCGGCCAGCAGTGCGTCGAGCTCGGCGGCGGTCGCTGCGACACCGGTGGTGTGGTGGACCCCGCCCCACCAGTCGAACCAGCCGTCCCAGAACTCCGAGCACATCAGCGGGCCGGTCTTCTGGTGCTGCCGGAGTGTTTCGAGGCGCTCTGGCACGCGGGAGCCGAAGGAGCCCGTGCGGTGCAACTCGGGAAGACTGCCGTCGGCCAGCATCTGATCGACTGGTTGATCGACGGTCGTCAGGGGCACGATGATCCCTGACTCCTTCGTGACCCGCACCAGCTCCTCGAGGTATGCCGTATCTGAACCGTAGGCGCCGTATTCGTTCTCGATCTGCACGAGAACGACGGGTCCGCCGTGCTGGATCTGCCGTGGGGCGACGATGTCGTAGATGCGACGAAGGAACCCCGTCACATCGGCGAGGTAGCCCGGGTCTGAGGTACGCAGCGTGTTCTCGTCGGCGTCGAGCCAGGTGGGCAGGCCCCCGTTGTGCCATTCGGCGCAGATGTAGGGGCCGGGGCGCACGATCGCGTCCATGCCTTCTTCGCGAACAAGGTCGAGGAATCGGCCGAGGTCATTCCAGCCGCTGGCATTCCATTCGCCTCGCCGCGGTTCATGCGCGTTCCAGGCGACATACGTCTCCACCGTATTCAAGCCCATGAGGCGTGCCTTGTGGATGCGGTCCCTCCACTGATCCGGGTGAACCCGGAAGTAGTGAATGGCCCCGGAGATCACGCGGTGCGGCCGACCGTCGCGGAGGAAGTCGGTCTCGCCGATGGAAAAGGATGTCACGTGCTGCGCTTTCGATGAAGAGGGGTGAATTGGCGACGGGGAGTCCGGCAGAGCGCCGACCTCCCCGTCATCCGGGTGTTACTTGTTTACGGTGAAGCCCTGCGTGTTGCCGTACTCGACCAGCGCGTCCTGCCAGGCGACGAGGCCCTCGTTCAGGTCTGTGCCGTTCTGGTAAGACTGGCCCACGGTGTCGCCGAAGATGCTGTTCGCGTAGACCTGGTAGGGCAGGTAGCTCCAGCCCTCGACGACCTCATTGGCCGCCGCGGCAAGGACTTCGTTGATCTTCTGGCCGCCGAAGTACTCGGGAGCATCGCTGAGGAACTCTTCGCTGGACAGCTCTGCCGTCGTCGACGGGAACCCGCCGCTCTCAAGGAACGTCGAGATGCTCTCGTCACTGTTGTTCAGCCACTGCAGGAATCCGGCTGCGAGTTCAGGGTTGGCGCTCTGCGTCGTGACGGCCTGTCCGCCACCACCGTTTTCCGCCGTTGCCGGCGTGCCGTCGTACGTCGGCATCGGCGCGACGCGCCAGTCGCCGGAGCCGTCAGGTGCACCGGTGATGAGGTTGCCGGGCATCCAGGCGCCGATCACGAGGGTTGCGAGGCTGCCGTCGCCGAGGCCACGGAACCACTCATCGCTCCAGCTGCCGTAAGGAGCCACGAGGTCTTCCTCGATGAGGCGGTTCCAGTTGTCCGCCCACTTCTTCGACCCGGCATCCTGCAGGTCGAGCGTCACGTTCGTGCCGTCGGTCTGGAAGGGCTGGCCGCCGGCCTGCCAGATCATGCTGGTCGCAAACCCAGCGTCACCGATGTCGTTGGTGATGTACGCGTTCGGGTCGGCGGCGTGGATCGCCTTCGCGGCCTCGTAGTACTCATCCCACGTGGTCGGCACGGCGACACCGGCCGCGTCGAAGACGGTCTTGTTGTAGAACAGGGCCATGGGGCCGGAGTCCTGCGGGAGGCCATAGATCGCGTCGCCGTCGGTAACGGAATTCCAGGTGGATGCCGTGTAGTCATCCTCGAAATCGGCGAAGCCGTACTGCGAGAGATCGACGAACGCGTCCGTGAGTGCGAACTGCGGGAAGGCGTAGTACTCGATCTGGACGACATCCGGTGCGCCCGAGCCCGCCTTGATCGCGTTCTGCAGCTTCGTGTACTCCTCGTTGTTGGTTCCAGCGTTGACGAGGTTCACCTTGACGTTCGGGTACTCCTTCTCGAACGCAGCGACCTGCGCCTCGGCCGAGGGCGTCCATGACCAGTAGGTGAGCTCGCCGCCGGTCTCAAGCGCGGCTTCTACCGAAGCGAGGGAGCCGTCGCCTGCTTCGGTGTCGCCGGCGTCGTTTCCGCCAGCGCTGCATCCGGCGAGGGCCAGTGCGGCCACTGTGCCGGCTGCGAGCACCGAGAGGGTGCGCCGTCCGGCGGGTGAGGGAAGGTGCTTCATTGCTGTGTCCTTTCGGGGTGCGGTCCTTCGGAGGACCGACGTTCTGTGTGGGGGAGCGGTGCTACTGCTTGACGCTTCCCGCGGTGAGTCCTGACTGCCAGAACCGCTGCAGTAGCAGGAAGGCGATGACGATCGGGATGATGGTGAGCAGCGACCCCATGATCACGAGGTTGTAGATCGGTTGGGATCCGGCGCCGATCGCCTGGTTGCTCCACTGATTCAGGCCGACGGTCAGCGGGTACCAGGCCGGGTCGGAGAGCATGATCAGTGGCAGGAAGTAGTTGTTCCAGGTCGCGACGACGGTGAACAATGCGACCGTGACGATGCCTGGTGCGAGCAGCCGCATCGAGATCGTGAAGAACGTGCGGAATTCGCCTGCGCCGTCGATGCGGGCAGCTTCGAGCAACTCTGTCGGTATGGATTCGGAAGCGAAGACCCAGATCAGATAGAGACCGAATGGACTGATCAGCGACGGGATGATGACCGCCCACGGGGTGTTTGTAAGCCCCAGTTCACTGAACAAGAGGAATGTCGGTACAGCGAGTGCCGTTCCAGGAACGGCGACCGCACCGAGGACTATCGCGAAGACCGCGCGGCGACCAGGGAAGCGGTACTTGGCGAGACCGTAGCCGGCCATTGTTGCCAGGAGCGTCGCGCCACCGGCGCCGACAACGACATACAGCAGCGTGTTGCCGAGCCATCGGAGGAAGATGCCGTCACCGTATGCGAACGTCGCCGCGAGGTTGTCGAAGAAGGCGAAGTCATCCGAGAACCAGAGGCCGAAGGACGAGAACAAACCGGCCTGTGTCTTTGTCGAGCTGAAGAGCAGCCAGACGAGAGGCACGAGCGTGTAGAGCGCGTAGACGATCATCACGATCAGGAGCGTCTTGGACGACTTTGGGGTCAGTGAGTTGCCGCGTTTGCGGGGCGTACGAGCGATTGTGAGTGCCATGGTCTATCGCACCTCCGCCTTCGAGCCGCGCAGTTGAACGACGTAGGCGATCGCAGCAGTGATGATGCCCATGATGATCGCGATCGTCGCCGCGTAGTTGAACTGCTGCCCGGTGAAGGAAAGGTTGTAGGCATACATGTTCGGGGTGAAGAACGTCGTGATCACGTTCGGGGCGAGGGGGCGGAGGATGTTCGGTTCGTTGAACAGCTGGAAGCTGCCGATGATCGAGAAGATCGTGGCGATAACGAGGGCTCCGCGGACCGAGGGGATCTTGATCGAGAGGATCGTCCGCCAGGCGCCAGCACCGTCGAGGGAGGCCGCTTCGTACATCTCGGTAGGGATGGTCTTGAGCGAAGAGTAAAAGATGAGCATGTTGTAGCCGACGAACTGCCAGGTGACGATGTTGCCGATCGAGACCAGCATCCATTCCTTCGCGAACGGCGTGAGCAGATCGAATCCGAGGAAGTCGTTGAAGTTCGCGGTGAGACCGAACTGATCGCCGTAGATGTACCCCCACATCAGGACCGCGACAACCGCGGGCACCGCGTAGGGCAGGAAGATCAGGATGCGGAAGAACGATGCTCCACGCAGTCGAGCGCTGTCCAGCGCAAGGGCGGCGCCGAGTGCGAGGGCGAGCATGATCGGCACCTGCACGACGAGGAAGATCAGGACGCGGCCGAATGCCTCCCAGAACTGCGAGTCGCCGAGTGCGCGCACGTAGTTCTCGAAGCCGACGAATGATGTTCCGCCGACCAGTTTCTCCTGGAAGAAGCTGAGGTAGAGCGCGTATGCGAGCGGCGTGAGGAAGACCAGGGCGAAGACGACCATGAAGGGGCCGACGAAGGCCCAGCCCTTCCAATCGCGTTTCTCGCGGCGGGGGATGGTCGCGGTGGCGAGACCCGTGGTGATACCAGTCGTCATTGACGAGACCTTCTTTGGTTCGTGCGCACTATGCGCGATGTGTCAACGTCAACATATGCGATCCGCTGGTAGTGTGTCAACGTCAACATATGAATGGATGGTTGATCGTGTCCTTCGAATCCTCGGCAGAGCTGCCGCCACGTCGTCGTGAGCCATCGATGGAGGACGTAGCCCGTGAAGCCGGTGTCTCAGGGCAGACCGTCTCACGTGTCGTCAACGCCCGCGGCTACGTCGGCGAGGCGACCAGGGTCAAGGTGAACGCAGCCATGGCGCAGCTCGGCTATCGACCGAACAGCGCGGCCCGCGCCCTCCGTTCGGGGCGTTTCCGTGCAATTGGCGTGATCATGTTCTCGTTCAGCTCATATGGGAACCAGCGCACGCTCGATGCGATCGCCGTCCGCGCGGCGCAGATGGGGTACGCGCTGACGCTGATCCCGGTGGAGTCGAGCGCGCAGGAGACGGTGGTGGGGGCGTTCCATCGGATCGACGAACACGCGGTCGACGGCATCATCATCGTGATCGAAGCACATCAGCTCGACGAGGCCGAGGTAGAGATCCCGGAAGGATTGCCGGTCGTAATCGTCGACTCAGATCGTCGCTCCACCCACCCTTTCGTCGACACCGACCAGGCAGAGGGCGCGCGTCTGGCCACCGAACATTTGCTGGATCTCGGTCACGAGACCGTCTGGCACGTAGCCGGTCCGTTGAAGTCGTACTCTGCTGAGCGCCGTCGTGAGTCCTGGCAGATGACCCTCGAAGAACGCGGACGCCCGGTGCCCGAGGTGATGCAGGGGGACTGGAGTGCGCGATCTGGCCACGAGGCCGGTGTGCGTCTGCGGGACATCGACGGTGTAACGGCTGTGTTCGCTGCAAACGATCAGATGGCGATCGGCCTGGTGCGCGCATTCCACGAATCGGGCAGGCGGGTGCCGGTCGATGTGAGCGTGGTGGGCTTCGACGGCCTCCCGGATGCCGCGGAACTCTGGCCGCCGTTGACAACCGTGCAACAGCATCCGGAGAAGGTCGGGGCGCTCGCCGTGGACGCACTACTTGCGGAGCTGGACGGCGGGCAGCGGATTCAGACCCCGCTGGTGGGCACCGAACTCATCATCCGCGAAAGCACAGCCGCGCCGCGCGTGCGCTGAATCCGTCCGGTTATGGCCGGCCTAGACTCACTCGACCGCGAAGCTCCGACACGGTTGAGACGCCGGTCAGCTGCATCGTTCGCACGGCTTCTGCGCGCATGATCTCCAGCATTCGGTCGACGCCGCGCTCGCCGCCGGCCATCAGGCCGTACAGGTAGGCGCGCCCGACCATGCAGGCGTCTGCGCCGAGACCGAGTGCTGCGAGCACGTCTGCGCCCGAGAGGATGCCGGTGTCGAGGAAGACCTGCGCCTTGCCGTCCACGGCGTTAGCGACCTCTGGCAGCAATCGCAGGGGAGTGGGTGCGCGATCGAGCTGTCGTCCACCGTGGTTGGAGACGACGAGTGCATCAGCGCCGGCATCCACCACCTGGCGGGCATCGTCGACGGACTGGATGCCCTTCACGACGAGCTTGCCTTCCCACTGCTCACGGAGCCAGGCGAGATCGGTGAAGTTCAGCGTAGGGTCGAACATCTTCGCGACAAGTTCTGCGACCGTGCCGTCGAAAGAGCGCAGGCTCGCGAACTCGATCGGGTCGGTGGTGAGCACGTTGATCCACCAGTTCGGATGCAACGCGAAATCCCACATCGTCTTCAGATTCAGCGACGGTGGAATGGTCAGTCCGTTGCGAGAATCTCGCAACCGGTTTCCGGCGACAGGCGTGTCAACTGTGAGCACGAGGGTGTCGAAGCCGGACGCCCGCGCCTCGTCGATCAACTTCAGCGTGCCCTCGCGGTCCTTCCACAGGTACAGCTGGAACCAGTTGTCGCCAGGGGCTTCCTGCTGCAGCATCCGCGGGGAAGTGGTTCCCATCGTGGACAGGCTGTACGGAATGCCTGCGCGCGCAGCCGCACGTGCGACCGCGATTTCGCCCTCATGGTGCATCATCCGGGTGAAGCCGGTCGGCGCCAGGATGAGTGGGAACGATGCCGGACGACCGAGGATCGTCGTCGAGGTATCGACGACGCCCACATCACGCAGCACCCGTGGCGAGAACTCGACGGACGCGAACGCCGACCGTGCCCGGCGCAAGCTCAGCTCGTCCTCTGCCGCGCCGTGCACATAGTCGAACACCGACCTTGGAGTTCTCCGCCGGGCGACGCGGGCGAGATCCTTGACCGTCAGGGCCGCGCGCAGCCGTCGTTCGACGGGGTCGAGCACCGGACGGCGGAACCCGAGCAGCGGGGCGACCGCACTCCACGTGGGAACGCGGCGACGGATCTGCCGCCGTGTCGTGCTCACTTCGTGGTGCCGCCGGTGCCGAGGTATGCCTGGATGATGTCATCATCGGCCAGCAGATCGGACGCCGCGCCGGAGCGCACCACAGACCCGTTTTGCAGAATGTGCCCCTCGTCTGCGGCCTGAAGCGCCCGCCGGGCGTTCTGTTCGACCAGAAGCACAGTGGCGCCAGTGGCGCGGATCTCGGAAATCACCTTGAACACCTCATCCACGATCTTGGGCGCCAGCCCCATGGATGGTTCGTCCATCAGCACCAGGCGTGGCTGCGCGAGCATCGCTCTGGCGATCGCAAGCATCTGCTGCTCGCCACCTGAGAGGGACCCGGCCGCCAGAGCGCGGCGTTCGCCGAGCACCGGGAATCGCTGGTACATCTCATCGATCGCCGCTCCAGCGCCGCGGCCGACGGATCGGGCGCCCATCTGCATGTTCTCCGCGATGGTCATCGTCGCCAAGATCTGGCGACCCTCGGGCACCTGTACCAGCCCGCGAGGAACCAGTTTGTGCGAGCGTGTGCGGGTGATGTCATCGCCGTCGTAGGTGATGGTTCCCGATGTCGGACGAACCAGACCGGAGATGGCGTTGATAATCGACGACTTTCCGGCGCCGTTGGCGCCGACGAGTGTCACGAGCGAGCCGGGTGCGACGTCGAAGGAGACGCCGCGCACGGCCTCGACGCGCCCGTACGAGACGACAAGGTCTTTCACGCTGAGGAGTGAATCAGCCATGATCATCGGCCTCCGTCTGTGTTCGGGGCTTCGCGCGTGGCATCCGCCTCATCAGAGGCATCCGTCTCGGAGCCTTCGGAACCGTCAGCGCTCTCTGCGGAGCCGAGGTACGCGTCGATCACCCGCTCGTCCGCCGCGATCTGCTCTGGCGTGCCGTGTGCGAGCACCTCACCGAAGTTCAACACGATGATGTAATCGCAGGTGCCGAGCACCATGCCGACGTTGTGCTCGATGAAGATGATGGTCAGACCGTCTTCGGCGAGCGAGCGGATGAGGGTCGAAAGGCCCTCCGCCTCGACATGGTTCATGCCGGCGGCGGGCTCATCAAGGATCAGCAGCGACGGGTCAGCGGCGAGAGCACGTGCGATCTCCAGACGTCGCTGGTCGCCGTAGGACAGCGCCTTGGCCGTGACATCCGCCTTCTCGAGCAGTCCCACGCGCCGAAGGCACCGTGCGGCGTGCTCAAGTGCCAGACGCTCATCGCGGCGTGCAGATCGCAGCCAGAGCAAGCGGCGCAGGAACGTCGGCTTGGCGACCAGGTGTGCGCCGATGAGAACGTTCTCGAGCGCAGTGAGGCGATTGAACAGCTTGGAATGCTGGAAGGTGCGCGTCACACCGGCCGCGGCGAATTTGTGCACCGGCGTCTTGCCGATCTGCACGCCGAGCACGGTCGCCGTCCCCGCAGACGGCGGAATCAGGCCGCTGATCATGTTGACCAGCGTGGTCTTGCCTGCGCCGTTGGGGCCGATCAGACCGACGACCTGGCCACTGCGCACGGTGAGGTCGACGCCGCGCACAGCGTGCACGCCGCCGTACTCCTTCGATAGGCCCTTCAGCTCGGCGATGACCTCGCCCGCGGCGGGGTGGCTGCGGCCGGTGGCAGGTGCATCAACGTCGAGCGCGCTCACATCGATGCGCTGCTTGCGGCGCGGGATCAGGCTGGCGATGCCACCCGGCAGATACAGGATGACGATGAGCAGCAGCAGGCCAGAAAGGAATGGACGGATCCAGCCTGCCTCGATTCCGATCATGCGCTGGATCTCGGGAAGAAGTGTCTGGAACCCGCTGCCGAGGATCGGGCCGAAGAAGTTCGCCGTTCCACCGACCACTGCGGTGACCAGTCCGTCGATCGCGGTCTCGAAGGCGAAATCCTCCGGTGCGATGAGGCGCATGTAATACGCCCACATGACGCCGTAGAGACCTGCCAGCACGCCAGCGGAGACGAATGCGGTCAGGCGGTGGCCGCCGACGTTGATGCCGATCGAGCGGGCGGCGAGCTCGTCTTCACGGATCGCCTCCAGGGCGCGACCGTAGCGGGAGCGGGTCTGACGCCAGAACCAGTAGGCGACGATGATGAGCACGATCCAGGCGATCAATGGCGTCATGATCTTGGGCACCGACATGCCCTGGGCGCCGCCAGTCCACTCGGCGTTCAGGATGAAGATGCGCATTGCCTCGGCGAATCCGAGCGTTGCAATTGCGAGGAACACGCCGCGCAGCTTCATCGTCGGCAGGCCGAGGATGAGCGCGGCCAGAGCGCCGACGACCATGCCGACGAACATCGAGAACAGCAGCGTCGGGATCGGACCCCACTCGGTCGGTGCAGGCGCGATGCTGGCGGCGACGAATGCCGACAGACCTGCGAACCCGGCCTGGGCGAGGCTGAGCTGGCCGGCGATGAGAACCGCGTAGAACGAGAACGCGAAAACGCCGTTCATCGCGATGAAGACGAGAGTCGACTCGGTGAAGAACATCAGACTTCTCGGACTTTCCGCTTGCCGAACAGCCCCTGTGGCCTGACCAGAAGGATCAGGAACAGCAGGGCGAAAGCGATGAGGTCACGCCAGCTCGATCCGATGTACTGGATCGTGAACACCTCCGCGATTCCGAGTATCAATCCGCCGACCAGCGCCCCGGGTAGGGATCCCATGCCGCCGACGATGATGACGGCGAGACCCTTCAGCTCGATCGCCGTTCCCATGCCGAGCTGCGCGCTGTTGACGTTCAGGGCAAACAGCACGCCCGCCACCGCGCCGAGCGCGGTGGAGATCGCGAACGTCATCGAGGTCACCCGGTCGACATTCACACCGAGCACTCGGGCGGCAGCGGGGTTCTCCGCGACCGCCCGCATCGAACGGCCAAGAGACGATCGCTTCACCAGAATCGTGAGCGCGATCATCAGACCGAGCGAGACGGCGAGGATCGCGAGCTGAAGGTAGCTCGCGGTAACCCCGCCGATCTCAACGGAGTCGTCCGACACAGTGCCCGCGGGGAAGCGTCGCGTGTTCGGGCCGAAGAAGGCCTGCAGCAGCGCAATCACCATCCCACCCAGCGCGATCGACGAGATCAGCCCGGCGAAGTGCGCGTCCGGCCGATCCCTGAGCGGCCGGAAGGCGATGCGCTCGATGAGTAGACCCAGGATCCCGCCGAACAGGAACACCAGGATCAGCACGACGCCGATCGGTAGGTCATAGGCATCGGTGAGCCAGATTCCCACGAACGCTGAAGCGGCGAACGCCGAAGGGTGGGCCAGGTTCAGTCGATCCAGGATGCCGAACACCAGGGTGAACCCGATGGCGAACAGCGCATAGATCGAACCGAGGAACAGGCCGTTGAGCAGTTGCTGCATGGTGCTTCCTCAGGGAGGGGGAGTCGGTCAGTTCATGACCGTGAAAGAGCCATCCTTGACGATCTGCACGACCGCGGGGTGCTCGGCGTCACGGTCGGCGTTGATGGTCAGCGAGCCCAGCGGGGTCGCGAGATCCTTCACCTGGGTGAGGCCGTCCTGCACGTCAGTGCGCTCGCCGGAGCAGTTCATGCGGACCGCGTGGTCGATGACCTTCAGGCCGGTGTATGCCTGGGCCGCGAACTGGTCGGGCGCCGAGTCGTACTTCTCCTCGAATGCCGCCATGAAGTCGGTGTTCTCGGGACTGTCGGATGCCGAGTTCCAGGCAGCACCGACGATGACGCCTTCGGCAGCGTCGCCGGCGTCTGCCATCAGCTGGGGGTTGTTGAAGCCGTTGCCGCCGATGATGGGCTGGTCGATGCCGAGTTCGCGGGCCTGGGTGACAAGCGGGATGGCTGCCTCGATGAGAGCCGAGACGACGATCGCGTCGGGCTTGAGCTCCTTCGCGGCCGTCAGCAGGCTGCGGAAGTCGGTGTCGCTGACCGAGAAGGTCAGGGTGTCGAGGATCTCGACGCCCTGCTCTTCGAGAGAGGACGACATGACGTCGTAGCCGGACTCGGTGAATGCGTCGTCGTTGCTGTACATCACGACGACCTTCTCGAGGCCGAGCTTTTCGGTGGCAGCCTCGATCGTCTGCGGGATGACCTGGCCCTCCGTGAGCGAGTCGCGGAAGACGAAGTCACCCTGGGCGGTAATGCCCTCGGCAGTGTTCGAGATCGCGAGCACCGGGAGGCCGGCTTCCTGTGCGACGGGCTGTGCCTGGAAAGCGGTGTTGGAGAGGGTCGGGCCGATGACGACGCTGGTGCCGTTGCCGGCGAACCCCTCGAAGACGCTGATGGCCTGACGCGGGTCGGTGCCATCATCTTCGATCGTGAGGTCGTAGGCGACTCCCTCGCCGGCGTTGAGCTCTTCCAGCGCGAGTTCGAGACCCTTCTGCTGTGACTCGCCGTAGCTGGCGGCACCGCCGGTCAGGCTCAGCGCCGCACCCACGGGGACGGTCCCGTCGATCACGCAGCTGTCGCCGCTACCGGAGCCCTTCAGCGCACCGGCGTCACCACCGGACTCACCGCCGTCACCGGCGGCGCAGCCGGTGAGTACGAGTGCGGTAGCAGAAAGGACGACGGCGGTACGAAGCAGATAGCGCATGAGATTCTCCGAACGTGAGGCATGGATGAATTAGCCGCAGATCGGTTCCAGCCCAATATTGGTGGAGCGTCTCGTGTGGGTGCGCGCCTCAGCCTCGGTGATGGGCGCGCGTTACGGCAACGGGTCGATTATAGGGAAGATGCAGTGGTTGCTGTCGGCGGCTGCGGCCTGTCGTCACGAGCGATGCGCGACTGTTATCCGCGAGGCGCCATCAGCGCTATCAGTTCCAGAGAACAGCAATACCCGCGTTGACGAGGGTGAGGATGCCGACGAGCCAGAACAGCGCGGGCGCGACGCTGCCGGTCTTGCGCTGCTTGGATGTGCCGATGCCGAGCAGGGCACCGATGACGAGCAGCACGACGAGCTTCACACCGATCTTGGCGTAGTTCATCTCACCCTCGATGCCCCACGGGGCGGCGAGGATCAGGCCGGCGACGGCCGCGATGCTCAGGCCGATGCTCATCAAGCGGGTGAATTCACGCTTGCCGCCGAAGGCCTGCACAGCCCAGGCTCCGAAGAGCGTGGCGAAGCCGATGAGGTGGATGAAAACGACGACGTGGCGCAGGATTTCCATGCCCTCAGAGTAGGCCTGACCCCGGATTTCCGCCAGCAAGGGGAGACTCACCTGTGCGCTACCCACGGCACACCTGCAGGTCCGATGCACGGATGCAGGGCGAAACGCCGAGGAATCGCCCTGCAGGTGTGATTTGGCCCTGCAAGTGTGCCGGCCCAGTCAGCGGGCGTGCGGCTCAGCCGCGAAGTGTCTTGAGGACCAGGGCCGTCCGCAGTGCGGCATCCGCAGCCTCGGCGCCCTTGTCTTCCTTCGATCCCTCGATGCCGGCACGGTCCAGTCCCTGCTTCTCGTCATCCAGGGTCAGCAGACCGAAGCCGACCGGCTTGCCGGCATCCAACGACACTCGGGTGAGGCCGTCGGTCGCCGCCGCCGACACGTACTCGAAGTGCGGGGTGCCACCGCGGATGATGACGCCGAGGGCGACGACGGCATCCGCTCCACCGGCGAATGCGGCTTGGGCCGCGACCGCCAGTTCGAATGACCCAGGCACGCGCACGAGCCGGTGCGTTGCGCGCGCCGCGTTGAGTACCCGCTCGGCCCCCGCGATCAACCCATCGGTGATCACGTCGTGCCAGGTGCCGGCGATGATGACGACGTTCAGTCCCGTCGCGTCAATCTGACCCGCTGCTGTGGGGGCTCCTGCGCCGCTCATGCGTTGTCCTTTCCGAGGGCGAGCGCAGCAGCCAGATCGGCGTCGCCGATGATGTGGCCCATGCGGTCACGCTTGGTCTCGAGATACTGGTGGTTGTTTGGTCCGACGCCGACGATCAGCGGCACCTGCTCGATGACGTCGAGGCCGAGTTCGCGCAGCTGGTTCACCTTGTCGGTGTTGTTGGTCAGCAGACGGATCTTCGAGATGCCCAGATCACCAAGGATGCCGGCCGCCGCCGCATATTCGCGAGCATCTGCGGGCAAGCCGAGGGCGAGGTTCGCATCGACGGTGTCGAGTCCCTCTTCCTGAAGACTGTAGGCCCGCAGCTTGTTGATGAGACCGATGCCTCGACCCTCGTGGCCGCGCATGTAGATCACGACGCCACCGTCCTTCTCGATCGCGTTGAGCGCGGCGTCCAGCTGTGGACCGCACTCGCACTTCAGCGATCCGAATGCCTCACCGGTCAAACACTCCGAGTGCACGCGCACGAGAGCCGTGTCACCCAGTTCTCCCGATACGACTGCGATGTGATCGGTTCCGGTCACGCGGTCCTTGTAGGCGAGGAACCGGAAGGTGCCATGTGAGGTCGGCACCGTGGCATCCGCTCGCAGACTCACGCGACGGCGGCCCTCTCGTGACGAGGTCACGGGGGCATCCAGTGGGTCGATCTCGTTGAGATGCGCGATCAGCTGTTCGATCGTGATGACCGGCACGCTGTCACGCTCACCCAGTTCGATGAGGCCAGGCATGCGCATCATGCTGCCGTCCTCGGCAACGACCTCGGCGATCGCGCCGACCGGCTGCAGGCCAGCAAGTCGCATGAGATCCACGGCGGCCTCGGTGTGCCCGCTGCGTTCGCGCACGCCGCCGTCGACGGCGCGCAGCGGCAGCACGTGACCAGGCCGGATGACACTGGTCGACGTCGAGGCCGGATTCGCGAGCACATTCAGCGTGTGTGCGCGGTCGTGGGCGCTGATGCCGGTTGTGACTCCCTCAGCGGCATCCACACTGACGGTGTAGGCGGTCGAGCGAGCGTCCTCATTGGTCTCCACCATCGGCGGAAGGTTCAGCGTGTCGGCCAGATCGGCCGGCATCGGTGCGCAGATGAAACCGGATGACCAGCGCACAGTCCACGCGACCCATTCCGGGGTGGCGAGTTCGGCCGAGAGGATGACGTCGCCCTCGTTCTCACGGTTCTCATCATCAGCGACAAGGACCGGACGGCCCGCACGCAGCGACTCAAGGGCTTCTTCGATAGTGGAAAGGCTCATCGCGAGCCTCCTTCCGAGATAGCCCGAAACGCGAGCAGGCGCTCGACGTGACGGGCGAGGATGTCGGTTTCAAGGTTCACGCGGTCGCCGACGATGCGGGATCCGAGAGTAGTGGCGGTGAGCGTCTCCGGGATAAGGGAGATTTCGAACCACGCGTCATCCGCTGAGGCTGCGCTCACTGCGCTCACGGTGAGCGAGGTGCCGTCGACGGAGATGGATCCCTTGTCGACGACCAGAGGGGCCAGATCTGTGGGCAGCGAGATGCGCAGCACGCTCCACTCGGCGCCAGGACGCACGTCGACCACAACGCCGGTGCCGTCGACGTGGCCCTGGACGATGTGACCGCCGAGCCGTGCGCCGACCGGCATCGCCTTCTCGATGTTGACCTTCGTGCCCACGGACGCCGTGGCAAGTGCCGATACATCGAGCGTTTGCTTCATGACGTCGGTGTCGAAGGTGTCTGCGCTCGAGCCGACGACCGTCAGGCAGACTCCGGACACTGCTATGGACTCGCCGTGCACGGGGTCGTGCGTCGCCTTCGGCGCGCGAACTGTGAGGCGCCAGCCGTCACCCGACGGTGCGATGGCGGTGATCTCACCGATCTCCTCGATGATTCCGGTGAACATCAGCGGACTCCTTCGTTCTGCGGTTCTGTGAAATGGGCGACGGCAAGCATGTCGGGCCCGAGCGGAATCCACTCGTCGATCGTGAGCCGGCGCGCGTCGTCGATGGTGGGCACACCAATGTCGGCGAGTGCGAGACGATCGCCGCCCAGCAAGACCGGTGCGATGTATGCGAGCACGCTATCGGCGAGTCCGGCCGCGATGAATGCGCTGGCGAGCGTCGGGCCGCCCTCGATGAAGACGCGGTGGATGCCGCGGCCATGAAGGTCAGTGACCACTGCGTGCAGGTCGTGGGTGTCGTAGAAGAGGGACTCATGGGGGTGACGGCGTACGGCTGCATCCGCCGGGGTTGCACGCGAGCCGATGATCACCGGGATTGGCTGATGCGCGTACAGGGCGTCGCCGTCGCGTGCAGTCAGCGCGGGGTCATCGGCGAGTACGGTTCCGGTACCCACGACGATCGCGTCTGCTTCTGCGCGTCGGCGATGCACATCGGCGCGGGCGACGGGTCCGGTGATCCACTGGCTCGTACCGTCATTCGCGGCTGCGCGCCCGTCGAGACTCTGCGCCCATTTCACTGTGACGTGCGGGCGGCCCAGCCTGTGTGCGGTCAACCAATCGGCGATCATGGCGTGGGCAGCGTCAGACTGCTCACCGGATTCGACCTCGACCCCGGCGTTCCGAAGTCGCTCGGCTCCGCCGCCGGAGACAGCACCCGGATCATCGAGCGAGTAGATGACGCGCGAAATCCCCGCATTGATGAGGGCGAGAGCACACGGGCCGGTGCGGCCAGTGTGATTGCAGGGCTCGAGGGTGACGACCGCTGTCGCGCCGCGCGCAGCTCCTTCAGGAAGCTTCGACAGCGCGTCGACTTCAGCGTGCGGCGTGCCAGCGCCGTGGTGCCAACCCTCGGCGAGGATCTCGCCGCTGGGGGAGAGGATGACTGCGCCGACCTGAGGGTTGACGCCCCGGGGGCCGCGCATTGCGAGTGCGAGCGCGCGCATCATCGCGTGGCGTTCTGTCTCGTGCACTGTCATCCGTCGTCCCTTGGTTTCTCACTCCGGGGGTGACAGACGGCGCGCTCGCGCGCATCGTGCTGCCTCCCTTCCGGACTAGCGAGATTTCTCTCGCATCACCGTCGGTACCGGAATTTCACCGGATCGGCACTTCGGAAAACCGAAGCGCTCGCGGACTGTCACCGCCGGTTCGGATTCTCACCGACCCCGGAGCACGTTGATGCTCAGTGTACTCAACACGCTCGCGCGCATTTCATTCCGTGTCCGGTCCATCGATTCCTGAACCCGCCGAGGGATCACTTCAACAGTCGCGAAAGCCGTCGATCGGCGAGTGGTTTCCCACCGGTCTGACAGGTGGGGCAGTACTCCAACGACCTGTCGGCAAAGAACACGCTGCGCACAGTGTCGCCGCAGACCGGGCAGGCCTCACCCCGTCGAGCGTGCACCTGCATCCCTCGTCGTTTGGCATCCTTCAGATCGGCCGGCGGCTTCCCGGATGCTGCGGCCACAGCATCCTTAAGCGTCGCCTTCATCGCGATGAACAGGCGCTCGGTCTCGTCATCGCCGAGCGTCGCGGCGATCGCATACGGGGACATGCGTGCGGCGTGCAGAATCTCATCCGAGTAGGCGTTGCCGATACCTGCGATCACGGACTGGTCGCGCAGGAGGCCCTTGATCTGCGTGCGACGACCTTCCAACAGAGCTGCGAATGTGGATCGGTCGAACGACTCGTCCAGCGGATCCGGACCGAGCCGGACGATGCCCGGCACATCCTGCGGATCACGCACCACATAAACGGCGAGTGACTTTTTCGTCCCCGCCTCTGTGAGATCGAACCCGCTGTCGTCATTGAGGGCGACGCGGAGCGCTATCGGTGACTTCCCCGGCTTGATCAGCGTCGTCGGCAGCAGTTCATACCAGCGCAGCCAGCCCGCCTTGGCGAGATGGAACACGAGATGAAGGTCTTCGCCGCAAGAGAGCACGATGAACTTGCCGAGACGAGCGGATGCCGTGATCGTCGCCCCGTGCAGGGCAGTGTTCGGCGGGTCGTAGGTCTTCAGCGCAGCAATGGCGCCGATGCTCGTGCGTGTAATCGTGCGTCCGACGGCGCGCTCGCCGAGGAACGTGACGAGCCCCTGAACCTCCGGCATCTCCGGCATGTCTTCATCATGTCACCGGCATCCGACAGGAGGGAAGACTGTCCAGTGGCGTTGCTGTGCACAGCGAGCGAGGCCCGACGTGCGTCAGACCGCGCCGTGTAACAGTCGGATGCTGGCGATCTCGACCCGCTTGATGGCGTCGAGATCGCCGCGCAGGAGCGCGATCAGAGAGTTGAGGAAGATGCCGTCGAACAGGGCGTACGCGGAGACAGCGTCGACAGTGGGCGTTGCGTTCTCGAGTTCGCAGTAGCGTTCGATCACGGCCCACACCATATCGCTGAGGAGTTTGTCGATCGCGATGATCGTGTCGCGGAAACCGATGTCGAAGAGCGACTGGTTGCGCAGGTCGTACCAGAGACGGTGCATGTCGGCTTCATCGCGGAGAGTCGCTGACATTTCTGCCCCGAATCGCTCGGCGAGTTCGGTCCCGGTGCGGGACGTCTCGACGATCTCGTCATAGCGTCTGGCGCACTCCGACTTGTACTGCCAGATCGCCTGGCCGATCAGATCGTCCTTGTCCTGAAAGTAGTAGTGCAGGATGCCGAGGGAGAGACTCGTGTGGGCGGCGACGTCTCGCAGTCCGGTTTGCGCGAAGCCACGGGCAGCAACTGCAGCGAGCGCGGCGTCCGCGAGCTCGTGTCGTCGTCGCGCGAACTTGTCGAGACCCGACTTGTCTGCGCGCACACTGACGCCGCTCATCTCTCCTCCTCCAACAGCGATGTGGAAGCGATCATACCCCCGATCACGTCGGGAATCGAGTGGTCTGAACGGGTGTCCAGGTTCTCCTTGTCACGTGTCCAGAAATCTGCTCGCCGCCGTCGCCCTTGCCGATTCGCTGGCTCTGCGGCCCCCCTTGGCTCGGCAGCGAGCGCGTAGTGATGCTTTATGACCGGATCGGCTCGTGATCAGGGCTGAAGGATCGCCCACTCGACCGGAGCGCGGTCATCATCGCGCAGAAGCCCCGCGACCCAGCCATCGTCACGACCACGCGGGCTGGTGAGCGCCTTCCGCATCAGCCCTTCGTAGTGGAAGCCGAGGGCGCGCGCCGTGCGTGCGGAAGGGATGTTGCCGGCAACGGCGCGCCAGGCGATGCGGGCGAGTTTCAGCTCGGTAAAGGCCCAGTCGATCACGGCGAGTGACGCCTCGACCATGAATCCCCGGCCTCGCGACTCGGCTGTCGCCCAGAACCCGATCTCAGTCGATCCGCCGCTGGCGTGCGGGGTGATGTGATGCAGGCCGATCATTCCGACGAGCACCTCGTGATGGAAGACGCCCCAGACGCTCTCTTCTCCGGATTCCCACGACTCGGTGACCAGCTTCACGAAGCCTTCGCCGTGTTCACGCGTGTACGGGCTCGGAACGGTGGTCCACCGGGGGATCTCCGGATCCTGACACGCTGCCGTGATCGCATCGACGTCAGCGGTGGCGGGGGCGCGGAGGGTGAGGCGTTCCGTGTGCAGCGTGACCTGTTCCATCACGGCATCATATGAGAGCCGCTGTCTGAGGCGCGCATTAGACTCTTCAGGTGACTGTTCCGGGGATTCTCCGCGCCTTGGAAAGGGCGACTCTGTACCACGACGCCCTCGCCTGGGCGCAGACCGACGCTGACCTCGGCCTCGTCGACGGCCTCGACGCGCCGACGATCGCGGGGCTGTTGGAGAAACGCACTAGCGCGGGGCATCCCGCATCCATGCTCGTCATTGCACCCACCGGGCGACGAGCGGAATCTCTCGCGGCGGCGCTCGGCTCCTATGTGCCGGATGCCGAGATCCTGAGCTTTCCTGCATGGGAGACGCTGCCGCATGAGCGATTGAGTCCGAGTCCTGACACGGTTGGCCGACGCCTCGAGACGCTCCGCCGCATCACGACCTGGGAGGGCCCACGTCCGCTCATCGTCGTCGCCTCGGTGCGCGCAGCGTTGCAGCCGATCGCCAGCAACCTCGGCGACACCGCGCCGCTGGCGCTCGTTCTCGGCGGTCGTGACCTCGAACTGGACGACGCCGTCGAGCAGCTTGTCGAGCGCGCATACTCGCGCGTCGACATGGTGTCGCGTCGCGGTGAATTCGCCGTGCGCGGCGGCATCCTCGATGTGTTCCCTCCGACGAGCGAGCATCCGTATCGCGTCGAGTTCTTCGGCGACGAGATCGACCAAATACGTGCATTCTCGATTGCGGATCAACGATCGCTGCCCGGTGATGTCGACCGAGTGGATCTGCCTGCGACCCGTGAGTTGCTGCTCACGGCGGAGGTGCGCGATCGTGCGCGCGCGCTCATCGCCGGTTTCCCCGCGATCGCCGGGATGCTGGAGAAGATGGCAGAGGGCATCCCCGTCGAAGGTATGGAATCGCTGCTGCCCGCGGTCTCCGGCCCGCTGAAGTCGCTCGCCGAATACTTCCCGCCTGGCACAGCGACAGCCCTCGTTGACCCCGAGCGCTCGAGCGCCAGGGCGCAGAGCCTCGGCGACACGAACCGTGAGTTCCTCGATGCCGCGTGGAGTGCAGCGACATCTGGAGCATCCGCGCCGATCGATCTTGGTGCCGGTGACTTCCTCACCGTCGCGCGCCTGCGCGAGATCGTCCGTGAGCGCGACGGCGTCTGGTGGCGGTTCAGTCCATTCGCGACCGACGACGCGGATGCCGCGAACATCGACTCATCGATCATCCCGTCTTTCCATGGCAACGTCGACGGCGCGATCGATTTCGTCGCGTCCCGCCTCAGCGACGGCTGGCGAGTGGTCGTCGTCGCCTCCGGCACGGGACTTGTCGACCGCGCCAGGGATGTGCTCTCCGACCGCGGCCTCGCCGCTCGTATCGTTGACACGCTCATTGACGCCCCGGACCCTGGCGTCGCGACTCTTGTGCTCGGCGCGCTCGAATCCGGATTCCAAGTGCCGGAGGCGAAGCTCGCAGTCCTGACCGACAACGAGTTTTACGGCCGTACGATCAGCGGAGACCAGCGGGTCGTCAAGAAGCTCGCCTCGCGTCGCAAGAACGTCGTCGACCCGCTGCAGCTCAAAAACGGCGACCACGTCGTGCATGCCACACACGGCATCGCACGCTTCGTCGAGATGACAAAGCGCGAAGTCTCCTCCGGTGGGCGAAACCCCACGAAGACGACCCGCGACTACTTGGTGCTGGAATACGCGCCGTCCAAGCGCGGGTTCCCCGGCGACAAGCTTTACGTGCCCACGGATCAGCTCGATCTGCTCTCGAAATACGTCGGCGGGGAGGCGCCCACGCTCTCGAAGATGGGCGGTAGCGACTGGTCCGCGGCGAAGGGCAAAGCACGCCGCGCTGTACGCGACATTGCCGTCGAGCTCGTGAAGCTGTACTCGGCGCGCATGTCGGCGAAGGGCCACGCATTCGGCCCCGATACCCCCTGGCAGCGGGAGTTGGAAGAGGCATTTCCGTTCGCGGAGACCCCAGATCAGCTGCAGACGATCGACGAGATCAAAGCCGACATGGAAAAGCCGATCCCGATGGATCGGCTGCTTTCCGGAGACGTCGGCTTCGGCAAGACTGAGGTCGCAGTGCGGGCTGCGTTCAAGGCAATTCAGGACGGCAAGCAGGTCGCCATGCTCGTGCCGACCACGCTGCTGGTCAAGCAGCACATCGAGACGTTCACCGAGCGCTTCGCCGGGTTCCCGGTGAAGGTTCGGGCGCTGTCGCGCTTCCAGACTGACAAGGACGCCCGCCTCACGCTCGAGGGGCTGCTCGCCGGCTCGGTCGACATGGTCATCGGCACGCACCGGATCCTCACTGATCAGGTCATGTTCAAGGATCTGGGCCTGCTCATCATCGACGAGGAGCAGCGCTTCGGTGTCGAACACAAGGACAAGCTGAAGAAGCTGAAGACGAACGTCGACATCCTTGCGATGAGTGCCACGCCGATCCCGCGCACACTCGAGATGGCAGTCACCGGCATCCGCGAGATGTCAACGCTGGCGACGCCGCCGGAGGACAGGCATCCGATTCTTTCCTTCGTGGGCCCCCGCAGCGACAAACAGATGGCCGCGGCGATCAGGCGCGAGATTCTGCGTGAGGGGCAGATCTTCTTCGTTCACAACCGGGTGCAGTCGATTCAGCGAGTGGCGAGCGAGCTCGCCGAACTCGTGCCGGAGGCGAGAATCGGCGTCGCTCATGGACAGATGGGCGAGCACCAGCTCGAGCAGGTCGTCGACGACTTCTGGGAGCGCAAATTCGACGTGCTCGTCTCGACCACGATCGTCGAGACTGGCCTCGACATCTCGAACGCGAACACGATCATCATCGACAAGGCGGATAAATACGGCCTCAGCCAGCTGCACCAGCTGCGTGGGCGCGTCGGTCGCGGTCGTGAGCGGGCATACGCATACTTCCTTTACGACGATTCGAAGCCGCTTTCGGAGACGGCCGCTGACCGTCTGCAGACGATCGCCGTGAACAACGAGCTCGGCTCAGGAATGCAGGTGGCGCTGAAGGACCTCGAGCTGCGCGGTGCGGGCAACATGCTCGGCGGCGAGCAGGCGGGTCACATCGCCGGTGTCGGGTTCGACCTCTATCTGCGGATGGTCGGCGAAGCCGTTGCGACGTTCCGCGGCGAGGATGTTGAGACCGGTAACGAGCTGCGAATGGAGTTGCCGGTGGATGCCCGCATCCCCGAGACCTACATCGACAGCGAGCGCCTGCGCCTTGAGGCATATCAGAAGCTGTCTGCGGCGGCTGCGGCGACTGCGAAGGATGACGCCATCGACCTCGTGATTGAGGAGCTCACCGATCGCTACGGCACCGCTCCTGAAGAGGTCGAGGGGCTCATCAAGATCGCGCGCCTGCGCCGACGTGCGGCCAAGGCCGGGCTCAGCGATGTCGTGGTGATGGGCTCGAATCTGCGGGTCGCACCGGCGCACTTCGAAGATTCGATGAAGGTGCGGTTGCAGCGTCTGTATCCCACAGCGAAGCTCGTTGCCGGGGGAGAAGCGCTCGTCGTGCCGTTGCCTCGGCCCAGCGGTGAAGCGCCGACCGATGCGCAGCTGCTGGAGTGGGTGGGCATGCTGTTCACTGCGATGTTCCCCGAGCCGGTCGCCGTGAAATGACAGGCAGCGCTTTCGTTCGAGAGACCCTGGTCTTCGACGTGCTCGGTACGCTCGTGGATCAACGGGGGAGTCTGCTCGAACAGATGACGTCGGTTATTGCGGCAGGTGAGGACGCGATGGGCCCTGCGCTGTCCTCGTGGCTCGCGCACGTCGAAGCGCAGCAGGAGGAGATCGTCGCCGATCGGCGTGCCTTCGTGAGCAGTGACATCCTGGATCGCGAAGCGCTCGACGAATTGGCCAGGACCTGGGCCTTCAAACCGGGGCGAAGCGTGTCAGATCTCTACGCCGCGGGTGAGCGCCTCACCCCATGGCACGACACGATCGAAGGCGTCAACCGACTGGCGAAGGTCATGACGGTCATGGGCCTGTCCAACGCGAGCAGAAAGTCGCTCGCCGGTCTCAGCTCTCACGCTGGATTGAGGTGGCATCAGATCATCTCCGGCGAGGATGTGCAGAGCTACAAGCCTGCTCCGCGGATCTATGAGGCCGCCATCGCGAGCGTTCCGTCCGACTCGCGGCCCCCGATCATGGTCGCGGCGCACGCCTGGGACCTCCGCGCTGCGGCAGCGGTGGGAATGCGCACTGCGTATGTTCCTCGTCCGAACGGCGACGCGCCGACGGTCCGGGACGACTTCACGTACTACGCCGAGAACCTCCACGATCTGCACCGGCAACTCTTGAGTGGGAATGCGGCAGCCATCGCATAGCGAGGACTACGCTGACCTCATGTTGTATGAGCACCTGGGGGCCCGGCCCCGGATCCATGAGACCGCCGTCGTCGCGCCCACCGCCGTGATCTCCGGAGACGTGGAGATCGGCGCGGACTGTCAGGTGTTGCACGGCGCCGTGATCACGGCAGAAGGCGGACCTATCACGCTGGGCGAGCACGTGATTGTGATGGAGAACGCGATCGTGCGTGCCAGCTCCGCGAATCCGGTGCACATCGGCGATCACGTGCTGATCGGACCAGGTGCATCCATATCTGGCGCGGTGATCGGAAACGAAGTGTTCCTCGCCACCGGGACGCGCGTCTTCAACGGTGCCCAGATCGGTGACCGCGCGGAGGTGCGGATCAATGCCGTCGTGCATCTGCGGACGGTGCTGCCGGAGGATGCTGTAGTTCCGATCGGCTGGGTCGCTGTCGGCGATCCGCTGCTGGTGCTGCCCCCAGACCGGCATGAGGAGATCGCCGCCGCGCAGCGGGAACTCGACTTCCCCGGCTACGTCTTCGGCGTCGACCGGGACACCCCGGACGTCATGGTTCAGCTCACCGAGCGGTACGCCCGCTCTCTCGCCCGGCATGCAGACGACCACCCGGCGTGAGTGCCCAGTCCGCGCCCGACAGTTGTCCGATAAAATGACAGATGCACGAGGAATCCTGAAGATTTCTCGTGCATCCGTCACATGATCGTGCAGGTGTCATCCCGCGAAGGTGTCAGATGACGCCCTGAGCGAGCATCGCCGTGGCGACCCGCTGGAAACCGGCGATGTTGGCGCCGGCGACGTAGTCACCGGGAACGCCGTACTTCTCGGCAGCCGTGAACGCGGCGTCGTGGATGTCGGACATGATCTCGCGCAGCTTGTTCTCGCTGTCGCCGAAGGTCCAGCGCTGACGCGAGGCGTTCTGGCTCATCTCGAGGGCAGAGGTGGCCACACCGCCGGCGTTCGCGGCCTTGCCCGGTGCGAACAGGACACCGGCCTGCTGGAATGCCTCGACGGCCTCCGGCAGACACGGCATGTTTGCGCCCTCAGAAACGGCACGCACGCCGTTCGCGATCAGTGCTTCGGCATCTGCGAGGCTGACCTCGTTCTGCGTTGCGGACGGCACCGCGATGTCGACGGGCACGTCCCAGACGCTGCCACCTTCGACGAAGCGTGCACTAGGACGACGGTTCGCGTACTCGACGATGCGGCCGCGTTCGACCTCTTTGATCTGGCGAAGCAGCTCGAGGTCGATACCCGCGTCATCGACGACATAGCCGGAGGAATCGGATGCCGTGACGGCAGTCGCGCCCAGCTGAGTGGCCTTCTGAATGGCGTAGATCGCGACGTTTCCTGAGCCAGAGATGCCAACGCGCTTGCCCGCGAGCGACTCGTTGTGCACCGCGAGCATCTCCTGCGCGAAGAACACTGCGCCGTAGCCGGTGGCCTCGGTGCGTACCTCGGCACCGCCCCAGCCGGTGCCCTTGCCGGTGAACATACCCGACTCGTGGCGGTTGGTGACCTTGCGGTACTGGCCGAAGAGGTAGCCGATCTCGCGTCCACCAACACCGATGTCTCCGGCGGGGACGTCAGTGTGCTCGCCGAGGTGGCGGTACAGCTCGTTCATGAACGACTGGCAGAAGCGCATGACCTCTGCATCGGAGCGCCCGTGCGGGTCGAAGTCCGATCCACCCTTGCCGCCGCCGATGCCCTGACCGGTGAGCGCATTCTTGAAGATCTGCTCGAAGCCGAGGAACTTGATGATCGACAGGTTCACCGAAGGGTGGAAACGCAGCCCGCCCTTGTACGGGCCGAGCACGGAGGAGAACTGGATGCGATAGCCGCGGTTCACGTGCAGCTTGCCTGAGTCATCCACCCACGGCACACGGAACATGATCTGCCGCTCCGGCTCGACCAGTCGCTCCAGGATGCCGCCGTCGACGTACTCCGGGTGCTGTTCGAGCACGGGAGCGATCGAGTGCAGCACCTCGTGCACGGCCTGGTGGAACTCCGGCTCGTGAGGGCTGCGGGCGAGCACGGTGTCGAAGACGGGCTGCACGGCAGCGGCGAGCGGGTGAAATTCGGTGTGGGTTGCGGTCACGCGGGACGGCTTTCTGAAGAGTGTGGCTGAGGGGCGATCGTGTCGCGCGAAAAGGTGTACCGGGTCGGGCACGAGTTCTCACTTTACCCCGCAAGTTTCCGGCACGTTACACGGGGCGTTGTGCCCGAAGATCAGGCGGTGTTCACCCGGTGTTCTGTAGGCCTGCGGCAACGCCGCTGACCGAGAGTAGGAGCAACCGTTGCTGCTCTTCCGCAGAACCGGAACCGGTTGTGCTCGACCCGGCTGCGCGCAGTTCGCGCAGCGCGCGAAGCTGCAGAAGCGACAGCGCATCCACGTAGGGGCTGCGCAGCGTCACCGCGCGCTGGAGGATCGGCTTGTTCTCGAGCAGTGCGCCTCCGCCAGTGAGACGGATGACCCATTCCTTCGTCAGAGTCAGCTCGTGGAGCACCAACTGTGCGAGGTCATCGCGATCACCGAGCGCGAGATAGCGACGCGCGATGCGCTCATCCGTCTTCGCGAGACTCATCGCCACGTTGTCGATCATGGTGCGCAGCAGCGGCCACTCGCGGTATGCGTCCTTGAGAAGAGCTTCGTCCCCGACAGCCTCGAGCGCCGTACCCAGACCGAACCAGCCGGCCAGGTTGATGCGTGCCTGCGTCCACGCGAACACCCAGGGGATCGCCCGAAGATCTTCGAGAGATTCCACCGAGAGCCCGCGACGGGCAGGGCGCGAGCCCAGAGCCAACAGGCCGATTTCCTCCAGCGGGGTCACCGTGGCAAACCAGGGTGCGAAGCCCTCTGCCTTCACGAGTGAGAAGAAGCGCTCGCGTGATGTGGCATCCATCACCTTCGCGACATCCGCGAAACGAGCCGCGGCACTGCTTGTGCGCTCTTCGACACCAGGGGATGATGCCAACAGTGTGGCCGCGGCGACCTGATCGATGTGCCGCATGGCGATGGCGGGCTCGCCGTAGCGGGCGAAGATGGTCTCGCCCTGCTCGGTGAGCTTGAAGCGTCCGTCGACGGAGTGCGGCGGCTGCGCGAGGATCGCGGAGTTCGCCGGCCCACCGCCACGGCCGAGAGCACCGCCGCGACCATGGAACTGGGTCAGCTCGATGCCGGCATCCTTCGCCCACAGGGCGATCTTCTCTTGCGCCTCGTAGAGCGCGAGAGTGGCGGCGACGGGGCCGACGTCCTTCGATGAGTCGGAGTAGCCGAGCATGACCTCGAAGCGGTTTCCCGTCTCGACAAGGCGCGCCTGGAACTCCGGGAAAGTGACGACCTCGGCGAGGATCCCGGGGGCTGCCTGCAGGTCAGCGAAGGTCTCGAACAGCGGCACGACGTCGAGAGCGGGAACATCATCGCCGAGCGCATAGCGGGCGAGGCGGTGGACGTTGGCGAGGTCGGCTGCCGATGTCGTGAACGATACGACGTAGCGGCCCGCAGCACGAAGACCATAGGTGTGCTGGATATCGGAGACCGCGCGGAAGACCTCGAGGACCTCCTCGGTCCGCTCGCTGAGCGCGCCGCCAGCATCGAGCTCGGCCAGAGCCTCACGATGCACCTGCGAGTGCTGGCGGACCTCGAGCTCGGTGAGGTGGAAGCCGTAGGTCTCGACCTGCCAGATCAGATGCTGGATGCCACCGAATGCGTGGCGCTTCGCACCGGATGCCGCCAGCGAATCCTGCACTGCGCGCAGATCGGCGAGTAGCTCTTCTGGTGCGCTGTATCCGCCGTCCAGTTTGAGGCGAGTCTCAGCGACGCGTCGCGCAAGGGCCAGCAGCACACGACGATGCGGTTCCTCTGGGGAGCGTGCGGCGATCTCCGCGGCGGTGGTCTCGTCGGACGCAGAGAACGCCTCCCAGAGCGCGACAACCGCGTTGCTCGGCGGAGTGCCTTCCGCGTCGAGCGTCAGTCCGCGGCCGATGCGCTCGATCGCGCGTTCCAGACCGCGAAGCACGTGGTCAGAGGCGATCTGTGCTGCTTCGCGAGTGACGGATGCTGTCACGAACGGGTTGCCGTCGCGGTCACCGCCGACCCAAGAGCCGATCCGTACGAAAGCCGGGACAACCGGGGCGCTCGCGCCGGACTCCTCGCCGCGGAGGGCATCGTCAATACGGCGGTAGACGTGCGGGACGGTGGTGAAGAGCGTCTCATCGAACACCGACATCACCGTGCGCACCTCGTCGGTGGGCGAAGGCTTGCTCGAGCGCAGGGGCGCGGTGCGCCACAGCGTGTCGACTTCTTCCAGCATCCGGCGATGTGCGCGGTGCTGTTCGGCTCCGCCATCGCTTGTGTTGTCGTGCTGGGTCAACAGTTCAGACAGACGACGGATGCTGGCAGACACCGCCCGGCGGCGGGCTTCGGTGGGGTGCGCCGTGAAGACCGGCTGAAAGCGCAGGCTCTCGAGTCGACGCTGTGCTTCGTCATCGCCGACTTCGCGCCGCAGCTGCGCGTACGCGGTGGCGACCGTGTCTGCGGCTCCCTCGCGGCCGGGGCGGCCTGCGCGCTCGCGGAGGATGCGCACGCGCTGGTGCTCCTCAGCGAGGTTCACCAGGTGGAAGTAGCAGGTGAACGCGCGAGCAACTTCATCAGCGCGCGCGACCGTGAATGAGTCAGCGATTTCGGTGGCGCGCTCGAACGCGTGGGTGCTCTCTTCGTCGTATGCCTGGATTGTCGCCAGGCGTAGGCGTTCGACGTCTTCGAACAGGCCGGGGCTGCCGCATTCGCGCAGCACCTGGCCGAGAAGGGCGCCGAGCATGCGGACATCCGCACGCATCTCGTCGGGAATCCCGCGTCCGGCTTCGAAACGGCCGATGACGCGGATGGCCTCTGTGTTGGTGGGCTCGGGGGTCACCATTCGAGGTTATCCCCGGGCGAGGTGCGTTCCTGACCACGTGACTGCCCGAAAAGGCGCGAGCGGCGGGCATAGCATGGGGGAGATGTCTGAATCGAGAAACCTTCTGCGCACCCAGCAGTTTCCCGCGGTGCTTCTGCTCGTTGCCGCTGCGCTCGGGCTGCTTCTTGCGAACCTGCCGACTTTCGGCCCGATCGATGCTGTGCTCGGGTTTCACATCGCGATCCCCGGGGTCGGGATTGATCTGTCTGTGGCGCACTGGATCTCAGACGGCCTGCTCGCGATCTTCTTCTTCGTCGTCGCCATGGAGCTGCAGTACGAACTGACCCGCGGTGAGCTGAACTCCTTCCAGAAGGCCCTGCAGCCGGCGATCGCTGCCGCCGGCGGCGTGCTCGTCCCAATCGGCATCTACCTGATGATCGCTGGCGGCGAGCAGACGGCGTCGGGCTGGCCGATTCCGACGGCGACCGATATCGCCTTCGCCCTCGGAGTGCTCGCGGTGTTCGGCAAGGGGCTGCCGCCGGCCGTGCGTGTCTTCCTTCTCGCGCTTGCCATCCTCGACGACATCATTGGCATCATTTTCATCGCGGTGCTCTTCGCACACGACCTGAACTGGCTGTACCTCCTGCTCGCGGTGATCGGTGTGGCACTCTTCGCGGTGCTATCGAGGATGCTTCCGACCGAGCGATCTTGGATCGTCGTGGTGGCGATGGTCATCGTGGGTGTGTTGGTGTGGGGGCTCGTTCTTCTCTCCGGCATCCACGCCACCATCGCCGGGGTGATGCTGGGGCTCGCTATGGCGCAGTCGCCGGCGATGCCCACTCGTTACGTTCTTGACCCCTGGGTGAATGGTGCGATCCTGCCGATTTTCGCTTTCGCTGCGGCGTTCGTCGTGATTCCAGCCCTCGCGCCGTCGGAGCTTTCACCGGCGTTCTTCGGGATCGCAGTGGCACTTCCGGTCGGCAAGATCATCGGTATCACCCTGTTCGGCTGGATCGCGATCCGGATCGGCTCCCGGGGCCGCAAATCTGAGCTGCAGGTCTTGGATCTGGTCGCGGCAGGAACTCTGGGCGGTATCGGATTCACCGTCTCGCTGCTGCTGGCTAACCTCGCGTTTGCGAACGATGCGAGTACCAAGGACCAGGCGATTCTCGGTGTGCTCGTCGGCTCGCTGATCGCGCTGCTGCTGTCGGCGGTCATCGTGTCCTCGCGCGCCGCGTGGCATCGCCGAGTGACGGCCGCGAGTTCCTGAGAGTTCTGAGGGGGAACGATGGCCGAGAATCCTGACGCGCTGCGTGAAGCGGCCGAAACCATGCGGGCAGTACGGGAGCGGTGCGTGTGGTCGCAGCAGATCACACACCGTGACCTTGTGCCGTACCTGATCGAAGAATCGCACGAGGTCATCGATGCTGTGGAGAACGGCACTCGCGCAGACCTGCGTGAAGAACTCGGTGATCTGCTCTGGCAGGTGCTGTTCCATGCGGCGATCGCCGCTCAAGATCCGGACGATCCGTTCGACATCGACGACGTCGCAGATACTCTCACCGAGAAGATGGTGCGCAGGCACCCTCACGTGTTCGCCGACGCGGTCGCGAACACGCCGGAAGAGGTTTTGGTGCACTGGAATGCGGCCAAGGCCGCCGAGAAGCGCTCGCGGCAGAGTGTGTTGGACGGCGTGCCGCGTGGAATGCCGGCACTCGCGCTCGCCCAGAAGCTCGTGGGCCGTGCCGCCCCTGTGCTTCCGACGACGGAGCCTGTCGAAGGGGCCGTGCCCGCATCCGAAGCCGAACTCGGCGATGCGCTGCTCGCACTGGTCACGCACGCCCGAGCCAACGGCTGGGATGCCGAGCGTGCTCTTCGCGAGCGACTGCGGTTGCTGGAGACAGAGGTCCGCGCGGTCGAGGTCGGCTGAAGACCTGGAAAGATAGACACGTGGCTACTGTGAACCCGCCGCGCGGCATGCGCGACATCCTCCCCGCCGACAAGGCCCGCCGTGAGCGTGTGCTCTCCGTCATCCGTACGCGCTACCGCGCTCATGGCTTTGATGAGATCGAGACGCCGGCGCTGGAGGAATACTCGCGTCTACACGCGGGCATTGGTGGCGACAACGAGAAGCTGGCATACAACGTCCTCCGCCGAGGGCTGGATGCCGAGGCGATCAGCGCTGCAGCCGATGATCCTGCGGCGCTCGCTGATCTCGGACTCCGGTATGACCTGACGGTTCCGCTCGCTCGCTTCTATGCGAGCAACCGCGCCCAGCTGCCCGGGGTCTTCCGGGCGATTCAGATCGGCCCGGTCTGGCGTGCAGAGCGCCCCCAGAAGGGTCGCTATCGCCAGTTCATGCAGTGCGACATCGACATCATTGGCGATGACTCCTCACGAGCTGAGGCTGAGTTGATGGTTGCCTCGCTCGACGCCGTCGACGCGCTGGGCCTGGAGGGCGCGACGGTGCGGATCAATGATCGCCGCGTGCTCGATTGGATGCTTGACACCTTCGGCTTCACCGCGCCAGAGCGCCCGGGTGTGCTGATCACGATCGACAAGCTCGACAAGATCGGCCCGGCTGGCGTTGCGAAAGAGTTGCGGGAACGGGGATCGGATGCCGCCGCTGTTGACGCCTTCGAAGCGTTCTTGAATCGCCCGCAGACCATGGAGTACAACCCGTACGGTGAACGGCAGATCCGCAAGGCGCTACCGGAGCACGCGCCGGACGAGATCGTCGCGCACCTGGTCGGTATTGGTGAGGCTGCTGCGGCAGGTCGGGCGATCGAAGGCGACATCCCGTTGACGTTCGATCCTTTCCTTGTCCGAGGCATGGGCTACTACACGGGTACGATCTTCGAGCTTGCGCACCCGTCCGTCGACTACTCGCTTGGCGGCGGCGGGCGCTATGACGGCATGATCGGTCGATTCCTTGGACAGCAGGTCTCTGCGGTCGGCTTCTCCCTCGGGTTCGAGCGACTCGTCGATCTCGTCGCCGAAGAGGCCGGCGACGCTGCGCGTGCGGTTGTGCTCGTGCACGATGCTGACGTTCCGGTCTCCGAACTCATCGCGCACAAGGCCGAGTTCATCGGGCAGGGTGTCCGCGTGCGCCTGGAGCGCCGGGTGAAGAACTTCAAGGCTTTGCTCGAACGCTCTGCGGCAGACGGCTACACGGCGTTCGTTGCAGTTTCCGCAGGCGCCGAGCCGGGCACGCTGGAGATCAAGCCGCTGAGCTGAGCAATTCTGTCGACCGAGTACACCTGTCGGCCGACAATCGCACCTGTCTGTCGAAATCCGGGTGTTCTGACCGGCATCCGTGGAAATCCACCGACAGGTGTGCCGACGTTCACGCTGTGTTCACGGGCGCGCGATCCAATGGGGTCATGACTCGGGTCCGCGCTGCCCTCGTCGCGGGAGCAGCCTTCGCTGCCGTCGCGCTCGGGGGCGGCGCACTGCTCACCCGCCAAGCCGCGATTGCGCGTCGGCGCATCGGCAAGCCGCTCGGCGAGGACTCCCTGGATGCGGATCGGTTATGGACGCGCGCGCTGAGCGGGCGGCCGGTGGAGCTATTGCTGCTTGGTGACTCGCTGGCGGCAGGGCTCGGCGCCAAGCACCGAAAAGAGACCCTCGGTGGCCGGATCGCAAAGGCCACAGCCAAGCGGATGCAGCGCCCAGTGCGGCTGCGCACCGCCGCTGTGGTCGGCTCGGAATCATCGGCGCTCGCCAGCCAGCTTGACTCCCTCCCTGACGACTACCGCGCTGACGTGGCGGTGATCGTCGTCGGCGGCAACGACGTCACGCACCTGATTCCGCCCGGCGCTGCCGGCGAGTGCCTGGAGCAGGCGATCCTGCGACTTCAGGCATCGGGTACCTCGGTCGTGATCGGCACCTGCCCTGACCTCGGCACCCTGCAGCCCGTGCCGCAGCCGTTGCGCGCGCTGCTGTCACGGATGTCGCGACGCCTCGCTCTCGAACAGACGAAAGTCGCGTGGCGTACGGGTGCGGTGCCGGTCGACCTGCGTGAGGCGGTGGGACCCGCCTTTCGCGAGCAGTCCGAGGAGATGTTCAGCCTTGACCGCTTCCACCCCAGTGCCGCCGGCTATCGCCGTACGGCCGAGGCACTGCTGCCGGCGGTGGTCATGGCGCTGGAGTCTCAGCCGCGGCATCTTCAGAAGGTGCTTCTCCCGAGCTGAACGACGCTGCCCATTCCTCGACGCGTCTTGCGCTCTCGGCCGGAGACAAGTCCTCGACGCGACTCATCAGTGACCAGCGCACGCCGAACGGATCGCGGATGCTCGCGAAGCGATCGCCGGAGACGAAGTCAGATACCGGTTCACGCACCTGAGCGCCAGCGGCCACAGCGCGCTCGAGGACGGCGTCGACATCGGTGACGTAGAGGCCGAGCGAATAGCAGTCGTCGTCACCGGCAGGAGGCGGCACGAGCTTGTAGTCCGCGTTGGGCTCGCCGATCTGGAGCAGCCCGAGCCCGAAGTCGATATCCGCGTGGACGACGACTCCGCCCAT
This sequence comes from Microbacterium sp. Y355, assembly GCF_059445345.1. NCBI lineage: Bacteria > Bacillati > Actinomycetota > Actinomycetes > Micrococcales > Microbacteriaceae > Microbacterium > Microbacterium sp. Y355. The sequence goes on along the minus strand of NZ_JCAIUD010000001.1, from coordinate 1,315,276 downwards.
CTCTGTGATGTCGATGACCGTTGCGCCGAAGACATTGCGATAGAACTCGACCGCTTCGGCGGCTCCTTGGATCGCGAGAAAGGGAGTCAGAGAAGTCGCGTTGTTCGGGCGTCCGTGCGTGGTGTGAGTGCCGGTGAGGCCTGATGTCGTGTTCATGACTTCACGCTACGGAGCATGGCCTGTGCTGCGCTTGGAGAATCGCGACACGATGTCGGGTGCAATGACTATCGTCAGAGAGTGATCGATGCTTGGCGGGGAATTCTGTATCCGGCGCGGATGCCGGAGTTTCACCGGTTGCTGCCGCCGGCGGAGGCTGCTGAGCTTGTCGAATGGTTCTGGATTCCGGAGTGGAACATCGAACCGGGGCGCACATCGCGCCAGCACGTCGTTGCCTATCCCGCACTCAACCTCGTCGTGGATCCTGACGGTGTCGAGCTCACTGGAGCATCGACCCGCGCATCGCATCGCGATCTGACCGGTCGCGGGTGGGCCGTCGGAGCACTGCTGAAGCCGGCATCCGTCGCTGCACTCATCGATGACCCATCCGCACTCCGTGACAACTCGACAGGCTTCGATGCACCTGATCTGCACGGTGCTGTATCGCAGGCAATGGACGAGGGCGGGAGCGCGAGCCGAGCTCACGCGGCGGCGGCATACGCGGCCTGGCTCGTCGAGCGCGTCGGAGAAATTGGTACGGTCGCTCGCCAGGCCAATGAGATGTCCATCCTGCTGATGGCCGAGTCCACGATCACCCGGGCCGAGGAAGCCGCGGTGCGGCTATCGATATCTGTGCGCACCCTGCAACGCCTCGCCCATCGGCATGTCGGCCTGCCGCCGGCAGCGATGATCAGGCGACGGCGGCTGCAAGAGGCGGCCGAGCGCGTGCGGGAGCAGCCGGAAACCGACCTGTCGAGGATCGCGGCTGAGCTCGGTTACGCCGACCACGCTCACCTGACGAACGACTTTCGAACGGTGCTGGGAATCGCGCCGCATGCGTACCGCAGTGCGGAGGAGCACGAGCATGGCGGCGAATCCTGAGGAGGTTCGAACCGGGCGGCCTCATTGGCGTGAAAGCACACCGAAATCATCACCGTGCGTCCTGGTTTAATCTGGAGATCCGCCGGGCCGCAGGCGGACGGACAGGGGATGGCCCAGTGAACATCGCGCACCCGATTGACCTCGCGACGTGGCCGCGACGCGAGCACTTCGAGCACTATCGCGATCGAGTGCCGTGCACCTACGCGGTGACGGTCGAAGTCGACGTGACAGAAATGGTGGCCGCGCTGCGCGACAGTGAGCGGAAGACTTACATTGCGCAGGTCTGGGCGCTCGCTGCGATTGTCAACAGGCACGCCGAGTTCCGGATGACGCTCACCGATGATGGGAAGCCCGCGATTTGGGAGGTGCTGCATCCGGCGTTCACCGTGTTCAATGCGGAGCGGGAGACGTTCGCGTGTGTGTGGTCGGCGTTCGACACCGACTTCGGGCGGTTCCACGACGTGGCCGCGCCGCTGCTGGAGACGCACAGAAGCGCGACGAGTTTCTTTCCGCAGGGAGATGCGCCGGCGAACACTTTCGACGTGTCGAGCCTCCCGTGGACGCAGTTCACCGGCTTCTCGTTGCAGATCGACGGCGGGTCGAACCACCTCCTGCCGATATTCACGCTCGGCCGCTATTTCGAGCACGACGGCCGCACGTTCCTGCCACTGGCGATTCAAATGAATCACGCCGCCGCCGATGGGTTTCACACCGCGCGTCTGCTCGAAGAGTTCACGGCGCTTGTCGGTGACCCGAGCTGGCTCGGCTCCGCAGTGCCCTGATACGAAGCATCCGGTACAGCACCCCGATGATCACCACTGCCGTGCCGACGAGCGACGCCACAACAGGCAGAGTGTTCACCAGCACGAGGCAGCCAAGCGCGCCGATGACCGGAATGAATCGCGGATAGCGGCGCGCCGCGCGCTGCTGCCGGAACGCCGAGGCATTGGCAATCAGGTAGTACAGCAGCACACCGAACGAAGAGAATCCGATCGCACCCCGAAGGTCCGCGACGAGCACGATCCCGATGACGATCAGGGCGATGACGATCTCTGCGCGATACGGCACCTGCCAGCGGGGGTGGACGATGGCGAGGAAGCGGGGCAGATCAGACTCTCTGGCCATCGCCAGCGTCGTCCGCCCAATTCCGGTGAGCAAAGCCAGTAGTGCGCCGAGGGATGCCGCAGCCGCTGCCACGCGCACGACAGGCGCCATGGCAGACCAGCCGGCGGAATCCACGACAGCCGCTAGCGGTGCGGCGCTCGTCGTCGCATCCGCACCGAGCGTGAGGACCACGACGATCGCGATCAGGACATAGACGATCAGAGCTCCGGAGAGGGCAATCGCGATAGCTCGCGGAATGTTCCGGGCGGGATTGGTCACTTCTTCGCCCATTGTCGCTATGCGGGCGTAGCCGGCGAACGCGAAGAACAACAGGCCCGCGCCCTGCAGCACGCCGTAGAGGGTGACATCTGGCAGAGGCGCAGGTACGGCGGAGGGCACGGCCGTGAATCCCGCTGCCGCGACGATGGTCAGACCCAATAGCGAGGCGACGACCAGGATGCGGGTGAGAAGAGCCGTGCGTGTGACGCCGAAGCAATTCACGGTGGCGAGCGCCGCGACGGCGATGATCGCGACCGGGATCTGCCATCCTTCGGGGGCGGCGTAGGCGGCGAACGTCATCGCCATTGCGGCGCAGCTTGCGACCTTGCCGATGATGAAACACCAGCCAGCAATAAAGCCCCACCAGGGGCCGATCTCCGCGCGGGCGTACGCGTAGGTGCCTCCCGCGACCGGATGCACCGCGGCCAGCTGGGCCGAGGAGGCGGCGTTGCAGTATGCGACGACCGCGGCGATCGCGAGTGCTGCGAGCAGTCCGGAACCGGCGACCTCGATCGCCGGGCCCCACACTGAGAAGACACCCGCACCGATCATCGAGCCGAGGCCAATGGCGACGGCATCGGTGAGTGTCAGGCGACGAGCGAGTTCCATCCGGTCATCGTGACATGCAGCGGTGAACGGCTGGTGCTCAACTCTGGCGAGCCGCGGTGACGCGCTTCTTCTCGCGGATGTATACCTCACGGCGTACCTTGGCCACGACATCGCCGTCGCGGTCGGTGATCACGGTCTCGAACCACTCCAGAACCTTCGCGCCGCCCTTGGCGCGCTCGCGGAGCTCGGCAGCTTTCTCTTGCGAAACGTGAAAATGCGCGGTCAACACTCCGCGTCCCGGCTTGATGAACTCGATTTCGCCGCGGGTATCCCACACGACGTAATTACGGCCGAGCTGGTGCATCACGAGCATGAAGAAGTACGGGTCGGTCATTGCCGACATCGACCCGCCGAACGCGGTCTTCACGAAGTTGCGGGTGATGAGGTTCACGTGCAGTTCGACGGTGGCGTGTGTCCAGTCGTGACTGAAGCGGCGGATGCGGATGCCGCTGAAGAAGTTCGGAGCCCACAGGCTCATTCCGGTCGCAAGGCGTCGGGGAGTGATCTTCATCTCGCCAGTGTGGCGGAGAGCGCACGGCGCGACAAAGTAGATGGAGGGTTGTGACAGTTGTTCTAGTTGAACTAGAATTAGTATAAGTTCGGATGGAAGGGAGAACGATGCTGATCAAGATCGACGTTGAGAGCTCCCGACCACTTTTTGACCAGGTCGCCGCATCCGTGCGCACGGATATCGTCGCCGGGCGCCTCGCCCCAGGAGATCGACTACCTGCAGCCCGTGAGGTTGCTGAGGCGCTCGAGATCAACCTGCACACCGTGTTGCGCGCGTACCAGCAGTTACGCGATGAGGGGCTCGTGGATCTTCGTCGGGGGAGGGGCGCTGTCATCTCGGCATCCGCCGGTCCGCTCGCCGAACTGTCGCACGACATCACGGCCCTCGTATCCCGCGCCGCAGCCCTCGGGGTTTCACCGACCACTCTTGCCGCTCTCATCAAGGAGACTCCCGCATGATTGACGACGTCCGCAAAGCCCGCGCCGCCTTCCTTTGGGTCGGAGTGATCGTGCCGCTGGCGCTCATCCTCCTGGCCACGGTAGTGATCGCCACATGGCTTCCGCAGATCCCCGAGCCGGCGGCTACGCATTGGGGCACCGATGGTGTCGATGGGTTCGGCCCAGGGTGGACCTACCTCGTGATGCCCATCGGTATCGGCGGCGGCATGATCGTACTTTTCGCGGCAATGGCACTGTTCTCCCATCGCCTTCCGTCGAGCGGACCTCCGCGCACGCAACCTTGGTCGCCCACGGCGAGATTTCTCGGTGGGGTGAACCTCGGCACCGCAGGCATGATCTCGCTGCTTTCGGTGGTGAGCGTCGGAGTGCAGCGCGGACTGTCGGATGCTGCAGACGCTCCCGGCATCGGCTTGTGGATCGTGCTCGGATTCGTCGTGCTCGTCGGCTTCACAGCGCTGGGTTGGTTCTTTCAGCCGAAGGCGCCCCACCCAGCCGCGCAGAACGGAACCGCTGCGGAGCGGATTCCTCTCGCTGGCGGGGAGAAGATCGCCTGGGTCGGCACAGCGAACATGAGCCGGATCGGCGTCGTGGTGCTCCTCGCCGCCGTCGCGTTCCTGGCCATCAGGGCCGCGATGTTGATCGCCGAGGGTGACGCTGGTTGGTGGATCTATGGTGTCGCCACGGTCGTGATCGCGCTACTCGTCAGCAGCACCCTGACCTTCCGCGTGCGCGTGAACGGCCACGGTCTGTCTGCACGCTCACTGCTGGGCTGGCCGCGCACTCAGATCCCACTCTCTGACATCGAGAGGGTCGAGACAGTCGAGGTCGATCCGTTCCGCGAGTTCGGCGGCTGGGGATGGCGGCTGGGGTTAGACGGGCGTCGCGGCATCGTGCTGCGCGTTGGCGAAGCCCTGCAGATCACACAAACCAGCGGACGCGTGTTCGTCGTCACCCTCGACGGGGCATCACGGGCCGCTGCCGTACTCGAAACTCTCCGCGCCGAACCGACATCTTCGATGAACAAGGGAAGCTCATGACTCGCATCCGCCCGATCGCCACAATCGCCTTCGTTGTCCTTGCACTGGGGCTCGCCTGGCTCGTCGCCTTGCCGCTGTGGCTCGATGGTGGGCTCGCGAGCCCACTGGCCGGTGGCCTCATCCAGGTGATGATGTTCACCCCGGCGATCGCGGTGCTGATCGTCATGCTCGTGCTGCGCCCGATCCCGAAGGGGGAGCGGCTGCGCTTTCTGGGCATCTGGCCGCTACGCCCCGCGAAGCGAGTGGTCTGGATGATGGTGCTCGGACTATTCGGACCCGTCGTGGTGATCGTCGCGAGCATCGCCGTCGCGGCTCTGTGCGGCTGGGTCACGCTGGACCTCATTCACTTCTCCGGCTTTGCTGAGCAACTAGCAGCGAGCCTTCCTGCCGGCGTCGAGGCGCCGCCGGCGATCGTCATCATCCTTTCCCAGCTCGTCGCGATTCCGTTCGCCGCCGCGACGATCAATGCCTTCTTCGCTTTCGGTGAAGAACTCGGCTGGCGTGGATTCCTCGTTCCGGCGCTGCGCCCACTCGGCACCTGGCCCTCGCTGCTCATCAGCGGCGCGGTGTGGGGACTGTGGCACTCGCCGGTCATCCTGCTCGGCTACAACTTCGGCCGTTTTGACATCACCGGTGTGCTGCTGATGATGGCTGGATGCGTCGCCTGGGGTGTACTGCTCGGCTGGCTGCGCCTGCGCTCGGCATCACTGTGGCCGGCGGTCTTCGCGCACGGGGCAATGAATGCTGCTGCGGCGATGATCGGGCTGTTCTTCGCCGCCGGTACGACCTTCGATATGGCACTGGCGGGTCCGCTTGGCGTCGCCGGATGGATCACCTGCGCGATCGTCGTGGTCGTGCTGGTTCTCGCGGGGCAGTTCCGTCGTCAGCCGGAACTGGACGGTGCCGTCGGTCGCATGCTCTCGGCGCCACGCGACTGAGGGGCATTCCGCAGAGCCCTCTGGATGACTAGTTTTGGTCACACCGGGTTCAGGGAGGTCGCCATGGCACGCCCCGCATCATGCAGGTGGTTCGTCGCCTGCGCTATGACGCCGTTGTTGCTTCTCAGCGCGTGCGCATTGCCTGCCGAGGTCGACGCGCCGGATGAAGTGAGCGTTTCACTTGTCCAGGGCCGGACCGATATCGCCAGCGGGCTTGTGGCGATGCGGGTGCAGAACGATGGCGGCGCGACCATTCATGTGCTGTCAGCGTCCTATATCGACCCGCGGCTTGCAGCGAGCCCCGAATGGAACCGGGCGACCGACATTCCGCCAGGAGCCGCACGGGCTCTTCGCGTCGAGGTGCCTCCGCCCGACTGCGACGCAGACGTCGAGTCGATGCGTGGCACGGCGCGGCTGAGGTTCTCGACATCCGATGGTGACGCGGTCGCCGTCTACGACGTCACCGATCCGTTCGGCTTCGTCTCCGCATATGTCGAGGCCGCGTGTTTTTCGGAGCAACTCAGCGAGACGGCCACTATTGCGCTTGAGGGAGTGATGGTCGAGGCAAATGACGAGGGTGCCGTGCTCGAAGTGCGCGTCACTGCGAATTCTGAGGATGCCGTGGTGATCGAGTCCGTCGAGGGCACGGTGCTGCTTGCGCCGGATGGAGGCGAGGCGGCCTGGAATCCGCAGGTCACGATCGCTCCGGGAACGTCGGAGACGGTCGAACTTCGGGTGGTCCCCGCTCGCTGCGACCCGCATGCGGTCGCCGAAGACAAGGTCGGCACGCGCTTCCCGGCGATAGTCACGATTCTCACCGGCACCCCGCGGACCGGTGTGTTCGTGATCGTCGCCGACGATTCCCAACGCGCGGCGTTGTACGGCTACGTCACCAGACACTGTGCGATCGGGCCCTGAGCGAGATTTCACATCAGCCGTGTGAGCCCTTGACGGCGACAGGATGCCGGGGTTGGGTGGGACACATGACTGAACCAACCGCGGAGAACTGGCGCCTGACTGATGAGTTCCTCTCTGACGTGCTGGTCGGGCACGACCCAGCGCTGGAAGCGGCGCTCGCCGCGCAGCGCGCCGCCGGTCTTCCCGACATCGAAGTCGCACCGGTCAGCGGCAAGCTGCTGAACCTCATCGCCCGGATCAGCGGTGCGCGCCGTGTGCTCGAAATCGGCACACTCGGCGGATACTCCACGATCTGGCTCGCACGCGCCGTCGGTGAAGGTGGAACTGTCACGAGCATCGAGGCGGAGTCTGGCAACGCAGCGATCGCCCGTGCCAGCATCGATGCGGCCGGCGTCGGCGATCGCGTCGCGATCCGAATCGGGCGTGCGGCAGACGTGCTGCCCACGCTCGAAGGATCCGAGCCGTTCGATCTTGTGTTCATCGACGCAGACAAAGAATCAAACACCATCTACCTCGACTGGGCAGCGCGTCTCGGTCGCACCGGCACAGTGGTCGTGCTCGACAACATCGGCCGCGAGGGTGAGATCGTGCGTGCAGACAGCGCCGATCCGCGCGTCATCGGAACGCGCGAGGCGCTGCAGATGCTGGGCGAGGATCCGCGCTTCGACGCCACAGCGCTTCAGACGGTCGGAATCAAGGGCTGGGATGGCGTGGCACTCGCAATCGTCATGTGACGGACGGATGCCTCGGACTAGACTGAACAAGGATCGACGACGCTCCACAACCACCTTTTCTCTGAGCAAGGAGCACATACGTGGCACTCATTGAGGCTGTAGGCGCACGCGAGATTCTGGATTCACGCGGCAACCCAACCGTCGAGGTGGAGGTGCTCCTTGACGATGGCATCGTCCAGCGCGCGGCCGTCCCATCTGGCGCATCCACCGGCGCATTCGAAGCGTACGAACTCCGCGACGGCGACAAGAGCCGTTACGGCGGCAAGGGCGTCCTGAAGGCCGTCGAGGCCGTCATTGACGAGCTGGGGCCCGCCATCGAGGGCGTTGAGGCAAGCGAACAGCGCATCATCGACGGAATCCTCAACGAGGTCGACGGCACCGAGAACAAGCAGCGCACCGGCGCAAACTCCATCCTCGGTGTCAGCCTCGCTGTTGCCAAGGCCGCCGCTGACAGCGCCGACCTTCCGCTGTACCGCTACCTCGGTGGCCCGAACGCGCACGTTCTTCCTGTGCCGCTGTTCAACGTCATCAACGGTGGCGAGCACGCTGACAATGGCATCGACATGCAGGAGTTCTTCCTCGCACCGATCGGCGCGGAGAGCTACTCCGAGTCGCTGCGCTGGGGCGTGGAGACCTACCACGTGCTGCGCGGCGAGCTGAAGGCTGCTGGCTACGCCACTGGCCTCGGCGACGAGGGCGGCTTCGCCCCCGACCTGCCCAGCAACCGCGAGGGTCTGGACTTCCTGATCAAGGCGATCGAAAAGGCCGGCTTCACCCCGGGCAAGGACATCGCCCTCGGTCTTGACGTCGCAGCAACCGAGTTCTACAAGGACGGCGTCTACCGCCTCGACAACAAGGACTGGACCGGCCCCGAGCTGATCGAGTACTACGTCGGCCTGGTCAACGACTTCCCGATCGTCACGATTGAAGACGCACTCGCGGAGGACGACTGGGACAACTGGAAACTCCTCACCGATGCCCTCGGCTCGAAGGTGCAGCTCGTTGGCGACGACCTGTTCGTCACCAACCCGGCACGTCTGGCCGACGGCATCAAGCGTGGCGTTGCCAACTCGCTGCTGGTCAAGGTCAACCAGATCGGCACGCTCACCGAGACGTTCGACGCGGTCAGCCTCGCTCAGCGCTCCGGCTACACGGCGATGCTCTCGCACCGCTCCGGCGAGACCGAAGACACCACCATTGCTGACCTCGCCGTCGCGACCAACGCCGGTCAGATCAAGACCGGTGCGCCCGCGCGCAGCGAGCGCGTCGCGAAGTACAATCAGCTTCTGCGCATCGAGGAAGACCTCGCTGAGGCCGCGGTGTTCGCCGGCCGTTCGGCGTTCCCCCGTTTCAAGGGCTGAACACTGACAGCACAGAGCGACTGAAGAACTGAGACGAGAAGGGGGAGCCATGACGAGACGTCCGGCTTCCTCTTCTCGATCACAGGTCCCTCGTTCACAGGGCCCTCGTTCACAGGCATCTCGACCTCAGGTCGACGTGCGGGATTGGGCTTCTGGCATCCGCTTGTCGGGATTCATGGTCATCATGCTCTCGCTCGTTGTGCTGGGCGCATGGGTGCTCGTACCGACACTCGGCACCTACATCGATCAGCGACAGAAGATCGCTGCCCTCGAAGCATCCGTCCAGGTGAGCGCCGACGAGATCGATGCGCTCGAGCAGGAGCGCGACCGCTGGGAAGATCCGGCATACATCACCACTCAGGCGCGCGAGCGCCTCTATTACGTCAAGCCTGGGGAAGTGGTCTACCTCGTCGACAATGACCTCGACCCGGCGGCCCTGCCGCAGGAACAGGCAGCGGTGAGCGAAGAGCTCACGCAGACGCCCGCCGACTGGATGCCGCAGCTTCTGCGCACGATCGCAGGGGCCGGTCTTGCCCAGACCGCCAGCGAGGCTCCGTAGGGTTTCCACAGGATCACCTCCCGTAGGCTTGGACCGTGACGACACCACCTTTTGCCCCTCCCACATCTGCCGAGATCGACGTCGTATCAGCGCAGCTCGGCAGGCAGGCACGTGGCGTCATCGGCATCGCTGCGCGCTGCGTCTGCGGCAACCCCACCGTCGTCGCCACCAGCCCGCGTCTGCCAGACGGCTCGCCGTTTCCGACGTTCTATTACCTGACTCATCCGGCAGCGACCGCCGCGATGTCGACGCTTGAGGCCACACTGGTGATGCCTGAACTCGCAAGTCTCCTCGCCGAGGATGAGTCTGTCGCGGCCGCGTACCACGCCGCGCACGAGGCGTATCAGGCAGATCGTGCGCAGTTCGGTGAGGTGCCCGAGATCGATGGCATCTCCGCCGGTGGCATGCCCACTCGCGTGAAGTGCCTGCATGCACTGGCCGGACACGCGCTCGCCGCGGGTCGTGGAGTGAACCCGATCGGTGATGCCGCGCTCGAGCGTTCCTCGTGGTCTCCCGAGCGCTGCCAGTGTGATGAGCCAGGGGCTGCGATCACATGACGCTGATGCGGATGCTGCGTGGCACCGTCGCGATTGCGGCGGTGGCGGCATCCGTCATGCTCACCGGAGCCACGGCCGCCCCGACTCCAGGCCCGACGCCGACGACGACCGCGACTCCGACACCGACACCAACAGCAACGCCACCTCCTGTCGCTGACGATCCGTCCGACCCGGTGCGCGCCAAGGAGTACTGGCTCGACGGGGCCGGCATCCGTGAGGCCTGGCATACGACGCGCGGCAAGGGTGTGACGATCGCGATCATCGACACCGGCGTCGGCAAGGTGCCGCTCACGTTCGGTGAAGCTGTCGTCGGCGGTACGGACGTGTCCGGAAGCGGTACGCCAGATGGACGCTCGCCCGTCGGCGCCGTAGACCCCGACCACGGATCCTGGGTCGCGTCGCTCGCGGCTGGCCGAGGCAAAGGCGACGGCACCGGAATGATCGGCGTCGCACCCGAGGCGAATCTGCTCTCGGTCTCGGTGGGATTCGGCGACGCAGCTGCCGTGCCGTTCGTCGAACAGGTTGCGAACGGCATCCGCTGGGCGGTCGACCACGGCGCCGACGTCATCAACATGTCTTTCACGACGAACACGTTGGACTGGGACAAGAGTTGGGACGAGGCGTTCATGTATGCCTACGACCACGACGTCGTCGTCGTGGTCGCGGCAGGCAACCGCGGTAGCGGCACCTCGGTCGTCGGCGCCCCCGCCACCATTCCGGGTGTGCTCACCGTCGGCGGTGTCGATCAGACCGGCACCGCAAGTCGTGAGGCATCCACTCAGGGCATCACGATCGGCATCTCCGCGCCGAGCGAGGGACTGCTCGGCATCTCCGCAGACGGCACTCTGAAGCCGTGGTGGGACGGCACGAGTGGCGCCGCACCGATCGTGGCTGGTGCGGTCGCGCTGGTCCGGGCTGCGCACCCCGAATTGGATGCCGCCAACGTGATCAACCGCATCATCAAGACGGCGATCCAGGTGGAAGAGATCACGGAAGTTCCGGACCCGAACTATGGCTACGGGCTGCTGGACGCATCTGCCGCGGTCTCAGCATCCGTGCCGCTCGTGGACGCCAACCCGATGGGGGACCTGGCGGAGTGGATCCGGCTGTTCCGCCGCGCGGATGCAGAACCACTGCCAGATCCGGAGATTACACCGGTCCAGATCGAGGCGTTGCCAGCGGCTGAGCCGCCCACAGAGCCGGGTTCTCCACTACTCCCGAGTGCTGAATCACTGCGATACGGTACCCTGCCGCTGATTGCACTCACTGTGCCTGGTATTCTACTAGGGCTAGGCGTCACCGCAGCTGCCCGGCTCATCCGATCGGCGCGCGATAAGCGCACGCCAGCAGCCTGACTAGGAGTTATCCCTCTGTGCCTGAGAACAGCACTGTGCCCAAGATTCTGATCGTCGGTGGCGGCTACGCGGGTTTCTATACAGCGTGGAAGCTCGAGAAGCAGCTCCGCAAGCGTGAAGCCGAAGTGACCATGGTCGATCCGCTTCCGTACATGACTTACCTGCCCTTCCTTCCAGAGGTCGCAGCGGGATCGATCGAACCGCGGCACGCGGTGGTTGCCACGCGCCGCCACCTCAAGCGCACGAATGTGATCGCTGCGAAGGTCACCAAGATCGATCACGCGAACAAGGTCGCCACCATCACGCCCGCCGTGGGCGAGGCGTACGAGTTCGAGTACGACCAGATCGTGGTCACCGCAGGGTCCGTCTCTCGCACCTTCCCGATCCCTGGTATCGCCGACAACGCGATCGGCATGAAGTCGATCGAAGAGGCCGTCTGGGTTCGAGACAAGGTGCTGTCGAACTTCGACAAGGCCGCTGCCCTTCCGGCCGGTCCCGAGCGTGAGCGCCTGCTGACCGTCGTCGTCGTCGGTGGTGGATTTGCCGGTATCGAGACATTCGCCGAGCTGCGTTCCTTCTCATCTGCTCTTCTCAAGCGCTACCCGCAGCTCTCCTTCGAGGAGACGCACTTCCACCTCGTCGAGGCCATGGGTCGCATCATGCCCGAGGTTTCGCAGCAGACCAGCGAATGGGTGCTCAAGGACCTGGCCAAGCGCGGAGCCAACGTGCATCTGGACACCCAGGTGACCGGCGCCGTCGGCGGCGACGTTCAGCTCTCCACCGGCGAGGTCATCCCGAGCGACATCATCGTGTGGACGGCCGGTGTCATGGCCAACCCGCAGGTGGTGCGCGCTGGCGATCTGCCCACCGAAGAGCGCGGTCGCATCCGTGCCGAGGCCACGCTGCGCGTCATCGACGCTGACGGCAACGTCGTCGAAGGCGCGTGGACCGCTGGTGACGTCTCGGCTGTTCCCGATCTGACCGGCGGCGGCGTCGGTGGCTTCTGCGTCCCGAATGCACAGCACGCCGTGCGCCAGGCCAAGCGCCTCGCGAAGAATCTCATCGCTGTTCTTCGCGGCGAAGAGCCGGTGAACTACGTACACAAGAACCTCGGCGCTGTCGCAGGCCTCGGCCTCGGCACCGGCGTCTTCCAGTCCGGGAAGTTCGCGCTCAAGGGTTTCCTTGCCTGGGTCGCACACCGTGGCTACCACGGCCTGGCAATGCCTACGTGGGAGCGCAAGTTCCGCGTGCTCTGGGGCTGGTGGAACAACCTGTGGCTCGATCGCGACATCGTGAACCTTGAGAAGGTTCAGGAGCCGCGTGCCTTCTTCGAAGAGTTTGCCTCGCGTCCTCGTCCTGCAGCGGATGCTGCGCCCGCAGCTGTTGCGAAGCCTGCAGAGGTCAAGCCCGCAGAGGTCAAGGCTGCAGAGGTCAAGGCTGCAGAGGTCAAGGCTGCAGAGGTCAAGGCTGCAGAGGTCAAGGCTGCAGAGGTCAAGCCTGTCGTAGCCGAGGCGCCTGTCGCCAAGAAGCCTGCTGTGAAGAAGGCCCCGGCCAAGAAGGTCGTCGCTGACAACGCCGCCGCCTCGACAGCTGAGAAGGCTGCGCCGGCGAAGAAGGCTCCCGCCGCGAAGTAACTTCGAAACACCGTAGCTTCGAAAACACAGAATCCGCCCTTCCCTGCACGTGGGAAGGGCGGATTCTGTGTTCTCGTTTGAAAAGAGCTACCGGTGCCCCCACTGGGACTCGAACCCAGACTGTAGCGATTTTAAGTCGCCTTCCTCTGCCATTGGGATATGGGGGCGTGCATTGACCAGCCTATCTGCGCATGAGATCCCGTGACGTCGTAGGGTGGGGGAGTGCTCGACCTCACCGCGACATCGACGTCCGCAGACACCCGTTCCTGGGAGCATCCTGGCCGCTGGTGGCCGAGACTGACGGATGCCACCGCTCACCTCGCTGCGCCCGTTGCCGTCATCGATGTCGATGCGCTGCGTCACAACGCGATGGATCTGCTGGTGCGCTCGGGAGGCATCCCGATTCGTGTCGCATCGAAGTCGGTGCGTGTTCGCGGTGTGCTCGACGCGGTTCTGAGGATCCCGGGATACCGAGGCATTCTCTCCTTCTCTCTCGCCGAGGCGCTCTGGCTCTCCGAGACCCACGATGACATCGTGCTCGGGTATCCGACGGTCGATCGTGCGGGGCTCGAGCGCCTTGTGCATGACGAGGTCGCGGCATCCCGTATCGCGCTGATGGTCGACGATGTCGCCCATCTCGACCTGATCGACAACATCGCTGCCGCGGGGCAGCGCGAAACCATTCGCGTTGTCATCGATGCTGATGCTTCATGGCGATCGGCGGCGCTCGGGCACATCGGTGTGCGTCGATCGCCGCTTTTCACCGCCGCTGACGTCGCCCGCTTCGCCCGGCTGATTACGCGGCGTCCCGGCTTTCAGCTGGTCGGCCTGCAGATGTACGAGGCGCAGATCGCAGGTCAGGGGGATAACGGTCCGGATGCACCGCTCATCCGGGTGGTGCAGGCACGCTCTCGCAACGAGCTGCGCAGGCGCCGCGCCGAGATTGCGGATGCACTCACTGAGATCGCACCGCTGGAGTTCCTCAACGGCGGGGGTACCGGCTCGCTGGAGTTTACCGGCAGCGATGAGTCGGTCACCGAGGCCTCCGCAGGCAGCGGTCTGCTCGGAGGGCATCTGTTCGACGGCTACCGGTCGTTCCATCCGGCACCGGCGACCGCGTTCGCCTTCGACGTTGTGCGCCGACCCTCGGAGAACATCGCCACGGTGCTTGGCGGAGGATGGATTGCCTCCGGCCCCGCCGTCGCCTCACGACAGCCGATGGCGGTCTGGCCAGAAGGGCTGCGCACGCTGCCCAGGGAGGCTGCGGGTGAGGTGCAGACACCGTTGCAGGGCAGCGCAGCACGTGATCTGAAGATCGGCGATCGAGTCTGGTTCCGGCACGCCAAGAGCGGCGAACCAGCCGAGCGCATCAATGCGTACCATCTCGTATCCGGCACCGACGTGATCGACGAACTGCCCACCTATCGTGGTGAAGGGAAGGCCTTTCTGTGACCCGACCAGGCGGGACCTGGCAGAACTGGGCCCGCTCGGCCCGCGTCCGACCAGGTCGCATCGAACGCCCTCGCTCACCGGAAGGTGTGCAGCGCGCCGTGCAGGCGGCGATCGCGCACAATCTGCCGATCAAGGCAGTCGGCGCAGGGCACAGCTTCACCGGCATCGCCGTGGCACCCGGCGTGCTGCTGGAACTCGATGACTTGCAGGGGTTGGTCTCGGTCGACACGCATCGCTCGCGAGTTACCCTGCTCGCTGGCACCCGGCTGCACCGGATCCCACGCCTGCTCGCGCCGTACGGGCTGGCCATGCAGAACCTCGGAGACGTCGATCGCCAGTCGATCTCAGGCGCGATCTCTACTGGAACGCACGGCACGGGTGCCGAGTTCGGGGGACTCGCGACCCAGGTGGTCGCTGCGACCCTGATCACTGCAGACGGTGACTTCCTGCGCGTCAGCGAGGATGAGAACGCCGGACTCCTTCCGGCGGTGGCACTGGGGCTCGGCGCGCTCGGCATCCTCGTTGACGTGACGCTGCAGTGTGGGCCGGCCTTCGTGATGCATGCGATCGATGAGCCGGCACCGCTCGACGATGTGCTGGCGACGTTGGATGAGCGTGTCGCGTCGGCGGATCATTTCGAGTTCTACTGGTTTCCCCACACCGATGTCGCGCTGACGAAGCGTCAGACGCGTCTGCCGGAATCGACTCCGCGGCACCCGCTGCCGCGCGTCGGCAGATGGATCGATGAGACTCTGCTGTCCAACGGCGTGTACCGGATGGTGTGCGCGGCGGGACAGATGGTTCCGGCGGTCACTCCGCCGTTCAGCCGACTGGCAGTGAAGCTCACCGGAAACCGGGAGTACACCGACCGCTCCCACACCGTCCTGACGCAGAGCCGCACGGTACGGTTCCGAGAGATGGAGTACGCACTGCCTGCGGAGAACGTCGTTCCGGCTTTTCGTGCAGTGCAGGAGTTGATCGCCCAGCGCGGATGGAAGATCGAGTTCCCGGTCGAAGTGCGTTTCGCCGCAGCGGATGATCGATGGCTTTCCACCGCACACGATCGAGCCAGCGGCTACATCGCAGTGCACAGATACTGGCGGGCTGACCCGACGGAGTATTTCGAAGCCGTCGAGCTGATCTGTCTCGAGTACGGCGGGCGTCCACACTGGGGAAAGCTGCACACACTGAACGCTGAACAGTTGCGTGAACGCTATCCCCGCTTCGACGACTTCGTGCAGTTGCGCGATCGGATGGATCCCGAACGCCGGTTTGCGAACCGATATCTCGACCGAATTCTGGGCGCGTGACGCGTCACCCAGTCCACACGCAGACTGCGTGGATAGTATGAAAAGAAATTCGGCTCAAGGGGGTTACTCGCCATGGAATGGCTCATTCCGGTTCTGATTGTCGTTGCAGTACTGGTGCTCATCGGCGTCTACTTCTGGGCGACGTACAACTCCCTCGTACAACTGAATGTCCGTGTCGACGAGGCATGGAGCGGTATCACGGTGCAGCTCAAACGACGCGCCGATCTCATCCCGAACCTCATCGAGACGGTCAAGGGATACGCCTCACACGAGAAGGCCGTGTTCGAGAATGTCACGCGCGCCCGTGCCGAGACGTTGTCCGCAGGCAGCCCTGGTGAGGCAGGCATTGCCGAAGGCCACCTGCAGCAGGCGCTCAAGAGCCTGTTCGCGGTTGCCGAGGCATACCCTCAGCTGCAGGCAAGCCAGAACTTCCTTCAGGTGCAGCATGCTCTTGTCGACACCGAAGACAAGATCCAGGCCGCCCGCCGCTTCTACAACGGTGGCGTGCGCGAGCTGAACACGAAGATCAAGGTCTTCCCGAACAACCTGTTCGCACGCGGCCTCGGCTTCAACGAGCGGGAGTTCTTCGAGGTTGCAGACAGTGCTGCGATCGCCGAGCCGCCGCGCGTGCAGTTCTAGTTTCGCCCCTTCACCACACCGACAGCACGATGTCATCAGCGGTGAACGTCACGTCACCGCGCAGCGACCAGTTCAAGGTTTGGTAGGTCAGCGACTTCGCTGAACCATCGAGCGCGGTACCGGTGACGGTGGCGACGAGCTCACCGCCGCCTGCGTAGAACGACGTCAACGTGAGAGAGATGGCTGGCGCCTTTTCAATGCGGTAGCTGATCTCGCTCACCGAACTGAAGTCGGCAGCCCACGGGACGACGAAGCCGCAGGATGTCGGAACCTCCGCTGCGGGCTCAGTGCAGGCCGTCAGATGCTCGTCGAGCTGAGCCTGCGCGATCTCGGTGGCTTCCGGACGAAGAGCCACCTCCAGTTCGATCTTCTGTGTGCTCCCGGGCAGTACCTGCACGGTGGCGCCTGCGTCCAAGAACCTGGTCGGAATCGCGGCGAACTCATACTCCGCCGGCAATAGCGAAACTGCGGCCCCCGATGTCAGTGTGGCCTCCGATGGCGCTGTGGCACCCGATGATGCTGCGGCGTCGTCGATGCCTACCGGCACGTTGAATTGCACGGCACCCAGCGCGGACATGGCATCCGGCGTCCACCTGCCGGCCTCGTTGATCATCGCGACCTGGCTCTCGAACCGCTCGTCGCCAAGCACATGCGAGACCGTGACGAGTGTCGATGACTCCTGCTCAGTCGAAGATTCGAGGGCTACCTCACTGATCCGCGCGCTCGCAGCGAGAAAGGCGGATGCCGCTTCTTCTGACACCTCGACGCCGGTGGCCTGCACTGCCTCCAGGTCGCCGTCTGCGAGCGCGCGGAAGTATGCGATGGCTTGGTCTTCAGCGCTGTTTCCGCGAGGTGCGAGAAACCAGACCAGTGCTGTCACGGCCACGACAACTGCCGCCGCACCTGCGACGATCCAGATAGTGCGCCGCCTCACGCTGACTCCCGCGCGTGCACGTGGCGCCGCACGCCGCCGCGTTCGACGTGCAGCGCCCCGGCCACGGCATCCGCAGCGTCGCCCCACCCCGATACCGACACGTTCTCCAATCCCTGCCATGTCGCTGCCAGCGTGAGCTCGCGCGCGATCGGCTCGGCGTCACTGGGTCTTGCCTGTGGCTCCCACCAGGCGGACTGCACCTGCAGCGTGGACGATGCACGATCGGCCTTGAGATCGACGCGTGCAACGATGCGATCACCGACGAGCACAGGCAATGAGTAATAGCCGTAGCGCCTCTTGTGCGCCGGCACGTAGATCTCGATGCGGTAGTCAAGATCGAAGGCGCGCAGCGCCCGCTCCCGGAACCAGACCACAGGGTCGAACGGAGTCAGAATCGCCGCGGCATCCACTCGACGGGGAAGCACAGCGTCCTGATGCAACCACGCTGGCACCGGACGTCCGCCTCGCTCCCAGCCCCGCACCCGCACAGGCTGAAGGTCGCCGGTATCGACGAGTTCGTCGACCGCCTGCCGCACGGCTTTTCGATCGCGAATGCGGTAATAGTCGGCGAGATCGGCTTCGCTGGCGACGCCGTTGGATCGTGCGGCACGGCGGACGAGTTCGCGGATCGCGTCGTCACGAGGAACCACGCGCTCGCGGACCTCAGCGGGAATGACCTGCTCTTCAAGGGCGTAGTGCCGCTCGAACCCGCGGCGACCGCTGATGGCGACGTCTCCCGTGCGCCAGAGGTGCTCGAGGGCGAGCTTCACATCATCCCAGTCCCACCAGGTGCCGCGCTCGCGAGGTGCATCGGCTCGCAGCTGCGCCGGACGCAGCGGCCCACGGTCGCGCAGCTCATCCTTCACCCAGGCGATGGTGCGGAGGTTCTGGCTCATCCACGACTCAGGGTCGGCTTCCCAGCGCTTGCGGAACGCCTCCATCCTGAAGCGCCAGAGCGACCAGTCTTCGACAGGCACAAACGTCGCCTCATGGGCGAGGTACTCCACGTAATGGGTGGTGCGGGAGAGAAAGACACGGTCAAGAAGCGCCGGGTCGTAGGAACCAAGGCGCGAGAACAACGGGAGGTAGTGGCTGCGCGCGAAGACGTTCACTGAGTCGATCTGCAGCACGCCGAGCCGCTGCATCGTGCGGTGCACATGACTCGCTGTGACTTCGGTCGTTGGGCGGCGCCGGGTGAAGCCCTGGGCTGCCAGAGCGACACGACGAGCCTGCGCGGCGCTGAGAGTATCGGACACGTGGTCAGCGTATCGCCCGGCTCGGACACCGCGGCCGCCAGCCGTGGCAGCGAGCACAGCACCGCAACTAGACTGACGACATGACAGATGAGCAGCGCCCTCGCAAGCGCGATCTTCTGTGGGGTCGTATGCCGACCGATCGTACGGTCTCAACAGAAGCAGACAACGCCGTGCCTCTCGCCTTGCGGATCACCGCCGGCTACGCCTGGCGTCTTCTGCTCATCGCCGCGGCATCCGGCGTCATTATCTGGTTGGTCATTCAGCTGAAGCTCCTCGTGATCCCGATGCTGATCGGCATCCTCATCACGGCGCTGCTTTGGCCGGCCTTCGACCTGATGCTGCGCAGTCGCTTCCCTCGCTGGCTCGCGATCGTCATCTCCCTTCTCGGAACATTCGCAATCGTTGCCGGACTGCTCTGGCTGGTCGGATGGCAGGTCGCTCGCGAGTGGCCCTCGGTGCAGGAGAGCACCCTGCGGGCCGTCGACGAGTTTCGGCAGTACCTGATGAACGGTCCGTTGAACCTGTCGGAAGATCAGATTCAGGGATACATAGACCAGGGTTTCGCACTCATTCAGGAGCAGGCTGAGCTGCTGTGGTCCGGCGCACTCGCCATCGGCTCCACAGCCGGGCACGTGGTCGTCGGCACACTGCTGACCGCCTTCGTTCTGGTCTGCCTGCTCGCAGACGGCGGTGGCATCTGGCGGTGGACGACGAAGCTGTTCCCCCGAGACGCGCGGCCGGCGGTCGATGCCGCGGCACGCAATGGCTGGGGGACAGTCGTCAACTACGCGAAGACACAGCTGCTGGTCGCGACGATCGACTCCATCGGAATCGGCCTAGGCGCGTTCCTGCTGAGCGTTCCGCTGGCGATTCCGGTGGCTGTGCTGGTCTTCCTCGGTGCATTCATTCCCATCGTCGGTGCGGTGGCCACCGGTGCGGTGGCGGTGTTCCTGGCACTCGTCTACAACGACCCGTGGAACGCCTTCTGGATGCTCGTCGTCGTCATCGGCGTGCAGCAGTTCGAAGGACACGTGCTGCAGCCGATCCTGATGGGCACTGCCGTCAAGGTCCATCCCCTTGCCGTGGTGCTCGTGGTGGCCGGTGGATCGATGATCGCCGGCATCCCCGGCGCACTGTTTGCGGTGCCGCTGGCCGCGTTCGTGAATGTGGTCGCTGTGACCCTGAGTAGCGGTTCGTGGAAGACCGGCAGGCAACCTGCCGGTGATCTGATCTGGAGTACAGTGCCGCGGGAGCGGCGACGGAGGAATAAATGAGTGCAGTCCCCAGCCTGGCCGAGTTCGAAGAAGCCGCACGGGGGCTGACGGGAGTGATTTCCCACACGCCGACGCTGCCGTCCAGAGCGCTGTCCGACATTCTCGGCGAAACCGTTGTGCTGAAGATGGAGAATCTTCAGCGCACCGGCTCGTTCAAGATTCGAGGGGCTGCGTACCGACTGTCGCAGCTCACCGAGGAAGAACGCTCGCGGGGTGTGGTCGCGGCATCCGCCGGTAACCATGCCCAGGGCGTCGCGCTCGCGGCGCAGGCGCTCGGGATTGCGGCGACGATCTTCATGCCGCTAGGCGTACCGGTGCCGAAACTGCTCGCGACTCGTGGTTACGGTGCAGAGGTAGTGCTGGAGGGCGAAACCGTCGCGACATCTCTGCGGCTTGCCGCGGAGTTCGCCGAACGCACTGGCGCGGTGATGATCCATCCCTTCGACCATCGCGACATCGTGATCGGGCAGGGTACGCTCGGCCTCGAGTTGATCGAGGATGCTCCTGATGTCGACACGATCCTCGTCGGCATCGGCGGGGGCGGCCTCATTGCCGGGGTCGCTGCCGCGGCGAAGGCTGCGGCAGCGAAGATCGGCCGCACGGTGCGGATCATCGGTGTGCAGGCAGAGAACGCGGCCGCGATGCCGTTGTCGCTCGCCGAGGGGCATCCGGTCGAGATCGTGACACAGCCGACCATCGCAGACGGCATCCTGGTCGCGCGCCCAGGAGACGTGCCCTTCGAAATCATCAAGGAACTCGTCGACGAGGTCGTCACTGTGACCGACGATGACATCGCACGGGCGATCCTCATCCTGCTCGAGCAGGCCAAGGTCGTCGCCGAGCCTGCAGGAGCCGTCGGCGTCGCCGCAATCCTTGCCGGGAAGGTCTCCGGCACCGGAAAGACACTGGCAGTGCTCTCCGGAGGCAACATCGACCCGCTGCTGCTGCAGCGCGTCGTGTCACACGGGCTGGCAGCATCCGGACGTTACCTGACCATCCGGATCCCGCTGCCCGACCGCCCCGGTCAGCTGGCGCGTGTCTCTGAGCTCGTCTCGCAGGCAGGTGCCAACGTGATGGAGGTCATGCACACGAGGCACGGACAGGGTCTGCAGATCAGCCAGGTGAGCCTGCAGCTGAGCATTGAGACAAGAGGGGCGGAGCACACCGAGCTGACGCTCGACACGCTCCGCCACGCCGGTTACGACCCTGAGGTCATCCCGGACTGATCCCCACGCCCACTCCAGACATCGCTACGCGCTGCCCGGAGCCTCTGGGCGCGTGGCCCCTGTCCGGGCTGATGTGTCGCGTTCGATCCCGGCGTCGGGCTCAGCCGGAGAAGGTGTCGACCTTCGTGACCTCAACCGCGATCGGCTTTCCGTTGGGAGCCTCGTAGCTGGTCTTTGCGCCGACCTTCAGACCGAGAATGGCCTGGCCCAGGGGGCTGGCTTCGCTGTAGACATCCAGGTCAGTGCCGCCTGCGATCTCGCGGCTGCCGAGCAGGAAGGTCTCTTCTCCTCCTGCGACGATTGCCGTGACGACGGTTCCCGGCTCGACGATGCCGCGGCTCGCGGGCGCGACGCCGACCTTGGCGGTCTTGAGGAGCTGCTCCAGAGTGCGGATGCGGGCTTCCTGCTTGCCCTGCTCGTCCTTTGCAGCGTGGTAGCCGCCGTTCTCCTTGAGATCGCCTTCTTCGCGAGCCGCTTCAATGCGTTTCGCGATCTCGTCGCGACCGAGCGTGGAGCGTTGCTCGAGCTCGGCGACGAGTCGATCGTAGGCTTCCTGCGTGAGGAACGGTACCTGAGCGTCTGTGGACACAGCGTGCTCCTTTTGTGCGAACGCCCTTCAGGGCGGTGGGGGATATGCCAAGACGCCCCGGCAATGGGCCAGGGCGTCGGTCTTCTCAGGGGATTCTATGCGATCCAGCAGTTGTTCACCAAACCTGTGGTCGCCTCGGCCACCGTCGGGACGGTGGTGCTGAGCCGCTGCAGGTGACTGTCACCGGCCGGAATCTCCATGATCTTCCAGCCCACGACGCCGAACTCCTCATCCAGTGCCTGGACCGCGCAGACGACGTCTTTGCCTTGCGTCGCCGTGATCTGGAAGTGAACCGTCACGCTGTGTGCGTCGACCACTTCATAGCCAAGATCGTTGGCGCCAACGGAGTTCATGGACTGGCTGACTGTCGCCCACCCGGCGACGAGGATCACGGCCACTGCGAGCGCTGCGCCGATGACCCATGGCAACCGCCGTTTGCGCGTTCGGCCGTATCGCTCGTCGAGCTCGAGTGCGGTCGTCACGTGGTGGGTCTTTCGGTCGTTAGGCTAGTAGTTCCAGGGTACGCGACCTGCGAACGAGAGGCGGACACTTCATGGTGCTCTTCGGAACAGAGACCCCGATTCCGACGCCGACGATGACCGTCGACCCGAACTCCGTCACGCCTGGCCCTGCCGGGTTCCTGGTGATCGTTATCGTGGTGATCGCGCTCGTACTGCTCATCTGGGACATGAATCGCCGCATCCGCCGGGTGCGCTACCGCGAGGAAGTCCGCGAAGAGCTGGATGCTGAAGAGGCAGCCAACGCCGCTGCACAGGGGCCGAATGATGCGGCATCCGACGCTAGTGCCAATGATGATGCGGCATCCGATGAAGGAAAGCCGACCGCCTGAGTCAGGTTCAGTGCATGGTCATGCCGCCGGTGACATTGAGTCCCTGGCCGGTCATGTAGCTGGCCAGATCACTGGCGAGGAAGAGCGCGACACCCGCGACATCCGCTGTCGTACCGGTGCGTCCTAAGGGCACCTGAGAACGATCTTCGGCGGCGATCTCCTCGGCCGTCATGTCGCGAAGCGCACCGCCTTCGATGCGTTCGCGATGCTTCATCGGAGTCTCGATAATGCCGGGGCAGATCGCGTTCACCGTGATGCCACGGGATGCGAGTTCGGTGGCCATCGTCTTCGTCACGCCCATCACGGCATGCTTGGATGCGACATAGGCGGTCATTCCGCGGTAGCCGTTCTTTCCTGCCTGCGATGAGATGAAGATGATGCGTCCGGCGCGGTCTTCGGCGACGAGCCGGCTGGCCACGCCCCTCGCGACCAGGAACGAACCCTTCGCATTGACATCGAGGTTGCGATCCCAGTCAGCCCCTGTGGTCTCCGTGGCGTAACCCATCGTCGAGGTGCCCGCCGCGGTCACCGCCACATCAATTGTGCCGACGATCTTCGAGACGGCATCCAGAACGGCTTCCACGGCGGTCTCATCGCTGACGTCGAGCCGCACGGACCAGCGATGCTCGCCCGACCGCTGCAAACCCTCAGGCAGGCTCAGGTCGGCGCTGATGACGGTCGCACCCTCGGAGAGGAAAGCATCGACGATGCCCGCACCGATGCCGCTGTTGCCGCCGGTGACGAAGACGATGCGCCCGCGGAGTTCGTCGAACATCACACTCCCACGCGGGAGAATGCATCGAGGCTGATGCCCTGCTCGAGGATGCGCTTGGACCACTCGCGGGCACTGTGCAGGCTGTGGTCGCGGTAGTTGCCGCAGCTGATCGCGTCGACGCCTGGTACATCTTCCCAGGTGATGTCTTCGGCGATGGCGGTGAGGCCGACGCGCACGGCGGCCACGACCTCGGCGACGCTCGGCTCGCCCCAGGTGATGAGGTGAAAGCCGGTGCGGCAGCCGAACGGGGAGATGTCGATTACACCCTCAAGGTGATCACGCAACAAGCTGGCGAGCACGTGTTCGATCGTGTGGAGCCCTGCGGTCGGGATCTCGCCCTCGTTGGGCTGCACGAAGCGCAGGTCGAAGTTCGAGATCGCGTCACCCTTGGGGCCGTTCTCAACTGCGATGCGGCGGACATAGGGCGCGTGGACAGCGGTGTGATCGAGCGCGAAGCTTTCGACGTCAGCCATGGGGTTCTCCTTCGTCGTTCTGGGCGCACCGTTGTGACTGCGGGTGCAGAGAAAATTTATCAGCCAGGGAGGCCGAGCTTTATCAACCAGGAAGGCCGAGCGAAGGCGAGTACGGCGCAATGGAGATCAGCAGACACGCGGTCCAATGGCACAGGAACGCGAGCACGGTGCAGAGATGAAAGATCTCGTGAAAGCCGAAGTGACCTGGCCACGGGTTCGGCTTCTTCATCGCGTAGACGATCGCGCCGCCGGTGTAGAGCAGACCGCCCACGCACACGAGCACCATCATCGCCACGTTTGCCTGCAGAAGGTCAACCATGTACATCACAGCGGCCCAGCCGAGCAGGAGGTAGAGGGCGACGTACAGCCAGCGTGGCGCGTTGATCCAGAAGACGTGGAACAGGATGCCGAGGAGCGTGCCGCTCCAGACCAGGATGAGCAGCAGCGCACCCTTCTCCGGAATCAACGCATTGACGGCGAGAGGGGTGTAAGTGCCGGCGATCAGCAGGAAGATGTTCGCGTGGTCGATGCGCTTGAAGATCAGTTTCGTCTTCGGGCTCCAGTCGATGCGGTGATACAGCGCAGAGATTCCGAACAGCAGCAGTGAGCTCGCCATGAATACAGCAGCGGCCCACTTCGCTGGCGCACCTTCGGCGAGCAAGATGAGCACGATCCCGGCGACGATTGCGATGGGGAAGGTGCCAGCGTGCAGCCAGCCTCGCCAGGTCGGCTTGACCTCGACGTCAGCATCCGCCTGTGCCGCTTCCAGCAGCGGAAGCTCGGGCACCGGGATGGAGTTCTCGTCGGGTGTGCTCACGTCCTCACTCTAGATCCCGACCCATGCCGTCACATGTACATACCGGAGAGTGAGCACGGGAGAAAGATGAAGGCGCGGTAGCGTAGGCACGTGATTGCACGCACGAGCGAGGGCCGAGGGCCGCTGTACCGGCTGTACAGTAGTCGGCTCCGGCGACAGCTCGATCCGGCATCCGTTCCGCACCATGTCGCGATGATGATCGACGGCAACCGGCGCTGGGCGCGCCAACTGGGCTTTGATTCTCCGGCCGACGGCCACCGTGCGGGCGCTGCCAAGATGCGCGAGTTCCTCGGCTGGTGTGACGAGATCGGGGTACGCGTGGTGTCGTTGTATCTGCTCTCCAGCGACAACCTGATCAAGCGCGACTCGAAAGAGATCGACGACCTGATCGAGATCATCGCCGAACTTGCGGAGGCACTGTCGCAGGAGGGCGGCTGGCGCGTCAAGCACGTTGGTCGCACCGACATCATCCCTGATGAGCTCGCCCGGGTGCTGCACGACGCTGAAGTGCGCACCAAGGATCACACCGGACTGCACGTGAATCTCGCGGTCGGCTACGGCGGGCGCCATGAGATCGTGGATGCGGTGCGCTCGATCATCGCCGAGCACGACGCATCCGGCGGCACGATGGAGGATCTCGCAGCCCAGCTCACCCCGGAGATGATCGGCGAGCACCTCTACACCGGCGGTCAGCCCGACCCCGATCTGGTGATCCGCACCAGCGGGGAGCAGCGACTCAGTGACTTCCTGCTTTGGCAGAGTGCACACAGCGAGTTCTACTTCGTGGAGGCGCTGGGGCCAGACCTACGTGAGGTCGACTTTTTACGGGCGATCCGCGACTACGCCGACCGGGATCGCCGCTTCGGTCGCTGAGGTCTCCGGGGGCTCTCGCTGAACATCGGACGGTGTTCGATGCGGTTGCATGGGACACTCATAGGGTGAGTAATTTCGATGAATACCTCGCCACCTTTGACGGTGACCCCGGCTATCTCGACTGGGCAGCCTTCGGGCCGATATCGCCCACCGTCCGCACCGAGGTTTTTGCCGACGCGGACCTGTTGGGTAGCGGACGTCCGTCTTCACGGGCGCTGATTGCCGAGCGCGTAGATCAGGCGCAGGACATCGTGGCAGAGCTCCTCGACATCGACCTCGACACGGTCACGCTGCAGCCGTCGGCAACGCAAGGTCTAATGCATGCCCTATACGGGCTGAAGGGCACGGTGATCGCCTCCTCGGCCGAATTTCCGAGTGTCAGCATCACGCTGGAGCGCGCTTCGCAGGCATCCCATGGCCAACTCGCAGCGCGGTGGATCACGCCGGAGCACACATTCGTCACGCCGGAGGCCGTCGCTGAGGCACTGGACGGAGACGTGACCGCGCTCGCCGTCAGCCACGTTGACTTCCGCACCGGCTACCGCGTCGACCTGGCGGCCCTTCGCGATGTGCTCGGGCCCGACCGACTGCTGATCGTGGATGCGGTGCAGTCATTCGGCATCGTCGATGACGACTTCGCTGTGGCGGATGTCGTCGTCGGACATGGCTACAAATGGCTGCGGGCAGCACGAGGGACAGGGTTCGCGTCATTTTCGGCGAAGGCCAGAGAACGCATCGCCCCGGTCCTGTCGGGTTTCGGCGGGGTCGAGGGTGGGCTTCCACTGGACGATTTGCCGGCACCAGCGGCATCCGCTCGCGCCTATCAGATCAACGGCCCGGATCATCTCGCGGTCGCGCGTCTCGCCATCGGCCTGCGTGATGTGCGCGACGCAGGGGTGCCCACGATCGAAGCTGCGATCCGTGACCATGTCGACAGCATTCTCGAGATCGCGGACCGCCACGGCATCCCGGTGCTCACACCACGAGACCCGGAGCGCCGTGCCGGCATCGTCGCATTGGCGCCGGACGCGCCTGCCGCGCTTGCGGCGGCACTGACCAACGCCGGCGTCGTCGCCACCACGCGCGGATCAACCGTGCGGGTCGCGCCGCACGCGGGAACCAGTGATGAGACGTTGCGGATGCTGGATGAAGCAATCGGCACAGCCATCGTTCCCGGTATGTAGGCGCGTTCAGCGCACGTTCACCAACACGTAACACGCTCTTTTGGCGTGTCGTCGTGGGCGAGTCGTCCGCGCGGTCGTACGTTCTAGGCATCGGGCACGGTGTCCGGTCGGGTCGGCCCTCAGGTACGCGACTCGTGGCCCCAAGGTCGACTCGTGGCATAGCCGGGAATCATCCCGGGTCGGGAGTGGGTCGTGACCACACGTACAGCACAGCAGTCCACCCGTCAGGTCTCGCGTCGGGCATCCTCAGGGAAATCCGATCAAGACCTCCGCACATATGTGCTCGATACCTCGGTGCTGCTGAGTGATCCGCAGGCGTTCTTCCGTTTCGCCGAACACTCGATCGTTCTTCCGGTCGTCGTGATCACGGAGCTGGAGGGTAAGCGCCACGATCCAGAGATCGGGTATTTCGCCCGGCAGGCGCTTCGGCACCTCGATGAGTTGCGAATCGAACACGGCCGGCTCGACTTTCCGGTGCCGATCGGCGAGGGAGGAACACTTCGAGTCGAGCTGGGCAACACTGACGGATCGACGCTGCCCAGTGGCATCCGCCTCGGGGACAACGACAGTCGCATTCTCTCGGTCGCCATGCATCTTGCTGACGATGGTCAAGATGTCACGATCGTGTCCAAGGACCTCCCGATGAGAGTGAAAGCCGCGTCGCTTGGTATCTCCGCGGAAGAGTACCTCGCAGAGCAGGCCGTGGACTCCGGCTGGACCGGCATCTCCAACCTCAACCTGTCCGGCGATGACATCAGCGACCTCTACGAGAGCGAAGTCGGCATCAGCGAGGACGCCAGGGGGCTTCCCGTCAACACCGGCCTCATCATCCACTCGGAGCGCGGTTCGGCGCTCGGCCGAGTGACCGGTGATGGCGAGTACCGGCTGGTGCGCGGGGACCGCGAGGTGTTCGGGATGCACGGCCGCTCGGCCGAGCAGCGCATCGCGATCGACCTACTCATGGACGCGGACGTGGGAATCGTGTCGCTGGGTGGACGGGCAGGAACCGGAAAGTCGGCTCTCGCTCTGTGCGCCGGGCTGGAAGCCGTGCTGGAGCGCCAGCAGCAGCGGAAGATCATCGTTTTCCGGCCGCTGTTCGCCGTCGGCGGGCAGGAACTCGGGTACCTCCCCGGCGACCAGGGCGAGAAGATGGGGCCCTGGGGTCAGGCGGTTTTCGACACGCTCGGCTCGGTCGTCTCCGGCAACGTAGTCGAGGAGGTCCTCGAACGAGGTCTTCTCGAGGTGCTTCCGCTAACGCACATCCGCGGTCGTTCGCTGCACGATGCGTTCGTGATCGTTGACGAGGCACAGTCGTTGGAGCGCAATGTGCTGCTGACAGTGCTCAGCCGCATGGGACAGAACTCCCGCGTCGTGCTCACCCACGATGTAGGTCAGCGCGACAACCTGCGGGTGGGGCGCCACGACGGCATCGCTTCGGTGATCGAGACGTTGAAGGGGCACGACCTGTTCGGACACGTGACTCTGATGCGCTCGGAGCGCTCGGCGATCGCGGCCCTGGTGACTGAGTTGTTGGAGGGCGCGGAGCGCAGCTGAGGTCAATTTCTGAGTGTTGCACCCGTCGGAGGGTGTTGCGAATGTCGGAGATTTCGGGGGGATCACACCGACAGACGTAACACCCTCCCGCCGAGGCGATGGATGGTCTGTGCGGGGCTGAGCATGTTCCACACAGTGCCGCATCGCCATGCCCTCAAACCGGATTCCACAGGTGTTCAGCGGGCGGTCCGATTGTGCAGGAAGAGTGAGCCGCCCGACGTTCCAGTTTGGCTGCGACACCCGCAACACCCGTGCGCGGGATCCTCGGTCGATAGGCTGAGCGGATGCCAGACGCAACCGACCTGCCTGTATCTGAGTATGCGTTCCCAGGGCCGCTTCGCGACCAACTCGTCGGCGCGATCCTCAGCGGCGAGAAGACGTCAACGACCTCACTCGTCGCGGGGTACGAGATCGAGGCCGAACCGCTGCCTGCCGTCGGAGACCGCGCGGTCGTGATCGACTCCGACGGCCAGCCGGTGTGCGTCGAAGAGATCACCGAGGTTCGCGTCGTACGCCTGGCAGATGTCGACCTCGACCATGCGGTGGCAGAGGGCGAAGGCTTCACGACAGTCGCTGGCTGGCGCACCGGACACGAAAAGTTCTGGCACAGCCCGGAGTTCCGTAAAGAGATGGGCGACGCCAACTTCACTGTCGACGACGACACTCAGACCGTGCTCGTGCGCTTCCGGACCGAGCCGCTGACCTCCTGAGACGGATGCCGCGGCGTCACAGATGTCGGAGCCTGTTGCAGTTGTCGGAGGAATTCACAAGAAACCTCCGACGGGCGCAACAGGCTCCGACAGGTGAAACAGGACTCAGCCCGGGTGGGTCATGCTCAGCAGGTCGAGCTTCTCGTCCAGCTGCTCAAGAGTGAGCGCGCCACTTTCGACGTACCCGAGGGCGATGACGGCGTCGCGCACCGTGATTCCCTCAGCGACGGCGTACTTGGCGATCTTGGCAGCGGCTTCGTAGCCGATGAGCTTGTTCAGCGGCGTCACGATCGACGGGCTCATGCCCGCGAACGCGGCGGCACGCTCGGTATTAGCGACGAGGCCGTCGATGGTCTTGTCGGCGAGCACCCGCGAGGCGTTTGCGAGCAGGCGGATCGACTCGAGCAGCGCGGTGCCCATGACGGGGATCGCGACGTTGAGCTCGAACGAACCGGATGCTCCGGCCCACGCCACGGTCGCATCGTTGCCGATGACCCGCGCGCACACCATGAGCACGGCCTCCGGGACGACCGGGTTGACCTTGCCTGGCATGATCGACGACCCAGGCTGCAGGTCGGGGATGTGCAGTTCGCCGAGACCCGTGTTGGGGCCAGACCCCATCCAGCGCAGGTCGTTGTTGATCTTGGTCAGCGAGACGGCGATGGTACGAAGCGCGCCGGACGCCTCGACCAGGCCGTCACGGTTGGCCTGTGCCTCGAAGTGATCCTTCGCCTCGGTGATCGGCAGCTCGGTCTCCTCCGCCAACAGCGCGATGACCTTCTGCGGGAAGCCGAGCGGGGTGTTGATGCCGGTGCCGACGGCCGTGCCGCCGAGTGGCACCTCAGCCACGCGGGGGAGCGCCGACTGCACGCGCTCGATACCAAGGCGCATCTGGCGGGCGTACCCGCCGAACTCCTGGCCGAGGGTGACGGGGGTCGCATCCATGAGGTGCGTGCGGCCTGCCTTGACGGCATCCTTCCACAGCACAGCCTTCGCCTCTAGTGCCACGGCGAGGTGGTCAAGTGAGGGGATAAGGGTGTCGATCAGTGCCTGCGTCACGGCGATGTGCACGGAGGTCGGGAACACGTCGTTCGACGACTGCGATGCGTTGACGTGATCGTTCGGATGAACGGCAGAGCCGAGGATGCCGGATGCCAGAGTGGCGAGCACCTCGTTCATGTTCATGTTCGAAGACGTACCAGAGCCGGTCTGGTACGTGTCGACGGGGAACTCGCCGTCGTGCGCGCCCGAAGCCACCTCATCGGCAGCCTGTGCGATGGCGTCTGCGATGGCACCGTCGAGTGTGCCGAGCGCTTTGTTCGCGAGCGCCGCAGCCTTCTTGATGCGTGCGAGGGCGGCGATCTGCGTTGACTCGAGCCCCTTGCCTGAAATCGGGAAGTTCTCCACGGCGCGCTGCGTCTGCGCTCCGTAAAGCGCGTTGATGGGCACGCGAACCTCGCCCATGGTGTCGTGTTCGATGCGGTATGCGGTATCGGTCACTTCGATCCCTCCTGGCTTGTGGGGACGCCTTCGATCCCCGTGTCGATTCCCACAGCGATGGCGGGCACGGCAGTGCCCTCTGCAAGTCGGTAGTTGGCGCCCACGATGCCCAAACGGCCCTCGGCGACAGCGTCGCTGATCAGCTCGGAGGACTGCAGCAAGTTGGAGACGGTATTGCGCAGGTGCTCACGGCCGACCTGCTCTGCGTCGATGTCGGCCGGGGACGTCCCGCCGTTGGTGGCAAGCACCTTGCGGGCAGCGGGGATGATCGGGGCGATCAGCTTCCAGATGTGCGGCGGCAGCGGGGCCGCGTCGATCGCGGTGCCGTCGATCGCTGCACGCACTGCACCACATTCATCATGCGCGAGCACGACGATCAGCGGGACTTTAAGGATCTCGACGGCGTATTCCAGGCTTCCGACGATCGATTCACCGATGACCTGGCCGGCGTTGCGCACGACGAAGAGGTCTCCGAGGCCGAGGTCGAAGATGATCTCGGCGGCCAGGCGCGAGTCGGAACAGCCGAACAGCGTGGCCACCGGATCCTGCGCATGGGCGAGGTCGTGACGGCGCTCGACATCCTGATTCGGATGCCGCGGCTCACCCGCGACGAAGCGACGATTGCCGTCCAGCATCTGCTGCCAGGCTGCTGTCGGGGTGAGAGCGGTCATGAGGTCTCTGCAATCTCTTTGATCTGCGGGATGAGCGACTTGGCGAGCTTGGCCGTCGAATCAGCGGAACGCGAGCCATACAGCAGCACGTAGTCGTCACCTGCCTGCGTGCCGATCGCATACGAGACGTTGTCCGCAGCGTCGCTGCTGAGCTTGTAGACGTCCCATTCCAGCCCACCGATCTCGGTGGTGTCTGTCGCTGCGGTGCCATTCAGCACCTGCGGTGCCCACGAAGCGTCGGCGTTGAAGGCCTGCGCGATGCGAATGAAACCGCGCTCGTCTTGAGCGGACGGTGCGAGCGTCATGTTCCAGACGACCGTCGCTCCACCCTGGAGCTCTGCCGCGTTGACGCGCCAGAAATCACCCAGCTCGGGGACGATAGCTGGGCTCTGCATCGTGGATTCGACATCGGCGGCAATGCTGGCCACATCGATCTTCGGCGCGGACTCCGGTGTGCCACGCGGCACGGCGAAAATGATGACGGCAACGACCGCGACGGTAACGATAAGCGCCGCGATGAGGTTGCGGAATGTCTGACTTGCCCGGTAGTTCTTCGAGAACTCCGCCTTGCGGGCTGCGGTCTCCTCAGGAGTCTCCGGGCGTCCGATCTCGGCGACGATGGGAGGGGGCTTGTTCATGAGTCATCCTCAGAGGATGCCGTGGTGCGTGCCTCATCGAGACGGCGCTTCGCGCCAAGCAGCCACTCTTCGCAGCGAGCGGCGAGGGCCTCGCCGCGCTCCCAGAGAGCGAGCGAGTGTTCGAGAGTCGGTGCGCCCTGCTCAAGCTCGGCAACGACGCGTACGAGTTCGTCGCGAGCGGCCTCGAATGACAGTGTTTCCACGGGGGCGTCGGTCGAAGCAGTCACGCCTTCCATCCTACGACGCTCTGCATCTTCATCCTGCCTCCGGTATCTCGCCCTCAGAACGGGCAGCCAGGGATCCGCGGTTAACGGTGATGGTCAGTGCGCTGCCGGCCGGAGCATCCGCGGCATCCCGCACAATCACGCCACCCTCGAGGTGAGCGATGGCGTAACCGCGGGCGAGGGTGGACGCAGGGGAGAGGGCGCGCAGCGACGCACGCAACTCACTGGTCTTACGCCCGTTCAGATCGAGCTGTCGCGTGATCGTGTCGCGGCCGCGGGAGAGCAACAGCCAGAGCTCCTGCGCGCGGTCGGCGATGATCGGATCAGGCGAGCGCAGCACCGGTCGTGTGCGCAGCTGTTCGAGCTGCGCGATGTCATGCGAGATGCGCTGAGTGAGACGTGAAGTGGCACGGGAACGCAGTTGCCCGATGAGCGCGCGCTGTTCGCCGACGTCGGGAACGACGCGCTTCGCAGCATCGGTCGGAGTCGAAGCGCGCAGGTCGGCCACGTCGTCCAGCAGTGGATGGTCGTTCTCATGCCCGATCGCCGAGACGATGGGAGTCGATGCCGCGGCCACCGCGCGCACGAGCCGCTCATCACTGAAGCCCATCAGTGTCTGCGGGTCACCGCCTCCTCGGGCGATGATGATGACATCAACTTCAGGATCGGCATCCAGCTGCGCGAGCGCGGCGAGTGTCTCCGGAACGCAGCGCTCACCCTGTACGGCGGCGTACTGAGTGCGAAAGCGCACCTGCGGCCAGCGCAGCTCGGCGTTGCGGTGCACATCCTTCTCAGCATCCGAGCGCTCGCCGGTGATGAGGCCGATGACGTGGGGGAGGAACGGCAGCGGCTTCTTACGTGACGCGTCGAACAGCCCCTCCTGGCGCAGCTGCGCGCGCAGTTTCTCGAGTTTCTCGAGCTGGTCACCAAGGCCGACGTGCTTCATCGATGAGACCGTGAAGCTGAAGTCGCCAGCTTTGACGAAGTAATCGGCCTTGACCGCGGCGACCACGTGATCGCCGATACCGAGGTCTGCGGGGATGCGTCCACGAACGCTTGACCAGATGCGGATGGAGATCTGGGCGTCTGACTGGGTGTCTTTGAGTCGGCCGAACACGTTGCCGCCGCGGACATTCCAGGATGTGATCTCGCCCTCGACCCAGACGACGTTCCAGCGCGCGATGAAGTCCCGAATCGTTCCATTCAGCCGCGCGACGGAGGTAGGAGCATCCGCGGTCGAGTCACGCGGAGCGACAGCATCCGCCGGCGGAATCTCGCCTTGCGCGGATGATGCTTCGAAGACCGTCATCGGGGTCCCTCCATACTTGTGCACCTGAGCGCTCACACAGGCCTGTCATCGGCGTCCGAAGGTAGGATCAAAGGGTGAGCCAGGTCACCGTACATCTTCCCGTTCCCCGCATTCCTCGATCGCGGGCGACGCGGCTTCAGGATATCCCGGTCGAAGGACACAAGCGGGTTCTGCTTGCTGCTCCTCGCGGCTATTGCGCCGGTGTCGATCGTGCTGTCGTCGCCGTAGAGAAGGCTCTGCAGCGCTACGGAGCACCGGTTTACGTGCGCAAGCAGATCGTGCACAACATCCATGTTGTCACCGAGCTCGAGGCGATGGGTGCGATCTTCGTCGAAGAGGTTGATGAAGTGCCGGAGGGCGCCCACATCGTGTTCAGCGCACACGGCGTTTCGCCGGCGGTCGTGAATGCGGCATCCGACCGAGGGCTGCACGCGATCGATGCGACCTGCCCGCTCGTGACCAAGGTTCACCGCGAAGCCGTGCGCTTCGCCCGCGATGATTTCGAGATTCTGCTCATCGGTCACGAAGGACACGAAGAGGTCGAGGGTACCGCCGGCCACGCACCGGAGCGGGTCACCATCGTCAACTCGCCCGATGAGGCTGACACTGTGCAGGTCAAGGACCCATCCAAGGTCGTATGGCTCTCGCAGACCACGCTCTCGGTCGACGAGACCATGGAAACAGTGAACCGGCTGCGCCTGCGCTTCCCTGAGTTGCAGAATCCGCCGTCGGATGACATTTGCTATGCCACGCAGAACCGTCAGGTGGCGATCAAGAAGGTCGCAGTCAACGCGGATCTCGTGATCGTCGTCGGCTCATCGAACTCGTCGAACAGTGTGCGCCTGGTGGAGGTTGCTCTGGAATACGGGGCAAAGGCGGCGTACCGTGTGGATTACGCCGAAGAAGTCAAGCAAGAGTGGCTCGACGGCGTCGCCACCGTGGGAGTGACGAGCGGGGCCTCCGTGCCGGAGATCCTCGTGGAGGAAGTCCTCGAAGCGCTGAGTAGCGCAGGGTACGGCGACGTCGAAGAAGTCCGTACTGCCGAGGAAGATCTGATGTTCTCACTCCCCAAGGAGCTGCGCCAGGATGCTTCCGGCGAGAAAGATGGGCGCGCGCTCGGAGGACGCATCGCGCACTGATCCGATCGGCCGGGAGTTTGGCGGCTGACGAACGTGGTCGAGTAATATCCTGGCCAGGAGGTGAGCGATGCCGACACCAGCAGAACGAGAGCAGACCCTGATCGGGTCGGTGCAGCGCGCACTTTCTCTCGTGGACATCGTCGCCAACTCGGCGCGACCGGTGCAGGCGAAGTCGCTCGCCCAATCCGCGGCACTCACCACCGGGACCACCTACAACCTGGTGCGTACCTTGATTCACGAGGGTTACCTCGTGAACGAGCCGGACGGACTCGTCCTCGGGCCGCGGTTTCCCGGATTCTCCTCAGGGCAGGACAGTCGGGGTGTTTTCCTCGCACATGTGAGAAACGCTCTGAATGATGTCACCGACCAGACCGGAGTCACCGCCTATCTCTCGCGCTTCTCCGATGGGGAGGTGCATCTGATTGACATCGTCGATGCACGCCGCAGTCCGCGGGTCGAGCTCTGGGTCGGACTGCACGACAGCGCGCACGCCACGGCCCTCGGCAAGCAGATCCTCGCAGAACTGCCGTTGGAACAGCGTCTGGACTATGTCTCACGGCATCCGCTCGGCGAGCTGACTCCGCACACGATCAGCAATCGGCGGGCGCTGCTCACAGTGCTGGAACGCCCACGTGAGTGGATGATCGATCGCGAGGAGTACGCGATCGGACACACCTGCATCGCGGTGCCCGTCAGCGCCCCCGGAATGAATGCCTCGCTCGCGGTCTCCGTGCCGACAGAGAATCGTGACGCGAACATCGAGGAGATCGCTCGATCCCTGAGGTCTGCAGCTGGCCGACTCTCGCTGCAGCTCGGTGCGGAGAAATTCGGCCGGGGCGGCAATATCGGGTGAAACGCGTAGCAGTTCACTATCTGAAGAACAACCCCTCGCGTTAACCTGGACAGTTGTCTAGTCTGGTTCCTGTAGTCCCTGTATCACGGGGCTACAGATGGAGAAAGCGCCCCCAGCGCTTATTCATCTTGACCTGAGCGTCCCCAGCGTTCAGTGTCAGCGGCCCCCGAGGAATCCCCATTCCTCTGGGGCCGCCGCTTGTTTCGGGCTACGACTGGCAACGGAGCCAGCCTGGGGCCTACTCAAAGGCGTGAGGTTTAGCATGGCCTGATGACCGATCAGCGGCCCCAATACGGCGAATACGCGACTCCGGAGGAGCAGCGACGACTCGCAGGGCTGCCGCCGTTGGATGCTGTAACTGAGGTGCCGCCTTCAGTCGGAGCAGCACAACCCGCCCCTGTGGTCATTGCCGGGTCGCCCGCTCAGGCGGCGCCGGCGGCGACCAAGCCTCGTTCGTGGGATCGTGTCATCACGATCGCGCTGCTCGCTTATGGCATGGTCAGCGTCTTCATGACAGGGATGGCGTACCTCGATCTGCCGAGGGTTATGAACGACAGCATGAAGATCCTCGGCATCGACGGAGAGTTCACGAACTTCGCGCAGGGCAAGCTGTGGGGCACGATCGCTGCCGTGATCCTGGTCGTCGGATGGGTGGCGACCGCTTTGATCTCACTCCGACGGTTGCGGACCGGGAAGCTCACCTGGTGGGTGCCGCTGGTCGGCGCAGCGGCGACGATGATCATTGTTTCGATCTGCATCGCCGTGCCGATGATGAACGACCCCGCTTTCATCGCTTACCTGAACTAGTCCGGCGTCTCCCGACATCGTCGGAAGGTACTGTCGATGAATGCTTCAGAACAGTTTCGGCGTCCAGCTCTCTTACGCATCCGTTGACAGCAATGGGGGCGCAGACCCTCGTCCGCAGACGCGTGACCTGCTGTCTAGGCTGCGCATTCCGGCCGGACTACGTGGTGCTGTCGCGCCGTGGAGCGATCAGCAGGAGGCCGTGATCCTGCTTCCGATGACCGACGACGGGCACATCCTCACGCTCACACCCGAAGACACCATCGAGTCAACGATGACGGCAGCGCAGTTGCGTGAGACGTTCGCGGATGCAGGTCTGACGCTGTGGCTTGACGTCGAGGATGCCTCGGACGCTGGGCTTGATGCTGGGCTCGATGCGGCCGATGCGGCCGATGCGGCCGATGCGGCAGATAGTGATGAGATCGCGGACGAAGACGACGAACTCGATCCGACGCTGTTCGAGCCGACACTGGTGCGGGTGGCGATGTTCTCTCATCGTGGACCGGCGGCTGCCCGCTTCGTCGCGGAGGCGAACCGCACGACCGTGGAACATATCGAATCGGGTGTGTGGTCGCTGCAGCGATTGCGTTCGGCCGAGTTGACGAACGGTTGGATCTCGTCGAAGGCTGAGCTTCCGGTCATCGAGCTGAATCGCACCGAAACTGGTGGCGACTGGATTGAAGTGACGACCAACGGTGGGGTCGTCCCGTTCTGGCTCGATGCCGAACGTGAGACGGAGTCGGTGCTGGATCTGGACGCGATCACGGTTCCGGAGACAGCGGAGATTTGCCGACGGCTGCTCAGCGAAGGCGACGGAAGCATCGACGAACTGGCCGAGGTGGCCGCGGCGACGCGGCTGGATGTGGAGGCTGCGCACCGTGCGCTCGTCGCCGAGGCGTTCGGCGGCGTTGTCGGCCCGCGTGAGCGCGAGCGGGCGTTCTTGGCCGCGTTTGGCATCCCGAATGATCTGATCGACGCTGCATTGGAAGAAGAGACGGCGCTCGAAGTGCAGCGATTCGAGCCGATCGGATGGCCGGCGGCACTGCGCGAGACGATGATCGACGGGATGAGTGGCATGACACCACTGACTCGTCGAGATCGTCCGTTCGCCCGCTTGGCGGCTGGCATTCGTCGTCGCCCAATGCTCGGTGCTGCTCTCAGCGTCTCGGAGCTCACTGCGGGGCTTGCGGTGTCTCGATTCCGTGGATTTGGCCGCGTTCTCGGCATCTTGATGATCGTGGATGCCGTGGTGGATCTGATCATCCTGGGCGTTCGGATGCGTCGACGCTGAGTCAGGACCGCTCTGCCGCGTAGCGCGGTGCCATCTCGCGGGGCACTGTCAGCATTGCCCCGCTCACCCACCCCACACCGCGCGGGCTCCGGAATCACCGATCAGCACGATGATGACGGTCGTCCCGATGCTCACTCCGATCGCGAGGACGCTGAACATGACCCCGACGACCCGGGCCAGAGCGGGTCGCTTTTCGACGATTCCCGGGCGCCCGTAGCGGTACCAGGACCACTGGGCAGCGGCGACGACGAAGAGCGCGATCGCCCAGGGAAGCAGCATCCGCCCCCACAATTCATGACGCTCGACGGCGGGCAGGGGACCGACCACCTCCTTCAGGCTTTCACCGGCGGCGACGGTGATCGGCACGAGGATCAGCACGACGAGTGCTGCGAGCGGCGTGACGATGCCGAGTCGTCGGCGCGCAGCCGGCCAGAGCGCGCCCAGCACCAGCGCGAGCGCAGTGAGGGGTGTCAAGACCACGACCAGGTGGACGATGAGTGGGTGCAGGGGGAGCCCGCCGATCTCAAGGGTGCCAGCGGTCGATATCAGGTTCATACTGGGGAAACGACAGACGTCGGAATTCGGTTCAGATGAACGTTCCGATGCTCCATATCGTGTCGTCAGCGGGAGGTGCATCGATGGCACTCGACGATTCGGACCGGTTGACCGCGCTGTACGACGCCCACGCCGGCCCTGTGTGGCGCTACGTCGTGCATCTCACCAGTGATCGCTCGGGCGCCGACGACATCGTTCAGGAGACGTTGCTGCGAGCCTGGCGAAGCCCGCGAATCCTCGAGCAGGATCCCGCGACGACCCGCTCGTGGATGTTCACAGTGGCACGGCATCTCGTCATCGACGAGGTGCGCAGCGCCCGCCGACGACACGAGATCCCGATGGCAGAGACCCCTGAGAGCATCGCCGGCGACGCCACCGATGCCCTGTTCGAGGCGATCCTCATCGAGGAGGCGCTGGCGACGTTGTCTGCTGAACATCGCGCAGTCATCGTTCGCGCGTATTACCGCGGTTCCACCGTCGCGGAGATCGCCGCAGAGGTCGGTATCCCGGAGGGGACCGTGAAATCCCGACTGCACTACGGCATCCGATCATTGCGGCTCGCGCTACAGGAGAAAGGGGTGATGCGATGAGTCTGGAACATGCACATGTCGCCGACTGGGACGCGGCGTATGTGCTCGGCGCGCTGAGCTCGGCGGACCGTCACGCATTCGAAGCCCATCTCGAGGACTGCGGGCAATGTCGTCGTGCGGTTGCGGAGCTCGCACCCATCGCAGGGTTCCTCGGACGCATCGATAAGGAACACGCCGAATCGCTTCTGGTCGACACCCCGGCGGGGCCCGATCCAGCGGCACGAGCGGAGTTGGCTCGCGTCGGGACGCACGAGAGGATGCGGCGGCGTCGGCGCCGCTGGTCTCGTGCTCTGGCGGCCGCGGCAGCGATTGTCGTCGCGGTGGCTCTGGTGACGGCGATCGGTACGTCGCTGAACGAAGGCACCGTGGTGGCGTTGGAGAGCTCCGCAGACGTGCCGCTGGAGGCGACTGTGAAACTCGAACAGACCGAATGGGGAACGCGTATCGAACTGGACTGCCACTACGGGGGATCCGACGACGGATACAGCGTCGAACGGCCGTATGCGCTGTACGTCATCGGGAAGGACAGCACCGAAGTTCAGGCATCGAGTTGGCGTGCTCGTCCGGGCACCAGCGCGCACCTGACGACGGCGACGGCTCTCGATCCTGATGAGATCGTCGCACTTGAGCTTCGTGCGGTCGACTCGGGACAGGTGCTGATGCACGCGGATCTGGCCGGCTGACGTCACTACCGCGTGTGACAGCATCCCGCGAGCGATGAACCCGTCAGCGCCCGATCTCGTTTCCCCAGTGATCGCCTCCGCGGTCGCTGAGGAAGGGATTTCCCATGTTCACACACATCGGTAGGGTCGCCGCGGTGGCCGCCCTGCTTACACTCGCGCTTTCGGGCTGCACCGGTGGCACCAGCGAGACAGGAGAAGCACCACCGCCCGATGAAGCGCCCGGCGACGGCTACTCGATGCCCGCAGATGGTGCAGCGGTGATGATCGCCGACTCCGAACTCGGAGAGATCGTCGTCGATGGCGAGGGCATGACTCTGTACATGTTCGACAGCGATACTCAGGGCGCGGATGCGAGCACCTGCGAAGGACAGTGCGCCGAGAACTGGCCGGCGTTCACCAGTGACGCAGACCCCGTCGCCGGCGACGGCGTGACCGGCGAGCTCGGCACGATCATTGGAGTCGACGGTGCTACCCAGGTGACGCTCAATGGATGGCCGCTGTATTACTTCGCGGGCGATGCGGTCGCCGGAGATGTCGCCGGCCAGGGTGTCAACGACGTGTGGTGGGTGCTGTCGCCGGCGGGGGAACGCATGGCTGAATGAGCTGCGCGCTTGTGATCGTGCGCGTAGCTCGGGGTCATCGTTGTCGACGAATCGGCACGCCGTAGGCGAACCGCCTCAGCCCTCCGAGACGTGGGCATCGGGTCCGGGAAACACCGTGCCCTCGTGCCCGTCGTCCCATCGAACGATATAGGGCGGGGATCCGTCTTCGCCGTGGACTTCGAGGATCTCGCCTTCGCGTCTGGGCGCCGTATCGGTGCGCCCTTCGACGATCAACCGGTCACCGGGTTTTGCCTGCATCGCCATCACATCCTTCCCTCGTGGATCGGATGCTTCAACGATGCTCCTTGCGGCGACCTGTGGCAAGGACGTACTGCAGGTCGGGCGTCCAAGCAAATGAGAATGCCTCGACCCGAAACTGGGTCGAGGCATCCTCATGGTGTCTGCGTTGGTCAGCTCTTGGACTGGCCGTGCGAGCCGAGCTGGCGGGTCGACTCGATGACGCGAGCGGCCATGGCGGTCTCAGCCACCTTGCCCCAGGCGCGCGGGTCGTAGACCTTCTTGTTGCCGACCTCGCCGTCGACCTTCAGGACGCCGTCGTAGTTCTTGAACATGTAGTCGGCGATCGCACGCGTGTACGCGTACTGCGTGTCGGTGTCGATGTTCATCTTGATGACGCCGTTGGCGACCGCGAGCGCGATCTCTTCATCGGTCGAGCCAGAGCCGCCGTGGAAGACGAGGTCGAGAGGCTTCGCACCGGTGTTGTACTTGGCGGCAACCTGCTGCTGGATCTCGCCCAGCAGTTCGGGGCGCAGCTTTACGCCACCCGGCTTGTACACGCCGTGCACGTTGCCGAAGGTGAGAGCGGCGATGTAGCGGCCCTGCTCGCCGAGGCCCAGAGCCTGGACGGCCTGGTCAACGTCGGCGAAGGTCGTGTAGAGGGCGTCGTTCGAGCCCTCGTGCGAGACGCCATCTTCTTCGCCGCCGACGACACCGATCTCGACCTCAAGGATCGCGTTGATGTTCTTCATGCGGGGGAGAAGCTGCTGGGCGATCTCGATGTTCTCCGCAAGGGGAACAGCCGAACCGTCCCACATGTGGGACTGGAAGATCGGGTTACGACCGGCCTTGACCTCTTCTTCAGAGGCAGAGATCAGCGGCTCGACGAAGCCGGCGAGGGCGTCCTTCGGGCAGTGGTCGGTGTGCAGTGCCACAGTGATCGGGTAGTTCTTGGCAACCTCGGTGGCGAAGCGCGCGAAGGCGAGTGCGCCGGTTGCGCGAGCCTTCACGGTCTGACCGGCGAAGTAGTCGGCGCCCCCAGTGGTCACCTGGATGATGCCGTCAGAGCCGGCCTCAGTCAGGCCCTGGAGGACGGAGTTGATGGTCTGCGAGCTGGAGACGTTGAATGCGGGATACGCGAATCCACCGGCCTTCGCGCGGTCGAGCATTTCTGCGTACTGGTCCGGAGTGGCGACGGGCATGAAAACTCCTGCGATAGATGAGCCGGGACAGCCTCAACTCTATCGCTGGCGGGGAGCGGATAACGTGAGGCCCTGTCGTCGTCAAGAGGGGCGGCCCTGCGCTCTTGTTAAGAAACGTGATTCCTTCGCTGTTTTTCGTGCGAAACACCGACTGTTTCGAACGGTCTGCTGGCTAGGCTGACCACATGGTGAGTCTGACGGCTGATATGAGCCCCCTGCGTCCTGATCGAAACCTCGCACTCGAACTGGTGCGTGCGACTGAGGCGGCGTCGATTCGGGCTGTGCCATTCATCGGCCGAGGCGACAAGGAAGCCGCAGACGGCGCCGCCGTCGATGCCATGCGCGCCTTCCTCGGCACCGTGAACTTCCAGGGCCGCGTCGTGATCGGTGAGGGCGAGAAAGACAACGCCCCCATGCTGTTCAATGGTGAGGTCGTCGGCTCTGGTAGGGGTCCGGAGTGCGACATTGCTGTCGACCCGATCGACGGCACGTCGCTGACCGCGGCCGGGCGCCAGAACGCGCTCTCGGTGATCGCGGTGTCTGATCGCGGAACGATGCTCGATGCATCCAGCGTCTTCTACATGGACAAGCTCGTCACCGGTCCTGCCGGTGTCGGCATCGTTGACATCCGGCTCCCCATCGGTGAGAACATCCGCCTGCTGTCGAAGGCCCTCGGCAAGCCGGTAGACGAGATTGTCGTCTCGGTGCTCAACCGTCCGCGCCACGAGAAGCTCATCGAAGACATTCGTGCGGCCGGCGCTGGAACGCGTCTGATGAGCGACGGCGACGTTGCAGGAGGCATCAACGCGGCTCGTCACGGCGCACGCACGGACATGTGTGTGGGTGTGGGCGGCAGCCCGGAGGGCATCGTCACGGCCTGTGCGATCAAATCGCTCGGCGGCCACATCCAGGGACGTCTCTGGCCACGTGATGATGATGAGCGCCAGCGTGGAATCGATGCGGGTCTGCAGATGGATTACGTCTACGAGGCAGATGAACTCGTGAGGGGCGACAATACGATTTTCGTTGCAACCGGCGTGACCGATGGGCAACTTGTCGATGGCGTTCGCCGCGACGGAAACTACGTCTACACCGAATCTGTCGTGCTGCGCGGGGCCTCTGGAACGCTGCGCCGCATCGCGTCAGAACACCTCGTTTCCAAGTGGCTGTGAGTCGATTGTTACCGGTCCGGTACTGCTGCTAAGACGCGCCTGCCGTCGTTCTCAGTCTTTGCTGGCACAATGGAGCTTGGATTCGTCGCCTTCGCAGGCCCCATCAAGGCGGCATCCGGGGAGGGCGAGATGACCACGCAACAGTCGCGGAGCGACAAGAAGTCCGTGCAGTCGAACATGGTCACCACCAACACCGGACGCATCCTGCGGATCACGCCAGAGGATGCGGCCGCTCGTGCAGCCGATGCCGCGGCCGCAACCGTAGCCCCCGCTCACGTCGATCCTGCTCGTCGCGCTGATGTGCTCTTCCGAGTGCGTCGCGCTGAGGGCCACGAGCTCAGCTCCTGGTGGATGATCGGCGCATTCATCGTCACGTCGGGCCTCGTTATCGCGCTACTCAGCTGGGTGCCGTACAGCGCCTGACGTTCGAGCTCTGACGTTCGAGCTCAGCGCTCTTCCATCCGCTCGCGCACCGCGCCCAGATCGGCTTCGATCTCTGCTGCCTGTGCGCTTTCGACCAGCTCTGGCGCTGTGAACCGTCGAGCCGGCGTCGTGATCGTCGAAGGCGTCGTCTCGAGTGCTGACGCATCGATGCCAGGGAACTGGCGTGCAGTGACCAGCACTCGATTCTCCAGCGAACCGGCGAACTTGTTGTAACTGTCGACGGTGCGCTCCAATGCGCGACGCAGATCGTCAGCGTGGCCGGCCAGTGTACCGATCCGGTCGAGCAATTGCGTGCCGAGGTTCAGCAGCGTGCGTGCCTCGGTAGAGACCTCATGCTGCGTCCACGTAAAGGCGACGGTCTTCAACACCGCCCACAGATTCACGG
This sequence comes from Microbacterium sp. Y355, assembly GCF_059445345.1. Classification (NCBI taxonomy): domain Bacteria; kingdom Bacillati; phylum Actinomycetota; class Actinomycetes; order Micrococcales; family Microbacteriaceae; genus Microbacterium; species Microbacterium sp. Y355. Next base: position 1,271,969 of record NZ_JCAIUD010000001.1, on the reverse strand, counting down.
GGGAGGCGAGGGCGACCTGCTTGCTGAACGCATAGTCGAGCAGCGAAGGGTCTTCATCGATTGCGGCTGCGAGCAGGGACTCACTGGGCAAGAAGCAGATGACGAACTCCGGGCTCGCGTCCAGGCCCGCCCAGTACGCCTTCTTCGCCAGTGCGTCGACGTGCGCACGGACGGCCTTGACATGCTTCTGCATGTACTGCCGACGCTGAGCCTCATCAGAGTCGCGTCCGGCGAGGGCGCTCGCTTCGAGATAGGCGTCGAGTGGCACCTTCGCGTCGACGGCGATGGAAGTGCCGCCAGCCAGCCGGATCACCATGTCGGGGCGCCCCTGCCCGCGATCGGAGGAGATCGTTGACTGCAGGTCGAAGTCGACGTGTCGCATGAGACCGGCCGCTTCGACGACCCGCCGCAGCTGCGTCTCGCCCCACACGCCGCGCGCCGAGGTCGAGCGCAGCGCACCCGCGAGTGACTCGGTGGTCGCGCGCAGCGCCTCGTCGGACTCCTGCGCGCGGCGCAGCTGCTCGGCGAGCGAGCCGAACTGGGCGTGGCGATCTTGCTCAAGCGTCGTCACCTTGTTCTGCATCTGCTGCAGAGACTCGCGCACGGGAGCAAGTGCCGTGAGCACAGCATTCTGCTGCTGCACACGCTGTGCCTCGGCGCGCTGCTCTGTGCGGGCGTGCTCGACGGCATCCCGATATAGGTCGTACTGCCGATCGCGGTCATCACGCGCTGCCTTCAACTCTGCCTCTGCGCGAGCAAGATCAGTGCTGATCCGGGAGAGTTCGGCAGCGCCGCGCGCTGCGCGTGCGACCCAGCCCACCGCAACTCCCAGCACGAGCGCTACAGCGGCGAGAAGAACGATCAGTGGAGCATCCATACCCTCATGATGTCGAGGGCCTCGGACATTGCGGGAGTGCCGCTCCGATCAGCGGCTCGCGTACTCGTCGAGAATCGTGCGCATCTCGGTCAGCTTGAACTGGTCAGCGATCGCCGCTGCAGACAGGCCACCGGCATCCGGGTCTGCACCGGCATCCAGCAGCATGCGCAGCAGCGTCTCGTTCTTACGGAACACCGCGCACGAGACAGCGGTCTGACCGTTGGCGTTCGAGGCATCCAGATTGGCGCCGCGTCGCACCAGATCAGCGACCGTGTGCTCCTGCTCGGCGTAGGTCGCGACCGTCAAGAACGTGTCACCGCGAGGGTTGCGCACATCGATCGGCACACCGGCATCGATCATCTCGCCAAGCGGGCCGGTGCGGCCCTGGCGTGCGAGATCGAAGGTGCCCTCGATGACCTCAAGGCTGACGGGGGAGTCACCGGCTGGGTTCGTCATGATCCCATTGTCTCGTGCTCGGTGGTCGAATGCGCTCAGGCGGCGCGTTCACGTTCCGCGACGACGGGCGGCTCAGTCAGGCGAAGGCCGAGCGTCTTCGCCAGAGCGTCGAGATTGTCAGCGCCAGCGAGGCGTGCGGCATCGATGACGATCTGGGCGCAGGCGCGGGCATCCGCCAACGCATCGTGGTGCGAGAACTCGGCGAATCCGGCCGCGGCTGCGGCCTTCGGGAGGCGATATGACTCAAGGTCGTAGGTCTTGCGGGCAACCTGCAGACTGCACAGGGAGCGGTAGGGAGGGCAGTCGAGTTCGGTGACCTCAGACGCCGTGCGCAGCACCTTCAGGTCGAATCCGGCGTTGTGCGCGACAAGCACGTCGGCGCCTGCGAAATCGCACAGTCGGTCGAACTGCTCAGGCCACGTGGCTGCAGTGGCGACATCCTGCGGATAGATGCCGTGGATCTTGATGTTCCACTCCTGGAAATCGTCGTGCCCTGCGGGCGGACGGATCAGCCAGCCGGTCGTGGCGACGACCTCGCCGTCGCGGACGCGGACGAGTCCGACTGAGCAGGCAGAGGCGGGAGAGGAATTCGCCGTCTCGAAGTCGATTGCGGTGAAATCCAAAGGCACGTGTTCACTGTCTCCCGGCTCGCCCACGCTGTGTCGGAGACTCGCCGTAGGCTGGCGACATGGTGGATGAACGAGCGACGTCCTTCGGTGCGCAGGCCAGCAGTTATGAGACGGGGCGTCCGGAGTACCCGTTCGAGGCTGTCGCATGGATGCTTGAGTTGCTCCCGCACGGATCACGCCGGATCGCCGACGTCGGCGCGGGAACGGGGAAACTCACGCGCGCACTTGCTGCTGCGCCGGATGCCGAGGTCGTCGCGATCGATCCCGACCCAGCGATGCTCGCGGCCCTTCGCGCGAATGTGCTCGGCGTGCCGACGTTCATTGGGACTGCCGAGCGGATGCCATTGCCTGACGCGAGCGTCGATGCTGTCGTGCTGGGTCAGGCGTGGCACTGGGTGGAGGTCGATCCCGCATCTGCGGAGATCGGTCGGGTGGTGCGGCCCGACGGGACCTTGGGGCTGATCTGGAACATCCGTGACGAGCGCACGGACTGGGTGCGCACGCTGACGGGCATCATGCACGGCAGCGCCGCGGAGGAGATGCTTGCGGCCAGCGGGCCACGGGTGGCCGCGCCATTCGCCGAGCTTGAGGGTCGGGAATGGGGTTGGTCCAGGGCGATGACACGGTCGCAGCTGCACGACATGGCCTCCTCCCGCAGCTACGTCATCACGGCATCTGACGTGGAGAAGGCCCGCATTAGACGAGAGATGGATGCGCTGTTCGATGACCTCGACTTCGACGACTCTGGCGCGCTCGAACTGCCGTATGTGACGAAGGCCTTCCGGGCGGTGCGGCGTGCGTAACGAGTTGCAGGCGGTGTTCTTCGACCTCGACGGAACGCTGATCCGCGACGGTGCGGGAGCCGCGGTGCGTCAGACCGCCGCGGCACTGGCCGAGCGCCACGCACTGGCGATCGCCGATATCCTCGCTGCGAATGACGCGGCGTGGGCGAAGGGGTGGGGCGATCAGGGGGAGCAGTGGATGCGCGGCGAGCTGCCTGATGACGCGCTGCCCCGAGAGATCTGGCGTCTCACGCTGCTGGCGATGGGGCGCGATGACGATGACCTGGTCGATGAAGCGGTACGACTTCATGTCGAGGCCGAGCACGGCACGTTCACCCTCTTTGACGAGACACTGTCCGTGCTTGAGTCGTTGCGGGCGGGCGGCGTGCCGATCGGGTTGATCACGAACGGGCCCGCCGCGTTCCAGCGGGCCAAGCTTGTGACGGTCGGGATCGATGGTTTCTTCGACGTCGTCGTGGCGTCCGGAGACATCGGAGTGCTCAAGCCGGATGCCGCGATTTTCCGCCGAGCGCTGGACGGTCTGGACGTCCGTGCAGAGACGACGCTGCATGTTGGGGACAACTTCGCCGCGGATGTCGCCGGTGCGGTGGGTGCAGGGATGACGGCTATGTGGATCAATCGCGAAGCATCCGCGGCGCCGCGGGCAGACATGCCGCATCACGACAGCCGCACGCTGCGCGATGTGCTGACGTGCGTCGCGGTCTCGACCGGGTGACAGCGGGCGTATCCCCTCTGCGGGTTCGCCCATCCGCCCCCCGGTAGACTCTTACCTCGTGGCTCTCACTATCGGAATCGTCGGCCTGCCCAATGTTGGCAAGTCCACTCTCTTCAACGCACTCACCAAGAACGACGTGCTCGCGGCGAACTATCCGTTCGCGACGATCGAGCCGAACGTGGGTGTCGTCAACCTGCCTGACTCGCGGCTCGACGTGCTCGCCGGCATCTTCGGCAGCGAGCGCATCCTGCCGGCGGCTGTGTCGTTCGTCGACATCGCAGGCATCGTGCGCGGCGCGAGCGAGGGAGAGGGACTGGGCAACCAGTTCCTTGCGAACATTCGTGAAGCGGATGCTATCGCGCAGGTCGTGCGCGGCTTCGCCGATGGCGACGTGGTCCATGTCGAGGGCACGGTGAACCCGGCATCCGACATGGAGACCATCAACGCAGAGCTCATGCTCGCCGATTTGCAGACCGTCGAGAAGGCCATCGTGCGCATCGAGAAGGAAGTCCGCGGCAAGAAGGCGGATCCTGTCGTTCTCGAGACTGCGAATGCCGCGAAGGATGCGCTTGAGCGCGGCATCCTGCTGTCGGTGAGTGGTATTGATATGGATCCCATCAAGGAACTCGGCTTGCTGACCGCCAAGCCCGTCATCTTCGTCTTCAACGTCGATGAGGCAGTGCTGACGGATGCTGCGCGCAAGGAAGAGCTCGCCGCTCTCGTCGCGCCGGCCAAGGCCATCTTCCTCGACGCGAAGATCGAGTCTGAGCTCATCGATCTTGACCCTGAGGATGCCGCAGAACTGCTGGCGTCGACTGGCCAGGACGAGTCAGGCCTCGACCAGCTCGCCCGAATTGGCTTTGACACGCTGGGACTGCAGACCTACTTGACCGCCGGTCCGAAAGAAGCACGTGCGTGGACGATCCCCAAGGGTTCTAAGGCTCCGCAGGCTGCGGGAGTCATTCACACTGACTTCGAAAAGGGCTTCATCAAGGCTGAGGTCATCTCCTTCGAAGACCTCGTCGCGACGGGTTCTATCGCGGAGGCCCGTTCCAAGGGCAAAGCGCGCCTTGAGGGCAAGGACTACGTCATGAAGGACGGCGATGTGGTGGAGTTCCGCTTCAACGTCTAGCGTTTCGGGTCGACGTCGGGGCGCAAGCCTCTCACAGGGCCGACGCTAGGAATTCCTGGTCCTGCTCGAAGCAGATGCTGATTCCGTGTGCGTGGCACAACTCAAACAAATCCCCGTCGGGCTGTGCGGGAAGCAGTATCATCTTCAGCTTGTGCGAAGGAACCAGACGGCCGTAGTCCAACAGCTGACCGACCGCATGCAACACTTGCGTCCGGTGTGCTGAGCTTTTCGCTTCGATGAGGGTCTTCTCCGCATCGTCGTAGGCGTCGATCCGGAGATTGACGGGGCTATCGCCGTGGCGCACCGTCCAGGTGGTCAATGTGCGACCTAGCCACGTTTGAAATCGCAACAGAAGTTCGTTCTCTGGCTGATTCACAGTCGCGGATTCACGGGGTCCACCAGGGATCACGCCTGGGCGGATCTGAGAGATCGGCCGCGGTTCGCTCGCGGGTAAATCTTCGGGTGCGTAGAAATCGGGGTTCCTGCTGCTGAATTCCTCGAGAACCGCCTCGCGTTGTGTCTCTGTTGACTGCTCGCCGACTTCTTCGACGAGTCCGCCTGTCTCGGAGGAGATGAATGTGAGGCCAGTGATGTCGTTGTCACCGAGGAGGTAGCGTTCGGCTTCCGTGCGGTTTCGGATTCCGTATGGTGAGTCGACGCGTAGCGCAATGCCCAACTGTTTAAGAGCGGGGATCGTGAACGACCCATCGCTACGCGTGATTCCTACTACAGCATGAACCATTCCGGGCCTCCAGGGCAGTTGAAACTGAGCGACTCGTCTCACGAGCCACTCTATTGGCCACTGCGGTGGCGGCGACCTAGATGGACGAGTCCGTAGGCCTGGCTCTGTCCAGATGACGGCAGTGTTAGCGTTCTGAGGCCGGTGCAGGCTAAGAGAATGTGATCGTCCGTTGGTCGTCGGATGGAATAATGCGTCTGGCGTTAGGGTGAGGTCGTGGCGAGAGTTGTCTTCATGTGCGGCCCCGCAGGCGCGGGGAAATCGACAATGGCGCGCCGTCTCGAGGCAGACGGGATGGTCAGGCTTTCGTTTGACCAAGAGGCGTGGGATCGCGGTATCCGACACATGCCGCTGCCTGAGGATACACATCGCGATGTGGAGGACCACCTCCGTCGTCGATTGCTTGATCTCATAGGTGAAAAACGTGATGTCGTGCTCGACTTCTCCTTTTGGTCGCGGGTGATGCGCGACGATTGGCGTCGGCTCCTAGAGCCGCACGGAGTTGTCCCGGAGACGATGTATATCTGGGCGGATCGGGCTACGTGCCTGGAACGAGTGGCCGCCCGCGCCCACGCGCACGGCGACGATTTCGTGTTGAGCGCGGCGACTGCTGCGGCCTACTTTGACCACTTTGAACCGCCGACTTCTGATGAGGGGCCCGTGAAGTTGGTTGTGACATGACGAATCGGCCAGGCGACTGGTCTGAAGGCGACGAAAGGTGTGAGATTGGCGAGATGTGCGAGAGCGAAACGCAATTCTTCATCGATCTCGAGTCCAAGGTGTGGGCCGCACAGACGAACGGTGATGCTGACGCTGATCGCGAGCTGCTGTCCCCAGACTTCGTCGGGCTCTACCCGACCGGGTTCGCCACAAGAGAAGCCCATGTGGAGCAGCTTTCTGAGGGGCCGGTCATCGCGTCGTATGCCATCACGGACGCTCATCTGATCGTCGTCTCCGCGGGTGCGATGATGCTCTCTTATCGAGCGGATTACCAGAGGCCTGGATGCGATGGAATCGAGGCGATGTTCGTCAGTTCGTTGTGGATCCAACGTGACGGACGCTGGTGGAATACGTTTAGTCAGGACACGCCCGTCGAGACTTGACGCTTCGTGCCAGCCCGAAAGACCGGGTGTCGAACTCTTCGACTACCACTGAGGCCGACCTGATCGAGCAGATACTGGGACTCTCCGCCGTGGGTAGACAGGACGTCAGTCGCGCGCTTCATGGCCGGTGTCAGAAGATGGCGGAGGAAGGCAACGGTGTGGAACCCTGACTTTCGAAGTGCGTCCTAGGGGGGTACTGCCTCACCGAGGCGGCGTGGGAACGACATTCTTCACGAAGTCCGGTGGCGATCCCCGTGTCGATGACAAACAGCGCACACATCGCGGCCGCGTTGAGTCGGCGACCGTTTCGCATGTACTCCCGTGCGAACACGAGGTGGAGCAGACTCCGTGCCGCTACTGCGCTCCACCGCCAACGTGACGATCGACCGGCGATGATCGTGATGCCGAGGCCGAGGTCTGCTGTTCCGAGCACATGCCTGTAGTTCACGCTGGTGTCGGCGAGGCCGAGCCATCGTCCGCCCGTGTGTGGTGCGACGGCCAGGAGACCACCGAGGACCGTAGAGACGGTCCCGACACCATCAGCGGCGATGGTGAGGATGGTGTTCTTGGACACTCGCATGCAGGAACTCTATAGCCGCTGGGCCGAGGTCGGAGATTCGCACCATAGCGACGTGGTGAAGCTTCAGTGCACGGCCCGAAGGTGGGGTTCGACAATGGCGATCATCGAGTCAACCCGGCTGAGGCTTCCGAGGGCGTGCGCTTCAACAGGCAATAGGCTCGAATCGTGAACTGGCGATATCGACTTGCAGCCTGGCTGATGATCGCGCAGGGAGTTCTCATGGAACTTACCGCCGGGCTCGGCCTTCCCGTTCTTCTCATGTTGGGTGTGCAGCAGTCCGACGTCGGTGAGCACTTCAGCTTCGCGCTGCCGTACTTCCAGGACAACCTCTATCTGATGATGGTGATGAGCGGCATCTTCGGTGTGTTGCGAATCGTCGGCGCGGTGGCACTGTTGCGCGACCGCATGTGGGGTCTTGCCCTCTCGGTGATCATGTGCGGCGTCACTCTGGTGCTGATGATCTTCCTGCTTCCCGCCGGAATCGCCGACGGCATCCTTTCGGGTGCAGCCCTCGTGCTCATTCTTCTTGCCTATTTCGGCGCCGCCACAGTGTCAGGGTCGAAGATGCATCTGGCACAGAACGCCTAGTCCTCTGGCCAGCGCCCGTTTTCGGCGTCGGCGTACCCGGCGCGGTAACGTTGTGGCGTTCCCTTTCGGCCATAGAGCGCAAGGGGGACACATCGACAACACAGGAGGACAGACGACCGTGGCACAGAAGAGCATCTTCGAACAGGAAGGCCGTGCCGTGCCTTTTATCGTCGAGGGCGAAGGCCCCGTCTCGCTGGTGCTGATCACCGGATCGGGACGCAATGAAGCTGCCCTGGGCGTCATCTCGCACTATCTCTCCGAAGAAGCCGGCTTTCACGTCATCCAGATCGGATCGCGCGCTGATTCAGCCCCCGACCGCACCGCAAGCATCCGGGAGCGCGTGGAAGACATCATCTCTGTCATCGACCAGCTCGGTCTCGAGAGCACCTGGATCGGTGGACACGAAATCGGCGGCACCGTGGCACGCGTGTTCGCCGCAGAGCACACCGATCGAGTGAACGGACTGCTGCTGCTCGGGGTCGAAGAGGAAGAGATTCCGCTCGCCCCAGCGATTCCCGTGCTGATCGTCCAGGCGACGAACGATGAGATCAACCTGCCTGCCGTCGCTGAGAAGCTGCAGGCGACCGCGCCGGAGCGTGCGAGCATCAAGACCATCGACGGCGCAGATCACCTGTTCCCGGCAACTCACCCCATCGAGACTGCGGTGATCATTGAGGAATATCTGGATTGGGACTGAGCGCCGCTAGCGCGCTCGATATCACCGCTCGTGCGGCGCGAGTTGTCCACAGATACGGATACTGGCGTCCCCACGAGGCGATTCGCGAACAGTATCGATCTATGGGGATCAGATACTACGCATACGCATTTGACGCTGATGACACGGAACGCGCACTCGCCGATCCGGCGAGCGTGATCAGTTCCGACCCGCTCGCTGATGCTTGGGGCATGCCTCCGGGGTTCAGCGCGGGAGTTACGAATTTTGAGCAGACGCCTCCGAAAATTGACATGCTGTATCTCGATAAAGCCTGGCGATACCTGCAGGAGCTCGCGGCACCAGCGCAAGCTCAAGAGACGCCCCGGCCCGCTTATCGAATGTTCGAGGGACGCGTAACCCACACCGATTATGGATGGGAGCCGTGGGTGAGAGCGCTGCCGCCCGAAGAAGTGGCGATCATTGCCGACGATCTGGTGAGCTTCGCAGCTGAAGTGACGGAGTCCCTCGACGCAGTCGGGAAGGACACACCGTACGTGCTCGACTTCCTGAAGCGTGCCGTGGAGTTCGTGGCACAGCTCGTGGCGTCGAATCGTGGATTCGCCTACCAAATTGGGTAGCCAGAGTGCGCACTCGGCGATATTATGTAGGTACGTACCGACAAATTCTGGAGGTGAAGTCATGGCAACCGTGATGAGTTCACGTGAGTTGAATCGCGACGTAAGTGCAGCAAAGCGAGAAGCGGCAGCGGGACCTGTGACGATCACCGACCGGGGTGAACCGGCCTTCGTCCTGCTGACATTCGATGATTTCCGTCGTTTGCAAGACCGCCGGAGTATCGTCGATATCCTTCGAATGGACGAAGACGTCGAGTTCGAGCCCGTGCGGTTGCAGAGCTTTCCGCAGCCGGCAGAGCTGTGAGTTATCTGCTTGACACGAACGTCCTCAGCGAACTTCGTAAACGCTCCGGCATCGCCGATCAGAATGTCGTGAACTGGGCTCTTCATCAAGGGACAGAGGAACTCTCCATCAGCGTGATCTCTGTCTTGGAGATTGAAATGGGCATTGCGCAGATCGAGCGCAAGGATGCTGTGCAAGGTGAAGTGCTTCGCCGATGGTGCGATCGGGCAGTTCTGGGAGGGTTTGCCGGTCGCATCCTCCCAGTGGATCTCGCTGTCGCGCGGCGTGCAGCGATATTGCACGTTCCGGATCCACGACCGGAGCGGGATGCGTACATCGCTGCGACCGCGCAAGTACATGGGCTGACTGTGGTGACTCGGAATGTCGCGGATTTCGCACCGATGGGCGTGGCAGTTATCGATCCTTGGCAGGCCACTACCGGGTGAGTCGCGCGTTCTCGCTGGGAGCTCGCCTCAGCACCGAGAACTATGGTTGAGCTGTGCCTCGTAAATCAGCAGCATCATCCTCACCAGACTCGGTTCCCGTCGATCTTCCGCCCGAGCGTCGATTGGCGGTAGCTGTCGAGCGGTACGGGGAAGCGGACGTCGTGTCTCGTTCACTGTCGCTACTCGCCGGCAATAACGAAGGCGGGGACTTTCTGCTCTTCGTGGGCGGCGAACATGCCCGCGGCATCCTGGACGGCGCGCCAGTCCTTTACTGGCCAGAGCTGTGGGGCCTACGTGCACTGCTTTACGTCTGGGACGAGTCGGCGGCATCGACCGTGATCGGCACGCTGGATAATCCGGCGTGGCGCGTGCGTGAAATGGGAGCCAGAGTCGTTGCGGCGCGCGAGCTCCACGCGGCATCCGAACTTGCAGAATTGCTCAGCGACGATGTGCCGCGTGTGCGCGTGGCCGCGGCCAAGGCGTTGGGCGCGGTGGGGTCATCGGACGATATGGACCGCATACGCGTGCTCCTCAAAGACCCGGAGGTCGAGGTTCGCCGAGGAGCCCAGCAGAGCCTCGACGCGCTGCGCGCACGGTTCCCAAAAAACTGACACCATCTGCGGATGGCAGGATTGAAGGATGACCGCAACACTCGTGGCCCAGGGCCTGGCCGGCGGGTACGGCCACCGCACCCTCTTCGATTCCCTTGACCTGACGGTCGCACCCGGTGATGTCGTCGGAGTCGTCGGAGCGAATGGGGCTGGAAAGTCCACGCTGCTCAGGCTGCTCGCCGGCGTCGACCAGCCACAGGCCGGTACGGTTGCGCTGGCACCGGCCGATGCCTTCGTCGGCTGGCTTCCGCAGGAACACGAACGTCTCACCGGTGAAACCGTCACCGAGTACATCGCCCGCCGCACAGGATGCGCCGATGCGACGCATGAGATGGATGCCGCGGCCGCAGCTCTCGGCGACCCATCGTTGGCCGTAGAGGGCAACGACCCCGCTGATGTCTACTCTGCAGCCCTTGACCGGTGGCTTGCCAGCGGAGCGGCAGACCTCGAAGAACGTGTGCCGGCAGTGCTTGCTGACCTCGGACTCGAACTCGGTGACGGATCGGCCGAACAGATTCTGATGACCTCGCTCTCCGGCGGCCAGGCTGCGCGTGTCGGTCTGGCCGCGCTGCTGCTCTCACGATTCGACATCGTGCTGCTGGACGAGCCGACCAACGACCTCGACCTCGATGGGCTTGAACGCCTGGAATCGTTCGTGCAGGGGCTCCGTGGCGGCGTCGTGCTGGTCAGCCACGACCGCGAGTTCCTCGCGCGCTGTGTCACACGAGTGCTGGAACTCGATCTGGCGCAGGGCACCAACCAAGTTTTCGGCGGCGGCTACGATTCCTATCTGGAAGAGCGAGCGACGAACCGCCGTCACCAGCGCGAGAAGTACGACGAGTTCGCAGGGAAGAAGGCCGACCTCGTCGCGCGGGCCAGAACGCAGCGTGAGTGGTCGAGCCAGGGCGTGCGAAATGCGATGAAGAAGGCGCCAGACAACGACAAGAACAGGCGCAAGGCTGCGACGGAATCCAGTGAGAAACAGGCGCAGAAGGTTCGCCAGATGGAGAGCCGGATCGCACGGCTTGACGAAGTAGAAGAGCCGCGCAAAGAGTGGCAGCTGGAGTTCACCATCGGCTCCGCGCCGCGGTCCAGTTCGGTGGTCTCGACGTTGAGTTCCGCAGTCTTCCGGCAGGGTGACTTCACACTCGGGCCGGTGTCATTGCAGGTGAACGCGGGCGAACGAATCGGAATCACCGGCCCCAACGGCGCCGGAAAATCGACGTTGCTGAGGGCTCTGCTCGGCAGGAAGCTGCCTGACGACGGAACAGCGAGCCTCGGCGCGAGCGTGCAGATCGGCGAGATCGATCAGGCCCGGTCGTTACTGGCTGGCTCCACACCCCTCGCCGATGCCTTCGAGGAGCTCGTTCCTGACATGGCGTCGGGGGAGGTGCGCACGCTCCTCGCCAAGTTCGCGCTCAAGGCCGACCATGTGAACCGCCCCGTCGACGAGCTGTCGCCAGGAGAGCGCACCCGCGCAGGTCTCGCCCTGCTGCAAGCGCGCGGCGTCAACCTTCTCGTGCTCGATGAGCCGACGAACCACCTCGACCTTCCTGCCATCGAGCAGCTTGAGCAGGCTCTGGAATCATACGAAGGCACGCTTCTTCTCGTCACGCACGACCGGCGGATGCTCGCGACCGTACATACGGATCGGCATTGGCGAGTCGAGGCGGGGCAGGTCACCGAACTCTGAGGGCCTCTCGAGACAACTACCAGAGCGGAACCCGATCAAGCGTGCATGCGGGCGCCCTTGGTGATGCGATCGACGACGTTCTTCGGGCCTCGAAGTGCGACGCCGACGAGATCGAGTTCATCCGCGGCGACACCAGCCACAGCGGCGCGGTTCTGGGCGTCATGATCCGTGCTGAAAAGTTCGCGGGTGTAGATCGCCACTGCGAGGCCCCGGCTGTGGGCCTTGGTGCGAGCAGAGGAGAGCTTGTCTGCCTCGGCGCTGAACACGAGCACAGGCTGGCGAAGCATCGGCAGATACTCGTTTCCGTCGCCGTCACGATACGGCTCCCCGGTGAGATCCGTCTCGCTGGTGGCAATACCGCTCATGAGGAATGCGGTGACATTGAGTTCTTGCCACGGCAGTAGGTCATCGCGCAGCAGCAGCGCGACCTTGGTATCGAAACGGGGTACGGCATCGAGGGTCGCGGGGGAGTTCTCTTCAACGGCAGTAGTGTTCACGGTTCCACGATCCCGCACCCGACGGGCCGGTGTCTTGTACGTTTGATCCGTGGTGGAAACCGTTCGTGCGTGGCATCCAGAGGTGCCCCAACTGCAGGAGGTGCTGCACGCGACGTTCGCGCAGCACGCATATCCTGCGCATACGCACGACTCATGGACGGTGATGATCCTCGACCGCGGTGCCGTCACATATGACCTCCGCAGGTCTGAACATCATGCCGTACCCGCTGCGGTGACGCTGCTGCCCCCGCACATCCCGCACGACGGTCGCTCGGCTGTTGAGGGCAAGCCATTTCACAAACGAGTGCTCTACCTCGAACCGAACTGGCTCCCGCCTCAGATGGTGGATGCTGCCGTGTCCTCTCCCACGCTCCCCGGTGCAGACCTGGTCATCGAGGTGTCGAGCATCCATGAGGACCTGGCCGCGGGGGATGCGCTCGCCGCAGAAGGTGCGCTTCTGGAACTGCGTGGCGTCGTGCAGGCACGACTCGGAGAGCCGCCTCCGGCGTTGGTGGATGCACCGCTGGCTCGTCGACTGCGGCGGATGTTGGATGACCGGCTGGAGGAGACCTTCACCCTTGCCGAAGCAGCCCAAACTCTCGGCGTCAACTCGAACCACCTGGTGCGTGCCTTCTCGCAGGCCTATGGGATCGCACCTCACCGGTACGTCACCGGACGTCGAATCGATCGCGCTCGACGGCTGCTATTGGACGGACACGCGCCAGCCCAGGTCGCCGTGGACGCAGGTTTTCACGATCAATCGCACCTCACCCGCCACTTCCGCCGCATCCTCGGAACGACGCCTGGAGCCTTCCGGGCACAGGCGAACATGCGCTGACCTCTAGTTCACAGGGCTACGCTGCCCTCAGCGGGCTCGGTGCCCACTCGGCCACTGCGTCAAGCGAGCGCCGAACGAAGTACGCGTCACCGCCCTCATGATGATTATGGGGATACACCGCGATGTCCTTCGCTGGCGCGCCTTGGGCGAGTGAACCGTAGTGGTTGAAACCGGCGAAAACGGTCGACGGCGGGCAGATCGAATCGCGCAGGCCAACCGCGAAGAGTGCAGGAGCATCGGCGCGGCGACCCAGCGACGCGGCATCAACGTACGACAGCGTGCGCATCACTGCCTCCTCTGCGTCGCGGCGCACGGAAAGGAACTGCAGCACCTCGCCCCACGGATGCTGTTCGCTGATCTCCAGCGCCCGCGCCGGGTGGCACAGGAACGGCACACTCGCGATCAGGCCGGCGAGGGACTCCGAGAGACCGGCAGCTGCCAGCGCGAGTCCGCCGCCCTGACTGTTGCCCACCAGCGTCACCTTCGACGCATCGACGCCGGGCAACACCCGCACGGCATCCACTGCGCGCACGGCATCGGTGATCAGGCGGCGATAGTAGTGCTGTTGCGTATCGAGGATTCCGCGTGTGAGGAAGCCGGGGGCAGACGATGGCGTGCCATGTGGATCGGCGGTGTCGCCACCCGAGCCGTACTGGCCGCCTTGCCCGCGCGAGTCCATCAGCAGATGCGCGTAGCCGGCAGCTGCCCACGTGATGCGTTCGTGGGGAAGACCGCGTCCGCGTCCGTAGCCCAGATACTCCACAACCGCCGGAAGAGGATCGGAAACTCCGGTCGGGCGCGAGTACCAGGCCCGAATCGGATCACCCCCGAATCCAGCGAAGGTCACGTCCCACGTTTCGATGATCGCAAGGGGGCTGTCGACGGGCTCGATCGAGATGAGCACAGGAGATCGTCGTGCATCCGCGAGCGTCTCAGCCCACGAGGCGTCGAGATCAGCGGGTTCAGCCAGTTCCGGAAGATACTCGCGCAGTGCGGCGATCGGCAGATCGAAGAAGGCCATCAGTTGCTCCCTGGTGCCGGCGGCGCGGTGCTTTCGCGTACGACGAGGTCGGTCGCAAGGTCGATTCGCTGCAGGGGCGGAGTCTCACCTCGCGCGAGGTTGACGAGTAGGTTGGTCGCGGCTGTCGCCATTGCCTGCAGTGGCTGGTTCACCGTGGTCAGTGCGGGACTGAACCACTGCGTCAATGGCAGGTTGTCGTAGCCGACGATAGACAGATCCCGCGGGACGGCAAGGCCGAGTTCGCCCGCCGCCCGCAGCACGCCGATCGCCTGCAGGTCCGATCCCGCGAAGATTGCAGTCGGGCGGTCAGGACGGCTGAGCAGGTCGCGAGCGTGTCGGTAGCCGGCCTCGATCTCGAACGTCCCGTAAATCACCATGTCTTCCTGGACTTCTTGCCCGGCCTCGGCGTGTGCGCTGCGGAAGCCGTCGATGCGGGCGCGCGAGCACAGCAGTTCTTCCGGCCCGGAGATCACCGCGATGCGGCGGTGTCCGAGTTCCACGAGATGACGGGTGGCGACGAGTCCGCCGTTCCAGTTGTTTGAACCAACCGTGGGAACGCCTGTGGGCTGCTCTCCCGCGGTGTCGAGCACCACGAACGGGATGGAACGGCTCTCCAACTGATGGCGCTGTTGCACGCCGAGTGTGGCCAGCACGAGGATCACGCCGAGCGGGCGGCGAGCGAGAACGGCGTCCATCCAGTTCTGTTGTGGTTTGCGGCGTCCGCCGAACTCCGAAACAACGACGCTGGCACCTGCCGCTGCTGCAGCCGATTCCACGCCGAGAATGATCTCCATCGACCACGCGGAAGCCAGTCCATGAAACGCGAGGTCCAGGAGCGGGCTGCCCGCGCCGCTCGGACCTCGATTGCTCCGGCGGAACTCATGGCGTGCCAGCACGGCCTCGACTCTGGCGCGCGTCGCCTCCGCAACTCCGGGGCGGCCGTTTAGCACCTTGGAAACAGTCGGCACAGAGACCTCTGCCTCAACTGCGATGGAAGAAATGGTCGGCTGGCCGGAGGCGCGCTGGGGACTCGGGGTCATCGATGACAGTCCTCTCGGCGTTCGTTCTATCGGGCTCTGCAGGAAACCTATCAGGGTTTTCGGCACCGTGGCACGCACGTCGTTTATGACAAGTGTGCAACGAATGCAATCGTTTTCCATTGAAAAACCGGGAGTTTTCGAGCGTCGTCTGAAAATCGGCTTGACGTGAGAGGAAGGATCGCATTACCGTCGGCTCAGTACTATCGGGGAAAGCAACGATAGTTTCGGTGCTCAACGTAAGAGCAGCCACCACCTGCTCATGCGGGGGTGGTAACCGGAAGACGAAGGAGTCATCTGTGCAGATAGAGAATCTCGCCATCACGGGGGCGGTTTAGCGTTGGCCGTGGATGAGCTGAGCACCCAGGCGACCGTCTTGCCGTCGCCCCGTGCCAGACGCGGCGCAATACGCAAAACCTCGACCACAAACCGCTCGTGGAAGCGCGCACTCCGCAAGGACTGGCAACTGTATTCGCTGCTGGTGCTGCCCTTGGTGTTCCTGCTGATCTTCCGCTACGCGCCCATGCTCGGCAACATCATCGCGTTTCGTCGATTCCGCCCTGGCGGATCGATGTTCGGCGACGAATGGGTCGGCTTCTACTACTTCGAGATGTTCATCAACAACAGCCAGTTCTGGCAGGTGTTCTGGAACACAGTGATCATCGGCGGACTGACGCTGCTCATCTGCTTCCCGTTGCCGATTGTGCTCGCTCTGATGCTCAACGAGTTGCGCTCGCGCAGGTTCAAGAAGATCGTCCAGACGATTTCGTATCTGCCGCACTTCATGTCGATCGTCATCGTGGCCGGACTCGTGCTGCAACTGACCTCTCTCAACGGCACGATCAACCAGATCGTCGAGGCGTTCGGCGGTGACGCGATCCCCTTCATGCAGCAACCAGGCTGGTTCCGGTCGATCTACGTCTCCTCCGAGGTGTGGCAGACGGTCGGATGGGGAACGATCCTCTACCTTGCGGCGCTTTCGACGCTTGATGACCAGCTCTACGAGGCCGCAAGGATTGACGGCGCAAACCGCTGGCAGCAGACGTGGCACATCACGTTGCCCGGCATCCGTCCGACGATGATGGTGCTGCTCATCCTCAACATCGGATCCTTTATGGCCGTTGGATTCGAGAAGGTGCTGCTTCTGCAGAACCCGCTGATCTACTCGACAGCCGACGTCATCTCGACCTATCTGTACCGCGTCGGAATCCAATCTGCGCAGTTCTCCTACGGCACGGCGATCGGCCTCTTCGAAGCGTTGATCGGCCTTATCCTCGTCCTCTCCGCGAACTACATATCGCGCCGAACGGTTGGAGCGTCACTGTGGTGACCGAAGCCATCGCCACCCCCGACATCACCTCGGTGCGCAGGGTCGGCGGCATGATCAAAGAGTCCGTCGGTTATCGCGTTTTCCGCGTGGTGAATGTGGTGCTGCTACTGACGGTCACCGGCGTCGTCCTCTACCCGTTCATCAACCTGTTCGCGAAGGCGTTCTCGTCTGAGGGTTACATCTCGGCCGGCGAGGTCAATCTTCTGCCGCGCGGATTCAATGTCGAGACGTTCTTCGTCGTGATGAGCGATCCGATGTTCTGGACGAACTACCGCAACACGGTCGTCTATACCGTGGTGGGCACTCTGATCGCGATGGTGCTCACGACGACGTATGCCTACGCCATCAGTCGTCCGCAGCTGAAGGGGCGTTCGTTCTTCGTCGGCGTCGCGGTGTTCACGATGTTCTTCTCCGGCGGCCTGATCCCGAACTACATCCTCGTAGGAAACGTACTCGGGATGCGCAACACGATCTGGGCGATCGTATTGCCTGGAGCGATCTCCGTCTTCAATCTCCTCGTGATGAAGTCCTTCTTCGAGAACTTCCCTGCGGAGCTCGAGGAAGCGGCCGCGATCGACGGCCTGTCCACCTACGGCATCCTCGGTCGCGTCGTGCTTCCGCTGTCGAAGGCGGTGCTCGCAACGATGACGCTGTTCTACGCAGTGAGCATGTGGAACTCGTGGTTCGGCGCCTTCCTGTATCTCGACGACAAAGAGATGTTCCCGGTCACGGTGTATCTGCGAAACCTCATTGCCGCCGCCACCGGCACGGAAGCTGTCACCGGCGGGGCTGGCGGTGACGCCGTGCAGATCGGCGCAAATATCCAGTCGGTCACGATGCTTCTGACCATCCTGCCAATCGTTTGTCTTTATCCCTTCATTCAGCGGTACTTCGTCTCAGGCGTGATGCTCGGCTCCGTCAAGGGCTGAGCGATGAGACGTATTCAACGGCGTCGAAAGACGACCACCCTAAGGAGAATCATGAGAACCACACATAAAGGCGCGGCAATCGGCGCCGTTGCCGTGCTCGCACTCTCGCTCGCGGCATGCTCAAGCGAACCCGCGACCGGCGAGAGCGACAGCAGTGCAGGCATCGACGCCGAGCACTCCGTCGGAGCCATGGAGGACTTCGAAGCCGGAACCACATTCTCGGCGACGGAGCCGATCGAGATCTCGCTGATGTACCGCGACCACCCGAACTATCCCGTCCTGGATGATTGGTCGATCTTCGAGCACCTCAAGACCAACCAGAACGTCACGTTCGATCGCACCGAGATCCCGCTCGCTGACTGGGACAGCAAGAAGTCCCTCCTGATCGGCGCCGGCGACGCATCCACGCTCATCCCGGTCACCTACCCGGGCCAGGAGTCGGCGTTCGTGTCTGGCGGCGCGATCCTCCCGATGTCCGACTACGTCGAGTACATGCCGAACTTCCAACAGAAGGTCGAAGACTGGGGGCTCGAGGGCGAGCTCGACGCACGACGTCAGGCTGACGGCAAGTACTACCTCCTTCCTGGCCTCCGCGAGATTCCCGACGTGCAGTACTCCGTGGTCATCCGTGAGGATCTCTTCGACAACGCCGGCATCACCGAAGACCCTAAGACCTGGGACGAATTCGCCGAGCAGCTCGAAGCGGTCAAAGAAGCGAACCCGGCGCTCTCGTTCGCCATGTCGGACCGCTGGACCGACAGCACGCCCCTCGGTGCGATGCTGCAGTACATCGCTCCCAACTACGGCACATCTGCCGGGTGGGGTTATGGAAACACCTGGTATGACACGGACTCTGAGGAGTTCCAGTTCACCGGCACAACTGATGGCTACAAAGACCTTTTGACGTACGGCGCAGGCCTCGTCGAGTCGGGCGTGCTCGACCCCGAGATCACCCAGACCGACGATCAGGCCATCCAGAAGTTCGTATCCGGCGAGACTGCGGCGATCTCCGGCAACACGCAGGAGATCAACAGCTACCGCACGAAGTTCGCTGACTCGGGTCAGGCTGACGTTCCGCTGAAGATGATCACGCTTCCGGGCGGACCTGCCGGAGACTACCTCGCTGGCAGCCGGCTGTCTTCCGGTCTGATGATGTCTAGCAAGGCGGCAGAGAACGAGAACTTCCTCGCCACGCTGCAGCTCATCGACTGGCTGTACTACTCGGACGAGGGCATCGAGTTCGCCCAGTGGGGTGTGGAAGATGAGACCTTCACGAAGGCCGCCGATGGCACGCGCGAACTGCTCCCGGACGTTGGCTGGAATGCGCTCAACCCCGATGCACCCAAGAAGCTGAACGCTGACTTCGGGTTCTCGAACGGTGTGTTCCTGCTGGCCAACGGCTCGTCGACCGACCTGCTGCAGTCAGTCATGTCGGAGGAGACGCGCGAGTGGACTGACAAGGTGCTCGACGCGAAGGAAATTCTTGCAGTAGCCCCCGCCGCACCTCTCGATGAGCTCGAACTCGAGCAGAACTCTCTGCTGGACTCGCAGCTGAAGGACTCGGTGATGGCGGCGACCGCAGCATTCATCACCGGTCAGCGCTCACTTGACGAATGGGATGCCTTCGTCGCAGAGCTGGAAGGCCAGGGCGCCACGCAGCTGGTCGATACCGTCAACGGCGCGCTGGAGCGCGCGAAGTCCGGCGAATGATCGCCTGACGAACTCCACGGTGCCGCCGCCCGCAGCCCGGGCGGCGGCACTCACATTCCGATTCCGGAGTCCCATGAACATCGTGCACATGCCCCATCAGCCGATGCTGTTCGAGCCCGCGCCGACGCACGCGCCGTCGAAGACAGACAGGCAGTTCATCGACGGGCCGCTTGGTCGTGCGGCGACGATCATCTACTGGTTCATCATCGTGGACCTGCTGATGATCCTGTTGCTGCTGCCGACCATCGCGCTGTTCCTGCTTCTCGATCGGGCCGCAGGCAACGTCCCGATCTTCGCCGCGGCACTGGTGCCGGTCGGCCCCGCACTGACTGCCGGCATTTCGGCGCTCGCTCGGCGCGCGCACGACGATGACATCACACCCGCGCGCGCGTTCTGGCGGGGCATCCGCTCGACAGCGCTCGACGCACTCCAGTTGTGGGTACCGCTGCTCGTCGTCGTCGCCATCGTCGCGACGGTGCTCATCAATCGGCAGGCGGCGGGCGTCTCGGATGCATACGCCCTCGTGCTGGTCGCGATCCTCGCGGTCGTGACGGTGATCGTCACGCATGCCATGGTCATCCGCACCTTCTTCTCCTTTCGCTTCGTCGACGCACTGCGGCTCGGCGTGATTTTTCTCGTACGCCGACTGCCGTCCTCGTTGGGTGTGCTCTCACTGATCGTTCTCGCGGGCGGCGTCACCTACTTCGCGTCAGAGTTCGTGTTGATCCTGATTGCGGTCGTGTGGGCGACGCTGCTGCTGCGCAACGAGCGCCCGGTGCTGCGCGCCGTCGCCGAGCAGTTCATCACCGCGACGCCCCTAGATCCGCACTCGGAAACCGGAGACACCCCCGCATGAAAATCCTGTATGGCGGCGACTACAACCCGGAGCAGTGGCCACGGGATGTGTGGGAGGCAGACTACGAGGCGTTCGAGCTTGCGTCGATCGATACCGTCACACTGGGCGTCTTCGCTTGGTCATACCTGCAGACAGATGAAGACACCTTCGACTTCTCGCGACTCGACGAGATTGTGGAGCGCGCCGTGGCGGGCGGTCGCTCGATCGTGTTGGCCACCGCCACCGCAGCGCTCCCGCCCTGGCTCGCCACCGCGTATCCAGAGGTGAATCGCACCGACTTCGAAGGACGTCGACACGCCTACGGCCAACGACACAACGCGTGCCCCAACTCGCCGGTGTATCGACGCCTCTCGGCAGAACTCGCAGGCAGGATCGCTGCGCGCTACGCGGGCACACCCGGACTCGTCGCGTGGCATGTCGGCAACGAATACGGCGGCTATGACGGTGGATGCTGGTGTGACAACTGCGCGGTCGCGTTCCGCGTCTGGCTTCGCCAGCACTACGGCACCCTCGAGAAGCTCAATGACGCGTGGAACGCCACGTTCTGGTCGCACCTGTTCAGCGACTGGAATCAGATCGTTCCGCCAAACCAGCTCAGCGAACACTGGCGGGGACCTGATCACACGGCGTTCCAGGGGATCACGCTGGACTACCGACGCTTCATGTCTGACTCGATGCGGCAGAATTTCCGCGATGAGAAGGCGCGCATTCGCGAGCACGATGCGGTGGTTCCCGTGACGACGAACTTCATGGGTGCGTTCCGACCGATCGACTATCACTCGTGGGCAGAGGATCTGGACTTCGCCTCGTGGGACAACTACCCGCCTGGGGCACGTGAGCAGGTGCGCATGGCGCTTGCGCATGACATCATGCGTGGCATCAAGGGCGGCGATCCGTTCTGGGTGATGGAGCAGACGCCCACCATCACTGCGAGCCGAGATGTGAATCCGGTCAAGCGACCCGGCGTGTTGCGACTGTGGTCGTGGCAGGCCGTCGCGCATGGTGCGGATGCGGTGCTGTACTTCCAGATGCGCCAGTCCAAGGGAGCCTGCGAGAAGTACCACGGTGCGGTGCTGGATCACTCCGGTCGCACAGACACCCGCGCCTTTACCGAGATCGCAGCGCTGGGTGCAGAATTCTCAGTGCTAGGCGGGGCCGTCGTCGGTGCCCGCACGCCGGCGAGGGTCGCGCTGCTGTTCGACTGGAACTCGTGGTGGGCCGCGGAGATGACCGACGGATTCAACCGTCATGCCAAGTACCTTCAGACCGTCCTCGGCTACTACCGAGCGCTGTGGAACGCGAACATCGACATCGATGTCATCTCCGCCGGCGCAGAGCTGTCCGCGTACGACGTGGTCATCGCTCCGATGCTCCATTTACTGACCGGCGACATCGTCGACCGGCTCCGGGGCGTCACGGCGCGCGGCGGCAGTGTGGTCGCCTCGTTCTGGACGGGCCGCGTCGACGAGCACGACAACGCCTTCCTGATGGATCCTCCTGGACCACTCGGCGACATCTTCGGAGTTCGAGTGGACGAGACCGACTCCGCGGAACCCGGCGTGACGATCCGAGTGGATTTCAGAGGACCGGACGACAGCGTGGTCGCGGTGTCGAACGCCGAGCTGGTCTTCGAACTGCTCACGCCGCTCGGCGCGGAGACGGTGGCCACCTACGGATCCGAGTTCTATGCCGGAACGGCCGCGGTGACCCGCAACGATCTCCCCGGAGGCGGGCAGGCCTGGTACGTCGGCACGGGGCTTGATGACACGGGCCTCGGATGGCTGATCCGCAGGATTGCGGACAGGCATGACCTGCGGGGGCCCTATGCGGATACCCCCGATGTCGAGTTCACCGTGCGTCAACGCGGCGACGAACGCACTGCCTTCGTGCTCAATCATGCGCTCGCCGCGGTGGACGTCACCGCGCACGCCTCGGGAGTCGAACTACTGAGCGGCCGAAGGATCACACGCGGCGAGTCACTGCACCTCGAACCCACCGATGTGCTTGTGATTCGTGAGGATGCCTGAGTAACTAGCGAAATCGGCAGCCGCCGGATCGGTGGTCGCCGGACCGGCGGTTCAGAAGATCTGGCGGCCGGCCGCGTCGGGGAACCCTGACTTGCGCAGGAAATAGCTGTTCACCTGATCGCGCCAGTCGCGAGCAGAACGGCCCTGCTCGATGAGCCGCTCGCGCACGCGCGCGAAAGTGGCCTGCTCCACGTGACCTGCGAGAGTGTCCCATCGTGCTGCTGCAACATCGACGCGTTCGACCCCGGAGAAGTGCGTGTCGTAGATGTGCTGGATCACGGTACTTCCGGAATGCAGTTTGTGGGAGTAGGGCACATGGTGGAAGAACAGCAGGAGCTCATCCGGGCAGGATTCGGTGCGCTCATACGTCTCGCGCCACGGTGACGGATACTGCGCGGCGAATCCGGTGCCGGTCGACGCCGACCGGTCGACGCCGAGGCCATCGCGGTCGGCGAAATGGTAGGTGCCCCACGGTGAGTACTCGTAGCCGTCAACGGATGGGCCATAGTGCGTTCCTGGCGTCACCATGAATCCGACGCCGAGCGGCGCGGTGTAGCTTTCGTACGTCGCCCACGAGTCGTCCATGATCGCGTGCAGGGCAGATCGCACGGGGGGAGCAACAGTGCCATCCTCCCCGGCGAACGTCAGTGCGATCCATTCGTCGAGCAGCTCGACCGGGTCGAGATCGGGGTTCCAAGCCAGACGACCGAACGCGTAGAGATTTGCTTGCGCGAGCGGATGCCCGGTCCAGAATTCATCATCGCCGACGTTGGATACGGCGACGATCCCGCCGCCGTGGGATTGCTGGACGACTGCTGAGGCGTCGGGCCCGTTGCCTGCCGCGATGGCCGACACAGTGGCGGATGATGTTCCCGGCCTAAACTGCAGGATCTCCCGCCACCAGGGAGCGAGATAACAAACGTGCTTTTGGTGACCGGTGTACTCCTGCGTCACCTGCAACTCAAGGGCGAGACGTGTGTGCGGCATGGCGGCGAGCACGGGGGAGACTGGCTCGCGCGTCTGGAAATCCATCGGACCGTGCTTGACCTGCACGATGACGTTGTCGGCGAAGGTGCCATCCAACGGCGAGAAATGATCGAACGCTGCGCGTGCGCGATCGGTCCGCCGATCACGCCAGTCCTGAGTGTGGTTGTAGACGAACGCACGCCAGTGCACGAGGCCACCGTGCGGCGCGACAGCAGCAGCAAGCATGTTCGCACCATCGGCGTGATCGCGGCCGTATGCGAACGGCCCAGGTTGGCCTTCGGAGTCGGCCTTGACGAGAAACCCGCCGAAGTCGGGGATTGTCGTCCACACGCGCTCGGCCGCGTCGGCCCACCATGCGCGCACCGCGGGATCGAGTGGATCGGCGGTATCGAGCATGCCCAGCCGCATCGGCGACGCGAACGAAACGGAGAGGTGGGTACGGATGCCCCATGCACGGAACTCCGTGGCGATTCTCGCCACGTCGTCGAGTCTGTCCGTGAGTAGCCGAGATTCCACCGCGCCGACGTTGACGTTGTTGATTGCGACTCGATTGATCCCGATCGCGGCCAGCAGTCGGGCGTAGTCCCGCACCCGCGAGAGATCCGCACGCACGACGCCGTCCTTGTAGAAGATCGATCCGCCGGCGTAGCCACGTTCGACCTGACCCATGACGGAATGGACGGAGACGTTGTCCCAGTGGTCGAGCATCCGCAGTTCGTGCTCTGGCCTGTGCACTGTCGCGGGCAGGCTGCCTGCGAAAGCCGCCTCGCCGAGGCGGACGACGTGGAACCACCCGTTCGCGAGGAGCGCAGGCGAGGATGCTGTGATGCGCGTCGCGTCATCGCGCGCGACCGTGAAGCCGGACGCGGCGCTGGGGTCATGGGTGAGGACGAGGTCGGCGTGCCCGTCCTGTGTCACAAGCGCGCCGGCTGCGGATGCATCCGCTTGCAGAGATTCGGCTACGGGGCCCGCCGCATCAATGCGGACGGTCCTGCCGCGTAGCGCGGCGTATGCAGTGGCAGGCAACCAGGCCGCGTGAGGCGACATCGACGCGGGGGTGGTATTGCTGGGGAGGGGGGTCACGAGGGGTCTCCGGGTCGAGGCTGACGTTGAGCCGATATCGACGTGCATCGGCGATGATGCGAACGATTGCATTCTAGGTCACGGCGCTGTCTCTTCTCAATGTCATGCCCGACTACAATCGTTCGTAGGAGGCAGTCATGACAGTGACGGCGAAGGATGTCGCAGAAGAGTGCGGTCTGTCGATCTCGACGGTGTCGCGCGCGCTCGCTGAACCGGAGCGGGTCGCGTCTGCAACGCGGGAGCTCGTTCTCTCAGCGGCCAACAGGTTGGGTTATCGCCCCAATCGTGCGGCGTCTGGATTGCGCGCGGGGCGCACCGGCGCGATCGGCGTCGTTGTGCCGGATCTGGAGAACCCGTACTTCGCGTCAGTCGTGAAGGGTGTGCAGAGTCGCGCGCGTGCGACCGGACTGGCAGCCTTCATCGTCGATTCGGGCGAAGACGCTGATCTGGAGACTGAACTCGTACGCGAGCTGCGGAATCAGACTGACGGCATCGTGCTGTGCTCGCCCCGAGCGGTCGAAGCAGACCTGGAACTCATCGGGTCGCGGCCGGTCGTGCTGCTCAGCCGCGCGGTGGAAGGCGTGATCTCAGTGACAGCCGACTACGTTGCGGGCATCGGGCTCGCCGTCGCGCATCTGCGTGCGCTGGGTCACCGACGGATTGCCTATGCGGGTGGGCCAGCGCACTCGTGGTCAGACCAACGCAGACGTGCCGCTCTGCAAGACGCAGGCGAGGCTTTTCCTGATCTGGAACTCGTGACGGTGGGCTCGTTCCTTCCGCACGTGGAGGGCGGTCGTGCAGCAGCCGATCTCGTGGCCGCGGCGGGCGCGACGGCGGTGATCGCTCACAACGACCTCATGGCTGTTGGGCTGATGGACCGCCTGCGTACCCGCGGGATCCGCATCCCGGAGGACATCAGTGTGATCGGATTCGATGACACCTATGTCGCGCAGCTGACATCGCCCACGCTTACCACCGTGCGTGCCGGACTCAACGACCTCGGTGCGCGGGCGGTCAATGAACTCGTCCTCGACCTCGAGCGTCGCAGGCTCCGCACGGATGCCGGCGAGCCCGCGCACATCGTGATCCCCGTCGAACTGCGGGTAAGAGATAGCACGACTGTTCCGCCCAACGTCGGGCGCTAGGAATCGAGCACGGAGCTTCGCTTCACGCGGAGATCCCTGCGCCGAACAGCTGGTGGCGCAGAGTGCCGTCAAGCCAGGAATCGAAGCGCTCAGGCGTCCACCCCAGGTCAATCACCAGTTCTCCGTAGACCCCCGGCGCCGCGAACGCGCGAAAGATCGACTGTGCCTCCTCGAGCGGGAGCGCCAATTGCTGCTCGACAGAGGCGATCAGCCGGTTCATCACCTGATTGCGGCCGCGCAGCTTCGATCGCAGCAGCGTGCGAGTCTCGGCGTCCTCGTCCATCGCCGCATCGAGTATCCGCACGACGTCGAAGTCTGTTGAGTAGAGAACGGTCAGCCAGTGCGCCGCGCCTCGGAGGCGCTCGTCCGGTGTATCTGCACCGAGCACCGATTTCGCGAGAGCTTGTGCTCCTGCGCGCTCGAGCCAGCTCTCGCAGATGGCGTTGAGGATCTCTCGCTTGGCGCCGAACGCTGCGTAGACGGTGCGGCTGCCGACTCCTGCCTCTGCCGCGATGGCAGCCATGCTGGTGGCCGAGTATCCGTCTCGGGCGAACAACTGCTGAGCGGCCATCGCGATGCGCACCTTCGTCGCGGCTGCCTGCTCCTGCCGGTACGTCGTGGTGGGGGTGTTGACATCGCTCGTCATGAGGATCAGACTAGCCAATGCACTCAGTGCAGTCTAACTGCACTGAGTGCATACAAACTGCAAAGGAGATGGATCATGGACAACACAATCGTCGAATCGTCTCGCGTCGGCGTGCTTGAACGCATGCTGCACGATGGATTCGCCACCGGAAACACTGACCTGGTCGATGAGCTCTGCTCACCAGATCTCATCGAGCATCAGTTCGGCCTCGCCGGGCGCGGTGCAGAAGCGATCACGAAGGTGAAGCGCGCGATTAGTGAGGTGCACGCTGGCCTGCCAGACCTCACGTTCACGATTGCTGACTGGGCGGATACCGGAGACACCGTGTGGGTGCGTGCTGAGGGTGTCGGCACCAACACCGGACCCTTCATGGGCCCGCCGACGGGCATCAGGGTCGCCTTCACCGTGATCGACATCGCCCGAGTTGAGGACGGTCTGATCGTGGAGCATTGGGGAGTGCCTGACCGCTTCGCGCTGGCGATGCGGCTCGGTCGGCTGCAGTTACCGCGGTGATCTGGGGTTCAGCGTAACTCGAGATCGATGAGCGGATGATCCGCAAACACTTCGAGAACCAGCTCGAAGTACGTCTTGCCGACGCCGCCCCTCAGATCATCGAGATCCGACTGAATGCGGCGATCATCGAAAGCACCCGGGCGTGAGAGTTTGTCGAGGAGCCATCGTTGCGTCTCACCGAACCCGAGCGATTCACGGCTGTGCAGGTGGTCACTCCACACGAATACGGCCGCATCTCCATTACGGATGTCGCTGTCGATTCGATAGAGGATGTCGTTTAGCGCATCAAGGCTCTGCCCCATTTGCCAGTCCTCATCGGACATCAGTTCGCGGTTGAGCTGTTCGTAGAGGTCGGAGATGCCGTTCACGTCGGCGCCGTCGATCCGGTATTCCTTCATGGGGCGAGTGTCCTCCACTTGTTAGTCAGCTCTTCCGGATGCGGCAACGCCTGCCCGTGCGACATCGTCCGCGAGTACGCCAGGCCAGCGTGCGACGTCCTCAGGTGTCTCTGCGACCTGAAGTGTGGCGTGCGGCATCAGCTCGACCAGCGCCTCGGCCGTCGAGACGGGGTGGGCCGGGTCATCCACCCAGGCGAGCACAGTCGTTGGAACAGTGATGCGGGCTACTTGATCGGGTGTGGGCAGATCACTCATCCCTGCGCCGCGGTAGATCGACGGGAGCAGCGCCTCACTCACGTGCGGGACCGTGTCGGGTGTTCCGATGGTCGCGGGCGGGCGGGGTTGGATGCTGGCTGCGGCGATGAACCGTGCCATTGAGTGCAATTCGATGAACTCGGCCATCCGTCGGTAGTCGTCAGTGCGTGCCGCGCGGGTCGCCCACGCCGTCGGTGGGAGCAGCAGAGTGAAGCCGCTGAAGCGCTCCGGTGCGCGTACCGCGGCGTGCAGAAGTGTGCCGGTGCCCATCGATGGACCGACACCGTGCACCTGCTCGTCGGGAAACCAATGATCCAGCAGCCGGAGCAGATCGTCGGCCAGCGCCGACCAGCGGTAATCCTCCGGAACTTGTCGACCGCTCGAGTGGCCGTGACCGCGCGCGTCGTAGCGCAGCAGCTGTGTTCCGGACAGTCCGCGACCGAGATCGAGGTCGAGTAGGCGATCGCGGGATCGGCTGGAGGTCAGTCCGTGAAGCTGCACGACGGGATGCCCAGACTCATCACTGAACGCCCAGGCGAGCTCCGCGCCGGGCACCTCGAATCTATGCACATCTGCTCCGCACTGTTCATGCCTCTGTCGGACATAGGCTACTGCCATGCGGCTCACCCACGTCTCGTATCTTCGCTTGCCGTTCGGTCCGCTGCTCAGCTACGGTCTGACGACATCCGCCGCTGGACGCGCGCTGCCGATCTCGTTCGATCAGGGTCGTCACGTCGGCGGCGGGGATCGTCCGGGGTCATGGATGGCTCTGGCGTTCCGGTTGCCGGAGCCGGTCTCGCGAGACGACCTTTCACGCGCGTGGCGCGCAGTTGTTGACGCTCACGGCACGCTGCGCACGGTGTTCACCTCAGGGGGCGACGGTGCACCTGTGCTGCATGAGGTCGAACTCGGGACGGGGGAGTGGACCGAGCACGAGGTCGCCCCAGGAGAGGCGATGAACGACGCCCTCCGCTCGGTGCTCGACACCAGTTGCACGCCGTATTCACGACCGGCGCACCGGCTCTGCGTCATCGAGACAGCAGACGGTCCGACTCTCGTGGTGGCGGCGGACCATTCGCACGTCGACATGTGGTCGATGTTGGTCATCGCGCGTGACTTGCTCGCTGCCCTGGCGGAGAGCCGCGAGGGCAGGGCCCCTCGAATCATCGAGGTTCCGGCTTTCGCTGATCACACTCAGTCGCTGCACGAGCGGCCGAAGGCACCCGCCGAGATCGATCGGCGCTGGAACGAGATCATCGACGCAGGCGGCGGCGTGATGCCCCGCTTCCCGTTGCCGCTCGGTGACCCGTCGATGCAGCCGGAACGCGTCGTAGTCCGCGACGTGCTCGATGTCGATGAGCTCTCCGGCTTCTCCGCCACAGCCAAGCGGGAGAACACTTCAACTCTCGCGTTCACGGTCTCGGCCATGACCGAGACCACTCGGGATCTCGCAGGGACCGCGCTACGCGCGGTGTTCCCCGTGCACAGCCGCTATGAGGAGCGTTGGCACGACTCGGTCGGCTGGTTCATCACGAATTCCGTCCTTGAATCTGCGGATCCGGCCCCGCTCGCGTGCGCTGCGGCCGTGAAGGAAGCCATCCGGTTGGGGTCATGGCCGCTGGCCGAGATCATGGCCCCATGGGGCGGAATGCCTGAGGCGCCGGGCATGTTCGCGGTCTCGTGGCTGGACATGCGCCGACTGCCGGTGAAGATCGATTCCGCAGCGCTGGATGCTCAGTACGTCAGCGCCGCGATCCGCACCGACTCGGTGATGCTGTGGTTCATCATCGACGATGCCGGCGTGCACCTGCGATGCCGCTACCCGGACACACAGGAAGCCAGGCACAATGTCGGCGCCTGGCTGGATGACCTCGTCGCCCGGATGCGCGAGCGCGCGCAAATGGGTATCGAGTGAAGCGGTAGGTCGGCAACGGCAAGGGGCGGGATGCTTTCGCATCCCGCCCCTTGCCACTTCAATGACTGATCGTCAGAGCGGCTGCGGCAGGATCGTGAAGCTCACAGCGCCTTGGTCGTCCACTCCGGCGTCGAGCACTTTGTCAGCGAGCGCGTCGGCGGCATTCTCTTCCAGGAAGACGCGGCTACTGGTTCCCTCGATCACGAGGTCAGCGTCTTCGGGGGAGGGCACGACGTGAACGGCGAAGCGTGCTTCTCCGTTCGCTCCCTGCCCCTCGGCGGTTTGGATGCGAAGCCCCGCGTCTGCGCTGGCATCCTCTTGGCCGACGATCGTGGTCACGACGGCATCTGCGTTTTCGGTCAGGGTGAGCACAGTGCTCTCCTTCCGGTTGCCGGACATGCTCCGGTCAGAACATGTCCGGGCCACGATGCCTCAATGAGCCGTGGCCTACAACCCCCAGCTCGGGATTGTGAGGAACCTCTCAAGTCGGCGGATTCTCTTCGCGCAGGCGCGGTTCGGTGCGCAGTTCAGGTCGAAGACCTGCTTTGTCTGCGTAGAACGCGCGGATGCGATCCATGTCGGATGCGACGTCGCCAGTCAGCTCGAATGTCGGCCCGAGCCCCGTGGTCATCGTGGTCCGATCGACGAACCCGAGCGTCACCGGCATCCCCGCCTCACGAGCGATCCGATAGAAACCTGACTTCCAGTACGCATTCGCACCGCGTGTACCGTCGGGCGTGACGACCAGCCCGAACACTTCGCCGGACGCGATTTGTGCGACGACATCCGTCACCACCGCGCTAGGGTCCGCGCGGTCGACGGGGATTCCACCGAGCCTCCGCATGAGAGGGCCCCGCCAACCTGCGAACAGACTCGCCTTGCCCAACCAGCGCACGTCTATTCCCAGCCTCCACGCAATGGCAAGCATCAGCACGAAGTCCCAGTTCGAGGTGTGCGGTGCACCGATCAGCACGGTAGGGCGATCAGGAGCGGGGTTGCCGGTCAACTTCCAGCGACTGAACGCCCAGAAGGTACGGGCGAGGAGGCGACGCAGCATCCCTCAACCGTAGGCCAACGCGCATGCCCCCTCTGGAATGGATGCCGCCGCCGCTTCTCAACGATCGCGAGCGATTCGCAGGGGCAGCACGAGCCACAATCCGATCACGATGAGGGAACCGACGATGAGTACGACTATCCCCATTGCACGCTGCAAAGTGAAATCCACAATCAGAGTCGTCACGCCGACGCTGAGCGCTCCGATCACGACAAGATCGGCCTTGACGATTCGCGCTGCAATATGAACCAGCTCCGGCTTGCGCCGTCGCCCGAACAGCGACCGGTGCATCCCCACCGGCGCGAGCGACAGGATCGTCGCCAATGCTGCGAGCCCTACGAGCACGAGATACAGCCCGCGTTGCAGGTCATCGAGCTCTGTGAAACGCGGCTGGAAGGCGACAGCAAGCAGAAAACCCGAGAGCACCTGGGTGCCGGTCTGCATCACCCGCAGCTCCTGCATGAGCTCATCCCAGTTGCGATCTGCGCGTTCATTTTCGGACTCGTCGCGGCCGTCGCCGGTCGGCGCCTCGCGGGGAGTATCTCGATTCATGCGTCGAGTCTTCGCGAGGTGGGCGAGCTTGTCCAGACCCTTGCGCGCCCGCAGCGGCGTAGCATGGAGTCATGACCACTTCGCAGAACTCAGAGGGCACGCCGAACGTGCAGCCTCTTATGGCTCCCGCAGGCCTCAACCTGCTGGAGGACGCGAGTGCAGGGTCCTGCTGCGGCGGGTCCTGCGCAATGCCGGCCGAGTAACTCGCCCGGCATTGCACCTACGGGGTCAGTGACCGCCGTGGAAGTCCTCGACATCGTCCGCTGGCTTGCGGACGAAGGCACTCAGTACGACCGCTCCCAGTGAGACGATCGCCGCGATCAGGAACGCCGTGCGTGCACCCGGTGCACCGGCGACTGCGGTCGACAGTCCGTCGTGCTCGCCCGCGTGCAGGATCGACGAGTAGGTCACTGTCAGCAGCGCGACACCTGCCGCGCCGGCAACCTGCTGCACCGTGTTCAGCGCGGCAGAGCCGTGCGAATACAGGTTGCGGCGCAGCGAGCCCAGCGATGCTGAGAACAGTGGCGTGAACGACATCGCCATTCCCACCGACATCATCGTCTGCGCGATCACCAGCATCCACCACTCGGTGTTTTGACTGACGGTCGAGTAGAAGAACAGGGCGGCGGATACCAGGATCGTGCCAGGGATGAGCAACGGACGCGTGCCGACGGCGTCATAGACGCGCCCCATCAACGGGCCGAGCAGTCCCATCAGCACCGAGCCTGGGAGCAGGATCAGACCCGACTGGAACGCGTTGAGCCCGGCGACGTTCTGCAGGTACTGCGGCAGCAGGGTGAGCGTGCCGAACATCGCTAGCGACAGCACCGCCATGATGATCACGGCGATGGTGTAGTTGCTAGAGCGGAACACGCGCAGATCAAGCAGCGCGTCGTCCTTGCGTTGCAGCGAGAGTTGGCGCCAAACGAACAGTCCGAGCGAAGCGGCGCCGATGACGAGCGTGGTCACGCCGATCGTCGCTGCATCGGACTCACCCTCTCCGCCGAACTGGCTGAGTCCGTACACGATTCCGCCGAAGCCGAACGCAGACAGCACGATCGACAGCACATCGATCGGAGCATCCGTCGTCTCACCGAGATTGGTCATCCACTTTGCGCCCATCGCCAAAGCGACAATCGCGATCGGCAGCACGATGGCGAACAGCCAACGCCAGTTCAATGTCTCCAAAACCGCACCGGCGAGGGTGGGGCCGATCGCGGGTGCGAGCGAGATCACGAGACCGACACGGCCCATCATCCGGCCGCGTGAGTGCGAGGGAACAACGTTCATCACGGTGGTCATCAGCAGAGGCATCATGATGCCGGTGCCCGCTGCTTGGATGACACGGCCGGCAAGGAGAACCGCGAAACCGGGCGCGACCAGGCACACCAGCGTTCCGAGGGTGAATGCGCTCATCGCAGCAATGAACATCTGACGCGTCGTGAAGCGCTGCAGCAGGAATCCGGACGTCGGAATCACGACCGCCATAGTGAGCAGGAACGCACTCGTCAGCCACTGACCGAGTTCGGGCGGAATGCCCAGGTCTGTGTTGAGGTGCGGGATCGCGATGCCCATCGTCGTCTCATTGAGAATCGCAACGAAGGCAGCAACCAGCAGTAGCCAGATCACGCGCATGTCTGACGGCGCGATGAACGGCTCCGGCTTTACAGCGGGAATCGAACCGGTAGATGTGGTGGCCAAAAACGTCTCCTCAGTGCATGGGTGTGGCGGAGGGCCAGTGCAGGAGCCGACAGATCCGGCATCCGTTCTTGGACAACGTTCTAGGGTAACGCGAGACTCCCCGCGAGCATTCCCGAGACCGACGAACTTCTCGCAGATAGGCTGACCGAATGAGTATGGGCGGCGGTATGGGTGGCGGCCACGGTGGTGGTGGCGGCGGTTTCCGTGGCGTCGACGCGGCCGCGCAGAAAAAGCTGAACGCGCAGGCACCCAAGATTTCGGGGCTCGGCAGCCGAGTCGTTCGCTTGTTCCGCCCCTATCTCGGTCGCATCATCGTCACTGGCATCCTCGTGATGGTCGGGGCGGCCATCGCTGTCATCCCTCCATTGCTCGTGCAACGGATCTTCGACGACGCGCTCTTTCCGATCGCTGGCGGTAGCCCCGACATCGGTCTACTCATCCGACTCGTGCTCGTCATGGTCGGTCTCTTCCTGGTCTCCGCGGTGCTCGGAGTGGGGCAGACCTGGCTGACCTCGACGGTCGGCAACAGCGTCACCGGTGACCTGCGTGTGCGGCTGTTCCAGCACCTTCAGTCGATGGAACTCGGCTTCTTCACCCGCACCAAGACCGGCGTCATCCAATCACGACTGCAGAACGATGTCGGTGGCGTCTCTGGAGTGCTGACGAACACCGTCACGAGCATCCTGGGCAACGTCGTCACGGTGATCGCATCACTGGTCGCGATGATCATCATCGACTGGCGGCTCACGCTCATCGCCGTTGTGATCATGCCTTTCCTGATCGTCGTCCAGCGTCGCGTCGGCCAAGTGCGGGCGCGCATCGCGGGGGAGACCCAAGAATCGCTGAGTGAGCTGACCAGCATCACTCAGGAGACGCTGAGCGTCTCAGGGATGCTGCTGTCAAAATCATTCAACCGTCAGCGCGCGGAGTCTGCGCGCTATCAGGCGGAGAACAAGAATCAGGTCACGCTGCAGGTGCGCCGGGCGATGAGCGGCCAGGGCTTCTTCGCGGTCGTGCAGGTGCTGATGGCGAGCGTGCCGGCGGTGATCTATCTCGTATCGGGCTATCTGATCACGGGCGGGGTGGATTCGGTCACCGCGGGCACAGTTGTGGCTTTCACCACCGTGCAGGCACGCCTGCTGCAGCCGCTGATGGGGCTCATGAGGGTCTCGCTGGACCTGCAGACGTCGTCGGCGCTGTTCGCCCGTATTTTCGAGTACCTTGACCTCGTCCCTGAGATCGAGGATGCCCCGGATGCCATCACCGTCGACGAGGCGCCAGGTCCGCGTGGGCGCGTTGAGTTCGATCAGGTCGTCTTCCGCTACCCGGATGCTGCCGAAGACAGCCGCCCGACATTGCAGGGCATTTCGTTCGTCGCTGACCCCGGCCAGCACGTCGCCTTCGTCGGTCCATCAGGCGCCGGAAAGACGACGGTGCTGTATCTCGCTCCGCGGCTCTACGAGGCTCACGGCGGAGCCGTGCTGTTCGCAGGCGCCGATGTGCGCGCGCTGACCCAGGAGTCGATCATCGACAACATCGGCATCGTGTCGCAGGAGACCTATCTCTTCCACGCCACGATCCGCGAGAACCTGATGTACGCGAAGCCTGAGGCCAGCGAGGAGGAGATGATCGCAGCCTGCCAGGCCGCGAACATCCATCACATCATCGCCGGATTCGAGCGCGGCTACGACACGATCGTCGGTGAGCGCGGATACCGCCTCTCCGGTGGCGAGAAGCAGCGTATTGCGATCGCTCGTGTCCTGCTGAAGGATCCGCCGGTGCTGTTGCTCGATGAGGCGACCTCTGCGCTGGACACCGTGTCAGAGCGTGTCGTTCAGGAAGCACTCGATGAGGCGTCGAAGGGGCGCACGACGATCTCGATCGCGCACCGACTGTCGACCGTGATGGGAGCCGACGTCATCCACGTGCTCGAGGCGGGGCACATCGTGGAGTCCGGTACACACAGCGAACTGTTGACGCAGGGCGGTCTCTATGCCGAACTCGCGGCACAGCAGGTGGCGGCATCCCGCGTGCTTGAAACGGAGAACGTCATAGAAAGTGCGGTCAGCGGTGGCACCGCCGCGGAGTTCGCCGACCGACGCGCGGATCGTGCGCCGGAGGACTCCGTGGGAGAGGACGCAGTGGCCGTCATCACCGCGACTCTGCCGGTGCCTGACGAGTTCCTCGGTGAGGGCCAGGGTCATCGCGGTACGCGTGACCCTCACGATCTCTGAGCGACTACCCCCACGATCTCTGAGCGACTACTCAGTGAGCCGACAGGCCGCCGTCGACGAACAGCGAATGACCGGTGACGTATGCCGAGCCTGTACCGGCGAGGAAGACCGCGGCGCCAGCGAAATCGCTCGGCAGCCCGTTGCGACCGAGCATGGTGCGCGCCGCGAGGGCGGCGATCTGCTTCGGATCCTCTTGTAGCCGCGCATTGAGCGGTGTGAGCACGAATCCGGGCACAAGCGTGTTGCTGGTGACGCCTCGATCGCCCCATGCTTCGGCCTCGGAACGCATCAGCGATTCGACTGCGCCCTTTGAAACACCGTAGATCCCGCTGCCGACGAAGGCGCGATGCGCCTGCTGTGAGCTGATGTGGATGACGCGCCCGTAGCCGCGTTCGGCCATGCCGACGCCGTAGCGTTGGCCGAGCAGGAACGGCGCGAGCGCGTTCACTGTCATCGTGGCATCCCAGTCGTCCTCGGTGATCGCAGCGTACGGCGGGCGAATGTTGATGCCGGCCGAGTTCACCAGGATGTCGGGTTCCCCGAACGGCCTGGTCGCAGCCTCTGCGAGGGCGTGGATGCCGCCGCGTGTACTCAGATCGCCCGTGACGCCGGCGGTGCGACCTCCGGCATCCGTCAGCTCGCGGACAGTCTCATCGACGCGATCCTGGCCGCGGGCGACGATGACGACGGATGCGCCGGCATGGGCGAGTGCGGTCGCTATGCCGCGGCCGATGCCTGAGCTGCCACCGGTGACGATTGCGGTGCGGCCGTCGAGGCCGAAGAGGTCGGCAAGGTAGTTGTTCATCTGGTCAGGACCTTTGTTGAGCACTCACCAGGCCAGCGCGGCAGTGAGGTGCGGATCGGGGTGGGTGTCAGCGAACTCGGGGAATGACCGCAGTTCGTCGATGAACGCCGTGACCGCCGCGGCGTATGCGGGGTCGGGGTGGGTGCCGGCGATCTCCTGGAGCGGCGGCACGTCCATCGCGAGGATGAGATTGAGTCGAGCGGTCACGGCGTCATGGGCACGGGCATCGTGGAGGACCCTGATGCCGCCGCGGAGCGCCGCGAGATAGTCGTGCAGCACCGGCAGTTGCGACTTGCCCTGGGTGATCGAGGTGCCGTTGGCGCGGATCCGCCAGTGCACGACGACATCAGGGATCACATCGAAGGCGGATGCGCGCGTGTACATCTGCTGCGCGACGATCTGGTCTTCGTATGCGACACCCTCGGGGAAGCGCAGATCGCTCCAGAAATCGGTGCGGCTGATCTTTGACCAGGCGACGATGTTGGCAGACGCGTGCGGATGCTCAGTGATTGTCGTGCGGAGGCGCTGCGGGTCGGTGGCTGCGGATGTCCACGGCTGCACGCGACCGGCGCGGTAGGTGCCATCGTGTAGTCGCGAGCGCACATATGCTCCGGCGGCGAAGTCGCTGCGGGTTTCGGCGAGCGTGCCGGTGAGGCGTTCGAGAGCTGTGGGCGTCAACTCATCATCGCCGTCGAGGAAGCCGAGGAATGGCGTGTCGACCTGATCGAGGCCGACGTTGCGCGCTGCGCCTAATCCCCGCGAGGCTTCGTGGCGGAGGAAGGTGAACCGAGGCTCGGATGCTGCGGCATCCGCGAATATGGCGCCTGTGGCATCTCTCGATCCGTCATCGATGAGGATGGCTCGCCAGCGCGGTTCGGTCTGAGCGTGCAGGGACGCTATTGCGGCGGGTGCGAAGGCGGCGATGTCTCGGCCGGGGACGATGAGCGTGACGATCGGTGCGGGCACCAGCCGAGTCTATGGCCCTGCGACGGCGCGTACGGCATCAGCAACCAGCGCCGCCAGTTGCTCCGGTGCGCTCTCGGTCAGCGGCGCGCGGGCGAAGGTGAAGCGCACCGAAGTCTGTGCGACCTCCGACGCGATGCCGCAGGCCAGCAGCACGTGGGAGGGCTCATCGCTGCCGGCGGCGCACGCTGAGCCGCTCGACGAGATGACTCCACGGCGCTCGAGCTCCAGCAGCACGGCCTCTCCGCTCGTGCCGGCGAACGTGAAGCTCGCGGTACCTGGAAGCCGGTCGACGGGGTCTCCGGTCAGCACAGCCTGTGGCACCGTGTTCAGCACCCCAGCGATGAATCGCGCCGACTGCTCACCGACACGATCTGATGCCGATTCCCGTTCAGCTTCCGCCAACTCGAGCGCCGTGGCCAAGGCGACAGCGCCAGCGACGTTCTCAGTGCCGGAGCGGCGCCCGCGCTCCTGGCCACCACCGTGCAGCAGCGGTTCCAGTGGCACTCGCCCGCGGACGGCCAGCGCTCCGATGCCTTTGGGTGCGCCGAGCTTGTGCCCTGCGATCGAGATCGCGTCAGCGCCGAGGCCAGCGAGCGGAAGCCATCCGGCCGACTGCACGGCATCCAGGTGTACGGGCACCGTGCCGGTCACGGCGGCGATGGCTGCAGCATCTTGCACCGTACCGATCTCGTTGTTCGCATGGCCTATCGAGACCAACGCGGTGTCCGCGCGCAGCGCGGTGGCCACGGCATCCGGAGTGACCCGCCCCTCGCGTGTAACTGCCGCGTACGTCACTTCAACGCCATGGAATCGCCGCAGATACTCCGCGGATTCAAGAATAGATTCATGCTCGATCGGCGTCGTCACAAGATGGCGGCGACCACGCTCAAGAGCAGCGAGCACGATGCCCTTGAGCGCGAGGTTGTTTGCCTCTGTGCCGCCGGCCGTGAAGATCACATCACCCGCGCGCATGCCCAGCACGCGAGCGACCCGTGCCCTGGCATCTTCCAGAGCGTTCGCTGCAGCCTCGCCCGCCGTGTGATGGCTGGACGGATTGCCGAAGACGCCCGTCAGACACGGGTGCATGGCTTCGAGTACTTCCGGACGCACCGGAGACGTGGCCGCGTGATCGAGGTAGAGCATCAGGCGATCCGCACGTCCAGTCCCAGATCCAGTGCACGTGCGGAGTGGGTCAATGCGCCGACCGAGATGACGTCGACGCCGGTCTCGGCGATGGCGCGCACCGTGTCGAGATTTACACCGCCGGATGCCTCGACCGTCGCCCGATTGCCGATCAGGGCGACCCCCGTGCGCAGGTCATCGAGCGAGAAGTTGTCCAGCAGCACGGTGTGCGCACCGCCGGCAAGTACGGCTTCGATCTGGTCAAGCCGATCGACCTCGACTACCACGTGCGCGGTGTGCGGCAGCCTAGACAGTGCCTCGCGTAGGGCCGTGGCGAGGTCTGCTCCTGAGCGTTGCAGTACAGCCAGATGGTTGTCTTTGGCCATCACAGCATCCGACAGCGAGTAGCGATGATTGTTGCCGCCGCCGGAGACGACCGCCTGCCGCTCGAATGCGCGCAGCCCGGGGGTCGTCTTGCGGGTGTCGGCGATTCGTGCGCCGGTGCCTTCGACCGCTTGGACATACTGGGCGGTGAGCGTCGCGATGCCGCTCATTCGTTGCGTGAAGTTCAGCGCCACGCGCTCGGCGGTGAGGATGCTGCGCGCAGATCCCGACACGGAGGCGAGTACATCGCCGGGCGCGAACTCATCGCCTTCGCCGACGTGCAGATCGACCGTGAGAGTCGGATCTGTGAGCGTGAACGCGGCCGCGAACACGTCCCCACCGCTGAAGACGCCGTGCTCACGGGCCGCGAGGTCGGCAGTCGCTGTGGCATCGGCCGGCAGCAGCGTCGTACTGGTGAGGTCGCCCCACGGGGCATCCTCTTCAAGGGCTGCGCCGACGACGCGGGTGAGTGTGGCAACGGTGAGCATCAGGCTCCGATCAAGGCTGGGGAGGGGGTCAGATGGTGGGCGCCGACGGAATCGGTGCGTGCGAGGGCAGCTGATGCTGTGGCCTCGGCCAGCAACAGCAGATTGGCATCCTCGTGCTCGGAGATGGTGGCCGGGGTCGTCGCCGCGTCGCGCCACGCGCGGATGGTGCCGCGCGCGTTGGAGAGCCCGTCCTCGGTGCGCAGCAGCCCGACGTCGTCCCACATGAGCTGTTGCAGATCCGCTCTCGAAAAGCTGCTTTCGCTGTTCCCGTCGCACTTTCTGTCGCCCAGCGTGCCGTGCAGCGACAGTTTTTGCGGCGGGAGCGACGTGCCGACCGCCGCGGCGGCGCGTGCGGCGAACACGGCGGCCTCAAGCAGGGAGTTCGAGGCCAGACGGTTCGCGCCGTGCACGCCGGTGCGCGCGACCTCGCCAGCGGCGAACAGTCCGGGAATCGACGTCCGTCCTTCGAGATCGGTCACGATGCCGCCCATCAGGTAGTGCGCGGCCGGAGTCACGGGGATCGGTTCACGCGACCAGTCGAGGCCGCGTGCGCGCGTGACGCGGTCGATGGTCGGAAAACGGTGGGCCAGACGCTCGGCACCGAGCATCGTGGCATCCAGCAGCACCGGTCGGCCCTGGGCAGAGGCCTGACGTGCGATCGCGCGTGACACCACATCGCGTGGGGCGAGCTCGCCATCAGGATGACTGTCGAACACGAACCGTCTGCCCTCGTCATCAATGAGCGTTGCGCCCTCACCGCGCACAGCCTCGGAGATGAGGAATGGGTTCGTCGAACCCCGCACATTCGTCGAAGCAAGCAACGTCTTCGATGCAAGCACGGTGGGATGGAACTGCATGAATTCGAGATCGGCGACGTCGGCGCCAGCGCTAATCGCCGCCGCGATCCCATCGCCGGTCGCTCCGTTCGGGTTCGTCGTGTGCGCGTAGAGCTGGCCTGCACCACCGGTTGCCAGGATCACGGCATCCGCCGCTTTCTCGACAGTCGCGCTGCTGCGGAGGAGTCGGACGCCGTGCACCCGACCGTCTGCAACGAGAAGGTCGAGCAGGAAGGCGTGTTCGACGACATCGATCGGGCGCGATCGCACCTGTTCGATGAGGGCGGTGGAGATCGCGAGCCCCGTGGCATCCCCGCCGGCGTGCACGATGCGCGCATGGGTGTGTGCGGCCTCACGACCGAGCATGAGAGTGCCTTCGGGGTTCCGGTCGAACGCGACGCCGCGGGCAATCAGCTCGGCGATGCGCGCGGCACCGTCGCGCACGAGCACGTCGACGGCCGCGGGATCGGAGAGCCCGGCGCCAGCAGCGAGGGTGTCTGTCGTGTGCAGCGCGGGGGAGTCGCCGAGGCCGTAGACACCGGCCACGCCACCTTGGGCGAGGGGAGTGCAGCCGTCACCGAGCGCGCCCTTTGTGACGAGGGCGACCGCATGG
The DNA here is from genome assembly GCF_059445345.1 of Microbacterium sp. Y355. Classification (NCBI taxonomy): domain Bacteria; kingdom Bacillati; phylum Actinomycetota; class Actinomycetes; order Micrococcales; family Microbacteriaceae; genus Microbacterium; species Microbacterium sp. Y355. The sequence goes on along the minus strand of NZ_JCAIUD010000001.1, from coordinate 1,232,082 downwards.
CCGGCCTCGGAGGCGTGCAGGGCCGCGGTGAGTCCTGCGATGCCCGAGCCGACGACGACGACGTTCATACGCGGGGCTTCGCGGCCAGCATCCGCTCCAGAGCAATGCGCGCGGGGGCTGCGACATCGGCGGCGACCTGGATGCGGTTGACGACGCGCCCTGCGACAAGCTCCTCCAACACCCAGGCGAGGTAGCCGGGGTGTATCCGATACATCGTCGAGCAGGGGCAGACAACAGGATCGAGGCAGAAGATCTCATGCTGCGGATACTGCGCGGCGAGGCGCCGGACGAGGTTAATCTCGGTGCCGATCGCGAAGGCGGTGGGCTCGGTGGCGCCGTCAATCGCCCGTCGGATGTAATCGGTGGAACCTGCCTCGTCCGCAGCATCCACGACCTCCATCGGGCACTCAGGGTGCACGATCACGCGTACGCCGGGGTGTTCGATGCGCGCCTGATCGATCTGTCCGACCGTGAAACGGCGATGCACCGAGCAGAAACCGTGCCAGAGGATGACCTTCGAATCGACCAACTGCGAAGCGGATGAACCCCCGAGCGGCCGGCGCGGGTTCCACATCGGCATCTGTTCGAGCGGCACCCCCATCGCCTTGGCGGTATTGCGTCCCAGGTGCTGATCGGGGAAGAACAGCACGCGCTGTCCGCGCTCGAACGCCCACTCCAGCACTGTCTCAGCGTTCGAGGAGGTGCATACGATCCCGCCGTGGCGTCCGACGAAGCCCTTGATCGCGGCGGAGGAATTCATATAGGTCACCGGGATCACCGGCACGCGACCGGTGGCATCCACCGCATCCAGATCGCCGAGCACATCGGCGAGCTGCTCCCAGCAGTCCTCGACCTGGTCGATATCGGCCATGTCGGCCATCGAGCATCCGGCGGCGAGATTCGGCAGGATCACCGCCTGATCGGGGGTGGAGAGCAGATCCGCCGTTTCGGCCATGAAGTGCACGCCGCAGAACACGATCGCCTCGACCTCAGGGCGTTCGAGGGCGGCATTCGCCAGCTGGAACGAGTCGCCGACGTAGTCGGCGTGCTGCACGACCTCTTCGCGTTGGTAGAAGTGACCGAGCACGACGACGCGCTCGCCGAGTGTGGTCTTCGCCGCGCGGATGCGCGCGTCGAGCTCATCTTCGCTCGCCTCGCGATACGCCACGGGCAGTTCGCCCTGGCGTGGTGCCCCGGTGGGGATCACATCGCCCATCGAAGAACCGGGACCGTAGCCAGGGGTGCTATCGAATGTCCACGGGCCGTCGGCGAGGTCGGTGCTGCAGGTGGCATCCGTGAGTGTGGCATCTGTCGTGTCGACGATCGACTGGATCAGGTGATCCACGGATGCGTCGGTGATCTGCGGGAACGGCAGAAGGGTCATCGGGTCCTCTTCTCTTCTACGGCGAGCGGGCCACGATCGGCGAGCTCGACGGCGTCGTTGTAGCGGTACAGGCGGGCAGGTCTGTGGTTGCCGGTGCGGAATTCTTCCGTCGGCAACAAGGTTCCGGATGTCTCGACCTGACGGCGGAAGTTCGCCGGATCGAGTCGCTTGCCGAGGATCGCCTCGTAGGCCTCACGCAGATCGGCGAGGGTGAACGTGGGCGGCAGGAAGCCGTGAGCGACCCGGCTGTAGCCGACCTTGTTGCGCAGGCGCCACAGGGCGTAGTCGATGATCTGGGTGTGATCGAACGCAAGTGGGGGGAGGTCTGCGGCATCGAATGACTGCACGTTTTCTGGTGCGAGACCGGATGCCACGTGCGCGGCGCTCTGCGCGTCGACCTCGTCGGATCGCAGCAGTGCCCAATAGACGATCGAGACGACGCGGCTCGGCGAACGGTCGACGGCACCGAACGCGTAGAGCTGCTCGAGGTAGCTGGGCGAGAGTCCTGTTGTCTCGTGCAGGGTGCGGGACGCGGCATCCTCCGGGCTCTCGTCCGGTTCGAGCCAGCCACCCGGCAGTGCCCAGTCACCCTGATGTGGATCGCGCGTGCGCAGCACGAGCGGCAAGGCGAGCGTAGGGAACTCGTCGCCTGGCGCGCGGCGCAACGTCAGGATCACCGTCGACACCGCGACGCGGATGCCTGCTTCCCTGGTTTTGGTCATCATGACTTTAACCTCCGTCATTGATCTTAGTGTCTTTCGGACCTGAAGGGGAAGTTGAAGACGTTCGATGACGGAGGTGCCCGATGTTCAGCGCGGCGCAGGTGCGGTCAGTGACTTGATGATCCCGAAATGTTATGTCGTCGTGACGGATGCCCTTGTTACCCCAGAAGGGGTTTGTTAGGTTACTGTCCTAACAAACCCCTTCCGGGGGTGTGTGACTCAACGACGAGCAGTCCCTCCAAGCAACGCAGCATCGAGAGGAAAATCAAATGATCCGCAATGGAAAGCGCCGTATTGCGCTCACCGCGATCGCGGGGGCATCCGTCCTCGTACTGGGGCTCACAGCCTGCAGTGCCGGTGGGGGAGACGACGGCAGTGACAGCGGCGGTGGCGATGGCGACCGCACGCTCCGGGTCTGGGCCGGCAGCCAGACGCCGATCACCGCGAACTTCAACCCGTTCGCACCCACCGTGCTGCACGGTGCGCTCGGCCCGATCTACGAGCCGCTGTTCTTCTTCAACAAGACGGCGGCCGAAGACCCTACCGGCATGATCGGCGACTCGTACGAGTACAACGATGACGGCACCGTGATCACCATCAAGATCAAGCCTGACCTGAAGTGGAGTGATGGCGAGCCACTCACCGCGGAAGACGTCGCGTTCACCTTCATGTACGAGGGCAACAGCCCGGACACCAATGGCCTCGTCTCTGCTGAGGCGACTGACGACACCACCGTCGTACTCACCTATGACTCGGCGCAGTACACCACCGAGTTCCAGCGCCTCGGTGGCACTTGGATTCTCCCCGAGCATGTGTGGAGCGACGTCGATGACTTCGCGAGCTTCGCCAACGAGGAGCCGGTCGGATCGGGGGCGTACGTTGTCGACAGCGTCACCAGCGAGTCGTACATCCTCGTCGCGAACGAGAACTTCCGCGATGCCGGGGTGCCCGCCGTCAAGACGGTGCAGTACATCGCGGTTGACACCAACCAGACGGCGCAGGATCTCCTCGCCGCCGGCGAGTTGGACTGGACGGGAATGTTCATCCCGAACCCGGATTCGGTCACGGCCAACGGGCAGATCGAGTGGATCAACACTCCTCAAGACCCCACCGTGCTCTACACCTGCGCGAACGCCGAGCTCGGCTGCACTGGCGCGCAGACCGACGTGGCGGTCCGGCAGGCGCTCAACGTCGCCATTGACCGCGCGACCATCAAGGACAAGGCCTTCGTGGGGCTCACTGGTGACATGTCGCCGACTTACGCCCTGCTGCCGCGTGATGAGAAGTGGGTTGCCGACCCCGCCAATGCGGTCAGCCCGCAGGAAGCGAATGTCGCCGAGGCTGGTTCCATCCTCGAGGCAGCCGGCTACGCGAAGGGCTCTGATGGGTTCTACGCCAAGGACGGCGTGCCGATCGAGATGACACTCACCTCTGTCGATGGGTGGACCGACTACAACGATGCTGCCAAGCTCATCGCCGAGCAGGCCGCGGAAGCCGGAATCAAGATCACCGCTTCGACGGTGCAGTGGCAGGAGTTCTCGGACTCGCGCCAGACCGGTGCCTTCGAGCTGATCGTCGGCGGCATGATCGGAACCTCGGTCGCAGACCCGTACCAGATGTACCGTGACTGGGTCGGTGGCGTCGAGGTGGGATCCACCGGCGCCGTCGGCGCCGAGGTTCCCACGGGTCGCTGGAATTTCAGCCGGTACAACAACCCTGTCGTCGATGAGGCGATCATGGCGGCGACCAGCACGAACGATGAGGCAACCAAGCTCGATCTCTACGCCACGATCCAGACGGAGATCGTCCGCGACCTGCCGTACATCCCGCTGGTCATCAACGCGACGCAGACCTTCTACAACACGAAGGACTTCACCGGCTGGCCCACCGAGGAAGACCTGTACGCATTCCCGCCGTCGTGGGGTTCGATCGCGGCCGGATTCATCCTGCAGCACCTGGAGCCGGTCGGGTAACAACCGACCGTCCACATCATTGCAAGGAAGCAGGAAGTTGAGTAAATGAAGTTCTATGCCAGAAGGATCGGGTTCTACGCGATCACGCTGTGGGTCACGATCTCACTCAACTTCCTGCTTCCACGCATGATGCCGGGCGACCCAGCCGACATCATGATCGCGAAGATCCAGCGCGCGGGCGGCGAGGTCTCCGAGACCACTATCCGCAACATCAAACTGCTGCTGGGCTCGGATGATTCACCGATGTGGGAGCAGTACATCGGGTACTGGGGGCGGATGTTCCAAGGCGATCTCGGGGTCTCGGTCACAAAGTATCCGGCCCCTGTTGCCGAACTCATCGGCGCAGCTCTCCCGTGGACGATCATCCTCGTGGGCGTCGCGACCGTCATCTCCTTCGTGCTCGGCATCGGACTCGGCGCCTGGGTCGGCTGGAAGCGCGGTACCTGGGTTGATCACCTGATCCCTGCGACCACGATTCTGCAGTCGATTCCGTACTTCTGGCTTGCGCTGGTGCTCGTCGCGGTGTTCTCTGTCGGCATGGGGATCTTCCCGATCTTCGGCGGATACAACGTCTTCGATTTCCCGAGTGGACCAGAGTGGACGTGGGCGTTCTTCTCGGATGCCGTGGTACATGCCGTCCTGCCTGCGCTCACCATCGTGTTGAGTTCAGTGGGCGGCTGGCTGTTCGGAATGCGCAACATGATGGTCTCCACACTCGCCGAGGACTACGTCACGACCGCTGAGGCTAAGGGCCTGCGGCCCCGTCGCATCCTCACCGCCTACGCCGCCCGCAATGCGGCGATCCCGTCCATCGCTGGATTCGCGATCACGCTCGGGTTCGTCGTTGCAGGTTCCATCGTGATGGAGCAGGTATTCACCTACCCTGGCATCGGCAAGCTCATGTTCCAGGCGGTGCAGAACAGCGATTATGCGCTCATGCAGGGCGTGTTCCTGGTGATTACGATCGCCGTTCTTGCCGCGAATTTCGTCATGGACCTCGTCTACGGCTTCATCGACCCGAGGGCGCGTCACAATGTCTGAAACCCGACTTTCCGAGGTCGTTGGCGGCCCCGTCACCGGCACGGTGGCGTCGTCTGCGCCTGATACCTCCGTGCTCGTCACGCAGCGGCGCACCCGTGGCGGGTTTCGTGCGATGCTGCCGCGGCCATCAATCAAGCTCATCATCGGCATCGTGTTGGTGGCCAGCATCGTCCTCTTTGGCGTCTTGGGCCCGATGCTCACGCAGAATCCGCGTAACTCGAAGAATCCTGCGCTCGAACCGCCGAGTGCGGAGCACCTGCTGGGCACTTCCAAGCTCGGCTACGACGTGCTCGCGCAGCTGGCGCACGGCACGCAGGGCTCGCTGCTGATCGGCCTCGTCGCCGGTGGTATCGCGGTCGTGCTGTCGATCTTCTTCGGCATCCTTGCTGGCTACCTCGGTGGGTGGAAGGACGAGGTGCTCTCGCTCTTCACGAACATCATGCTCGTTATCCCAGGGCTTCCGCTGGTCATGGTGATCGCCACCTATTTCGACACCCGCAGCTGGCTGCTGGTCGCCTCAGTTCTCGGCATCACCTCGTGGGCGGGGTCGGCCGTCGTATTACGCACCCAGGCGCGTTCGCTGCGCAGCCGCGATTATGTCTATGCGTCTAAGGTCGCCGGCGAACGGTCGCTCCGCGTGATTCTCGTGGAGATCATGCCGAACCTGTTGCCGCTGCTTGCTGCGCAGTTCCTCTTCGCGATCATCTTCGCGATCCTCGGAGAAGCCGGGCTCTCTTACCTCGGCCTCGGCGCCACAGACTCGATCACCTGGGGCACGATCCTCAACGACGCGCAGTCGGGTCAGGCGCTGGGCACCGGAGCGTGGTGGTGGTTCATCCCGCCAGGCCTCATGATCGCCCTGCTCGGCTGCGGGCTGTCGCTTATCAACTTCTCCATCGACGAGATCATCAACCCGAAGCTGCGCGGCGCACCAGAAGCTGCCCGCCGCGTGCGTAAAGCAGCCAAGACGAAGGGAGTCACCGCGTGACCGCCCCGGAAGCAGTACTCACCGCACACGACGTGTCCATCGAGTACGAGGTGGATCCGCCCGTGAAGGCGGTGCGAAACGTATCACTCACACTGCACCGCGGGGAGATTCTCGGGCTTGCGGGGGAGTCGGGATGCGGCAAGACCACTCTCGCCTACGGGCTGAACAGACTGTTGAAGGCTCCAGCGCTGTTGACGAGCGGCGAGATCACCTTCCACGATCGATCCGGCACAGACATCAACATTGTGGGGTTGGAGAACGAGCAGCTGCGCGCGTTCCGGTGGGACAAGATCTCGATGGTGTTCCAGGGCGCGATGAACTCGCTCAATCCGGTGATCAGCGTGAAGGCGCAGATCTTCGACATCTTCGACACGCACCGGCCCGGCATGAGCCGGCGCGCGAAGACCGAGCGGGCAGAGGAACTGCTGCGACTCGTCGGCGTTGACCCCGCACGGCTCACAAGTTTTCCGCACGAGCTTTCCGGCGGGATGCGCCAGCGTGTCATGATCGCGATGGCGCTTGCGCTTGACCCGCAGGTCATGATCATGGACGAGCCGACCACCGCGCTTGACGTGGTCGTGCAACGCGGGATCATCCGCGAGATCATGCGCCTGCGTGAGCGGCTCGGGTTCGCGGTGATCTTCATCACCCACGATCTGCCGATGCTCATCGAGATCAGTGACCGGATCGCCGTGATGCTGCAGGGGGAGATCGTCGAACAGGGCACAGCGGAGGAGATCTTCCGCACCCCGCAGCACGAATATACGAAGAAGCTGCTGTCCAGCTTCCCGAGTCTGCGTGGTGAACGCGGCGGGTTTGTGCGGTCGGGGACGGCTGTTGCGGCATCCGCTATCTCGACATCTGCCATCTCGGTATCCAACACCGCGGAGGGGGAACGATGAGCAACGAGACTCTCGAAGCGCGAAACCTGACCAAAGACTTCAAACTTCGCTCCGGTTTCAAGACAACGACGTTACATGCGGTGAAGGACGTCTCCTTCACGCTGGAACCAGGAAAGACCGTCGCTCTCGTCGGCGAATCCGGCAGCGGCAAGTCCACGATCGCGCGGATGCTGATGAAACTGGAGACGCCGACATCCGGGGAGATCCTGATGGATGGCCGCCCCAGCGGCACCCACGGCCGGGAACTTGCCCGCTACCGCTCCGACGTGCAGATGGTGTTCCAGGATCCGTTCGCGTCGCTCAACCCGTTTCACACGATCATCCATCATCTGGAGCGGCCACTGCGGATCCATCATCGTGAACTTTCCAAGGATCAGGTGCGCGAGCGCGCGCTGGATCTGCTCGAGCGGGTGCGGCTGACCCCGGGTGAGAGCTATGCCGATCGTCGACCGCACGAATTGTCCGGCGGGCAGCGCCAGCGCGTCGCGATCGCTCGCGCCCTTGCCCCTGGCGCACGCTTCATCGTCGCGGATGAGCCGGTTTCGATGCTTGACGTGTCCATCCGCCTCGGCGTGCTGAATCTGCTCGCAGACCTTCAGCGCGAGTCGCGCCTCGGCGTGCTCTACATCACGCACGACCTGGCGACCGCACGGCATTTCAGTGATGAGATCCTCGTGATGTATCGCGGTGACATCGTTGAACGGGGTCCTGCGGATGAGGTGATCCTGAACCCGCAGCACGAGTACACCAAGACGCTGCTGGGCGCGGCCCCTGAGCCCGAGAACCTTGGCCGCCTGCGCGACGAAGTGCGGGCGGAGCTGTCCCTCTGACGCGGCGAGCTGACGTTGCGAGTGGGCACGTGCGGGCCCGGTATGCTGGGGGCATAACTGAAGACAGGCCCCACGACCCGTGCGGGAGAGCCCCGGTGAATGCGGCCGGGCACCGAAGGAGCAAGCCTCCCCGCCAATCTCTCAGGTACCGCGTACCGCGCCGGTCAGGCCGCTCTGAAAAGTGATGCTCACGCATCCGCCGACGGTGAAAGCTTCCTGCGTTCTGCAGAAGTGAAACTCTCAGGCCCATGACAGAGGGGGAGTTCTCGGATACCGTGCATCTCGTACGGCATCCTTCCGACCTTTACGGGAGAACTCTATGGCTGAGGCCCGCTTCACCCCGCTTCGCGAGCGACATGAGTCGCTCGGTGCATCCTTCACCGACTTCGGTGGCTGGCAGATGCCGGTGCGCTACACCTCCGACCTTGCCGAGCACCACGCGGTGCGGCAGGCGGCTGGTCTCTTCGATATCTCGCACATGGCCGAGTTTCTCGTCACCGGAGAGTACGCCGGGGAGTTCCTCGACTTCGCTCTCGCGGGCCGCATCTCCTCGATGTCGGTCGGCAAAGCGAAGTACTCACTGTTGCTGGCGGAGGACGGCGGGATCATCGATGATGTCATCGCTTACCGGCTCGCCGACGACCGCTATCTCGTGATCGCGAATGCCGGCAACCGCGGTTTCGTCGACTCGGCGTTCGCGTCGCGCGTCAGAGCCTTCCCTTCGCGTCTGGAGCGAGATCTTCCCGCGCGCTCTGCCGGTGAAGACCGCAGTTTCGCTGGTTTTCTCGGCGACAGGGGAGTGGATGTCGAGGATGTGTCCGACACGTACGCGCTGCTGGCCATCCAGGGCCCGGCCGCGGCCGCCATCGCCGCGGCAACGGAAGGTATCACCGAGCTCGGCACCGACTGGGCTGAGCAGAAGTACTACGCCTGGACGGATGCCTTCTTCCTCGGCCAGCCGCTACTCATCGCGCGCACCGGCTACACCGGTGAGGATGGCTTCGAGCTGCTCGTGCGCCGCGAAGATGCCGCTGCTCTCTGGGACGCAGTGATCGCCGCCGGCGAGCCGCACGGACTCGTTCCCGCCGGACTCGCTGCCCGCGACACGCTGCGCCTCGAAGCGGGAATGCCGCTCTACGGACACGAACTGTCACTGGAGACGAAGCCGGCCCAGGCCGGCCTCGGTCGTGTCGTGGCATCCGATAAGGAGTCATTCGTCGGCAAGTCGGGCGCCGCGCCCGACGACGGTGTACCAGTGCTTGTCGGCCTCGTCGCCGAGGGCAAGCGCGCCGGCCGGGCCGGATACGCCGTTGTTTCCGAAGACGGTACCGTCCTCGGCGAGATCACCAGTGGCGCCCTCAGCCCCACTCTCGGCCACCCGATCGCGATGGCGTATGTGGATCCCTCTTCCGCGGCGGAGGGAACCGCAGTTTTTCTTGATGTGCGCGGGACGAAGATCCCCGCGACCGTGACCCCCCTGCCTTTCTACCGGAGGAAGAAATGACTGATCTCAACGAGTTGAAGTACACCGAAGAGCACGAGTGGCTCGCCATCGCTGACGGTGTCGCCACCATCGGCATCACCGACTACGCCGCAGAGAAGCTCGGCGACGTCGTCTTCGTCGAGCTCCCAGCGGTCGGCACCGAGCTCTCTGCGGGCGCTGTCGTCGGTGAGATCGAGTCGACAAAATCGGTCGGCGAGCTGTACGCGCCGCTTGTCGGCACCGTCACAGCGATCAATGACGCCGTCGTCGATGACCCGTCGCTCGTGAACGCTGAACCGTTCGAAGCCGGCTGGCTCATCAAGATCTCGATCGCCGACGGTGCGGCTGACGCGCTGCTCGATCGTGATGCATACGTCGCGCTGACGGAGGGTTGATTTCGCAGTGACCACTTTCGCCGATCGTCACATCGGAACGACCGCCGAGACCCAGCGCACCATGCTGGAAGCTCTCGGCGTCGACACTTCCGATTCCTCCACCTCGCTGGAGACGCTGATGCGCAGTGCCGTGCCTGCGTCGATCTATACCTCGGCATCAGAGACGTCGGCGATCCCGCCGGCCGCCTCCGAGGCAGAAGCGCTCGCCGAGTTGCGTGGCTTCGCCTCTCGCAACCGTGTGAACCGTTCGATGATCGGTCTCGGCTACTACGGCACGCTTACCCCGAGCGTGATTCAGCGAAACGTCCTTGAGAACCCGTCCTGGTACACGGCTTACACGCCTTACCAGCCGGAGATCTCGCAGGGGCGCTTGGAAGCGCTGATCAACTTCCAGACGATGGTTGCTGATCTCACCGGGCTCTCCACTGCGAACGCGTCGATGCTTGATGAATCCACGGCCGTTGCCGAGGGGATGCTGCTGGCACGGCGTGCATCGAAGGCGAAGTCTGATGTGTTCGTGGTCGACGCAGATGCATTCCCGCAGACCAAGGCGCTGCTCGAGACCCGCGCCGCGGCGCTCGGCATCGAACTCGTCGAGCGTGACCTGTCCGGCGGTGAAGCCCTGCCGGAAGAGCTTTTCGGCGTGTTCGTGCAGTACCCGGCGGCATCCGGGCTCGTGTGGGATCCGTCTGCGGTGATCGATGCTGCGCACGTCGCAGGTGGCATTGCTGTGGTCGCCGCCGACTTGCTCGCGTTGACACTCATCACCTCTCCCGGAACCCTCGGCGCGGACGTCGCTGTCGGCACCACCCAGCGCTTCGGTGTGCCGATGAGCTTCGGCGGACCACACGCCGGCTACATGGCCGTACGCCAGGGATTGGAGCGTCAGCTTCCGGGTCGCCTCGTCGGCGTCTCGGTGGATGCCGAGGGCAAGCCGGCGTACCGCCTCTCACTGCAGACGCGTGAGCAGCACATTCGCCGAGAGAAGGCGACGAGCAACATCTGCACCGCGCAGGTGCTGCTGGCTGTCATGGCCGCGATGTACGCGGTCTATCACGGGCCGGATGGGCTGCGGGCTATCGCCTCAGAGGCGGCTTCGAAGGCGGTATTGCTGCGCGGCTGGCTCGTCGAGGCCGGTGCAGACATCGTCCACGAATCGTTCTTCGACACCCTGCAGGCGAGTGTTCCCGGTAGGGCGACCGAGCTCGTGGCGCGTGCGCACGAGGAGTTCGGCATTTTGCTGCGTCAGGTTGATGCAGACACCGTCGGCATCTCGGTCGACGAGACCACCGACTACACCGAACTGCACCGCACCGCGCTGCTGTTCGGCGGCAAAGAGCAGCGTGCGTTCGGCACTTTCGGTGCCGGATCTGCTGGCGCATTGCCAGAGGCTCTCCACCGCCAAGACGAATATCTCACGCACCCCGTCTTCCACACTCATCACAGCGAGACCGCCATGATGCGGTACCTCAAGAGTCTCGCTGACCGCGACTACGCGCTCGATCGCGGCATGATTCCGCTCGGCTCCTGCACCATGAAGCTCAACGCGGCAACCGAGATGGCGGCGATTACCTGGCCGGAATTTGCTGGCATCCATCCGTTTGCACCAGCATCCGATGTCGAGGGCTACCTCGAGATGATCGATCAGCTCGAGGGCTGGCTCGCTGAGGTCACCGGATATGACGCGGTGTCACTGCAGCCGAACGCCGGCTCGCAGGGCGAGCTCGCTGGCCTGCTCGCGATTCGAGGCTTCCACCTTACCAACGGCGACGAGCACCGCACGGTGTGCCTAATTCCGTCGTCCGCGCACGGCACGAACGCGGCATCCGCCGTGCTCGCAGGCATGAAGGTCGTCGTCGTCGCATGTGACGAGCTCGGCAACGTTGACCTCGACGACCTGCGCGCGAAGATTGCGGCTAACGCGGAGTCGATCGCGGCTCTGATGATCACCTACCCGTCCACTCACGGTGTGTACGAGCACGACGTGGTCGAGATCACCTCTGCCGTGCACGACGCGGGCGGCCAGGTATACGTCGACGGGGCGAACCTCAACGCGCTGCTGGGCTACGCACGATTCGGAGACCTCGGCGGCGATGTCTCGCACCTGAACCTGCACAAGACCTTTGCGATCCCGCACGGCGGCGGCGGACCAGGCATCGGCCCGGTCGCAGCCAAGGCGCACCTCGCGCCGCACCTGCCCTCGCATCCGCTCGCGCAGCGCGCGACCCACGCAGGCGGCTACGAGTTCGCCGGGGGGCCGGTCTCTGCTGCGCCGTATGGGTCGGCGGGGATTCTTCCGATCTCCTGGTCCTACGTGCGCATGATGGGCGCTGCGGGACTGCGTGATGCGACAGCTGCAGCCGTGCTGTCGGCGAACTACATCGCCGCGCGCCTGGGGGAGCACTATCCGGTGCTGTACACGGGTGAGAACGGTCGGGTCGCGCACGAGTGCATCCTGGACCTCCGTCCGCTCAAGGAAGCCACCGGCATCACGGTCGACGACGTCGCCAAGCGACTGATCGACTACGGCTTCCACGCCCCCACCATGTCATTCCCGGTGCCTGGCACGCTCATGGTCGAACCGACCGAGTCGGAGGACCTCGGCGAGATCGATCGGTTCATCGAAGCGATGATCATGATCAAGGCCGAAGCGGATGCCGTGGCAGCAGGCCGTTGGCCCGCGGAAGACAACCCGCTCGTGCACGCTCCGCACACCGCGGTGTCGCTGATCGCGGGGGAGTGGAACCACGCTTACACGCGTGAGGATGCCGCATATCCCGTGCACACGCTCGTCGCTGGGAAATACTGGCCGCCGGTGCGTCGCATCGATCAGGCATACGGTGATCGCAACCTGGTGTGTTCCTGCCCTCCGGTGGAGGCGTTTGCCTAACCCTCATCCCGAGACCGCAAAACCACGCCGAGACGCATCCCTATCCGGGTCGTCTCGGCGTGGTTTTGCAGTCTCGGGAATTTCTGTCCGATCGTTCAGTAACAGTTCATTAACGGAGGTATGCAGGCGCGATCTGCGGGGTTACGCTCAATGCACTGCGACTCGAAGACGAGTGCGCACTTCTACATGTCCACGGGAGGACAACGTGAAGAGAAACAAGATTGCGCTGATGGGCTTGGGCCTGCTGACCGCAGGCGTCATTGCCCTTTCCGGATGCTCGTCGAGTGACGGCGGAGGCGGTGGCAACGGAGGAGGCGACGCCGGTGGCGGTGCCGCATCCGGCGGAATCGTCACAGTCCAAAGCAATGAGCCGCAGAACCCGCTCATCCCTGCCGTGACCAACGAGGTCGGCGGCGGCCTCGTGCTGCAGAACATCTTCGCCGGGCTCGTCTATTACGAAGCCGACGGCGCGATGGCCATGGACGTCGCCGAATCGATCGAGTCCGACGACAATCAGCTCTGGACGATCAAGATCAAGGAGGGCACGAAATTCAGCGATGACACGCCTGTCACCGCCGAGTCGTACGTGAACGCCTGGCAGTACGCGGCATCTGATGCCGAGTTCGAGAACCAGTGGTGGTTTGCGAACTTCGAAGGCTACAGCGCCGAAGGCGGTCAAGACACTCTCAGCCTCGAGGCCGTCGACGATACGACCTTCACGGTACAGCTCGCTGCTCCCCAGGCAGATTTCCCGATCTCGCTCGGTTACACGGTGTTCTCGCCGCTGCCGGAGTCGTTCTTCGACGACCCGGAGGCGTTCGGTGCGGCTCCGATCGGCAACGGCCCGTACACGCTCGACAACTGGGAGCACGACACGGTCATCTCGCTCGTCCCGAGCGAGGGCTACGACGGTCCTCGCGCCGCGCAGAATGGCGGAGTGGACCTCGTCACCTACGGCACAGGAGAGGCCGCATACGCCGACCTGCTCTCCGACAACCTCGATGTGATCAACCCCGGTGTTCCGCCGTCGGCGCTGGCCACATACAAGGAAGACCTCGGCGACCGCGCGGTCGACCAGCCCGCTGCGGTCTGGGATGGCCTGACGATTCCGGCCCGCCTCGATCACTTCGCTGCCGACGAAGAAGGACTCCTGCGCCGTCAGGCGATCTCCTACGCCATCGACCGCGAGGAGATCACCGATGTGATCTTCGAAGGCACCAGGACACCCGCCGTCGACTACACCTCCCCGGTGATCGAGGGATGGAATGACTCGCTCGCCGGTTCCGAGGTCACGCACGCGGATGCTGCGAAGGCCAAGGATCTTTGGGCGCAGGCCGATGCCATCTCGCCATGGAGCGGCACCTTCACGATCGCGTACAACGCCGATGGTGGCCACCAGCCTTGGGTCGATGCCGCGACGAACCAGCTGAAGAACACACTCGGCATCGACGCGGCCGGTCAGTCCTTTCCTGACCTCGCGACGCTGCGTGAAGAGATCAAGAACCGCACGTTGAACGCAGCGACCCGTTCGGGATGGCAGTTCGACTACCCGGGTGCATACAACATCCTGGGTGCGCTGTTCATCACAGGTGCAGGCTCAAATGACGGCGACTACTCGAACCCGAAGTACGACGAACTCGTGCAGCAGGGCGCCACGGCGCCTTCGGTCGAAGAGGGTCAGGCGTTGTTCGATCAGGCGCAGGAGGTGCTGTTCGCAGACCTCCCGGTGCTGCCGCTCTGGTACCGCTCGACGAACGCCGGCTACTCCACGGTGGTTGAGAACGTGGAGTACGGCTGGGACAGTTGGCCGATCGTATACCAGATCACGAAGGCCGAGTAGTTCTCAGGCACTGTCCTGAACGTCCGGTGCGGAGCGATGACGATTCGTCGCTCCGCTCCGCACCGGACGGGTCGGGTGCTCGCTATGACTGGATATATTCTTCGACGCCTGCTTCAGGCGATACCCGTCTTCCTCGGATCGACCTTCCTGATCTTCTCGATGGTCTTCCTGCTTCCCGGTGACCCGATCCTCGCGCTGTTCGGCGACAAAACGCCGACGGATGCGCAGTATGCGGCGCTCATGGCCGAGTACAACCTCGACCAGCCGTTCTTCACGCGCTACCTGATCTACCTCGGTGATCTCTTCCGGGGCGACCTGGGCACCACATTCCGTGGGCAGGAAGTAAACGACATCCTGCTGCGAACCTTTCCGGTGACGCTGCGTCTCGCACTCCTCGCGATCGTGCTGCAACTTGTGTTCGGTGTCGCGGTCGGCCTCGTCGCCGGCCTGCGCAAGAACAGCGTCTTCGATCATGCGTCGATGCTCATCAGCCTGCTGCTCATCTCTCTGCCGGTGTTCGTGCTCGCCTTCATCGCGCAGTTCTTTCTCGGCATCCAACTCGGCATATTCCGGCCGACAGTGAGCAGAGGCGTGCCCTGGGAAGATCTCATACTCCCGGCGATAGTGCTCGCCGCATTGAATTTCGCCTATGTGGTGCGGCTGACGCGGGCTTCGGTCATCGAGACCCGCCAGCAGGACTTCGTACGCATGGCCTTCGGCAAGGGTCTCCCCATGAGACGCGTGATTCCTGTGCACGTGCTTCGCAACTCATTGATCCCTGTCACGACGAACCTCGCTGCCGATTTCGGCATCCTGATCGTCGGCGCCACGGTCACCGAGGGCATCTTCAACGTTCCAGGAGTCGGTAACGAACTCTTCGGCGCGATCCAAAGACACGATGCCCCGGAAATCGTGTCGATCGTCACCGTTCTGGTCGTCATCTACGTCCTGGTCAACCTGGTGATCGACCTTCTGTACGGTGTGCTTGACCCGAGGATTCGCTATGTCAAATGAGATCCCTGTGCGCCGCATGGCGCACTACGTCGCCGAAGCCGACGAGGCAGGACTCGGTGCGGTCGACGCCGTACGGGTGAGCGAGCGCAAGAGCAACCTCTGGCTTGATGCCTGGCGTGATCTGCGTGGTCGCTGGATGTTTTGGGTCTCCGCGGTGTTCGTCGTCCTGCTCATCGTGGTGGCGCTCTTTCCTGGACTTTTCGTGCAGGTCTCACCCCGTGCCTGCGATCTTGAGAACTCGAACGCCGACCCTCGCGCCGGGCACCCGCTCGGTTTCGATTTCCAGGGCTGCGACGTCTACTCGCGAGTCATCCACGGGGCGAGTACCTCGCTCGCCGTCGGAGTGATCGTCACGATCATCATCGCCGTGATGGGCATCGTCATCGGTGCGTTTGCCGGATTCTTCGGTGGATGGATCGACGCGCTGCTCATGCGCATCGGCGACATGTTCTTCGCGATCCCGTACGTCCTTGCCGCAGTGGTTATCATGTCGATGTTCCTGGCCAACCGGAACATCCTGGTGATCTCACTCGCCATCGGCTTCTTCGGCTGGCCATCACTCGCGCGCATTCTGCGCTCGGAGATCCTCAGGGTGAGATCGAGCGACTTCGTGATGGCATCCGAAGCGCTCGGTGTATCTCGGATCCGCACGATGTTCACACACGTGCTGCCCAACTCGATCGCTCCGGTGATCGTGGTGAGCACAATTGGTCTCGCCGCAGCGATCACGGCGGAGGCAACACTGTCCTTCCTTGGCGTGGGGCTGCCGGATTCCGTCGTCTCTTGGGGCAGCGACATATCGAAGGCCCAGATCCGTCTGCGTACCGATCCGATGCCCTTGATCTACCCGTCGATCGCGCTGTCGTTGACCGTGCTGTCGTTCATCATGTTGGGAGAGACCGTGCGCGATGCGCTCGACCCGAAGGCGAGGGCGCTGAGATGACCTCGTTCAACGACCCGAACGCTCCGCTTCTCTCGGTGCAGGATCTCGAGGTCGCGTTTCGCACGCAGGATGGCGTCGTCCCGGCCGTGCGCGGTGTGAGCTTCGACATCTACCCTGGCGAGACGATGGCGATCGTCGGTGAGTCCGGTTCCGGAAAATCGACGACCGCGCACGCGATCATCAATCTGCTGCCAGGCAGCGGAAAGGTCACCGGCGGATCGGTGACTTTCCAGGGGAGGGACCTGACGAAGCTGAGCCGGTCTCAGATCGAGGATGTGCGCGGGAAACTCATCGGCCTCGTGCCGCAGGACCCCATGAACAGCCTCAACCCCGTGCATCGCATCGGGTTCCAGGTGGAGGAGACGATTCTCGCGAACGGTCTGGCAGATTCACGGCGTGCCGCTCGCAAGCGTGCCGTCGAGGTTCTCAAAGAGGCGGGGCTCGCCGACGCCGACACTCGAATGCGACAGTTCCCGCACGAGTTCTCCGGCGGGATGCGGCAGCGTGTGCTGATCGGCATCGGACTGTCTTCGCATCCGGATCTGCTCATCGCCGATGAGCCGACCAGCGCGCTCGACGTCACGGTGCAGAAGAAGATCCTCGATCACCTCGAACAACTCGCCTCCGAGCGCGACACTGCGATGCTGTTCATCACGCACGACCTCGGTCTTGCTGCAGAGCGGGCCGAGAACCTATTGGTGATGCACCGGGGCAGGATCGTGGAGTCTGGGCCGGCGCTGGAGATACTGCAGAATCCGCAGCATCCCTATACGAAGCGCCTCGTGGCGGCGGCGCCCAGCCTCGCCTCGAAGCGGATCCAGGTGGCGGTGGGTCACGACGAGGCGATCGTCCCACTGACGACGACGACGACGGTGCCCGACCTGGCGACCATTCAGAGATCGTCTGGGCAGCCTGTGGAGCACGCGGCTGCACCAGTCATCGAGTTCCGCAATGTGACAAAGGTATTCAAGATTCGTGGCACGGGATTCAGCTCAACGCGGTTCACTGCCGTGGACGACATCTCGTTCCAGGTCCCGAAGGGATCGACGATGGCGATCGTCGGCGAGTCCGGATCGGGCAAGTCGACGGCGGCGAAGCTGCTGCTGCGGCTGGAACACAAGACCGCCGGATCGATCTTCGTCAACGGCAGAGACACCGACACTCTCAATCGTTCGGAACTGCAGGCGATGCGTCGGCAGATGCAGCCGGTGTTCCAAGACCCGTACGGATCTCTTGACCCGTTGCACAACATCGGGAACACGGTGGCTGAGCCACTGCGCGTGCACGGAGTGGGCGATGCTGCTTCGCGTCGGGCGCGCGTGCGCGAAGTCCTCGATCAGGTTGCGCTTCCGTCCAGCGTCATGGAGCGGTACCCGAATGAGCTCTCCGGCGGTCAACGCCAGCGTGTCGCTGTGGCTAGGGCGCTCGCGCTCAAGCCCGAGATCGTGGTGCTCGACGAGGCGGTGTCGGCGCTGGACGTGCTGGTGCAGGCGCAGGTGCTCGCCCTGCTCGCGGATCTGCAGGCCGAGCTGAACCTCACGTACCTCTTCATCACCCACGACCTTGCGGTGGTGCGTGTCATCGCCGACCACGTCTGCGTCATGGAGCAGGGCCGGATCGTGGAGCAGGGCACCGTCGACGACATCTTCGCGAATCCGCAGCAGGAGTACACCGATCGCTTGCTGCGCGCGATTCCCGGGGCAGCGATCACGCTCGGCACCGCGTCCTAACCTCTCCTCGAAGCTACATAACCACGCCGAGAAGCATTCGAATTTGCGTCGTTTCGGCGTGGTTTTGTAGTCTCGCGAGGCGAGCGCGCGGCTAGCGCCCGAACAAAGTGAACGTCGCCAGTTTCATCGTGTCGCGTGGGCGCACGGGGCGCAGTCCGGCAGCGCGAAGAGCCTGGTCGAGCGGCTCGATCTCGTTCAACTCGTCCCAGCCCCAGCGCGCCATGCCGGAGGTGTTGCGGCGCAAGCGATTTTCTCGTCGCTTCTCGGCGACGATTGCCTCGGCAGGATCGCCCAGTTCGGCTGAGTACTTCACATCTCCATCCGCTTCGCCGATTATGTCTTCCTTCTTCCAATAGAAGTCGCAGCGATCGCTCTCTCCCTCAAAGAAGAACTGCTGCTGCAGGATTGGCACTTCGTACCCCAGCCACTCGATCACCGCGAGGCTCGCAGATTCAAGCACGCTCTCCGGAATTCCGCTCGCCCGACTCAGCGCCCACCGTGCTTGGCGGCGTCCCCGCCCAGATGCGAGGCTTTCATTCAGCGCGATGAGTGCCTCTCGGCTTGTCGCCGGGTCGGCGCGGAGCAATACGTCCGCGTACGCCAGCGCCTCCGCGGGTGGGCGAGATCGTGCGATATCGACGGCCGTGGCTGCGGGGGACGTGAGCCGGATGCCATCGACGGTGATGATCTCGCGCTGGTCGACGGAGATGTGGGTTCGGATGCCTCGGTACTCGCGTGACGATCCACCACTCGTGAGTACGTGGACCGGGCGGCTTGGATAGGCGATCAACGCACTCAGCAAAGTTCCGGCAGACTCACTGCAGACGATGCGCCGAGGATCCACGGCAATCGCCGCATGGACACGAACCAGGTTCTTCTCCCATGGCGGAAGCGCATTCCACGCCTCGGTCTTGACATACACGCCACGAAAGAGTCGCCTCAGCGTTCCGTCCCGCCATCCGCGTTCGGTGTGACCGGAGTTCTCGTCGCGCGACAGGATCAGGGGCAGCGGGCTCGGTAGTGTCTGCATTCGACCATGGTGCTCGCCCCAAAGGCAGAAGCAGCGCTACTCACAGTTGCTTACCGAGATCGTTCGGTGTGCAGAACCAGTGGTACCCCGCATCGCTCGCGAAACTACAAAACCACGCCGAGACGCACCTGAATCCTTGTCGTCTCGGCGTGGTCTTGCAGGTTCGCGAGGAAGGAAGGAAGGAAGGGAGCTAGGGGAGCAGTGGCGCGACGAGGGGGTAGCCGACGAACACCGTCGCGTCGATCAGGAAGTGCGCCACCAGGAATGGCAAGAGCCTGCCGGTGCGAGCGAACAGCCAGCCGAATAGCAGCCCCATCGCGAGATTGCCGATGAACGCACCTGGACCCTGGTACAGGTGATAGCTCGCGCGCAGCACGCTTGTGGCGATGATGATCGGCCAGATACCCCAGCCGAGTTGCTTGAGTCGCGCGAACAGGTACCCGAGTACGACGAACTCCTCCATGATCGACGCGCGGGCGGCCGAAAGCAGCAAGATCGGCACAGTCCACCAGTGGGCGTCGAGACCGCCGGGGTTCACGGCGACGAAGAGTCCCAGCATCCGCCCCACGACGTAGAACGCAAGACCGGGGATGCCGATGGCCAGGACCAGCAGAACGCCGCGGCCCGTGTCGCGGCCGACACGCGTGCCGTCCAGACCGAGCCGCCCGAGATGCGGGCGCGAGGCTTGCCAGAGCAGGAAACACACCAGCAGTACCGGCACGATCGAGAAGCTGATCGACAGAATCTGGTAGATCAGATCGAAGATCTCGCGGTCGCTGCGCGAGGGATTCAGCGTCGTGGTCTGATCGGCGAGCGGCGTCGAATCGGTGAGGCGATACGCGAGCTGCACGATCGAATAAACCGCTGATTCGCCGAGCCCCAGCGCCAGCACGATGGCGATCTCCCACCAGATGCGCGCACGCGATGGAGGCGGGGCGAGATCGAGTTTCGACGTGTGCACAGCACGATGTTACGGGAGCGGTCTATCTCTGTTCAGAGAGTGGTCAGCCAGTATGCGATATCCTGTCATGTCGGCATCCCGGCGAATCCCACACTTTTTAGGAACATTTGCATGGCGCACGCCCTTCGCTCTGACCTCCGCAATGTCGCTATCGTCGCGCACGTCGACCATGGCAAGACCACCCTCGTCGACGCGATGCTTCGTCAGACGGGCTCCTTCGGCGAGCACGCCCACGTCGACGAACGCGCCATGGACTCGAA
Organism: Microbacterium sp. Y355; assembly: GCF_059445345.1. Classification (NCBI taxonomy): domain Bacteria; kingdom Bacillati; phylum Actinomycetota; class Actinomycetes; order Micrococcales; family Microbacteriaceae; genus Microbacterium; species Microbacterium sp. Y355. Next base: position 1,211,696 of record NZ_JCAIUD010000001.1, on the reverse strand, counting down.
CGATCTCGAGCGCGAAAAAGGCATCACGATCCTCGCCAAGAACACGGCGATCACCTACACGGGTAAGCACGCAGGCGGCAAGGAGATCACGATCAACGTGATCGACACCCCCGGCCACGCTGACTTCGGTGGCGAGGTCGAGCGCGGCCTGTCCATGGTTGACGGTGTCGTCCTGCTCGTTGACGCGAGCGAGGGCCCGCTGCCGCAGACTCGTTTCGTGCTGCGCAAGGCGCTGGAGGCCAAGCTTCCGGTCATCCTGCTGGTCAACAAGACCGATCGCCCCGACGCTCGCATCGCCGAGGTCGAAGAAGAAGCCCACGACCTGCTGCTCGGCCTCGCATCCGACATGGTCGATGACGTGCCGGATCTCGATGTCGACGCGCTGCTCGACGTGCCGGTGGTCTACGCCTCCGGTCGTGCAGGCGCTGCCTCGCTCAACCGCCCCGGCAACGGCGAGCTGCCAGACAACGACGACCTCGAGCCGCTCTTCGGCGCAATCCTCGAGCACATTCCTGCTCCGGCGTACGACGACGAAGCTCCGCTGCAGGCGTGGGTCACCAACCTCGACTCCAGCCCGTTCCTCGGCCGTCTCGCACTGCTGCGTGTCTTCAACGGCACGCTGAAGAAGGGCCAGACCGTCGCATGGGTGCGCGCAGACGGCACTCACCAGAACGCTCGGATCACCGAACTGCTGAAGACCCGCGCTCTGGAGCGCTACCCGGCTGACTCTGCCGGCCCCGGCGACATCGTCGCCATTGCCGGTTTCGAGGACATCACCATCGGTGAGACCATCGCCGACCCGGAGGATGTCCGTCCGCTGCCGCAGATCCACGTCGACGACCCCGCCATCTCGATGACCATCGGCACGAACACGTCGCCGCTGATGGGCAAGGTCAGGGGCCACAAGCTCACTGCCCGCATGGTGAAGGATCGCCTCGATCGCGAGCTCATCGGTAACGTCTCGCTCAAGATCGTCGACATCGGGCGTCCGGATGCCTGGGAGGTTCAGGGCCGCGGCGAGCTGGCACTCGCCATCCTCGTCGAGAACATGCGTCGCGAGGGCTTCGAGCTCACCGTCGGCAAGCCGCAGGTTGTCACGAAGCAGGTCAACGGCAAGACGCACGAGCCGTTCGAGCACCTGACAATCGACGCCCCCGAGGAGTACCTCGGTGCGATCACACAGCTGCTCGCGACCCGCAAGGGCCGAATGGACAACATGGTCAACCACGGCACCGGCTGGGTGCGCATGGAGTTCATCGTTCCGTCCCGCGGCCTGATCGGGTTCCGCACCGAGTTCCTGACTACAACGCGCGGCACGGGTATCGCCAACGCGATCTCGCACGGCTATGACGCATGGGCAGGCCACATCAGCACGCGTCAGAACGGCTCGATCGTCGCCGACCGCATGGGTGTCGTCACCCCGTTCGCGATGATTGCTCTCCAGGAGCGGATGTCCTTCTTCGTTCAGCCGACGCAGGAGGTCTACGAGGGCATGGTCATCGGCGAGAACTCGCGCGCCGACGACATGGACGTGAACATCACCAAGGAGAAGAAGCTCACGAACATGCGTGCCGCGAGCTCCGACACCTTCGAGTCGATGACTCCTCCGCGCCAGCTCACCCTTGAGGAGAGCCTCGAGTTTGCCCGCGACGACGAATGTGTCGAGGTCACACCCGAGGTCGTACGCATCCGCAAGGTCAACCTCGACGCGTCGACTCGCGCTCGCGAGACCTCGCGTCTGAAGCGTCAGGATGCCAACGCGTAAGCGTCGCGCACGGCGCATCGCGCACAAGAAGGCTTCCGCACTCCTGAGTCATCAGGATGGTGTGGAAGCCTTCTTGCGTTGTGACGGACGCCGTCCTCGACAGGGTCTAGGTTTGACGTGACCAGTTGGTCATCCCTGAACGTCTGAGGAGCGTGGCGTGATTCCCACCGCCCATAACGACCTGCGGCAAGAGGTGTCCACGGGAACGCTGCCTGGATGGGGCCGCGTCGAGGAGCTTGTCCAAGAAGTACACCGGCGTTTTGCGGATGAAACCTCGGGGACGGTTGCTGACTACATCCCGATCCTCGGCGAGGTCGACCCCGAGCTTTTCGGGGTCTCGGTCATTGAAGTCGGCGGCGGACAGCATGACGCGGGAGATGCCGGCCACCCGTTCTCGATCCAGTCGATATCGAAGATGTTCGTGTACGCCTTGGCCATACAGGAACACGGGCACGAAAAGGTTCGCGACATCGTCGGAGTGAACAACACCGGACTCGCCTTCAATTCGGTCATGGCGCTGGAACTCAATGACGGCCACCCGATGAACCCCATGGTCAACGCCGGGGCGATCGCGACGACCGCTCTCATCCCTGGCGCCACTGGCGCAGAGCAGTGGGAGCGCATCCGCGACGGGCTCTCCGCCTTCGCCGGACGACCGTTGAGTCTCGACGACGAGGTGTACCGTTCCGAGGCTGAGACCAACGAGCGCAATAAGGCTCTTGGGCGGCTACTGAAGAGCTACGGACGCCTCGAAGGGGATCCTGACGAGGTCGTCGACATCTATACCCGTCAGTGTGCCCTCAACGTCACCGCACACGACCTCGCCGTGATGGGTGCGACAATGGCTGACGGTGGCGTAAATCCGATCACGGGCGTGCGTGTCGTCTCTGAGGACGTATGCCGCGACACGCTTGCTGTCGTCGCATCTACTGGCCTCTACGAGCGATCGGGCGAGTGGCTGTTCGAGATCGGCCTGCCGGCGAAGTCCGGCGTTGCCGGCGGGATCGTCGCTATCGCGCCAGGCAAGGGCGCTGCTGGATCTTTCTCTCCACGCCTCGACAGCGCCGGTAACTCGGTGCGCTCCCAGCTCGCCATCGGGTACCTTTCCCGCGCGCTGGGCTTGAATCTCTTCGCCTCGGTTCCTGCCGTGGCGGAGCGCCCGTAATCTCCGTCATCCCCCCATCTTCAGGAGCCGAATTATGAGCCAGAGCCAGAGCACCGGGCAGACGAAAAAGAATCCCTCAGAGCAGAAGAGATCCTGGCTGCCGATGGTCAGCCTGTTCTTCGCGCAGGTACTGATGTCGTTCAATGTGGCTGCGCTGCCGATCTCGCTCGGTGGCATGGTCGAGGAATTCGGTGTTCCGCCGACGGTCGCGAGCTCCACGATCGTCGTCTACGGCGTCGCCGTGGCCGCGCTGGTGATGACGGGTGCGAAGCTCGGCCAGCGCATCGGCTGGGTGCTGATCTTCCGCATCGTGATCGTCCTGTTCGCGGGGTCGTCGCTGCTGATGATCTTCGCACCGACCATTGCCTGGGCGATCACGGGTCAGGCCGCTGCGGGAGCTGCCGCGGCGATCATCGTTCCGGCTCTGGTGGCGCTGATCGCGGAGAACTATCGCGGTTCACAGCAGGCGACGGCGATCGGCGCTCTCGGCTCGGCGCGCGCAATCTCCGGGGTGAGCGCGTTCCTCATCGGCGGAACGCTGGGAACGTTGGTCGGCTGGCGTCCGATCTTCATCATCGTGTTTGCGATCGCGGTGGTCGTCTTCGCGCTGAGCTTCACTCTCCGCGGTGACCGAGGTGACGCCTCCATCAAAATCGACCTCGTGGCTTCGCTCCTCATCGGTGCGGGTGTCGTTCTGCTCACGCTCGGCTTCAACAACCTCAATGCCTGGGGCGCGCTGGGAGCGACGGAGGCCGCGCCATTCAGCGTCCTCGGACTCTCCCCAGCACCGGTGTTCATCGTGATCGGTATCGTGCTCGGTCAGGCCTTCTTCATGTGGACGCGCCGACGGATGGCATCCGGCAAGGTGCCGCTTATCGATCTCAGCGTCTTGAAGTCCTCCAAGGACCGAGCAGCCGTGTACGCGATGTTCATCGTCGTCGCTCTTGAGGCCTGCGTGAACTTCTCCATCCCGCTGTACATCCAGATCGTGCAGGGCCGCACGCCCTTCGACACATCGATGGCAATGCTCCCGTTCAACCTCACGGTCTTCGTCACCGCGACCCTCGTCGTGCGCTTCTACAAGAAGTACCCGCCACGCACGATCGGAGTGTTCGGGTTCTGCCTGACGACGATCGCGCTCATCTGGCTGTCGATCGTCGTCAACAACAACTGGGAGACGTTCCCGACGATCCTGGGACTCATCGTGTTCGGCATCGGGCAGGGCGCACTGGTGACCCTGGTGTTCAACGTGCTCGTCACGTCGGCTCCTGCAGAGCTTGCCGGAGATGTCGGCTCGCTGCGCGGCACAACTCAGAACCTGGCCTCGGCAGTGGGAACCGCCGTTGCCGGAGCCCTGCTCGTATCGCTGCTCGGAATCGGTGTCGGACGCGCCGTCCTCGAGCATCCTGAAGTGCCGCCGACGCTCGTCGCGCAGGTCAACATGGACGACATCAACTTCGTCAGCAACGACGATCTGCGCACGGCGCTGGAAGGGACGGATGCCACGCCCGAGCAGGTTGAGGCTGCCGTGACGATCAATGAGGAGGCCAGGCTCGGTACGCTTCGGCTCGGCCTGCTCATCCTCGCCGGTATCAGTGCGCTGGCCATCCTGCCTGCCTCGCGTCTGCCTCGCTACAAGCCAGACGAGATTCCTGATCCGTCTCCGGCCGCTGCGTCCGACTGAGTCAGCGTAGTTCGGAGATCAGCACGGCGCTTGTCCCGGGGACCGTAGCCTCGAAGACATGGGGTGTGTCCCCGGGATACGACATGTAGTCACCGGGATTCAGCAGCACAGGTTCGCCGACGGGGCCGATCTGCGCCTGCCCTGAGATCAGGATGACGTGCTCGGTCGTGCCGACATGGTGCGGCTCTGAGCGTCGCGGCTCACCAGGTTCGGCGCGGATGAGATAGAGGTCTCGACGCGCCCCTGGTGGGCTCGCAGAGAGCAATGATGCGTTGTAGGCCGCCGCGGCAGAGGGGACGCCGGCGAGATCATCGGCGCGGATCAGCGTCGGCGCGTTCGCCTGCTGGTCGACGAGCACAGCGAAGGGAACACCGAGGGCCACGCCGAGCGCCCAGAGGGTCTCGACGCTCGGATTTCCCGCACCGCCTTCGAGCTGAGACACGGTGGCCTTTGAGACGCCAGCTTGACGCGCGAGTTCTGATACTGACAATCCGACTGCTTCACGCTCGCGCCGAAGAGTGCGGGCTATGCGCGTTCCGAGATCCTCCATGCGTTCATCATGTCAAACGATCGTTCACTTGACTATCCGATGTCGGCTGTTCAGAATGATACGCATGTGTTCATCGAATCGAACGGCCGGCGTCGGAGGCATCCGAAGTGTCTGAACGGCGCGAGGTCTGGCGCGAGGGGATCGGCGTCGTCGTGGCCACGAGCGCCTACGGCATCTCGTTCGGCGCACTCGCCGTCGCATCCGGTCTCGACGTCTGGCAGACCTGCGTGCTGAGCCTGCTGATGTTCACCGGGGGATCGCAGTTCGCCTTCATCGGAGTGTTCAGTGCTGGGGGCCTGGCCGCGCTGCCTTCGGCGGTCGCCTCGGCCGCACTGTTGGGTGTGCGAAACATGGCCTACGGCATGCGGATGTCGCCGATCATCGGCAGTGGCTTCTGGCGGCGGACCGCCGCCGCTCAGATCACGATCGATGAGTCGACCGCGGTGGCGATATCGCAGAGCTCACCACCGCTGCGCCGACTCGGATTCTGGATCACCGGAATCGGCGTGTTCGTCGGCTGGAACATCACAACGCTCGTCGGCGCGTTGATCGGTGATGTGCTGGGGGATCCAAAGACATGGGGGCTGGATGCGGCGGCGGCCGCCGCCTTCCTCGCCCTGCTCTGGCCGCGGCTCAAACAGCGACAGGCGGTCGCAGTGGGAATCGCGGCCGCCGTCGTGGCAGCCGCGCTGACGCCCTTCATCATGCCGGGGTTGCCGGTACTCGTCGCGGCCATCGTGGCGATCGCTGTGGGCTGGTTCAACTGGTTCGCCGCGCCTCAGATCGAGAAGGCGGGGGGCGTCGCATGAGTGTATGGAGCGCAGTGCTGCTCGCTGCATGCATTTGCGTGGCGCTCAAGGCTTTCGGCTATCTGATCCCTTCCCACCTGTTGGAAGCGCCGCGTCCGGCGCGCATCTCAGACCTGCTGACCGTTGCGCTGCTCGCTGCCCTGGTTGCGGTCCAGACACTTGGCGCTGGGCAGGCTGTGGTGGTGGATGCCCGGATCCCGGCCGTACTGGTGGCGGCAGGCCTGCTGCAGCTTCGCCAATCGTTCCTCGTGGTGGTCGTGGCGGCAGCGGCGACGGCCGCGCTGCTGCGCCTGGTCGGCTGGGCTGTGTGAACCTGCCAGCCATAGCCGGGCGGCGTAAGATCGCAGGGTGCCAAATTGGATCTCCCGTGCTCTGTCCTGGATCGCCGCCGCCCTCGTCGGCGCCGTCTACGGCACGGCAGGAACCATCGCGCACAGCCTCGTGTGGGGCATCATCCCGGTCGGACTGATCGTCGGCGGCATCGCGTGCGGTGCGCTCCTCATCGCCGTGCGCGCATTGACGCGTGATCGAGGTGCGGCATTGGCTACGGCGATCGGGATGCTGGTAATGCTGATGGTCATCTCTGGCACCGGCCCCGGAGGCTCGGTGATCGTGCCCAACACTCCAGTCGGGCAGATCTGGATCTATCTCGTCGCGGGTATCGCCCTGTTGGTGGTCGCGTGGCCGAATCTGAAGCGGCTACCTGCACGCGCGGAGGCGCCGGCCGCCGGTAACGAGTCGTAGACTGGGGGAGTGACGTATGTGATCGCTCTCCCGTGCGTCGATGTCAAGGATCGCGCCTGCATCGACGAGTGTCCCGTTGACTGCATCTATGAGGGTGAACGGATGCTCTACATTCACCCGGACGAGTGCGTGGATTGTGGAGCATGCGAGCCAGTCTGCCCTGTTGAGGCGATCTACTACGAAGACGATACGCCCGAGGAATGGGCGGACTACTACAAGGCGAATGTGGAGTTCTTCAACGAGATCGGATCGCCTGGCGGCGCGGCAAAGGTCGGCGTCATCAAGTACGACCACCCGATCGTTGCGGTTCTTCCCCCGCAGGGCGCGTAAGCACAGTGGGAGTCCGCGACCTCGCTGACTATCCCTGGGATGCCGTCGTTCCGTATCGGGAGCGCGCAGCATCACATCCGCAGGGGCTGGTTGATCTGTCAATCGGATCTCCTGTCGATCCCACGCCCGAGATCATCCGCAAGGCTCTTGCTGATGCGACCGATGCGCATGCCTATCCGCAGAACATCGGCACGCCGGCGCTGCGAGAGGCCATCGTCGACTGGTACGCGCGTCGCCGCGGAGTTCCAGGACTAAGCGCCTGCAACGTGCTGCCCACGGTCGGCTCGAAAGAGCTCGTGGCGCTGCTTCCGACCCTGCTGGGCCTCGGCGAAGGCGACATCGTGGTGTTCCCCCGGGTCGCTTATCCGACCTATGAGGTCGGCGCGCGCGTTGCTGGAGCGACGCCAATCGCTGAGGACGACCCGGCTGCGTGGCCGGAGGGCACCAAACTCATCTGGATCAACAGTCCTGGCAACCCAGACGGACGCACCTGGACCGTCGACGAGCTGAGCGCAGCCGTGCGTCGTGCCCGCGAACTTGGCGCCGTTCTGGCCAGCGATGAGTGTTACGCCGAACTCGGCTGGGACGGCCCCTGGGCGAGCGAGCCGATTCCGTCGGTGCTCGATCCGCGTGTGACCGGCGGATCGCGTGCAGGGCTGCTCAGTGTCTACTCGCTCAGCAAGCAGTCGAACCTGGCGGGCTACCGCGCCGCGTTCGTGGCAGGGTGCTCACGCGTGATCGCGGACATTCTTACCGCACGCAAGCACCTGGGCCTCATGATGCCCGCTCCCGTGCAACAGGCGATGGTCACAGCCCTGGGTGACGACGAGCACGTCGCAGCCCAGAAGGAGCTTTATCGCGCTCGTCGTGAGCTCCTGCGCCCGGCGCTGGAAGATGCTGGATTCCGGATCGACGGTTCGGAGGCTGGTCTGTACCTGTGGTCGACCGAGGGTAAGGACGCGTGGGAATCGATGGGGCGGCTCGCCGATCTCGGCATCCTCGCTGGGCCCGGGCCGTTCTATGGAGCGGATGCCGGTCAGCATGTGCGACTGTCGTTGACGGCTCCGCTGGAGCGCGTTGCAGAGGCAGCTCGACGTCTGCAAGGCCGCTCGCTGTAGGTTCTCACGAGGTATCGTCGTGATCTCTTGGCGGTTGTCACAGTAGGCCAATCTGGCGACTAGGCTGTAGAGGCGATTCGGTCGAGACCCGACCAGGCGCTCAGCGCCGTGCATCGCCCTCGACGAATAAGACCAATCAGGTCGCGTGATACTTACAAGGAGGTCCGCGTGAGTGCAGCGGGAGATCAGCAGGCGAAGGCCACCCTCACCATTGGTGGAACCACGGCGCAATTCCCAGTACTGCGTGGATCCGCAGGTGCTGACAGTATCGATTTCTCGACGCTGACGAAGCAGACCGGTTACACGGGGCTTGACTACGGCTTCGTCAACACGGCATCCACCAAGTCGGATATCACCTTCATCGACGGCGACCAGGGCATCCTGCGATACCGCGGCTATCCGATCGATCAGATCGCCGGGAACAGCTCTTACCTCGAGGTCGCCTGGCTGCTCATCTACGGAGAGTTGCCCACCGCTGACGAACTGGCGAACTTCGATGAGCGCATCCGTCGCCACACGCTTCTGCACGAAGACCTCAAGCACTTTTTCTCGGCCCTGCCGCACACCGCACACCCGATGTCGGTGTTGTCCTCGGCCGTTGCAGCACTCTCGACCTACTACGAGGGCCAGACTGACCCGAACAATCCGGAGCACGTCGAGCTCAACATGGTGCGGATGCTCGCGAAGCTTCCTGTAATCGCGGCATATGCGCACAAGAAGAGTGTCGGACAGGCATTCCTCTACCCCGATAACTCGCTGAGCTTCGTCGACAACTTCCTCAAGCTCAACTTCGGTGTGAACTCAGAGCCGTACGAGATCAACCCGGTCATGTCCAAGGCGCTGGAACTGCTGTTGATCCTGCACGAAGACCACGAGCAGAACGCATCGACCTCCACGGTTCGCCTGGTGGGTTCCACCGGCGCAAACCAGTTCGCGTCCATCTCGGCCGGCATTCACGCGCTCTCGGGCCCACTGCATGGCGGTGCCAACGAAGCTGTTCTCACCATGCTCGGTGACATCCGTGATTCCGGTCAGGGCGTGCGGCGCTTCGTTGAGCGCGTCAAGAACAAAGAAGAGGGCGTCAAGCTCATGGGCTTCGGCCACCGGGTCTACAAGAACTACGACCCGCGCGCCAAGCTCGTCAAGGATGCTGCTGACGAGGTTCTTCGGGAGCTCGGCGTCACTGACCCGTTGCTCGACCTTGCCAAGGAGCTCGAGGAGATCGCCCTCGCGGACGATTACTTCAGGGAGCGTCGCCTCTACCCGAACGTCGACTTCTACACGGGTGTGATCTACAAGGCGATGGGCTTCCCGACGCGCATGTTCACGGTGCTGTTCGCCATCGGGCGCCTGCCCGGTTGGCTTGCGCAGTGGCGCGAGCTGAACCTCGACCCGCAGACCAAGATCGGTCGCCCGCAGCAGCTATACACCGGAGCAGCGGAACGCCAGTTCCCGATCCGCTGAGAGAAACGCGGGTGGGCCCAGTAGGGCCGCATGCGCACGCATGATGCGAAAAAGGCGACATCCTCCCGATGGGAAGATGTCGCCTTTTCAGTGAGGCTCAGCGCCCGGCGTAGCCTCCACGGCCGCCCTGGCCACCACGGCCTTGTGCGCTGCCGCTACCCTGGCGCTGTCCGCCGCCCTGACCCTGGCTGCTGCCCTGGCCCTGCGGGCGACGACGGCGCGATGCGGGAGCGCCGGACGGTGCGTTTCCGGACGGACGCTGCTGCCCCTGACGCGGCTTCTTCGTCTGCTGCTGCTGTACCTGCACGGGAGCAGGACGCACGTGCGGAGCGTGCTCGCCGACAAGCTCATCGACGATGTCGGCGTTAGCGGTTTCGAGCTCTGCAGCGATCTGCGCCTTGCGGAGCAGGTCCTTCACATCGCGACGCTGCTCGGGCAGCACGATGGTCACCACGGTGCCGGACGCGCCAGCACGAGCGGTGCGACCGGAGCGGTGCAGGTACGCTTTGTGTTCCATCGGAGGATCGACGTGGACAACCAGGTCGATATCGTCGACGTGCACGCCACGGGCCGCGACATCGGTCGCGACGAGGACACGGACGCCGCCGTCGGCGGGGTCAGCGGAGAATGCGCTGAGGTTGCGCTCACGGGCGTTCTGCGACAGGTTGCCATGCAGATCGACGGCAGGAATACCGCCAGCAGTGAGCTGCTTCGCAAGCTTCTTCGCCTGGTGCTTGGTGCGAGTGAAGAGAAGACGACGGCCCATGCCCGAGGCAAGCTCACGCACAAGAACGGTCTTGTGTTCAGTGGAAGTCGTCACCAACACGCGGTGGATCATCTCACCGGTCGGCACGCTGGACTCGTCGACCTCGTGGCTGACGGGGTTCGAGAGGAAGCGGCGTGCGAGCGAGTCGATCCCGCGGTCCAGCGTCGCGCTGAAGAGCAGGCGCTGACCGCCGGCAGGTGTCGCGGTGAGGATGCGCGTGACGCCGGGGAGGAAGCCGAGGTCGGCCATGTGGTCGGCCTCGTCGAGAACGGCGACCTCGACAGAATCGAGTGAAACGACCTTCTGCTTCATGAGGTCTTCGAGGCGACCTGGGCAGGCCACGACGATATCGACGCCGCTGCGCAGCGCCTGCTCCTGCGGTCGCTGGCTGACGCCACCGAAAACGGTAGTGACGCGCATGCCGACAGCCTCCGCGAGCGGTGCGATGACGGCGGCGATCTGCGTGGCGAGTTCGCGGGTCGGTGCGAGCACGAGACCACGCGGGTGGCCGGCGCGGCTCTTGCGCCCCGATGCGATCAGGCTCGCCACCAGGGGAATCGAGAAGGCGATGGTCTTGCCGCTGCCGGTGCGGCCGCGACCGAGAAGGTCACGTCCGGCGAGCGAATCGGGAAGCGTGTCGCGCTGGATGGCGAACGCCTCGGTCTTGCCCTCAGCAGCAAGGACGGCGGCCAGGGGTGCGGGCACGCCGAGGTCAAGGAAAGTAGGCATAGAGAAAACTCCGTGAGCGCACGTCAGTGCGCGAGACTAGGTGAATGGGCGACCGCGCACAGGAAGTGCGCAGAGGTTCGCCGTTCGAAACGCCAACTGGTGGAGGAGCTGTTCAGCTCGCTTCGGTCTGTGAAGACCCCGTGACGACGACGTAGTTATCAGACATCAGTCTGGACAACTGTTCAACAGTAGCAGGATGTGCATGCCTGAAGCTGTATATGCCCCGCATGCGCGCGTCGCGCCTCAGGCGTGGAGCGCCTCATTCAGTGTGACGCCGACACCCGCACGCTGCTTGGCCTCGATGGCGCCGGTGACGGAGTTGCGCCAGAACAGCAGTCCGTTGTGTCCGGAGAGTTCGGATGCCTTCACGACGCGCTTGCCACCGTTCGCGGTGTTTGGCCCGTCGATCAGGACGACCTTCGAGCCTGCGGTGATGTAAACACCTGCCTCGAGGATGCAATCATTGCCGAGCGCAATGCCGAGGCCGGAGTTCGCGCCGAGTAGCGTGCGCTCACCGATCGAAACACGCACGGTGCCGCCACCGGAGAGAGTGCCCATGATCGATGCGCCGCCGCCGATGTCGCTGTTCGCACCGACCACGACGCCCTGCGAGATTCGCCCCTCGACCATGACGGCGCCAAGCGTGCCAGCATTGAAGTTCACGAAGCCCTCGTGCATCACTGTGGTGCCGGGGGAGAGGTGGGCGCCGAGGCGCACGCGGGATGCGTCTGCGATGCGCACGCCTTCCGGCTGCACGTAGTCGGTCAGGCGTGGGAACTTGTCGAGCCCCTGCACCTGGATGCCGTGACGCTGCAGCAGCGGACGCAGACGTGCGGCATCTGCGGGGAGCATCGGACCCGCATTGGTCCATGCGACGTTCGGTAGATGGCCGAAGATGCCGTCGAGGTTCAGCTCGTTGGGGCGCACGATGAGGTGCGAGAGTGCGTGCAAGCGCAGGTAGGCGTCGGCGGTGGACGCGGGAGCCGCATCTAGATCGATCTGCAGCTGAATCCGCTCGGTGTGCACGTTTCGGCGCTCGTCCGTGTCGGCCAGCGCTTCCCACGTGAGGGCGGCGGCCGCAGCATCCGCAGTGTTCAGCTCTCCCGTGGAGACCTCGGGGAACCAGGCATCAAGAACGGTGCCGTCGGCGGCGATAGTGGTCAGACCGATACCCCATACAGTGCGCGCGTTGCTCATACCTCAACGGTAGCGCCCTTCGTCCCGCTAAAGAATCGGTGCGGGGCCCGGAGAGCGGAGAGCGGGTGAAGGGCTGTGCGCCGTAGGCTGGACGCATGCTGCTCGATCTCACCGCATCATCCGTTGAACTCACCCGCGCGATCTGTGACATTCCGAGCGTCTCCGGCGATGAGGCGAGCCTTGCCGATGCGATCGAGGCTGCGATCACGCCGCTGTCGCACCTTGAGGTCATCCGGCACGGCAACACGATCGTCGCACGCACCAACCTCGGCCGCGCGCAGCGCGTGGTGATCGCCGGTCACATCGACACCGTGCCGATCAACGACAACGTGCCCACGCGCAACATTGACTTCGATGGCGAGCCGCACCTCTGGGGTCGTGGCACGGTCGACATGAAGGGCGGTGTGGCCGTGCAGCTCAAGCTCGCCGCCGAGCTCACCGATACCGTGGTCGACATCACCTGGATGTGGTACGACAACGAAGAGGTCGCAGCATCCCTGAACGGACTGAATCTGCTCTCCGCCGACCGGCCAGATCTGTTCGTCGCAGACTTCGCCATCCTGGGTGAGCCGTCTAACGGACAGGTCGAAGGTGGCTGCAACGGCACACTTCGCGCGATCGTGCGCACGCACGGCGTCAGGGCCCACAGTGCGCGTGCCTGGATCGGCGAGAACGCCATCCACTCTGCGGCGCCGATCCTCGCCCGCCTCGCGCAGTACCGTGCCAAGGAGGTACAGGTCGAGGGCCTCGCCTACCGGGAGAGCCTCAGCGCCGTGCGCATCAGCGGCGGCGTCGCAGGCAACGTCATCCCTGACCTCTGCGAGGTCGAGGTCAACTACCGATTCGCTCCCAGTAAGACCGCAGCGGATGCCGAGGCTCACGTGCGCGGTGTACTCGAGGGCTTCGAAGTCGAGATCACGGACTCCGCAGAAGGCGCCCGCCCCGGTCTGGATGCTCCAATCGCACAGCAGTTCGTCGCTGCCGTGGGCGCCGAACCGCGGCCTAAGTATGGCTGGACCGACGTAGCGCGGTTCTCCGCTCTCGGCATACCGGCAGTCAACTATGGCCCAGGAGACCCGCACCTCGCCCACCATGACGAGGAGCGGGTACCGCTCGCTCAGATCGACGCCGTAGAGCGGGGTCTGCGGGCGTGGCTCACCGCGCGCTGATCGGCGCTGTGCGCCGCTGGGCGCGCATACCGGTCGTCGGTCGCATCGCAGTGATCTATGCCCTCGGACGCCTGATCACCACCGGATTTCTGCAACTCGCCGCGCACCTCTCCGGCCCCGGCACGCGCTTCGGCGCTGATGCGAATATCGGCAGCTTCGTGCTGGGCTGGGATGCGCAGTGGTACTGGCTGGTGGCGTGGGGTGGCTACCCATCGGTTTTGCCGCTCGCTGAGTCAGGACAGGTCGCAGAGAATGCCTGGGCATTCATGCCGGTGTACGCATACGCGGCTCAGCTGCTCGGCATCCCGTTCGGATCCTGGGGTGCCGGCGCACTTCTGATCTCTCTGGTTGCAGGTTTTTTCGCGTGCCTGATGCTGTACCGGCTGCTGCATCAACGCATCGGCAACAGTGCCGCGTTGTGGGCCGTCGCTTTCTTCGCCTGGGGGCCACTGGCCGCACTCTTCCAGATCGGTTACGCAGAAGTGCTGTTCGTACTGCTCCTGCTGATCGCGCTCGATCTTGTGGCACGACGCCGCTTCGCATGGGTGTACCCGGTGATTGTCGCCATGGCATTCACCCGCCCCGGCATCCTGGCCTTCGCGCTGTATCTGGGGCTCTACGGCATCCTGCGCTGGGTGCGTCGTCGCATAGATCCGCTGCCCACGCGCGACGTGCTGCACATTGTCGCTCTCGGCGCTTTGGCCACGGTGACCGGCTTCGCCTGGCAGGTCATCGCCGGCCTCGTGACGGGCGACCCAGGTGCGTACTTGGCGACTGAGCTGTCCTGGCGGCGCAACTGGGGCATCGGGGCGGAGACATTCGTGCCGTTCGACGGATGGGTGCAGGCCGCGCAATTCTGGTTCACGCAGTGGGGGATGCCGGGATGGCTGGGGCTCGTGGCGCTCGTGCTGCTGGTCTTCGGAGTTGCTGCTGTGCTGCTGTGTGCCCCGCAGGTTCGCCTGATCGGTGCAGATCTGCGCCTGTGGAGTGCGAGCTATCTGCTGTACCTGCTGGCCGTGTTCTTCCCGCAGTCGAGCGTATTCCGGTTGCTCCTTCCGCTCACGCCGCTGTGGGGAGCCGTCGCGGTGCCGCGGTCACGCCCATACCGAGTGGGGGTGCTGCTGCTGTGCCTGATCGGCCAGTGGCTCTGGATTTATCACGTGTATGCGCTCGGGAACACCTTCTGGCAGGTGCCCTGAAAGACGTTCATGACGTATTCTTCCGGCGTGCGTGCCGGGGGCGGAAGCATACCGATAAACTTGATGAATACCACCGAGGGAAAAGGAGCCACGATGGCAGCGATGAAGCCGAGGACCGGAGACGGGCCCATGGAGGCCGTGAAGGAAGGACGACTGATCATCGTCCGCGTTCCCCTCGAAGGCGGCGGCCGACTGGTCGTCTCCGTGAACGATGCTGAAGCAAAGGAGCTCCACGACGTGCTGGCCGGCGTCGTGAGCTGATCTCGATAAAAAGACGAAGGGCGGTGGATCTCGCGATCCACCGCCCTTCGTCTTTTTGGTTGTCAGTCTGCGTTGATGCTGACCAACTGAAGCAGACCCTCACCGACTGTCGAGATCGCCGCGAGCACCGCGGGGGACTCCTGAGTCTCTTGCACGAGCGAACGGTAGGCGCTGGTGACGGTGTCACGTTGCACCGGATCTGCGGCTTTGCCTCCCGCAAGAACGCGGGGAACCAGCACGATGCCGCCGGTGCGGACGAGGCGCAGCCCATGTTCGACGTACTCGATCACATTCTCGGGGTCGGCATCGACAAGGACGATGTCGTACGACGCTTCGTTCATGCGCGGCAGTACATCGGATGCGCGACCGGTGATGAAGCGCGCCTTCGTGGACGCAATCTTTGCCTCGCTGAAGCTGCGACGAGCCGCGGCGAGATGCTCAGGTTCGTTGTCGATCGACGTGAGTATTGCTTGAGGGGCCCCGCGCAGCAGCCAGAGGCCGGAGACTCCGGCGCCGGTGCCGATCTCGACGATCGATCGGGCGTTGGTGGCTGCTGCGAGCACTGCGAGCTGTGCGCCGATCGCTGCGCTGACGGGGGAAGCACCGATCTCGATCGCATGCGCACGGGCGCGCGCGATGGCTGCGGGCTCGATAATGGCCTCGCGGATGTACCGTGCGTTCGCGTCGTTCTCGCTCATACCATCTCCTATAGCTGCTTTCACCAGAGTATTCGCATGCCTTGTTCTTGGTCGGCAGGCGCGGCGGGTAGCCTGTGTACATGGATTTCGGTCTCACCTTCGAGAAGCTGCTGCTCATCGGTGTGGTCGCTGCGATCATCATCGGTCCTGAGCGACTTCCGAAGGCCGCTGAGATGTTCGCTGGCTTCGTGCGAAAGGCGGGGGAGTACCTCCGCGACACGAAGTCCAGGATGCGTGAAGAGATCGGTCCGGAGATCGATGACGTCGACTGGCGCAAGCTCGATCCGCGTCAGTACGACCCGCGCCGCATCATCCGTGACGCCCTGATGGAGGACACCCCTACATCTCGCCCGCCTGCGCCTGCCGCCGTCGCAACCGTAGCGCCGGACGCTCCGCGTACCTCCATGGTGCGGCCGGAGTTCACACGTGACTCTCCGCCGCCGTTCGACGTTGAGGCAACCTGAGTCAGATTCGTGACTTGAGCTGGGCGACATCTGCATCACTCAGCAACACGCGTGGTACCGCTGTGATCACGGACTGGCCACGCAACTGCAAAATCACCGCGTGCTTGCCGACGCGAACAGCGCGAAACGTCGAATACGCCATATCGGAGACTCCGCGCTTCGAGATCAGCTTGATCGTCTCGTCGCCGACCTGCACGGCCGCTTTCGTACCTGCAGGCATCGACGTGGCAATGGCACGGTTGACGGAGGCCCGGGTGAAGATGATCGATGCGACGATCAGTGCGGCAATTGCCAGGAGAGTCCAGCTCAGATTCGTCGCCTGTTCATCGTCTACGTTGCCGATCATCGACAGCACGATGGCGTTTACGATGAACGCGGCGATCAGCGCCGCATAGGCGATGATCGCCAGCGGGCGAGTCAGCGTGTAGATCGTCGCATCCCATGTCATGCCGCGCAGAAGCTCTTGGTCGACGAGGAGAGATCGGGGCGCTGATTCGCTGGTCACCTCAGAAGTCTTTCACGCTCCGCGTGACTATCCGGCGGGTTCTACTCTGTTCACTGTCATAGGCAGCGATCTGCCTGCCAGGTGGCGCCCCTGATGTGCGAGCTTCACCGCCAGATCGCGAACCGTGCGAGCGGCGATGTCGCCTGGCTCACCCAGGACGATGGGAATGCCGGTGTCGCCGCCCATACGCAGGGCAGGGCTGAGTGCAATGCTGGCAAGCAGCGGCACCTCGTCGCCGGGCCGAGATAGGGCTTCGGCGACTTCAGCGCCACCGCCCGCGCCGAACAGGTCGAGCACTGTGCCGTCTGCAAGTGTGAGTGCAGCCATGTTCTCGATCACGCCGATGACCTTCTGGCCAGTCTGCCGCGCGACGAGTCCACTGCGGATGGCGACCTCGGATGCCGCGCTCTGCGGCGTCGTGACGACGAGCACCTCGGCGTGGGGGAGGATCTGCCCGATCGAGATCGCGATGTCGCCAGTCCCAGGTGGCATGTCGATCAGCAGCACATCGAGGTCGCCGAAGAAGACGTCGGTGAGGAACTGCTGCACGGTGCGATGCAGCATCGGACCGCGCCAGGCGACCACGGCCTCACCATCGCGCAGGAACATGCCGATCGAGATGGTCTTCACTCCGTGTGCCACTGGTGGCAGCATGAGGTCGTCAATGCGCGTCGGCTGG
Organism: Microbacterium sp. Y355; assembly: GCF_059445345.1. Classification (NCBI taxonomy): domain Bacteria; kingdom Bacillati; phylum Actinomycetota; class Actinomycetes; order Micrococcales; family Microbacteriaceae; genus Microbacterium; species Microbacterium sp. Y355. The sequence goes on along the minus strand of NZ_JCAIUD010000001.1, from coordinate 1,194,400 downwards.
GTTCCTGGCGGGATGCCGAGCAGTCCGGGGATCGAGAACCCGTGCACATCGGCATCGACAAGGCCCACCGCGAGGCCCTGCTCGGCCAGCGCGACGGCGAGGTTGGCAGTGATTGTCGACTTGCCGACGCCGCCCTTGCCGCTGGAGACGAGGATGACGCGTGTGAGCGATTCTGGCCCGAACGGCATCTGTCGAACGGGGCGGCCACCGCGGAGCTTCTCGGTGAGCGCCTTGCGCTCGGCCGGTGTCATGACCCCGAGATCGACCGTGACATCAGAGATTCCAGGAACGGATGCCGCGGCGCGACGTACATCGCTCTCGATACGGTCTGAGGCGGGGCATCCGACGATCGTGAGCGCGATGCCGACGTGGGCATGCTCTCCGTCGACGGAGATCTCGCGCACCATGTCGAGGTCGCCGATTGGCTGTCGCAGCTCGGGGTCTGATACCGCGCTGACCGCCTGCCGGACGCGTTCTGAGAGTGTCATGCGCGTGGGCGGCGCGGCTTGGTCGAGATCGGGCCGGTCTCGGTGCCTGGTGCCTCTCCGCCGTCGCGTTCGTCGTCGAGGCCGGCCAGCATCGCCTTGAGCTCTGCTCGCAGCACATCCCGCGTCACCGTCTGGGAGTTGCGTTCTTCCAGCGCCATGCGCAGTGCGACGATCTCACGGGCGAGGTACTCGGTGTCGGCGAGGTTGCGCTCGGCGCGCTGACGGTCCTGCTCCATCTGTACGCGGTCGCGGTCGTCCTGACGGTTCTGCGCGAGCAGGATGAGGGGAGCAGCATACGACGCTTGCAGGGAGAGCATCAGGGTGAGCGCGGTGAATCCGAGGGCAGCGTCGTCGAAGCGCACCGAGTAGGGCATCAGTGTGTTCCAGCCGAGCCACGCTACGCAGAACAGCGTGAGGATCAGCAGGAACGCGGGCGTTCCCATTGCTCTGGCGACCCATTCAGTGAACCGGCCGAACCGGTCTCGCGACGAAGGTCGCTGGCGGGAGGCGCCGCGCCCGAGTGGAGCATCCAGTCCGGAACGGTCAGGCCTGGCCATCATTGCGCACCCCCGTCGGTGGCGACAGCAGCCTCGGAATCATGCGTGCGCCAGTCATCCGGCAGTAGATAATCGAGCACGTCATCGATGCTCACCACGCCGACGAGGCGGCTGGCTGCATCGACGACGGGGAGTGAGACGAGGTCGTAGCTGGCGAGCAGGCGGGCGGTCTCGGCGGCGGACGCAGTCACCGAGATGGGCTCCATCGTTTCGTCCACGATGGCACCCAGACGCTCGTGCGGCGGGTAGCGCAGCATCCGCTGGAAGTGCACCACTCCGAGAAGGCGACCCGTCGGCGTTTCGAACGGCGGGAGTGTCACGAACACAGCAGCGGCAAGAGCCGGGTGCAGTTCGTGGCGTCGGATCAATGCGAGCGCCTCGGCAACGGTGGCGTCTGCGGAGAGGATGATCGGCTCGGTGGTCATGAGACCGCCCGCCGTATCGGGCCCATAGTTGAGCAGGGTCCGAACGTCTTCGGCTTCCTCAGGCTCCATGAGCTCGAGGAGCTGTTCGAGACGCTTCTTCGGGAGCTGCGCCAGAAGGTCGGCGGCGTCATCCGGTTCCATGTGGTCGAGGATGTCGGCGGCGCGTTCATCGCCCAATCCGTCGAGGATGTGCACCTGCTCGTCTTCCGGCATCTCCTCGAGGGCGTCGGCGAGGCGATCGTCAGGAAGCTCTTCGGCGACCTCGATCATGCGCTTCTGCGGCAGATCAAGCAGGGTCGTCGCGAGATCGGCGGCGTGCAGCTCCGAGTAGGAAGCGACGAGCTGCTCCGCGGACTGCGATTCTCCTGGTGTGCGCTTCTCCGTGACCTCGTGCCAGGCGGCGAAGGTCGTTGGCCCCTTGGCGAACGGGGAGGCGCTGGTCTTGGGCTTGCGGAGGAACAGCTGGCTGACGTTCCACTCGCCCAGACGGTTCGGTTCGATGGCGACATCTTCAATCACTGCGCTGCCGGTGCCATCGACGAGGTCAACGCGGCGGCCGAGAAGCTCGGCAAGCACGCGCACTTCACCAGGACGGGGCTGGAAGCGGCGCACGTTGATGAGGCCAGTGGTGAGCACCTGTCCTGATCGGATTGAGGTGACGCGTCCGATCGACATGAAAACGTGGCGGCGGCCGGGGATCTCGACGACGAGGCCGATCACACGAGGCGACGCCGTACTTCGGTAGACGATGACGACATCCCGGACCTTGCCGAGCCGGTCGCCCACGGGGTCGAAGACGGCGCAGCCAGCAAGGCGCGCGACGAAAACCCGTTGTGTACTCACGCTCCCAGCGTAGTCCGCGGCCTGCCGAACTCGGGCTCAGCGCTCGCATGCGTGGAACAATGGGTGCATGAGCATGCTGAATCGTCCTGCCGCTGGTGCCGTTGTGGGCGAGACCGTCGCTTCGGTACGTGAGTACGAGGCCGCCCAGAAGACTGTTTCGAAGTTGATCGCAGGTGACGTACCTGCGCGCGACATCGCGATCGTCGGTCAGGGCGTGCGCACGATCGAGCGCATCACCGGGCGACTCGGCTACGCGGCGGCCGCGCGTTCAGGCGCGGTGAACGGAGTGCTCATCGGACTCCTGCTGTCAGCGATCCTGGTGATCGGAAATCCGGATGCTCCGATACAGCTGTTCGTCGGCTTCGTCTTCATCGGCGTCGCGCTCGGCATGATCCTGAGCCTGGTGACGTACGCGATCGTGCGACGTCGTCGCGACTTCGCGAGCGTCACGCAGCTTGCCGCCGATCACTACGAGGTGACAGTGCTGCCGGCGTCGCTGGCGAAAGCTCGCGAAGTCGTCGGCGATCAGCGCACCACTGTGGTGCGTCCACCGGTCGATCTGACTGAGCCCCCGCGTTACGGTGAGCGCGTCGATCCGGGTGCGAAGCCTGCCGCGTCTGCGAGCAGCGAGACAAGTGCAGGTTCCGTGGGTGGGCATGTGATTCCGCCGCGCCCGGCCGATCCTTCGCCTCGTTTCGGTGAGCGAGTGTCGGATGATTCAACCGCGGATGCTTCGGCGTCGGGTGAGTCGGCTGAACCGGTTGAACCGGCTGAACCGGTTGAATCGGCCGGATCCGCCGCTGCGTCCGATTCCCCGGCTGAGGAGCCTGGCGACAAGGCCTGAGCATGCTCATTCCGGTCGAACTGCCGAACGGGGCGGTTTCCGTTTCGGGCGTGTGGAGTGCCGGATCGGGTCGCGGCACCGTCATCATTGCTCACGGTGCGGGAGCAGGGATGGAGCATCCATTCCTCACCGGCTTTGCAGAGGCGCTGAACGCGCTGGGCTTTTCGACGCTGCGCTTCAACTTCCCCTATCGCGAACAGGGTCGTCGGATGCCGGGACCAGCGACTCATGCGATTGCGACCTGGCGCGCGGCAGTTCAGCTAGCCCGCGCTCAGACGCCTGAAGCGCCGGTGTGGGCTGCAGGCAAGTCCTATGGTGGCCGAATGGCGTCGATGGCCGCAGCCGAAGGGCTCGCGGTCGACGGGCTGATCTATCTCGGGTACCCATTGCATGCTCCGGGGAAGCCGGAGAAGCCCCGCGCCGAGCATCTGCCCGCGATCGCGGCGCCGCAGTTCTTCATCGAGGGGACGAATGATGCGTTCATTCAACCGCTGCCGCAGTTCGAAGAGGTGGTCGTGACCTGTCAGGACGCTCGTGTCCACTGGATCGAGGGCGGCGGGCACTCGTTCGAGGTGAAGGGCAACAAACGCGCTCCGGAGGTCGTCGGGGCGTCGTTGGCGCCGCTGGTGGCGGAGTTTGCTGGCGACGTGCACCCGGGGCATTCGTGACGAGCTGGGCATCGCCCGCTTCGGAGAAGTGCGTCTTCTTCGGACGTTTCACCAGGATTCCTCCGAGGATGCGCCACATCTCCGAGTGCAACGCTCGCAGATGAAACCGATTCTCGGGATCTGTAACATGGCGGGATGCCTCTTGCTCTCGTCACCGGCGCCGCTCGCGCAAACAGCATCGCCGCAGGCATTGTTCCGCGCCTGATCTCAGACGGATGGGAAGTCGCCACGAGCGACCTTTCAGATGCCGATTTTCCCTGCGACCTGTCTACTCACGAGGGTCCGGAGGCACTGATTGCAGCCGTGATCCGTGACCGGGGGCCGATCAGCGCGCTCGTGCTCAGCCATGCGCACGATGTGAATTCCGGCATCCTCGATACCACTGCCGAGAGCTTCGATGTGCATGTCGCGATCAACGCGCGTGCGAGCCTGTTGCTCATCGCGGCGTTCGCGCGACAGCTTCCTGCAGGTGGCGGAGCCGTCGTCGCGCTCACCAGCGACCACACCACGGGCAACCTGCCTTATGGCGCGTCCAAGGGAGCTCTGGACCGTCTCGTGATCTCTGCGGCACGCGAGCTCGGACCTCTCGGAATCTCGGCGAACGTACTGAACCCCGGTCCCATCGACACCGGATGGATGGACGAAGGCTTTGCCGCCGAACTCATCCCGGCGCATCCGCTCGGCCGCATCGGCAGACCGAGCGACATCGCAGCATTCATCTCGTTCCTTCTCTCAGATGAGGGCCGCTGGGTCTCTGGACAGCTTCTGCACGCCGACGGCGGCTTCTCGGCGCGCTACTGATTGCCTCTCGATGCCTCTCGCGATCTTCGACCTCGACGGAACGCTCGTAGACCAGGCGGCCGCTGCGCAGCGGTGGGCGTCTGAGTTTGGTGGGGCACAGGGGCTGAGCGAGGGCCAGGTTGCACGGCTCGCTGCGTCCTTGGCTGAACGGCGCTCAAAGGGTGAACTCTTTCGAGATTTCATCAACGAGCACCAGTTACCTCTGGATGCGGATGCCGTCTGGGCCGGTTATCGAGTTCGGATGCCGCAACTTGTTCGCTGCGCTGCGGAAGATCTCGAGGCGCTGATTAAGTTGCGAGCGAGTGGGTGGACCATCGGCATCATCAGCAACGGTGAAGTGGACAACCAGGAATCCAAGATCCGCAATACCGGCCTCGGAGAAGTTGTCGACGGATGGGCGATCTCTGCGGAAGTGGGGGCGCGTAAGCCGGATCCAGCAATATTCGAAGCGATGGCCCATCGACTCGGCGTTCCACTCTTCGGATGGATGATCGGTGACGCGCTTGATGCTGACATCGCCGGTGGCGCTGCCGTCGGTCTGGAGACCGCGTGGATCAGCAACGGAATGCCGTCGCATCCGGGCGATCCGGTGCCGACGATCGTCGCCTCGTCAGTGCATGACGCGATTTCGGAGATCATCCACCGGACCGGCATCGCACGAGCAACAACCTGATCAGCCAGCGAACGCCCGAAGCTCTTCGTCTTTCAATAGTCGCTCGATCGTAGACAGTCCCAGCGCGCTCATCGCGGGATTCGAGTCCACGTAATACCAACCGAGGCCCATGGCCTGTTGCAAAGCCCAGGCGGCGCCACGCAGCCATTCCACGTCGCTCACGCCGAGCCCCTGTCGCACACGCCCGCGGCTATCCGCGTCGAACAGATGCCACGCGGCGACCAGATCCAACGCCCGATCGGCGGGCCCGAACGCGCCGCCATCCAACACTCCGCTGAGTCGGCCGTTCGAGACGAGCAGATTCGGTGGCGTGAGATCGCGGTGCGACATGACATCGGCTCCGGCCGACGGCAATGAGTGAAGCACGTTCCACAGGCGGGCGGCGGCTTCGGCATCGAACAGTCGCGCACTTCGAGAAAAGCACAGTTCCAGCCATTCGTCGTGATCACGGAGGTTTCCACCGCGGCCGTTCCCATCGAACGCCCGTCCGTTGGAATCCACACCACGCAATGCGGCGATCAGCGTCACGATGTCGTTTGCGAGGGCCTCGGAGGAGGCATTGCTAGATGGACTTGCCACGTCTCCCGGAACCCAGGTCTGAATCGACCATGCCGACGGATACTCCGCTGTCGCTACGCCGACGCCGAGAGGCTCCGGAGCGGCAAACGGCGCGGCGACAGCAAACGTGCCCAGTTGCTCTGCCTCAATCTCAACCTCCGCCGTAGACACGGCTTCGAGTGGGAACCGCGCAACGAAGCGGGCTCCGATACGGAAGATCCCGTTCACCGTTCCCAGCGTCGCGACCCTCCGCACCGGCATTCCACGGTGCGCGGGAAACTGCTCGTCGATCAGCCGCCCGACGAGAACTTCATCGACGTCGAGCTGTCCAGCGTGCACGTCAGCCCTGCTGCACCCGTGCGATCCACGCCTCGACGTCGTCGACCGTCCTCGGAATTTCCGCCGACAGGTTCACGGGGCCGTCATCCGTCACGAGGATGTCGTCTTCGATGCGCACGCCGATGCCGCGCAGCTCCTCAGGAACAGTCAGATCATCGATCTGGAAATACAGGCCGGGCTCGATCGTGAAGACCATGCCCGCCTCCAGCACGCCGTCGTAATACATCTCACGACGCGCCTGCGCGCAGTCGTGCACATCGATGCCGAGGTGGTGCGAGGTGCCGTGCACCATGTAGCGACGGTGGTGGCCACCGGCATCCGCGTCGAGCGCCTCTTCGGCGGTGACCGGCAGCATGCCCCACTCCGCCACGCGCTTAGCGATCACAACCATCGCCGCCTCGTGAACCTCGCGGAACCTCACGCCTGGACGGGCCGCGGCGAATGCGGCATCCGCAGCTTCGAGTACCGTCTCGTACACGCGCCGCTGCACATCGGAGAAGGTGCCGTTCACAGGCAGGGTGCGCGTGATGTCAGCCGTGTAGAGGCTGTCGGCCTCGACACCGGCATCCACCAGGATCAGGTCGCCGGGTACGACAGCGCCGTCGTTGCGCGTCCAGTGCAGGTAGCAGGCGTGCGGGCCGGATGCCGAGATCGTGTCGTACCCCTCGCCGTTTCCGTCCTCACGCGCGCGACGGTGGAAGACGCCCTCGACGACGCGTTCGCCACGCGCGTGACGGGCAGCATCGGGCAGAGCGTGAATGATGTCGTCGAAGCCACGCGCTGTGATCTCCACTGCACGCCGCATCTCGCCGATCTCGTACTCGTCCTTCACCAGACGCAGCTCAGATGCGAAGCGAGCGAGGTCGGCATCCTCCAGCGTGACGTCGTCGTCTGACGCGGCGAAAGCGGTGAGGTGATCGGTTGCGACTGCCAGATCTGCGGCGACGTCGGCCAGCGACGGCCGCGCACCGATCCAGAACTCGCCGACGGTGGCGTCAGCATAGAACTCGGTTGTCGTGCGATCCGCACGCTCGCGGAAGTACAGAGTCACATCGTGCCCGGCATCCGTCGGCTCGAACACAAGCACAGAATCCGGCTCGGTGTCAGCAGCCCATCCGGTCAGGTGCGCGAACGCTGAATGCGCGCGGAACGGGTAGTCCGTGTCATTGGAGCGCTGTTTGAGCGACCCAGCCTCGATCACGAGACGCTTGCCGGGGAACGCTGCAGAGACGGCCAGGCGCCGCGCTGCGGCGAACTCCGCCTGCGCACGCGCTTCCGGCATCGACTCGGGCCGCTCTGCCCAGCCTGTCGAGATCGTGTCGAGGAATCCGCGGGGGAATGGCTGTTTGCGGTTCGTGACGGGGGCTACAGCGATGGTGTCGCTCTCTGCAGTGTTCATGCATCCAGTCTCTCACTCGGACTTAGGCTGGGGAACATGACCAGCAACACCGCCGCGCCACGATTCTCTACGCCCCTCACAATCGTGATCGACGTGGTCTTCGTTGCCGTGTTCTGCGTGATCGGTCGCCTTTCACACGCTGAAGGCATCTTCAGCGATATTCCCGGCCTGCTGAACACAACATGGCCATTCCTCATCGCCGTTCTCGGCGCACACGCTGTTGTGCTCGTGCGGCGAGGACGCGCAGACCGGATGCCGGCGGGCACGATGATCTGGGCCGTCACCGTGATCGTCGGTCTGCTGCTGCGCGCACTCAGCGGTCAGGGAACGGCGCTGCCGTTCGTCATCGTCGCAACCCTGGTGCTCGCACTTTTCCTGCTCGGGTGGCGTGCAGTGCTGGCGCTCGTACGGCGAGTGCGGGTGCGCTGAGCCTCAGTCCGTCGGCTCCAGCTGCACAACCAGTGCCCTGTGATCGCTCCCAGACGCATCCAGCACAAGCGATCCTGTCGGTTCCCAGTTCTGGCTTGCCATGACATGGTCGATCGGCGCACCCACGAGTTCGGGGAAGGAAGCCGGCCATGTCGCCGTGAACCCGGTTCCGGTGCGCGTAGCTGTGTCTCGGCAGTAGCCCATATCGCCGCCTTCTACACCGAGCGTCGACATATGGTCGATCGTTGCGTTGAAATCTCCGGCGAGGATGAAATCACCTGCAGGACACTGATCCGCGATCCACTTCAGATCCGACTGCCAGTGCGCCATGTCTTCGATGCGCGGCGCGACGGCGTGCACAGCCACGATCGTGGGGCCAGTACTGTCCACCGGCATCACGACTGCGCTCGGCACTGAACTGGTGTTGCTGGTGCCGTCCTGTGAAGAGGCGATCACCGTGTAGTCGCCCAGCTCGGGGGAGATGAGGATCGTCGTCTCCCACGCCTGCGGGCCATTGTCGACGTTGCCGAACTGCACGTGGTGCACCCACATCGGATGCCCCTGCTCACGCAGCATTATCGCGATGCGCTCGCCGACGGATTCCGCTGTCTCCGGCAGTGTGACCACATCGACCTGCTGCGTGAGGATGGTGTCGGCGATCGTCTCGGCCGAGACTGCTTCCCCGGCAGTGTTCCACGTGAGCACGCGCACGCTGTCCTCAGACTTCTCAGGCATCGTTCCGGTGCCGAAACCGCGCATCGCTCCGATCCCGCCAATGGCGACAGCGCCCACCAGGGAGATGATCAGAAAGGATGCTGCAAACCCCCGCAGCGGCCGTGCAAACAACAGCAGCAGTGAGACCACCGCGATCACGAGGAATCCGCCCAGTACCGCACCGCGGACGGCGACCAACTGCGCAATCGGGAATGTCTGCTCGAGCTGGAAGAACTGCGGCCACACGACGATCGCCGTCGCAATCGCGAACAGCACCGTGATCAGGATCCCCAGCAGTCGAAACATCACTCCCAGCCTACGGGCGCTCACTGTGAAACCCCTGCCGCCTCAGTGCATGCCGACGGCAGTAATGTCGAAGCATGACAGACGTGCAGCGCTTCCGAGGACCCAACGATCTGCACCTGCATTCCAACCACTCGGATGGCACCGAGAACCCTGGGCAAGTGGTGCGTCAGGCCCATGCCCACGGCATCCGAACGCTCGCGCTCACCGATCACGATCGCACCACAGGGTGGGGCGAGGCCACAGCGGCAGCGGCATCGCTCGGCATGACCTTCCTGCCGGGAATGGAGCTGTCGTCGAAGTATGAGTGGCGCAGTGTGCATGTGCTCGGATACCTCTTCGACCCAGAGGATGCTGCGCTGCGCGCTGAGACTGATCGCATCCGCGAGGATCGGCTCGGAAGGGCCGAGCGCATCGTTCGCAACATCGGCCGTGACTACGACCTCACCTGGGATGACGTCGTCGAGCAGACAACGGCGGATGCCACCGTCGGCCGCCCGCACATCGCTGATGCGCTCGTCGCCCGCGGTATCGTCCGGGACAGATCGGCGGCGTTCGACGGCATCCTGCACCCGCGCGAAGGGTATTACGAGCCGCACTACGCACCGGATCCGCTGACCGCAGTCGGGCTCATCACGGACGCCGGAGGAGTCGCCGTCATCGCACACCCCGTGACCGCAGGACGCGACCGGATGATGCCGCTCAGCTTCGTTGAACGTCTCATCGCCGCTGGCCTCGGCGGGTTCGAGATCGACCATCGTGAGAACACGGCGCAGGGCAAGCGGATTCTGCGTGATCTGGCGGCGAAGCACGACCTCATCGTGACCGGCTCCAGTGACTATCACGGCTCCGGAAAGCCCAACCTGCCGGGGGAGAACACCACGAGCGACGAGATGGTCGCGCGCATCATCGCCCAGGCCACCGGGACCCCGCCGCGCTACCCCTGAGCGTTCGTTCGCTGCTCGGCCTCGTTCGTCGCTCAGGCACACGAAAGGGCGGACGCCGAAGCATCCGCCCTTTCGAATCAGAACCTACGCGCCGGCTGGCGCAGCACCACCTGAGCGGCGACGGCGACGGCGGCGCTGCGGGGCGGACTTGCCGTCGTGGTGCTCACCGCCCTTGCCATCGTGAGTGCCAGCGCCCTCGGCGTCGCGGTCGGCTGCAGGAGCCGCATCGGACGATGCCGGCGCTTCGGTGGGCGCACCCTCGGCGAAGGTCGAGCCGACCTTTTCGCCCGACCCGCCGCGGCGGCGACGCCGACGGGTGCCGCTCTCGCCGGAACCCTGTTCAGCGGCGGCATCTGCAGCGCGCTCCGGACGCGGCGTGCGTTGCGTCTTCACAGCCTGCGTCTTGGGCGCCGTAGTCAGACGGCCCTTGGTGCCCACCGGGATGTTCAAGTCTTCGTAGAGGTGCGGGCTCGACGAGTAGGTCTCCATGGGCTCGGGCTGGCCGAACTCGAGTGCCCGGTTGATGAGTGCCCACTTGTGCAGGTCATCCCAATCGACGAACGTGACCGCGATTCCGGTCTTGCCCGCGCGGCCTGTGCGACCGGCGCGGTGCAGGTAAGTCTTGTCCTCGTCCGGGATCGTGTGGTTGATCACGTGGGTCACGTCGTCGACGTCGATGCCGCGGGCGGCGACATCCGTCGCGACGAGCACATCGCGCTTGCCTGCCTTGAACGCTGCCATCGAGCGCTCGCGCTGCTCCTGGCCCATGTCGCCGTGCACACCGCCGACGTTGAAGCCACGGTCACCGAGTTCATCCACGAGGCGCTGGGCCGCACGCTTGGTGCGGGTGAAGATCACCGTCTTGCCGCGGCCTTCGGCCTGCAGGATGCGGGCAATGACTTCGTCCTTGTCGAGCGAGTGCGCCCGGTACACCAGGTGCTTGATGTTCGCCTGCATCAGACCCTCGTCGGGGTCATTCGCCCGAATGTGGATCGGGTTGGTCATGAAGCGGCGGGCGAGGGCCACGATCGGGCCGGGCATCGTCGCCGAGAACAGCTGCGTGTGGCGGACAGCGGGCACCTTCTGGAAGATCTTCTCGATGTCAGCGAGGAAGCCGAGGTCGAGCATCTTGTCTGCCTCGTCGAGCACGACCTCTGTCGCGTTCGACAGATCGAGCAGGCGCTGGCCGGCGAGGTCGATCAAGCGACCCGGGGTTCCGACGACGATCTGCGCGCCAGCCTTGAGCTGGTCGATCTGGCCTTCATATGCCTTGCCGCCGTAAATGGCGACGACGCTGGTGGAGCGATTGCTGGTGAGCAGGTCGATGTCTTCGTAGACCTGCACGGCGAGTTCACGCGTCGGCACGACAATGAGTGCCTTGACGCCGGGTTCCGGGTTCTTACCGAGACGCTGGACGACGGGCACGCCGAAGCCGAAAGTCTTACCGGTACCGGTCTTGGCCTGGCCGATGATGTCCTGGCCGGGGAGGCCGAGGGGGATGGTCTGCTCCTGGATGGGGAACGCGTCGATGATGCCCTTGGCAGCGATTGCGTCGACGATGTCCTGATCGATACCTAGATCAGCGAAAGTTGTCACTTGATTTATTTGCCTGTCCGGCGGCCTTCAGATGAGAAGGGAGCGCCTCGTTACGGATCCACGCCGTCTCTTGTGCCACAGGCGCGGGGCCCTGCTCCTACGGCAGGGGCACCTCAAGCGTACCCGAGGGGCGCAAAACCACGTGGATTCCAGATGCGTACACCGCGCGCAGGTAGTCTGAACGAGTGGTGAAGTGGTTCTGGCAGCGAGACACCCCCCGACGTAACCTGACGCTCCGCAGTCGCGGAGAGCTCGGCGACGCGACCAGGGTGGATTTCGCCGAACTCGCCCCCGAGCTGAATCGTTTTCTCGGCCAGGCAGCGTACCTGCAGCTCGGGTACTTCGAAACACTTACGCGGCTCATCCGCGCGACACCTGAGCTCGAAGAGAAGGGCGCCCTCGCGCGCGCTGCCGGAGCAGCCCTCAGTAAGCACCATGGCATCGTCGAGGTCATCCGCGAGCTGGGGGAAGACCCGACCGAGATCATGCTCCCATTCCGCGAGCACCTCGACGCGTTCCGTCGGAAGACCATCGGCGTTCGTCCGAGGGAGACTCTCCTTGCGGTCTACATCACGGCCGGGATGCTGGATGACTTCTACATCGCCCTTGCCTCCAGCTACGGCGCGACGGGGCAGCGCGTCGCAAACATCCTCAGCGAAGACGACGACACCGGAGAGATCGTGTCAATCTTGAAGCAGACGATCGAGATCGACAACGAGTGGCGCTCACTGCTGTCGATGTGGGCTCGCAGGCTCGTCGGCGACACGTTGCTCGTCGCGAAGCAGGCACTTCGGCCAGAGCGCCTCGCAGTGAACGAGGACCGCGTCGAGCCGGTCTACACCGAGCTCATGGGCGCGCACGCGCGCCGCATGGATGCGATGGGGCTTGCCGCGTAGTACTAGTCGAGGCGAACCTCAGACGCCGAGGGCAGCCTTCTGTGCGGCATCCGAATTGCGACGCGAGAGCGTCAGCAGGTAGCCCACCACACCGGCGATCACCGTAGCGCCCACGATGCTCGACAGCCACAGCCAGCCATTGTCCTGACCGGCTCCCGCCCACTGCATCACCGTGTAGATGACAGCTGAGGCGGCCGTCGCGATCGCGGGGATCAGGACGACGCCGCGCAGCATGCGGTCAGGCAAAAGATAGTGCACGGCGATGCCCAGCGCGCACACTGCGATGAGCGCGAGAAGGATGTACATCGCGGGTCAGGCGACGAAACCGACGCGACGCGACTCTTCAGTGCCCAGCTCGATGTAGGCGAGGTTCGCCGTCGGAACGATGTAGGAGTTGCCCTTGACATCGGTGAAGCTCACATGCGCGGTGTTCTGCTCGAGAGCCGCGGCGACCTGGGTGCGGACGTCGTCCGCACTAGTAGAGGTCTCGAAGTTCAGTTCGCGGCCGGTGTTGATGATGCCGATGCGGATTTCCACGCGTGCTCCTTGAAGATTCGGGGACTGCGCCCAACTCTACCCCGGCGCGAACGGACCGGATCCGGGCATGGCGTCGGTTTCGCCGTGGGCGCACAAGTCTGTTGTGTGAGCACCTTCGGATCGGTGTCCGGCGGTGTCCGAGGCTGCCGATAACGTGGATGACATGACACAGGATGCCGGACAGCGCGCAGTTGTGGACGCACCTGTTGAGGCATCCGGGGTCATCATCGGCGCTCCGGGAACAGGAAAGACGCAGACGCTCATCGACCGTGTTGTGCGCCTTTTGAGCGGCGACGGCGCACTCGCCCCCGAAGAGGTGCTGGCGCTGACTCCGAACCGTCAGGCGGCCACCGTCCTGCGTGACCGGATCGGGGTGCGCATCGCGCAGGCGACACCGGGCCCGCTGGCCCGCTCACTGGGGTCACTGGCCTTCCAGGTCGTGCGCGGTGCGATGGTGCGTGCGGGGGAAGACCCTCCTGCGCTACTGACCGGCGCCGACCAAGACCGCATCATCGCCGATTTGCTCGGTGGCGACGCCGAAGATGAGGCTGCCGGCTTCGAGAGCCGCTGGCCCGAGACGCTGAGTCCGGCGGTACGCGCGTCGAAGGGCTTCCGCTCCGAACTGCGCGCCTTTCTGGCCGAGTGCACCGAGCTGGGCGTGCTGCCCGAGGAACTGCGGGCCTCCGATCGTCCGGTCTGGCGCTCCGCCGGGCTGTTCATCGACGAATACCGTGCCGTGCTCGCGGGCATGCGCACCTCCTATCGCGACGCCGCCGATCTGGTCAGCGAGGCAGCTGCGATTCTTCGAGAAGCGGATGCTGCGACCCTCGGCCCGCTCGCGCCGCTGCGGGTCGTACTGATCGACGACGCGCAGGAGATCACCCGCGGCGGCGTCACCCTCGTGCAGGCGCTCCGCGAACGAGGCATCGCCGTGCTGGCATTCGGCGATCCGGACATCTCGTCCGGGGCCTTTCGCGGCGCGAGTCCGCAGCTGTTCAACGATCTCTCCGGGGTGCTCGGCCAGGTGTTCGTATTAGATACCCCGCACCGGCAGTCGCAGCCGCTCAGCGACCTCACCCGCACCGTCACTCAGGCGATCGGCGTCGCCGGGCGCGTGGAACACCGCCGTGCGCCCGGGCCGGCTCACGAGACCCCTGATCCCGCCGTGCAGACCTTCCTCGCGTCATCCCCCTATGAAGAGGTCGATCGGATCGCGGGCACGCTACGCGACTGGCACCTCAGCCACGGCGTTGCCTGGAGCGACATGGCCATCATCGCCCACGACACCCGCCAGGTCATGATGCTCGAAACCGAGCTCGCCGCACGCGAGGTGCCGACCAGAGCTGCCGGCGTGCAACGTCCACTCGGTAGCGAGGGCGTAGTACGCGACATCGTCGGCATCGTGCGACTCGCGCTAACCCCGATCGAGCATCGCTCGGTTGAGGATCTCGTCGAGGCGCTGCGCTCGCCGTTCGGCGGGATGGATGCCGTAGGTCTGCGTCGGCTGCGCGCACGCATGCGTCACGCAGAGCTGGCCGAGGGAGGCTCGACGCCGGCATCAGAGCTGCTGCGTGAAGCGATGGTGAATCCTCTGGCCTTCACCTTCATCGATGCCCCGGAGGCGCGCGTCGCCGCGCGCCTCGCAAAGACTCTGGCAGAGACGACCGCCGCAGCAAATGCGGGGGAGACGATCCACGAGCTGCTCTGGCGCATCTGGGACGATGCGCGCGCCATTGACGGCTCGAAGCTGCAGAAGCACTGGCGCGAGAGTTCCGATCAACCAGGCGGAGGTGAGACCTCCCGCGCGCTCGATGCGCTGGTCTCGCTGTTCGACGCGGCCAAGCGCTTCGTCGAGCGCACGCCCGACGAGCGTCCGGAGACGTTCGTGCGTGAGATCCTCGACAGCGAAGTGCCGGAGGACACGCTTTCCACCCCTGATCGTCCGGGACTGGTGACGCTGCTGACTCCGGCGACCGCGCTGGGCACACAGTTCGATGCGGTCATCGTCTCGGGCGTGCAGGACGGTGTCTGGCCGAACACCCGTCTGCGCGGTGGCATGCTCGAGACCTGGCGGCTGGCAGATGCCGTGACCGCCGTACGCGCGGGCATCCCCGCCGCGGCGCCGGGAGCGCTCGACCGCCGTCGCGAGGCCCTCCACGATGAGCTGCGGCTGTTCGTACGCGCGGTGTCCCGCGCGCGATCGCGCATCGTGGTCACCGCTGTCGACGATGACACGACGGGCCCGAGCGCCTTCTTCTCGTTTCTGCCGGTGCCGCCGCCGCTGTCGGAGCATCCGGCATCCGAGCATCCGCTGACCCTGCGCGGACTGGTCGCTAGATATCGGCGCACGCTGACAAGTGCGACCGATCCGACCACGCGAGCGGAGGCTGCGCAGCAGCTCCGTCTGCTTGCCGAAGCCGAGGTTCCAGGCGCTGCTCCCAGCGAGTGGTACGGCAGCACCGCACCGTCGACGTCGGCGCCGCTGCACGATCTGGAGGTCGAGGCGGCACGCGTCTCCCCGTCGAAGATGGAGTCGTTCGAGGAGTGCGAGCTGAACTGGGCGATCGCTGCCCTCGGTGGCGACACTGTGCTGCCGCCATCGGCGGGTATCGGCACGATCATCCACGCGGCGATGGAGACGGCGTCGGACGGCGAGCTCGAGAAAATGCGTGCGGTCGTCGCCCAACATTGGCCGGAGCTTGAGTTCGAGACCGAGTGGATTGGGCGCAAGGAACGCCGCAGGGCCGAGCTGTACGTCGACCGATTGCACTCCTATCTGGGCACGGTCGCGGATGAGCACGGGAGTGTGCTCGCGAGCGAAGTCGAGTTCCGCTTCGCGGTCGACGTGCTCGCAGAAGAATCCGAAGAGGAGCCCGCAGTGCACGTCGGTGATGAGGCAGGCGGCCCGCACCGCGCAGTCGTGCACGGGTTCATCGACCGGGTCGAGGTCTATCCGCGAGCGGGCGGTGAACACGCCGCTGCCCGCGGTCGTGGCTTCACATCGATGGGTGAGGGAGCGAATGGGGAGCGTGTGGTCGTCGTCGATCTGAAGACTGGGAAATACGAACCGGAATCCGACGGCAAGGTCATCGACCATGCGCAACTCGCGGCGTATCAGGTCGCGGTCGAGCAAGGACTCGTCGAGGGTGCGGATGCTGCGGCGCTAACCGGCGCCCGGCTGGTGCTCGTCGCCAAGACGCTATCCGGCAGCGACTACCGGGTCGCTCATCAGCACACTCTCCAGGGCGAGGATCGCACGCGCTTCCTGAACCGCCTCGCTGATGCTGCCAAGGGCATGTCGGGGAACGGCTTCACCGCGCATGTTGAGGCGCACTGCGCCGACGTGCAGTGGCGTGTGCAGCCGTGCCGTA
Source organism: Microbacterium sp. Y355 (assembly GCF_059445345.1). Classification (NCBI taxonomy): domain Bacteria; kingdom Bacillati; phylum Actinomycetota; class Actinomycetes; order Micrococcales; family Microbacteriaceae; genus Microbacterium; species Microbacterium sp. Y355. The sequence continues at coordinate 1,178,012 of NZ_JCAIUD010000001.1, read as the reverse complement.
TCCACACTGTCCCGGCGGTGAGCGCATGATCCCCACGTGGCTCGAAGGACCAGGGCTGTCCGCGCTCGACGTCGCAGCTGCTCTCGGGCAGCCCTCGCCGACGGCAGCGCAGCAGCGCGTGATCGAGGCGCCGCCGACGCCCGCGCTCGTCGTCGCGGGTGCCGGCAGCGGCAAGACCGAGACGATGTCGGGGCGCGTGGTTTGGCTCGTCGCCAATGGGCACGTGCGTCGTGACGAGATCCTCGGACTCACATTCACCCGTAAGGCGGCGGGTGAGTTGGCCGAACGCATCGGCGCACGGCTCACGGTCATTGATGAGTTCGGCCGCCGCGGGCTGCTGTCGCACGTGCCGGAGATTGTGGCATCCGGTGCGCTGGCGCGCGTGGATGCGGCCACCACGGCCGCGCAGAAGAACACGGTGCGCGCGCATGTGCTCGACGAGTTGGCTGAGAAGTACGGCACCGGGTGGGATCAGACCGCTCCCCGCACCGCAGACGACCTACTGGTCCGACCGCGGGTCTCGACATACAACGCTTTCGCGGACTCGATCGTCCGCGAGCACGCAGCGCGGATCGGCCGCGACCCTGATGTCGCTATGCTCAGCCAGGCTGCGTCCTGGATGCTGGCGCGCGAGGTTGTCCTGCGCGCAGACCTGCCGCAGCTCGAGGACATCGACCTGTCTGTGGCGACGGTCGTCGACGCCGTGCAGCGACTAGCCGGCGACGCACTCGACCATCGCGCCGATCTCGGGCGCGCCGAGCGCATCGCCACGGAGCAGGCCAGGGCGTTCGATCCGTACCGGAGTAGCGACACCGTCGCGAAGATCGCCGACAACCTACTCTCGCTGCCCACGCTCACCGCGCTCGTGCGCGAGTACATCACTGAGAAGCACCGTCGCGGCGTGCTCGATTTCGCCGATCAAGTCAGCGGCGCCTTCGACATCGTCGAGTCGTCCCCAGATGTGCGCGACGCTCTTCGTGAGCAGCACCGCGTCGTGCTCCTGGACGAATATCAGGACACCTCGGTGATTCAGACGCAGTTCCTCGCTGCGTTGTTCCGTGATTCGGCGGTCATGGCTGTGGGCGACCCACATCAGTCGATCTACGGCTGGCGCGGCGCGAGCGCGGACAACCTCTACGCCTTCGCCCGCACGTTCGCGGCCGAGCAGCCCGCGCAGAGCTACAGCCTGATGACGAGCTGGCGTAACGACACTTCGATCCTCGACATCGCCAACGAGGTGCTAAAGCCGCTGCGGCGACCAGGACTCGAAGTGCCGCCGCTGGAAGCGCGGCCCGGCGCAGGAGCTGGCGCCGTCGAGGTTCGCTATCCGCTCACCGTGCACGATGAGGCAGCTGCGGTCGCGGTCTGGTTCGCCGAGCGCCGCGCCGCGCATGCAGACATGGCAAAGCCGCATACCGGTGCGATCCTGTTCCGCTCCAAGCGGCACATGCAGACCTTCGCCGAGGCGCTTGCCGCCCGCGGCATCCCGCACCGGATCCTCGGCCTTGGCGGTCTGCTGGCGACACCCGAGGTCGTCGACGTGCTCTCTGCGCTGCGCGTCATCCACGACCCGAACGCTGGGTCTCCGCTAATCCGCCTCCTGGTCGGTCCGCGCTTCAGCGTCGGGGTGGCCGACATGGGGGCGCTATATTCGCTGGCGAGCGAGCTTTCCCGCCGTGACAGCGGGCTACTGCCGCTGCCGGAGGAGCTCCGTGCCCGCATTCGCGCATCTCGTGGCGCCGACGAAGCGGTGTCGATAGTGGATGCTGTCGACGTGGTCCGAGGGCTCCGTGACGATTACCGGCTCCTAGAAGGCATCACGCCCGAAGGTCGCGGACGGATCCGTGCGGCGGGGGAGATGTTCGAACGCCTGCGGCGCGCCGCGGGCCAGCCGATTCCCGAGCTGATCCGCCTCATTGAGCTCGAGCTCCGTCTCGACATCGAACTCGCCGCGAACGAGACGCGCGGACCGGCACGTGTCGCAGCCACCCAGCTGCGCGCTTTCACCGACGAGGTTCGTGCGTTCCTCGCCGCAGACGACCGCGGCACGATCGGGAGCCTGCTCGCCTGGCTCGACAAGGCTGAAAGCACCGACGAGCTCATGCCGCGCCCGGAGCCACCGGAACCCGGTGTCGTGCAGTTGCTGACGATCCACGGTTCCAAAGGACTCGAATGGGACGCCGTCGCAGTCGTGCGCATGGTCGACGGAGAGCTTCCTTCGCGTCCGAGCGATACCTCCGGTTGGTTTGGATTCGGCGTGCTCCCATTTGCCCTGCGCGGCGACAGCGCCGCCCTGCCGAAGTTCACCTGGTTTCCGCCAGTCGAAGAGGAACTCGATCCGCAGAAGCGCCTCAAAGCCGGCATCGCCTCGCTCACGAGCGCGAGCAAGACGACCCCCGGCGCGATCACGGTGTTCAAAGACGCGTATCGCGACTACCAGCAGCAGGAAGAACGGCGGCTCGGCTACGTCGCCGTCACCCGTGCGCGCACCGACCTAATGCTCAGTGGATCCCATTGGGCGGGACAGAAGAAACCGCGGGGGCCCGGGCCATTCCTTCGTGAGGCCTTCGAGATCATCGGGGTTGATCCGATCACCGAGATCGACGAGGACGAAAACCCCTACGAGGGCGAGGGCAAGACGAGCGTCTGGCCCATCGACCCGCTCGGGTCACGTCGTGAGAAGGTCGTGAGTGCGGCGTCGGCAGTGAGTGAGGCCTTCGAACGGGATGCCGCAGAGCCGACCGACCTGCTCCGACGGCTACTCGCCGAACGCGCCGAACGTCAACGCGGAATCACCGCTGGCGCACCGACCCGCGTGCCTGCGTCACGGTTCAAGGACTACGTCACCGACTACGACGGCACCGTGCGCGGGCTCACGCGCCCTATGCCGGAGCGTCCCTACCGGCAGACCCGGCTCGGCACACTGTTCCACGCGTGGGTCGAGCATCGATCCGGTCTTGTCGGCACGGCGCCGAGCCCCGAGAGTGCGCTGTGGGAGATCGACGAGGAGCAGTCCGACGTCTGGAACGCCTCGGCGGCGGATGCTGCAGATCTCGAACGCCTACGTGAGATCTTCGAAGCCAGCGAATGGGCCACGCTCAAACCCATCGCGGTGGAGATCGAGATCGACTTCGCGCTGGGTGCATCCACAGACAGTGCACTCACAGACAGTGAGGCGGGTGCAGGTCACATCATGATCTGCAAGCTCGATGCGGTCTACCGACGCGAAGACCGCGGTGGGCGCATCGAGATCGTGGACTGGAAGACAGGGAAAGCGCCGCGAACCTCGGCAGAGCGAGACGAGCGGATGCTGCAGCTCGCGCTTTATCGCCTCGCCTATCATCGCCGTTTCGGCGTTCCGTTGGAAGAGATCGACGTCGCGCTGTATTACGTCGCCGACGACCTCGTCCTCCGCGGCGACCGGGTCTACTCGGAGGAAGAGTTGGTCCAGCGTTGGAGCGCTGCGCGCGCTGCACGCTGAGCCTCCTCGGCTGGATCGCTTCCTGACCCATCCCCAGAAACATTTCCTGACGAGCTTTCGGGTTTTGTCTTTTCTACGCGCTCAGCGAGCGGGAGCTCTGCGGATTCAGCATCCGCTCCATCCCTCGGCAGCAGGTCCGACGCTGCGACATCACTGAGATCTTCGGTGGCGTCGCCCACGACCACCTCGGCGGTGTCCTCACCGGGCAGCAGGTCATGCGGGTTATACGCATCGGTCTGCATCGAAGTGTTGATGCTTGCCGCCGCCGTTGCTGGTACATGACTCAGCGCATCCATTGCCGAATCGACGCCTTCGCTGCGCGCCGCGATCACCGAGAGATCGCGTTCACGTAGCCCCTCAGACAACGAATTGAGCAACGACGTCGCGTCATCCATGATGTCGGGGCGTCGCAGCACGTCGCCGTGCACGAGCCACCGAGCGAACTCCAGCTCGGCCAAAAGTCGGGCGCGCACAGCGAGTGCGTTATCCGGTGCTCTGTTGGATGCCGCAGCGTACGCCGCATGGACGTCGCCGGCGGCATCCGGAGCGGATGAAAGCCAGGCCAGATCCACGGCGGGGTCTCCCAGCGATAGCCCGTGCCAGTTCACGATGCCAACGACTGCAGGCCCCTGCTCTGGGTCATCCTCGAAGAGGAACGATGTCGCCTGGGTGCCGCCGAGGGTCACGGCAGATTCGAACCGCCATAGATCGTCGTCGCTGACGGCCTCGCGCCAGCGAACCGTCAGACGTGCGGGTACGCGACCCGTCGCCGCAGCGCGATCGACCAGCTGGCGGATGTCTTCCCGCGACTCTTCGGCACTGCGCGCGGTGAGTCCGGCACTGCGCACCACGGATGCCGGAAGTGCGTGCACCGCGGCAATCGACGCACCCATCGACTCGGCAGCACCTCGGCCACCCGGTACGTGGCCAGCTTCGATCTGGAAACCGGGCAGCAGCCCAGTGACGAGTGCGCGGCCTTCGGCAAGCAGCGCCTCCCCGAAGTATTCCGGAGCGCTGAAGGGCAGCATTGCTCGAGCACCGGCAGTCAACGCGCGCAGCGCGATTGATTCCGCAGCGAGCTCTCGCGCTGTCTCGTCGTCATCGCCGACGCGGATCGCGACTTCGCTTCCGTCTGCGAGCGTCGCCACCGCAGAGTCGAACCGTCCGTCGCCACCGGAGGTCAGAGTTCGTGCGCCCACGACCTCCGCCCCGGGCAGTGCGGCCGTGACCGCCGCCGCTAGAGTAAAGGGAGACCGTGCCATGCCCCCAGGGTAGGTCGGCTCGGGTGTGGAATCGCCTACGCCACGCCTGCGAGAGAGGGAGTCGATGACTGTTCGCCGTGCTGAGTTCGATCGCGCAGGACACCTCCGTGACGAACCGGGGATCCTCGAGGCACTGCGTTCTTCAGACGATGCCCGTGTGATTGTGGTCCGTGAAGGACGCGTTCGCGTCGAAGACGGGTCACTGCTCACTGTGGCACCTGCCGAGGTCGGCGACGCCGACTGGGGGCTGCTGGGTCGGCACAGCGACGGAAGCACCGTGCTCGTCGCGGCGATTGCTCCCTTGACAGACTCCATCGACTCCGCGCCTGCCGAAACGTGGCTGGGCCTGCGCGACACGGGTGGTCTGCTTGACGCGGAGAACACTGAGCTCTTCGTTGAAGCCGTCACGCTCGCGTCGTGGCTGCGTGATGCGCGCTTCTGCACGATGTGCGGCTCAGCGACCGAACTGCGGCAGGGCGGATGGTCGCGAAAGTGCGTCGACAACGGTCATGAATTCTTCCCTCGTACCGACCCCGCGGTGATTGTGGCGGTGGAGAGCGAAGACGGCGAGAAGCTGCTACTCGGGGCCAACGCGAACTGGCACGGCCGGATGTACTCCTGCTTTGCCGGATTCGTGGAGGCCGGCGAATCGCTGGAGTCGACTGTGCATCGCGAGATCGAAGAGGAAGCGGGTGTCTTGCTGAGCAGCGTCCGATACATCTCCTCGCAGCCGTGGCCGTACCCGCGCTCACTCATGGTCGGTTTTCGCGCGACAGCATCCGATGAGCGTGCCGCGCGCCCGGATGGTGAGGAGATCGTCGACGTGCGATGGTTCACGCGTGCCGAGATTGCCAGCGCGATGAACGGTGACGGACCGGTGGGGCTACCAGGGCCGGTATCCATCGCCAGGGCTCTGATCGAGGACTGGTACGAGGCTCGCGAGTGAGCGCACTGGACTCTCTCGACGAACATCAGCGGGAAGCGGCATCCGTGCTGCGCGGGCCGGTCGCCGTGCTCGCCGGTGCGGGTACGGGAAAAACGCGCGTGATCACGCATCGCATCGCCCACGGCGTTGACACCGGCGCATACTCTCCGAGTCGCGTGATGGCGGTCACATTCACCGCGAAAGCAGCCGGTGAACTGCGCGGACGCCTGCGAGCACTCGGAGTCGAAGGCGTGGCCGCGCGAACCTTCCACGCTGCGGCTCTTTCGCAACTGAACTTCTTCTGGCCGACGCTCGCCGGCTCGCCGGCGCCGAACATCATCGACAACAAGGTGCGCATGCTTGGCCAGGCCGGCGAGCAGCTGCGGCTGCGCCTGGACACGGCCACCCTGCGTGATATCGCAAGCGAGATCGAATGGCGCAAGGTCTCGATGCTCTCGATCGAGCAACACGCCGCCCTCGGTCGCTCCATCGGCCGGGTGAGCACCGAACAGCTCGCCGAGTTTCAGCAGGCATACGAGATCCTCAAAGACGACCGCCGCCAGCTCGACTTCGAGGACGTGCTGTTGGCGTGCGCAGGGATGCTGGAGGCAGAGCCGCGGGTGGCGGCGTCAGTACATGAGCAGTACCGCCACTTCACCGTCGATGAGTACCAGGACGTCTCGCCACTGCAGAACCGCCTGTTGGAGTTGTGGCTGGGAGAGCGGAGCGACCTCTGCGTCGTCGGCGACGCCAGCCAGACGATTTACTCGTTCGCCGGTGCTGATCAGAAGTACCTTCTGGACTTCGGCCGCCGATACCCGGATGCCACCGTGGTGCGGTTGGAGACCAACTACCGCTCGCAGCCCCCGATCCTTGCCGCAGCCAACGCCCTCATGAAGGGGCGTCCCGGCGCCCTCGAGCTGGTGGCGGCGCGTGAATCTTTGACGGCAGAACCGCCCACGGTGACTGCGTACGACAGCGAGACCGAGGAAGCAGCCGGTATCGCCGCGGCGATCGTCGCCAGGATCAAGGCGGGTGCCTCCGCTTCGGAGATCGCCGTGTTGTACCGCGCGCACTCGCAGTCCGGCGTGATTCAGCAGGCGCTAGGCGGAGTAGGGATCGCGTCGACTGTGCTTGGGGGCAAGCGCTTCTTCGACATGCCGGAGGTGCGCCAGGCCGTGCTCGCACTGCGCGGCGCATCCGTGGCCCCGACCGAACGCGGTTTCCTTCCCAACGTGCTGCGGGTCATGCACGAGCTCGGCCTGAGCGACGAACCGCCGGCGGCCGGAGGTGCGCAGCGTGATGGCTGGGAGGCGCGACGCGCGATTCTGCGGCTCGCTGAAGAAGCGCCGAGCGACACGACGCTCCGCTCGTTCAGCGAGGTGCTCATGGCTCGAGCGAAAGACCAGCATGAGCCGACCATGCAGACGGTGACGCTGTCGACGCTGCACGCGGCGAAGGGCCTGGAATGGCCACACGTGCACCTCGCCGGTTGGGCAGAAGGTGCGTTGCCGATCGGTTATGCGAAAGATTTCGAAGCGATCGATGAGGAACGCCGGCTGGCGTATGTCGGTGTCACGCGCGCCGCGCGGACTCTGGATCTCTCGTGGTCGCGCGCAGCGGGGCGGGGGGAGCGTCAGCCTTCGCGGTTCCTTCAGGAGATCGGAACGAATGCTCGCGGCACCGGCATTCTTCGTGAAACGTCACCGCGCGCCACACGCGCCGTCCGTCGGGGCTGATCCGCACGAATTTCGTGCGCTTCGCCTTTCCCGGTTCAGCGAGGATTCGCACAGCGAGGCCCGCAGCTTCAGCGGTGCGGGCGGCCGTGATGGGTGTGGACGTCGCGGCGACCAGCTGCGCATGCATGGCCGGCCAGGCTGAATCCCTGTCTCGTTCGTGCGCATCACGGCACGACAGGCAGGCGGTACGGCCTGGAACCACGAGCGGGCCAATGGTGGTTCCACCCGGTTCGAACGCGATGGGAAGATGCATGAGGTCGTCGCGCAGATAACGGCCGAGCTGATGAGCAGATGCTGCGCCGTGCAGGAGCACGATGGCCACAGCATTCCGATCGGCACGATCAGTCGTGGCAACGCCTTCGTCCGCGAGGGCGCTCTCCATGCGAGCTTCAACTCGCGAATCCGCGATGTTGACGCTCTCTATCCACACCCGCGGTACGGGAGCAGCATCCGTGCGCAGCACCGGTCGGAGCGTCGCGAGCAGTTCTCTGGCGGCATCTCTCGGTGCGCCGGCAGCATGGGCGATCACATCGAAGGAACTGCGGCGGAACCCGTTCCTCATCGCTTGTAGCAGCGGCTCGACCCATGGTTCAGACAGGGGGACGCAGACCCGCCCCTCCAGCCCGAACTGCACCGTGTCGACGTCGCGCCAGAGCAGCGGGTACGCCGGATCGAGGCGAGTCAGCGTCGGCGGCGTGATCGGGGACATGTCCCGAGTCTGCTCATCGCGCGCTCGCGGCGGGGCGCGAAATCGCGATCAGTGGAGAACTCTGTGCATCGTGTGATGCCACCGCCCGGTCAGACCGGGTTCTCGTCGCCGTCGGTGAAGTCCTCACCATCGAGGAGCCGCGCCAGAGCTTCATCGAATTCGTCTGTTGCTGGTGCTTCACCACGAGCGAGCGCCTGTAGCCGTTCGATCAGAGCAGTGGGGTCATCGATGTCGGCAGCGGTCGGCTGCAAGTCCGGGTAATCCCATAGCGCGTCGCGGGCGGCGATGCCGACGGCATCCGTCACCTTCTGCCACATCGCGGCGGCCTCACGCATGCGTCTGGGACGCAGCTTCAAGCCGACCAGTGCGCCGAGCGCATCCTCGGCGGGCCCTCCCACCGCGCGACGGCGACGAGCGGCCTCCGTCAAGCGCGCGCCGTCGGGCAGCCGCGAGGTCGCTTCGTTGGTGACGACATCCACCCAACCGTCGATCGTCGCGATGATGTTCTCCAGACGGGCGAGCGCTTCGCGCTGAGCCTCGGTCTGCGCAGGCAGCAATGCGCCGCCCTCGATCGCGGCGCGAAGCTCTTCCGGGTTCGACGGGTCAAGACGACTCGCGACATCCTCGAGCGCCTCGACATCGACGGTCACTCCGCGGGCGAAGTCCGTGATCTGCGACATCACGTGCAGGTGCAGCCACTTCGCGTGCCGGTAGAGGCGGGCATAGGCGAGCTCACGGGTCGCAAGATACAACGCGATCTGGTCTTCGGGGATCTCCAGACCCTCACCGAAAGCGGTGATGTTCTGCGGGATCACAGCGGCGGTTCCGGCAGGCAGCACTGGAATGCCCACGTCACCGCCCGAGACGACCTCGAGAGAGAGATTGCCGAGCACCTGGCCGAACTGGGCGGCGAACACCGAAGAGCCGAGTCCGCGCATCAGTTTGCCCGCGCCCTGGATCGCGTCGCGCATGTCCTCCGGAACCTGGGTGTCGAGGGCACCGGTGAGGGCGTCAGCGATGCTGGTCGAGACGGGGCCTGCGATCTCTTTCCACACCGGAAGCGTCTTTTCTACCCACTCGCCCCGAGTCATAGCCTTTGGGGTCTCTGAGAGTTCAGAGATGGTGGTGGCCTCACCCAACCAGAGGTTTGCCAGAGCGAAGGCATCTACGAGCGAGCTTTGCGCGCCGTCGGTGATGCCCAGACCCTCCCGGTTGGCAATGTGCAGGGCCTGGCGCAGCGTGTTCTCCCACGGGTCTCCGCTGAAAGCTCCCTGCAACTGCTGCATGAGTCCGGCCATCATCGCCGGATCGAGCTGGAGGCCCTCTGCGCCGCCTAGCGCGTCTTGAAGAGCGCTCAGGTCGAAGTCTCCGCCGTCCGCGCCGGACATCATCTTGCGCAAGAACTCCTGGAAGTCCTCGGGGGTCGGTTCGTTGTCTGCCATGTCGGTCGCCCTCTCAGCACGTCGCTAGCTGTGGCATCTACGCTAGTTGCACGCGTCGGCCAGCGGCCCCGCAATGAGCAGATCGCTGTACGCCGGTCGCGAACGACGGAGGATCCACTTGTCTCACTCCCGTACACCCAGGGTCGGACTCGGTGTCTGGGCACTCATCGTTGCGCTTATCGCCCTCGTCGTGCTGACATTCCTGCCGACTCCGTACGTGATTCAGCGTCCGGGGCCCGTCTACGACACCCTGGGCACTGCGGCCAGTGCCGATGGCGAGCAGGTGCCGCTCATCGCCATCGAAGGTGCGGAGACCTTCGAGACGAGTGGCAGCCTGAACCTCACAACAGTGCAGGTCGTCGGCAACCGTGAGCGCACACCCTCGTGGTTTGAGCTTGCGCTGGCATGGACGGATTCCTCTCGCGCCGTCGTTCCCCTCGATTCAGTTTTCCCCGAAGGGGTCACCAGCGAACAGCGCGACGAGCAGAACGCGGTGCTGATGGTCGATTCTCAGCACGAGGCGACCGCTGCCGCGCTGCAGGAACTCGGCTTTGATACCGGCGCTGAAGTGCAGGTCGTCGCTGCCATCGAGAATTCACCGGCCGAGGGACTGCTGGACGAAGGCGATGTGATCGTGGCGATCGACGGTGCCGAAGTCAGCAGCGCCAGCGAGTTGCGGGCCAGCATCCAAGAGGGAGAAGGTGCTGCGGCGCAGCTCACCGTGCGTCGCGATGGTGAAGAGCAGCAGGTGGAGATCACACCGGAGCTCAGCACCTCGAACGGTGTGGACACCTGGCTGGTCGGCATCACTCTGACCACCGAATACAACTTCCCCATCGACGTGACGATTCAGCTGGACAATGTCGGCGGGCCAAGCGCAGGAATGATGTTCGCGCTCGGCATCGTCGACGAACTCACCCCGGGTGAGCTGACCGGCGGCAACGACATCGCCGGCACTGGCACGATCGATGCCACGGGCGCGGTCGGTCCGATCGGCGGCATCCGGCAGAAGCTTTACGGCGCACGCGATGCGGGCGCCGACTTCTTCCTGGCGCCGTCGTTGAACTGCGACGAGGTCGTCGGTCATGTCCCCGACGGACTGCAGGTGATCAGCACTGCGACGTTGGAAGAATCCTTGAGTGCACTCGAGGTGATCGCCGACGACGGCGACGTCGATTCACTGCCAAAATGCACGGCATCGTGACCTCTCCGTCACCGTAAGCACAGCCTTCGCATATTCAGCGGCGCATAGGATGGAAAGGTGACCACGACCTCGGCGCCGAATCCGGCCACGCCCAATACCTCTCGACGAATCATCACGATATCGCTGGTGATCATCGCTGCGATCATCGCGGCGTTCTTCGTCTTCGCTTCGCTCTACACTGACTTCCTCTGGTTCAACCAGTTGGAGTTCACGAACGTCCTCACAACGCAGTGGCTCGCCACCGCGTTGATGTTCGTCGTGGGGTTCCTGGGGATGGCCGTACCGCTGTTCGTCGTGATCCAGCTGGCCTATCGCCTCCGCCCGGTCTACGTGCGACTGAGTTCGCAGCTTGACCGGTATCAGGAGGTCATCGAGCCCCTGCGTCGCCTCGCGATGTGGGGCATGCCGATCTTCTTCGGCCTGTTCGCCGGCTTCGCGGCGGCGGGCAACTGGCAGACCGTGTGGCTCTGGTTCAATGGCGCCGCCACCGGCGAGGTCGACCCGCAGTTCGGGATGGACACCGGCTTCTACCTGTTCGCGATGCCCTTCTATTCGATCCTTCTCGCGTTCGTCTCGGCTGTCATCCTGCTGAGCCTGATCGTGACAGCGCTGGTCTCGTACCTGTACGGTTCCGTGCGCATCGGTCAGGGCGAGCTGCGTATCTCGAAGGCAGCGCGCATTCAGCTCGCCATCCTTGCCGGCCTCTACCTGCTGGTGCAGGCGGCGAGCCTTTGGCTTGATCGTTACAAGACACTTGTCGCAGAAGAGGATCGCATCACCGGCGCCGCGTATACCGCTGTGAACGCGACCATCCCGGGTATGGCGATTCTCGCGATTCTCGCGATCCTGGTGGCAATCCTCTTCTTCGTCACGGCGATCATGGGTCGCTGGCGCTTCCCCCTGGTGGCCACCGGACTGCTGCTCGTGGCATCCCTCGTTGTCGGCATCGGCTACCCGTGGGTTGTTGACACCTTCCAGGTGCGCCCGAACCAGAACAGCTTCCAGGCCGAGTACTACCAGCGCAACATCGACGGCACAAAGCAGGCATATGACATCGCCGACATCGAGGTCACACCGTTCAAGGCAGAGACGGATGCCAAGGCAGGCCAGCTCCGTGAGGACGCCGAGACCACCGCGTCCATCCGTATCCTCGACCCGAGCATCATCAGCCCGACTGTGCAGCAGCTCGAGCAGTTCCGTGGCTACTACCAGTTCAATGAGACGCTCGACGTCGACCGCTACGAGATCGACGGCGAGACGCAGGACACCGTGGTGGCTGTTCGTGAGCTCGACGTCAACCGCCTTGGCGACAGCAACAACTGGAACAACCGCACCGCCGTCTACACGCACGGCTACGGCCTTGTGGTCGCAGCGGGAAACCAGCGCACCAGCGAGGGCGAGCCGGTATTCCTCGAACGAGGCATCCCCTCGGATGGCTTCCTGACAAAAAGCGAGAAGTTCGAGCCTCGCGTCTACTTCGGTGAAGACTCTGCGCTGTACTCGATCGTCGGGGCCCCGGAGGGGACAGACCACGTCGAGATCGACTATCCGCGTGGTGAAGACGGCGCGAACGAGACGAAAACGACCTTCGAAGGCGACGGCGGCCCGTCCATCGGCAACACCTTCAATAAGTTGTTGTACGCGTTGAAGTTCCAGGAAGCAGAGGTCTTGTTCTCCGACCTCGTGAACGATGACTCGCAGATCCTCTACGACCGTGACCCGGTCACGCGTGTGCAGAAAGTCGCCCCGTACCTTGAGCTTGACAGCGACCCGTACCCGAGTGTTGTGGACGGTCGCATCGTCTGGATCGTCGACGGCTACACCACGAGCTCCACGTACCCGTACTCGACGAGCGTGAGCCTGTCTGATGCGATCACCGACTCGAACACGACGGCACCAACGTTCGCGCTCGATGACATCAACTACATCCGCAACTCGGTGAAGGCCACCGTCGATGCTTACGACGGCACCGTCACGCTGTATGCATGGGATGACGAGGACCCGATCCTCAAGGCGTGGGAGAGCGTATACCCCGCGACGGTTGAGCCGATCAGCGAGATGTCGGCAGATCTGATGAGTCACGTGCGCTATCCGACCGATCTGTTCAAGGTGCAGCGCGAGATCCTCGAGGTCTACCACGTGGATACCGCTGGTTCGTTCGCACAGCAGGACAACCGCTGGCAGACGCCGAACGATCCGCGCAACGGCACCCAGCTGCAGCCGCCGTACTACCTGTCCATGCAGATGCCCGGTCAGGATTCGCCGCGGTTCTCGATGTTCTCTACGTTCATTCCTTCGTCCGCGGCGGGTACAACCAGCCGCAACGTTCTGCTGGGCTACCTGGCCGTCGATTCGGATGCCGGAGCCATCGCAGGCGAGAAGGCAGAGGGCTACGGTCAGCTGAACCTGCTGGAGATCGATGCCGACACCACGGTGCCTGGCCCCGGTCAGGTGCAGAACACGTTCAACTCCGACCCGGCCGTGGTGCAGCAGCTGAACTTGCTGCAGCAGGGTGAGTCAGAGGTCAAGTACGGCAACCTGCTTACACTGCCTGTCGGTGGCGGTCTGCTTTACGTGCAGCCGGTTTACGTGCAGTCGTCGGAGGGCACACAGCTCCCGCTGCTGCAGAAGGTGCTGGTCACGTTCGGTGACAGCATCGCCTTCGAAGACACTCTCACCGAGGCGCTCGACGTGATCTTCGGCGGTGACTCGGGTGCGACCGCCGGCGACGAGACAGTGGAGCCGATAGATCCTGGTGATGAGGGAACGACGCCTCCTGAAGAGGGTGGCACAGAGCCTCCTGCGGAAGGCGGCACGGAGCCCGAACCCGGCACTGGTGGCGACGCTCGCGAGCAGGCTCTGGCCGACGCGCAGCAGGCGCTGACAGACCGCGACACGGCGCTGAAGGCCGGTGACCTCACCAAGTTCGCCGAGGCGGACAAGCGCCTCACAGCCGCGATCACCGAGCTGCTGGCACTCGAGACCGCAACGGAATAGTCGACGGCCCGCGGGCCGGCCCGCCTGGGCCGCCCTGCGGGTTCGCCCGCGCATATGCGAGAAGAAAATCCCGGTTGAGATATTGATCTCAGTCGGGAATTTCTTCTTCCATCGGGGGAGAGGACGCCGCAGGCGGAGGACGTCGGTGGGTGAGCGGAGTCAAACGCAGCGTGCTCCCACATGCCTACGCTGCCCGATCAACGCTGCCCGATAAATACGGCTCCGGAACGCAAAAGGCTCCTGATCGGGATAAATCCCTGATCAGGAGCCTTTTTGTGTCGCGTTCTCGTTGCGGGGACAGGATTTGAACCTGCGACCTCCGGGTTATGAGCCCGGCGAGCTACCGAACTGCTCCACCCCGCGGCACGTTTAATAGTTTACGTGCTGTTTAGGTTCAAATCCAATCGCCGCCGGATGGGCGTGTTGACGGTGTTCATCCCTGTGGTTGCAAGGAATCTGGCTCATCGCTCAGAAGACGTCGCACGGTCTCACAGCCGATGGTCAGTTTTCGCAGTGGACACAGTGCGATGGGTGACATCTGCAGCAGTGAAGCAACACGAGCGGGCGCACGGTGGTTCCTTTCGGGCCGCTAATTCATCTAGGACAGAAATTGACCTATTTCACTTTTATGGTTGCTGACAACCGCGAAACGCCCCGAAAGGAACCGAACATGTCCCCAACGCTGCAGAACTCCGCCCCGGACGGTTACACAACCGTCGCACCCTGGGTCACCACCGCCGATACCGGAGCATTCCTTGATTTCGTCACCCAAGTGCTCGACGGAGAAGAACTCGGGCGCGTGGCGACCGAGGGCGGGGCGATTGGCCACGGTGAGATCAGGATCGGCGACACCGTCGTGCTGGCTTTCGACCGAGCCCCAGGATGGCCCGCAATGCCAAGCCTCCTGCGCGTGTGGGTACCAAACGCGGATGCCGTCTTTGAGAAGGCGGTCGCTGCGGGCGCGACGATCGTGACCGAGGTTGCCGACAGCGCTTTTGGTCAGCGCGGCGGACGGATTAAAGATCCGTTCGGCAACATCTGGTGGGTCATGACCCACATCGAGGACGTACCAGAAGATGTGATGTGGGAGCGGCTGCAGGATCCGGTGTACGCCGAGCAAATGCGCGTCGCGCAGGAGACCTTCGACGCAGAGATGACCGGGCGAGCCGAGGGGCGAAGCAGCGCACCCGTGCGCTGAGTCGACTGGGCCACTCGCAGACTAAGAGGGCAAAGCAAAAGGCTCCTGATCGGGATAAATCCCTGATCAGGAGCCTTTCTCAAGTTGCGGGGACAGGATTTGAACCTGCGACCTCCGGGTTATGAGCCCGGCGAGCTACCGAACTGCTCCACCCCGCGTCACGTCTTATAGCTTAGTACGGATTTTGAGTGCCGGACGCCACCGGCAGCGATGCACGAAGATAGGGAGTATGTCCGAGCTCCTCGTCGCCGTGTGCCAGTTCCGTCCGACCGCTGTGCGGGAGGACAACCGCACGCGCATCACGGAGCTCGTGGCGGATGCCGCGGGCAGGGGAGCGCGGCTGATCGTCTTCCCTGAGTACTCCAGCTACTTCGCCGATCCGATGGATGCTTCCTTTGCGGTCAACGCCGAGGTTCTGGACGGAGAATTCGTGAGGTCGTTGCAGGCGGCGGCATCCGCTCATGACATCACGGTCATCGCCGGGCTTGTGGAAGCGGCGGGGGAGCGCGTGCGCAACACCTTGGTCGCCGTCGATACCACCGGGCTGCGTGCGACCTATCGCAAGCAGCACCTCTATGACGCATTCGGGCAGACCGAATCCGACTGGATCGAAGCCGGTGAGCTCGGCGACCCGCAGACGCTCGACGTCGATGGCCTGCGCATTGCGATGATGACCTGTTACGACCTGCGGTTCCCCGAAGTCGCACGCACGCTCGTGGATGCCGGCGCCGACGTCATCGTCGTGCCAGCCGAATGGGTGCGCGGTGCGCTCAAGGAACACCACTGGACGACACTGCTGGCCGCGCGCGCAATCGAAAACACCGTCTATGTCGTCGCCGCTGATCACCCGACACCGATCGGCGTCGGACATTCACAGATCATCGATCCGCAGGGTGTCGTGATCGCAGGAGTGGGAACGGGCGAGGGCATCGCGATCGCGCAGATCGCGCAGGAAGCGATCACCCGCGTACGCGAGGTCAACCCGGTACTGCGGCTGCGTCGCTATCGTGTCGTGCCGCGCTGACGCGCGAACGCGGCAGGCTCTCGTGTGTCGCACATGGCCGGTTCGCTGGGCTTGAGGCGACGATCTGCGACCCCTCAGCGGCGGCGGCGGGCTGGGCGCGCCACTCGGGTGTCGCACATGGTCGCTTCGCTGGGCTTGAGGTGGCAATGTGCGACACCCGCCGGACGAGCTACCCCTCAGAACGAGGCCGCGGCGAGGCGTCGAGCGGCCTCTTCCAGCACTTCGACCTTCTTGCATGCCGCGAAGCGCACGAGCCCCGAGTAGTCGCCCTGGTGCTCGGGGCTGACGAACGCACTCATCGGAATCGCGACCACGCCTGCCTTTTCCGGCAGCGCGCGGCAGAAGGCCGCCGCATCCGATCCTCCGAGCGCTGTGGCATCCGCAACCGTGAAGTATCCACCCTGTGGGGCGGATACTTCGAAGCCTGCGCTGCGGAGACCTTCTCCGAGAATCTCATGCTTGCGCGCGAGGGTAGCCGCGGCATCCGTGAAGAAAGCATCCGGCATCCGCAGGCCAACGGCGATCGCCGGCTGGAACGCTGACCCGTTCACGTACGTGAGGTACTGCTTGACGGTCAGTACCGCGGTGATGAGGTCGGCAGGGCCGTGGATCCAACCGATCTTCCACCCCGTTGCCGAAAACGTCTTGCCGCCGGAGGAGATCGTCAGCGTGCGCTCTGCGGCGCCGGGCAGCGTTGCGAGCGGCACATGGGGAGCCGCGAAGGTGAGGTGTTCGTAGACCTCATCCGTCACGATGATCGCGTCATGCTGGTGCGCCAGGCGAACGACTTCGGTCTTCACCTCTGGAGTGAACACCACACCCGTCGGGTTGTGCGGGTCGTTGACGAGGATGATCCGAGTGCGATCAGTGACGGATGCTGCGAGCACCTCGAGGTCCGGCTGAAAATCTCCTCGGCGCAGCGGAACGGTGCGCAGCCGCGCGCCGGCCAGTGCCACCGCGGCTGCGTACGAGTCGTAGTACGGCTCGAACACGACGACCTCGTCATCGGGCGAGTCGATCAGGGCCAACAACGTCGCGGTCAGCGCTTCGGTTGCGCCGGCCGTCACGATCACCTCGGTCGCTGGGTCTACTTCGAGACCGTAGAACCTGTGCTGGTGTTCACTGATCGCCGCGAGCAGGTCGGGATACCCGCGTCCGGGTGGATACTGGTTCATGCCCTGCGATATCGCGGCGCGAGCGGCGTCCAACACCTCGGCGGGACCATCCTCGTCAGGAAACCCCTGGCCAAGATTGATTGCACCGGTTCTCACCGCAGCCGCAGACATCTCTGCAAAGATGGTGGGCGCCACGACGCCCTCGGGTGAAAGAAGTCCGGCTCCAGCCGCGGTGCGCCGCCAGGCGCCGGGAATAGCACTCATGGAAACCAGGCTAAGGCCATAGTGGACACCCATCGTGACCATAACGAACACACAGCTACGACCGGCACTCTGAAAAGACGTTGTTGAAGGAGCAGACCATGAACGAAGACAACATTCCCAACGAGACCGCCGCGTCCGAGCAGCCTGCACCGCAGCTGCCGGTAAGCAGCGGTGCCGGCCACGAGATCCCTACCGCATTCACGTCGCCCAGCGCGCCGCAGTCGTCCCAGGCGCCGTCGGCACCGCAGGGCGCAGCCTTCGGCATCCCTTCGCCCGAGTACCAGTACGGCGCTGCACCCGGCGCGACAGTTCCGATCGCACCGGTCGAGACGAAGTCCAAGGAGAAGAAGCCCCTCGGCGCTGGCAAGCTCGCAGCGCTAATCGTGGCAGCTTCCCTGGTCGGCGGCGGCGCGGTGGGGCTGGGAACCAGCTATCTCGGTAACACCCTGTGGGCGCAGCCCACCGGCACCACGGCCAGCGGCCCCGAAAACATCACGGTGAACAACCCCGGATCTGTCAACGAGACGACGGCGATCGCCACGAAGGTGTTGCCGTCAGTAGTCACGATCGAAGTCGCCGGCGACAGCGCATCGGGCAGCGGCTCGGGCGTCATCCTCAGCGAGGACGGCTACGTCGTCACCAACACGCACGTCGTCACCCTCGGCGGCGCCGCAGCGGACCCCGCGATCAGGGTCACCACTTCCGACGGCCACATCTACAACGCCACGATCGTCGGCACCGACCCGATCTACGATCTCGCTGTCATCCAGCTTGAGGATGCCGAAGGGCTGACGCCCATCGACATTGCGGACTCGTCCGACATCAACGTCGGCTCGACCGCTGTTGCTGTTGGAGCGCCGCTGGGCCTGTCGAACTCGGTCACCACCGGAATCGTCAGCGCGCTGAACCGCAGCATCCAGATTGCCTCGGCAGCACTGCCGGAATCTGCGGAGCAGGATGCCCCGGAAGACCAGGGTGACTCTGGTCAGGACAGCCCCTTCCAGTTCGACCTCCCCGGCACGAACACGCAGGGTGCGACCCAGAACATCTCGATCGCTGTGATCCAGACGGATGCCGCCATCAACCCCGGAAACTCCGGTGGTGCGCTGGTGGACAGCGAGGGCCACCTCATCGGCATCAACGTGGCCATCGCGACCGCAGGAAGCGCTGAGGAGTCCGGATCGATCGGCGTCGGGTTCGCAATTCCGTCGAACATCGCAAAGCGCGTCGCCAGCGAGATTATCGAGACCGGTGCGGCAACGCACGGCCTGCTCGGAGCAACGGTGCAGGATGCCGCCTCCATCGCGGATGCCGATGTTGCGGGTGCCGCCATTGTCAAGCCATCACCTGACGGCGCGGCTGCCGAGGCGGGATTGAAGGCGGGTGACATCGTCACGAACTTCAATGGCTCTCCGATCAGCAGCGCTACTGACCTCACCGCTCAGGTGCGCGCCGCCGCAGCCGGAAGCGATGCGACCCTCACATACGTTCGCGACGGCAAGTCGTTCGAGACTGATGTGACTCTTGGTGAACTCGAACTGTAAGTAGCACCGGGAGGTCGACGAAGGCCACCGGATTCTCAGAGAAGGACGCCACCCCGCGATAGGCTCGCGGGGTGGCGTCCTTCTCTTTTGGCTCCGGCAATGCGGCGAAGCTGCTGCGCATCCCTTTGTATGCCGTCGGACGCATAGGAACATTGCTTGTGCCGAGGGGCCGCCGCTGGGTGTTCGGATGCGGCGCCGGAATCGGCGATGGCGCACTTGCGCTCTGGCAGGTTACGACCTCTGAGGGCCACGAAGCCGTGTGGCTCACCTCAACCGATCGAGAGCAAGTGGATGCGGCGGCCCTTGGTATCTCGACGATCTCCAAGTCATCGCTGCGCGGCTGGTGGGCAACCGCACGGGCGGGAGTGCTCGTCGTCACGCACGGGCTCGGAGATGTGAACCGTTACGCCGTCTCTGGCGGCTTCGTCGTGCAACTGTGGCACGGGATCCCGCTCAAGCGAATCGGGCTTGATTCGCCTGCCACGACACAGGTGCCGAACATCCCAGGTGCGGCCCTGTTGCGCCGGTTCGTCGGACTGCTGTATCGAGGCGCTGCACAGCGGATTCGCGTGCTGCCAGCGGCATCCGATCGTTCACGGGGACGACTCGAGTCGGCCTTCGCGCTCGGAGACTCGCGGGTCATCGTCACCGGCGAACCGAGAGTCGACGTGCTGTCAGCCGGCACCGCACCAGAACGACGGGATGCGGCATCCGCTCTGCTCGCTGAGGTGACGCACACACTGCCGAAGGGCGCACGGAGGCTGCTCTACGCGCCTACCTGGCGCGACGGGGGAGACGACCCGGCAGTGCCGACCGCGTCAGAATGGGTACGGATAATCGCCCTGCTCGAAAAGCAGAACACGGTGCTGTTCGTGCGCTCGCATCCGCTCGGCGCTGGGGCATACCAACCGCCGCTTCCAAGCGGGAGGGTGCGGATGCTGGGGTCTGATGTGCTCGCTGATGTCACGCCTGCGCTACCTGGGATCGACGCGCTGATCACCGACTACTCCTCGCTCGCATACGACGTGGGGCTGCTTGCCATGCCGGTGCTCTATCTTGCGCCCGATGCCGAGGACTACGCCCGCACCCGCGGGTTCTACGGGCGCTATGAAGATGTTGCAGGAACCGACGCCGCAACCGGCTGGAGTGCGCTGCTCGATCAGCTGGAGCTGCTGCTGACCGACGAGCGCATATTCACGGAGCGCATGCAGCAGTCCACTACGCTCAGCGCACAGGTACATGCGTATCGCGACGGACGAAATACTCGTCGTGTGTACCAGGCAATCCGCGCGCGGGGGATCCCCGCGCCGAAGGGAGCAAGATGACCACCGCCCGCATTGATGAGCAGACTGAGAGTCTGATCATCGCAGGCACGGGGCCGAAACCGGCCACGGCGACCCTTGACGGTGCCAGGGCGCGCGTCACAGCGAAGCTCACCGGCGGTGGCAAGACGTGGAAGGCCACGTTCTCGCTTCGAATCTCTCGGTGGGGTGGGGAAGCGCTGCCGCTTCCCGCCGGCGAGTATGAGCTCCGGATCGATGGAATCGCCCTTGACGAGATCGCGGTCGGCCCGGAGATGCTGCCAGGGCTGCGGATTACTCAACAGGGTTCTCGCGTCGACATCGCGGCTCCGATCGATCCGATCTACCTGACAGGCGAGGGTCAGTCGACTTTGGAAGAGCGTTATGTCGCTCAGTCCGGAGGAGACGAGAACGCGGTCTTCTTCGAGAGCTTCTACGGGCAGAGCGTGGGATGCAACCCCCGCGCGATCGACCGAGAGCTCGCCACTCGTGCGCCGAGCGTCACGCGGTATTGGAGCGTCGTCGACCTGTCTGTCCCCGTGCCGGAGGGTGCGATCGCAGTGGTCGAGGGAAGTCCTGAATGGTGGCATGCGCGCGGCGCAGCCCGACTGCTCGTCGTGAACGACTGGCTGCGGCGGCGGTTCGCCCGCAAGTCCGGGCAGAAGGTGCTGCAGACGTGGCATGGCACGCCGCTCAAGCGGCTCGCACTGCATCGCCCCGGCTTCGCCCCGCGCCGGATGGCCGCTGTGGTGAAGGAGTCTCGCCGGTGGGACGTGCTACTCGCGCAGAACACCTACTCTGAGCGCATTCTCAAAAAGGCATATGCGTTCTTCGGAAAACCGATCTGGACCGACGGCTACCCCCGCAATGACATGCTTTCGACGCAGGACGGGGTCGCTACGCGCAAGGCTCTGGGCATCGGCGCTGACGAACGCGTGCTGCTGTATGCGCCTACCTGGCGTGATGACCGAATCGAGATCGTAGACTTCATCGATCTGCAGCGACTTGCCGAACAGACGGATGCTGTGGTGCTGGTGCGGGGTCATTCCAGGACGCTGCGCCCAGGACGCGATCAGTCTGGTGCGCGCGTCATCGACGTCACCGGCTATCCGGAAACAGCACGACTGTTGCTGGCCGCGGACGCCCTCATCACGGACTATTCATCGGTGATGTTCGACTTCAGCGTGACGGGCAAGCCGATGTACTTCATGGTGCCTGACCTGGATCACTATCGAGGCGAGCTGCGCGGGTTCTACTTCGACCTTGCCGAGCGCGCACCAGGACCGTTGGTGCGGACGCAGGACCAGCTTGCCGATGCGCTGATGGACGACACGCTGCCTGGCTTCTTCGCCGAGCGTTATGCGGCCTGGCGAAAGCAGTTCAACACCCGCGATGACGGCCATGCCGCAGAACGTGTGGTGTCTCGTCTGCTCGACCTCGGATTCGTCCGCGCGTAGCCGGGTCGAGGATTCCGGTCGCGCGGCGATCCGCGAGAGGTGTCGCAACACGCCGCTTCAGACGGATCGGAGCGACCATGTGCGACCCCTGCGCGGGGCCGCCCGCACGTGAGGTGTCGCAACATGCCGCATCAGCGGGATCTGAGCGACCACGTGCGACCCATCCGCGCCGACGGCGGAGACCGTCGGCTACGGCAGGGGAGTGTTCTGCGTGCCGAGGCGCGAAGCATCGACGGTGTCACGTGCACCCCGGAGTACTCCGACGATGAATCCGAGGCCCCAGGCGAGGTGCATGGTGGGGAGCACCGCGAGTGTCCAGATGCGCTCGCGCGGACTCCGGCCGCCGCCGGGCCGCAGCGCCATCGCCAGCACGAGCACGGCGTATGCCGCGAGCGGCAGGTACACGACGGATGCCACGATCGACGCCACTCCGGCGAGTACCCCTGTCAGCTGCAGCACGCCGACGATCAGAGCAAGCGCAACAATCAGCACCAGCGCGGGCGGCGCGAAGAACCGCACCCCGTTGCTGCGCCCGAATCGACGCACGAGCTCGCCACGCCACGCACCGGTTGCGCGGAACTGCCGTGCCAGTCGCCACCAGCTCTCACGCGGCCAGTAGGTCACTGACAGCTGCGGATCGAGCCAGACCTTGTATCCCGCCTGCCGAATGCGCAGGTTTAGCTCCCAGTCCTCACCGCGGCGGATCGACTCGTCGAACAGACCGACTTCGTCAAGCACGGTCCGGCGCATGACGCCGAGGTAGGCAGACTCTGCTTCGCCCTCGTGAGTGGTGCCATGGTAGGCCCCGCCGCCGAGGCCAACGGGGGAGTTGTAAGCGCGGGCCACCGACTTCTGGAACGGGGTGCGACCGTCCGCCCGCATCACGCCACCGACGTTCGCTGCTCCCGTGCGCTCAAGCGTGGCGAGTGCACGTTGCGCGTAGCCGGAGGAGAGTTCAGAGTGCGCATCCACCCGCACGATCGTCGGATACCTGCTCGCGCGGATGGCGGCGTTCAACCCGACGGGAATGTGCGCGGCGGCGTTGTCGACCAGCCGGATGCGCTCATCGCCCGCGGCGAGCTGCTCTGCGAGTTCGGTCGTGCCATCGGTTGAGGGTCCGAGCGCGAGGACGAGCTCCGCAGGGCCGTCCAGCTCTTGCCCCAGCACCGATGCGACAGCATGTTCGAGGTAGGCACGCTCGTTCAATACCGGCATGACAAACGACACACCTTCCGAAGGCGTTGTCGAATCGTTCTCTACCACCCCCCGATCATGTCACGGAGAACGGGTGCCGCTTGCGTAGTCTTGACACGTGGGTGCTGTAAGAGATGTCAAGAAGTCCTTCCGTCTCCTGCGAAGGGCGCTGCGGTCACGGATGGCCGTTCAGCGCGTTCGTCGAACCCTCCAGTCTCAGCCGCCGCATCCAACTCGTCATTACAAGATCGCCGTCTACTTCGCTGATGGTGCGGTCAACATGTACCAGATGCGCCAGTGGTACCGCCCGCTCGCCGAACTCGCCAAGAAATGGCCGGTCGTCGTGCTCGCGCGCAACGCCGGTGGCGCCGAGAAACTCCTCGTCGAAGACTCACCCCCGGTGGCTTTCGTGCCGACGGTGCGTGATCTTGAGCGCTTCATTCGCAAGCAAGACATCCGCATCGTGCTCTACGTGAATCAGAACACGCGCAATTTCCAGATGTTCCGCTACGGCAGGCGTTGGCACGTGTTCATCAATCACGGCGAGTCCGACAAGATGTACATGACCACGAACCAGTACAAGGCGTATGACTATGCGCTGGTAGCAGGGCAAGCAGCCCGCGATCGTCTGGCACGCACGCTGTGGGACTTCGACCTCGATCAACGCACCATCGAGATCGGGCGTCCTCAGGCAGACCACTTCTCGGGCACGCTGCCGTATCCGCCGGACGAGCGCACCGTCGTGCTCTACGCCCCCACATGGGAGGGGGATCGCCCGAGCGCGCACTACGGATCAATTGCCACCCACGGCGAGAAGCTCGTGAACGCACTGCTTGCGACCGGCTCGCACCGCGTGATCTACCGACCTCACCCGCGCAGCGGAGTGGTCGATGAAGCCTACGGGGCAGCGCATCGCCGCATCATCGCTGCGATCGCAGCGGCCAATGCCGCCGACCTCGGCGCGCAGCACGTGCATGATGACGGGCCAGAACTCGGCTGGCAGCTCGCTGCGGCAGACGTCGCCATCGTCGACATTTCGGCGATGGTCTACGACCGCCTCGCCACGGGCAAGCCACTCATGATCACGCGTCCGGTAGACCCACGAGCATCGATCGATACCGGCGGATACCTCTCCGATTGCGAGTGGCTGACAGTGGATGCTGCGGCAGACATCGTCGCCGAAGTTGAGCGAGTGCGTGCAGACGACGACGCCATCGTAAAGCTGCGCATTTGGGTGCAGCACTACTTCGGTGACACAGCGCCCGGGGTGGCGACCGCGAAGTTCCACGCCGCAATCGAGCAGCTCATGGCGAAGTGGGATGAATGGCAGCAGGCCGAGATCGGCGCTGTTCCCACTGATGAAGACGATGACGACGAAGAAGCGAAGGAAGAGTAACGCGGCGCCTGACTAACGTCGCGCCTCACCCGATAGTCGTCTCAGCTTTGACGGAGGGCAAGCTCCTACCCTGGTCTGATGGGCTTTCTTTCAGACGGCCGTGATGCTTTTCGTATGTTGCAGCGCGCACTGGTTTCGCGTTCTGCAACACAACGTGTGCGTCGACGGCTGGACATCCACGAGCCGGGCGCGTTCCAGATCGCGATCTATTTTGCTGACACCGACGTGAACATGTACCAGATACGTCAGTGGTACAAACCGCTGTCAGATCTGGCGAAGCGCTGGCCGATCGTCGTCCTCGCTCGTTCCTCGGTTGGTGCGGAAGCGCTCCTTGACGATGGCGTGCTGCCGGTGGCGTTCGTGCCGACCGTCCGCAACCTCGACCGCTTCATCGCCAAACAGGACATCAGGGTCGTCTTCTATGTGAATCAGAACACCCGCAACTTTCAGATGTTCCGCTACGGCCGGCGTTGGCATGTGTTCATCAACCACGGTGAATCCGACAAGGTCTACATGGCGAGTAACCAGTTCAAGGCGTATGACTTCGCGCTAATCGCTGGCCAGGCGGCACACGATCGACTCTCGCGCACACAGTGGGACTACGACGTCGACCGCAGAACGTTTTCAATCGGACGCCCGCAAGCAGATCACTATCTGGCAGCGGCCCCGTATCCGTCTGATGAGCGGGAAGTCGTTCTGTATGCGCCCACGTGGGAAGGCGACCGCGCTTCGATGAGCTACGGATCGGTGATCACCCACGGGGAGCGAATCGTCAAGGAGTTGCTGCTGACCGGGCGGCACCGCGTGATCTATCGACCACATCCGCGCAGTGGTGTCAACGACGGTTCATACGGCGCTGCGAACAGGCGGATCATCGATGCGATCGCTCGCGCCAATGCCTCTGATCCGTCCGCGTGCCATGTTTACGATGACGGCCCGGAGATCGGCTGGCAGCTTGCGGCAGCGGATGTAGCCATCTTGGACATCTCTGCGATGATTTATGACCGGCTCGCAACAGGCAAACCGTTGATGGTTACTCGTCCCGTCGACTCGCGCGCAACGGTGGACACCAGCGGCTATCTCGCCAACTGCGAATGGCTCACCACTGACGCCGATGTCGTCGCTGAAGTGGAGCGTGTGCGCGCCGATGACGTCACCATCACCCGCCTGCGCACGTGGGCGCAGCACTATTTCGGCGACACCACGCCGGGAGTTGCCACCGCGAAATTTCACTCTGCTGTCGAACAACTCATGACGTATTGGGATGAGTGGCATTACGCGGAGGTCGGTGCACCTAAAGTGGCAGCCATGAGCTTTCCGCGTGCCGCCGCCCTCGCCTCGAGACTCGAGGTCGTAGCCGAATCCACGTCGACGAACGCCGACTTGCGCGCACATACCGGAGACGCCGAAGGCTGGCCGCACCTGGCCGTGCTCCTCACCGCGAATCAGACCGCGGGTCGGGGGCGACTTGATCGTTCCTGGATCGCGCCGGCCGGTGCTTCGCTGGCGATTTCAGTGCTGTTGCGCAAGCTCCCGGCTCATGCGGAGGCCTTCGGCTGGATTCCGCTGGCGGCGGGCGTCGCCATGGCGGATGCGGTGGCCGCACAACTCGCCGGCCATGAGGTCGGCGTCAAATGGCCGAACGATGTGCTGGTGGACGGGAAGAAGATCTGCGGCATCCTCGCAGAGTCGAGCGGCGAAGCCGTCGTGCTGGGGGCGGGGGTGAACACTGCGATGACCACGGAACAGCTGCCTGTTCCCACCGCCACTTCTTTTGCGGTGCTCGGTGCGGTTGTCGATGAGGATCGACTTGTTGCCGACTACCTTCGCAGCCTCGATGAGACGCTGACGGCGCTCGCCGCCGCGGGCGACGCCGGCGCCAGCGGATTGCTTCGCGCGGCGTCGGAGCGCTGCCTGACGATTCATCGAGAGGTGGATGTGACGTTGCCGGACGGATCAACGCTGCACGGGCGCGCAACTCGACTCGAGACAGATGGTCGACTTGCCGTGGACGTAGACGGCATCGAGCACCTCATTGCGGCCGGTGACGTCGTGCACGCACGTTTGAGCTGAGCCGAGCGCTCCGGATTAGACACGCCGCAGCGCGGACAAGGATGTCTGAGGTCGCAGGCACAATGGAGGAATGACACAGCCAGTGACTCTCGGAGGTCGGCCGATGATGCCGCCGCCGGGCGCGCAAGCCGAAGAGCTGCTCATCGCGCGCTTTCGCGGTCATGCCCGTCGATTGTTCTGGTCGGCCGCCCTGTTGATTGTCATATCGGGCGTCGGCGCGTACTTCTACGACAATCTTCCGGCCGGGTATGAGAACTGGATGCTGATCTCCGCCGGTGCTGTGCTGTTCATCGTCGGCGTGCTCATCCCGTACCTGGTCTGGGTCTCTCGCAGCTATACGGTGACCACGCGAAGAGTGATCGTGAACCACGGCATAGGTGCGCGGCAACGGAGCGAGATATCGCATGTGCGCGGGTACACGATCGGTGTGCGACGTGGCCTGCTGCAGCGGCTGTGGGGCGTGGGCACCATCACGCTGTCCAATGGGGTCGAAGCGCCGCTGCGCCTGGCTAACGTGCCGAACGTTACCCTTGTGCATGAAGCCCTTGCTGATCAGATCGAGGTCAACCAGATCCTCGCCCACCGCGATGCGCAGGCGATGTCCGATCCAGACGCCGCGCGGTGATCCGCGCCCGGGCAACCGGGTGCGGTGTTCAGCTCCTCGCGGTATGCGGGAGAATGGACGCAACGAACGGAGAACTCAATGGCGTTGCGTGTGGGCGTGATCGGCGGCGGACAGCTGGCTCGGATGATGATCGCTCCGGCGATTGAACTCGGCCTCGATATTCGAGTGCTCGCTGAGGGCGAGGGAATGTCGGCACAGCTAGCGGCCACGGCTGTGGGGGACTATCGCGACCTGGACACCGTCCGCGCCTTTGCTCGAGACGTCGATGTCATCACGTTCGACCATGAGCACGTGCCACAGGCCGTCCTTCGGGCGCTCGTCGATGAGGGCGTTGCAGTGCACCCTGGCCCGGATGCTCTGCAGTTCGCACAGGACAAGCTCGTCATGCGGGCCCGGCTCACGGAGCTCGGTGTGCCGCAGCCGGACTGGGCGGCAGTCGCCGGTGTCGATGAGCTGCAGGCATTCCTCGACGATCACGGTGGAAAGGGCGTCGTGAAGACCCCGCGCGGTGGCTACGACGGCAAGGGCGTGCGCGTTGTGCGAAGCGCAGAGGAAGCAGCGGACTGGTTCGCCGACCTCGGGGGCGATTCCCTCCTCGTCGAAGAGTTGGTCTCATTCACCCGTGAGCTTGCACAGCAGATCGCGCGTCGCCCCAGCGGACAAATGGTCGCGTACCCGGTTGTGGAGACTGTGCAGCGCGACGGTGTCTGCGCAGAGGTTTTCGCCCCAGCGCCCGGTGCCGGCGAGCGCCTGTCTCAGGTTGCAGAGGCCATTGGCCGACAGATTGCAGAGGGCCTCGGCGTCACCGGAATGCTGGCGGTCGAGCTGTTCGAGACGGACGATGAGCGCATCCTCGTGAACGAACTGGCGATGCGCCCGCACAACAGTGGCCACTGGAGTCAGGATGGCGCCGTCACCGGACAGTTCGAGCAGCACTTGCGCGCGGTCACAGACCTTCCGCTGGGTGATGCATCGTTGCGGGCGTCGTGGAGCGTGATGGTGAATATCCTGGGCGGGCCTTCGGAAGGCACGTTCGAGGATCGCTTTGACGCGGCAATGGCCGAGCATCCTGACGCGAAGATCCACACCTACGGCAAAGCTGCTCGCCCCGGTCGCAAGGTGGGGCACGTGAATGTCGCGGGTGCTGACCTCGACGATGTCGTCTACACGGCGCGTGCCGCGGCCGCTCATTTCGCTTAATCACCCCACTCGCACCCAGCGGAGGGCGCGTTGTTCAGGGAACATGAGGGGATCAGAGATTAGCCTGGGGAAGTGACCGAGCCACTGCATTCCTCTTCCGTGCCCGTCGTCGGCGTCGTGATGGGGTCTGACTCCGACTGGCGAGTAATGAGCGACGCCTCTCAGGCGCTGACCGAATTCGGTATCGCGCACGAAGTCGAGGTTGTTTCGGCGCACCGTACACCCGACAAGCTCATGCAGTACGCGCGGGAAGCGCGCGGCCGCGGAATTCGAGTCATCATCGCTGGAGCCGGTGGCGCAGCACACCTACCGGGCATGCTCGCGTCGATGACGCCGCTACCTGTCGTCGGCGTGCCGGTGCCGCTCGCATACCTCGACGGGATGGACTCGCTGCTGTCGATCGTGCAGATGCCGGCCGGCATCCCCGTTGCGACAGTGTCAATCGGTGGCGCGCGTAACGCGGGTATTCTTGCGGCCCGTATTCTCGGCGCATCGGATGCCGCGATTGCGGACCGCATCGAGGAGTACGCGAAGACTCTCGAGGCTCAGGTTGCTGAGAAGAACGAACGGCTGAAGGACTCCCTGTGACCCTGGCCGCGCCGCGCGCGACGAGTAGGTCCCGGCATCCGGTGATCGAGACTCGTCCGCTGCGCAACCCGGATGCCGCCGACCCGGCATTCATGGCGAGGCGTGGCTGGTGGCTGGTCGCGATGAATGTTCTCGTGCCTGGTTCCGCTCAGACTCTCGCTGGCGGAAATCGCAAGCTCGGCCGCATCGGTCTGATCGCGACGCTGATCAGCTGGTTTCTGGTCGTAGTTGCCGTCGTCGCAGCAGTGTTCTGGCGCTCCGCCCTCATCACCATCGCCACGAACTGGTTCGTTCTGACCGCGCTTCAGGTGCTCCTGATCGCCTATGCACTGCTGTGGGTCGTGCTCACCATCGACACCGTGCGCCTCGCCCGGCTGGTGAAAGTGCCACCAATCTCACGCCTTGCGATCCCTGTAGTGGCGCTGATACTGCTCGGACTTCTCAGCGGAGGCGCGGGCTATGCCGCATCCGTTGCGGGGGCCAGCCGAGGCGTGATCAATGACATCTTCGGGCAGAGCGGCCCCAGCGTGGAGCCGAGCGATGGCTACTACAACATCCTCCTGCTGGGAGCCGACAGCGGCGACGGCCGCGATTCCATGCGCTTCGATAGTCTCTCGGTCGTCTCGGTCAACGCCACCACCGGCGCGGTCACGATCGTCGGCATTCCGCGCGAGCTTCCACACGCGCCATTCAGCGACGGCAGCCCCATGCAGGCGCTGTATCCCGATGGTTTCCAAGGACAGGCATCTTCTACCTGTGGGTGGAACGGTTGGATGAACCACATCCGTTATGCGGCTGAGGTCTGCCGTGATGACGAGGGATCAGAGCTATACCCGGACGCGGCCTCGCACGGATCGTCACCCGGAATCGAGGCGACTAAGGACGCCGCAGAGGGAATCCTCGGCATTGAGATTCCGTACTACATCTTCATCGATATGAACGGTTTCGCCGCCATGATCGATGCTCTCGGCGGCGTCGACATCAACGTCACAGAGCGTCTGCCGAAGGGGGGACCGCCCGAGGGGTGGACAGGCACCGACGTCAACGAATGGGCGATCGGCTGGATCGAGCCGGGTCAGCAGCACATGAACGGTGACACAGCGCAGTGGTATGCCCGCTCGCGCTATACGACCAGCGACTGGGACCGGATGGAGCGTCAGCGTGAGTTGCAGGTCGCGATCCTGGATCAGTTCACGCCGCAGAACGTGCTGACGCGCTTCAACGACGTTGCGGCAGCCGGCACAGTGCTGATTGATACAGATCTGCCAAAAGACAAGCTCTCGGAGTTCTTAGAGCTGATGGTGAAAGCGAAGGAACAGGAAGTCACACCGATCGAGCTCGTCCCGGAGAACGGAGTCGACGAGTTCGAACCGGACTACGTGCACATCCGCGACCTCGTCCAGCAGACGCTGCATCCGCCGACGGGGACGCCGACGCCTGAGCCGTGATGTAGCCGTTCCAGGACATGCCAATGGCCCACTGCTTGCCACCCCACGTCTGTGGCGGCGAACAGTGGGCCTTCCGGTATGCACCGGACGGCACCGAACGACGACAGTCGGAGGGGGAGGGACTGTCGCCGCCGGCGCGCGCTCACCGCCGAAGCGGCGAACGCGACCTAGGCGCGCTTGCGACGCGTAATTCCTGCTGCGATGAGCACCCCTCCTGCCGCGAGGGCGACAGCACCGCCCCCGAGTACCCACGGTGAGACTCCGCCGCCGGTGAGGGCCAGCTCGAGTCCACCAGCGGTCAGCGGCAACTCCGTGCCAGCGGGGGCGGCCCCTGGGTCGTGGCCGCAACTCACCGCGGCATCATGACCCTGAGACACCGTGATCAACGCGCTGTAAGAGCGGCTGGCGGTGAATGCGAGCTCATAAGCTCCGGCGCCATCAGCGGGTGGACGGAACGAGAGCACCATCCCGCCCTCCGTGTTCGCGACGTTGCCCGAGTACGAGGCATTCGCTGCGTCCACACCAGAGACTCCGACCGCAACGTTCTCGTTGGGCTCGAAGTAGCCGGACCCGAACACGACAGTCGAGGCTTCACAAGTGTCGACCACAGGCGAGTCGACGGTGACCTTCGGAGGCGTGACGTACGGGTCGGACACGAATGGCGCGAACTCATTCGGTGCAGCAGAGGCAACAGCAGGTGCAAAAAGCACGAGCGCGCCAGCGGTTAGGCTGATTACAGCCAGTTTTTTCAGCATGATTCTCCCCCAGAGAGATACACGCGGAATCACACCCGAACACACCCCTGCGTTCGACTGCGTGGACCCTTCCTGCCCCCACGGCAGGATATTAGAGCCCAATATTCCCCAGTGCTGATGACATTAGCCCATGACGGAGCCGTTTGTCACTATTCGCAGATGATTTCCGTACGGGGGATTTCTGGTGTGTCACTCAAGGGGGTGTGCTGCACTCTCGTGAGACGATCGCCGGCGCCGGTGCCGTCGAAAGAGACGGTGATCGTGGAGGATTCGCCTGGGGCGAGTTCGACGTCGTGCTGCACCACGCTGCGGGTGCCGAGCATCGTGGTCTGTACGCTTTCGGATTCACCGTCCTGGTCTGCCGAGCGTACCGTCGCGCCTTCTGGGCCGTAGATGGCGATCAGCGTTCGCACCGAGCCTGCGTACACGCCGAAGATGCCGTTTCCGGTGACGTACAGCGGCAACGATTGCTCGGCATCGGCGGGGGCGTTGTTCGTCCAAGTCACGCGCACCTGCGTCGTAGGAACTCCCCGGCAGACACCGACAGCCGTGCTGATCGACGCATCGGTGTAGTAGTCCATCTTGCCGCCCGTGGCATCGTTGAAGAGGACTCCGACATACGGTCCGCGAGGACCATCGACCGGAAGTGCGCCGCCGAGGCTCGAGGCAGCGAGCAGCTTCTCCTCCTCCGGATGCGCGCTCCAGATTCGGATCCTGTTCTCGTCCGCCGAAGCGGCGAACGCTCCGATCAGCTTCTGCGGTTCTCCGCTGGTCAGGGCTGCCGAGAACAGCGTGTTTGCGGCCTGGTTGAGCACAGCATCCTGTTCGATCGGGTCAGCGATCGTCGCATAGATCTCGGAGAGCAGGATGGGCACGATCGTCTCGGACGTCGCGGTGAACGGACCGAAGGAAATGTCTCCCGTAGCCCCAAGCAGATGTGAGGCCACGACGGCGTCGATCGCGACGACGCCGTCGACTTTCTCACCAAACTGGCCCTCCCAGCGCAGGGCGAGTGTCTCGCCCGCGTCTGTGAAGTCCGGGATGCTGGTGATGTTCTGCACGTGGCGTCCCGGGCCGTCCCCGAACAGCGCGATTGTCGATTTGCTCAGAGGCAGTGGCTCATCGAGTGGTGGAAAATCTCGCGTGGATGCCTGACGCTCGATGCTGATCGTACCGTTCTCTGCACGAAGCAGCGCGAGAGATCCGACGATACCGCCGCTGGAGCGGAGCTCGGCGTTGTTCTGCATCGCGACCACGTATGTTCGTGGGCCTTCGCCGCCGAGCATGGGCGGCAGCAGCACGGATGCACCGTGCAGTGCCCCCACGACGGTGGCGGCCTCGGTGACGACGTCGCGCATCTCGTACACGGCATCGGCCAGAGGGGGCAGCGTCGCGTCGGCGTTGATCTGCTGGGCCTGGGTGTCAGCGGCGCTGAGTGCCTCGCTGGCGGCGGCGAGAGGCGCTTCCACTGCGGCAAGGGGAGCGAGGTCAAGCGTGGAACCGGTGAAGCCGAAGCTCGCGAGGTCCATGTCGTTCGCGACCTCGAGCACTGGAGTCACGGCGTCCGCGGCGATGCTGTCGGCGATCTCTGCGACCTCGCGCACTGCCGTGAAATTCGCACCCAGCCACGGGACGAACTCGAAGCCGCGCCAGATGAGATCAGTGGTCAGGCCGTGCGCTCTCGCAGCATGATCCGCGATGCGTGGCGCAATGCGCTCGGCTTTGTCGAGGTTGCCCTCAGCGATGGCGGTGCGCATCTGCGAGGCCGAGGTCTGAATGTTCTGCAACTCGCTGACCGCGCTAACTCCGCGGATCACGACCCACCCGGTGGCGAGCACCAGAAACGCCACCACTGCGCCGATGATCCATCGCACCCAGCGTCGTCTAACCGGAAGTCGACCGTCGCTCACCTCAGCATTCAAGCACGTGGGGCGTCTGTCACGAGTTTTTCATATGCCACCGTTACTCTTTGGGTATGGGTGCCCAGCTGCGCGTCGTTCTCGACCAGATCACGCAGATCGTCGACTCTGATCAGGCGGGCGCCGCCGCTGACCTCACGGCCGGGCTCATTGCGACCGCACCCACCGGATGCTCGGTTGAAGCGATCGTGCCCTCAGGGCGAGGCGTAGATATTCCAGGCCTCGCCGGAGTGCGCTCGCTCGGGCTGGCTCGGCGTGAACTTGCCGCCTCCTGGCAGTTGGGCATCGCTCCCGGTGTCGGTGGCGGACTCATCCATGCGCCTACGCTCATGGCGCCGTTGATCAAGCACGATCGTCTGCACGACGACGATCAGGTCGCGGTGACGGTATGGGACTTGAAAGCGTGGGAAGCACCGCAGACCCTGTCCAAGACGACTGTCGCATGGCAGCGAGGAATGCTGCGCCGTGCGGTCAAGCACGCGGACGTGGTCGTTGTCCCCTCGCACGCGATGGTCGATCGGATCGGCAGTCTCGCGAAGCTGGGCGACCGTGTGCGGGTAGTCGCTGGCGCCCCGCCCGAGGGGTTCGCTATTCCTTCCGACGTCGCGTCACGCCGCACGACGCTGTCGCTGCCGGAGCGCTACCTGGTTCTCGCCGGCTCACCGGAAGAATTGGAACAGGGCTTCCGAGCGGCCGCTGCGGCAGATCTAGACGCGGTCGTGCTGGATGCTACCGATGGTTCGGAACCCGCACTGGCAGAGCTTGCCTCGGCCGCCGGACTTCCGGAGCGTCGGGCGCACATCCGCGGCGCGCTGTCGCGGGAGGACCGCGCGGCTGTGCTGGGCGGAGCATCCGTGTTCGTCGCCATGAGCGCGCTGTCGGCATGGCCGTGGCGGACGATGGAGGCGATGTCGCTCAGCGTTCCGATCGTTGCAGTCGACAGCGGTGTGCACCAGGATGCGATCGCCGAGGGCGGTGCCCTGGTAACGATCGACGAGCTTTCGGATGCTGTGGTCGATGCCGTCGGTGCCGGCGCGAAGCGGCTCCGTGTGCTGGCAGGGGACAGATCGAGAGCCTTCTCGTGGGCAAGCTCCGCCGAGCGTGTCTGGTCGTTGCACGCCGACCTCTGACGCGACGTTTTTCGCGACATGCGCGTTCGGTATGCGCCCAGGTCGTGTCGAACCCCGAAAACTGCACGACTTCAGCCACACTGGTCACATGTCTCGACGCGCCCCACGCTCTCGAAACGTGCTCCGGATCGCCCGATTCCTCACCGTCCTCGTCGCCGTCACCGCTGTGGTGGTTGGCACAGTGGCGCCGGTGGAAGTCGCCATGGCATCCGCTTCGCAGAGCACGTCGGTCAGCCTCTCTCGCACGTCGGTTGACTCCGCGCAGCTGAGTATCGCCAAGACCTCGTTGGCCGGCTTCAAGCCGGGCAACCTCATCAGCGACGCCGTGTTCACAAACAAGAACACGATGACCGAGGCTCAAATTCAGAGCTTCTTCAACGGCAAGGTGTCGAACTGCCGAGCGGGCTACACCTGTCTGAAGGATTTTAAAATCACTTCGGTGACACGTCCTGCGGATGCCTACTGCAAGGGCTACAAGGGTGCTTCGAATGAGAGCGCAGCCCGCATCATCTACCGCGTCGCGCAAGCGTGCAACATCAACCCGCAGGTGCTGATTGTCATGCTCCAGAAGGAGCAGGGGCTGGTCAATCACACGTGGCCGAGCCAGTGGCGCTACGACATCGCACTCGGGCAGGGATGCCCGGACACTGCCGCGTGCGATCCCAAGTACGTCGGTTTCTTCCACCAGATCTATGGCGCCGCTCGTCAAATGCAGACCTACATGGAGGGCAGATACTTCACCTGGTATGCACCGGGGAAGACCTGGAACCTGCGCTACCACCCGAATGCGTCGTGTGGATCGTCACCGGTCTACATCTCGAACAAGGCCACATCGGCGCTGTACTACTACACGCCGTACCAGCCGAACGCTGCAGCCCTCGCCGCCGGATACGGCGAGGCGAATAACGCGTGCTCCAGCTACGGCAACCGCAACTTCTACAACTACTTCACCGACTGGTTCGGGTCAACGCAGACCGGCAAGCCGACGACGCCTGCGAAGCCTACGCCGCCGAAGCCCGCGACGCCGGTACCCACGCTCGGGTCGATCGACACCTCATCGTTCGCAGTGGCACTCGGCTCGAATGGACGGGCTTGGGCGTACCCGTACGGGAAGGGCAAATGGGGCGGAAAGACGCAGATCGCCTCCGGTCTCACCGGCGTCAAGAAGCTCATCGGCATCGCGGATCTCGATGGCGATGGACACCGTGACCTTCTGGGTGTGGCGAAGTCCGGTCAGTTCTCGGTGTTGTACGGCAACGGAACAACAACATTCGGGAAGCCGGTGGCGCTCTCCGGAGTCGGCTCCGGTGCGGTACTCGCGACCGGCGCAGGCGACTTCGATGGTGACGGCCGCCCGGACTTCTTCACCACGAACTCCGCGCACGACCTGCTGCTGTGGCGCGGCAACGGGTTCGGATCCTTCCTTGAGCCCATCAAGGTCGGACGTGGCTGGGGTGCAATGAACCTCATCAGCGGCGGTGCTGATCTCTCCGGGGACGGGAAGGTCGATCTCGTCGCACGAGACAAGAGCGGTCGACTGTGGCTGTACCTCGGAAACGGCAAGAGCAGTTGGAGTGATGGGTACCAGATAGGCAAGGGCTGGGGCTCGTTTGGTGACATCATCAGCATCGGAGACTTCACCGGCGACGGGAAGGGTGACCTGATCGGCATCGCAGCCAACGGCGACAGCCTCGTCTACGCGGGGTCCGGCGGGGGCAGACTCGGCGCGTCCTCGAAGGTCGGCACCGGCTGGGGATCGCTGGCCGTCGCTGTCGGAGGTGCCGCGGTGAAATCAAAGCGTGTGCTTCCCACCGGGGTCGGCAACTTGGACAGTGCTGGCGGCAACGACGTGATCGCGGTCTCAGGCAATAGCGAACTGCTGCTGTACTCCGGCGGCGCGAATGGTGGCTGGACCGGGACGACCTTGCTGGGCAAGGGCGGCTGGCAGAAGGAGGATCGGATGCTCCCGGTCGGAGATTTCAACGGCGACGGCCTCGTCGACCTCGCCCGCATCGACGGAAGCGGCAACTTCCGCCTACTCCGCGGCAAGTGGGGCGGCACGTTCCAGCAGTCGATCGTGATCGGCAAAGGCTGGTCATCAATGACGATCATCGCGGCGGGCATCGACTACGACGGCGATCATCAGCCGGATATCATCGCAAAGGCTGCGAGCGGTGACCTCATGCTGTACCGCGGCAACGGCAGCGGTGGCTGGGCGGGAAATCCTACCAAAATAGGCAACAACTGGTCCAAGATCGATGCCGGTTTCCATGCTGGGGACTTTGATGGGGACGGCAAGGGCGACGTCATCGCACGTGCGAAGGACGGAACGCTGTGGCTGTATCCGACCAACGGTGCCGGAAGGTGGGGGAACGTACGTCAGATCGGGCACGGTTGGAACAAGATGACAGGCATCTTCAGTCCGGGGGATTTCGACGGCGACGGCAAGACCGACGTGATGGCACGGACCAAGGATGGATTGCTGTACCTGTACCGCGGAAGCGGAACGGGAGGGTGGGTCTCGGGCACTGCGATCGGCAAGGGTTGGAACAACATCCGATCGATGTGGTGATCCCTGAGAGCCCGCTCGGTGTGGGCGTGGTGCGGTGCCGTAAGCTGGTTGAGTTTGTGATGGCTGATGTCGTCCCCGAGTGAGCAGGGCTTGTGACTGATACCCGAGATCTTTTCGCCAACGTCCCGCGTTCCGAATTCGAGACCCCAGGCAAGAGCCGCGGGCTGATCGACATCGTGCGCTGGCGGTACTTGCTGAGCCTGCTCGTCAGGACCGGTGTCACCACCCGTTATCGGAACTCCGTGCTCGGCTGGACGTGGTCGTACGTGCGACCTGCGGCCCAGTTCATGGTCTTCTGGATCGTGCTCGGCGTCTTCATGAACCTCGACCGCGATATCCCGAACTACGCGGTCTACCTGTTCTCCGGCATCGTCGTGATCAACCTCTTCTCAGAAGGATTCAAGAACGCCACGACGTCAATCGTGGGAAATGCGCCGCTCGTGCGCAAGGTCTTCCTGCCTCGTCAGCTGTTCGCCGTCTCCGCTGTCATCGTCTCGTTCGTGCATTTCCTTCCGCAGGTCGGGCTGCTCCTCGTGGTCTGCCTGCTCATGGGCTGGATCATGCACTTCTCGATCGTCTCGATACTTGCGATCCTCGCGGCGATGATCATTGTGATGCTGTTCTCGCTCGGCCTCGGACTGTTCTTCGGCGCCGTCAACGTGCGCTACCGCGACGCAGAGAACATCGTCGAGCTGCTCCTACTGCTCGCGACCTGGGCGTCTCCGGTGCTCTACTCCTGGACGATGGTGCAGAACGCGGTGGTCGACAGGCTGCATTGGCCGTCGTGGGTGGTCGAGCTGTACATGTTGAATCCGATCACGCAGAGCGTCGAGCTCTTCCACTACGCGTTCTGGCGACCGGCAACTCAGGGCATGGTCGAGGCCGTCGGCTACGAGGGATTCCAGATGATGGACATTCCGCCCGGGTTGGCATGGAACACCCTCTGGACGTTCCTCATCGCGCTCAGCACGCTACTGGTGGGGCAGCTGGTATTCCGTCGCCTCGAAGGAAGGTTCGCGCAAGACCTATGAGCGAGCAGACGATTAGCAAGCCGAGCATCATCATCGATGGTGTCAAGAAGCGTTTCACTCTGAATCACGCGTTCTCTCTGAAGGACACCTTGGTCTCTTGGATCAAGCGACGCCAGCTCACCAGCCAGTTCGAAGCGCTCAAGGGCGTCGACCTCGTGATCGGTGAGGGTGAGTCAGTCGCGATTCTCGGGCTCAACGGATCCGGAAAGTCCACGCTTCTCAAACTCGTGTCCGGTGTGATGGAACCCGACGAAGGCCAGGTGCTCACTCGCGGACGCGTCGCCGGCTTGATCGAGGTCGGTGCGGGCTTCCATCCCGAGCTGTCGGGGCGCGAGAACGTCTTCCTGAACGCAGCGATCCTTGGCATGAAGCAGCACGAGATCGAAGCACGCTACGACGACATCGTGGCGTTCAGCGAGATCGAGCAGTTCATCGACCAGGAAGTGAAGCACTACTCCTCTGGCATGTTCATGCGTTTGGCGTTCTCCGTGGCGATCCATGTCGAACTCGACGT
This sequence comes from Microbacterium sp. Y355, assembly GCF_059445345.1. NCBI lineage: Bacteria > Bacillati > Actinomycetota > Actinomycetes > Micrococcales > Microbacteriaceae > Microbacterium > Microbacterium sp. Y355. The sequence continues at coordinate 1,139,905 of NZ_JCAIUD010000001.1, read as the reverse complement.
CCTGCTCGTCGACGAGATCCTTTCGGTCGGCGACGCACCGTTCCGCGAGAAATGCCGCTTGAAGTTCGAAGAGCTCATCTCTCGGGGCAAGACTCTTGTCGTCGTGACCCACGACATGGAGATGGTGCGCGAACTCTGTGTCCGAGGCGTGGTGATCAACAAGGGCAACGTCATCTATGACGGTGAGATCGAAGGCGCAATCAAACTGGTGGATAAGTGACTCTCGACTGGTTCGCCGCGGCACCGGTCGTTCTGGTCGCAGCCGTTGTTGTCTTCGGTCCCGGACTGTTGTCGTTGGCAGCAGCGGGGATGCGCGGTCTTGCGCTGGTGGCGTTCGCCCCGGTGATGACCACTGCGGTCGCGTCTCTTGCCGCCATCGCCCTCGCTCTGCTGGGAATCGACTGGTCGGCGTGGAGTTTCGCGGTCGTCGTCGCTCTGACCAGCGCCGCGGCCTGGTGGGTGGGACGTGCGCTGCCCCTCAGAGGGCTACGGCGTGCGGCACCGACCTCGAATCGCTGGTTGCTCCCTACCGCTCTCGTCATCGGTGCGGTCATCGGTTTCTGGCGGATGGCGTCGTATGTGTCAGATCCCTCTGCGATCTCGCAGACGAATGACGCCGTTTTCCACCTGAACGCGTTGCGATTCATCCAGGAAACGGGCTCAGCGTCCTCGCTGGACATCAATTCCTTCATTGGTGGTACCGGGTTTTACCCGGCTGCATGGCACGCTCTTGCCTCGGTCATCGTTGTGGCCACCGGTGCAAGCATCCCGGTTGCGGTGAACGCTCTGACAATCGTCATCGCTGCGCTGGTCTGGCCGCTGGGGCTGACCTGGTTTGCGCGTGCTGCGACCGGCTCATCCACGATCGCCTCCTACGCAGCCGTGTTGTCCAGTGCGCTGCAACTGTTCCCGCTCCTGTTGTTTCAGTGGGGCGTGCTGTATCCGAATGCGTTGTCGGTCGCGCTCATCCCGGCATCCATCGCTGTCGTTCTGACGCTGCCGTCATGGTCACATGCTGCGCGACCCTGGCGATCAATCGTGCAGGGCGGGCTGTTCGCAGCGATCGCGCTGTGCGCGCTGGTCTTCGCTCAGCCGGCCTCTGTTCTCATCGCCGGACTGATCATCATGATCTGGTTCAGCTGGTGGATGCTGACGCAGACAGCCAAATCTGCAGTCATTCGCGTCGGGAGCATCATCGCTGGATGGGCCGTGCTCGCCGTCGCATGGTTCGTGTTCTCCAATAGCACTGGTGGATCGCACTGGCCGCCGTTCCGAGGCAAGTTCGAGGTGTGGCTCGACATCCTCTTCAATGGACAGCTGAGAATCCCGTTCGCTTGGGGCATCAGCGTGCTGATGCTGATCGGGCTGGTGCTTGCGATACTGCGACCAGCGTGGCGCTGGATCGCGATCGCGTGGGCCGCAGTCTCTGCTCTTTACGTGCTGGTCGCCACGTTCGGGATCGCGATCGTTCGCGACGGTATTCTCGGCGCTTGGTATGCGGACCCGTACCGGATCGCGGCGCTGGCCCCGATCGTTGTGATTCCGCTGGCAGCCATTGGCTTCGATGCGATCATCCGAACGATCACTGCACGTACCCGACGTGGTGTGGACGTCACCGAGTCGCTCGGGTCCATGATTTCTGCAATCGGGCTCTCGATCGTCGCGCTGTTCACTGTCGTGCTTGTCCTCGTTCGTCCCGTCGCGATGCCTGACTACGTCGTAAACGGATTCGAACCGGATCCTCGCTACCAGGAGTCGGGCGTCAGCTACCTGAGCACCGACGAGCGCGAGTTGTTGGAATCGCTCGGTGACTTCGTCACCGACGGAACCACTGTGATCGGGAATCCCAGTACCGGGACAGGTTTCGGCTACGTGCTCAGCGGAATCGATGTATACCCACGCACATGGTCTCCACCCACCACCGCGGAGTGGGCGGAGCTGGCATCGGGCTTGCGCGACGTCGCGTCAGACCCGAGTATCTGCAGTGCGCTCGAGACATATGGAAGTCCCGACTTCGTCCTAGATTTCGGGCTCGGCGAGCAATACTCCGGACGCTACGAGATGCCCGGAATGACAGACTTCGAAGGTCAGGACGGATTCGAGCTCGTGGCTGAGGTCGGCGACGCCTCACTCTGGCGCATCACCGCTTGCGACTACTGACGTTCGGCGTCATCCCGCTCGACGGTCTCAGCTTCCATCAGTGCGATCTTGCGCGCGAGCACCGTCAGCTGACGCTGCAGAACGGCATTGCGTCTGTACTGCGTGTAGACGAAGGCAAGGAAAACGACGACGAGCCCATAAAGGACCAGGTCGGTGCCTCGTCCGACACCGATCAGTTTCGCGAGCCAGGTGAGCCACTGTGGGAACAACACCGACAGCACGGCGACGAGGACGAACAGCCCCATCAGGAGTCGACGGATCGCCAGATGGCTGTCCGCTCCGGTGCGGCGCATCATGAACACCGCGAGCACGACGATTGCTGCGATGAGCAGGATCTGGATCCACATGATCACTTCACCACCAGGTCGACAAGGATGTTCACTGCATTCAACACGCTCTGCCCCTTGGCCTTCGAATAGTCGGTGTAGAGAAGCTCAACCGGATGCTCACGCCACGGCAGGCCGGTTCTGCTCAGCTCGAGCACGATCTCCGTCGCGTGCGCCATACGATCCTGCTTCAGATCGATACGTTCGGCGGCATCCCGACGGATGACACGCAATCCGTTGTGCGCATCGGTCAGCTTCAGGCTGGTCGTCATATTGGAAACCCAGACAGCGGTCTTCAAGACGATGCGTTTGGTGAGACCAGGATTCGTACGGTCATCGAGGAAACGCGAGCCGAAAATGATGGCAAGGTCTTCTTCCCTGGCCACGGCGATCATCGCCAATGCATCTTCGATCCGATGCTGGCCGTCCGCATCAAACGTGACGATGTACTCGCACGATGGGTGTCCCAGCGCAAAAGTGATCCCGGTCTGCAGGGACGCGCCTTGGCCGAGATTCACGGGATGCTGGACGAGTGTCGCGCCGGCGCGCCGGGCAACCTCTGCTGATTCATCCGATGAGCCGTCATCGACGCAGACCACATGTGTGAAGTGCGCCAGCAGGCTCTCGACGACACCACCGACGACCGACGCTTCGTTGTAGAGCGGAATGATGACCCAGGCACTCGGATCGGGTGAGGAAGGTGCCGGGTGGGGCAAAGACATGAAACCATTGTGTCAGGTGTCTGCTCCGGGCCAGCTCGGAAGTACGGCCGATTAGATCTGGAGCCCCATGCAAGAACGACGCCGAACCGTGGCGATCATGACCCGGCTCTACCCGCCGGAAGTGACCGCCGCGAGTTTTCGTATGCGAGCGCTCGCGGATGCGCTGTCCACCGATCACGATGTGACGGTGCTGACGACGAAGCCGCCGGTAGCGGTCGCCGATGAGCCGAGCAAGGGCTGGCTCCCGGGAGTGGCGGTGCGGAGGGCACCGGTGCTCCGCGACCGCAGTGGCGCGATCCGAGGCTATTTTCAGTACCTGTCCTTCGACATTCCGGCGTTCTTCCGCCTGCTCATGACGCGTGCGGACGTGATCGTGGCTGAGGCACCGCCCACGACCGGACTCGTTTCACTGGTCGCGTCCTGGCTGAAGCGAAAGCCGCTGGTGTACTACCCGGGCGATGTCTGGACAGATGGCGTCATCGCCATGGGCGCATCGAAGCTGGTGATCGCTGTCATGCGTTGGTTGGAGTCACGAGTGCTTCGCGGATCCCGCGGTGTCCTCTCGGTTTCTCCCGAGGTGACCGAACGACTCCTCGCCCTCGGCGCTGACCGGTCGCGGATCGTCGAGGTCGGCAACGGCATCGACACTCGAGTGTTCAACGTCGATGTGGAGCCTCAGATTACGGAGCGTCCGTATTTCGTGTACACCGGCACGATGTCGGAGTGGCAGGAGCCAGGCGTCTTCATCCGCGCTCTCGCGCAGCTTGATCTGAACGTCGACATCCGCTTCTTTGGCCAGGGTGCCGCCGAGACGGAGCTTCGTGAACTGGCCGCGGCGATTGCTCCTGATCGGATACATTTCGGCGGCGTCGTCAGTCCCGATGAGTCGGCGAGATGGATACGTGGGGCAGTCGCTGCTCTGGTGAGCATCGTCCCCGGCATCGGTTACGACTTCGCTCGTCCGACGAAGACGTATGCGGCCGGCGCGTGCGGCACGCCGGTGCTTTTTGCAGGTGCCACGACCGGCGGCCAGGTCGTGCGCGACGGTGAGCTGGGAGAGTCCGTCGACTTCAGTACAGAGCTCGTGTCTTCTGCCATGGAACGACTCATCGAGCAGGCGCTATCTGGCCATACTGAACGGCTTCGCCAGACACGTGCACAATGGGTCGACCAGAACTACTCGCTGGCAGCGGCCGGTGAGCGGGCGGCGGTCGCGGTGCGCGCCGTGGCCGAGTCCGCCGCCGGGGGAACCCTGAGAAGGGATCCACGCGCCCGACGATAGACTTGGTGACCGTCGAGTATCCGTGATGTGCGGTGGCGGCACAAGGAGTGTTCTGTGACCAACCCGTCCCGTGTGCGGATCGTCGATTCCGCTGACGTGTCGCCTGACGCATCCATCGGTGATGGCTCATCGATCTGGCATCTCGCTCAGGTCCGCGAGCAAGCCCAGCTGGGCGAGAACTGCATCATCGGTCGCGGGGCCTATGTCGGCACCGGTGTGGTCATGGGCGATAACTGCAAGGTGCAGAACTATGCGCTGGTGTATGAGCCGGCAAGACTCGGCGATGGGGTATTCATCGGGCCGGCAGTCGTGCTCACCAATGACACCTACCCGCGTGCGATCAATGAGGACGGCTCGCAGAAGAGCGCTCATGATTGGGAACCGGTCGGTGTGACGATTGAACGCGGCGCCGCTATTGGCGCACGTGCGACGTGCGTCGCCCCGGTGACAATCGGGGAGTGGGCGACTGTCGCGGCAGGCGCCGTCGTTGTGAAAGATGTCCCCGCCTATGCGCTGGTCGCCGGTGTCCCGGCCCGGCGCATCGGGTGGGTAGGTGAATCCGGGGTTCCTTTGACCGCGGGAGATAAAGATGGCGTGTGGGTGTGCCCGAGCAGTGGCGCACGCTACATCGAGACTGACGGATTACTGACCAAGGAGACCGTGTGAGCGATTTCATTCCCCCGGCGAAGCCGATCATCGGAGATGAAGAGCGCGAGGCTGTCGATCGCGTCCTGCGCAGCGGCATGGTCGCGCAGGGGCCGGAGGTTGCGGCGTTTGAGGAGGAGTTCTCGGCGCATTTCGTTCCTGGGCGTGCATCGGTTGCGGTGAACTCGGGTACGGCAGGGCTCCACCTGGGGTTGTTAGCGGCGGGTGTGGGTGCGGGGGACGAGGTCATTGTTCCCTCGTTCACGTTCGCGGCGACGGGAAACTCGGTTGCTCTGACGGGCGCGACTCCGGTGTTCGTGGACATCGAGCCGGAGACGTTCTCGCTTGATCCTGAGGCGGTCGCTGCCGCGATCACTCCGAAGACCCGGGGTATCCTTCCCGTGCATCTTTATGGGCACCCTGCGCGTATGCGTGAGCTTGAGGTGTTGGCCGCTGCCCGTGGTGTCGCGTTGTATGAAGATGCGGCGCAGGCGCACGGCGCTGCCCTGGATGGGCGACCGGTCGGTTCGTTCGGCGAGTTCGCGATGTTCAGCCTGTATCCGACGAAGAACATGACCAGTGGTGAGGGCGGCATGGTGACCGCGGCGACGGATGAGATCGCGCGTCGCCTGCGTCTGCTGCGCAACCAGGGCATGGAGCGTCAGTACGAGAACGAGATCATCGGTTTCAACGCACGCATGACCGACATTCATGCGGCGATCGGTCGCGTGCAGTTGACGAAGATCGACGCGTGGACGAAGACTCGTCAGCAAAACGCGGCGTTCCTTGACGCGAACCTGCAGGGCGTTGTCGTGCCGGTGGTCGTTGAGGGTGCGGTGCATGTGTATCACCAGTACACGGTGCGTGTGCCGGAAGACCGCGATGGTTTCGTCGCTGCGCTCAAGAGCGAGCACAGTGTTGGTGCGGGCGTCTACTATCCGATTCCGAACCATCGGTTGCCGTCGCTGGCGCCGTACGCTCCGGGCCTTGATCTGCCGGAGACGGAGCGCGCTGCACGTGAGGTCGCATCCTTGCCGGTGCATCCATCGCTGAGTCAGAACGACCTTGAGCGCATTGTCGCCGCGGTGAACACCGTCGCGAAGGCAGGCGCCTGATGGCTCTACGCGCGGGTCTTCTCGGCGTCGGCATGATGGGTCGCCACCATGCCCGTGTGCTACGTGAGGTTGAGGGCATTGACCTCGTTGCGATCGCCGATCCGGGCGGTGACCCGCACGGTGTCGCGGGTGATCTCGAGATTCTTCCTGACATCGAGGCGCTGATTGCTGCGGGCATCGATATCGCCGTGGTTGCGGTTCCGACGCGTTTCCATGAGGATGCGGCGTTGAAGCTCGCCGCCGCGGGTGTGCACACCCTCGTCGAGAAGCCGATCGCGCACACGCTCGAAGCCGGTCAGCGTATGGTCGATGCCTTCGCTGCGGCGGGCCTGGTCGGCGCGGTCGGACACATCGAGCGCTTCAATCCCGCCCTGCAGGAGTTGCGTCGCCGCATCGAGGCGGGAGAGCTCGGAGCCGTCTACCAGGTGGCCACCAGGCGTCAAGGGCCGTTTCCTGCGCGGATTGCGGATGTCGGGGTCGCCAAGGACCTCGCATCTCACGATGTCGATCTCACCGCCTGGGTGGTGCAGAGTGATTACGAGCGCATCTTCGCGCAGACCGCGTTTAAGAGCGGGCGTGACCACGAAGACATGATCACGATCACCGGACGGACAGCATCCGGTGTCATCGTGAACAACATCGTCAACTGGCTCAGCCCGATGAAGGAACGACTCACCGTGGTCACGGGGGAGAAGGGCGCATTCATCGCCGACACCTCCACCGGCGATCTCACGTTCTACGCCAACGGCACGATCCCGCTGGAATGGGAATCCGTATCCAGCTTCAGGGGAGTGTCAGAGGGCGACGTCACCCGCTACGCCTTCGCCAAGCGGGAGCCGCTGCGGGTCGAGCATGAGGCCTTCCGCGACGCCGTGCTCGGCATGGAGACGGACGTGGTCACCATGGAGCAGGGGCAGCGGACCCTTGTAGTCGTTGAGGCGGCGTTGGAATCTGCGCGCACCGGTGACTCTGTCACCTTCGTGCGCTGAAAAGGGGGAGCAATGCTTCCGGCAAAGGTCCGTCCGATCGTTCAGTGGGCGGTGGATCGGCTGCCAGAACCGATCGCCGACCGTGCGCTGCCCTGGAATCGCGCGGCGTTCCGCAACGCGGGCACGGCGCGCGTCCCAGAGGCGGAGCGGCGGCTGCTGATCGGTCCGGTGAACTCGGCCGGACAGGCGCATGCCTGGGCCGTGGCCGCGTCGCAGATCAGCGGCACTGAGGCCGCGAACGTGATGTTCCGCAACGCCGACGACACGTTTGCGTTCCCCGCGCACCAGTCCGTTCCGACCGTCTATGCAGTGCGCAACCGACGGTGGCAACGCGCCCAGAAGCGCGCGATCAATCGCGGCTTCACTCACGTTCTCATCGAATCGGGCCGACGAATGCTGGGGTCTGTGCAGCACACAGTCAACGATGAGATCGCTGGATTCGAGCGCCACGGGGTGAAGGTAGGGCTGCTGTGGCACGGCAGCGACATCCGCCGTCCCAGCGCGCATGCCCAGCTGGACGACGATTCCCCGTTCCGTAGTGGCCGATACATCGAGCAGGAAGTTCTCGAGGAGATCACCCTCCGCAATCAGGAGCTCATAGCTCAGACCGGGCTTCAGAACTTCGTGTCCACGCCGGATCTGCTCCACTTCGTGCCGGATGCCACGTGGCTGCCGGTCGTCGTCGACGTACGGCGATGGGCGGCCGCGGCCGCGAATCCCGTGCTGCAGCGCGCGCGTCCGGTGGTCGTGCATGCGCCGAGCCGTGCGGGGCTGAAGGGCACAGCGTTGATCGCTCCAACACTGCACAGACTGCATTCCGAGGGGCACATCGAGTATCGCGAGGTGAAGGATGTGCCAGCGGAGGAGATGCCTCGTGTATACGGCGAAGCCGACATCGTGCTCGATCAGTTTTCCCTCGGCATCTACGGCGTCGCCGTCTGTGAAGCCCTCGCCGGAGGCAGAATTGTCGTCAGTCATGTCTCCGATCAGGTTCGTGACATCGTCCGGAAGGAGACCGGGCGTGAGCTGCCGGTGATCGAAGCCAGAGCCGAAGACCTCGAGACCGTGCTGCGCGGTATCCTCGCCGATCCGGTCCGTGCCAAGGAGATCGCCGCTCAGGGGCCCGCATTCGTCGCCGATGTCCACGACGGCGCGCGCTCACGCGCAGCCCTCTCCGCATTCCTCGGCCGGTGATCAGCTTCGTCCGGGCGGGCATGGGACACTTGAGGGGTGTGTGAACTGAACAGGCAGGGACAGCGCGTATGAAGCTCGTCATGAAGTCCTACCGCGATCTCATGGGGTATCTCCCGGCGGATGCTCGCGCTTATCTCGTGCGGTACATCGTCATCTCCTGCCTGCTGACTGTGCTGGACATCGTCGCGATCATGCTGCTCGCGCTGAGCCTTGCGCCGATGATCGCCCGCTCGCCGATCGCGCTGCCCGTTATCGGCGTGATCGATGACGATATGTACATCTGGCTGATCGGTATCGTCGCAGTGCTGATCCTCATCAAATCGGTGCTGGCGCTGATGCAGCAGTGGTTCGCGACCCGCCGCTTCGCGGCGTTCGAGCTCGAGATCGGTCGGCAGCTGTTCGACGCGTACATCAAGGCGCCGTGGACCTATCGGCTCGGTCGGAACACCGCGCAGATCGTCCGTATCGCCGATGTCGGCATCGCGAATGCCGTCAGTGGCTTCCTCCTCCCGATCGTCCAACTGCCGAGCATGCTCGTGAGCTTCGTCCTGATCCTCGGCATCATCGTGGTCGCACAACCAGTCACCGCACTGATCACCGTCGTCTACCTCGGACTCATCATGGCGGTGCTGTACTGGGTCGTCTCCGGCCGTAGCGTCGAAGCCGGACGGGTGTCCAGAGACTATTCGTTCAAAGTCGCAACGCTCATGACCGAGATGATGCAGGCGCTGAAGGAGATCACGCTGCGGAACAAGACGGGCGAGGTCGCCGAGATCGTCCAGTACAACCGCGAGTTCAGCACCCGCGCACGCGCGAATCTGAACTTTCTCGGGGCGGTGCCCGGTTTCGTGCTCAATGCCGCGCTGGTCGGAGGCTTCGTCCTGGTCGGAGCGGTCGGATACATCGGCGGTGGCGGCGGCGAGAGCGGAATGCAGGAGGCGCTCGCTGGAGTGGCACTGTTCGCGGTCGCCGGCTTCCGCCTGGTTCCGTCGTTGACGGGCTTCCAGTCGATCGTCACCAGGACTACCGCGAACGTGCCTCACGTCGAGGCCGTCATCTTCGACCTCCAGGTCTCGGAGAAGTACCTGGAAGTGGCCGAGAACCTCGGTCAGGACCCGATCCAGGGATCACCGAAGGTGCTGAAGCTGGAGGGCGTGTCGTTCGGATACCCCAAGCACGAGAACACACCTGCTGTGCACGGGATCGATCTGCAGATCCCGATCGGAGGCTCGCTCGCTCTGGTCGGCTCATCGGGTGCAGGGAAGTCCACCCTTGTGGACATCCTGCTCGGGTTGCTCGTCCCGCAAGAGGGAACGATGACGCTCGACGGGCAGGATTTAAAGGACGTGCTCGCGGCGTGGCGCGAAAGCGTCGGCTACGTGCCGCAGGACGTCTCGCTGTTCGACGGCACCGTTGCGCAGAATGTCGCGCTCGCATGGGACGACAAGTCCATCGATTTCGACCGCGTGCGCTCTTCGCTCGAGCGCGCACAGCTGTGGGAGACCATCGAGAAGCGAGAGGGCGGAATGCACGGACGCATCGGCGAGCGAGGCATCTCACTCTCGGGCGGCCAGCGTCAGCGTCTCGGCATCGCGCGTGCGCTCTATGGGGATCCGCTCATCCTCGTCCTCGATGAAGCCACCAGTGCGCTCGACACCAAGACGGAGTCGAAGGTCACAGAAGCGATCCGAGGTCTGAAGGGGCAGGTCACGCTCATCTCGGTGGCCCACCGCCTGTCGACGATCCGCGACAGCGACCTTGTGTGCTTCATGCAGGACGGCACGATCGCCGATCGCGGCACATTCGATGAGCTCGTCGAACGTGTGCCGAACTTCGCCGAGCAGGCCCAGCTGGCAGGGCTGGCGTGACCAACCCCCTCGTCGAGATCGTTATCGCCTGCCATGACCAGCGTCGGCCGTTGGAGCGCGCCGTCACCTCGATCGTGCAGGATGCCGACGTCCGTGACCGCGTCCGAGTCACGGTAGTCGCGCACGGGATCGATCCGGAGCCGCTGAGCGAACGTCTGGCGGGCATCGCGGGCGACGTGCGCGTTCTTCCGTTCGCGGACGGCATCCGCAGCGCCGCGGGCCCCTTCAATCACGGCCTGGCGAATGTCGAGGCGGAGTACTGCGGTGTCATGGGCTCCGACGACTTCCTTGAGCCGGAGACGATGAGCCGCTGGGTGCAGCATGTCACCGCGGAACGGCCCGATGCGGCGATCGCGCAGATCCGCCTGCAGGGCGATCCCATCATGCCCAACCCTCTCGTCAGACTCGGTCGGCTTCGTCACCTCGATGCGGCGAAGGACCGGCTGTTCTACCGCACCGCTCCGCTCGGACTTATCCGCACGGCGCGCATGCGGGAGCTGGGGCTGCGGATGGCCGAGGGTGTCCGGGTCGGGGAGGACTTCGAGTTCGGCATCCGACTATGGGCGCAGGGCGGCAGGATCGACTTCCTCGGCGGGCTCGGATCGTACGTCATCGGTCAGGATTCCGACGAGCGCACCACGCTCGCGGTGATGACCATGGAGGAACGGTTAGAGCCGATCGTTCGGCTGTTGGACGATGGCGTGTTCGCGTCGCTCACCGCGGCGCAGCAGAGGGCACTGGCCGTCAAGCTCATCAGGGTGAGCATCGTCGGTAACGCGCAAGCGTTGGCGACAGAACTCTCCGACCTCGATGTGCAGCGTCTTGCTGCGCTGCTGCGACGTCTCCTGGAGGCGGTCCCTGCGGCAATCCGTCCGTTCAACCGGCAGGACAGGCTCGTGATCGATGCGCTCCGCTCCGATTCCACCGCTGCGGCCCTCGTATCGGCGGCGGCGCAGGGGCGGGGCACCGGCCGATCGCAGCGCTGGCTGACCCCCGATCTCATACACAGCTTCGATCGAGAGTCGACATTGCGCCGTTATGTGCTGTACTTCTGCAAACGTGAACGAGGGAGAACCACGTGACAAACCGACCGACCATGCTGATCCTGTCGTTCTCGCCGATCGCGGGTGACGCTCGGGTCCTGAAGCAAGTCGCTCGCTTCACGCGTGACTACGACGTCACCACGCTCGGATACGGACTCCCGCCCGAGGGCGTCGTCGAGCACATTTCGATGCCGCGGGACATCCGCTTCGACGATCGGGATGGCAGGCTCATCCTGCTCAAGCGGTACCGCTCCGTTTACTGGCGGCTGTCCGCCGTCCGCTGGTCGCGCGCGGCGCTGAAAGGGCGCACGTTCGATGTCATCATCGCGAACGACGTTGAAGCAGTGCCGGTCGCGATCAAGCTGAAGCCCCGGCACGGTGTTCTCGCCGATCTGCACGAGTACAGTCCGCGACTTCACGACGACAACCCGCAGTGGTTCGCCAAGATCACGCCGTGGTTCGAGTGGGTCGTTCGTCGTTACGTGACCAAGGCGGATGCTTGGACGACGGTGAGTAACGGCCTGGCTGCCGAGTACAAACGCAACTTCGGCTTTCACGCGGAGCTGGTCAGTAACGCGACGCCGTACCACGACCTTCACCCCACTCCGGTGCCGCGGCCGATCCGTCTCGTCCACAGCGGGGCCGGCCTCGTCAACAGGCAGTTGCACCTCATGGCGGAAGCCGTGGCGACAGCGGGTGTCGACGTCACTCTTGACTTCTACCTCACGCCCAACCACCCCGCCTATATGGAAGAGCTCAAGGAGTACGCGGCGACGACGGATCGAGTGCGCGTTCTGGACCCGGTTCCGTACTCCGATCTGATCCGCACGTTGAACGACTATGACGTCGGTGTGTTCATGCTGCCGCCGCGGACCTTCAACTACCGGCATGCGCTTCCTAACAAGCTGTTCGACTTCGTGCAGGCTCGGCTCGGGATCATCGTCGGCCCGTCGCCGGAGATGGCGGCGTACGTGCGCGACTACGGTGTCGGCGTCGTCTCCGACGATTTCACTGTTGACTCGCTCCGTACTGCGATCGAGAGCCTGACCGTCCAGAACGTCGAGGAGTTCAAGCGCAATGCGGATGCGGCCGCGAAAGGACTCGCCGGCGAGCTGCAGGTGGAGAAATGGGACCGCATCATCTCCGAACTCATGTCGAAGGAGCGCCGTTGACGCGTTCTCGTCTGCTCATCATCTCGTTCTCGACGATCGAGGCGGACGCGCGTGTGCTCAAGCAAGTGCGCAGACTCGGTGAGGAGTTCGAGGTACACACCGTAGGGTACGGCGCGGCACCTGTCGGAGTCGCTTCGCACGCCCGCATTCCCGATGAGTTCCCGATCTGGCGCTACGACCGTACGTTACTGATCTTGCGTCAGTTCCGCCGGGCTTACTGGGGGAACCGGGCGATCGCATTCGCCGTCGATGCACTGGCAGGAACCCGGTGGGACGCGATCATCGCGAACGACGTGGACGCGGTGGGTCTTGCCCTGGCCCAGGAATCTGCACACGGCGTGCATGCGGATCTGCATGAGTACGCGCCGCGCCAGAAGGAAGACGTGCTGCGCTGGCGTGTGTTCATAGCGCCGTTCGTGCGATGGATGTGCCGCGAGTTCGTCGCACAGGTGGATTCGGTGAGCACTCTCGGCCAGGGGATCGCCGACGAGTATCAGCGCGAGTGCGGAATCCGGGCCGAAGTCGTGACGAATGCGACTCCCTATCATCAGATCAGTCCTACGCCGGCGGGATCCACGATCCGCCTCGTACACAGCGGCGCGGGCCTTCGCGATCGGAACCTGCTGCTGATGGCGCAGGCAGCGGTCGACACCACCGCCGACGTGACTCTCGACTTCTATCTGACCGCGAATGATCCTGCGTACATCCAGGAGCTCCGCGCCTTCGCTGATACCTCGGCCGGGCGCGTGCGCGTGCTCGAACCGGTCGCATACAGCGAGCTGATCACAACGCTCAACGCCTATGACGTGGGCGTCTTCCTCCTGCCGCCGGTGAACTTCAACTACGCGTGGACGCTGCCCAACAAGCTGTTCGACTACGTTCAGGCCCGACTCGGAGTGCTCATCGGCCCCTCGCCGGAGATGGTGCGGGTCGTTGACGAGCACGGGCTCGGCGCAGTGACAGACGCGTTCACCACCGACGCACTCACCCGGGTGCTGGACGGTCTGTCCTCCGAGCGGGTCGCTCAGTGGAAGCAGGCGTCGGATGCCGCCGCACGCTCACTCTCAGGCGAAGTACAGGTCGAGATCTGGGTACGCGCAATCCGGCGCCTGCTCGACGCGCCGCCGGCGGAGAGCATGCGATGACCCGCCTGCTCCTGTTCACCAACGAGTATCCGTACCGCACCGGCGACGTCGTGTTCGTAGAGAAGGAGATCGCTGCGCTCCGTGAGCGCTTCGACGACATAGTCGTGTTCTGTCACGCGCGCGACACCTCTGCGGGCATGTTGGAGCTTCCCGAGGGGGTCCGGCTCGGCGGTAATCTGTTCGACCCAGCGCCGGAGGATGCTCCTCGCCAACTCGTGGAGTGGGGACCCATCGGGCTGTTCCTCGCCGCAGCGTGGCGTGAGCTGTGGAGCGGTCGTCTGCTGCGGCATCCGAAGCTGTTCGTGCTCGCTGCGAAAGTGGGGATCACGCAGGCGCATCGCCGTGCTGTGCGCGAAGCGATTGCCGGTGACTCCGACACTGTGGCGTACGGCTTCTGGGCAATGGGTGGCGGCCTCGGCGTGCCGTGGCTGCGGGGCGTGCGTGCCCGGGTCGTGCGCGTGCACCGCTACGACCTGTACGAGGAGCGCGCCCCACAGCAATACCTGCCCTTTCGGCCGTTCCTCTTCGCGCGAGCCGATCGGATCCTGGCCATTTCCTACGACGCCGAGAGATATCTGCAGCGCCGCCATCGCGAGACCCGCGGCAAGGTCGCGCTGAGCAGACTCGGGGCGTATGGCCCGAGCGAGACGCCTGACCGGCAGCCGGGATCCGTGCGCACGATTGTGTCGTGCTCCGCGGTGAGTGAGGTCAAGCGCGTGGAACGGATCGCCGAGACCGTGCGATTCCTTCCGGGCCTCGACACTGAGCATCCGCTCCGCTGGGTGCATTTCGGGGATGGTCCGCTGATGCCGCAGCTGCGTGCGGTCTGCGCGAACCCGCCGGCGGGGCTGGAGATCGAGCTGCGCGGCCAGGTGACGAACGAGGCGATCACCGAGTTCTACGCGACCGAAGGCGCCGATCTTCTCGTGAATCTCAGCTCTTCAGAAGGGGTGCCGGTCAGCATCATGGAGGCGATCGCTTTCGACATTCCGGTGCTCGCGACGGCTGTGGGAGGTACTCCGGAGATCGTCGGCAGGGCGCTGCGTACGGGCGAGTTGGTGGATGCCGACGCACCTGCGCAGCAGGTCGCAGAGACGATGCGCGCCATGCTCGACGCCCCGGTTGATGTCTACTCTCCGCGGGAGCTGTGGGAGCGCGACTACGACGCCAGGCGCACGGCGGCGATCGCCGCAGAACTCGTTTGGACGGCGGGACGATGAAGATCCTCGTCGTCACGACCTGGCTGCCGACCACCAGTCACCCGGAGACCGGGGTCTTCGTGGCGCGGGACATCGAGATGCTACGCGCCGATCACGACGTCCACGTCATCCACCTCTCGGCGAGCCCGGACGATACCACTGTCGACTTCCCGGTGACGCGGCTGCCGATGTCACCGTCGAATCCACTGAGCATCGCGCGCGCGGCGAAGGTGATCGCCGAACGCGCAGCGACGGTCGATCTCGTTCACTCGATGGCGGCATCCGCGCTGCTGCCGTTCCAGTCGCTGCGTCTGAGCCGCCCCTGGGTGCACACCGAGCACTGGTCGGCGCTGCTCGCGCCCTCGACGGCGCCGCTCGCCGCGCGTGCGGCGATTCCGCTCACCGCGCGGCTGCTCGCCCGCCCTGATGTGGTAATTTCCGTCGGCCATGACCTTGCCTCGGCCGTCGCCAAGCGGCGCAGTGGCCCGACCGTGGTGATCCCGAATGCGGTCATCCGGCCGGTAGTACTGCAAGAGCGGCCCGCGCACAGCAACGTCACGCTCGTCGGCGTCGGTGGGCTGGTCGCGCGCAAAGGGCCTGACATCGCAATCGGTGCGCTCGCAGAACTCGTCTCGCGCGGGGTCGACGCTCGGCTTGTCTGGGTCGGTGACGGCCCGATGCGCGAGGCGTTGGCGCGCCTGGCAGAATCGCTCGGCGTCGGCGACCGGTGGGAGTTGCGGGGCAGAGTGGCACCGGAGACGGTTCCCGAAGTCGTCGCCGAAGGCGATGTGTTCGTGCTGCCAACACAGATGGAGACGTTCGGCGTCGCGATCGCCGAAGCGCTCGTGGCCGGTCGACCGGTCGTCGTCGGTGCGGAGGGCGAACAGGCTTCCTTCGTCACAGAGCCGGATGGGGTGCTCGTCGCAGAGCGATCCGCAGCGGCCTACGCCGATGGCATCCAGCGCGTCATCGCCCTGAACGAGGGCCGCGCGGCGGCCGACATCGCCGAGCGGGCGACGCAGATCTTCGATCCCGAGGTGCGTCGTCGTGCGACAGCAGATGCCTACACGACCGCGCGCTGGCATGGAGTGACGGCCGACGTCGAAGTCGTCATCGCTGCGCACGACAGCCGCCGCCAGGTCGACCGCGCGGTATCTTCTGCGCTGAGCTCGATCGCGGTGGCGCGAGTGTTCGTGATCTGTCACAACGTGGACGTGCAAGAGATGGCGGCTTCTCTCGGCGCGGTAGCCGAGGACGAGCGGGTGGTGCTCGTCGCCTTCCGCGACAGCGTGCGCAGCCCAGCCGGTCCGTTTAACGCCGGTATCGAGCTGTGCACGGAAAGTTTCATCGCGGTGATGGGCTCCGATGACGAGCTGACGCCCGGAGCGATCGACGCCTGGCGGCGGACTGCCTCCGCGACAGGCGCAGACGTCGTCATCGCGCCTCTGCGGCACGCCGGTGGCGCAAGTGTGCCGACGCCTCCGACCCTGCGATATCGCGGCTTGCGTGGCGCACGGGATCGACTGTCCTACCGCACCGCTCCGCTGGGCATCTTCTCTCGCGCACGATTTGGCGGCCTGCGCTTCACCCCGGAACTCGCGACCGGCGAGGATCTCGCTTTCACGACGCGAATGTGGTTCTCCGGAGCATCCATCGTCCGACACCGCGGCGCCGGGGAATACCTGGTTCACGATGGCGAGGACCGGGTGACCTTCACCCCTCGTCCGATCGACGAAGAGCTGCGCGCCGTCGAGATGCTGCTGGCCGATGAGCGCACTCGCGCGCTGCCAGCGGCGGATCGGACCGCACTCGCCGCGAAGCTGTGGCGGATCTCCGTCTTCGGCGCTGTGCACTATCGCGCCGGACGCTGGACTCCTGAGGACCGTGCAGCGCTCGCCGGTCTCGTGCAGGAACTGCGCGTTTTCGCGCCGGCCGCTGTCGGGATGCTTTCGCGGGCGGATGCCGCCCTGATCGCGGCGTTGGCGGAACCTCAGACGGGAGACGAACGGGTCGATGAGCTGTCGCGTGCGCGGCGTCGCTTCCTGTCTCCGTCGGCGCTGCTTCCGCTACGGATCAGCTGCGTGTTCGCACGCGAAGCCCCGCTCAGGTTCGCCTTTGCGACCTGGTGGTCGCTGCGCTCCTGAGTCGCCCCGGATTCGACGTTCGGGAAGCATCCGTAGACTTGTGCCTCGTGAAGATCGTCAGCGTCGTGGGCGCACGCCCGCAGTTCGTCAAGCTCGCCCCCATTCATAAGGCCGCCGTCGCCGCTGGGGTGGAACACGTCATCGTCCACACCGGACAGCACTACGACCCGATGCTCTCGGACGTTTTCTTCGACGACCTCGGCATCGCCGCGCCTGACGTGCATCTCGGTGTGGGAAGCGGCTCGCACGGCGTGCAGACCGGCGCGATGCTGGCGGCGATGGATGCAGTGTTCGATGAGTACCGCCCGGACTGGGTACTCGTCTACGGAGACACCAACTCCACGATCGCTGCGGCACTGAGCGCAGTGAAGCTGCACATCCCCGTGGCGCACCTGGAGGCGGGCTTGCGCAGTTTCAACCGGCGGATGCCGGAGGAGCACAACCGTGTCATGACCGATCACGCGGCCGACCTGCTGCTCGCACCGACGCAGGTCGCCGTCGATCATCTCGCGAACGAGGGTCTCGCCGCGCGCACGGTGCTCGTCGGCGATGTCATGACCGACGTGCTCTTTGAAATCCGCGACGCAGTCTCCGATCGCCCCTCTGCGCTCGTCGAAGAGCTGGGGCTGACCCCGGGGGAGTACTACGTCGCCACGATCCATCGCGCGGAGAACACCGATGACCCTGAACGGCTGGCCGCCGTAGCCGCGGGGCTCGCGGGTCTTGACAAGCCGGTGATTCTGCTCGCTCACCCGCGCGTAGTCGCGAAGGCTGCCTCTCACGGGGTGGAACTCACGCAGGGCGCGCTGCTCGGTCACACACCACTGGCTTACCCGGACCTCATCGGGGCAGTGGCCGCCAGCGCTGGCGTGGTGACGGACTCCGGCGGTCTGCAGAAGGAAGCTTTCCTACTGCGCATCCCGTGCACCACGGTACGCCCGGAGACGGAGTGGGTGGAGACCGTGGAGATGGGCTGGAACGTCCTGGCGAACTCGGCGGGGGAGATCGCCAGGGGCGTCTCTCGCCCGCATCCCACTGCCACCGATGCCGCACCGTACGGCGACGGGCATGCCGCGGAGCGCGTGCTTGAAGTTCTGCAGGAGCGCGCACGGGGAGTACAGCAAAAGTGACGTCCGCTCGCACAGCCACCGCCCCGACCCGTCGCTGGTCGCTCGATCTGACGCGAGTGGTTTCGGTCGTCGGCGTCGTCGCGATCCACGTGTTCGGGGGGATGGTCGGCAACGCCGAGATCCGTGGTGGCTCCGGGTGGTGGGCGGCGGTGATCGTCGACATCGGATTCGTGTGGGTCGTGCCGGTGTTCGTGATGATCTCAGGCGCGCTCGTGCTGGAACCTCGGCAGTATGCAGCAGGGCCGGCGTCTTTCTACCGCAAGCGACTGCTCAGACTTGCCCCGGCATTGGTGTTCTGGTCGCTCTTTTATTTCATCGTGATTCGATCTGGGGTGTCGCAGGCGCCGGTCACGCGAACAGAACTGGCGTCTTTCGTGCTCGACGGACGCCCATACACTCATCTGTACTTCCTATGGCTGATCATCGGCATCTATGCCGTCGCTCCCGTGCTCGCGGCGTTTCTTCGTGAGGGTGGGAAGGCGCGCGCGCTGACCTTCGCGGCAGTCGTCCTGGCAGCCACCGTGATCACCGGTTCCTCGTCCAGCCTCCTCGGGATGCTCGGGTCCGAGCGACCACTCACGCTCATGGCGCTCACCCAGTGGGTGCCCTACGTCGGTTTCTTCCTGGCGGGCTGGGCGCTGCGCGATATCGTGCTCCGCGGTTGGGCGCTGACGGCGACGGTCGCCGGCACCGTCATCGCGCTCGTCATCCCGATCATTCAGTACGGAGTGCGTCCCGCATGGTCGCTGCTGGATGCCGTCGCGCCGGTCAGCTACTTCGGGCCCTTCGTCGCGGCGGCATCGATCGGGGTGTTCGTCTGCGCGAACAGCCTGCTCGCCAGCTGGCGACCAGCGGTCGGTGTGGGCAAGGTGCTGCGGGAGCTCTCCGACTCCGCGTTCGGCGTCTTCCTCGTCCACTTCGCGATCATGGTCATCCTGCGAGATCTCGGGCCAGTTTCCG
The DNA here is from genome assembly GCF_059445345.1 of Microbacterium sp. Y355. Taxonomy (NCBI): domain Bacteria; kingdom Bacillati; phylum Actinomycetota; class Actinomycetes; order Micrococcales; family Microbacteriaceae; genus Microbacterium; species Microbacterium sp. Y355. The sequence continues at coordinate 1,120,811 of NZ_JCAIUD010000001.1, read as the reverse complement.
GCGTGACGTCGTCCTTCGCACTGAGTGCTCTCCTATGGGCGGTCGTCGTCATCTTGTCGTTCCTCATCGTGATCGGGATGCGGCGCGTACCGTTCCTGCGTCGCCTTGTCTGACGCCAGACGACGTTCGGGCGGCGGTCTTCACACCCGCGCAGATCCTGTTACCGTGTGTGGGGTCCACGGACGCGCACAGCGCCCTGGCACGGAGGGGCGGAGATGTCGAAGGCTCGTGTATTCGCGCTTGTTCTGAGCGCGCTGATCATCGGCGGCGCGGTTTCGGTGGCACCATCGACGACGCCAGCATATGCAGCGCCCTCGGCCTCCCGTGTCTCCGGAATCGATCGCTACGGCACCGCTGCCGCGGTGTCACAGGCAGCATTCAACGATCCCTCGAAGGTCGATGTCGTATACATCTCGGCAGGCAACTCTTACCCCGACAGTCTGAGTGCGGGGCCAGTGGCGACGAAGCGAAACGCGCCAGTTTTGCTCACACACGAGAATGGTCTCCCACGGGCGACCATCAATGAGCTCCGACGCCTGGCGCCGGATGAGATCATCATCATCATCGGCGGATCGGGTGTGGTGCCAACGGCTGTGGGCGATCAGCTGAAGAAGTTCGCCCCGATCGTCACACGCACCGGCGGGATCGATCGTTATGAGACGTCGCGCAAGGCAGTGGAGCAAGGATTCCCCAACGGTGCGAGCACGGTGTACCTGACGACCGGTCGGTCCTTTGCCGATGCGGTCTCCGGTGGCGCGCTCGCAGCCGCAAAGGGAGCACCACTGCTCCTCGTGGAGCCGGGCCAGGAGCATCTGGACGAGGCGACCAAGAAAACCCTGTCGGAGCTAGGAGCATCCGAGCTGGTGGTGATCGGCGGTGAGGGTGCACTTCCGGCCCAGCTGATCGTGGAAGCCAAGTCTGTGACCGGGGCATCCGGAAAGCGTCTGGGCGGTGTCGATCGCTACGAGACGAGCGCGATCGTCGCAGCTCAGTTCGGGGCGACCTCGGAGGTGCTGCTGGCGACCGGAACTGACTTCCCTGATGCGATCGCAGCCATCCCGCTGGCGGCGAAACGTAGCGCACCGATCCTCCTCAGCGTCCCGTACTGCGTCTCGGCGACCACGGCGACGATCACGAAACGCTCGAACGTGCAGAATCTCACCCTCATCGGTGGGCCGGGCGCGCTACGTGGTCTGGTCGGTACTCAGCACGAATGCTTGAGCACGTCGGATCCGAACAGCAACTGGGTGTTCCTGAACAAGAGCCACCCGCTCACCAATCCGACTCACGTCCCAGGAGACATGCGGCGAGTCAATGTCGCCAACGTCGGCGGCGGATCGATGCGCAACGAAGCAGCCGGCGCGCTCGAGCAGCTGATCGGTGCCGCGAACGCCGAAGGTGCCGGTGCCATGGCCAACACCAGCGCGTACCGTTCGTATTCGACCCAGCAGTACCTGTATGACAACGCCATGCGTCGCGAGGGGCAGGCCCAGGCTGAGCTCGGCACCGCGCGCCCCGGCTACAGCGAACATCAGACGGGACTGGCCGTTGACGTCGTGGCATGCGGCAACGGGTGCACCGGACTTGACGGCTTCGGATACACGCCGCAGAGCCGCTGGGTCGTCGCGAATGCGCATCGCTTCGGCTTCATCGTTCGCTATGAGGCCCAGTACCAGCACATCACCGGTTACAAGAGTGAGCCGTGGCATCTGCGTTACGTCGGCGTCGCACTTGCGACGGACTACAAGGACGGCGGGTTCCACACGCTCGAACAGTACTTCGGATACGGTGCGGCTCCGGGCTACTGATCCCGACCGTAGACTGGAACCCATGCGCATTGCTGTCGTGGCCCTAGGCAAGATCGGGCTTCCCCTCGCCGTCCAGTTCGCCTCTTCGGGGCATGACGTGATCGGCGTCGATGTCAATCAGAAGGCTGTCGACACCATCAACGCGGGCCTTGAGCCGTTCCCAGGCGAAGCACACTTGCAGGAGAAGCTTTCCGAGCTCATCCCGGCCGGAACGTTGCGCGCCACCACCGATTACGCCGAGGCGATCCCCGGTGCCGACGTGGTCGTGCTCGTCGCCCCGGTGTTCGTCAACGACGAGACGTGGGAACCCGACTTCAAGTACATGGATGCTGCAACCGCGTCGCTGGCCGAGCACCTGACACCCGGCACCCTGGTCTCCTACGAGACGACCCTGCCGGTGGGTACCACCCGCAACCGCTGGAAGCCGATGATCGAAGCGGGCTCCGGGCTCACCGAGGGTGTCGACTTCCATCTCGCATATTCTCCGGAGCGCGTTCTCACTGGCCGTGTGTTCGCGGATCTGCGCAAGTACCCCAAGCTCATCGGTGCACTGTCCGATGAGGGCAACCGTCTTGCTCGCGAGTTCTACGAGGCCGTGTTGCAGTTCGATGAGCGCCCCGACCTGCCTCGCCCTAATGGTGTGTGGGATCTCGGTAGCACTGAGGCTTCCGAGATGGCGAAGCTTGCCGAAACCACTTACCGTGACGTGAACATTGGGCTGGCGAACCAGTTCGGTCTGTTTGCCGCGGCCAATGGCATCGACGTCTACAAGGTGATCGAGGCCTGCAACTCGCAGCCATACAGCCACATCCATCGTCCGGGAATCGCCGTCGGCGGTCACTGCATTCCGGTGTACCCGCGGCTGTATCTGTCGACCGATCCTGATGCCGACATCGTCCGCGTCGCCCGCCAGCTGAATGCATCGATGCCTGAGCGCCTGGTCGCGCAGGCTGCGGGCATCCTCGGCGACCTCACCGGTCAGCGTGCCGTCGTTCTCGGCGCTGCATACCGTGGGGGAGTGAAGGAGACTGCCTTCTCTGGCGTCTTCCCAACCGTCAAGGCGCTGAAGGACCGTGGCGCCGAGGTTGTCGTGCACGACCCGCTCTACACCGATGAAGAACTTCGTGGCTTGGGTCTTGAGCCATATGCGCTCGGCGGCAACGTCGACCTTGCTGTGCTGCAGACCGATCACGCCGACTACCGCACGCTGGGCCCGGCGCAGCTGCCCGGGGTGAAGCTGCTCGTCGACGGTCGCGCTACGACGGATGCTGCGCTCTGGGCAGGCACGCCGCGAATCGTCGTCGGCACGGCTGCCTGACATCGGGTTTGAACCGACGAAACCCCGCCGCGAATCGCGGCGGGGTTTCGTGCGTGTGGCGCGGGTTCAGACTTCGAGGTAGGCGGCCAGTGCCTCTGCACCGTCGCGGGGGACAAACCCGGCGGCGGTGATCTTCGTCAAACCCAACACGCTGTTCAGCGGGCGCGGAGAGACCGGGGAGGTCGCGTTCGCGAAGTACTCCGCGGTGGTGACGTCACTGACGCGTGCGGGCTCGCTGCCGGTGAGGCGGAACACCTCGCGGGCGATGTCTGCCCAGGAAAGAGCCGCGCCGCTGCTGGTGACGTTGTACGTGCCGTAGGCGGCATCCACATTGAGTAGATGCTGGATCGCGGCGGCGACGTCTTCAGTGAACGACAGCCGCCCGATCTGGTCGCTGACGACGCTCGGATCGATGCCGCGTTCGGCAAGAGAAGCCATTGTACGAACGAAGTTCTTGCCTTCGCCAATTACCCAGGAGGTGCGCACGATGTAGTGGCGTGCGGCGGTCTGCGCGGCGAGATCGCCTGCCGCTTTGGACTGTCCGTAGACGCCCAGCGGGCTGAACGCGGCGTCCTCCGTGTATGGCTCCGAGGAGGAACCGTCGAAGACATAGTCACTGGAGACGTGCACGAGCGTGATGCCGTGATCGTCAGCGACCCGAGCCAGCGCAGACACTGCGGTGGCGTTGGCCTGCCAGGCAGCCTGGCGGCCCTCGGCGGTCTCTGCCGTGTCGACGGCCGTGTAGGCGGCCGCGTTGATGATCGTGCCGTAGTCGCGCCAGTGGCGCGCCTGGGCAAGGCCGGGAGCGGTCACGTCGAGCTCTCCACGGGTGACGTATTCAATATGTGTGGCATCGCCCAGTCGGGCGTGCAGTGCGAGGCCGAGCTGTCCGGCCGCGCCGAGCACAAGCGTCTTGCGCGGCGCGATCGGTGTTACACCGGCAAGGCGCGGATGCACTTTGTCTTTGTCTGAGATCTCGACCTCAGACAGCGGGATCGGCCACTCGATGGCGGCCGTCTCGTCGGCGAGGTTGAGGAAGGCATACTCTGCGGCAGGCGACCAGTGGTCGTTGACGAGATACGCGTATGCGGTGTCCGGCTCCAGCGTCTGGTACGAGTTACCCACCCCGCGCGGCACGAAGATCGCCCGTGACGGATCGATCTCGGCGGTGAAAGCCACACCAAACGACGGGCCCTCACGCAGGTCTACCCATGCACCGAAGATGCGCCCCGTAGCGACAGAGACCCACTTGTCCCATGGTTCAGCATGAATGCCGCGCGTGGTGCCCACCGCGTCGTTGAAGGAGATGTTGTTTTGAACCGGACCGAAGTCCTCTAGGCCCAGCGCCGTCATCTTCTCGCGCTGCCAGTTCTCCTTGAACCAGCCGCGAGAGTCGCCGTGCACGGGCAGTTCGAAGAGCACCAGGCCGGGGATCGTCGTCTCGATCTGCTGCAGCTTCTTGCCGAAGATGTCGCTCACTGGCCTTTCCCTGCGTAGAAGGCTTCTGTGGCGTCTTTGCTCGGCGCCCACCAGCTCTCGTTCGAGCGGTACCAGTCGATCGTCGCGGCAAGGCCGCTTTCGAAGTCGCCGAACGAGGGTGTCCAGCCGAGTTCGGTGCGCAGCTTCGTCGAGTCGATCGCATAGCGCAGGTCGTGGCCGGCACGGTCGGTGACGTGGTCGTAGGCGTCTGCGGGTTGTCCCATGATCGTGAGGATCAGCTCGACGACGTCCTTGTTGTTCTTCTCGCCGTCGGCGCCGATGAGATACGTCTCGCCGTTCACACCCTTGTCGAGGATCGTCAGCACGGCGGAGGAATGGTCATCGGCGTGGATCCAGTCGCGCACGTTCTCACCCTTGCCATAAAGCTTCGGGCGGATGCCGCGGATCACGTTCGTGATCTGGCGGGGGATGAACTTTTCCACATGCTGGTACGGGCCGTAGTTGTTCGAGCAGTTCGAGATCGTCGCCCGCACCCCGAACGAACGCACCCAGGCACGCACCAAAAGGTCGCTGCCAGCCTTGGTCGACGAATACGGTGACGAAGGGTTGTACGGGGTTGACTCGGTGAACCGCTCCGGGTCGTTAAGCTCCAGATCCCCATACACCTCGTCGGTGGAGATGTGATGCAGGCGGGTGTCATGCTTGCGCGCTGCTTCGAGGAGCGTGTACGTGCCGACGATGTTCGTGTCCAGGAACGGACGTGGGTCATCCAACGAGTTGTCGTTGTGTGACTCGGCGGCGTAATGCACCACCGCATCCGCTTCCGCGAACAACTCATCCACCAGAGGTGCGTCGGTGATACTCCCGTGCACGAACGTGACCCGATCCTCGGGGAGCCCAGCGAGGGAGTCCCGGTTTCCGGCATACGTCAACGCATCCAACACCGTGACATGGTTGTCGGTGTTCTCGATCACATGGTGAACAAAGTTCGACCCGATGAATCCGGCCCCGCCGGTCACGAGCAGACGGCTCATGCGTGTCCTCTCTTCAACAGATCCAACAGGTATGTGCCATACCCAGACTTCACAAGCTTCTCCGCACGCTCACGCAACTCGTCATCGGTGAGATACCCCTGACGCCACGCGACTTCTTCCGGCACACCGATCTTCAACGCCGTGCGCCGCTCCATCGTGCGCACATAATCGGCGGCATCCGTCATCTGATCGAACGTTCCGGTGTCCAACCAGGCGGTTCCCCGCGGCAATACCTCGACCTGCAATTTGTCGCGCTCCAGATATGCCCGGTTAATATCCGTGATCTCATACTCGCCACGCGCGCTGGGCTTCAGTTCGCGAGCGATCTGCACCACATCGTTGTCATAGAAATAAAGGCCAGGGACGGCGAAATTGCTCTTGGGAACGGCGGGCTTCTCCTCCAGAGAGATCGCCCGGCCCGTGGAATCGAACTCGACGACACCGTACGCTTCTGGCTCCGCGACCCAATACGCGAACACCGCACCACCATCGATGTCAGCGAAACGCTGCAACTTACTGCCCAGCCCAGGCCCGTACAGCAGGTTGTCGCCAAGGACGAGGGCGACGTTGTCGTCACCGATGAAGTCCGCACCGATCGTGAACGCCTGCGCCAAACCATCCGGAGACGGCTGCTGCGCAAATGTCAGATTGATCCCGAACTGCGAACCATCACCCAACAACCGCTCGAAATGCTCCGCATCATGCGGCGTCGTGATCACCAGAATGTCCCGAATACCCGCCAACATCAACGTCGACAAGGGGTAATAGACCATCGGCTTGTCGTACACCGGAATCAGCTGCTTGGAAACGCCGAGAGTAATGGGGTGCAGCCGAGTACCCGAGCCGCCCGCAAGAATAATGCCCTTCACGAGTCCATCGTGCCACACGACTCGCAGCAGGCACGCGCGGATCCCCAGGCAGCACCGACTATTCTGGTTTTCTGATCAAGGTCTGAAGGGTGCATACCACGTGGAAATGCTCGGTTTGTTGTGGCCTGCGCTCGTCCTCCTCGGTGTATACGCAGTACTTGGGTGGTCGCTTGCGTTGTTGACGGGCCTGCGCGGCCTCTGGGCCGCGGCTACCGCCCCGGTCTTCGCCACCACGGTCATCGGGCTCGGATCCACGATCGCTGGCTGGCTCGGCATCGGCTGGTCAGTCCTGCCCGCACTTGCGACCGCGCTGGTGATCGCCGTCGGAATCGTCGTGGTCAGGCGGGCGACAGGGACGAAGGACACCGTCCGGTTCCCGCGGCGCTGGCGCTGGTGGACGGTCGGGGTGCTCGTAGTCACGGGGCTCGCAATCGCCCTGTTGGTCGTGCGGGTGCTGCAGACCCCGGACGCGATCTCCCAGTCGTTCGACAACATCTTCCACCTCAACGCCATCCGTTACATCGTCGACACCGGCATCGCGTCATCGCTGGAGATCGGTCAGATGACGAGCCCCGGCGGTGGACTGCCGTTCTACCCCTCGGCGTGGCACGCGACCGTCGCGATCGTCGTGCAGTTGTCGGGGGTGGCTATCCCGCTCGCCGTCAATGCTGCGGCGATCACGACCGCCGCAGTGACATGGCCGTTGGGCATTCTGGTGCTGTCCAGGACCCTGCTCGGATCGTCGCCCTCGGTGATGGTCGGAACGGGGATCGTCGCGGCCGCCGTGCCCGCCTTCCCTCTGCTGCCGATGGATTTCGGCGTGCTGTACCCGTACCAGCTCGCACTCGTGGCGCTGCCGGTGACGCTCGCGGCGACGGCGGGGCTTCTCGGTCTTGGACGATCAGCGCGGCAGCTTGCCCCAGGCTGGTGGGGCTTCATCATCATCGGCTCGTTGCCGGGTGTCGCGCTGGCGCATCCCGGTGGCTTTGTCGGCTGGCTCGCGCTGAGCGCACCCATGGTGATCGCGTTCGCCGTGCGTCTCTGGCTCGCCTCGACTCGCTCCAGCCGCCGCGTCTGGATCATCATCGGGGCGATCGGCTACGCAGTCCTAGGTATCGCACTTCTACGCGCGCTACGCCCCCCGTTGGCGACGCGGCAGTGGCCTACCGAATCGGGGCTCGGCGAGGCGCTATGGCGGGTTCTGTCGGTGACGCTGTTCTATCCCGCTGGCGCCTGGCTCGTCGGTATCTCGATTCTGGTTGGCCTGTACTGGGTGGTGCGTGAGCGCAGCGCCGAGTTGATCGTCGTGGCGTCCCTGTGGTTTGTCGGTGCACTGCTGTTCGTCGCGGCGCTCGCGTTCCCCTGGGGAAACCTCCGTGACGCCCTCACCGGCAGTTGGTACAACAACTGGCCGAGACTCGCCGCGCTGTTCGCTCTGGCGCTCGTCCCGCTCGCTGCCCTCGGGATCTCGCGAACGGCGGATGCCGTGGGCACTGTGCTCCGTCGCCGACGCGTCTCCGGTGCGCTGCAGCTCACCGCGGCGATCGTGGCGGCGCTGCTCGTGTTCGTCGCCTTCCACCTGCAAGTGACACCCAAGGCGCAGGAATGGGCGAGCGACGTGTATGGCTATGACAGCGGCTCATATCTGCTCACCGCTGATGAGCTGGCTTTGTTGGAGCGGGTGGACGACATCGTTCCAGAAGACGCAGTGATCGCCGGCAGCCCCTTTACCGGTGCCGGTCTCGCCTATGCACTGTCGGATCGACAGGTGCTTATGCCGCATGCGCTGATGGATATCTCGGAGGAACTCGAACTCGTCAACGAGCATCTCGCGGATGCGGCATCGATGCCCGAGGTGTGCGATGCGCTCGACGCTCTCGATGTCGATTTTGTGCTCGACTTCGGCAGCGACGAGGTGCATAGAAAAGACCTGAACCCGCTCCCAGGTGTGCAAGATCTCGGGGACTCACCTGCCGTGCGACTGGTCGACAGCGAAGGCGATGCCAGACTGTACGAGGTGATCGCCTGTGGGCGAGGTTGAACGAACAGAGGAGAACGAGCGGATGACGCAAGAGCACGATCGCGTCCTCGTTCTCGTCCCGGCGTGGAACGAGAGCCGCAACGTCGGCACCACAATTCGGGAGATTCGTGCGGCCTCAGCAGAATTCGACGTCGTCGTGATCGATGACGGCTCCACGGATGACACCGCGCATGTCGCGCGCGCAGCAGGAGCTGTCGTGCTCTCGCTACCGTTCAACCTCGGAGTCGGCGGTGCGATGCGCGCCGGGTACACCTACGCCGCCCGTCAGGGATATCGTCGCGCAATTCAGGTCGACGCAGACGGGCAACACGACCCCGCCGACATCTCGCGTGTTCTCGCGGGTCTCGAAGGCGCCGACATCTCGATCGGCGCGCGTTTCGCCGAGGTGGGGGAGTACACGGTGCGCGGACCACGCTGGTGGGCGATGCTCGTCCTTGCGCGCGCCGTCTCGCGGATCGCCAAGACACGCCTCACCGACGTCACCAGCGGGTTCCGCGCCGCGAACCGCCGGGCCATCGAACAGTACGTGAGCTACTACCCGGCCGAGTATCTCGGCGATACGGTGGACTCCCTGGTGGCTGCCGTCCACTCCGGACTCACTGTTGCGCAGGTGCCGGTGGCTATGCGCCCTCGCGTGCACGGCACGCCCAGCCAGCATCCGATCGGTGCCGCCGTTTACCTCTTCCGGTCGGCTTTCGCGCTGCTACTCGCCGTGATGCGTAATCCCGGCCATCACTCTGAGCCGAAGGTGAGCGCCACATGATCATCGTCGCCGGCATCGTGCTCGCCGTCGTCATCATCGCAGTCGTGCTGTGGATGCTGCTGACGCGCCGCCTCCGCGAGAAGTATGCCGTGCTGTGGCTGGTGATCGCGCTGGTCGTGTTGGTCGTGGGTATCTTCCCCGGAATGTGGGAAGGTCTCACCCAGCTGCTCGGAGTGCAGCTGCCATCGAATCTTCTGTTTGCCGCAGCCCTCCTGTTACTTCTCGGCGTGACGTTTCACCTGTCGTGGGAACTCAGCAGCGCCGAGGATGAGATCCGCCGGCTGGCAGAGGAATCCGCTCTGCTTCGTGCCGAGACCGAAGCACTGCACCTGCGGCTGCAACGGTTGGAAGGCCTATCGGAAGACGCTCAGCCCTCGGACTGAGCGACCGCACGGGTAGCGGCGCGTCGACCTCCGCTGACAGCGCCGGCGAGCCAGCTTGCGCGATACTCAGTCACGAAGCGTCGGGGTACGTCGCCAGAGCGCTCTGATGCCCGCAGGAGGCCGTTCAGTGCACTCCAGCGTCGTCCGCTGCCGAACAGTGTGTCCATCTCGCCGGCGGCGGTGCCACGACGGGCGCGGAGGGTGTCGACCATGATCTGACGCCAACCGACGTAGGTCCAGAACGTCATCCTCGCCAGCGCGCGAGGGGAGCGTGACCCTTCGTAGCGCTCGGCGAGGCCGAGAATGTTCCGCACGGAGGAAGCGATACCTGCCTTCTCCAATCGGCTCGGATCCCCGAAAACGTTCGCGGCATGCTGCACATAGTCCTGTACGACATCATCGACGACGCGGGTGCCGCGATGAGTGCCAGCGACGACGGCGAGCCAGTGATCATGTGTCGCCACGCGCGTCGACACTCGAGGGAACGGCAGCGCATCACCGAGGATCTCGCGGTCGAAGACGCACAGGGAGCCGGTGAACTGATTCGACAGCACAGTGAGCACTGCGCCTCGGTCTCGGCGATCGGTCACTCCGGTCACCTCGCCGGACGGATGCTGGACAAGCCGCGCCTGTCCGGAGACGAGGGAGACGTCGGTGAGATGAGGCAGCAGCGTCGCCAGTTTGTCTTCGTCCCAGCGGTCATCCTGGTCAGCAAGAGCAATCCATGCGGCATCCGCGGAGACAGCCTGCAGACCGTGCTCGAAGTTGAGATAGAAACCGCGGCGGGAGTCATCGCCGATCACCCGGAAGCGGGAATCGTCGCCGACGATCTCGGTGACCAGCGCCGCCACTGGTGCACGATCACCGTCGACGGAGATGATGCAGTCCCAGTCCCGCACGCTCTGGTTCTGCAGCGAGAGTAATTGCACACGGAACAGTTCGGGATCGGGGGAGTACGCGGCCAGCACGATGGTGCCGTGGGGGCGTTCGGTAGTCATCGAGCGCCTTCCTTGTCTGAGGTTCGCATCAGCGAATGAGGCTAGTCTAGGTGGGCGATGAAACCGAATCTCCAGCCCGTGTGGGCGGTCTTCTCAACCTATCGTCCCGGCGAATCTGCGGAGCGTGCGGTTGCCTCCGTAATCGATCAGGTCGAGGGCGTCGTCGTCGTCGACGATGGGACAGGTGCTGCCGCTGACGAGGTCTTCGATCGGCTGGCCGCGCTGGGCATTACCGTTGTCCGCGAGCCGGAGAATATCGGAATCGCCGCGGCCCTCAACGATGGCATCCGCACTGCGCGTGAGCACGGTGCTGAACAGATTGTGACCTTCGATCAGGACTCCCTCGTCCCGAGCGGCTTCGTCGACGCTCTCGTCGACGCGGCTGAGGCCGCCAGGGCGGACGGCGTCCGGGTGGGCGTCGTCGTGCCCGAGTACTTTGCCGCGGTTCGTCAGGCGCGAGGGGATGCGGCTCCCGTATACAGCCCTGCGGCCAATGTCATTCAATCGGGGATGCTGATTCCGGTCTCCGTCATCGACGCCGTTGGTGAGTTGCGAGCTGACTTCTTCATCGACCTGGTCGACACCGAGTACGAGCTGCGGCTGCGGCGAGCAGGCTTCGCGGTTCTTGCCGCGAGCGGCATCCGGCTCGGGCATGCGCTCGGCACGCAGTATCGCCGGGAGCTCTTCGGGCGCCAGGTGCGGCTGCCTGGAATCCCGCCGGAGACCACGTTGAGCACGCCGTTCCGTTACTTCTATCGAGTGCGCAACCGCATCATCCTGAACCGGATGTATCTCACCGCAGCCCCGGGTCAGATCCTGAAAGATACCCTCCTCGACGGCATCCACTTCGTGAACGCGCTCTGGGTGGCCCGCCCGAGACGTGCACTGTGGCGCCTGTACCGCGCGGCGATCAACGCAGCTGTCCGCGGTCGGATGGGGCGGATGCCGGAGGCACTTGCGCCCATCGCCGCGACCATCACGTGGAACGCCCCGGTATTCGATGCTCCGGTGCTCGAGGAGGAGCAAGCATGAGCGTCGCCGGCATCCGCAGCGTGGCGGGCCGCCTGAGCGGATTCACCGTCTCGGTGATCATCGTGACGCTGCTCGGCATCGTCGCGATCCCACTGCTGACGGATGCCGTCGGCAAAGCTACGTGGGGCACGCTGGCGTTCATCCAGACCGTCGCCCAGTTCGGCGGCATCCTCGTCGCGTTCGGCTGGGGAGCGGTGGGCGCGGCGACTGTCGCGGGTATTCAGGAAGATCGTCGACCTGCGTTCTTCCGTCGGTCGCTGCAGGCCCGCGCCGCGCTCTACGCGTGCGTCTTCCCGCTCCTCGCGCTGCTGTTGATCTTCCTCACCGGCGGTGAAGTGCTCATCTCGATCCTTGGCGCCGCCGTCTATCTACTGCCGTATCTGGGTGCGAACTGGTACTTCACGGGCGAGGGACGCCCGAAGCGGCTTCTGCTCTTCGATACGGTGCCCACTGTCATCGGCGGTGTGCTCGGGTTGGTCAGTGTCTGGATCACCCGCGAGCTCTGGGTGTACCTGGTCTTCCAGGGCCTCGGCTACCTGGCAGCGGTCAGCATCTCCGCGCTCGTCGTGCGACGCTCGCCGCAGGACGACGACTTCGAAGATCGCACACCGCTGAGAACGCTGCTGGCGACGCAGCGGCATGCCGTCTCGGCAACACTGGTGACCAGTCTCTACGTCACACTTCCGATGATCGCCGTGTGGATATTCCTGCTGCCGTTGCAGCCGATGTTTGCGCTGGCCAATCAGCTTTTCCGGTATGCATCGATCGCGCTGCTGCCCATCCAGCAGTTCTTCCAGAGCTGGGTGCCGGCGAACGATGGCGGGCGTCCCCGGCGGATGCGTATCGCGACCGTCGCGGCCATGGGCATCGGGATCATCGGCGGCGCGCTGATCGCGTTCCTCAGCCCCTGGGTGTCGACGCTGCTCTCGGTCGGCGAGAACCCCGTGCCGCTGTCGGTCTCGCTGCCGCTGGGCGTCGCGTTCGTCGGCATCGCGATCGCTGCAGTGGTCGGCTATGCGTGCCTGGTGAGCCTGGGGCGCGTGCGCGCTCTCGCCGTGTCGACGATGATCGGCGCCATCGTCGGAGCCCCGCTGATCATCCTGTTCGCGGTGCTCGGCTCGGTGCCGGCCGTCGCCTGGGCGGTCGCGATCTCCGAGCTGTGCGTCGCCGGATACCTGCTGACGGTGCTGCGAAGAGCATTGCGCGAGCACCCGGTGCATCCCGTTGATGCCAGGGAGGAGAGCGCATGACCGACGTGCGAGTCAGCGTGTGCATGGCGACCTACAACGGCGAGGCGTACCTTCGCGAGCAGCTCGATTCGATCCTCGTCGAGCTGGAGCCTCAGGACGAAGTGGTCATCGTTGATGACGCGTCGTCAGACGGCACTGTCGCGTTGCTGTTGGCCATCAGTGATCCCCGTGTCCGCGTGCACGCCCGCGAGACCAACCACGGTTACGTCCGCACCTTCGAGGAGGCGCTGCAGCGCGCCACGGGTGACGTCGTCATGCTCTCCGATCAGGACGACGTCTGGGTGCATGGTCGGCGGGCTCTGCTGGTGGCGGCCACGGCAGAGCGGGCTGTCGCGGCGTCCAACCTCGTACTGCTCGGCGATGGTGCGCCGCTGCGTTCGCCGCTGACCGGACGGGACTGGCTGCTGCGTGCTGCGGACGGTCCGCGTCGGGGCCGGAACCAGTGGAAGATCCTGATCGGCGATGCGCCGTATTTCGGATGCGCCATGGCGATCCGTCGGGAGTTCCTTTCGGTCGCCACACCGTTCCCCGAATACCTGACCGAATCACACGACCTGTGGCTCGCGACGCTCGCGAACGCGTGCGGCGAGCTCGTACACGTAGAGCAGCCCACAGTGCGCCGACGCCTGCACGAGGCGAATGCGTCTAGTGAGCGCCCGCGCGGGCTGCGTCAGGCGCTGCAGTCGCGGGTATTGTTGCTGCGGCTGTGGCGCGAGGCGCGGCGGCGCGCGCGACGTCGCTCGCGTACCTGATCCGTCTCTACGAGGCCGCAGCAGTCGCCCGGACGGCCGTCTTGCCGCGGGCGAGCCGCATCACGGGACGCTCGACGAAGAACCAGCTGGCCGTTGCGAGGAGCGCGGTGACGATCGTCGTGATGAGGATGTACACGACGATTCCGAACTGGGCGCCGCCGAAGATCAGCACCAGCTGCTGCATGGGCCACGCGTAGATGTAGAAGCCGTAGGAGACGTCGTTGCGCGCGATCCACTGCGGCTGCGGCACGATGGTCGACAGATACAGCAGCGCGTAGCAGAGGAACGGCGCCGCGAGCGGGCCGCCGGCAGTCGGTACGAACACCATCAGGATCGCCGCCACCGGTATCGATACAAGGCCGATCAGCGGAACGAAGCCCCAGCGCTGCACGACCAGGTAGATGAGCGATCCGGCGAGGAAGTACGGCAGTAGCCGTGCGAGCAGATCGAAGTCGCCGTCCAGGCCACCGGAGACGCCATTGGCCGTGAGGATGCGCACGACGACGGATCCCGCCCACAGTGAGGCGACCAGCAAAACCGAGCGGCGGAAGACGGCCAGCGCGCCGAACACCCAGACGATCAGGTAACAGATGAACTCGAAGTACAGAGTCCACAGCGAGCCGTTCCAGGCATTCGGATAGGGGACGTCGCTCAGCGAATTGCCGATCGCGTACTGGTCGATGTGCAGGAAAAGGTTGCCCCAGATGTACTCCAGCGGAGTGGGCCCCGTCGTCAGATATCCAGAGAGCGTCCCGTGAGTGGCGAGTTGTGCGATCGGGGCGAAGATGAGGGCCGTGATCGCCAGACAGACGAGGAACGCCGGCATGATTCGGGCGATGCGGTGAACGAGGAAGGTTCCGGCATCTGTACCCAGTCGAGAGCGTGTGATCAGGAAGCCGCTGATCACGAAGAACCCGATGACCGCCCATCCGCCGAGGTTCTCGCCGTTGAATCCTGGCGACCAGTCGTAGCCGGCGGTGAAAAATGCATGCGCGACGAGCACGAGAAACGCCAGAATCAACCGGAACAGGTTGAGGCTGTTCGAACGGTACGGAAACTCGCGCGATTCGTGTAGCGGACGGCTCACTTCAGAAGATTCCGCTGGGCCATCTCATCGAGGGAACGCTGGTACGAATCCTCTTCGACAGGTTCGGTCAGAACCCACTCGGCGAACTTAGCGACCCCATCGCGGAACGAAACGGCGGGGGTGAAGCCGAGCAGATCGGTCAGCCGGGACGTATCGGCGATGTTGTGACGAATGTCACCGAGCCGGTAGTTTCCGGAGATGCGCGTCGGAACTTCGCGGCCAAGGGACGCGAACAGCGCCGCCACCACCTCATTCACCGTCGTGCCGACGCCGGAGCCGACGTTGAACACTTCGCCCGCGGCTGCCGGGAGGGTGGCTGCAAGGAATGTCGCCTCGACGATGTCGTCGATGTAGACGAAGTCACGGCTTTCCTCGCCGTCTTCGAAGATGTTGATCTCTTTGCCTTGGCGGATGAGAGTCGAGAAGATCGAAAGGATGCCGGTGTACGGATTCTTCAGCGACTGCCCTGGCCCGTACACGTTCTGGTACCGAACTGAGGTCGCCTCGATGCCGATCGTGGGTGCGACTGTCAGCACCATCGACTCCTGCATCTGTTTGGTAATGCCATACACCGAGGAGGGGTGAAGAGCGGCCGATTCATCCGTCGGGATGAGCTCGAGCGGTCCTTCGCCCGGGTGATGCACGTCGAAGTCACCGGCAGCCATGTCTGCGTCTGAGCGGTGATCGGGGTAGACGACGCGACCGTCTTCGGTGCGATATGCGCCTTCGCCGTAGATCGATCGGGAGGATGCGATGACGATGCGGCCGACGGAGTGTTCCTCGTTTGCGAGGAGGTCGAGAAGCTTGGCAGTGCCGCCGACGTTGGCGTTCACATAGCGGTCGATCTCGTACATCGACTGTCCCGTCCCCGTCTCCGCCGCGAGGTGGATGACGATGGTGGCGCCCTGCAACGCCCCACGCAGATCGTCGGTGGAGGTGACGGTGCCCTCGATCACACGTGCGACACCGTCGAGTGAACGCAGCAGGGGAGAAGTGGTGGCGGGCGTCTGGCCGTGAATCTGCGGGGACAGCGAGTCCAGCACGGTGACCTGGTGCCCATCCCGTGCGAACCGGTGCGCCAGGTGAGAGCCGATGAATCCGGCGCCGCCCGTGATGAGTACGTGTTCGGTCATGGGGTAAACCTCTCCAGTCGAGCGATCTCGCTTCGGATGCCGACAGCGTGTTTCAGCGCCGGTTTGTTTCAGCGCTGCTTTGTGTTAGGGCGCGAAGATATGAGCCAGAGTCGACTTTAGTCCAGCGCGGTTGCCGTGCCGGAGGACACTCGGTACCTCGGTGATCGCGTGCAGGCGCCCCATCAGTCGGATCCTGGCAACTCGCGCCGTGCGTGGCCAACCTTTTGCTGCGGCGAGCGAGCGAGCGGTCGCGTAGTACGACCGTTCGTCCTGGAAGCGACGCCCGTCCAACAGCGTCTTCTGGGATGCGCTGGAGCCGTGTCGCCGGTAGGAGAACGCCACCGGTGGTGTGTAGACGAGGGAACCGCCGTCCAGCGCGATATCGACCAAAAGGGCAAGATCCTGGATGATCGGTAGGCCATCGCGGAAGTCGATGCGGCGCAGCGTTTCGGTGCGGAAGGTCAGGGAAGGCCAGTACAGCCAATCGCCACGCAGCAGGCTGGTCGCCATCACTTCGCCGCTGAGGATCGTCTCGCCCCCGCGCGGGGTGAGCACACTCCGCTTGATTCGGTCGGTGAGTGGCCTGATCGTGGCGCCGTGCTCGTTGATCACTTTCACGCCTGGCTGGACGACATCGACGGACGGATGCCGATTGATCGCGTCGGTGATCACATCGACATAGTGCGGATGCAGGAGATCGTCGCAGCCGAGAATCGTGATGTACTCGCTGCTCGCGCGGCGAATCGCCTCTCGATAGTTCTCGGTGATGCCGAGGTTCTTTGGGTTTCGCACGTAGCTGATGCGCGCGTCGGTGTACGCGGCCATCCGCTCTGGTACTGACTCATCGGGATAGCAATCGTCGATGATCGTCATCTCCCAGTCGGGGTTGCGCTGAGCGAGCACCGAGTCGATCGTCTCGAAAAGGAGGTCGGGGTCGCCCCAGAAGGGTACGAAGATCTGCAGAGTCATGGCAGTGTCAGTCTAGATTCCTCGCCTGAGATTCTTCGCGTTGGACGCTCACCGATACGATGGAGACCATGGATCTTCTCATCGTCGGCTCTGGTTTCTTCGGCCTCACCATCGCTGAGCGCGCTGCTGATGCTGGCCGGAAGGTCACCGTCATCGAACGCCGCTCGCACATTGGTGGCAACGCGTACAGCGAAGCAGAGCCGGAGACGGGCATTGAGGTGCACCGCTACGGTGCGCACCTCTTCCACACCTCCAATGAGACGGTGTGGGAGTACGTGAACCGGTTCACGACGTTCACGAACTACGTGCACCGTGTGTACACGAACCACAAGAATGTTGTGTATCCGCTGCCGGTGAACCTCGGCACGATCAACCAGTTCTTCCAGGCCGCGTACACGCCAGACGAAGCGCGTGCGCTCATCAAGGAGCAAGCAGGCGAGTTCGACGTCAAGTCGGCGCAGAACTTCGAAGAGAAGGGCATCGCCCTGGTCGGGCGCCCCCTGTTCGAAGCGTTCTACCGGGACTACACGGCCAAGCAGTGGCAGACCGACCCGCACAAGCTCTCAGGTGACATCATCAGCCGCCTCCCGGTGCGGTACAACTACGACAACCGCTACTTCAACGACACCTGGGAAGGTCTGCCCACCGACGGTTACACCGCGTGGTTGGAGCGGATGGCAGATCACCCGAACATCGAGGTGAAGCTCGGCGTGGACTTCTTTGACGAGTCGCAGCCGTTGAACCGCAAGGCGCTCGTGGGGCAGCTTCCGATCATCTATACCGGCCCGGTGGATCGCTACTTCGACTACGCGGAGGGTGAGCTCAGCTGGCGCACCCTCGACTTCGAGCAGGAAGTGCTGAATATCGGCGACTTCCAGGGCACTCCGGTGATGAACTACCCGGATGCAGGCATCCCGTACACCCGTATTCACGAGTTCAAGCACTTCCACCCGGAGCGCAAGGACGTCTACCCGACGGATAAGACCGTCATCATGCGCGAGTTCTCCCGCTTCGCGGAGAAGACTGACGAACCGTATTACCCGGTGAACACGCCCGCCGACCGCGAGGGCTTGCTGGCATACCGCGAACTGCAGAAGGGTGAGAGCGGTGTCCATTTCGGTGGTCGCCTTGGCACTTACCAATACCTCGACATGCATATGGCGATCGGCTCGGCGCTGACCATGTGGAACAACACCCTCGCCTAAGCTCGGAACGTGAGTCACGCTGCTGTCGGGGCGCCGGGTACGCCCCGGCGATACCTGCATTCACTGTGGTTGCTTTCTGCCCGCGACCTGAAGGTCCGGTACTCGACGAGCTTCCTCGGCTACCTCTGGTCTGTGCTGGACCCACTGGTGATGAGTGTGATCTACTGGTTCGTCTTCACGCAGGTGTTCAAACGTGATGTCGGCGAAGACCCGTACATCATCTTCCTCATCACCGCCTTGCTGCCCTGGGTATGGTTCAACTCTTCAGTGCTGGATTTCACCAAGGCATTCAAGAGAGACTCGCGCCTGGTCCGCTCGACGAACATCCCGCGCACGATCTGGGTAAACCGCATCGTGCTGAGCAAAGGCATGGAGTTTCTGTTCTCGCTCCCCGTTCTTGCACTGTTCGTGATCATCAATTCTTTGGTCGAGACGAACCCGGACAAAGTCGTTCACATTGGCTGGGGGATCCTGTGGTTCCCGGTAGCCATGGTGTTGCAGGTTGTTCTGCTCGTCGGGCTCGGGATGCTGGTCGCCCCGCTGTGCGCGCTCTACACGGATCTGGAGCGCACGACTGGGCTGATCCTTCGGGCACTTTTTTATGCGACCCCCATCATCTACAGTGTCTCGAACCTCCCCGGTCCGTTCGAGACGATCGGATCATTCAACCCGCTGGCGGGTATCTTCACGCTTTACCGGATGGCGTTCTTCCCTGATCTGTGGCACTTGAACACGGTTCTGATCAGCGTCGTGATGACCCTCGCGATCTTCGTTCTCGGTTCATGGGTGTTCCGCACACTTGAGCGCCCAGTGCTGAAGGAGCTGTGATGGCGGCCGCGATTGAAGTCCAGGGACTGGGCGTGAATTTCCGCCGCAACCGGCGTGGACGGCGGAGCTTCAAGGACCTCTTCGCCGGCGCGTCACGACGCAGCCGTCCGGGGCAGTTCTGGGCGCTGCGCAATGTCTCTTTCACTGTGCAACCTGGTGAGTCGATCGGTGTCGTCGGTCGCAACGGACAGGGCAAGTCGACGTTGCTGCGGCTCGTCGCGGGTGTCCTTCTCGCGGACGAGGGCTCGGTGACCGTCAATGGCGGCGTCGCGCCGCTGATCGAGCTCACCGGCGGATTCGTCGGTGACCTCACTGTGCGCGAGAACGTTCGCCTCACCGCCGGCCTGCACGGGATGTCGCGTGGCGAGATCTCCCGCCGCTACGACGGGATGATCGCCTTCGCAGAGCTCGAAGAATTCCAAGAGACGCCGTACAAGCACCTCTCCAACGGCATGAAGGTGCGTCTTGCCTTCTCAGTCGTATCGCAGCTGGATGAGCCGATCCTGCTCGTCGATGAGGTGCTTGCGGTCGGCGATAAAGGCTTCCGAGACAAGTGCTACAAGCGCATCGACGAACTGCTCGCCGAGGGGCGAACGCTGTTCTTCGTCAGCCACAACGAGCGCGACCTGCGACGCTTCTGCACGCGCGGCCTGTATCTCGACAAGGGCGCCCTCGTGCTGGATGCCGGTATCAACGAGGTCCTCGACCGCTACAACGCCGACTCCGCCGCCCGCTGATCCCTGGCTGCGAGTGCCCACTCGCGACCAGAGGAAGGCAGGGGAGCTAGAGCCCGACTACGGCGCGAAGGTTTTGCAGTGCTGCGGTCGCGGCATCCAAAGCGGGGGCGGGGTCAGCGCCGTTCTCGTACGCGACGGTCAGGTCGGCGAGGCGATCGGCGTACAGTGCGACTGCGTCAGTCCATGCGCCAGCGATGGCGCTCGGGGCCGGGCTGTCGGAGAATCGATTCGCGTCCTGCTGCAGGTTGCCTACGACCTGCGCCGGGTCCTCGCCACCCTCGGCGATGATGCTGAGTCCGGTCGATGCGTCATCGAGTCGCGGCTGCATTCCAGCAGTGAACGTCTCGATGTCGGGATCCGGCAC
This sequence comes from Microbacterium sp. Y355, assembly GCF_059445345.1. NCBI lineage: Bacteria > Bacillati > Actinomycetota > Actinomycetes > Micrococcales > Microbacteriaceae > Microbacterium > Microbacterium sp. Y355. Next base: position 1,100,800 of record NZ_JCAIUD010000001.1, on the reverse strand, counting down.
CGGGGGCTCGGTCGGAACCGGCTCCTCGGTGGGTTCTGGCTCCGGTGTCGGAGTGGGGGTCGGCACTGCCGTCGGAGTGGGTGTCGGCGTGAGCGCAGGAGTGGGTGTCGCCGTCGGTGTGGGGGTCGGCGTCGCGCTCTCCGACGTCGTGGGGCTTGGCGTCGGCTCAGGACCGCCAGCAGGAGGCAACAGGTAGAACAGGAGCACGCCGACAATCGCGAGGGCGAGGACCGAGAGGATGACGATCAGCCAGATGCCCCCCTTGTTGCTCTTCTTCTCTTCGGGGAACACCCACACTGCTTCGGGCTGGTGCTCTTGGCTCATCAGTTCTCCAATGCGGGCATGGGCTGCCAGGTGCGGTCGCGACCGATCTTGCCGCCATCGCGGACGCCGCGGAACAGGTTGCTCGTGCCGCGAACCGTGCGTTCGACGAAGAAGAGGCGGATCAGCTCCTTAAAGAAGGTCGCTGTCGTGCCCAGGCCGAAGAGTACCGGGTTGTAGTTCTCGTGCACACGGTAATAGTGCTTGATGAAGGCGCGGTTGCGCATGATGTAGTACCGGTATGCGTTGCTGGAGGCGTTCATATGCCGCACGCCCATGTCCCACTGCTTGATCTCACGGGTGCGGCGCAGCACGAACTCGTTCACGATCACGGCGGTCGTCAGCCTTGAGGCAAGCCACCCGTACATCTGGTCATCCCAGTAGATGAAGAAGCGCGGATCGGGCAGTCCGATCTGCTCGACGATCGAACGGTGGATGAACATGCCTTCGAAGCATCCGCTGTTCATCTCCTTAAAGCCGGAGTCATCGAATCCAGCAGGAGCGAACGGGATCGGGATGCCCATGCGGTCGGCGATCCGATACTGCCAATAGAACTCGCTACCGTCGAAGTCCACGCGGCGGCCCTGGATGCTCTTGAAGCGCGGCGCCCAGGACCCCATCTTCGCGAGGCCGTCGGGGAAGACCTCGACGTCATCGTCCATCATCCAGATCCACTCCGAGCCGAGCTCGTACGCGGTACGCATGCCTTCACTGAAGCCGCCGGAGCCGCCGGTGTTCGTCTCTAGCTTGCGGTAGACGATCTCGGTGCCAACGCGGTCGCGGAACGACTCCACGACCTCGGTCGTGTCATCCGCTGACGCATTGTCGATGATGACGACGTGGCCAGGCTTCGGATCCATCACGGTGATGCTCTCCAGCAGGCCCGTGAGCAGATGTGAGCGGTTGTACGTGACGATGACTATTGTCGCCGACGCGGGGGTGAATGCAGCGGGAGCCGCGGTCATGCCTTCTCCTCGAAGATCTGCTGCCAAGATTTGTTCGACACGAGTTCAGGCAACGCCTGACGATACTGCTTCTGGAGCTCGGGCCAGCGGCGCTTCAGCTCTGAGTGCAGGCGCAGCGTGTCACGCAGCATCCGGCGATATTTCTTACGGTCCCTGGTGTAGATGTTCTTGCCAGAGCCATCCGCGGCGCTGACCAGTGCGCTGTCGAAGGCAGGCACACGCCACCAGTGCGCGTCTTCCTTGCCGAACTCGACCTCGGGCTGGGCTATGTTCGCGGAGTTCGGTTTGTGCAGCCAGTGCGCCACGAGTGTCGTGAGGGTGAAAATGCGCAGCTTCACACCGGTCGGACTGTCGAAGTCGTTCTTCGAGTACTGCTTGTAGACCTGGCGTCCGCGCCGAGAGTGCAGCACCGTCGATGGGTCGCGGTGCACGGTCGTTTCGGGATACGTAGCGGAGAGTGCACGCGCCGCGGGCATGGCTGTCGCGAGGTTCTCGCGCATATGTGCCGGCCCCGAAAGTACATCACGCAGCGCCTGCGCGCGTAGCGCCACCGGGTAGTACTGCATCATCATGAGGTGCTTGAGGTCGACACGGCGGCTGTGTTTGAGGAGTCGGCCGCCGTGTGGGACGTTCGAGTGCAGGAGGCCTGCGACGATGCGGTTGCGCGCGTGGAAGTACGCCTGCCAGTCGATCGAGTCGTCTTTGTTGACCCAGGACACGTGCCAGAGCGCGACGCCAGGCATTGACACTGTGGGGAAGCCCGCTTCTCCTGCGCGCAAGCAAAATTCTGCGTCATCCCATTTGATGAATGCCGGCAGCGACAGTCCGACCTTGCGGATGGCGTCGAGCGGGATCAGACACATCCACCAGCCGTTGTAATCGGCGTCCATGCGCATGTGCAGCAACTTCGACTGTCGAAGGTTCGCGGTGCCGAAGTCGTGCGGCATCTTCTCCTGGTAGAGGTTGCGCCACATGAAGGGGCCCTCGTCGACCACCTCGGCCCAGCCATGCAGCTTGGGCCGGTCGAGCAGGTCGAACATGTGTCCGCCCACGAGGATCGGGTTCGTCGCGTATTGGCCGAACACGATCGAGCGTCGCAGCGACTCCGGCTCAATTCGCACATCGTCGTCGAGCAACTGAACGAAGTCGCTCTCCGGGCGCTGCAGCGTCTCGTGCATGGCGCGGGCGAACCCGCCTGAACCACCGAGGTTCGGCTGACGGATGACCTGAAGCATTTCGCCGAGCGAACCTGCGACGTCGTCGAAGCCGTCCTGCTCGGAGACAAGCTGTGTGCCCTGGTCGACGAGGAAGATGCGATCTACGAACTCCAGTGCATCGGGAGATGCGGCCAATGCTTGAAGCGTCTCTACGCAGTAGTCGGGCTTGTTGTACGTCGTGATTCCCAGTGACGCCTTGCCCGTGCGCGTCGGCTCCTGCTCTGTGGTCCATTCGGCGCCCTCGAGCACCGCGCTCTTCTCGTCGGCGACGATGTCGAACCAGAGCCAGCCACCGTCACTGTACTGAGTGAGGTCGAGATCGAAGTGCGTGGTGGCGTCGCCCATCACCTCGCGGGTATCGACACGTTGGCGCACGCCGGAGCCATTCGAGCGGTACACGAGAACCGTCGCGGGGCCGGCGGTGCGGACCGTGAGCCGCACCTGTCGCACGCTGGTCCAGTGCTGCCAGTACGAGGCAGGGAAAGCGTTGAAATATGTGCCGAGCGAGACGCGGCGACCCGAGACGATGCGCGCGCGGTGCCGACCGAGGATGTTACCGAGATGCGCGCGGTTGGAGACGCGGACGGGTTCCTCGCCGATGACAGACCATGTCTCGGGGTCGGCGTATAGCGGCAGCAGATCTGGGTCGCGATCGAGCGGGAATACTACGTTCTGCAAGACGTGGGCCACGTGAAGATCTCCGAGATTGCTTCGCCCCGCCCGAGTGGGCGCATGCTGGAATCAGCGGGCACCGAGTAGCCTACCTTCTGCTCTTGAAGATCCCTGGAGAGCGCGCCACCACCAGGCGGAACGGTGCGCAGGCTACGATTAGCGCGATGAAAGCTCTGATCACCGGCGGCGCCGGATACATCGGTTCAACTGTCGCGACAGCATGCCTGGAAGCGGGCATCGAGACGGTGATTCTCGATGACCTATCCACGGGCCGAGAAGACTTCGGCAAGGGCCGAAACCTTTATGTCGGCGACATAGCGGATGCCGAACTCCTCGAGCGCATCGTGACAGACCATCCTGACATCGACGTTGTCGTGCACTGTGCAGCGCGTGTCGTCGTGCCGGAGTCGGTCGCAGACCCGCTGGGTTATTACGACACGAATGTCGGAAAGACCGTCATCCTGCTGCAGAACCTCCGCAAGGTCGGCATCGGCCGTGTCGTGTTCAGTTCCTCTGCCGCCGTCTACTCCGCAGACGGCGGCGAAGGGGTCGATGAAAGCGCGCCGCTTGCGCCATCGAGTCCGTATGCGACCACGAAGTCGATGGTCGAGAGCATTCTCTCCGACACCGCACAGGCCGGCGGCCTGCGCGCCATTGCCCTGCGCTACTTCAACCCGATCGGCGCAGACCCGCGCCTTCGCACCGGTCTGCAGAACCCGACGCCATCCCACGCACTAGGAAAGATCATTCAGTCGCGTGCAGCTGGCGTTCCGTTCACGATCACCGGCACCGACTGGGCCACTCGCGATGGCTCAGGGCTGCGCGACTACATCCACGTCTGGGATCTTGCCCTTGCCCACGTCGCAGCAGTCCAGCGTTTCGACACGATCACCACAGCATCCGATCCCTACCTGTTGCTCAACATCGGTACCGGCGACGGCGTCACCGTGCGTGAGCTCGTGGCGGCATTCGAGCGTGTCACCAAGGAACCGCTGCCTGTCGTGGAGGTTGAGCGCCGTCCAGGCGATCAGGCCGGCGCCTACGCGATCGTTGACCGGGCAGCGTCAGTGCTCGAGTGGAAGGCGGAGCGTTCCATCGATGATGGCGTCCGCGATGCCCTGGCCTGGGCTGAGAAACTGCGTTCGCTCGACTAAGTCTCCCGCCCTCGACAGGGCCTAATTCTGGGGCCGCAGGGTCGGGATGACCCCGGTGTTCGCCGCATCGATGTTCTCGCGCCAGGAGCGCGACTGGCCAGCGCGGAGCGCGCACAGCACGAGCATGAACCATCCGGCGCCGAAGATGGTGAAACTCTCGAACATCGAGTCAACAGCGAGCGTGACGAGCACGAGCGGTGTCCACGCATACACGACCGAACGCCGCACGCTGGCGACCAGCCACGACCTGATCAGCGCCGCGCTGCCCAGAAGCAGGAACAACAGCAGGCCGGCGATCCCCAGCTGCAGCAATACGTCGAAGAACGCGTTGAGTGCTGTCTGGTGGCGATCGTCCAACAGATAGTTGATGTAGGTGAACGGGTATTCTCCGCGCTGCCACGGGCCGAACCAGCCCCAGCCCTGGAATGGCTTGACGGCAACGAAATCAAGGATCTGATTCCACAGGTCGGCGCGGGCGGAGAAATCAGAACCTGCGCCCATCCAAGCGATGATCGGATGCCGGAACGCAAAAGCGACGATGAGCGCTGCTGCGACCAGCGCGCCCAGCATCCATTGGACGATAGTGCGTCGCCCTGGCGGTGTATGGCGCACAATCGTCAGCGCACCCGTGGCCACGCCTACGACGACGGCGAGCACGAGAACAGTAGGCGATGCGGAAAGGAGTGCGAGGAACGCTCCCAGTGCGATCGATGGGACAGCGATGGGGGCAGCGAGGGACTGCGTGCGCCATTCGATGAAGAATGTGATGAGAGCGATGACCGCCACGAAACCGAGCATGTTGCGGGTGCCGAAGATTCCCTGGATCGGCCCGCCCATCGCGAGATTGCCCTCGATGTCGAGAAACGCGATCGGAACGTCGATCAGGAGGCCGGAGAGGACCTCGACCCCGAGCGATAGCGCCAGCAGCGCCCGCAGCGTGTCACCGATTGCGCGCACGGTCTGCAGAGTGTCGCGGATGTGGCCGATCGTGATCGCGATGAACGCGAAACCGAACAACCACAACCAGCCGATGACGGTGTCAGAGCGATCTGTCGTCCAGAACACGCTGAGCAGAGCCAGCGCGAGAAACGCGAGCAGCGATGAAGGGGCAACGCGAAGCAGGGAGAGCTCCTCGCGTCGCACGAACAGGATCGCTGCTCCCAGCACACCCAGCAACAGGATGATCGTCGCGAACGTCGCCGTCGACGTCATCCGCTCGATCGTGAACGAACCGAACGTCGCGGTCAGGGCTGCGATCGTGTACGCACGTGCCATCTCGACGGAGCCGAGCAATCGGCTGAGTCGAACCTGGGGTGACATCACGGGATGCGCCGCGCCGTCTGGCCGCGCTCCGTGACGTGGGACATCTCGTTGAGGCCCACTCCCACAAGCGGCACCGACTTGATCTTGAACGAGAACAGCACCAGCATCAGCCAACCCCAAAGCATGATGGGGGTCGACTCGGCAAGCCCCTGCACAAGCAGGATGACGGTGAACAACAGTGGCAGCAGCGTCAGCGGGGAGTAGGGCCGGTTCGCACGAAGATCCCAGCGCGGTCGATCGGCGGCGAAGAACCAGGCGCGCCACAGCAGGCCGAAGTACGCGGCTGCCATCAGCAGCACACCGACGACTCCGAGCTGCATGAGCACGTCAAGCCACATGTTGTGCGCGTGGAAGACAGTGATGCCGTGGTCGGTGATCCATCCGTCAAATGACGGATCGGTGGGGATCCATGGGCTGGAGAAACCATTGCCGAACACGGGGTGCGTGGCCGCCCGCTCGAGAACCTTCGTCCAGATGACATCGGTGCGGCCCGTGAGATCTGCGCTGCGACCGAGCGCTTCGAAAAGTGGTTTGTGGAACACGATCAGCGCGGCGACCACGACCGCGACACTGGCAACACAGGTGACGTAGATACGAGTGCGTGCACCAGGCGTGCGAGTGCGACGGATGAGCAATGCCACCGCGAGCACGACGGCCGCAGCGATCGCACACACGTAGGTGGTTGCAGAGGAAGCGCGCAACATCAGGAAGGCGGCGAGCAGCATCCAGAGTGCGAGCGTCGTGCGCCAACGCGCGTGAAGGGCCCACTGAACGCCGAACGTGACGATCGCGAACAGGCAGATGATCGCCAACACATTGGAGTTTCCGACCAGTCCCTGAATGCGCCCGCCGTCGAGGAGGTTGTCGCGCACCCAGTACAAGTGCGAATCGATCTTGCCCTCTGGCAACGTGACGAAGTTCGGCAGCAGTGGAGCGCGCAGCACAAGCGACACCCACAGCTCGAGCGCAAGGGATAGGCCGAGGATCCACTTGAACGCAGAAGCGAGCGCACGCACGATCTCATGCCAGCTGAACGCGTGGGCAATCAGCAGCGCGTTCACCGTCACGGCCGCGAGAAGGAGCCAGGTGATGATCGTGGCACCTCGCCACTGCGACCAGGCGACGGAGAGCAGAGCGAAACACACATATCCGAGCGCAGACCAGGGGAGTCGCCGCCATGGGAACGGGTACGGCCGCGCCTTCGCGATCATCGGAACGCCGATCGCGAGAGCGGCGAGCGTGAGAAGGATCATCACGATGCCGGCACCGTACTGGCCGACGAGGTTGTAGATCGCGGTGTGTGCGAAGGCGACGATAAACACGATGATCGCGTAGCCGCGCAACAACAGATGCCCCGTCGACTCGCGCTCCGGCGCGGTGGGCGGGGCTGCCACGGGATGCTTCGTGTACTGCGCCATCGGATTCAGGCTACCGCGACCGGCCCACAGATCGCTGCGGCACGGCGGGATGGATACCCTGGAGTCATGCTGTTGAGTCTGTCGAATGTGCCGCGTGACTATGCCTGGGGATCCCCCTCGCTCATTGCCGAACTGGAGGGACGCCATCCCACTGGGATTCCGGAGGCCGAAGTGTGGTTCGGTGACCACCCCGGCGACCCCGCCGATGTTGTCGGCGGGACGACGCTGGATGCCGTGACGGGCGGGACTCTGCCCTATCTGCTGAAGCTGCTCGCGGCAGCAGATCCGCTGTCGATCCAGGTGCACCCGACCATTGCCCAAGCGCGCGACGGCTGGGCGCGTGAGGCAGGGCTCGCTGCGGACGACCCCGCACGCAGCTACCGAGACGAGAACCACAAGCCAGAACTCATCGTCGCGCTCAGCGACCGCTTCGAGGCACTGAGCGGTTTACGGCCCGTTGCCGCGACCCTGCGATTGCTTGATGCACTGGGCTCGTCGGCCGGCGTCACGGCGCTGCGCGAGAAACTCAGCGGCGGTGATGGTGTAGATGACGCCGATCTGCTGCGCGATGCGGTGGGCTGGCTGTTGTCTGGCACTGCGCAAACTGAAGTCGATGAGATCATCGCTGCGCTGGGCGAGGCATCTTCAGATGAGTTTGCAGCGGAGCTGACCGCCGGGCGAGCGATTGCGCAGCGTTACTCAGGCGACCCTGGAGTCGTCGTCGCACTTCTGATGAACTTCATCGTGCTGGGCCGGGGTGAAGGCCTCTTCTTGCGCGCTGGACTGCTGCACGCCTATATCTCAGGCCTTGGGGTAGAGATCATGGCTGCCAGCGACAATGTGTTGCGTGGCGGCCTCACGCCGAAGCACATCGACGTCGCTGAGCTGTTGTCCGTGCTAGACACCACCCCAGGTGAAGTGCCGGTGCTGCGGCCCTCGGCATCCGAGGCGGTCACCGTGTACCCGGCTGACGTCGCCGATTTCGTGCTGCGACGCGTGACTCTTTCCGGTAGCCCCGTCGCCGTCGACGTGTCAGGACCGGCCATGGTGCTCGCGACCGGGGGAGCGGTGTCGGTGTCCGGCGCAGGCGACGAGGTGTCGATCCCCGTCGGTACGGCGGTCTTCGCCACCGCAGAAGAGACGGTGCTCACCCTCCGCGGTACAGGTGAGGCGTTCGTCGCTCAGCCCGGAGAGTGACGGCGTACTGCGGGTTTTGGGCGACACGCCGCAGACACGCCGTAAACCTTCAACGAACTCTTGAGGGTTTACTATCCGCGACTTGACCGGAGCGAATGACACGGGTGTAATTAGTAACGCACAGCCCGGTGGGGGGCATCTGTAAGGGCAAGGAGAACGATATGACGGGTTACCGTTCCGACGTTCCCGAGAACTGGTTTGTTGATCCGGTCAATCTCGGGGTTCCCGGGGTCAGGCGTGTTGAGCCTGATGATGACAGCGCGCTGTCTTGGCAAACCGACGCACTGTGTTCCCAGACGGACCCCGAGGCGTTCTTCCCCGAAAAGGGCGGCTCGACCCGAGACGCGAAGCGAATCTGCTCCTCGTGCGATGTGCGTGGCGAATGCCTTGAATACGCGCTGAACAACGATGAGCGCTTCGGTATTTGGGGCGGTCTCAGCGAGCGCGAGCGTCGCAAGCTCAAGCGCCAAGCCGGCTGATTCTTCATAGCTTCGCAGGCACGCCGGACGAGGTGACTGCTACCCGTGAACCCAGCGCATAGGCTGACCAGGCTATGCCAACCCGAGTTCATGCCATCATCGTCGCGCGCCCCGGTTCTTCGTCACGCGCGCAGCTGCTGCGAACGCTTGACGCGCTGAGTCTGCAGACCCGCCCCGCCGACGCTGTCACCCTCGTCGTCTGCGGCGATGGGGCGTCTGCTCGAGAGAGCGCAGCAGTCGGTCGCCTGGTCGAGGGCATCATTGAGGCCCGCAGCAGCACATCGTTCGCTGAGGCTGTTGAATTGGCCAGGCCACGCGTTGCAGAAGGCTCTGCCGTCTGGCTGCTCGCGCACGACACCGCTCCACACCCGCAGGCGCTCGCTCAGCTCGCCGGCGCTCTGGAACGCTCTCCCTCGGCGGCGATTGCCGCGCCGAAGCTGGTGAATGCCGACTATGACCGGGAACTCGTTTCGCTCGGCGTGACCATGACCACGCTCGGCCGCTCGGTCGAGCTCGCCGCGGGTGAGCTTGACCAGGGGCAGCACGACGGCCCAGATGATGCCCTGGGATCCGACATCCGCGGTGTGCTCATCCGCAGCGAGGTGCGCGACCGTCTGCGCCCCGACGTTGCTCTTGCCGGTGCCGATGAAGGACTTGACCTCGGTGTGCGTGCGAGATTGGGCGGCGGGCGCGTCGTCCTCGCCGCGAATGCGCGAATCTCCGTGCACCCTGACGGACCCGCCGCTCTTCCACAGAATGCCGCGCAGCGCGCATTCGTCACCCGACTCGCACAGCTGCATCGCCGCCTCGCGTACGCACCGGCGGTGACCGTGCCGCTGCACTGGTTGACGCTGCTGCCACTCGCGCTCTGGCGAACGATCGTGCATCTGGTCGGAAAACACCCTGCATCGGTGTTCCCTGAGTGGGGCGCCGCGCTGACTGCCATGGTGCGCTTTGGTGCCGTGGCGCGGTCACGCCGGCGCATCCGCTCGTTCCGCACGGCCACCTGGTCGAGCATCGCACCGCTGCGGATAACTCGCGCTCAACTACATCGCCGCCTCGATGATGGAAACGGCAGCGAGGGGGGAGCGGTCAGCGAGCTGAACTTCTTCTCCGGCGGTGGCGCCTGGGCAGTGCTGGGCGCGCTCGTCGTGAGCATTGCATCGTTCACGACCCTCCTGGCCTGGCCCGCAATCGGCGGCGGAGCGCTGCTGCCAATGCGGGATACAGTCGCCGGGCTCTGGCAAGACGCCACGTGGGGTCTTCGTGGCGTCGGTGTCGAGGTCACCGGACCGGCTGACCCGTTCGCCAGCCTGATCGCCGTGGTGGGAACCCTGTGGGGAGGCGCACCGTCCTTCGCCATGGTGCTGCTCTGGCTGCTAGCGCTCCCGCTTGCTGTGCTCGGTGGATGGTTCGCAGCGACCCGAATCACCGATCGCAGCGGAATGCGCATCTTCGGTGGCGTCGCATGGGCTCTGGCGCCGACGTTCCTCACCGCTCTCGTCCAGGGGCGTCCTGCCGCGGTCCTCCTGCATCTGATCCTGCCGTGGCTCTTCCACGCTGCGGTCGTCGCTCATCGGTCTTGGGGCGCGGCCGGTGCAGCATCCATAATTCTCGCCGCGGTTCTCGCCTGTGCCCCTGTGCTCGCGCCGGGTCTGGGGTTGCTCTGGCTAATCGCGATCGTCCTCGTACTCGCTCGTGGCTGGTTCCACGGCGCGGTGCGGCTGCTGTGGATGCTCGCGCCGAGTGTCGTGCTCTTCCTGCCCATCGTCGTATGGCAGTTGCAGTACGGAAGTGTGTGGGCGATTTTCGCTGACCCAGGAGTCGCATGGGCGGGCCCTCAGGCCTCCGCTGACAGCGCAGGGCGGATGCTGCTGGCCACCGGATTCCCGACTGAAGATCTCGCCGGCTGGATGCAGCTCGTTGACCCCAGCATTGCGGTCTGGGCGCCGATCCTCATCGCCCCGATCGCGCTGTTGGCGCTCGCCGCGGCAATCGCACCGCGCTGGGCTGCAGGCATCATGCTGCTCGTCGTCGCACTCACCGGGCTTGCGACGGCATTCCTGGCTGTCGGCATAACGGTCTCCTTCTCGCAGGGCATGCCGGTGCCGATCTGGCCGGGAACCGGATTGAGTCTCGCCTGGGCCGGCGTGGTCGGTGCAGCCCTCGTCACCCTGGACACGGCCATCACCCTTCCCCGACTACGTGTAGCGGCCGTCACCGTCGCTGGGCTGTGTCTTGCTCTCTGCGCAGTGCCGGCGCTGACAGCGCTGCACGCCGATCGCACCGTGCTGACCAACGGGCCGACAAGCACGCTGCCGGCATACGTCGCCGCTGAGGCGCGGGGGGATCGCGAGATCGCAACTCTCGTGCTCACGCCACAGAACAGCGGCGGCCTGGCCTCAGAAGTGGTGTGGGGCGCGAGCGGCACGGTCGGAGCGCAGACGACGATGCTGAGCACGGCGACGGAGCCGCAGGGCATCGACATCAGCGCGCTTGCCGTCGACCTGCTCTCCACGCGCACCTTCGACGCCCCGGGAGAACTTGCTGAGCATGGCATACGTTTCGTGCTGCTCGACCAGGTCGCCGGCGAAGAATCGGATGCCGCACGCGCTTTCCGCGTCGCCTCTGTGACGGCCCTCGACCAGCGGGCCGGCTTCGTGAAGGTGGGGGAGACGGACAAGGGCGTGCTGTGGCGCTTGGACGCTGCCGCGGCCGATCGTCCTGGCCTCACGAGCGCCGAGGCCCGCACCTTGCGCGCGGTCACGACACTTCAGCTCCTCATCTTCTTCGGCGCCCTGCTGCTGTCGATCCCGACGCGGGCATCGCGCCGTGCTGCCCGCGCGCAGTCGCGGATCGTCGGGCGTTCGCAGGACGAGCCACTGGTGCTCCCAAAGCGCGCGGATGATTCCTTCGACGAGGAGCATGAGGGCGAGGATCTGGAGCCTGTGGTTTCCGACGAGGAACCAGCCGAGACGGCTACCGACCAGGTGTCGGACCCGGCGTCCGACCAGGTGTCCGACCCGGTGACTGACCAGGTGTCCGACCAAGAGCCCGACCAAGTGTCCGACCAAGCGGAGGAGGAGCGATGACTCAGAAGCGTGCGATCCGTGTTGTCGCGACGGGTGCCCGACTGGCTGTCGGGGCGGTTGTCGCTGCCCTGTGCGTGGCTGGTGTCACCGCTGCCGTCGCACTCGAATGGCCCGGTGTTGAGAACAAACCCGCTCAGGTGTCGGTGCGACCCGCCGCCGGTGACACCACTCTCGTCTGCGGCGGAGCATTCCGCGCGATCGGCCGCGACGTGCAGAACGCACAGCAGATGTCGTCTGCCGGAGATCCCCTGCTCACCGTCGACAGCAACGGACCGCGTACGGACTCCGAGATCGCGGCATCCGATCTGCTGGATGCCGCTACCGGGCCGAAGCGCTTCGTCGGAAGTGCCGAGCAGAACGGAGCATCACTGATCGCAGCATCCGAGTCGATCTTCCTGGCCACATCCGATCTCTCCGGGCTGGCTGCCAGCACCTGCCGTGAACCGAGCACGGAGTCGTGGCTGTTGGGCGGAACGGTTGAAACCGGCACGAGCGATCTCATCATCCTGTCGAATCCGGGCGATGTCACGGCGACGGCGACTTTGACGGTGTTCGGCACGGAGCAGACTTCGACCGAAACGTTGGTGCCAGCGGGCACGCAGCTTGCGGTACCGATGGCATCGATTGCCGCGGGGCTGCAGCAACCGGTGGTGCGTGTCACGGCAGCAGGAGCCCCGCTGCGGGCAGTGCTGCAGTCTTCGCTCATCCGCACGCTCGACCCGTCCGGAATTGATGTGCAAGACACCGCGGGCGTGCCGCGCACAGACCTCACGTTCGCTGGTGTTCAGGTCGTTACGGGCGAGTCCGACTCTCCGGTCGCACTGCTGCGTCTGATGGCGACTGACCAGGCCACCACGGCCACCGTTACGGTGCGCTCGGCGGACAGTGAAGTGCAGACGCTCTCGGTGCCATTGGACGCAGCCACACCCGCCGAAGTGAACCTCGAAGGTCTACGCGCGGGCATCTACAGCGTCACCGCAGAGGCGGAGGCGCCGATCCTCGGCGCCGTCTGGCAAAGCAGCGGTGCAGGAGCCGGCACCGACTTCGCCTGGATGACTTCTGCGCCGGAGATCGATGGAGACGTGCTCGCCGCAGTGCCCGCGGGTCCGAACCCTCGGCTGCACCTGGTGAACTCGGGCGAAACGGATGCAACCGTCACACTGGCTCCCACCAATGGCGCCGCAGGGGATGAGGTCACGGTTCCGGCTGGCGGCTCGGTCGTGGTCGATGTCCTGGCAGACACGACCTACGCGCTGACGATGAATGGAGCGGATCTGCACGCGGCAGTCGTGCTGTCCGACGTCAATCAGCTGGCAGGCTGGCCGCTGTGGCCCGCGGCATCCGCGCAGGACGCCATCATCGTCTATCCCTGATCCGGGCCAAACTCCCACGGCTCTTTGCCGACGTACTCAGCGGCGGCGCGGAATACCGCGCTTTCGATCGCGATGCGACGGTGCACGTCGTCGTCGTGTCCTGGGGGGAGCAATCGCTCGATCGGGATTCGAAACAGCACGATCCGGCGCTCTTCCCGATCGATGCGCCAGCGAGGGATGCCTGCCTCGTCGGCGTGGAGTGGAAGTCCGCCGATCTCGAAGCGCACTTCCTGCAATTCCGGCCAGGTACCGCGCAGAAATTCGACAGCATTTCCGATGGTCAGATCGAATCGATCGATCCGGCCGTCCAGAGGTGGCAGGGGCGGGCGCAGTACCTCGCTGCGGCCAAGGCGCCCGTGTCGTCCGTGTCGAGCACCGCGGCGAGGAGCTGCGGCACCGGGCTCAGAACGGTGACGGGGCATGGTGAAAGTCTATGGCGTCCCGCGCGGCATCCGGGCGTGATGCTGCCTACCCTCTACGCTGACAGAGATGAACGCCCGACTCTGCTCGAAGGTCACCTGCGCCCGTGAAGCGGTGGCTACGCTGACCTACGACTACGGCGATCAGATGGCTGCCCTCGGGCCACTCGGAGGCTCTGACCATCCACACGCGCACGATCTGTGTGCGCAACATGCTGAGCGGCTCTCGGTTCCGGCAGGCTGGATCGTCGTTCGACATGAGGCCCTGCGCGCATGAATTCGGTGTATCCACGCTAATAAATTGCTTGCTTGGAAAGCAATTATGGCTATGATGATTCCGGACGCACCATGGTGGCGCTTCCGGAGAGGCTCCCGTGATCGTCTGGCGTCGATGGATTTTCCCGATCCTGCTCGTAATCGTATTCGGCGCGTGCGCTGTCGGCCTGGTCAAGCTCGCATTCTTCCCTGAGACCAGCGAGGCGATGGTGAGCCCAGAAGCGGGCATCACTGACCCATTGATCCCCGTGGAACGAGCCTCGGTAATCAATGAGCTGTCATTGAGCGGCAATGTCGCACGCGACGAGGCCTACCCTGTGCGCAGCGAGATCAACGGCACTGTGACCACGGTTCACGTCGGCAATGGCGCGGTCGCTGCTGGACAGGTGCTGTTCACTGTGAAGCAGGACGATCCAGTGCGCAACATCGACATCGTGGCGCCCGAGGCAGGAGATCTCTCTGAGATCGCTGCTATCAAGGGCCAGCAGGTTTCGGTCGGTGTCGATGTCGTCACTCTGACCCCGGCGCGGTATCACCTAGTCGCCGCCGTCGAGCCCGTCCAGTTGTACCGACTCGTGAACACCCCCGCTGAGGCGACCGTGACGATCACCGGAGGTCCCGCTCCCTTCGTCTGTACAGGTGTGCAGGTACAGGTCACGGCCGATGGTGCCGCGACCGTGCAGTGCGCTCTCCCTGCCGACCAGACGGTGTTTGCCGGTCTTCCTGCGCAGATGGATCTTGCTTTGGGACAGGTGGATGACGCAGTCGTTGTCCCGGTGACCGCAGTGCAGGGTGGCTCTGGCACCGGCGTTGTCTGGATCGACGCGGGTGACGGCGGCGAGCCGGAGGAGCGCACAGTGTCGCTTGGCGTCAACGACGGCGCAATCGTCGAGGTCGTGGACGGACTCGAAGAGGGCGAGATGGTGCGCCAGTTCGTGCCCGGTTTCGTCGCCCCAGTCGAGGAATTCTGCTATGAAATCGAGCCCGGCGTCGAGCAGTGTGACAGCGGGATGAGCTGGTGACGCTGGTCGCGCTGGACAACATCGCCAAGAGTGTCCTCCTCGCCGATGATTCGCGACTGGAGATCCTCCGCGGAATCAGTCTGGAAGTGGATGCCGGTGATCACGTCTCGATCGTCGGGCGCTCGGGTTCAGGCAAGTCCACGCTGCTGAACATCCTCGGCATGCTCGATGCGCCCACCGAGGGTTCGGTGTCATTCGAGGGTGTGCCGGTGCGGAAAATGCGCAGCAGCAAGCTCGATCGGCTGCGTGGCGCGAACGTCGGCTTCGTCTTCCAGCAGTTCAACCTGCTGGCCGGACGCACCGCGATCGACAACGTCATGATGCCATTGAGCCATGCGAAGGGACGGATGTTCTGGAAACGTCGTGAACTCGCCGCGGACATGCTGGAGCGCGTGGGCCTCGGACACCGCATCGACCAGCTTGCTGACCGCCTGTCCGGCGGTGAGCAGCAGCGCGTCGCGATTGCCAGGGCGCTCGTGCGCAAGCCGGTGCTGATCCTCGCGGACGAGCCGACCGGAGCACTGGACATCGACACCGGTGCATCCGTCATGGCGCTCCTGGACGAGGTCGCCACCGAGACGGATGCCGCGCTCGTGACGATCACGCACGATCTGCACGTCGCTGCGCGCGCACGACGGCACTACCGGTTGGAAGCGGGGCAGCTCTCACCGGTCGACCTCAGTCGCGCCTTTGAAGCGTCCACTCTTGCCGCAGCAGTGCCAGGCGTAGACGCTGCGGGCAGCGCGCCCGTCTCAGTCGCAGCAGCACTGAGCGAGACGCCGGAGGTCATCGCATGAGCGGCTTCTTCGGTTCCCTTGCCGATGCGTGGTCAGAGATCCGCGTGCACAAGCTACGCGTATTGCTCAGCCTGATCGGCATCGCGGTGTCGGTTGCCGCGCTGACCGCGGTCGTCGCGTTCTCGGAGTACCAGCGGCAATACCAAGTCGAGCAGTCCGATCGCTTCGGCGGGCGCGCGGCCACCATCGCGGTCAGCATCATGAGTGAGGATGGCAGCGTCGTCGACTCTGACGCCTTCGATGAGCGTTTCGCGGGGGTGAGCGAACGCTTCGGATTCACGCATACTGCTCGGATAGCCGATGGCTTGATGTTCAGCACTCAGCTGCCAGACGGCGTTGTAGACGTCTACGGCAGGCTCCTCGATCCGCTCTATACCGAGATGCATCGTGAACAGCTGGTCGAGGGACGTTGGTTCCGTGCCGGCGACGAGGAATCGCTTGCGCCGCCGGTGGTGATCACCGAGCCGCTGTGGGATCGCATCGGTCGGGTGCCGGTCAGCCAGCATCCGACCATCACGCTCCTCGGGGACGCCGGTGGCACCTATCAGGTGGTGGGTGTGGTTCCGAAGCAGGGCGAGTGGGACACGGAGCTGCGCATCGACGTGCTCTACGACGCGTATGCTGCTCGCGTCGACCAGTTGCCGGAGGGCGCCTACCCACGCCACGAGGTGTGGGTCACAGAAGCGCAGGCGGCCGAGATCGGCCCTGTGCTCGCGATGGATCTGCGCGCGGGGCTTCCGGCAGGTCAGACGATCTCGGTGAGCCGTACTGACTGGGCGTCGCAGCCGGGCATGGAAGATTCCATGCGCACCTTCGAGCTGATCACTGGAGGTATCGCCGTTCTCATCCTCGCGCTCGGTGCGTTGAGTCTGATCAACATCCAACTCGTTGCCATGCGGCAGCGAGTGCGGGAGATCGGTGTCAGACGGGCGTTCGGTGCCACCTCTGGTCGCGTGTTCGTATCCGTGTTGCTGGAGAGCCTGGTGGCAACGACCGTGGCAGGCATCATCGGCATCGCGATCGTCGTCGCCGTGCTCCGCTCTGACTGGGTGGTTCCGGCGATGTTCCCTGGAATGCAGGATGTTCCGCCGTTCCCGATGCGTGCGGCGGTCACGGGGCTTGTGGCATCCGTCATCGTCGGTGCGATCGCCGGATTCATTCCCGCGATGGTTGCCCTCCGGGTGAAGGTGATCGACGCGATCCGCTTCTGAAGCGGCTGATGCAGGCTCAGACGCCGACGTGGCGACCGGAGAGCTTCTCCGCTCGCGCGTCGGCGATGGCCAGCGCACGGCGCTCGCGCTCGCGTCGTAGCACCGTGATGGCGATGAGGAGCTGCTCAGGGTGGGCTGCGGGCTGCGGTGAGACATACTCGGCCGTCTCGGTAACGAGCTCGTACGCGATCCGCGCACGAGCGGACGGCGACATCCGCTCGGCGTGCTGCAGAAACTGGGTGATGCGTCGGGCGAGCCGGTCCGGCATCCGTGCGACGTCAGCGATCTGTGCCCAGCTGGCGAGGGCAGGCGGCATCACAGCGATGAGCGGGACCAGCTTCGGGGTACGCACCCGCTGGCTGTAGGTTCCGGCCACGAGGTCTCCCAGTCGCTGCGAGCGCGCAGTGAACGCGCCGGAGAGCAGTGCGATGGCGCCGAACGTCATATAAGTCTCGAGCACGCCGATCAGTGCACGGATGAACGCGTGGCGGAATCCGGTCGCGCCGCCGTCCAATCGGACGATGCGTCCGCCGACGGCGAGTTTTCCGAGGCTGCGGCCACGCAGTGCCAGCTCGATCACGATCGGCACGACGACGAAACACACCACCAGCGCCAGGACATTCACGATGCCGTCGATCGAGCTAGTGACGATGCCGGTGGCAAGCAGCCACGTGCGCAGCCACAGGAACAACAGAAACAGCGCCCAGCTGACGACCATGTCGATCAGGGCGCCGAGGGCACGCATGAAGAACCCGAGCGGCTGGACATCGATGGCGACGGCTTCGCCGGAGAGGACTTCGTCCGCGGTGTCGATCGGCGTAGACATGAGTACAGTAAATCAGGTGGATGCTGATGCTTTGAGCGATGCTCGCCGTGCCGAGTGGGAACGACTCGACGAACTCAGCCGCCAGCGGCTGGACGGCGCGGGGGTTGACGAACTCATCGTGCGCTACCGTGCAGCATCGGCGGATCTCGCTGAGCTGAAGACTTCGGTGGGCGATTCTCCGCAGGGCGCATACCTTTCGTTGATTCTCGCGAAGGCGCGACTGCGTCTGACGGGCACATCCGACAGCATCCTCACCCAGATCGGCCGCTTCTTCACCGACCAGTTGCCCGCGGCGCTGTACCGGCTGAGGTGGACCACGCTCGTCATCGCGCTCGCATTCATCGCGATCACAGTCGGCGTCGCGGCATGGATCTCCGGTGACCCCGCTCTGGTGGCCGCGCTCGGGCCGGCAGACTTCCTCGAGCAGTATGCCGAGGAGAGCTTCACCGAGTACTACACCGAGAACCCGGCGGCAGTCTTCGCGGGAATGGTCTGGACGAACAATGCCTGGATCGCCATGCAGTGCGTGCTGTTCGGCGTCACCGGGATCTGGCCGGTCTACGTGATCGCGCAGAACGCGTTCGGCCTCGGCGTCTCCGGTGCGGTCATGGCAGCTCACGATCGCCTCGACGTGATGGTGTTGTACATCCTCCCGCACGGGATGCTGGAGATGACGAGCATCTTCGTCGCCGCGGCCGCCGGATTGCATGTCTTCTGGGCGTGGGTGGCTCCTGGCCACCGCAGCCGTGCGACCGCCCTGGCGGCGGAGGGGCGTGCCCTTGCGACCGTCGCCATCGGACTGGTGTTCGCGCTGTTCCTCTCCGGGCTGGTGGAAGGCTTCGTCACCGGCTGGTCACTGCCGTGGCCGATCAAGATCGGTATCGGCGCCGCTGCGCTCGGTGTCTTCCTCGCATACATGCTTCTCGTCGGTCGCCGGGCCTACCAGCGCGGCGAACGCGGTGACCTTCTTGAGTACGAGGCGGGTACGCCGCAGCTCGTCGCCGGCTGACCGGCGCGGCATCCGGCAGTATCCGTCGCGAGCCTCCCGTCCGTCCGTCCGTCCGTCGCGAGCCATCCCGCCCGGCCGTCCGTCCCGTCCGTCCCGAGCCATTCGCCCGCTGATGGCGGAAGAAAAACCCGGCTCCGGGATGAACCGGAGCCGGGTTATTTCCCGCAAGGTCGCGTCGGCGGATGCCTCGGTGAGGATGCGCTGAGACGAGGATGCGCTGAGACGAGATGCGCAGAGGCGTCAGATATTCTTCGTGCCGTCGAGGAGCGCCTTGTATGCGAAGCCGGCGATGAGGGCACCGACGATCGGGAACACCAGGAAGACCCACAGCTGGGACAGCGGGCCGACTCCACCGTAGATCGCCGCGGCGATGGAGCGGGCGGGGTTCACCGAGGTGTTGTCGACCGGGATGCTGATCAGGTGGATGAGCGTCAGGGTGAGACCGATCGCGAGACCGGCGAACGGAGTGGGGCGCAGCTTGTGCGTCGTCCCCAGGATGACGAAGAGGAAGACTGCGGTCAGAATGACCTCGATGATGATGGCCGACCACATTCCGAAGCCACCGGGAGAGTGTTCGCCCCAGCCGTTGCTGGCGAAGCCTGCATCCTGCGCGCCGGCGAGCCAGCCGTCCGGACCGAACAGGCCGATCAGTACGAGGAGTGTGCTGGCGATGATTCCGCCCACGATCTGCGCGATGACATATCCCGGAACGTCACGCCAAGGAAGACGTCCTGCAGCGGCGAGGCCCAAGCTGACGGCAGGGTTGAAATGCCCGCCAGAGATCGGACCGAAGGCGTACACGCCGACCACGACTGTGAGGCCGAAGGCAAGAGCGACCGCGACGTAGACGGCGGAGCCCGAACCAGGATCGGTGAAGTGGTTGGAAGCGAACAGAGCGGTGCCGACACCGCCAAATACCAGTAGGAATGTGCCGAGCGCTTCGGAGGTGAGTTTAGCTCCGAGCGAAGGCACGGGAGATGCTGCTTCGACGAGTGATTCACTCATGGGATTCCCTTTCATCAGTTCGTGTCAGAAACGACCGAATCAGGGCACATCATCCACCTTGGCGGGAATTCAACGCGGGAGGCGCGCCGACGCCTACTCAGCGTTCACACAGGTTCGCCAGAGCGCAGATACGACGAAGGGGCCGGATGCCGAAGCATCCGACCCCACCGAAATCAAGTGACTACGCGCCGGTGCCCACGGGCTCGGCTTCGCCGATCGGGAGCCCTGCCAACTCGCGCACCGCGTTGGCGATCGCCTGGTCGACCTGGCCCCAGTACCAGAAGAAGCGCTCCTGGATGGCGGGGACGCTGAGCCCGTTGTACTGGCCGACGAGCGTCTCGATGAAGCGCGCGCGCTCCTCATCGGAGAACACGTCGTTGAACAGCGTGCGAGCCTGCCCGAAGTCATCGTCCTCGGAGTGCAGAGTCGCCGCGCTGCGCAGAAGAGTGCCGTCGTCTTCCCAGCTCGCCTCGACGCCACGTGCCGGGTCAGCCACGGGGCCGCCTGCCACGCCATACGAGTTCGGCGTGTAGACGCGGTGTTCCGCCGTGTTGAAGTGGTACTGCATATTGCCCTCGTGCATGTAGTTGCTCACCTGGGCGGCATGCGGCTGGTTCACTGGCAGCTGGTTGTAATTGGTGCCGATGCGGTAGCGCTGTGCGTCGGGGTACGAGAAGACCCGGGCCATCAGCATCTTGTCGGGCGAGATGCCGGTGCCAGGAACCTGGTTGCCGGGGGAGAACGCGGCCTGCTCGATCTCGGCGAAGAAGTTCTGCGGGTTGCGGTTCAGCGTGAACGTGCCGACCTTGATGCGGGGGTAGTCCTTCTTCGACCAGGTCTTCGTGAGGTCAAACGGGTTGAAGCG
The DNA here is from genome assembly GCF_059445345.1 of Microbacterium sp. Y355. NCBI lineage: Bacteria > Bacillati > Actinomycetota > Actinomycetes > Micrococcales > Microbacteriaceae > Microbacterium > Microbacterium sp. Y355. Next base: position 1,080,159 of record NZ_JCAIUD010000001.1, on the reverse strand, counting down.
GTAGTCCTTGGCCTCTTCGTACGGCATGACCTGTACGCAAACATCCCAGGACGGGAACTCTTCGCGGTCGATGGCCTCGTACAGGTCGCGACGGTAGTGGTCGGCGTCCTGACCGGCGAGGCGCTCTGCCTCGTCGGCGAACATCGGCTCGACGCCCTGCTTCGACATGAAGTGATACTGCACCCAGAAACGCTCACCCGCGGCGTTAATCCACTGGTAGGTGTGCGAGCCGTAGCCATTCATGTGGCGCCATGAGCGTGGCAGCCCACGGTCTCCCATGAGGTAGGTGACCTGGTGGGCAGACTCGGGCGAGAGGGTCCAGAAGTCCCACTGCATGTCGGCGTCGCGCAGCCCAGAGCCGGTGAGGCGCTTCTGCGAGTGGATGAAGTCGGGGAACTTGATGCCATCACGCAGGAAGAACGTCGGGGTGTTGTTGCCGACGATGTCGAGGTTGCCCTCAGTCGTGTAGAAACGCAGCGAGAAGCCGCGGACATCGCGCCAGGTGTCGGGGGAACCCTGCTCACCGGCGACGGTCGAGAATCGGATCAGCGTCTCGCTCTTGGCGCCGGGCTGGAAGACGGCCGCGCGGGTGTACTGCGAGACGTCCTCGGTGATGACGAGTTCGCCGAAGGCGCCGCCGCCCTTGGCGTGCGGGTTGCGCTCCGGCACACGCTCACGGTTGAACGATGCGAGCTTCTCGACCAGGTAACGGTCGTGCAGCGCGGTGGTGCCGTCAGCACCGGCAGTCAGCGAATGGGCGTCGCTGGCAACCGGGGTGCCGGTCTGGGTGGTGGTGAAGGATGGGGAGGTCATTCACTTTTCCTTTCGCAGTCAGAACAGATGGCTCGGTAGGTCACAGAGGCTTCGATGATCCGCATCCCGTGATCGTGGGATGGGTGCAGGCACGGGGCGGCGCCGAGAGCGCAAGCGACATCTTCCACACGCCCGCAGCGCACGCATTGCAGGTGGTGATGGTTGTCATCTGCGTGCTGCACTTCGTATAGGGCACTCGCTGCATCGGGAAGGCTCACCCTGCGCACGATGCCCGCATCGGTGAGATCTCCGAGGATGCCGTGGACGGTGGGCAGAGCCACAGCGCTGTGTGTATCGCGCATCGCGACGTGCACCGAATCGGCAGAGGTGTGCGGGCGAGCGATCAGGGCATTGAGCACGGCCACGCGCTGGACCGTCACGCGAAGCCCGGCGGCGCGCAGGCGCTCCGGTGCTTCCAGCGCGACGATCGGGTCCATATCCCCATTATGTCACTGTTCTGAATCATTCACAAAAAGGAATCATTCAGAAAAGGCTCAAAGACGCCCCGCAGCTTTCAGGTCGAGATATCGGTCAGCGATCTTCGGTGGCAGGCTCTCCGGATCCGCTGTGATCGCCTCTCCACCCGCACGCCGGATGGCATCCGCAACGTTCTCGGCGTCTCGCAGGGTGCGCTCCGCGGCCGCAGCGAGATAGATCTCCTCGCGAGAATCTCGCTGTTTCGCAAGCTCGCCGATCGCGTCATCGGTGACCGACCCGACCAGCACAGTTGTCGAACGAGATGGATTCGGGAACGCACCGAGAAAGCCACGTGCAGATTCCGCGGCATCCTGCGCGGTGAGCACGACGACCAGCGACGGTCGGTTCGTCAGCGTGCGGATCGCTGCGAAGGCACCGCCCCAGTCGGTGTCGACCAAGCGTGCGTGCACCGGGGCCATGGCGTCCGTCATCGCAGGCAGGAGTCCGGCCCCGTCGATGCCGGTCACGCGTGCGCGCACAGCGCGGTCGTACATCAGCAGATGCACATGGTCACCGGCGCGGGTCGCGAGGGCCGCCAGGAGGAGGGATGCCTCCAGCGAGGCATCCAGCCGGGTGCCATCACCGACGCGGGCGGCGGCTGTGCGCCCGGTATCGATCAGGATCACGACCTGGCGGTCGCGCTCGGGGCGCCACGTGCGCAGCATGGTCGTTCCGGCGCGCGCGGTCGCACGCCAATCGATTGAACGCACGTCGTCGCCACGCACGTACTCGCGCAGCGAATCGAACTCGGTACCCTGACCGCGCACCTGGATGCTGGTGTTGCCGTCCAGCTCACGCAACCGGGCCAGGCGCGAGGGAAGGTGCTTGCGCGACGCGAAGGCGGGCAGCACGCGGACCGCCCCACGTACCTGGTGGCGGGCCTGACGTCCGCCCAGCCCGAGCGGCCCTCGTGAGCGGATGAAGACGAACTCGCTGGCGAGTTCACCGCGGCGCCGCGGAAGGAGAGGCACAGTGACCCGTCGGCGCTCGCCCGGAGGAATCGTGGCGTGCAGTCGCTGGGAGCTCGCCCCTGCTGTCGGTTGCCACCCATCGCGGATGAGTGCGTTCAAGGTTCGAGTGCCGTGATTGTGTACGGAGATCTGCGCCTCGACAGCTTCGCCCATCCTGGCTCGACCGGGAACCTGTCTGGTCACCGTGACCGTGCGTGCGCTCGCCGAGGTGGCGACGTCGACGATGAGGAGTGCGGCGCACAGCAGCACCCATCCACCCAGCACAGCCCACACAGGCATGCCCGCCGCGGTGAACGCGACGAGAGGGATGACCCCGAGCCCGAGGGCCAGGGCGAGGCGAGGCGAGATGAACACCTTAGATCGGCACCCGCGTCTGCTGGATCACGGAGGCCAGAACAGCATCCGCGGAGACGCCTTCCATCTCTGCATCAGGGCGCAGCTGCAGTCGATGACGCCACACCGGAACGAGCATCGTCTGCACGTGATCAGGGGTCACGGCGGTGGATCCGTTCAGCCACGCCCAGGCTTTCGCTGCGGCGAGCAGCCCTGTCGAGGCACGCGGACTCGCTCCCAACAGCACAGACGGCGACTGGCGGGTGGCACGAGCCAGATCGACCACATAGCCGAGTACTTCGTCTGTCACCTCGACGCGAGCTGCGGCATCCTGCGCGGCGCGGATTTCCTCCGCGGTCACGGTGGCCTCGACGCCAGTGAGCGCACGGGGTGAGAATCCACTGGCGTGCAGGCGCAACACACTGACCTCGGCGTCACGCTCGGGCATGCCCACCACGAGCTTCATCAAGAACCGGTCAAGCTGTGCTTCGGGGAGGGAATACGTGCCCTCGTGTTCGATCGGGTTCTGGGTCGCCGCCACCAGGAACGGGTCCGGCAGATCGCGACTGATGCCGTCGGCTGAGACCTGACGCTCTTCCATCGCCTCGAGAAGGGCCGCCTGAGTCTTCGGAGGTGTGCGGTTGATCTCATCCGCCAGCAAGATGTTCGTGAACACCGGTCCCTGGCGGAACTCGAACTCGCCGGTGCGTGCGTCATACACGAGCGATCCGGTCACATCACCCGGCATCAGGTCGGGGGTGAACTGCACACGCTTGGTGTCGAGTCCGAGCGCACGGGCAAAGGATCGTACGACGAGGGTCTTGGCGACGCCAGGCACACCCTCCAGCAGGACGTGTCCGCGCGAGAGCAGGCACACCAGGAGACCGGTGACCGTGCCGGCCTGTCCGATCACGGCCTTGTCGACCTCAGCGCGCACGCGATGCATGGCCTGGCGCAGCTCGCCCTCATTGAACGTGATTGATGCGGTGGTCACGGTGTGTTGTTCCTTTCCACGTGAACGGCGGTGTCGACCGCCGCTTCGAGTTCGGCAAGTCGTCGAGCGGTATCGATCAGATCAGCGTCGTTCGCAGGCAGGGCGCCTGCGAGCAGCTGGTGGAGTGAGCCACGAGGGATGCGCAAACGGTCGGATGCCGCGTCGGCCACTTCTTCTGGCGTGGAGTGCGCGGTGAGCCCGAGCCGCGCGGCCAGCCGTCGCATCGAGCCGTCGCGCAGCGCTTCGGCAGCATGTGCGGAATCAGCGGCCTTCGCAGTGAGGCGAGCGCGCCCCTGCATCGTCTCGGAGGCTCTGACGGTCACTGGCAGCGTCTCAGCGACTAGTGGACCGAAGCGCTGCCCGTAGGAGATTGCGGCAACGATGCCGGCCAGCAGTAGAAGCAGTATCGCTGGCGTCACCCATTCCGGCGTGAGCGAGGCGAGTGTGTCCGCGCCCTGGGCCTCGATGTCGGTGTCGTCGAGCGAGGGTACGTACCAGACGACGTCGCCGGTCTGGCCGAGTAGGGCAAGCCCGAGGGCCGCATTGCCGTTTTCGGCAAGATACTCATTGCTGAACAGGCCGCTGCCCTCGATCAGCACGGTGCGGGTACCGTCACGATCGTCCACGAGTAGGCCCGCGTTGTGTTCGGCATCCGTGTAACAGCCAGTCACTCCCGCGGCAGGGGTGAAGAAACGTTCCGGGCGCACCGAGCCGACGTGTGCGAGCTCGGGCAGATCGCACGATGCGACTAGGTCGTCGGCGATCGTGGGCGCGTTCTCGCCCAGGTCGAGCAGGCGCAGCATGCGTGATGAGCTGGAGAGGATGACCGTGCGGTTCGCCGGCTCGATGAGCTGTCTCACCGCATCATCCGAGAGATTGAAGGGATCAGCCATTACCAGTGTCGTGTCGTCGCTGCTCGAGGCAATCGCCTCGGCGCGGGTGCGGACGACTGTGATCTCGACTCCCTGATCCCGCAGTATCTCCGAGAGGGCGAGCGCGCCGGAATCCTTGGCGCTGTCCGGATCGAGGGTTCCGCGCGAGTCGGGGCTGGTGACGCTCATGCTGCCGATGAAGAACGTGAACAGGATCACGGCGACGACGATCGCGATCCAGCCGAGCGCAGAGCGCAGCCGGCCCTTGGGCCGAACGGCTGTGCCGGGAAGGTCGACGGGTGCCGCGGCATCCCGTTCCGCAGTGAGACTCACGCCGGCACCGCCTCAGGCGGAGACTCTGTCTGCACGACGGCCGGATGCTCCGAGGCGAGCAGCTCATCGGTTGCGGCCAGCGCCAGATAACTCTCTTCGGATGCGGGGTGACGGAGGTACCGGACATCATCGAAGGCACCGGCTGCCGCCGTCACCGCGACATGGTGTGCATTGAAGACACGAGCGGCTTCGCGAGCGATTGCCTGGGCGGTGGCTCCGGGGGCCGGGTCGATGATGTCGCGTTCCAACAGGCCGCGAGCGAGCGCGCGAAAGCGCAACACTGTTGCCGCGTCCCAATCTCCGCCTCGGGCGCTGCGTTCAGCATCCGCGCGCAGCTGCGCAGCCGTGCGATCATCACGTTCACCGAGTAGTTCGATGCCTTGACGCTTCACGCGGCGCGACATGCGTGGTTTGCCCCAGAGGATCAGTACGGTGATGAGCGCCGCGACAATCACAACTGTGCCGATGATCAGTGCAGTATTGCCGAACTGCGAGCCGGTGTCAGTCGAGAAGAGACTGGCGATGAAGTCAGCCACATCTTCAGCCAGGTAGTCGAACCACGTCGGTTTGGCTTCGGCGTAGCGCGGATTCTGAAGCTCCTGCTCCGCCCAGCGGCGGGCTTCCTCGCCGTCTGGAACGAATGGATCGACATCGAATCGAATCATGCACTGCCTGACCCGGGAGGAGCCCACGGGCTCTCGCTGGACGGCGGAATCGGCTGTGCAGTCGGCTCGGGAGATGCCGGAGGTGCGGGAGGTGCCGGCGAAGCCGGTGGCGGAGGCGTCGCGCCACCATATGGCGGAGTCTGCTGCTGCGGATAAGGCGGGGCGGATGGATAAGGCTGCGCCGGGTAGGGCTGCTGAGCGTAGGGCTGCGGCGGGTAACCCTGCTGCGGGTACTGCGCCCAGCCGACCGGTGCCGCCGCATACGCGGGAGCCTGTTGCTGGGGCGGCGCGCTGCTCACGGCGCGGGCAGGATCGACAGCGAACGGGTCGCCCAGCTGCTCTGCAGTGGCCCCGCGGTCTCGGCGTTCCAGATAGCTGATGAGGCTGTGGTCCAGGCCCTCGTATCGCATCCGACAGTCCAGATAGATGAAGGCGGCCGCGGCGCACTGCACCACGATCGCAACCGCCTGGAGTACGTAGACCAGCAGCTGAGGAGCGATCACAGTCAGCAGATATGCGCCTATTTCTGAGGCGTCGTTGGGCCCGGTGGGGGCGATGATCGAGCCGAGCAGGGAACCAACGAGCGAGAGCGGAATGCTCACCAGGCTCACGGCAGTGTTCATGATCAGGCTGACGAGCAAGATCACCGCAAATGTGTTCCAAAACCGGCCCCGAGTCAGGCGCCACGAGCGCACAAGGGCCTCGCGGATGCTTGCGCCTTCCAGAACGAGCACAGACGGCACCAGCAGCAACTTCGTGTTCAGCCAGACACCAAGAGGAATCATGCCCAGCACGAGCAGAATCCCGATCACAACGGTCAGGCCGACGCCCTCTGCAGAGCCGCCGACGCCCGCTATGACTCCGAGGGCGATGACGCCACCGACGATGGCGATGAGCACGAGAGCGGCGAGCGCCTGCAAAAGGCTCCAACCGATGAGGCGCCAGAGCGCTGGACGCATCCGGCGCCAGAGGGTGCCCAGCGTCGGCTTCTCACCGAGCGCGGCATAGCCGATGTTCGCTGCGACGACGCCCTGCATGACAGCGGTGAATGCGACGCTGACCAGACTCATGGCGATCGCCACTATGGCGTTGATCGCGATCGATCCCCACAACACAGGGTAGAAATCCGGGCTGCTGGGGGAGAGTGACTCCAAGCGCAGGAACGTGCCGTACACGACCGCACCGACCACGGTGACGGTAATCGCCGCGACGATGAGTTGCACGACGATTGCGAAGCCGAACAGCACCTTTGGGTTGTGTCTCAGCGCCGCGAAGGGCTTTGCCAACAGGGCGCCGAATGTCAACGGGTGCAATGGAATGAGCCCCGGTTTCGGTGCTGGCGTCCAGTTCTGTGCGCTCATGACGCTCCCTCCGATGTGCAGAACCATCGTGTCATACTCGCCGCCTCCTCCGGAGAAACGTAGAGGGCGCTACCGTGATCCAAACGTTGTCATGAAGTACGCTGGGAAAAGTTGCGTCCGTTCTCGTCCGCAGGGCGGCGTACATGGGTAGAAAGATGAGGCTGGGACCAGATGACCTCACGGATCCTCGTGGTCGACGATGACACCGCGCTCGCCGAGATGATCGGGATCGTGTTGCGCACCGAGGGCTTTGAACCGGTGTTCTGCGCAGACGGCGCGAAAGCGGTCGAGCAGTGGCGCACACAGCGCCCTGACCTTGTGCTGCTCGACCTCATGCTCCCCGGCATGGACGGGATCGAGATCTGCACGCGCATCCGCGCGGAATCCGGCATTCCGATAATCATGCTCACCGCGCGCAGCGACACCGCCGATGTGGTGCGCGGGCTGGAAGTGGGGGCCGATGACTACATGGTCAAACCCTTCAACCCGAAGGAGCTCGTCGCTCGGATCCGCACGCGATTGCGCCCGCTGACGACGACGAGCAACGAGGTGCTGCGCATCGGCGATCTCGTCGTCGACGTTGATGCGCATGAGGTGCGCCGCGGCACCATGGCGATCCCGCTGACTCCGTTGGAATTCCAGCTGCTCGTCGCGTTGGCATCCAAGCCTCAGCAGGTGTTCTCACGCGAGATGCTGCTCGAGCAGGTCTGGGGCTATCACTACAAGGCAGATACTCGCCTGGTGAATGTGCACGTCCAGCGGCTGCGAGCGAAGGTCGAGCTCGACCCCGACGCGCCGAAGATCGTGATGACGGTTCGTGGCGTGGGCTACCGGGCCGGGAGCGTCGGCTAGGAGATCGAGTTGATCGCGACGATCACGTCGACGACGAACGTCGCGCTGTGGCGTGACTGGCGTGACTGGCCAGAGACGGTTGCGAACCTGTGGCGACGCTCGCTGCGCTTTCGCACGATCTCCGTCACGCTGCTGCTGACGTCATTCGCGATCTTCGTCACAAGCCTGACGATGGCGCTCGTCATCCAGAACAACCTCTTCGAGTCACGTCGAGACGACGTGCTCGCGGATGCACGCAGCGCGGTCGCCGCGGCGCAGAGAGACCTTGATTCCGTCGATGTGTCCGATGGTCCGTCGGCTCTGCGTGCGGCGTGGGGAGAGGTGCAGCAGACGATTCCCAACGCGGCAGCATCCACGCATATCGCGGTGTTCCCGATTGATGAGATTCCTGTCGGCAGCGGGGTGCGCGGCTTCACGTACGACCTCAGCGGTGACGTGCTCAGTTCAGCGCTTCGCCTGCAAGTGGTCTCCTTCGCAGACCGGCAGTCCTGGCAGTCTGTCGCTCTGCCGATGGCGGATGGCACGGTCGCGCCGGGAATCGTCGTCGGTCAGCAGCTGCTGCTGCCAGAAGTCGGTCCGTTCGAGGTCTACATCGCGTACGACCTGGCCGACTCCCAACAGACTCTCCGGTTCGTTCAGAGCACGCTGTGGGCGGCTGGGCTCATTCTCATCGCGATCGTCGCTGGAATCTCCTGGACCGTGCTGCGGCTGGTTTCCCGGCCCATCATCGAGGCATCCGAGACGAGCGCGAGACTCGCAGCCGGCGATCTCGGGGTGCGGCTGCCGGTATATGGCGAAGACGAACTGGCGACTCTGGCACGATCGTTCAACGCGATGGCAGACAGTATTGAATCGCAGATCAAGGAACTCGGTGAGCTCTCGCTCGTGCAGCAGCGCTTCGTGTCTGACGTCTCGCATGAATTGCGCACCCCGCTGACCACGATCAGGCTTGCCGCCGACATGCTCAACGACCAGCGCGACCAGTTTGACCCGACCATGAACCGGACCGCGGAGCTTCTGCACACTCAGGTGCAGCGCTTCGAGACGCTGCTTTCCGACCTGTTGGAGATCAGCAGGTATGACGCCGGATCCGTTCAGCTGGAGCTCGAAGCGACGAGTCTCGCCGAGTTGGCAGAAGACACCATCGACCAGATGCGCCCGCTCGCCGAGGAGCGCGGCTCAGAGCTGCGCCTGGTTGCGCCTGGGGGATATTCTCCCGTCGATATGGATCCACGTCGTGTGCGCCGAGTACTGCGAAATCTCATCGGCAACGCCATCGAACATGGTGAAGGACACCCGGTTGTCATCACGGTTGACAGCAATCAACATGCGGTTGCGGTCGGCGTGCGTGATTTCGGCCTCGGTATGGATCCGGGTGATGCGGAGCGCGTCTTCGACCGGTTCTGGCGCGCGGATCCTTCTCGCCAGCGAACGATCGGCGGAACAGGTCTGGGCCTGTCCATCGCGCTGGGGGACGCACGACTGCATGGCGGTACGCTCGCGGTTTGGTCGGAGCTTGCGGTTGGCACCAATTTCGTGCTGACGCTGCCACGCGCCCCTGGCGAACTGGATGGACCGTCTCCGGTCTCGGTCGAACCGCAGGAGATGCTCGCAGACGTCAGTCGTGCCACTCAGCCGATCCAACTCACCGAGCTGCGGGAACTTTACTTCACTGACTCCATCCCGACCGGTGAGGAGAAGAACTCATGATTCGCAGACGAGGCGTCATGGTTAGTCTGATTGCGGCTTTCGCCGTCGTCCTCACGGCGTGTTCGGGTCTGCCGACATCGGGTGATGTCACGCCAGGACTGACTCTGGGCGACACCGATCTGCCCCCTGACATCAGCTTGCTCGCGGCGGAGCCGCTTGTGGGGGCGAGTCCGGAGGAGATCGTCGAGGGCTTCATGGATGCCGCGCTCACACCGACCGACGGCTGGGCGACGGCGCGAAAATTCCTCAGCGCTGAACTTTCTGAAACGTGGAAGCCCAGCGTCGAGGTGACAATCGATTCCGGTGCCGCCAGCCGGGAGTTTACGGCTGATCTGGACGGTGAACCGGACTCAGCGCAGTCAGGTGTTGTGCGCGTTCTGTTGGATCAGGTTGCGCGCGTGGACGAGTCAGGTGCATACACCGAGCTCTCGGGTGAGGCTTCCGTGACATCCTTCGAGCTGGCACGAAACGATGCGGGCGAATGGCGTATTACGACGACGGCAAACGGCATCGTCTTGGATGCCGAGGCGTTCTCGCAGGTGTTCCGGCGGTACGCGTTGCAGTACTTCGACCAGAGCTGGACCCACTTGATTCCAGACATTCGGTGGTATCCGCGGCGTCCGCAGATCGCCACGACGCTCACCCAGGCGCTGCTTTCCGGTCCGCCCAGCGAATGGTTGGCATCCGCGGTACGCAGTGCGTTCCCGAGTGACGTCTCACTGGTTGGCGCTGCTGTGCCGGTGAGCCAAGACAAGGTTGCCACCGTCGAGCTGACTTCGACCGCGCTGTCGCTGGATGCCACCGAACTGTCACGCATGCGGACGCAGTTGGAGGAGACTCTGGGGCCTGCTGGTGTCAGCGAAGTGCGACTGATGGTGAACGGTCGTGACCTGAATGCGGGGAAGGCGACGATCGAAGTTCTGAGCCCTGAACCCGGGACTGTGGTGCTCACTGAAAGCGAGTTCGGTTCATACGTCGGCGACGAGATCACTCCCTACGAGGGCATCACTTCAGAGCTCGTCAGCATCGCACCATCCGTGACAGCTGTCGATGTCGCCGCGGACGGCACTCGTGCGGCTGTGCAACTGAATACCGGTGCGATATACACAATGGCGGGTGGCAGCGTAGATGAGCTTGATTCCAGGGAGGGACTCGTCGAGCCCTCGATGGACCCGTACGGATACACCTGGTCGGTGCAGTCAGGTGCTCCGCAGGGGCTGACGGCCTGGCGGGCAGATGTCACGCCATTCGCGGATTTGAACGCGTTCCCCGAAGCATCCTCGATTTCGCAGATCAGGGTTGGACCTGACGGCGTTCGTCTTGCTGCGATTGCCATGGTCGGTGGGCAGCGCTGGATCGCGCTCGCAGCGATCATCCGTGATGAGAACCAGGTTCCTGTGGAGCTCGGTCCGATGCATATGGTCGCCCAGCTTGACTCTGCAGCGCTTGGCCTGTCTTGGGTCGGTGAAGACACGCTCAGCGTGCTCCTTGATGTGGAGGGGAACCGTACGGTGCTCACTCAGGATGTCGGCGGGCCTGGCACATTCGGCGCAGCCCCGACGGGTGCCCATTCGGTCTCCGGCGGTCGCACGCTTGCTGCAGTGCGACTCCTCAGCGAAGACGGGGTGCTTTTCGCCCAGCGTGGTACGACCTGGCAGATCGGGCTGTCTGGTGTGCTGGTGCTCGGTACGCACGCCGGCCAGTAGCTCTGCTGATTTCAGTACTTCTGCACAGGCATGGTTGCCGGCGGGGTTTGTGCAGATGGTGTGTTTTCCCGGATGCCGACAACGCTCGCGAGAGCACAATCGGGTCATGCGGAACCGAAACTGGTGGACAGGACTCGCCGATGAACTCGCTGCCTTCCTCCTGTCCGGATGCTGTGCCGGTTGCGATGCGCCCGGCACACTGCTTTGTGAGCGCTGCACGCAGGAATTGATCGCCGATCCCGTGCACAGGCGGACGCCGGAGGGGATGCCAGTTGTCGCTGCGTTCACGTTCGAGTCGGTGCCAGCGCGCTGCATCCGTCGTGTGAAGGAAGACGGTGAGACGCTGCTGGCCCGCCCGTTGGGGGCTGCGCTCGCGGCTGCACTGGCCGAGATGCCTGCGGAGTTCCCTGCCTCGCTGATGGTTCCTGTGCCCACGGGACGAGCGGCTTTCCGGCGTCGCGGCTATCGCGTGCCAGAGCTACTGATGCAGTGCGCAGGGCTGCCGATCAGCCGGATTCTGGTGCAGACGCGGCGTACTGCGGATCAGCGCGACCTTGACGCCGCAGAACGTGAACGCAACGTGTCGATGAGCATGCGTGCGCGACACGCCCGGGCTTCTCAGGACGTGCTGATTATCGATGACGTGGTTACTACGGGGGCAACTCTCGACGAGGCCGCGCGCGCTCTGACAGCGGCGGGATTCCGCGTGTGCGGTGCGCTCGCGCTCGCCGCCACTCCGAAACATCAGCAACTCATTACGAACACTGTGTGAATGAGTGGTGACATCTAGGGAAACGGGGACTACCGTAGGGGGTCACAAGGCGACCACGGTCCGCCCTTGGCCGGGAGGACCGGGACAAGGAGGCAGCAATGGAAACAAGCATCGTTGGCGTCGGGGTAGGTATCACCGATCGCTTCCGAACCGTTGTCGAGGAAAAGATCGCCCGGGTTCAGCAGTTTGCGGCGAAGGCGCAACGGCTGGACGTGAAAGTCACGCATCGTGCCTATCGTGGCGGTCGTGTCCCGGATGAGACCGTTGAGCTCACACTCGTGGGAAAGGGCCCGGTGGTGCGGGCTGAGGCTGTCGACGGAGATAAGTTCGTCGCCCTCGATCTCGCGGTCGACAAGATGTCGGAGCAGTTGCGCCGCGCGAAGGAGAAGCGCGTCGACGGACGCCAGCATCCGCGTGGAGCGCACTACGAGAAGGGCAGCGGTTCTCTGGAAGGAATCGATGTGGAGCCCGCATCGGCAGACCTCCTGCACGCGGTCGCGACCGGCACCGTGCCCGTTCAACGTGAAGAGGAAGAAGCGTACTCGCCCGTCGTCATCCGCACCAAGAACTTCGATGCGGAATGGATGTCAGTGGAGGAAGCGGTCGACCGGATGGAGCTGGTCGGACACGACTTCTTCCTGTTCGTCGACGTCCGCACAGACCATCCCAGCGTCGTCTACCGTCGCAAGGGCTGGGATTACGGTGTGATCTCACTGACCGCCCAGGCTCCGCCGGAGCAGGCGCTCGCGTCCTGAGTTGAAAACGAAGTGGTCCGCTCCTCGGGGCGGGCCATTTTCGTGTCAGTCGAAGAGGCCGTCCAGGAGACTGCCGATGACAAGGCCACCCATGATGCCGGAAGCGAGGTTGCCGCCGCCGCCGCCACGTCCGCCGCCCCATCCGTCATTGTCCCAGCCCTGCTGCTGAGGGCGCGCGGAGTCGATGTCGCGCTGTGCCAGCTGTAGCGCCTCGGCCGCCAGTTGCGCGACGCGGCGAGAAGCCGCGAGAGCCTGCTCGCGTGTCTCCTCGGGTGAGACCAGCTCCGGGATGTCGATACGCAGGCGCTCCGCTTCAGCGAAGCGGGTGCGGGCATCTGCACCGATCCATCCGCGGTGCCCGGAGATGAGGCCGCGGGCGACACCGAGCTGGCGGTCTGCGTCATCGAGAGAATGCTGCACTTGAGCGATGCTCGGCAGCGGGTTCTGAGCGCGGTACTGCGCCTTCGCGATCGCCTCGTCGAGGGCCGTGTTCGCAGTGCGAAGCTGAGACAGCTCGGCGAAGGGATCGTTTCGGGAAGCGGCGGGGCTCAAGGCGCCAAGCGCCTTTTCGAGGTCCGTGATTGCGCCAGATACTGCGGGCACCTTCGGGGCGTTGCGCGCCGTGATGATGTCGCCGCGGGAATCCGCGACGACCTCTGCGAGCGTCGATTCTGCGCGGAGCGCTTCGATCTCGAAGTCCTCGACGGCGTCCAGCAGTGCGCCGGCGCGGCGGGTTGCTTCGGTCGACGTTTCCAGCGCGAGGTTGGCCTCTTCGTTCTGGCGGGCGGCGCGGCGACGTTCCGACACTTCAGCACCGTGCGTGGCGAAGGCGATGAGCTGCTCGGCTTCGTCTGCCGATGCCGAGATCTGGTGCATCGCTGAATCCGCGTAGCGCGTGGACAGACGCTCGATGGTGGTTCGAATCTGGGGGAGCCGTTCGCTGAGCGATTCGGCATCCTTGCGGACTTTTGCAATGACCTGCGGCGCCTGACGAACGCGTGAGATGGATTCGGCGAGAGTGGCCGTCTTCTCATCCAGGAGGTCTTCGGCCCACTCGCACAGCTGCACGATGCGGGCGTTGCGGGTGCGAAGTTCCTCGTCGGTGTCTGGGATCTCATCGTGATTGAGCTGATGCAGTTGGAAGGCCTCTCCCAAGTGCGTGCGGACGGCGCCCAGGGCTGTCTTCAGGTCTTTGGTGAGCGATGCGCCCAGCTCCGCTTCGGCGAAGGCAAGTTCATCGCCAGCAGTGCGGATGCGCTCGTCCGTCGCAACCAGGGCCTGTTCTGCCTTGCGTGCGAGGTCGGCATCCTGCGCCGCTCGAGCTGCTTCTTCTTCGCGCTTGCGCTTACCCCAGAATCCGGCCATGGCTTGATCCTACTTTCTACGGGCGATGTGCAGGCTGTGCGTCAGCTCCTGGCGAACTCCTGTTATCTGCCCAGAGGTCACGCGATCGCCGTACGGCGGGTGAGATCTGGGCGCCTGCTCGGCAACAGCCACGAGACCCCGGCGATGAGCAGTGGCAGTCCGATGGCCAGCAGCGCCAGCCACAGCCAGGGGGTGTCTGCCATCGTGGGCGCGCTGTCGTCGGTGAGGTTGCTCTGCATCGCAATACCGAACATGGGGATCACTCCGGCGATCGTGCCGGTCACCGAACCGATTCCTACGATGATGAGTGCCTGCCAGAATGCGATGCGACGTCGGATGCCTGGGCTTGCGCCGACCGCAGCGAGAGTCGCATCGTCCGGTCGACGCTCGACGCGTGCGAGTCCCAGGGCGACGCCGCCGGCGCCGAGCACGAGTACGCCGGCCCCAGCGAGTATCAGCCACAGGGCAGGGGCCGGTAGCGGCGGTCCGTTTTCGACTGAGTAGGTGAACCCGCCGGTTTCAGCCCACGGCTGTCCTGCTGCCAGCGCCAGACGATCCAGCGCCTGCTGTGAAGGCGGCGTTGAGTACACGCCGATGAGGCTCGCTGGAGAGGTTTCATATCCGAATTCCTCGGCGACGGCTGGGGAGAGGATTACCGGCCACGGCAGCGGATGCGGTGTGGAGATCTCCTGGGCCGGTACTCGCAGGGTGTCCAGCGGCTTCGGCAGTTCCGCTCCCTGAATCTGCTCCCAATGGTCGTTCGTCTCGGCGCGATCCCAGCGATTGAGCACGACATCGCCTCGATCGGTGAAGGACGCGCCGTCATCCAGCCACCAGGTCGTGTTGCTGAGTACGATCGCGCCACCGGCCGCGAACTCATCGCGCGTGCGTTCGCCGATCGACACTCCCAACACCGTCTCCAGATCCTCCGGCGCAATGACGACCGGAGAGTCCGTGCCGAACAGCGCCGAGCTGCGACTCGTGCAGCTACCTTCCTCTATCGTCGTGCAATCGACGTAGTCGAAGAGTTCCGGATACACGGAGTCTTCAGGCTCGTCGTCGGTTGCGCTCTGATAGCGGTCGATGCTCTCCTGAACGACGCCGATCGCGTCAGGTTCTGTCTGCTCCAATGCGGCGTTCGCCAGGTCGGGGATCATCTTCTCGCCGGCGCTGGTCCAGACGTTCACGACGACCGATCCGAGGGGAGCCCGGTACCCGTATGCGCGGCTCTGTGACGTCATGAAGACGCCGACGGAGGTCAGCGCGAACGACGCGATGAACACGCACGCGGCGATCACCGCGAAGGCGGGGACGATCCGCGCAGGATTGGCCGCGGCATCCCGTGCCGCGATGCGAGGAGCCAGTCCCATTCGGGACGCCCCGCGGGAGACGAGCGAGAGCAACCAATGCCCGGCGACGATGGCACCGATCTGGAACAGCAGGGGACCGGCCACGATCGCGATCACGCACACGGTGCGCAGTGGGTTGTTGTAATCGATGGCCCCTGCGGAGTTGAGGGCTGCGAGACCAAGACCCCCGGAGACCGTCAATGCGACCCCGACGATTCCAAGAAGCGTTCCCCAGAACGGACGATTCACGCGCACCCGCATGGGCTTTCGCGAGCCGCGCAGCGACGAGAGCACATCGCCACGTGTCGCGGCGCGCGCGGGCATAAGAGCAGATGCGGTGCCCACCGCTACGGCGAACAGCACGATCCCGGCGATGCCCCACCACGGCACGTGGATACCCCAGAAGCTGGATGCGGCGCCATCGTCGAAGATGCGTAGCACCGGGTAAGCCAGGGCGATTCCGATGCCCGCACCGAGGATGCCGCCGATGAGTCCGAGAACGCTGCCCTGCAGCAGCACGATGCGGAAGATCGATCCTCGGTCGGCGCCGACGCTGGCCGCGACTGCGAGTGAGCGCTCTTGTCTGCGGGCGCTGACGGCAAAGCCGGCTCCTGCGAGCAGGATGACGAGATATGCCGTGCAGGCGCCGATGATCAGAGTGACTGCGGCGATGGTCCACGCCGCCCCAGGGTCAACGTATTTCTGGGCACCCTCCGCGAAGACGAGGTCGTGCGCGTACGCGACCACACCCGCCTGGTTTAGCGCAGGAAGGTCCTCGGCGCCAGGCTGCCATTGCGGGGTGAACCACATTGTGTCGAGGGGTTCGTGATCATCGATCGGGATGACAGATGCCGCGATGAAGAGCGACTGCTCGGCATCCCGCGCAGTGGCCTCTTTCATCGCTCCCACGATGGTGAGCGTCGCCGCAGGCTCGGTGAGCGTTACCGTGTCGCCGATCTGCGCGTCCAGACGTTGCAGCGCACCGGGCGAGGCCGCGGCCTCCGAATCATTCCGCGGGCGCCGCCCGTCCAACAGTTCGTATCGTCCGTCCAAGGCGGGATCGACGGCGTCGCCGATGATTCCGGCAAGCAGGCCCACACCGCCTGGGGTCTCTGCCATGATCTGGGCACGAGATACTTCGAGCAGGGGCGTGTCGGGGATGAGGCCGGCGATGTCGGTGGGTGGCGGAAGCTCCGGATTCACCGGAATCCAGTCGTCGTCGCGCTCGACGTCATACCAGTTGGGATCCGAAGCCGATTGGCTACGCGTCGGGTCTTCACCTCCGACGACGAGGAACCATGCCTGCGTGCTGCCGAGCTCTGAGGTGATCAGCTGGCTCGGCGAGGCGACTCGACTGGTCATGAATGTCGCGGCACCGGCGAGCAGGGCCATGGGGATGGCGACCAGTGCGATCACGAGCACGCTCGTGGTCCATCCGCGTAGGGTTTGGCGGCTGGCGAGCCGCAGTTCGACACGTCTCCTGGGCCATGACCCGCCCCGGCGCGCTGCTGCGGCCGCTGCTCTGGGATGTTCCGCATTCTCCGGAGCGGGCCGCTCCAGGGTCGCGCTCATCGTCCGGAACCGGCCAGCAGCGATTCGGCGCCGACTGGGCGGGACTCGTCGACGAGCTTGCCGTCGCGCAGGAACACGATTCGATCAGCCCACGCGGCATGCCTGGCCTCATGGGTGACCAGGATCGCGGCGGCTCCGGCGTCCACTCTGGAGCGGAGCATCCGCAGCACGCTCTCGCCGGTTACCGAATCCAGCGCACCGGTCGGTTCGTCCGCGAGGATCAGCGAGCGTCCACCGACAACCGCCCTGGCGATCGCGACACGCTGTTGCTGGCCACCGGAGAGGTCGTCGGGGAAGGCATCCAATCGTTCGCCGAGGCCGACCGACTCGAGCGCATCCTGCCCAGCCCGACGAGCGACGCGCTGGCGGAAGCCGTCGAGCTCCAGCGGCAGCATCACGTTCTCGATAGCGGTGAGTGTGGGGATGAGATTGAAATCCTGGAAGACGAACCCCATCGATCGACGTCTCAGCTGTGCGACCTCTCTGGTGCTCATCCCGCCGACTCGGCGACCGTCGATGTAGACGCCGCCGGCCGCTGGTGCCTGCAGGCCGCCGGCGATCGACAGCAGCGTCGACTTTCCCGAGCCGGATGGGCCCATGATTGCAACGAGTTCGCGGCGATGCACAGACAGATTCACGTCCTGCAGAGCGCGCACCAGCAGGTCGCCTTCGCCATACTCCTGCGTCACGCCGTCGAGGCGCAGAACCGGTTCCTGAGCGTGCTGAAGGTCGGTCATGCTCGGCTGACCATCTCCGCGGCATCCGCCTTCGCAGGCCGCCCCCGTTTCGGACGTTCGGTCGCAAGCGCTAGCGTCATCGCGTGCTGCGGGTGCATGGCGAGGCGCTGCTCGGTGTGGTCGAGCCACCGCACTTCGGCCTCGGCGGCGAAAATCATCGAATCGACGACCAGTGACCACGCGAGTTCCTCTGGCCCGTCAGGATCGGCGCCAGCATACTTCGCGCGCTGAAGCGACTGCATCTGCTGGAGGGAGGCCATTCGTTGCGCCTGAATGACCGAGCTGACATCCACGCCGGGCAAGGTGGCGGCCACCGCAAGTTTGATCGCGAGCTCATCCCGCGTCGCCTGCCCGCGGATGACGGGGGAGGAGAGCCATTGCGCGACTTCGGCGGATCCGGCATCCGTGATCTCCCAGTACACGTGCCCCTGCTCGTCGGCCTCGCCCCGCTCGACCATGCCATCGCGTTCCAGCCGCTCGAGTGTGTTGTAGATCTGGCCGACATTCAACGGCCACGTGGATCCGGTGCGTCGGTCGAACTCGCTGCGCAGCTGGTAGCCGTAGCACGCGCCCTGATCCAGAATGGCAAGCAGACTCTGACGCACCGACATGGTGACCTCCTGGTCGATCAATAAGACAATACCGAGTATATACATACAGGGAAATGTGCGAACCCGTCTGACTCGCAGGCGACGCAAAGGTCACCGGCCGGTAACATAGCGAGGTATGCCCAGGACTGAAGCCCCAATCTGGGCGGCCGGGTTTTGACCCACAACAGGGAGAAGACATAAGTGGCGAATCCTCTTGAGAAGCTGCTGCGCGCAGGCGAAGGTCGCGTTATCCGCCGCCTGAACCAAGTAGTGAAGGCCGTCAACGCGCTCGAGGACGATTTCGAGAAGCTCACTGATGAAGAACTGGCGAACGAGACGACTGAGCTGCGCGCCCGGTTCGAAAACGGGGAGACCCTCGACCAGCTGATGCCGGAGGCATTCGCCGCAGTCCGTCAAGCTGCCAAGCGCACGCTGGGCATGCGCGCCTATGACGTGCAGCTAATGGGTGGCGTCGCCCTTCATCTCGGCAACATCGCCGAGATGAAGACGGGTGAAGGCAAGACCCTCGTCGCCACGTTCCCCGCGTATCTGAACGCGATCGCTGGCAAGGGTGTCCACGTCATCACGGTCAATGACTTCCTGGCGTCGTACCAGGCCGAGCTCATGGGCCGAATCTTCCGTGCGCTGGGAATGACGACGGGTATCATCGTGTCTGGTCAGACTCCGGCGGTGCGCCGCGAGCAGTACGCGGCCGACATCACTTACGGCACGAACAACGAGTTCGGCTTCGACTACCTGCGCGACAACATGGCGTGGCGCAAGGAAGACCTCGTTCAGCGTGACCACTTCTTCGCGGTAGTCGATGAGGTCGACTCGATCCTGATCGACGAGGCTCGCACGCCACTGATCATCTCTGGTCCGTCGTCAGGCGAAGCCAATCGATGGTTCACCGAGTTCGCGAAGATTGCACGCACCCTCGAGGCCGGCGTTGACTATGAAGTCGACGAGAAGAAGCGCACCGTGGGTGTGCTCGAGCCCGGTATCGAGAAGGTCGAAGACTATCTCGGCATCGAGAACCTCTACGAGTCGGCGAATACTCCACTCATCTCGTTCCTGAACAACTCGATCAAGGCCCTCGCGCTGTTCAAGAAGAACGCCGACTATGTCGTGATGAACGACGAGGTCATGATCGTCGACGAGCACACCGGCCGTATTCTGGTCGGACGCCGCTACAACGAAGGCATCCATCAGGCCATCGAGGCCAAGGAAGCCGTTCCGGTCAAGGCAGAGAACCAGACACTCGCCACAGTGACACTGCAGAACTATTTCCGCCTCTACGACAAGCTCGCCGGGATGACCGGTACGGCCGAGACCGAGGCCGCAGAGTTCATGTCGACCTACAAACTCGGCGTCGTGCAGATCCCCACGAACAGGCCGATGATCCGCAAGGACAACGCCGACCTCGTCTACAAGAACGAAACGGCGAAGTTCACGCAGGTTGTGGAAGACATCGTCGAACGCCACGCGGTCGGCCAGCCTGTGCTGGTCGGCACTGTGAGCGTCGAGAAGAGCGAGTACCTCTCGCGGCTCCTCGCCAAGAAGGGCATCAAGCACGAGGTCCTGAACGCGAAGA
The DNA here is from genome assembly GCF_059445345.1 of Microbacterium sp. Y355. Taxonomy (NCBI): domain Bacteria; kingdom Bacillati; phylum Actinomycetota; class Actinomycetes; order Micrococcales; family Microbacteriaceae; genus Microbacterium; species Microbacterium sp. Y355. Next base: position 1,060,338 of record NZ_JCAIUD010000001.1, on the reverse strand, counting down.
ACCACGCACGTGAGGCCGAGATCGTCGCCCGCGCTGGTCGCCTCGGTGGCGTGACTGTTGCCACCAACATGGCCGGTCGAGGCACAGACATCATGCTCGGTGGAAACGCCGAGTTCCTCGCAGTGCAGGAGCTGAAAGCCAAGGGACTTGACCCGGCGGAGACGCCGGAAGAGTACGAGGCCGCCTGGGATGAGGCGTACGAATCCATGAAGGCGATCGTCGCCGAGGAGAGTACCAAGGTCACAGACGTCGGCGGTCTCTACGTGCTCGGCACCGAGCGTCACGAATCGCGTCGTATCGACAACCAGCTGCGCGGTCGCTCTGGCCGTCAGGGAGACCCCGGCGAGAGCCGCTTCTATCTGAGCCTCACCGACGATCTGATGCGTCTGTTCCAGTCGGGTGCCGCCGAAGCGATTCTTGCGCGCACCAACTTCCCGGATGACGTGCCGATCGAATCAGGTCTGGTTTCGCGCGCCATCCGCAGCGCACAGTCGCAGGTCGAGTCTCGCAACGCCGAGATGCGCAAGAACGTACTCAAGTACGACGATGTCCTCAATCGTCAGCGCGAGGCGATCTACACTGACCGCCGTCAGATTCTGCATGGCGATGATATTGCCGACCGTGTGCAGCACTTCATCGAGGATGCCATCACCGGCGTCGTCACGGATCACACCGGTGAAGGGCACAACGAAAGCTGGGACTTTGATGCCCTGTGGACTGAGCTGAAGACGCTTTACCCCGTCGGCGTGACAATCGACGAGGTTGTCGCCGAGGGAGGCGGACGCAAGGGCGGCATCACCGCCGAAGGACTCACCCGCGAACTGCTTTCGGATGCGAAGATCGCCTACGAAAAGCGTGAAGAGATGCTCGGCGAAGCGGCGACCCGCGAGCTCGAGCGGCGCGTCGTCCTGCAGGTTCTCGACCGTCGCTGGCGCGACCACCTCTACGAGATGGACTACCTCAAGGATGGCATCGGGCTTCGCGCGATGGCGCAGCGCGATCCGCTGATCGAGTATCAGCGCGAGGGCTTCGCAATGTTCCAGTCGATGATGGGGCAGATCAAGGAAGAGTCGGTCGGCTACCTCTACAACCTTGAGGTCGAGGTGCGCCGTGTCGGCGACGCGCAGACCACCGAGGTCGAGGCCAAGGGGCTTGCCACCGACGGTGGCGAGCAGCGACTTGAGTACTCCGCACCCAACGATGCCGGTGAGGTCGAGGTTCGAAATGACCGCGGTCAGGTGCAGCAGTCGGCCACCGATCGTCTTCAGCAGGCCGCCGCAGCGGCTGCAGCCACGGTCGCTGAGGGTGAAACTCCGGCGGCGCCTGAGCAGCGCGGAGCATTTGGCCAGCGCACCGACGCCGCGCCGCCCGCACAGAATAAGCCGCAGAATCGCGAGCAGCGTCGCGCTGCAGACAAAAAGAAGAAGTAGACGCGAACTGAGTTGAAAAAGCCTGCCGGCATAAGCCGGTAGGCTTTCTCAATGACCCCTACGCGCCACTTCGACCAATCGTCGAAGCTCAAGAACGTCCTGTACGAGATTCGCGGTAAAGCGCTCGTCGAGGCCGCGCGCCTGGAGGCCGAGGGTTACAACATCCTCAAGCTGCACACCGGCAACCCCGCGATTTTCGGGTTCGATGCACCGCACCAGATCGTGCACGACATGCTTGCGGCGCTGCCGACCTCGCACGGCTACAGCGACAGCCGAGGCATCATCTCCGCGCGACGGGCGGTGGTGAGTCGCTACGAGCAGATCGAAGGCTTCCCGCAGTTCGGTCCAGATGATGTCTATCTCGGCAACGGTGTCTCCGAGCTGATCACGATGACCATGCAGGCGCTCCTCGACGAAGGAGACGAGGTGCTCATCCCGGCCCCGGACTATCCGCTGTGGACAGCCATGACGAGTCTGGCCGGCGGCACCCCGGTGCACTACGTCTGTGATGAGCAGAGCGGTTGGGAGCCTGACCTGGAGGATATCCGGTCTAAGGTGACGCCGCAGACCAAGGCGATCGTCATCATCAACCCGAACAATCCGACCGGCGCGGTTTACTCGCGTGAGGTACTCGAGGGCATCGTGCAGATTGCCCGGGAACACCAGCTACTCCTGCTATCGGACGAGATCTACGATCGGATCCTGTTTGACGACGCGGTGCACATTCCCACAGCCACGCTTGCGCCCGACATGCTGTGCCTGACGTTCAATGGTCTGTCCAAGACGTATCGGGTTGCTGGATTCCGCTCCGGGTGGGTCGTTATTACAGGTCCGCAGCAGCGCGCGAAGGGTTTCCTGGAGGGAATCACGCTCCTTGCCTCGACCCGCCTCTGCCCGAACGTGCCCGGCCAGCACGCTGTGCAGGCAGCCCTCGGCGGCGTGCAGTCGATCAATGCCCTCATCGCTCCGAGCGGTCGCCTGCACGAACAACGTGACATCGCATGGCAGGCTCTGGAGTCGATTCCCGGCGTCTCATGTGTGAAGCCGCAGGGAGCGCTTTACGCCTTCCCGCGCTTGGATCCGAACGTCCACGCGATCCAAGATGACGAGAAGTTCATCTACGACCTGCTTATCTCTGAGCACATCCTTCTCGTACAGGGCACGGGTTTCAATTGGCCCACTCCGGATCATTTCCGTGTGGTGACGCTGCCAGAGCCACGCGTTCTGGGCGAAGCCATCGAGCGACTCGGGAACTTCCTCGCAAGCTATCGGCAGTGACCGTGGCACGGCGCGGTCGCGGTGGCTCCAGGCTTTCCGCGAGGCGGCGGATGGCACCAACCAGTGCTGATCGAGGGGTGACATCTGCCATCGGTCGAGCATGGAGCAGCGCGGCGTCAGCTGCACGTTGATCGAACGGCAAGAAAGTCACGTCGGTGATGCTCGCGAAGCGCTCAAGGGCGCGCCGGATCTGACCGCGCGCATCTATGCCGAGCGGCCCTGGGCGCACCTGATTGGCAACGACCGCGATCCGCGTGGTTGCACCGATGAGGCCGCGGAGCTCTGCATGATCGCGGAGGAACCGCGAGATCGACAGCGGATCGGCAGCAGTGACAGCAACGACCAGGTCTGCTTCGCGCAGGGCCGTCGACGTCGCGGCATGTCTTCTGGGACCGAGGAGATCATCCGAGATCTCCTCCTCCGCATCAAACGACGCGGAGACATCGATGATCGTCTCATCCACCCATTCTCGACAGAGTCCGATCGCCGTGCTCAGGCGAGCGGCGGAGAGCTCAGGCCAGCGAGACGGGCGGTTGAGTCCGCCAAGAACTTCGAGGCTGCCGGCGCTGGTCTCCACTTTGGTGGCGAGTCTGCTGAGCTCGGCAGCATCCAGCCCGCCCAGTTCTGCGCGTCGGCAGGCAGCCGCGATGCCAGGAGCATCGTCACCGAGCCCGAGCAACAGCGCCAACGCAGGCGCGACTGTATCGGCATCGATTAGCGCGCAACTGCGGCCGGAGCGGGTGAGTTCTACAGCCAACTGGATAGCGACGGTGGATCGTCCTGGGGCGCCATGCGGACCCCATACGGCGATGATTCGACGACGCGATGGTGGCACAGGTGGTGCAGTATCTGGCTCTTCCTCCGACAGCGCCTCGGCGATCTGCCAAGAGTCTGCGTCCTCAGGGAGGGCCTCGGGCAGTCCATACCGACTGAGCAAACGTGATTCGCCACCGCCGAGGGTCACGATCCGCACGCCTGCCCGGTCACAGGCGGCCACCAGCTCGTTTGTCAGGGCCGAACGGGTGGCAGGGAGGATGATCGCGTCTGCCCCGGACAGGAGCGCCATGTCGACGCGTGTGGGCGGCACGACGTCGACAACCAGGATTCCGTCACGTTCGAGTTCGGCGCCGAGCTCCGAGCCGCGCGGTTCATCCAGCGCGATCAGCACCGACGTCATGAGCCAGACCCAAGAGGAACAACAGACAACGCGGCCCCTCCGGTGATCGCGGCCAGTACCGCGGCGACGTCTGCGCGATCGATCACGAGCTCGACGGCTGCGTTGCGCTGCGCGAGCATGCCGTTCGCCTCTGGGACGGATGCGACCACGACGTCGGCCGCGAGAATCCTCGGGGCCTCGAAGCCATCATCCTCTACGAGGAGCGGTGAGTACCAGAGCTCGACCGGGGTTCCGACCCCGACGGTCTCGGGCAAGCCGACGCTGCTCTCGACGACGATGTTGGTAGTGCGGCTGCTGTGCGCCTCGGCAGCGGCTGCTGCTGGCAATAGTTCGCCGTCTGCCAATGTGCGCGAGGCAATCAGCCCCGCGACCAAGTCTTGTGGGGACAGGTAGCCCTCAACGATGCTGCCTAGGCTCACCTCCACCACACGGAAATCATCAGACACCAGCGCCTCGCCCTGAGTGATCGTGCGGTTCGCCTGTAGCACCGGGGTGGTTTGCCTCGCGGATGACACGATGAGCCAGACACCGACGATCGAGAGAATCACCAGAGCGATGCCGACGAGGAATCGGACGTCGCCCCAGAAGGCGCGTCGTGTGCGCGTTTGGGTCGTCATGCACTTATCGTCACAGAATCAGCAGCGTCGGGTGAGAAGTTATCCACAGGGCTTGAATGCCACTAGGGCGCAGGCCTGGGGCGCGCCAGAATGGATGCATGGACGATACGCCCGCATCTGTTCCTCGTTTCCTCGCGCCCGCGCAGGTTGCCGAGCTGCTCGGCGTTGAGGTCGATGAAGTCATCGCACTAGTCATTGCCGGTCGGCTTCGAGGTGCGCAACTTGGATCACCTGCGCGATGGCGAGTCGAAGAGCAGAGCATCTCCGACTACTTGGCAGAGCAGACGGAACAAGCGCGGCGCATGGCCTTGTGGCGCCAAGCTGATGAGGCGAGCTTCCCTGAAGTGTGGGGAACCCAGCGGCCATAGACGCTAGGAGTCATGGCGACTAGACCACCGCGCTGTCGGTGCGCGCCCAGACGAGCGCGTCGAACGGCACGATTCGAAATGTTCGCACAGCAGTGGCTCGTCTCGCCTCACCAGGATCATGCACTGCCAGATCGAGGTGGTCGCTACCGGCCCGATCGATGGTCCCGTGCAGCATCTCACCATCGCGGAGTGCCATGTGCAGGGGGATGCGACGGCGAGCGAGGTCGCGCAGGAGGAAGCCCAGTGTCATGCGCTCGCGCAGCCCGTCTGAGCGCGGCGGTGCGTCTTCCAGAGTCTCCAGGATCGCGCCGTGGTGCGTCTCAACGCTCGCCAAGGCCGCCAGCGGGACGATCATCGCGGTCGGGGCGTCCTGCGGTTGCACGGCAATCCAATCGGCGCCAACGGCGCGGAGCTGCACGGATCGACGCTCACCGTCGACCAACCGCAGCGTGAGCGGCGCCTCGCGCAACTCCAGCATGCGCAATCTCGTGCGGAGGCCGAGCTTCGCGATGCGCAGGCGCTCGGACTCGGCATCCAGCACGGCCCGCTCCGCCTCCCATTCGGCGGCGAGCTGACCTTCGAGGTCTTCGAACAGGCGATCCCAATGCACGCGACCGAGCGTAGGGGAGAAATCGCCGAGCGCGTACGAGTTATCCACATGTTGTGGTCCGAGGCCTGCGAGCGGCACGCGCCGCGTGTTCTACTGACTCGCATCAGAGACCGAGAGTGACAACGATGACGCTTCATGAGTACTTTGCCCCGCAGCCGACCGCTGCAACCGATCTGCCCAACCCCACGCAGCTGCTGCGGAGCCTGACTCAGGGAGTTCTTGAGGTTTTCGCCGGGGTGCGAGAGCTGGATCAGCTGGCGCGGTGGTTCAGCGAGGATGCGTATCGAAAGCTGGGGGCGCGGTCGAATCTCTCCGCCAGGGCGAGAAGTGCGCGAGGCACGTCGCCGGCGCGGCCAGTCTTCGAGATCCTGTCGATCCGTGAGACGACACCCGCCGATGGGGTGGTAGAAGCCGTGGTTATCGTCGCGGGGCCAGGGCGAACGAGGGCTGTCGCGATCCGTCTCGAAGGCTTGGACCATCGATGGCGAGCCACCTCTTTCGCGGTGCTCTGATCGCGGCCTGGTGCGCGGCTGCACCCGACGTGACGCGGCATTGCACGAGCGACGGCATCCGGGGTTCTAGGCTGGTCATGTGTCAACCCTCAGTGATCTCGTCCATGCCCAGGGCTGCCTGACCGACAATGATGTCGAATGGCTCCACCGTCTCGCCGGCGACGGCCAGCTGCTCGCTGACCTCGCATCTGCCGACATCGTCATGTGGGTGGCCACAAATGACGGCTCCTTCGTCGCAGTGGCGCACACACGCCCGAGCGGAGCGGCGACGCTGTTCTATCGCGACATCGTCGGCGATCGCGTCCGGCCGCAGTGGCGCACTCAAGTGCAGGGCGCCTTCGATTCGGGCGAGATCGTCGATTCTTCGTCGCCCGACTGGTTCGAGGAGATCCCGACCAGGGTGCGCTCCGTGCCGATCGTGCGCGAGCGCGGCAAAGCAGGCGAACGTGCACCTGTGATCGGCGTAGTGACGAGACACACCAACCTCGGCGAGGCGCGGGTTCCATCCCGGCAGCAGATCACCTTCGATGAATGCGCGAATGACCTGTTCCGGATGATCGCCTCAGGTGAGTTCCCTGACCTCGCTGCCCCGACATCACCACGTCGCGGTGCGCCCCGAGCCTCTGACGGCCTGATCCGCATCGATGTGGACGGCATCAGCACCTTTGCCACTCCCAACGCGCTTTCCGCGTTTAACCGGATGGGATTCGAGGACGAACTGGAGGGGGAGTCGTTGGCTGAGGTGACGACCAGGATCCTGCCAGCAAGCCGCGAGGTGGACGAATCGCTTCCAGTCGTCGTCACCGGACGTGCGCCGTGGCGCACGGATATCGAAGCGCGCGGTGTCACGGTGTCACTGCGGGCGATTCCGCTGAAGGACCACGGCAACCGTATCGGTGCGATCATTCTGTGCCGTGACGTGAGCGAACTGCGCCACCAGGAGCAAGAGCTGATCACGAAGGATGCCACGATCCGTGAGATCCACCACCGTGTCAAGAACAACCTGCAGACGGTGGCGTCGCTGCTGCGCATCCAGGCGCGGCGCACGCACTCGGATGAAGCTCGTGACGCACTCACCCAAGCGATGCGCCGCGTCGATGCCATTGCTGTCGTGCACGACACGCTGGCACAGGGGCTGACGCAGACGGTCGACTTCGACGAGGTCTTTCACCGCGTGCTCAAGCTCGTCGCCGAGGTGGCGGCTGCTCCCAACACCAGGGCGAGCACCAAGTTCACTGGACATTTCGGTGTTCTGCCGAGCGAATACGCAACGCCGCTCGCGCTCGCGCTCACCGAGGTCGTCACCAACGCCGTGGAACACGGTCTCGCGGGCAAAGAAGGCATGATCACGATCGATGCCACGCGCACCGAAGAGAATCTGCATGTCACGGTGCACGACACCGGGCACGGGCTTCCGGAAGGGCGGATCGGTCAGGGTCTCGGGACACAGATCATCCGCACTCTGATTCAGGGAGAGCTCAGCGGCACGATCGTGTGGCGCGGCAGCGAGGGCGAGGGCACAGAAGTGGTCATTGACCTTCCCATGCGCTGGCTGAAGAAGTAACGCCGCATACGTGAAAACGGCCGGCCCGCATCAGCGGGACCGGCCGTTTTCGAGTGAGGAAAGCTCAGGATGCGCGGCGGGCGCGCGCAGCGCGGCGCTTCAGCGCTCGACGTTCATCCTCAGAGAGGCCGCCCCATACACCGGAGTCCTGGCTGGTCTCCAGGGCGTACTGCAAGCAAACCTCGGTGACTGTGCAGGTGGCGCAGACAGCCTTGGCCTTTTCGATCTGGTCGACGGCCGGCCCGGTGTTCCCCACGGGGAAGAACAGCTCTGGGTCGACGGTGAGGCAGGCGGATTTATCGCGCCAGTCCATTGGGGCTCCTTGGTGTGGATTCTCGGTGAGCGTTCGCGGTGCGAATGCTCGATTCGGGCGACGGATCGGGTGTCGTCGCTCAGTTGTAGTGCGAGCAGACGCTCGCCCCACGCCGCTGTGGGAGCACATGACTGTTAACATTGTGTTACAGCTCGGGCGCGAAATCAAGGATTTTGTGCCTACAAATCAGATTTCTCAGGAGACATTGTGCGTTCACCCGGTCTAGCGGCTGCTGCAGCGGTGGTTCTCGCCCTGGAAGGCGCAGCTCTGACTGGTCTTCTGCTGATTGAATTCATCGGCTTGGGATCGGGTGATACAGCATCCCTTCCCACTGCGATCGCGCTGATCGTGCTGACGCTGATCGGGGCTGTGGCGCTGTTTGCGTTCGCAGCGGGTACGCGCCGCGGTCACATGTGGGCGCGCTCTGGCGGAGTCGTGCTGCAGGTGCTGGCGATCGCGCTGGCGCTCGCAACGCTCACTGTGCAGCCGGTGGCGTGGGCGTTTGTGCTGGGCGTCGGAATCCCCGGACTCCTTGGATTCATCCTGTTGGTCGCCAGCACTCGGAAAGAGGCAGTCCAACGGCCAGAGCCGGCCGAGGACCCCGCTGCCGAGGACCCTGCCGCAGGCTGAGGCCTCAGGCGTCGAGACCGAGCGTCTTGCGTAGCCGTGCGACGTGGCCGGTGGCCTTCACGTTGTACTGCGCGTGAACGATCACGCCGTTCTCATCGAGCACGAACGTCGAGCGGATGACTCCCTCGACAACCTTCCCGTAATTCATCTTCTCGCCCCACACGCCATATGCGGTGTGCACGGAGTGATCCGGATCGCTGAGCAGAGTGAAGGGGATCGCATCGCGTTCGCGGAACTGTGCGAGCTTCGCCGGCTCGTCGCGCGAGACGCCGACGACCCGGTAGCCGGCCCCCTGCAAGGATGCGATGTTGTCGCGGAAATCGCAGGCCTGAGTGGTGCAGCCTGGCGTCATCGCAGCGGGGTAGAAGTAGAGGATCGTCTTCTGCCCGCGCAGGTCCGAGAGGCTCACGGAGGAGCCATCCTGATCCTGCAGGGTGAAGTCGGGGGCAGCGGTACCGGGTTCCAGGCGCAGATTCGTCACGTTGTCCAGCCTATCGACCGGAAGAAGTTCCTGTGCTCGCGTCGGCCTTGTCTGCGAACGTCTGGAGCATACGTTGCAGCGAATCCAGGCGAGCCAGCTCGGCGTCGGTCAGCTCGCCGCTGGCCGCAGCCTCGATCAGAGCGCAGTCTGGGGCATCCGTCAGATGCGTGCACCCGCGGGGGCAGTTTTCGGCGATGCCGGCGAGTTCGGTGAATGACGCGATGATATTCGCTGGATCCACATGCCCGAGCCCGAACGAACGAACGCCTGGGGTGTCGATCACCCAGCCGGTGCCACCGGAGCCCTCATAGCGCAGCGAGACAGTCGAGGATGACGTGTGCCGTCCGCGCCCCGTCACCTGGTTCACATGTCCGGTCGCGCGCTGTGCGGACGGCACGAGCGCGTTCACGAGGGTGGACTTGCCGACGCCTGAGTGGCCGACGAACACCGTCGAGTGGCCGATGAGCGCGGCGCCGATCTCGTCCAGCGGCATCTGATCATTTGCGCTCGTGAATACGCGCAGGTCGAGCCCGTTGAAGTGTGACAGGAATACCGTCGGGTCTGCGAGATCAGTCTTCGTGACGACCAGTAGAGGGCGGATGCCGGCATCCAGCGCTGCGACAAGATAGCGATCGACCAGGCGGGCTCTCGGCTCCGGGTCGGCAGCGGCGACGACGATGAGCATCTGGTCGGCGTTAGCCACGATGACGCGCTCGACCTGGTCGGTGTCATCTGCGCTGCGGCGCAGCAAAGACGTGCGTTCAACGATCCCGACTATGCGCGCCAGCGTTCCCTCTGCTCCGGAGACATCGCCGACGACGCGGGCCTGATCGCCCGTCACGATCGGGGTGCGGCGAAGTTCCCGCGCGCGTGTGGTGGTGATGGTGCGTTCGTCCGCGGTGTTCTCATCGAGCATGACGCTGTAGCGGCCGCGATCGACGCCGAGAACGCGACCGATCTGTGCGTCGTCGTGCGCGGGGCGCCGCTTTGTGCGTGGACGGTTCGCCTTGGGGTTCGGGCGGGTGCGGAAGCTGTTCTCGTCGAAGCCCTCGAAGCCTTCTTCGAGGTCGTCGTCTGGGGGCAGCCAGCTCACGCGGCGGTGCCTCCTAGCATCCGTTCCCAGAGCTGGGTGAACTCTGGCAGTGTCTTCGCGGTCGTGCCGATGTCATCGATGACAACTCCGGGCACACGCAGACCGACCAGCGCACCCGTTGTGGCCATGCGGTGGTCATGGTGCGCTGACCAGTGTCCGCCGTGCAGGGGACGGGGGATGATGCGCAGACCGTCAGAGAGCTCTTCTACCTCGCCACCGAGCGCGGTGAGGTTTCCGATCAGTGCGGCGATTCGGTCTGTTTCGTGCATGCGGATATGACCAATGCCGCGGATCGTCGTTGGAGCATCAGCGAAAGCAGCGAGACCGACGATGGTTGGCGACAGTTCGCTGGCGGCAGAGAGATCGAGATCGAGACCGCGGATGCTGTCACCAGCGCGCACGGTCATCGTGCCGCTGTGGCGACCGACGTGGGCCCCCATAGCCTGCAGAATGTCCGGCAGCAGTGCGCCGGGCTGCGTGGAATGCAGCGGCCAGCCGGTGATCGACACTTCGCCACCGGTCACCATGGCAGCGGCCAGGAACGGCGCAGCATTGGAGAGATCGGGTTCGATCGCGATCTCTTTGGCACGGGGGACACCGGCCTCGACCAGCCATTCACCGGTTGCAGGCCGCTCGATGCGGATGCCGCGACGGCTGAGCGATTCGATCGTCATATCGATGTGCGGCAGGCTCGGCAGATGATCACCGGTGTGCACCAGGTGCAGGCCAACGTCGAAGCGGGGAGCTGCGAGGAGGAGGCCAGAGACGAACTGGCTGGACGCGGAAGCATCGATCTCGAGGCGACCACCGCGGATGCGACCCTGACCGCGGATCGTGAACGGCAGCGACCATGTTCCTTCGTCATCGATGTCGACGCCGAGATCACGCATCGCGGTGATCATGGCGCCCATCGGACGATGCAGAGCATTCTCGTGCGCGGTGATATGCACGTCGTGTGTGGCGAGTCCCGCCAGCGGTGCGATGAAGCGCATGACCGTGCCGGCTTGGCCGCAGTCGACCGTGGCGCCACCGCGCAGGGGAGCAGGGGTCACGATCAGGTCTGGACCGAACTCGCCGAGGCCTTCGACCTCTTCGATGCCGACGCCGAGGGCGCGTAGAGCCTCGATCATCCGAAGCGAATCGTCCGAGCGCAACGGGGCGGTCAGACGGCCGGGGCCGTCGGCAATCGCCGCGATGATCAGCTCGCGATTGGTGAGTGACTTCGACCCCGGAATGGTCAGCGTCGAGTTCACAGCGTTAGATGCTTCGGGCGCGACATAGGCGCCCCGGGCGGGGGATGGGGAATACCGTGTGTCACTCATCGGTTCCACCTTAGTGAATGGTCCCGAAAGCACCGAGAAGGAGTGGCATTGGTCGCGACGCTTGAAAGAGGGGTGGAAGACATCTCCGGCCTAGACTGGCTTGTGATGGATGACACGACACCCGCAGTCACGCCCCGCGATACTCAGCGCGAGTTCGAGGAACAGGCGATCCCCTTCATGGACCAGCTGTACGCAGCGGCGATGCGCATGACGCGCAACCCTGCCGATGCGGCAGACCTGGTGCAAGAGACCTTCGTCAAGGCTTTCGCGTCCTGGGCGTCGTTCACTCAGGGCACGAACCTGAAGGCCTGGCTTTACCGAATTCTCACGAACACGTACATCAACATCTACCGCAAGAAGCAGCGTGAGCCCTTCCAGGGCACGATTGATGAACTTGAAGACTGGCAGATGGGCGGGGCAGAGTCGACCACCGCTTCGCACAGCCGTTCTGCCGAGGCAGAGGCGATCGACCGTATGCCTGCTTCTGTTGTGAAAGACGCGCTACAAGAGGTCCCCGAAGACTTCCGTTTGGCGGTGTACCTGGCCGATGTTGAAGGATTCGCATACCAGGAGATCGCTGACATCATGAAGACCCCCATCGGCACCGTGATGAGTCGTCTGCACCGTGGCAGACGGATGTTGCGTGAGCTTTTGGCTGACTATGCCGCTGAGCGAGGAATCGCCACGGCCGCTACAAGGAGCAAGAAATGAGTGATTGCGGCTGCAGCAAAGCCCGTCAGGATCTGGAAGAGTACCTCCGCAACGAGGTCTGCCGCACTGAGCATGCCGAGATTCGCGAGCACATTGAGAACTGCCCGTCCTGCCAGGGCGAGGCTCTCGTCGCCAGCACCCTGACAGAGGTCGTAGCTCGCGCCTGCAAGGAGACCGCTCCGGAGGAACTGCGTGACCTCGTGCTCGCGAAGCTGCGCGCCGCCCAGGTGGCCGCGCACTGAACTCGCACGCTTCGGCGCCCGGGCATGCCCTTAGGCTGGAGTGATGACCGACGCACGAGATGTTCCCGTCGACCCCACGTCCTTCGAGCGGCTCGCGGGTCAGCAACTGACCTATCGACTGATCGACACGTCATCGGACGCGGACACCGAGGCTTTCGTCCGCGCTGACGCACGCGGATTCCTGGACGTCGACCCCGCAGCCGACGTGGTGGCGGCTGACGGTGCGGCGATCGCAGATCGTCGCAATATCGGAGTGTTCGAGGCGAGCGCTCCGGTCGGCACCTGGCCGGTCGCCACGGTGAACTCGTGGGTCACCCCGCTGACCGTCCCCGGCGGCGAGATCGGCATGTGGGCGATCAGTTCCGTCACCGTATCCGGTACGCACCGCCGCCGCGGGATTGCGCGAGCTCTCCTCGAAGGAGAGCTGCGTGCCGCGGCATCCGCTGGCGTGGCGATCGCCGGACTCACTGTTTCCGAGGCGACGATTTACAGCCGTTATGGCTTCGCCCCAGCGATTCCGGTCGCAAAGATCACGGTTGATACTCGCCGTGCGGGCTGGGTCGGCGGCGCGCCTGTAGGTCGCCTGGAATACATCGATAAGAACGCGTTGAAGGCCAATTTCGCGGCGTTGCATGAGGTCGAGCGCACGCAGCGTTCCGGCCAGATCGCCGGATGGGATCGCCGGTGGGACCGCGTTGCAGGGCTCGCACCGGGACATGCCGCGCCGGCCGCTGTGCGCGGAGTGCGCTACCTCGATGAGCAAGGCGCGGTTCGCGGCGTCATGTCCTACAAGCTCGCCGAGATTCCGGGCACTTTTCGCTCAGAGATGACCATCTACCAGATGTCGACGGTGACTCCGGAAGCGCTTCGCGCTCTCTGGGGCTTCGCGCTCCAGCATGACCTGGTCGACCGAGTGAGCGTCGATCTGCGTCCGATTGATGACCCGCTGCCTTGGCTTGTGAACGATCACCGCGGCGTCGAGGTCACCGTGCACGATCACGGCTGGCTGCGCATCCTCGATGTCGCTGCTGCCCTCACCGCGCGTACTTACCGCGCTCCGCTCGACGTCGTCCTGCGAGTCGATGATCCGCTCGGCTTCGCCGCCGGGTACTGGCGGATGACGGTCGTAGATGGGCGCGCCGCTGTTGCCGCGGCTGACGCCGACACCGCAGACGCGACACTTGACATCGGTGCGCTCTCGGCACTGTATGCCGGGGGAGTGAGCGCTGTGCAGTTGCGAGCCGCGGGGCGACTGGATGCGCCGGCTGAGGTTGCGGCATCCCTCGACGATGCGTTCCGCACCACCGAAGCACCGGTACTCGGCATCTGGTACTAGGCGGGTACGCGCAGTCGAAGTGCCTGCGGCAACAGATCGACGGTGATCGGCAGCGCGCCCATCGGGTCGCCGTCGGCGTAACCGGTGAGCCCGTCGGATTCGAGTCGGATGTTGCGCACCCGGTGCGTCACAACCTCGGGCTCGTGCACGTGCGTGCCGCGGAACGCCTTGGCGAGCACGCGGATCAGCCGCAGTCGCGATGCGGGCCGCACGAAGGTGAGATCGAGCAGTCCATCAGATGGATCAGCATCCGGTGAAATCGGTACACCGCCGCCGTAAGTCGTGGTGTTCGCGACAGCGGTCAGCAGCAGCGGTCCGTCGTACGAGCCGGGCCGACCCTGGGCATCGGTCCACGAGAGCCGATACTCGATCGATCTGAGGAGGGCGAACTCGATCGCGATGGCGATGTTGTAACGCGCACGGCCCTGTGGCCAGCGCATCCGGTTGGCGCGTTCGTTGACCTTGGAGTCGAAGCCGCTGGCGAAGATCGTGGCGAACAGCTCCGCAGTGCCATCAGCACGGGTGGCACGCGCGATATCGATTGTCTTGAGACCGCCGTCGAAGACGAGATCGGCAGCGGCGAGAGGGTCGCGGGGGAGTCCGAGCGACGTCGCGAAGTCGTTCCCGGTTCCCACCGGGATCAGAGTGACAGGGATTTCGGAGCCGTGCAGCGCTTCAACGGCCAGGCGCATCGTTCCATCACCACCCACCACGACGATGGCATCGGGACGCGCAACGCGTGCGTCGTCGAGCGCACGACGGGTGTCGTCGAACGAGCGACCGCCGTCGACTGTTACCGATGCACCGCGCTCGCGCAGCCGCTCGATTGCTCGAACGGCCGCGCGTCCCGCCGTGCCGCCACGTGCCGTCGGGTTGACAACGACCGTGACGTGCGACGCAGGGATGGTCAGCCCAGTGTGAGAGCGCGCTTGATCAGGTCAGCCTGTTCAGCGGCGTGCACCTTCGACGAACCTGTCGCAGGCGAGGCGGATGCTGCACGTGAGATCACGCGGAAGCCGCGCTCGCGCACCTTCGCGAACTCGAGAGCGAGGAACGGCCATGCGCCCTGGTTCTCTGGCTCGTCCTGCACCCACACCAGCTCGGCGTCGGGGTATGACGCAGTGATCGTTTTGAGCGCATCGATCGGTGTCGGGTACAGCTGCTCCAGCCGTACCAGGGCGATCGCCGGGTTCGGGTTCTTATCGAGTTCGCTGCGCAGGTCCCAATGGATCTTTCCGGAATGCACCAACACGCGCTTGACGGCATCGCGGTTCAGGCCACGGTCGTCGTCCAGCACCGGCTCGAAGCGACCGCTCGTGAAGTCCTCAACCTTGCTGGTCGCACCACGCAGACGCAGCATGGCCTTCGGAGTGAAGACGATGAGCGGCTTGCGGGGACGTGCGTATGCCTGGCGACGTAGCAGGTGGAAGTGCGAGGCCGGTGTCGACGGCCGAGCAACAATCATGTTCTCCTGAGCGCACAGCTGCAGGAAACGCTCGATGCGCGCCGAGGAGTGGTCTGGTCCTTGACCTTCGTAACCGTGCGGCAGCAGGAGCGTGACGCCGGACTGCTGACCCCACTTCTGTTCAGCGGACGAGATGTACTCGTCGATGACGGCCTGGGCGGTATTGGCGAAATCGCCGAACTGGGCTTCCCAGAGCACGAGTGCTTCTGGAGCCTCCACCGAGTAGCCGTACTCATATGCCATCGTGGCGTACTCGCTGAGCAATGAGTCGTAGACGAAGAATCGGCCCTGCTTCTCGGACAGGTTGGCCAGCGGCAACCATTCCTGACCGTTCGCACGGTCGTGCATGACCGCGTGACGCTGCACGAAGGTGCCTCGGCGCGAGTCTTGACCGGCGAGGCGCACCGAGGTGCCCTCAGCGAGCAACGAGCCGAAGGCGAGAAGCTCGCCGAAGCCCCAGTCGATGTTGCCGCTGCGCGTCATCTCAACGCGCTTATCGAGCAACTGCTGGATCTTCGGGTGCACGGTGAAGCCCTCAGGCTTGTTCGCGAACGCTTCACCGATGAGGCTGACGACCTCAGCCGAGATGCCGGTGACCTCTGGCGCGCCGACGATCTCGTCCACGGGGACGAGGTCGGGAGCGATCGGAGTGGCGCCGGTTTCGGCGGCGTGCGTCTCGGCGAACGCGACCTCGAGACGACCCTGGAAGTCGTCCTTGGCCTGCTCGTACTCTTCTTCGGTGATGTCGCCTCGTCCGACGAGAGCCTCGGTGTACAGCTTGCGGACCGAGCGCTTCGCCTGAATGAGGTCTGTCATGAGTGGCTGCGTCATCGAGGGGTCGTCGCCCTCGTTGTGCCCACGGCGGCGGTAGCAGACGAGATCGATCACGACATCGCTGTGGAAGCGTTCACGGTACTCGAAGGCAAGCTGGGCGACGCGGATGACTGACTCGGGGTCGTCACCGTTCACGTGGAAGATCGGTGCCTGGATGGTCTTGGCGGCGTCGGTCGAGTAAACCGAGGTGCGCGCGTCCGTCGGTGTCGTCGTGAATCCGACCTGGTTGTTGACGACCACGTGGATCGTGCCACCGACCCGATAACCGCGCAGTTGCGACATCTGTAAGGTCTCGACGACTACGCCTTGACCTGCGAAAGCAGCATCACCATGCACGAGGATCGGCAGCCACGAGAACGTGCCGATTGGCTTGCGATCCTGCTTGGCACGGACGATGCCCTCGAGCACGCCATCGACGGTCTCAAGATGCGAGGGGTTCGCCGCGAGATAGATCGGCAACTCGGACTTGTCGTCGGAGACGAAGGTTCCCTCGGTGCCGAGGTGGTACTTCACATCTCCTGAGCCGCGCTGGTTGCCCGTCGCCTGAATGCCTTCGAACTCGCGGAACACGTGGCCGTAAGTCTTGCCGGCGATGTTGGTCAGCACGTTCAGTCGACCACGGTGGGCCATGCCGATGGCTGCGCCTTCGAGCCCGGAAGCGGCCGCGCCCTGCAGGATCTCATCCAGCAGTGGAATCAGAGACTCGCCACCTTCGAGCGAGAAGCGCTTCTGGCCAACGAACTTCGTCTGGAGGAAGGTTTCGAATGCTTCTGCCTCGTTGAGCTTGCGGAGGACCCGCAGCTGCTCGTCGTGCCCGGGCTTCTGATACTTGACTTCGAGCTTCTCCTGGAACCAGCGACGTTGCTCCGGGTCTTGGATGTGCATGTACTCGATGCCGAGCGTGCGGCAATACGAGTCGCGGAGCACGCCGAGGATGTCGCGCAGCTTCATGACGCGCTTGCCGCCGAAACCGCCAGTGACGAAGGCACGGTCGAGATCCCAGAATGTGAGGCCGTGGCTTTCGATCTCGAGGTCGGGGTGCGAGCGCTGCACGTACTCGAGCGGGTCGATGTCGGCCATGAGGTGACCGCGCACACGGTAGGAGTTGATGAGCTCCTGCACACGGGACTGCTTGTCGACGCGCTCTGCGAGGTCGACGGCGATGTCGGAATTCCAGCGGATCGGCGCATACGGGATGCGCAGGGCCGCGAAGATGTCGTCGTAGAAGCCGCGCTGACCGATAAGGGTCTCGTGGACCTTCTTCAAGAACTCACCAGAACCCGCACCCTGGATGACACGGTGGTCGTAGGTGCTCGTCAGAGTGATTGTTTTGCCGATGCCGAGTTCGGCCAGCGTCTTGTCGCTGGATCCCATGAACTCGGCCGGGTAGTCGAGGGCGCCGGCGCCGATGATGCAGCCCTGGCCCTTCATAAGACGCGGCACAGAGTGGACTGTGCCGATGCCGCCGGGGTTGGTCAGCGAGACCGTGGTACCGGCGAAGTCGCCAGCTGTGAGCTTGTTGCCGCGGGCTCGGGTGACGAGGTCTTCGTAGGCGGCGAGGTACTCCGTGAACGTCAGGGTGTCTGCGCGCTTGATGCTCGGCACCATGAGGGCACGGGTGCCGTCGGGCTTGGGCAGGTCAATGGCGATGCCGAGGTTGACATGCGCAGGGGCGACGACCGACGGCTTGCCCTCAATCTCGGCGTAGAAGACGTTCTGGCTCGGGAATTCCTTGAGCGTCTGGATCAGAGCCCAACCGATGAGGTGGGTGAAGCTGATCTTGCCGCCGCGCGAGCGCGACATGTGGTTGTTGATGACGATGCGATTGTCGATCATCAGCTTCGCGGGAATGGTGCGCACACTGGTCGCCGTGGGCACCGTCAGCGACTGGTCCATGTTCGCGGCGAGAGTCTTGGTCATGCCGCGCAGCGGAGTGACCTTGTCCTCATTTGCGGATTCCGCGGCGGCCTTCGCTTCTGGCTTTGGCGCCTGGGCCGGGATCGGCGCGGGGGCGGCAGGCTTGGCGGTGGTGCGAGCCACTGGCTGTGAGCCGATCACAGGGATCGGTGCGGTCACAGGGTGTTCAGCGGCGGCCGCAGAGGCTGCGGAACTGGTTGCCTTGGGAGATGCGGGGGTCGCCTCCGGCTTGTAGGTCTCCAGGATCGGCCACCACTCCTTGTCAACGGAGTTGCGATCAATTTTGAACTGTTCGTAGAGTTCGTCGACGAGCCACGAATTGGCTCCGAAATCCCCGTCGTCCGATCCCCCGACGCCGGCCACCTGGTTCGCCACGCGCTATCGCCCTCTTTCATCGCTGAAGCTTTGGTTCGTGCACGACACCGGAGTCGCCGGATTCGTGCACCGTATGTCCTAGCCTAACGTGTTCCTACACGTGAATACGCGCGTAGCCACGCCCGTTTTGCTCCGCGGAAAGCTACCGTGGAGACATGAAGTTCGTCAGCGAGCAACCCGCCGTAGATCTCACCTATTCGGACGTCTTTCTTGTGCCACGACGTTCAGACATCACGAGCAGGCTTGAAGTGGACCTTGCGCCCAGGGATGGCACACCCGCGACGATTCCACTCGTGGCGTCGAACATGAACTCGGTCACCGGCCCCCGGCTCGCCGCTGTGCTGGCAAGGAGAGGTGGTCTCGGCATCCTTCCGCAGGACATGCCGCTGCAGGATCTGGATGCCGCGATTCGCGAGGTCAAGGCACAGCCGGTCGCATGGGACAGCCCTCTCGTGCTGCCTCCGTCCACTTCGGTGGCCGATGCTCTGCGTCTGTTGCCACCGACCGAAGGACACGGTGTCGTCGTCGCTGAGGGCGCTAACGCCGATCAGAGATCGAAGATCGACGCATCCGCGGTGCGTGGAATACTGCCGGCCACTCGCCTCGGCGTGGCGCTTCCTGACGCGCAGTTGGGCGACCTGGTGCACTCCGGAACGCCCGCTCTGGATGCCGAGGACATCAGGGACGGACGCGCGGCCTTCGACGTCATCACCGAGACCGGAGCCGAGTTGGTCATGGTCGTCGATCATGGACATCTGGTCGGAACGCTCAGCGCGCGCAGCGCCCTGCGCTCGACTTTGTACGCTCCGGCGCTCGATGCCGACGGGCGCCTCGCAGTAGGCGCGGCCGTGGGCATCAATGGCGACGTCGCAGCCAAGGCGAAGGCCCTCGCCGCCGCGGGAGTCGATGTGCTCGTAATCGATACCGCACACGGACATCAGGACGGGATGCTGCGCGCCATCGCTACCGTGGCTGCTCTGAATCTCGGCATCCCGCTGGTGGCGGGCAACATCGTGACATCAGACGGTGTGAACGATCTCGTCGACGCGGGGGCATCGATCCTTAAAGTCGGCGTCGGGCCCGGCGCGATGTGCACCACGCGCATGATGACCGCTGTTGGTCGGCCGCAGTTCTCCGCAGTGCTGGAAACGGCTGAGGCGGCGCACTCGCTCGGCGCGCATGTGTGGGCCGACGGGGGAGTGCGCTACCCACGCGATGTGGCGCTCGCGCTCGCGGCCGGTGCGGCATCTGTCATGATCGGCTCCTGGTTCGCCGGCACGATCGAGGCGCCAGGACAGCTGCAGACCGACACCGACGGACGAATCTACAAAGAATCCTGGGGCATGGCCTCGACCAAAGCCGTGCACGCCCGGTTCGGACGGCTCGACGCCTACGATCGTGCACGAAAGGAGCTTTTCGCCGAAGGAATCTCCTCGTCGAAGATTTACCTGGACCCGCTGCGCCCAGGGCTGGAAGACCTGCTGGACATGATCACCTCTGGCGTGCGCTCGTCGTTCACATACGCCGGAGCCGCGTCGGTGCCGGAATTCCACGACCGTGCACTGGTCGGTCGCCAGTCTGCCGCCGGGTACGAAGAAGGAAAGGCGTTGCCGGTCAGCTGGTAGCGCACAACATCCACATCAACAGCGATCAGATAGAACTGGTTCTGTAGAATTGATGCACCATGGACGACCCTCCCAGTAGAAGTACACAGCCCCACTGCCTGCCGCCGACCTCTGAGGAGGGGAGCGACTGATGGATTACGTCATGTTGGGCGTGGGGCTCCTGCTCACGGTAGGGACGGGATTGTTTGTCGCGAGTGAGTTCGCGCTTGTCAATCTCGACCGTGCTGAACTCGAAGCGCGTCAAGCCCGCGGAGAGTCCCGCCTGGCGCTCACGATCAGCGCACTGAAGCACACGTCGACCCATCTCTCATCTGCGCAGCTCGGTATTACGCTGACGACGCTGCTCACGGGTTACACGATGGAACCAGCACTGTCGAATCTGCTCGGACCGGTTCTGACCTCGTGGGGAATCGCCGAGTCCGTGGTTCGCCCCATTTCGACCGTCGTCGCCATGGTCGTCGCGACCGTGTTGTCGATGATTCTCGGCGAACTTGTGCCGAAGAACTTCGCCCTCGCATTGCCGCGCCAGACCGCCAAACTGGTGCTCCCATTCCAGACCGGATTCACGGCCGTCTTCAAACCTGTGATCGTCGTGCTCAACGGAAGCGCGAATGGCGTACTGCGCTCGATGGGCATCGAGCCCAAGGAAGAGCTCTCTGGTGCTCGAACGGCGGAAGAACTCTCGTCTCTCGTGCGCCGTTCGGCCAGCGCCGGCTTCCTGGAAGCAGACACCGCTAGCCTGCTCGACCGCAGCCTCACATTCGCCCGTCTGTCCGCCGACGACGTCATGACCCCGCGCCCCAGCATGCACGCGATCTTCGCCGGGGACTCTGCGGAAGATGTCATCCAGCTTGCCCGGCGCACAGGACACAGTCGATTCCCGGTCTACGACGACGATCTCGACGACATCACCGGTGTCGTACACCTGAAGGCGGCCGTTTCGGTGCCGCGCGAGCGCCGCGCCGAAGTTCCCGTCGGCGCGCTCGCCACTGAGCCGCTGCGTGTTCCGGAGACGTTGCACCTCGATGTACTGATCTCGGAGCTGCGTGCGAAGGGCTACCAGCTGGCGATCGTGGTCGACGAGTACGGCGGGACCGCCGGGATTGTGACACTCGAAGACCTGGTCGAGGAGATCGTCGGTGAGGTCTCCGATGAACACGATCGCAGCCGCGCCGGCGTGGTTCGCGGCCTCGATTCGATCACTTTCCCGGGTGAGCTGCGCCCTGACGAACTGCGCAGCCGAAGTGGAGTCCAAGTTCCTGAGGGAGATGTGTACGACACCGTGGGTGGCTACATGATGAGTGTGCTCGAGCGCGTGCCCGCCATTGGTGATGAGGTGGCTCTCGACTCTGGCGTGCTGCAGGTGATCCGCATGGACGGGCGCAGAATCGACCGCGTCCGTTACACGCCAGAGCCGGTCAACGCTGCGATCGAGGAGGTGACCCGATGAACGATTGGGCTGGAATCGTCTGGTTGGTCGTGCTTCTCGTCGCGAACGCCTTCTTCGTCGGAGCCGAGTTCGCAGTGATCTCCGCTCGACGCTCGCAGATCGAACCACGTGCCGAGGAGGGCTCGCGCGCCGCCAAAACGGCACTGTACGCAATGGAGCACGCGACGCTCATGCTCGCGACTTCGCAGCTTGGGATTACGATCTGCTCGCTGCTGATCCTGAACGTCTCCGAACCGGCGATCCACCATCTCCTTGGCGTGCCGATGCATGCCCTCGGATGGTCGGACACCGTGGTGGACGTCGTCGGATTCACGGTCGCTCTCCTGCTGGTCTCCTATCTGCACGTGGTGTTCGGTGAGATGGTGCCAAAGAACCTCGCGTTCTCGGTACCGGAGCGAGCAGTGCTCATCCTCGCCCCGCCGCTGGTGTGGGTGTCAAAGGTGTTCATGCCGGTGATCTGGGTGCTCAATGCGGCCGCTAACGGCGTACTGCGGTTGTTCCGCGTCGAGCCCAAGAACGAAGCAGCATCCACGTTCACGATCGACGAGGTGGCGACGATCGTTGACCAGTCGCGCCGTGAGGGGCTGCTCTCGGATACTTCCGGCGCCGTGGCGAAGGCTGTGGAATTCACCGACAAGAAAGCACGCGATGTCGCCGTGGCTCTGAGCGATCTGGTGACGTTGCCGCAGACCACCACGCCGGATGACATTGAGCGTGCGGTCGCCCGTTACGGCTTCTCCCGCTACGTGATCGTCGACGAGGAGAACGTGCCGGTCGGTTATGTGCATCTGAAGGACATCCTGCGCGCTTCGGAGGGTGCGGATGCGGCGACTATGACGGTGGAGCCCATCCCGCAGAAGCGCGTCCACCACATGGTGCCTGTGCAGGAAGACACCGACCTCGAGGATGCCCTCGCGGTCATGCGCCGTGCCGGACGTCACCTGGCGAAGGTGCGAAATGCGCAGGGCGAGACGACAGCGGTGCTGTTCCTGGAAGACATCCTGGAAGAGCTCGTCGGCGAGGTTCAGGATGCGACGCGGAGGGTCCACGGCCGCTGACGCGCTCATCCCGCCCGGTCGTCCGGTGTGGTGAAGGTGTGTCAGCGCCAGCGGGCGCGCGTGTACTGCGGAGGCCAGGTGATATCGGCACCGAGTTCATGCGCGGCCCGCAGGCCGAAGTGCGGGTCGCGCAACCACTCGCGTGCGGCGAATATCGCATCCGCCGCGCCATCAGCGAGCACCTGCTCGGCCTGCTCGGCTGCAGTGATGAGCCCCACCGCCGTCACGGGGATCCGTCCGATCTGACGCACGGTCTCGGCGAGCGGCACCTGGTAGCCAGGGTGCACGTCGATCTTCTGGTGTGCGACGAGCCCGCCGCTGGAGACATCGATGAGGTCAGCCCCGTGTTCGATGGCCCAGCCACTCACAATTGCCGCCGCTTCGGGAGTGAAGCCGCCCTCGGCGTGGTCAGTTGCTGAGATACGCACGAACAGCGGCACGCCACCGCCCGCAACCTCGCGCACGGCATCCACGATGCGCAGCAGGAGGCGTGCACGGTTCTCAAGCGATCCGCCGTATGAGTCCTCGCGCAGATTCGAAAGTGGCGAGAGGAACTGATGCAGCAGATATCCGTGCGCACCGTGGATCTCCAGCACGTCGAAGCCCGCCTCCAGGGCGCGGTGCGCGGCGTCACGGAAACTGTTGACGAGGTGCTCGATGCCCGCATCATCCAGCGCGACGGGCTCGTCGAACCCCTCGAAAGCGATCGCTGACGGCGCGACCGTCTGCCAGCCACCATCGGCGACAGATACCGACCCGCGCTCATCTGCCCATGGCCACCATGTCGATGCTTTGCGTCCGGCATGTGCGAGCTGGATGCCGGCACGCCCGCCGCGTTCGTGGATGGCTCGTACGATCGGCGCCCAGGCATCACGCTGTTCGTCGTTCCACAGTCCGGCATCGCGCGGAGAGATGCGTCCTTCGGGGGTGACGCCGGTCGCCTCGGCGACGATGAGCCCTGCGCCGCCATCGGCGAATTGCGTGAGATGCGTGTGGTGCCATTCCTGCACCACCCCGTCGACGGCGCTGTACATGCACATCGGGGAAACCCAGAGGCGGTTCGAGAACGTGACGGAGCGGAGGCCGAGCGGGGAGAAGAGAAGACTCACTCGTTGACCGTATCGCGCTCAGACGGCAGCGGCGCGCTAGCGTGGAACCATGGTCGACGTCCGTGAATGGTCCCGTGCAGACACCAGACCCCTGTTGCGGGTGCCGGGTGCAACGGATGACAAGTACTCACGCGGTGTCGTTGCGCTGCGCACAGGATCGAACGAGTATCCAGGAGCCGCGGTACTGGGTGTCGAGGCGGCTTGGCGTACTGGTGCAGGTTTCGTCCGATTCGTCGGTGAAGGACGGGCAGCGGACGCTGTCATCGCCCGCCGACCGGAAACGGTGGCTGCGGCAGATGCTGGTCCGACCCGGGTGGATTGCTGGGTCATCGGCTCCGGTACCTCTGCCGTGGAGCGCACACCAGACGAAGAGGCGGCGCTGCGCAGTATCCTCTCCGGGACCGCCCCCGTCGTTGTCGACGCCGGGGCACTCGATCTCGTGCCGGAGACGAGGGCGCCCGTGATGATTACCCCACACGCGGGGGAATTCGCGCGACTGCGCGCTCAGATTCGGCTGAGAGAGTCTGGCGACCGCGTCGCGGATGCCGTTCAGACTGCACACGCCCTTGGCTGCACGGTGCTGTTGAAGGGGGCTACGACGCTGGTCGCGGCATCAGATGGAACGGTCATCTCAGTTTCATCCGCGCCAAGTTGGCTTGCGACGGCCGGAGCAGGCGACGTGCTCGCCGGAATTCTCGGTGCGTTGGTTGCCGCGAACCCGACAGCCCCAGTTGCCGAGGTCGCGGCGGCCGGCGCCTGGTTGCATGGATACGCGGCGCGTCTGGCATCCGGCAGTATCGAGTGGGGCGTCGGGCATCCGATCGTGGCGCTCGACGTCGCGGAGGCTCTTCCCGCCGCGATCGGAGATCTGCTGTCGTGAAGTTTCGGACAATCGGTCTGTGGGGCGCATTCCTCGCAGTGCATATACTCATCGCCTGGCAGGGCTGGGTGTATCCGAGTCAGCCGATGGGCGATGTCGTCCTCGTCTACGAACCCTGGTCAGCTGCTGCCCTCAGTGGCGGCTCCATCGTCGGGATCACGGAGCCGTGGGTGTACCCCCAGCTGGCTCTGCTTCCGATGCTGCTTACTCAACTGCTCGCTTGGCCGTTGACGGGCCTGGTCGGCGTGCCCGGCGCATACCTGATCGGGTGGGCAGTGCTGATCACCGCTCTGGATGCTGTCGCCTTCGGTGTACTCGTCGGTCGCACTGGCTCGTCGTCGCGCCGTTCTGCCGGATGGTTCTGGGCCGCAGCGCTTCTATTGCTCGGGCCGATCGCCATGTACCGCATCGACGCGGTCACGGTGCCGCTGGCTGTCATCGGCGGGTTCTGGCTCGTCAAGCGTCCTGGCGTCGCGACGGTGCTGCTGACGATCGCAGCCTGGATCAAAATCTGGCCGGGTGCCCTGGTGCTCGCAGCTGTCGTGGCAGCGAAGAGTCGGATGCGGGTATTGCTCACGGCCGTTGCCGTCTCTGCAGTGACCGTGGCAGCGCTGTTCCTCCTCGGCGCTGATCGGCATTTGTTCGGATTCCTCACCGAACAGACCGGACGCGGGCTGCAGGTCGAGGCAGTCGCGGCGACGCCGTTCATGTGGATGGCGCATTTCGGCGCAGCATCCGTCGACTACAGCTTCGACATCCTGACCTTCCAGATCGGCGCGCCTGGCGTTGATGTGCTCGCCGCATTCCTGACCCCACTGATGATGCTGGTGACGCTCGCAGTGGTCGCGCTCGGCGCCGTCAAGGCCATGCGGGGAGCATCCTTCCCGCGGCTGTTCCCACCGCTCGCCCTCGCGATCGTGGCGACGCTGATCGTCACCAACAAGGTGGGATCGCCGCAGTTCCAGACCTGGTTGATCGCTCCCGTAATCCTCTGGATCATCTTCGACCGCACCCGATCGGGCGTGCCCGCCGGTGTCGTGCTTGCGCTGTGCGCACTGACCTGCCTGATCTACCCGCTGACCTACGACGCGCTGCTGCGGACGGACCTGCTGCCACTGTTGCTGCTGACCGTGCGCAACCTCCTGCTCGTCGGGCTGCTCGTCATCGCCGCGCGCGCCCTGGTGCGCGTACCCATCAGCCGCATATCCACCAGACGCTGAACGCCCCAGGCATCGAACCGAAAGGAAACATTATGCTCATCGCATTCTCCGTAGCACCATCCGGCACCGGTCGCGAGGACGGATCCGTCCATGACGCCGTCGCGGCCGCAGTCAATGTCGTCCGCGACTCCGGTCTGCCGCACCGCACGACCAGCATGTTCACCGAGATCGAGGGCCCGGACTGGGACACGGTGATGGATGTCGTCAAGCGGGCCACCGAAGCGGTGATGCCATTCGGCTCCCGTGTGTCGCTCGTCCTCAAGGCAGATATTCGTCCCGGATACTCCGATGAACTCGACGGGAAGCTTGACCGGCTGGAAGCCGCGATCGAGGATGCCGCCGATCAGTGAGATCTGGCCCTGACATCTGACCAGTAGCATTGACGGGTGAACCACTCCTCGACACTCTCGAGGGGTGCGGCGATGACGGCGCTCCTCTCTCTCGCCATCGGCTCCTTCGGCATCGGAATGACCGAGTTCGTCGTCATGGGGCTCCTGCCAGACATCGCCCAGGATCTGCTCCCAGATGTGTGGGCGGCGTCGCACGAAGAAGCGATCGCGCAGACCGGCATCCTCATCTCGCTGTATGCGCTCGGTGTGGTCATCGGTGCGCCGACAATCGCTGGCTTCGTCGCGCGCTTCCCGCGCCACCATGTGATGCTCGGGCTCGCACTGGCACTGACCCTGTTCAACGCACTGACGATCGTGCTGCCAACGTTCGAGCTGGTCGGGATGTCGCGCTTTCTCGCGGGCCTGCCGCATGGCGCGTACTTCGGGATCGGCGCGCTCGTCGCGGCAGATGTGCTGGGCCCAGGCAAGCGCGCCAAAGGCGTTGCCTTCATTCTCACCGGCCTCACCATCGCGAACGTCGTCGGTGTGCCGCTCGGCACGTACCTCGGGCAGCAATGGGGCTGGCGGACGGCGTTCCTGATCGTCACCGTCGTCTTCGCTGTGGCGACCGTGTGCATCGCCAGGTTCGTGCCGAAGCACCCGGGGGAGCCTGGTCGCACCATGCGGTCAGAGCTCGGCGTGTTCCGAGTCGGTCAGGTGTGGCTCACGCTCGGGATCGGAGCGATCGGTTTTGGCGGCTTCTTCGCCGTCTACAGCTATGTCGCGCCACTGGTGACAGAGGTCGCCGGTTCGCCCGAATGGGCAGTTCCGATCGTGCTCGTGCTTGTCGGTCTCGGCATGACCGTCGGCAACCTGCTCGGTGGGTACATGGCAGATCGGGACCTCCGTCGTACGCTTCTGATCGGTATGGGCGCGCTTGCGCTGGTTCTCGTTCTGTTGGCGCTGCTGTCGTTCCAGATCATCCTGCTGGCATTCTTCGCATTCGCGGTGGGGCTGGTGTCCTCTGTGCTGAGCCCTGCGATCCAGACGAGGCTCATGGATGTTGCGGGGGACAATCAGTCGATCGCCGCCGCGATGAATCATTCCGCGCTCAACATCGGCAACAGCCTCGGTGCCTTCCTCGGCGGAATGGTGATCGCTGTCGGGTGGGGCTTCACCGCGCCCGCGTGGGTCGGAGCAGCACTCGCACTGGTAGGCCTCGCAATAACTGTGGTCGCGGTCCGCGTCGAGCGGGTCGCCGTCGCGGCCTGATCAGTGCAGAGCTCTAAAGTGAGGGCATGGATGCGACGATGCACGTTGCCGGAACGGCAGTACTGCTGCGTGATCGCGCAGATGGACCCGAAGTTCTGTTGACACGACGTCCGGACCGCGGATCCTTCGCCGCGGCGTGGGTGTTTCCCGGTGGCATGGTCGAATCCCCGGATGCGGTCCACGGTGAATCCGAGCAGCAGACCGCGGCGCGTGCTGCCATCCGCGAGTGCGAAGAAGAGGTGGGGCTTCGGCCGGTGGAACTGGTCACCCTGTCGTGTTGGGTGCCACCAGTGGAAGCACCGAAACGCGTGCGTACTTGGTTCTTTCTCTCGACTGCGCCAGAGGGCGAGCTGACGCTGTCGCCTGACGAAGTGGAAGAGTCGCGCTGGCTGGCGCCCGCAGCGGCGCTCAGGCTTCATGCGCTGGGCGATCTGCGCCTGTTTCCGCCGACCTGGGTGACGTTGAACGCGCTGCAGGCGGTGCACAGCATCGAAGCGGCGTTCGCCGCCGCATCCGCTCCTGAGTTCTACGCCACGCACATTCTTGGCGACGGAATCTTCGTCTGGGGTGGGGACGCCGAGCATCCAGAAGGCGGCGAGGGGCGGCACAGGTTGGAAACCGCTAACCGCCCGTGGCGATATCTGCGCGACTGATTCAGCTGTCGAGCAGGCGACGCAGATGCGCGCCGACCTCTTCGGTCTCGATCAGGAAGCCGTCGTGGCCGAAATCACTGGTGAGGACCACAGCCTCGTTGCCATCAAGGGTGTTCGGGATGCTTCGCGCGATGCGATGCTGTCCGTCGACGGGGAACAGCCGGTCGGTGTCGATACCGAGCACGAGCGTTGTGGCGGTGACGCCATGGAGCGCTTCTTCCACACCGCCACGGTCGCGGCCGACGTCGTGCGAGCTCATGGCCTCGACGACTGTGATGTAGCTGTTCGCATCGAAGCGGCGGGTGAACTTGTTGCCGTGGAAGTCGAGATAGCTCTCCACTGCGAAGCGACCACCGTGGCCGAGAGGCGAGACGCCTGATTGCCAGGAGCGTTGGAAGCGCTGGTTCAGCTCGATCGGGCTGCGGTAGTTCAACAGCGCCATTCGGCGTGCGAGGGCAAGCCCGCGGTGCGGCCCGTCGCCGTCATCGAGGTCGTAGTACTCGCCACCCTGGAACCGTGAGTCCATGCGAATTGCTTCGAGCTGCACCGAGTTCAGTGCGATCTGGTCGGCGGTACTGGTCGGGGGAGAAGAGAGGATCGCGAGTCGTTCGACGCGCTCCGGGTGCGTGGCCGCCCATTCGAGCGCGTGCATGCCGCCCATAGATCCACCGATAACGCTGGCCCAGCGGTCGATGCCCAGCTCATCTGCGAGCAGCACCTGGGCGGCGACCTGGTCGCGGATCGTCAAGTAGGGGAAGCGGGAGGCCCACTCGTAGCCGTCCGGCGCGACGCTGGCGGGGCCGGTGGAGCCCTGGCATCCGCCCAGCATGTTCGGCGCGATCACGCACCAGCGATCTGTGTCCAGCGGAGCGCCGGGACCGACGATGTCTTCCCACCATCCTGCGGTGGGATGCCCGGACCCTGCGCCGCCGCGCAGATGGCTGTCTCCTGTGAGCGCGTGCAGCACGAGGATCGCGTTGTCGCGAGCGGCGTTTAGCTCGCCCCACGATTCGTACGCGACGCGGATGCTGGGCAGCTCCTGCTCGCTCTCGGTGCGGAACGGGCCAAAGGCGGCGAACTTCCGGTCGCCGACCGGGTCGCCGTCACGCCATGCGCCCGTGACCGGAGGGCGTGCTCGGAGGAGGCGCGCATCCGCTGCCGTCACTCGCGCCGATGGCACGGTGTCTTCAGAGGTGCTCTGCCAGTCCATACATCCATTCTCGCCTGGTTCTGCGCATGCGCGGCGAACGTTACGGCGGGGCTGGAGTGGGTGCCCAACGCGGGGATACGGAAATTCCCTCCGACAGCGAGGCTGGGGAGGGAATTTCCGTATCCGACGGGCTGAGAACTAGGCGCGAGCGGCCTCTGAGACGCGACGTGCCGCGGCCAGGGCCTGCTCCAGATCGGCCTTCAGGTCTTCGATGTTCTCGAGTCCCACAGACAGACGCACGAGACCAGGCGTGACGCCTGAGGTGAGCTGCTGCTCTGGCGTCAGCTGCGAGTGCGTCGTGGATGCCGGGTGGATGACGAGCGAGCGCACATCACCGATGTTCGCCAGGTGGCTGAACAGCGACAGGCTGTTGACGAACTCGCGACCGGCCCCGACGCCGCCCTTGAGTTCGAACGAGAGGACAGCGCCGACGCCCTTCGGCGCGTACTCGTTCGCCTTGGCGTACCAGGGGGATGAAGGGAGCCCTGAGTAGTTCACGGTCGCGACGTCGGCGTGGTTGTCGAGCCACTCAGCGATCTCCTGCGCGTTCTGCACGTGGCGCTCGATGCGCAACGACAGCGTCTCGATGCCCTGGATGAGGTTCCAGGCGCTCTGCGGTGCGATGGCCGAGCCGAGGTCACGAAGCAGCTGAACGCGGGCCTTGATGATGTAGGCGAGCGAGTCGCCGACCGCCGTGGTGTAGACCGCGCCGTGGTACGACGGGTCAGGCTCTGTGAGGCCGGGGAACTTCGCAGCGTTCTTGGTCCACTCGAACTTCCCGCCGTCGATGATCGCACCGCCGATGGTGGTGCCATGGCCGCCGAGGAACTTGGTGACCGAGTGCACGATGATGTCGGCGCCATGCTCGAACGGACGGATCAGGTACGGCGTGGCGATCGTGTTGTCGACGATCAGCGGGACGCCTTCGGCGTGCGCGACGTCGGCGACGCTGCGGATGTCGAGCACGTTGATCTTCGGGTTGCCGATGGTCTCGGCGAAGAAGAGCTTGGTGTTCGGGCGCACAGCGGCTCGCCACTCTTCGATGTTGTCCTGGTTCTCGACGAAAGTGACCTCGATGCCGAGCTTGGCGAGCGTGTACTTGAAGAGGTTGTACGTGCCGCCGTAGATCGAGCTGGACGAGACGATGTGGTCCCCGGCCTGCGCGATGTTCAGCACGGCGAACGTCGATGCTGCCTGTCCGCTGGAGAGCACCAATGCTCCTGTGCCGCCTTCGAGCGCGGCAAGGCGCTGCTCGAGGACGTCCTGCGTCGGGTTCTGAATGCGTGTGTAGATGTTTCCGAACTCGGCGAGCGCGAACAGGTTCGCGGCGTGGTCTGCGTTGTCGAACACGTACGACGTGGTCTGGTAAATCGGTGTGGCGCGCGCCTTGGTGACCGGGTCGGGTGCGGCACCCGAGTGAATCTGCTTGGTCTCGAAACGCCAGGTCTCAGCTGCGGACATGTTGTTCTCCCTGGATCGGATTGAGGTCAGTACGGCGGATGCCGCTTATGTGAGGGTACGTAGAAGCCACGATGTCAACAACGCGCCGGACATGTTACGTAACATCAGCAGACCCGGAAAAGTCGTACGGTTGAGGCATGGTGATCAGGCGTGCAGTCGTGACAGGTGCGAGTTCCGGGATCGGGGAGGCCACAGTTCGTGATCTTCGCTCGCGCGGGTGGGATGTGGTCGGCGTCGCCAGACGCGCAGATCGACTTCAGAAGCTAGTCGATGAGACCGGCGCATCGGCCATCGCATGCGATCTCACCGACGCGGATGCCGTCGCTTCTCTCATCAAGGAACTTGAGGCCGCAGGCCCGGTGCACGCACTCGTGCAGGTGGCTGGTGGCGCTCGCGGCACTGACCGAGTTGAAGACGGCAGCGTCGACGACTGGCAGTGGATGTTCGACGTGAACGTGCTGGCCACGCAGCGTCTCGTGGCTGCTCTGCTGCCGCTGCTGCGCCGTGCCGCGGCATCCGATGGCCATGGTGACCTGGTGTTCGTGACTTCCACGGCCGCATACACCGCCTACCCCGGTGGCAGCGGCTACAACGCGACAAAGGCTGCGCAATCGATGATCGTCAAGGTGCTGCGTCAGGAGCTCAACGGAGAGCCGCTGCGTGTGGTCGAAGTCGCTCCTGGCATGGTGCACACCGAGGAGTTCACCCTCAACCGTCTGCGCGGCGATCAGCTCGGGGCCGAAGCTGTGTACGCGGGTGTCGATGAGCCGCTCACGGCTCACGACGTCGCCGACGTCATCGGCTACGCGCTCGATGCGCCGGGTCATGTGAACCTCGACCTGATCACGATGCGTCCGGTCGCTCAGTCGGCACAGCACCTTCTCGCGCGCGGCGAGCTGCGGGTGCGCATCGAGTCCGAGGACTGATTCTCGGTGCTGAGCCGGCCACTGGCCCAGCTGGCGGCGGAAGGACTGATCGACCGCGGGTGGGCTGATGCGCTTGCACCTGTTGCCGACCTGATCCGTGAGCTTGGTGAACGCCTTCGCCTGGAGAAGGACGAAGGTCGAGAGTATCTGCCGTCAGAAGATCGGGTGCTGCGCGTCTTCCAGCAGCCCTTCGCAGACGTGCGCGTGCTGATCGTGGGGCAGGATCCTTATCCGACCCCCGGACATCCGATCGGGTTGTCCTTCGCAGTGGATCGCCACGTGCGGCCGTTGCCGAGGAGCCTGACGAACATCTACGCCGAGCGCGAGAGCGATATTGGTATTCCACCCGCACCACACGGTGATCTGACGACGTGGAGCGACCAGGGAGTGCTGCTGCTGAACCGGGTGCTCACGGTGCGCCAGGGGGAGGCAGGATCCCACCGCGGCTGGGGTTGGGAGCAGGTGACCGAGCTCGCGATTCGCGCGCTCCTGGCGCGCGAGCATCCACTTGTCGCGATTCTCTGGGGGAAGGATGCCGGGAGTCTGCGGCCGATGCTCGATGAGACTCCGATCATCGAATCTGCCCATCCTTCGCCACTGTCTGCGCGGCGCGGATTCTTTGGCTCGCGGCCGTTCTCCAGAGCGAACGAAATCCTCATTCAGCAGGGAGCGAACCCGATTGACTGGCACGTCGGTGGCGACGATGCACGCTCGGCGCCCGCTCCGGCACTATTCTGACTTTCATGCAGTTCGAACCCGGCGACCGACGTCGACGGCTACCGCGTCATCTAAGGGCACCTGAACCTGCGCCGGACACCTTCTCGTTCGTGATCAGGCCGGCCCGAATCGGTGATCTGCCGGACATCCGTGAAATATACAACCACTACGTCGCGAACTCCGTCGTGACCTTTGACGAGAAGCGCAGCACACATCGATACTGGCGCGAGAAGTTCGCCATGCTGACCAAACTCAAACTTCCTTTCCTCGTCGCCGTAGGCCCGTCGAATCAGGTCATCGGATATGCGCTGGTGCAGCCGTGGGCGAGCAAGACGGCATACCGATACACCGTCGAGGATTCGATCTATCTCGGGCCGGGCGCCGGCGGAAAGGGTCTCGGCTCCTCGCTGCTGCAGGCGTTGATCGAGGCGTGCGAACAGATCCGCCTGCGCGAGATCGTGGCAGTCATCAGTGACAGCGGCGCCGAAGCATCGATTCACCTGCACACGAAGCTCGGCTTCGTCGAGGTCGGGCGCATGGGCAGAGTCGGCTTCAAGTTCGGACGCTCGCTGGGAACGATCTACCTGCAGAAGTCACTCAAACCGAAGCGTCGCCGCCTCGCGCAGCGTGAGGGATGACCGGTATCGCCGCCAGCAGTCGCTTGGTGTAGTCCTGCTGTGGGTGCAGCAGGACGTCCTTGGTCGTACCGCGCTCCACGATATGACCGTCTTTCATCACTGCGACCGTTTCGCACAGATTCTGCACCATGCCGATGTCGTGGGAGACGATGATCAGCGTCAGATCCTCCGTCGTCAGAAGCCGTGCGAACAGTTCCAGTACCTGAGCGCGCACCGTGACATCCAGCGCTGACATCGGTTCGTCGCCGATCAGGATGCGCGGCCTGTGTGCGATCGCACGTGCGATCGCGACGCGCTGCCGCTGGCCGCCGGAGAATTCGTGCGGATAGCGGTCGGCCATTTCCGGTTCCAGCCCAACTTGGGTGAGAACCTCGTGCACCCGTGCGCGACGATCGCCTTCGATGCCGAGTGCCCACAGCGGCTCGGCGATGATCTGACCGGCGCTCATCCGAGGGTCGAGCGAGGCATAGGGGTCTTGGAAGACCAGTCCGGTCTGACGGCGCAGCCAATGCAGCGAACGGGCAGAGGCCGTGGCATCCACCGCCTTGCCATCGATCGAGACCGAGCCTGCCGTCGGGCGGTCCAGTCCCAGCAGCAGACGGACCAATGTGGATTTTCCCGAGCCTGACTCGCCGATGAGACCGATGGACTCGCCGGCCTCGATGCTCAGGTCTGTCGGATGCAGAGCCGTCTGAACCTCGGCGCGGTCGAACATCGTGCGCTTCGACACGGCAAAATCGCGGCGCAGGCCACGCGTTTCGATGAGGCTCATGAGTCACCGCCATCCGGACGCCACAACGTCGCCGTGGCATCGCGCAGCAGACCCTGCGTAATCGGAGAGACCGGAGCGGTGAGCAGCGTCGAGACCGGAGCCGCTTCAATCACCCGGCCATGTTCGAGCACGACGCCGTGTGTGGCAACTTGGGCGAGCACGGCCAGGTCGTGTGTGATGAACATCAGCGACATGCCGTTTTCTTCGACAAGCGACAGCAGTAGACGCAGGATCTCGGC
Source organism: Microbacterium sp. Y355 (assembly GCF_059445345.1). NCBI lineage: Bacteria > Bacillati > Actinomycetota > Actinomycetes > Micrococcales > Microbacteriaceae > Microbacterium > Microbacterium sp. Y355. The sequence goes on along the minus strand of NZ_JCAIUD010000001.1, from coordinate 1,026,504 downwards.
CTGGATCGTGACATCCAGTGCGGTGGTGGGTTCATCGGCGATGAGCAGCCGGGGACGGCAGGCGAGAGCCATTGCGATCGCGACGCGCTGACGCTGCCCGCCGGAGAGCTGATGTGGATATTTCTGGACGATCGACTCCGGATCGGGCAAGTGCACGCGCGCCGCCTCTTCGATCGCCCGTTCGCGCGCCTCGCGTTTGCTTACGCCGGTGTGGATGCGCACAGACTCGGCGATCTGCCTGCCCACGGTGCGGATCGGATTCAGCGCTGTGCGCGGCTCCTGGAACACGATGCCGATGTCGTCGCCCCGGAAGCGTGCCAGCTGCTTGTCTGGCATCCCGATCAGCTCGGTGTCATTCCAGAGGACGCTTCCGCTGGATGTGGCACCGTCGGGGAGAAGACCAAGGATGGCGAGCGCGGTAATTGACTTGCCAGATCCGGATTCGCCGATGAGACCGAGGCGCGCGCCGTCTGGCACCTCGAAGGAGATGCCGTCGATCACGCGGCGTCCGTCAATGTCGACGACGAGGTCTTGCACGACGAGGCTCATGCGATGACCGCCGGAGTGTGAGTTTCCGCTGCGCGATGCTGCAGAGTCGGGTCGGTGGCTTCGCGCAGCGCGTCACCGAGCAGGTTCAATGCCAGCACGGTGATCGTGATGGCAAGTCCTGGCCAGATGACCGAGAGTGGGTGGATGCTGATGTACCGCTGCAGGTCTGCCAGCAGGATGCCCCATGAAGGCTCCACGATCGAGGCGCCGAAGCCCAGGTAGGACAGACCGGCCTCGGCGAGCACGGCGACTGCCATCGACCACGACAGCTGCACGATGAAGACCGGCGCGACGTTCGGCAGCAGATGACGCACGAGGTTCTGCGAGGTGGTGAGGCCTGAGGCCCGCCCGGCGAGCACGAAGTCGCTCTGCTGTACGCGGCGCAGCTCTGGGCGGGTGACACGGGCGATGTTCACACCAAACCCGATGCCGACCGCCCAGATCACGACCCAAAGCGATCCGCCCCAGACCGAGGAGATCATCATCGCGATGATCAGTACGGGGAAGGCGATCAGGATGTCGACGAGGACAGCGATGGTCTCCCGCATCCAGCGGAAGGTGAGAGCACCGAGCGCGGCGAGGGCGATGCCGACGACTGTGGCGATGATGCCGGCGCCGAGGCTGACGAAGACCGTAGTGCGCGCTCCGGCCATGATGAGGCTGAGGATGTCTCGGCCTGTGTTGTCGGTGCCCAACAGATGCGGCCATCCTGGCGCAGCCCAGCGGGCGCGGATATTGGTCTCAAGCGGGTTGAATGGCGTCCAGAACACTGAGACGAGCGCGACAAGCGCGATCACGGCGACAGCAATCAAACCGAATCGTCCGGTCGCGCTGTGCCACAGCGCGCGCAGCCAGCGGGGCATCAGGCGGCCTCTCTCTGTCGAGGGTCGACGAAATGGTGGACGAGATCGACGATGAAACCGATGATGAGCACAAGCCCAGTGAGTACGAGCAGCTCGCTTTGCACCTTGATCAGGTCGCGCGTGCCGACGTCGGCGACCAGCATCCGCCCGATGCCGGGAAGAGTGAAGAGCTGCTCGATCACGACTGAGCCGACGATGATGCCTGCCACCTGAAGCCCCAGCACCGTCACGATCGACAGACCCACGGCAGGGATGCCGTGTTGGATGAGCGCCCGATTGCGGGTCAGCCCTTTTGCGGCCGCAGTGCGGACGAAATCCTGGCCGCGGGCCTGCAGGGTCGCGCTGCGAACGAAACGCAGCAGCATTGCGCCCTCGACGATACCGATGGTCAGGGCGGGGAGCAGCAACGACTGGAACGCTTGCCACGGCTGGTCCCAACCGCCACGGGGGAAACCCTGTGCAGGCAGCCAGCCGAGCCAGATCGCAAACACCACGATGAGCATCATGCCCGCCCAGATGACGGGGACGGCGGCCAGTGCCTGTGCGGTGACGCTGAGGGCAGTGCCACTCGCGCGCCCGCGCAGCAGGGCAGAGAGAATTCCGAACGGGATGGCTATCAGTAGCGCGATCACAAGGGCCATGATTCCGAGCGGAACTGTCACCTGTGCTTTCTCGGCCAGTTCTTCACCGACGGACGCACCGCTGAGCTGAGACGTGCCGAGATCTCCGGTGAGCACTCCGCCGATCCAGTCGCCGTACTGCGCCATCAGCGGACGATTCAGGCCAAGCGACTCGCGCAGTGCGTCCACCGTCGCCGGCGTCGCCTGCGTGCCGGCGATCAGCTGCGCGACGTCTCCGGGGAAGACCCGCAACGTCAGGAAGATGAGCACGCTCGACACGAGGAGCCCTGCGATCAGCAGGACTCCTCGTGTGAGCGTGTAGCGAAGCACCCGGAATTACTCTGCGGCGACGGTGACACCCGCGAGGTTGATTCGCGAGTTGATCGAGTCTTCGGGGAACCCGGCGACGATCGGGCGCACGGCGGTGATGGTCTCACCCGTGTACAGCCAATCGGCGGCATGATCCTCGGAGACGAGACGCGCGGCCTCGGCGAGAAGTGCGGCGGAGGCGTCTTCATCGATTTCGGCGAGTGCCTCAGCGTACAGTCGCTGCACTTCGGGGTTGTCGTAGTTGAAGTAGTAGTCAGGGTTTGCGAAGTTACCGAAGTCACGAGGCTCGACGTGGAGCACGAAGCTGAGTTCGTAGTCCTTGTTCGTGTAGACGTCCTCGAGCCATGTCGCGAACTCGACCGAGTTGACTTCAAGCGTGACGCCGACCTTTGCGAAGTCGGAGATCAACACGGTGGGCACGGTGGTCCCATAGAAGGACGGAATGGTGAGCGTCAGCTCCAGGTCCTCCTGCCCGGCATCGGCGAGCAGTTCCTTCGCGCGCTCCGGGTCGTAGGGGGCAACATCTGACAGGTCTTCGTACCCGGGGTCGAGTTCGGGGATCGGACCATACTGTGCCTGGCCGGAACCAACCGCCTCGATGAGTGCTTCGTGATCGATTGCGAGTCGCAGCGCCTCACGCACGCGCACGTCGTCAAGCGGCGCCTTCGCGTTGTTGAATGCAAGAGTTGCCTTGTCGGTGGTGCGGCCCTGGGTCAGCAGGAAATCTCCCGAGTCTTCAAGCTCGGGGGCGAGGTTGGGGTCGACTGCGGTGAGAACATCGAGGCTGCCGTCGAGGGCGGCATTGACACCAGCGGTGAAGTCGGGGATGTATTCGAAGACCACCTCGGCGACACTGGCCGGCTCGCCCCAGTAGGCATCGTGGCGCGCGAAGGTGATTGCACTTCCCTTACTCCACTTTTCCAAAGTGAACGGGCCGGTGCCGTTCTCTGCGGTTTGCAGGTCGGTGGTGTCACCGGTCTGGAAGACGAGCCCAGCAGGACCGGTGAGCGCGAACAGGAAGTTCTGGTTCGGCGCGGTCAGTGTGATGACCACTGATGTCGCATCCGGCGCCGCAATCGAGGCGATACTCGCGAAATCAGAGAAGCCCTGCAGTGTCTCGTCCGTGCGGACGGCTTCATAGGATGCCACGACATCCGCTGAGGTGAGTGCCGTGCCGCTGTGGAACGTGATGCCCTCGTTGAGCGTGAACGTGTAGGTGAGGCCGTCATCGGAGACTTCATACTCGGAGGCCAGGCTCGGCTCGATGGTGTTGTCCTGCGTGCGCGTCACCAGGCCCTCGTAGATGTTGTCGATCAGGATCTGTTCGATCGCTGCGCCGCTGGTGTGACGGATATCGAGGTTCGTCGGTTCGAGAACGAGACCGACGGTGAGCGTCGCGTCGGGATCGGGCTCGCCTGTGGAGGTCTCCACCGGCTCCGGCGTGGAACCCGCGCAGGCCGTCAGGATGAGGACGGTCGCGGCGAGGGCGGAGATGACGGCAAGGCGTCTGGGACGTCGGAACATGAAGTGCGGGATCCTCTCGGGTGGCAGCTGCTGTGTTGCCGGTTCGGGTAGAGCCTAGGGAAGGGCGGACTGTGTACTCAGAACAGTGGAATGCGGCGTCACATTCCTCGGGCGGGCGCCTTCACCGAAGCGCGGATGAGATCGGCGAGCTCTTTGGGCGCTGTCTCCTGCACATTGTGGGTAGCGACGACGTTGATCACTTGCGCGGTCGGCACGAGGCGCTGCAGTTCGACACCATCGGCTTCGCTGACGAAACCTGAGGTGGCCCGCACGAGCGTGATGGGTGCTTTTGCCCCGGCAAGGTCATCCCAGCCGGTGGTGGCGAGGATCGGCGGCGTCGCGTTGTCGGTAGCGGGCGCGGCCAGTGCACGGGATGCGAGGTGAGCGAAGTGATGCTTCCACTCGATGCGACCGTCCGGACGTACGCGGGTGTTGAGGAAGACTCCCCGCTCGGTGTCGGGGCGCGAACCGCCGAAGCCGAGTGAGATCGCGCGATCGACCAGTTCGTCGCGGGTGGCGAAATCGGTGGGGCCCTCGTAGAACTTGCGGAGGACCGCTGGGCCGCCGGAGGTGTCGATACCCGGCGTGATGTCGACGGTGATTAGCTCACGCACCAAGTCAGGACGAGTGGATGCCACGGCGGCCGCGGTCAGCCCACCGAGAGACTGGCCAACCAGCACCTGCGGCTCTGAGGTCCACTGCTCAAGCGCGATGACGACATCGGCGGCGAGAGTGCGGGCGGAATAGTCCACGTCATCGCGCCAGCTTGAATCTCCGTGGCCAGCGAGATCGATCGCGAGAGTCGGTTCGCGCAGCAGGAGTGCAGTTGTGTCCCACGTGTGAGCATTGAGGCCAGCGCCGTGCAGCAGCGTGACGGTCGGAGCATCTTCTCCGTAGCGGAGCGCACTCAGCACGCGGCCGTCTGGAAGTGTCAGAGTGAGGCGCGTGACAGTAACCACCTCCACTCCGAGCGCCCGTGCCTGGTGCGGAAGGTAGCTGAACTCATCGATTTCTGTCGCCACGGCAATATTCTGACCCTCAAACCCCGGCGCAGGAAATGCAAGAGCAAGGTGACAAGTGAAAGTTCGCAATTGCTATGCAAATATATGAACATGCTCGGTTTTCGCTTGACATATTGAATCTCGCTCGAGGGTGAGTCTGTCAGCGTGCCGTCCTATCATTGAGACATGAGCGAGACGCGGGTGCACCTGTCCAAGACCGAGCCGACGGCCTACCAGGCCTTGGATGCGTTCTCGCGGACTGTGGGGCAGATCTGTGCGGAGAACGGGATTGATGACCGGCTGAAGGAGCTCGTCATGATCCACAGTTCGCAGCTCAATGGGTGCGCCTATTGCACGCGCGTGCACGTCGATCGCGCTGCCGCGGCAGGCATCGACGCAGACACCCTCACGCAGATCCCCACCTGGCGAGAGAGTGGAGTCTTCTCTGATCGTGAGTGCGCTGCCCTGGAGCTCGCTGAAGCGTTCACCTTCATTCACGAGGATGGCATCCCTGACGAGGTGTACGACAGGGTCGGCAGTGTCTTTACTGAGAAGGAGTACGCAGCGCTGAGCTGGGCGTGCATTTCGATCAACGCCTTCAATCGCGTTGTCATCGCCGGCCGTTACCCGGTTCCGGCGCGCGGTGCGCAGGTGACCGCGTGACCGTCATCCAGGTCGATGGTGTCTTCAACTTCCGCGATGTCGGCGGGATGCCGACTCAGCATGGGCGGATTCGCGAGGGCAAGCTTCTGAGATCGGGAAATCTCGTCGCAGCGACAGATGCGGGCGTTGCTGAGTTGGAGCGACGCGTCACTCACGTTGTCGATTTGCGCGATGGACAGGAGGTGGCTGCGGCGCCCTCAGCGACGAAGGCCATCGCGACGACCCACCTGCCGCTTTTTCTCGGATCGGTTGCGTCGTTTTTCGACGACGACCTCAGCCTCGATCAGATGTATCGCCAACTGCTCGAGGAGAGCGGCGAACGACTTGTGGATGCGATCCGCGTGATCGCACGTGGTGAGTCGACGCTCGTGCACTGCACGGTTGGCAAGGATCGCACGGGTGTCACTGTCGCGCTCGCCCTCGCTGCGGTCGGCGCAGATCGAGGAGCGATCATCGCTGACTACGCGCTCACGGCGTCGCAGTTGCCCCAGGAACGAAATCGCAAGATCGTGACGTTCCTGCAGACGCAGCATCCCGAGGCCAAGCACGCGGTGGCTCTGGCCACGTTGTCGCCTGCCGAAGTCATGCGGAGCCTGCTGGACGAGGTGGATGCACGTTGGGGTTCGGCAGCTGAGTACCTCGTCGCGAATGGGCTCACGGATGCCGAACTCGCAGATCTGCGAACCGCACTTGTAGAAGACTGAAAGCGACCAAGGTTAGGCAACCCTTCGCCGGTGCTATGCTTGGGGATCATGACGACCTCCACCTTCGTTCGCAGCGGACGCGCCCAGCGCCGAGCCGCACGTCTGAGCGCGCATCACCTGGTGACCGCCGACGAGAACTCTCTGGTCGAACTCGAGGTCTTCCTGGCCACGCTCCCGATGTGCGCCTCTGGCCGCGTCTTCATCGAGGTTCCCGAGGTGAGCGACATCAGCGTTGTCGATGTTCCGGCTCGGATGACGGTCACCTGGCTCGCACGCTCATCGCGTTCCGGCGCCCCGGGCACCGGGCGCTCGTGTGCACCTGGTGCGGCTCTGGCTCGAGCCACCTGCGCATGGGCAGATGAGATGCTGTGCGACGATGCGACGCCCACGCGGGTGACACTTTTCGGGGGATACCTGGGTACCGCCGACATCGTCGAGCACCTCACTGACTCACTCGAGGTGCCGGTCTCCATGATCCAGACGCCCGAGCGCTTCGGTCTGCTGTCTGCTGACCACTGAGCGCCTGCCGCTGAGTGCCGACTGGTAGTCACTCCGCGCCGACTGCTGAACAACGTCAGCGACGCACGTAGTTCCCGTCTTCCAGCCCCGCTTCGATCTCAAAGCGGTTGCGCAGCGGGTTGCGGCCCGCGAACAGGTAGAGCACCGGCATCAGGAATCCGTAGCGCAGCCACTGCGCCTTGTGCACCGCCTCGTGTCGCAGCACGGCCTCGCTCGGGTTCGTGTCTCCGGTCAGAAAGCATCCGCCGACGCACACACCACCGCGATTGAACGTCCACTTCGGCATGCCGCGAAACACCCATAGACCCTGTCTGCGTTCGATGGGGCCTGTGCTCCACAGCCCTCCCCATAGCCAGCCGACGCCGGTGCCCCAGGCGTAGCCAAGTCGACTGATCGGCGAACGCAGCAGGAACGAGGGGATGCGTCGGTCGAAGCGTCGCCCCTGCGCGAGCGACGCCTCGGCGGCTGGTTGCCAGTCTGAACTCATGCGATGGCGCCGACGAGTCGCAGGATCGTGCCGAGGTCATCGACAGCATCCACCGGTGACCGTGGCGCGAAACCGGCGATTGTCGCACCAGCTAGAGGCACGCGCGCGCGGAGCGCGCGAACAGCGGCAGCCAGCGCGGCAGGACTGATGCCGAACGGTGCCGCGTCAGAGACGCCCGCGATTTCGGCGGGATCGAGCACGTCGACGTCGATATGCACCCAGACCCGCTTCGCGCCGGTCGCCACGACGGCGTCAGCCAGAGCGTCGGGGTCGCTCAGATCGTCGACGCTCAGCCGGGTGAGTGTCGCGAGCGACGCCTCCTCGGCGTCGTCGATGACACGCGCGCCGACGGCGATCACACGATCGCGCGAGATTGCGGGGGAGAGTGCGAGCTGCGGTTCGCCTTCGCCGAGGATGCTGCGCAGTGCCATACCTGAGTACGCACCAGAGGGCGAGGACTCTGGGAGGTGCAGGTCTGGGTGTGCATCGCACCACACGATAGCGACGTCGTCGTGATCGATCGCACTCAATGCGGCAACCGTCACGCTGCAATCGCCACCGACGATGACTGTGTCTGGCGACATCGTATCGGCGACCAAAGAACGAACTCGCTGGATCGAGCTCAGCCGGTGCACACCGGTGCCAAGTGAATCGCCCGCCTCAATCGGCACGTCGAGAACGGTCGTCGCATTGCGGGGTAGATCACCCGCGATTGCAGATGCGCCGTCGACGAGCAGCATCGCGCGTGCGGCAGGAGAGCCCTGCCATTGTGGAATCACGAGAAAGCGGGCCACAGGGACCTCCAAAAGTGAATGGGGATGTCCCGGGCGCGTCGGCCCGGGACATCCGGAGTCTCAGGACTCGAGCTGCGACTGCGTCCTGCCGGCCTTCAGCTCGGCAAGTCGGGCCTCTACCTCGGTGAGCTCACCGAGATCTTCCAGGCTCTCGAACTGTGCGTCGAGGCTGGATGCTGCAAGCTCCACCTTGCCGGCCGCAAGTGCCTCCTGGCGGCGAACCTTGTCTTCGAAGCGGCCGAGTTCGCTGGTCGGGTCGAGCACGTTGATCGACGAGACGGCATCTTGCACCTTGGTCTGCGCCTCGGCGACCTTGGCGCGAGCGAGCAGCTCGCTGCGCTTCGCCTTGAGCTCGCCGAGCTTGTCCTTCATGCCGTTCAGCCCGCTCTTGAGCTTGTCGACGACCTCTGTCTGCGAGCTGATGGTCGGCTCTGCCCCGGCCGCCTCACGCTCGGCGCCGATCTGGCGTTGCAGCGCGATCTTCGCGAGACTGTCGAACTTGTCGGCGTCGCTGGCGTCGCCCGCTCCGCGCAGCTCGTCGGCCTTCCGGCTCGCGGCAAGAGCCTTGTTGCCCCAGTTTTTTGCAGACTGGACGTCTTCTTCATGGTCACGCTCGAGGAGGCGCAGGTTCCCGATGGTCTCGGCGATCGCTGCCTCGGCGTCGGCGACATTGTTCGTGTAGTCGCGCACGAGCTGATCGATCATCTTCTGCGGGTCTTCCGCAGAGTCGATCATCGAGTTGATGTTGGCCTTCATCAGCGTGGAGATGCGACCGAAGATGGACTGTTTGGTCATTGTGTTTCCTTTCGGTTGAGACGGAGTCTTTTGAAGTTGTGCACGTCGTGAGAACAGGGGAGAGATGTTAGAAGCGCCCCCCTCCGGAGCGTCCGCTGCGGCCGCTGGAGCGACTGCCACCACCGAAGCCGGAGCTGCGGAATCCGCCGCCGCTGCTGCCGCTGGAACGCCAGCTGCTGCGGTGCGATGATCCGCCACTGCCACCGCCGGCGAGCAGACCGCCGATGATGCCACCGAGAATGTCGCCGCCTAGGCCAGAGTTGTTGGAACCCCGTGACGAGCCCCCGAAGATGCCACCGCCCCAGTTGTCGTCCTGGTATTGGCCGCGGTCGTAACCGTTCACATCCGACTGCGCTGAGGAGCGTGCCTGTCGGGCGAGATCGAGGGCACGCTGCGCCTCTGCGAGGGCGGCCTGGGGATCGCTCGCACGAAGGTTCTCCGCCTGCGTGAGCGCGGCCTGCGCCTGCGACAATCGCGTGCGGGCGGTGGATCCGACCGAGCCACGCCGGGTCTCGACGTAGTCGCGAGCGCCGCGGACCTCTGAGGTCGCCTGCGTCAGAGTCTGCTCGAGCATCAGCTGCGCGCGGTGCGCGCGCTCGGCCGTCTCCCTGCCCTGGGCGATTGCGGCGTCGATCTGGGCGTTCGCGGCGGTGAGCGCTTCGAGCACTCGCTGGGGGCTGCGTGCGGAACCGGTGAGATTCGCCTCTGCCTGCTGCAGCTGGACGGCAGTCGCCGCGGTAGCGGAGGCGATTGCTCCTGCAGTATCAGGCAGCTGCTGAGCGGCGGCGAGGTCGCTCTGCAACTCGGTGATCAGCGCCCTGGACTGCCTCTCGCTTTCGGCGAGCTCTGTGCCGAGCTTGTCGATCGCCTGTGCCAGCTGCGCGGCTTGGGCGACGGACTGCTCGGCCGTGCGGATCGCGAATGCTGCCTCGCCTGAGCTGCCTGCAGCAATCGCCTGCGCTGCGGCGTCGATGGAGCGGTCAGCGAGGGCCGCACGCTCCTGCGCCTGTGTGGGGTTGTCGGCGACTGTGTTCAGCGCTTCTGCGTCATAAGCGGCAGACAGTGCGGCCAGCGCGGGTGCGGCACCGTCCAGAACCGGCTGCAGCTGTGCGCGTTCGCCACGGACACGTTCGAGTTCCTGCGGCGCGTTCTGCTCGAGTTTTCGGAGCGCGTCGAACGCCTCGGTGTTGTCATCGAGGAGATCATCGATCTCATCGCACAGCTGAATGATGCGGATGTGCCAGGCCCGACGATCGTGAACAGTATCTTCGATCTCGTCATCGAGCTTCTGCTTGAGGTCGAAGGCCTCCGACATCTTGGCGCTTGCCGCCTCGATTGCGCCGCTGAACGCAGCGGTCGCGCCCTCTCCGAACTGCGCCACAGCGAAGCCGAGCTCCTCACGGCTTGAGGTGATCGCATCGTCAGCCTGCACGAGCGCGGAACCCGCCTGAGTCTCGACCTGCTCGTCGGTCAACGTCGAGAACGGGTCATTGGGGTCGGGGGTTTCCGGCATGGCACCGCGTCTGCGAATCTCGGCATTCTTGCGAGCGCGTCTGATCAGCGCGACGACCAGCCAGATTACGAGCGCAAGGACCACGATGCCCGCGATGATCAAGAAGACCCGCAACGCGCCGGCTCCGCCGTCGCCCTGAACCTCATCGGCAGCGAGGATGATCGCGCCATGCCAGTCGCTCTGTGCGAGCAGGGGCTGGATTTTGTTTTCGATGTCGTCGAGCTTGCTGAAACTCAGCGGTCCGTCTTCAGCCGCAGAAATATAGAAGTTGCGTCCCTCGGTTGAGATCGCCAGCAGGTACTGCTCCGGGCCGAGATTGTTGATCTCGGCGACCCGGTCGGCCCATGCGGTGTACTCCGACGGAGAGGTGAAGTCATCCACGAGGACGACGAAGAGATCTGCCGTCGAATTCTCGGTGAGTTCCTGGAGGCGGTCTTCAGCAGACTGCTTCTCGCTAGCGCTCAACACGCCGGCAGCATCCGTGACGTAGCCAGGATCGAGGGGGAGTGGGTCAGTAGCGAATGCCGCAGACGCGGAAACTGCTCCGAGCAGAGCGGCGAGCGTCACCGCGGCCGCAGTCAGCCACCTCGTCTTCATACGCATTCCCTCCGACCGGCCGCCGTGCCCCATGCAACGAGTCTATGCACAGCGACCGACACGCGACAGCATCCAACGCGTGAACTCCGTTCGCCATCAGCGCAGACACATACGCTGGAAGGCATGGACGACATGTATGGCTCGGATGTGCTCGCTGCGGGATGGCTGGAGCGTGGGGCAGCCCAAGTGGCGACCGTCGCCGCAGAGCGCGACCTGGTGGTTGAGGTGGCTCAGGACGGTTTTTGCGGCGCAGTGACGCGAGTCCAGGGCGGCAATGTGGAACTTGAGGATTTCCATGGCCGAAAGCGACTTTTCCCGCTCGGCGGCGGGTTCATGATCGATGGCAAACCGGTGCGTCTGATCCCCCCAACTCTGGCCAAGCAAACGACCAAGCGCACGGCATCCGGCTCGGTAGCAGTCGCCGACCAGCGTGCGCGTATTGCACTGCCCAGCCGCATCCTGGTGGAGGGAAAGCACGACGCGGAACTTGTCGAGAAGGTGTGGGGCGCTGACCTGCGAATCGAAGGCGTCGTTGTCGAGTTCCTGCAGGGGGTCGACAAGCTCGACGAGCTGCTGGCGAGCGCGCCACCGAACCCGACGCGGCGCTACGGGGTGCTGGTGGATCATCTGGTGCCGGGTTCCAAGGAATCGCGGATCACCGATGCCATCATGCGCGGGCCGCATGGCCGGCACTTGAAGATCGTCGGGCACCCGTTCATCGATGTCTGGCAGTGCGTCACTCCGAAAACACTCGGAATCGCTCGCTGGCCCGAGATTCCGCGGGGCACAGACTGGAAGACCGGAATCTGCAAGGCATTCGGCTGGCCGTACGAGACTCAGGGCGATACGGGTCGCGCATGGCAATTCATCCTCAGCAAGGTGAACTCCTATCGTGATCTGGAGCCGGCGCTGCTCGGCCGCGTCGAGGAACTCATCGACTTCGTGACCGCTCCCTGACAGATACCCTTGAGGTATGCATGATCCCCGCACTTTCCGTGATGAGCCGGTCTCCTTCGTACGCCGGAGCGGGCGGATGTCTGAGGCTCAGGAGCGAGCGTTCACCGAACTTGCACCGCAGTACTTCCTGGACGTCCCTCGTGGAGACGCCGAGACAAGCGTCCACACGGATGCGCGTCTGGATGTTGCCGCGACGTACGGCCGCGATGCCCGGCTGATCGTCGAGATCGGATCCGGCCAGGGGCACGCGATCATCTCAGCGGCATCCTCTCGTCCTGACGATGATTTCCTGGCTGTAGAGGTGTTCCGTGCGGGAATTGCGCGCACCATGCTCGATGCAGATAAGGCGGGGGTGCGAAACCTTCGACTCGTCGAGGCGAATGCGCCAGAAGTCCTGGCAACCTACCTTCCGGAGGGCAGCGCTGCGGAGGTCTGGATCTTCTTCTCCGACCCATGGCACAAGTCACGCCACAACAAGCGTCGGCTGATCCGCGAAGGTTTCGGCGCCACCGCTGCCCGCGCGCTCGAAGACGGTGGCCTGCTCCGACTCGCCACGGACTGGGAGGACTACGCGCGCCAGATGCGTCAGGTACTGGATGCCGAGCCGCAGTTGGAGCGCGCGTTCGAAGGCGACTGGGCAGGGCGTTTCGACGGACGTGTGATGACCTCTTTCGAACGCAAGGGAATCGACAAGGGACGCGACATCCGCGACCTCGTCTATCGGCGGAAGCCTCGGGCGTGACGCGTGTCTCGGGCGTGACGCGCGCCTCGACCGGGTGGGGGCCAGGACTCGTCCCCGCCGTACTGGTGTGCCTCGCAGCGCCTGCGTTCTTCGTCGCACAGTGGACCTGGCTGGGCTGGGTACTGCTTGCGGTCGGAATCGTCGCCGCCTGGGTGGTCGAACGGCGCTGGCCCGTGCAGCGGCCGACGGTGCGTGTCGGGTCACGTCTGGAATCCGCGCGCGACATCTCGGCATCCCCTTCGCTTACACGCGACCTCTCGCTCATCGCGATCGGCATGCTCATCGTCAGCGTCATCCCCTTGGCGGCCGAACTCGACAACATGGCGATGCTGCGATTCACGCTCGCGCTCGGTGGCGCCGTGGCCGTGCCTTATCTGATCTCACGATTCGTATTCCGTGACCGCGCGATCAGCTTCCCGTGGCGAACGCGCAAGCGCTGGGGGAAGTTGCAATGGGGGTGGCTGATCGCGGTGCTGGTCCTTGGCTGGCTGATCCTGCCGTTCTACTTCATCACCAGCGGGGTGTACGAGAACTGGCCGGTAGTCGACTCGCCCGAGCTGATCGCGCGACTGTTCGTCGGGGTCGGCGCGGTGGGAATCTGGGATGAGCTGTTCTTCATCTGCACTGTCTTCGCATTGCTGCGCAGACACTTTCCGGACGCTCTCGCAAACGTGCTGCAGATGATCGTGTTCGTGTCGTTCCTGTGGGAGCTCGGCTACCGCGAGTGGGGGCCGCTGCTGACGATCCCGTTCGCGCTGCTGCAGGGCTACATCTTCCTGCGCACGCACTCGCTTGCCTACGTCGTCACGGTGCACCTGCTGTTCGACGCGGTGGTGTTCGCGGTGCTGGTGCACGCGCACAATCCAGGAATGTTGTCTATTTTCCTGCTCTGAAAGACACCCGTCATGGTGGACAATCAGACAATGCTCATAATCGGTCTGGTCCTCGCTGCGGCGGCTGCCGCATTCCACGTCTTCATCTTCGCCCTCGAGTCACTGAGGTGGACGGAGCCGGAAACTCGCAAGATCTTCGGCGTCGCCAGTGAAGAGGATGCCGAGACCATGAAGCCACTGGCATTCAACCAGGGCTTTTACAATCTCTTCCTGGCGCTCACGGTGCTGCTCGGCATCGCGCTTCTGCTCTCGGGGCAGGCGACAGTCGGCCTGACTTTGGTGTTCGCTGGCACCGGAATGATGGTGGCGGCGGCTCTCGTGCTGGTGCTGTCGAACCCGAAGTTGGCGAAGTCAGCGGCGATGCAGGGTGGGATGCCTTTGCTCGCGATCATCGTCACTGCTGTGGCGGTTGCGATCAGCTGAGCGGAGCAACAGGTGCGACCGGCTGGCGCAGGAGTGTGCGGCGCTTGGTCGGATCGCCCTTGCGCGGGTCGCTGAAATAGATCTCATGGTGTTTGCCGGTCATCTGCAGCCCGTGATGAGGGATGACGACGTCGTGCATTTCGGCGAGGACTGTGGCCTCGTCGTCGAAAGCGCCGACGTGCAAAGTCTGTACACAGGTTCCTTCGGTGAATGACCCGAAGCGCACTTCATGAAAGCGTGCTTCCGCCTTCTTCGCCGCGGCCCTCGCGACGGCATCAGCGAACATCTCGTGATCAATCCAGTCGGGCTGCATGAGCATCAGCGTCCAGTCCCACTTCGACTTGTCACGCGATGCCGTGAATGATGCATGGTCGTCCGCCCACCACAGTGCTTCCAAGGGCATGACGGTGTAGTCACGGTCGAGCGTGTACTTGCTGGCGAACTTCAGCGCGTATGCGAGGGGGTAGAGCGCCTCGATGGCCGAGGTGAACTCGGCAGAGGTGTTCGGATCGCCGTGCCCGTCGATCATGAGGTAGTTCAGCGCGGGAACATCGACGACGTCGAATCGACCCTTGTGGGCTCGGTATGCATCGATCGTCTTCTTGAAGTCGACCTTGTCGCCCATGAGCCGAGCCTCAGCCGAGCGCGTGCTCGGAGATATAGGCGCGAAGCTGCTGCTCGTCGTCGGCCATTTTCACCACACGCTGCGGGGCATCGAGGAGTGCGCGAGTCTCCGCATCTGGCTCGATCGTAGTGCCGAGCGCCTCTGCGATGAGTTCCGCGAACTTCGCAGGCTTCGCCGTCTCGAGAACAAGCATGGGTACACCGGGTTCGACGTGGTCGCGGGCGACCTTGGCGCCGTCGGCGGTGTGCGGGTCGAGGATGACCCCGCTTTTCTCGGAGAATTCACGGATCGTCGCGAGGCGGTCGTCGTGCGTGCTGGTGCCGCTGACGATGCCGAACTCGGGGAGGAAGCGATCAAGCTCGGCGGAGAGGTTGATCTCGTCGCGCTCTTCGAGCTCGTGCCAGGCGGCGGCGGTGCGCTCCGGGTCGCGTCCGAGAAGGTCGAAGACGAAGCGTTCCAGGTTGGAGGCGCGGGAGACATCCATCGAAGGGCTCGAGGTCGCAAGGGTGTTCTCGGCGTTACGCGGGCGGTAGTGGCCGGTGCGGAAGAACTCGTCGAGCACGTTGTTCTCGTTCGAGGCGAGCACGAGCTTGCGGATGGGGACGCCCATGCTCTTGGCATAGTGGCCGGAGAGGATGTTCCCGAAGTTGCCAGATGGCACCGCGAAAGACACCTCGAAGCCGGCGCGCTCGGCCTCCGGCAGCGTATCCGTGACGCGCAGCCATGCCCACGCGTAGTACGCGATCTGGGCCGAGATGCGGCCGAAGTTGATCGAGTTCACCGCGCCAAGGCTGTGTGCGCGCTTGAACTCGAGGTCGGTTGAGAGGCGCTTGACAAGGTTCTGGCAGTCGTCGAAGACTCCTTCGACGGCGATGTTGTGCACGTTCTCGTCTTGCAATGAATACATCTGTGCGCGCTGGAATGCGCTCATGCGTCCCTGTGGGGAGAGCATGAAGACGGAGACACGCTCGCGTCCGCGCAGGGCATGCTCTGCGGCAGAGCCGGTGTCACCCGAGGTGGCTCCGAGCACGTTTAGTACCCGGTCGCTCTTTTCGAGCACGTACTCCAGGGCCTCGCCGAGGAACTGCATCGCCATGTCTTTGAACGCCAGGGTGGGCCCCTCAGACAGCCCGACGAGAGTCATGCCCTCGCCGATGTCGCTCAGGGGGACGATCTCGTCCGCCATGAATTTGCCGCCACCGTATGCCGCCTCGCAGAGCCGAGCGAGATCCTCACGGGGGATGTCGGTGGCGAACAGGCCGATGATCGAGGTCGCAAGCTGGGGGTAGGTCAGTAGCCGCAGCCGCTCAAGGTCGTCGGTGCTCAGCTGCGGAAGGTGCTCGGGAACGGCCAGTCCGCCGTTCGGGGCTAGCCCCTCAAGAAGGACATCGCAGAACTGCCCGAGAGTGCCGCCGCGTGTGGAGATGTACTGCAAGTCTCGAACCTCGATTGTGCTGGGGGATGGATGCCAGGACGTCGCTTCTATCGTAGAGCGTGGGATGGTGATATTACGTCGCGTTCTCTCTCGCCGTCGAGTCCTCCCTTAGAGGGCCGGTGACCTGTTCCCGCCAGCGACGTTCGGCTCGAGCACCCCACCACGTCGCGAAGAGAAGTATCGCCGCGCCCACAAACCCGAGCGGCCCGATCCGGTCTCCGGCGATGAGCACTCCCACCACAAGCGCCCATCCGGGTTCCGTGCCGAGAAGCATGCCGGCGCGCGAGGCCGAGGTGTGTTTGGTGGCCCACAGCTGTCCGAGGAACGCGACGATCGTGCAGCCCAGTACGAGGTAGACGACCACGAGCCAGTTCGTCGCGGTGAAGTCAGGCATGTGCTCCAGCAGAGAACTCCCACCCCAGATCGCGAAGATGATCGCGCCGAAGGTGATCTCGACGGTCGTCAACCCCCAGACATCGGCATCCCTGCCCACGGTGAACCGCGCTTCTGCCACACCGAGAAGCGCCCGCGTCACCGCAGCGACCAGGATGAGCCCGTCGCCGAGGTTGACAGTGACGAATCCATTTCCACTGACCAGAAGCGCGATCCCCGCGAGCGCGAGCACGATGCTTCCGATCAGCGGTGCGGAAAGACGCCTCCGGGTGAAAGTGGATTCGAGAATCGGGATCAGGAGGATAGACAGTGCAATGATCAAGCCTGCGTTTGTAGCGCTCGTGAGGGTGACCCCGATCGTCTCCAGCGCGATCGTCGCGGCACGCAGAGATCCGAGCAGAATGCCGGGGAGAGCGGATTGTCGAAGCGTGGTGCGCGGGCGAGCGAAGCTCAGGGCCACCAGAATCACAGCGGCCGGCACGAAGCGCGCGCACATCACGGCGGCCGCTGATGAGGCCATCGCCAGGTCTTGCGTGGCGAGATAGCTGCCTCCCCAGAGAATCGCCACGAGTAGGAGCACTGCGTCGGGAAGCAGTCGGCGAAGGGGCGAGGCTGAGAGGGTCACCGTGTCACGGTACTGATGGTGATCCATGCAGAACAACGGGCACTGTCTTCACCATCCCATAAGGTGGGCTTCATGGAAGTGCATCACCTCCGGACACTGCGCGAACTCAGAGACAGGGGATCGGTCACCGCGGTGGCCGCGGCCCTGCACTTGTCTGCTTCGGCGGTGTCACAGCAGCTCGCGGCGTTGCAGAGGGGAGTGCCGATTGCGCTCACGGAGCAGCGAGGCCGAGTGCTGGTACTCACTCCTGCGGGTGAACGACTTGCAGATGCCGGTGGTGAGGTGCTGGAATCATTGGCGCGCGCGGAGAACTCGGTGACCGATTACCTTGAGGCGCGCCAGGAGCTCGTTTCCGTCACCGCCTTCCACAGCGCGGGCTTGGCATGGTTTCCATCGTTGATCGCGGGCAGCCTTGCTGATCCAGAGGGACCGATGGTGCGTTGCCGGGACGAAGACGTGTCGGTCGAGAAATTCGTCGACCTGGTCAGCGAGCACGACATCGTGATCGCTCACCGCCCCTTGACGGCAGAGCTGTGGCCCGCAAGCCGCGTGCACGTCACCCCTGTGTTGCAGGAGCCGATCGACGTGGCGCTTCATCGCGAGCATCCGCTCGCTAAACGGAGGACGGTGCGTCTGTCTGACCTGGCAGACGAGACGTGGGTAGCGGCGCACGAGGGATACGCGCTCGAACCTCTCATCGTGCAGGCACTGGCGGCGAGTGCGGGCGCCCCGATCCGGATTGCTCACCGGGTGAACGAGTTCAATCTGGTCGCGGCGATCATCGCCGAGACGCGCGCCGTCGGGTTGTTGCCTCGTTACACCGGCCTCGTCTCACATTTTCGAGCTCATGTGGTGCTTCGCCCGATTGAAGGGTTGGCGATGGGGCGGCACATCGACATCCTCACCCGACCGGAAGCGCAGGCGAGAGCGAGCACACGCACCGTGATCGATCGATTCGTGAGGATTGCGGAAGAAACGCGGCTCCGTGCCGAACAGCAGTTCGACTCGCCAAATCACTGAACGTCGACGACTCGCATCCTGCTCGCAGCCCACACGACGCCGCCCGCAGCGAGAAGCGCGAGCAGCAGGCCCGCGATGTGAAGCCAAAGCGAGAGCGCCCCACGCTCTGGCAGCAGAAAGCCGTACGGAACCCACCCGTCTGTGACGCCGCGCACGAGAACGACAATCAACCAGATCACCGGGTAGGGGAGCACGATCCACAGCCGACGCCAGGTCAGTGACGGCCGGTCGCGAACGAGCATCCAATCGAGGAGCGCGGCGATTGGGAAGACCGCGTGCAGGATGAAGCTCACCCACGGCGGCGCCGAGCCGGTGCCCGGTACCAGCAGGTTGTAGATCGCCGCGACGATGATGAGACAGGTCACCGCGATCGCTCTGGCGTGGACGAGCCAGGAGGGCACCGGGCGCCGGACGAGAGCCAACGACCCGGTTGCGATCAGAATGACGCAGGTGAGCAGCGTCGTCTGATTCGTGAAGTACCCGAAGTAGTCGAACGGGTTGCTGTCGCCGGCGGCGATGCGCAGCAGATATGCGTAGACGAGGATGCCGAGGATCATCGTCGCACCTGCGATGCGCGCGATTCCCACGATCTGCGCTGAAGTCACTTGTTGAAAGTATCGGATGCGCTATCGTGTCGCGGAACGCATCACCGCATCGGGTGCGTTCCGACAGTGCGTAGACAACATGTAGACGTGTACAAATGCGTAGAAGAGGACGAGCATGGCCAGCGCGAAAAGCGGCGTGAACGCGTTCGCGCTATGGATTTCCATCGGTGTCTTGGTCGTGTTGGTCGGCCTCGGCGGTCTCGTGGTCTGGCTCAACAATTCTTCCGACGATTCGGTGACGCCGCAGGGATCGATCATCGATTCGGATTCGGGCGCGATCACGATCGGTGATGGTCCGGATGAGGTCGCCATTTGGTTCGACTTCTATTGCCCGCACTGCCAGGACTTCGAAGACATTTATGGACCCGAGATTCAGGCACTGGTTGACGAGGGTGAGATCAGCCTTCAGCTGCATCCCGTCGCGCTGGCGAGGCTGAATACGGCGTCGGGGACGCAGTTCTCCGAACGGTCGGGAAGTGCGCTCTACTGCGTGGCCAGCGAGGCGCCAGATGCCACGTTGTCGTTCTTCCAGCAGTTGTTCGCATCGAAACCGACAGGGGCCGGTCTCACCGATGAGGAGTTGGCTGATCTCGCGGCGGATGTCGGCGCCGCGGATGCTGCAGAGTGCATCGCTGACGGAACCTATCGGGAGTTCGTCGTCGCCCAGGCCAGTGAACTGCCCACCAACCCCGAAACCGGGGGACTGGGAACGCCGGCTTTGGTCGTCAACGGCGAATTCATTGCGATTACCGGCGACGTCGATGCCGATATCGTCGATCGCCTGCAGGGCTGACGTACGCTCCGCCCGTGGCCGACCGGTATCGTCGACGTGTGGGACAACGTCGGGAGAACACGTGAGTGTGATGCGGCAACCGCTGGGCGCGCTCGCGCGGGTCAGGGCGGCAGCATCAGCGCTGGGGCCGAGTGAAGGCCGCGTCGCCGCAGTGATCCTTGCGAGACCAGACGACGTCGTCGGATGGTCGACTGCGGAACTTGCGCAGGCGGCTGGTACGTCGACGGCGACGGTCATCAGAGCATGTCAGAGCCTGGGCTTTCGCGGCTTTCAGCACCTGCGTCTGGAGGTCGCACGCGCAGCACCGCTTGCTCCGCAGCAGCGGACGGATTCGGCCGACGCATCCTTCGACGCCGCGGTTGACGCGATCCGCCTTGCGCAGGAGAGCGTTGACCCGCGTCAAATCGAGAATGCGACAGAGGCGCTGCGGCGGGCTGCACGTATCGTGTTGGTAGGAAGCGGATTCTCCGGCCCACCGTTGCACGATTTCGCCATGCGGCTGAGTACGCTCGGCCGGTCAGTCGAGGCGCCGATCGACGCACTCGGACAGCAATTCGCGGTGCGATCCCTCGCGCCCGGCGACGTGTGTCTGGCACTGAGTTACTCTGGCGCGAACTCGCAGACGCTGCGCGCCTGCGCTGCGGCGGCCGAACGAGGCGTCACCATCGTGCTCATCACGAGTTACGCGCGTTCGCCGATCGGGCGCCTGGCCGACATCATTGTGACCACCGGGCCGATCGCTACATCGCACGAGGTCGATCCCTTCCTCGCTCGGCTCAGCCACCTCGTCGTGTTGCAGTCACTCCACGCGGGTCTGGCACAGGCCACCTCGCAGCGTGATGTCGAAGGCATGCGCGCGGTCGTCGCCGAAGCACTGATCGACGACTGACCATCGTCGCCCGTAACCTCGACACCTTGCGGTGGGCGATGGTTCGCGTTGACGTTGCGTGCACGTCACCTGCCGTTCACTGTGGGCGACGACACTCCTCGGTGTAACAACGTTTCGTGCGCGATGAAACGGCTGAAACCAGCACGTCGGAATCAGCGCACCAATACCCGGGAGGTCGTCGTGGAAGCATTACGGATCGACGGTCTGTTCAACGTTCGAGCCACGCGTGGCAACGCGCCATGGGTCATTCGTTCAGGCGCCACGGACGCGCTGAGCCCGACTGGCACCGCCAGGCTGCGAGAGCTCGGCGTGACGATGATCCTCGACCTGCGCGAGCAAGTCGAGGCCGGATCGCAAGAGCACGGCATCCCGGTGCGCTCTGTGCCGCTCTACGGTACGCAGCCGCCGTCGATCGGTCGCCTTGAGGATATCTACGAGACCCTGATCCGCGATCGCGGCGAGGCGTTGGCGGAGGCAGTGGGCGTCATCGCCGATGCCTCGGGTGCGGTTCTGGTGCACTGCACAGCGGGGAAGGACCGCACCGGCCTCGTGGTCGCTCTTGCGCGCCTCGCTGCCGGCGTATCTTCAGCAGCCGTGGTCGAGGACTACTCGCTGTCGGGCCCTCACGTCTATGACGCCCGTGTCGATCACGCGCACCGCGTGGCCGAGGGCGCGAATGACGCGGAATACGCCGAGATCTTGCGTCTTCATCTCGACAGCCCGCCGGAGGCCATCGCACACGCCCTCGCGGTTGTCGATGAGTTCGGCGGTGCAGCCGACTATCTCCTTTCGCATGGCCTCGAAGCTCGCCAACTCGCCGCGCTCCGGCGGAAGGACGGGGCGACGCGATGAGCCACGAGACTGGTCGCCTGACAATCCTCCACGTGAGCGACGTGCACGCGACCGAAGGCGAACTGCTGTACGGCGCGGTCGACGGCTTTGAGCGACTGCGCCGTGTCGGCGAGTACGCGTGCGAGACCGGTATGACACCGGAGGCCATCGTGATCTCCGGTGATCTCATCCAGCGTGGACACGCGGGTGCGTATCCGGCACTCAAGCGTGAACTCGCACGACTCGAAGACCGGACCGGCGTTCCTGTGTTCACCGTGCTGGGAAATCACGATGAGCGGGGCGCATCCCGCATCCTGTCCGGGCACGAGGAAGGTCACTACCGCACTGTCTTCGTTGAGGATCTGCGAGTGATCCTTCTGGACTCTTCGGCGGGCGAGCTCGGCGAGGAGCAGCGCGACTGGCTGACCGGCGAGCTGCGCGTCGTGCACGGCGCCGGAACGGTGGTGGCGATGCACCACCCGCCGCTGGGATCGCCAATGCCGACACTGGCGAAGGCAGGTCTTCGTGATGCGGAAGAGTTCCTCGACATCGTCGAGGGCACAGACGTCCGCGTCGTGCTCGCCGGCCACTTCCACCACACGCTGGCCGCCACCATGCGCGGAATCAGCGTGTCGGTCGGGCCGTCCCTGGCCTATCACCAAGTCATGGATGCCGGCCCGCACCGGGTCAGTGGTCATGACCAGGCGATGTTCTCGCTCGTGCACCTCGTTCCTGGGGCTGTGACGGCCACAGCCGTCAGCCTCACCTCTCCCTCTCCGCTCTTCTCCTCTCCTGTATCCGTACCCACCAGATAGGAATCACATGTTCCAGTACCGGAAGACCGCTGCCCTGACCGCGATGGGCCTGACCGCAATCGTTCTGGCGGGATGCAGCAGCACGCCAGCTGCCGACCCCACCACGGATCCCGCTCCGACAACATCGGCAGCGCCTGACCCGACCACCATCACGCTGTACACGTCGGAACCGCAGGAGA
The DNA here is from genome assembly GCF_059445345.1 of Microbacterium sp. Y355. Taxonomy (NCBI): domain Bacteria; kingdom Bacillati; phylum Actinomycetota; class Actinomycetes; order Micrococcales; family Microbacteriaceae; genus Microbacterium; species Microbacterium sp. Y355. The sequence continues at coordinate 1,004,320 of NZ_JCAIUD010000001.1, read as the reverse complement.
AGGCGGACGAGCTCGTCGCCGCCTTCAACGAGATTCACCCCGAGATCACTGTCGAGGTGTTCCGCGCTGGCACCGGCGACCTCACCACCCGCGTCGCCGCCGAGCAGACCGCAGGCGGCATCCAGGCCGACGTCTTCCTTGCCGCTGACGCCGCGACCTTCGAGAACTACGCGGCCGAAGACCTTCTGCTGGAGTACACCCCGGCAGACATCGACGCCATCAACCCTGACGTCGTCGACCCGGAGGGCTTCTACGTCGGCACCCGGATCATCCCCACCGTCATTGCGTACAACACCGGCATGATCGAGGCGCCGCCGACCTCGTGGGCAGAGCTCACAGACGCTGAGTACGCAGACAAGATCGTCATGCCGAACCCGGATGTCTCGGGTGCCGCGGCGTACAACGCAGCTGTGTGGCTTGACGAGCCCGCATTGGGTGAGGAATGGCTGACCGCCCTTTCCGAGAACCGTCCGGTCATTGCCGACAGCAATGGCCCTGTATCGCAGGCCGTCGCCACCGGTGCACAGCCGGTGGGTGTCGTGGTCGACTACCTGGTGCGCGAGCTCGCGGCCCAGGGCTCACCCATCGCCGTGTCCTACCCGGAGGAGGGCGTGCCGTACGTCTCGCAGCCGGTCGGCATCTTCGCTGACACCGATGATGAGGCAGCCTCGCAGGCGTTTGTCGACTTCCTCGTGAGCAAGGCTGGACAGGAGCTCGCGGTCGCGCAGTCCTACCTGCCGGTGCGCGCTGACGCGGGAACGCCTGAGGGCGCGCCGTCGATGGATGAGATCGCCATCCTCAGCCCTGAGCTGGAGACCATCCAGTCCACCCAGGACAGCGCGGTCGAGCTCTTCCGGTCGCTCTTCCTCTAGTGAGCACGAGCATCACCACGACCGCGGGCACGGCGCAACGCCGTGCCCGCGGTTCCGCGCGTCCGGACGGCATCAGCGCGCTGGCGATTGTGCTCTGGGTGGCAGTTGCGGCCGTCGTGCTCGTCCCTCTCGGCGCGATCCTCGTGCTCGCCTTCGCGGGCAGTCAGTTCGGGATCCTGCTCGATGATGAGGTGCTAGAGGCGAGCGTCAACAGTCTGGTGTCCGCGCTCGCGTCCGCCGCGGCGGCAATGGTGGTGGGCGCGGCATTCGCGATCCTGTTGGAGCGTACCGACCTCGTCGGGCGACGTGCGTTGCGTCTGCTGGCGATGACGCCGTTGCTCATGCCACCTTTTGTCGGGGCGATCGCTTGGCTCGGCATTGCCGGCCCAACAGCACCCATCAACATTTGGTGGCGTGACATGTTCGGTGGCCCGCTCTGGTCGATCTACGGCGCAGACGGCGTCATCCTCCTCTTGACTGTGCACAGCTATCCGATCGTGATGCTGATCGTCACGGCGGCATTGCGCCGCGTGCCTGCCGACCTGGAGCAGGCCGCCCGCATTGCGGGCTCGGGGCCACTGCGCAGCCTGTTCGCCATCACGGTGCCCCTGCTGCGCCCCGCGTTGCTGTCTTCGTTTGTGCTCGTCGCCGTCGGTAACCTCGCTGATTTCGGGATCCCGTCGATCATCGGCCTGCCGGAACGGTTCACCACGCTTGCGACACTCGTCTACCGGTTCCTGCAATCGGGCACGGTCGACGATCCGCTGGCTGTCGTTTCCGCGATCGGCGTCGTCCTTCTTGTGATTGCGCTCCTTGGGCTGCTGCTGGATCTACTCATCGGCAGGGGAGGGTGGGAGTTGGATGCTTCGGCATCCCCACCTCAGGAGCTCGAACTCGGCCGGGCCCGCAGACCTGTCAGCCTGACGATGTGGGTCGTTGTACTCACGGTCACGGTGCTGCCGCTGCTCGCCCTGCTCACCCAGACCCTCTTGAAAGCGCCGGGCGTTCCCCTGACCTTCGAGAACCTCACACTCGATCACCTCGTCACGGCGGTCACCTCCGCGAACGCGCTCGCCGGAGCATCCAACTCGATCATGCTGGCGACACTCGCCGCGATCATCTGCGGTGCGCTCGGCCTCGGAATCGGTGTCATTGCGACTCGCACCCGCGTGCGTGGTTCACGTGCGCTGCATGCGCTCACGATGCTGCCCCAGGCCATCCCCGGAATCGTCCTCGCGGTCGCGTGGCTCGTGCTCGCCCCGCGCATCGGGTTGTTCAACACGCCGTGGCTGATCCTGTGCGCATACATAACCTCGTTCACCGCGATCGTGCTGCAGGCGGTGACCGCGCCGCTGGCCGGCACGCCGACAAGCGCGGAAGAGGCAGCCCGTATCTCCGGTGCTGGTCGTCTGCGATCCCTGATCGACATCTCGTCTCGACTGGCGCTGCCTGCGGCAATCTCAGGTGCCGTGATCGTCGCGGTGACCGCGGTGCGCGAGCTCACCCTTTCGGTGCTGCTGCTTTCCCCTGGTTCGCAGACGCTCGGCGTGGCGATCTTCAACCTGCAGCAATCGGGTGCGTTCAACACGGCATCTGCCCTGTCCCTCGTCGTCGCCGTCCTCGGCGTCGCCTTCATCGGAGTGGTCACCGGCCGCTCCGCCATCGCGAAAGGCTGATCGTGGCATCCGTCACTCTCGATTCCGTCTCCATGCGCTACCCGTCCGGGGCGCAGGGTCTGGCCGACATCGATCTGGAGATCGCCGATGGTGAGTTTCTCGCCCTCGTGGGTCCGTCCGGGTCTGGCAAGACCACACTGCTTCGCACCGTTGCAGGGTTTCTGTCGCCGACGAGCGGTCGCATCCGCATCGGCGAGAAGCAGGTCGCCGGCGGTGACGCATTCGTGCCGCCAGAGTCGCGCTCACTCGGCATGGTGTTTCAGCAGCACGCCGTATGGCCGCACTGGAGCGTCGGCCGTAACGTCGACTACCCGCTGCGGCGAGCCGGTGTCCGAAAGCCCGAGCGCACTCGCCGTGTCGCGGAGACGTTAGAACTCGTGGGTCTGGCCGGATATGAGCGACGCGACCCCGCGACACTCTCCGGCGGGCAACGGCAGCGGGTCGCACTGGCGCGTGCATTGGTGGCGCAGCCGCGTGTACTCCTGCTTGACGAGGCTCTCTCGGCCTTGGACGAGCCGCTGCGCGATCGGCTTCGTCTAGAGTTGCGCACTCTCACGCGCGAGCTGGGACTCACGGTCGTGCATGTGACCCACGATCGATCTGAGGCTCTCGCGCTGGCGGATCGTGTCGTGGTGCTGGACTCGGGGCGGATCCAGCAGGTGGACACTCCCGAGGCTCTGCTGACTCGACCCGCGTCGGCGTTCGTCGCGAAGTTCCTCTCCGACGCAACCATTGTGGAGGGAACAGCGGATGCGACGGGCTTCGCCGCTACAGAGCATCCGCTTCACTTTCCGCTCGACTCGACCACACAGACGATGCGCGGTGAGGTGAGTGCCGCCATCATGCCAGTCGATATCGACGTGCGTCTTGACGGTGCAGGCGACGCCACGGTGCGCTCTGCTCTGTTCTTGCGCGATGGGAGCGACATCGTCGTTGAGTGGCGCGGACTGAAGCTCCGGGCACAGACGACGGGCGTCCGCCTCGCTGTGGGCGATCGTGTGTCGGTGAGTATTCGATCGGCCCATCTTTATCCTCGCGATACTGGCGCGCATGCGGCCGCTCTGAATTCGGTGGCGTCGTGACGGTCGCGCTCGTGCGGCACGGCCGTACCGCGTGGAATCAGGAGCGGCGGCTGCAGGGTCGCACAGACATCCCTCTAGACGATCATGGACGGGATCAGGCAGACGTGGCCGGTCGTCTGCTGGCGCGGGGGAGCTGGGACCGAATCGTGAGTTCTCCACTACAGCGGGCAGTGGAGACGGCTCAGATCATCCAGTCCCGCATCAGTGTGCCCGGCCTCGAGATCGATGACGCCTTCGTGGAACGCGACTTCGGCGACGCCGAGGGGATGCTGGTGAGTCAGGCGAGCGAGCGCTGGGTGTCGGGCGACTACCCAGGTGCAGAGTCCTGGGATGACCTCCAACAGCGTGCACGAGCGGCACTGGAATCAGTCCTCGGCAGGGAAGGGCTGACCGTGGTCGTTGCTCACGGCACCTTCATCCGTGCTGGCGTGGAAGCGGCCACGGGTGCCAATTGCCCGCGCATCCTCAATGGGCAGGTTGTGATGCTCACCGCCGGGATTGACGGCGCGTGTTCGGCGCAGATTCTGGAGAACTAAATGGGCGCAGCCCTGGTGATAGAACGGTATCCATTCACGAACATGGAATACGGCAGGTGGGGAATGGTTGCACTCAGTAGCTGGTCATCGCATCAGTCAAAGGTCAGAAGGTTGGAGCAATCAAATGTCAGGACTACTCGACAATAGGGTCGCAATCGTCACCGGCGGCACCAGTGGCATCGGCCTCGCCACTGTGGAGCGCTTCGTCAATGAGGGCGCGAAAGTCGCCATTGCAGACATCCAGGATGACCTCGGTGCCTCGATCGCTGAGCGGCTCGGTGCATCCGTCATCTACATCCACACTGACGTGACAAACGAGAAGGCGATCGAGGCACTCGTCGCCGGTACTGTCGAGCATTTCGGCAAGCTCGACGTGATGTACAACAATGCCGGCGCCCAGGGGGATCCATCCGCCATTACGGATCTCACCTCGGAAGGGTTTGACAAGACCCTCGCACTGCTCACCCGCTCAGTTCTGCTCGGACACAAGTATGCAGCTCGGCAGTTCCAAGCCCAGGGCACCGGAGGATCGATCGTCAGCACCGCGAGTGCCGCCGCACTCCAGGGTGGATGGTCTGCGGCCGGATACACCGTCGCCAAGCACGCCGTCGTCGGAATCGTGCGGCAGGCGGTCGCTGAACTCGCGCCTCTCGGCATCCGTTCGAATGCGATCGCACCCGGAATCATCATGACGCCGATCATGGCGCGCAGCTTCGGTGTGCCGATGGAGCAGGCCGAGGAGTTCGCGGCATTCCTCGCCGACCGGCTCGGATCCACTCAGCCGCTCGGACGCGTTGGCTTCGCCGACGACATCGCCAAGGTGGCGACGTTCCTGGCCAGCGATCTTTCTGGATACGTGACCGGAACCGTCATCCCCGTCGACGGCGGCGCGACTGCCATCACACAGGGGACCTTCGCCACCGAGGTCGTCACGGCGGCCCAGGAGTTCAGCGCTCGCTGATGAAAGTCTCACTGAGCGGGAACGGCACAGCGTCCGTCCCGCTCAGTGGACGCTCTTTCTCACGCACGACACTTCTTCAACTCGTCAAATTGGACTCTGATGAACTACGGTCACCCGCTGGAATTCGGCACGCTGATCACCCCGGCATCTGCATCCTCAGGCGCGGTGGTGGAGCGCGCAGTTTTGAGCGAGCGGTACGGCTACGACATCGTCACGGTGCGTGAGGAACCCGATCAACCTGAGCTCCTCGACGCGTGGACGCTCATGTCGTGGATAGCGGGCCGCACCGACAGCATCCGCATTTCCGCGAACGTCATGAGCACGCCCATTCGCACTCCGGCGGTGACTGCGCGCGCCTCGGCAAGCCTGGATCTCCTGTCCGGAGGTCGCTTCTCGCTGGCGCTCGGCGCGGGGACGGCGTGGGATGCGCGGGGATCTGATCACATACCTACGGCGACTCAGGCCGCAGACGCGGTCGAAGAGGTCGTCGAGATCATCCGCAACATGTGGTCTTCGGAGCAGGGAAACCTGCGATATTCCGGTGACTACTACCGAGTCGAGGGCACGCCTCGCGGTCCGGAGCCGGCACATGAGGTGCCGATCTGGCTTGCCGGCCTGGATCAGCAGCTGCTGCGGCTGGTCGGCCGCGAGTCTGATGGATGGCTGTCATCAGCCGCGGAAATGATCCCCGGCCAGTTCGCGGCCGCGAACCAGGCGATCGACGAAGCGGCGAAGCAGGCGGGCCGGGATCCCCGCGAGATCCGTCGGCTGATGAACATCTCCGGCGACTTCCGCTCCTCGGGAACGGGGTTCCTCGTCGGCCCCAGCACACAGTGGGTCGAAGAGCTGCTGCCGTTCGTCGTAGACGACGGGGCGGGCACATTCATCCTCGAAACGGATGATCCGGCGACGATGCAGCAGTTCGCCGAGGAAGTGATCCCGGGCCTTCGTGCTGCGGCCGATCTTGCGTTGCCGGGCAGCCTCGCCGGTGGCAAGATACGGCGCGCATCCGTGCGCGCACGTCGTGCACCTGGCATTGCGTACGAAGAAGTGCCAGTGAGCATTGCCGATCACGTGATCGAGCCCGGCGACGTGGGCTATGGGGCGGTGCGTTCCACCTACTTGCGAGGAGGTGCACCCGGACTCGTGATCCAGCCGCGCGACACCGCGGGGGTTGTCGACGCCATCCGCTTCGCGCGGAAGCATCCTGATCTCCCGCTCGGAATCCGCAGTGGGGGACACGGGATCAGCGGACGCTCGACGAACCGTGATGGCATCGTCATCGACGTGTCCCGGCTGAACGCAATCGAGGTGCTCGACGTCGAGGCGCGCCTCGTTCGGATCGAACCCGGAGCGCGATGGATGGATGTCGCTGCCGTGCTGTCCGAGCATGGCTGGGCGTTGAGCTCGGGAGATTACGGGGGAGTGGGCGTCGGCGGGCTCGCCACGACCGGCGGTATCGGGTTCCTCGGGCGCGAGCATGGACTCACCATCGACCATCTGCGTGAGGTCGAGATCGTGCTGGCGGACGGCGCGGTGGTGAGAGCAAATGCCACCGAGAACGAGGACCTGTTCTGGGCCGTCCGCGGCGCCGGTGCGAACTTCGGCATCGTCACGGCATTCGAGTTCGAGGTCGACGAGGTCGCCGATGTCGGGTGGGCCCAGTTCGTAATGGATGCGGGTGACACCGCGGACTTCCTGCAGAAATGGGGAGCCACGGTAGAGGCTGCACCGCGTGACACTACGAGCTTCCTCATTCTCGGCGCCCCGCGCCCTGGCGAGCCGGCGATCGCATCGGTGATGACGATGGTCGACTCCGGTGATCCGGAAGTGATCGTGCAGCGACTGCAGCCATTCGCCAATATCTCGCTCCTGCATCAGCAGTCGGTGCAGCTGACGACCTACCGCGCAGTCATGTCCAACGCGGCTGGGCAGAGCAACCAGGGCCAAGGCGAGCCCATTTCCCGCTCGGGATTCATCGAGCACATCACGCCCGAATTCGCCCGATCGGCGTCGCGGCTCATCCACAGTGGAGCAACCCACTTCTTCCAGGTGCGCTCCGTCGGCGGCGCGATTTCTGACGTCGATCCGGATGCCACGGCGTATGCCCACCGGTCGGCGAACTTCTCCGTCGTGGCCCTCGCCTCGCGGCGGGAACGGCTGGATGCGCAATGGGCGGAGCTGTACCCGCACTTCGAGGGGCTCTACCTGAGTTTCGAAACCGACCAGGACCCTGCGCGCATCGAAGACGCTTTCCCGCCGAGAACCCTCGCCAGGCTTCGTCGTCTTAAAGCTGAGTACGATCCCGACAACCTGTTCAATGACAACTTCAACGTCGTCGATAACGAAGTACGGAGCGCATCATGACGGATTACGGCCACGACCCGTTGTTCGGGGTCTTCATCACACCGACCAACCAGCCGGTCATGCAGGCCGTGGATCTGGCGGTTGTCGCGGATCGGGCGGGGCTCGACCTCGTCACGTTCCAAGATCACCCGTACCAGCCGAGATTTCATGACACCTGGACGCTGTTGTCGTACGTCGCGGCCCGCACCGAGCACATCCGTGTGAGCGGAAACGTGCTCAACCTGCCGCTGCGGCAGCCGGCTGTGCTTGCGCGCAGCGCCGCGAGCCTCGATCTGCTCAGCGGCGGTCGATTCGAACTGGGTATCGGCTCCGGCGGATTCTGGGACGCTATCGAGGCGATGGGTGGACGCCGGCTCACTCCTGGGCAGGGCGCACAAGCGCTGGACGAGGCGATCCAGATCATCCGCGGCATCTGGGATGCGGAGGAGCGCGGCGGTGTCCGCGTCGACGGCGAGTTCTATCAGGCCAACGGCGCCAAACGTGGACCGGCTCCCGCTCACGACATTGGCGTGTGGATCGGCGCATACAAACCACGGATGCTGCGGCTCACAGGGCGAGCCGGGGACGGGTGGCTTCCCTCGCTGGCATACATGCAGGGTGGGCCCTCAGACCTGATCGAGATGAACAAGTATATTGACGAGGGTGCGGAACGTGCCGGTCGTAATCCGCGCGCGGTGCGGCGGCTGTTGAATATCTCGGGCCAGTTCACGGCATCCAGCCGCGGCTTGTTCTCCGGGCCGCCGAAAGACTGGGCGGAGCAGGCCGCGACCCTCACTCACGACTACGGCATCACCGGTTTCATCCTCGTGGCCGATGATCCGAACACCATCGAGTACTACGCCGCCGAGGTCGCGCCAGCGGCAAGGGAACTCATCGCCGCGCAGCGCTGAGCGCTCTCCATCGTCCGGTGGGGATGCCTCGCATCCTCATCCACCCGTGGAGAACGCTCGCAGCGTCCTGTCCGTGATGACCACGAGCGAGGCGACCATCGCGATCAATCCTGACGCCGCGATCATCGGTGCGGTTCCAGCGGCCGCGACGAAGACGCCGATCAAGGGGGTCACGACGAGTTGCGGGGCCAGTTGTACGAATATCAGTAGGCTTTGGAACCGTGAAACCATCGACGGCGGCGCGAGCAGGATGTATGTCGGAAAGACATGCGCGGTGAACACCACGACCCCTACCCCGACCAGTGTTGTGCCTGCCGCAGCAGAGATCCAACTCGATGCGATCGCGAGGATTCCAAGTCCAGCTGCGACGATCAGTGGGCCTGACGCCATTGGACGCCACGCCTTGGACGCGGTGCCTCGCCATGCGAACCATGCGCCACAAATGAGACCGCCGGCGATCCAGCCTGCTTCGATCAGTCCCGCCTCGGACGCTGACCATCCTCGCTCTCGGGCGGCAAGGGGAATCCCGAGCAGAACCGACGGGATCACTGCGCCTGCGACGATCGCCACGCATACCAACAGCGCTGGCGCACCATTGGTGGCCCTGGCCGTTGTGATGCCCGCGATGATCCCGCTGAGCGTGACTGCCTCGGACTCCGGCTTCCGTTCCCGAGGCGGGCGGATCAGCAGGAGCGTCGACAGCATCACAACACCCGCCAGTACGTCGAGCAACGCGACACCGCTCAACGCGATGACGCCGATGAGCAGCCCGCCAAGGGGTGGCGCGATCGTGCGCGCGAGTTGGCTCGCCATGCCCACGCGCGCCATGGCTGCTCCGAGAGCCTCGTCTGTGACGAAGAGCCGTGGGAAGACACCCGCAGCCGGGCGATGGAATGCCGCGATGGTGCCGATCAGCGCCGCGGTGATCATCAACAGCGCAGGAGGAACACCCCAGAACATGACGGCGATGGCGAGGCATGCACTGATGACCAGCATCGCAATCGTGCCGAAGATCATGACGAGGCGCGGTCCGAACCTGTCAGCGACAGCGCCGCCAAGAAGTCCCAGGAGCACCGCGGGTGCCACAGTCAGCGTGAGAACTGCGGATGCGACGTGTGGGCCGTATCCGGATGCTGTCCATGTCAAGGCGAATGCGAGGACACTGGCAGCGAGTTCAGAGCCGACTGTTGCCGTAACCCAGGCGTTGAACCCTCTCGGCATCCGCTGCGGTCTCATGGCGCCCTGCGGTCTCATACGTGGCGCGGCATGACCAGCGCAGCGAAGTCAGGCTGGGCCGGGGAGCGCCAGACCAGAGCTTGGTCTGGTCCGCGTGCTTCACACACGAGTTCGTGGCCGAGGGTCGCACTAACGATGCGTCTCAAAGCGTGCGTAGAGATTTCAAGGGAGGGAAGCGGGCCAACCGCATATCCCGACACCGTCAGCGCCCCGGAAGAGAGTCTTGCGCATCCGCTCTCGGCAGTTAGGAGAACGCTTCGATCCTCAGACTGCTCGGCAAGGCACAGAACGTCGTCCCGTTGGAACAGCGCCCGGGTAGGCGCCACGGCTTCTGTGGCGAGAACTCGGTGCACGCTGGGGAATCGGTCGGGCTTCGCGCTCAGGACTATCTCTTCGCCCTGTAAGTCGCGGAATCGACTGAGCTCGCCGATCGTGTGAGGGTCTCGTCCCGTCGGGGCGTCGATGATGAGGTCGACCTCTTGCCGATGTCGAAGCCATTCCACTACCGCCGACGGTGAGACGCGCACTCGGGCGGACGGGCCATCGACGACAGCGGGGAGATTGGTTCGCGTCAGCAGGATGTATCGGTCAGTTGCCACGATCGCCACAGAGTCCGGTTCGATCTCAAGAAGAACATCGTCGAGCCCGCTTTCATCTCTGGCATCCATGCTGGCAGGCATCACCTGCCGGATCGCGGATGCAAGCACTATCCCGTCGAATCGGATCGTCGTTCGACGCGTGGGGTTCGTGTCGACTTGCGCTCGTAGGCTGAGCTTCAGATCATCGACCAGGGCTTCGGCTGATTCGGCTCGACCATGTGCTTCGGCAAGCCACTCATCCAGTATCGATTCGGCGCTCGCCGCATCGCTCTCGAACACCGCTCTGATCCGTTCCAAGCGAAGCCCGGCGTCCCGCAGGCGGCGAATCCAGATCGCACGCTGCTGCTGATCGAGCGAGTAGTACCGATAGCCGGTGCGTTCTTCGACATCGGCGGGTGAGAGCAGCCCGCTGTCTCCGTATTGGCGCAGCGCGCTCGCGCTCAGCCCGACCGCTCGTGCGAATGTGGTGATCGTCTGAAGCGGTGGTTGTGCGCTCACTTGCCGTTGGAGGCCGTCAGATTCGCGAGACTGCGTCATAGACCCATGATCAACGTTCACCCGGGCTGAAGGTCAAGGGGCTGTGCGAACTGCGCAACGTGCGCCTGGCCCGCTAGTTCATTGAAGTGCCCGCAGGTAGCGCCTGCGGGCGATCAGCTGGGCGATCCGCAACAGCGGGTAGAGGCCGCGCCAGGGCTGTTGTGGCGCGGCGCGGGTGAGCGAGCGGACCGTGAGGTAAACCTTGTCTCCATGTCGGTGCACGATGAACGCTTCTTCGCCGCTGACAGGGTGTCCGGGCAAGGTCAGATATGCGAAACCGGCTCGATCAGGTTCCTGGACGACAGTCACGACTTCCACCGGTTCGGCGATCGTCACGCCAAGCAGCCGTGTGGTCACCAGGACACGGTCGCCTTCCGATACGGGACCGCTGGAATCCACTTCGAACCCGCTCGCCGTCTTCACCCGCCAGCGCATGACATCGCGAGTGGCTCGCTCCCATACTGCGTTGCCGTGTCCGATGACAGCGGTGATTTCCGAGCGACGGTATCGATCCCTTTTTGAAGGCCATACGGCTAGTGAGGGATTCGTCATGTGGCTCTTCCTCGGTCGGTGGTGTTACGTGACTCAGCCCCACGAACCCGACGACGAATTGCACTGGCGGCACGGCCCATCGCGTCATCGATCGGGTCGTCTCGCAGCATGTACGTCCATGTCGCCGAGGGGCGGCGGAGCCCGAGTTCGGCGAGAGCATCTGTCCCGTCGCCGAGTTGCAGCATCCGATCGTGCACAGCGCCGTCCACTGCCGCGAAGAAGCCGTCGAATTCGCGTAGCGCGATGCGGTGGAACTCATCGACCGGATTCTGTCCCGCGAGCTTGCGAAGGTGAATGCCGTCGCGAATCTCGCTGAGCAGCGCCAGATGCTGTTGCCATTGCTCATCAAGGGAAAACAGCGTCACAAGTCGGCGCGTGTGATCAGATTCGACCAAAGCCTCCTCACGCACGCGCAGTACCTTCTCGCGCTGCTGGCTGATCGCTCGCGTGTACTGCCACGTGCTGCGATGCCGATCCAATCGCACCGACTCAGCGATCGTCTGTGCCTGCTTTACGATTCGTTCTCGTGCGGGAGCGTCGGTCGAGCCTCGTTCGATGCGGCGCAGCGCCCCCTCGGTGGCGTTCGTCTGTACGAGCTGGTCTTCCAGGGCCGAGAAGATCACAGTCGTCCCAGGATCCCCTTGCCTGCCGGCGCGCCCACGCAGCTGTAGATCTAGCCGAGCCGACGGGTACAGCGCGGTCGAGATCACTGCCAGGCCACCGGTTTTCACGACTCGCTCACGATCACGTTCGTCTGCTCCACCGAGTCGGATGTCTGTTCCGCGACCGGACATCTGTGTCGAGATCGTCACCGCTCCATATTCGCCCGCGCGTGCGATTATCGACGCTTCCTGAGCATCGTTGCGCGCATTCAGCACACGTACCCCGAGCGATTGCGGCAACAGTGCGGCGAGTGCCTCGGACTCTGAAACGCTCTGAGTTCCGACGAGGACGGGTTGGCCCTCGCCGTGCCGGCGCAGAATCTCAACCACGACGGCCGCAGTCTTGTCGTCTTCGGTCACGAGCACGCGCGCGGGCAGATCCTGCCGGATGTTCGGCCGGTGCCGCTCGATGCGACCTGAATCGAGCTGATAGAACTCCTTCAGCTCTTCGGCGACGGGCAGGATGGTGCCGCTCATCCCAGCGAGTGAGCGGAAGCGCAACAGCAGATCCTGCACTGTGATCTGATCGAGAATGATCCCCGGCGGTGTGATCGGCAGGTTCTCTTTCGCTTCAACAGCAGCGTGCAGACCGTCCGGCCAGCGCTGCAACTGTGCGACGCGACCCCGCGCCGTGTTGATCAGACGGATGCCGTCGTCTGAGACGAGGTAGTCGACGTCGCGCTGGACGAGTTCCTGCGCATGCAGGGCGAGATTCACCCGTGTGAGCAGGTCGCTGTGCTCTTCATCGAAGAGGTTCACGCCTCCGGCATGTTGCTCGACGAGATCGATGCCCGCATCAGTGAGCGAGACTGTCGCATGATCCGCATCGACCTCGAAATGGATGCCTCGCTGCAGGTGCGACACGAGTGCGGTGGCCTCGATCAGCGTCCCAGACGCCGCTTCATCGGAACCGGCCAGCACCAGCGGTGTCATACCCTCGTCGATCATCACCGCATCAGCTTCGTCAACGATGCCGACGTCGAACTGCGGATCGACGCGATCGCCTAGAACTTCCACCTGACGATCACGCAGTACGTCGTATCCGAGCTCGGAGAATGATGCGTACACGACGTCCGCACGATACGCCGCGCGTCGCTCCTCAGCGCTTGCGGACTGCTCGACTGAGGAGACCTCCAGGCCGAGCAGATGGAACACCGGCCGCATCCATTCGGCATCTCGTCGCGCCAAGTAGTCATTGACCGACAGCACATGAACGCGCCTGCCCTCCAGCGCGAACATCGCGGCGGCCATTGCACCGGCGAGGGTCTTGCCTTCGCCGGTGTCCATCTCGACGGCGTGGCCGCTATGCAATGCGGATGCCGCAGTGCCCTGCTCCTCGAACGGTGTATAGCCGAGACCCCGGGAGACCGCGCCGTTGATCTTCGTGAGCTGATCTTCGTCGGCCGGTGACCGATGCAATAAGGATGAGCCGGGGATGCCCAGCATCCGCGACGCCCACCGCGGGAGGCGACGACGCAGATCGAACTCCGTCGAATCTGTCCGGCGATAGGCCATGTGTTCAGCCTACGCTGAGCCTTGGGCGAGGCCCTGAGACCTCTGGTCAGACGGGGCGCACAAGAGTGTCACTTGCTTCGCGACTGCGGGTCGGCGAACATGGATGAGGTTAAAGCAGGGGAGAGCATGCGTTCAACTGAACCGATTCCGGACAATCCGTGGCCGCACGACATGACTTTCACGGTCGACGACAGACCGACTGATCTCCTGGATCTGCTCTGGCTGCGAGAAGCGTATGAGTTGCAACCTCGCGGTGATGACCTGCCGCCACGGTTGGTGGACACTCCGGCGGTGGCGGATGCATCGGTCAGCGCCGAGGCACGTGCCGAATGGGAACAGGCATGGCCGCGCGTGTGGCACGCAGTCGCCGCACACACCGGCGCCGAGGTCGATCACGGACTCTTCGAGGATCTGCAGAGGACTGCGGATGGATCTGCGCAGCGCGCCGAGTTGCTTCGACGGATCATCGGTCCGACCTGGCAAGAAGAGTTCGGTAGTGAGGCTTTCGACAACCCTTCCTACGACACGTGGGTGCAACGGGGAATCAACGCCCATATGGCCAACGTGCGGGAGAAACTCGAGAACAGCCCTGAACGGCGCGATCTGCCCGCTCTCATCGCGGCGTGGCGTACAGGGGTGACGAAGATCGTCACGATTCCGTGCGAGGGCGAATTCACTCGCAGGATCACCGAGAATGCACTCCTCGTGACAGCCTCGACGCGTGATGACAGCGCGAAGTACCGCATAGCGTTGGGCACTGTCACCTGATCGTTGCATCCATCTGATCGCTGCGGCATCGCTAGCAAGATCCCCAAGGAGAATGCCATGGCGCACTGTGGTTTATGTGTATCCGCTCACGGGGCGGCCCGGTACCGAGATGCCTGAGGGATGGGACTCGATCCCGGGCGCTCGCGGGTGCACCACGGAGGCATGTGACTTCCGGGACCATCACGCCGATTTGCTCGAGGCAGGCGCGAGTGCGGTATACGGACTTTCCAGTCAAGACACCGCATATCAGGCAGAGGTAGTCGAACGACTGCGTCTGCCTTTCGTGATGCTCTCCGACACGCAATTCCTGGTCGCGAAGGCGATGGGGCTCCCCACATTCACGGCGCCAGGACACGAGCGGCTTTACTCGCGACTGACCCTCATCATCCGGGACGGACGGATCGAGCACACGTTCTATCCGATCTTTCCGCCGAACACACACGCCCAGGAAGTTCTTGCCTGGTTACAGGAGAACCCCTAGTGAGATCGGCACGCTCACCACTGGACGTCCCTCAATCTGCCGTCTAAAACGACGGATCTCACGTTGCTCTTTCCCAACGGAACGTGCGCCACGCCAGATAGCCAGCGCCAATGCTGGTGAGCGCCATCATCGCCCACATCACACCGACCGGAAGCATCGGTTGGCCGCCGTTGACCTGCGCATTGAGAAGGTTCACGAACCAGGTGGTCGGCAGCGTCTGAAACAGTTTCTCAACGGCATCCGGATACGTGGCCAGTGGGAAAAGCGCGCCAGAGGTGACGAGGACGATCAGAGGGATGACGTAGGCGAGCTGGAGCCCGAGGTCGATGTTCGTCATCCTTGACGCGAGGAGATACCCGAAGGACAGCAGCATCGCGCCCCCGATCAGCAGGGTGAGCGCCAACGGCATTGAATCTCCGACGGGTGCGCCGTTCCCGACGGCGACGGCGACGATAATCACGCTTTGAAGACCGATGATCACGCCTCGAATCGGAACGTGACCGAGGAGAAATGTCGCTCTGCGGGCAGGAGTGGTCGATAGCTGACGTAGCGCACCGATACTTCGATATTTGACCATCGGAACGGTGGTCGCGACGAACGCGACAGCCATGAATCCGGACGCACTCACCAGGCCAAGGCTGGTTCGTACGAGTTGCACTGACGAGTTCGTCGCCGTTGAGAGGAGCAGATCGAACCCGCTCAGGAGTGCGAGGATGACCACGAAGCTGACCAGGATCGCAACAACGGCACCCCTACTTCTGATGAGCTCGCGTGCGTGAGCCCTGGTGAACTCGCGGAGCTCTCTTGTGAGCGTCCACGTCGGGGAGCTCATGGCGTTTCGGTGGAGCTCGACACTTCGATGAAGACATCCTCGAGCGAGCCGTGGGTGATGGAGTAGCCGGACGCTTGCACGCCAGGAGCGAAGGACAGCCGGCGCAGAAGCGCATCCGGATCATCGGTCACCACTGCCACGCGGAGACCATCAGGTGTCTTGACGCTCGTCATCTCGCCCGCGATGCCGATGTCGCTGAGATCTGACGGTGTGTGAGGTGAAATGATCGTGAACGAGACGGTCGCTTTCGACGTGTGCTCACGGATAAGCGCGCCGGGTTCGCCCTCTGCGGCGATCTCGCCGCGAACAAGTATTGCGAGTCGATCGCACACCTGGGTGGCCTCATCCATGTGGTGAGTGGAAAGTAGAACTGTGGTGCCACGTTCGCGCTGTCGCTCGATCACATCCCAGAGACCGCGTCGCGCGATCGGATCTAGGCCCGCCGATGGCTCGTCGAGCACGAGCATCTCGGGGTTTCCTACGAGCGCGATGCCGAGGAGTAGCCGACGCTCCTGCCCGCCGGAGAGATGCTTCACTCGCACCTTGCGCGCATCATTTAACCCCACGTCTTCGAGAAGATCTGAGGGGTCACGTGATGCTTTGTAGAACGACGCGAACAGCTGCACCGTCTCCCACACGGTCAGCGTTGGGAATAACGTCGCTGACTGCGGCTGCAGCGCGACGCGCTCGGTGATCCGGTCACGATCTTTCGCGGGGTCCATTCCGAGAACGGTGACGCTGCCAGATGTCAGGCGGCGAAGCCCGGCGATCGTCTCCAGGGTCGTGGTCTTGCCCGAGCCGTTCGGCCCGAGGAGCCCGAATACCTCTCCCTTGTGCACAGCGAACGTGATGCCAGCGACAGCGACCGTTCCGTCGTAGACCTTTCGCAGGTCATCGACGACGATCACGTCTGCTGTGTCGCGGCTCATCGCTTACCTCCGGTTGGGGGAGTGTCGTGCTCTTCAGGGAAGAAGATTGCTTCGAGCGGGATGGAGAACAGGTGGGAAACGCGAAATGCGAGGGGCAGCGAAGGGTCGTATTTCCCGGTCTCCAACGCGTTGACCGTCTGACGGGATACCCCTAGCGCTTCGGCAAACTGCACCTGGGTCCACCCGTGCTCGGTCCGGAGCCGGCGCACATCGTTGTTCATCGGGATGCCCGGATGGAGAGCACCGCAAGGGAGATTCCCCATGAGGTCATCCCACCCATGAAGATGACCCATTCGGCGTATTGCATGTCAACGCCGGCTCCGCTCAGCAGCGCGACTGTCAACGCGATCAGCATCGAGACGCTGAAGCCGATAGCGAAGCTGCGCAGGAACAGCAGACGCTGAAGCTCGTCGACACGACGAAGATGCCGTCCGATGGCAATGATCATCCACAGGACGGGAAGTAGCGGCGCGAGCGCGACGACAACACTCAATGCTGTGCCGGGCTCCGAGTGGACGATCCTTGGCAGCACGAGAAAGAGCACCAGATAGGCGACAACACCGGTGGAGAACTCCCACATATAGTGCTTTCCGACCCGCCGTTCGGAGGGGGTGCGTCCGCTCGACTCATCTACTTCGCTCATGACGAAACCTTCCTTCGTAAGCTGACGCTCCACCGCTGTGGGGGCTCTGATTGATCCCACTCGAACAATCGCGCGGCAACCACGAGTGCTACGAATGCACACACACTCATGAGAGCCCATAACAACGGCACGGGCACGAACGGGGCCACGCCGGTCAGGTCGGCGTTCACCGCTACCGCGAACCATGTTGGCGGCAGGGCGTTCATGATGACCTGGAGGAAGCTCGGGATTATCTCCGACGGCAAGATCCCGCCCGATGTGAACACAAGAAGGATCACGAGCGTGGCCATACTCTGCTGAGCGGCCTCGGAGCTTCGGGATCGTGCAGCAAGCAAGAGCGAGAAGGCGAAGAGCATCGCGCTTCCCAGTGCAAGGGTGACGCCCAAACTCAGTAGGTCGATTCCGTCGACGTATCTGCGCCACGCAGCAATGGCGACGACGATCGCTGCTTCGATCAATACGATCGCGATTCGGGCGGGCGCTTGCGCGAGAAGAAAGGTCGAACGGCGAAGCGGCGTTGTGCCGAACATCCGGAGCAGCCCGCGTTCGCGCATGCCGACGAGCGGCACAGTAGTCCCGATGAAGGCGACACTCGCGAAGCCGGTGAGTGCCACGACGCCGAGGAAGGCACGGAGCGGATCGAGCATGACATCGCCGTCGCCATCCATGATTGTGATCGAGTCGGCGGGGAGTCCCGCATCACGAAGTCCGACCCAGATCGGGTTCCATGCAGGTTTTTCGAATGCATCGAGTACGACGAGCGCGCCATTCTCGCTCAGTGTGATTGTGGTGTTCGCCCCAGGAGCATCCGCATTGACCACCGTGACGCCGGCCTGCTGCAACGCTGTGGACACCCTCTGATCAGCCGGGGTAGCGATCGCTGTCGGAGCTGTCCCGAGCACGGTGAAGGTCAGCCACATCGATACATACACAGCCAGGATGATCATGAACATAACCAGCATCGAGAGCCCGCTCAGCGGGTTTCGCAGCATGTCCTTTCCGCTCATCACAGCCAGGCGGAGAAATGCCGAGGTGACAAGGAGTCTTGACATGGACTAAACGTCTCACGTCGACCATTCTTGCGTCAAGGAGTCTTGTCATTCTGCACGGCTTGACTTGACCTCACTGTAAACCTACTCTTTACATGTGCAGGAATCATTTACAGATGCAATTCGTCAGCATCGTGATCAGCTCGACTCGTTGCTTGCGGCACCTGTGCTGTCAGACCCAAACACTCCGGGACGATTCATCATGGATGCGGCAAGGCTCCGCGACGGCGCTGAGCGAGTCATCGCGGCGGCCATTCAGACAGCACGTGAGGCTGGTGCATCCTGGCAGACGATTGGCGACGCGTTAGGAGTGTCGCGACAAGCGGCGTTCCAGCGTTACGGACGACCCTTAGACCCGAGAACAGGAGAACCCATGAAAACCACACCTCTCTCCGACGCCAACACGCTCGCCATCGCTGTGATCGATGATCTCGCTGCGGCGAACTGGTCGGGCGTCACGTCACGCTTCGACACCGCCATGAAGGCGGGTCTTTCGGAAGACTCGCTTGCTGCGGCCTGGGCACAGATCGCTGGGCAGGTCGGTGCCTTCGAGAGTTCCGGCGAGCCAGTCGTGATCCGAGCTGCCGATGTGACGATCACCAACACGCCGTTGAGCTTTGAGGCTGGTGAATTCACTGCCCGGATCTCCTTCAGGGACGATCGCACGATTGCCGGGCTCTACATCCTTGACCCGGACAACTCGTGAGCGCTCACGGCTCGGGGCTGGTCTCAGTCACCATCACCGAAAATGACCTGATCATCAGTCCTCGCGGCATGTGGAAAGTCTGGAGTCTGTGCAGGGAGCGGCGCATCCCTCGGCGGGCGATTCTTTCATCTCATGTGTCACAGCGTCCAGAAGGAGAAGTACCGGTGCGGCTCCGTGTCGGGGGACTTGGGACGCTCAGGTCCCTTGCGGGTTATATGCGTGGCACGAAGGGACGCTCATGGTGGTGCTACCGCTACGGAGAGTCCGCGGTCGTCCTGGATGTCGACATCCCGAACCTCAGCAATCTCGTCTTCATCGCTGACGACAACGCAGCGATCGTGGCTGAGCTCCAGATGAAGAATGCGCTACAACGACAGATGAACGGTGAGGCGGTCCGCGAAGGCGGGCCGCCCCACCGCTGATTCTTGATGCATTCGAAGACCTGGTCGTTGGTGGAGCAATCCGCTGAGGTCTATGCGAAGGAGCAGCATCCGGCGTCTACTGCCCATGGCCACCACTAGCCAAACAGTCCTCGTGCTTGCTACGACCAGCTCGTTGTTGGGGGTAGGAGGATGGCCCGTGCCGATGCAGGGCCAGTCATGCTCCTTCATCCCCCTTGATCAAACTGCTGATGTCGATTGGTTGCGTGGTGGGAAGATTGATGTCCGCCTGGTCATCGAATTCTTGCGAGCCAGCCGGGGAACGCGTCGACACAACCGCGTTTGCCCTTTCTGAGCCGAACGCTGCGCGCGGCTGGTAGAGCTGATGGTTGCTGAGTTCCTCTGCCGAATCGACCGAATCGACCGAATCGACCGGTCGCGATACATCTGGTTCAATCTCCATTTTGAGCCTCCGCGCTTGGTGGAACTCAAGTGAGTTCCTAACCATGCGTACTCCGAGGTCTGGAGAGAACGATCAGGTGTTCCCCGAGTCTCGGCGATAAGGTTCAGCGTGTCAAGCAAAGCCCCGAGACTCACGCCGCATCAACGGGGTGAGCGCTCGCTGATAGAACCAGCGGGTCCAGACGCCGCGAGGCATGCTATCGGCAAGACGTCGATGGTTCGTTTCGTGATTCCCTCAGCAACTAGTCGAAGGCTGAGGTTGTTGCTCCGAGCAAACTTCCGAATGGCGGTGAATGCCTCATCCATGCCCATCGATCCCGTGTGCGAGACGACTCCCTTCGCCTGCTCGATGAGGACCCGGCTGTCAAGCGCGCGTTGCAACTGTTCAGTCAGAACGCTCGTATCGCGGATGTTCCGCTCCTGCAGAATGCCGATCGTCGCGACATCGGTGAGCGCCTGTGCGAGGGCGATGTCTTCCGCCTTCAGTGCGCCGACGGACGTGCTGAAGAGATTCATCGTGCCTATCACTTGACGACGTAGCCGCATTGGCGTGGCGTGCACGGAGCGATAGCCCTTCTCCGCCGCCGCGGCCTGGAAGTCCGGCCACTGCGCTCCGTCTCGAGCGATGTCTCCCACCGTGACGGGGGTACCCGTCTTGAAGCAATCTACGCACGGGCCGACTCCGGCGTTGATCTGCATGATCTCGACGAACTCGCTCTCTTCGCTGGTCGACGTCATGAGGTGCAGGACCCCTGTCGAATCGGCGAGGAGGAGGCCACCTGCCTGGGCATCGAGCAGATGAGTGCATTCCTGCACGAGGGTATGTAGCAGATCGACCATGTCGAAGTCGTCGATCAGAGTGTCCGCGAGCTTGACGAACGCGGCGCTGAGTCGCGACTCTCGCAAAGACTCAATCATGAGTGACCTCCCGTGGTCGCACCGCATAGGGCATCGGTCATTATCGTACTCCGATCACTCGTTCAACTGACTGAAATCGACCTTGCGGTTGACAACATCGTGGGCGACTTCCTGCACGGATAGGCCACTGCTGAAGGCATGCGCTTTGAGCCGCGAAAACGCATCTGTTGCGCTCGTGCCGAGCTGCGCGATGATCATTCCTGTCGCCTGATGCACCTCGCGTCTCATCGCAGGGGCGGCGGGTGATTCTGCATGGTTGTCATCATCTGCCGACCGGACCGCAAGCGTCACCGCCGAGGTGGTGACGCTAATGGCCAGCGAGGTCGCTCGCGCCACATCGAACTCACTGAGCGTGCCGGGATTGGTGCGGTACATGCCGACAGCTCCCACTGTCACCGCGCCCATCACGAGTGGCAGAACGAACAGGGCGCCCACATCAAGTTCGCGGACCGCCGCCCCGAAGATCGGCCAGTCGGCGTGGCCCGCCGCTCGCACATCAGAGATCAGTACCGGTCTCGCCGTTCGGACCACGTCCCAGCGCGGACCCTCGCCCAACTCGAACTGGAGTTCGTCGAGCCGGGCAGAAATCTGGTCGGTAGCACCGATCGTCGATTGACGTCCCGAGTCGTCGAATACCGCTATAGACACCCCGGTTACAGGGAGCGCGTCGAGGAATTGTCGACACAAGGACACGGCGGTCCGGCGGCCAGTGCTCGTCTCGGCGTCCGTCACGTCGTGCTCCGCGTGTCTGTCATTCGCCGAGCCCCCCCTGGATCGCAATTCGTGCCACGCATCGCATGGCTCCGTCAGTCTATTGCTCCACCGCAAGTCACTCGTGGAAGTCTGCCGTGGGCACAAGCGAGATCGCACGAGTTCGCGGTAAGCCGCACTTTGCTGACGGCCTCCCAGAAGTGAGGCCCGAAGTGATCGCCTGGACGGAAAAACTGAAACTGCGACACAGTAAAATGTGTCGCAGTTTCGAGAATCGTACTTTTGGTGCCCCCGACTGGAATCGAACCAGCGACCTACGGTACCGGAAACCGGCGCTCTATCCACTGAGCTACGGAGGCGTACCGATCGAGAATATCACTGGTCGGCGTCGCGCTCCGCACCACCGGCCTCGGTCACGGGAGCTGCGACCATCTCCGCAAGCGCCGCAGCGACCTTTTTGGCGAGATAACGGTGGCCGTCGGTCGATGGATGCATATTGCCGAGCCTGACGTCGATGACGTCGAGGTAGTTCTTCTCAGTGATCCATTCCTCCTGCACAGGGGAGATGTACCACCATCCGCGTGCAGCGGCGAGGGCGGAGAGATCCCGATCGATCCGCGCAGTGCCGACGCCAACGGGCAGCTCGTGTGGTGCAGGTCCAAGCACCACGATAGGGGCGTCTGGATATGTGGCCGCCAGAGCATCCCAGGCCGCGGTGACCGCCTCGCGATATCCCTCCGCGCCCTGTTCGCGGTCATTGATCGAACCCTGGATAATCACGAGGTCCGGATCGAGAGTCGGGTCGAGTGCCGCGATGCGTTGACCGAAGTCCGGCCCGTCCCACCCTGGCTTGAGATATCCGCTGCCACGCACGCCATCGACAGTCGTGGTGCCCTCCAGCAAGTCTGCGAGCTGGTAGGCATAGCCGAGGGTTCGCGCGCTCGCGGCGGAGCCGTATGTCCACGAATCACCGAAGACGAGCACGTCCGGATGTTCGGGAACCGTCAGCGGCACAGGAGCGATGGCCACAACTTCTTCGGCGGCGAGTATGGGGGCGTCAATCGGTGCCGGAATCCACGGCCGCCAGACACCCAGCGCGACCGCGAAGACGGCCGTCGCAAGCACCACGACCAGCACTGCTGCGCGCGCCCTGCGTCGCGTCTTCCCCAGAGCCATGGCATGAGGGTAAGCGATTGATCGTGTATCACCAACTCAGCGAGGAAAGAACGTGCCCCGGCCGCGCCGTAGACTTGATGGGCTATGAACCCCGATACTCTCGCCGCAGCCATCTTTGCCGTCGTCACGCCGATCGCGGCTTCGCTGCGACCCGACGAAGCTCTCGACCTCGATGTGACTGATGTCGTGCTGGAGCGACCCCGCAACCGTGACCACGGCGACTGGGCATCGAACATCGCGATGCGTCTCGCCAAGAAGCTTGGTACGAACCCGCGTGAGCTCGCCCAGCGGATCGCTGACGAGGTCGCTTCCGTCGAGGGCGTGGCAAGCGCCGAAGTGGCTGGCCCCGGATTCATCAACTTCCGACTCGACGCTGCGGCCGCGGGCGTCCTCGCCAAGACGATCGTCGAGGCCGGCACCGCTTACGGCACCAACAGCTCGCAGCAGGGCGTCAGCGTGAACGTCGAGTTCGTCTCCGCGAACCCCACCGGCCCGTTGCACCTCGGCCACACCCGCTGGGCGGCGCTCGGCGATTCGATCGTGCGCCTGCTGCTTGCCAGCGGCGCCAACGCGGTGCGTGAGTACTACATCAATGACGCTGGTGCCCAAATGCAGCGCTTCGCGTCATCAATCGTCGCCGCGGCTAAGGGGGAGCCGACGCCAGAGGACGGATACCCGGGGGAGTACATCGCCACCCTCGCCGGCCGCGTGCTTGAGGCGCGCCCCGATCTGCTCGACCTGCCGGATGCCGAGCAGCTGACCGTCGCGGAGGACATCGCGTACGAGTTCCAGCTCGCTGAGATCAAGAACTCGCTCGACCGGTTCAACGTGCCATTTGACGTGTGGTTCTCCGAGCGCTCGCTGCACGCGAAGGATGCCTCTGGCACGAGCCTGATCGACCAGGCCGTCGATCGCCTGCGCGAGCAAGGACACGTTTTCGACGACGAGGGCGCCGTCTGGGTACGCACCACCGACTTCGGAGACGACAAGGATCGCGTCATCCGCCGCTCGAACGGCGAATACACGTATTTCGCTGCGGATGCCGCCTACTACCTGAACAAGGGTGACCGCGGCTTCGAGAACAAGATCTACCTTCTGGGTGCCGACCACCACGGCTACGTGCACCGTCTCAAAGCCGTCGCCGGCGCTGCAGGCCAAGACCCGGAGAAGAACGTTGAGGTGCTGATCGGCCAGATGGTGTCGATCAACGGTGCCCGTCTCTCCAAGCGCGCCGGCAACATCATCGAGATGGACGACCTGCTCGACTGGCTTGGCACCGACGCGCTGCGTTACTCGCTGGAGCGTTCTCCTGCCGACTCGCCCCTCGACCTCGATCCTGAATTGCTGCAGAAGCGCACGAGCGACAACCCGGTCTTCTACGTGCAGTACGCCCACGCGCGCACCCACAACGTGGGCCGCAATGCCGCAGACTCCGGAGTCGACCGGTCAGAGTTCGCCCCCGAGACGCTCACGCACGAGAGCGAGTCTGCGTTGCTCGGCGTACTGCAGGAGTTCCCGCGCATCGTCGCCTTCGCGGCCGAGGTACGTGAGCCGCACCGCGTCGCGCGCTACCTGGAAGAGCTCGCAGGCCTTTACCACCGCTGGTATGACAGCTGCCGGGTCACGCCGCTCAGCGAGGATCCGATCGAGAGCGTGCACCGCACCCGCCTGTGGCTGAACGACGCCGCGGGTCAAGTGCTGCGCAACGGCCTCGACCTGCTTGGTGTCTCCGCCCCGGAGCGGATGTAACACTAAGCGGGTGTAGCACGAGTAGCTCGCGAGCGGCCAGGATGGACTCATGAGCGATGAGAACCCCACCCTGCCGTATCCGAACACCTCGGTGGAACACCCAACGCTCGTGATCCCCGACAGCGACCTGCCTGCGCCGCCGAAGAAGCACCGTCGTCGCTGGCCGTGGGTGCTCTTGATCGTCGTCGTCGTGATCGCCGTACTCGTCGTTGCTGCCGAGCTCATCGCCCGCGCCGTCCTGCCCGGAATCGTGCGGGGCATCGTCATCGAGCAGCTCGACCTTCCCGCCGATCAGCAGCTCGAGGTCGATGCATCCGGCGTTCTGCTGCCGCAGCTCATCAGGGGGCGCCTTGATGAGCTGCACCTCTCGACGGATTCCGCGACGATCGGAGGCATCACAGGCGCTGTGGATGTCACGGCGACCGGCGTCCCGCTGCACGGGGGTGACCTCGCCGCTGCGAGCGGCACGGTACGCATCGACGAAGTTGAATTCACCACACTTGTCGTGGCATCCGACCTGCCGATCGATGAGATCGCGTTCGCCGAGCCCGATGTCACGGCATCCGGAAGTTTCAGCGTTCTCGGTCTTCCGATCCCAGTGGCGCTTACTGTGACGCCAGGGGCGGATGCCGGTGAGCTGCTGTTGACCCCGGTCGAGCTTCAGGTCGCCGGCCTCACGCTGAATGCGACGCAAATCGCGGAGCGGTTCGGCGATGTCGCCACGCAGCTCACCCAGCCGCAACGGATCTGCATCGCAAATCAGCTGCCGGCGGGCCTCACGGTCACAGGGCTCAGCATTGACGGTTCCGAAGCCGTTATTGACGTGGATGTCGACGGTGCAATCGTGACTGATGAGTCCCTACAGCAGAACGGTGTCTGCGACTAGCCGTTCCGCTCCTCGGCTTCGGCTGCTTCGGCAGCGCGCAGTGCCTTTGTCGCGATCATCACGTCTTGTCTGGCTCGCTGCACGCGCCGCTGAGTGAAGCTGCGTGCTCCCTCGCGGGCGGATACCCGGTCTTGCTCCTCTTCCGCACAGGTGGTGATGTAGGCACACGCGATGAGGATGACCTGTGCGCTGAGGTTGAGCCAGATCAGCAATGCCAACAGCGAGGCGAACGACGCGAGCAGCGGATTGGAAGTCGCGCCTCCGACAAACAGGCTCGAGAGCTCCTGCAACACGAGCAGACCGACGGCGCCCAGCAGCGAGCCCGACCACACCGCTCGCGCCGAGGCCCGCTGGCCGGAGAGCAAGCGGAACACGCCGAAGATCAGCCCAGTGTCCAACGCGAAGACGATGAGCAGTGACACGAGCTTGATACCCCACACGGCCCCGGCGGCATCCGCGGAGAGGCCGAACAAGTCTGTAACGAATTCGATCGCCAACCCGACCGCGAACGTGACGGCTGCGGCCACGATGAAGGACAGCCCGATTCCGATCGCGAGTGCAAGGTTTCGCAGAATCACCCAAAGCCAGAACGTGTCGTCGAGCACGACTCCGCCGATCGTGCGGACTGCCGTGCGCAGCGAACCGATCGCACCGAGCGCGGCGCCGATCAGCGCGACCAACGAGACGATCCCCGCGATGGAGAATCCGGTGGTCAGAGCGTCGATGGATGTCGGATCTTCGACGACACCACCCGGTCCCAGTAATCCAGGAACTGCGGTATCGACGGCTTTGATGATCGCTTCCCACGCGGGAGCGTTTCCGGATAGCCAGATCCCCGCAATGGAAAACCCGAGCAATACGCCCGCGAACACGCTGAACAGCGCGCGATAGGTGACGCTGTCGGCGAGCATCGCGCCATGTCGCTCGGTGTGCAGCAGAAACGCGCGCACGATTCTGCGGGTGAGCGCCCAGGCGATCACAGACTTGATCAATCTCGCGATTCCGCCAGGCTGGTTCGGCTGCTCAGAATCGCTGTTCGGCGTGGAGTCCATGACCTCAACGTAATGATTGGACCCACGGATCGTCGAGCGGCTTGCGGATGCGGGCGGCTTCTGCGTGGTGCCATAGAATCGGGGCAACCTCGTATGGCGTGATCTGGCCCGAGGCTCCCTCCCACGATTGGTGCTCTGTGCTTTCTGATGCAGACTCGCTCGCCCCGGAATGGCTGATCGAACCTGACGATGCAAATGACCTCGTAGCCGGCGTGTGGCCGGCATCCGCGAGGCGCGATGCTGACGGGATTCTCACCGTCGCCGGGGTGACTGCCGTGGAGCTGGTTCGCGACCACGGCACTCCGCTGCTCGTGCTGGACGAAGACGAGATCCGTGCCAGGGCTCGCGCATTCCGTGACTCCTTCACGGCCGCCGCCGCCGCGCACGGGACAACAGCCCGCGTGTATTACGCCGGCAAAGCATTCCTTTCGACCGCCATCGCGCGTTGGGTGACCGAAGAAGGTCTCAACGTCGATGTGTGCACACGCGGCGAGCTCGAAGTGGCTCTCGCAGCTGAAGTCGACCCTGCGCGCATCGGCTTCCACGGCAACAACAAGTCCGTCAGCGAGATAGAGCGTGCGGTGTCGGTCGGCATCGGCACCATCATCATCGACAGTGCGATTGAGATCGAACGGATCGCTGCCGCAGCAAGCCGACTGGGTGTCGTGCAGCGCGTACTTCTTCGAGTGAATAGCGGCGTGCACGCCGAGACGCACGACTTCCTTGCGACGGCCCACGAAGATCAGAAGTTCGGCATGAATTTCTCGGATGCCGAGGTCGCCGTCGCACGCGTGCGAGAACTGCCCAGCCTGGCGTTCCTCGGGCTGCACTGTCACATCGGTTCGCAGATCTTCGGCGTCGCAGGATTCCGCGAATCCGCGTCGAGGGTGCTCGAGCTGCACGAGAAGTTGCTTGCCGGCGGCGAGATTCCGATGCTGAATCTCGGCGGTGGTTTCGGAATCGCGTACACGAGAGTCGATCACCCGACGCCGATCGAGCAGCTCGCCGAAGAGATCGTCGCGTCCGTCGCGGAAGGGTGCGCAGCACGCGGCATCCCGCTGCCGATCCTCTCGTTCGAACCTGGCCGGGCGATCGTCGGCACCGCTGGCGTCACGCTGTACGACGTGGGCACCACCAAGGAAGTGCGTCTCGACTCCGGTGCAAACCGGCTGTATGTGAGCGTCGATGGCGGAATGAGCGACAACGCCCGGACCGCGCTTTATGGTGCCCAGTATTCTGCCCGTATCGCCTCACGGCTTGGCGTCGGCGCTCCGGTTCTGAGTCGCGTCGTCGGCAAGCACTGCGAGTCCGGCGACATCGTCGTCGATCATGAATACCTTCCTGGCGATGTTGCCCCAGGCGATTTGCTGGCGGTTCCGGCGACCGGCGCTTACTGCGCCTCACTGGCCAGCAACTACAACCATGTCCCTCGTCCCGCGATCGTCGCGGTCTCAGGCGGTACTTCTCGCGTCATCGTGCGCGGCGAGAGCCTTGAAGACCTGCTGGCACGGGATACCGGGATCCGTACGAACGAAGGAACACGATGACCTACACCCAAGGGAGCAATGTGACCCACCTCCAAGGGAGCAATGTGCCACAGTACCGACGACTTCGGGTGGCGCTTCTCGGCGCTGGAGCTGTTGGGTCGCAGGTCGCCGATCTGCTGCTTCGCCACGGCGATGAGCTGGCAGATCGAGCCGGTGCGATCCTCGAACTCGCAGGTATCGCCGTACGCGACGTCAACGCCACGCGTGATGTGGACCTCCCGAAGGAGCTATTCACGACAGATGCCGAGAGCCTGATCGTCGGCAGTGACATCGTGATCGAGCTGATGGGTGGCATCGAGCCTGCTCGGGAGAATCTGTTGCTGGCACTGAGCTCCGGCGCCGACGTCGTGACAGCCAACAAGGCACTGCTCGCTACGCACGGCACCGAGCTGTTCGAAGCGGCCGATCAAGTGGGCGCCTCGGTCCACTACGAAGCCGCCGCGGCGGGAGCCATCCCGATCATTCGGCCGCTGCGCGATTCGCTCGCAGGCGACCGAGTGGTGCGCTTGATGGGCATCGTGAACGGCACCACGAACTACATCCTCGACCGCATGGACACTGAGGGTGCCGACTTCGCGGAGGTGCTCGCTGACGCGCAGCGTCTGGGGTACGCAGAATCTGACCCGACCGCCGATGTCGAGGGCTTCGACGCCGCGCAGAAGGCTGCGATCCTGGCATCCCTCGCGTTCCACACTGCCGTTCCGCTCGACGCCGTCCATCGTGAAGGCATCACCGAGATCACGCCCTCGATGATCGAAGAGGCTCGGGCTGCTGGTTTCGTCATCAAATTGCTCGCCGTGTGTGAGCGCGTCGACGTGAGCGGTGCCGAATCGATCTCGGTGCGCGTGTACCCGGCACTGGTCTCCCGCACGCACCCGCTGGCCTCAGTGCACGGTGCGAACAACGCCGTGTTCGTCGAAGCTGAAGCGGCTGGATCGCTGATGTTCTATGGCGCCGGAGCCGGTGGAGTGCAGACCGCATCCGCAGTCCTTGGCGATGTCGTCTCGGCAGCGCGCCGGCACATCGCAGGCGGCGTCGGAGTGGGGGAGTCCACCAGGGCAAACCTCCCGACCGTGCCGATCGGACACGTGATCACCCGCTACCAGATCACACTCGAGGTATCCGACCAGCCTGGCGTGCTCGCTGCGATCGCTGGCATTCTCAGCGACGGCGGCGTCTCGGTCGCAACCCTTGTGCAGACGATCGAATCGGAAGACGACCCGACGGCGCGCCTCATCATCGGCACACACCGGGCGACCGAGCAGTCGTTGAGTGACGCGGTCGAGCGACTGTCATCGAGCGCTGTCGTTGACCGAGTCGTATCTGTGCTGCGCGTGGAAGGTGAGTGATGGCAAGTGATGTCCTTCGCACCGTGCAGGTGCAGGTGCCGGCCACGAGCGCGAACCTCGGCCCTGGCTTCGACACACTCGGTCTGGCGCTCAGCGTCTATGACGAGCTGACGGTATCTGCACTGTCGAATGATCGACTCGAGATCGAGGTCACCGGCACCGGTGCATCCGAGATCGCACGTGATGAGTCGAATCTCATCGTTCGTTCGATCGATCACGTCTACACAGACGTGGGGCGTGTGATGCCTGGTTTGCGGATCGTTGCGCACAACGGCGTGCCGCATGGGCGGGGTCTCGGATCCTCCGGCGCTGCCGTGACTGCGGGCGTGCTTGCGGCGAAGGGACTTCTTGAGGGCGAAGTCGAGTTCTCGGATGCTGATCTGCTGCGTCTGGCGACAGAACTGGAAGGCCACCCTGACAACGTCGCTCCAGCGCTGTTCGGGGGTCTCACGATCGCATGGACCGGAGAACGCGGCCCGCAGCACAAGAAGTTGCTCGTGCACCGTGGTGTCGCACCGCTCGTCTTCGTGCCAGAGCGGACGATGTCGACGACATTGGCACGTTCACTCCAGCCTCCGCACGTTTCCAGAGAGGATGCCGTATTCAACGTGTCGCGCTCCGCGCTGTTGATCGCCGCCCTCACACAGAGTCCAGAGTTGCTGCTTGATGCGACCGCAGACCGGTTGCATCAGGACTACCGCGCAGAAGCCATGCCAGAGACACACCGACTGGTCACGGCGTTGCGCGCTGCCGGGTTCGCTGCGGTCGTCTCGGGGGCGGGCCCCAGCGTTCTCGTCCTCGCGGATGGGCCAGGCAATCGTCAGCACGCAGTGGAACTTGCCGATTCCGTAACGGACACCCCGTGGGAGGCGCTCATGCTGGCCGTTGACGTGCGTGGTGGTACAGTAAGGGATCGAGCGGAGGGCTCCACGTAATTTCGTGAATCTGGCCCCCATCGCAATTCTGCGAGATCCGCACGGAATCCCCAGAACCGTTTTTCTTGTTCTGGCTGTCAGGCACTGAGTGTCTGCCCGTGCGATCGCGCGCAGCACCCGTTGTGCGCGGTACATGCTCATTTCCCACGACATATAAGGGAGTACTCGTGGAGAATTTCTCCGAGACCCAGAACGACCAGGCAGCAACCGCAGCCGAGGCCCCCACTACTGCTCCGGCCGCTGCATCCGCAGCCGCTGAGACCACTGCTGCACCGGCACGTAAGCGCGCTCCGCGCCGTGCTACGACCGCCAGCGCCGCGGCCAAGGCCGAGCAGGCGACGACCGAGGCACCGGCTGCCGCAGCCGCGCCCGCCGATGCTCCGGCTCCGGCCGCTGAAGCGGCGCCGAAGGCGAAGGCACCACGACGCAGTCGGGCGAAGAAGGTTGACGCCGCACCCGCGGCTGACGCTGACGCTTCGCCCTCGGCACCCAACGCTCCGGTATCCGAAAAGCCGATAGCCGACAGCGCGGCATCTGAAAAGCCGACAGTCGACAACGCGGCATCCGACAGCGCGGCCGAAGCACCCGCCGCGGTAGCGACGAAGGCGCCTGCTCGCGGTCGTCGCAAGAAGGCAGAACCCGCCGCTGAGACTGCGCCGGCCGCAGACAAGGCCGACGAGAAGTCCGCCGACAGCGCGTCAACCGACAGCGCGCCGAATGAAGGCGCCTCGGGCGACAAGCCCGTCGCTGAAAAGCCCGTCGGCAACGCGCCCGCCGAGAGGTCTGGACGTGGCCGGAGGGGCGCGCAGACGCCCAGGGCTGAGCAGTCGGACTCGTCCGACGCGAAGCAGGCCGACACCACGACGCCTGAGAAGTCTGATGCTGGCGATAACGGTGCCGACTCGAACGACGGCGAAGAGGGCTCCAGCCGCAGCCGTAACCGTAACCGAAACCGCAACCGGGGACGTAGCCAGAACGGTGGCCAGGACACCCCGCAGAACACTGCCGATGATGAGAACGGCAATGGCCGGGGCCGCCAGCGCACCAACAACAACAACAAGCGCCGCACGGGCGGAGCATCTGACGAGTTTGACACCGAGTTCGGCGAGGACGACGTCCTCATCCCGATCGCCGGCATCCTCGATGTGCTCGACAACTACGCGTTCGTGCGCACCACCGGCTACCTCGCCGGTGCGAGCGACGTTTACGTCTCACTCGGCCAGGTGAAGAAGTACAACCTGCGCAAGGGCGACGCGATCGTGGGCGCCATCAAGCAGCCGCGCGAGAACGAGCAGCAGGGTCGTCAGAAGTACAACGCCCTGGTCAAGGTCGACTCGATCAACGGTCTGTCTGTTGACGACGCCGCCACTCGTGTCGAGTTCGGCGAGCTCACACCGCTGTACCCGCAGGAGCGCCTGCGCCTGGAGACCGCACCCGAGAAGCTGACGCAACGGATCATCGACCTGGTCGCCCCGATCGGCAAGGGCCAGCGTGGCCTCATCGTCGCGCCGCCCAAGGCAGGCAAGACGATCGTCCTGCAGCAGATCGCCAACGCCATCGCGCAGAACAACCCTGAGGTTCACCTCATGGTCGTTCTTGTCGATGAGCGCCCGGAAGAGGTCACCGACATGGAGCGTACGGTGAAGGGCGAGGTCATCGCCTCGACCTTCGATCGCCCGGCCGAAGACCACGTCACGGTTGCAGAGCTCGCCATCGAGCGTGCCAAGCGTCTCGTCGAGCTGGGCCGCGACGTTGTCGTGCTGCTCGACTCGATCACCCGCCTCGGCCGTGCCTACAACATCGCCACGCCCACTTCTGGGCGTGTTCTCAGCGGTGGAGTGGACGCAGCGGCGCTGTACCCGCCGAAGCGCTTCTTCGGTGCCGCTCGCAACATCGAGAACGGTGGATCGCTCACGATCCTGGCCACGGCTCTTGTGGAGACCGGTTCGAAGATGGACGACGTCATCTTCGAGGAGTTCAAGGGCACCGGAAACAGCGAGCTGCGTCTGTCGCGTCAGCTCGCGGACAAGCGCATCTTCCCGGCCGTCGACATCAACGCGTCGTCGACTCGCCGTGAAGAGATGCTGCTCTCGGCCGATGAAGTCAAGATCACCTGGAAGCTTCGCCGCGCACTCGCGGGCCTTGACCAGCAGCAGGCCCTTGAGGTCGTGCTGGGCAAGCTCAAGGAGACGCAGTCGAACGTTGAGTTCCTCGTGCAGATGCAGAAGTCGATGCCTGCTCCCGCGGCCGGTGGCTCCAGCCACAGCCATGAGAACAACATCCGCTGATCTGACACTGATCGGAGCATAGGCGTGTTCGAGTCTGTTCAAGCGCTGATCGACGAACACCGCCAGGTTCAGGAGGAACTCTCTGACCCGGCGGTGCACGCCGATGCAGCACGCGCCAAGCGTGTCAACCGTCGTTACGCCGAGCTGAGTCGGATTGTGGCGGCGTACGACGCGTGGACGGCAGCATCCGCCGATCTGGCTGCCGCGCGCGAATTCGCCAAAGAAGACGACGCCTTCGCTGCGGAGGTACCCGTCCTGGAAGAAGGCCTCGCACGATCTCAGGAGAAGTTGCGTCGGCTGCTGATTCCGCGCGACCCTGACGACGCTCGAGACGTGATTTTGGAGATCAAGGGCGGCGAGGGCGGCGCTGAGAGCGCACTCTTCGCCGCTGACCTGCTCCGCATGTACATCCAGTACGCGGCTCACAAGGGCTGGAAGACGGAGCTCCTGGAGCACAACGAGTCCGACCTCGGCGGCTACAAGGATGTTCAGATCGCTATCAAGGGGTCATCTACGGATCCCTCGCAGGGCGTCTGGGCGCATTTGAAGTATGAGGGTGGCGTGCACCGAGTGCAGCGGGTGCCGGCGACCGAGTCGCAGGGCCGCATTCACACCTCAACGACCGGTGTGCTGGTGTTTCCTGAGGTCGATGAGCCTGAAGAGGTCTCGATCAGTCCGAATGATCTGAAGATTGACGTGTTCCGCTCCTCCGGCCCCGGTGGTCAGTCGGTGAACACCACGGACTCAGCAGTGCGCATCACACACCTTCCGACCGGCATTGTCGTGTCGATGCAGAACGAGAAGTCGCAGCTGCAGAACCGTGAAGCAGGCATGCGTGTGCTTCGCGCCCGCATCCTCGCCAAGCGGCAGGAGGAGTTGGATGCTGCGGCATCCGATGCGCGCAAGTCGCAGATCCGCGGCATGGATCGCTCTGAGCGCATCCGCACTTACAACTTTCCGGAGAACCGGATCGCGGATCATCGCACCGGTTTCAAGTCGTACAACCTCGACCAGGTGATGGACGGCGCCCTCGACCCGATCATCGAAAGCGCGATTCAGGCTGACGAAGAGGCGCGGCTCGCCGCAATCGGTTCTGTTTCCTGAACGGATGCGCCCGCAGCGCTAGGCTCAGGACGTGATCACACTTCTGTTCCGCGCGCTCACCTACCTCGTCTCGGCGGGGATTGGGCTCATCGTCGCTGACCTCGTGCTCGAAGGCTTCCAGATCGAGTGGGACAAGTGGTGGGGATTCGTGATCTGCATCGTGATCTTCGCGGCGCTACAGAGCGTTCTCAGCCCTTGGATCGCCAAGCTTGCTGACCGTTACGCGCCAGTGCTGATGGGTGGAATCGGCATCTTCTCGACGCTCGTCGCCCTGATCGTGGTCGTACTGCTCCCCATCGGCGGTCTGCGCATCAGCGGCATCGCAGCATGGATTCTCGGTGCGGTCATCGTCTGGATCATCACAGCGCTCGGGTCGATCCTGCTGCCGCTGATTTTCCTCAAGCGCAAGGTCTCCGAGCGCCGCGCCAAGCGCTGACCACCTAAGGTTGCAGCGCGCCGAGCGTCTCAGATGGAGTAGTCGGCGGCGAGACGCAGAGCGCTGAAATCGTCGTGACCATCGCGTCGACGCGCACGCGCAGGCACGCCGACAAGGATGCTGTCCTCTGGTGCATCCTTCGTGACCACAGCGTTTGCCCCGATCACCGTGTTTTGCCCGACCAGGATGGGCCCCAGCACCTTCGCGCCCGAGCCCACCACTACGCCATTGGCGAGCGTCGGATGCCGCTTTCCGGTGGCGTCCTGCGTGCGACCACCCAGCGTGACACCGTGATAAAGCATGACGTCATCACCGATCTCTGCCGTCTCGCCGATCACGATGCCCATCCCGTGGTCGATGAAGAAGCGCCTGCCGATCTTGGCACCAGGATGAATCTCGATTCCGGTCAACCAGCGCGCGAACTGTGAATTGGCGCGTGCGAGGAAGCGCAGGTTTCGCCGCCACATCCCATGCGAGACGCGATGCGCCCAAATGGCGTGCATCCCGGGATACAGCAGCCCGATTTCCAGTCCGGTGCGCGCTGCCGGGTCGCGAAGGCGCGCGGCGGCAATGTCCTCACGCATTCGACCGATCATGCGCTCAAACCTCGCGCAGGTCCTCGAACAGGGCAGTGGAGATGTAACGCTCACCCGTGTCGGGCATGATCACGACGATCGTCTTCCCTGCATTCTCGGGGCGTGCGGCGACCTGCAGTGCAGCGGAAAGTGCAGCTCCAGACGACATGCCGACCAGCAGGCCTTCCTTCGCCGCAAGTTCACGAGCGAGACGCAGCGACTCGTCGAATTCGACAGCGATAACCTCGTCAAGAACCTCACGGTCAAGCACTGCGGGCACGAAGTTCGGGCCGATGCCCTGAATCTTGTGCGGGCCGGGGTGGCCCTCGGTGAGGACGGGGGAGTCCTTGGGCTCGACGGCGATGACCTGCACATCGGGCTTCGCTGCCTTGAGCGCCTGGCCGGTGCCGGTCACAGTGCCGCCAGTGCCGACGCCGGCGATGAAGATGTCGACATTGCCATCGGTGTCACGCAGAATCTCCTGCGCGGTGGTCTCGCGGTGGATCTGCGGGTTCGCGGCGTTCTCGAACTGCTTGATCCAGACAGCGCCCGGGGTCGCAGCAACGATCTTCTTGGTCTCTTCGATGGCGCCACTCATGCCCGTGGTCGGGTCGGTGAGCACGATCTCCGCGCCGAAGGCCTTGAGTAGTACGCGGCGCTCTTTCGACATGGACGCAGGCATGGTCAGGATGACCTTGTAGCCGCGGGCGGCACCGACCATGGCGAGTGCGATTCCGGTATTTCCACTGGTGGATTCGACGATCGTTCCACCCGGCTTCAGCTCACCGGATGCCTCGGCGGCGTTGACCATGGCGATGCCAATGCGATCTTTCACACTGCCGGCCGGGTTGTAGGACTCCAGCTTGGCCAGAACCGTGGCGCCAAGGCCCTCGGTCACGTGGTTCAGGCGAACCAACGGCGTATTGCCGAAAGCTGTGGTGATGTCGGAATGGATGCCGGTCATTTTCCAGGTCCTTCGTTCGGGAGCGATGCGTGTCAAAGCCTATTGGAGTGCATACGTACGCGAGACATTATGACGCTCGGAGCCTTTGCAGACACCCTACGCTGGAGGGATGCCCGAACAGACCCTCGCCGCCGCCGTGCGCTCTGCCGCAGAGCGTCTTGCGGCATCCGGTGTGCCAGATCCGCTCGTCGACGCAGAACTGCTCGCAGGTCACGTGAGTGGACTGCGTCGTGGAGAAGTGCAGGCCGCTGTGGTGCGCGGCGACACGATGGGGGAGCAGGATGCTGCGGCACTTGAGGCGCTGATCGTTCGGCGCGCTGCGCGCGAGCCGCTGCAGCATCTCACCGGTGTGGCTCCGTTCCGCCACCTTGAACTGGCCGTCGGCCCCGGCGTCTTCGTGCCACGGCCAGAGACCGAGATCGTTGCGCAGTTCGCGATCGATGCGCTGCTGAACGCTCCTGATGCTGAGCCGATCGGTGTCGACTTGTGTACCGGAAGCGGAGCGATCGCCTTGGCGATGGCGAGCGAGGTGCCGCACTCGCGCATCTTCGCCGTCGAACTTTCCCCTGACGCTCATGCATGGGCGGCACGCAACACAGCGGATGCCGAGAATCTCACGCTCGTGCACGGTGATCTCGCGGACACACTCGAAGAGCTCGACGGTACGGCCGCAGTCGTGATTTCGAACCCTCCCTATGTTCCGGATGAGGCGATCCCACGCGACCCGGAGGTACGGCTGTTCGACCCAGCCATGGCGCTGTACGGCGGGCCGGACGGCCTGGACATCGTGCGTGTGCTCAGCACCAGGGCGCTGCGGCTGCTCCGCCCCGGCGGGCTTCTGGTCATCGAGCATGGCGAGTTGCAGGGCGAAGACATCCGCACCCTGCTCGCCGCTGACGGCTGGCGTGCTCCGACCACCCACCCCGACCTCACCCGCCGGGATCGAGCGACGACGGCGCTGCGTCCCTGATGGCTCAGCGGTGTCGCGCTCGCGCGTGCACGTAGACTGTTGAGGTCATGTCCTCTGTCTTTGATTGCCGCGATGAGGCACAGCTTCTCGCCGGAATGCGCCACGCTCGTCAGGCGATCGCCCGGGGAGAGCTCATCGTTATGCCCACCGACACGGTCTACGGTGTCGCCGCGGATGCGTTCGCGCCAGCGGCGGTGCGGCGGCTGCTCGAGGCAAAGGGGCGCGGGCGCGATCAACCGCCGCCAGTGCTGGTTGCTAACCAGGCCGCGTTGGCGGCCCTCGTGGAGTCGATTCCCGAGCCTGTTCAGCGTCTGGTGGACGAATTTTGGCCGGGCGGGCTCACTATTATTCTGCCCGCCCAGCCCTCACTGTCGTGGGACCTTGGCGATACGCTCGGCACCGTCGCGGTGCGCATGCCAGATCTGCGGCTGGCGCTGGAGCTGCTCGAGGAGACCGGCCCGCTGGCAGTCTCGAGCGCGAACCTTACGGGCAAAGCTGCAGCGATCTCGGCTGCAGACGCAGAAGCGATGCTGAAAGACAGTGTCTCGGTGTACCTCGACGGGGGCTTCAGCGAGACCGGCGTCGCCTCGACGATCATCGATGCGACATCTCTCGTTCGTCGTGGTGCTGATGACGCCGGCGAACCGCGCGTGCGTCTGCTGCGTGAGGGTGCGATCTCCCGGCCGCAGCTGGAAGCAGTCCTCGGCGATCTGCTGGAACTTGCACCGGACCCGGAGGGCGAGTCCGCTTCGAGGCCGGAATCGTCGTCGGATGGCGTGGCGTGAAACAGTACCTCTTCACGATCATCTTCACTGCGACCGTCACGCTTGTGATGTCGTGGGTGGTCTGGCAACTTAGTCTGCGTTTCAAGCTCTACCCAGGCATCCGGGAACGTGATGTGCACACGACGCCGACGCCGCGACTCGGCGGTGTGGCGATGCTGCTCGGCATCGCGGCCGCGATCGCTGTCTCCGCAGCAAACCCGTTCTTCAGCATCATGTGGGTGCCGCCGCAAACCATGTGGGCCGTGCTCGGCGCGGCGGTGCTCATCGCCATCGTCGGTGTGATCGACGATCTGTGGGATCTCGACTGGATGATCAAGCTGGGCGCCCAGTTCCTCGCTGCAGGCATCATCACGGTCGTCGGAGGTCTGCAGATCCTCGCGATTCCGCTGGGTGACATGATCATCTTCTCGAGCTGGCTGAGCATCGCAGTCACGATGTTCGCGATCGTGATCGTCATGAACGCGGTCAACTTCATCGACGGGCTTGACGGTCTCGTCGCGGGCGTGTGCCTGATAGCGAACGGGGTGTTCTTCGCCTATTCGTACATCCTCACCCGTGACACCGGCGCGAGCAGCTACTTCAACCTGGCGACATTCCTCGCCGCGGTGGTGATCGGTGCCTGCATCGGGTTCCTCCCCTTGAACTGGAGCCCAGCGAAGTTGTTCATGGGCGACTCAGGCGCACTTGTGCTGGGACTGCTCATGGCGACGTCGGCGATCGTGCTGACCGGTCAGATGTCATCCAGTGCGATGAATCCTGAGGAGTTCGGTCGTTCGCAGCTGCTCGGAGCCTTCATCCCGATCCTGCTCCCGCTCGTGGTGGTCATGCTGCCGCTGCTCGACTTCGGGCTTGCGGTGTTCCGGCGCATGCGGGCGGGGAAATCACCGTTCTCGCCCGACCGTAAGCATCTGCATCATCGGATGCTCGACCTCGGGCACCGCGACCGCGACGCCGTGCTTATCTTCTACGCGTGGACTGCAGTGATCTCGCTCGCCGTTCTCTTGATGTACGTGGGCACCAGCGAGGACTGGCCGGGGCAGTATCTACCCGGTGTGGCCTTCGGCGTGATCGGAATCGCCGCGTGCCTCGTTGTCACCCTTCTTCCCACCCACCGAGCGCAGAACGCGCCCACCGAGCCGACACCCTCCTTGGAGACCCGATGAGCAGCGACAATTCTGATCACAAGAGCCCCGCGATCAATCCGATTCTGCGGAAGGTCCTGATCTGGACAGGGATCGCCGCGATCGTGCTCGTCATCCTCGGAGCCGGTATCGGGTACCTCACAGCCGGCACAGACGGCCTGTGGAGCGGACTGACCGGCGTCGGCCTCGCCATCTTCTTCCTTGCGCTCACACCGCTGAGTGTCTTGATCGCCAACCGTTGGTATGGCAAAGAGATGTTCGCCACGGTGTTCTTCGGCATCGTGATGGGGGGCTGGCTGCTCAAACTCGTGCTGTTCGTCGTCGTGATTGTGATCCTGCGCGGGCAGAGCTGGGTCGTGCCGCTGATCATCTTCCTCTCGCTCATGGCGGGGGTAGTGGTCAGCCTCGCGATCGATATGTTCGCCTTCACGAAGCTGCGGGTGCCCTACGTTTCCGACATTTCTCTGCCGGAGACCAACCCTGAGGATGCCGAAACCGAACCTGAGGGACCCAAAACCACACCCGAGGGCCGCAACGATTCGTGAGCCTGGAAAAATATTGATAGTCTAAAAAACGAGTTCGCTGGGCAAGCTTTCGCGTTGTGCGGAATGCTCCGACTCAGCTAGACCTCCTCACCCAAACGTCGCCTCGATCTTGATCGGCGCCCCGAAGCTGGAGCAACGTTGACTCACGCCACGAGCCTCCTCGTCCGATTCGCATCGGATGAATTCCACCCACCGTCGATCGCAGAGTTCTTCCCGGAGATCCTGTTCAGTATCGGCCCGCTCTCGGTGCATCGCATCCACCTGGTGCAGTTCATTGCCACCATTGCCGTCGTCCTCATCCTCTGGCTCGGCACACGCAAGCTCAAGCTGATCCCGGGCCGCGGTCAGGGTGTCATCGAGATGCTCTTCGACATTGTTCGCGTGAACGTTGCGCACGACATGATGGGCAAGAAGGACGGCGACCGCTTCCTGCCGCTGTTGACCACGATCTTCTTCATGGTCCTGTTCTTCAACATCACGGGTGTCATCCCGTTCTTGAACATCGCAGGAACGAGCATCATCGCAGTGCCGCTGATGCTCGCGGTGATCACGTACGTCACATTCATCTACGCCGGATTGCGCAAGAGCCCGATGGGCTTCATCCGTAACTCGCTCTTCCCGCCCGGAGTTCCGCCGGCTCTGTACATCATCGTCGCGCCGCTGGAGTTCATCTCGACCTTCATCGTTCGGCCGGTCACGCTCACGCTGCGTCTGCTGATGAACATGATGGTCGGTCACCTCATGCTGGTGCTGTTCTTCGCAGCGACCCAGTTCTTCATCTTCTCGATGGGCGGCTTCTGGACGGTGCTGGGTGCGGGCACGCTCGCCTTCGGCTTCGCCTTCACTGCCTTCGAGATCCTGGTGGCTTTCCTCCAGGCATACGTCTTCACCATCCTCACCGCGGTCTACATTCAGCTCGCAGTCGCGGACGAACACTAATATCGGGGCGCTTCGGCCCCCTCAATGAAAGGAAGAATCCGTGGATTCTGTTTCTGTTCTCGCCCAGATCAACATCGACATCACCGGCTCGATCGCCAACATCGGTTATGGTCTTGCGGCCATCGGTCCGGCCATCGGTGTGGGTATCGTCGTCGGCAAGACGATCGAGGGCATCGCACGCCAGCCTGAGCTGTCCGGCAAGCTCCAGGGCACCATGTGGATCGGTATCGCCTTCACCGAGGCGCTCGCGTTCGTCGGTATCGGCGTAGCGTTCCTCTTCGGCTACTGATCCGTTCCCACCTCACGTAAGGAGACAGGATGCTGAACGCTCTTGTCACGCTCGCAGCCGAAGAAGCGGAGCACAACCCGCTTCTTCCGGCGATGTACGACATCGTCTGGTCCGCGGTCTGCTTCGTCATCATCCTGGTCGTGGCCTGGAAGGTCGCGCTTCCGAACGTAGCGAAGATGCTCGACGAGCGGTCCGCCGCGATCGAGGGCAACATCGCCAAGGCTGACGAAGCTCAGAAGCAGGCGGAGGCGGCTCTCGAGGAGTACACCCGTCAGCTCGCTGAGGCACGCACCGAGGCCGGTGAGATCCGTGAGGCTGCCCGTGAGGACAGCAAGAAGATCGTCGCCGAGGCGAAGGATGCTGCGACCACCGAGGCTGCACGCGTCACCGCCGCAGCTCAGGCGCAGATTGAAGCAGAGCGCCAGACGACGCTCGTCGCGCTTCGCTCTGAGGTAGGCACGCTCGCCATCGACCTCGCCGGTGGCGTGGTCGGCGAAACGCTCTCGGACGACGCTCGTGCGACTGCTGTCGTTGACCGCTTCCTCGCTGACCTCGAAGCAGCAGAAAAGGCGGCCAAGTAATGGGCAGCGCGACCACTCAGGCTCTCGCGGTTTCGATGGCGGCCCTCGCTCAGGCGAAGGGCGTCACCCTCGACACGGCCAGTGAGCTTTTCACTGTGGCGCGTCTGGTGGGCGAATCCGGACAGCTGAGCGGCGCGCTTGCTGACCCGGCCGCTCCCGCAGGACTTCGGGAGCAGGTCGTGACGTCGGTATTCGGCGGCACGTCAGATGTCACGCGACAGCTGGTCACCGCGGCTGTCGGTCAGAGGTGGTCCGATGAGGACGGCCTCATCGCCGGCATCGAGGAGCTCGCGATTCGCGCTGCAGCCATCGCTGAGCCCAAGGCAGACATCGAGGGGGAGCTGTTCTCCTTCCTCCGCATCGTCGCCGCCAACGCAGAGCTCGAACTCGCGCTCGGCGGACGCCTAGGCGATGACACCGCGAAGGGCAGCCTCGTAGAGAAGCTGCTCGGTGGCAAGGTGAGCGCACCGACCACGTTGATCGTCTCATCGCTGGTGCGCCAGCCACGAGGCCGCCGCGTGCGTCAGCTCCTGAACCGAGCGATGAAGATCGTCTCGGCGCAGGGTGGCCGCATCGTTGCCACTGTGCACACCGCATCACCGCTGTCAGCTGCTCAGCGCACTCGCCTTGGCGAGTCGCTGGCGAAGCGCTACGACGGCCAGATCTCGATCAACGAGGTCATTGATCCCACAGTCGTGGGCGGACTGCGAGTGCAGGTCGCCGACGACGTCATCGACGGCAGCATCTCCGCGCGGCTCGCCGAACTTCGACAGAAGCTCGCGGGCTAATACGATTTCGCGCGGGGAACCGCGCAGACTCTCTCAATACAAAGGGAAGACAATGGCAGAACTATCGATCAGCCCCGACGTCATCCGCGACGCGCTGAAGGACTTCGCCGCTGCGTACGAGCCCTCAGGCGCCGCAGCGACCGAGGTCGGCACAGTCGTGGATGCCGCTGACGGCATCGCCCACATCGAGGGCCTGCCCGGCGTCATGGCGAACGAGCTCCTCACGTTCGCCAACGGCACGCAGGGCCTCGCACTGAACCTTGACGAACACCAGATCGGTACCGTGGTGCTCGGAGACTTCTCCGGTATCCAGGCAGGCCAGGAAGTTCGCCGTACCGGCGAGGTTCTCTCGGTCCCCGTCGGTGACGGTTACCTCGGTCGCGTCGTCGATG
Organism: Microbacterium sp. Y355; assembly: GCF_059445345.1. Lineage (NCBI taxonomy): Bacteria > Bacillati > Actinomycetota > Actinomycetes > Micrococcales > Microbacteriaceae > Microbacterium > Microbacterium sp. Y355. The sequence goes on along the minus strand of NZ_JCAIUD010000001.1, from coordinate 962,464 downwards.
CGCTCGGCAACCCGATCGACGGCCTCGGCACCATCGCGTCAGAAGGTCGTCGCGAGCTCGAACTGCAGGCACCAGGCGTCATGCAGCGCAAGAGCGTGCACGAGCCGATGCAGACCGGCATCAAGGCAATTGACGCGATGATCCCCGTTGGTCGTGGTCAGCGCCAGCTGATCATCGGCGACCGCCAGACCGGCAAGACGGCCATCGCGATCGACACGATCATCAACCAGAAGGCCAACTGGGAGTCGGGCGACACGAACAAGCAGGTTCGTTGCATCTACGTCGCAATCGGCCAGAAGGGCTCCACGATCGCCTCCGTCAAGGGTGCGCTCGAGGACGCCGGTGCGCTGGAGTACACGACGATCGTCGCTGCTCCCGCATCCGACGCGGCCGGCTTCAAGTACATCGCTCCGTACACAGGTTCCGCCATCGGGCAGCACTGGATGTACGGCGGCAAGCACGTCCTCATCATCTTCGATGACCTGTCGAAGCAGGCAGAGGCCTACCGCGCCGTTTCGCTTCTCCTGCGTCGTCCGCCGGGCCGCGAGGCATACCCGGGTGACGTCTTCTACCTGCACTCCCGTCTGCTGGAGCGTTGCGCGAAGCTGTCCGACGAGCTCGGCGCCGGTTCGATGACGGGCCTGCCCATCATCGAGACCAAGGCGAACGACGTCTCGGCGTACATCCCGACCAACGTGATCTCGATCACCGACGGCCAGATCTTCCTGCAGTCCGACCTCTTCAACTCGAACCAGCGTCCGGCGGTCGACGTGGGAATCTCGGTCTCGCGAGTCGGCGGTGACGCTCAGGTCAAGTCGATCAAGAAGGTCTCCGGAACGTTGAAGCTCGAGCTCGCGCAGTACCGCTCGCTCGAAGCCTTCGCAATGTTCGCGAGCGACCTCGACGCGACTTCGCGTCGTCAGCTCGACCGCGGTGCGCGTCTGACCGAGCTGCTCAAGCAGCCCCAGTACTCGCCGTACCCGGTTGAGGACCAGGTCGTCTCGATCTGGGCCGGCACCAACGGAAAGCTCGACACGATCGAGGTCGCGGACGTGCTGCGGTTCGAGCGCGAGCTTCTCGACCACCTGCGTCGTAACTCCACAGTGCTCGACACCCTGCGCGAGACGAACCTTCTCACTGACGACACCGTCGCCGAGCTCGAAAAGCAGGTCGACGCATTCATCCTTGAGTTCCAGGGTGGCAAGGGTCAGTCCATCGGTGCCGTCGGCCACGAGGAGCACGCTTCTGCTGATGTGGATGACGTCAATCAGGAGAAGATCGTCAAGGGTCGTCGCGCTTAATCGCGTGAGGAACTAAAAACATGGGCGCTCAACTCAAGGTCTACAAGCAGAAGATCTCTTCTGCTCAGACGACCAAGAAGATCACGAAGGCGATGGAACTCATCGCGGCTTCGCGTATTCAGAAGGCGATGGCGCGTGTACGCGCGTCGTCGCCCTTCGCGCGCGCCGTGACTCAGGCTGTCTCTGCCGTCGCGACGTACTCCAATGTCGACCACCCGCTCACGCGAGAGCCGGAGGCGATCAGGCGGTCTGCCGTCGTCGTCTTCTCCTCCGATCGTGGCCTTGCCGGTGCCTTCAACTCGCAGATCCTTCGCGAGGCGATGGAACTGGGTGAGCTCATCCGCTCACAGGGCAGCGAGCCGGTGTACTTCCTCGTCGGACGCAAGGCTGTCGGTTACTTCCAGTTCCGTGGCATCCAGGCGGATGCCGAGTGGACCGGCGACACCGACACCCCGAAGTTCAAGACGGCGGAGGAGATCTCGGCCAAGCTGCTCGAGGCTTTCAACCGCGGTGGCGGCGAGGGCGGCGTGGACGAGCTTCACCTCGTCTATAACCGTTTCGTCAGCATGATGACGCAGACGCCCGAGACTGTGCGCCTGCTTCCGCTGGAGATCGTGGAGAACGAGGCTGCGGCCGAACCGAGTGGAGCGGTGTACCCGCTCTACGAGTTCGAACCGGATGCCGAGACGGTGCTCGACGCGATCCTGCCGGTGTACATCCAGAGCAGGGTCTTCAACGCCCTGTTGCAGTCGTCGGCCGCCAAGCAGGCCGCGACGCAGAAGGCGATGAAGTCTGCCAGCGATAACGCTGACAAGCTCATCACCGACTACACCCGTCTGCGCAACAACGCGCGTCAGGCGGAGATCACGCAGCAGATCGCTGAGATCGTCGGCGGTGCCGACGCCCTCTCCTCGAGCAAATAGACCATCAAGAAAGAGACGAAGATATGACCCCCACCGCCACAGCTGAGGCTGGGACCGCGGTCGTCGGGCGCGTCGCACGCGTCACGGGCCCGGTCGTCGACATCGAGTTCCCGCACGACTCGATTCCTGACATCTACAACGCGTTGAAGACAACCATCGTCATCGGCGAGGAGTCGACCGAGATTACCCTCGAGGTCGCACAGCACCTCGGTGACGATCTGATCCGCGCCATCGCACTGAAGCCCACCGACGGCATCGTCCGCGGCCAGGAGGTGCGCGACACCGGTGAGCCGATTTCGGTTCCCGTCGGTGACGTCACCAAGGGCAAGGTCTTCAACGTGATCGGCGAGGTGCTCAACGCCGAGCCTGGCGAGCAGATCGAGATCACCGAGCGCTGGCCGATCCACCGGCAGGCCCCGCCCTTCGACCAGCTTGAGTCGAAGACTCAGATGTTCGAGACCGGCATCAAGTCGATCGACCTTCTCACGCCTTACGTGCTGGGTGGAAAAATCGGTCTCTTCGGCGGTGCAGGTGTCGGCAAGACCGTCCTCATCCAGGAAATGATCCAGCGCGTCGCGCAGGACCACGGTGGTGTGTCGGTGTTCGCCGGCGTCGGTGAGCGTACCCGTGAGGGCAACGACCTCATCCACGAAATGGAAGAGGCAGGCGTCTTCGAGAAGACCGCCCTTGTCTTCGGCCAGATGGACGAGCCGCCGGGAACGCGCCTGCGCGTTGCCCTGTCGGCTCTGACGATGGCGGAGTACTTCCGTGACGTGCAGAAGCAGGACGTGCTGTTGTTCATCGACAACATCTTCCGCTTCACGCAGGCTGGCTCTGAGGTTTCCACGCTGCTCGGCCGCATGCCCTCCGCCGTGGGTTACCAGCCGAACCTCGCTGACGAGATGGGCCTCCTCCAGGAGCGCATCACCTCGACGCGCGGACACTCGATCACCTCGCTGCAGGCGATCTACGTCCCGGCCGACGACTACACCGACCCGGCTCCGGCGACGACCTTCGCGCACCTTGACGCGACGACCGAGCTCAGCCGTGAGATCGCGTCTAAGGGTCTGTACCCCGCTATCGACCCGCTGACCTCGACGTCGCGCATCATGGACCCCCGCTACCTAGGCGAGGACCACTACCGCGTTGCGACCACGGTCAAGCAGATCCTTCAGAAGAACAAGGAACTGCAGGAGATCATCGCCATCCTCGGTGTCGATGAGCTCTCCGAGGAAGACAAGATCGTCGTGTCTCGTGCACGTCGCATCCAGCAGTTCCTCTCGCAGAACACCTACATGGCGAAGAAGTTCACCGGTGTCGAGGGTTCGACGGTTCCGCTTAAGGAGACCATCGAGTCGTTCGACGCGATCGCCAAGGGTGACCTCGACCACGTGGCTGAGCAGGCCTTCTTCAACGTCGGTGGTCTCTCCGACGTGGAAGAGAAGTGGGCTCAGATCCAGAAGGACAACGGCTGATCATGGCGCTCAATGTCAGCCTCGTCTCTGCAGACGCGGAGATCTGGACGGGGCAAGCGACTCTCGTCGTCGCGAAGACCGTCGAGGGTGAAATCGGCATCATGACCGGCCACGAGCCGATCCTGGCCATCCTCGCTGAGGGCCAGGTGCGCATCACCCAGCTGGACGGCACCAAGGTGCTTGCCAACGCTCAGGATGGTTTCCTCTCCATGGAGGGAAATCAGCTGACGGTTGTCGCGGGCAACGCGGCGCTCATCGCCTGAAACAACTCATCGCGGACGCGTCCGCCCATCATCCTTGAGAGATGATGGGCGGGCGCGTTCTCGCCTGCTGGAGCAGCTCAGCCGAGTCGGCACTGTGGAGACCATGAAGATTCTGCTTCCTCCTTCGGAGACCAAGCGCGTTGGCGGACGTGGAAGGCCGCTGGACCTTGACGCTCTCGCCTTACCTGAGCTGGCTGCTCAGCGCACGGCAGTTGTCGACGCACTCATCGCCTTGGCGGGGGATTCGCTCGAAGCGCGCCGTGTGCTCAAGCTGAGTGATCGCCAGCTGGGTGACATCGAACACAACGCGGCGTTGCGCTCCGCGCCAACGATGCCCGCGATCGATCGCTACACCGGAGTGCTGTACGACGCGCTGGATGCCGCCGAACTTGATACCAGTGCAAGGCGATGGATCGGGCAGCACGCGTGGATCCACTCGGCACCGTTCGGCCCGGTCGGCGCGCTCGACCGCATCCCCGCGTACCGGCTCGCCGCAGGTGCATCGCTACCAGGAGTTGCGCCATTGCGCCGACACTGGGCGGATGCGACATCCGCCGCTATCGCGCAGGAAGCTCCATCCTTCGTTCTCGACCTCCGCAGCGAGGCTTATGTTGCGCTCGGTCCGCTGCCGGCATCCGTTCCGTCTGCGTATGTGCGCGTGGTCACCGAGCACGGACGCGCCCTCAATCACTTCAATAAGAAGGCGAAAGGGGAGTTGGTACGTGCGCTGTCTGAGGACCGACCGCGGGTCCGGGGAGTGAACTCATTGCGGGAATGGGCGAGTGCACGAGGGATCGACATTCGGCCGGGTGAGCAGCCAGGCGTGATCGAACTAGTCGTGGAGCAGTGACTCGACACGGCACGCTGGCATGGTGTGTCGACCCACAGGCACGCTAATGTGTTTCACGCGACGCGGAATGCGTCGCTTATTCCATGGAGGGGCTAATGGACTATTACTATAACGACAGCGGCGCTGCGGCAGCCGTACTGATCGTGGCGCTGCTGTTCGGCTTTATTTTCGCGGTCATCGCTTATGTGCTGACGTCGCTGTTCCTGATGAAGATCTTTGAAAAGGCTGGCGTCCAGGGCAAATGGCGCGCGTGGGTTCCGGTCTACAACTCGATGATCTTCCTCAAGCTCGGTGACCTGAGCCCCTGGTTGATTCTCTACAGCATCGGTGGCGCTGTCCTGTTGAGCTGGATCGGCATCGGCTACTTGTTCTCGGCTGCTGCTGGTGTGCTCATGGTGCTCGCCGCATACCGCGTAGGTCAGAAGCTTCAGAAGGAGGGCGCGTGGGTCGTTCTCTACATCTTCTTGTCTATCATCTGGCTTGGCATCAACGCCTTTGACAAGTCGCGTTGGAACACCCAGCTTCCGCCCGCTCCGTGGGCTGGCAACGCGTTCTTCGGCGACCGCACGGTCTGGGACGGGATCCCGGCTCAGTCCTCGGTGCAGGCAGCGCCCGGCTACGGCGCAGCACCTCAGGGCTACGCTCCGCCGCAGGGCTACCAGCCGCCCGCACCCGGATACCAGCAGCCAGCATCCCCCGGGTACCCGCAGCCTGCGGCGCCTGGTTACCAGCCGCCGGCTGGACCGGCCACGCCTCCCGCCGCGCCCGCAGCTCCGGCAGTGCCCCCGGTGACACCGCCTCCGTCAGCACCGACGGCGCCCCCGGCTCCTCCCGCGGCACCACCGGTTCCGCCCGCACCGCCGGTCGACCCGACGCAGCCGCCTGCGTGATGAGCTGAACTCGGCAACATGGTGGATGAAGGACTCTCGATTTCGATCGGGGGTCCTTCGTCGTGTCGCCCCGCATACTCCGATAGCGTTGACACATGGTCATGCCGCAGCGCCTTAGCGCACACCGCGCACAGTTCTACTACGATGTCTGAGTACCCTGCGGTTGCCCGATTCGCCGCATTCACACCGGAGGCCCCTTTTGTCTGACACGACCACGCAGACTCAACGCGTTGTCGTCGCCGACGGTGATGACGTCATTCTGACCTGGGCCGGTATTACTGACACTGGCCTTCGCCGTGACAACAACCAGGACGCTTTCCTCGCCCAGTATCCGCTGTTCGTCGTAGCGGACGGCATGGGCGGGCATGCGGGTGGCGAGATCGCCAGCCAGAACACCATCGCTCGCCTGCAAGAAGTCGTCGATTCAGGCACAGTGACGACCGGTGCGATCGAGAACGCACTCGAGCGTGCAGTCGAAGACATTGCGGCTCATCCAGAGACTACTGATGAGGGCACTGGAACGACGCTCACCGGTGTTTTCCTTGAAACGGCCACCGAGGAACCGCGGTGGGTATCTTTGAACATCGGCGACTCGCGGGTTTACCTCCTGCGCGAAGAGCGTCTGGTGCAGGTCACCACAGACCATTCCGTGGTTCAGGAGCTGATCAGTTCCGGCAAGCTCAGCCCAGAAGAGGCAGAGAGCCACCCCTACAGCAACGTCATCACTCGCGCGGTGGGCGCCAGCGAGCTCACCGCACCTGATTACCTCGGTATTGAGGTGCTCGACGGTGACCGTTTCGTGATCTGCTCGGACGGTTTGACCAAGGAACTCACCGATTACGGCATCCAGCATTTTTTGCGGGAGCAGCCGGATCCAGCGAAAGCGGCGGACGCGATGCTCGCGGCGGCGTTGGAGAACGGCGGGCGTGACAACGTGACTCTGATCATCCTGAAGGTTGAGCGTACCGGGACAGCGCATCTCACCGACGCGGTTGCCACGTCGGTGATTTCCACGGTCGATGACTCTTCCTCCACACCGGAGCAGACTGACCAATAGTCCGATCGGGCTGTGGACAACGGCATCCGTCGATATCGGATGTCGTGCAATAGGGGCATGGACCTCGAACCGCTCACGCTTCCGGTTGTCGCCGCGGAACCTCGCAAGCAGCCCGTGCCTGTGCTCGCTGCCGTCGTCCCTATCGCTGCGGGTGTGGTGTTGTGGCTGGTGACCGGATCGATCTTCTCTCTGTGTTTCGCCGCTCTCGGCCCGTTGATGATCGGCGCTTCCTTGCTGGATGGCCTGCGCACCAAGCGTCGAGATCGACGTGTAGCGGCCGAGGAAGAGTCTGCCGGATGGCGTCGTGCTGAGCAGGAGCTTCGCCGGCGGCACCAGCGCGAGCGTCGTGAGTTGCGGCGGGTCCATCCAGATGCCGCGGCGAGCGTGCAAGATCCGCCGCTTCGCGATCTACAGCCCATTGATGACTCCACAGCGTTGGTCATCGGCGCGGGATCTCAGCGCAGCGCACTGCGGGTGACGGGTGATGAGAGCGAACGGGCCCGAACCTTCCGGGAACGCGCGGCGAACGTCACGGATGTTCCAATCATCGTGCCGATGCGACGAGGTGTCTGCTTCCGTGGACCGACACCGATAACCGCGGCCGCTGCGCGCGCCCTCATCGTGCAGCTCTGCCTGCGGCATGCCCCTGCGCAGCTCGCACTGGTGGGTGACGGGCTTGAACCACTGGGGCTGAGTGGGTTTCCGCATGCAGGCCGGCCTCGTCGTGGTGCGTGGCGTCTCGCCGTAGTGATGGGCGACGGAGATGAGGGTTCGGATGCCTCGGCGCAGGTGCGGGTATGCCGCGGTGATGGTGATGTGCCAGAGGGAGTGACGACCGTCGTCGACTGCACTGATCCGACGCATGCGCGGCTTCGAACCAGCGCCGGTGTCGAGGAGATCGTCATTGAGTGCCTCTCACGTGCACAGGCTGTGGCCATCGCGTCGAGTAGCGTCGATCGTGAGGGTGATGTCGCACAGCTGCCGGACAGCGTCGCCCTGGCAGATCTGATGACCACTCCGAGTGATGACGCGCAGGGACTTCGTGCTGCGATCGGACGCACAGAGACTGCGGACGTGTTCCTCGATCTCGTCGAGGACGGCCCACACGCCATCGTGACCGGGATGACGGGGTCAGGAAAGAGCGAGCTTCTCGTCACGTGGATCGCGGCGATGGCCAGGTCACACGGTCCGGAGGAAGTGGCATTCGTGCTCGCGGATTTCAAAGGTGGTACGGCTTTCGACCCGTTGCGAGCGCTGCCGCATGTCGCTGCGGTGATGACCGATCTTGATGAAGAGGGTGCCAGGCGCGGTGTGCAGAGCCTCACGGCCGAGCTGCGGCGGCGGGAGGCGGTACTCGCGGAGCTGGGTGCCCGCAACGTCGCCGAAGCGAATGGTCAGCTGCCACGCCTCGTGATCGTGGTCGATGAGTTCGCCGCGCTCTTGCAGGAGCATTCTGATCTCGGGGTCGTGTTCACGGATATCGCGGCACGGGGACGAGCGCTGGGTATGCACCTGATCCTCGGCACGCAGCGAGCAGCCGGCGTGATCCGCGACGCGCTGGCGGCGAACTGTCCGCTCCGAGTGAGCCTGCGCGTGACGGAAGCGGCAGACAGCCGTCTCGTTATCGGATCGGATGATGCGGCAGAACTGCCGGGCGGCGCCGGTTCACGTGGACTCGCGTTCGTGCGTCGTCCGCAAGACTCGGAAGCTGTGGCCGTTCGCATCGCGCTGACGGGCGCGGCAGATCTGCGCGGAGCCGCGTCACGGTGGGAAAGCTCAGCGGAACCCCTGAGCCCGTGGATGCCACCGCTTCCCGGTCTACTGACCCTGAACGAACTGCGCAGCGCGCATGACCTTGAGGACGCATTGCTTCTCGGATTGGTTGACGAGCCGGATCGACAGCGTCAAACGCTGAGAATGCTGCGTCCCGGCGTTGACCGCGGCATAGCGGTGATCGGAGGCAGTGGATCAGGCCGATCGAGCGTGCTGCGGGTGCTGGCGGCGCAGAGCGACCGGGCGGTTCTGATTCCTGCTGATCATGAACGCGCCTGGGATGTTGTGGCGGAGTTGGCCGAGGGTGGCCAGGGGAGAGCAGATCTTGTGTTGTGTGACGATCTCGACCAGCTCACGGCGTCGTTCCCGGTCGAGCACGCGCAGGTGTTCATCGATCGCTTCGAGAAATTGGTGCGGTCAGCCGCCGCGCGCGGATGCACTGTCGTGATCACAACGGGGCGTGCATCAGGACAGATTGCTCGAGTTGTGGACTCGCTGCCGGCGCGAATGCTGTTGAGGATGGGCACCAAGATGGAGCACCTTGCTGCTGGCGGCGACAACGATGGCTACCGTCGTGATCGTCCGGCAGGACGTGGGCGAATCGAGGAGCTCGAGCTGCAGATCGCGTGGGTCGAGGCGGACGCCGCAACATCTGTCCCGACGAGCGCGGATGACATGAGTGTGGTCAACGGCGAAATAGCAGATTCTGCCACTCGCACGTGGGCGCCGGCCGCGGCCATCGTCGGGGTCATCGCGCCCGGGGTTCGTCGCAGCGTCGAGGCGCTGCGTAGCGCGTTCCCAGAGTGCGAAGTGGTGCCGGTGGGCGAGCGCACTCCGGATCCATCCGTGACGGCGCAGCAGACGTCGACCTTGACTTTCTCATCACCTGCAGCACCGATGATCTTGGTCGGTGATGCCGAGAGCTGGCAGCGGCAGTTCACTCTGTGGCAAAGGATTCGCGTTGAGGGGGAGATGCTGATCCTCGCCGAGTGCCCGAGCGAACTGCGGTCCCTGGCCGGCTGCCGCGAGCTGCCGCCATACGCTGAGACGCACATGGGGCGTGCCTGGTCGCTTTGCGACGGTGGCTCGCCACAACGTGTGATCGTTCCAGGGCTCGGTGGGCGATGACTCTCGGCGGCGATGACTACTGGAGAGCGGCAGCTATTGGAGAGTGGCGGCGAGCGTCTGCGCCTCCAGCCCGTGAGCCATTGCGACGCCCGCGTTGATCACGGCTCCTCCTGCTGTGTTCACACCGGCGGCGAGCGCGGGATCCGCCCGCAGGGCATCCTTCCACCCACGACCGGCAATCTGGCGGATGTACGGCAGGGTCGCGTTGGTGAGTGCGGACGTGGACGTGTTGGGCACGGCCCCTGGCATGTTGGCCACGCAGTAGAACACCGTGCTGTGGACGATGAAGGTCGGATCATCGTGCGTGGTGGGCCTGGTGTCTTCGAAGCATCCGCCCTGATCAACCGCGATGTCGACGAGAACGCTGCCTGGCCGCATCTGCGCGACCATTTCGTTTGTGACGAGCTTGGGTGCGCGTGCGCCAGGGATGAGCACAGAGCCGATGACGAGATCGGAGTCCAGTACGGCTCTTCGCAGGTCCAGCGGGTTGGATGCCGCAGTCTTCACTCGTCCGCCGAAGTGGTCATCCAGCATCCGCAGGCGAGGGATGTTCGTGTCGAAGATCGTGACGTCTGCACCCATGCCGCTGGCAATCACGGCCGCATTCGCACCGGCGACGCCGCCGCCGATCACGGTAACCGTCGCAGGCCTCGTCCCTGGCACGCCAGACATCAGCAGGCCGAGTCCTCCGTTAGAGCGCATCAGGGTGTTCGCGCCGACCAGGGGAGCGAGGCGTCCTGCGACTTCACTCATTGGGGCGAGCAGCGGCAGCCCGCCACCAGGTAGCTGCACTGTTTCATAGGCGATGGCGGTGACTCGATCGGCAATCAGCCGCTCGGTCAGAGCGCGGTTCGCTGCCAGGTGCAGATAGGTGAAGAGCGTCAGATCCTCGCGGAAGTAGTCGTACTCCGAGGCGATCGGCTCTTTGACTTTGAGGAGCAGCTCGGCGCGTTCCCAGACGTCGCTCGCGTCATCCACCAGCGTCGCGCCAGCTTCGACATACTCCGCATCCGGCATAGATGAGCCCGCACCTGCTCCGGACTGCACGAACACCTCGTGTCCTGCGCTGATCAGATCGTGCACACCCGATGGCGTCAGCGCGACGCGGTACTCGTTGTTCTTCACCTCGGCGGGGACGCTGATCCTCATCGTGGCTCCTCTCCACCCTCGACTTTGAGGGGATCATGGCCCTGGGTCAGGGCATCAAATGGCGGCGCCGGGACGGATCATCCCGACGTCGCTCCCGCCACCGAGTACGGCGAGGGGAAGTGCGTTGGATAGGGCGGACACATCAGCGTCGCTGAGGGCTCCGGCGTGTGCAAGCAGAGTCGCCGCGACGATCGTCGATGCCCGTGATGATCCGTCGAGCATCTTCAACGCGACGGTGGCACCGTTCGGCGCGACCATGACCATGATTCCTTCGGCGCCGCCCTTGGTGAATACGCCGACGGTCTCGATCGCGACGGTGTCCGGCTTGCCAGGACCTTCGATCGTCCACGGGTTCTCTTTGACAGCGCGAACGAGGGTGCCGGCAACGCGGTGCAGCGCAAATGGGGAACGCTCTGATGCCGTGCCGATGCGGTGGATGCCACGGGCGAGACCAGAAAGGGTCATGGCGTGCACTGGGGCACCGCAGCCGTCCACGGAAGTGTGTGCGATCTTCTCGCCGGTCAGCCGCTCGATGACTTCGCGGATGTGCAACTGCAACGGGTGCGAAGGGTCGAGATATCCCTTGACCGGCCAGCCGGTTGCAACGCAGGCGCGTAGCATCGCGGCGTGCTTGCCCGAGCAGTTCATGCGGATGCGCGACTGCTGGCCGTGTTCGCGGACGAGTTCGTCGCGGCTGGTGCTGTCACTGGGCCATGCCGACGGGCACGCCAGGTCGTCTTCAGTGAGTCCGCCGGCCATGAGTACTTCACGGACGACATCCGCATGCCGATCCGTGCCGACGTGACTTGCCGTCGCGAGGGCGAGCTGCTCACCGGCCAGATCTGCACCCGCGGTGACGCATGCGACGGCCTGCAACGGCTTCAGGCTGGATCGGGGGAGGATCAGAGCATCGGGGTTTCCGAGCTTTCGGAGGACCTCTCCGTCAGGGGAGAGCACGATCGCCGCCCCCGAATGACGGGATTCAACGAATCCGCTTCGTTCGACGACGGCAAGTTCGACAGCATCCGCGACAGTAAGAGTCTCCAGCACCTCACAAGCCTAGCCCCGTCGGCTTTCGCCACCGGTCTGGCGCACCGTGTTGGCACACGGCGTTGGCATACGACGCTGGCACCGTGTCGGCGCTCCGTGTCAGACTGACGACATGACTCTCGGTGAACACCACTACGCACTCACAGCCACTTGGGACGGCAACCGCGGCAGCGGCACCAGCGGGTACAGAGACTATTCCCGAGATGTCACCATCAAGGTCGATGGCAAGCCGCAGCTGCTGGCATCTGCCGACAAGCCGTTTCGCGGCGATCCCGAGCGGTGGAACCCAGAGGATCTGCTGTTGGCCGCGCTCTCGGAATGCCACCTACTTTCCTACCTGCATGCCTGCGTGACTGCCGGTGTAGTCGTGGTCTCGTACCGCGACGATGCAAGCGGTGTAATGACCGAAGACGGCAGAAGCGGCGGCGCATTCACCGACGTTCTGCTCCGACCAGAGGTTGTTGTCGCAGATGCGTCGATGATCGAGGCTGCAGAGCGCGCACACGAAGATGCACACCGCATGTGCTTCATCGCGAACTCAGTGAACTTTCCGGTTCGTCACGAGGCGACGGTCACGGCGGCCGCGTAGGTCAGCGTCGCTCGTGCGGCAGGGCCTGCTTGATCTTCTCGATCGCGCCCTGTGCAGGAGGCTCGTTGTAGACGCCGGCGAGTTCCTGACCGCTGAGAGCATGGATCGCTGTCATGATCTCGTCGGTGGCGAGGCGGCGAGCTTTGCCGCTCGTGGCAGGTCCGTGCACTGATACATCGATCGGGTCACCGAATCGGACGGTGACTCGCTTCTTCATCGAGGGCATCTTGGCATCCTTCGGCATCACCGTGTCAGTGTCGATGAGGCCGACCGGAACGACGGGGGCTCCCGTCTGCAGAGCGAGGAACGCCACTCCGGTGCGTCCTTTGTACAGACGCCCATCAGAGGAGCGGGTGCCCTCCGGGTAAAGCGCCACGGCGAGCCCTTCATCCAGCAGCTGTCGCTGCTGGTCCAACGCGTTGAGTGCTGCCTGACCCGCGCCGCGGCGAACAGGGATGGCACCGATGGACTGGAAGAACTTGCGCATCATCGTGCCGCGGAACCCGGTTCCTTCGAAGTACGTCGACTTCGCTAGGAAATGCACAGGGCGGGGTGCGGCGACCGGGATCGCGATCGAGTCGATGAAAGACAGATGGTTGCTCGCGAAGATCACGGGGCCATCTGTCGGGACCTTGCTACGACCCTCGACGTGCGGGCGGTACATGATGCGAGCCAGAGCGCGGCCTGAAGCATAGATTGCCCCTGGATGGCGTGGCGGCGCGGTCTCCTCTGCGTCGGATTCCGCTACGTCGGTCTCCTCTGCTTCCGGCTCCGTAGTCGTCTCAGGGGTCGACTCGGGAGTGCCGGACTGCTCAGAGGTCATCAGATTAGGCTACTCCGCGATCCATGCCATCGATGGCATGGACAAACAGCCGCCGACATCCATGTCGATCAAGGGTGCCTCTCAGCAGGGGCAAAGGCGAATGCGAGAACATGAGTTGTCTCTCCCTACGATCTTGAGGTCTCACTGTGCGCAACCGCTCGCTTATCGCTCTGTCCACCATCGCCGCCGCAACCCTGCTTCTGGCTGGATGCGCTGGCACCGAAGGCGTGACGGGAGACGAAGCCGATCCCAAGGCGACTGATCTCTGCTCATCAACGGTCGAGTCGGGTACAGCAGCCGAGGAGGTCACCATCGATGGTGACTTCGGCACTGCATCGACCGCCACTTTCGAACTCGGGCAGCAGGTTGACGAGGCCCAGCGCACCGTGCTCAGCGAGGGCGATGGCGCCACGATCACCGACGGCGACTTCGTCAGCTATGCGTTGAGCGCCTTCGACGGTGACACCGGGGAGCGCATCGGCGATGCCGGCTACGTCGGTGGCGAGCTCCTTCCCGCCGCGTTGACGGCGGATGCTCCGCTGGGTCAGCTCATCGGTTGCGCGAGCGTTGGCTCGCGCCTCTCCATCGTGTTCCCCACGTCCGAGGACGCAGCCGCACAGTTCTACGTCCTCGATGTTCTCGACATCGTCTCTGCAGCATGGGGTGAGGAGCAGGCGCCGGTGGACGGCATGCCGATCGTCACGCTCGACGAGGATGGCGCTCCGACCGTCGAGATCCCCGATGCTGATGCCCCCGCCGAACTGCAGATCGCTGTACTCAAGGAGGGTGATGGTATTGCCGTTGAAGATGGCGACACCACTCTGCTCCAGTACCACGGCGTCGGCTGGGACAGCGGCGAGGTCTTCGACTCCTCCTGGGCCAATGGTGCGCCGATCTCGAGCGAAGGCAACGGCTACGTTCCTGGCTTCGTTCAGGCACTCGCAGGGCAGAAGGTCGGCTCGCAGGTGCTCGTCGTCATCCCCCCGGCACTGGGCTACGGCGAGGGCGAAGTCAACGACGCTGACCTGAAGGGTCAGACTCTCGTCTTCGTGATCGACATCCTCGCGACCATGCACCCGGTGGCCGGATAATAGGTTCGCCGCACGTCGAGCGACGGGGCCGGGGCATAGGCTGGCGACATGCGTCGCATCATTGTTCTCGGCTCCACCGGCTCCATCGGCACCCAGGCGCTTGACGTCATCCGTGCCAATCCTCGTCGCTTCGAGCTGGTGGGATTGGCCGCTGGCAGCAATGCAGAACTCCTGAGTCAGCAGGCCGAGCAGTTCCAGGTCGATGACACTGCGCTCGGGGCCGAGCAGGCAGAACAACTCGTTCGGGATGTGGAAGCAGATGTCGTTCTCAATGCGATCACCGGATCGATCGGGCTCGGCTCGACACTGGCAGCGCTGAAGGCAGGACGCACGCTCGCCCTCGCTAACAAGGAGTCACTGATCGTCGGCGGTGCTCTCGTCACCGCGGCAGCAGCCGAGGGGCAGATCGTTCCCGTTGACTCCGAACACTCGGCGCTCGCGCAGGCGCTGCGCTCCGGTACGCACGATGAGATCCGTCGACTCGTCGTCACGGCATCCGGTGGTCCATTCCGCGGACGCACCCGTGAGCAGATGGCGTCCGTTACACCTGCTGAGGCGCTCGCGCACCCGACGTGGGACATGGGCCGCGTCGTCACGACGAATTCGGCGACGCTCGTGAACAAGGGGCTCGAGGTCATCGAAGCGCACCTGCTGTTCGACGTCGACTATGACGACATCCAGGTCGTCGTCCACCCGCAGTCGATCGTGCACTCGATGGTTGAGTTCATCGACGGATCGACGATCGCGCAGGCTTCGCCTCCCGACATGCGGCTGCCGATCTCGCTCGCGCTGGACTGGCCGCATCGCATCGGCGGCGTCGGACGGCCGCTGGATTGGACTCAGGCGAGCAGTTGGGACTTCGAGCCGCTTGACGACGAGGCATTCCCTGCCGTTGCGCTTGCAAAGAGTGTTGGTCGTGCCGGCCGCACGTTCCCTGCGGTGTTCAACGCGGCCAACGAGCAGGCCGTCGACGCGTTCCACGAAGGTCGGCTACCGTTCCTTGGCATCGTCGACACGATCGCACGAGTGGTCGACGCGCACGACTCACCGGACCAGCTGACTGTCGAGTCTCTTGCCGACGCTGAGGCCTGGGCCAGGGCGACAGCAGATCAGCTGATCGCCGCGAGCTGACGCTCAGTCGGGGTATGGCACAGGCCAGTGCGGCTCTGGCACTGGCCAGCCGGCGTCGCGGAGCGCACGACGAGCAAGCTCACGGGCCGAGTACGGCGTGCGCACCCCGCGGATGTCGCGGTAATCCTGGTGCCCTGGACCCGCCCACAGGATCGCATCCCCCTCGCCGACCATGCCGACTGCGGCGATGATCGCTCTCTCGGGTGGTGAGAACTCGTGGATCTCCGCATCCGGTTGCGCCAGCCGAGCGCCCTCGATCAGGGTTGCGCGGATCGATTCCGGATTCTCGAAACGAGGATGGTGATCGGTGACCACGAGGATGTCGCTGCCTTCGACCGCAGTGCGGCCCATGTCGTGGCGCTTCGTCGCGTCGCGGTCGCCATCGGCGCCGAACAGCATCACGGTGCGACCGGGGGTCACACGACGGATGGCGGCGAGTGTCTTCTCGAACGCGTCGGGAGAATGCCCGAAGTCGACGAACACTGCGGGGCCCGTGTCACCTGAGACGAGCTCGGTGCGTCCAGGCAAGTACGCGTTGATGCGGCCATCGCGCTCGAGCGCCGCGGTGATCCGCTCCCAGCCGTAGCCGCCTTCCAGCAGCATCACGATCGCGAGGGCAGCGTTGGCTGCCATGTGCGGGCCGATGACCGGAACGACCGTGGTGAGTGTGCGGCCTTCGGGACCGACCATCGTGAAGCGGGTACCGCGCTGGCGCTCCTCGTCGATCGTGACGACCCAGTCGGCTCGCGCCGCACTGTCGGCGTCAGCGGCTATAGACGGCGTGCCGACCGTCACCACGGGGATCTCCGCGGCGGCCACGACGTCGACGCCGGAGGCTGAGTCAAGGCAGATGACCGCGCGACGTGCGCGGTCTGGTCGGAACAGTGGCAGCTTCGCTTCGAAGTATTCCTGCATATCGACGTAGTCGTCGAGGTGATCGTGACTGAGGTTCGTGAAGCCGGCGACATCGAAGACGATGCCGTCCACGCGCTTACGCGAAAGTGCCTGTGCACTGACCTCTACGGCGACAGCTTCGACGTCGCGCTCGCGCATCAGCGCGAGCAGTGCATGCATCTCGGATGCCTCTGGCGTGGTGAGCCTGGAGACGATGACCTCGCCCGCGATGTGGCGCTCTGCTGTGGAGGACAAGCCGGTCACGACGTCAAGCTGGCCGAGGATGCCTTCGAGTAGATGCGAGACGCTGGTCTTGCCGTTCGTGCCGGTTGTGGCGAACAGCAATGGCAGGTTGTCATCCGCGCCGGTGCCGTAGACCCAGGCGCTCAGCGCGCCCAGAATTCCGCGTGGGTCATCGACGATCACGATCGGAAGTCCGGCCGCTGCGGCGATATCAGCGCCGGCTTCATCGGTGATGACCGCTACGGCGCCCTTCTCTGCTGCGGCTACGGCGAACTCGGCGCCGTGTTTGTTGACTCCCTGGATGGCGACGAACGCTTCGCCGGCCCGCAGATCAGCGGTGGCGAGAGTGATTCCGGTCAGGGTGATATCGGCGATCTCACCGCGGGTGGCGGTGGCAAAGCGCGAGGCGAGCTCCGTCAGTGCCCGCTGTGGCGGAGCGACGGGACGGAGCACGGGAGGAAGGCTGGGCTGAGTGGTCGACATAGCACCCTAATGATCTCATGAGCCGCTGTCAGGGACGTGCTCGCACACGCGGCGGGCGCGCCCCTGACAGGACTCCTGAGCGCTAGGTTCTTCAGCGCGACGCAGCGCGGCGGTACGCGAGTACAGCGACCACCAGGGCCGCAACGCCGGCGAGCAGCCCGCCAGCGCCGAGGATCGTACCGAGCGAGCCAGCGGCAGAATCTTCTGCCAGGACCGCGTCGTTCTCCTGAGCGCCGTTCTCCTGTGTATTGGCAGATTGTGTGTCGCCGTGGTCACCGTGGGTGGCATCCGGTGCGCTCTGATCATCTGCTGTCACGGTCACGACGGGTGCCGGGGCGTCGAGATCGTGCGGGTCGGCGCCGTCTTCGGCGATCTCCGTCCATTCCGCGACTCCGACCTCGCACTGCTGCTCCACCGGAAACGCGAGTGATTCAGGAGCGTCTTCTCCCACGCGGATGGCCATGCTCGCAGCGCCCCGCAGATCACCGGGGATGGGAGCGACAGCGGTGTAGGTGACCGCTGAGACGAGGCCGTTGTCTGCCCGCTCGACGGCGATGTCCCACGACGCATCCACCGTGGGGGAGACGGAACTCAGCCCCTCTGGCATCGTGATGCGCAGCGCCGTCGTGGGGGAGTTGTCGCAACCGTGCGTGAACGAGAAGGTGATCACGGCGGAGCCGTCGGGCTGAACAGTGTCGGGGCTGACGCCTACGTGTGCCTGCGCCGCAGCTGGCGCAATCAGGACAAGCCCCGCTGCGAGGGCAGCGATGGTGGCGCCGCGTCGGGTGAATCGGGATTTCGATGTTGAGGTCATGGGTGTTCTCCAGTGTGTGTGCGGGCGCGCCGATGGCGCGCGGAACCGCGAGAGGATGTGTCGACGTGTGCGGCCCTCAGCCGCAGGAGAACACCGGAGGGCCACGTCGGGAGACGTCGCTCGTGCGGATCGTGGCAATGAAGACGCGTGCTGTGTCCGGGACGGATGCGGGAACCGGCCAGTTGCTGTGCAGGGGGCGCGTTAGTCGTGTTCGGAGCACAGCGCGCATCCAGCGCGCGATGCCGCGCAGCATCCGCTCGCCACGCCACAGCAGGACGATCGTCAAGGCTGCAGCGAGGATGTGGGCGCCGAGCATCCCGGCATCCGGAGCTACCGTCGTCGTCAGCGGACCCAACGTCATGACGTGTTGATGCCCTGTGATGCCAGTGGCTGTGAGGGTGGCGCCCAGCGCGACGAACAGCACGTGGAAGATGGTCTGCGAGAGCACCACCGTGACGCTTAGCTTGCTGGCGCTCAGGGTTCGTCCCACCAGCAGTGCTGCGACGGGAGCGAGGAAAATGCTCAGCGCGATCACCAGCAGAGGGTGCGGGGGTGCGCCGCCTCCGATCGTGTGGGAGACAGCGGCGATGACCGTGGCGACCGACGAGGCTGCGGCTCCACGCACGAGTCGCAGCTGCCGAGAATTCACAGCTTCAGCTTATGCGGCGGATTCCTAGTTCTAGCGCAGTAGCGTGGGCACGTGGAAATCCTGTTGTACGTCGCTGGCATCCTGTTCATGCTGGTGGGCCTAGGTCTGTCGATCGGGCTGCACGAGATCGGGCATCTCGTGCCCGCAAAACTCTTCGGCGTACGCGTGGGACAGTACATGATCGGCTTCGGTCCGCGGCTGTGGTCGAAGCGGATCGGTGAAACTGAATACGGGTTCAAAGTGCTGCCCGTCGGCGGCTTCATATCAATGTCGGGGATGTATCCGGCATCTGAGGGCAAGCAGGTGCGTGGCCTGTTCCGCACTCTCGTGCAGGATGCCCGATCCGTGAACGACGAGACGATTGCTGGCGGCGCAGAGGATCGAGTCTTCTACAAGCTGCCGGTATGGAAGCGCATCATCGTTATGCTCGGCGGCCCGCTGATGAACCTGATCCTTGCGATCATCATCTTCACGGTGCTGGCGTCGGGTATCGGCCTACAGCAGGGTACGACGACGATCGCATCCGTCACCGAGTGTGTGCTTCCCGCCGGTACGACGCAGACCGAGTGCGAGCCGTCGGATCCGGCATCGCCCGCCGCAGAGGCAGGGATTCTTCCCGGCGATGTGCTGGTGTCGATCGACGGGACGTCGGTATCGAATTTCGCGGAGGCGACCTCGATCGTGCAGGCAGCACCGGGCGAAACTCTCGACATGGTCGTGTCACGTGATGGTGAAGATGTCGCACTGACGATCACGCCGATCGCGGCCGAGCGAGCACTCACTGATGCGTCAGGACAACCGCTGCTCGATGCCGAGGGTGAGCAGGTCATCGCCGAGGTCGGTTACGTCGGTATGGGGGCCCAGATGGGGTTTGTGCCGCAACCGATCGGCACCGGTATCGAGATGGCAGGTGAGAACACCGCGCGGGTCGCGAATCTGATCGTGCAGTTGCCGGTGAAGCTTTGGGATGTCGGCGTATCGCTGGTGACGGGGACTGAGCGCGACCCGAATGGCCCACTCAGTGTCGTCGGCGTCGGCCGGCTCGCCGGTGAGGTCGCAGCGACGGATGCTCCGGTGCTGAACCGGTTTGTCGTGCTACTGAGCCTGCTGGGGTCGCTGAACATCGCCCTTTTCGTTTTCAACCTCATTCCACTGCTTCCGCTGGACGGTGGTCACATCGCGGTGGCGCTGTGGGATGGCATCCGGCGAGTGTGGGCGAAGATCTTCCGGCGTCCGCCGCCTGCACCGGTCGACGCTACGCGTCTCGTGCCGCTTACCGTGGTCGTCGCAGTGGTGCTGATCGCCATGGGCGCCCTGCTGATGGTCGCCGACGTCGTGAACCCGGTGAACCTCTTCCAGTAGTGGTTGGACGGCGCCGTGTCGTGGCGGGATGCCGTGGCGAGGCGGGAATCCCGTGGCGAGGCGGGAATCCCGTGGTGAGGGGCCGAGGACGGGGCCTTGGCGGCATCGATCAGGAATCGAGAAGTGCGCCGGGATGGTGAGTCGTATCGTGGTCGTAGGCCCGGAAAACGGCCGCCGCACATCGAGAAGGAGCACGACATGGCTGAGAAGACCGCTGGACTGTCCAAGGACGAGCGCGACGCCGTCAAGCAGCGTGCCGCAGAATTGCGTGCGCAGGAAAAGGCAGGAAAGTCCCGAGCCGCTGGGGAGAAGGCGGTCCGCGAGGCGATCGCCGCGATGCCGGATGATGATCGGGCTCTGGCCGAGGGAATCGATCGGATCGTCTCCCAGGTCGCCCCGCAACTCGTTCCGAAGACCTGGTACGGGTTCCCGTCGTACGCCGATGAGGATGGCAAGATCGTCGTGTTCTTCAAGGCTGCCTCGAAGTTCACCACTCGCTATGCAACTCTCGGGTTCGAGGAATCAGCAAAGCTCGATGACGGCGACCTCTGGGTTACGTCGTTCGCTGTCGTCGCATTGACGCCCGAGACCGAGAAAACTATCGCGGCGCATATCCGCAAGGCAGCTGGCTGACCCGACGAATGCTCGCGTCTCAGACGGGGCACTTGTTCTGCACAGGTTTGGCGTTTTGTGGAGTTCTCCACCGTTCGTGAATGGCTTCTGATCTGGGTTTTATCTGGTGGATGAATGTCTGTGGCCTGCGGTTGAATGGAGGTATGACATCGCTTGTGCAGGAGTTGGAGAGCATCGATCGGCAGTTGGCCGATGCGATGTCTGCTTCTGCGGCGGGTGGCGGGATACGGCTCACCGATGATGGTGAACTGTTGGGCATCGTTCAGGCGCTCGGGAGTATTCAACGGCGGGTGGATGGTGCGATCGTTGAAGCGACAGACCGGGTGGTGGAGCGGGATCAGTGCGAACGTGACGCCCGGTTGACGACACAGCTCGGATGCCGGGATGCCGCCGAACTCCTGCGACGCACACTGCTGGTGGATGGGCATGCGGCCCGGCGATACGTCTCGGCCGTGGCGGCGGTGCACCGGGATCTGGACATCACCTCGGGCGAGTTGCTGCCGGCGGCGTTCCCGGAGTTGTCGGCCGCGCTGGCCGATGGGGTCATGTCGCTGAGTGGGTTCCTGGCCTGCACAACACCGTTGCTGAAGGCCAGACGCCTCGGGGCGGCGGATCGGTTGGCGGCGGATGCCGTGCTCGCACGATTCGCGCGCGGGCTGCCGTTGGATGGCGACAGCACCGGCACCTGCGAGACGGCACCACCGCCCACAACGGATGAGCTGGCCGGGTTGACCGCGCACATCATCGACCGGCTCGATCCGGATGGTGCGGAGCCGAAAGACCGGGCAGGCAAGCGCCGCCGGTACTTCACGATCGGGCGGCTCCGGGACGGATCCGTTCCTGTGCGCGGTGAGCTCCTCCCGGAAGTCGCAGCCCAGTTACAGAAACTCTTCGACAGTCTGATGAACCCCAAAATCGACGACGAGGCCAGTGCAGGAGGCGCGGTGCGATTCCGGCCGTCCGACGACGACGACGGCGACGGTGACGGTGCTGGTGACGGTGCTGACGACGGGGGTTCCACTGCTGACCGTGATCGCTTTGCCGCCAAGTACAGCACGGCACCCGGAACTGCGCCCGCGAGTGAGAGTGATGGTCTCTCTGGCCGTGCCGACGGTCTCCCGGACCACAAAGCCGCCTCGCCCCCACAACACGCCGCGGATCTGCGGACGCATGCGCAGAAACGGCACGACGCGTTCGCGAGCATCATCATGGTCGCAGCGGCATCCGATGGCATGCCCACGTTGGGCGGTGCCGCACCAACCCTCGTCGTCTCAGTCAACGCCGACGACTACATCCACCGCACCGGGCGCGCGACGGTCGAGGGCGCCGGATACGACGTGCCCCTCGGCGCCGCCGACCACGCCGCATGCGCAGGCGGCATCGAACGCGTGCTATTCGTTGAACACGGTGCGATCGTGGGAATCAGCACCACCGCGCGAATCTTCAACGCCCGCCAACGCCGGGCGATCGTGCTCCGAGACCGACAATGCCTCATCCCCGGGTGCGACATCCGTGCAGAATGGTGCGAAATCCATCACGTGACCGAACACGCCCTCGGCGGACCCACCCACACCAGCAACGGGGTACCCCTGTGCTGGCACCACCACCGCACCCTCGACGAGAACATCTGGCTCATCCGCATGCGCAACGGCATGCCCGAAATCCGCGGCCCAAACTGGTGGGACCCCTACGCCCGCTGGCGATCCCCACACCTCAACTACACCGCCATCGACGAAGCCGTCGACACCGAACGCGACCACGCCTGGAGTGCCTGGTAGTAATTCTCAGGCGAATGCTGAACTGATCAGCCGCTCGAGCGTGTGGATGCCGTCGCGGGACAGGATCGACTCCAGGTGTCCCTGCACGCTGGCGAAGCCAGGACCACGGAGCGCATAGACGTCGCCGTTGGTCGTATCCGCTGAGATCTCGGCGGAACCGGCGGCGGTTGTGCCGGGGGAGACTCGTGCGGTGAACGTGTTGTAGAAGCCGATCGAAGCGTCTTCGCCGAACACCGGAACGATCTTCTGCAGGCCCTGGTGCGGCGTATCCAGCGGAGCCAGTTCGATGCCGAATCGGTCAGCGAGGATCTGGTGACTCAGGCACACAGCGAGCAGAGGGGCGCCCTGCTCCAGTCGGCGCGCCACAATCTCGCGCATCCGAGCGATTCGAGGTATCGCGGTGTCACGCGGATCGCCGGGGCCGGGGCCGGCGACGAGCAGCTCTGTGGCAACCAGATCTGCGTCGGTGACCTTGTCCCAGGGGATGATCTCCGCGTCGAGCCCCAGATGACGCAGCTGATGGGCGAGCATCGTCGTGAACCGATCCTCGGCATCAATGACGAGCGCGCTGCGGCCGGTGAAGGGGCCGGTCGTACCGTCTTCCTGCGGGTTCAGCCAGAACTCGGCGAGACGCGTATTCCGGGAGGCGAGCAACTCGGCGACCTCGGGGTCGTCAGCGAGCGAAGTCTTCGTCGAGGGCTCGTCATCGTCGACTTTCGTCTCGGCGACACTGTCATGGGCGATCGCGCCGATGGCCCCGAGCACGCCGGCGGCCTTGCCATGCGTCTCGCTGACTTCACCGTGCGGATCGGAGTGGCGAACAAGCGTCGCGCCGACGGGGACGCGCAATTGCCCGTTCTCGAGGTACACCGTGCGAATCAAGATTGGGGCATCCAGATCGTGGCCGCCCTCGCCATTCGGGCTGAACAGCGCAGCGACACCGGAGTAGTAGCCACGGGGCTTGCTCTCATGGCGACGAATCACCGCACACGCGTTCTGCATCGGAGAGCCGGTGACAGTGGGGGCGAACATCGTCTCGCGAAGAATGTCGCGCGGGTCGAGGCGGCTACGCCCGCGCAGCATGTACTCGGTGTGTGTGAGGCGTGACATCTGCTTGAGGTGCGGGCCGGTGATGCGTCCGCCGTCGGAGCAAACCGCGCTCATCATCTTGAGCTCCTCGTCGACCACCATGAAGAGCTCCTCGGTCTCCTTCGTGGAGGAGAGGAACTCGACCAGGGTCTCCTTGGTGGCGCCCCCGGCCGGGTGCCGGAAGGTGCCGGAGATCGGGTTCATCGTGACGATCCCGCCGCGGGCGACAACGTGCGCTTCGGGACTTGCACCGACGGCGATGTGACCGGGCGTGACCACGGCAAACGTCCAGTAGGCACCACGCTCGTGAGTGAGCAGCGCGCGGAACCAGGTGAGGGCGGCCGTGCGCTCGTCGGTGTCGACGGATGCCATGTAGTCGCGGCGGATGACAAAGTTCGCGCCCTCACCGCGGCCGATCTCATCGGCGATGACGGTCTTGACGATCTCGGCATAGTCCTCGTCAGCGATATCGAACCCGGGATCAGTGAGCGGCACGGTGTCGTTGGGCAGCGCTTCAAGCACGTCTGCGAGTGGAAGATACAGGTGCTCGTCGACGAGCAGACAGCGCAGTGGCGTGCCGTCGTCCTGCGCGTCGAAACCGCGTTCGCGCACCTGGCGGTAGGGCACCATCGCGAAGACTTCGCGCGGGTCGCCGTCGACAGTGAGCGGGATGTCGGCGAGCAGGTCGACATCGTCGATCGCACCGGTAAGCAACTCGACGCTCTGGGCACCATCGCGTGCGATCAGAACGAAGGACGCAGTGGCATCCTGTGCCAAAGTGGCGAGCAGGGCAGCGGTATCAGTCATCGAGGTCTCCTGTGCAGGGCTCCGGCTCGGGCCACCAAAAAGACCGCCCCGGAGGCGGTCTGAATTCGTGGGAACGCGAATACACCGCCTAGAAGGCGGGCCACCAGGTGAAGTTCGCGGGCATGCGCTGAAACTATCACAGTGCGACGCGTCGGCTGTGCCGCTTCCAGCCTCTGTTGATCAGGTCAGCGTAATCTGGAGATGTGCCAGCAGTGAATCTTGGGATGCCGCGCGTCCCCGAAGTCCTGAGTCCTCGTCGCAAGACCCGTCAGATTCGGGTCGGCAAGGTGTTGGTCGGCGGCAATGCCCCCGTCAGCGTCCAGTCGATGACGACGACGAAGACCACCGACATCAATGGGACGCTCCAGCAGATTGCTGAGCTCACCGCATCCGGTTGTGAGATCGTTCGCGTCGCCGTGCCTCATCAGGATGACGCAGATGCGTTGAAGATCATCGCGATGAAGAGCCAGATCCCGGTGATCGCTGACATCCATTTCCAGCCGCGCTACATCTACACCGCGATCGACGCCGGTTGTGGTGCCGTGCGGGTGAATCCGGGCAACATCCGCGAGTTCGACGGCAATGTCGGAAAGATCGCAGCCGCCGCGAAGGCTGCGAACGTGTCACTCCGAATCGGCGTAAATGCGGGATCTCTCGACAGGCGCATTCTGGAGAAGTACGGCAAGGCCACGGCAGAAGCACTCGTCGAGAGCGCTGTCTGGGAGGCTTCGCTGTTCGAGGAGCATGACTTCCATGACTTCAAGATCTCTGTGAAGCACAACGACCCGATCGTGATGGTGAAGGCCTATCGTCTGCTCTCGGAGCGTGGCGATTGGCCGTTGCATCTCGGTGTGACTGAGGCTGGTCCTGCGTTCCAGGGCACGATCAAGTCTGCGACGGCTTTCGGCATCCTGCTGTCGGAGGGCATCGGTGACACGATCCGCGTCTCACTGTCTGCACCGCCCGCAGAAGAGGTAAAGGTCGGCCACCAGATTCTGCAGTCGCTGAACCTGCGTGAGCGCAAGCTCGAAATTGTCTCCTGCCCCTCATGCGGACGCGCACAAGTTGACGTTTACACTCTGGCCGACGATGTCACTGAGGGTCTGAAGGACATGACAGTGCCGTTGCGCGTTGCCGTAATGGGCTGTGTCGTGAACGGACCAGGTGAGGCACGAGAAGCGGATCTTGGCGTCGCTTCCGGTAACGGCAAGGGCCAGATCTTCGTGAAGGGAGAGGTCATCAAGACCGTTCCCGAGGCGGACATCGTGAAGACTCTGATCGAAGAGGCGAACCGCCTCGCCGCGGAGATGGGCCCGGATGCCGCGCTGGGTACCGCTCAGGTGATCACGGCCTGAAACCGATCCCGCAGACGACGGGAACGATGAAGGAGACGAAGATGTCTGATACTCCCGGACCAGTGCAAGCACTGGTGGATGCGATCAATGCTGCCGACACGGATGCGTTCGTTGCGGCGTTCACACCGGATGGATATGTCGATGACTGGGGTCGCGTTCTGCGCGGCGCGGACGGTGTGCGCAGCTGGGCAGGCTCAGACGCGATCGGCGCGGGCGCACGGATGACGGTGCTTTCGTCGACGACCGAGGGCGACACGACGACCGTGCATTTTTCGTGGACGAGCAATGTGTTCAATGGAGAATCCGATGGGATCTTCGTCATCGATGACAACCGTCTCGCGAGCTTTACAATCCCGCCGGTGCACTGAGATGGAGCTATCTCCGACCATGGTGATGACGACCAATGCAGTGCCTGCAACCTGACGCATGACGTTGCTCAACGCCATCAACACTGGTGCCGGTGAAAAGGTCGTGCTTCTCCTGCACGGAATGATGGGTTCGGCCGAGAGTTGGTGGCGGATCACGCCGGTGCTCGCCAATCGCGGGTATCGGGTGCTCGCGCTCGATCTTCCCGGACACGGGCTGTCGGACCGCGACCCAGAATCCTCAGTGGATTCCGCCGCCGATGCTGTGATCGACACGGTGCGGGCGCTGGCTCCGGATCGGCAGCTCGCAGCGATCGGGCATTCGTACGGCGGGACGGTCCTCGCCGCAGCCGCGGCGCGGATCCCGCTCGAACTCGCGGTGTACGTCGACACGGCGTGCTCGTTCCAAGGAGGGCAAGATCGGGCTGCGCTGATCGCCCAGTATGAAGCGGATCGGCAGCGCCGTCGAGATGTCGCCTGGCTGCGGGAGTCCCGGCCTTTTTACAGCGAGGCCGACGCGATCGTCGAGGCGAGAGCAGCCGACCGGTTCGACCCGGCGACGGCGGCATCGATCTCCTGCGGGGCAGATGTGGATTGGACGCCGCGCGCAGGTTCGATCGTCGTTCGCTCCGACCCGAGCAATTTCGTCAGCGCCGAAGACGAGGATCGCCTGCAATCTCGCGGCGTCGATGTGCGAAGGGTTCCCGGTGCTGCGCACACGATTTGGTACAGCCACTTCGAGGAGTTCGTTTCCTCGATTCCGGAGTTGTTCGGCGAGCGGTAGGGAAGCCGGCTCGGTCGTCCGAGACTAGGACCGTCGATGCCCATCGAGCGGTTTCGCGGGCGTTGCCGCCTCGAGGATGACACGGTCGATCGATTCATGCCGGGGCAGCGCAGCGATCTCGTCCGCGCGCATCCAATCGATCTCAATCAACTCCTCGACGTCGAGCCGGAGTTCTGCCACGCGCGGAAGCGAGCATTCGTAAGCCACCGTCATATACGAAACCCGGTCGCCGTTCGGATAGGTATTCACCAACTCCGGACCGCCATACGCGCCGATGATCCGTTCTATGACCGGGCGGATGCCCAGCTCTTCAAATACTTCGCGTTTGACGGCATCCGCAGGATCCTCGCCGGGTTCCACTCCGCCGCCGATCAGGCTCCACAGTTCGGAATCACGCTGACGCGCGATCAAGAATTGGTCACCGTCTCGGATCACGGCTGTCACGGCAGGCAATAGGAGCAGATCGTGTCCCACGCGCTCGCGAAGGGCTTTCACATACGGGGACAGTGGCATGAACCGAGCCTACGGGGCGGTCGGATTCGACTCGGCATCGCTCAGCCGTCCGCCGTGCCCGCCACTCATGCGGTTGCGAACTCCAGTTCACCGCGCGCGATGTCGGCACGCACCAAACGCAGCGACACGGTCGCCCCCGGCTTCGCTCCGGCCGGCACGGGAGCGGATGCCGTCACCGCAGGCTCGGCGATCTGAACCTCCGCGCGTTCGCCGCCATTGCGCAGTTCGATCACCGTGGCCTCGATCGTTGACCCCACTAGCGGAACCATGAGAGCCGCCTCTACATGGTTGATCGTGTCGGAACTCAGCCTCGAGGCACGTTGACCCGACTCCTGCATGAGGTTTGGCAACTCCGAGAGGGACTCGCGCGCCCATGCCGGCACCTCTGCGCCTCGAGAAGCCGCAAGACAGATCGCCAGCGACCACCGATCCACCAGTCGGCGCAGGGGAGCTGTGGCGTGCGCGTACGGTGCCGCGATCGCGGCCTGTTCGATATCTGCCGGCACCGAGCCGTCGAATGTCACGTATCCTGCACCGCGAAATAGCGACGCGGCCGCTTCGAGCACAGGGAGAGTCATCGGATCCGCGCGGTCGAGCGTGCGCAAATATGCTCCGTACTTTCCGGTCTTCC
Source organism: Microbacterium sp. Y355 (assembly GCF_059445345.1). Classification (NCBI taxonomy): domain Bacteria; kingdom Bacillati; phylum Actinomycetota; class Actinomycetes; order Micrococcales; family Microbacteriaceae; genus Microbacterium; species Microbacterium sp. Y355. The sequence continues at coordinate 934,571 of NZ_JCAIUD010000001.1, read as the reverse complement.
ACGGGCGGCCGAGTGCTTCGGTTTGCCGGCGGAACGCGTTGAATGCCGTTTCGTCCGGCTCAGGCATCGTGCGCAGTACACCGACCTTTGCTTCGACCATGAGTGATGCTGCGGCCATCCCGGTCATCAGAGACAACTGCGCGTTCCAATCCTCGATGGGCAGCGGATGCCGGCGCTCGATGCTGTACGTGCCGTCCTCATGCTGCACGACCTCCTCGCCTGGCAGGTTCAGACTCGCTCCGCCGCGCTGAGCCTCAAGTTCTTGGCGCAATCCGCCGATTACCGGCAGCAGAGACAGCGGCAATTCTTCGCCGTTATCGATCGACCTCTGCGCCGTGACGTATTCCAGTTGCGCGCGTGAGCGAATCAACGCACGTTCGAGGCGGAACTCCGACACGACTCCGGCGTCATCCAGGTCGAAGGTCCAGACCAGGGCCGGACGGTCCTGGTCTGCCAGTAGAGACGCGTGATCTTCGCTCAGAATGCGGGGATGCAACGGGATGGACCCGTCTGCCGCATACAGAGTCTGACCGCGTTGACGCGCTGCTGCATCCAAAGCGCCGCCGGGTCTGACGAACCCAGGAACGTCCGCGATTGCGTAGCGGACTTCGAAACCTGAGCCGCTCTTGGCGAGATACAAAGCCTGATCCAAATCGCGGGACCCTTCAGGGTCAAGCGTGATGAACGGGATGTCTCGCAGATCGAGATCAGAAGCAGGCGCGACTGCGGCTTCGGCTTCGGCTATTGCTTCCGCAGAGAAATCCACGGGTACTTCCAGCTTCTCCCGCAGCTTTGTGAGCGCTGAAGCAAGCTCACTCTGCGCTGCGGATGGTGCGATATGTGATCGACGCTGAGGCATGACTTCACCCTAAGCCGCCCATCCGCACGCGGTCGGTATTAGCGTGGACTTATGACCATTGCAGAGAAGGCTCAGACCCTCGTCGGACTCCACGAAGCACCGGAGATTCTCCGTCTAGTAAATGTCTGGGATGCCGTCTCGGCGAAGGCGATTGCAGCCCTCCCCGAGACCAAGGCCCTCGCCACCGCGGGCCATTCGATTGCCGCCACCTTCGGCTACGCTGACGGCACGATCCCGCGTGATCTCATGCTTGATATGGTCTCGCGCATCGCCGCAGCTACAGACCTGCCGGTGAGCGCTGACCTCGATGATGGCTACGACGACGCGGGGGAGACCACGCGCCTCGCGATCGCCGCTGGCGCAGTCGGCGCGAACATCGAAGACCGCCTGAAGCCCCTTGCCGAGTCGGTCGCGAACGTCGAGGCAATCGTGAAGGCGGGCGAGGCAGAAGGGGTCAACTTCGTACTGAACGCTCGCACAGACGCCTTCGTGCGCGCCGGTGATCGGCCGCTCGAAGCGAGCATCGCGGATGCCATCGAGCGCGGCCGAGCGTATCTCGCGGCCGGAGCGACGACCATCTTCGTGCCAGGCATCCTGAATGCTGATGTCACTCGCCAGCTCGTCGAGGGCATCGGCGAACGCAAGATCAGTGTCATCGGGCTTCCAGGTGCGCTGACCGCCGCCGAATATGAGGCGCTCGGAGTCGCTCGAATCTCCTACGGCCCCACAACGCAGCGCGTTGCACTCACAGCGTTGCAGGATCTCGCTACGAGCCTGTACGCCGACGGCGTCATCCCGGAGGGAACGCGCGCGCTGAACTGAATCGTCCGAGAACGAGTGACCTCGGGTCACTAGACTTGACCCGTGGTCACTCGTCTCTCGAAATTCTTCCTCCGTACGCTCCGTGAAGACCCCGCCGAGGCGGAGGTTACGGGTCACAAGTTGCTGATCCGCGCTGGATATATCCGGCGTCAGGCTGCAGGCATCTTCGCCTGGCTCCCGCTGGGTCTGAAGGTCAAAGCAAAGATCGAGACCGTCGTCCGCGAGGAGATGGCGAACGCAGGCGCGCAGGAAGTCCACTTCCCGGCTCTCATGCCGCGCGACCCCTACCAGGCGACGGGACGCTGGGATGAGTACGGCGATCTGCTGTTCCGTCTGCAGGACCGCAAGGGTGGCGACTACCTTCTCGCCCCCACCCACGAGGAGGCGTTCACGCTTCTCGTGAAAGACCTGTACTCCTCGTACAAAGACCTGCCGTTGACGCTCTTCCAGATCCAGGATAAGTACCGCGATGAGGCTCGGCCCCGCGCGGGCCTGCTGCGCGGTCGCGAGTTCACGATGAAGGATGCCTACTCGTTCGACGCGTCCGACGCAGGACTTGAGATCAGCTACCAGGCGCAGCGTGATGCCTATGAGCGCATCTTCCAGCGTCTCGGCCTGGAGTACGTCATCGTGCAGGCGGATGCAGGAGCCATGGGCGGCTCGCGCAGCGAGGAATTCCTTCACCCGACGCCCGTTGGCGAAGACACGTTCGTGCGCAGCGACGGCGGCTATGCCGCGAACGTCGAGGCATTCACCACGGCTATTCCCGATGCGGTCTCGTTCGACGACGCCTCAGAGGCGACGATCTTCGACTCTCCGAACACCCCAACGATCGAGACGCTCGTCGCGCACTCGAACGCGGTACTCGACGGCGAATACACGGCCGCTGACACGCTCAAGAACGTCGTCCTCGCGCTCACTCACCTGGATGGGACTCGTGAGCTCGTAATCGTCGGAATCCCCGGCGACCGTGAGGTTGACGAGAAGCGTGCAGAGGTCGCCTTCGCACCGGCGGAGGTCTCCACCGCGAACGAGGACGACTTCGAGAACAACCCCCTACTCGTCAAGGGCTACATCGGACCCTGGTCGCCTACCGGCGCCGTGCTCGGCGAGGAATCTGCAACCGGCATCCGCTACCTCGTCGACCCACGCGTCTCTGAGGGCACCCGCTGGATCACCGGCGCCAACATCGATCAGAAGCACGCACACACCGTCATCGCCGGTCGCGACTTCGAGGCCGACGGCATCGTCGAGATCGCGAACGTCCGCGCCGGTGACCCCGCTCCTGATGGTTCCGGACCTGTGACGTTGGCACGCGGCATGGAGATCGGTCACGTTTTCCAGCTCGGCCGCAAATACGCCGAGGCGCTGGGACTCAAGGTTCTCAACGAGAACGGCAAGCTCGTCACCGTCACGATGGGCTCCTACGGCATCGGTGTCACCCGCATCCTCGCGATCATCGCCGAGCTCAACAACGACGACAAGGGCCTCATCTGGCCTGCATCCGTCGCGCCCTTCGACGTGCACGTTGTCGCAGCCGGCCGCGATCAGATCGCGTACGAGGTTGCCGAGCAGGCATCCGCGCAGCTCGAGGCCGCAGGTCTTGACGTGCTCTACGACGATCGTCCGAAGGTGTCGCCCGGCGTGAAGTTCGGCGACGCCGAGCTTGTCGGCGTCCCCCGCGTACTCGTTATCGGCCGCGGTGCAGCCGAAGGGCAGGTCGAGCTCTGGGACCGCCGCACGGGGGAACGCGACGCGCTCTCACTGGACGACGCCATCGAACGACTCAGCCGCTGATATGACCGCCCCGCAGCCCGACGAGCTCACCGCCGCAGTCGATAAGATCATGGCCGAGTCCGCGATCACCACCAACCGCGCGCTAATCCGCCGAATGCTGAGTACCAGCATCCTGCTCGGCCAAGAAAACACCGACCGACTCGATCTGAAGATCGCATCGGCGGCGCTCGTCGAGATGCGTGATGCGTTCCGGTTGTTCCGCCCTTATGCAGATGTGCCGAAGGTGACCGTCTTCGGCTCTGCCCGCACCAGGCAGGACGACCCGCTTTACGTGCAGGCGCGGTCGGTCGCATCGGTACTCGCCGAACGCGGCTGGATGGTTGTCACTGGCGCGGGCCCTGGCATCATGCAAGCAGCAGCCGAAGGCGCGGGGGAGCAGATGGCGCTCGGCGTCTCGATCAAGCTGCCATTCGAAGAGAAGCCGAATGCCGTGATTGCGGACGACACGCACTCGGTGGAGATGAAGTACTTCTTCACCCGCAAACTCATGCTCGTCAAGGAGTCGACCGGCTTCATCTGCCTCCCTGGCGGCTTCGGCACAATGGACGAGATGTTCGAGCTGCTGACTCTCCAGCAGACCGGCAAGGCCGAGCCCATGCCGATCGTGCTGCTGGATGAGCCCGGAGGCACGTTCTGGAAGGGCCTGGAGCGCTTCATCTCGGAGAGTCTGATTCCGGCAGGAGTCATCTCCGCCGATGATTTCGACCGTGTGCTCGTCACTGACTCCGCAGAAGCCGCGGTCGCCGAGATCACCGAATTTTGGCGCAACTACGACTCACTGCGATGGATCGACGACGTGCTCGTACTGCGTCTGAAGCACACACCAACCAGCGCTGAGGTCGAGAGCCTCAACGCCGAGTTCGCACCGCTGTTGGCTGAGGGGCGCATCGAATCCACCGACGCGCTTCCCATCGAGATCGTGGACAAGGACCGTGTCGATCTGCCGCGGCTGCGTCTGCGTCTGCGTCAGCGAGAGGTCGGCGGCCTCTACCGGCTCATCGACGCGATCAACGCGCTCGGTTCCGCGCGCTGAAACGCACAGCACAAGACCGGCGCCGCAGTCGCGACGCCGGTCTTGTGCTGTTCATCAGATCAGCTGCGTGCGCGGCGCCGGGATCGGAACGCCATTAGCCCACCTCCAGCGAGAAGTGCACTCGCCAACGCCAGCAGCGACAGCCAGACGGATTGCTGCAGCCCGGTGGCGGGCAGCGAGCCTTCCGCTTCGCCGTCCGAGCCTGTGCCCGGATCCGAGCCTGGCCCAGTTCCGGGCTGTTCCTGGCCTGGCTGCTCCTGGGCTGGCTGCTCGTTGCCTGGCTGTTCCTCACCTGGCTGCTCTTCGCCTGGCTGCGCGTCGCTTGGCTGTTCCTCGCCTGGCTGTTCCTCGCCTGGTTGCTCTTCGCCTGGCTGCTCATTGCCTGGTTGCTCTTCGCCTGGTTGCTCTTCGCCTGGCTGCTCCTCGCTTGGGTGTTCCTCGCCTGGCTGCTCGTTGCCTGGCTGTTCCTCGCCTGGCTGCTCGTTGCCTGGCTCTTCCTCGCCTGGCTCTTCCTCAACGGGCGGTTCCGGTTCGACTGGTGCTGCGGCGATCTCGAAGGAAAACGAGACCGAACCGCTCATGCGCGCGCCGAGCGCCTGGGCGACTCGGGCGTCGTGCGTTCCGGCGGTTAGGTCCGAGAGAGTGAACGTCCACGTGCCATCCGCGCCCACTGTTGTAACAGGCGAAGATGGTGGTTCAGCCGCAGCGGATACGGTGCGGGCAATCGCGGTCGATGTCGAGACGTGGACGTCGGCGCCAGGGAACCCTGTTCCACTGAGCTCCAAAGAATCGGTGCCGGCCGGCAGGATGCCGGTGGGGAGTGAAGCGATCCCCAACCCGCTCAGGTCAGCGCGCTGCGTCAGCCACTCATCTGGCGTTGTCGCCCGATCGATGATGCGCGTCTCGCCGATGCATCCGTGCCAGCCGTTGCGTGCGGAGTCATCGACCCAATCAGAGCCGAGAATCCAAGGCATCCCTTCATTCCAGGTCATCCCGACTGTGTCTACGGCGTTGCGCAGTACGGGTGCGCCGTCGACGTACATGGTCGTGGACTTCGACTCAGGGTCATTCACGATCGCGACGTGCGACCAGCTGTCGGTCATGATCTCGCCCGACCAGTTGACACGGTCGCCCTTTGCCGCATTCTCGGAGAGGCTGGAGTACTGAAACTCGCGCAGATTCGAGATGCCGAGCGCCGTCGGCGAGGCGGTGTAGTCCCAGGGGCTCTGTGGCATGTCGGTCTGGGACCGATTGCCGGTGCGCACGAGCGCCTTGGACCAGCCATTCTGTGAGGCGTCCCAGTCGACGTCCATTTTCACGAAGGTCTCGAGGGTGTATCCGTCGCTGAGGTCGGCGTCGTTGATCGAGGCATCCGCTGCGGTGGTCAGGTAGCTGTACCGCGCACCGGAGGAATCTGCGAAGCAGACTGCTGCGCCATCGGATGAGAACCCGTGCACGTCTGTGCTTTCTATGGTCACGTCCGACCATTCGGCGCCGACGGCGTTGGTCTCGGATGGGTCAACCCGCCGCAGGTCGTTGTCGCCCGCAATGTCGGGAACGACTGTGTCAGCGTCGACGATGCCGTCGAGTCCGTTGAAGCGCCAGTGCGCGACCGTGCCGGGAACCTCGGAAAAGTCGAGCTCGTTGCCAGGATGCGCCGTGTCGATGGGATCCGGGCCTTCGAAACCGTCCAGAAGAATATCGCGGGCACGCTGCGTCAATGACGGCTCATCGGGCGTGATTCCTACGCCGAAATCGGGGCTGAATCCGGCGAACCGCTCCGCGAAGTCGATGTCGATGGTGTACTGCTGCTGCGCACCTTCGAGGAACGGCTGGTCGTAACTGGTCAGTGTCTCCCGCGGCTTGGCGACGACCCACGGCGAAGCCGTCTGCGCGTTGATCTGGCCGTTGGTCAGATCGAATTCGAGCAAGCCGAGGTATCCGTTGCCGCCTTCGAACGCCATCTGGTAGTCGATGAGCACCTCATGGACCTCGTTGCCGAAGTTGTTGACCTTGGCCAGTCGAGTGGCGCCGTGGAAGTGCCCATTGAAGGTGAGGAAGATCTGGTCGTTGTCAGCGATGAGCTTGTCCCACAGCATCAGGCCGTACTCCGTCTCGCGGGGACTTTCGCCATCGGCGTCGATGTTGAGCACCTCGTGGCTGGTGAGGATCACCGGCAGAGTCGGATGCTCCGCCATCACCGAGTCCGCCCATGCCAGCGTTGTGTCAGAGACGCGCCAAGGGAGGGTGAGGACCATGAACTGCTGTCCTTCCGCCTCGAAGATGTGGTAGCGACTCAACCCAGTGGGGTCGCTACCCCGGTATGAAGGATCGGACGCGGCGCGGTCGGTTCCGAACCATTTCAGAAACGGCTCAGCGGACAGGTCGTAGTCGGTATCGACGAGAGAAGAGCTGCTGTTGAGCACGTCATGATTGCCGGTGAGGATCGAGTAGGGCTGTCCGGCATCGTCAAGGTTCTGCATCGCGCGGTCCGCGGCCTGCCATTCTGCGTCCACAGTCGCGCGGTCGACGACGTCGCCGACGTGGGCTGTGAATGGGATGTGGAGCGTATCTGCGTTGTCTGCGATCCACTGTGTCTGCGTGCTGAACGGATCCGTGCCGTATCGAGGCTGGAACTGATCCGCTGAGTACCGCGAATAGAACTGCGTATCGGGTAGGACGGCGAATGTGAAACGTGACGCCAGGTCGGCGCCATCTTCGACCGACGACTGTGCCGAGGCAGGTAGGGCTGAGGTGACGAGCAGGCTTGTGGCGAGGCCGACTGTAAGAGCGCCGGCTGTACATCGAGCCAGTAGCCGGGCGCGACGTGTGGAACGAGAATGGGGGGATCGCAAAAGGTAATCCTTCGGATGGGGGGATGAGAAAAGACGGCGATCGGTCTCTACAGGTCCGTGATCGCCTAGGTGCCCCGGCCACCATCGCGTGCTGAGGTTGCCGACTGGTGGCCATCGAGTCGACATTGGGTGCACATCGGCGGCCAACGAGATGTGCGTGTCCTGCCGCACACGGACGCCAGCGCTGAAGAGCGGGTATCGTAGTACGGTGCCGCGCGTGCAGGATGCTGCGGCGAGAGCTGAATATGGAGGCCGTTATGGACATCGAACTGGGGCTGCTGCGCGGTATCGAAAAGGAAAAGGCAATTCCTTTCAACGAACTAGTCGCGATCATTGAGCAGGCCGTTCTCACGGCTTACGGAAAGCACGTGTCTGAAGACGGTGCCATCCCCGCTGGCGTTCGCGTCGAGCTCGACCGCAAGTCGGGACACGTTTCCATTCTTCAGCCGGTCACCGACGAAGAGGGCGCCATCATCGGCGAAGAAGATGCCACGCCGGACGACTTCGGCCGCATCGCTGCCTTCGCAGCCAAGCAGGTCATCAGTCAGCGACTCCGCGACATCGCCGATGACGTTGTGCTCGGTGATTTCAAGGACAAGGAAGGCGACATCGTCGCCGGCGTGATCCAGCAGGGCCCGAACCCGCGCATGATCCACGTCGATCTCGGCAGCGTCGAGGCAATTCTTCCTCCTGAGGAGCAGGTACCTGGCGAAGACTATGCACACGGCTCCCGCCTGCGTGTATACGTCACCGCTGTTTCCAAGGGGCTCAAGGGCCCGCAGATCACCGTGTCCCGCACTCACCCTGGCCTCGTGCGAAAGCTCTTTGCTTTAGAGGTGCCCGAGATCGCGGCCGGTTTGGTCGAGATTGTCGCACTCGCCCGTGAAGCAGGTCACCGCACGAAGATCGCGGTGAAGGCCAACGATCCGTCGATCAATGCCAAGGGCGCCTGCATCGGTGAGCTCGGTCGTCGCGTGCGCGCCGTCACCGAGGAACTCGCAGGGGAGAAGATCGACATCGTCGATTACGACGAGGATCTTTCGACGTTCGTGGCTCATGCGCTTTCGCCCGCGAAGGTCACGAGCGCCTTCGTTCTGGATGCGAACACCAAGGCAGTGCGTGCGCTGGTGCCGGACTACCAGTTGTCGCTCGCGATCGGCAAGGAAGGTCAGAACGCCCGACTTGCGGCCAAACTGACCGGTGCGAAGATCGACATTCAGCCCGACAGCATCCTCGACTGACCGGAAGGTCGCGGAGTTGTCACCCGGCGGCACGGTGTAAGATGGATCCAGTACGAACATGCGTTGGTTGTCGCGTGCGTGCTTCCCGCTCCGCTCTACTCAGAGTGGTGGCTCAGGGCGACGTTCTCATCATTGATGAGGGTGCCGTGCTGCCAGGGAGGGGCGCGTGGCTGCATCCGACGCAGGAATGCATGACAGCTGCACTGCGGCGTCGTGCTTTCGCACGAGCACTCCGTGTGTCCACATCTCTGGATACGCAGACCATCGAGAAACGGCTAAATGGCTATGGAATCAAAGTGAACGGCTCGAAATGAGACCCGTCCGCAACTAGTGGTCTGCCCTGTCTGGGTAGACCAACCCAGACAGGAGAATTGTGGCTGCCAAACCACGCGTACACGAGATTGCCGCCGAACTCGGCGTCGACAGCAAGTTCGCACTTGCAAAGCTGAAGGAAATCGGCGAATTCGTCAAGAGCCCTTCATCAACCATCGAGCCTCCAGTGGCTCGCAAGCTTCGCGCGGCCATCGAGGCCGACAGCGCTGCCAAGCCCAAGGCTGAAGTCAAGCCGTCGGCTGACAAGCCCGCAGCTGACAAGTCGGCGACGGACAAGCCCGCAACGGCCAAGCCTGCAGGGGCCAAGCCTGGCCCCAAGGCGCCGACTCCCGGGCCCAAGCCGGGTCCGAAGCCAGCTCCGGAGCCTGCACCGGCGGCACCTGCCCCCGAGGCAGCCCCCGCTGCTCCCGCAGCTACTCCCACCGAGCCTTCTGCAGAGAAGCCCGCTGAGTCTGCTGCACCGTCTGCCGAAAAGGGCGCTCCGACGCCCGGCGCACCGCGCCCCGGCAACAACCCCTTCTCCTCCTCGCAGGGCATGGGCCAGCGCCCAGCGGGTCCGCGTCCGGGTAACAACCCGTTCGCATCCGCTCAGGGCATGGGCCAGCGTCCGACGCCCGGCAACATTCCTCGCCCGCAGGCGCCGCGACCCGGCGCACCTCGTCCTGGCGCTCCGCGACCGGGCGCACCTCGTCCCGGCGCTCCGCGCGGCGGTCAGGGTGGTCGCCCCGGTGGTGCACCGTTCCAGCAGCGTCCAGGCGGCCCCGGCCGTCCCGGCGGTGCCGGTCCCGGTGCCGGTGGTGCACCCGGTGCACGCCCAGGTGGTGGCTTCGCAGGTCGCCCCGGTGGCGGCGGTGGCCGCGGTCGTGGACCTGGCGGTGGCACCGCAGGTGCCTTCGGTAAGGGTGGCGGCAAGTCCAAGCAGCGCAAGTCGCGTAGGGCGAAGCGGCAGGAATTTGAAATGCGGTCGGCTCCGATCGTTGGTGGCGTCAATGTCACCCGCGGTAACGGAGAGATCATCCGGATGCGTCGCGGCGCATCGATCGCCGACTTCGCGGACAAGATCGAGACGCTGACCGGCTATACAGTGCAGCCGGGCACCCTGGTCACGATTCTCTTCAACCTCGGCGAGATGGCAACGGCCACCGAGTCGCTGGATGAAGCGACCTTCGAGGTTCTCGGTGTCGAGCTGGGCTACAAAATCCAGATGGTTTCGCCAGAGGATGAGGACAAGGAGCTCCTCGAGGGCTTCGGTCTTGACCTCGATCGCGAACTGGGCGAGGAAAGCGACGACGATCTTGAGATTCGTCCGCCGGTCGTCACCGTCATGGGTCACGTCGACCACGGTAAGACGCGCCTCCTCGACGCGATCCGCAAGACCAACGTCATCGACGGTGAAGCCGGAGGCATCACCCAGCACATCGGTGCCTACCAGGTCTGGACCGAGCACGAGGGCAACGAGCGCGCCATCACCTTCATCGACACACCGGGTCACGAGGCGTTCACCGCCATGCGTGCCCGTGGTGCACAGGTCACCGACCTTGCGATCCTGGTGGTCGCAGCCGATGACGGCATCATGCCGCAGACGGTTGAGGCGTTGAACCACGCGCAGGCGGCCGGCGTTCCGATCGTCGTCGCAGTGAACAAGGTCGACAAGCCCGATGCCAACCCGGCCAAGGTTCGTCAGCAGCTCACCGAATACGGTCTCGTCGCAGAAGAGTATGGCGGAGACGTCATGTTCATCGATGTCTCGGCACGTGCGAACACCGGCATCCAGGAGCTTTTGGACGCTGTGCTGCTCGTAGCGGACGCGGGTCTCGACTTGACCGCCAACCCGAACAAGGCTGCCCGTGGTGTCGCCATCGAGGCGAAGCTCGACAAGGGCCGCGGTTCGATCGCGACGGTGCTCATTCAGTCCGGAACGCTGCGCATCGGCGACTCGATCGTGGCAGGCACGGCTTATGGCCGCGTCCGCGCCATGCTCGATGAGAACGGCGATGCTGTCGAAGAGGCATACCCGTCTCGTCCGGTGCAGGTGCAGGGTCTGAACTCTGTGCCGCGCGCCGGCGACGTCTTCATCGTCACCGAGGAAGACCGCATGGCCCGCCAGATCGCTGAGAAGCGTGAAGCCGTACAGCGCAATGCTCTGCTGGCCAAGGCCCGCAAGCGCATCTCGCTCGAAGACTTCACCCGTGCTCTCGAAGAGGGCAAGGTCGAGACGCTCAACCTCATCATCAAGGGTGACGTCTCCGGTGCCGTTGAGGCGCTGGAAGAGTCGCTGCTCAAGATCGAGGTCGACGACTCCGTGCAGCTGCGCATCATTCACCGCGGCGTCGGTGCGATCACCGAGTCGGATGTGAACCTGGCCACGATCGACAACGCGATCATCGTCGGATTCAACGTCCGCCCTGACGCCAAGGCCCGTGAGGCTTCGGCACGTGAGGGTGTGGATGTCCGGTTCTACTCGGTCATCTACGCGGCGATCGACGAGATCGAGGGCTCCCTCAAGGGCATGCTCAAGCCGGAGTTCGAAGAGGTCAAGTCTGGTGTGGCCGAGATCCGCGAGGTGTTCCGCTCCTCGAAGATCGGCAACATCGCGGGTGTTATCGTCCGCTCGGGCACGATCACGCGAAACGCCAAGGCTCGTGTCATTCGCGATGGTGTCGTCGTCGCAGATGGCCTGGCCATCGAGTCGCTGCGCCGCTTCAAGGATGACGTCACCGAGGTCCGCACGGACTTCGAGGCCGGCATCGGACTCGGCAAGTTCAACGACATCCAGGTCGGCGACGAGATCGAGACCACAGAGTTGATCGAGAAGCCTCGCGGCTGATCTGATCGATCTATGAGGGGCGCCCGCGGGCGCCCCTCATTCGTCACAGAGGAGAAGGAAATGGCTGGAGAACGACAGGCTCGTCTGGCAGACCGCATTCGTGTCATCCTTGCGGAGCGACTCGACAAAGGTCTGCGGGATCCCCGACTCGGCTTCGTCACGATCACGGACGTCCGCGTCACGGGTGATCTGCAGAACGCGTCGGTGTTCTATACGGTGCTCGGTACCGAGGAAGAACGCATCTCCAGTGGCGCTGCGCTCGCTTCTGCGACCGGGCTGCTGCGCAGTGAGGTCGGGCGACACCTGAACACTCGCCTTGTGCCTACGCTCGAATTCATCCTGGATGCTCTCCCGGACAACGCGAGCAACATCACGGCGTTGCTGCATCAGGCGCAACAGCGCGATGCCGAAGTGGCCAAGCTCGCCGTCGGTGCAGAGCACGCGGGTGAAGCTGATCCCTACGCGCACGCCGATGACGAAGATGACGACACAAAGTAGTCGAATTCTCGCTGTCTGATACCCTGATCCCCACTGTCGGCAAGGCTGGCACTGACCTGATCACGGGTGCTCAGAGGGGAGCGGGCTTGTGTCGACTGCGGGGCAGGACGCAATACGCCTGCGGCCGACCGCCGTCGATGAACGCGAGCTCGTCGCCGAACTCACAGCCAGCCTGCTTGAGCGTGGAATCGCCACCGCACCGCATGTCGTGGCGAAGCTCGGTAGGCGGCTGAACGGCGACGCACAGACGGTGTGCGAGGTCGCGGCTGCGCTGACGTCCGCACAGCGCAGTGGACACCGGATGCTTCCGCGACCACTCCCACTCGTTCCGTCGATCTCGTTGCGGTTCGATTCGGTTCTGCTGACTCCGGAAGAGTTCTTCGTACTTCTGCTCGCAGCGCTGTGCACTGACGACCACCTCGACCTGTTGCTTGCCGCATCCGAGCGAAGCGCAGAAGACGTCATGACGGGTGAACTCGGTGCACATCTGAGCGTTGCGCGCGGACGCTTCGCATTCCTCGATTCGCGGATGCCGGTGTGGCTACGTCATACGGCTACGGCCTCAGACAGCGGTAGGGCGCACGGCCGACTGGCGACGGCGCGACTCGCACGGGGGGAGCAGATCCCTGCACAGTGGCACAGAGCGCGCGGTGCGGTTGAGCGCACACCCCAGCTTGTCCCTGATCTGATCGCGTGTGCGCGGGACCTCTCCGAGAGTGGGCACCCGGACTGGGCATTCGTCGTCGCTACGGAAGCAGCCGACCACGCCACCGATGAGCATCGCGACGAGGCGAGGCTGATCGCCGGCGCCGCGGCTGTCGGAGCGGGGTGCATCGAGGATGCCGCCGACTGGCTGGGCAGTCTGTTCCCTAGCGGCTCGCCAGAGCATCGAGTGCACGCCCTGGCGAGCCTGCTGATCGCCGAAACGGGTCTTCACGGCGTTGTTCCGGTTCTTGACCCGACTGAGCACCGCCCGCCTGTCTCAGACATTGCGCACTGGCGCGCCTGGGCGCGCACGGCCGGCATTGCGGCCGTGCTGTGCGCGGAGCGAGGCACCATCTCTGCGATGCGGTCGTGGCTCAGCGAGCTTCGTGAAGCAGATCTGCGAGCGGGCGCGAACGGTACGATCCGAGACGCGGCCGTCACGCTGTGTTGGACGCTCACCGGAGAATCGGAGAACCCGGGCTCGCCGTCGGATGGCCCATTCTCAGGCGGAATGATCAGTGCTCTACGTGCAGCACTGGACGGCGATATCGACCGAGGGCTACAACTGCTCGGCAGGGCACAGACGGGTCTGGTCCGCGAGATCGATCCGTTGATTGCCGGTTTCGAGCACAGCCCCGTCATCGACGCATACCTTGCCGTGACGGAGGTGCTGCTGCACTTCTGGCGTGGCGATGTGGCGACTGCTAGAGATCGGCTGTTCGCCGCTTCAGTGGACCTGCCCGTCGGGCTTCCATTCGCTGGACTCGGTGCGACACTTGCGCAGCGTCTTGATATCGCCGTGCTCGGCACGGCGGGGCCAATCGCTCAGTCGCTTGTGCAGACGTTGCCGGGAGGAAATCGTATCGATCGACTCATCGATACTGGACTCGAGGCGTATCTCGCAGGCAACACGGAGAGCGCTGCGATGGCGACGACTCTGTGGCATGACCGTGGCGCACCGCAGCATCCCATCGCGGTTCCTGGCCTTGACGAGATCGGTCCTGTGGTGATTGCGCGTGCGTATGCGGAACCGTGTGAGTTGGGCGAAGCCAGGGTATTGCGCCGACGCATCCGTTTGTTGCCAGAGGCAAGCTGGCGGCGCGAGTGCGCTGACATCGCCGACGCCGCGCGGCAGCTACAATCGCCATTTGCTCGCGCACGGGTCGAAGCGATGCTCGGCTCAGCAAACATCATCAGAGGGGATACGCGTGCCGGTCGGCGCTTTCTCCGCGCAGCGCGGAGTCTGTTCGAAGACGCCGGAGCTATTGCGTGGCGTGACGCCGTCGAAGAGCGATTAGGGCGGTTGAACACGCAGATCGAGGCGAATGCCCAGATCGCCACGGTACCCATTGCCATCATTCACGACGTCGACCCGCTCGAAGCCAGTCGGATGGTCTGGGCGCCGTTACTCACCGAGAGAGAACTCGAGGTGGCTATGCGGGTCGTCGAAGGATCCTCGAACCGTGAGATCGCTGACGAACTCGATGTCTCAGTACGCACGATCGAGGTGCACACAGGTCGTATCTTCGCCAAGCTCGGAGTGCGTAAGCGCGTCGAGCTCACGGTGCTCGCGCATCGCACGGGACGGCACGTCTGAACCTGCGCTGCCGTAGTCAGCGAGGCAGTCGCAGCGTGCCCTCGACCGCCTCGACGAGACCGTCCACGATCAGCGAGTCGATCGCACGGTCTCGCTGTGCAGGATCCGCCCAGTCGTGAATAACGGCATCGAAGGGGGCCGTGCTGTCGTCCGCTGCGCGCAGCGTCTTGAGTACTGCTCCGCGTGCCTGTCGATCTGATCCTTCGTATCGTGCCTGGCGACGCCGGTCGTCCCCAGTGTCAGGGCGTCCGGATGCCACCCACAGGCACTGCGCGACAATCGGACACTGCTCGCACTTCGGCGCACGGGCGGTGCACACCGTGGCCCCGAGCTCCATCATCGCGGCGTTGAAAACCGCGGATTCGGATTCGGGCGTTGGGAGCACTGCATCCATCACTGCGAGGTCGCGGCGTGCAGCCGGTCCAGGCTGAGACTTGCCGTCGAGCACACGGGCCAGCACCCGCCGAGTATTGGTGTCGACGACGGGGTGTCGATCGCCAAAGGAGAAGACCGCCACTGCTCGTGCGGTGTAGTCACCGATTCCTGACAGAGCGAGAAGTGCGTCGACATCGCGCGGCACCTTTCCGCCGTGGCGTTCGGTGATCTCGATCGCGGAGCGGTGCAGCCAGAGCGCGCGCCGCGGATACCCCAGATTTTCCCACTGCTGTACGACCTGGGCCGGTGTCGCCTGCGCCATCGCGGGCGGCGTCGGCCAGCGCTCTAGCCACGCTTCGAGATGGGGGATCACCCTGGTCACCGGAGTCTGCTGCAGCATAAACTCGCTGACGAGTGTTCCCCAGGCGCCGAAACGATCATGGAACTCAGACCGTCGCCATGGCAGATCCCGTGCGTTGGAGCCGTACCAATCTGCAAGCACCGGGGCCAGCTGCAGCGGAGATGTCGAGGTCGTGCGCACCCCGTTAGCTTATGCGGAGTATTTTATGAGGCACGCCCGGCACCCAAGCAGTCTCGGATGAGATCTTCGGCTGACCTGGCCAGGAGGCTCGAGCAACTCTCGGTAGGCTTGAGGGATGGTCTCGCCAGGCATACTTCTCGTTGACAAGCCCGGTGGGCTGACCAGTCACGACGTCGTCGCTCGAACCCGCAAAGCGTTCGGGACGCGCAAGGTCGGGCACGCAGGCACGCTCGACCCGATGGCCACGGGTCTTTTGGTGATCGGCATCGAAGGCGCGACTCGATTGCTCACGTATGTCGTCGGTGCCGACAAGACCTACTTCGCGACGATCAGACTCGGACAGGCGACCTCGACGGATGACGCCGAGGGAGAGGTCACAGAGACAGCGGATGCCGCATCCGTGAGTGCAGTGACCGACACGCAGATCGCCGACGGTATCGCGGCGCTCACCGGTGCTATCTCGCAGGTTCCCAGTGCAGTCTCGGCGATCAAGGTCGACGGGCGGCGCGCCTATGACCGAGTGCGCGCAGGCGAGCATGTCGAACTCAAGGCGCGCGAGGTCACTGTCTCACGGTTCGAGGTTCTGGAGCAGCGCGGTAACGACGGCATCCTCGATCTTGACGTCGTCGTCGACTGCTCATCCGGCACCTACATCCGCGCTCTCGCCCGTGATCTGGGGGCGGCACTCGGAGTCGGTGGACACCTCACCGCCCTGCGCCGCACGCGGATCGGCCCGTTCGACGTCGCGGAGGCCGTCGATCTGGAAGGTCTCGCCGGTGCAATGACATTGACGCCCGCCGCAGCCGCAGCGCAGATTCTGCAGCCGCTGGAAGTTTCCGCCGACGAAGCACGCGATCTCGGGCACGGGAAGCGTCTTGCTGATCAGGCATCCAGGCTCGACGGTGCGCTTGCCGCCGCGATTGATCCGGCTGGGGCGCTCGTGGGAATCGTAGAGAAGCGAGGGCGCGACCTGAAAAGCGCCATGAACATGCCGAGGGAAGCATCATGATCCTGTGGTTCACGATCATTCAGATCATCGTGGCTGTCGCTGTGGGCCTGTTCTGCGTGATTGCGGGACTTGTCGGCCGCCGCCCGAGCGACTTCACCGTCGGGGCCCTCGCGTTAGTCGAGGTGCTGCTGATCGTTCAGGTCATCGTTGCGATCGTCGCGCCATTGACCGGCAACCCTCCTGCCGGTGATCTCCTTGAATTCTGGGTCTATCTCGTCTCTGCCGTTCTCATTCCGGTCGGCGGTGCGATCTGGGCGCTGCTGGATCGTACCCGCTGGAGCACGGTGATCCTGGGCGTGGCAGCGTTCGCGATCGCGATCATGGTGTGGCGTATGGACGTCATCTGGACGGTTCAGGTCGTGTAGCTGCGGCGCTGGACTGCGCCGCGCGCGATTAGGATGGAGGATGCTATGAGCATCACCGAAACTCGCACTCGGATGACCGGCATCGGCCGTGTCCTCGTCATCGTCTATGCCGTGATGGCACTTGCTGCCACTGGACGAAGCTTCGTTCAGATCGTCCGCAAGTTCGATGAGGCACCGCTGGCGTATTCGCTTTCGACTCTCGCCGCGGTCGTCTACATCGTTGCGACGCTCGGGCTCATGTTCGCCGGCCGCCGAGGTTGGTACACGGTCGCGTGGATCGCGATCATCTTCGAGCTCGTCGGCGTGCTCGTCGTAGGAACGCTGAGCCTTGCACTGCCGGAACTTTTCCAACACGATTCCGTCTGGTCGATGTTCGGGCGCGGATACCTGTTCATTCCGCTGATTCTTCCGCTGTTCGGGATCTGGTGGCTGCGCACCCACAAGCCTGTCGAGGCGAGCGCATGATCGTCTTCCGCAGCCCCGGCGAAGTGCCGGACGACTTCGGCCCCGCAGCCGTCGCCATCGGCAAGTTCGACGGCGTGCACGCGGGGCATCGGGCAGTCATCGAAAGGCTGAAGGCTGATGCTGCGGAGTCTGGCGCGCGCGCTGTCGCCGTAACTTTCGATCGCAACCCGCTCGCTCTGCTGCGTCCTGAGCTGTGCCCGGAGAACGTGGTGACCACAGAGCGCAAGCTTGAGCTGCTCGGTGAACTCGGACTCGATGCCACACTGCTGCTCACGTTCGATCGGGAGCTCGCATCGCGTGATGCGGAAGATTTCGTGGCGGACATCCTGGTGGGCGCATTGCATGTGTCGACTGTGCTGGTGGGCAGTGATTTCCGGTTCGGGCATCGTGGAGCGGGAACACCGGATCTGCTTCGCCGACTCGGTCCGAAGTACGGCTTCACGGTCGATGTGGTCGAAGACGTCCATCTCGAAAACTCTGAGCGTCGAGTCTCCTCCAGCTGGATTCGCGAGTTGCTCGCCGAGGGCGACGTCAAGGCAGCGGGAGAAGTTCTCGAACGTCCGGTCGATGTCCGAGGCGTTGTGGTGCACGGGCTCAAGCGCGGACGGGAACTCGGCTTCCCTACGGCGAACCTCTCCGAGACCGTCGATGCGCTCGTTCCGGCCGACGGTGTCTACGCAGGCTGGCTGGTCGACCACGACACCGGCGTTCGTCATCCCGCTGCCGTGTCGGTCGGTACGAACCCGACCTTCGATGACGTGCTGATCCGACAGGTCGAGGCTCATGTGCTCGACGAGGATGCCCTCGACCTGTACGGCCATGACGTCACAGTTGAATTCACGGAGCGGCTGCGCGGCATGGTCGCCTTCAATGGCATTGATGCGCTGAAGGACCAGATGGCGGCCGACGTCGTGGCTGCACGTGCACTGCTAACAGGTGAAGTGCGAGCCTGAATGCCGCGATTCGGCGTTTTCTCGCGGGTATGACCTAAACTAGTATCAGATCTTCTTCTGGTGCGCGCCTCAACGGTGCCCCGATGAAGACCAGACAGCGTTCGCACGGTCCTGGCTCACGCCACACGCGGACTATTCGTACGGCACGAACCGCCTCTCATGGTGATTCGATTTCACGCTCAGGAGGAGCATGCCGACTACGGCAACCGCCGCAACACGGCGCAAGAAGACATCCCGTCGCGACGACGAGGCCCCGCTGATCCCGATCCTCGCACGCAAGGTGCGCGAGATCGAGGCGAAGGCCCAGCGTGGCAAGCTCGGTCCCACCAATCGCGTCAAGTTCCAGGTGATCGCGTTCCTGGTGCGCGAAGAGCGTGCCAGGGTGAAGGCGGATGCCACGTTCACCGCGGCCGCACGTGCCGAGTTGCTCAAGCGGCTTGACGGAGTTGCGACGATTCTCGCGAAGACCGCCGCGCGCGATACCTCGCTCATTCAGCTGCTCGAGGCAGACCAGGCCACCAGCCCCGTCGCCAAGCGGATGCGCCGTGATTGGCTGCTGGAATCCGGCGCTGAACTCGCCCCGGAAGAGCTCATCATCACCGATGTGGCCCCGGTGCAGGCACCAGTGGTGCCCGCCGCACTCGCAGAGCGACAGGTGACTCCGGCTGCTGTCGAATCGCGACAGCTCGCCAACCCGTTCCTCGCTCCAGACCTCACGCCGCGAACGACGACGACACCTCGTCGCCGTTTGGATGGCTGGGAACTCATGGGTCCGCTGTACAAGGCGTTCGAGACCGGAGCCGGTGGATCAGCGGCATCCATGGATCTCCCCCCGGTACCGGAGTATGACCACATCTCGCCCAAGGGCCTCGAGGTTATGGTGCATCAGTCGCGCTTCCTTGAAGCTGTGCGCGGCGGACACCGCAGCTTCCTGCTCGCAGATGAGCCAGGCCTTGGCAAGACAGCTCAGTCCGTGCTCGCCGCATCCATCGTGGACGCGTACCCGTTGCTCGTCGTAGTTCCGAACGTCGTCAAGATGAACTGGGCGCGCGAAGTCGAGCGCTGGACGCCGCAGCGGCGCGCCACAGTTATCCAGGGTGATGGAACGGACATCGACGCGTTCGCCGACGTGTTCATCGTGAACTATGAGATTCTCGACCGCCACCTGTCATGGCTCAGCTCGATCGGGCTGAAGGGCATGGTTGTCGATGAGGCGCACTTCATCAAGAATCTCTCTTCGCAGCGTTCGCAGAATGTGCTGGCGCTGGCATCCCGCGTGCGGGAACACACGCGTGATCCGCTGATGTTGGCACTCACCGGCACGCCGCTGATCAACGATGTCGAAGACTTCGATGCGATCTGGCGCTTCCTGGGCTGGACCACTGGTGACAAACCGGGGCCCGAGCTGATGGAGAAGCTGGATGCGACCGGGCACACGCCCGCAGACAAGGCGTTCTATCCCGAGGCCCGCGATGCTGTGATCTCTATGGGAATCGTCCGGCGCAAGAAGAAGGACGTCGCCGCCGACCTGCCAGACAAGCTCATCGCCGATCTGCCTGTGCAGCTAGATGACGAATTCGGTCGGGGCATCCGCCAGGCCGAACGCGAGTTGGGGGAGCGGCTGGCCGCCAAGTATCGCCGCATCATCGAGGCCCGCGGCGACCGCGGTCTTGCGCCAGGTGAGATCGACGAAGATATCGTCCGTCTCGTGGCGCACAACGAACTGGAAGAGTCGAAGGCAGCAGGCACCGGTGGAGACAATGTCTTCACGATGGTGCGCAAGATCGGCCAGGCCAAAGCTCAGCTCGCCGCGGACTACGCCGCGCAGCTGCAGCGGTCGGTGGGCAAGGTCGTCTTCTTCGCCAAACACATCGATGTCATGGATCAGGCGGAGGCCCACTTCGCGGCATCCGGCATCCGGTACGTTTCGATCCGCGGTGACCAGACGACACCCGCTCGACAGCAGGCGATCGACGACTTCAACGACGATGAAAGTGTCGGCATCGCGGTGTGTTCGCTCACTGCTGCCGGCGTCGGCCTCAACCTGCAGGCGGCGTCAAACGTCGTACTCGCAGAGTTGAGCTGGACTGCAGCCGAGCAGACTCAGGCGATCGACCGCGTGCACCGCATCGGCCAGGATGAGCCGGTCACTGCCTGGCGCATCATCGCTGCGCACACGATCGATACGAAGATCGCTGAGCTCATCGACCAGAAGCAGGGGCTTGCCGCTCGTGCTCTGGATGGCGAGGCATTCGATGAAACCCCGAGTGAATCTGTACAGGTGGCAGCGCTCATGCATCTGCTGCGTCAAGCCCTCGGCGCGTGACACAGGGACGCTGAGTGGCGTAAAAACCGCACTTCTTGCGCAATGATTTGAGATTTTTTGCATGTTTTCTAGAAGATCTGCAATCGGAGCCGAATCGTTGCGCAAGATCGACGGTTCTCATCGCTTGCCGAATGGCGCGGTGCGCTGATGCCCACTAGTGTCGAGAGCAGGCAACGTCGCCCGTCCCACTCCCGAAACCTCTGAAGGCATCAGCATGAAGATCGGTATTCTCACCAGCGGCGGCGACTGCCCCGGGCTCAATGCGGTCATCCGCGGCATCGTGCTGAAGGGCACCACCGCGTACGACCTCGAATTCGTCGGCATCCGCGACGGGTGGCGCGGCATCGTCGAGGGCGACTTTATGCCCCTCACCCGCCACGAAGTGAAGGGCCTCTCTAAGGTCGGCGGCACGATCCTTGGAACCAGCCGCACCAACCCGTATGAGGGCGATCGCGGCGGCGCCGAGAACATCGCCAAGACGCTCTTCGGCCACAAGATCGACGGTATCGTCGCGATCGGCGGCGAAGGAACGTTGGCCGCGGCCGACCGGCTCGCTAAAGACGGCCTGAACGTACTCGGCGTGCCGAAGACGATCGACAACGACCTGCGCGCGACTGACTACTCCTTTGGGTTCGACACCGCGGTGAACATTGCCACGGATGCAATGGATCGACTGCGCACCACCGGTGACTCGCACCAGCGCTGCATGGTCGCCGAGGTCATGGGCCGCCACGTGGGCTGGATCGCTCTGCATGCGGGAATGGCTGCCGGCGCGCACGTCATCTGCATCCCTGAGGTTCCGATGTCGATCGAGGAGATCACCGAGCTCGTTGCCAGCGCTCATGACCGTGGTCGTGCGCCTCTCGTCGTGGTCTCTGAGGGCTTCAAGATCAAGGGCATGGACGAGGCCTTCAGCGACAAGGGCCTGGACGCCTTCAACCGTCCGCGTCTCGGTGGCATCGGCGATCTGCTCGCACCCGAGATCGAGCGCATCACTGGCATCGAGACACGTGCGACAATTCTTGGCCACATCCAGCGTGGTGGCTCGCCGTCGGGCTTCGACCGCGTTCTTGCGACACGACTCGGACTGCATGCGGCTGACGCCATCGTCGAAGGCGCGTGGGGCCAGATGGTTGCGTTGAAGGGCACCGACATCGTGCGGGTGCCGTTCGAAGAGGCGCTGGGCGAGCTCAACACGGTGCCGCGCTACCGCTATGACGAGGCTGCCGCGCTGTTTGGGTGATTGCCCTTGCGTGGGTTGCATCGCGCGCCCGTAGCGCCGAAATCAGGACATCCGCCCCAGATCAGGAGAAAATGGCAGATCCCTCCTGATCCGGGGACTTTATCCTGATTTCGGATGCCGTTAGGCAGCCAGGTGCAGTCCCTGAGCCATCGCAGTGCGGACGGATTCCAGTACAAACTCTGGCTGGAACAGCACCTGCTGGTAGTCGAAGCGAAGCACAGTGAAGCCGAGCAGTCGGAGCCTGACGTCCGCGGCGATATCGCGGCGGCGGTCGGCCGCATCTCTGTGGAAAGCGAACCCATCAAGTTGGACGATCAAACGGTCGCCTATCAACGCGTCGACCGGGTGGCTTCAACATGGGCTGGGACCCAAAGTTCGAGTGCCTGGGCAGCGCTGATGCAGGTCAGACGACCTCCGACGCGAGCCGCGGCGAGGCGCGCTGGATCGCATTCACGAAGAACCAGCCACGATCGTCGTACGCGCAGCATCCGCCCGCTTCTCACTAAAGCGGCGACCGCGTGCTTGCTGAACCCGGCGGCGTAGATCTGGGAACTGTGCGCGACGCCGTCATGCGATCGCATCCATTCTTCGAGGAACATGCGTCCACACTGCAGCGTCAGCCATGCGGTGCGGAGGGCTGAACCCACGAACCGGGGATAAGTACCGCCCTGCGGTGATTGTGCAGAATAGGATGCCGCGGCCCAGATCAGGACATCTGCCTCAGATCAGGAGGGAGCTGCAGAATCCTCCTGACCTGGGGACTTCGTCCTGATTTCGGACGGCGAAGCGCGCCTCAGGCGAGCCCCAGGGTGTCGAGCATCCACGCGAGCTCGAACGCCCGCTCCTTCCAGGAGTTGTATCGGCCGCTGACGCCGCCGTGGCCCGCAACCATCTCGCACTTCAAAAGCACGTCGGATGCACCGGCCTCGCGCAGTCGCGCGACCCACTTCGCCGGTTCGACGTACAACACGCGGGTGTCATTCAGCGATGTCACGGCGAGGATGCGCGGGTAGGCGGCGCCGTCCTGGACGTTCTCGTACGGCGTATACGACTTCATGTACTCGTACACATCGGCGTTGTGCAGCGGGTCGCCCCACTCGTCCCACTCGATCACCGTGAGTGGCAGCGACGGATCGAGAATCGAAGTCAGCGGGTCAACGAAGGGGACGGATGCCAGGATGCCGGCGAAGCGGGTAGGCGCGAGGTTCGCGACCGCGCCCATCAGCAGGCCGCCTGCGCTGCCGCCCTCGGCGACCATCTGCTCAGGACTTGTCACTCCGGTACTGATGAGGTGCTCCGCGCATGCGACGAAGTCGGTGAACGTATTGCGCTTGTTCAGCATCTTCCCGTCTTCGTACCACTTGCGGCCCATCTCCCCGCCGCCGCGCACGTGTGCGACAGCGAAGATGACGCCGCGGTCGAGCTCCGAAAGTCGCGCTACCGAGAAACCAGGGTCGATGGAGTGCTCGTACGATCCGTAGCCGTACAGGTGCACGGGGCGCGGCTCTGAGCCTGGCTCACCGAACGAGCGCTTCCAGACCATCGAGATCGGCACCTGAGTGCCATCTGGGGCGGTCGCCCAGGCGCGGGCCTGGTCGTAATCGGCCGGGTCATAACCGCCGAGGACCGGCTGCTGCTTGCGCAGCACCAGTTCGCGCGTTGCGAGATCCAGGTCATACACGGTGCCCGGCGTCACGAACGAGGTGTAACCGAGGCGCAGGAACGGTGAGTGCCACTCGGGATTTCCGCCCACTCCTGCCGAGTACAGCGGCTCGTCGAAAGACAGCTCCTCGACGGCATCCGTCGCGTAGTCGAGCAGGCCGACCTGCTCCAGGCCGTCGCGGCGATATTCCACTGTCGCGAAATCGCGGAATGCCTCCATTCCGAGCAGGCGTCGTCCTGGCTCATGTGCGACCACGATGTGGCGCGCGCCCCGCGGATCGGATGCCGCCACGGAGACGAGCTCGAAGTCCAAGGCATCCTGATTGTGCAGGATGTAGATACGGTCTTCGCCATCAACGATCGCATGCTCGATCGAGTACTCGACACCCTCGGTGCGCGGCCATAGCAACTGCGGCTCAGCGGTGATCTCGCCTTGCAGATCGACCAGATACTCCTCGCTGGTGATGCTCGATCCGACGCCGATCACCAGATACCGCCGACTGTGGCTGATGCCAGCGCCGAGCCAGAAACGCTCATCCGGCTCGTGGAACAGCTTCACGTCTTCCTCGACCGGTGCGCCCAGCCGGTGGAGCCACAGCGTATCGGGGCGCCAGGAGTCATCCAACGTGGTGTAGACGATGCCGGAGCCATCCGGGGTGAAGAAGGCACCACCGGTGTTGGGAATCTCGTCGGCGAGCAGACTGCCCTCGGTGAGATCACGCACGTGGACCGTATACCGCTCATCGCCATCGAAATCGGTCGACCAGAGCAGCTTTGTCGCATCATCTGAGACGCTGAATGATCCGAGCGAGAAGAATTCGTGACCTTCTGCTTCGACATTGCTGTCCAGCAAGATCTCCTCGCCTGCCACTGGCACACCTGGCGCGAGTACCGGGGGAGTCCAGTCGCCTGCGACCGCGGCGGCGCGGCACTGGATGCCGTACTGCGAACCTTCCTCAGTACGTCCGTAATACCACCAGTCACCCTTGCGAGTCGGCACAGACAGATCTGTCTCCTGTACGCGGCCCTTGATCTCTTGGAACAGCGTCTCGCGGAGCTGCTCGAGATGCGCAGTCTGAGCCTCGGTGTACGCGTTCTCCGCTTCGAGATGCGCGATGACCTCGGTTGAGTCCTTATCGCGCAACCATTCATACGGATCGTTGAAGGTGTCGGCGTGATGTGTGCGGATGTGGGTGCGGCGAGCGGCGATGGGAGCATTGGTCACCGTTCAACGGTAGTCCCTGTCAAGTTGACCGATGCCGAGGAGGGTGCGAGGATTTATCGGGCCCGGTTAACGGAAGTAAAACCCACGGTGAACTTTTCGTTCAACACGCCGATTTCGTCGGCATCTGTCTTCCTTCACACCAACCCGAAAGCGAATGGTGGAAACCGCAGCCCTCATTGTCGTGCTGGTCATCGTGCTGGCGCTGTTCTTCGACTTCACCAACGGGTTTCACGACACCGCGAATGCGATGGCGACGCCCATTGCAACCGGCGCTCTGAAGCCCAAGACCGCAGTCCTTCTCGCCGCCGTGCTGAATCTTGTCGGCGCCTTCCTGTCGACAGAGGTTGCCAAGACGGTCTCCGGCGGCATCGTCCGCGAAGACGCCATCATCGAGATGGGTGCTGATGTCTTCCTGCCGCTGATCTTCGCGGGACTCATCGGAGCGATCACGTGGAACATGCTCACCTGGCTTCTCGGCCTGCCGTCGAGTTCGTCGCACGCGCTCTTCGGCGGTCTCATCGGAGCGACACTCATCGGCGTCGGCGCCAGCGGCATCGACTTCGGTATGGTCCTGTCCAAGATCATTCTTCCTGCACTCATCGCGCCGCTCACTGCCGGAATCATCGCGCTGACCGTGACGAAGCTCGCTTACTCGATCACCCGGCGGTATGACAACAAGCCGGACGGCCGTGACGGGTTCCGCTGGGGTCAAATCTTCACTTCGTCGCTCGTCGCCCTCGCGCACGGAACCAACGATGCTCAGAAGACGATGGGTGTGATCACGCTCGCGCTCATCACCGTTGGGTGGCAGTCGAGTGAGCACCACGAACCAGAGTTCTGGGTGATCGTGGCCTGTGCCTGCACGATCGCTCTGGGTACCTACCTCGGCGGCTGGCGGATCATCCGCACGCTCGGCAAAGGACTCACCGACGTCAAGCCGGCGCAGGGCTTCGCGGCCGAGAGCTCTACTGCGGCGACGATCCTCGCATCCAGTGCTCTGGGCTTCGCGCTCTCGACGACACAGGTCGCCTCCGGATCTGTCATCGGTTCCGGTCTGGGACGTCGCGGTGCAACGGTGCGCTGGGGTACTGCGGGCCGCATCGCAATCGGCTGGGTTCTGACCCTTCCGGCCGCGGGCGGCGTCGGCGCACTCGCAGCGCTGATGGTGATATGGCTGGGCGGGTGGGGCATCGCGATCGACGCGGTTCTCGCCGTCGCTGTGATCATCTGGGTCTTCCTGCGTTCCCGCCGTGACGCGGTGACTTCAGAGAATGCGATGAGCGATGTCGCAGAGTCCGGCCACGCGATCGAGCTGCCGGACACACCACCTCCCACGCGTCGCCGGCAGCGTATTGAGCAGGCCAAAACTGAGGCCAGGGTCCGCGCCAAGGCAAAGGCTGATGCAAAGGCCAAAGCGAAAACAGACGCGAAGGTTAAATCCAAAGCAGACGCTAAGGCCGCAGCGAAAGCGAAGGCCAAGTCCGATTCCAAGACGCAGGAGAGCGCACAATGAGCGTCGTCATTGACTGGGCCGCATTCCTGCAGGTGTTCGGCGCTGCGCTTATCGGCGCGACTGTCATCGTCACGTTCTACGCGCTCGGGCTGCGACTCCTCGTGCGCGCCGGCCATGCGCCGGTCGTGACTCCTGCGGAGTTCACTGATGCGATCACCGTGATTTCCGAGAAAGAAGCCAATCGCGCCGCCAAGCAGGCGGCAAAGGCTGCGCGGAAGAATCCGCTGACGGACGGGCAGAAGCGCGTCGCGCTTGTCGGTGCCTATGCGTGTTTCGCGGTGTGTGCCGCGGCTGTGGTCGCCGGTATCGTCCTCATCGTGGTGGGTCACTGAGGCGACAATCCGTATGCGGGTGCGCGAGGCCTAGACTGGGACTATCACCCGAAACCCGCCACGACCCACAAGGATGTGACATGGCTTCTGCCGCGCCCACCACCACTCGCACCGAGACCGATTCCCTCGGGAGCATGGAAATTCCCGCCGAGGCGTATTGGGGCATCCACACCGCCCGCGCTGTCGCGAACTTCCCGATCGCGAAACGACCGATCTCGGTCTATCCGGATCTGATCCGGGGCTTGGCAATGGTCAAGCAGGCAAGCGCCAGGGCCAACAAGGAGATCGGCGTTCTGGATGCCGAGCGGGCGAACCTCATCGACGCCGCCGCGCAGCGCGTCATCGACGGCGAGTTCCACGAGCAGTTCACTGTAGGTGTCATCCAGGGTGGTGCCGGAACCTCGACGAACATGAATGCCAACGAGGTCATCACCAATGTTGCCCTCGAGATGGCTGGTCGCGAGAAAGGCGATTACGCGTTTCTCAGCCCCATCGACCACACCAATCGCAGCCAGTCCACGAACGATGTCTACCCGACAGCGATCAAGATCGGGCTCTCGCTGAACCTGCGCTCGCTGCTGGATGAACTCGACCTCTTGCGTCGCTCGTTCCTCGGTAAAGCAGGTGAATTCCACAATGTCCTGAAGGTGGGGCGCACCCAGCTGCAGGATGCCGTGCCGATGACGCTCGGGCAGGAGTTCCACGGCTTCGCGACGACGCTGGGGGAGGATCACAGTCGTCTTACTGAGAATGCCAAACTCATGTTCGAGATAAACATGGGCGCAACCGCGATCGGCACGGGGATCACGACCCACGCAGGTTATGCACCATACGTGTTGAAGCACCTGCGCGAGATATCCGGGCTCGATCTGGAGACTGCGACAGATCTCGTCGAATCGACGAGCGACACCGGTGCCTTCATGTCGTTCTCGTCAACGCTCAAGCGCAATGCCATCAAGCTTTCGAAGATCTGCAATGACCTGCGTCTGTTGTCGTCCGGCCCGCAGGCGGGCCTCGGCGAGATCAATCTGCCGGCGAAGCAGGCTGGGTCAAGCATCATGCCGGGCAAGGTCAACCCCGTGATCCCCGAGGCAGTGAACCAGGTGGCTTTTGCAGTGGTCGGTGCAGATATGACCGTCACCATGGCGGTCGAGGCCGGTCAGCTGCAGCTCAACGCCTTCGAGCCGGTGATCGCGCACTCGATCTTCCAGTCGATCACGTGGATGCGCCAGGCAATGTGGACCCTCCGCGTCAATTGCGTGGATGGCATTACCGCAAACGAAGACCGTCTCGGTGCCATGGTTGGCGCGTCGGTGGGCGTCATCACCGCGCTGACGCCGTTCATCGGCTATGCGGCGGCCGCGGCTCTCGCGAAGGCTGCGCTGCTGACGAACCGCAACGTCGCAGATCTCGTCGTGGAGGCCGAACTGATGTCTCGTGAAGAAGTCACGAAGCAGCTGTCGCCGGCACGGCTTTCGGGGCTGGAGGCCGTCACCTCGGCCATCCCCATCATCTTGCCGGACGATCTGATTCAGATCTGACGCTGGCTGCTTTCAGCCGGGGCTGCTGCCTGTCTTCGGTCGGCCCCGGCTGACTCCACTCGGGGCCGGCTGGCTTCAGTCGAGGATGCGACAGTGCGTGGTCAGTTCCCCGATGCCGTCGATACCGACTGTGACGGTGGAACGGTCACGCAGGAAGATCTGTGGGTTGCGTGAGTAACCGGCGCCGCCTGGACTCCCCGTGGAGATCAGTGTTCCCGGCTGCAGCGTGATCGACTGCGACAGATGGGCGATGAGCTTGGCAACAGACCTGACCATCTGCTCGGTCGAGGCATCCTGCACGGTGTGGCCATCCACGATGGTCCAGATATGCAGGTCCTGCGGGTCCGGAATCTCGTCTGCGGTCACTACGAACGGTCCAGTCGGTGTGAAGCCGTCGAAGGACTTGCAGCGCGACCACTGCGCCTCGGCGAACTGGATGTCGCGGGCGGTGATGTCGTTGACGACCGTGTAGCCCCAGACGTGGTCGAGGGCTTCCTCTGTGGAAACATTCTTCGTCGGCTGCCCGATCAGCACGCCGAGCTCGGCCTCGTAGTCGATGGACTCGCTCAGGCTGCGGGGCCACTCAGTCGTGGCCTCGTGGCCCGTGAGCGAGTTCGGCCAGAGCGTGAACACGGTTGGGGCGGTGTCTGTCTTCAGGCCGAGCTCACTGGAATGGGCGGCATAGTTCAACCCGACAGCAAGGATCACCGGCGGGTTCAACACGGCAGAGGCGAAGCCGAAACCGGAGAGCGGATGCCGCGCTGCGGTGCTGTCGGCGAGTGCTGTCCGTAGCGCAGTGAGTGTCTCATCACCGCCCTCGATGAGCTCTTGCAGTGTGGCGGGAGCGGGGGAGAGGAGATCAGCGACCATGATGGCCTCGGAGTCCTCGATGACCGCGAGCTGGGCGTCGGAGCTATCTGGCCGGCGCAGGTGGGCGAAACGCATGATGTCTACGCTACCTGCCGCGCGTTGCCACTGGTGTGGACAGTACCCCTAGGCTTTGGCTATGACATTCGGAGGACCGGCACAGCCGCAGTACACGCCGCCGGCTCAGCAACACACATATGCTTCAGCACTCGCGCAGCCCGTGAGCTACTCGCCGCCGGCTCCGGTCGCGCCAGCATCGGGCCCTGCACTGCCGTCACTGCCGGTTCCCGTGAAACAGGGACGCACGGTGTCCGTGTGGCTTTTCGGTGTGTTGGGCTTCGCGCTCGTCATCCTGATCGGCTATTTCGTCTGGGCTCTCGGGTTCGTCGCATCCGGAGTCGGCCTCGTCCTCGCGCTGATTCCGTTGACCATCGTGTTCCTCGGTGTGTACATCATCGATCGATGGGAGCCCGAACCGAAGCTGTTCATCGCGTTCGCCATCGCCTGGGGAGCTATCGCCGCAGTTGGCATCACGCTGCTCGTCGACCTCGCAATCACTTTGCTCATCGGCCTCCGAGCAGAGTCGCTCGCCGCCGTCATCCAAGCGCCGATCGTGGAAGAGCTTGCCAAAGGCTTAGGGATCTTCCTCATTTTCGTGATCGGCAAGCGGGCATTCGATGGGCCGGTCGACGGCATTGTCTACGGCGCATTGATCGGTGGTGGCTTCGCATTCACTGAGAACATCCAGTACTTCGCGATCAGTCTGATCGAAGGAGGTGGAGTGAACTTGACTGCGACGTTCGTGATGCGCGGATTGCTCTCACCTTTCGCTCATGCCATGTTCACTGCCCTGACCGGGTTCGCGATGGGGCTCGCGGTGCGCCGCCACGCTTCTGCCGGTGCAGTGCTCGGCGCGGGTGCACTCGGACTGCTCGGGGCCATGCTGCTGCACGGTCTCTGGAACGCCTCGGCGATGTTCGCCGACTTCTTCGCGCTGTACGTCACCCTTCAGGTGCCGCTGTTCATCGGCTTCATCCTTGTGATCGTCGCGCTACGCAAGGAGGAGGCGCGCGTCACCAGAGAGCGGCTCGGTGAGTATGCCGGGGCGGGCTGGTTCACTCCGGAGGAGGTGACGATGCTGGCGACTCCAGCCGGACGCAAGGTCGGACTCAACTGGGCCGCTTCGCTGCGTGGTGACCGTCGCCCGCTGATGAAGCAGTTCATCAAGGATGCGACTGCTCTCGCTGCCGTCCGCCAGCGCGCGCTCACCGGTCGTGATCCTCTCGCGACAGAGGATGAGCGCGCGCTGTTGACGCGCACACGCGCGACGCGCGCGGCATTGCTGGCGTACTGAGCGCGACGCCCATGGCAAGACTCAGCGCCCGGTGCTGCGGCGATGCCTGCGAGACTCCCGGGCGCTGAGTTGATCTGACACTAGGGTGCACCCGACCGCGGATGATGTCAATAGCCTCGTCACTATGCCCGCCGAAGTGTTCGCTCTGGGCTGGTGTCCTCGCATTGACCGCGCCTCGTCGCTCCGGTTGGATGGAGTCATGACTGATCGCACAAAGCCCGAGTTCGACGCCCCCACCGGCCCCGCGCCCGCAGAGCTCGTCATCCGAGACCTCATCGAAGGTGACGGTGCTGAAGCCAAGCCCGGCGACACCGTGACCGTGCACTACGCCGGAGTCGAGTTCGACTCTGGCGAAGAGTTCGACTCCTCCTGGGGTCGTGGCGAGACGATCCAGTTCCCGCTGCGCGGCCTGATCCAGGGCTGGCAGGACGGCATCCCCGGCATGAAGACCGGTGGTCGTCGCGAACTGGTCATCCCGCCGCACCTCGCATACGGTCCTGCCGGTTCAGGCCACTTCCTGTCCGGGAAGAGCCTCATCTTCATCATCGACCTGGTCGCCGTCGGCTGATCTGATCGCATTGAGTGAAGGCCTCTGTCCCCTCTGGGACAGGGGCCTTCACTTTTTTCGCCATTCCGTGGAATAGATGCAGCCGCATGTAAGTTGTGTCTATGTGAACGCCGCCAAGCGGCCCCAATCTTTGAGGAGAAACTCCATGACTGCAATTGACGTCCCCGGCTACCGTGCAGGCACCTGGATCCTTGACCCCGCACACAGCGAGGTCACCTTCAGTGTCCGCCACATGATGATCTCGAAGGTGCGCGGCACCTTTGGTATGAAGAGCGCGACGCTGGTCGCTCCCGAGAACCCACTCGACGCACGGGTTGATGCGTTGGTCGATGTCACCTCGATCGACACCAATGATGAGGGTCGCGACGGCCACCTGCGTTCAGCGGACTTCTTCGACGTCGAGACCTACCCGACCATGGAGTTCGTCTCCACCGGTGCGCGCGTCGACAACGGCGACTTCTTCATCGATGGCAACCTCACGATCCGTGGCACGACCAAGCCGGTCAGCTTCGAGTTCGACTTCGGTGGCTTCGGCACCGACCCGTACGGCAACTACAAGGCCGGTGCATCCGCGACGACCACTATCAACCGTGAGGAGTTCGGGCTCACCTGGAACGCTGCGCTCGAGACCGGCGGCGTGCTCGTCGGCAAGGACATCACGATCAACCTCGACCTGCAGGGCGCTCTGCAGCAGGATTGATCACACTCCTCAGAGAACCCCGGGTCCGTCAGGGCTCGGGGTTCTCTGCGTCGTAGTCGCGGAATCGAGGCGTGAGCCGGACGAGCATCGCCACCATCACGATCACGACGAAGCCGCCGAGGAGGGGCGGGAACCAGAGTGAGGTGAGAGTTGCGAGTGTTCCGGCGTAGAGCGCGCCGATGCGCGGACCGCCGGCGACCACGATGATGAAGATTCCTTGGAGCCTGCCGCGGATGCTGTCGGGCACAGACGACTGCATCATCGTGTTGCGATAGATCGAGCTGATGTTGTCAGATGCTCCGGATGCCGCGAGTGCGATGCACGCGGCGATGATGAGGCCGAGATTCGCCGTAGTTTCACTGACCGGCGGCATCCACACACCGGTCAACAGGACCGCGCCGAATACAAGAATGGATGCCCCGTAGGCCTGTATAGCACGCTGGATGCCTCGACCGTGCCAGCGATAGCGCACGATTCGGCCGGAGAACAGGCTCGACAGGAATGTTCCGGCCGCTACCGCTGCCGTCAGCGCTCCCGTCGTCACGGCGCCGCCACCCAGTAACAGCGTGCCGAGTGCGGGGTACAGCGCAAGCGGGTTGCCGAACGTCATCGCGATGATGTCGAGGATGTACTGCATCCGAATGTTGTGGGCGCGCTTGAGGAATCGCCAGCCATCGACGAGTGATTCCAGCCCAGGGCGCACGATCGTGCCTTCTGGGCGCAACGGCGGCAGGGTCCAGAGCCCCATGAACATCGCCAGCATCAATACGACGTCGATCGAATAGGTCCAGCCATAGCCCGTCGCTGCGACGAGAACTCCTGCCAGAGCGGGACCGACCATGACCATCACGCCGATCGTGATGCCGTTCAGAGCCGATGCTGCGGCCAGCAGTTCGCGCGGAATCAGGCGTGGGATGATCGCGCTGCGAGTTGCCATCCCGACGGAGTTCCCCGCGGCGTTGACTGCGCTGAGCGCATACAGCCACCAGATGGTCTCGAGTTCGCCCCAGGTGAGAGCGGCGAGCACGACAGTGGAGGCGAATGTGATGACCGCGGCGACAAGTGCCACTGTGCGACGATCGAACGCGTCGGCCAGCATCCCGCCGTATAGCCCGGCCAGGATCATCGGGATGAGTCCTGACACTGCGACCATCGAGACTGCGAACGTACTGGCAGTGAGCTCGTATACGTGCAGCATGACGGTGACGAGGGTGAGCTGGCCTCCGAGTCCGGAGAGGGTCGACCCGATCCACATTCTCGTGAACGCCTTGCTCGCGCGAAACGGTCGCAGGTCGATGAGGGCGTTGTGCACGTCACGAGGCTATCTGTTCGGCTGTCGATGCCGGTCCGTGAGCGTGCTGCGGGCTGGTAAGCTGTACAGGTTGCCGTTTGATCGGCCGCGGATAAAGAGAGCCCACGCATCAGGTGTTGGGCGCCGCGCAACGAACTGAAAGGGGATCCCATCTATGCCACTCGAGTCTGACGCCAAGAAGGCGATCATGGAAGAGTACGCGACGCACCCCGGTGACACCGGATCCCCCGAGGTGCAGGTCGCGATGCTGACGCAGCGCATCAAGGACCTCACCGAACACCTCAAGGAGCACAAGCACGACCACCACTCGCGTCGTGGCCTGTTCCTTATGGTGGGTCAGCGCCGTCGTCTGCTCGGCTACCTCCAGGACATCGACATCGCGCGTTACCGCACGCTGATCGAGAAGCTTGGACTTCGCCGCTAAGGCAGCGCACCAGCGTAATATCGCACTTCTTCCGAAGGCCGTCCCAGGTGTGGGGCGGCCTTCGTCGTTGTATGGCGGGTCGCTCGTTGACCGAACGCGGACTTTCCGGTGCGCTCACGGCGTGAAGAGCGCATCGATCGCCGGGCACTCGCTCTGATGTCGCTGGTGAACGCGATCGTTCTGTCGATCTACGTGACGATCGCTGCCTTCGCGATCGGCGTGACGCAGGTGAACTTGTCGTTCATCGTACTTGTGGCGCTCTTCATGCTCTGGATCCAGTTCAGCACCGAGTACCGCGAAAGTCATGGAATGCTGGGCTCGCCGCTGGCGCAGTCTAGGTCGGTGAACCTCGGATTCGTCGCGGTGCTGCTCGTCGTTGTGGTCGGTGGGTTCGTAGTCTCCGCCATCGGCGTGGAGGTTCCCGTGATCGTGCGCCTCATCCCCGGAGTCGTCACGCTCCTCATCATGGGGATCCCCGCTCTCCGTGACATCCGCCGGTCTGCACCTATCGACACCAGCGTGAAACGCAGGCGACTGACGCTTTCTGAGCGGTGGGCGACCATCGTCGCAGGTGTGATCATGGCTGCGAGCATCTGGGTTCTTGGTGCCGGTGGTCCGGTGCTGACCCCCTTCTTCGCAATGTCCGTGATGATTTACTATCTCGGCTGGTGGGTCGCCGGACGGATCAGCGAACGGCTCCCGGCCCTTGGCGCTGTGTGGGCGTGGCCGCAATGGCTGGTGTTCGCTCTCGCCGGCGCGGCCGTGGCCGCGTTCATCGCCACGCAACTTCTTGGCCTTGCAGCATCCATCGCAGCACTGGCACCTTTCGGCGCCGTGACCATCCTGCTGCTTTTCGTGGGCAGCGCATTCTTGGACGGTCGAGATGGCTGAGAAGCACCCGCGTCTGCGGTTGGACGACAACTTCGCCAGCCCTATCCGCTTCTCGCTGATGGCTGCACTTCTCGACGGGAACGAACTCGATTTCGGTACCGTTTCCGACATCCTTCAGGTGGGGGACTCGGCGCTCAGCAAGTCGATCTCGCATCTGAATGTCGCTGGCTACGTCGCGACGCGGAGGGGCGATGTCGGAAGTCGCCCTCGGACATGGGTGCGCTCGACGGCGAAAGGCGAGCGCGCCTTCGCCGCACACCTCCAGGCGCTTCAGGAGATCGTCGAGTTCGGTGGTCAGCGCGGTTGAGCCGTTCCCACCAGATCCGCATGGTGGATCGCGGCGACATCGGGGTGCGCGCGCAGACGCGACTTCAGAGCGTTCTCCCCGTACAAGCTGTGGATCGGGTTGCTCGGGTCTTCGGACACCCCGGTCGCTTCGGATTTAAGCTCGTCCGGCAGCTCGATCAGCGGCAGCTTCGCATCCAGCGCCGGGCTGAAGAAGAACGGCGCTGAGATGCGGTCCTCCGGAGCCTTCAATGAGATCACACGATGGTTCGTGGCTTTCAGATAACCACCGGTGGCGTACTCGAGCATCTCACCGATGTTGACGATGAAGGCATCATCGACGGGAGGGGCGTCGACCCAGTCGCCGTCGCGCTCGACCTGGAGGCCGCCCTTGCCCGGCTCCACCCAGAGCAGCGTCAGCACGCCGGAGTCCTTGTGCGCTCCAACACCCTGTTGGGGCTCGGGCTCGTGGGTTCCTGGGTAGCGGACGATCTTCAACAGACTGGCCGGGTCGCCAAAATCGGCGTCGAAGTGGGTTGGCTCTGCACCGAGCGCCTGAGCCCAGCTGCGCAGCAGCTTGCGGGAGATCCCGGTGAGGTGCTCACGCCATTCCTCGGCGACCTCGCGCAACTCCGGCTGATTGGCCGGCCACAGGTTCGGGCCGATGAGTCGGTTGAACGCCGGGCCGTCCTCGATCGGCTCTCGCTCCGGGCCGATGTCGATCTGCTCACGCCAGTCGACTTCGCCCTGCGTGCGCTCTCCGCCGACGCGTGTGTAGCCGCGGAAGTGCGGGCTCGTCACATTCTCGATCGCGAGCTTCTCGTCCTCCGGGAGATTGAAGAAGTCGACGGCAGTTCGGTGCAGCCGGCGGAACAGCTCGGGGGCGATTCCCGTGCCGGTGAGATAGAAGAAGCCGACGTCGTGTGCGGCCGTGGCGAGTTCGTCCCGGAAACGCGCGGCCGCCTCCGGGCCCCTGTCGAGTTCGGACAGGTCGAGGACGGGGAGATTCAGATCAGCCATGACCCTGAGGCTAAACCGACACTGCGCTGCGACGGGCGAGTGTTACGGATAACGTCGGCCGATAGCCTGGATGCATGGCTCGTCTATGGATCTCACTACGTCTCGTGTTGCCTGCCGTCTGGATCGGTCTGATCATCGGCTTGAGCTTCATGGAGACGCCCTTGAAGTTCCATGCACCGGGAATCACTACGGCCCTCGGCCTTGGCATAGGTCGCCTCGTATTCATCGCCCTCTCGGTCGCCGGTTGGATAATTCTCGTTGTACTCACATTGGTCGCTCAGGCCCGACCTCGCGAGACAAGAAGTGGTTGGATGCTGATCGCTGCCATGTG
This sequence comes from Microbacterium sp. Y355, assembly GCF_059445345.1. NCBI lineage: Bacteria > Bacillati > Actinomycetota > Actinomycetes > Micrococcales > Microbacteriaceae > Microbacterium > Microbacterium sp. Y355. Next base: position 898,702 of record NZ_JCAIUD010000001.1, on the reverse strand, counting down.
GGTGATCATGGCGGTCGAGTCATTCGTCATCAGGCCGACACTTGCCGCGCGCAGCGACGTCATCATCGCCGGTGGTGATCCGGGCGAGTCCTGGCTGCACTACGGCTACATTGCTGCCGAGCTACTGCTGCTCGCAGCGCTCGTCTGGTACATCGTGCTCGGCGCGCGTCGCATCAAAATAGCCTGATCAGCTGTCGCGAGAGCGGCGCGAGCCCGTCGGATCTTCGCGTCGTGAGGTGTCGATGCCGAGTCGTTCATCAGAGAACAGCCAGCGGGCCCGCGGCTCGACGAGCGGACGGAACAGCCACCTGACCGGCTTGGTTGCCAGCACCAGCGCGATCACGATGGAGAGCACGATCACGGTGGGCAGCCAGATCCAGGTCGGCTCTGCGTCGCGAAGGATGCCGGACTCGCGGAACGGGTAGAGCACGAACGAATGCAGCAGATACACATACATCGTGTACTGCCCGAACCTGGTCCACCAGGTGGTTCGACGGGGAATCAGCACGAAGAAGGCAGCGCTGAGCAGCAGTCCGATGGCGATCAGAAGCAGACGGATTCCGCCTGACCACCACTCATCTCCGCCGAGGTCTGCGTAGGTGTCGTCGTAGAAGAACCACTTGTCCAGGTCGATGCTGGCCCAGAGTTCAACCCAGTTCCACGCCACGAAGGCATCCACTGCGAAGATCAGCACGGCGACCAAACGCAGCCACCATGGCCGGAAATCGATCAAGCGGAATCGGTCCACAACATCGTGCTCTCGCATCCACCATCCGAGCACGAAGAACGGCAGGAACCCGAGCGTGCGCGAGAGAGAGAATGTGCTGTCGACGTTGGTGAGGTAGCCCGCGCCGATCGAGATCAACAGGCTCCACAGGAGCGGCCAGCGCAACAGGGCAAGGTATGGCAGCACCAACCGGAAGATTCCGAGGGCGAGCAGGAACCACAGTGTCCAGGACGGTTCTGTGAGGTTCGGATTCGCTTGCCCCTCGACGAGCCATTTTGTCAGCGTCCACAGCAGCTCGAAGATCACATACGGCACCAGGATGTCGGTGATGACGCGAGCCATCTGTTTCCTCGTCGGGGGCGCAGACTTGGAGAAGTAGCCGGCGATGATTGCGAACGCCGGCATATGGAAGGCGTAGAACGCGAGATACATCGCCATTGCGATGTCGGAGTCGTAAGTGAGGCGCTGGATTGCGTGACCTAGCACAACCAACACGATGCAGGCGTAACGAGCGTTGTCCCAGAACGGCACACGTCTCCGGGGCCTTGCAACGCTCCCGGTGATCGGTCCGGTCGGCGTTTGTGCGGTACTGCTCATTCAATGAGGCTACCGGTCGGGAATAAAGTTGCGTGGATGGTGTTATCTCATATACATTCATTTGCATGGAAGTGGATGCCATCAGCACCCCTCGAATCATGGAGAACATAATGAGCGAACCAGCCGACACCTCAGGCATCCAGTTCGGACTCTTCACTGTCAGCGACATCACGCAGAACCCCGTGACGGGCGAGACTCCCAGCGAAGGTCAGAAGATCAAGGACGCGATCACCATCGCGAAGCACGCCGAAGAGGTCGGTCTCGACGTGTTTGCCGTCGGTGAGCACCACAACCCGCCGTTCTGGTCCTCATCGCCCACGACGACGCTGGCTGCCATCGCTGCCCAGACCGAGCGCATCATCCTCTCGACGTCGACGACGTTGATCACGACGAACGACCCGGTGAAAATCGCCGAGGACTTCGCGATGCTGCAGCACATCTCCGACGGTCGCACTGACCTCATGCTGGGCCGCGGCAACACCGGCCCGGTCTACCCGTGGTTCGGCAAGGACATCCGCCAGGGCCTGCCCCTCGCAATCGAGAACTACGCTCTGTTGCGCAAGCTCTGGGACGAAGACGTCGTCGACTGGGAGGGCAAGTTCCGCACGCCGCTGCAGGGCTTCACTTCTACGCCTCGTCCGTTGGACGGCGTCGCCCCGTTTGTCTGGCACGGTTCCATCCGCACCCCGGAGATCGCAGAGCAGGCCGCGTATTACGGCGACGGCTTCTTCGCGAACAATATCTTCTGGCCGAAGGAGCACTACCAGCGCCTCATCGAGCTCTACCGTCAGCGCTTCGCGCATTACGGCCACGGCACGCCTGAGCAGGCGATCGTCGGAATCGGTGGTCAGGTCTTCATGCGCGCCAAGTCGCAGGATGCCGTGAACGAGTTCCGTCCGTACTTCGACAATGCACCAGTCTACGGTCACGGCCCGAGCATGGAGGACTTCACCGAGATGACGCCGCTCACTGTGGGCTCACCGCAGCAGGTCATCGATCGCTACGCGGCGATGCGCGACACGTTCGGCGACTATCAGCGTCAGCTGTTCCTCATCGATCACGCCGGGCTCCCGCTGAAGGTCGTGCTCGAGCAGCTCGACATCCTCGGTGGGGAAGTGGTGCCGGCTCTCCGCAAGGAACTGGCGAAGAACCGTCCGGCGAGCGTGCCGGATGCTCCGACCCACGCCGCCCGCGTGAAGGCGGTCTACGGGGATGGTCCCGCCCGGCAGGCGGTCCCAGGCGCCAACCGCGGCGACAACCTCACCGCTGGTTCTCCCTATCAGGACACCCCAGCCCCCGCTGGTGCCGCATTCGGTCTCGGCAGGAAGGAAGCATGAGCATGAGCGCACGTCGTATCGCCGTCATTTCGGCGGGACTTTCCAATCCCTCATCCACCCGGATGCTGGCAGATCGTCTGGCCGCGGAGTCAGTGAAGCAGCTTGCAGAGCGTGACATCGAGGCCACCGTCGATTTCATCGAGCTTCGCGATTTTGCGCACGACATCACCAATAACCTGCTCACCGGATTCGCGCCGGCCGCGCTGGAGTCTGCCATCAACTCGGTGTACTCCGCGGACGCGCTCATCGCGGTGACGCCGATCTTCTCGACTAGCTACTCCGGACTGTTCAAGTCGTTCATCGACGTGCTCGATCCGGATGCCCTCACTGGCAAGCCGGTATTGATCGGTGCGAACGCGGGCACGCCGCGGCACTCGCTGGCGATCGATTACGCGATTCGTCCGCTGTTCGCCTACCTGCACGCCGAGCCGGTATCGACGGGCGTGTTTGCGGCGTCGAGCGACTGGGGTGATTCCGGTGACCAGATCGCCCCGCTCGCGAAGCGCGTCGAGAAGGGCACGCGCGAACTCGCCGAGGCCATCGCGCGCAAAGCACCGGTCACCTCTGCCGACCCGTTCGACCCGGCGAACTACCTCGGTGAGGGGCGCTCATTCGGACACCTGCTCGGAGGGCTCGCGGGGGAGTAGAGCTGCTCAGCGCCATCGGTACTCGGTCTCTGGGCGACCTCGGCCCCGGTACCGGGCGGCGCGCTCAAGCCTGCCCTCGTCCGCGAGATGCTCGAGGTAGCGGCGGGCCGCCACACGCGACATCCCCAGTTGCTCTGCGGCCTCGCTCGCCGACAGAACGCCCGCCGTGCGCGCGGCCGAAGTCACACGAGCGAGCGAGGTCGCGGAGAGGCCCTTGGGTACTCTGATGCTTCCGGTGGGGCGTGACGCGCCCAGAAGTGCATCGATCTCGGCCTGGCTGGCTTGTCCAGCAGCAGCGACAGCTTGCTCACGGTACGCGCGGTGCTGGTCCATGCGGTCTCGGAACGTCGCGAAAGTGAACGGCTTCACGAGGTACTGCACGACGCCCAGAGCGGCCACCTGACGCACCGTCTCGGCATCGCGGACACCGGTGATGGCGATGACGTCGACCGGGACCGAGCGTGCGCGCAGATGGCGTAGGACATCGAGTCCTGAGCCATCAGGCATTGTCATGTCCAACAGAACCAGATCGATCCCCTCTTGAGGTGGGTCCTCGATAAGTGCGTGCAATGCGGCACGGGCGCCGGAGCACTCTCCGACGACGTCATAGCCGTCCAGCCGCTCGATGTAGTCGCGGTGCAGTTCGAGCGTGAGTGCATCGTCATCGACGAGGAGGGTATGGATCATGGTCGGGTGATCTCCTCGAATGGACGGGACTTGTGAGCTCCGGGCAATGTCACCCGGAATGTCGTCGGGTTGGCTTCGATCACCACGGCGCCGCCGACACCGGTGACGATGGAGCGCACGAGCGCGAGCCCGACGCCCCTGCCGTCGGCGTTGGTGGGCTTCGTCGAGAACCCGTGCTGGAAGATCTGGTCGCGCAGCGAATCGGGAATGCCGGGGCCGCTGTCCGTGACCTCCAGCACCACCCAGCCGTTCGGCGCGGCGCTGACCGTGACCCGGACCCAGCGTTCGTCCGCACCGGCAGCCGCATCGAGTGCATTGTCGATCAGGTTTCCGATCACCGCGACGCTGTCGACCGGAGCAAGCACTGAGCGCGGCGCATCGGGGGCGATTCTCGCAGTCCAGTCGACACCGCGCTCCTTCGCCTGGGATGCCTTGCCCAGCAACAGCGCCCCGACGGTTGGGTCGCCGTCTCGTCGCGCAGTAACCTGATCCACGAGCGACTGGCTCTGCTGTGAAGTCTCGGCGAGGATGTCGATGGCTTCCTTCGTGCGTCCGAGTTCCAGCAGCGCGATGGCAGTGTGCATCCGGTTCCCGTGCTCGTGTGTCTGCGCGCGCAGGGCCTCGCCGAGGGTGCGAACCGATTCGTAGGAGGCCACCGCGTCGCGTACCCGTCCTGCCGGCAGGTCGCCAGCGATGCGGCGGGTGTAGCGGCGAGCGAGGAAGGCGCCGAGGGAGCCTGCCGCAACGATGAGCACTGAGATGACGATTGCAGACGGCAACCGACGAAAGAACGACTCTGCGATGGATTCGACTGTGACACCGGCCGCCACCCAGCCGACATTTTGATCGTCTGCGTTCACAACAGGGGTGATCGTTCGGATGGATGCTCCGAGGGTGCCGGTGAACTCCTCGGTGAGGGCGACCGGGGTGGTCGGGATCGTGCCCAGATAGTGGGCGCCGAGCTGAGTGGGGTCGGGATGTGTCACACGCATTCCGGTGGGAGTCATCACAGTGATGAAGTCCAGCGCGGAATGCTTCACGACGGCCATGGCATAGGGCTGAAGTGCGGCGGATGCGCCGTCGATGTCATCTCCGTCGAGAGCATCGATGACGCTCGGAGAATCGGCGATCGACTGTGCCAGCGCGATGGTGAGCTGTTCAGCCTCGGCGCGTGATGCGCGCTGGCTCTCGAAGGCGAGAATGATCGCGGCTAGGGCTCCTACCAGGACCGCAGTGATGAGCAGCACGAGGAAGACGTGCGATGCAGCACTGCGGCTGCGCTCCGAACGCGTCATCGCGATCTCCTCCTGCATCCTTGACCGGCTCCGCGGTCCACGACCAATACGACCACAAATGGTGCGCATCTGAGAACCCCGAGAGGGTGATACCCATTCACCGGCGACGTGCCGGATGTCATGCGACGACGCAGTTCATGATCACGGAGGAACAACATGGCTATCACAACGGGGTTCACACTTCCCGGCTACAACTGGCGAAAGGGCAAGCGCGCCTGGGACAAACACACCTGGCTTTATGTCTCGGTTCTCATCGCCGTCGTGCTGGGCGCTGCGATCGGACTGATCTGGCCGGAATTCGCCCAGAGTCTTGAGCCACTGGGCAAGGGATTCGTCTCACTGATCAAGATGATGATTGCCCCGATCATTTTCTGCACGATCGTGGTGGGCGTCGGGTCCATTGCGAAGGCCGCGACGGTAGGGAAGATCGGCGGGCTCGCGCTGGCGTACTTCATGGTGATGTCGACCTTCGCGTTGGCGATCGGCCTTGTCGTCGGCAACATCATCCATCCTGGATCCGGCCTCGACATGGCCGGCGCATCCTATGACGCTTCGGCCACCGAAGCGAAGACGACTCAGGAGTTTATTCTCGGGATCATCCCCACCACGTTCTTCTCCGCGTTCACCGGCGAGAGCGTGCTGCAGGTGCTCTTCATCGCGCTGCTGGTCGGGTTCACCGTGCAGGGGCTGGGGACGAAGGGTGCACCGATTATGGGTTTCGTGAAGCACCTCCAGGTGCTCGTGTTCCGCATCCTCGGCATGATCCTGTGGCTGGCACCGATCGGCGCATTCGGTGCGATCGCCGCCGTCGTCGGAAAGACCGGTGTCGCGGCGATCTGGAGCTTGGGACTCCTGATGGTCGCCTTCTACATCACTTGCATCCTGTTCATCGTCGGCGTGCTCGGTACGCTGCTGTACCTCGTCACGCGGCTGAACATCTTCCAGCTCATCAAGTACCTGGCACGTGAATATCTATTGATTGTCGGCACGTCGTCCTCCGAGTCGGCTCTGCCCCGACTCATCGCGAAGATGGAGCACATCGGCGTGTCCAAACCGGTCGTCGGGATCACTGTGCCGACCGGCTACTCGTTCAACCTCGATGGCACGGCGATCTACCTGACGATGGCGTCACTGTTCATCGCGTCGGGGATGGGACAGCCGATGTCGATCAGCGAGCAGATCGGCCTACTAGCCTTCATGATCATCGCGAGCAAGGGCGCAGCGGGGGTGACCGGCGCGGGGCTCGCCACACTCGCTGGTGGCCTGCAGGCATATCGCCCTGACCTCGTCGACGGCGTCGGCGTCATCGTCGGTATCGATCGCTTCATGTCGGAGGGTCGCGCGCTGACGAACTTCACCGGAAACGCAGTGGCGACCCTCCTCATCGGTACATGGACCAAGGAGATCGACCCGGAGCAGGCACGACGCGTGCTCCGCGGTGAGCGGCCCTTCGATGAGTCGATGCTCGAGGGGTCGTCTCACGACGGGATGTCCACCGCGACTGACGCTGTCGGCACACAGGGCCTGGAAGAAGCGGCCGTCGCAGAACTCGCGGCGAAAGAACAACGTGCCCGCGCCCGCGCCCAACGCTGAGCAATAACACCCCGCGAACGGAAGATCGCGAACGGAAAAAGATGAGGGCCACCCCGATCGGGGTGGCCCTCAGACGGTCAACCGCTCTTGCGTCGGAACTCGCGCCGCGTCTGCGGGGCGTTTGCCGCATGGACGGCGGAGTCGCCATCCAGATGCGTCTCACCACTGCGGTGATGTGCGTTCTTCTTCTCGAGCGCTTCCTTAAACTTGCGCTTCATGTCCTCAGAGGAGGAGGCTGCGCCTTCTTCGGTGCTCATGGGATCAGCCTACTCTGACGGGGGCTCGGCCGGGAAGGAATTGGGACTGCCAGCCCGTCGCCTGATGAGCAGATCGATGAGCGCGCCAATGGCCATCGCGACGGCGACCGACACGAGGATCGCGACGATAGGGCCGCCTGGCAGGATCGCGGCGAAGAATGCGCCCACCGCGACCTGGTAGGTGGCCCAGCCTGTGGTGGCGAGGACGACGAGGCCTACGTACCGTCCGATCGGAATTCGGGTTGCACCGGCGACGAGGTTGATGGCGAGGCGTGCAAAGGGGATGAAGCGTGCAGTGAACAGCACCACGGCCGTTCCTGATTCCAGACGCCATCTCGCCCAGTGTTGTGCGCGCTGCACGCGCTCGGCGCGCATCCACCGCCAACGATCAACACCCACCCACCGGCCGACGCTGTAACAGAGCAGGTCTCCGATGGTGGCGGCTGCCGCGGCGCACACGATCACCAGCCATAGTGGGGGACTCCCCGTGGATATCGACAGAGCGCCGAGCGCCGTCACCGCGATCTCACCTGGAACCACCACTAAGAAGGCATCTCCGAGTACGAGCAACGCCATCACGCCCAGGGCCCAAGGACCGTTCGCCGCGTCCGCGAGTGCATCCAGATTCACTCCGCCAGAGTGTCTGGCGGAGGTGAACGGAAACCGAATTGGGGACGGCTGGTGAAGGACAGCCATGCAACAGGTGAACACTCGATGCCAGCCCCCGTCTGTGCGCGGAAGTGGCGACTTTGCACGGCATCCTGACATCGTGAGAGTCGCAATCGTGACCGAATCCTTCCTGCCACACATGAACGGTGTGACGGGGTCTGTGCTGCAGATCCTGCGCCACCTCGAGCGCGCCGGACACGAGGCGCACGTGATCGCTCCGGATGCCGTAGGTATTCCACGAACGATGCACGGCGCCCACGTCGAGCCGGTGACGAGCGTCCCCCTGCCTGGTTACCGCGATGTTCGGGTGGGAACGGCGACCACCCGCCGCATTGCAAACTCGCTCGACCGTTTCCGCCCGGATGTCCTGCACCTCGCCTCGCCGTTCGCTCTGGGGTGGCGTGGCGTGTCGGCGGCATCGCACCGTGGCATCCCCGCGGTCGCGGCCTACCAGACTGATATCGCCGCCTATACCGAGCGCTACCATGTTGCGGCGACCACGGCATTCGCTCAGAACCACATCGTCCGCCTGCACCGTCGGGCGACGCTCACTCTGGCGCCCTCCGCCGAATCCGAACACCAGCTCGCCGCGCTGGGCGTCGACCGCCTGCGCCGCTGGGGACGGGGAGTCGATGCGGAACGCTTCCACCCCTCGCGTCGTGACGAGCGGTGGCAGCGCGATGATGCCGGCGAGGTGATCGTCGGCTATGTGGGACGACTTGCCGCAGAGAAGCAGGTGGAGGATCTGCGCGTCGTGCAGCAGATCCCTGGTGTTCGGCTTGTGATCATCGGTGAGGGCCCGTCGCGCGCTCGATTGCAGGCGCTGCTTCCGAATGCTGTGTTCCTTGGCCACCTCGACGGTGATGCGCTTGCGCAGGCGATGGCCTCGATCGATATCTTTGTGCATCCGGGCGAAAGCGAGACCTTCGGGCAGACGCTGCAGGAGGCCCACGCCAGTGGAGTCCCGGTGATCGCGACCGGACGCGGCGGACCTCTCGATCTGGTGCGGATGGGAATCGATGGATGGTTGTACCGCCCCGGCGACCTCGACGACCTTCGGATGCGGGTTGCTGACCTCGCCGGCGATGCGCGCAAGCGCCGTGCCTTCGGCGTCGCAGGCCGTACTGCTGTCGAGGGACGCAGCTGGCAGGTGATCTGCGATCAGCTGCTCGGCCATTTCGATGAGGCGCGGGAACTGCACGGTGTGGACCGTTCGCTTCGCTCACCTCGGCAGAGGCGGCCAGAATTGTCGACACCGAGCGTGGGGCGTCGTTGGCAGCGCTATGTCGCACTGGGCGACTCCTTGACAGAGGGACTGTGTGACCCGGCCCCCGATGGTGCGCTGCGCGGCTGGGGCGACCGTCTCGCCCTGCTGCTTTCCGCTCGGGGCGGACTCCATTTCGCTAACCTCGCGGTGCGCTCACGTCGGGTTCGTGATGTGTGTGGAGAGCAGCTCACCAGGGCACGGGAGCTGCGACCCGATCTGGTCTCGATCCTGATCGGCGCCAACGACCTGGTGAAGTCGCACGTAAATGTCGAAGGGCTCGCCGCACAGCTTGAAGTCGCGGTTCGCATACTTCGCGAAGATGGTGCGGACGTGTTGCTCGTCACACCCTTCCTGCCTGACCGCCGCGCCGCGCGCCTGTTCAGCGCACGCTTCGCAGAGTTTGCCGGCCTGCTTGCACGCATCGCACAGCGGCATGGGGCGATCCTGCTTGACACCGACCTGCATCCGGAGCTGCCCTCAAGGCCCAACTGGGGTGAGGACCTCGTGCATCTGAGCAGCCGAGGTCATCGCTTCCTCGCGTACCGCGCGGGGGAGCTGCTTGGCGTGCCGCACGCTGAGACGCTCGGGGCGCTCGACCAGGTGCTGCACGATGTGGATGTGACGTCGCGAGCGGCCTGGTGGCGTCAGCACGCGCTGCCGTGGGTGTGGCGACGCATGCGCGGACGTGTAGCCGGTGACGGGCTGGTCGCCAAGCATGACGACTACGTCTATATCGGCCGCGCATCGATCATGCAGCGGCATACTGCCGGGCGGTGAACGTACGCCGCGATCCCAGATGATCACAGGAATTCAGGCGCTCGCTGATAGGGTAAACGGTGGACTGCTGTGTGCAGTTTGCGTGCTTCAATGTTCACGCTTACGTAATATCTCGCCCGTCACACGGATGGACGAGTCTAAACAAAGAAGGAGAGACCTCTTGGAAGGTCCTGAAATCACTGCCGCCGAGGCCGTTCTTGACAACGGCCGCTTCGGCACCCGCACCATCCGCTTCGAAACTGGTCGTCTTGCTCAGCAGGCACAGGGTTCAGTTGCGGCATACCTCGACGGCGAGACGATGATTCTCTCCGCCACCAGCGCTGGCAAGCACCCGCGCGAGGGCTTCGACTTCTTCCCGCTGACCGTTGACGTTGAAGAGCGTTCCTACGCAGCAGGCAAGATCCCCGGTTCGTTCTTCCGTCGTGAGGGTCGTCCCTCGACTGAGGCGATTCTGGTCTGCCGTCTGATCGACCGTCCACTGCGTCCGTCGTTCGTTGACGGTCTTCGCAACGAGGTCCAGGTTGTCATCACCGTGCTGTCGATCGCTCCCGGCGAGTACTACGACGCACTTGCGATCAACGCGGCTTCCGCATCGACGCAGATCTCTGGTCTGCCGTTCTCTGGCCCCATCGCCGGTGTTCGCCTCGCACTCATCCCCGGCCAGGGCGAGAACGCTGACCAGTGGGTCGCGTTCCCGAACCAGGCTCAGGTCGCTGAAGCAGTGTTCGACCTGATGGTCGCCGGTCGCGTCGTCAAGAAGTCCGACGGCACCGAAGACGTAGCCATCATGATGGTCGAAGCTGAGGCAACCGAGAACAGCTGGAACCTCATCAAGGGCGGCGCAGTAAAGCCGAACGAAGAGGTCGTCGCCGGTGGCCTCGAGGCCGCCAAGCCGTTCCTCAAGCAGCTCGTCGAGGCGCAGGCCGAGATGGCTTCGCATTCCTCGAAGGCTCCGGGCGTCTACCCGGTCTTCCCGGCGTACGAGCAGGCTACGTACGACTTCATCGCTGCCTCCGCACAGGCTGACCTCGAGAAGGTCTACCTGATCGCCGACAAGATCGAGCGTCAGACGGCCGATGACCAGGTCAAGGACCGCGTCAAGGCTGAGGTCGCTGCCGCTGTTGAGGCTGGCACTCTGCCGGCATCCGCCGCTGGGGAGGTCTCCGGTGCCTACAAGTCGCTGACGAAGAAGATCGTTCGCGGCCGCGTGCTGGCTGAGGGCGTCCGTATGGACGGCCGTGGCCTTGCTGACATCCGCCCGCTGGATGCAGAGGTACAGGTCATCCCGCGCGTGCACGGTTCCGCGATCTTCCAGCGCGGCGAGACCCAGATCATGGGTGTCACCACGCTGAACATGCTCAAGATGGAGCAGCAGATCGATTCGCTGTCTCCGACCACGAGCAAGCGCTACATGCACCACTACAACTTCCCGCCCTACTCGACCGGTGAGACCGGCCGCGTTGGTTCGCCGAAGCGTCGCGAGATCGGGCACGGCTTCCTCGCCGAGCGCGCCCTCGTGCCGGTGCTGCCGAGCCGCGAGGAGTTCCCCTACGCGATCCGCCAGGTGTCTGAGGCTCTCAGCTCCAACGGATCGACGTCGATGGGTTCCGTCTGTGCATCGACTCTGTCGCTGCTGAACGCGGGTGTGCCGCTGCGCGCAGCCGTTGCCGGTATCGCCATGGGTCTTGTCTCTGACGAGGTTGACGGTCAGACGCGTTACGCCGCTCTCACCGACATCCTGGGTGCAGAAGATGCTCTCGGTGACATGGACTTCAAGGTCGCAGGCACCAGCGAGTTCATCACCGCGATCCAGCTCGACACGAAGCTCGACGGCCTCCCGTCTGACGTCCTCACCGGCGCACTGACGCAGGCTCGCGACGCACGTCTGACGATTCTCGGTGTCTTGAACGCTGCGATCGACACGCCTGACGAGATGGCGCCGACCGCGCCTCGCGTCATCAGCGTGCAGATCCCGGTCGACAAGATTGGTGAGCTGATCGGCCCGAAGGGCAAGACGATCAACTCGATCCAGGACGAGACCGGCGCACAGATCTCCATCGAGGAAGACGGCACCGTGTACATCGGTGCAGTCGACGGTCCGTCGGCCGAGGCCGCTCGCGCCCAGGTCAACGCGATCGCCAACCCGACCAACCCTGAGATCGGCGAGCAGTTCCTCGGCACAGTCGTGAAGATCGCATCGTTCGGTGCGTTCATTTCACTGCTGCCTGGCAAGGATGGCCTGCTGCACGTCACCGAGGTGCGCAAGCTCGCCGGTGGCAAGCGTGTGGAGAACGTCGACGACGTTCTCTCCGTCGGCCAGAAGATCCTCGTCAAGATCACGAAGATCGATGACCGCGGCAAGCTGTCGCTGGAGCCCGTCGTCGACGGAGCTGCTGCAACAGAAGCTGCGCCCGAGGCGGAGTCCGCTGAGGCGTAAGTAGTAGACGTCGGCCCGGCTTCTGCTCCTCGAGAGCGGAAACCGGGCCTTCTTCGTGTCTGAAGTGATCAAAACGTTATGAGAACTTTGCCAGCTGTTACCTGTAATGGCGGGTTAGGTCACGGTTCTCGCTTACCCTCGAATTACGCACCGGGGGGTGCATGCATAGCTCGCAGGTCTCCACGGGGAGACAGGCGCGGAGGTGGATGAGAGATGCGATTGTTCGGCACAGGGGCAGATGCTCAGCCAGTGAGCGCTGAGGAACGCCAGCTCGAGCATCCGTCTGCTCCGATTCCTGTCGTTGGCCCCGGCATCGGCGAAAGTATTCGCGTGGCGATCGGCGAGACCGGCATTGAGACCTTCCCGCTCATGCTCGGAGCCGCCGAGTTCGGCTGGAATGTCGATCTCGAAACCAGCCATGCGATCCTTGACCGGTACATCGAGTTCGGTGGGAATGCAGTTCACACCGCTGACGGGTTCTCCGGAGGCCGTAGCGAGCACATTATCGGTCAGTGGCTTCGATCCCGTGGTCTTCGCGACCGGGCGGTGCTGAGCGTACGCATCGGCGCTCACGCTGACAACCCCGGGCTTGGCTCCACCAACCTGGTGCGTGCGGTCGAAGGCTCCCTCACCAGGCTGGGGGTCGAGCGTATCGATGTGCTCTACCTCGACGCGACGCTCGATAAGACGACGAACCTCGAAGACACCCTTTCGACCGCTGAATGGCTGAAGGATGCTGGCAAGATCGGTGCGTTAGGTGCCTTCCGCTTTGCCCCGGAACGGCTTGTGGAGGCACGCATCCTCGCCTCCGCCGGTTACCCACGCATCGAGGTTCTCGATGAGCCGTACAACCTTATTCGGCGTGAGGCCTTCGAAGGTGATTTGAGGCTCGTCGCCGGGGCTCAGAACCTCGCGGTCACACCGTCACACGCGCTGGAACACGGATTTCTCTCTGGTCGTCACCGCAGCAAGGCGCTGGTCTCGCAGGGGGTGCGCGGTGAGCAGCTTCGCGGGCACCTGAATCGCCGAGGCATCCGGATTCTTCGTGCGCTCGATCTGGTCGCCACTGAACTCGGAGTTCCGGTCGCGGCTGTGTCCATTGCGTGGCTACTCGCGCAACGCACCGTCGCCGCTCCCATCGTCAACACGTTTGCGACGCAACACGTGGAGGAACTGATGCAGGGCGCCGGTATCAGCCTTTCTCGTGGGCAGATCGCTGAACTCACGCGCGCCGGAAACTGAGACACTCCCACCGACTGTCGGGGGCTCCGGGTAGGGTGGAATGACGCCTGGGCGAAAGCCGACGACGAATTGAGTGGTTTGTGACGCATTACATTTATCTGGTCAGACACGGCGAACATCAGGATGCCGAGTACGGCATCGACGACGGACCTCTCTCATCTCGGGGGCAGCGACAGGCAGAATTGATCGCCGACCGGCTCTCTGGTCTTCCACTCGACCGGGTCTGGCATTCGCCGCTGCTGCGGGCGACAGAGACCGCGCGAGCGATCGCTGAACGGCTCCCGTCCGTTGTCCCAGAGCCGTCTGCGCTGCTGTTCGACTGCGTGCCCACGGGCATGACGGAGGAGACGCCGTCAGCCTACGAGCCATTCTTCGGCTCGGTGACTGACGCGGAAATTGAGGCTGGCAACGCTCAGATGGCAGATGCCGTGAACGAGTTTCTCGTCCGCAAGCAGGGCGATGTGCACGAGGTACTGATCACACACAACTTTGTGATCTCATGGTTCGTGCGTGAAGTGCTCGGGGCCCCTGAATGGCGTTGGATGACGCTGAACCAGGCCCACTGTGGATTGACGGTGATCGCGCAGAAACAGGGTCGACCCTGGACGCTGATCAATCACAACGATCTCGGGCACCTGCCGGTCGAATTGCGAACCGGTCTGCCAGATCCGATTCCGGTTTGAGCCGACACTCTCAGAGAGCTTTGCGGTACCAGCGGGTCGCGTTCGGGTTGTCGTTGTAGCGCTCGACCGGCTCGAACCCGTTGCGGACATACAGCGCGCCGGCGGCCTCGAGCGTGTGGTGGGTGTCGAGCACGAGCTCGGCAGCGTCCCACTCGCGTGCGCGGCGCTCCAGCTCGTCCAGGATCGCGCGACCCCAACCCTGGCCTCGCGTCTCTGGACGCAGGAACAGGTGCTTGACCTCGTAGCGGATGCCGGCGGGGGAGTCGTCGAGGCGTCGGATGCCGCCGCATCCCACCGGTGCACCTGATGGGCCGGCGAGGAGGAACACACCGGCCGGAGGCTGGAAGGCCGACTCCGTCGGGAAGGTTGGTGTGTACGTGCCGCCGGGGAATTCTTCTGCGCGAAGAGTGAAATAGTCGACGAGGATTGCGTGAGCCTCGACGGCGGTGGGTGATGCGGGGTGGAACTCGAGCATGAATCAACGCTACTCGTGTGTCGGTCCCTGCCGTGTGCCTGGCGCTGGCGCAGTGCTGGTCTAAATAGACTGGAGCTATGACCAAGCAGGTGGCACTTGTCGGCAGTACGGGGAAGCTCGGGACGATCATCAAGCAGGTGATCAATGACCTTGATGGCTTCGAGGTGACGCGAGTGCTCTCCTCCTCGAGTGATCTCGCCGAGCTCGAGGGCGCGGACCTCGTCGTGGATGCATCGACTCCGCAGGTGAGTGTCGAGGTCGTTCGTACCTCTATTGACCTCGGCATCAACGTGCTCGTCGGCACCTCCGGATGGTCATCCGAGCGCATCGCGCTGGTGCGTCCGCTGGTGGAAGCTGCCGGAACCGGCGTGGTCTTCATTCCGAACTTCTCGCTGGGGTCGGTACTCGGCTCAGCTTTGGCAGCCGCTGCCGCTCCGTTCTTCCCCTCCGTGGAGATCATCGAGGCGCACCGTGACACCAAGATCGATTCGCCCAGTGGCACGGCTGTGCGCACGGCCGAGCTCATCGCCGCAGCTCGCGCGGATGAGGGGCCGGTCAATGCGCCCCATGTCGACCAACGTGCGCGCGGGCAGCAGGTGGCGAGCGTGCCGATCCACTCGCTGCGCCGTCCTGGTGTGATCGCTCGTCAGGATGTCATCCTCTCCGGGCCGGGAGAATCACTCACGATCACTCACGACACGGTGGAATCCGCGCAGGCTTATGCCCCCGGCATCCGTCTCGCTGTCCCGTTTGCGGCAGAGGCACGCGGTGTCGTTGTCGGGCTGGAGAACATGATCGACATCGGAATTCAGGCCCGCTCGTGATGACGCGCATCGGGGTGGCGCTGATCGGGGCTGCCCTGATCCTCTACTTCGTGCTCATGGGACAGAAGGCGGTGCTGTTCATCGCGAGTGGTGACCCGGTCGGCATCGCGATGGGGATCGCACTGATCGTGCTTCCGCTGATTGGAGTCTGGGCTCTTGTGCGCGAGATCCAGTTCGGCGTGCAGGCCGAGAAGCTCGGTACGAAGCTCAATGCCGAGGGCGGCATGCCGGAGGCTGAGACCGAACTGAGCGCCAGTGGCCGCATCGCCAAGGCAGACGCGGAGCCGCTCATTCAACGTTACGCAGCTGAGGCTGATGCCGCATCAACCGACTGGCGCGCAATGTATCGACTGGGCGTGGTCCAGGATGCCGCGGGCCGCCGCAAGGACGCGCGCGCCAGCATCCGAACCGCGATCACCCTCTCCAAAAACTAACCGCGAGTGGTGGTGAGAGGTTAGGCGAGCGTCGCCTCAAGCGTGATCGTGATGCCAGCAAGGGCCTGAGAGACCGGGCAACCGATCTTCGCGCCCTCGGCGATCTCCTGGAACTGCTCCTGCGTGAGCCCGGGGACGGTGGCATTGACATTGAGGTGGCTGCCGCTAATGCCGACGCCTGGCTTGAAGGTGACTGACGCGCTGGTGTTCACGCGATCCGGCGGGGTGCCGTTCTCGCTCAGCGCGTGCGAGAGCGCCATGCTGAAGCAGGAGGCGTGAGCAGCCGCGATGAGCTCTTCCGGCGTGGTCGTGGTGTCAGATCCCTCGCTGCGGGCCTTCCAATTGATCGGGAAGGTGCCAAGGTTCGAAGACGAGAACTGGACGGTGCCTGATCCTTCGGCAAGAGAGCCGGTCCAGGTGGTTGTTGCTTCACTGGTGACGGGCATGATTCCTCCGGGGGTCGTGGCGGGTTGTTGAGCCAGCCTATCCATCCCGGGGCATGCGGGGAACCGGTGCTTCAGGCGGCAGCAGCAGCCCTGCCGATGACTCCGGCACGCTGTAGCAGCAGATAGATCTGGCAGCCGAGGCAGAACGCGAACGCCGCGTTGAGGAAAGCGGCGATGAAGGCGGCGCCAGCGGCGATCGGAAGCGCCCACGGCACGCCGATCAGGTGCAGCACAAGGCCAACGAGGACAACGAAGAGGCCGACGCCCTGCGCGAAGCGCGGTGGGCGGGGGTCTTCCAATTCAGTGGGGGCGGCGAGGCGCGGCCGTACGAACCTGCGGAAGATCGCACCCCACGGGGCAGTACGCGGTGAGACGACGCCCCACAGAAACAGCAACGCGATGACTACGAGGAGCAGGAAGCCGGGGTCGAGGATGCGCTGCAACACACTTGCGGACTGGATCGCCCAAGTGTCACCGGGAGCGAACGCGGATCCGTTGGACGGCATGATCGCGAACCATCCAGCGGAGGCCCGTGCTGTCGACAGTCCGATCAGGCTGAGCACGAGGGCGATGAGCAGCAGCACAGAGGTGACCGTGGCGGCGAAGCGGGGCCCCCTCGGGTCGATTCCGGTGGGATGGGTCATCTCTGCTCCTGTGTCCAAACGGCGGGGATGGTTGAGAGCGCGTCCTCGATCGCTCGACGGTCCGGCACGCCACCCCAACGGGAAAGTACTGCGCCGGATGCATCGACCAGGAACGTGGTCGGAGTCTGCAGCACGTGATAGCGGGTGGCGAGATCGTTGCGATCCGTCAGATCGATCTCGACATGGGTGATGCCGTCTTTGCCGTCGGCGATCGCGGTGAGCATGCGACGCACCTGAGGGCAGCGGGCGCAGAACTCCGTGCTGAATTGCACCAGGCTCGCACGCGGCGCCAGCATTGCATCGGTAAGATCTTCGGACCGGACCCGTAAATGTCCGCCGGAGCGCCTGCGGCCATCTTGTGCGCGCAGGACGAGACCCACCAACACCGCGAGCGCGAGGACAGCGCCAGCGATCAGGAGGGCGGTGAAGATGGGCATCTCCTGAGGATAAGTCGCCACGCGGTGACGGAGGCCGATATGACCGATGATGACGCGACAGAGTGCTCCACATCCGCCTGCGATGTGCCTCGGCCAGGTATCGTGGCAGGCATGAGCGCAGCTGTCCCCACGCCGTATGAAGATCTACTCCGCGATGTGCTGGAGCACGGCACGCACAAAGACGACCGCACCGGAACCGGCACCACAAGTGTGTTCGGCCGGCAGATCCGCTTCGACCTGTCGAAGGGCTTTCCGCTGATCACGACGAAACGCGTGCACTTCAAGTCGATCGCTTATGAGCTGCTGTGGTTCCTGCGTGGCGAGTCCAACGTGAAGTGGCTGCAGGACAACGGCGTCTCGATTTGGGATGAGTGGGCGGACGCCGACGGCGATCTCGGTCCGGTGTATGGCGTGCAGTGGCGCTCCTGGCCGACCCCCGACGGCGGCCACATCGACCAGCTGTCTCAGGTGATCGAGCAGATCAAAGCGACGCCGGATTCTCGACGTCTGATCGTTTCGGCCTGGAACCCCGCTGACATTCCCGACATGGCGCTGGCGCCGTGCCACGCGCTGTTCCAGTTCTACGTCGCCGACGGGAAGCTCTCCTGCCAGCTGTATCAGCGCAGTGCAGACATGTTCCTCGGCGTGCCGTTCAACATCGCGAGCTACGCGCTGCTGACCATGATGATCGCGCAGCAGGTGGGGCTTGAGCCTGGTGACTTCGTATGGACCGGCGGCGACTGCCACGTCTACGACAACCACCTTGAGCAGGTGAGCGAGCAGCTGACGCGCGATGCCTATCCGTACCCGACGCTCCGCTTCGCACGTAAGCCAGAGTCGGTGTTTGACTACGACTTCTCCGATTTCATCGTCGAGGACTATCAGCATCATCCTCCGATCCGGGCGGCGGTGGCGGTATGACCTGGGTCGGCCTGATCTGGGCTGAAGCTGCTGGCGGTGTCATCGGCGCCGACGGCGGGATGCCGTGGCATGTGCCGGAGGATATGGCGCACTTCAAGGAGGTCACGCTGACCGCACCGGTCGTCATGGGGCGCAAGACCTGGGACTCGCTCCCGGAGCGCTTCCGACCGCTGGTAGGGCGCGAGAACATCGTGGTCACACGTCAACAAGACTGGGTTGCCGACGGTGCACGTCGGGCGGCAAACGTCGCCGAGGCTGTGCGCGGGCTTGAGCGAGTGTGGATCATCGGTGGTGCGGAGATCTATGCGCAGGTCATCGCGGGCGCCGATCGGCTCGAGATCACGGAGATCGACCTCGAGGTTGAAGGTGACGCCTTCGCTCCAGCGAAGATCGGCTGGCGGCTGGCCTCCGAGGGTGAGTGGCAGACCTCGCGCACCGGCATCCGCTACCGCTTCCTCGCATACGAACGCTGATGCCCACCGCTCTCATCACGGGCGCCAGTGCCGGTCTAGGCGCGGAGTTCGCTGGTCAGCTTGCTGCTCGCGGTGCGGACCTCGTACTGGTGGCTCGCTCGGCCGCGACGCTAGAGGATCTTGCCGACCAATTGCGAGAGCGTCACGGAGTGGCCGTTGAGGTGCTCGTCGCTGACCTGGTGATCGATGATGACGTGGCTCGCGTGGCGGCGCGGATCGCTCAGTCGCAGAACCCGATCGATCTGCTGGTCAACAACGCCGGCTTCGGACTCCCGCTGCACTTCGCGGACAACGATGTCGAAGCCGAGGTGCGACACCTGCGCCTCCACGTCGAGACTCCGCTGCGGCTCATACATGCTGCGCTCGGTGCGATGCGCGGTCGCGGCGGACGCATCATCAACGTCGCCTCCGTCGCTGGATTCATCTCGCGTTCGACCTATTCCGCATGCAAGCAATGGCTCATCGGGTTCAGCCGCTGGGCAAACGCCGAGTATGCACGTGACGGTGTCACCGTCACCGCACTCTGCCCTGGATTCACGCACACGCGTTTCCATGAGCGGATGGGCCTGGCTCCTGGGCGCGAGGGGATCCCCTCGTTCGGATGGCTGCACGCGAAGGACGTCGTAAGCGAAGGCCTCCGCGACGCTGCGCGCGGCAACGCGGTGTCGGTCCCATCGTTGCGCTACAAGCTCGTTGTGGCGCTCACGAAGGTGCTGCCCGCGTCGCTCACCGCGGGCGCCGCCCGTCGCGGGCGCGTCTGACCGGAGGCGGGTCGCGTGTCAGCGGAAACGGCCGAGATGGATGCCCGCATAGGCGAGAGCGGCGATGGTCTCACCATCTGTGATTCGCCCGTCCGTGACCATTCGCAGGACCTCCTCGAACGGGATCCACGCGACCTCCTCTATGCCCTCCTCTTCGCGCGCCTCACCGTCAGCAGGGTGCAGGTCGAGCGCAAGGAAGATGTGCTCGGGTGCCACAGTCACGCCGTTGAGTGCGTGCATGGTGCCGATAGCGGTCCACTCATCGGCACGAAGGCCGGTCTCCTCGAGTAGTTCGCGCTGGGCGGCAACCAACGGCTCTTCACCGTCGGTGCCTCCGGCCGGCACCTCAATGGAGCGTCCAACCGTGTAGCGATCGAGTGTGATGAGACACACACGCTCCTGCTTGTCGATGGCAACGATGAACACGGCCGGATTCGCCATCGTCACCACGCCGTAGATGCCGTCACCGGCGGGTCCCGTCACCGCATCCTCACGCACCGAGATCCAAGGGTTCTCGTACACGAGTCGAGAGTCATTGGTCTGCCACGTCATGTCCGTGAGCCTATCCGGCGCGATGCGTCTGGGCCTCGAACCTATACGCTGGGACTATGACGCACTCGAGCAATCCTTTCGGACAGGTTCTCGTCGCGCTCGTCACTCCAATGACGGCCGACGGTGAAGTCGATTGGCCCGCCGTCGAGAAGCACATGGATGACGTCATCACCGCTGGTGCAGACGGAATCGTTGTGACGGGAACGACAGGCGAGACCTCGACCCTGACGGATGCCGAGAAGCTCAAACTCGTCGAGGTAGGCAAGTCCGTATCTGCGGGCCGCGCCAAGATCATCACCGGCGGCGGCTCCAACGAGACCGCGCATGCGATCGAGTTGTACAAGGCCAGTGAGAAGGCCGGCGCCGACGGCATCATGATCGTCACGCCGTATTACAACAAGCCCACTCAGGCCGGAATTCTCACCCACTTCCGCCTGGTTGCGGACGCTACCGACCTGCCCGTGATCCTCTACGACATCCCCGGCCGCACCGGCGTGCCGATCAACTACGAAACGATCCTGCGCCTGGCCAAGCACCCCAACATCCTTGCGGTGAAAGACGCCAAGGGTGACTTCAGCGAGGTCAGTCGCGTGCTGAACCAGACCGACCTGATGTACTTCTCCGGCGACGACGCGAATGCGCTGTCGCAGCTGGCGATCGGGGCGACCGGTCTGATCGGCGTCACGGCGAACATCACCGCAACCCCGTACCGCACGATTGTGGATGCGGTGAACCGCGGCGATCTCGCCACGGCGACCGCCGAGCACAAGCGCCTTGAGCCGCTGGTGCGAGCCACGATGACTCACGTACCCGGCACTGTGTCGGCGAAGTACATCCTGCATGGCCTCGGCCGTATCTCCAGTCCACGTGTGCGCCTGCCGCTGGTGGGACCGGAGGAATGGGAAGCCGCGCTCATCGAAGACGAGCTCTCGCTCGTCACCGACGTGCCCGGCGCCGATTTCTCAAACTTCCGTCCAGACCGCAATGCGGCCGCCGGCGGTGCCCTGCCCAAGGTGCACGGCACAACGCGCTGAGAAGCGTCCAAAACGAGTGCGCCCAACGCGTGCGCTGAACGCGTCAAAAGAATAAACGGACACCAGAACTGTCCGACTGAGGAGACAATATGTCAATCCCGCTAGCTGATCCAGCACCCCTCGCAGACGGGACCCTTCGCGTCATCCCGCTTGGCGGTCTCGGTGAGATCGGTCGCAACATGACCGTGTTCGAGTACGGCGGCAAGCTTCTCATCGTCGACTGCGGTGTGCTCTTCCCTGAGGAGCACCAGCCAGGAGTCGATCTGATCCTGCCCGACTTCGACCCGATTCGTGATCGTTTGGACGACATCGTCGGCGTCGTCCTCACACATGGACACGAAGACCACATTGGCGCAGTGCCGTACCTGCTTCGGCTGAAGAACGATATTCCACTGATCGGCTCCGGACTCACCCTCGCCTTCATCGAGGCGAAGCTGAAGGAACACCGAATCAAGGCTTTCACTCTTACGGTGACGGAGGGCCAGAACGAAAAGGTCGGCCCGTTCGATCTTGAGTTCGTTGCGGTCAACCACTCGATTCCGGATGCTCTCGCCGTCGCCATCCGCACTCCCGCGGGTCTCGTGCTGGCCACCGGCGACTTCAAGATGGACCAGCTGCCGCTCGACGGCCGTCTCACCGACCTCCGCGCCTTCTCGCGTCTGGGGGAGGAGGGCATCGACCTCTTCCTGGTGGACTCGACCAACGCCGATGTTCCTGGGTTCACTCCGACGGAACGCTCCATCGGACCAGTCCTCGATCAGGTCATCGCCAAGGCGCCACGCCGCGTGATCGTCGCCAGCTTCTCCAGCCACGTGCACCGCGTTCAGCAGGTGCTGGATGCCGCGCATGCCAACGGACGCCGGGTCGCGCTGCTCGGCCGCAGCATGGTGCGCAACATGACGATCGCCGAAGACCTCGGATATCTCAAGGTGCCCGAGAACGTCCTCATCGACTACAAGAAAGCGCGCGATCTGCCGGACGACAAGATCGTCTACATGTCGACGGGGTCACAGGGCGAGCCGATGGCTGTCCTCAGCCGGATGGCGAACCTCGACCACGCGATCGAGGTTGGTGAGGGCGACACCGTCATCCTCGCGTCGAGCCTCATCCCGGGCAACGAGACCGCCATCTACCGCGTCATCGACGGGCTCACCAAGCTGGGTGCGAATGTCGTGCACAAGGCGAACGCCAAGGTGCACGTCTCCGGTCACGCCACCGCGGGCGAGCTGCTGTATTGCTACAACATCCTCAAGCCCAAGAACGTTCTCCCGGTGCACGGCGAGTATCGGCACCTCATCGCCAACGCGAGGCTTGCGCAGGAGACCGGTGTCCCGGCCGAGAACACGATCATCGCCTCCAATGGCACGATCATCGACCTCAAGGACGGCGTAGCTCAGGTCGCTGGCCAGCTCGACATCGGCTTCGTCTACGTCGACGGTTCGACCGTGGGCGAGATTACTGACGCTGACCTAAAGGATCGCCGGATCCTCGGCGAAGAGGGCTTCATTTCCGTGATCGTCGTGGTGGACGCCTCTACCGGCCGCATCATCAGGGGTCCGGAGATCCAGGCGCGCGGCGTGGCCGAGGACGACTCGGTGTTCGACGATGTGCTGCCCAAGATCGCCGCAGCACTCAAAGAGGCATCCGGCAACGGCGTCCGCGACACGCACGCGCTCTCACAGATCGTTCGTCGTACGATCGGCCGCTGGGTGAATCAGAAGCTGCGGCGTCGTCCGATGATCGTTCCGCTGGTCATCGAGGCGTAGCCGATTCGGCAGAAAGCCGCGTCATTACGCGGCAGTGTCGGTGCCCGAACGTAGTCTTCTCGTATGCCCAGGAGTACCCCGAAGACCTCGCGCGCGTCCGAGAAGACACCGACGCGCGCGTCCGAGAAAGCTCCGGCGCGCGCGTCCGAGAAAACTCCGACGCGTGCCAAGGCACCGGCGGCCCCGAAGAAGTACGTCGACGAGGCCGAGAGGCCGGCATTGGCCGTACGGGCATGGGTCGGCATGGCGCACGGCGTCGGCGGACTATTTCGCGCGTTCGGGCCCGAATCGCTGGAGAAGGACGATCGCCGCGACGGCTTCCCGTTCCTCCTCGTTCTGTTCGCGATCGCTGGGGCGGTCAATGAATGGTTCTTCATCGGCAACGAGATCGCGCAGAACATCAGTGCCTACTCGGTCGGCCTATTGATTGGGCGCACGGCATTCCTGATGCCCGTGCTGCTGCTTGTGCTTGCGGGCTGGTTGTTCCGGCATCCGTCGTCCGTGCACGACAACGGTCGGATCGGAATTGGGTTCGGGTTGTTCGTGCTCGCCATCGCCGGCATCTGCCATGTCGCAGGCGGGCGTCCTGAGCCGAAAGATGGCATGCCTGCGCTCAGCGCGGCGGGTGGTCTGTTCGGCTGGATGCTGGGTGAACCGCTGTCCTACCTCACCGAGATCGTTGCCTACATCGTCCTGGCGCTGCTAGCTGCGCTCAGCATTCTGATCATCACGAAGACTCCACCGAACCGCATCGGTGCTCGTCTGGGCGACCTGTACGCCTGGATGTTCGGAGCCGAGCGCACCGAGCCCCAGCCCGAGAAGGTCGTTGAAGAAGCTTCCAGCAATGAGACGGATGACTCGCTGCCCTGGTGGCGACGAAACAAGACTGGCCGTGAGGAAGACCCCGACGAGGGTCTGAGCTCGCAGGACCTCACCGAATTTCTGCTGCCGACAGACAACATGCCGATTGAAAACCTTCCGGCAGCGACCAAGCCGGTGGACAAGACTGCCTACGATCAATCAGTCATCGTCGCGGACGCATCGGATGCCGCGACTGAGATTCTGACTGATGTTCGGGGCGTCACGGCCGGTCTCGGCGAGCAGGGGAGCACTGCCCTGCTCGACGATTTCGGTGACACCGGTGAGCAGCCCGACCTCCCTGGACTCTCTGGCTTCGGCACGGAGGGCCCAGGCGACCACGGGCTGCAGGCTCCCATCGCCCCGTACATTCTGCCGTCGCCGGGTATCCTCAGCGCCGGGCCGCCGTCAGTGGCCCGCTCCGAGGCGAACGACAAGATCGTCGAGCAGATCACCAGCGTGCTGTCGCAGTTCAAGATCGACGCGAAGGTGACTGGCTTCTCCCGAGGCCCGACGGTGACGCAGTACGAGGTGGAAGTCGGTCACGGCGTCAAGGTCGAAAAGATCACGCAGCTGAGCGCCAACATCTCGTACGCCGTCGCATCGAATGACGTGCGCATCCTTTCGCCGATCCCTGGCAAGAGCGCCATCGGTATCGAGATTCCGAACACCGACCGCGAGACGGTTGCCTTGGGCGATGTCATCCGCTCACAGGCAGCCATTAAGAGTGCACACCCGATGACGGTCGGCGTCGGCAAGGATGTCGGGGGCAACTTCGTCGTCGCCAACCTCGCCAAGATGCCCCACCTTCTCGTTGCTGGTTCTACTGGATCTGGTAAGTCCAGCTTCGTCAACTCAATGATCACGAGCATTCTGATGCGTGCCCGTCCCACGGACGTGCGCATGGTGCTCATCGACCCGAAGCGGGTGGAGCTCACCAGCTACGCAGGTGTCCCGCACCTGATCACACCCATCATCACGAACCCGAAGAAGGCTGCGGAAGCCCTGCAATGGGTCGTGAAAGAGATGGACATGCGGTACGACGACCTTGCGTCGTTCGGCTTCCGCCACATCGACGACTTCAACAAGGCTGTTCGCGCCGGTGAGATTGTGCTTCCGGTGGGCAGTGAGCGGGTGCTCAAGCCGTACCCCTATCTACTTGTCGTCGTCGATGAGCTCGCCGACCTCATGATGGTCGCCCCGCGTGACGTAGAGGACTCGATCGTTCGCATTACGCAGCTTGCTCGTGCCTCCGGTATCCACCTGGTGCTTGCCACGCAGCGACCGAGCGTCGATGTCGTCACCGGGCTCATCAAGGCCAACGTGCCGTCGCGACTCGCGTTCGCCGTGACCAGCGTCACCGACAGCCGAGTGATTCTTGACTCGCCTGGCGCTGACAAGCTGATCGGCCAGGGTGACGCCCTGTTCTCACCGATGGGCTCCTCCAAGCCTTTCCGCCTCCAGGGTGCCTGGGTCGAGGAAAGCGAAATTGACGCGGTCGTCAAGCACGTCACGGCGCAGGCGCGGCCGGAGTATCGTCCGGACGTGCAGGAAGCGCTCGAACCGACCAAGAAGAAGGAAGTTGATGAGGACATCGGCGATGACCTCGAGGTTCTCCTTGCCGCGGCTGAGCTCATCGTCTCGTCGCAGTTCGGTTCGACATCGATGCTGCAGCGCAAGCTGCGCGTCGGTTTCGCGAAGGCCGGGCGTCTGATGGATCTGTTGGAGTCTCGCGAGATCGTCGGCCCGTCTGAAGGATCAAAGGCGCGTGATGTGCTGGTGGCGCCCGAACAGCTGTCTGCTGTCATGGCGCAGTTGCGCGGCGAGGATGGACCCGCCGCCTCCAATGCCCCGCCTGCGGCGCAGGCTGCGCCGGCGATGCCGGCCGCTCCGGTCGCTCCGGCCGCTCCGGTCGCTCCGGCGTACGATCCGATTGAGGCGCAGTTCGAAGGACTACCGGTCGTAAACGAAGATGACGGCGATGAAGACGCCTGGGGATTGACGGGACGCGACTGATGATGATTCCGCGGCAATTGCCGAACGCGATCACGATCGCCCGCATCCCGCTGGCAGTCGTCTTCTTCGTACTGCTCCTGATGGGCGGCAGTTACGGTCTCGACGACCTGGTCATTCGCTGGATCGCGGGCGGATTGTTCATCCTCGCGATCTCCACCGACTGGGTTGACGGATATCTCGCCCGCAAGTACGACATCGTCAGCGACTTCGGGAAGCTCTGGGACCCGATCGCAGACAAGCTGCTGACCGGTGCCGGCTTCGTCGGGCTGGCCATCCTCGGTGAATGGCCGTGGTGGGTTGTCATTGTCATCCTCATCCGCGAGTGGGGCATCACTGTGCACCGCTTCATCGTCTCGAGCAACCACATCGTCGCGGCCGCGTGGATGGGCAAGCTCAAGACTGCACTGCAAGGCGTCGCCCTCGGGTGGTGGCTGCTGCCACTTCATCAGCTGATCGGCATGGACTGGTGGACAGGTATCGGCGTGGTGCTGATGTACGCCACGCTCGCCCTGACGATCGCCAGTGGCATCGACTACGTCATCTCGCAGATGCGTGGTGCGCGGGCGCCGCATGAGTGACGTCTATGAGTGATACCGCCGAGTTAGTCGCCGTTCTTCGGGAGCGCAACTGGACGCTCGGTGTTGCCGAATCTCTCACTGGTGGTGCTCTTGCCGCCGAGATCGTCTCGGTACCTGGCGCGTCGGCGACATTTCTCGGGGCGGTGGTCGCGTATGCCACCCCGGTCAAAGCGACGTTACTCGGCGTGGATTCCGCTCTGCTTGACGAGCATGGCCCCGTGCACCCGCAGGTCGCAGAACAAATGGCCGTGGGTGTGCGGTCGGCTGTCCAAGTTGCGGGCCGACCTGCGGATGTCGGGATTTCGACAACAGGCGTAGCCGGCCCTGACTCGCCTGATGGACAGCGAGTGGGAACCGTGCACATCGGCGTCGCGACGCCAGATGGCGTGCACGCCCACGCATATCTTTTCGATGGTGATCGCGCGGCGATCCGCGCGCAAGCTGTGGATGCGGCGATCGCTGCCGTGCTTCACCAGGTACGGGAATAGCCGAGTGCATGCGACTGTTGCGTCTAATGTGCCAATGAAAGATGTGCTCACAACCAAAGCACAGCGTGAAACGATAGCGTTTTCATCAGGGAGTCAGGTTAGACTGGCGATCCGTTTAGAAGGAGCTCCGTTGAGGGGACTGGAGAGGAGGTTCCGATGATTCTTGTACGACAGGAAATCGGCGATGTACTGAGGGACTTCCGCCTGCAGAAAGGGCGTACGCTCCGGCAGGTCGCGAGCAAAGCTTCGGTTGCGCTCGGATACCTCAGCGAGGTCGAACGTGGGCAGAAAGAAGCATCCAGCGAGATTCTCGCCTCGGTTGCCGATGCGCTCGACGTACCCATCTCCTTGATCATGCGTGAGGTCGGCGACCGCATGTCTGTGCTCGAAGGCATTCAGGTCTTCCCGGATGTTGTTCCGGATGACCTCGTGGCATCGATCGAGCCTGAGCTCTCGCTGCACTGATCAACCTCTATGCGACGCAGTGAACTTCTTCGCGCGGTCGAACTTGAGTTCGGTGCGCGCGGATCCACTTTGATGAAGGATCTCGTTCTGGAGGCGCTGGGCAATCGCTCAGCGCTGGACGCGCTGGACGCGGGTGTGCCGCCGCGCGAGATCTGGTTGGCGCTGTGCATTGATACCGACGTGCCGGCAGAACGACGCTACGGCGTCGGCCGGCTGGAGTCGCGCAAGCGCTGAAGGCTCGGTCTTTCCACGCCCATCCGTCGATCAACACACTCGGCGTGTCGTCGAAGATGTGTTCGAAATACGCGTAGTGTTCTGCACAAGTGGTTTCGAGGTGTTGTTTTCCACCGTTCCTGGAATCTCCGACGCAATGTCTGAGGCTCCTCCTACGGTGAAGACAGGCCGAAAAGCCATACGCCTTGTCGGAGAGCTCGCCCCAGTCGGGGCGGCCGCGACAGCCTACAGGCGGCACCATGCGAACACGAGGAGCACGTCATGCCATCACCCGCAGACCGCGAGAAGTCCCTGGAATCAGCTCTCGCTCAGATCGACAGGCAGTTCGGAAAGGGCTCAATCATGCGATTGGGCAGCGACGAGCGCGCACCTGTCGCCGTCATTTCGACCGGCTCCATCGCCCTCGATGTCGCTCTCGGTGTTGGCGGGCTTCCGCGTGGCCGCATCGTTGAGATCTATGGCCCTGAGTCGTCGGGTAAGACGACGTTGACGCTACACGCGATCGCCAATGCGCAGCGCAATGGCGGTATCGCGGCCTTCATCGATGCTGAGCATGCGCTTGATCCCGAGTACGCGAAGAAGCTCGGGGTCGACATCGATGCGCTTCTGGTGTCGCAGCCTGACACTGCCGAGCAGGCACTTGAGATTGCAGACATGCTGGTGCGTTCCGGTGCCATCGACCTCATCGTCATTGACTCCGTCGCGGCCTTGGTGCCTCGCGCTGAGATCGAGGGCGAGATGGGTGACTCGCACGTGGGTCTGCAGGCGCGCCTCATGTCGCAGGCGCTCCGTAAGCTCACGGGTGGTCTCAGCCAGACGAACACCACGATGATCTTCATCAACCAGCTGCGTGAGAAGATCGGCGTCTTCTTCGGCTCTCCTGAGACGACCGCTGGTGGAAAGGCGCTGAAGTTCTACGCCTCGATCCGTTTGGACATTCGCCGTATCGAGACGTTGAAGGACGGCACCGATGCAGTCGGAAACCGTACGCGTGTCAAGGTCGTCAAGAACAAGATGGCGCCGCCGTTCAAGCAGGCGGAGTTCGACATCCTCTATGGCATCGGCATTTCGCGTGAAGGCAGCCTGATCGACTTCGGCGTCGAGCACACGATCGTAAAGAAGTCCGGCTCGTGGTACACCTACGATGGCGACCAGCTGGGGCAGGGCAAGGAGAACGCGCGCAACTTCCTGCTCAAGAACCCTGACATCGCGCTGACCATCGAGACGAAGATCAAGCAGAAGCTCGGCATTGGCGGCGCGTCCGCCGAGGTCGCTCCGGCATCTGCTGACGAGCTCGCACAGCGTCGTCCGGCCTGATTGTGATCAACTCGAACGGGGGCGAGGATCGCCTCGCCCCCGTCATCCCTCTTTTCGGCGGGAAGATGGCTTCGGCTTCGGCGCCCGCTCCGGCTCCGGCTTCGGCTCAGGATCCGTCGTCGCCTCTGCCCGAGCGGGCGCATTCCACCGGTGGCGAGATGCACGCGCCGGTCGATGGCCCTACCTCCATTGATGAAGACGATGACGATGACGACACGCGCAAGACGGCAGAAGCGGCTCTGGTCCGCAAGCTGAGGGCGCGCTCGCTTTCCATCTCAGAGGCCCGACAGGTGCTTCGTGGAAATGCACTGAGTGCCGCCCAAATCGATGACGTAATCGATGACTTCTGTCGGCGGGGCTACCTCGACGATGTGGGGCTGGCCGAACAGCTGGTGATCTCCGGCATCGAGCGCAAGGGGCAGGGGCGCGTGGCGCTCTCACGCTCTCTTTCGCAACGAGGCATCCCTCGCGACGTGATTGATGCGGCGCTGGACGAAGTGCCTGATGACGATGCGGAGCGCGCGCTGGAGTTTGCGCGCACGAAGGCGCGTTCGATGTCTCGACTCGACTTTGAGACAGCCCTGCGCCGGCTTGTCGGACAATTGGCCCGTCGCGGCTACGGCGGTTCTGTCGCCACGACCGCTGCGCGTACAGCGCTGAGCGAAGCGTCATCTGGCACTCCGACCAGAGGCGTACGGTTCGTCGATTCGTAGTGACGCTCTTCAACGGTTCGGAGATAGTCTCAGATTCCGCTCGTAGAATGGGTTCATCATGACTATTCCGCGCAGTGAACCGACGATCATCACGGCCTCGTCGGCAGCCGTCGACGCTGACGGACATCAGCGAACGTACGAAGTGCGCACCTTCGGGTGCCAGATGAATGTGCACGACTCTGAGCGTCTTTCCGGTTCGCTCGAGAGCGCGGGCTATCTCCGCGCTGACGACGGGGCGGAGGCCGATGTCGTCATCATCAACACCTGCGCAGTTCGCGACAACGCGGCAGGCAAGCTCTACGGCACGCTCGGTCACCTCGCGTCGGTGAAACGGCGCAAGGACGGTATGCAGATCGCCGTCGGCGGGTGTCTGGCACAGATGGACAAAGACGTCGTACTCGACAAGGCGCCCTGGGTTGATGTCGTGTTCGGCACGCACAACATGGGCTCGCTGCCCGGCCTGCTCGAGCGCGCGCGTCACAACGGTGATGCCGAATTAGAGATCCTGGAATCTCTCGAGGTGTTTCCCTCGACGCTGCCCACCAAGCGTGATTCCGCACACAGCGGCTGGGTGTCGATCTCGGTCGGCTGCAACAACACGTGCACGTTCTGTATCGTCCCCAGCCTTCGCGGCAAGGAGAAGGACCGCCGGCCTGGCGACATCCTGAACGAGATCCGACTCCTCGTAGATGATGGTGCAATCGAAGTCACGCTTCTTGGCCAGAACGTCAACTCATACGGTGTCGAGTTCGGTGACCGTCAGGCTTTCGGGAAGCTGCTGCGCGCAGCTGGGGAGATCGACGGCCTGGAGCGTATTCGTTTCACGAGCCCACATCCGGCTGCCTTCACTGACGATGTCATTGACGCGATGGCAGAGACGCCGAATGTGATGCCGCAGCTGCACATGCCGTTGCAGTCAGGCAGCGACCGTATTCTGAAGTCGATGCGGCGTTCGTATCGCAGCTCGAAGTTCCTCGGCATCCTCGACAAGGTGCGCGAGCGTATTCCGTACGCGGCGATCACTACTGACATCATCGTTGGTTTCCCGGGCGAGACCGAAGAAGACTTCGAAGACACGATGAGAGTGGTCGAGCAGGCGCGCTTCGCAAGCGCCTTCACCTTCCAGTACTCCATTCGCGAGGGCACTCCCGCCGCGACCATGGAGAATCAGATCCCGAAGGCAGTGGTACAGGAACGCTACAACCGCTTGCTCGCCCTGCAGGAGCGGATCGCGCTGGAAGAGAACCAGAGTCAGATCGGTCGTGAGGTCGAAGTTCTCGTCGCCAGCGGCGAAGGCAAGAAAGACGCCTCAACGCACCGTCTGACCGGCCGCGCCGAAGACAACCGGCTGGTTCATTTCGAGGTCACGGCTGGATCGGAGATTCCGAGGCCAGGAGACGTGGTCACAGTGAAGATCACGCACGGGGCGCCTTTCCACCTGCTCGCCGATGACCCGACAGGTGCGCCGTTGCGCATTCGACGCACACGAGGTGGTGACGCCTGGGATCGGTCACAAACGGAATCCTGCGGTATTCCGACACCTGCTGGTGAGCCGGGCGCTCCGCGCGCCGTGTCGCTGGGCCTTCCCACTCTGCGCGTCGGTGTCTGACACACCCCTGGGCGCGAGGCCGCGCCTTTGGGCTGTCGTCGGCGCGACGGGCACGGGTAAGAGCGATCTGGCTCTCGACCTCGCCGAGACTCTTCGTAGCGCCGGAAATCCCGCCGAGGTAGTCAACGCTGATGCCATGCAGCTTTACCGCGGTATGGACATAGGCACCGCCAAGCTTCCGATCGACGAGCGCCGCGGCATCCCACATCACATGTTCGACGTGCGCGAGGTGGAGGAGGACGCGGCAGTCGCCTGGTACCAGCCCCTAGCGCGCGCCGCGATCTCCGACATTCATGCGCGTGGTGGCGACGCGATATTGGTTGGTGGTTCCGGGCTGTATGTATCGAGCGTGATCTTCGATTTCCAGTTCCCTCCGCGCGATCCTGCGGTACGCGAGCGACTCGAACTCGAACTCGAAGAGTATGGTGCTCCCGCACTTTTCGCCCGGCTGCAGCTGGCCGATGCCGTGACGGCGGCGCGCATCGACCCGAAGAACGGCCGTCGCGTGATGCGTGCGTTGGAAGTCATTGAACAGGGCGCAGAGACACACGGTGCGGCTCTTCCGGACAAGCCTCAGCTCTGGCACGCGGCTACACGCATCCTTGGCCTACATGTCGAACGCCCTGAACTCGTTGAACGCCTTGATCGCCGAGTGGAACGGATGTGGCAGCAGGGCATGCTGGGCGAGGTCACCCTGCTGCGCGAAGCAGGGCTGGAGCGGGGTACGACCGCGCCGCGAGCCATCGGTTACGCCCAGGCGCTCGCGCAGCTGGCGGGGGAGAAGTCAGAGGCAGACGCGATCGCCGAGACTCAGACGCTGACGCGACGCTACGCACGCCGTCAGGTTTCGTGGTTCAAACGCTATCCGGACCTGCAATGGGTCAGCCCTGGAACGGATCCCGCGGCCGCGTTCTGACCGATGTCAGTGGTGGGTGCGAGCATGCTTGTATGGCGACTCACTATTTCACGGCGTCCAGCCTCGACGGTTTCATCGCGACGACTGAGCATTCGCTCGACTGGCTGCTGAAGCAAGATGTCGATCCTGACGGGGCGATGGCCTATCAGCAGTTCGAAAAGACGATCGGCGCGCTGGCGATGGGAGCATCCACCTACGAGTGGGTGCTCGAACACGAAGGTGGTAGATGGGGTTACACCCAGCCTGCGTGGGTGTTCACGCATCGTACGCTTCCCATACCTGATGGTGCGGATGTCACGCTCACTCAGGCGCCCATCGCCGAGGTTCATGCGGCGATGTCCGAGGCAGCGGGGGAGCAGGATCTCTGGATCATCGGGGGCGGTGATCTAGCAGGGCAGTTCGCCGACGCCGGCCTGCTCGATGAAGTTTGGGTGCAGTTCGCTCCCGTCACGCTCGGAGCCGGTTCCCCGCTGCTCCCGCGCACGCTGGATCTCGAGCTCTTGGAGGTCGCTCGAAACCGCGATTTCCTGTGTGGGCGTTACCGGGTATCGCGTCTGACACCGAACACGAAGTAGATGGCGGGACCGATCCAGTTCACCAGGATGACGGGGATCCAGGCGGGCTTCGGGCCCCGCAGTTCCTCGTCCGCCCGATGTGCCAGATCCCAGAATGCCAGCGCCGCGAAGGCGACCTGCACGGTTCCGAGCGCTGCGAGCGCCGCCTTGCCTGTCGGGCTCACCTGGCTGATGTCTTTCTTCGCGCGACCCATGTCTCGACCTCCTGGGTTCTATCCTCGGCCTCTGACGCGCTGTGCGCCAGAGCGGCGGCCGTATTCGCTGTAGAGTTCTGCGGTGACTTCGCAGATACGCGCTTTCGTCCGGGAGGATACCGATTCGGTCGTCGGTCTTTGGCAGCATGCCGGACTCGTACGGCCGTGGAATGACCCGTACCTCGATATCGAGCGCAAGCTGAAGGTGCAACCGGAACTGTTCCTCGTCGCCGAGGAGGCCGGAACGATTGTCGGCACTGTCATGGCCGGTTACGACGGCCACCGGGGCTGGCTGTACTACCTCGCGAGCGCGGGAGATCGCCGTGGCGAGGGCATCGGACGTGCGCTCGTCGTCGAGGTAGAACGTCTGCTTGAGGCGATGGGATGCCCGAAAGTGCAACTGATGGTGCGCGAAGGTAACGAGCAGGTCCTCGGCTTCTATGACGCGCTCGGCTACGAGCGCTTCGACGTCTCCAACACCGGCAAGCGGCTGATCGCCGACTGAAGTAGTCAGCGTGCAGTCCACGCAGAAGCGAGCTGTTTGGCGCGCAGGTGCTGATCCGGCGACAGGACCAGAACCAGTCGGTGGTCATGATCGCTGTACTGCACGAGGGTGTCGATCCTGGAGTCGGCAAGCATACGAGTAAAGGCGCCGAGCTGACCTGGTTTCTCCTGGTCGAGTCTCACCATGACGACGTCGCTGATGGTGACGGGGCCGATCCCGTGGGAATTCAACGCCGCGACGGCAGTGTCGGCATCATCCACGAGGAAGTGCGCGATCGATGCATCTTGATGCGTGAACACGCCTCCGCCGTCGAGGCTGACGCCTGCGGCGCGGAGAATCTTGCCGAAATCAGCCAGTGACCCTGGACCCGTGCGCAGCAGCAAGCCGATGTCCCGCAGCACGGCGCTCCGGGCATTGTCGTATGTGTGCAGTGTCATGCCCGCACAATACTGCGGAGACGTTTCGGGATGCACCGAAGTGTGCGCGCGTACGATGGCGACATGTCGCGTGATCTCTCGGTGATCGGGCATGCGCTGTCAGCGCCGACCCGCTCCACTTTTCTCAACATTCTGATGGACGGTTCGGCCCGCCCTTCAGGAGAACTGGCTTCTGCCGCAGGTGTCAGCGCGTCGACGGCGAGCGAGCACCTGTCGGTGCTGCTCGATGCGGGTCTCATCGAATGCAGACCCCGCGGTCGCCAGCGGTTCTATGCGATCACCGACGCAGAGGTCGCTAGCGCGCTCGAACGGCTGGGGCATCTGTGTCCACCGGCGCCGGAGATCAGCTACAGGCAGGCCGCGGGTGCGCGCGAGTTGGCCCACGCCCGGCTCTGCTACGACCATCTCGCCGGGCGGCTAGGAATCGCGCTTGCAGAGAGCCTGACGGAGAACGGGTGGGTCGATCGTGATATGGCCGCTGTGACGCCGAAGGGGGCAGCACACCTGCGGGCACAGGGCATCGAGGTGAACGAACTCACCGGATCCCGTCGTCTCTTGGTGCGCGGGTGTCCGGACTGGACCGAGCGCAGACCGCACCTCGCCGGCTCACTGGGATCCGCGATCGCGACATCCTTCCTCCAACGCGCATGGGTGGTTCGGAGGCCGGCCGGTCGCGGTCTGGACATCACTCGTGTCGGGCATGTGGCTTTGAAGGAGACGTGGCGGGTCACCGATCCTCTCTAGACTGTTGGGCATGGTCGCATTCACCAAAGGACACGGCACCGGCAACGATTTCGTCATCATCGCCGACCCTGATGGAGAGCTCGTACTCACTGCCGATCAGGTTGCCGCGCTCTGCGACCGGCACTTCGGCATCGGCGCCGACGGTGTGCTGCGTGTTGTTCGTTCCGCCTCGATCGCCGAGGGAGCCGCGTCGCTTGAGGAAGAGCCTGCGGCCGAATGGTTTATGGATTACCGCAACGCCGACGGATCCATCGCCGAGATGTGTGGCAACGGCGTTCGCGTATTCGCGCACTATTTGGTGCGCGCCGGGCTCGCAGTGATCGAACCGGGCTCCACGCTGCCGATCGGCACGCGTGCAGGGGTGCGCGACGTCACGAGCAGCAGCAACGGCTACCAGGTTGATCTCGGGCGCTGGCGCCTGTCCGGTGTTGACCCACTAGCCAAGGCACGCGGTCTCTCCGTCGCACGCCCAGGCCTCGGCATTGACGTCGGGAATCCGCACGTGGTCGTCGCGCTTGCTTCTGAAGAGGAGCTCGCTGGCTTGGAGCTCGAGTACATCCCCGAACTCGAGCCCGCGCTGCCGGCTGGAGCGAACGTGGAGTTTGTCGTGCCGGGGGAGCCGCTCGTGCGCGATGGCATCGGTCACGTCGGCATGCGCGTGTTCGAGCGTGGCGTTGGCGAGACGCTCAGCTGCGGAACCGGAGTCGCAGCCGCCGCCCTCGCGGTGCGCTACTGGGCAGGCGACAACGCACCCGACAACTGGCGCGTCCAGGTGCCTGGTGGCACGCTGGGGGTGCGTATGTTCGCTGCAGAGGATGGCGAGCACGTCGCGCTATCAGGGCCGGCACAGCTGGTCTACAGCGGTGAGGTCGATCTGTTCTGACCTGATGATCTGAAGCGGTCAGCCATTCTGAGTCGCCAGATGACCGCCGATGAGGTGTCAAACCAAACCATCGGGCACCATTGCCGGTATGACCAAGCAGATCCGCTTCAACGCCTTTGACATGAACTGTGTTGCCCACCAGTCCTCTGGCATGTGGCGGCATCCGCTCGACCAGTCAGCGCGCTACAAGGAACTCAGCTATTGGACCGAGCTTGCCACGCTCCTTGAGCGCGGCAACTTCGACGGGCTGTTCATCGCCGATGTGCTCGGCACGTACGACGTTTACGGTGACTCCAACGAAGCCGCTATCCGCCACGGTGCGCAGGTGCCGGTGAACGATCCGATCCTCCTCGTCAGCGCCATGGCGGCAGTAACTGACCACCTCGGCTTCGGAGTGACCGCGGGCACCGCCTATGAGCATCCATATCCGTTCGCGCGGCGCATGTCGACGCTCGATCACCTCACCGGCGGACGCGTGGGCTGGAACGTCGTCACCGGCTACCTGCCGTCCGCCGCGCGCAACATGGGACACGACGATCAGCTCGAGCACGACCAGCGCTATGACGTCGCTGACGAGTACCTCGAGGTCACCTACAAGCTGTGGGAGGGATCCTGGGAGGACGACGCGGTCATACGAGATCGTGAGAGCGGCGTCTTCACCGATCCGTCGAAAGTGCACGAAATCGACCATCATGGCACGCACTTCACGGTTCCAGGCATCCACATCTCCGAGCCGTCGCCGCAGCGCACCCCGGTGATTTACCAGGCAGGCGCATCCCCTCGTGGCATCGCGTTCGCCGCCGGCAACGCAGAGGCGATCTTTGTCGCCGCTCCGACCAAGGGGGTACTCACGGGTGTCGTCAAGAGAATCCGCGATGCTCTTGAGGGCGCGGGCCGCGACCGTTACTCCGCGAAGATCTACACGCTCTTGACGATCATCACAGACGAGACGAGCGAGAAGGCGCACGCCAAGCACGAGGACTACCTGCAGTACGCCAGCGACGAGGGTGCGTTGGTGTTCATGTCCGGATGGATGGGCATCGACCTGTCCCAGTACGACCTCGATGATCCAATCGGTAACGTCAAGAGCAACGCCATCCAGTCCACCGTCGCGAACTTCCAACAGGCAGGTGACGACGGCAAGGAGTGGAAGGTCCGTGATATCGCGCGGCTCGGAAACATCGGCGGCCTCGGACCTCGCGTGGTCGGTTCGCCGACGGAGGTCGCAGACTTTCTGCAGGACTGGGTGGAGGAGACCGACGTCGACGGGTTCAACCTCGCCTACGCGATTACTCCCGGCACGTTCGAGGACATCATCGAGTTCATCGTTCCCGAGCTGCAGCGCCGTGGCGTCTACCAGAACGAATACACTCCAGGCACGCTTCGCCATAAGCTGCATGGCCGTGGTGATCGGCTTCCTGACGAGCACCGCGGAGCGAGCTTCAGCCTGCGCCACACATCCACGGTGTGACGGTGTTCAACCGATCGTGATCGGCTCCGTCGGAGGGTTGCCGTGCTTGCGAACCTTGATCACACGGTAACCCTTGCTCGTCGCTGTGCGGAACACGCTGTAGCCGGGGTGGAAGGTCGAGCCGACCCACCGCTGCAGCGAATCTGCACCGAGGTTTCGCTGCACGACGAGCCAGGCGTCACTGTGTTCATCGAGGCGGGGGATCCAGCGCTCTAGCATGTCGTGCAACATGTCCTTGCCGACCCGGATCGGCGGATTCGAGCGGATCGTCCGGAAGGCGACGTCGTCGGGAACATCGTCGGGCAGTACAGCGTTGATGTTTGTAAGGCCCAACGCGCTGGCATTGCGACGGACGAGATCGAGCGCACGCTCGTTCACATCGACGGCCCACACCGTGGCGTGCGGGGAGGCGAGCGCCATAGTGATACTGATCGGGCCCCAGCCGCTTCCGAGGTCGAGAAAATTGCCGCTCGGAGGCAGCGGTGGCATATTGGCGAAAAGAACTGCTGTACCGGCATCCAGGCGGTCAGGACTGAAGACGCCACCAGCGGTGGTCATCTCGAGTTCTCGACCTGCGAGCGAAACCCGAATGGTTCGCAGGTTCTCCGGACTTGCCGGGGTCGCAGTGAAGTAGTGATCGGACCCCATATGGCGAGCGTACCGGACAGGCGGGTTAAGGTTAAGGCGCCGCACACAGAAGGCAGAGGATGACGAAAGCAACAGACGAAACTCGCACCGACGAGACGCTGGACCGCGTGCTCGCTAACGCGGAGACGCGCACCGAGGCGCGCGTGTTCGGCGCTGCGCAGGCGCTGCACGACAACACGACCGCCGCTCACACCAATCGCGACGGCGACCAATGGGATTTGGAAGACCGACATGCGCTGCGTCGCGTCGTCGGTCTGTCCACCGAACTCGAAGACGTCACCGAGGTCGAGTACCGCCAGCTGCGGCTTGAGAATGTCGTGCTGGTCGGGGTCTATCCGCAGGGAGCACAGACGGACGCCGAGAACTCGCTACGCGAGCTGGCAGCCCTCGCAGAGACGGCGGGCGCTGTCGTTCTGGATGCTGTGCTGCAGAGGCGTCCGAACCCGGATCCCGCTACATATCTCGGCCGTGGCAAGGCGCAGGAACTCAAAGACCTCGTCGCCGCGACCGGTGCTGACACCGTGATTGCCGACACCGAGCTCGCACCCAGCCAGCGGCGTGCTCTCGAGGATGTTGTCAAGGTGAAGGTGATCGACCGCACGACGGTGATCCTGGACATCTTCAGCCAGCATGCCAAGAGCCGCGAGGGCAAGGCACAGGTCGAGCTCGCCCAGCTCGAGTATCTGCTGCCGCGTCTGCGCGGTTGGGGTGACTCGATGAGCAGGCAGGCCGGTGGCCAGGTCGGAGCCGGCGGCGCAGGTATGGGTTCGCGTGGTCCCGGTGAGACGAAGATCGAGCTCGATCGTCGGCGCATCCGCACGAAGATGGCGCTGCTGCGCCGGCAGATCCGTGATTTCGGGCCGGCTCGCGAAGCGAAGCGTGCCGAGCGCAAACGCAACACGATTCCGTCTGTCGCGATCGCTGGCTACACCAACGCGGGCAAATCAAGTCTGCTCAACGCGCTCACCAGCGCGGGCGTACTGGTCGAGAACGCGCTGTTCGCGACGCTGGATGCCACGGTGCGTCGCTCCGAGACTTCTGACGGCCGTGTCTACACGTTCACTGACACCGTCGGGTTCGTTCGGAACCTGCCGCATCAGTTGGTTGAAGCGTTCCGGTCGACGCTGGAAGAAGTCGCGGACGCCGACATCGTTCTGCACATCGTCGATGGCGCGCATCCTGATCCCGCTGGGCAGCTGCTGACGGTGCGTGACGTGATGGGGGATGTCGGAGCGCGCGATCTTCCTGAGATCGTCGTGTTCAACAAGGCTGATCTGATCTCTGACGATGACCGTTTGGTGTTGCAGGGCCTTGAACCGCACGCGCATTTCGTCTCTTCACGCTCTGGCGAGGGCATTGAAGAACTGCGTGCCGCGATTGATGAGGCACTGCCGAAACCTGCGGTGGAAGTGCATGCGCTCGTCCCGTACGACCGTGGAGACCTCGTCGCTGCCGTGCACGCGACCGGGATGCTGCTGTCTTCGGAGCATGGCGAGCACGGTACGAGCATCCACGCGCATGTGTCAGAGCGCCTTGCGGCGGAGTTGGCGCCTTTCGCGCAGTAGCTGCCGTTTTCGGTCGTCCCGACTTCGGGACGACCGAAGACACTAGCGTGCGGTGAAGCGACCCTCGACGGTCGCTGCAACCACGATGTCGTCCGGTTCGTACTCCATCGAAGGCCCGGAGTCCGCTGAAGCGGAGAACGCGAGACCGCGCGCTTTCATAGCCTGAAAGCCCGCGGGCGGCTGACCGCTAGAGATGAGTCCGACATCGGCGATCTCCAGTGGAGTGACGCTGGCGAGGCCCAGGGCGCTGGCATAGGCCTCAGCGCGGGCTACCGCGATGCCGACGGCGGTGGATGCCACTTCCCGCTCGACGCGCGCACGAGTCTCGGGCGTGAGCTGCCAGTTCACTGTGCCGACTTCGACACCGTCCCACGCGGAGATGTCCGACACCCAGATCGACAGTTCTGATGCTTCCGTGAAGGTCGCGCTGAAGTCGATGGTGGCGTGGAACACGAGTGCGAGGCGCTTGCCCTCGCTGTTCCATGGGCGTTCGGCACGCACGGCCAGACGCTTGCTGGCCCATTCGGCAACAGTGCCGGCATCCTTGCGTTCGGTGATGCTCGTTCGCAGTGGTTCGGCCAAACTCATCGCCTGTTCGACGACGGCAGTACGTTCTGATCCCTCAGTGCGAACGGTGACGCGGATGGTGGCGCGTTCGGGCGCGATACGTGCCTCGTTCTCGCCGCGGACAGTGATGGTGACATCGCTCATGGGAGCGACTCTACGCCAGGAATAGCATGCCGCCCGGATCCGTTGTATCCTGTGATGCTCGGGTGTTTAAGTAGTCCGAGGTGATAAATCCACAGAGTGACAGCGGTCCCTTCGAAAGAAGGACCACGGGGCTGATCGGTTTCGACAGCGCTTGTGAATCCACGTGAAGCGGGCCGAGGATGCAGGGTTATCTCGTGAACGCTCCCTGCAAAACTATAGTTGCCGAAACAAAGCGCAACGACTTCGCCCTCGCTGCATAAGCGAGCCCGATAGTCCGTCAGGCCGTATGTGATTCCGATACGGATCCTGGCGTCATTTAGGAATCTTGCTGTGTGATGGCGTTTGGACGTCACACGGGACTCTTCCCAGGCTGGGCTTGTCGACTTAGGTGTCTGTGACAAAGGTCGGAGCCGAGTAGAACGTCTGCACAGACTGCGCCCGGAGAAGCCGTGAATACTCAGCGTTGGACGGGGGTTCGATTCCCCCCAGCTCCACCGTGCCGCTGTCACAAGAATGAAGGCCTGCCTCTCTGGTGAAAACCAGGGAGGCAGGCCTTTTTTCATGCCTGCGCGAAAGCTGGCTCAGGGGAACGAGATCAGCACCAGGCTCTGCCTCGTGTCTGCCAGAGTCGTCCAGCCGTCGCCGAATTCATAGGTCATGCCGTATCCGTCGTCGTCTGTGGCGATTGCGAATTCAGGATTCTCTGTGACGTAGACATGGCCGTCGATGTCTGCTCGCACCCAGCCTTCGGAAATCAGCTTCTGCTGTGCGGCGCTGGCGGCTGAGGCGTCGAGGGGAGCCCAACCGAAGACCTGTACGTGATCCGAAGCGATAGTGAAATCACCCCAGACGCATTCGATCCCGCCTTCGATGACGTCGGCGCCGAAGCGGAATTCCCGTTTTTCGTAGGTCCAGTCCTGATCGGTCAGGGCGCTGATCGTGCTGGGCTCGATAATCGTTTCGCAACTCGGTCCGGCCTCGGCCTCCTGAGGGGGAGCCGAGGTGGAGCATGCGGTCAAGGTCAGTGTGATCGTCAGTAGAGCGAGGGCGGCGGTAGGGATGCGGGGAATCATCTCGGCCTGTCGGTCAGCGGTTCGTTGAGTCAGTCGTTTGTCGGGGGATGGGTGAGTTCGAGGAACGCTTCGTGAAGGATGCTGTTGGTGGCCAGCGATGAGCGAGCGGAGATCGTGTCGACGCCGTCGAAGGAGGTGAAAGTTCCACCGGCTTCACGCACGATGGGCACCGCAGCGGCGATGTCGTACTCCTTGACGTCGAACTCTGCGACCATCTCCAGGCGTCCCTCGGCGAGCAGCATATACGCATACACGTCGCCATACGCGCGGTCACGCCACACACGGTCGGCGACACGCAGGAGTGCAGGAAGGTGCCCGGCATCCGCCCATTGGGTGATGCTCTGGAAGCTGACGGCCGCCTCATCGAGTGAAGCCACCGCTGACGTTGTGAGGCGCCGCGGTGCAGCATCCATCGTGGTCCATGCGCCAGCGCCCGTTGCGGCCCACCAGCGGCGTTCGAGAGCCGGCATGCTGACCACGCCGACCTGGGGCACCCCGTCGATCGCGAGCGCGATCATCGTGCCCCACAGCGGAACTCCGCGCATGAAGTTCGCGGTGCCGTCGATCGGGTCGATGATCCACTGGCGATGGGTGCTGCCCTCGACGCCGAACTCCTCGCCGAAGATGCCATCGCCAGGGCGCGCGTCTGCCAGCAAAGCCCGGATGGCACGCTCTGTGGCGAGATCTGCATCGGTGACGTGTGTGCGATCGACCTTGGTTGAGATCTTTAGATCGGCAGCATCGAAACGCGGAAGGGACTGCGCATCGGCGGCATCAGCGAGCCTGAGTGCGAGTTCGAGATCGTCCGAGAAATCAGTCATAATGGGGGAGGCGCTCACGTTCTCAGGATACTGGGCGCCGCGCCACGCCGGTTCCTCGCTCGATTTCACATGAGCTTGAATCGCTGGTAATGTAATTCCTCGGCCGGGGAAATCCCAGCCACGCACCTCTAGCTCAATCGGCAGAGCAATTGACTCTTAATCAATGGGTTTCGGGTTCAAGTCCCGAGGGGTGCACGGATAAGCCTCGAAAACACTCTCGCCAGTGTCTTCGAGGCTTTTCTGCTTCCTGCTCTCATCTGCTGCCTCGGTAGAGTACGTGCATGGGTGCGATGAAAGTGTTGTTCATAGGCGGGACAGGGATTATTTCCTCGGCAGCGAGTGAGCTCGCATCGACGCGTGGCATGGACGTGACGCTGCTGAATCGCGGACAGTCGCGCCGCGCGCCCGCGGACGGGGTCGAGGTGCTGAGGGCAGACGTCTCGGATGCTACTGCAGTCGATGCTGCGCTCGCGGGTCGCGAGTTCGACGTCGTCGTCGACATGGTTGCCTTCACTCCTGACCAGGTACAGCGCGATATCGAACGCTTCGAGGGGCGCACGGGACAATACGTCTTCATCAGCTCCGCATCCGCCTATCAGAAGCCGGTCGCGCGCCTGCCGATTACCGAATCGACGCCGTTGCGCAATCCGTACTGGCAGTATTCTCGCGACAAGATTGCGTGCGAGGACCTCCTCACCACGGCGTACCGCGACCGCGCGTTTCCCGTGACCGTGCTGCGTCCATCGCACACCTATGACAAGTGGACGATCCCCGCATTCGGAGGCTGGACGGCGATCGATCGAATCCGTCGAGGCGAGGAGATCGTCGTTCACGGTGATGGCACATCTCTGTGGACCCTCACTCATGCGAGCGACTTCGCGGTTGGATTCGTGGGGCTTCTTGGCAACTCGCTCGCGTACGGAGACACGTTCCAGATCACGAGTGACTTCGTCTACACATGGAACGAGATCTATTCGATCCTCGGGCGCGCGGCCGGGGCAGAACCGAAGCTCCGCTATGCGACCAGCAGCTCGATCGAGCGGGCCGCGCCGGAACGCGCGGGTCAGCTCACCGGCGACATGGCGCACTCAGTCGTCTTCGACAACACGAAGATCCGGCGGTTGGTGCCCGACTTCAACCCAACCATCGCGCTCCACCACGCGGCGAATGAAATCATTGAGTGGCACGACGCGCACTCGGAACTGCAGCGCATTGACCCGGGCATGAACGCGCTCTTCAACGGGCTCGTCGGCTAGGGCGTGTCTGACAAATAGATCGGCGGCTACGACAAGCACGCGGTCATCTACCGTGCCGCGGTCGTCCTCAATGCTGTCGTTACCTGGTCCCGACGGCTGTCCCAGTCGTCCTAAGCTGCAGGCTTCCTCTGCGCGGCGATAGCGGCACCGAGAAGCCCGCCCGCAGATGCCAGCAGCAAGAGCGCTCCGGCGATCATCGCGATCTCGTCCGGCATCGGCAACTGGCATCGAGACCCCGCCGCAGGGTTAGG
This sequence comes from Microbacterium sp. Y355, assembly GCF_059445345.1. NCBI lineage: Bacteria > Bacillati > Actinomycetota > Actinomycetes > Micrococcales > Microbacteriaceae > Microbacterium > Microbacterium sp. Y355. Next base: position 855,392 of record NZ_JCAIUD010000001.1, on the reverse strand, counting down.
CATGCAAACTCGTCGTGCCTGGTCCCCGAGCGTCCACAATTGCGCGGTGTCGTCGGTGAGGTCTTGACCATGTGCCGACAACACACTGTCTACTTGCGAGCGCGGTGACGAGGGTTGTGATGACTTCTTGGTGCTGCCCTTCGACCAATGCAAGAAGACATGGAGAACGAATGCGTTCCATAGTTCCCGACTACCTGACCGATGTGCTGGGAGATGTGGAAGCGGATGCCTCGGGGGAGATGGCGGGATACATTCCCGAACTCGCCTCGGCCGATCCCGAACGCCTCGGTGCGGTCTTCGCCACCGTCGACGGTGAGGTCTACGGTGCGGGCGACATTGATATCGAGTTCACGATCCAATCGATCTCCAAGCCGTTCACGTATGCATTGGCCCTTTCTGATCGAGGATTCGATTCGGTGCTCGCCAAGGTGGGAGTTGAGCCATCAGGAGAGGCATTCAACGAGATCTCCCTCGAAAGCGACACCGGGCGTCCCCGCAATCCGATGATCAACGCAGGTGCGATCACCACTCACTCACTCGCGGGAACGGAGAGCCTGAATCCGCTTGAGCGCGTTGAGCGCGTTGTTCAGGGGCTTTCGGCGTTCGCTGGCCGTCAACTGCGGGTAGATGAGACGATATGTGCCTCAGAGATGGGGAGCGCGCATCGCAACCTCGCCATCGCACATATGCTGCGCAGCCATGGCATCCTCACCGAGGATCCGAGGGCCGTCGTCGATGGGTACATTCGGCAGTGCTCGGTGCTCGTGACCGCGCGGGACCTCGCGATGATGGCCGCGACGCTGGCCAACCGCGGGGTGAATCCGCTCTCGAACGAGCAAGTGGTGGACCAGACAGTGGTGCGCCAGGTGCTCAGCGTCATGGCCACGTGCGGAATGTACGACGCGGCAGGGGACTGGGCGACCCAGGTTGGCATACCTGCGAAGAGCGGCGTGGCCGGCGGGCTGATCGGCGCCCTGCCAGGCCAGCTCGGCATCGCCACCTTCTCTCCTCGGCTGGATGTACATGGGAACAGCGTTCGCGGGGTGTCGTTGTTCGAACGGTTCTCGTCCGATATGGGCCTGCACGTCATGGAGGTGCCGCCTGCTGCGCGTGCGGTGGTGCGTTCTAACCGTGTCCGCGCCGGAGTGGAAGGGATGACGCGCATCTTCCGACTTCAGGGCGGGATCCGTTTTGCCGGAGCGGAGCGGATTGTTCGCGAGGTACTCGAAAGCGCGCCTTCGGAACCCCGGGTGGTGCTCGACGTCTCGCTGGTGCATTCGATTGATGACGTGGCAAGGCGGATGCTCCTAGAGGTCGCACGCCGACTCACGCTGGACGGTCACGAGGTCATTTTCGTCGGTCCGGAGGAGATAATTCCGGCCCCGAAGCTCGGCGACGAGAAGTTCTGGTGAAGCCGCGCCGGGATAGGACTGCTCGACGAGCCTGAGAGTCCCGCGGCGGGGAAGGTGCGTCCCAGTGCAACCTCGACGATACCAATACAGTGTATTGAAATCCGTGGTACCATCGATCAAGTCCACCAATACACTGTATTGGTTGCTGTATCGATCGAAGGGAATGTGCGCATGCTGAGCGATCACCAGCGTCGAAAGGGCGCGGAAGACACACGTGCCGGCGACGGGCGGCCGCTCGAGCCGTTTCGCTGGTGGCATCTGCTCTCAGGGCGGAAGCTGCTCCAACTGCCGCTCACCTACGCAGATGGCAGCCGTATCGACTACGTCGTTGACGTCCGCACGTCCGGTAAGCAGGCCCGAGACGACGACATGGACCTGCACGAAGGCATGGTGCACCTGTATCTCGATGGTCGGCACCATGCCGCGTCGCCCCTGCCCGCTGTTATGCCCGTCGAAGGGGGCGTGATCGAGGTGTCCCTGGGGTCAGCCGGACTACGACGTGCCCACTATCTGCCGGACGGCGGCACCGGCCAGCGTATGATTCCGCACCCGAAGACAGCGATCGGCCGCAGGCTCCGTTTCCATCGAGATTATCCCGCGCTCAGCCGCCTGTTGGGCGCGATCTCGATCGTCGTGCTTGTGGTTGGCGCGGGAGTGAACGGAGTACAGCTGCTGGAGGTTCTCTCTGAGATTCCGCCGGTCGCCGAGCGCTTCGGGCGTTTTCACTCGCCGCTGGACCTCCCGCTCTGGCAAAACATCGCACTGGGTTTCGCGGCCGGCCTCGCGGCCACTGAACGTGCGCTCCGCCTGAAGTTCCACTGGCTGCTCGACGCTTTCGGCACCTGAGTACGTACGTCAGCCCACCACTTTTCCGCGCAATATTCGTTCAATTCGAAAGGAACCATCTTCATGAACAAGCGCACGAAGAACATTGCGCCGAACGTTGAATACCACCGTGTACTCGCCGGGGAGAAACGACGAATCGGTCGCGGCATCCTCGCGATCGTGCTCCTCATCGGCGGGATGCTGCTCTTCGGCGTCGTCCTCGCGGCCATTGCGGCAGCAGTGAACGCCGCAATAGGCGCAGACGGCCCTGCAGCGAACAACCCCCTTGTTTACGCTACGGGGATGCTCTCGCTCGCGTTGCTCATTCCCTGGAGCATGCTGATTCAGCGTTGGCTCTACGGAGTGAAGGGGGCGTCGCTCCACTCGGTGCTCTCGCGATTCCGATTCGACATTTTCGGGCGGGCGCTGGTTATCATTCTTCCCGCGTGGATCGTCTTCATCGGCGTGCAATACCTGGCGCCGGGGTCGGTGCCGGAGGGCATCGCCTGGAGGAATACGGACGTTCTCCTGTTCATCCTTGCCACGCTGTTACTCACCCCACTCCAGGCTGCGGGCGAGGAGTACGGTTTCCGCGGGCTGATCTTCCGGGTCGCCGGCGGGTGGGCGCGCGGAGCACGGGCGGGCCTCGTCGTCGGCATCCTGGTTTCGGCTGTGGCCTTCGCGTTCATCCACTTGTCGACCGACCCGTGGTTGAACGTCCACTACGTCATCTTTGCCGTCGGGACCGCGTTGATCACCTGGCGCACCGGCGGCATCGAGATCGCCGTGGTGCTGCACGGGGGGATCAACACGCTGGTCTTGATGATGGAAGCTGCGCTGCGTCAAGATTTCCAAGCCGCGGTGGATCGCTCCGCGGGCGTAGGAGAGATTGCGATCATCCTCGCGCCCGCCATCGTCATTATCCTCACGACTGTGGTGGTATTTATGATCACCTGGCGCAGCGGACCGGCCCGAACACCTGCCCTGCCCAGCCAGGACGGCGAGGGACACCCGGCTCGTTCGGGGGCGGATACTCCGCTAGGGCAAACTGCGACGCCAGAAGAGACCGTCGCACGGATAAACTAAAAACCTAATACAGCGTAACGGGAGGCACCAGATGGAAGCTCGTCCACCGGAAGGTCTGAGCACCCGTGACAAGATCCTCTGGGCCGCGGCGACGATGCTGGGAGGGGAGTCCGCGACGACGCCGAGCGTTCGGGCTGTCGCTGCACGGGCCGGGGTAAGTGCGGGATCGGTTCAGCATCACTTTCCCACCCAGCGCGAGCTGATGGACGAGGTGCTCGTCTTGGTCTACGACACCGTGCTTCCCGATGACAGCGTGCACGACTCATCCATACCGGCGAGGGACCGGCTCGTTGCCTCCCTCCAGCGACTGCTCGCACTCAGAGTCGAAGGCCTGGACCCGCGCGACGCGTGGGTCCAGGCCTTCGACCGCTACGTGAGGTCGACGCCGACAGAGGCGGCGCGCGACGAGTACTCGGCGAGCGTGAGGGAACTGCACCGTCGCATCGAGTTTTGCCTTGCGGTTCTCCAGGGAGAGGGGGCGCTCACCCCCGGTGACAACGCACGCCGAGCAAGATTCCTGTACACGGTCGTCAGCGGGCTCTCGATCACACAGGCGCTCCCTGCCGAGACCTCGCTGCTCCCGACCGAGCTCGAGGTGCTGCGGATGGCTGCCGACTATGTGCTGAACGAGCAACCGCCCTCTGAAACGCCAACATCAGAGACACCGGGATTCCAGGAGTGATCACACTCTGATGTTGTCGAACACGGCCTCCGGGATCGCGGTGGCGCCGGTGTTGAGCTCGAGGATCTGGCGGCTGATCCGATGCTCGTGGACGATCTCGGCCAGTGTCGCAGCAACGTCCTCACGGCTGATCTCATCGTGCAGTTCTGCCGGTCCCAGCGACGCCTTTCCCTGACCGGGTGCGTCCGTCAGCAGCGACGGTCGGAGAATCACCCAGTCGAGATCGGTACGTGTCAACGACACCTCCGCGCGCTTCTTGACGGCGAAATAGTACTCGACCTCCTCATCGAGGTTGCGTTCCCGCCAGGACTCCGGAAGCACCGAGACAAGCACGAAGCGTCGAACGCCCGCGGCGCGGGCCGCTTCCGCTGCTCGCTCCACTCCGTCGCCGTCAATCGCGGTGGTGACGTCTCGATTGCCCCCGTTGGAGCCTGCGCTGTACACGATCACGTCGTTGCCGGTGAACATCTCGGCGAGTTCGTTGACAGTCAGCGCCGCCAGATCGCCCATAGCGGTCCGGATCCCGAGCGCATCGAGAGCATCTCGCTGTTTCGCTGTACGAACGAGGCCAGATACGCCATCGCCGTGAGCGGTGAGCCGTTGCGCGAGCAGCCCTCCGACCGCGCCGGTGATGCCCACTACGAACACTCGCATCAGGCGAGCTGCAGCTCTTTGAGCTGTCTGCGGGACGAGATATCGAGTTTTCGGAAGATGTTGCGTAGATGGGATTCGATCGTGCGTGGACTCAAGAACAGCTGCGTGCCGACCTCTCGAGACGTTGCGCCGGTGGCCACCAACCGTGCGATGTGCAGTTCCTGAGCCGTGAGCTCGTCGGTCAGGCGAGCAGTGCGCTTTCGCGGATGCTCGCCAGTAGCGCGCAGCTCACGGGCGGCTCGCGAGGCGAAAGCCTCGACGCCCATTTCTGTCAGGAGTTCGTGGGCGGTGCGAAGATGATCGCGTGCCTCTTGACGGCGTCCTTCCCGCCGTAGCCATTCGCCGTAAATCAGATGAGCTCGAGCGGCCTCGCGAGCGATTCTCGACCCGCTGAGAAGCGTGATTGCTTCGAGATAGTACTCTTCTGCGGCAGCACCCATGATGGTCAAGGCGCGGGAACGCGCCTCCAGCCCGAGGGCCCATGCCGTGCCAGAGGCGCGGGCCCGCGAACTGAGACGCTCAAGGGCGCTGGCCGCGCTCTCGTGGTCGCCCGCGCGAACGGATGCCTCGATCATCTCGGGCAAGCCGATGATGCTGAGCGAAAGCTCGGCAGAGTCGCACGTCTTCGCTGCAGCACGCTGCGCGAGCGCATATTCGCCGAGTCCGTTATGAAGCACGGCGCTCGCATAGTGTGCCAATGCTGCTTCTCCGCTCCCCTCAGGAATGCGCTCGTCGCTGAGTGTGAGGGCATTCGACTCTGCGAGGACGGCTCGATCACCGCGCCAAGCTGCCAGGATCGCTCGGGTATGACGCATCTGAAACGCGCCAGTCGATTCCGTGATGATCGCGGCCTCGGCGCCCAGCTCTTCCGCACGGGCGATGTTGCCGCTGAACGTCAAAATGTGGGCATGGAAAACCAATGCGGCAGGTAGTCCTGCCAATGCGCCTGTACTGCGCGACAAGACGACATCGTACTCGGCGAGCTGATGAGCTCTTTCCTCATCGAGGATTCCGACCGCAAGTCGGCTTGCCAACCAAAGCCACGGCTGGCTGCCATCCTCCACAGCGGTGCCCTTGCTGATTGACTGGCTCAACGCATCTAACGCCACCCTCAGACGGGGAGTGCCGGCCTCGACCCCGCGCACAATCGTCACCGCGAGGCCGTCAAGTAGCAGGTCTACCGGCCGCGGAGGCTCGACAGTCGGCGCGGCGAGAGCTCTCTCGGCAATGATCGCCAACTCAGGCAGGCCATTGATCGTGGCTGCATCCAATGCGTGCAAATACGTTTCACGAGACAGAGCAGGGTCGAACGAGGCAAGCGTCGCAGCGGCGTTTACCAGCTGCTCCGGCACTTCTGCACCCTGAGTGAGGTGGAATGCGATCTGGGCGCGTAGCAGTTCGACTCGAGCGCGCGCCGGCGCGTCGATAGATCCACCCTCAGCGAACACGAGCAGATCCAACGCCGACTTAGATGCGCCGGCCCTGTGCAACGATTGCGCTGCTTCTAGCGCGCGCATCCCTCGAGCGGCGCTGTCAGGGGTGAGTTCCGTAGACCGTCGCAGGAATACACCGGCAGCGGCGTAGCCTCCGCGAGCACGCGCCCGCCCTGCTGAGCGCTCCAGCTCTGCGGCGACCTCCTCGTCAACACCCAGCACGGCCTGGGCGCGATGCCATGCTCGTCGGTCGGGGTCGAGGTCGGCGTCAGTGGCGGTGGCCAATGCGCCGTGCACACGTCGACGACTCGCCGGGTCCGCAGCCCGATAGACGGCTGAGCGCACAAGTGGGTGGCGAAATCGCACCCGAGAATCAATCTCAATCAGGCCGGCGGCTTCCGCGGGTGCGGCCGAATCGGAAGCCATGCCTAGTTCGGCGGACGCGCGGCAGAGCAGACCCGCGTCTCCGGTCGGGTCCGCTGCGGCGGCGAGCAGCAGCAATTGCGTTGCCTCGGGCAAGTCGCTCGAACGGCGTTGGAATCCACGCTCGACGCGGCTGGGGACATCCGATAGGTCGGGCAATTCGAATCCGCCCGCGAGCCGAGCAGCCTGACCGCTCATCGGTAGCTCCAAGAGAGCAAGAGGGTTACCCCTCGCCTCTGCGATGATCCGTTCGCGTACCTCGTCGTCGAGCGGTGCGTGGAGAGCCGTGTCCAACAACTTTCGCGCAGACGCGTCGTCGAGCCCTGTCAGCTGCAGCTCCGGCAAACCAGCGAAGACGCTCGGAGTGCCGGTGACATCACGCACACCGAACACAACAACCAGCCGCTCGGCATCAATACGTCGCGCCAAGAATGCCAAGACTTCGGCAGACGCTTGGTCCAGCCACTGCGCGTCGTCGATGAGACAGAGCAGCGGCCCCTGCTCGGCGGCCTCGGCAAGCAGATTGAGAGCGGCGAGTCCGACGAGGAACCTGTCCGGTGGGGGACCACTTCGAGTCCCCAGTGCCACACCGAGGGCAATCTGCTGCGGGTCGGGCAGAGCGTCAAGATACTCGAGGAACGGAGCGCAGACCTGATGAAGTCCGGCGAACGCGAACTGCGTCTCCGACTCGATACCGGTCGAAGTCTCCACACGGAATCGGGAGGCAACTGCCATATCGTGGAGATTTTCCAACAGTGCCGTCTTACCGATCCCCGCTTCGCCGCGCACGACGAGCACCCCACAGTGTCCTGCTCGCGCATCGATCAACAGCTGCTCGACCTTGCGGTGCTCCAGGCTCCTGCCCAACAGCTTCGACACGTTCGCTCCCGTTCGCGCATGGTCAGTTCCCGCAACCGAACTATGTGGTCACCACACCAGTATCCCGGATGCGCGCGACACGGGCGCCGGATCCGAGCTGCAGTTCATCTCCACTCTCGCCTGCGCGAAGTATCTGCGTAGTACGTGCAGCGGCCGCACACATCTCAGTGATTTTCACCGATGCGAGGTCGCTAAATCCGAACAAGGCTGTAGACATCAACAGCTCGAATGAAGGAGAAAGACATGGGTCAGGTCGCCTTTCTGACAAAAGCCGCTTCCGCGGACCAGCTGTCTGTCCGACGGAAGTCTGAGAAGGGAAGAACTCGCGGGCCGCAATCCGACGAGCCGGAAATACTAATGGAAGGCTCCATCGGCCTTGCCGCCGTGCTCGGCTCGATCATGCTGAGTCTGAGCGTCGACGGTACGCGGATTCACCGAGCAGGTGAATGATTCGTGACATGGAGCACCCGCGAACTCGCTGAACTCGCAGGGACGACGGTAAACACGATCCGACACTATGAGCGAGTCGGCCTGATGGTAGAGCCGAAGCGGAAATACAACGGTTACAAGCAGTACAGCGTTCAGGAACTGGTGTGCCTGCTGCGAATCCTCCGGCTGGTCGGCCTCGGTGTGCCGTTGGCGAAGATCGCCGATTTCGGTGCAGGTAGACAGAGCACACGGACGCTCCTGCAGGAGCAGAGTGTGGATCTGGCGAGGCGCATCCGGAGCCTGCAACAGGCGCATGCGGATGTCGCGGCGATCCTGCGCCATGACGCGCCCCCCGATTCGCCCATCGGTTTCGTGTCTGTTTCGTCACGTCTATCGGAGTCGGACAGGGCGCTGCTGCATATCTCGAATCAGCTGTATGACGACGATGCGATGGTTGATCTGCGGCAGATGGTGGAGTCTGATGCGAGCGGTGGCGAAGTCGGGAAGGAGATCGATGCGCTCCCGGCGAACGCGGACGAAGTGACGCGGAAACGGCTCGCTGCCTGTCTCGCGCCGATCCTCGTTCAGCACGTCGCGGATTACCCCTGGCTGGCGAACCCGGTGGAACACCTGCTGAAGGGTGAACGTGCCACACGGCTGATCTTCGTCGAAGCACTCGCAGCGCTGTACAACCCGGCGCAGCTCGATGTACTCGCTCGTGCCGAACAGCTCGCGCGGGCGCAGTTCGCTCAGGAGCAGCCAAAGGTTGACGACTGGATGAGCGATGAAGTCGATCATCCAGTCGTTATGCGCCAGGCCTGACGTTCGAGGTGATCCTCTTTTGCGTGGCGCGCCGTTCTGTCTAGGTCAGCGAACGAGAGTCCGATCTCGCGCGCCTGAAGGAGTCCGGCTTCGCGCACTGGGGCGTTTTGGTCACCTTCTACGTTGTAGATGAGGTGGCTCTCGACATCGTTGATCCCGCTGTAGGCGAAGACGCCGACGTCCAGCTGCGTACGCATCGCCTCGTCGTAGCCGTACTTTTCGTATGTGTGTTCTTTGGAGCCACCGATGCCGATGAGGACGGTGGGTATCGAAGGAAGGAGTCCGTGGAGGGCGGCTTTGCCGCGATCCTTGACTCCTGTGCCGTACTGGTACGCCCAGCCTGCCGTGAACACGCGCTCGATCCATCCCTTCATCAGCGCAGGCATTGACCACCAGTAGACGGGGAAAACGAAGGCGAGCCGGTCAGCCGCTTCGACCCGTTGATGCATCTCCTCGATACCAGGTGGGATCGCCCCGCCCCAGAAGTGGGCGTGGTCCTCGGCGGAGAATCTCGGGTCGAATTGCTCTCGGTGCAGGTCCAGTACATCGATCGTATGGCCCGCTCGCTCGAACGGGCCATGGAAGGAATCCATGACTGCGGCGGGGTACTTGTCGCGGAAGGGATGGGAGAAGACGGTTAACAGGTGCATGGAATGCTCCGTTCACAGTTGCTGAGCGTCGGGACGAGTAGACCACTCTGCGAGGAGTGTTGCCGTGGCCGTCTGGGCAGCGGTGACTGCGTGAGCACCCCGGTAGGAAGCCGCGGATGTTGCACCTTCAAACAGCACGACGAGTTGTTCGGTGAGTAGTTCGTTGTCGGTTCCTGTGTCGCTGCGAACGAGGCGTTCAATCAGTTGGTGAAGCTGTGTTCGGTATTCCAGTACTGTCGCGGCGATCTCCGAACTGCTCTCGCCCCCTTCGCCTAGCGCGCGAAGGAACAAGCAGCCTCGTGCTCCCTCAACACGCACCCAACCGGCGAGAGCTGTGAAGAGGCCGTCGACTGTCGTGACATCGAAGGCGTCGAGGAATCGTCCGCGGCGGGCGTCGAGCACAGCGGTGATGAGGGCTGATTTGCTCCCTAGATGCTTGTACAGGGTCCGCGACGACACTCCGGCCGCCTCGGTCAGCCTGTCGACGCCAGTCGCGGCAAATCCGAACTGGTCGAAGACGGGTTCGGCTTCAGCGATGATCCGCTCTCGTGTTGTGGTCACATGGCTAAAGTACCACGATCGTTTTACCTATCGGCGAGCTTGACGAAAGACCGCACCGGATTTAGGGTTTAAGTAACCTGAATCATCTTTCAGGTTTGGCATCAAGACCTTCCAACGGCGAGAGGCATTTCACATGCGAGTTTCGAAGAAGTTGCTCCTGGGTTCCGTGGTCGCCACGGCCGCCCTCGTTCTGGCGGCGTGCGCGCCACAGACCGGAACAGGTGGCGACGGCGGCGGCGCCGGCGGCGAGGAGGCCTCCGGCCCCGCCGAAATCGTCGCGGGCGTCATCACCAGCGAGACGGGACCTCTCGCCGGCTACGGCAAGCAGTACCTCGATGCGTTCAAGGCGGGCCTCGACTATGCCACCGACGGCACCGACGAGGTGGACGGCACAAAGATCACCATCGAGTACCGCGACGACGCGGGTGACCCAGACACCGCGGTCACCGCGGCCAAGGAGCTCATCGGGGACGGCGTCAACGTCCTCCTCGGCAGCGCATCCTCCGGCGTGGCGCTGGCGATGGCAGAACAGGCAGCGCAGAACAAAGTGCTGTTCATTTCGGGTCCTGCGGCCGCGGACGCGATCACCGGAGTCAACGAGTACACCTTCCGCTCCGGTCGACAGTCGGCACAGGACGTCGCGACAGCGGGCAGCTTCCTGGACGACATCAACGGCAAGAACATCGCAGTGTTCGCTCAGAACAACGCGTTCGGGCAGGGGAACGTCGCCGCAGTCGAGGCGATCCTCGGTGGCAAGGGCGCAACGGTCACCCCGGTTCTGGTGGCAGAGGACGTCACGGAGTTCACGCCGTTCGCGCAGCAGGTGCTGAGCGCACAGCCTGACCTCGTGTTCGTAGCCTGGGCAGGTGCGACATCGGGTGCCATGTGGCAGGCAATGAGCCAACAGGGCGTGCTCGATAACGTTCCCGTTGTCACCGGTCTCGGTGACGCCGCGACCTTCGGTGCCTATGGCCAGGCGAGCGAACAGATCAACTTCCTGAACCACTACTTCCCGGGTGCCCCCGACAACGAGGTCAACGACGCGATGGTCGACGCGATCGAGGCCGCGGGCGGCACGCCCGACCTATTCAGCCCTGACGGCTTTAATGCGGCCATCATGCTCGTGCAGGCAGTCAAAGAGGGCCAGGGTGACGTGGATGCCATGATCGCGGCGCTGGAAGGCTTCGAGTTCGAGGGTCCAAAGGGCACGAACACCGTCCGCGCGGAGGACCACGCACTGCTGCAGGACATGTACCAGGTGCGTCTTGTCGCTGACGGTGACACGTTCGTCGCTGAGCTCCTCGACACGGCGGATGCCGCCGACGTCGCTCCGTGACCGAGAGGCTGACAAGCATATGAGCACCCCAGTCCTGCCCGAGACCCCGTCCATCGGCGCGGCCCTGCGCGTCGAAGGGCTCGGCCTTCAGATCGGCGGAGCGACGATCCTCAAGGACGTCGACCTCGATATTGCCCCGGGCTCTCTCGTCGGAGTCATCGGCCCCAACGGTGCCGGCAAGACCACGCTGTTCAACGCCATCTCCGGAGTGATCAAGCCCACGTCGGGCCGAGTCTTCCTCGACGGTGAAGACATCACAGGTCTATCTGTTCCGCGACGTGCCAGGGCAGGACTGGGGCGCACCTTTCAGACCTCGAGCTTGTTCCCCAAGCTGAGCATCCTCGAGAACGTCCGCATCGCGGCACAGGCCACCCACGGTGGCAGCTATTCACTGCTCAAGTTCCCCCGCCGCGACGATTCGGCAACTCGGCAGGCGATCGCGGTGCTGGAAGAGGTCGGGCTCGGCCATCGGCTCGACACCCTCGCAGGTGACATCAGCCACGGCGACAAGCGCAAGCTCGAGATCGCATCGCTGCTGGCCACGAACTCTCGTCTTGTGCTGCTCGACGAGCCGATGGCGGGAGTCGCTTCCGGTGATGTCTCCGGGCTCGTCGAGAACATCCGCGTCATGCAGCGGGAAAATGGCTGCACGGTGCTCATGGTCGAACACCACATTGACGTGCTGATGGGGCTGGTTGACCTTGTCGCCGTCATGTACTTCGGCACGATCATCGCTCTTGACACGCCCCAAAAGATCATGGAGAACCCGACCGTGCAGAGCGCCTATCTCGGAACCGGGACTGCAGCATGACTGATCCGATTCTTCAGGTGCGCTCCCTGCGCGCATCGATCGCCGGACAGCAGGTCGTCGAGGACGTGTCCTTTGACGTGCCCGCCGTAGGCATCACTGCCATTCTTGGCCGAAACGGTGTTGGCAAGACCTCCACGCTGCGCGGCATCCTCGGGCTCATCACCCGCCGCGGTGAAGTACTGCTGGATGGGGAGCGGATCGATAACCTACCCACCCACAAGATCGTGCAGCGAGGTGTCGGCTACGTGCCAGAGGATCGGGAGGTGTTCGCCGGTCTCACCGTCGCGGAGAACCTCGCTCTCGCAGAACGGCAGCGCGAACCGCGTCACGAGTTCGTCGCCGAACTCTTCCCTGACCTCGTTCAACGCCGCGACCAGCGCGCGGGAACGCTCTCCGGCGGGCAGCAGCAGATGGTTTCCGTTGCACGCGCCCTCCTCAACGACAACCGGATCATCCTCGTAGACGAGCCGACCAAAGGCCTCGCTCCGAAGATCGTCAAAGAGGTGTCGGATGCTCTCGCCGAAGCTGCCAAGACCACGCCGATTCTGCTCGTGGAGCAGAATCTCGAGGTCGTGCGGCAGTTCGCCGACGGTGCCGTGGTGATCGCGGGCGGTCGCGTCGTGCACACCGGGCCTGCACGCGAGATCCTCGACGACGCCGATCTCACTCGCAGGTTACTCGGAGTCAGCGCGGAGGCCCACGCATGAGCGCGCTCATCCTCACCCTCGTGATCGGCGTGGGCCTCGGTGCCCTGTACTTCCTGGTCGCAAGCGGCTTGAGCCTCATTTACGGCCTCATGCATGTGCTGAACTTCGCACACGGCGCCTTCCTCACCCTCAGCGCCTTCGTCGGCTGGGCAGTGGCGCAGGCGATCGGCGCCACGACATGGCTGGGGTTTCTGGTCTCGATCCTGGTCGGCGCAGTTGTCGGCGCGGTCTTCGCGACACTCACGGAACTGGTGCTGATCCGGCCGCTGTACGAGAGACACATTGAGCAGGTACTCGTCACAGTCGGTCTTTCCTTCGCCGCGATCGCGCTGTTCGAAGGAATCTGGGGCACTGACGCCATCACGATTGCAGGGCCACCCTGGCTCGGGCAGACCACAGATGTGCTCGGCGCCAGCATCCCGAACAAGTATTGGGTGCTGATCATCGCGGCGGGCCTGGTTCTCGCGGGACTGGTGCTCTTCCTGAAGAAGACCCGCTACGGCATGATCATCCGCGCCGGCGTCGAGAACCGGGCCATGGTCACCGCGCTCGGCATCGACGTGCGTCGATCGTTCACACTCGTGTTCGCGATTGGAGGAGCCGCTGCCGGTATCGGGGGAGTGCTCGCCATGCACGCGATGACCTACGTCTCTGCGCACCTTGGTTCGACGCTGCTGATCTTCGCCTTCATCGTGACAGTGGTCGGCGGCCTCGGCTCGTTGACCGGCGCTGCCGTCGCATCCGTGCTGGTGGCGGTGCTGCAGCAGGTCGCCAACACCTACCTCGGCGGAACCGGCGACTTCATCGTCGTCATCCTGCTCGCGGTGGTGCTGCTCGTGCGACCTGCGGGCCTGATGGGGAGGAAAGCATGATGTCGTCGCTCAAGCGCTTCGCGCCCGTGATCATCGGCGCCGTACTCATCGTCGTGATGGCGGTGCTGCCGCTGCTGAACCTGTCGCTGCCCGGCATTCTTCCTGGCCCCACCTACACGCCGGGCTCGCTCGCTTTGCTGTCGCTGTGCATGGTGTTCGCCGCCCTCGCACTGTCGTACAACCTGCTGCTCGGCACCGCGGGCATGCTCTCATTTGGTCACGCGCTGTACTTCGGCGCAGGGGCCTACGGCCTCGGTATCCTGTTGCGTGCCTTTGAACTGCCACTTTGGCAGGGCGTGTTCGTCGCCCTCATCGGCGGCATGGTCATCGCGCTTGTCACGGGTGCCGTCGCCATGCGCGTCAACGGCATCCCGTTCGCGATGGTGACGCTCGCGTTCGCCCAGGCCGGCTCGGTACTCGTCCGTCGCAACCAGGCGCTCACCGGCGGTGAAGAGGGTCTTGGGCTCAACACCGCCAGCGTTCCGGACTGGCTGGTCGGTGTGATGAATACTCGCAACCTGTATTGGTTCGCGCTGGTCGTCGTCGTCATCGTCTACCTCGTGGTGCTGTGGGTGGATAAGTCCCGCCTCGGCCACCTCGCCGCCGCATCGCGCGAGAATGAGCTGCGAGTGCAGGTTCTCGGCCTCAAGCCCGCTCGCGCGAAGCTCATCGTCTTCGTGATCGCGGCCATGTGCGCGAGCCTGGCCGGTGTCGCCTATCTGCTGCTGCAGTCGGGCACCCAGCCCAGCGCGGTCGGGGCCGACCTCACAATCACCGTGCTCGTGATGGTGGTGCTCGGCGGCGTCGGATTCCGTTGGGGAGCCGTCGTCGGTGGAGTGCTCTATACGATTCTCGACCAGCGACTGACAGTGCTGGCCCGTGCCGACGGCATCCAGACGCTGCCCGACTTCCTGCGCATTCCGCTTTCCGAGCCGCTCTTCCTGCTCGGCGTGCTGTTCATCCTCGTGGTCATGTTCTTGCCCGGCGGCATCGCCGGTACCGTTGACTCCTGGCTGCGACGTCGTCGCGGGACGACAGCGGCGGCGGCCGGATCTCTCGGTGCTCTCGACGACAGCGATGCTCAGGGCGCGGAGGTGGGAGTGCGATGAGCTTCGAAGTTGACGGTCCCCACACATTGGGGAGGTGGCTGCGTGAACGCGCGGCATCCAACCCGCACAAGATCGCGATCGACGACCGCGGAGTGGGCGTGGACTATGCGACGTTGACCGGCCGCGCAGAGCAGCTTGCGACTCGCCTGCGGGATGCCGGGTACGGGGCGGGTCAGCGCATTGCCACAGTGTCGGGCAACTCGACCGACCACGTGGTCGCCTTCTTCGCGTGCGCGTTCCTCGGCATCGCGTTCATCCCGCTGTCGTGGCGGCTGACGCCGACGGAGCTGTCCGCTCTCATTCGCCGCAGCGGCGCGGTACTGGTGCTCGTGGAAGACGAGCACGTCGCGCTCGCGGGGACGGCACTTCGGATGCTGGAAAACGAGGCGCCCGCGTACGTCTTCCTCGGCGCCACCGGGGTCGAGGCACAGATTCCAGCCGCCGCATTCCCGACACGCGACCGGAGCGTGCGCGACGATGACCCGCTGCTGGTGATCTTCACCTCCGGCAGCGAGGCAGCACCCAAGGGCGTCGTGCTCACCCACGAGAACTGCTTCTGGACGAACATGGCGCTGTCGCGCGTCATGCCGATGATCTCCACTGATGTGGTGCTGGCCATGCTGCCGCAGTACCACGTCGCTGCGTGGAACGTGCAGCCGCTGCTGGCCTGGTGGGTGGGCGCGACGGTCGTGCTCGAGCGATCCTTCCAGCCGGGGCGTGTGCTGCAGCTCATTTCTGAACGCCGGGTGACGACGATGATGGGCGTACCGACGCAATACCGCATGTTGCAGGACGCTCCGGGCTGGCGGGGTGCCGATCTGTCGAGTCTGCGCCACGTACTGGTGGGCGGGGCAACGATACCGGAGACGCTGGCTGAGGTCTGGGCCGACCGCGGCGTCGGCATGACCCAGGGGTACGGGCTTACTGAGGCCGGACCCAATGTGCTGGCGCTTCCCGCCGCGGAGCTGGCCGCGCACCGGGGTACGGTAGGGCGTCCATACCCGTCCGTCGACGTGTGCCTCGTCGATGTTACGACAGAGCTGGCGCTCGAAGGCGAGGCGACCGGAGAGCTTTGGGTCCGCGGCCCGAGCACCTTCGCTGGCTACCTCGATGATGCGGATGCTACCGTCCGCGCGCGCTCGGGGCCGTGGCTGCGCACCGGCGACCTCGCACATCGGGATGCCGCGGGCATCTACCGCATCGTCGACCGGCTCAAAGAGATCTACGTCTCCGGGGGAGAGAACGTCGCCCCGGCTGAAGTCGAGGGTGTGCTCGCGCAGCATCCGCTCGTGGACTCGGTCGCTGTCGTAGGCGCGTCCGACCGGGTTTGGGGTGAGCGCGGCGTTGCGTTCGTCGTTGCCCGCACGCCGTTCTCCATCGATGAGTTGCTCGCCTTCGCGAGAGAGCGACTTGCCGCCTTCAAACTCCCGGCACGGATCGTCTTCACGGACGAACTGCCGAAGTCGACGATCGAGAAGATCGCTCGTGCGACGCTGCGCCGGATGGCCGCCGACCTTATCGCGGCAGATCAAGAAAAGGATGCTGATGACCGAGTCCGTTGAGATCATCGCCGACGTCAACGTGTCGCCAGCGACCGGGCGTCCGCTCACCAAACGCGGCGAGGTGACCAGGCAGAAGCTGCTCGAGGCGGCGGAGTCCGTCTTCGCCGAGCTCGGGTACCACGAGGCGTCGATCGTGAAGATCACCGAGGCGGCGAATGTCGCGCTCGGCACTTTTTACCTGTACTTCGACAGCAAGCAGACGATCTTCGAGGCGCTTGTCATCGACTTGAACCGTCGCGTTCGCCACGCGATGTCCGAGTCTATGTCGGACGCCGCGAACCGCATCGAGGCGGAGCGGCTCGGGTTTGAGGGTTTCTTCCGTTTCACCGCCGCCCACCCCGCGCTTTACCGCGTCGTGCGGGAGGCCGAGTTCGTATCGCCTGCCACGTTGAAGCTGCACTATGAGCGCATCGTCGACGGCTATCGTGCAGGGCTACGCGATGCCCAGCAGACCGGCGATGTCGATCCGCAGCTCGACCCTGAAGTAGCCGCATGGGCGCTGATGGGGGCTGGTGAGCTGATCGGTATGCGCTACCTGCTCTGGGAGCGCGATGCGGACGGCCACACACCTGCCGCGATCGACCCTGCGGTGATCGAGGGGATGACCCGGTTCATCGGCAATGCGCTGCGCCCCGCGGGGGCCGCACGAGCAACGGTTGAAATATCGGAGAAGGAGAACGAGAATGGCTGAGCAGGATCTGGCCGGGCGCCGCGCGATCGTCACAGGGGGAGCGAGTGGCATCGGACTCGCGTGTGCTCAGGAGTTCGCCGCACGCGGCGCGCACGTGATCATCGCAGATCTTAACCGCGCTGCAGCCGAGAAGCACGCGTCCGCTCTGGGTGGCGAGGCATGGGAGGTCGATCTCTCCGACACCACGGCTCTCGACACACTGAAGTTGGACGCAGACATCCTGGTCAACAATGCGGGGATCCAACGGGTCAGCGCTATCCCTGAGTTCGACCCGGATGCATTCCGCGCCATC
This sequence comes from Microbacterium sp. Y355, assembly GCF_059445345.1. Taxonomy (NCBI): domain Bacteria; kingdom Bacillati; phylum Actinomycetota; class Actinomycetes; order Micrococcales; family Microbacteriaceae; genus Microbacterium; species Microbacterium sp. Y355. The sequence goes on along the minus strand of NZ_JCAIUD010000001.1, from coordinate 838,156 downwards.
CAGCGCATCATGCTGGAGGCGCCGTTCCTGCTCGTTCGCGCAGTGCTGCCTGGCATGTACGGGCGCGGTTGGGGACGAGTGATCAACATCTCCAGCGTGCACGGGTTGCGTGCGAGTGCGTTCAAATCGGCGTACGTCGCCGCGAAACACGGGCTCGAAGGACTGTCCAAGGTCACCGCTCTTGAAGGCGGCCCGTACGGCGTCACGAGCAACTGCATCAACCCCGGATATGTGCGCACGCCGCTGGTCGAGAAGCAGATCGCCGATCAGGCGAAGGTGCACGGGATTCCGGAGAGCGAGGTCGTGGAGAAGGTCATGCTGACTGAGAGCGCGATAAAGCGTCTGGTCGAGCCGGCCGAGGTGGCATCGCTTGCCGGTTGGCTGGCATCAACGAATGCGTCGATGGTCACTGGCGCGTCGTACACGATGGATGGTGGATGGACCGCTCGATGAAAACGCACATCTATCGCACCCTCACCGTCCCCGTCGATGGTGGCGACTTGAGTGTGGGGATCTGGGATCCGCACGATGCTGTTGGCGAACCGCCGACGGTCCTCGCCATACATGGGGTGACCTCATCGCACCTCGCGTGGCCCTTCATAGTCGCCGAACTCCCCGGCGTGCGGGTTATCGCTCCCGATCTGCGTGGCCGTGGTCTCAGTAGCGACGTTGTCGGGCCCGCGGGCATGGCCGCCCATGCGGCCGACGTACTGGCTGTCCTGAATGTTCTGGGCATCGACTCGGTGCCGGTGATCGGTCACTCCATGGGAGCCTTCGTCGCGGTTGTGCTTGCCCACCGGCATCCGGAGCGCGTGCAGCAGCTGATCCTCGTCGACGGCGGGATGCCGTTGGATGTTCCTTCCAGTGTGGAACCCGAGCAGCTGGTGTCGCTGATCCTCGGACCCACAGCAGAGCGTCTGTCGCGCCGCTGGGCCAGCGTCGCCGAGTACACGGAGGAATTCTGGCGGTGCCACCCCGCATTCACCGAGGACTGGAGCGAAGAGCTCGAGCAGTACATCGCCTATGACCTCCACCGCGATGGTGACGCCTACCGCCCGGCGACGAGTTATCAGACGACGGTCGAAGACACGATCGACCTGAACCTTGGATCGGCGCTGACGGAGGCCCTTGCCGCTCTGCAGCAACCGACGCTGTTCATCACCGCGGCGCGCGGACTGCAGAATGAGGAGCCAGGGCTGTACGCCGCCGCGCACCGTGCGAAGCTTCTCGCCGCGCATCCTGCGATCGCCCATCAGCACCTCGACGGTCTGAACCATTACACAGTGGTGATGAGCGCCCGGGGTGCGAAGGCACTGTCGCCTCTTCTGCAGATGGCACTCGGTGCAGAGAGCGTGTGATCGGAGCGAACTCAGCGCCTGGCATTTGCGATCCGCAACGAGAGCTGATGCGCGTGCGCGAGCAAAGTGCGGCCAAGGTCAGCGATCCGATCCGGGCCGAAGCGGAATTCGACTCCGGTCAGACTGAGTGCCCATTCGGGTCGTCCTGCGCGATCGAACACCGCGGCTCCCATTCCCCAACTGCCCTCGACGATGAGCCCTGGGTTGATGGCGAATCCGCGTTCCTTCGTCTCGGCCAGCCTCGTTCGCAATGGTGTGGTGCTGTGCGTGCGTCCCCAGTGTTCGCTGAGTTCGGGATGCCGCTCCAGATATGCATCCACATCGTGGTCAGGCAGGAACGACAGGATCGCCAGTCCTGCACTCGCGACGCCGAGCGGGAAGCGCACGCCCTCGCTGAGCACGAAAGAGCGGATCGGGAAAGAGCCCTCTTCGCGCACAAGGCACACCGTCTCGTCAGCGCGCCGCACCGAAAGGAAGGCACTCTCCTCGGTCTTCACGGCGAGTGAGCGCACGATGTCGCGGGCAAGGGCCGTCACGTCATAGCGTGCCGCAGCCACTGATCCCATGAGGAAGAGCTCGGGACCAGGCATCCACCTGGCCGTATCGTCGTCGCGATCGACCAGGCCCTCTGCGCGCAGTGCGCTGAGTAGCCGATGCGTCGTGGAGCGGGTCAGATCGGCCTGCCGTGCGAGGTCCTGGAGGCTCGCACCACCTTCGCCTCCTGCGGTGACGAGGCGCAGCAGACTCGCGGCACGGGCTACGGCCTGTGTGCCGGGAACCGTGCGTGATGAAGTGTTCATAATGTGGACGCTATCGAGAGGAACGCCCACATCGCAAGACCGGGCTTTCCGTCAGAGTGTAAGAGGCGGATGCTGGAAGCAGACCTCACACGAAGGAGTGCTGCGTGATCGACAAGCAATGGGCCTCTGCGGCGGAAGCAATCGCCGACATCCCGAATGGTGCATCCCTGGCAGTCGGAGGTTTCGGCCTCTCCGGAAACCCGATCGCCCTCATTGAAGCGCTGCTCGCACAGGGGACGACCGACCTGAGCATCGTCAGTAACAATTGTGGCGTCGATGACTGGGGCCTCGGCATCCTGCTGAACGCGCAACGCATCCGCAAGATGACCTCGTCGTATGTGGGCGAGAACAAAGAGTTCGAACGCCAGTTCCTCTCTGGTGAACTCGAGCTGGAGCTGACACCCCAGGGCACGCTGGCAGAGAAGTTGCGTGCAGGAGGATCAGGTATTGCGGCGTTCTTCACCCAGACCGGCGTCGGCACACAGGTCGCCGAGGGCGGGCTGCCGCGTCGCTACAACGCGGACGGGTCGATTGCAGTCGCATCCCCGGTAAAAGACACCCGCACCTTCGACGTGAACGGCGCACCGAAGGAGTTCGTGCTGGAGGAGGCGATCAGCACAGACTTCGCTCTCGTGCACGCCATTGCGGGAGACCGGCACGGAAATCTTGTCTTCAACAAGGCCGCCCGCAACTTCAATCCGCTGGCGGCGATGGCAGGTCGCGTGTGCATTGCGCAGGTGGAGCAGCTCGTGGAGCCGGGCGAGATCGACCCGGATCGCGTTCACCTCCCTGGCGTATTCGTGCACCGCATCGTCGAGGTCGGCACCGACATCGAGAAGCGCATCGAGCGCCGCACCGTCTCACAGCCCGCAGACCAGAGCGAAGGAGCCTGACATGGCACTCACCCGCGAGCAGATGGCAGCCCGTGCGGCTCTCGAACTCACCGACGGCTCCTATGCGAACCTCGGCATCGGCCTGCCCACCCTGGTGCCCAACTACGTCCCCGAGGGCATCACCGTCGTGTTGCAGTCTGAGAACGGCATCCTCGGAGTCGGTCCGTATCCGACCGAGGAAGCTGTCGATCCCGACCTCATCAACGCAGGCAAAGAGACCGTGACGACCCTGCCAGGCACGGCATTCTTCGACTCGGCCACCAGCTTCGGCATGATCCGCGGCGGGAAGATCGATGCGGCAATCCTCGGCGCGATGCAGGTATCCGCAAAGGGAGACCTTGCGAACTGGATGATTCCAGGAAAGATGGTCAAGGGTCCAGGCGGCGCGATGGACCTCGTGCACGGCGCTGGCCGGCTCATCATCCTGATGGAGCACGTGGCAAGGGACGGCTCCGCGAAAATCGTGAATGAGTGCTCGCTGCCGTTGACCGGCAGGGGAGTGGCACATCGGATCATCACTGACCTCGCCGTTATCGACGTCACAGATGAAGGTCTAGTGCTCGTCGAGACCGCGCCGGGCGTGAGTGTTCAGGAAGTCATCGATGCAACAGAGCCGCCGTTGACCATTTCACCCGAGTTGAAGGACCAGTCATGACCGACATCGTCATCGTCGCAGCTGCCCGCACGCCCCAGGGGCGTTTGAAGGGCCAGCTTGCATCGTTCACTGCGCCTCAGCTCGGATCCTTCGCGATCAAGGGCGCGCTGGCACAGGCATCCATCGATCCCGCCGCGGTCGACGCTGTGATCGTCGGTCAGGTGCTCGCAGCGGGTTCAGGGCAGAACGCCGCGCGTCAGGCCGCGATCGGTGCGGGTCTCGGCTGGGACGTGCCAGCGCACTCCGTCAACAAGGTGTGTCTGTCTGGCCTCACCGCGATCATCGACGCCGCACGCATGATTCGCACCGGGGATGCTACGACCGTCGTGGCTGCCGGAATGGAGTCGATGACGCGCGCACCGCACCTGCTGATGGGCTCGCGCGATGGATGGACGTACGGCAGCGTCGAGGTGCTCGACCACATGGCGTTCGACGGTCTCACCGACGCCTACGACGAAGAGAGCATGGGCGCATCGACCGAGCGTCACAATGAGCGCTTCGAGCTCACCCGCGAGGCACAGGATGCCGTGGCGGCACTGTCGCATCAGCGCGCTGCTGCCGGGACAGCGGCAGGCGTCTTCGACGCGGAGATTGTGCCGGTCGAGGTGCCTCAACGGCGCGGTGAGCCGGTCGTTGTCACCCAGGACGAGGGCGTGCGGCCCGAGACCACCGTCGAGACACTCGGCAAGCTCCGCGCCGCGTTTCTTGAAGGCGGGTCGATCACTGCGGGGAACTCCTCCCAGATCTCGGACGGCGCCTCCGCAGTCGTGGTGACGACACGTGAAAATGCTGAGGCGCAGGGTTGGCCAGTGCTCGTCACAGTCGGTGCCAGTGGACAGACCGCGGGGCCAGATAACTCACTGCAGGCACAGCCAGCTCAGGCGATCCACCGCGCGCTCGAGAAGCAAGGAATCACCGCTGCAGATCTCGATCTCGTGGAGATCAATGAGGCATTCGGTGCTGTCGTCGCCCGTTCTCAGGCCGAGCTCGGCGTGTCCAGCGACATCGTGAACATTCACGGAGGCGGGATCGCCATCGGGCACCCGATCGGAGCATCCGGAAACAGGCTGGTCGTGCACCTGGCACACGAGCTGGTTCGCCGGGGCAGCGGCACGGCGGCGGTTGGTCTCTGCGGCGGCGGCGGTCAGGGAGAGGCTCTAATCCTTACGCGCTGATCCTTAGCCGCTGATCCTCACCGGCTGATGAGAGGGCGCCTCAGCGCTTCTGGGCAGCCTTGAGCTGCTTTTCGAGATGCTTGGCTTCCTTCTTCATGCGCTTGGTCTGCGTTGCCGCGAGTGGAGAGTCCGCCGGCACGATGACGCCACGCTCGGCGCGGCGCATATCGATCGCCGCGCCGATCGAGAGGGCGACGGTGATGCCCCAACTCAGCCAGGCGAGCGCTGCACGCCAGGTGATCGGGGCGTCACGCGTGCCGCGTAGCAGTGACACACCGGCGGTGATCGCTCCGATTAGGCCTGTGCTGAAGAGGTAACGCATTTCTCCAACCTACCTTCGCTCAGGCGGCGCGGATAGAATGGATTCGGCGCTTCGGCGCTAAAGCTGTGTAACTACCGGCCGTCGGCACCCCGGCGGACAGCGGCGGCACCTGATCCCCGCGTCCTTGGACGTGCGAGAGTCATGACACACACACCCGCACCCGCTCCGCCTCGCGATGCAATGCAAACGAGCCTGCTCCGCGTCGCTGGCTTCCCCTACTTCCTCGTCGCGTTCATCGCGCGACTGCCCTTCGCGATGATGGTGGTCGGGGTTCTCACTGTCGTCGTCTCCGCGCGTGGATCGCTGTCTCTCGGTGGGCTGACCTCCGCGGCGGTGGGTCTCGGCACCGCGTGCTTCGGGCCATTGCTTGGTGCAGCCGCTGATCGATTCGGACAGCGAGTCGTCCTCCTGATTCTCGCCGTCGCCAACGGCACGATGCTCGTCGTCTTCACGCTTGTCGTCTACAGCGCGTCCACGGATGCGTTCATCTTGCTGGCTGCGTTCGGCATCGGTGCCACCGCACCGCAGGTCGCCCCGATGTCGCGTTCGCGTCTCGTCTCGATCATCAACGACCGGATGCCGGAACCTTCGCGCGTGCGCACAGTGTCGCGCACCATGGCCTACGAATCAGCCGCCGATGAGACGGTCTTCGTCTTCGGGCCGTTCATCGTCGGTGTCGTCGCCTCGTGGATCGCCCCCTGGGCACCGCTGGTGGGCGCGGCCGCGCTGACGGTGTTGTTTGTCGGCGCGTTTGCCCTGCATCCGAGCGGACGACATGTCTCTCAGGAGCGCGATGCCGATGGACGCGCGCCCTCGAAGGTGTCAGAACTCTTCCGTCCACAATTACTGGTCGTCGTTCTCGGCATCCTCGGCGTTGGCATCTTCTTCGGCACGATGCTCACGGCATTGACCTCGTTCATGGCCGATCGGGGTGCCCCAGAGCAGGCGGGAGTGCTCTACGGCGTGATGGGCGTCGGTTCCGCGATTCTCGCGCTCGGTGTGGCCTGGCTGCCGCCGCGCTTCTCGCTGCGCGCGCGGTGGCTGGTCTTCTCCGGCATCCTGCTGGCCGGTTCACTGTTTCTGGGCATGGTCGATACACCCGGCGCCATGATGGTGGCCCTGGGCGTCATGGGAATCGGCATTGGGCCGACACTGGTCACCCAGTACAGCTTCGGCGCTGCTCGCAGTCCGCTGGGTCGGTCTGCCACCGTCATGACGATGCTCGGCTCAGGCGTCATCGTCGGCCAGTCGATCGGAGCGGCCGTGACCGGTGAGATCGCGGAGAGCATGGGGACGTCGCCCGCACTGCTTTTGCCGATGCTCGCGGCGGCGATCGCCTTCCTCGCCGGCGTCGTGAACTGGTACTTGAGTCGGGTCCACATGCGGACTCGATAGCCTAGGGGAACTGATCCACTGTGTGAGGAGTCACCATGGCCACCGCAGATTTCGTCGTCGTCGCTAACAGGTTGCCGGTCGATCGCGTGGTGGGAGCGGACGGTACTGAGACCTGGCGCACTTCACCGGGCGGTCTGGTCGCAGCGCTCGAGCCGGTGATGCACCAGGTGGATGGCGCGTGGGTGGGGTGGGCAGGGCAAGCCGACCTTGAGCTCAAGCCCTTCGAAGCTAACGGCATCCGGCTGATCCCTATCGTCCTGTCTGCTCAAGAGGTCGCCGAATACTACGAGGGTTTTGCGAACGACACGATCTGGCCGCTGTACCACGATGTGATCGCCCCGCCGCAGTTTCATCGCGAATGGTGGGACTCCTACGTCACCGTCAACAGACGCTTCGCCGAAGCCGCTGCCAACGCCGTTGCGGAGAACGGGACGGTCTGGGTGCATGATTACCAACTGCAACTCGTGCCCGAGATGGTGCGTGCGTTGCGTCCCGACGTGACGATCGGGTATTTCCATCACATCCCGTTCCCGATGCACGGGCTGTACGCACAGCTCCCGTGGCGTGATCAGATGTTGCGAGGACTGCTGGGCGCCGACGTCGTCGGGTTCCAGCGCGTGCAGGATGCCTCCTACTTCCTGGCTGCCGTGCGCCGCCGTCTGAAGTATGAGGTGAAGTCAACGACCGTCGCAGTGCCAGGCGAAGATGGCTCCCGCACAGTCATCGCCAAGGCGTTCCCCATCTCGATTGATACGACGCCGTATCTCGAACTTGCGGCAAGGCCAGAGGTACAGGCCAGAGCCCTCGAGATCAGGGAGAGCCTTGGCAACCCGAAGAGGATTCTGCTGGGGGTCGACCGGCTCGACTACACCAAGGGCATTCGGCATCGCATTAAGGCCTACGGCGAACTGCTTGCAGAGGGGCGCCTAAAGGTCGAAGAAGTCACGCTCATCCAGGTGGCGAGCCCGAGCCGTGAACGAGTGGATGCCTACGTGCAGCTTCGAGACGAGATTGAACTCGCCGTCAGCCGCATCAACGGCGACACAGACACGATGGGCCACACCGCGATTCGATACCTGCATCAGGGATTCCCGCGCGAGGAGATGGTCGCGCTTTATCTGGCTGCCGATGTCATGCTCGTCACCGCGCTCCGCGACGGAATGAACCTCGTGGCGAAGGAGTACGTCGCAACGCGCACTGACAACCGCGGCGTGCTCGTGCTCAGCGAATTTACTGGCGCAGCCGACGAACTCCGACAGGCGCTCAGGATCAACCCCCACGACATCGATGGCATGAAAGACGCCATCATGGCAGCGGTCGAGATGGGCCCTGCCGAGCAAGGCAAGCGCATGCGGTCGCTGCGGCGTCGCGTACTCGAGCACGACGTCATCGCATGGTCGTCCTCGTTTCTGCAGGCTCTCGCGACAGCCCGCTCGCACCGCGCGTGAGAGGCTGGTCGGGATCAAACCGACGAGGAGACACGCTGTGACCCGCACTTGGACCCCTGGATCTGCTGACGACGCGCTGACGGCAATCGCGCACACACCGCGACTGGTGGTCGCACTGGATTTCGACGGCACCGCATCGCCGCTGGTGGCTGAGCCCATGGCAGCGCGAGCGCTGCCGGAGGTGAAGGCACAATTGGAGCGACTCGCGGCGCTGCCGGACACCTTCATCGCGTATGTGTCAGGCCGCAGCATGCACGACCTGCAGGAGATCACAGAGCACCATCCCGAGTCGCACATCGCTCTCGCTGGCTCGCATGGCGCCCAGTACTGGTTTCCCGGAATCGGTGATGCCGACACGCCCGGCGCGATCACGGAAGAGGGTGCCCGCGAGGCGCTCTGGGAGGCCGCTCAGCCGATCGTCGATCGCTACGAGAACGTGCGCCTTGAGCCGAAGACCTTCGGAATGGGCATTCACACTCGCCAGGCCACACCAGAGGTCGAGGCCGCTGCATTCGCGGAGATCGACGCTTTGGTGGCCGAGCGTTTCCCGCAGTGGCGCCGCCGGTCGGGCCATCGTGTGCTCGAGTTCTCCTCGCGCGTCGAGGGAAAAGATACGGCCATGACGGTGCTGCGTGAGCACTTCGACGCAACAGGCATTTTGTTCGCAGGCGATGATGTGACGGACGAGGACGCCATTCGCGTGCTTCAGCCGGGAGATCTGGGCGTGCGCGTCGGACCGGGGGAGTCGGCCGCGACACTTCGTGTGGACACTCCACAAGAGATGGCCGCTCTTCTGGAGGCGCTCGCGAACGAGCGGGCTGTCGGACGGGAATAGACTGCCGTCATGTCCTCGCAAGATCCTGCTTCGAACGCGCCCATCGACATCAAACCCCGCAGCCGTGTCGTTACTGACGGTATTGAGGCTACGACTTCTCGCGGCATGCTCCGTGCCGTTGGCATGGGGGATGCAGATTGGGACAAACCCCAGATCGGCATTGCGTCCAGTTGGAACGAGATCACGCCGTGCAACCTGAGCCTTGACCGGCTCGCCCAGGGCGCCAAGGAAGGCGTGCACTCCGGCGGCGGCTACCCGCTGCAATTCGGAACCATCTCGGTCTCTGACGGCATCTCGATGGGCCACGAGGGCATGCACTTCTCGCTGGTCTCTCGTGAGGTCATCGCTGATTCGGTAGAGACGGTCATGATGGCGGAGCGACTCGACGGCAGTGTGCTGCTGGCTGGCTGTGACAAGTCCATCCCGGGCATGCTCATGGCAAGCGCGCGTCTGGATCTGTCCAGCGTCTTCCTGTACGCAGGTTCCATCGCCCCGGGCTGGGTCAAGCTCTCGGATGGCACCGAGAAGGATGTCACGATCATCGACTCCTTCGAGGCCGTCGGCGCGCACCGCGCAGGTCTCATGAGTGAAGAGGATCTGAAGCGCATCGAGTGCGCGATCGCGCCCGGTGAGGGTGCCTGCGGTGGTATGTACACCGCCAACACGATGGCATCCGTCGCGGAGGCTCTCGGGCTCAGCCTTCCGGGTTCGGCTGCGGCGCCTGCGGCAGATCGTCGTCGGGACTACTACGCACACCGCTCGGGCGAGGCTGTTGTGAACCTGCTTCGCCTGGGCATTACGACGCGCGACATCCTCACCCCTGAGGCGTTTGAGAACGCGATCGCCCTCGCGATGGCGCTCGGCGGCTCGACCAACGTCGTCCTGCACCTGCTGGCGATCGCACGTGAGGCCGAAGTCGAGCTGAACCTGCACGACTTCAATCGGATCGGCGACAAGGTGCCGCACATTGCGGATATGAAGCCGTTCGGCAAGTACGTCATGAACGACGTCGACCGTCAGGGTGGCATCCCCGTCATCATGAAGGCCATGCTCGACGAGGGTCTGTTGCACGGTGACGCGCTCACGGTGACGGGCAAGACGCTCGCAGAGAACCTCGCGGATCTCAACCCCGGACCGATCGATGGCGAAGTCATCCACACGTTGGACAACCCGATCCACGCCACCGGCGGACTCACCGTCTTGCACGGTTCGATGGCACCAGAGGGTGCCGTCGTGAAGACGGCCGGCTTCGACGCAACTGTCTTTGAAGGACCGGCTCGTGTCTTCGAACGCGAGCGCGCGGCGATGGATGCTGTCGCGAACGGCGAGGTCGAAGCAGGCAGCGTGGTCGTGATCCGCTACGAGGGTCCCAAGGGCGGGCCCGGTATGCGCGAGATGCTAGCGATCACCGCCGCCATCAAGGGCGCTGGCCTCGGAAAAGATGTACTACTCTTGACTGACGGACGATTCTCAGGCGGCACAACCGGCCTGTGCATCGGCCACATAGCACCCGAAGCGGTGGACGCAGGTCCTATCGCCTTCGTGCGCGATGGTGATCTGATACGGGTCGATATCGCAGCTCGCTCGCTTGACTTACTCGTCGATGATGCAGAGCTCGCATCCCGCCGTTCTGGCTGGGAACCGCTGCCCCCGCGCTATACCCGTGGCGTTCTTGCCAAGTACGCAGCCCTCGTGCGCTCCGCCGCAGAAGGTGCGACGACCGGTTGATTTACGTCGGCGTACTGTCGACGACACTTCAGATCATCAAGGAAAGACATGACTGCTGATTCTGTTTCGGCCGTGCCCCGGCCGCCATCCCAGAAATCCACCGCTCCAGAGATGAGTGGCGCGCAAGCCGTTGTCCGCTCGCTGGAATTGCTCGGCGTCACCGACGTGTTCGGCCTGCCTGGGGGAGCGATCCTCCCGGTCTATGACCCGCTGATGGATTCCACTGAACTCCGGCATATTCTCGTTCGCCATGAACAGGGTGCCGGTCACGCCGCGGAAGGGTATGCCTCGGCATCCGGTCGCATCGGAGTCTGCATCGCGACGTCAGGTCCCGGTGCGACGAACCTCGTCACCGCGATCGCCGACGCCTACATGGACTCGGTTCCGATGGTGGCGATCACCGGGCAGGTGTTCTCGACGTTGATGGGAACGGATGCCTTCCAGGAGGCGGACATCATCGGCATCACGATGCCGGTGACCAAGCACTCGATCCTGGTGAAGGATGCAGCCGAGATCCCGGGCGCGATCGCCGCAGCTTTCGAGATCGCCGGCACCGGGCGTCCTGGCCCCGTGCTCGTCGACATTACGAAGGATGCGCAGCAGGCCACCGCACCTTTCATCTGGCCACCCAAGATCGATCTGCCCGGCTACCGTCCGGTGACCAAGGCGCACGGCAAGCAGATTCAGGCCGCGGCGACACTGCTCGTCGAGGCGAAGAAGCCGGTGCTGTACGTCGGTGGTGGTGTCATCCGGGGGAAGGCATCGGCTGAACTGCTCGAACTCGCGGAGTCCACCGGTGCGCCGGTGGTGACGACGCTGATGGCTCGCGGCGCGTTCCCCGACTCGCACCCGCAGCACCTCGGTATGCCCGGGATGCACGGCACTGTTCCCGCGGTGCTCGCGCTGCAGGAAGCCGACCTGCTCATCTCGCTCGGCGCTCGGTTCGACGATCGAGTGACGGGCAAGGCGTCGTTGTTCGCTCCGAACGCGAAGGTTGTGCACGTCGACATCGACCCGGCAGAGATCTCCAAGATCCGTACCGCAGACGTGCCGATCGTCGGCGACGTGCGTGATGTGCTGATTGATCTGGATGCTGCGTTCCGTGGTGCGCTGGACGGCGCGAAGCCCGACACCGGTGAGTGGTGGTCGTACCTCGATGGCCTGCGCGATGAGTTCCCGCTCGGATACACCGAGCCGAGCGACGGCCTGCTCGCACCGCAGTACGTGATCAAGCGCATCGGCGAGTTGACCGGTCCTGAGGGCATCTACGCCGCAGGCGTCGGACAGCACCAGATGTGGGCCGCGCAGTTCATCAAGTACGAGCGGCCGAACGCCTGGCTGAACTCGGGTGGCGCCGGCACCATGGGGTATTCAGTGCCAGCAGCCATGGGCGCAAAAGTCGCTGAACCCGACCGCGTGGTGTGGTCGATCGACGGTGACGGATGCTTCCAGATGACGAATCAGGAACTCGCCACCTGCGTCATCAACAACATCCCGATCAAGGTCGCGATCATCAACAACTCCTCCCTCGGGATGGTTCGCCAGTGGCAGACGCTGTTCTACAACGGTCGGCACTCGAACACCGACCTGAACACCGGTCACGGCACGATCCGAATTCCTGACTTCGTCAAGCTCGCCGAAGCCTACGGTTGCCTCGCGATCCGAGTGGAGAAGGAAGAAGAAGTCGACGCCGCGATTCAGCTCGCGCTGGAGACCAACGACCGTCCGGTCGTGATCGACTTCGTCGTCTCCGCCGACGCGATGGTGTGGCCGATGGTGCCACAGGGCGTCAGCAACAACTACGTGCAGTACGCACGCGACCACGCTCCCGCATTCGATGAGGAGATCTGAGCCATGTCAACTCACGTGCTGAGTCTCCTCGTAGAGAACACGCCGGGTCTGCTGACCCGCGTCGCCGGGCTCTTCGCCCGTCGCGGCTTCAACATCGAATCTCTCGCTGTCGGCGTGACGGAGGTTCCTGGTATCTCCCGGATCACCGTCGTCGTCGATGTCGAGGACCTGCCGCTCGAGCAGGTGACGAAGCAGCTGAACAAGCTGATCAACGTCATCAAGATTGTGGAGCTCGATCCGGCTTCCTCTGTGCAGCGCCAGCACGTTCTCGTGAAGGTGCGCACAGACAATGCGTCTCGCTCCAATGTGATCGAGGTCGTCAACCTGTTCCGCGCGTCGGTCGTCGACTACGCCTCTGATGCTCTCGTGATCGAGGTCACCGGCGACAAGGGCAAGGTTGAGGCTCTGTTGCGCGCCCTCGAGCCGTTCGGCATCAAGGAGCTCGCCCAGTCGGGGCTCCTCGCCATCGGCCGCGGCGGCAAGAGCATCACCGAACGCGTTCTGCGCGGCTGAGCACTGACTAACACCAAACCTCCAGAAGAAAGAGAAATACAACGTGAGTACTGAGATCTTCTACGACGCCGACGCCGACCTGTCCCTCATCCAGGGCAAGAAGGTCGCGATCGTCGGTTACGGCTCGCAGGGCCACGCACACGCGCAGAACCTGCGCGACTCGGGTGTCGAGGTCGCGATCGCCCTCAAGGAGGGCTCGAAGTCGGCCCCGAAGGCCGAAGAGGCCGGGTTCCCGGTTAAGACCGTCGCCGAGGCAACCATCTGGGCCGACCTCATCATGATCCTCGCGCCGGACCAGCACCAGCGCACGATCTACAGCGAGTCCATCAAGGACAACCTGACCTCGGGCAAGACGTTGGCGTTCGCGCACGGCTTCAACATCCGCTTCGGCTACATCGACACACCCGAAGGCGTCGATGTCATTCTGGTGGCTCCGAAGGCTCCTGGTCACACCGTGCGTCGCGAGTTCGTCGCCGGCCGTGGCATCCCCGACATCATCGCCGTCGAGCAGGACGCTTCCGGCCAGGCTTGGGACGTCGCGTTGTCGTATGCGAAGGCGATCGGCGGCACCCGTGCAGGCGTTATCAAGACGACCTTCACCGAAGAGACCGAGACCGACCTGTTCGGTGAGCAGGCTGTGCTCTGCGGTGGCGTGAGCCACCTCGTGCAGGCCGGCTTCGAGACCCTCACCGAGGCTGGCTATCAGCCGCAGATCGCCTACTTCGAGGTGCTGCACGAGCTCAAGCTCATCGTCGACCTCATGTGGGAGGGCGGCATCGCCAAGCAGCGCTGGTCGATCTCTGACACGGCTGAGTTCGGTGACTACGTCTCCGGTCCGCGTGTCATCGACGCTCGCGTCAAGGAGAGCATGCAGGGCGTGCTCGCCGACATCCAGTCCGGCGCGTTTGCCAAGCGCTTCATCGAGGACCAGGACAACGGTGCGGAGGAGTTCCTTGCGCTGCGCGCCAAGGAAGAGCAGCACCCGATCGAGGTCACCGGCAAGGAACTGCGTTCACTCTTCGCCTGGAAGCAGGACGACGAGGACTACGTCGACGGCAGTGCTGCGCGCTGACGTCGACGCAGTCTGGAGGGCTCTGCCTTCTGGCCGCTGCGCGGCGTGGATCGACGGCAGTGCTGCGCGCTGACGCATAGCTTCACGTAAAAAAGGGCGCCCCTCACGGGGCGCCCTTTTTGTCCGGGAGTAGAACTACTCCGCAGGGGCGTCCTGGATCACGATCGGTGCGTCTGCCTCGTTCGCCCAGACTGGGGTCGGCAGCGGTGTGTCGACCGCGCCGCCCTGGATGGCGCGGAGTGCCTCGGTGATCTCATCGGCGTTCTCCGGCACAGTCAGACCACATGCGCGCATCTCAGAGGCGAACTGGAGGGTGAGTCGGATTTTGCCGGCCTCGACCGCCTCAGCCGTCGTGCCGTCGAAAATCTCGCTGCCGGTCTGGATCGCCGGAACCTCTTCGCAGACGTGGTAGACGGCACCGCCCTCGACCCAGAAGACCTCGTCCTCGCCGAGAAGCTGGATCACAGCCGACTGGTCGGCGGTGTACTGCTCGACCGACGGCGGGGAGAAGTCCGCCCCGATGTAGGTGGCGAGGGCTGCCAGCACGATGCCGATGATGCCGGCTGTGGCTTTCTGCCCCTTGTCCATGTCCTTGTTCAGGAAGATGAGAATGATCAGCGGTAGGAACGCGATGATCGCGATGATCGCGCCGAGCTGATTCTGCACGAAGAAGCGCACGGTTTCCGACTTCTTCGCGGGGTCGAGACGGTTCGCCTTCTTCCACAGCACGGAGCCAGTGATCGCCAACGCGGCGATGACGACGAGCGCCACGATGAGCGTGATGAATGCCCACTGCGGGAACTGTGCGGTGGCGTTCTGCGTCTCCAAGAGCCCGGTGTCGGCGTTGCGGACGAGCGTGCCGTCCTCACCGACGAACTCGCGCTGGCGCAGCAGCCAGAAGATGGCGAATGCCTCCGCCGCGATCGCGAGGATCCACAGTGCGACGGCGATCCAGCGGAACGTCGTGGCCTTCTTCTTCCCCTGTGCGGTGGGCGTCCAGGACCGTTCCGCCGTCGATTCTGACTCCGCAACCGGAGCGGCGGTCGAATCGACCGCCTTGTTCTTACGCTCAGTCACGGTGAGTTCTCCTTCTAAATGTGATGATCGCCCTGAGCATATCGGTCTCCGTGTTGGCATCGCTACGCTGGAGACATGACATCGGATGCTGACGACGCACTCTCCTGGGATGGCGATGACGACGCGCCTACGCAGAAGCCTGTGCTCCCGCACGGCTGGAATGCTGTGGGCAAAGACAGCGAATCGGTGGGGCGACCTGAGGACGTTGCTGTCGCGACTGAGGCAGATGAGCCCCGTCCGCTGAGCACGCCGATGCTTCTTCTCCTCGGTATCGTCGGTGGCGTCTATCTCCTCTACACACTGGGGTGGATCATCGGCGGCCTGAATCTGCAGGGGAGCGCGCTGTTCCTTATTCCCGGTGTCATGTACCAGGTGGCGCTCTGGGCGGCCGTGCTGGCGCCGGCGTTATGGTTTGCTGCGGTCTGGATGTTGACGCGAAAGTCGGCGGGATGGGTGCGGGCGCTGGGTCTTCTCGCGGGTGTAGCACTGCTGGTGCCGTGGCCCTTTGTGATGACCGGGGCGGTGGGAGCATGAGCGATCAGACAGCACCAGCGACACAGACACTCGGCCTGTGGAAGAGCATCATCGTCGGTCTTGCCGGACTGTTCTACGCCTACGGCGTGTGGAACGCGGTCGCCTACCTGGTTACCGTCGCGCAGTACGGCATGAACGCCTACGGATGGTTCGTCCTCATCTTCTCGGTGATCTTCCCGATTTTGATCTTCGTGGCAGCATTTGCGCTCGGTCGACGTCGAGGCGCGGGCGAGCTATCCGTCACGATGATCGCGGGTTTGGCGCTTGTTGCGGTGTTCTGGATGAATGTCGTTGCCCTGAGCACGCTGAATTTCTCTTCGCTGACGACCTGACTAGGTGACGATCGACGTCACACGTCACAGAGCAGTGTTCACCCTCCGGTAAGGTGGAAATCGATCGCGCCCCCACGGTGTGCGGCGCATCGATCCCATCCGCGCTGTGTCGCTAACCTCGAAGGATCCGCTGTGCCGAAGCCCGTCGTGCTCATTGCCGAAGTTCTCTCGCCCGCCACGATCGAGGCCCTTGGCCCCGACTTCGATGTCCGCCAGGTTGATGGCACCGATCGCGAGGCGCTCTTCTCTTCGCTGGCTGACGCGGATGCTGTGCTCATCCGCTCCGCGACGAAGATCGATGAGGAGGCGCTGAGCCACGCGCCGAAGCTCAAGGTTGTCGCCCGTGCCGGCGTCGGCCTCGACAACGTCGACATTCAGGCATCCACCAGGGCCGGTGTCATGGTCGTCAACGCGCCGACCTCGAACATCATCTCCGCGGCAGAGCTCACCTGCACGCACATTCTCAGCCTTGCCCGCCATGTACCGGCAGCTCACGCGTCTCTGGCAAGCGGTCAGTGGAAGCGCAGCTCGTACACAGGAACTGAGCTGTTCGAAAAGACTCTCGGCATCGTGGGACTCGGCCGCATCGGCGCACTCGTCGCTGCGCGCATGCAGGGCTTCGGTATGAAGATCATCGCCTTCGACCCATACGTCACCAGCGCACGCGCGCAGCAGCTTGGCGTCGAGCTTCGAACGTTTGATGAGCTCGTCGCGGAGACGGACTTCCTGACGATCCACATGCCGAAGACTCCCGAGACCACCGGCATGATCGGCGCAGACCAGTTCAAGGCCATGAAGAAGTCGGCCTACGTCGTCAACGTCGCTCGTGGCGGCCTCATTGACGAGGTTGCGCTGCGCGAAGCTCTGATCGCTGGCGAAATCGCTGGCGCCGGTCTCGACGTCTTCACCTCAGAGCCCCCTGTCGAAGGCGGTTCCGCTCGCGAGCTGCTGGAGTTGCCGAACATTGTCGTGACGCCCCACCTGGGTGCGTCGACCGACGAGGCCCAAGAGAAGGCCGGCGTCTCGGTCGCTCGTTCCGTCAAGCTCGCGCTCGAAGGCGATCTTGTGCCCGACGCGGTCAACGTCGCCGGCGGCATCATCGACCCGTTCGTGCGTCCTGGCATCGCCCTGGTCGAGAAGCTCGGTCAGATCTTCAGCGGCCTGACCACCTCTGCTCTCACCAGCCTCGATATCGAGGTGCGCGGCGAGCTGGCCGACTATGACGTCAGCGTCTACCGTCTGGCGGCGCTCAAGGGCATCCTCTCCAACATCGTCAGCGAGAACGTCTCCTATGTAAACGCCCCGCTGTTTGCTGAGCAGCGTGGAATCGAAGCCCGCCTGATCGTCGATAAGGAAAGCCCCGAGTACCGCAACCTCACCACACTGCGCGGCGCGCTTGCCGACGGCACCGTGCTCACCGTTGCAGGAACCCTCGCCGGTACACGCATGGTTCAGAAGATCGTCGGGATCAACGGACACGACATTGAGGTACCGATCGAGACGCACCACATCGTGATGCAGTACACCGATCGCCCAGGCATCGTCGCGGTCTACGGCCAGAAGTTCGGCGAGGCCGGTATCAACATTGCCGGGATGCAGGTTGCCCGTCGTGAGGCGGGTGGCCCGGCGCTCACCGTGCTGACCGTCGACTCGCGCGTGCCTGAGGAGCTTCTCGCCGAGGTCGGAGAGGCGATCGAAGCCAAGGTAATCCGCTCGATCGAGATCACCGAGGTCTGATCCGGGTTCTGAATCAGTCGTTCAGGTGGCGGCGCTGAGCGCGAGGGCGATGAGCTTCTCCAACTGCGCGCCCTTCGGCACGGGGCCGGCGAGACCGCTGGCCTCCGTGTCTGCGGCGTCGAGGGCGTTGTTGTAGTACAGCCCATCGCTGAGCAGCATCACGAGATCGAGTGCGGTTTCGTCACGCACATGCGGACGCAGTGCTGCTGCCCACGATTCGCGGATGCGCCGCAAAGCATCGGATGTCGGCAGAGATCCGCCCTGCGCGACCCTGGATGCTGCTACCAACGCGCGATCGAGCTCCGCGTCTTCCATGACCGAAGTGCGAAGGAAGTAGGAGACGGGTCCGTCTGGCGCTGACGCCATTCGCGTCAGATCCTCTTCGGCGAGGCGTTCTAGCCGTTCAAGAAGCCCTGCGATGAGTTCATCCTTGGTCGCGAAGTGATAGAGAAGCCCGCCTTTGGAGACTCCAGCGGCCTTCGCCGTGGCATCCAGTGTCGCGGTGCGCTCACCGCCCTCGATGAGAATCGTCTCGAAGGCGTCGAGAACTCGTTCACGTGCAAGCGGTGGTCGGGACATGTTGATTACTGTACCAGCTGGACGGTATAGTAATCAGGTTCATTGACACTGAGGAAGATACCTGATGGTTCATACAGGGACGCTTGATACGGGCGGCATCCATGCGCCTCGCGCAGGCGCACGCGCATGGTTCGCGCTGGTCGTGCTGATGCTGCCGGTGCTCCTCGTATCGGTAGACAACACCGTGTTGAGCTTCGCGCTGCCCAAAATCGCTATCGATCTCGCACCGTCTGGCGCCGAGCAGCTATGGATCATCGACGTTTATCCGCTCGTGCTCGCAGGGCTTCTGGTCACGATGGGGACGTTGGGGGACCGTTTCGGTCGCCGCAGGATGCTCCTCATCGGCGCGACCGGATTCGCTGCCGTCTCGGTGCTTGCCGCGTTCGCGCCCTCCGCGGCTCTTTTGATCGCCGCGCGAGCGCTGCTCGGCTTCTTTGGTGCCATGCTCATGCCCTCGACACTGTCGCTGCTGCGCTCGATCTTCCAGAACCGTGACCAGCGCCGTCTGGCGATTGCGGTCTGGGCTTCGGCATTCTCTGCCGGCTCGGCGCTCGGGCCGATTATCGGCGGCTTCCTGCTTGAGCATTTTTCATGGGGCTCGGTATTCCTCATTGCGGTGCCAGTGCTGATTCCGCTGCTGATCGCGGCGCCGCTACTTGTGCCGGAAAGTCGCGACCCGGATCCGGGCAAGATCGATCCGATCAGCATCCTGCTCTCGATGGGCGCGATGATCCCCGTCGTCTATGCGATCAAGTCTCTTGCCGTTGACGGGCCGACGTTCGGTGCGGCGGCGTGGGCGTTGCTGGGCATCGGGATGGGCGCGCTGTTCGTGCGCCGTCAATTGCGTGCAAAAAATCCGATGCTTGATATGGCGCTGTTCCGTCGCGGCACATTCTCCGGCGCGATCCTGGTGAACCTGCTCAGCGTCGTCGCCCTGGTCGGATTCCTGTATTTTGTCCCGCAGCATCTGCAGCTTGTTCTCGGAATGTCGCCGATGGCGGCAGGGCTCGCGCTTGTTCCCGGCATGCTTGCCATCATCGTCGCGGGGCTCACGGTCGTGCCGATCTCGCGCCGGGTACAGCCGCACCTGGTCGTGCCGATCGCCCTCGTCTTCTCCTTCATCGGCTACCTGCTGGTCGCCTTCACAACGGCCGGTCACGGTGCGCTGCCGTTGGTTATCGCATTCGTGGTGCTGGGCATTGGGATCGGCGCCGCGGAGACGATTTCCAATGAGTTGATCCTCTCCAGCGCGCCTTCGGCGAAGGCAGGAGCTGCGAGTGCCGTTTCTGAAACGGCCTACGAACTCGGCGCAGTGCTGGGCACCACCATCCTCGGCGGAATCATCACCGCGTTGTACCGGGGCGCGCTTGTCATTCCTGACGGGGTTTCGACGGACGCAGCTCATACCGCCCGTGAGACTCTCGCCGGGGCCTACACGACTTCTCAGGGGCTGCCGGAGCCGCTCGGATCGGCGCTGTGGGATGCTGCGGCATCCGCCTTCGAATCCGGGGTGATGGTGACCGCACTGATTGGTGCAGTGCTGGTCGCATTGGCCGGCGTGATCGCGGCCGTCACACTGCGCACGAAGGCTTCGCGCTGACCAGTACGCTGGAGGATACGTGCCCCGGCGATGTCGCGCTGCGGGCGGTTCCGGTTGCAAGGAGTGTCATGTCGCGTGTCGTGAAGCTGGCCGTCATCCCCGGTGACGGTATCGGTCCCGAGGTTGTCGCCGAAGCAGAGAAGATTCTGGATGCGGTCACCGCAGACAGCGACGTCACGTTCGAGAAGACCCATTTCTCGCTGGGGGCTGCGCGCTACCTCGACACGGGTGACACTCTCACAGATGAAGATCTTGCCGCGATCAGCGCGAATGACGCCATCATCCTGGGCGCGGTCGGGGGCACCCCTGGCGACCCTCGGCTGAAGGATGCCAACATCGAGCGCGGGCTGCTGCTGAAGCTGCGGTTCACGCTTGACCACTACGTGAACCTGCGGCCGTCGAAGCTCTACGCCGGGGCGCCCGGCCCGCTGTCATCGCCTGGCGAGATCGACTTCGTCGTGGTCCGTGAGGGCACCGAAGGTCCCTACGTCGGAAACGGTGGTGCGATCCGCACCGGAACGCCACACGAGATCGCGAACGAGACGAGCGTGAATACCGCTTTCGGAGTCGAGCGCGTGGTCCGCTACGCGTTCGAGCTCGCCGGACGCCGGAGGCAGAAGCTCACGCTGGTACACAAGACCAACGTGCTCGTGCATTCGGGCGGTATGTGGCAGCGCATCGTCAACGAGGTGGCGCTGGAGCACCCCGAAGTGGCCGTAGACTATCTGCACGTCGATGCGGCAACGATTTTCCTGGTCACAAACCCTTCCCGCTTCGACGTGATCGTCACCGACAACCTCTTCGGCGACATCCTCACGGATCTGGCTGGCGCCGTCACCGGTGGCATCGGCCTCGCCGCTTCGGGCAACATCAACCCCGACGGCACGTTCCCCTCGATGTTCGAGCCCGTTCATGGTTCGGCGCCGGACATTGCGGGCCAGCAGAAAGCCGACCCAACGGCGGCGATCTTGTCTGTCGCACTCCTACTCGATCACCTCGGGCTCCGGGAGGAATCGGGCCGCGTCACTCACGCGGTCGAAGCAGACATCGCCGATCGAGCCGGCTCACGGACCACCAGCCAGACGGGTGACGCCATCGTCGCGAGGCTCCAGGCGTAGTCTGGACGAATGCGAGCGCCGCCCGCATCAAACGCAGGATGTGACATGACAACCATCGACACCGAACTCGCACCACTCGAGTTTTCTGTGACCAAGAACCTTGCAGCGAAGTCGGCTGCCGCGCGTGAAGAGATCCTTAAGGACCCCGGCTTCGGCACGGTCTTCACCGACCACATGGTCGACGTGTGCTGGTCTGCTCGTGGCGGCTGGCACCGCCCGCGGGTTCAGCCCTACGGGCCGATCTCTCTTGACCCTGCTGCAGCAGTCCTGCACTACGGTCAGGAGATCTTCGAGGGCATCAAGGCATACCGTCACGCTGACGGATCAATCCACACGTTCCGACCAGAGCGGAATGGTGCGCGCCTGCAGCACAGCGCCCGCCGGTTGGCGCTGCCGGAGCTGCCCGTCGAATATTTCCTCCAGTCGATTCGCGAACTCATCGCCGTCGACGGTGCCTGGGTGCCGTCGGGGGAGGATCAGAGCCTCTACCTGCGTCCGTTCATGTTCGCGAAGGAGGCTTTCCTCGGCGTGCGCCCTGCTCAGAAGGTCGCGTACTATCTGATCGCGAGCCCGGCGGGCTCGTACTTCAAGGGCGGCGTAAAGCCGGTGCGGATCTGGCTCTCTGAGCAGTATGCGCGCGCAGGTAAGGGCGGCACTGGCACAGCGAAGACTGGCGGAAACTACGCATCCAGCCTGCTGCCCCAGGCCGAGGCCTATGAGAAGGGCTGCGACCAGGTCGTGTTCCTTGATCAGGACGGCAACGTCGAAGAGCTTGGCGGCATGAACGTTGTTTTCGTCTTCAAGGACGGACGCGTCGTCACACCGCACTCCGACAGCATCCTCGAGGGCATCACCCGCGACTCGCTGCTGCAACTCGCCGAAGACCGCGGGCACACGGTTGAGCGGCGTGCGGTATCGCTGCAGGAATGGCGTGATGGTGTTGCATCCGGCGACATCGTCGAAGTGTTCGCCTGTGGCACGGCCGCGGTTGTGACGCCGATCGGTGCGCTCGTGACGGCGGACTTCGAAGAGGTGCAGCCGACCGGTGAGCTAGCGCTGTCGCTGCGCGAAGAGCTGACCGACATCCAGTACGGCCGTCGCGAAGACAAGCACGGCTGGCTGCTGCGCCTCGACGCCTGATCGCAGTCAAACTTCTGCCCCGCGGTAATCGCTAGGCTGGGTGAGTGAAGATCGCTCGATTCAGCCACAATGACGCAATCCGCTACGGCATCGTCGATGAGCGGGAGCTCGTCGTCCTCGCCGGTGACCCGATGTTTGCCGGGTATGAAACCACTGGTGAGCGTGTGCCGCTGGCGGATGCCGCGCTGCTCGCGCCGGTGATTCCGCGCTCGAAGGTCGTCTGCGTCGGCAAGAATTATCACGATCACGCCGCAGAGATGGGGGGAGTGGCTCCCGAGGAGCCCCTGCTCTTCCTCAAGCCCAACACCTCCGTGATCGGGCCCGGTGACACGATTGTGCGTCCGACGCTGTCCGAGCGCACCGAGCACGAAGGCGAGCTGGCCGTGGTGATCGGGCGGATCGCCAAGAACGTCAAGGCCGAGAACGCTCTGGAGTACGTCTTCGGCTACACGATCGGAAATGACGTCACCGCCCGCGACCTGCAGAAGAAGGACGGGCAGTGGACCCGCGGCAAGGGCTTCGACACCTTCTGCCCGCTCGGTCCGGTCATCGAGACGGAATTCGATGCCAAGGATGCCACGATCGAGACTCGCGTGAACGGTGAGGTGCGCCAGCGCGCCCCTCTGAGCGACATGATCCACTCCGTCGAAGCGATCATCGAGTATGCCTCTGCGGTCTTCACGCTGCTTCCCGGCGATGTGATCCTCACGGGCACTCCCGCAGGCGTCGGCCCGTTCATCGCGGGCGACACCGTCGAAGTCGAAGTCAGCGGCCTCGGCATCCTTCGCAACTCCGTGCGCGACGCACTGCCAGTCGCATGATCGGGATCACGGCCGTCGAACAGGCGGCCGTGCAACGACGCACAGTCATCGTGCTGTCGCTCGGGCAGGTGCTGGGCGGGATTGCGTTCGGCGCGACCGTTTCGCTTGGAGCCCTGCTCGCCGCCGATATCTCCGGCGACGACGCGCTGTCGGGACTGGCGACGGCATCGGTGACGCTCGGCGCGGCACTGTGCGCGATCCCGTTGGCTCGACTCGCCAATCGCGTCGGTCGACGTCGTGCGCTGACGCTCGGGAACCTGTTCGCGCTCCTCGGCATCGGCGTCGTGATTCTGGCGGCCGCGCTACGAATCTTCCCGCTGCTGCTGGTAGGCATCCTGATGATCGGCGCCGGCAACGCCGGCAACCTGCAGTCGCGGTTCGCGGCGACAGACCTCGCGGCGCCTCAGCATCGTGGGCGCGCACTGTCTGTGGTCGTCTGGGCGACGACGATCGGCGGCGTATCAGGTCCTTTGCTGCTCGGACCGGGCGAGATCGTCGGCCAGGCGATAGGCATGCCGCCGCAGACCGGGTCGTACCTCTTCTCCCTCGTCGCGCAGGCAGCTGCCTTCGTGCTGTACATCGTTGCGCTGCGACCCGATCCGCTGCTGACCGCGCAGCGCATCGCTCGGGATGCCGCGACATCACTGTCAGCGCCGCTGTCTCTGCCCGACCGACCCACCGTCGCGCGCTACGCGATCTTCGTGGTCTCCGGCTCACACGTCGTGATGGCATCAGTGATGGCGATGACGCCGATCCACCTCTCGCACATGGCGCAGAGCGCTCATGGCGGCCACGCCTCGAGCGCGGATGTCTCGTCGCTTGTGGGGGCGACAATCGCACTGCACGTCGCAGGGATGTACGGGCTGTCGCCGATCTTCGGCATCCTCGCTGACCGAATAGGACGCCTACGGGTGGTGCTTCTTGGCCAGGTGCTGCTGGCCGGGGCGCTTGGCTTCGCCATATTCGCGAACGATTCGGCCGGCGGCGTGATGACCGCGCTGGTGCTGCTCGGTCTGGGCTGGAGTGCCTCGACCGTAGCCGGCGCAGCGCTGTTGACCGAGGCGAGCGCCCCGGAGCTGCGCACGCGTCGCCAGGGTCGCAGCGACTCGTTGATGAGTCTGTCCGCTGCGGCCGGAGCCGTGCTCGCTGGCGTGGTGCTCTCGAACTTCCAGTACTCGGGGTTGGGCATCGCGGCATCCGTTCTCGTGATCGTTATGGTGGCGCTCGCACCGCTGGGGCGAACCAGGGGATGAGAGAGTGGGCTGGCGTTGGCGAGGCGTATGCCGCCTCGTATGCCGCTCTGTGCGCCGGCACTCATGATGCCCTTGTCGTCCGGCTCGGCCCTGCGCGTGAACGTCGACTGCTGGATGTCGGTTCCGGCACGGGAGCTCTGGCGGCGCAGCTGTCCGATGCGGGGTGGAACGTCACGGGGTGTGAACCCGAGGAGACGATGCGCGTGGTGACTGGCAGGGAACATCCGACGCTTACCCTCGTGGACGGCGCGTTGCCCGCCCTGCCGTTTGCCGACGCCGAGTTCGATGCCGTAACGGCGAACTTCGTACTCAACCACGTAGTCGATCCCCGAGCGGCTGCACAGGAGATGGCGCGCGTGGCAGCACCGGACGGAGTGTTGGCGGCGACGATCTGGACCGTCTCGCCTTCGTGGTTCTGGCTGTCCGTATGCGAGCGAGCAGAGCTTGTACCTGTGGCAGGTACACGACTGCCGCCGGGGCAGGACTTCGAACGAACGGTGTCTGGATTCGGACGTATGCTGGCAGAAGGCGGGTGGCGCACGGTCGAGGTCGCAGAGCTCAACTGGAGCTGGCATACGACGATTCGAGAGCTGTGGGCGTCCGCGGAAGGCGGTGTGGCCTCTGCGGGGGCGTTCTATCAGTCGCTCGTCGTCGCCGACCGTGCACGGTTTCGTCGCGCGTTCGATCAGCTGTGTGCTGAGCACGTTGTTGACGGAACGATCGCGCTCGATCACACGGCCGCAGTCGCCGTCGGCCGACCTGATTGAGCAGAGCAGCGCGCGTCGCTCACACGCGTAGGATTGAGGGGCTATGGCTACTCCTCACCCCCTCACCACGACCGCTAGTGGTGCCGATGTCCGTGTCCGCTTCTGCCCTTCGCCGACGGGTCTTCCACACGTCGGGATGGTGCGCACTGCGCTCTACAACTGGGCATACGCCCGTCACAACGGCGGCAAGCTGATCTTCCGCATCGAAGACACCGATGCGGCGCGTGACAGCGAGGAGAGCTTCCGTCAGCTTGTCGACGCGCTGTCCTGGTTGAAGATCGACTGGGATGAGGGCGTGGAAATCGGCGGTCCGCACGCGCCGTACCGCCAGTCACAGCGACACGAGATCTACCGCGGCGTGATCGACAAGCTTCTCGCCGGCGGCGCACTCTACGAGAGCTACTCGAACGCAGACGAGATTGATGCGCGCAACGAGGCGAATGGTCGGGCCAAGCAGCTCGGGTATGACAACTTCGATCGCGATCTGACCGACGAGCAGAAGGCGGCTTTCCGCGCAGAGGGTCGACAGCCTGCCCTGCGTCTGCGCGTGCCGGATGAAGACCTCACTTATGTCGACCTGATTCGCGGTGAGGTGACATTCCCCGCCGGATCCTTCCCCGATTTCGTGGTTGTCAGGCCGAACGGTATTCCGCTGTACACGTTCGTGAATCCGGTCGACGATGCGCTCATGGGCATCACTCACGTGTTGCGCGGTGAAGACCTGATGCCGTCGACGGCTCGTCAGCTGGCGTTGTATGCCGCCTTGATCGATGCGGACGTCACGACGTTCGTGCCGCGATTCGCGCACATGCCGCTGGTGCTGGGGGAGACGGGCAACAAGAAGCTCTCCAAGCGCGACCCTCAGGCAGATCTCTTCCTGCACCGGGATCGCGGCTTCATTCCGGAGGGCCTACTGAACTATCTTGCGCTGCTTGGCTGGTCAATTGGTCCGGATCGGGACATCTTCTCGCTGGACGAGTTCATCGCCGCGTTCGACATTGAGAACGTCAACCCGAATCCGGCACGCTTCGATCAGAAGAAGGCCGAGTCGATCAACGGCGATCACATTCGGATGCTGGATGTGAAGGACTTCGCGGAGCGGACGATCCCGTATCTCGCCGCTGCGGGATTGTTCGACGAGCCCAGTCACGAGCAGCTCGTACTCGCGTTCCGCGCGGCACCGCTCGTGCAGGAGCGCGTGCAGTTGCTCGGTGAAGTGCCTGGCATGCTCGGGTTCCTGTTCGTCGATGAAGTCTCGTACGACGCTGACGCGCTGAAGGGGCTGCCGGCGAACGCTGCTGAGGTGCTCGATGCGTGTGTCGTTGCTCTCGAGCCGGTGACCGAGTTCGTCCCGGAGAAGATCCAAGATGCTCTCGCCACGGCGCTAGTCGAAAACCTTGAGCTCAAGCCGCGCATCGCCTACGGGCCTCCTCGCGTCGCGATCACGGGCCGGCGCGTGTCTCCGCCGCTGTTCGAGTCGATGGAGCTCATCGGCAAGGACGAGACGTTGCGGCGCCTGCGAGGGCTTTCCGCACAGCTGCAGTCCTGACGGCGCGCCCGGGCGACGGCGTACGCGCGTCACTTTGGCATTATGCCCAAGCTCGGGTAAGCTTAACTCTCGGTGCGAGGTTCAATTTTCGCTCTTGGGGTATGGTGTAATTGGCAACACGGCGGTTTCTGGTACCGTTGTTCTTGGTTCGAGTCCAGGTACCCCAGCCAAAGAAAAACCTCCGCGTCAGCGGGGGTTTTCTTGGTTTTGAGATGTATCTCGGTTATGGGCCCTGCGTATCTTTACCCGCGACCGGCATTCCCACGGAGAGCGCGGTAGTGGGTCCGTTGATCCTGATCGAGGTGTTCGACGGCGTAGCGCAGCATGGTCCGCGGCATCCTTGTGGCATGGGCATCGAGGAACCTCAGCAATCGGTCGCGATCGCGCTTTCCGGCTTCCCGCAGCACGCCACCGACGGCTTTGTGGATGAGGTCTTGGTCATCATCCAGAAGCAACTCGGCAAGCCGTATGGTGTCGTCGGCCTCACCACGGCGCAGAAAATACAGGGTTGCCAAGATCGCGGTGCGGCGTTCCCAGAGGCTATCCGAACGTGCAAGCTGATCGAGGACTCCGCGCGGTCTGTCAGCGAGGTAGCGGCCAACAACATCCCAGGCGCCAAGATCCACGAGGTCCCAATTGTTGATCCGGTCGATACGCCGCAGGTAGAGCTCGAACAACTGCTTCTTGAGTTGATCAGTAGAGCTCCTGTGAGCGGACTGCTTGGCCATGATCTTGACAGCCCCTGCCCGCGCCTCGTGGAGGGGACTCTCCAGCAGTTCCTCGATCTGGTCGAGGGGCATGCCTGTGTATTGCCCCGCCAGTGCGAATACCTGGCCCATCCGGACGCCGACGAACAGATCGCCCTCACCATAATCCCCAACACCGGATTTGAAGTAGCGTTTGATCTTTTCGAGTTCAACCTCCGAGCCGAATTCGCGGAGCTGTCCGATGAAAGCTTGCGCACTCAGTTCGGCCGGTGGCTCAAATGACCAGTTCACAGCTATCTCCTTCTCTCAGCTGACCGTGATCGCGATAACGCCGAGGACTGTTGCAAGGATTCCGAAGCGGCGCCGGACGCCGATCCGCTCTCGACCGTAGACGCGCGCCCAGAGGATCGTGATGACCGGATGGGTGGAGCTGAGCACGGCGACGAGGGCTAGTTCACCGATCGCAGTAGATGTCGCATAGAGCGTATCTGAGACGAGGACGATGACGCCGATGAGCGCGATCGTGGGGATGTCTCGAAGCGAAAATTTCCGCACCGCCTTCGAGCGGGAAGCACCACGGTGCAAACGACTGATCGCGGCGCTTAACATCAGAATGCCAATAGCGGCGGTCCTTGCCATGAACAATGTCATCAGAATGCCGCCGGTACTAGCGATACCGATGAACTGAAGATAGAACCCGAACGCCGCGGCGGCAATGATTCCCCACAGGAGACTTATGTACCTACCATGTCGTATCGTCGGCGACCCGTCTCGTTGCGCCGACGCGAGCACAACCCCGACCACCACGAAAACGACCCCGCTCAGCTGTACCGGCCCAGGAATCAGACCGAAGCCGACGCCGATCACCAGCGGCACGATCGGTGCCGCGGATGCCGTCGGCGCAACGATTCCCGTGATCCCGACTGCCAGGCCACGGTAGAGGGCGGCCGTACCGACTATCTCCGCAGCTCCGGCGATGAGTCCCGCTGCGATGAGCTCTGTTCGAGGCGGCGCCGGTCGAACGAGAACAAGTGCAGAGAGAAGGAGCAGGAAGCCCATCCCTTGGGAGATCACCAGCACGGTAAGGAGCCCGTGGATGCGGCTGCGGATCCCACCGAGATAGTCGGAGGTGCCCAATCCGAGAGCGGATGCGAGGGCGAAGGCTGATGCCAGCATTTCCTGTCCTCCGTGATCGTCAGCCAGTGCGTGATCGGTAGTCGAGCAGTAAAGTGGCTGGCGTGCTAGACCTCGATTTCCCCCGCGATCTCGTCATGACTGGTGCGATCTTCGGCGCCGCCGCCTTCATCTGGGCGGGTTGGGCGCACGAGCGCCCGGCGCGCGGCGTCGTGTGGAGGTTCGTGCTGGTGGCGCTCCAGGTCGCGGGCATTGTGCTCCTCGGTTTCGGCATCACGGCTGCGGTCCGCGAATGGGGCGCGGCGACCGCTATTGATCCGGGTAGCGCGGCATTCGTCTGGTACGTCGTGGTGTTCTGGCTCGAAGTAGTCGTGTGTGCCACGCTCGCGGTATTTTTTGTGCGCACCAAGCGCAAACACCTCATCGCACCGACCGTGCTGATCATCGTCGGACTGCACTTCGTGGCGCTCACGTTCGTGTTCGGGCAGTCGATCATGATGCTCGCAGCCGTGCTCATCACAGCGGCGGGAGTAGCGGCGCTCTTTCTGCCACGCACGATCGCGGCTCCGAGCTTCTGGTGTGGAATTCTTGCAGCACCGATCTTCCTCGTTCTGGGAGCAGTCGCGCTCGTCGCCGGGGTGAGCGCACTCAGCACCTGAGGTCGGGATGCCACCAGTACGGGCAATCTGCATGCGGAACGTGCGGAGCTCACGTGTCGGTGTGCGTGATCAATACGGCGGCGAACACATCCCAGAGGGGCTCGGGCAACTCGTGCCCCGCCTTGTCCATTACGAATAGCTCGGCGTTGGGGATTTGGTCGCGCAACGCCTCACCATGCGGCAGCGGGAACACCGGGTCGTTTTCGCCATGGACGATCAGACTCGGCACAGTGATGTCGCCGAGACCGCCGCTCTTGGGACTGTCGAAGTCGATCACGAAGTGGTTGGTCAGCGTGGACGCGATGCTGCCGGCGCGCGCCACGTCAGCCTCGGCGGTAGCCCGCACGGACTTCTCGTCGTAATAGGGTGAGCCGCCCGAGTAGACCTTCATCAACCCGGTGATGTACTCCACGACCCCCTTTGTGTCAGTGGGGTCAGGGCTCTGGGAGGTGTACTCCAGGAACTCCTCGGACATCGGCGGCAGTCCGCGACCACCCGGTGTAGTCGACACGAAAGTCAGCGAGGCAACTCTGTCGGCATAGTCGATACCGGCGAGGGCGACAATCGCCCCGGCCATCGATCGCCCGACGAAGTGCGCGCGCTGGATGCCGAAGACATCGAGGATGCCCAACGCGTCTTCGGTCATGTCGCGCAGCGAGTAACCCGGCCGCCCGGGTGGGTAGCTCACTGATCTTCCGGTGTCGCGGTTGTCGAACCGGATCACGAATCGTCCCGCCGCGGCAATCTTCTTGCAAAGTTCGGCCTCCCACCACAGCATCGAGGCCGAGGCGCCGTGCACTAGCAGGATCGCCGGGTCTGTGACCTCGCCGAAAGTCTCGACGCAGAGGTCGACACCGTTGGCCTGCACTACCGTCGCAGACATGGCTCAGATCACCGGCTGGATTAGCTGGGTCCGCCACTCTTCCGGTGCTGGCCAGGATTGTGTGTTCGGCTCGACAGCGAGGTCGATCCAGGTGTAGATCTCCCATCCAGCGCCCCGTGGCTTCCGAGTTCGAGCGGCCATCTCGGCGTGTAGCCGCGCGTATGCGTCGGCCAGGGTCGCATGCGACCCGGGGTGCCAGGTCGTGATCGCCGGACCGCCGGGCAACTCTCCACTCAGGATGCGGCGGTCGCCGAGCGCTGGAGCGGAGATCGGTACACCGACCTCAACGTCTGTCTCGTCATCCCCGAAGCTGTGGTAGCGAACGAAAGGTGGACCGACCGCTGCCACTTCCTCTCCTTGCATGAACCGCCACAGTGCAGCGAGGTTCTCACCCTGCGTTTGTGGGAGGGCTGCGAGCGAGACCTTCTGCCTGATGCTCAGGATCTGTTGCGGCTCGCGTTCTTCGGTGACAACCTGCTCGGCGTGCTCACCTGTATTCGTCATTGAATTCTCCGCTCGTGGGTCATGAAGTCTCCCGACATTGGTGGTGTCAGGAACAGTTCCATCCTCGCCCGGCGGAATGGTCGGAAATATCGGCCATCTGGTCAATATGCCGCGTCGACAGGGCTCCGGCTGACGAGATTTTCGGAGCATCCAGCGCACGGGCCGCCCGAGGGCCTGCTCTTCTGGCTATGCCGTGGCGCGCCCGCCCCCGCGGCGTTGGGCGGCGTAGGCAGCGGGCATACCGGGTCCGAGACGGACGACGGTCTCGTCCGCGTGCACAGCGCCGCATCGTGCGCACATCGCCTGCGCAGTGACTTCGCCGCCGCATGCGGTGTGGCGGTACAGAATCGGGGGCGGACCGGGGGCGGCCCAAGCGTCGCCCCACTCAGTCAGTGCGATGAGCGCGACGGCGAGAGCGCGACCCTTGTCGGTGAGGAGGTAGTCGGCGGAACCGTCGCGCTGCATGATGCCGCTTGCCACAAACCAGTCGAGCCGGGAGGTCAGCACGTTCGTAGCGATGCCGAGGTTGTGTTGGAAGTCGCCGAAGCGCGTCACTGCTGCGAACAGGGCATCGCGAATGATGAGCAGGCTCCAGCGCTCACCGACGAGTTCGAGCGTGCGCGCGATCGAGCACACCTGTGTGTCGTATTTCTTACCTAGCATGAACTCGACACTAACACTTGCGTGATGCAAGGGTCACGGTTATCGTTGCGTGACGCTGGCGCTTGCGTCATGCAAGTTTGACTGAATTGAGTCACGGACGAAGGAGTCGAGAAATGATCGCGGATTACACGACCACAATCACGGTGAGCAAGACGCCCCAGGAGGCGTTCGACGCAATAACCGACGTCTCCGGATGGTGGGGCAGGATAACCGGGACCTCTACCACTGTGGGCGACGAGTTCGTCTACCTAGTTCCCGGAGTGCACTACAGCGGAATGCAGGTCGTCGAGCTAGAGCCCTGGCGCAGAATTGCATGGGCCGTCACCGGCAGTTACCTGAGCATTATCGCCGACACGCAGGAGTGGAGCGGGACGACCGTCCGGTTCGATATCGACAAGGGCGACGGCGGCACACGGATCACCTTCACGCACGAGGGCATCAATCCCGACGCTGAATGTTACGGCGTGTGCTCGAACGCGTGGGGCACTTACGTGCGTGGTAGCCTCAGGGCCCTCATCGAGACGGGCGTAGGTCAGCCCAACTCCTTAGATGGAGACGAATGAGTTTGGGCGCCACCATGACGAATATGGAGCATTGAACTCAGATCTCGTCGCCGACGACATCGCCCGCTCACTCGCTGTCGAATGATCGCTGCCAAGAGCGTAGTTATCGCACCGCGCGTTAACCTTGCTCACTGGGTACCCTTCTGTCCACCGGTGGTCATCGTCGGCGGGAAAAGAGTGTCTCGCTGAGTGCTGGAGGC
The DNA here is from genome assembly GCF_059445345.1 of Microbacterium sp. Y355. Classification (NCBI taxonomy): domain Bacteria; kingdom Bacillati; phylum Actinomycetota; class Actinomycetes; order Micrococcales; family Microbacteriaceae; genus Microbacterium; species Microbacterium sp. Y355. Next base: position 806,291 of record NZ_JCAIUD010000001.1, on the reverse strand, counting down.
GGCCAGAGCGGCCAGCTGGGTGCGATTTGCCACCTCGAGCTTGGCGTACATGTGAGAGAGGTGTGTTTTAACCGTCGCACGGCTCATGAAGAGTCGTTTTCCGATCTCGGGGTTGTTCAGGCCGCTCACCGCAAGCCGTCCGACATCCAACTCCGTCGGGGTGAGACTGGCCCATCCACTTGACGGCCGACCACGGCTCCCGCGTGCTCGTTGAGCGTATGCGGTTGCCTCGACGACAGTCATCAGTCGGCCTTCAGCCAAGGACGCGTCGAAAGCTTCGCGGCCGACACTCTCAGCAGCAAGTGCCCTCGCGAGCGCATCGGAGGTCACCGGCCGACAGCTCATCTCCTCGCGCGCCCGGTCGCATGCACCAAGCAGCCTGCCAGCCTCGATGAAGGACTCGGCGATGAGGGCGAGCCGCGCGAGCGACTCAAGGCTGAGGACGCACAACAGAGTCAGTCCGTGACTCGCCCGCAGCTCGAGTGCGGCGTGGTGCAGGTCCTCCGCCTTCTTGAGGTCGTCAGGCTCAAGCAGATGCGCGGACTGTTCGAGCACATCGGCCAGCACGCGGGGGAGACCCAATCTTGTCGCCACGTCTAGCGCAATGGCGCAGGCCTCAGCCGCGGAATCGGGCCGGCCGACCTCTCGCAAGGCCCACGCACGCGCGGTCAGAGTCTGGGGGGACAAGTAGGTGTCAGGACCGAGGTCCTGTTCGGGGGCTTTTCTGTCGAACCAGACGAGCGCCCCTGCAGCGTCGCCCCGCCACAAGCGCAGGTGACCGATTGTGCGGGCGAGTCCGGGCACGAAGGGAGGATTGTCCGCGTCCAGGGCGGCATCGATGACTGGCGACAGGGCCGACTCGGCAGCGTCGATATTGCCGGTCATACCCTCGACGGTCGCCAGGACGCTTCGTGCCGACCCGATCCTGTGGTAATCGGCCAGTGGTTGCGCCACGGACACGGCCCGAGCGGCCAGCTCACGGGCCCGTCTGATGTTGCCCGTGTAGAGCGAGCTGAGTGCGAGGAAGCCGAGCGTCGTCGATGCGATGCCTTGGTCGCCGCAGGGCAGGAGCCCATCAACGGCACGTTCCATCAGAGGCACCGCGCGCTCGTGTTCATCGCGGAGGTGCAGGATGATGCCCATCAGGGCGAGAGCGGCGTCATGGACGTAGCGATAGCCGATCTCATCCGATTCAATTAGCGCTTCCTCCGCAAGGCGCAACCCCGCGTCGAGGTCGGTGTAGAAGGATCCCACGGCGCTCAGGATCAGCGCGAGGCAGCCGGTGCGTCGGTCTCCTGCCTCGCGCGCGAGCGCAAGTGACGCCTGCGCCGCGTCGTATTCGAGCAACGGGTCCGTCGTGTCGGCGACCAACGCGACTCCTACCAGAAGTCGTGCCTGTAGTGACGTGCCGCTATCGCTCGCCTTCGCCGCGGCCTCCTGGAGGAGCGCCAGCCCCTCTCGTCCCCTGATGCTCAGGTGCCAGAGGAACGGGAGCTCCGCTGCGAGGAGGCGACCCCGCTCCACATCGGCCGAGAGGGCGAATTCGATGGCGGTGCGCAGATTCTCATAGTCGGCATTCATTCGCACGTGCCAGGCACCCGGATCCTCCTCGAGGAGTGGGGCGCTGTCTCGGGCGAGGGTGAGGAATGCGTCCAGGTGACGCTCGCGCATCTCGTCGTACTCGTCGGCCGCGACGAGACGCGAAACGGCATAGTGACGCACCGACTCGAGCATTCCGAACCGAGTCTCGGGGCCGCGGGGGTCCGCGACCAGCAGCGACTTACGGACCAGTCTGCCCAGGCCCGCGATGACGTCGGTGTGGGTGAGATCGGCAGGGGCGCTGACAGAAGCTGCGGCCGAGATCGTGAAACTGCCGGGGAACACGCCCAGGCGGCGGAAGAGCATCTTGTCGTCCTCGTCGAGGAGATCGTAGCTCCACGCCATCGAGGCAGCCAGAGTCTGGTGTCGCGCCGCCACGCCGTGCGGGCCGCGATTGAGCCAGGAGAAGCGGTCGTCCAGGCTGCCGAGGATCTCCTGAGGGGACAAGATGTCCGACCACGCCGCGGCCAACTCGATGGCCAGCGGAATACCGTCCAGCCGCACACAGGTCAAGTGCACCGCCGCGATCATGTCCGCAGGCCCGGCGAGGACGATTGCGCGGGTCCGGTACAGGGCCATCGCATCGTCGCTGGTGAGGGAGGGCACGCGCCAGACCAACTCGCCTAGCACTCCGAGCGATTCGCGGCTTGTCGCCAGGACCGTCAAACCGGGACAGTCGCGCAACAGGTCCGCGACAAGGTCTGCGGCGGCATCGATGATGTGCTCGCAGTTATCCAGGCACAGCAGCGTCGGTGCTTCGCCGATCTGACGGACCAGCGAACCGAGGGCTTCACCAGCAGAGGCCTGAAGTGTGCCGCAGGCCGCGGCGACGAGCTCCACCACGCCCTTCGGATCGTTCGTCGCGGTCAGGTCGACCCACCGCACTTCATCGGACCACGCAGCAGCATTGTCCATACGCGCGGCCTCCGACGCCAACCTGGTCTTGCCACATCCTCCGGGCCCGACGATGGTGACCAGCCGTGACCCTGCCAGCGCAGATCGGATGGACTCGAGTTCGGTGACCCGGCCGACGAAGCTTGTCAGGTAGGTGGGGACACCGAGTTCGAGAGACATCGCGGCTCGCTTGACTTCCTGCGCCATGTCGGCGCGGCATATCGACCAGATGGCCGATATTTCCGACCATTCCCCGGGCGAGGATGGAACGGTTCCTGACACCAACGTCGGGAAAGTTCAGTTGAGCAAGGGTATCGCCACCCTCGCGATGTCACCAGGTGGAGTGTGAAACCCACGCACGATGCATGGCCCACAACCGAACTGACCCGGAAGGAGAAACGGATGGGTGAGGTCCACATTAACCTTGTTCAGCACGAGGGCAGTCGTGTGCCACGGGCGATCGCAATCGTCATGTGGACGGCGATGATTTTCCTCATCGGGATCGTGCTTGTGTTCGCCGCGCTGCGTGTGTTGACCGATGTGCCCCTGCTCGTGAGCGGAGAGGTACCGGAGGAAGGTGACTTCGAACTGCGCTACGTCATGCAGCCGTGGCTCGCGTACCTGCACATCGTGCCCGGCGTCGTGTATCTCGTCGGTGCACCGCTGCAACTGTCGCGTCGATTCCGGGAACGGCACTTCACGTTCCATCGTCGCTTCGGGCGTGTGCTTCTCGGGTTCGGACTTGTGAGCGGCGCCTTCGCGCTCGGCTTTGGTGTGCCGTTCTCGTTCGGCGGGCCGTGGCAGTCGCTGGCTGCCGCGGTGTTCGGATCCTGGTTCATCATGTCGTTGCTGCTCGCGTTTCGTGCGATACGAGCGGGGAATGTGCGGATACACCGGCGTTGGATGATCCGCGCATTCGCTGTCGGCCTTGGTGTCGGCACCATCCGACTCTGGGTCGGCCTGATCGCGGGCACCGGGCTGGTGTCCCTCGAGGCCAGCTTCGCGCCCGCATTCTGGCTCGGCCTCACGATGCACGTCGTGGCCGGCGAGCTTTGGCTATGGTCGTGGCCAAACGTGAACGGTCATCCGGGCGCTCGATCATCGCGTGCCTGGCGCGCGTCGAGATCGTGAGAGCGAGTTGCCTGCCCATGACAAAGGCCCAGCCCCACAAAGTGGGACTGGGCCTTTAAAGCTCTAATTAGAGAGCGTTGATGTTCGTCGCCTGGGGGCCCTTGGGACCCTGCTCCGTGTCGAACTCGACCTTCTGTGCTTCCTCGAGGTTGCGGTGTCCGCTGCCCTGGATCGCGCTGAAGTGCGCGAAGACATCGGCAGATCCGTCATCGGGAGCAATGAAGCCGTAGCCCTTGTCGGAGTTGAACCATTTGACAGTGCCAGTAGCCATGCTGTGTTTCCTTTGTATTCGTGGGCCGAGCTTCGACCCGTAATGCCTCGACGATGATCGGCTCGGCAGCTTGTGGGGGCTCTCAGCATGACGGCGAAATTCGCGGCGTACGTGGCTGGGAGCGTGAGGTAGGTGAGGACGGATGATCGAGTGGCCACCATGCCAGTGAGGCAATCGGACCGATGAACAGCCGGAGATTCCGAAGGTCATCGTGAATGTGTCGCTCCAGTCTAGCCCAAACTTGTCGCTTCTTGCTGACAGTTATCGCTTTGACACATGAAACGATGGATCAATGAGCTCTGCGAACCTGACCAGGGAAGAGACTGCCGCACGATCTGCGGCCGTCACCGTGCACACCATTCGCGTCGAACTTGATCTTCTCGACGCGCCGAATCAGGAGAAGCCAGGCTTCGGCACCACCACAACGCTGGTATTCGACGCCACCGTCTCAGGCACATGGATCGACTTCATCGGCGAATCCGTGAACAGAGTCACGGTCAATGGCACCGAACAGCCCGTCGTCTACGACGGCGCGCGCATCGCCGTCACAGGACTCGCAGCATCCAACACCGTCGTGGTCGAGGCGATCGGTCTCTACAGCCGATCCGGTGAAGGTCTGCACCGTTTCGTCGACCCCGTCGACGGTGAGACGTACCTCTACACGCAGTACGAGCCGGCTGACTCGCGGCGCGTCATGGCGTGCTTCGAGCAGCCAGACATGAAGGCGGCGTTCACGTTCTTCGTGCGTGCGCCCGGCGGCTGGCACGTGCTGTCAAACCAGAACTCGGTCTCGGTACATGACGAGGGCAGCGCCCAGACAGTGGAGTTCGCACCGACGCTGCCACTGTCGAGCTACATCACCGTGGTTGCCGCGGGGCCCTATCACCGAGTGGATGCGACCTGGACTCGCGGTGAGCAAAGTGTGGCGCTCGGGGTGCTGTGTCGTCCGTCCTTGGCGAAGTTCCTTGAGGAAGACGAGATCATCGAGGTCACACGTCAGGGCCTGGACTTCTTCACGGACGCGTTCGATTTCCCCTACCCCTGGGGTAAATACGACCAGATCTTCGTGCCGGAGTACAACCTTGGTGCGATGGAGAACCCGGGGCTGGTGACTTTCACTGAGGCGTACCTGTCGCGCGGTGCAGCGACCGACGCACAGCGTGGAGGTCGCGCCAACACGATCCTGCATGAGATGGCTCACATGTGGTTCGGAGACCTCGTCACCATGCGTTGGTGGGACGATCTCTGGCTCAAGGAGTCGTTCGCTGATTACATGGGCGCTCACGCGTCCGTGGCGGCCACCCGCTTCACGGATGCCTGGGTGCGCTTCGCCGCCAACCGCAAGGCATGGGCGTATCAGCAGGATCAGCTGCCGACGACGCATCCGATCGTTGCTGACATCACTGATTTGGAAGCTGCGAAGTTGAACTTCGATGGCATCACCTACGCCAAGGGTGCCTCGGTGCTCAAGCAGTTGGTCGCCTTCGTCGGTGAGGAACAGTTCTTTGAGGGAGCGCGGCGTTACTTCGCAGCTCACGCCTATGGAAACACGACGCTCGACGACCTGCTGATACAGCTCGAGGAGGCTTCTGGTCGTGATTTGCGGGCGTGGTCGAAGGCATGGCTGGAGACGAGTGGCGTCTCGACGATGTGGCTGGAGATCGACGGTGCCGGCGAGCGGATGCTGGTGCAGACGGATCCGCGTCCGCATCGGCTTCGGATCGGCCTATATGACTTTGTGGAGGGTCAGCTTTCGCTGCGTGAGCGGATCGAACTCGACGTCGCCGCGGAGCGAACGCCAGTGCAACTGCCTGATGCGGATCTCGTACTGATCAATGACGATGACCTCACCTATGCCAAGTCGCGACTTGATCAGCGATCGCTTGCCTCGGTCGAGCAGGCGTTGTCGACGCTCGAACCCCTCCCGCGTGCTCTGGTCTGGTCGTCGTTGTGGAACGCCACACGTGACGGCGCGCTACCTGTTGCCCGCTATCTGGCCATCGTCGGCGCGCACGCTCCCGCGGAGGAGAATATCGGCCTGCTCGCCGGCGTGCTGGCGAATGCGGCCTATGCCGTGGGACACTATGCAGTCGATGCTGACCGTGCCGAGCAGCGCGCGGCGTGGCTGACGACGACGTGGAACGCGCTTACGAATGCAGCCGATGGCAGTGATGCGCAGCTGTCCTGGGCGCGGGCCTACGCTGCGGCATCCGCATATGACGGGTCTCACGCGGATCGAGTGCTCGCGATGCTCGACGGCGACGCGCCGGAGGGTCTGACGGTTGACCCAGACCTGCGCTGGTCGCTACTGACCGCACTGATGGCGACCGGACACGCATCTCACGACACGGTCGAAGCCGAACTGGAACGCGATGACACGGCGAGCGGCCGCACGGCGGCGGTGCGCGCTCTAGCCGCACGCCCGGTCGAGACCATTCGAGTGACGTCCTGGTACCGAGCATGGGAGGATCGCTCACTCAGCAACGACCACCTCAGCGCCATCATTGATGGAGTGCGCGGCGGCGGCCGGCGAGACCTCATCGCCGGGCTCGATGCGGAATACTTCGCACGTATTGCCGCTGCATGGAATGACCGCAGCATCGAGCTCGCCAGACGCCTCGTGATTGGGCTGTTCCCGGCATCCGATGATCTCGAGCTGGTCGACGCATGGCTCGTCGCCAACGAGAACGCGCCCGCCGCGCTGCGCCGTCTCGTGATCGAGCAGCGTGACCACCTCGCTCGCGACCTGCGAGTGCGTGCGGCGCAGTAACGGCGCTCAAGTGATCTCGGCGGCTATCTCAGCCGTGATCTCGGCGGCGGTGCTGCGACCAAGCGCGAGAAAATCGGTGCGGTCGTCGCTCTGGGTGAGCAGAATGGCAGCGACTGAAGCAGACCAGGCGCGCGCCCGGGTCCACGTTGCATCGTCGTACCGGTCGCCGACGGCACGGCGGAACGAGATTCGCCCGTCCGCATCAAATGCCATCCACGCGACAGCGAGATCGTAGGCCGGGTCGCCTGCCGAGACGTCGCCGAAGTCGATGATGGCAGATAGCCGGGTTCCGTCGACAAGAATGTTGCCGGTGTGCAGATCGCCGTGGACCCACACTCTCTCAGTGCTTTCGGGCACGGCGAGGCCGGCGGTCCAGGCACTCTCCAGCGGCTGTGCGGTGTGTGCTGGCAGCTGGGCGAGGAGCACCCGCATTCGTTGGTCGCGTCCGACAAGCGGGATGCCACGGACAGGGTTATGCGGCGCGTCCAAGGGGGCAGGCTGGTGCAGTGCGCGCAAAGCTTGGGCCAGAGACGGAATCCAACTGGAATTGTCCACTCGCGCCCTCCCCAGCGCGTGCATCCCCGTGATCCACGGCACGACCGACCACGGCCACGGGAAGTCGTCCGTCGGCCGCCCGTGGACGACCGGGACCGGCGTATCGACGCCCACTGCAGCAAGCCGGGGACCGAGCAGCGCGAGGGCCTGATGCTCATGCGTGATCAAGGGCGCAGCCAATGCGCGACGCGGAACGCGTACCGCGAGTTCATCGCCGAGCCGCCAGGTGGCGTTGTCCCAGCCCTCGCTGACGAGCTGCAGGGGAAAGGAAGCGAGGTCCGGCGCGTCTTGCGCGAGCAGCAGCCGCACTCCGGCCTCATCTAGTAGGCGCTCAGCAGCGGGGGAATCGACCATGATTAGAGGTCGAGCGACTCGCCAGGATCGACCTCGAAGAACTCTCCGCCATTCTGTTCGGTCGCCCACTTCAGCCGAGAACGGTGCATGTTGCGTCCGATCACCGAGAGGGTCATGTCGTGCACGCCGAAGGCGCGACGGGGCTTCACTGCGAGTACGAAGTCCATCGCCTCGCCAATCTTCAGCCAGGGCGCCCCCAGAGGGGCAGCGAGCGCGTCGACGTCGACGTCCTCGGGAATGGCGTAGGAATCACCGGGGTAGTAGAGCTCGTCGTTGATGAGCACTCCCACGTTTTGGACCGAGGGCAGTGATGAATGGATCACAGCGTGGTCGCCGCCGAAGAAGCGCAGAGTGAATCGACCGACCGTGACGGTGTCGCCTGGGGAGACCACGATGATCTCGTAGTCACCGGCCGCTGCAGCGACACCGGCCGGGGCGAAAATCGGGGTGCCGGGGGCAGCGCGGAGGATGCGGTCGAGATGCTCGGGCGTCCAGTGGTCTGGGTGCTCGTGAGTGATCACAACGCCCACCACATTCGAGAGGTCGTCGAGCGGCGTGGTAAATGATCCTGGATCGATGATCAGTGTGTCGCCGCTCTCATCGATACGGAGGGCGGCATGTTCGTGCTTTGTTACGCGCATAGGGAGAGTCAACTCCTTCGAGAGCCGTCCGGCAAACTGCTTCTCAGGATGACGCGCCCGGGATACTGTCTCCCTGTGCCTCGATTTGGCGGAGCAGAAAATCTCATGGCATACTTGTACAGTTGTCGCGGGACGGAAACGCCCCGTAAGACTGGCCCCATCGTATAGCGGCCTAGTACGCTGCCCTCTCACGGCGGTAACGCGGGTTCGAATCCCGCTGGGGTCACAACACAGGATAGCCCTCGATTTCTGAGTTCTCAGAAATCGAGGGCTTCTTTGTTTTTCTGGGTGTCCGCCGCGGCGGGTTGGGGCTGCGACTATCGAGACAGCGTCAGAGCGATCAACTCAGCTCTCGTGCTGGCGCCTACCTTTCTCAGCAAATTTGACACGTGAAACTTGACGGTGTTGGCGCTTATCCCGAGTCGCACGGCGATGGCCTGATTACGTTCTCCGGCCGTGACGAGGCGCAGCACCTCGTACTCGCGCGCGGTGAGAGATGCTCCTTCAGCGAGAGGTTTGGCGTCAGCACGCGGGTTCAGGGGGAGGATCACCTCGAGAGACGAGCCCCATCCTGTTGTGGCGTCGACGCTCAGGATGCCGTCCAATGACGTGACCCGCTCGGCGATCGGCCGGAGCGTCTCATCGTGCACGGTCAGGTTGCCTCGCCCGTCATCACGAATGCTGATGAGAAGGTTCAGCCCGTCACAATCCCATTGGACTCGAACCCGGTGCGCATCGCCTCCGTCGACCAGTGCCAGGACAGCGTTGCGGACAATAGCTCGCGCGGCGTTGGCGACTTCGCTGGGCAGAGCCCTCCCGGTGGTCGGAGGCTCGATGAACTGGATCTCGAGCGAACCGAAACGCTCCAGGGGCCTCAGCTCATTCCGCAGTCGAGCGAACGCACCGACGACGGGTTCGAGGATCGAACTTCGCTGCTCGTCTGCCTCGGTCCTCAGCCGCACCAACGCTGTCGCCGCGGTGTCTATCGCAGCTGCCCGTGCTGCCTGATCAGTGAGCCGGGGAGATCTCAGGATCGCGAGAAGCGACTCAAGTTCCACGGCATGGCGATCGGCCTGGTCCGCCACGGTTCGATCGAGATCGACGACGAGCCGACGTGACCCAGGGGAAGCATCCTCGCTGTCCATGGCCCCAACCTACCCGAGAGTTCCCCACACGTCTGGGCGGGGAACTCTCTCGTTCGTCGGCGCGCCAAGATTAGGCGCCGTCGGGACTAGGCGCTGCCGACTAGGCGTCGCCGGGACTACAGTGCTGCGACCCCTGCTTCGGCAACCGAATGATCCTGCTCGCCAGAGCCGCCGCTGACACCCACTGCGCCTACGACCTCGCCGCCACGCACCAGGGGGATGCCGCCCGCAAAAATCGCGACCTTCCCACCGTTCGTATTCTGAATGCCGAAGAACTGCTGTGTCGGCTGGGAGTTGTCGCCCAGATCCTTTGTTGAAATATCGAAGGCTTTCGAGGTCCACGCCTTGTTGATCGAGATGTTCACGCTCCCGATCCAGGCGCCGTCCTGCCGGACGTGTGCCACAAGATTGCCGCCGGAGTCGACGACGGCGATGTTCATGGGCTGGCCGATTTCGCTTGCCTTCTTCTCAGCGGCGGCGATGACGCGACGTGCGTCTTCGAGGTTGACGGTTGTCATGGTCTCTCCTTGCTTCTGCCCGACTACGCCGGGACTTGATCAGATCAGGATCAGGCAGTGATGTACCCGTTGGGATTCAGTACGTACTTTGTGGCGGCGCCTGCGTCGAATTCGGCGTAGCCCTGCGGTGCCTCATCCAGCGTGATCGCCTTGGCGTTCACCGCTGCGGCGATCTTGGCCTTGTCGTGCAGGATTGCCATCATGAGCTGCCTGTTGTACTTCATGACCGGGCACTGTCCAGTTGTGAATGACAGCGACTTCGCCCAACCGGTGCCGAGACTGATCGAGAGGGACCCGACCTTCGCTGCCTCGTCGACGGCACCAGGATCTCCCGTGACGTAGAGACCGGGGATGCCGATTGCGCCGCCCGCGCCGGTCACATCCATGAGCGAGTTAAGTACGGTCGCCGGAGCCTCCTTCGCCTTTGCACCATGGCCTTCGCTACGCGCCTCGAACCCGACCGCGTCGACCGCAGCATCCACCTCTGGCACACCCAGGAGTTGCTCGAGTTGATCGGGCACGGAGCCTGCGCCCACGTTGACGGTCTCGCAACCGAAACTGCGTGCCTGAGCGAGGCGGTCCTCGTTCAGATCGCCGACAATCACTACTGCGGCCCCAAGCAGCTGCGCGCCGACCGCTGCCGCGAGACCCACCGGGCCTGCGCCCGCGATGTAGACCGTGGAGCCGACGCCAACTCCGGCGGTGACGGCACCATGGAAACCGGTCGGGAAGATGTCGGACAACATCGCGAGGTCGAGGACCTTCTCAAGAGCCTGATCACGGTCGGGGAACTTCAACAGGTTCCAATCCGCATAGGGCACGAGCACGAACTCTGCCTGGCCTCCGACCCACCCGCCCATGTCAACGTAGCCGTAGGCACTGCCAGGCCGATCGGGATTGACGTTCAGACAGATGCCGGTCTTTCCCTCCTTGCAGTTGCGACAGCGGCCGCACGAGATGTTGAAGGGGACCGAGACGATATCGCCGACCTTGATGAACTCGACGTCCGGGCCCACCTCAACTACCTCGCCGGTGATCTCATGGCCGAGAACAAGCCCCGCAGGGGCAGTTGTCCGCCCACGCACCATGTGCTGATCGGAACCGCAGATGTTGGTCGCGACGGTGCGAAGGATGACACCGTGCGGGATCTTCCTGCCGACGTTCGCCGGGTTCACGCCTGGGCCGTCATGGAGTTCGAAGTCGGGGTAATCCGTATCGATCACCTTCACGACGCCGGGTCCCTCGTAGGCGACCGCTCTGTTTCCAGACATCTTCGTCCTTCCTCTCGGGCGGAGATCTCCGCTTCTTCAGCCTGTCCCAGGTGCGGCTGTTCGCGCTACCTACCCTCGAACCGTTTATGCCTACCCGATCAGGCAGGATCCAACCCGCACGACTGGGCTACGCTCAAACGCATGGGCCGGATCACGACGAGGCGGTCGGTGACGAAGATCGCGCTGGACGACGGTGTGCACCGTCGCGCCGACACGCTCGCCGTTGAGGAGCCGCTGGAGATCCGCGTTGGCGGCACCGCGTTGGCCGTGACCATGCGCACACCGGGCAACGATGTCGAACTCGCCGCCGGATTCCTCGTCTCGGAGGGTGTGATCGGCGAAGGCTGGGAATTCCACTCCGCTATACATTGCGGAGGGCCTGGTACCGGAGGGACGGAGAACACCTACAACGTCTTGGACGTCACCCTCGCTCCCGGCGTGCCCCCGCCCGCCCCGGACGTCGCTCGCGCCTTCTACACGAGTAGTTCTTGTGGCGTGTGCGGCAAAGCCAGCATCGATGCTGTGGAGACGGTGTCGCGCTACGACGTCGCGGTGGACGACGCTGTCGTCGACGCCGCAGACCTCGTCACCTACCCTGCGCGGTTGCGTGAGAAGCAGGACGCGTTCGACAAGACCGGTGGGCTGCACGCAGCGGCGCTCTTCGACGCCGGCACCGGCACGCTCCTGGTGCTCCGCGAAGACGTTGGCCGACACAACGCCGTTGACAAGGTCATCGGATGGGCGTTGCTGAACGACCGACTGCCACTGAGGGGAACTGTGCTGCAGGTGTCCGGTCGTGCCAGCTTCGAGCTCGTACAGAAGGCGGTGATGGCAGGCCTTCCCGTTCTCGCCGCTGTCTCTGCGCCGTCGTCGCTTGCGGCGGAGCTCGCCGAGAAGTCGGGTCTGACGCTGGTGGGATTTCTCCGCGGTCGGTCCATGAACGTTTACGCCCACGCTCACCGCGTGAGGGTGAGTACAACGGCATCCGATGATCGCGCGCTGATCGCCGAAGGGACAGGATATGACCAGTCTGGACGATGAATCAAAAGACGTTGACGCGAAATCCGGAGTGGCACTCGGGCTGATGCCCGCGGAACCCCGGCAGGGCGGATACGGACCAATGACCGCTCGGCCATGGTCGCAGCAGGACTACGATCACCCCGCCGCTGCCTGGGGTGCGGCGCTCTCGGTCGGCGAGCTTCTTCTGAAGTCGAAAGCGCCGGTGAGCGGTGCGCGGGCGATGTTCACGATGAACCACCCCATTAAAGGTTTCGACTGTCCAGGGTGCGCGTGGCCCGACGATCAGAAGGGGCTAAAGCTCGACATCTGTGAGAACGGCATGAAGCATGTCACCTGGGAGATGACGCACAAGCGCGTCGGGAGCGGCTTCTTCTCACAGCACACCGTCACGGAGCTTGCTCAGTGGTCCGACTTTGACCTGGAGAACGCTGGTCGCCTCACCGAGCCGATGGTCTACGACCCTGAGACCGACCGTTATGCGCCGATCAGCTGGGATGACGCCTTCGCGCTCATCGGGGCGGAATTGCGAGCCCTGGCCAGCCCGGATGAGGCCACGTTCTACACGTCGGGACGGCTCAGCAACGAATCGTCCTTCCTGTATCAGCTGATGATCCGCGAGTACGGCACGAATAACATGCCGGATTGCTCGAACATGTGCCATGAGGCATCCGGTCGGGCGCTGACGGCATCCATCGGCTCTGGAAAGGGGACCACCACCGTCGAGGACTGGGAACAGACGGATGCGCTGTTCCTCCTCGGGGTGAACGCCGCCTCGAATGCGCCCCGAATGCTGACGGCGCTGTCGGACGCAGTGAAAAATGGCGCGCAGGTCGTGCACGTCAATCCGCTGATCGAGGCGGCATCCACTCGCACGACCGTGCCACACGACTTTGTCGACATGGCGCTGTTCAAGACCCATGAGACCGGCACCCTCGACCTTCAGGTGCGCATCGGCGGTGACATGGCGCTGATGCGCGGCATCGCGAAGGTTGTCTTCGAAGCGGCCGAGACCGACCCGAGTGCGCTCGACACCGCGTTCATCGAACGTCATACCCAGGGGATCGAAGAGTACCGTGCCGTCGTCGAGGCGACCGGGTGGCCCGAGCTGGTGCAACAATCGGGACTCACCGAGGAGCAGATCAGGGCGGCGGGTGCGATCTACGTCAAAGCCGACCGAACGATCATCAGCTGGTGCCTCGGAGTGAGTCAGCAGGAGCACGCCGTCGACATGGTCCGCGAGTTCATGAACGTGTTGCTACTGCGGGGCAACATCGGCCGACTCGGAGCGGGCCCGGCACCGGTGCGCGGGCACAGCAACGTGCAGGGGAACCGCACCTGTGGGATCAATCATCACTCCCCGGCGGCGCTCCTGGATCGTCTGGACGAGGTGTGCGGAATCACGTCTCCGCGGAAGCCAGGACTGGATACCGTCGCCAGCATCCATCGCATGCATGAAGGCGCGGTGAAGGTATTCGTCAGCCTGGGCGGCAACTTCGTGCTGGCAGCACCGGACACGACATATACCGCGGAGGCGCTGAGCCAGTGTGCTCTCACCGTTCAGGTGAGCACGAAACTCAACCGCAGTCACCTCGTGCACGGCCAAAAGGCGCTCATTCTCCCGTGCCTTGGACGCACGGAGCGCGACGAGCAGGTCGCCGGTCTCCAGGGCCAGACCGTGGAGGACGCCATGAGTATGGTCCACCTTTCGGTCGGTAAGAAGAAGCCAGCCTCCGAGCACCTCCTCTCCGAGCCAGACATCATCGCAAGGATGGCGAGGGCAACCATGCCCGACAGTGCGACGCCATGGGAGTCCTACGCCGGCGACTACGGCCTCATCCGCGATGTGATGGCGAAGGTTCTGCCTGGATTCGAGGGCTTCAATGAGCTCATCACTCACCCGAACGGGTTCCGCATCCCCCAACCGGCCCGCGAGCTCGACTTTCGTACGGCTTCCGGCAAGGCAGATTTCTCCGCACCGGCGCTGCACGATGTGCGGCCCGCCGCCGACGACATGCTGGTGCTGCAGACCATGCGCTCACACGACCAGTGGAACACCACCATCTACGCCAACAACGACCGCTACCGCGGGGTGAAGAATCTGCGCGAGCTCATCTTCCTGAACGAATCAGACATGAGAGATCGAGGAATCGAGCAGGGGGACTTCGTCGATATCGTCTCCACGTCGAAGGACGGCACGGAGCGCTCACTTCGGCAATATCGGGCCGTGGCGTACAACACCCCGCAAGGAAGCGCCGCGGGCTATATGCCCGAGATGAACGTTCTGATTGGGAACGCCGATTACAGCGCGCAGAGCGATCAGCCGCTGATGAAGAGCATCCACGTGCGTGTGACCCGCTCCGCAGATCAGCCGGTGTCCAGGTCATAGATCCAAGTCTCCGGCATGCTTGATGCATGGATCTGGAGATTTCACCCGCTCTCACGATTCCGGCGTCGGAACTCGAGTGGCGGTTCTCCCGGTCTTCGGGGCCCGGCGGGCAGCACGTCAACACCTCAGACAGTCGCGTCGAGCTGCGCTGGAGCGTTGCGGACTCTGCTGTGCTCTCCGATGCCCAGCAGATCCTGCTGCTCACTCGGCTCGCTCGACGCCTGATATCAGGGACGATTTCCGTGACTGCTTCGGAGCAGCGCTCTCAGCTGCGCAATCGCGAGATCGCTCTGGCCAAACTCGCCGAGCTCGTCAGGGGAGGTCTCGCACCGGCGCCAGCGCGCCGTCGTGCGACGAAGCCGACCAAGGGTTCGGATCGGCGCCGCTTGGCCGCAAAGGAACAGCGTTCGGCCACGAAGCGTCAGCGCCAGCGGCCGAGCTCCGACTAGCGCCGTCGCCGGTTGTGTTCCCCGTCGCGGTTTGTGTCGCTAAACGGGTGAAATACGCGCACAAACTGCGACCGGAACGGGAAACGCTACGCGGCGCGCAGCGTCATCGTGCGGAACTGACGGTTGCGCAGTGGGAACGACATCATGATCACGAGGCCAGCGCCGAACACCACGAACGGCACCCAGGTCGCGGTGACGGACGCCAGGGCACCGAACGCAGCCATCGCGACCGGCATCAGCACATCGTCCCCGAGCCGAGTGATCGAACTCATTCGCCCGAGGTACGCGGCGTCGATCGTCGCGGCGAACGTCGCGCCCAGCAGAACCGATGCGAAGCCCGCGGTCAATCCGATCACGAAGCACCCCGCACCGGTGAGCCACGCGGGGCCGACGCCGACCAGCACGATTCCCACGCCCTGCACCACGAGGGCCCAGAATCCACCGAGAGCTTCGTGTTTCGGACGCCAACGTGCCACGGAGATCGCGCCAAGCGCCGCGCCAAGGCCGATAAGAGCTTCGAAGAGTCCGACGGCTCCCGCACCCCACCCCTCGTCGAACGCACGCAGCGCGATACCGATTCCGACCGCAGGACCAACCGCAAGGTTCAGACCCGACAGTGCGATCACGAGCGTGCGTGTGGTCGGGGCATCCCTCAGGTGAGTGAAACCGTGTTGGATGCCGCGGAGCACAGACTCTCGCGGTGCGCGGGGCAGCGCGAAGCGGGGACGCAACCAGATGGCGATGAACGCGATGACGAGAGTGAACGTCAGGGCGTTAATCGACGCGCTGCCACTGAGGCCCGCGAAGGCGACAAGGAATCCACCAATCGCGGCACCACCCATAGTGCCCAGGCGGGTCGCAGTCTGCATGACGGCGCTGTAGGACGGCAAGTCGCTCGTGCGCACGAGCTGCCGACCGATCGTGGCGGCAGATGGCTCATAGAACGCGTCGCATGCGCCGAAAGCGATGGCTGCGAGCATGAGCACCAAGACCGACGGCGGGGAAGCCAACGTCCATAAGGCGACGAACACCAACACACCCACGCGCAGGACGTTGAACACGATCATTACATGTCGGGCGTTTGCGCGGTCGGCGAGCACACCGCCGAACAAAAGGATGACGGCGCGGGGGATTGTTCCTGCCGCGACGATGAGCCCTGCGATCGCCGGTGAGGTTATCTGCACGGCAGTCCAGGCCAGCGCGATCGTCCAGATCGCATCGCCCGCGTCCGAGAGCGCCTTGACGACAATCCAGGCATGCACCGCCGTGTCTCGAGAGAACCGGGGCGGCTCGCGAAGCAGAGTGGGTTCGATGGTGCTCATGGAGTCGTCGGGAATCCGTGGGCGAACACAAACACCGGCTGGCGCTCGGCGCCGTCGGAGGTGTCGATCTCATCGCGCCAGAGATTTATTGTCTCGCCCAGCCTCGTCGACAGCGTGGCGAGTTCTTCAGACGTGGCCCAGGTGAGTGAATCGGTGCTGAACGCGGCGCGGCGCCACTCCTGCGCAGGATCAATTCGACGCCGCCACGCTTGCAGCCTGCCGAGCTGCGTGTTGATATTGACGCGTTCCGCACCGCGGGCGAGCATCGCATCGGCGGGTGAGTCGGCGAAGTCGTCGACCGACCAGCTGAAGCCGCGTCGCGCCGGCCGCCACCAACTCGTACGTCGATCGCCCGTCGGGTCGTCAGCTCGCTCGACGATGCCAGCGCGTTCGAGCATCCGCAGATGATGGCTGATGCTGCCGACCTGTTGGTCGAGGGTACGAGCCAACGTGGTCACCTGACTCGCGCCGTACAACCCGAGGTAGTCGACGATCCGCCTGCGCACCGGATGGTGGACGGCGGTGATCGCCTCGATCTCTTCCATGCCACCCACGCTAAGCGCGGATGGCTATCTTCACAAGAGTTCTTGTATACCGCGGAAAATCAAGAGATCTTGGATGCTGATGCGCTCCGTCGACGGCGGCGAATCAGCCAGATGACGAGGAAGACCGCACCGCCGATCACGAGCCAGGGGAGCATGAATCCGAACGCGATTACCAGGGCGTTCAGTGACACGATCAGTCCGTTCCACCCTGCGAGCAGGCCATCGGCGAATCCATCCGGTTCAGGCGTGCTGGCCGAAGTCTGCTTCGTGAGTTCGACCTGCAGCGAAGACATCGCGATCTGGTCCTCCAACGCGGCGAGCTGCTGCGTGTACGACTCGAGCTGGGCCTGCCGATCGGTCAGCGCGACTTCAGCTTCGATCAGTTCGGAGACGCTGCCCGATTGCGACATCAACTCAGTCAGTCGCGTGACCGATGCACTGGTCGCTTCTACACGGGCACGCAGATCGATCGCTGTGGACGTGACGTCCTGCTTTGAGATGGATGACCGAACTACCGTGCCAGTGTCGCCGAGGGCGTCGATCACCACGGTGAGGTCGGCAGATGGTACGCGAACGCTGATCCAGCCATACCCCGTGCGTGGTTGCTCCGGCATGCTCGTATCAGAGCTCAGGGGATCTGCCGAGATGTCCGTGCTCTCGACATACCCGCCCTTCTCCTCTGCAATCGCAGAGATCGCGTCCGCGGCTGCTTCGATATCGTCGACCTGAACCGTTGCCTGGCCATTGGCAATGATCTCGCGGTCGGCGTTCGCAGATGAGACGTCTGTTGCAGCGGAGTCCATTGATGCGCTCTCCGGCACGGCCATGTCTGACACGCGAGACGATTCGCCAACTGCATCACCCGCAGAAACCGCGGACGAGTCTCCTCCTCCGGAGGCCGTGCCGCCTGTGATGCTCAGCAACGGAGGGGTTACCAGAATCCCTGCGGCGAACGCCGCGGCAACGCCGAGCCCGGTCAGCCACCTGCGACGACGGCGCTTCTTCTGGTGTGTCGGGAGCGGCCCCACGGCAGGCGCCCGATCCAGCTCGATCTGCGAGAACACCGCACCCTCGATCCTGTCGATGCTCGCTTGGGATAGCTCCGGCAACTCGAGGGTCGCCCCAGCGGTCTGATCGTTCATGCGTCTCTCACTTCCTCAACAGCGCTTCGCAATTGCGTGCGCACTCGCGAGAGACGATTGCGGACGACGGCGTGACTCACCGCGAGCTCATCGGCCGCGGCCTGATACGCGTAGCCCTCGGTGGCGCAGAGCCGGAAAATCTCCTGATCCAACTCGCTCAGGGTGCCGATCTCCTCGGCGATCCTTTCGGCAAGCGCGGCGGTGATCACCTGGTCTTCGACGCTCACCGTGTCGGCGAGGGTGTCGTCTGCAGCATCCGTTGTGTGCGCCTGCTCACGCCGGCGCTGACGAAGCCGATTTGCTGCCTGGAAGCGACAGATGGTCGCAAGCCATGGCAACAGCGATTCGCCGACCAGTTCGAGCCCCGGAAGCTTGCGCCAGGCGACCACGAATGTCTCCTGAGCAATGTCCTCGGCATCCGCGGGGGAACTCAGGATGCCGTGGGCGATCCAGTAGACCGGACGAACGTGCGCGCGGTACAGAGCGCGGAAGGCGCTCTCATCACCTGACGCGGCGCGTGCCGCCAAATTCTGGTCTTCAGACCGTTCAGGCATCCGGTTCCCTTCAGCGTCTCTCATCATGAAGTGTCGGAGGATGCCTCATCGTCTCAGAAATCTTCTGATGAGGTTGGCGGCCGGTAGATCCAGGCCTTCTCGCTGATGTGCCCGCCGGGTTGCGTCCAGTCGACGCCGCCGACCACCAGCAGTGCGTGCTCGGCCCACACGGCCGGTCCCGCCTCTGTCGGTGCTGCCGTTGGTCGCCCGAGCGCTGTCCAGGTTCGGAGCGCGTGGTCGTAGACGTACCCGTCACTGATCGCGAAGCGGTCGGAGACTGTACTTTGACGGAGCCACGCACCCAAGTCGGGTTCCGGCGCATCCGTCAGAGGTGACCATGTGCCGTCCGGCAGGGTGAGGATGCCTCCGTATGGGTAGGTCCGTCCCCACCTGCCATCGGTGCCGGTGAGCTGCGCGGTCACGAGTTCTTAGCCGGCTTGCATCCAGACGCAGCCGCTGCTGCGCTGCTCCGTGTCGGGCAGGCGGGTCCATTCTTGGCTCTGCTCGTTGAAGCGTGCCACGGTCACCAATGCCGGCGTTTCCGAACCGGGACTATCGACGAGAGGCGTCGCGGTCAGAATGAGTCCGTCGGGCGTCGGCGTGATGACGCGGTCGAATGAAGGCCCGAGCGGATCTGCAGGGAGGGCTGCCCACTCGCCGGTAGCGACGTCCAACATCAGATCTTCGGCCGCGCCGGTCTCATCCGCGCCGTTCTCATCTGAGAAAACGACGGCGAGAAGGCGGTCACCGTCCGCGACAAGCGTTCGCCACATCTCATCTGGCAGTTCCTGTGTCGCCCACACTGACGTCTTCGTGTCGTACGAGAGCAGCCGGGTGCGCTCTAAGGATTCTGTGACCGTTATGAAGAGCGTTCCGTCTACGAAAGCGGCGGATGACGAGACCACGCCGACCGGAGCTTCGGGGAGTTCGGTCCAGGTCTCAGTGGCCGGGTCATACGCGGCCCCATCCTGGGCGAATTCCGTGAGTATGCAGTCAGCGGTCGGAGGACACGGCGGACCAGGAACGCCGCCGACGACCAGGAGCTCTTGCCCGGTCCACGCGACGACCGGTTCGGTGCGCGGAGTGAGCGGGAAGTCGGGTAGCTGCTGCCACCCGGCGATTGGTGTGGGGGATGCTTCGACCGCAGCCGTTGGCATATCTGTGCATCCCGACAGCACCAGCACCGCGGCGAGGGTGCACAAGACAGCGCGATGGGGCTTCATGCTGACGAGTGTCTGAGGCCGGGCGATCGTCTCAGATGAAATTCGTCAGGTAATATCGATCCAGCGAGAGGGAGTATCCCACTTCTCCGCGTTCGTCATCACGAGCACCAACACTGTTGCTCCGGACGCGGGCCGCGTATTGTGCGGGGGAGAGACTTTCGGCCCTTTTTCCGACCCTCTCGAAAGGTGCTGAGCACCCTTGAATATCCCTGTCTGGTTTGAGATCACCGCATTGGCGGTTCTGGTCGCCATTCTCATCGGCGACCTATTGCTGGTTCGTCTGCGACCGCACATCCCCTCGACGAAGGAATCCAGCCTCTGGGTCGCCTTCTACGTCGGCCTCGCTCTGATCTTCGCCGTTCTGCTCTATTTCATCGCAGGTGGTCAGTTCGCTGGCGAGTTCCTCACCGGCTGGGCGCTCGAGTACAGCCTGTCGATCGACAACCTCTTCGTGTTCGTGCTGATCATGGCGCAGTTCTCGGTCCCGAGGCGTCTGCAGCAGCAGGTGCTGATGGTCGGCATCCTCATCGCCATTGTCCTGCGCGGTATCTTCATCGTCGCGGGCGTCGCGATCATCGAGAACTTCTCGCCGATCTTCTATCTGTTTGGCGCCTTCCTGATCTGGACCGCGATCCGCCAGGCCATGCCGGAGGGGGACCACGAAGGCGAGGCCAAGCGCGAGAACTTCATCGTTCGCTTGTTGCGTCGCCGCATCGACATCAGTGACGAGTACGACGACGCCAAGCTTCGCACCGTCGTCGGCGGCAAGCGCGTGTGGACTCCGATGATCATCGTGTTCGTGGCGATCGGTGTCACCGACCTGATGTTCGCGATCGACTCAATCCCCGCGATCTTCAGCATCACGCAGAATACGTTCCTCGTGTTCACCGCGAACATTTTCGCTCTGATGGGTCTGCGCCAGCTCTACTTCCTGCTCGGGGATCTGCTCGATCGCCTGCGCTACCTGCACTACGGCATCGCGGTCATCCTCGGCTTCATCGGCGTCAAACTGATCCTGCACGCAATGCATGTCAACGAGCTCCCGTTCGTCAACGGCGGACAGCACATCGAATGGGCCCCAGACATCCCGATCTGGCTGTCGCTGACGGTGATTGTCGCCGCGATGGGCGTTGCCACCGTCGCCAGCCTTATCGCGTCCGCGCGAGACCGGCGCCGCGCACCTGAGCAGCTGCACCCAGAGCCGCCCACGCACTAAGCGTCATGGTGCGAGCCACCCGCTGCATCGGTGTAAACTGACCGACATGCGGCGGGTGGTTCTTCTCCTTAGTGGCCGCGACGAGACCTCGAACTAGGCCTTTCTCGTCGCGGCGTTCAGCGTGGCCGAACCGCCAACTTTCGGAGATATCGACATGACCTCAGCTGACACCAATGTTTCTTCAGTTCGCCCGCGCACACTCGCTGAGAAGGTCTGGGATGACCACCTCGTCGTAAAGGGCGAAAATGGCGAACCGGACCTCATCTACATCGACCTGCACCTGGTGCACGAGGTCACGAGCCCACAGGCCTTCGACGGCCTGCGCTCAGAGGGGCGACCGCTGCGTCGCGTCGACCTCACGATCGCCACCGAGGATCACAACACTCCGACGCTTGAAATCGACAAGCCGATCGCAGACCTCACCAGCCGCACGCAGATCGAGACGCTGCGTCGAAACGCGGCCGAGTTCGGCGTGCGTATCCACTCGCTCGGCGACGCCGAGCAGGGCATCGTGCACGTGGTCGGTCCACAGCTGGGGCTGACGATGCCTGGCATCACTGTTGTCTGTGGTGACTCTCACACTTCAACACACGGCGCATTCGGTGCCATGGCCTTCGGCATCGGTACTAGCGAAGTCGAGCACGTCATGGCGACTCAGACTCTGCCGCTGAAGCCCTTCAAGACGATGGCGATCACCGTTGATGGCGAGCTCAAGCCCGGCGTCAGTGCAAAGGACATCATCCTCGCAGTGATCGCCAAGATCGGTACCGGTGGCGGCCAGGGCTACGTGCTCGAATTCCGTGGCAGCGCCATCCGCGCGCTCTCCATGGAAGGGCGCATGACGATCTGCAACATGTCGATCGAGGCCGGCGCCCGCGCTGGCATGGTCGCGCCAGATGAGACGACTTTTGCCTACCTGAAGGGGCGTGCACACGCCCCAGAGGGTCAGGACTGGGAAGATGCTGTTGCTTATTGGCAGACGCTCCCCACTGACGAGGGTGCGAACTTCGACGCCGAGGTCTTCCTCGACGCGAACGAGCTCGAACCGTTCGTCACCTGGGGCACGAACCCTGGTCAGGGCAGTTCGCTTTCAGCGTCTGTGCCCAACCCCGCCGATATCACCGACGCCAACGAGCGGGCGGCAGCGGAGCGTGCGCTGGAATACATGGATCTCACACCCGGTACGCCGCTGAAGGAAGTACCAGTGGATGCCGTGTTTATGGGCTCGTGCACGAACAGTCGTATCGAAGACCTGCGTGCGTTCGCATCGGTCATCAAGGGCCGAAAGAAGGCTGATGGCGTGCGTGTCATGGTCGTACCGGGCTCCGCACGCGTGCGCTTGGAAGCGGAGGCCGAGGGCATCGATCAGATCGTCAAGGACTTCGGCGCCGAGTGGCGATTCGCCGGCTGTTCGATGTGTCTGGGCATGAATCCTGACCAGCTTGCACCGGGGGAGCGCTGCGCATCCACGTCGAACCGCAACTTCGAGGGCCGTCAAGGCAAGGGCGGTCGCACGCACCTCGTCTCCCCGCTGGTCGCTGCTGCCACGGCGGTACGCGGCACGCTGTCTAGCCCCAGCGATCTCGACGTCGCACGCGAACTGGTAGGAGCCTGATCATGGACAAGTTCACCACCCACAAAGGTATCGCCGCGCCGATGAAGCGGTCGAACGTCGATACCGATCAGATCATCCCTGCGGTGTTCCTTAAGCGCGTCACCAAGACCGGCTTCGAGGATGCGCTCTTCTACGCATGGCGTCAGGACCCCGAATTTGTCCTAAACCAAGAGTCATTTCAGGGCGCCTCTGTGCTGGTTGCCGGTGCCGACTTCGGCACCGGATCCAGCCGCGAGCACGCCGTCTGGGCATTGCGAGACTTCGGCTTCCACGTCGTTCTCAGCCCCCGTTTCGCTGACATTTTCCTTGGAAACGCCGGCAAGCAGGGTCTGCTTGCGGCGACGATCTCTGAGGAAGACCTCGAGCGCATCTGGGCCGAGATCGACGCGAATCCCGGTACTTCCATCACGGTTGACCTCGAGGCGCGCACAGCCACAATCGGCGACTTCCAGGCCGACATCGGTATCGACGATTACACTAGATGGCGGCTACTCGAAGGGCTCGATGACATCGGGCTCACTCTGCGCAACGAAGACAAGATCGCGCAGTTCGAGGCCCGCCGCGAGTCGTGGCGGCCACGTACGCTCCCTGTCCGCTGACATCGAGCACTTCGTGGGCCAGGAGCAACCGCTCCAGTGGCTGATGCCGCGACCGTGAAATCGAAGTGAGGCCCATCGAATGACGACAACCGTGCGCGCTGAACTTCAGAATGGACTTTCTGCTTTGACCGGAGACGTACTGGCGATTCGAGGCGGCCGCGCGCTGCGGGGTCGTGTCGATGTGACTGGCGCGAAGAACCTTGCCACCAAGGCGATGGTTGCTGCGCTCCTCGGTGAAGATGCGAGCATCCTGCGTGATGTACCGAATCTGAGCGATGTCGCCGTGGTGCGCTCGCTGCTCGAAGTTCACGGCGTACGCGTGAGCGAGGGTGATGAAAAAGGTTCCCTGATCCTCGATCCCAGTGACGTCGAATCCGCGCACATGGAAGAGATCGACGCTCACGCCGGGGCATCCCGCATCCCGATCCTGTTCTGCGGTCCGCTCCTGCACCGGCTGGGTCAGGCGTTCATTCCCGATCTCGGCGGATGCCGCATCGGTGACCGTCCGATCGATTTCCATCTCGATGCGCTCCGCAAGTTTGGCGCCGTCGTGGAGAAGCTCCCCAGTGGCATCCGTCTGTCGACTCAGGGCGGACGACTGCACGGCGCGAACATTCACCTCCCGTACCCGAGCGTCGGCGCCACTGAGCAGGTACTGCTGACCGCGGTGCGCGCTGAGGGCGTCACGGAACTGCGCAATGCGGCCATCGAGCCGGAGATCATGGATCTCATCGCCCTGCTGCAGAAGATGGGCGCGATCATCTCCTACGAGCCCAACCGCGTCATCCTCATCGAGGGGGTCGAGAAGCTTCGCGGGTACGATCACCGCTCGATCTTCGATCGCAATGAGGCTGCGTCCTGGGCTTCCGCGGCTCTTGCCACCGACGGGGAAATCTTCGTCGGCGGTGCGAAGCAGCCAGAGATGCTGACCTTCCTCAACGTCTTCCGTAAGGCTGGCGGCTGGTTCGACATCCAAGAAGACGGCATCCTGTTCCGCCGCGATGGTGAGATCCGTCCTGTCGTGGTGGAGACTGACGTGCACCCGGGCTTCATGACCGACTGGCAGCAGCCGTTGGTGGTCGCTCTCACGCAGGCGAACGGCCGTTCCATCGTGCACGAGACGGTCTATGAGAACCGGATGGGCTTCACTCAGGCGCTGGTGAAGATGGGCGCCGACATCGTCGTTCACCCGCACGGTCTGCAGGACGGGCCGCGACGCGTGCCGCGCCGCGAACTCGAGCAGGCGGCGGTCATCACCGGTCCCACACCACTGCACGGCGCAGACATCGTGGTGCCCGACCTCCGCGGCGGCTACAGCCATGTGATCGCAGCGCTCACGGCGCAGGGCGAGTCGCAGGTCTCCGGTGTCGACATCCTCAGCCGCGGTTACGAGAACTTCCTCGCCAAGCTTGATGCTCTCGGCGCCGACTTCGACGTCGTCCGGTGAGCCCGATGGGCTCCCGCTCATCTGAGAAATCTCGCCCGAGTCTGTTCTGGCCGCTCGCGGCGCTCGTGGTGCCTGTAGTCGGCTACCTTGCGAAGATCGAGATCCAGGGCGAAGAGAAGCTCCCGCAGAACGGAGCGTTTGTCCTTGCTCCGAATCACTATTCAGAGCTTGACCCGCTGATCGTCGCCGTCGCCGTCTGGCGACTCGGGCGTGCTCCGCGGTTCATGGCCAAGGAGAGCCTATTTCGTCTGCCGGTCCTCGGCTGGCTCCTGAAGAAGACCGGTATGGTGCCCGTCGCGCGCGCGACGTCAGCGGCTGCTGCGAAGCAGACTATTGAGCAGTCGCGGGCGCTCGTCAAGGACGGTCGCGGCGTGATCGTGTATCCAGAGGGCACACTGACGCGGGACCCGGAGTTGTGGCCAATGCGCGGCAAGTCCGGTGCGGTGCGACTTGCGCTGTCAGGCGACATCCCCCTGATTCCGATGGCGCAGTGGGGAACGCACAAGATTATGGGTCGGTACCAGAAGGGTCTGAGCCTATGGCCACCGCGCAAGCGCGTGCAGATCCTCATTGGCGACCCCATCGATTTGGACGATCTCAAGGCGCGCGCAGGCGAATCTGCGACACTCACCGAAGCGACACAGCGGACCATGAGCGCGATCACCGCCCTGCTCGAAGACCTGCGTGAAGAGAAGGCGCCGGCGACGCGCTGGAATCCCAATGATCACGGACAGAAGGAGACCGGACGCCTTGACTCGTAAGAATCTCGCGTCGACTGGGCCTCGCGTCACGGTCATCGGTGCCGGCAGTTGGGGCACCACGTTCGGAAAGATCCTCGCCGATGGCGGGGCACAGGTGACAATGTGGGCACGTCGTCCCGAACAGGCGCTGGAGATCGCCGAAGGAAAGCGCAACTCCAAGTACCTGCCTGGCATCAACCTGCCGCGCTCGATCACCGCCACTCACGAACTCGCGACCGCGATTGAGGGTGCCGAACAGGTGTACCTCTCGGTGCCCAGCCAGTCGCTTCGAGAGAACCTCAAGGCGCTGCGCCCATTGCTCGACGACAGCGACGCACCGATCATCAGCCTGATGAAGGGTGTGGAGCGCTCCACAGGTCTGCGTATGAGTCAGGTCATCGAGCAGGAGATCGCTTGCGATCCGATGCGCATCGCGGTGGCATCCGGCCCGAACCTGGCGCTTGAAATCGCACGTGAGCAGCCGACGGCAGCGGTCATCGCGTCGCTCAGCCAGGAGACCGCTGAGACGGTCGCCCGTGCCGCCCGAAACTCCTATTTCCGCACCTTCGTGAACACTGATGTAATCGGCACTGAGTTCGGCGGGGTGCTCAAGAACCTCATCGCGGTCGCGATCGGTATCGTGGACGGCGTCGGCTACGGGGAAAACACCAAGGCGTCAATCATCACGAGAGGTCTGGTCGAGATGACGGACTTCGCTGTTGCAAACGGCGCCCAGCCGGAGACGCTGCAAGGACTCGCCGGTCTCGGCGATCTGATCGCCACGTGTCAGTCGCCACTCAGCCGGAACAACACGGCGGGACGCCTCCTCGGTCAGGGTTACAGCTACCAGGACGTCGTGAAGCAGATGAACCAGACGGCAGAGGGCCTGGCCTCCGTCTCTCCGATTCTCAAGCTGGCCCACGAATCTGGCGTACACATGCCCATCGTCGAGCAGGTGAAGATGGTGCTCGACGGGAAGATGAACCCGCGCGACATCGCACCCCACCTGACGACAGAAGACGACACTCCTCAGGAGGAGAGAACCAATCATGGACAAGCAGACGGTGGTGGTGCTCTTCGGCGGGCGTTCCAGCGAGCATTCCATCAGTTCCGCAACGGCGGGCGGAGTGCTGCAGGCGATTGATCGCGATCGATACGAGGTGATCCCGATCGGGATCACCCGTGACGGTGCGTTCGTCTTGGAGGAAGACGATCCGGCAAAGTTCGCACTGGATGCTGCGAAGCTCCCAGAGGTCGTCGACAACGGCACACGCGTGCAGTGGCCGCAACCAAACGGAGATCGCGCGCTGCGCGTGACGCACGCTGATGGTTCGGTCGTCGGATTTGGCGAGATCGACATCGTGCTCCCATTGCTGCACGGTTTGCATGGCGAGGATGGCGCGATCCAGGGATTCTTCGACGTGCTCGAAGTTCCGTATGCCGGCTGCGGCATCCTCGATTCTGCTGTGTGCCTCGACAAACACTTCACGAAGCTCGCGCTGTCTGCTGCAGGTCTTGCCGTCGCACCGGGCGTCACGATCCGTCGAAGCCGGTGGGAGGCCGACTCGGTCGGACTCCGCACCGAGATCGCCGCTCTGGGCTCCGTCGTATTCGTCAAGCCAGCCAGTGCAGGATCAAGTGTCGGGGTGTCGCGCGTCGTCGACGGCGATGGTCTGGACGAGGCGATGCGCATCGCATTCGCAGAAGACGAGAAGGTTCTCGTCGAGTCGATGGTCACAGGACGTGAGATCGAAGTCGGAGTGCTCGCCGGCCGCGATGGCAGGCCGCCACGTGCTTCCCTTCCCGGCGAGGTCGTGCTCACGTCGCGCAGCTTTTACGACTTCGAGGGGAAGTACCTCGGTGGTGAAGGTGTCGAGATCGTTTGCCCAGCCGACGTCGACGACGAACTCATCACACGACTTCGTGACACCGCTCTGCGTGCGTTCGAAGCGGTCGATGGCAAGGGCCTCGCGCGGGTCGACTTCTTCGTCACCCCTGGTGGGGAGCTCATCGTCAACGAGCTGAACACGATGCCTGGCTTCACACCGATCTCGATGTTCCCGAAGTGCTGGATCGCCTCGGGCATGAGTTACAGCGACCTGATCACCGAGCTAGTCGAGATCGGGCTCGGCCGCTGAGCGGAACGCTCACTTCAGAAGAATTTGGGCTTCCTCGTCGAGTTCATCGGGTGCTGTGCACCGGCCGTCGGCGGGGACTGCGGTGATCGCGCCGACGAGAGCGCGAGAGCTGATCACATCATTCGAACTGACGACGGTAGTGTCGATGCCCAGTTGCACCGCAGGGTCGCGTCCGTAAGTCGTCAGACGCAGAAACGGCGTTTCGGATGCATCGACAAGCCAGTCGACGCCTTCCAAGGTCACGCACTGCAGTTCGCTCGTGGGCGCCGGTACGGTGACTCCGCAGCGCAAGAGGACGGCGGAGTCGTCTCCTGGCACGCCCCAGGCGGCGGTGGCCTGGGCATCGGTCCATCGCCGGTCCATTTCGGCCACGCTTGCGGCATTGTTCAGCCCGACTGACACCTCGGCGCACAGCGGGTTGTTCGCGTCATCCGCCGGTTCGAGATGCACGGTGGTCGAGCATCCGCTGAGTAGAGCCGTTCCGAGCAGAACGGCAGCGACTGTGGCGAGACGACGGGACATGATTCCAGGCTACCTTTGACAGCATGCCTTCCCGTTCAGCTGACGATGACCCACGTTTGGGTGATCTCTCCGAAGGTACGATTCTGCGTGCCATCCTTGCCCGTACCGCGCCCGCAGCACGAGCGATCATCGGACCCGGTGACGATGCAGCGGTGATTTCCACACCGTCCGGCTCTGTTGTCGCGACCACCGACACTCTTGTGCACGGGCCGGACTTCCGGTTGGCCTGGTCGAGCGGGTACGACCTTGGCTGGAAGTCCGCGGCAGTGAACCTCGCGGATGTCGCTGCGATGGGCGCGCGTCCTACGGCGCTTCTGGTGGCGCTTGCCGTACCTCGCGATCTTCGACTTTCGTTCGTCGAGCAGTTGGCCGACGGTCTTCGTGCCGCGTGCGAGGCGCTTGCTCCAGGCTGCGCAGTTGTCGGGGGTGATCTGACCGTGTCTGACGTGCTCACGGTCGCTGTCACGGCTCTGGGTGACCTGGAGGGGCGAGATGCTGTCACGCGCTCGGGTGCACGGCCAGGAGATGTCGTCGCGATCGCCGGTGAACTCGGGCATGCCGCTCATGGACTCGCCGTCCTGTTCGGTCGTTTCCGCGATGGCGACACACCCGTTCCGATCGACCCGTCCGCGCTTGAGTCAGGCGAGCGCGCCGCCCTTGATGCGCAGCTACGGCCTGCACCTCCGATAGGGCTCGGTGTGATGGCGGCAGTGGCTGGTGCAACAGCGATGATGGACGTCTCTGACGGACTCTCTCTCGATGCCGGTCGGCTTGCCGCGGCATCCGAGGTCACGCTTGATCTCGCCCGAGCGGCGCTCGGTGCTCACCCTGACCGCGCGTTGGCGGGCGGGGAAGACCATGGGCTGCTGGCGACATTCCCACCTGGCACGCTGCCGCCTGGCTTCCGCATCATCGGTGAAGTTCGTGAGCAGGGCACCCAAGGCGTGCTGTGTGACGGTGAGCCGGTGGATGCTGCGGGGTGGGACCCCTACCGTGATTGGGATTCTACGGCGGGCTGAGCCCACCACACGGCGGTGTCTCCGTAGGCCTTCTCGCGGAACACCTCAAGGTGTGCGGCTGCGACGTCTGGCGCAGTAGATCGGCGTGCACGCTCGATCACGACGACGGCGTCCTCTGAGAGTAGCGGCGCGAGTGCGACCAGATCGGCCGTCATTGCTGCGTCGTCCAGGTCGTATGGCGGATCGGTGAAGACGAGGTCATAGGTACCAGCGTCGCGCTTCAAGAACGCCAGCACTGCGCTCTCGTGCACGCGGGCGGACGCGACGCTGAGCGCTTTGGTCACTATGGCTGAATTGCGGCGCACGATTGCGGCTGCGGGGCGGGAACGCTCCACGAGGTCCACACTTGTCGCGCCCCGGCTGAGGGCCTCGAGTCCCAGTGCTCCGGAGCCGGCATACAGATCGAGCACACGAGCACCGGCGATGGCATCCGCAGATTCCAGCGCGGCGAACAGTGACTCGCGCACCCGATCGCTGGTGGGGCGCGTGCCGCTGCCCGGTACCTCCAGGCGGTGTCCTCGTGCCTCTCCGGCGATGATTCTCGTCACCCGTTCAGCCTATGACTGTCCGCGGTGTTCTCTAGACTTCAGACATGGTCTTCTCTCTCGACACGAGCCTGGCTGACGCCATCGGCCCGGCGGCGACGAAGAAGGTCGAGCGTGCATTCGACATGCAGACCGTCGGCGATCTGCTCGGGCACTACCCTCGTCGTTACGCCGACCCCGCTGAGTTGACACCCATCCGCGATCTTCCGGTCGGTGAGACCGTCACCATCGTGGCCGAGGTGCTGTCGTCATCGGCGCGCACCATGCGAAATCGACCAGGTGCCATGACCGACGTGATCATCGGCGACGAGCACGGGCGAGTCTCGCTGACGTTCTTCGCGAAGAACCTCGCCCAGGCTCAGTGGCGGGCGAACGAGATGCGGCCCGGCCGTCGAGGGGTCTTCTCCGGCAAAGTCGGGATGTACAACGAGACGACGCAGTTCGCCCACCCTCAGGTCGAACTCTTCGACGATGAGGAAAGCGCGCAGGCCCGTGCAGATGACAGGGCACACCGGCCGATCCCGATCTATCCTGCGACCTCGGCCGTTGCCAGCCAGCAGTTCAGGGAACTCGTCGAGAAGATACTGCCGGAGCTCGGTGAAGTGCCCGATCCGTTGGCGAAAGAGATCCGCGTGCGCGAGGGGCTTCTTGACGCTCGTACCGCGCTGGTCCAGCTGCACCGACCGCAGACCCTCAACGAGGTCGATCCTGCTGTGCGCACCATGCGGATGCACGAGGCCCTAGTGCTGCAGACGGCGCTGTTGCAGCAGCGTGCCGCAGTACGTGCATTGAGCGCTACAGAGCGCCCAGCGAAGCCTGGTGGGCTGCTGGAGCGCTTCGACGCTGCGATGCCCTATACGCTCACACCCGACCAGCAGACAGTCGGCGATCAAATCGCGGATGACCTCACCGGCGCGTGGCCGATGAACCGGCTTGTGCAGGGGGAGGTGGGTTCGGGTAAGACCCTCGTCGCGCTGCGTGCGATGCTGCAGGTTGCAGAATCTGGCGGGCAGGCCGCGCTGATTGCGCCGACCGAGGTGCTCGCTTCTCAGCATTTGCGCTCCATTACGCGGATGCTGGGCCCGGCACTGGCGCCGCTTCTGATGCCGACACTGCTCACGGGGCAGATGTCGGCACCTGAGCGACGCAAGGCTGCCCTGCGAGTCGCTTCGGGCCAGTCGTTGATCGTCGTCGGCACCCACGCGCTTCTGGGGGAGAAGACGACGTTTGCCGATCTCGGACTGGTCGTCGTGGATGAGCAACACCGTTTCGGCGTCGAGCAGCGCGAAGCGCTCCGTGCGAAGGGGTCGAGCCCGCACGCGCTGGTGCTCACGGCCACCCCCATTCCCCGAACGGTCGCGATGACGGTGTTCGGTGATCTTGACACCTCCGTGATCCGAACGATGCCCGCGGGACGTGCGGGCATCGAGTCTTTTGTTGCGCCGCTTGCGGAGCATCCGGACTGGTTTCGTCGAGTGTGGGCGCGGGCTGCGGAAGAAGTCGCGTTGGGCAGACAGGTGTTCGCTGTGTGCGCCGCGATCGATACGACCAAGAAGAGCTCTGGCGAAGAAGATCAGGCCGCGCTGATGCCGTCGGAAGAAGGCGCCACCGGTCCACGTTGGGGGGTCGCACAGCTCGATGCCGTTCTGGCGACGCATCCGACGGTCGGTGGGCTCCGGCGTGCGGTGCTGCACGGAAAGATGCCGGCAGACCAGAAGGATGCCGTGATGCAGGCCTTCGCGCGTGGGGAGATCGACGTGCTGATCGCCACGACTGTCATCGAGGTCGGAGTGGATGTGCCGAATGCCTCGACGATGATTGTGCTCGACGCCGATCGATTCGGCGTCTCTCAGCTGCACCAGCTGCGCGGTCGCGTCGGACGTGGCGAAGTTCCTGGATTGTGTCTGCTCGTCACCGAGGCCGAAGAAGGTTCCCTTGCGCGTGACCGTGTCGAGGCGGTCGCGGCAACCCTGGACGGCTTCGCTCTGGCAGAAGTCGATCTCGAGCTGCGTGGCGAGGGCGATGTGCTCGGGTCGACGCAGTCTGGTGTGCGGTCGTCGTTGAAGCTTTTGCGGGTGGTGAAAGACTCGAAGCTCATCGCCAGAGCTCGCGAGCTTGCGGAAGACATTCTGCTGACCGACCCGCAGCTTGACTCGCACACCGGGTTGCGAGACGTCATCAAGCGTCGCGTGACTGAAGACGATCGGGCCGCGCTCGCGAAGAATTAGGCACCTGGGGTGCAATAGGCTGAAGCCATGAGCAGCCGGATCGCCGTTGTCCCGGGTTCGTTTGACCCACCCACCCTTGGTCATCTCGACGTGATTCGTCGAGCTGCAAAGCTTTACGATGAACTGCACGTGCTGGTGGTGCACAACCCCGGCAAGGAGGCGATGCTCCCCATCGCTCAGCGACTGTCGCTGCTGGAGCAGTCGATCGCAGAGGACGGCATGGGCGGGGCCAACATCATCGTCGACTCGTGGAGCATGGGTCTGCTGGTTGACTACGCCCGCGATGTTGACGCTGGTGTGCTGATCAAGGGCATCCGTTCCCAGATCGACGTGGCATACGAGTCTCCGATGGCGATCGTGAACCGACACCTCGCCGATATCGAGACGGTCTTCCTGCTGCCTGATCCTTCGCATGCGATGGTGTCGAGTTCGCTTGTGCGCCAGGTAGCCGGCCTCGGTGGCGACGTCACACCATTCGTCCCGCGCGCGGTCGCGGCCTTCCTCGACACGGGTGCACGCGGGCTCTGAGGCCCTGGTTGTCACCCGGCGTGTCGAAGCGCCGGGGGATCAACGCCCTTCATTCAGCATCCGCCGGTAACATGAAGTGGTGAAGACCCGACTCAGCGGCCCATTCGTGGTGCCCGTACGTGACATCGTCCGACGCCCGGGAGAGATGCGTGAGCATCAGTTCTCTGTTGCTTTGAAAGAGCAGTGGGGTGAGGGCATCGTTTCCTTCGAAGCCGGTGCTGAGATCGACATCGAAGTGCGACTGGAGTCAGTCCACGAGGGCATTCTCGTCTCCGGAACAGCGGATGCAGAGTACAAAGGCGTGTGCGGAAGATGCCTGATTGACATCGCTGAGCCTGTCGAAGTCGAGTTCCAGGAGCTTTTCGCGTATCCTGGACAGGAAGAAACTGACTTTGAGGTTCAAGACGACCACGTGGATCTTGAAACTCTAGTTAGGGAAGCGTCTGTATTGTCGCTTCCGTTTCAGCCGGTGTGTCAGCCGGATTGCCCCGGGCTCGACCCGGCAACGGGCGTGAAGCTGGCCGTAAGCACCGGAGCGGAGATAGACGCTCCCATCGATCCGCGATGGAGTGCGCTCCAACAGATCACAGACCAGGGGAGTGCGGCAGAGAGCCGTGCGCCCGAGAATACAGAAGAGAGTTAGCCATGGCTGGTAACCCCCCGAAGCGCAAGGTTTCCCGTTCCAACACCCGCTCGCGTCGCGCGCAGTGGAAGGCGGCGCCCATCGCGCTCGTCAAGACCGTTGAGAACGGCAAGACCGTCTACAGCCGCCCGCACCAGGCGAAGGTCGTCACTGACTCGCAGGGCACCGAGCTGTTCATGGAGTACAAGGGCCGCAAGGTCGCCGACGTCTGAACCACGGTCTCACGATCGTGACAGAGGTCCCCGGCGGGACTGAATCTCTCGCAAAGAAGCTCAGGGTCGATATCGACCCTGAGCTGCTTGCGTTGGCGTTGACCCACCGGTCATACGCATACGAGCACGGCGGCAGCCCGCACAATGAGCGCCTGGAGTTTCTCGGCGACTCAGTGCTGGGGCAGGCCGTGACCGTCATGTTGTTCACGACCCACCCCGATCTCGATGAGGGGCAGCTCGCCAAAAGGCGCGCAAGTGTGGTCTCGACCGTCGCCCTCGCGGAGGTGGCCCGAGGCATCGGCCTTGGGGCATACCTGTTGCTAGGGCGCGGCGAAGAGCAGACCGGCGGTCGTGACAAAGACTCGATCCTCGCCGACACTATGGAGGCCGTTTTCGGTGCCACGTATCTGTCGGCGGGTCCCGAGGCTGCCACCGAACTTGTGCTCCGCCTCACCGAACCGCTACTCGACGATCCTGAGCGGTACGGTGCGGCCATGGATCCCAAAACCAGCCTGCAGGAGCTGGCAGCTCGTCTTGGTTCCACACCTCCGCAGTACTCGGTGTCATCCAGCGGCCCAGATCACGACCGTCGCTTCAGTGCGACGGTGATGGTCGGCGATGTGAGCATGACCGGTGCCGGCACCAGCAAGAAGACCGCTGAGATGGCCGCGGCGCTCAGCGCATGGCGCTCGCTCGGCGAGAGTGCCTGAGCTTCCCGAGGTCGAGGTCGTGCGCGCAGGCCTCGCACCTGCTGTCATCGGCGCGACGATCACGAGCGTCGCGGTCTTCGACGAACGGGCGCTCACGCGGCATCCAGCGGGTGCGGCAGATTTTGTCGCACGCCT
Organism: Microbacterium sp. Y355; assembly: GCF_059445345.1. Classification (NCBI taxonomy): domain Bacteria; kingdom Bacillati; phylum Actinomycetota; class Actinomycetes; order Micrococcales; family Microbacteriaceae; genus Microbacterium; species Microbacterium sp. Y355. Next base: position 772,204 of record NZ_JCAIUD010000001.1, on the reverse strand, counting down.
TGAGGGTTCTTCTGTCGTTGCCGCTATGCGGCGAGGCAAGTTCCTTTGGCTTCCGTTGGAGGGCGATGCCGAAGCCATGACCGCACATTTGGGCATGAGCGGGCAGATGCTGCTTCGCGCGCCGAACGCTCCCGCTGAACGGCACGAGCGCATTCGGCTCGCCGTCGAGCATCCGCAGCACGGCGAGCTCGCCATCGTGTTCTCTGATCAGCGCACGTTCGGCTCGCTCGCCGTTGACACACTCATCGCCGATGGCACTGACCGCGTTCCCACGCAGGTACAGCACATCGCGCGTGATCCGTTGGATGCGGCGTTCGATGATGCCGCGTTCATCGCCGGAGTACGTCGCCGATCGAGCGCGATCAAACGCATTGTTCTCGATCAGACCGTGGTCAGCGGAATCGGCAATATCTACGCCGACGAGTCGCTGTGGGCAGCGCGCATCCACCCGGAGACCCCTGGCCGTGCGCTTTCCGCGCAAGCCGTTCGCCGGCTGCTGGCCGAGGGGCGGCTGGTGCTGGAGAAGGCTCTCGCCGAGGGCGGCACCAGTTTCGATGCGCAGTACGTCAACGTGAATGGACAGGCGGGGTACTTCGCGCACTCGCTGAATGTCTATGGGCGCGAGGGAGTGCCGTGTGCTCGCTGCGGCAGCTCAATCACACGCGCGGCGTTCATGAATCGCTCGTCGCATTTTTGTCCGCGGTGCCAGCGACAACGCTGACTGCCAGATATAGAGGGAACTGCCGTGGATTTGCGATGGTTGAGTGCGCCCGAGCACGAAATCGCCGAGGCGATGGCACGAGTGCGTCGCACGGGACGGCCGAGCTGGGTGCCGACGAAGCGACAGACGCTCGTGCACGTGAACAACTGCCTGATGCTCTGGTACTTGTGCATCGTGTTGATGACACTCGGCATTCGTATTGATACGCTCCAGCAGAATCGCATCGACGCTGTCGATGTCCGAGACATGGTGATCGCCACCGCGATCTTCGTCGCCTGGCTTTTTGGGACTTTCTGGCTGCATCGCTGGGCCGCGTTGCCGCCCTCGCGGCGATCCCGTATGGGCGAGTGGCGGCAGGCGCTTACCGCTCTCGCGAATGGGTTCGAGGCCGAACCAACACAGAGAACAGCATTCGTGTCGATGATCACCGCGGGTTCGGGCCAGCTCTCCTTCTATCCTCGATTTACCGCGCCCGGCGTGGAGTTCGGCAATGTGACAAACCGAACCCATCGCTCGGAATCATGGCAGTATCTCGCAGTGCAGCTGCCGGTGTTGCTCCCGCATCTTCTCTTTGCGACAACGGCAACGGGTGGATTTTTCGATGAGCTTCCGGTCGCGCTCAAGCGAGACCAACGGCTGTCACTTGAAGGCGACTTCGACCGATGGTTTCACCTCTACACCCCGGCAACCTACGAGCGGGACGCACTCTTCGTGGTCACACCGGACGTGATGGCCACGCTGATCGACCGCGCACATCGGTTCAACATCGAACTCGTCGATGACCATCTCGTCTTCTTCACACCTTCACCCGCCGACTTCACTGCTGCCGAATCCTGGCGAACCGTGGAATCCCTGTTGCAAGCGGCCGTACCGGTCATGTCGAACGCGCGCCGTTACCGAGACGAAAGGGTCCCTGAACAGCGGACCTCAGCGGCGATTGCCTCGATCCGCGCATCGATCAAGACACCGGGAGCCGCATGGATCGAACCCGTGCCTCGGATCGATCCGACGGGACGTCGACTCGACATGCGTGATCGCCGCACCGGAGTCTGGTCGGTGCTCGGCGCCGTCGGCTGGTTCGCGACTCTGACATTTCTCTATGTGGTGCCGGGCCTCTTCGCGTTCGCCGGTTTCATGTCCATCGTCGACGGTCGCTAGCAAAACTGTTTCGTCAGGTGGTCTGAAACGCTCTGCCGAGCAACGGCGAGGTCACCCGTACACCCAGCCACACGAGCCCGATTCCTGCCGCAACGACAGCAGCGATCGTCAACAGTGACAGCGGCGACACGATGAGCGAGATTCCGATCAGGGGAAACATCATCACCGCGGCGCATACCGCGGACCCGATCGATGTCATCAGCAGGGGTGACATTGTGGACTGCCGACGGGCGACGTCGACCGTGCGCACCGGCATCCCGAGATAGTGCAGGCTCCGATGCAAGTCGCGTTGATCGAGGATGCCGGATGCCTGATTCACGCCGACGGAGACGGCCACCATCAGGAACGATGCGGCCAGCGTGATGATTACTCCGGTGCGGATGTCTACAGCGAGCATCAGATTCGCGTCAGCCTCTGCGCCGCTCATGGTGTCCATCATGGACACTCCAGTGCCAGCGAACACCGCCACGAAGCTCGTCATCGCAACACCGCTGACCTGCCGCCATGCTGCTTTCGGAGACTCCAACACATGCCGGGCCGACAGCAGCTGCTCCGGTCGCTGAGCCCGACGAAGGCGTCCGCGTGCTTGCAGCTTCAGCACCCACGGGCCGACAAGATTGAGCACGGCAAGTACCGCGCCGAAGAGCCCAGCCACAACGAGGATCGTGATCGTCAACCCCGCCATGCCGGGGAACACCTGAATCACCGCGATGGCCGTGGCGATCACTCCGACAGCGAGGACCGCACGAATCCAATGAACCTGCGGCACGTCCGTGCGCATCCGCACACCGAGAGGTGAGATGACGACCCGCCGCAGCCCGACGGCCGCGCTGATTGCGGCGAGCAGCACGACTCCGATGATGACGGCGAGGATGTGAAGGGCCGGCAGCATCACAGCTTGGATCCCGAGCGCCTCGCCACGGAAGGGAATCAGCGCCACCAATGGGGTCAACGCGAGGTATCCGAGCACACCGACGACAGCTCCGGCGAGAGCCAAGAACGTAGATTCGATCACCGTCGCTGCGACGACACCAGCGGGGGAGACGCCGAGGAGTCGAAGCGTCGACAACCTCTCATCCCTGCGGCGCGCAGATAGCCGAGCGGCGGCGCCGCCGAGCGTGAACAGCGGAACGATCAACAGGACGACGGCTATGGCAGCGAGCGCCTGGTAAAGACCGGCGTCGGAATCCGTCCAAGACCAGAATGCCTGTGCGCCGCCGATGACGGTGAGCACGAGCGCGGTGACCACGCCGAAGGCGATGACGGGCAGGGCCACGACAGCGCGTTCCCCGGACGAAGGGCGTAGCAGTAGTGCGAGAACGCGGGCGTTCATGCGGCGACCCCCGTCTCGACGAAACGACCGTCACGCACGTGCACGATCCGTGAGCACCGCGCCGCGACGTCGGCATCATGCGTGACAACCAGCAGAGTCTTACCCTGACCAGTTGTCGACCACAGCAAAGCGTCCATCACCTCGGCCGAGGTCTGCGAATCCAGCGCGCCGGTCGGCTCATCCGCGAAGACCAGCTCTGCGCCGGTCACCTGAGCGCGGGCGATCGCGACACGTTGCGCCTGGCCACCGGAGAGCTCCCCGATGCGACTGTCTTCCTTGCCCGCGAGTCCGAGAGCCTGCAACCACGACGCCGCTTGAGCCGTGGCATCTGCCTTCTTCACACCATTGATCATGAGCGCCAGCCCCACGTTCTCGACGGCGGTCAGCTCCGGCATCAGAAGCCCCTGTTGGAAAACGAAACCGAACTGCTCACGACGCAGGCGCGAGCGTACCGACTCCGAACCACCCGTCACATCGATCGCCACACCCGAGGCCGGGGTGAAGGTCACTGCGCCGGCATCCGGCGTCACGATTCCCGCGAGAATGTGCAGCAGAGTCGTCTTGCCAGAACCGGAGGCTCCCATGATGGCGAGAGACTCGCCGCGCCTCACGATGAGATCGACCCCGGCGAGCGCATGGGTCGTTCCGAAGGTCTTGTGCAGGGCCTGGGCATGGATGACTGTGTCGTTCATGCTTTCAGCCTCGCTGGATCCGTGGCGCGAATCATCCCTCTCTGGGTGCAGATTCGCGCCACGGCGTCATCCCGAAGGATGATCGTTCAGCCGAGCTTCTTCTGCCAACCCGCCGCATACGACGCCGGCACGAAACCGATCGCCTCGTTGATGTCGAGCATCGGCCGGTTCTCTTCGGCGTTGAACGTTGAGACCTTCGATGATGCGGGAGCGATGTCCCGCCACCGCAGTAGGTTCGCGCACTTCACAATCGTGCCGAGGCGCTTACCTCGATGTTCTTTCACGACGAGGGTACCGAACTGGTGGGTGACGCCGGAGTGATCCGCGCCGATGACCAGCTCGTTGAAAGCGACCAGCCGTCCGGAAGGGACGTGCTCGACGGCCGCGACCGACATCACCTGCCCGCCGTCGGCGAGGTTCTGGTCGTGGCGGATAACTCGTTCTGCATCCCAAATCTCCTCGTCCATGTCGAGGTCACCGCTGGGTGCATCTGTCGCCATCCGTGAGATCACATCGGCGTACCCATCCCGAAGATGTGCCGGGGTGGGTAGCGTCCAGCTGACGACGCGATAGTCATCGCCCGCGAATGCCGATGCTTCGGTCAGCATCCGCTTGACGCGCTCGAGCGATCCGCTCAGCGGAAGGATGCTGTTGCGCTCCACCTGCTCCATCGTGAACCCGTTCTCCAGCAGCAACTCGCTGAGAGCGGTGGCGGGAACGGTGCCCCACCCGGTCGCTGGTGTCAGCATTCGCTCGGAGTGGGCAGCGGGATGCAGCGCCCAGACCTGCATCGTCTGTCTGCCCAGAGCGACAGCCTCCTGCTCGAGCCGTTGAAGGAGGGCCATCTCGACCCCGGCTCCCCAATGCGGCGGGATCACGATGACGTTCGCCTCGGCCGAGGTCGTCCCCTCCTGGTTCGCGGTGACGAGAAAGGCGGCTCCCACGATCTCGCCGCCTCGTCGCGCGGTGAATCCGGTGTACGTGCGATCGGTTCGGTCGAGCCAACGTGGCAGCGTCTCTTCTGCCGTCTCGTCGAGGTCGTCGATACCGGCATCGAGCCGGCACTGCATGTTGCCCATGTCGATCAGGGTCTGGAACTCGACGGCATCCGGAGCATCCACGCTCGCGGGGATCACCATCTCGGTGATCGTGAGTGCTTTCATGTCAGTTCCTTCTTCCATGCGCCTTCATAGGCGATGGCCTCGAAGCCGAGTGCTTCATTGATGGAGAGCATCGGCCGGTTCTCTTCGGCGTTGTAGGTGATCACCCGGTCGGATGACGGATGCTGCTCGCGCCACGACAAGAGACCTGCAGCTTTGACCAGCATCCCGAGCCGATGACCGCGGTGGGATGCGAGTACCAGAGTGTCTTCCTGATGCGACACCGACGCAGGATCCGGTCCGATCGCCAGCTCGTTGTATGCGCAGAGCTCTCCGGTCTCGATGTGCTGTGCCGCGGTCACCAGTACGGTGTTGCCGCGCTGCTGATGGCGTTCGTCATGGCGCGCGATCCGATCGGAATCCCACTTCTCCGCAGGCATGTCTAGATCGGCATCAGGCACATCCGTGGACATGTGCTCCTTCATCCAGGCATACCCGGGGACGTGTTCGGCGGGTGTCGGCAGCATCCACTGCACGACGCGATATTCCGAGGCATGGCTCTCCGCTTCGACGAGCAGATCTCGCACGTTCTGCTCGAGCGAGCGAGTCCAGACGAACGTGCTCACCCGCTCCACCTGTTCCAGCGTGAACCCGTGACGCACCAGGAAGCGTGCGCCGTGGTCGTTCGGGATCTCTCCGGAACCGGTCGGTGAGGCCAGCGTGGTTTCCGAAGGCGTGGCGGGATGCTCGACCCAGACCAGCAGGCGTTGGACGTCTGCCTCGCGTGCGGCAGCCTCGATGTGGGGGAGTGCTGCAGAGCCGATGCCGGCTCCCCAGTGCGCACGGACCAGGCTGAGGATGGTGAAACCGGTGCGCCCACCGTCATCAGCCAGGATGTTCAACGTGCCCACGCCGACCATCTGATCGTTCACGGACACGTACCACTGGCGTCTGATGAACTCTGGGCTGTCGCGCAGGAGCGGCAACAGCGATTCCGCCGTCAGATCCTCATCGTCACGACCGGTGAGGTCGCTGATCGAGGTGTTTCGTACGGCTGCATACTCGCGAACGAGAGCGGACGGCGCCGCATCCGCCTGCGCAGGAAGCACAAGCGAATGCAGCGTCGCGTTATCGGTGAGTTCGATGTTCATCTCAGGGCTCCAGGTCAGCGCAGCTGGTGATGCAGGTTGTAGGCGAGCAGCGCCAACGATTCGCGTTCGGTAACGTGTTTGGTCTCGAACATCCGCATCACCTCTTCGCTGGTCATAGTCCGCGCAGGCGACCGGCGCGGACGCTGGGCCCGCGTCAACAGCCATACGCCGACTCGAAGTGAAACGCGGTCTGCGAGTGGGAGCGCGGTCCGGTCGGCGGGGACGGTGATCTCGAGAACCTCCTGGTCTTCGGTACATGGTGGGTGGGCGGTGCTGCGAAGCAGCGTGTTCGTATGCACGAGAGTGCTCGTTTCTTTTCGATCTTTTGTGAAGGGGGCGTTGCGCTGAATCCGGGGACACCGGATGCGCGGGCGAGAGGTCTCACAGAATGGAGACGTTGCCCAGAGATGTGCAGGGGGTCGGAGTCAGAACATCGACCGATGCGGACAGCAGGAAGAACCGGAAGAGATGGCCCGCGAGGGGCCAGAAATCTCAGGTGGTTCTATGACCGAGTGCTGTGACGGATGCCGAAGTACGAGGACGCCTGATCTACACGAGCCGCGGCAGTGCCTGCGGTGTGAGCAAAGTTATTTGAAATGATCATGAGCGTCCTCCTTTTCGTGAGCGATCCGATTTGTCAAGTTAGTGCCCCAACAGGTGTGACGTCAAGCATCCTGGTGTTTTCTCGGCGTGTCGCGTGCATGCTCATCCGGCCCTGCACCGCGCGGGATGCCGAGTACTGCGCGGAATTCCGGTAGCGTGGCGGCGTGATTCTCCCTGGACGAACGGTGCCCGCATGCATCTGAAAAGCCTGACGCTCAAGGGCTTCAAGTCGTTCGCGCAGCCCACGAGTTTCGTCTTCGAACCCGGCGTGACGTGCATCGTCGGGCCGAACGGCTCTGGGAAGTCGAACGTCGTCGATGCTCTCGCCTGGGTCATGGGCGAGCAGGGAGCGAAGACGCTTCGCGGCGGGAAGATGGAAGATGTCATCTTCGCCGGGACCTCGACCCGCGGCCCGCTCGGACGCGCGGAAGTGCAGCTGAGCATTGACAACAGCGACGGCGCGCTGCCGATCGAGTTCGCCGAGGTCACGATCAGCCGAACGCTGTTCCGAAACGGCTCAAGCGAGTACGCGATCAACGGGTCCAGCTGCCGGCTTCTTGATGTGCAGGAACTGCTGAGCGACTCCGGCCTCGGCCGTGAGATGCATGTCATCGTCGGCCAAGGTCGCCTCGATACGGTGCTGCAGGCTTCGCCGGAAGATCGCCGAGGATTCATCGAGGAAGCAGCCGGCATCCTCAAGCACCGTCGTCGCAAAGAGAAGACCCTTCGCAAGCTTGACGCGATGGAGACCAACCTCACGCGTCTCAGTGACCTCGCCGGTGAGATTCGTCGCCAGCTCAAGCCGCTGGGACGTCAGGCCGAGATCGCCCGTGAAGCGCAGACCATTGCGGCAGTGCTTCGCGACGCGAAAGCGCGCATCTTCGCCGACGATGTCGTTGCATTGCGCACAGCGCTTGCCGACCACACCCGTACCGAGCAGGAACGGCACACCGAGCGTCTCGTGCTCACCGACCAGGCCGACACCGTGCGCGCCGGAATCGCGATGCTCGAAGCCGACCAGAACTCGGCAGCAGTCGATGAGGCACGACGGGTCACATTCGGTCTCGAGCAGGTTCAAGAGCGGATGCGGTCGCTCTACACGCTCGCGAACCAGCGGCTCGCTCTACTCGGCTCGGAAGAAGACGACGCCGCAGTGACAACGGTGACCGTCACACAGGCGACGATCGATGAGGCCAAAGATGACATCACGGAGATCTCCGCAGGGCTCGGCGATGCGCAGGATGCGGCGGTTGCTGCCAGCCGAGAAGTGATGAACGCGCGTGCCGAACTCGACACCTTGGACGTGGACATCGCCGAGCAGAGTGCTCTGGTGTCAGAGCACGACATGCGGTTGACCGCGTTGCGGGGCACAGCCGAGGCCGCAGCTTCCGCTCTCGCCGCCGTGCGGGGCGCAGTGCTGCGGCAGGAGAACGCTCTTGAAGCGGCGAACGAGCGCCGCCGGGAAGCCACCGATGCGCTGGAGATGCTCGACGAGGCCGAAGCGCCGGAAGGCAGCGCAGCCGAGCATGCCGCGGACTATGAGACCGCGCAGCGAGAGGCCACGGCAGCGGAGACAGAGCGGGAGAGCCTGCGCGAGCGGCTGCACACTGCTGAACGTGAGGCGGAGTCTCTCACGGCGAAAGCCTCCGCGCTGAGCAGCGCGCTCTCGTTGTCGGGTGGCGCCGCTGAGGTTGTGAAGTCCGGTGCTCCAGGGGTACGCGGCCTCGTTGGTGATTCCGTGCAGGTGAAGGCGGGCTATGAGGCCGCGATCGCCGCAGTTCTGGGCCCTCTCGCCGAGGGCGTGCTGGTCGACGATGTGGACTCCGCGTTCGTTCTCGCCAGCGAGTCCACAGTGCAGAAGCGGGGAGTCGTCGATTTTGTAATGGCTGACGCTCTGCGCGACCTTAGCGAACTGCCAGAGCTCGTCGGCGTCACGCCGGCACCCTCCGTCGTCACTGCGCCGGACGGTGTGCTTGGTGTGCTGTCGCACGTGCTCATCGCTGACGATCTTGCCGCAGCGCGTACGGCTCGGATTGCGCTTGACGTGCTCGGCGATACTGCTGTCACAATCGTGACGACAGCCGGCGATGTTGTCACGGCGCAGACACTGCGCACCGGATCCGGTGGCGAACGTTCTCGCTTGGAGCTTGCCGCCGAACGCGATGCCGCCCAGGAGCGACTCGCTGAAGTGCGAGTGATTGTGGATGCGCTCCGCGAGGAGCGCGAGCAGGCCTCGGAGCGAGTTGAGCAGACCAGGCGCCGGGCCAAGGAAACGCTTCGTTCCCTGCGCGAGCACGACGCCGCGCTGGCGACGTATGCAGAACAGGCCAACCGGGTCACTGTTCGGCACGAGTCGGCGGTCGCCGAGTGTGAGCGGCTCGAGGTTGGACTCGGCCAAGCGCAGGCAGCCGTGGCGGATGCTGAAACCGCGTCGGCGGCAGCAAAGACCGAACTCGAAGGGGCTGCTGCCACTCCGCGACCGGTACTTGATGCGTCAGCACGTGACGGCCTGCTTGAAACGCTCGAAGCTGCGCGCGAGACAGAAGTACGTGCGCGTCTGGAAATCGAGACTCTGCGCGAGCGGGTGCGGGCAGGGCAGTCGCGAGTCGCGAGTCTGGAGCGCCAGCGTGAACACGAACGGGATGCTGCGACCGAAGCCGCGCGTCGCGCTGTGATCCGTCGCGCACAGCGCGAAGCGGCTGCCGGCGTTGCGGGGGAGCTGCCTCGCATTCTTGACTCGCTCGACCGGTCGGTCACAGAAGCTCGGGTCGCACTGGCTGAGGCTGAGAATGCTCGCTCGGCACAGAACGAGGAACTCACCGCGTTTCGCGTTCAGGAGACTTCGCTTCGTGAAAGGTTGGCAGGCCTCACCGAGAGCGTGCACGGACTCGAGTTGCAGATCCACGAGAAGAAGCTTCATCTGACGAGTCTGCTGGAGCGCGTCGCATCCGAGTTGGCGCTTGATGAAGATATTCTCGTTGCGGAATATGGCCCGGATCAGGCTGTGCCACGCGACCCGCTGGCAGTGGAAGAATCAGAGCCGGAGTCGGATGAAATCGACTCGACCGCGATCCCGTACGACCGGCGGATGCAGCAACGCCGACTGGCTGAGGCAGAACGCAAGCTCAACCAACTCGGGCGTGTGAACCCGTTGGCATTGGAAGAGTTTGCTGCCCTCGAGCAGCGGCATGCCTTCCTCACGGAGCAACTCGCCGACCTCACTCAGACCCGTCAGGATCTGCTCACAATCATCGGCGACCTCGATGAGCGGATGCAGACCATTTTCGCCTCGGCATTCGAAGACACCAGGCAGGCGTTCCTCGAAGTTTTCCCGCTGTTGTTCCCTGGTGGGGCCGGCAGCATTTCGCTGACCGATCCAGACAACATGCTCACCACGGGTATCGAGGTGTCTGTACGCCCAGTTGGCAAGAAGATCGAGCGGCTGTCGTTGCTGTCGGGCGGTGAGCGGTCGCTGGCGGCCGTCGCGCTGCTGGTAGCGATCTTCAAGGCGCGCCCCAGCCCGTTCTACATCCTGGACGAGGTCGAGGCCGCGCTTGACGACGCGAACCTCGGCCGTCTGCTGACGGTCTTCGAACAACTGCGCGAGAGCTCACAGTTGCTGGTGATCACGCACCAGAAGCGCACGATGGAGATCGCCGACGCACTCTATGGAGTCTCGATGCGGCAGGACGGCGTGTCAGCAGTGGTTGGTCAGCGTGTCGGCGATCGGGCCGCCGCGGCGAGCTGAGCCACCCGTGATCACCAGCGTCGGGAGGCCTGCGAGCATTCCTGCGCGGATGCCGTGTCCCCAAGGGACATTCGTGGTGGCCCAGTGTTGTGCGACGGACTGCTCGGCTTCCCAACGGTCGGGGGCGAACGCGCCCCCGAACATCAACGGACGCAAGATCCCCCAGAATCCGTGCAGGTTCCCGGCATTCGCCTGAGAGCGTGCTTCGGTGACGGCCGAGATATGCCGCTCGATCGCAGCGTCGCCTCGGGCGATGTCATACAGCGCAGGTTCGACCAGCACGAGGCCGCGCACGTCGAGTTTTCCTGATGCCGCAGCCAACACGGTTGGCACGGCCCCAATCGAGTGAGCGTAAATCACCAGCGGCTCATCGCCGTATCCATCGATGAGCTGCTCAGCCTGTGCACCGATCGATGACCCTGCGGCGAAACTCAGGAACTCGTCGTCGGTTCCATCGACTGTTGGCCACGCATCCCGGCCCTTTCTGCCTGCTCCGTGGATGAACAGTCGGCGGAAGACTGGGAGCCGGTGCATGCCCCGATGCTACCTGGCACCGTAGGCTGGAGACATGGCGGAGAAGTCCTGGTCCCTCGGTCGCGCATTGCGCGGCATGTTCGTCAAGCCCACGATCGATGAGACGACGTGGGAAGAGCTCGAGACCGCGCTGATCACGGCCGATTTCGGCCCTGACATCTCCGAGCGCATCGTCGAAGAACTCCGCGAGAAGGTTGCCCGATTCCGGACCACCGACCCGCAGGATCTGCAGCGGATGCTGCGAGAGACACTCGAGGAACACTTCGCAAAGTTCGATACGACGCTGAAGCTCACCGAGCGTCCGGCCGTCGTACTCGTTGTCGGAGTCAATGGCGTCGGCAAGACCACCACCATCGGCAAGTTCACGAAGTTCCTGCGCGGATTCCAGCGCAGCGTCGTCGTGGGCGCCGCTGATACCTTTCGTGCCGCGGCCGTCGACCAGCTCGCAACCTGGGCCCAGCGTGGGGGAGCGGCTATCGTACGCCCGCAACATGAGGGTCAGGACCCGGCATCCGTCGCTTATCAGACCGTCGAGTTCGCTCAGCGAGAGGGCATCGAGATAGCGATCATCGACACCGCCGGACGCCTGCACACCAAGGGCGGACTCATGGACGAGCTGGGCAAGATCCGGCGCGTGATCGAGAAGCAGGCACCGATCAGCGAGGTGCTGCTGGTTCTGGATGCAACGACAGGACAGAACGGCGTCATGCAGGCCGAGGCCTTCCTCGAGCATGCCGGCGTCACCGGTCTCGTGCTCACCAAGCTCGACGGTTCAGCGAAGGGCGGCTTCGTACTCGCGGTACAGGAGCGCACCGGCATCCCGGTTAAGCTCCTCGGCCAGGGTGAGGGGATCGATGATCTCACCGGATTCACACCGCACGTCTTCGTAGCATCCCTTGTCGGTCAGTGAAGGGACTGGTTTCATAGCGTTATGGCGATCGAACACGATTACTTCGGGCTCTTGTCCTCCGGGCCAGACGGGTCGATATTCTGGAGCGAGACCGTGGAACTCGGCGACCAGGCGGTGACCGTCGATCTCACCGCGCCTGATCAAGACGACGTCTCGCAGGATGCGCTCGACATCGCCGCATCCCTCATCTCCGGATTGGAAGATGTGGACGATACGGCCAGGCGCGGCATGCTCGCCGAGGTCGACGACCGCACCAGTGAAGTGACCGAGTACATTCTGCAACAGCAGCTGGCCTACGGCGACGAGCTTGAGAACGTGCTCGTCGATGTCAGCGGCGACGCCGCGGTCGACATCATCCGCTCGATGCGTCTGATGAGTATGACGATCCTCGCCGACGAACACGGCGGGTCTGAACCATTCGCAGTGCTCGAGTACGCGCTCGATGCGGATGAAGCCGACGACGTGTTGTTGGTGAACTTGGCGTCAGACGGCACCGTGCAGTCGGTGATGAGCGCGGACTGACGGCTTTCACGCATCGGGCGATGCCCGAAGTGAGGAGAGCGGCACGTCCCGATACTCGGAGAGCGGGCGGGCACGGATGCCGTCGTGCACACGTGCCGCATCACGCAGGCGCTGCGCATCCGGATCCTCTGCGCCGTCGAGGATGTCGTCGAGGTAATTCTGGACGGCCGTGCTCTGGTCGGGAGAGAGCCGCCCTCGCTGCGCAATCGCACCGTCAGGATCGAAGATCGCGAGCAACATCCCGTGCTCTCGCTCGGCCTCGTTTGAGACGGGCGGCTGGAAGTACGGCAGTTCGAGCGCACGCGCACCGAAACGCGCGTAGAAGCGCAGTCGTGCTTCCGGGTCACCGTGGAGCGGATGTGGCGACCGCACATCTGGCCGATCGAACTCGGCCAGCAGCACTGAGACTGCGGGCGCCCAGCCGGTGATGACAGCGTCGAGCAGGCCCGAGCCCACGCCCATGCCACGCGACTCGGGAGCGGCCACGAGGTACTGCAGCAAGACGGCGTCGGGGAAGTGCTCTACGACGGCGAGCCCCAGCATCCGGTCGTCAGCGTCACGCGCGAGCACTGCTTCGGCGCTGTCTGCGAATTGAGCGACGAAGTCGTCCTCGGGTATGAGCTCGCCAGGACGGAATGAGGGCGCCATCAGCGCTCGATGCGCTTCGCGCAGTTGGTCGGCATCCGTGCTCGTGACGTAGGTGATCATTTGCTTCCTCCCGGCCGCCGTAGACGGGAGCTCCGCGAACGGCGCGACATCAGGATCATGGCGATCCCGATCGCGAACGCAGCCGCCAAGATCGCCGCGAGGAACCACCACGTCACGTCACCTTGCAAACCGAATCCCTCTTGGAGTACCGAGGCCAGACCGGATATTCCAATCACGGCGAGGATTACACCGAGCACCTGCGCGAGTCGCTCGGTGCGGCGTTCGCGCTCTGCCTGCCTGTCGTCGAGGATGCGTTCGATCCGTCGGTGGCACACCTCGAGCAAGGGTTGCAGTCGCGAGCCCAGTACATCCCGAACGGCCCGCTCGAATCCCGCGCGGAGAAGCTCGTAGTGGTTCGAGCGGAGCACCGTGTCGAGATCCACACGCAACGCCGGCGAGGAGACGATAGCTGGCGACTCGACGAACAGCATGATCGCGTGCTTGGACTGCACGAACGACTGCAGTTCAAGTTCAGCACGCTCGATCACACGGACGAGCTCGCCGAGTTCGTCCGTGAGCTCTTCCTGCGCATCGTGGTCCTTGCGCGTGGCCGCGGCATCCGCAGCTTCGAGGAGCCGCTCGACAGCCATCAGAAGGTCCGCGATGTTCTCGGCGTGGTCACGGACTTTGGTGTGCCATGCCTGGTACATGCCGTGCATGCTGTGGGCGAAGGTGATGAAACTCTCGATCTCACTGATCGCGTAGTCGGGTGAGCGGAAGCTGGCGAGCAGGGTCACGTTCGAGTTGGCGGTGAGTAGCTCATCGTTCAGATGCAGCATTTCGAACCCCGGCACGTCGTCGACGTCATACATCGTCCAATCGGCGACTCCGGATGCTCCAGCGGGGAGCGGATGCAGCAAAGGCTGTGCGCCCCAGAGTTGGTTGATCATTCGGGCGGACGCGAGCGACGTACGGTGGCCAGCGATATCGCGTGAAGCCCGCTCGACGGTGATGAGCAATCCAAAGGATCCGGACCGGGAGGAGATCGGGTCGGTCGCGGTGGCATGGGCGAGTCCTCCCCTGACGTCACGGTCATGATGCACCTGCCTGAGGAGGGTGCGCAGATCGTCGAGGATGCCGCTGACGACGGCCGCGATCCGGGACAGCCGAAGGCGCTCGTCGGAACGCGGGTGCAGATGCAGTGCCTGTGGGATCTCGGTGAGGTCGCCGTAGACCGGGGTAGCGAGGTTGACGATCTGCGCGACCTCAAACGCGGCGACATCCTTGAGGTCGATATCGAAGAGCACGGCATGATTGCCCAACTCGGACAGTTGGATCTGGGCGCCGATCATGAGCGGCTTGTCGGGTGCCCCGGGCACCCTCAGAGCGAGTTCCTCCAACTGGAAGGTCGTGCCCCGGTAGCGACGACCCAAACTGTCGGACCCCTGCCAGACATCACTGAGAGTGAGGCGTCGCAGCGCCTTCGTGACTTTCAGCGGGCCGAGATGCCCTCCGGCCGCGCTGATGGCGGCGACGCGCGTATGCAACTCCTCGAGATCGGTCGAGAGTTTCTCGGAGCCCCGCTGAATCACACCGAATCCGTAGATGATGCGCACTCGCCCTTCGTCAATGTGCAGCCAGGGTCTGTCCGCCGCATCGCTGACAGTATGCAGCGACGCCAGGTGTCCGCGAAGCTCGCTTGCGTCTACGGTCCGAAAACCGCCCTCATCGATGAGCGCAGTGATCCGGGCGATCTCCGCGCTGGCATCATCCGTTCGGCGGGCGAGCAGATCGGATGTCGCGCGCGCAATATCGTGGACGGCCTGGTAATAGCGATATTCAGAGCGCGTTTCGGCGATCAACTGCGAGCGGCCCGGCTGCCCTGCGAGCTCGCCGGCCGCTTGGCGGACGGGCGCGATCTCCGACACAGCCTGCGCTGTCATCGTGATTACGGCCGTGAGGTTGCCGGTGAGTAGTGCGGCTTCAACGTCGAACTCGCGGTTCATGAACCGCAGAAGATCCCAGGCGACAGCATCCGCTCCTTCGAAAGGTAGGGTTGTCGCGGTATCAACAGCGGTGTTCACCGCGGCACGGATCAGCCCGTGGTCCCAGTTGAGTTCCCAGGCCTCGTTGACGAGGTTGCGCAGGTACATCGCTAGGACGACGCCGCCCAGGGTGAGTTCGGACGCTGCATGAACAGCGGCCGGCAGCAGATCGCCGAGAAGCGCGCCGTGCACGGCATGGCCGTCATCCACTCCCTCGGCCACGGCTGTCTGCCACCAGTCCAGGTTGAGCACCTCGCTGATGCTCGATTGCTGCTCTGCGCTCAGTGCGCGGGCGGAACCGCGTTGGCGTTGTGTCGTGAAGGCTTCGGCCAGCCATTCCCGCGCCGTTTCGGCGTCCTTGTTCGAGAGCGCGAAGATCTGCTCGGTGGCTCCCTCATTCTGCTGCCCCATGTCGGCCCCCAGACCGTGCGAACAATCGCGCTGATTCCGATTGTGCCCGAACAGATGCGGTGAGCACCAGGGTGAGTGCTGAGCTAGCGTCTCCCGAGTGGATCACACCGCCTGGGCGAAGCCAAGATCTGCTGTCGCGGCGATGTGTGACAGGTGCGCGGGGATCTCCTGCCCCTTCGCCACCATCGACTGCGCCCACAGCCGTCCGGCGCGGTATGACGAGCGCACCAAAGGACCAGCGAGCACGCCGAGGAACCCGATACGTTCGGCCTCCTCTTTGAACTCGACGAACTCTGCAGGCTTCACCCAGCGGGCCACCGGCAGATGCCGCGGTGAGGGGCGTAGGTACTGCGTAATCGTGATGATGTCGCATCCCGCGTCGTGGAGGTCCTGCAGAGCTTGTACGACCTCCTCCGGTTCTTCGCCCATGCCGAGAATGAGGTTCGACTTGGTGATGAGCCCGGCCGTTCGAGCCTGAGTGAGTACGTCCAGCGACCGCTCGTAGCGGAACGCGGGACGGATCCGCTTGAAGATGCGTGGCACGGTCTCGACGTTGTGGGCGAACACCTCAGGCCGCG
Source organism: Microbacterium sp. Y355 (assembly GCF_059445345.1). Classification (NCBI taxonomy): domain Bacteria; kingdom Bacillati; phylum Actinomycetota; class Actinomycetes; order Micrococcales; family Microbacteriaceae; genus Microbacterium; species Microbacterium sp. Y355. The sequence goes on along the minus strand of NZ_JCAIUD010000001.1, from coordinate 756,050 downwards.
CGTCGAAAATCTCGCCAAGAAACGCTGGATCGCCGCTGTGGTCGTTCGCCAGCAGTTCGACCCCTGTGTTGGGGTTGTGCGCGTGGATCTGCCGGACGGTCTCGGCGTTCAGCCAGGCCCCGGTGTCTGGCAGGTCATCGCGGGCGACACTGGTGACGGTCGCGTAACGCAAGCCCATGCGGGTGACGCTCTCGGCGACGCGTCGTGGCTCATCAATGTCATAGTCGGCGGGCTTACCAGTGTCGATCTGGCAGAAGTCACAGCGACGAGTGCACTGAGAGCCGCCGATGAGGAAGGTCGCTTCTTTATCTTCCCAGCACTCGAAGATGTTCGGACATCCCGCTTCTTGGCATACGGTGTGCAGGCCCTCTTCCTTGACGAGCGAGTGCAGAGCAGTGTATTCCGGCCCCATCTTTGCCTTGGTCTTGATCCACTCTGGCTTGCGTTCGATTGGAGTCTCGGCGTTGCGGATCTCGAGCCGCAAAAGCTTGCGGCCATCTGGTGCTGCGGTACTCACGCGAGGACTCCCTCGTACTCGGTGGCGAAGGCAGACTTCACGCCGTCGATGATCTCGCCGGGGGAGACGTCGGCCCCCACCACCTCGCTCACCGTCGTTACGCCGGCATCAGTAATTCCACACGGGATGATCCCCTGGAATCCGGCGAGCGAGTTGTTGCAGTTGATCGCAAAGCCGTGCATGGTGACGCCGTTCTGCACGCGAACGCCGATTGCGGCAATTTTGTCTTCGGACAGCGGACGGCGTACCCAGACGCCACTGCGGCCTTCGACCTGGTATCCGTTCACGCCGAGTGGTTTCAGAACGTCTATCAGGAGGTGCTCAAGACGCCGCACATGCGCGACAACGTCCATCGGCTCAGGCAGCCGCACGATCGGGTATCCGACGAGCTGGCCAGGGCCGTGCCAGGTGATCTTTCCACCTCGGTCGACGTCGATCACCGGCGTTCCGTCCTGCGGGCGCTCATGTGCTTCTGTGCGCGTGCCAGCTGTGTAAACGGCCTCATGTTCGAGCAGAAGGAGAGTGTCGGGGCGAGTGCCGTCGACGACGTCGGCGTGGACACGTCGCTGAAGTTCCCAGCCCTCGAGGTAGGGGACGAGGTCTGGGGCGAGACCCGGTGTGAGGATGTCGAGCATGATCGCCTTTCGTGCATTGTTGGATTGTGTCTAACAATAGTGAATCTAAAGAAGAATGTGGCACGCGGTACGGTAAAACTATGAATATCGAACCCCGCGCCGGACGCCCTCGCGCTTCCTCGCGGGAGACACTCGCTGAGGCCGCGTGCGAGTTGTTCCTCGAGCAGGGGTACGAAGCCACGTCAGTCGCGGACATCACCACGCGCGCAGGTGTTAGTCGCTCAAGCTTCTTCAACTACTTCTCGTCGAAGTCAGATGTTTTGTGGGCGGGGCTCGACGAGCGCATCGCGCAGGCGGTCGCCGCGCTGAGGGCATTGGGCACGGACGCGACGGGTGATTCCGTCCGCGACATCCTGCTGCACGTCGTGCGAGACTTCGCCCCCGATCCCTTGGCCCTTGCGCTGCGCAACTCGGCCGCGATGGGACTGCAAGAAGAGCTCATCAGTGACACCGGCATCAGGCATGCGCGTCTCGCCGCAGCGATCGCTGGGGCCGCGTCATCATCGGGCGTCGATGTGATCAAGGCCGACATCCTTGGGGCCGCGCAGGCCGCGGCCGTGCTCTCATCACTGCGGGTCTGGGCTGAGCACGGTGCTGGGCGGGGATCGCCGGAGACGGTGTTGCGTGAAGCGTTCCAGGCGATCAGCGCACTTCCCTGGGGACTCTGACCTGGCGAATCTGGTGGGGACGAGGCCGGCCCGCTCGGCATCCCGGCATCCACCGCTCGGGGTCGTTACCAGCGCGCCAGAGAGCACCTTCGTGCCGCGCTGAGCGTGGAGGCTCCGCTCGCGTAGAATCGAGAGCACCATGGCTACCTTTGGCACGCTCTCCGATCGGCTCACCGATACCTTCCGCAACCTTCGCACGAAGGGCAAGCTCACCGCTGCCGACATCGACGGCACTGTCCGCGAGATCCGTCGCGCCCTGCTGGATGCCGACGTCGCGCTCGTCGTCGTCAAGGAGTTCACCGCGAAGGTGCGCGAACGTGCGCTGGGTGACGAGGTCAGCAAGGCGCTGAATCCGGCTCAGCAGGTCGTACAGATCGTCAACGAGGAGCTCGTGCAGATCCTCGGCGGTGCGCAGCGTCGCTTGGAGTTCGCAAAGACTCCGCCGACCGTGATCATGCTCGCGGGTCTGCAGGGTTCCGGCAAGACGACGTTCGCGGGAAAACTGGCCAAGCAGCTCGAGAAGGACGGTCACACCCCGCTCCTCGTGGCTGCTGACCTGCAGCGACCGAACGCTGTGAACCAGCTGCAGGTGGTCGCAGAGCAGGCCGGGGCCACCATTTACGCTCCCGAGCCTGGCAACGGCGTTGGCGATCCAGTCAAGGTCTCCCGTGACGGGGTCGAGCACGCTCGTCGCCACCAGCACGACGTGGTCATCATCGATACGGCTGGTCGTCTCGGTGTCGATGCGGAGCTGATGAAGCAGGCATCCGATATTCGGAAGGCCACAAACCCGGACGAAGTCTTGTTCGTCATCGACGCGATGATCGGTCAGGATGCCGTAAACACGGCGAAGGCGTTCCAAGAGGGCGTCGACTTCACCGGTGTCGTGCTGTCCAAGCTCGACGGTGATGCACGCGGTGGTGCGGCACTGTCGGTGGCCTCCGTGACCGGACGTCCGATCATCTACGCCTCCACGGGTGAGGGCCTCGACGATCTCGAGCCGTTCTATCCCGATCGCATGGCGAGCCGCATCCTTGACCTCGGTGACATCCTCACCCTCATCGAGCAGGCACAGGAGGCCTTCGACGAGGAAGAGGCACAGAAGGTCGCCGAGAAGCTTGCGACCGAGACCTTCACCCTTGAGGACTTCCTCGGCCAGCTTCAGCAGATGAAGAAGATGGGGTCGATGAAGAAGATGCTCGGGATGCTCCCGGGTATGGGCCAGATGAAGGATCAGCTCGAGAACTTCGATGAGCGCGAGATCGACCGTACTGAGGCGATCATCCGCTCGATGACCCCGGGCGAGCGCCATAACCCCAAGGTTTTGAACGGCTCGCGCCGCATGCGCATTGCAAAGGGTTCAGGAATGACCGTCACCGACGTCAACCAGCTCGTCCAGCGCTTTGAGCAGGCAGCGAAGATGATGAAGACCGTCGCACGCGGCGGCACCCCGAACATTCCGGGGATGGGCGCGATGCCAGGCATGGGACGTCCAGGGGCCTCGGCCAAGCGCGGCAAGAAGGGCAGCAAGTCCAAGGCAGTATCGCGCTCGGGCAATCCCGCGAAGCGGGCGGCCGAGGATGCCGGTCTTCCCACTGCCCAGCCCACCGGTTCCGGATTCGGACTGGGCGGCCAGAAGGCCCCTACCGAGGCAGACATGGCCGAGATTCAGAAGCTCTTCGGCAAGAACTGACGTTGAAACGCAGAAAGGCTCTCACCATGCGGTGGGAGCCTTTCTCGTAAATTCATTCAGCCTGCGGGGATATCTGCGGCGACGTTCACTCCGTGCGCCTCGCGCAGTTGGGTGAGCGTGTCGTTGATCTCGGCGTCGACGCGCGCGGCATCCCACTCGAGAAGCGGTGCAAGCGCTTCGGCGATCGCACGCACAACCCCGGCATCGGCATTGCCAGTGAAAGCGAGGCTGGTGCGACGGAACACCACGTCAGCGACGTGGCAGACCTGTTCGTTCTCTACCATCCAGAGCAGCTCTCGTGCTGACAGAGTGTCACCGACAACCTGTTCATCGTCGGCCTCGGCGACAAACGTCGCGACGTCCGCCGCGCGAGTGCCGTAGCGGGTGAAGAGCACGCGACCGCGTTCGTTATCGCCGACGTTTTCTCGGAGCCACTCGATCTTCCGGCGCGGAGTCTTGGGGTAACCGTTGCCGCCGCCGATGCGAACTCCGACGGTACTGGCGACCCGCTGACGGCCGAGCTCGTCCAACACATGATCAGCCAGCGTCTCGCCGAGAGCGCGGAAGGTCGTCCACTTGCCACCAACGAGGCTGAAGACAGCAGGAGATGCAGCATCCTTGCGTCGCTCGATGCGGTAGTCACGCGACACGAACCCAGGAGCGGTGTCATCGTGGTGTGGCAGCGGCCGGATGCCGGAATAGCGATACACGATCTGTGAGCGGTCGACCTTGATGTTCGGGAAGACATGCGCGATCAATGCGAAAAAGTAGTCCACTTCCTCATCGGTGCATCGTGCAGGCTCGCGCGGATCTGCCTCGAGGTCAGTGGTGCCAACCAGTACGCGGCCCTTCAGCGGGTAGATGAGAACGATGCGACCGTCGGAGTGCTCGAAGAATATCTCGCGCCCTGCGGTGGCATCCAGCAGTTCGGGGTGATCAAGCACGATGTGCGAGCCTTTGGTGCCACCCATGAACACGGTCTCGGTGCCGAGCGATTCGTTGGTGATATCGGTCCACGGGCCGGAGGCGTTCACGACGACGTCGGCCGTGAGATGGAACTCGGTGCCTGTCTCGCGGTCGCGAAGGCGCACACCCTTGTTGTCCATGCCAATGGCTTCGACGTAGTTGAGCGCGTGAGCGCCAGCGTGAGCCGCCTCACCGTCGCGCAACACATCGAGCGCCAGGCGTTCTGGGTCGTGCACCGACGCGTCATAGTACGTCGCGGTGTACTTAATGTTCGGGTCGAGCGCCGGCAGCTGCGCCAGCGACTTCTTACGCCCGACAAAACGGTGTCGCGGCACGGTTCCGCCATCGCGGGAGAACGTGTCGTAGAGGGTGAGGCCGATCTTGATCAGGAACGCGCCGCGCTCCTGCGGCTTGCCCGACTTGTGGGTGAGGAAGCGCAGGGGAGCGGCAAGGATGCCGGAGAAGGTCGAGTAGATCGGAATCGTGGTCTCGAGGGGCTTCACATAGTGCGGCGCGATTTTCAGAAGTCCGTTGCGTTCCTGCACGGATTCTTTAACGAGACGGAACTCGCCGTTCTCGAGGTAGCGGATGCCGCCGTGGATCATGTGACTGGATGCCGCAGTGGCGCCGGAGGCGAAGTCATTGCGCTCCACGAGCAGCACATCCACACCCTGCATCGCGAGATCGCGGAAGGTGGAGATGCCGTTGATGCCAGCGCCGATGATGACAACACTGGTGCGGGCGCTTTCACGTGCAGAGCGGACGTTCTCCCGCTCGGTCGGGTTGGTGCTGACAGCGCTCATCATCTCTCCTTGCTGGGCCTACAGGTATATCCTGAGCCGATCGGCACAACCGCGCAAGCACGGTGCACGAACGTGCAGGGAGGAATCATGATCGATAGATCACTGAGTGATCCGAGGGCGACAACCGCGTTGCGCGCCGCGCAGATGTACTACCTGCAAGACATGACCATGGATGCGATTGCGCGCGAACTGGCGACCTCTCGCTCGTCGGTCTCGCGGCTGCTGACCCATGCCCGAGACAGTGGTCTGGTCGAAATTCAGATACACCCGCCACAGGGCCAGGAGCTGCGCCTGGAGGAAACCATTCGAGCGCGATTCGGTATTGCCGCACATGTCGTGCCGACCCCGCAGGGTCTGTCTGATGTGGAGCGCTTTGAACGGGTGGCCATGAGCGCCGCACGCCAACTGCCGCTGTACTTCGACTCGAACATGACGCTGGGTATCGCCTGGGGCTCGACGCTGGACGCGATCAGCAGGCACTTGCCGAAGAAGGAGACGCACAACTCCACTGTGGTGCAACTCAACGGTGCGGGAAACACCTTCACCACAGGAGTGGACTACGCCAGCGAGATCCTGCACCGATTTGGCCAGTCGTTTGGCGCAGGCATCCAGCAATTCCCGGTGCCAGCGTTCTTCGACGACCCCCGTACGAAAGAGGCGATGTGGCGTGAGCGCAGCACTCGCCGCGTGCTCGATCTGCAGGCACGCGCCGACGTCATCTTGTTCGGACTTGGCTCCCCGTTCGCAGAGATCCCCAGCCGCGTGTACATCGGCGGATATCTCGACAAGGCCGACTACCGCAGTCTTCGCGATGAGCAAATCGTCGGCGACATCGCCACAGTCTTCTACCGACAGGACGGCAGTTGGAACGACATTGAGTTGAACAATCGGGCCACCGGCCCGGCGTTCCCTGTGCTTGCAAGAGCCTCGCGGCGAATCTGCGTTGTCTCCGGTGTGCAGAAGCTGCCGAGCCTGCGTGGAGCCATAGCCACGCGCCTGATCACCGATCTCGTGTTGGATGAACATCTCGCTGAGCAGCTCGTTGGCTCGTGATCCAGGACGGCAGCTGCACGTTCGTGCAGCCGTGCTGAGGCACCTACCCAACTTCTTCTAGGCTGTGCAGCAGACCAGACAACGCCGTCACCGGCTGGGGAGAATAACTATGCACATCGTCGCCGTCGATCAGGGCACTACGAGCACGCGAGCCATCGTCTTTGACGCGAAAGGAACGATCGTCGGCACTGGTCAGCGTGAGCACGAGCAACTCTTTCCTCAGGCGGGCTGGGTGGAGCACGATGCTGCCGAGATCTGGACGAACGTCCAGGCTGTGATCGATGTCGCTGTCGAGCGTGCCCGCGTCGCACCATCCGACGTCGCCGCAATCGGGATCACCAACCAACGTGAGACGGCGATCGTGTGGGATCGCACTACAGGCGAACCGATCTGCAACGCGATCGTCTGGCAGGACACCCGCACTCAGTCGTTTATCGACGCCCTCGCCGCGGACGGGGGTGTGCACCGATTCGCAGACACCACCGGCCTTCCGCTTGCCACCTACTTCTCCGCCTCCAAGATCGCTTGGATCCTCGACAACGTCGAGGGTGCGCGTGAGAGGGCAGAGCAAGGCGAGTTGCTCTTCGGCACTGCCGACACCTGGGTGCTGTGGAATCTCACCGGTGGCATCGACGGTGGCGTCCACGCCACCGACGTCACCAACGCCAGCCGCACTCTGCTGATGGATCTGCGCACCCTCGACTGGGATGACGACCTACTTGAGACATTCGGGGTACCCAGAGGGATGCTCCCCGACATCCGCTCCTCATCCGAGGTGTACGGCACCGCCGTCGGCACCGCGCTCGACGGCGTGCCGATCGCCGGAATTCTTGGCGACCAGCAGGCGGCGACATTCGGTCAGGTCGCTTTCGGCAGTGGCGAGTCCAAGAACACTTACGGCACCGGCAACTTCCTCATCGTGAACACAGGGGAGGAGATCGTCGCAAGCGACAACGGACTGATCACGACCGTTGCCTACCGCCTCGGTGAGGATGCGCCTCGGTATGCCCTGGAAGGATCCATCGCCGTCACCGGATCGCTCGTCCAATGGCTGCGCGACAACCTAGGAATAATCTCGCAGGCACCCGAAGTCGAAGAACTCGCTCTCACCGTTGATGACAACGGTGGGGTCTACATCGTCCCGGCTTTTTCCGGCCTGTTCGCACCGTACTGGCGCCCGGATGCGCGGGGCGCAATCCTCGGCCTCACCCGGTTCGCGAACAAGGGCCATATCGCACGTGCGGCGCTGGAAGCTGTCGCCTTCCAGACCCGGGAGGTGCTCGATGCCGTCATCGCAGACACCGGATTACCGCTGAAAGAGTTGCGAGTCGACGGCGGTATGGTCGGCAACACGACGCTCATGCAATTCCAAGCCGATGTGCTGGGCATGCCCGTCATCCGTCCTGCCGTGATCGAAACGACGGCTCTTGGTGCGGCATATGCGGCGGGGCTTGCGGTCGGAGTGTGGGCCGACCTCGACGAGCTTCGTGCTCTGTGGCGCGAGGATGCGCGCTGGGAACCCGCAATCGACGAGCCAGAGCGCGATCGTCGGCTGGCGCGCTGGCGCAAAGCTGTCACTCGCACCTTCGACTGGGTCGACGAGGACTGACAGCGCCGCACCTGTTCAGATCACCGGAGCCCCAGGGCCGGAGCGGAACTCGCGGATGAGATGCTGTACCACTTCGCGGAGGTCGCCGTCGGTGGCATCCGCAACTGCAAGCTGGCGCTCATAACTCGCCCCTTCGTCAACGGTTGTGGTGATCCCACTGAGCTCTTCGGCACAGCCGAGGTCGCGTGCAATGGGCGCCAGTGCAGTGACCGTCTCGGTGAGATGTTCCCGAACCCGACGCTGGGTGCCGTCGGCATCCACGATCAGGCGAGCATCCAGACCATAACGCGCCGCACGCCACTTATTCTCACGATGAAACCAGGCTGGCATAGTCGGCAGCTGTTCACCTGCGTCAAGCAGGCGCGAAAAATGCTCGACGAGAACCTGTACGAGTGCGCCGACGGACGCCAGTTCCGTCAGCGTCGACAGTCCATCGCATGCACGCACCTCGATCGTTCCCCACCGCGGCGCTGGTCGGATATCCCAGCGCACCTCGGTTGCATCGGCCATCACACCGGTGCGAACCATGTCATCGAGATAACGCTCGAACTCGCCCCAGTTGTGCAACGCCCAGGGCAACCCCGCGGTGGGGAGTTGTTGGAACACCAGGGCACGATTGGATGCATAACCCGTGCGCTCACCAGCCCAGAATGGGCTTGATGCTGCGAGTGACTGCAGATGTGGGAGGTAGCAGGAGAGTGCGTTGATGATCGGGAATACTTTGTCGCGGTCTTCGACGCCGACGTGTACGTGGATGCCCCAGATCATCATGTTGCGTCCCCACCACTGCGTACGCTCGATGAGCTGGTGGTACCGCGTCTTATCTGTGACCTGCTGGTCGAACCATTGTGCGAACGGGTGGCTGCCAGCGGACAGCAGCTCGATTCCGGCTGGGTCGGTGGCGGCGCGGACAGCGGTGATCGCGTTGGCGATGTCGCTGACCGCTTGCCCCACGGATTCACCGATCCCACTGGTCACTTCGATCGTGTTCGTGAGGAGTTCGCCGGTGACGGTGTGCCGTTCCAGCTCGCTCTCGCCTTCCAGCGCGTGCAAGAGCTCCGGTGCTCTGCCGGTGAGATCTCCGGTGGCAGGATCGGCCAGCATAATCTCCCATTCCAGTCCGACGGTAGACCGGGCGGAGACGGCGAAATCTTGCTTCACCAGCACAGTCTGACACGCAGCGAGCGCGACACGAATATCCAGATCGTCTCTCGTTTCGCGACTCGCTCCCGAATCTGGCAGAATGGAAGGTCGAACGATGTTCTCGACCCTCTATCCAGAACTCGTTCACTCATTTGAGCTTCCGCCGGGTGTGCACCCCACTCTCCAGGCGACCAGTTCGTTTCCTTCCACACAATTCAGGAGAATCGTGGCTGTAAAGATTCGTCTCAAGCGCATGGGCAAGATCCGCGCGCCTTATTACCGCATCGTCGTCGCCGACTCGCGCACCAAGCGCGACGGTCGAGTGATCGAAGAGATCGGCAAGTACCACCCCACCGAGCAGCCCTCGTTCATCGAGGTCGACTCCGAGCGTGCACAGTACTGGCTTTCCGTCGGCGCGCAGCCGTCCGACCAGGTGGCCGCCATCCTCAAGCTCACGGGCGACTGGGGCAAGTTCAAGGGCGACAAGGACGCAGTCTCGACCGTTCAGGTCAAGGCTCCGAAGGTGCCTTTCGAGATTGACGCATCGAAGAAGTCTGTCGTAAAGCCGAAGGCGGAGAAGAAGGAGGCCCCCGCTGAGGAGGCCCCCGCCGCTGCCGACGCGGAGGCCGCTGCGGCCCCCGCTACCGACGCCGAATAATCGCCGTGCTTGCCGCCGCGCTCGAACACATCGTCAAGGGGATCGTTGATCACCCTGAAGAAGTTCAGATCACCGCTTCCACGTCGCCGCGAGGCGACCTGCTCGAGGTGCGCGTGCACCCCGACGACCGGGGGCGCGTAATCGGGCGCGGCGGCCGCACCGCAAAAGCACTACGCACGCTCATCACTGCCCTCGCTGATGGGCAGCGCATTCGCGTTGACGTCGCGGACGACTGACGTGGAATCCGCAGACCGAAACCAGGGTAAGAACCAGCTGCGCGTCGGACGCCTCGTCAAGGCTCATGGACTGAAGGGCGCGCTCAAGCTGGAGTTGTACACGGACAATCCAGCGCGGCGCTTCACAACCGGAGCCGAGTTCACGTTGCAGGTGCCTGAGGCATCTCCGTGGCATCGCAAGACCGTCACCGTGCGCGAGTACCGGGTGATGAACGGAAACCCCGTCGTGTTCTTCGACGGCATCGACGATCGCGAGGCTGCCGATGGCCTCGTGCGCGCCATCCTCTGGATCGATCAGGATTCTGACGATGTAGAAGAGAACGCTTGGTATGACCACCAGCTGGTCGGCCTCGACGTCGTGCGCGACGAGAAGATCGTCGGCAAGGTTGTCCGTGTCGAACATATGCCGGCGCAAGATCTTCTCATCGTCCGGCCTGTAAAAGGCACCGACAATGACGCGAACATCATGGTTCCCTTCGTCGAAGCCATCGTCCCCTCCGTCGACCTTGCCGCCGGCCGAGTGATCGTGACTCCGCCTGCAGGGCTCTTCGAAGAACTTCCGGACGATGCGCCGGAGGATTCCGGCGTCGAAGACGGGCCAGACGCCTCCTGACGACGACTACCCCCGCTCACATCGTTGCGGGAGGCGTGTGCGTCACATGTGATCCGCCGGAAACAGCGCGGGAAAGCTCCGGCAACGTCGATGCCGGATGCTCGATGGCATGGGTGATGTTCGTACTCCGCTGCGCACGGTGTGTTCGTACTGCGGTGTGGGCTGCGGCATCACGGTCACCACGGAGACCGCGGCGACTGGCATTGCCGTCGTTAGCAAGGTGGTCGGCGACAAGGAGCATCCCACCAACCGCGGGCGCCTGTGCACCAAGGGCGGCGCACACACCGAGATGATGGCGGCACCCGGCCGGATGACCTCTGCGTCCCGTCGCCCAAGCCGGGGCGAACCACTCGAGCACGTCAACCGTGACGACGCCGTCCGCCTCGCAGGGGAGCAGCTGCGAGCGATCGTCGAGGAGCACGGCCCCGACTCCGTAGCGCTATATGTTTCCGGGCAGATGTCGATCGAAGCGCAGTACTTGTCGAACAAGCTCATCAAGGGCTACATCCGCGGCATCCACATCGAGTCGAACTCACGACTGTGCATGGCCTCCGCCGGCACCGGGTACAAGCAATCGCTCGGCGCTGATGGCCCGCCCGGATCGTATGAGGACTTCGACCACGCTGACCTGTTCTTCGTGATCGGTTCGAACACCGCCGACTGCCACCCGATCCTGTTCCTGCGAATGTCGGATCGCCTCAAGCGCGGTGCGAAGCTGATCGTCGTGGATCCCCGCCGGACGGCGACGGCTGACGCCGCAGACCTGTTCCTGCAGATCGCACCAGGAACGGATCTCGCGTTGCTGAACGGACTGCTGCACCTGCTCGTAGAGAAGGGCGCGATCGACGAGGGGTTCATCGCGGCGCATACCGATGGCTGGGAGGCAATGGCGCCGCTCCTCGCTGACTATCCGCCGGAAGCCGTCGCGCGCATCACCGGCCTCGCCGAGGACGACATTCGCACCGCCGCGCGCTGGATCGCTGAGGCCGGCGAGTGGATGACGCTGTGGACCATGGGCCTGAACCAATCCACCCATGGCACATGGAACACGAACGCGATCTGCAACCTCCATCTTGCGACGGGAGCCATCTGCCGCCCCGGCAGCGGGCCGTTCTCGCTCACCGGTCAGCCCAATGCCATGGGCGGCCGCGAGATGGGTTACATGGGACCCGGCCTGCCGGGGCAGCGGGCGGTCTTCAGCACCGCCGACCGTGCGTTCGTCGAGGATGTGTGGGGCCTCGAGCCAGGGGCGATCCGGGCTGAGAGCGGTACGGGAACGATCGATATGTACCGCGACATGGCAGGCGGCGGCATCAAGGCCGCCTGGATCATCTGCACGAACCCGGTCGCCACAGTCGCGAACCGGGCGACCGTTATCGAGGCGCTTGAGCGCGCCGAGTTGGTCATCGTCCAGGACGTGTTCGCCGAGACAGCCACCGCCGCCTATGCAGACATCCTGCTCCCAGCGACGCTCTGGGTCGAGTCCGAGGGTGTCACGGTCAATTCCGATCGCACCATGACACTCGTCGGGCATGCCGCCGATGCGCCAGGGGATGCCCGACCAGATTGGCAGACGATCTGCGACGTCGCTCGCGCGATGGGATTCGCCGAGGGATTCGCATACTCGTCGGCGGAGGAAGTCTTCGATGAGATCCGCTCGTTCTGGAACCCGCAAACAGGGTGGGACGTCCGCGGCGTCGACTACGCGCGCCTGCGACGCGGGCCAGTGCAGTGGCCCGCTCCGCCCGACGATGACGCCGATCGCCATCCCATCCGCTACCTCAACGACGGGATTAGCCAGCGTCTGCACGTCGACGACGACGGTTCCGCGCCGCGCCTGGCTTTTGCTACACCGTCGCGACGCGCGCAGTTCTTCCCTCGGCCGCACGCCGATCCCGCCGAGATGCCGGACGATGACTTTCCGTTGGTGCTCAACACCGGCCGTCTTCAGCATCAATGGCACACGATGACCAAGACCGGGCGGGTCGCGAAGCTCAACAAGCTCACCCCAGGCCCGTTCGTGGAGATCCACCCCGACGATGCCGTGGCCCTCGGGATCGCCGCGACCGATCAAGTCGAGGTCGCCTCGCGCCGCGGACGCGTGGTGCTGTCCGCCGTCGTAACCGACCGCGTTCGGCCCGGCGGCTTGTTCGCGCCGTTCCATTGGAACGACGAGCACGGCGAGCACGTCACCATCAACGCGGTCACCAGCGACGCCGTCGACGAGGCGTCGCTGCAGCCCGAGTTCAAATTCTCCGCCGTGGCGCTCCGTCGCGTCGGGCCCGCTCCGGCGGAAGCGAAGCCCGTGAGCGACATCGTCTCCCATTCGTCGGCACTCGAGGCGTTCACGGCAACCGCGCCAACGCCCGGCCCCGCCGAGCAGCTCTATGTCTCGGGGTTCCTATCGGCGCTCGCGTCTGTGCCGCCGCCGGGCGGAGTCGTGCCGGTTCTACCGTCGACCGCCCCGGTCTCCGCCGAGGTGCGGCTCTGGTTTGACGGCCTCATGGCCGGGACCTATTCGCGGGCCGGCCAGGAGGTATCTACGGTCGCCGCCGGGTCGACGCCAGGCGCTGCCACCACACTCGAGGTCACCATCCTCTGGGCCTCGCAGACCGGGAATGCGGAGGAGTTCGCGGGATCGTGCGTGGCGGCGGTCGCCGAACGGGGCATGCGCGCGCGCCTGGTGAACATGGATGAGTTCCCCTCCGCTGACCTGGGCGGCGTGCAGCGACTGCTCGTGGTGACCTCGACGTTCGGCGTGGGCGGGCCACCGGACAATGGCTCGTCGTTCTGGGATGAGCTCAGCGCCAACGCTGCGCCGTCGCTGGACGGCCTGAGCTTCGCCGTGCTCGCCTTCGGGGACTCGAGCTACGACGACTTCTGCGGTCACGGGCGGCGCGTGGACGAGCGGCTCCGGTCGCTCGGCGCCGTCGCGCTGCTCGACCGGGTCGACTGCGAACCTTTCGATGACGACGCCCCCGCGGTCTGGCTGGCTCGAGCCCTGGACGCATTCGCCGCCGGGACGGAGCCGGCGTCCGCCCCTGGACGAACCGAGCCGGCTGGAAGCCCGCCACCCGCCGTACAGGCAGAGGCCGCCCCGTTCACACGCAGGAACCCGCTGTTCGCACGATTGACCGTGAATGAACTGCTCAGCATCGAGGGCTCACAGAAAGAGGTGCGACGGTTCGGCTTCGACCTCGCCAACCTAGAGCACACCTACACAGCTGGCGACGCCCTCGGCGTGGTCTGTGACAACAGCCCAGCGATGGTTACGGAGTGGCTGCGCGCAACGGGGCTGGAACCCTCTGCCGTCGTGCATATCGACGGCCAGGACCAGTTGCTCGAGCACGTGCTGCGCACCCGTTTCGACATCACCCGCATCGGCGGCGACGTGATTGATTTCATTGCCGAACGCAGTCGTAGCAGCGAACTGGCTGCTCTGAGACGTAACGAGAACTCCCATCGCTTCGCCCAATACGCATGGAGCCGGCATGCCGTGGACGTGCTTCGCGAGCACCCAGTGCAGGCAACGCCCGAGGAGTGGCTCGACGTCCTCAAGCGGCTACAGCCGCGGCAGTACTCGATTTCCTCCAGTCCTAAGGAGGGTCACGGCCGGGTCGAGCTGACTGTTTCGGTGGTCCGCTTCCGCGCCGAGGGCGACCGTGCCCGCGGCGGCGTATGCTCGAGCTTTCTCGCAGACCGTGCTGAGGACACCCTGGTACCGATCTACCTGCAGCGCTCCCCGCACTTCGGACCTCCGGCAGACCCGACCGCGAGCATGATCATGATCGGTCCAGGCACCGGCGTCGCTCCGTTCCGGGGCTTCCTGCACGATCGGCGCGCCGAGGGGCATACCGGCCGAAACTGGCTGTTCTTCGGCGAACAGCACTCCGCGACCGACTTCTACTACCGCGACGAGCTGCTCGGCATGCGCGAGGACGGATTCCTGACTCGCCTCGACACCGCGTTCTCGCGCGATCAGAGACAGAAAATTTACGTGCAGGATCGCATGCGCGAGCATGGCGCGGAGCTGTGGCGGTGGCTTCAGGACGGTGCGAGCCTCTTTGTCTGCGGCGATGCCGAGCGGATGGCTAAGGATGTCGATGCCGAGCTGATGCGGATCGCACGCACTCACGGCGGGCTCGATGAGGTGGCCGCCGGGCGGTTCACCAAGCAGTTGGCCGTCGACAAGCGGTACGTGCGCGACGTTTACTGAGCGGGTGCCGACCCCGCTCAGTGCACACAGAACGAAGCCCCGGTCCGCGGACCGGGGCTTCGTTCTATTCGGCGGCTCAGATGCGGTGTCCGGCGAGCGCGCCACGAGGGCGTACGTACACCGTGAATGTGACGATCATGAACAACAGGTAGGCCGCCACGAACCCAGCGAAAGCTGTCGAGTAGCTTCCCGTCGAGCTCTGCGACAGATTCAGTACCTGGGGGATGAGGAACCCTCCGTACGCGCCCACTGCGGAGATGAGACCGAGCGCGGCAGCGGAAGTGCGCTGCGCAGGAAGGGCGGGACCCTTACCTGCACGGACGGCGAACACCACGGGAATCATGCGGTAGGTCGCGCCGTTACCGACGCCGGACGTGACGAACAAGACCAGGAAGCAGCCGAGGAACAGCCAAAAGTTGTCGAGCGGCAGAGTCCAGATCACCAGCAACGCCACAAGTGCCATCACAGCGAACGCACCGAGAGTAACTCGACTGCCGCCAAAGCGGTCAGCGAGTCGCCCGCCGTACGGGCGAGCGATGGATCCGACGAGTGCACCCGTGAATGCAAGCGATACAGAGGCCGTGCCGATCTGGAAGCTGCTGAAATCGGGAAACTGATCGGCGATGAGTTTCGGGAACACCCCGGCGAAGCCGATGAAGGATCCGAAGGTTCCGACATAAAGGAGCGAGAGGATCCACATGTGCGGCTCCTTGATCGCGGCAAGCGAAGCCTGGACGTCGGCCTTGGCGCTGGACAGGTTGTCCATGCCCTTATACGCGCCGATCATGGCGACCACGATGAATGGCACCCAGATCCAGCCAGCCAGGGAGAGGTTGACCGTCGCGGCCGCCCCTATCGTGACGACAATTGGTACGACGAACTGGGCAACAGAGGCACCGAGGTTGCCACCGGCGGCGTTGAGGCCGAGCGCCCACCCCTTCTCCCGCTGTGGGTAGAAGAAGGTGATGTTCGACATGGAGCTTGCGAAATTCCCACCACCGAGGCCCGCGATCGCGGCGATGAACAGCATCACGCCGAACGGAGTGTCTGGATTCCCGACCGCAAGAGCGAGCAGCACGGTCGGGATGAGCAACAGACCGGCGGAAATGACAGTCCAATTCCGACCCCCAAAGCGCGGCACCATGAACGAGTACGGAATGCGAAGCGTCGCGCCGACGAGGCTCGGCAGAGAGATGAGCCAGAAGGATTCCGAACTGGTGAAGGAGAAGCCGGCATGGGGAAGCATCACCACGACGATTGACCACAGCTGCCAGACCACAAACCCGAGGAACTCGGCGAGTATCGACCAACCGAGATTTCGGCGGGCGATGGTTCGGCCTTCGGCTTCCCAGAACGTCTCGTCTTCGGCATCCCAGCCCTCGATCCACCGCCCCGGCCGGCGTGTGAGCGGGCTCGTGTACTGCGTGGCGACCCGCGTATCGGTGTTGCTCATACGTGTTCCTCTCGGAAGATCGTGTCAGGGCTGAGGTGTCGATCCGACGCTATTGCGGTGCTGTTTCGCTCGAGCACTCCGGGGGTTACCGTCCGATCACCTCTTGCTCACCGTTGTCCGCACTCGGTTGTGGGCTGCGGCTGTTGAGATGGGAGACTGAGAGGATGCGCCTCGACATCGTTTCGATATTTCCGGAGTTCTTCGACGTCCTCGATATATCCCTCCTGGGGAAGGCGAGGGTCGCAGGCCTCATCGAGTTCGGCGTCCACAACCTGAGGGACTTCACGCACGACCGCCACCGCACAGTCGATGACACTCCATACGGTGGTGGCGCCGGAATGGTGATGAAGCCCGAGCCCTGGGGTGTCGCGCTGGACCAGATCGCGGTTGGCTCAGATCGGCCGACGATCATCTTCCCGTCGCCGGCCGGTGAGCTCTTCACCCAGTCGACCGCGCGAGAACTCGCCACCCGGGAGCATCTGATCTTCGGCTGCGGCCGCTACGAAGGCATTGACGAGCGGGTGTTCGAGTATGCAGCCTCGCTGGGTGAAGTACGCCTGGTGAGCTTGGGCGACTACGTGCTCAACGGCGGAGAGGTGGCCGCGATGGCGATGATCGAAGCCGTCGGTCGGCTGATTCCGGGTGTTGTCGGCAACCCGGAAAGCCTTGTCGAAGAATCGCACGAGGATGGTCTGCTCGAGTATCCCTCGTACACGAAACCCTCGACCTGGCGTGAGCGCGCCGTACCGGATGTGTTGCTCAGCGGCAACCACGGAGCAATCGCTGCCTGGCGTCGTGAGCAGCAGCTCGAGCGCACCCGACAGCGACGACCGGATCTGCTCGACGATTGAGCCCGGTAACTTCACGGCCACACGCGGTACACCCGCACTGACTACGCTGTGGTTGTGCCGTTCGCCATCTTTCTCGCGATCATTCTCGCCATTCTTGCCGTATTCCAGATTGCGCTGGTCTTCGGCGCACCGATCGGACGTTTCGCGTGGGGCGGGCAGCATCGTGTGTTGCCACTTGGATTTCGCATCGGCAGTGCGGTGTCGGTGCTCATCTACGCATTCATTGCCGTCGTCGCATTCGACCGTCTCCAAGCGATCGACATTTTTCCTGGCGATTTCTCCGTCGTCACCATGTGGGTGATCTTCGGATACTTCTGCCTTGGCATCCCGATGAACGCCATCTCGCGTTCGAAGCCCGAGCGCTACACCATGACGCCGACAACGATCGTGCTCGCAGCTCTGAGTCTTGGGATAGCGCTGGGAGCGGGAGCCGTTGTCTGAACGACCCTTCTCAGACGCGAGCGTCGACGTCGTCGAGCATCTCGTCTTCGGCATCCGCGTCGTGATCACGGCGTCGTGATCTCTTGACTCGAGCGGGGCGTCCTTCGACTTCTTCGCGGTGCTTCTGCACCTCAGTGCGAATCATGTAGCCGACGAAAATCAACCCCATCAGTGCGAACAGAATCCATTGGATTGCGTACGAGAGATGGGGGCCAGGGTCATTGGTGGGGGAGTCGAACCCACCGAGTGCAATCTCAGCTGCCGGGTCCTCACTCACCAGCAACCCGTATGCGCTCGTGATGACGTCGCCGTCTGTGGTCACCTCGATGCTCGGCAGGTGAATTGTTGGCACCTGTCCTTCGGGGGCACTGCGCCCGGAGGTGGGTAGCGGCTCACCAGGGCGCAGCCTGACAATGACCTCGATTGTGTCGGTCGGTGGGTCTGGTACTACGTCGGGGAGGGCTCCCTCGCCCGGAGCAACCCACCCACGATTGACGATGAAGACGCGCCCATCGACGTCACGGAATGGCACTAGCACCTCGAATGCGCTCGTGCCACCGTGTGGGCGATTGCGGACCAGAACCTGCTCGTCGGCGAGATACTCACCCTGCAGCAAAACGGGGTGCCATTCATCCGCAGGGTCGAGTGCGCCGTCAGGTCCGATGGCGTCCGCGAGGGGCATCGGCGAGGCATCGTAGTTCTGCTCGACGAGTGCAATCTGTTCGGCGCGGCCCGCATTGCGATCGAACTGCCAGTTGGAAAGGAACACGCACCCGGCAGCGAGTGCGGCGGAGACAACGAGATAGACACCCCACCGGACGAAGCGATTGTTCATTCAGGCAGTCCTTCTCGCACCGTCACCGGAAAATCACGGGCGGCGAGGTAATCATGCAGATAGGCGACGTGCTCATCGCAGGCGAGCCAGATCTTCTCGCGATCAGCGGCGTGAATTCGAGGGTTTCGCCAGACGATGTGTTGCGTGGCGGCGTTGCGGCATGCGGCGCGCGAGCACTCGGTCGTCACTGTTCGTCATCCTTCGGACGTTCCTGGATGGTGATGATCGTCGAATCTTCAGCCTCCGCAGAGGAATCAGGCTCCGTGGCTGGAGCCGACAACTCCTGCATCGGTGATTCTGGCGCTGCAGTGACGGTCGGGCTGACCGCGTTGGCGAAGACGACGGCGATGTAGGGGAGCACTACGGCACCACACGCGAACACCCAGGTGTACCACCCGTATGGAGTGATAAGAACTGTGAGGAGAAAACACACTCCACGGATCAGCATCGTGAGGGTGTAACGGCGCACGCGACCGGTCGCCTCGTCCTGCGGAGACTGCGGCAGGGAGGTTACTGCTGGTGCATGACGGGAGTGCTTCACGGTACTTCCAGCCTACGCCGCGTGGCGTACTGCGGACGCCGCTGCTGGACGCAGAATGCCGGTTCTACGACAGGAAGAACGGCAGGAATCCCGCGGTCCCGATCAGGATAATCGAGAAGATGCCGATGATGATGGCGATCGCGAGGATCGCCACACCGACGTAGCCGAGGATGAGGCCGGCGATCGCGAGGCCGCGCCCACCTATTGCCGGGTTTTGGCGAGTCTGTTTGAGTGCCATGTGCCCGGTGATCACCGCGACGATGGATGCCAGCAGCGGGATGAACGCAAAGCTGAGAACGATCCCGGCAATGCCGGTGATCAACGAGGTCACAGCGAGTCCGCTGGTCGGACGCGGTGCGGCATACGGCTGACCAGCGGCGTAAGGCTGCCCGCCAGCATAGGGCTGCTGCGGCGCGTAATAGTTCGGCGCGGACGGCTGTGCAGGCGCCGCCGGGTAGCTGGGGGCGGCCGGGTAGCTAGGGGCGGCAGGCTGGACTGCGGCAGGCTGGACTGCGGCAGGCTGGACTGCGGCGCCGGGATACGGCTGTGGCGGAGCGTAGGGATTCGCCTGGGGGACAGGGGGAACAGTGGGTTCTACCCCGGGGAAATCATTGTTGCCGCTCATGCCGCTACCTTTCGTTGCACTCAGGCTCGCAGTTGACCCAGGCGGTGTCAATTTGCCCGGGGGCTGAAGCGCACCCCGATATGATTGCTCGGGCCTGACCGAGCGCCATTGGGAGTGAAAACATGAATTCAGAACGCGTCGTCCTTGTCACCGGAGGCAACCGAGGTATCGGTCGTGCGATTGCGGAGCGCTTCGTGCGCGACGGCTATCGTGTCGCGGTCACGGCCCGCAGCGGCGAAGGGCCAGAGGGCACATTGACCGTTCGCGCGGACGTGACGGATGCCGCGGCCATCGACGCCGCATTCACAGAGGTCGAAGCCAAACTTGGTCCGATTGAGATCGTCGTCGCGAACGCAGGTATCACCAAGGACACTCTTCTCATGCGTATGAGCGAGGATGACTTCGACAGCGTGGTCGCGACGAACCTGGGTGGTGCCTTCCGGGTCGTCAAGCGTGCTTCGAAGGGAATGCTCCGTGCACGCTTCGGACGCATCATCCTGATCTCCAGCGTCGTCGGACTGTATGGTTCGGCCGGGCAGGTCAACTATTCCGCGTCCAAAAGCGCACTAGTCGGGTTCGCGCGTTCGCTCACGCGCGAGCTCGGTGCACGCGGCATCACTTCGAACGTCGTTGCGCCCGGTTTCATCGAGACCGACATGACTGCTGAGCTGCCGGAAGAGACACAGAAGCAGTACAAGGCGAGCATCCCGGCCGCGCGTTTCGCGACTCCGGATGAGGTGGCGGGCGTTGTCACATGGCTCGCCGGGGACGATGCTGGCTATATCTCCGGCGCTGTGATCCCTGTCGACGGCGGCCTGGGGATGGGGCACTAACCTCCGGCAAACCCACCAGCTATGCCAGGGCTCTGATGATCAACTCGGCTAGCCGGTCGGGCTGAGTTAACTGTGGCCAGTGGCCCGAGCCGATCTTGATGACGGTGATGTCCCTGATCGCTCGGTACTCGTCTGCATATGCGCCCCACTGGTCTAGCTGCGCCTCGAGGTCTTCTTGATCAAGCGTTCCCATCAGAAGCGTGACCGACACGTGACCTCGGTCTCCTGAGAGCAGGATGGGATCGGTCGGGACGCGCGGAGGCACGGTGCGCGTCAACGGCAGCGTGCGAGTGCGCGTTGCATCGTCGATGTCGAACACATCCTCCTCGGGGAAATACTCCCAACCGGGGAAGGGAATGACCCCGCCAACAACGGGAAACTCAGAGATTGACGAGCCTGGCGGGGGTGGAACGGTATCGACAAAGATCACGCGTGCCACCTGATCCGGTCGAACGTCTGCTGCGCCCCATACGACGTTTCCACCGCCGCTGTGCCCGACGAGCACGACCTGTGCATCGGTGGCGTCGATCTGCGCCACGACCGCGGCTACCCAATCGGCGATGCCGATATCTGCGGACGTCGCGGCAGGTGAACCGACCCCCGGCATGGTCAATGGAATTGGATTGTGGCCAGCGGCTTTGAGTTTGAGTACGACGTCATCCCACGAAGATGCGTCGAGCCAGAGTCCCGGTACGAGGATGATGTCCATACGGCGACGCTACGCGCGGCCACGGACATCCGCCAGGGTTGGAGCGCTGAGTCAAGGCAGCAGGGGAATGACCTCGCTGAGATCCTGCAGGCCGATAACCAGGCTCGCGGCATCTCGCACGGCCGGTTTCGCGTTGAAGGCGAGGCCGAGGCCCGCGACCGCCATCATCTGCAGATCGTTCGCACCGTCGCCGATGGCGATCGTCGCGTTCAGCGGCACACCGAGCTCGGCCGCCCATTCCTGCAACGAAAGTGCTTTGGCAGCAGCATCCACAATCTCGCCGTCCACGAACCCTGTTAGCGCACCATCCGTCACAGCCAGCCGATTCGCACGCCAGCGATCAACGCCGAGCTCAGGTGCGATGTGGTCGAGAATCTCGTGGAATCCGCCTGAAACGACTCCAACCACACCGCCACGTTCATGAACGGCCGCAGTCAGCTCGCGCACACCGGGTGTGGGCTCGACACGAGCACGCACCCGTGCGAAGGCGTCAGTGGAGACGCCTGTCAACGCGGCCACCCGAGAACGCAGGCTGGATGCGAAGTCAACCTCGCCGCGCATGGCAGCCTCGGTGGCGGCCTGAACTTCTTCACGGCGCCCAGCTTCATCGGCAAGAAGTTCGATCACTTCATCGCGAATGAGGGTGGAATCGGCATCGAGGACGACGAGGAAGCGCGCAGCAGTCACACGACCGAGCGTAGCGCGCCGATCAGCGCTCGATCTGCACGCCCTTGCCCACCACAGTGATTCCCGATTCGGTCACGGTGAATCCGCGCTCCAGATCGCGTTCACGATCGACTCCGACTGTGGCGCCGTCGAGAAGAACCACGTTCTTGTCGAGGACTGCCCGATGAATGCGGGCACCCTGGCCGACAATCACCTGGTCGAACAGCACCGAGTCGGTGATCGTCGAGCCACCGGCTGCGAGCGTGCCGGGGCCCACCACACTGCGCTCCAAGTGAGTTCCGGAGAGCACCGATCCCAACGACACGATCGAGTCGATCGCGTTTCCGATACGTCCCACCGCGTCTCGCACGAACTTCGCGGGCGGCGAATTCACACTCTGAGTGCGGATCGGCCACAGCGTGTTGTACAGGTTGAACACCGGAAGTGTCGAGATGAGATCCATGTGCGCGTCAAAGAACGAATCGATCGTGCCGACATCGCGCCAATACGCCCGATCGCGCAGCGACGACCCTGGGACATCATTCTCTTTCATGTCGTAGTAGCCAGCCTCGCCGCGATCGACGAAGTACGGCACGATGTCACCACCCATGTCATGGCTCGAGTTGGGTAGCTCGCCGTCGGTCTGCACCGCTTCGATCAGTGCGTCCGTGTCAAAGATGTAGTTGCCCATCGATGCAAGAACTTCGTGCGGCGAATCGGCGAGACCCTCGGCATCCGCCGGCTTTTCCAGGAAGGCTCGGATGCGCCCACTGCCATCCGGTTCGGCATCGATCACGCCGAACTGATCTGCCATCGAAAGCGGCTGGCGGATGCCTGCCACGGTCGCCTTCGCACCGGAAGCGATGTGGGCTTTGAGCATCTGCCGAAAATCCATGCGATAGACATGGTCGGCACCGATGACGATGACGATGTCCGGCTTTTCGTCGTTGACAAGGTTCAGGCTCTGCAGGATGGCATCGGCCGACCCGGAGAACCACCGCTTGCCGAGCCGCTGCTGCGCGGGCACGGACGTCACATAAGAGTCGAGCAGCGAGGACATCCGCCAGGTCTGCGAAATGTGCCTGTCGAGGCTGTGCGATTTGTATTGCGTCAACACGACGACCTGGCGCAGCCCCGAGTTGATCAGATTCGAGATCGCGAAATCGATCAGTCGATACTGGCCGCCGAAGGGCACGGCCGGTTTCGCTCGATCTGCTGTCAGGGGCATAAGCCGCTTGCCCTCGCCGCCGGCGAGGATGATGCCGAAAATCTTCTTTGGGACCGCCATGGCTCAACCATAGATGCGGAACGCGTCGCTGTACTAGCGTTCAGACATGCGCGTTGACATGATCACCAAGGAGTACCCACCAGAGGTGTACGGCGGTGCGGGTGTGCACGTGGCCGAGCTCGTCACTGCGCTGAGGGAAAGCATCGAGGTGCAAGTGCGTGCTTTCGGCGCTCAGCGCGACGAATCCCAGACTCACTCCTATCGAAGCCCGGCTGAATTGGCCGGCGCCAACGCCGCAGTGCAGACCCTCGGGACGGACCTCACAATGGTGGGGGATGTCGCCGGCGCTGACCTCGTGCACAGCCACACCTGGTACGCGAACTTCGCCGGGCACATCGCCTCGCAACTGCACGGCATCCCGCATGTGTTGACCGCTCACAGCCTCGAGCCACTGCGCCCATGGAAGGCGGAACAGCTCGGCGGTGGGTACGCGGTGTCAAGCGGCATCGAGAAGCTCGCGTACGAGAATGCAGCGGCGATCATCGCAGTATCCGCGGGGATGCGCACAGACATTCTGCGTAGCTATCCGAAGGTGGATCCTGATCGCGTGCGGGTGATCCACAACGGCATCGATGTCGAACGCTGGCGTCCAGTGCACAACGCCGCCTTCCTGCAGAGCATCGGCATGGACCCGACGCGGCCCTCGGTTGTGTTCGTCGGGCGCATCACTCGCCAGAAGGGGCTGCCATATTTGCTACGGGCCGCGGCTGAACTGCCCCCAGAGGTGCAGCTCGTGCTCTGTGCCGGCGCCCCGGACACTCCCGAGATCATGGCTGAGGTGCAGGAGGGCGTCCGCCTTTTGCAGCAGACCCGTCAGGGTGTGATTTGGATCGAGCGGATGCTCCCGCGTGATGAGCTGTCCGCAATTCTCACAGCAGCGACGACGTTCGTGTGTCCTTCGGTATACGAACCGCTCGGCATCGTGAATCTCGAAGCAATGGCATGCGGCGCGGCCGTCGTCGGGACGGCGACGGGCGGCATTCCCGAGGTGGTCGCTGACGGTGTGACAGGGCGGCTGGTGCCAATCGATCAGGTTCAGGACGGTACCGGAACGCCCGTGGATCCCGAACGATATGTCGCGGATCTCGCCCGTGTGATGACGGAGGTGGCGATGGATCCCGAGCGCGCGACCACATATGGCGCGGCTGGACGACGGCGTGCAGCCGAAGAGTTCAGCTGGGCGGCTATTGCCGACACCACGCGTGCGCTCTACGCCGACCTGACGCAGTGAGCCGATAGGCTGGAAACATGCCGAGCGCTCTTGAATTCACCGATGCCGTCGTGCGCCGTGACGGGCGCAACATCATCGATCATGTGACCTGGCAGGTCGCACATGACCAGCGATGGGTGGTGCTCGGCCCGAACGGTGCAGGCAAGACCACCCTTCTGCAGTTGGCTGACACTCTGATGCACCCCACCGGGGGAACGGTGACCGTTCTCGGGGAGACCCTCGGTCGCACCGATGTTTTCGAGATTCGCCCGCGGATCGGATTCGCATCCTCGGCGATGGCCAAGCGCATCCCGAGTGATGAGACCGTGATCAATGTCGTTCTCACCGCTGCCTACTCGGTGACGGGCCGCTGGAACGAGCAGTACGAGAACATCGACGAACGACGTGCCCTGCGCGTGCTCGGCGAGTGGAAGCTCGATCAGCTCGCTGACCGCACGTTCGGAACGCTCAGCGATGGCGAGCAGAAGCGCGTCCAGATTGCCCGCGCGGTGATGACCGACCCTGAGCTACTGCTGCTCGACGAACCGACCGCATCACTTGACCTTGGTGCGCGCGAAGAGCTGCTTAGCCTTCTCAGCGGCTATGCCTCCTCGCCGACGACGCCGGCGATGGTCATGGTGACTCACCATGTCGAGGAGATTCCGGTCGGATTCACGCACGTGCTTCTCATCCGCGACGGCGGCATCGTCGCAGCTGGGCCGATCGCGGAGACGCTGACGGCTGATGCTCTCACTGAGGCATTCGGCATGCCGATCCTGCTCACATCTGACGACGGTCGATACGCGGCGCGCGCCATTTCATGAGCGTGGATCTGCTAAACTCGACCCTTGGTGCAACCGCACACTCTGACTTTTCCTCTATTCGCATCCGCAAGCCAAGGACTCAGCAATGAAGACTGACATTCACCCCACCTACAAGGACATCGTGTTCCGCGACCTCGGCTCGGGCGAGACCTTCCTCACCCGCTCCACCGTGTCGAGCAACAAGACCGTCGAGCTGGATGGCGTGGAGTACCCCGTCATCGACGTCGAGATCTCCTCCGCTTCGCACCCGTTCTACACGGGCAAGCAGCGCATCATGGACTCGGCCGGTCGCGTCGAGAAGTTCAACCAGCGCTTCAAGGGCTTTGGCGGCAGCAAGTAAGCAGCCTCCTTCAGTACGAAGGCCCCGTCTCCATTCCGGAGACGGGGCCTTTGTCGTTGTCGGCTCGCTCACTTCGAGCATCCACGCCCCGGGGTGTCGCCGACGCCTCGGCGTAGCGACGTCAGTTCGACGGTGTGTCGACGGTAAGCCGGGGCGTCGGCGATTCTCAGACGGATGCCGGGCCGGGGTGCCGCACCGGCCACGTGCCGTCGAGCGCATCTTCTGCGTCGAGGCGACCGATACGGATGAAGTACTCGGTGAGGCTTTCCGCCTGGGTGCGTGCCCAGCCGATCTGCTGCGTGTGCAGTTCGTGAGCCGAAGGCGCAAGCTCGAAGGTACGCCCAATCGCCTGTGCGACGCGGCCGGCGGCGATGGCGTCTGCTGATGCCTCATGTGCGCCATCCAGAATCACGCCGTAGTGATCGGCAACGACCTCAAGTGTGCGCTTGCCCTTGCGATAGCGATCGACAGCCTTGTCGATGACGAGCGGGTCAATGATGGGACCAGGCGCCTCAAGCAGCGCAATGCCGTGCCGCACACACTCGTTGGTCAGCAGCGAGAAGTCGTAGGAGGCGTTATATGCCACCACTGGCATACCCTGCGCGAAAAGCGCCCGCAACGACTCGGTGATCTCTCCGACAACCTCGTGGGCGACTCGCCCTTCACGCTGTGCCTGTTCCGTGCTGATGCCATGCACGGCGGCCGCGCCCTCCGGAATAGGGATACCGGGGTCGGCAAGCCACGTACGCGCCGCGATCTCTCGTCCCTTGGCGTCGAGCACACCCACGTGAGCGCTGACAATGCGATCGCTGGTGACGTCGACGCCTGTCGTCTCCAGATCGAAAACGCCGATGCGTCCGAGCCAGCCAGGGAGTTCGAGATCGATTGCCATGAACCCAAGGTAAGGAGGGCCTCGGACATCGGGGCGCAGGCTCGCCCGTAGACTGGATTCATGCCCGTCTTCTCGCCCTATGCCGACCGGCTTAGCCGCCTTCCGATCGAGCGTCATGAGGCCCAGGTGCGGGGCGGAATGACAGCGTACTGGGTGTACGGACCAGCGCCGGAGGTGGAGGGTGTCACCACCGTCATCGCTGTGCACGGCTTCCGCGGTGAGCACCACGGACTCGAGCCAGTGCTGGCTTATCTTCCCGAAGTTCGCGTGATCGCGCCGGATTTGCCCGGCTTCGGCGAAACTCCGCCGATTCCCGGCCGCACGCATGACCTCGACGAGTACGCCGGGTGGCTACAGGACTTCGCCGCCACAGTCGCACCTGGTGCCGTCATCCTCGGTCATTCCTTCGGCTCGATTGTTGCCTCGGCCGCGGTCGCTAGCGGGCTGGAGACGCCCCGGGTCATCCTCATCAACCCGATCGGAGCACCCGCCCTGGAAGGGCCAAAGGGTGTGATGACACGCCTTGCTGTTCTCTACTACGACCTTGGCGCGATGCTGCCAGCAAAGCTCGGAACCGCGCTGCTGCGAAGCAAGTTGATCGTTCGGGTCATGAGTAACACGATGGCGAAGACGAAGGATCCGGTGCTTCGCCGCTTCATCCACGACCAGCACGACACCTACTTCTCCGACTTCGCGGACCGGGACGTCCTGCGAGATGCTTTTGTCGCGAGCGTCTCGCACGATGTCCGAGCCTCCGCCCCTCAGATCGACGTCCCGACACTGCTGGTCGCGGCACAGCAGGACGACATCACCCCGATCGAAGCAGAGCGGCACCTCGCGACGCTGTTCCCGAGCGCGGAGCTCGTGGAAATCGCCGACGTGGGGCATTTGATCCACTATGAAACCCCGGCAGAAGCAGCCGGGGCGATCCGCCGTTTCCTCAGGGTTCCCGTCGCGCGAGGCCAATAAGCCCCGCGACCCGGAACGGAATCACTTCGCCCATCGCGAGTGACGTCTCCGTCCGCTCGACGCCCTCGATGGACAGGATTCGGGCGTCCGTGTCGAACAGGTGTCGCGCATCCCTGCAGGCGACGCGTGCGAGAAGGTCGATGGATCCGCTGAGTCCATGCACCTGGAGGATCTCAGGGATCCGAGCGAGCTCCGCAGTAATGCGGGGGAGATCAGTCTGTCGCAGGCCAATGCTCACAAACGCCTGGAGCGGGAAGCCGAGCACCTCGGGGGAGAAGGATCGTTCGTAGGACAGAAATACTCCTGTCTGCTCCAGCCGTGTCATCCTGGCTTGGATGGTGTTGCGCGACAGTCCGAGCGCCTCAGCAAGCGCGACGACTGTGGTGCGCGGATCTTCAGCGAGCACGGCGAGCAGTTCGAGATCAACACGATCGAGAGCAGACATAGTGCCAAACGTTAGCAGGATGCTCGGGGCAAAACTGCGCAACATGCTCAAGGCAGGTCGAGATGCTTGAGCGTGCTGATCAATGGACGTAACCTCGAAGCATCCGATGAAGACGTCGGAGCAGGCGTGCAACTCCTCACGAGGGAGACACACGACAGGAGGACGATGATGTCACCGCAGACCACCCCGATTGCCGACACCACGCAGGATCTAGAACTTTCTGAGCGCCTCATCGCGCCAGATGGAACGCGACTGCGCAACCCTGATCTCGAGCGCTACGTTGCTGACGTCGACGCGGCGCAGTTGCGTTCACTTCATCGCGACATGGTCATCCTCCGTCGTATCGACGCCGAAGGTGTTGCACTCCAGCGCCAGGGCCAGCTGGGCCTTTGGGCGCCCTGCCAAGGTCAGGAAGCTGCCCAGATCGGCACCGCCCGTGCACTCGACCCCGTTGACTTCGTCTTCCCGAGCTATCGCGAAACCGGCGTGATCTACGCACGTGGCGCTCAGCCGGGTGACTTCGTGCGCGTCTGGCGTGGAGAAGAAGGCGCGCCGTTCGACCCGGATCAGATGCGTATGGCGCCGCTGCAGATCATTATCGGCGCGCAGACCCTGCACGCGGTCGGCTACGCGATGGGGATCAAGCACGAGAAGGCCCCAGAAGTCGCCGTCACGTACTTTGGAGACGGCGCCACCAGCCAGGGCGATGTGAACGAGGCCATGGTGTTCGCCGCCTCGTACCAGGCGCCTGTCGTGTTCGTTTGCCAGAACAACCATTGGGCGATCTCCGAGCCGGTCGCTCTGCAGTCCCAGTATCCGATTGCGGGCCGGGCCCCCGGCTTCGGAATCCCGAGTATGCGCGTAGACGGGAACGACGTGTTGGCGTGCATGGCCGCCATGCGGTGGGCATTGGCTCATGCCCGCGCAGGCAAGGGCCCCGCGTTCATCGAAGCGGTGACATATCGGATGGGACCGCACACCACCTCTGACGACCCGACCCGCTACCGCGATCCAGCAGAGCTGGAAGCGTGGCGCACACGCGACCCGATTTCCCGGCTAGAAGCGTATCTGCGGGCAGTCGACGAGATCGATGACGAGCAGATCGCGGCCGCACACGCTGACGCTGACGTGATGGCACGTGAGATGCGCGCGGCATGTCTGAGCATGGTCACGCGCGAGCCGCTGGCTGTATTCGACGGCGTGTACGCCGAACCGCATTCCGGTATCTCACGCCAGCGCGATGAGTATGCTGCGTACCTCGCCTCCTTCAAGGAGGCCTGAGATGACTGAGATCACTCTGGGTAAGGCGCTCAATGCGGGGCTCCGCCAGGCGATGCGTGATGACGACAAAGTCGTGCTGCTCGGCGAGGATATCGGCAAGCTTGGGGGAGTCTTCCGCATCACCGATGGGCTGCTGGATGAATTCGGCGCCTCCCGTGTCATCGACACGCCGCTTGCAGAATCAGGAATCGTCGGAACAGCTGTCGGACTTGCCTATCGGGGATACCGCCCGGTCGTCGAGATCCAGTTCGACGGATTCGTTTACCCGGCGTTCGACCAGATCGTCTCGCAGGTCGCGAAGCTGCACTATCGCACCCAGGGCCGAGTGAAGATGCCCATCACCATCCGCATCCCGTGGGCGGGCGGAATCGGTGCCGCCGAGCATCACTCGGAATCGCCTGAGGCCTACTTCGTTCACACCGCTGGGCTCCGTGTCATCGCGGTGTCCAATCCGCAGGATGCTTACCGCTGCCTGCAACAGGCGATCGCCTCAGACGACCCTGTCATTTTTTTCGAGCCCAAGCGCCTCTACCACCACAAGGGTGAGGTCGATCTGGAATCCTCGCTGGCGGATGCTCCGCCGATGGGCCTCGCTCGCGTGGTCCGTGCCGGATCGGATGCCACGATCATCACCTACGGCGCCATGCTGTCCACTGCTCTGGATGCCGCGGCCGCAGCCGAGGACGAGGGCCTGTCGCTTGAGGTCATCGACCTGCGCTCCATCTCTCCGGTGGACTACGACACCGTCGCTGCGTCAGTGCGCCGTACCGGCCGAGTCGTCGTTGCGCACGAGGCATCACGTGAGGCGGGTGTCGCCGCCGAAGTGATCGCCAGTATCACCGAGCAGTGCTTCGAATATCTGGAGTCTGCGCCGCTGCGGGTGACCGGGCACGATGTGCCCTATCCGCCCGCGAAGCTTGAGAAGTTCCACTTGCCGGATCTGGATCGGATCCTCGACGCGGTCGACCGCGTGCTGGACCGGCCAAACAGTCTGACCGGAGCGGAATCATGATCGAAGAGTTCCACCTTCCCGACCTCGGTGAGGGGCTCACCGAAGCCGAAGTGGTGCAGTGGCTGGTCGCCCCAGGCGACACTGTCACACTGAACCAGACCCTCGCGGAGGTAGAGACAGCCAAGGCCATCGTCGAGCTGCCGTCGCCTTATGAGGGCACGGTGACGACTCTGCATGCTGAGGCAGGGGCAACTGTCGCTGTCGGCTCGCCCTTGATCGCCTTCGATGTGGAGGGTGTAGAACCGGCTGAAGAGAAAACACCGCCGAACCTCGTCGGCTACGGCGCCGCACCGTCGAGCACATCACGACCTATGCGCCGTGCGCGCCGGGCAAGCGACTCTCCTGTCGTCGTCGACACCGCGGTTTTGGAGGCGGCGCCTCACGATGTGCTACCAGACGCACCGATTCCTGAACGTATAGGCGAGCGCCCTCGTTCGACCCCGCCGGTGCGCGCCTACGCCAAACGGCTAGGCATCGATATCGTGCTTGTCGCCGCAGAGGTAGGCGATCGGGTGATCACTCGTGACGACATCGAGGCCTATGCAGAGCGCGTCGGTGGACGATCGGATGACGTCCCCGCTGCCCGGCCGCACGCGGTGCAGCACCTCACGGTGGGGGAACGCGAGACGCGGATTCCGATCCGCGGGGTGCGCAAGCACACCGCGGCCGCCATGGTTCAGAGCGCCTTCACTGCGCCGCACGTCACGACGTTCCATACGGTTGACGTCACCGCAACGATGGATCTGATAGCGAGGCTGCGCCAGGATCGCTCGCTCTCGGAGCACCGAATCGGCCCGCTCGTGATCGTTGCCAAGGCTGTGTGCCTAGCGCTCACCCGCACACCGGGCCTGAACTCGCGGTGGGATGAGGAAGCAGGCGAGATCGTTCAACCGCATTATGTGGATCTGGGGATCGCCGCCGCCACCGAGCGCGGACTGATCGTGCCCAACATCCGGGGTGCTGACCAGATGACTGTGCCCGAGCTTGCTGACGCTCTGAGTGCATTGACTGAAACAGCGCGCTCAGGAAAGACCTCTCCGGCAGAGCTTGCCGGAGGCACCTTCTCGATCACCAACATCGGAGTCTTCGGCATCGACGCAGGCACACCGATCCTGCCCCCTGGTCAATCAGGGATCCTCGCGGCCGGAGCGATCCGCCTGAAGCCATGGGAGTTCCGTGGGGAGATCGCGTTGCGTCAGGTCATGACGCTGAGCCTGTCTTTCGATCACAGGATCGTTGACGGCGCGGAGGGCGCCCGTTTCGTCAAGGATGTCGCTGACATTCTCGAGGAGCCGGGGCGAGCGATGCTGTTGCGCTGATCAGGCGATGAGGGCTGCGTGAGCCATGGCGATGAGCGTTCCTGCTGTCGCCTTCTTCGAACGCGAGGCACTGCGGGTGCTGTGCGGGGTGGAGTTGATGAGCCCGAAGCACGCCTGTACCCGTAGCCGAAGTTCGTCGGCCGATGCCTCGCGCAGCGGTGCAAGTGCCGAGATCCACAGGTCGATGTACGCGCGCTGCAGGCGACGGACTTCTGCGCGGTCATCTTCGGCAAGATGGGCCATGTCGCGGTCCTGCACGCGAATCACATCCGCATTGGACAGCGCGAAATCGACGTGGAAACTGACGAGCGCCAGCATCCGATCCTCGGCGCACGATGCTGCATCGGCCACTGCTGTTCCGCCGCCAACCAGCTCTTCACTGACCTTGACCAGCACGGCACCGAGCAGTGCCCGCTTACCTGCGAAGTGGCGATACACCGCTGGGCCAGAGACACCCACGGCAGAGCCGATGTCTTCCAGGCTCACGCCAGAGTATCCGCGGGCAGCAAACAGCCGCGCAGCCTCTTGCAGGAGGGCGTCTGCGCGTTCGGCTTTGGCGCGATCGCGCGCCGTGAGGGGGCTTGTCATCTCAGTTAATGCTCGCTAACCTAAATGAGCTGGTTAGTGAACACTAACCGAAAAGGCATGTTGAGTGCCACCACGTGAGTCAAGGAGGACATCACGATGCCCCCCACCCAGGAAATGCTGGCGGTCCAATTGCGCGCTCGTTTGGCGACTGCTGCCGCAGGCGGTCCAGAGCGTTCGAGGCAGCGCCACCAGGAACGTGGCAAATTACTGCCACGCGAACGCATCGCCCGGTTGCTCGACGAGGGGAGTCCCTTTCTCGAAGTATCCCCGCTCGCGGCCGACGGCATGTACGACGGTGAAGCCCCTGGCGCTGGCGTGATCGCCGGAGTCGGTCTCGTGCACGGTCGCCACGTGATGGTGTTGTGCAATGACGCCACGGTGAAGGGCGGCAGCTACCTGCCGATGACGGTCAAGAAGCACCTTCGCGCCCAGGAGATCGCGCTGGAGAACCGGCTGCCCTGCCTTTATCTCGTGGATTCTGGCGGCGCCTTCCTTCCGAAGCAGGATGAGGTATTCCCCGACCGCGACCACTTCGGCCGCATCTTCTTCAACCAGGCGCGGATGAGCGCGGAACGCATCCCTCAGCTCGCGGCGGTGCTCGGATCCTGCACTGCGGGCGGCGCCTACGTGCCAGCCATGAGCGATGAGACGGTGATTGTGCGGGGTCAGGGCACGATCTTCCTCGGCGGACCGCCACTTGTGAAGGCAGCGATCGGCGAGATCGTCACTGCCGAGGAGCTCGGCGGTGGAGAGCTGCACGCCCGCCGCTCCGGCGTGGTTGATCACCTCGCTGAGGACGATGAACACGCACTTGAGATTCTGCGGGACATCGTCGCGACGCTGCCACCACCGGCCGCTCCGGCATGGGAGGTGGCGACTTCCCGTGCACCAGACGACGCTTCCAGCCTGTATGACGTGGTCCCGGTCGATGTGAACACCGCATACGACGTACGAGAGGTGATCACCAGACTCATCGATGGCGATTCGTTCCGTGAGTTCAAGACCGAGTACGGCACCACGCTGGTGACCGGATTCGCGAGGCTCCACGGTCATCCGATCGGCATCGTCGCCAACAACGGAGTGCTGTTCAGCGAATCGGCGCTCAAAGGCGCTCACTTCATCGAACTGTGCGATCAACGCGGTATCCCACTCCTGTTCCTGCAAAACATCACCGGGTTCATGGTCGGCTCCGACGCGGAAGCCGGAGGAATCGCTAAGGATGGCGCCAAGATGGTGACCGCGGTGGCAACGACGCGTGTGCCGAAGCTCACCGTCATCATCGGCGGCTCCTTCGGTGCAGGCAACTACTCGATGTGCGGGCGGGCGTATTCGCCACGTTTCCTATGGACGTGGCCGGCCAGTCGCATCTCGGTGATGGGCGGCGCGCAAGCAGCGTCTGTTCTCGCCACAGTGAAAGAAGACCAGCTCACTGCGCGCGGCGAGCGCTGGAGCGCCGAGGAGCGCACTGCGTTCGAAGAACCTATCCGCGATCAGTACGAGACCCAGGGCGAACCGTATTACGCGACCGCCCGGCTCTGGGACGACGGCATCGTCGACCCGGACCAAACTCGCGATCTGCTCGGTCTCGCACTGGATGTTGTCGCCCGCAGTCCGCTGCCAGAGTCGCGCTTCGGCGTATTCAGGATGTGAGTGCCATGTTTAGTCGAGAAGGCTCAGCGGCCGCAAGGTTCGACACCGTCCTCGTCGCGAACCGGGGTGAGATCGCGCGTCGCATCATTAGAACTCTGCGTGAGCGCGGAATGCGCAGCGTCGCCGTCTACAGTGAGGCGGATGCTACGGCTCCGCATGCGCGTGAAGCAGACGTCGCGGTGCTGATCGGTCCTGCGGCGGCTGCGGAGTCGTATCTCAGCGTGGACGCGGTCGTGCGTGCGGCGCAGGAGACCGGCGCCCAGGCGATCCATCCGGGGTATGGCTTTCTCTCCGAGAGCGTTGCGCTGGCTGAAGCGTGCGCGGAGGCAGGCATCACCTTCATCGGGCCATCGATCAGAGCCATCAAGATCATGGGCGACAAGGCAGCCGCCCGCGTGCAGGTCGCGGCGCACGGCGTGCCGGTTGTTCCCGGGTTCGACGCGGTCGATCTGACCGACGATCAGATTGAAGAGCACGCGGCCGAGGTGGGGTATCCGCTGCTCGTGAAGCCGAGTGCGGGAGGCGGCGGGAAGGGCATGGAGATCGTCGCCGAGGCTGCCGGCCTTCGTGCCGCACTTGCCTCGGCGCGACGCGTCGCTGCAGCAGCATTCGGGGACGATTCCCTGTTGCTGGAGCGTCTGATCGCCCGGCCTCGGCACATCGAGGTACAGGTATTCGGCGACAGTCATGGCACAGTGATCGCACTCGGCGAGCGCGAATGCACACTGCAGCGCCGACATCAGAAAGTGGTGGAAGAGGCACCCTCAGCAGGATTGCCCGAAGGCGTGCGAGAGCGGCTGTTTGACGCTGCCGTGCGCGCGGCATCCAGCGTCGACTATGTCGGGGCGGGAACAGTAGAGTTCCTCGTCGACGCCGACTCGCCTGAGGAGTTCTTCTTCATCGAGATGAACACCAGGCTTCAGGTCGAGCATCCCGTCACCGAGACCGTCACGGGTCTGGATCTGGTGGCGCTGCAATTGTCGGTCGCTGCCGGTGACGCATTGCCCTCGCCGGCGCCGGTGTCGGGTCACGCTGTCGAGGCCCGTATCTATGCGGAGTCTCCGGAACGCGGC
The DNA here is from genome assembly GCF_059445345.1 of Microbacterium sp. Y355. Lineage (NCBI taxonomy): Bacteria > Bacillati > Actinomycetota > Actinomycetes > Micrococcales > Microbacteriaceae > Microbacterium > Microbacterium sp. Y355. The sequence goes on along the minus strand of NZ_JCAIUD010000001.1, from coordinate 721,395 downwards.
TTCCTGCCGTCGACGGGGCACATTCTGCGCTTCGACGCGCCGTGGGGCGTGCGAGTGGATGCCGCGATCGAGACGGGCAGCGAGGTCACCGGATACTACGACCCGATGATCGCAAAGGTCATCGCTCACGGTGCTGACCGTGAGACCGCGCTCAGACGGCTCGACGAGGCTCTGTCGCACACGGTCGTGCTCGGTGTCGACACGAACATCGCATTCCTTCGGCAACTGGTGACTCACCCTCGTGTGATCAGTGGTGACCTCGACACCGGCCTGATCGACACGATGCTGCCCCTGCCGATCCCGCAGCCCTCCAAGGCGATGCTCGCGGCGGCGAGACAGGAACTCCTGCATGAGACAGGCCCGCAGGAACCAAGTCTCACGCAGCAAGACCTTTCTCGCCGGGCGGGGTCCGCGTGGGCGCAGATGATGGACGCATCCGCTCGCCAGGTCGGCTTCCTCACTGACGACGGTGAGGTACTCGACGCTACGGTCGACGCGGATGCCCCGGGCACTTCAACGACAACGCCAGCGAATGCAGCAATAGACGCCGAAGGCGCGGTCTGGGTGACTGAGGCAGGACACACGGCGCGGTTGCGCCCGCTCGATCGTCGCGAGCGAATGCGACACAGGCTGGCATCGCAGCATCCGATTGCGTCGGAGACGAGCCCAGAGGCGCGCGCGCCCATGCCTGGCAGCGTGGTGGCCGTGCATGTTGAGGACGGATCAGCCGTCGCCGCAGGGCAGCCTCTCGTCTCAATCGAGGCGATGAAAATGGAGCATCCGGTACTGGCGCCGCACGACGGCACAGTGCACCTCCTGGTCGCCGTCGGCGACCAGGCACGACGAGACCAACCGGTCGCGATCGTGACAATCGATACCGTGACATCCGCGTCCGAAAATGCCGCTGAAACACCCTGACGGAGGAACATCATGACCCAGAATCTGACTGAAGACGAGGTTTCCCTCAGCGCGATGGTGCGCGACTTTGCCGAATCGGTCGTCGCACCGCAGGCCTACGAGGCCGACCGCACGCACACTCTCTCCATGGACGTCATCGCGCAGATGGGGGAGCTGGGGTTGTTCGGGCTGCCTTTCCCTGAGGACGTCGGCGGGCAGGGCGGAGATTACTTCGCACTCGGCCTCGCAATCGAGGCTCTTGCACGTGTCGATCAGTCCATCGCCATCACACTGGAAGCAGGCGTCAGTCTGGGTGCCATGCCGGTGTTCCGCTTCGGTACAGATGCTCAGCGCGCCGAGTACCTACCCGACCTTCTCGCCGGTCGCGCGCTGGCCGGGTTCGGACTGACCGAACCCGAAGCGGGAAGTGACGCCGGAGCCACCCGCACGACCGCACGTCGTGACGGCGATGAATGGGTCATCAACGGATCGAAGCAGTTCATCACCAACTCGGGTACGCCCATCACCAAGTTCGTGACGGTCACGGCGGTCACCGGATCGAGTGATGGCCGCAAGCAGATCTCCACGATCATCGTGCCGAACGGCACGCCAGGTTTCACCGTCGAACCGCCCTACGACAAGGTCGGATGGCACGCCTCCGACACGCACCCACTCACCTTCGACGACGCGCGAGTGCCGGCAGGAAATCTCCTCGGCGAAGAGGGGCGTGGGTTCGCGAACTTCCTCAGCATCCTCGACGAAGGGCGCATCGCGATCGCCGCGCTGTCGACCGGCGCGGCCGAGGGATGCCTGGAGGCAGCGGTCGAATATGCGAAGAGCCGCACGATCTTCGGGAGTGCCCTGAGCACGCGGCAGAACGCACAGTTCACACTCGCGCGCATGCGGGCGCGCGTACACACCGCTCGTCTGGCGTGGCATCACGCTGCACGGTTGAGAGATGCCGGAAAGCCATTCTCCGAACCCGCCGCGATCGCAAAGCTGGTGGCAGGGGATGCCGCAATGGACAATGCCCGCGATGCGACCCAGATTTTCGGCGGCAACGGATTCATGAATGAATTTTCGGTCGCGCGGCACTATCGTGATTCGAAGATTCTCGAGATCGGCGAAGGCACGACCGAGGTGCAGTTGCTGGTGATCGCGCGTGGATTGGGACTGACCTGATGACCGACATCATCCAAAGAGGGCTCTACTTCGAGGAGTTCGAGGTCGGGGCGCGCTATCTCCATCGCCCAGGACGCACCGCCACCGAGGCAGACAACGTGCTTTTCACGACGCTGACGATGAACACCCAGGCGTTGCATCTGGATGCGGCGTTCGCGGAAACCCAGGAGTTCGGCCAGCGATTGATGAACTCGATGTGGACACTGTCGACCATGGTCGGAGCATCCGTCGCGCAGCTCACACAGGGCACGCTGGTGGCACAGTTGGGGCTCGGAGATGTCGAGTTCCCGCATCCGCTCTTCGCAGGCGACACGCTGTACACAGAGAGCGTCATCACCGAGAAACGTCTGTCGTCCTCGCGTCCTGGTCAGGGCATCTGCACGATCGCTCACACCGGGCGCAACCAGGACGCCGTCGTGGTTGCCACCGCGACCCGCATCGCGCTTGTCCATTGCCTGCCAGGTGTGTCGACAAAGGAATGAGATGACCTTCAGTTCAGGCCCCGCACTGCTGTTCTGCCCCGGCGATCGACCGGAGCGCTTCGAGAAGGCCTACGAGCGGGCGGATGCGGTGATCCTCGATCTCGAGGATGCCGTCGCACCAGGAACGAAGGCGGTTGCACGCACGAACGTGCTCGCCTCGAGGCTGGATCCGGCCCGGGTGATCGTGCGCATCAATGCCCCCGACACCGCAGAGTTCGCGCCCGACCTCGCCATGATCGAACAGTCGCCGTATCGCACGGTGATGGTCGCAAAGACAGAGGATGCCGCATCTCTCGACCTGTTCGATGCCACGTATTCACTGGTCACCCTGTGCGAGACAGCTCGTGGGATCAGCAGCGCGGCTCAAATCGCGTCGCATCCGCGAGTGGTCGCAATGATGTGGGGCGCGGAGGATCTGGTCGCCTCACTGGGCGGTACGTCGAGTCGCGGTACCGACGGCTCCTACCGCGAGGTGGCCCGCTACGCCCGATCCAAGGTGCTGCTCGAGGCCCGCGCACACGGCAAGGCCGCGATCGACGCGGTCCATATCGATATCGACGATGTCACCGGCCTCGCCGATGAGGCGATGGATGCTGCGGCCTCCGGCTTCGCGGCGACAGCGTGCATCCATCCGAGTCAGGTCGCTGTCATCCGCGAGGCCTATGCGCCGGACGCGGCCACGCTCGAATGGGCACGTGACGTTTTGGCTGCCGCAGAGGGGGAGCGTGGCGTCTTCCGCTTCCAGGGGCAGATGATCGATGAACCACTGCTTCGGCACGCGCGCGCATCAGTGGCGCGGTCGCGGTAGCCGCTCAGGCGGCGATCGGCTCGAGCAACCGCAGCACGCCGGGCGATGCTTCGAAGCGGTGCACCGAGCCGTTGCGCAACACATCACCCTCGCGCGGAAGCGTGCCACTAGAGACGTGATTCAGGAGCGATCGGATCACGCCGCCGTGCGTAACGACGATCACCGACTCCGCGACGGGCGCTGAGCGGCGACGGGCCTCACGTGCGATCGCATCCAGCGCGCCGAGCGCCCTCTCGCATACGCCTGCGAGCGTCTCCGAACCAGGAGGGGCCGCATGCCAATCGCCGTATTGCTCGAGATAGTCGGCGACGAGGATGCCCTCTCCTTCGCCGAAAGAACGCTCACGCAGATCCGGCACGAGCTCAGGACTTGCCAGACCGAGTTCTGCGGCGATGATTTGCGCCGTCTCATGCGCACGCACCAGCGGGCTCGCGTAGATCGCGTGGTGTGTGCCGTTCGCGAGGAGTGCAGCCGCATTGCGGGCGTCGTTCTGACCGGTCGCGTTCAAAGCGATATCGGTCGATCCTTGGATTCGACGAGCAAGATTCCACTCTGTCTGGCCATGGCGCACGAGAGTCAGCAACGTCACTTCAGCAGCTCCTGTAGGGCAGGGAGCACATCGCTGGTGCCGCCGGGGAGCGTGACATGCGCCCAGGCATCGGCGCGCGTCGGCTCGTGATTGATGATGATCAGGGGGATGCCACGGCGGCGAGCACGCTCGACAATCCGCACACCGGAGTTCACTACGAGGGAAGAACCCGCGACGATCAGGGCATCGCTCGCGCGCAGCAGCGACTCAGCGGCGCGGAATCGGTCGGTGGGCACAAACTCGCCGAAGAAGACGACATCAGGCTTCAGCATTCCGCCGCAGACCGTGCACGTGGGAACGATGAAGTTCGCGGTGCTCTCCGGTGCGACGTCTCCGTCGGGATTGAGCTCGATGTTCTCGGGCACCATGATCCACGGATTCAGCTGCTCGATCTGCACCGCGATGTCTCTGCGGTCGAACACCTGGCCACACTGCAGGCAGTTGACGCGCCGCATCGTGCCGTGCACCTCGATCACCCGTGCGCTACCGGCGCGCAGATGCAGGCCGTCAACGTTCTGTGTGATCACGCCGGAGACGAGGCCGTCCCGCTCCATTTCGGCAAGCGCGATGTGTCCTGCGTTCGGCTCTGCCGAGGCGAACGCGCGCCATCCGAGATGTCCGCCCACCCAGTACCGACGCCTGGCCGCTTCGTCGGCAAGGTAGCGCTGCCCGGTCATCGGATCGGCCCGAGTGCGGGCACCTTCGCCACGATAGGCGGGGATGCCGGAGTCGGTCGAGATCCCGGCACCGGTCAGGAGCGTGATCTTATGTCCGCGCAATAGTTCGGCGGCTTTGGCAATGTCGGCAGATAGATCGACATGTGTCGTCGCGGTCACGGAACCTCCCTGAGCGAGTCTAACGGCGAGCACACCTGCCTGGGCGCCCGGTAGAAGGGGGCGCGCGATGGCAGAGTGGATGACATGCAACTCGAGTACATCACCGATGCGGCAGATCCTCGCCTCGCCGACTATCGGAACCTCACCGACACGGCTTTGCGCCGCGTGCACGAGCCCAGAGGCGGTCTGTACATCGCGGAGTCTGCAAAGGTCATCGAGCGGGCGATCTCAGCGGGCCACAAGCCGCGTTCGGTGCTCGTCCAGCGACGCTGGGTTGCTGGCATCCAAGACCTCCTCGCCAAAACTGACACTCCGGTATTCGTCGTGCCTGATGACGTCGCCGAAGCAGTCACCGGGTACGCCGTGCACCGCGGCGCCCTCGCTTCTATGCATCGCCCTGAACTGCCTACTGTCGCCGAGGTACTGAATGATGCGCGCCTCGTGCTCATCCTGGAGGACTTGATCGAGCATACGAACGTCGGAGCCGCGTTTCGCGCTGCCGCCGGACTCGGCGCCGATGCGGTGCTCGTCTCGCCTCGCTGTGCGGATCCGCTGTATCGCCGCAGCGTCAAGGTGAGCACTGGCACCGTGTTTCAGGTGCCGTGGACCAGGATCGGCGATTGGGCAGATGCCGTGACCGAACTGCATGCCGCGGGCTTCGAGATCGCGGCGCTCGCTTTGAGCGACGACGCCGTGTCACTCAAAGCCTATGCGGGCTCACGACCGGAGAAGATCGCGCTGGTGATGGGGACCGAAGGCGACGGGCTCTCCCGCACGGCACTCGATGCGGCCGACACGGTCGTCACGATTCCGATGCGTGGGGGAGTGGACTCGCTCAACGTCGCATCCGCCGCAGCCGTCGCCCTGTGGGCACTCTCGAACTGATTACCGAGTGTCCGGCAAGACCACGGGGGAGGCGTCAGGCCGCTTCGCAGTGATCAGATCGCCCGAAGACTGGTGGTGGATGCGCCTCAGCACCCACGGGACGAGGTGCTCACGTGCCCAGCCGAGATCTTCAGCACGAGCCTCGCGCCACGTGCGCACAGGTAGTGCGTCTGGTTGCATCGGCTGCAGGTCATTGGGGACGTTCAGCGCTCGGAGCGCCATGCGTGCGACTTCGTGGTGGCCGAGGGGATTGAAATGCAGACGGTCATCGGCGAAGAACCGCGAGTCCTGCACCGACTTCAAGGCCCACTGATCGGCGACGATGCAGTCGTAGCGGTCTGCGATGGCGCGAAGATTCTCGTTGTAGATCGCGACCTTGCCGCGGAAGGGGCGCAGCACCGGCGCGAACCCGGTATCGATGCCGGTGAAGATCAGGATGGCGGCGCCGGTGGAGGACAGCCGTGACACCGCGTCGTCGAGCTGGTCTGCGATCTGGTCGGGGTCCGAGCCTGGACGGAGAACATCGTTGCCCCCGGCGCAGAGGGAGATGAGGTCGGGGCGAAGCGCAACGGCCGGCTCGACCTGGTCCGCAACGATCTGCGCGATGAGCTTGCCGCGCACTGCGAGGTTCGCATAGGCGAAGTCGTCAACCTGTTGAGACAGCACCTCCGCAACGCGATCCGCCCAGCCGCGATTCCCACCTGGAGACGCCGGATTCGGATCTCCGATGCCTTCGGTGAATGAGTCTCCGATGGCCACAAACCGACGCCACGGGTGCGCACTCTCGTTTGAAACGTGTGGGATGCCGAACGAATCCTGATTAGTCATCGTGCTCTCCTTCGCAGCATGCGCGTTCGCAGCTTGCACGACCTGGATCGCGGCCACGCAGAGAACGAGCCTACCCGCAGTGACAGCCTCTTGGCGGGCGGGCATCCGATGTCGTCAGTACCGATTACCCTTGAACTGATGCTCTCTCCGTCCTTCCCCCAGCGCGCCCCATGGGGAACGGCTGACAAGCTCCGTGCCTGGCAGCGAGAGGCCCTTGAGGCCTACTTCGCCCGTGATCAGCGGGACTTCCTCGTCGCCGCGACCCCTGGCGCAGGAAAGACGACGTTCGCACTCACTCTCGCCGTGGAACTGCTCCGGATGGGAGAGGTGAACCGCGTAATCGTGGTCGCCCCCACCGAGCACCTGAAGACCCAGTGGGCCGATGCAGCAGCGCGCGTGCACATTCGCCTCGATCCACGATTCCGTAATAGCCACTGGGCGCCGTCCCGGCAATATCACGGCGTTGTGGTCACGTACGCCCAGGTGGCCGCGAAGCCATCTCTGCACCGCCATCTGACCGAAGACGCCAAGACGCTCGTCATCCTCGACGAGGTGCATCACGGTGGTGACGCACTCAGCTGGGGTGACGCGATCCGCGACGCCTACGGGCCAGCGAAACGTCGACTCTCGATGTCAGGAACGCCGTTCCGCAGCGACACCGCCCCGATTCCATTCGTCACATACGCGCCAGATGAGTCTGGTGCACGCGTCTCTGTCACCGACTACGCCTATGGCTACGGTCGTGCCCTCGCTGACGGCGTCGTGCGACCGGTGCTGTTCCACATGTACGCCGGCAAGATGCGCTGGCGCACAAGCGCAGGAGATGAGCTCGAAGCCCATCTTGGGCAGGACAACACGAAGGACGTCAACTCGCAGGCCTGGCGCACGGCGCTGGACCCGGAGGGTGCGTGGATGCCCGCGGTGCTCTCCGCGGCAGATCGGCGCCTCACCGAGATCCGCAACCACATTCCGGATGCTGGCGGGCTCGTGCTCGCCACTGATCAGACTGTCGCTCGCGCCTACGCGAAGATCTTGCACAGCCTCACCGGGGAGCAACCCACCATCGTGCTGTCTGACGATGCCACGGCATCCGAACGCATTGAGAAATTCGGCGCGAATACCAGCCGGTGGATGGTCGCGGTGCGCATGGTGTCTGAAGGCGTCGACGTTCCCCGACTCGCTGTGGGCGTATACGCCACATCGTCTTCAACGCCGCTCTTCTTCTCTCAGGCCATCGGTCGGTTCGTGCGAGCGCGGCGCCGAGGTGAGGCCGCGAGCATCTTCTTGCCCAACGTTCCCGTGCTCATGACCCTCGCGAACGAGCTCGAGAAGCAGCGCGATCACGCGCTCGACCGTCAGAGTAAAGACGAAGATGGTCTGGACGACTCGCTGTTGGAGAGCGCGAACCGTGAAGAGGAAGCGTCTGACGCGCTGACTCAGGAGTTCAGCTATCAAGCAATCTCCTCCCTTGCGCACTTCGACCGGGTGGTGTTCGAGGGGCAGGAGTTCGGTCAGCTCGCGGAACCAGGCACGGCCGAAGAAGAAGAGTTCATCGGGATTCCGGGCCTGTTGGAGCCGGAGCACGTCCATGAGCTTCTCATGCAGCGCCAGTCACGTCAGTCGAAGCTGCGTGAGGCGCGTGAGGCCACGGAGAGTACGGAGACGGTCACGACGCTGCCTGCGCCGCTGCACCGCACGCTTCGAGAACAGCGTCAGTTGCTGAACAGCCTGGTGGGACTCTATGCGCGCCAGGCAGGCGAGCCGCACGGCGCTGTGCACTCCGAGCTGCGCCGTATTTGCGGCGGGCCAGCCGTCTCGCAAGCGACGGTGACCCAGCTGCAATCGCGCATCGAAGTGCTGCGCAAACGCGTACGCTCCTGACGCAGCGCCGGATGCTTTGACCGGCCAGAGCCGGCGTCATTAGGAACCCCGAAATGCTGGCAATCAGGGCATTCTGGCGTGTTCGACTTCGCCGTCTCGATACCGTTGAAGGCGCCCCAACTGGGCGGCCCACCCCACTATGGAGGATTCATGACCGCGCCTGCATTCGCGCAGCCGACCGCAGCTGACCGTCGACGTTGGGCGCGGTACTTGGTGGAGGAGCGCGCTGAGGGCTACGTCTATCAGGAACTCGCTGCGCGCAAGACCGGGGAGGAAAAAGAGATTCTCCAGAGTCTCGCAGAGGCCGAGCGCCGTCACGAGCAGCACTGGCTGGATCTGCTCGGTGGCGAACCCGCCCGGCTTCCCCGAGTAGGGCTGCGCTCACGCTTGCTGGGATGGATGGCGGGGCGCTTCGGATCGATCTTCGTGCTGGTGCTCGCTCAGAGTGCCGAGGCGAGATCTCCCTATGACACCGAGAAATACGCGACGCCGGCGATGCGCGCGGACGAGAAAATCCACTACGAGGTCGTTCGCGGTCTCGCCGCGCGCGGCCGTCGTCGGTTGTCCGGTTCCTTTCGCGCGGCGGTCTTCGGAGCGAACGACGGGCTTGTCAGCAATCTCGCCCTTGTCCTCGGAATCGGGGCGACGGGTGTGAGCTCGAGCCTCGTGCTCTTCAGTGGGATTGCGGGGCTTCTTGCCGGAGCCCTGTCGATGGGCGCGGGGGAGTTCGTCTCCGTGCGATCCCAACGCGAGCTTCTCGCATCGACCGAAGTCAACGAGGATGCGGCGCACTCTGCCGCAGATCTCGACATCGACGAGAACGAGTTGGCGCTCGTGTACCGAGCACGAGGCATCGCCCAAGAAGAGGCGCTGGCCCGCTCCCGTCGCATCATCACGGCAGCCCAAGAGGGGGTGCGCCGCACCGTCACCGGCCCGATTCGCGCTCATGACGCGACGGGCGATCATGAACTCATTGGCAGCGACTGGACAGCTGCGCTTTCCAGCTTCTTCCTGTTCGCCTCCGGGGCGATCATCCCCGTGCTGCCGTGGATCTTCGGTCTCGAAGGGATGCCGGCGATCGTGCTGGCGCTCGTGCTGGTCGGCATCGCGTTGCTGGGTACCGGAGCGATGGTCGGGATTCTCTCTGGCGGCCCGCCGCTGCGGCGAGCGCTCCGGCAGTTGGCGATCGGATTCGGTGCTGCGGCGATCACCTACGCGCTGGGACTGCTCTTCGGAGTCGGCGCCGTCTGATCACGCCGGCAAACACTCCGGCAATGACGTGGGAGGAAAAACACGGCCGCGATTCGACTGCGGGCCGTGTTTCTCTTCCCGCACTGGATGCGGGGATACAAGTCGCACCGGTGATGACGTAAAAAAGAAGGCCCCCTCTCGGGAGCCTTCTTCTCTGCTGTGCTATCTGTGCGCGGAGGGGGACTTGAACCCCCACGCCCTTACGGGCACTACGACCTCAACGTAGCGCGTCTACCATTCCGCCACCCGCGCAGGTGATGAAAAGTCGTTGCCGACCGAAGAGAAACATTACCAGATCCGATCAGGGGCTACGAACCAAGGCGCACCCCGGGCGTGCCGGGCAGCTTCGATAGCCTTGACTCATGTCTCAGCCGCAGCATCCGGAAGTCGTGCGCATTGCGCGTGACCTCATCCGCTTCGATACTTCGAACTTCGGGGGCGGAAAAGCCGAGGGTGAGCGCGAAGCTGCCGAGTACGTCGGCGCCTATTTGGAAGGCCTCGGGCTCGCCCCGGAGTATTACGAGCCCATCCCACGCCGCACCAACGTTATGGCGCGCGTTCCCGGACGTGATTCCAGCAAACCAGCACTCGTCGTGCACGGCCACCTCGACGTGGTCCCGGCGATGGCAGAGGACTGGAGCGTCGATCCGTTCGCGGGTGACGTTCGCGATGGGATGCTGTGGGGCCGCGGCGCCGTCGACATGAAGAACATGGACGCCATGATCTTGACCTCCGTCGCCGACATCCTGCGTGCGGGGGAGCAGCCTGAGCGTGACCTCGTGCTGGCGTTCTTCGCCGACGAGGAGAACGGGGGTGTCGAAGGCTCGGCGCTCGTCGTGAAGGATCGTCCAGAGTGGTTCGCCGGTGCGACAGAGGCGATCAGCGAGGTCGGCGGCTACTCGATCACTGTCGACGATCGCCGGGCGTACCTGTTGCAGGTGGGGGAGAAGGCCCTCATCTGGATTCGGCTCGTCGCAAAGGGGCGTGCCGGTCACGGCAGCCGCCTGCATGACGACAATGCCGTGGTGAAACTCGCCGAGGCCGTCGCCGCGATCGGGCGCACGCGGTGGCCTATCCGGCTCACTGCGACCACGCGCGCGCTGCTACAGGGCCTCAGCGACCTCACTGGGCGCTCATTGGATGATCCGGATGCTCTTGCCGCGGCATCCGGCCCCGCCGAGGCGTTCCTGCGCTCCACGTTCCGCACGACCACCAACCCGACCTCGCTCACCGCCGGCTACAAGCACAACGTGATCCCTGAGCGTGCTGAAGCGCTCATCGACGTTCGCGTGCTGCCAGGTACGGAAGATGACGTTCTCGCCGAACTGCAGCAAATCGTAGGCGACGACATCATGATCGAAACCGTGGTGCGTGATATCGGTATGGAGACGCCTTTCGAAGGAGATTTGGTCGACAACATGGTGCAGGCGTTGGGGCGCCATGACCCAGGCGTTCCGGTCATTCCATACCTTCTCGGTGCGGGAACCGACAACAAGGCGCTCTCGAGGCTCGGGATCACTGGATATGGCTTTGCCCCGCTCCGACTTCCGGCAGATCTCGACTTCACGGGGATGTTTCACGGAGTTGACGAGCGGGTGCCCGTAGAATCGCTTGTCTTCGGTCGCCAGGTTTTGGCCGACCTGCTGCGCACATACTGATCCAGTTCCGCACCATCCAGAAAGTCTCTCTATGCACCTGCTCGAAGCGCTGTTCCTCGGCATCATCCAGGGACTGACCGAGTTCCTCCCGATCTCCTCCAGCGCACATCTGCGCATCGTCGGGACCTTCACTGGCTCTGGCGAGGATCCGGGAGCAGCATTCACCGCGATCACCCAGATCGGCACTGAGGCGGCGGTCGTGGTGTTCTTCTGGAAGGACATCACCCGCATCATCGGGCATTGGTTCCGATCGCTGATCGGCAAGCTTCCGCGTAACGACCCAGACGCACGGATGGGGTGGCTGATCATCATCGGCAGCATCCCGATCGTGGTGCTTGGCCTGCTCTTCCAGGACCAGATCGAGACGGTGCTGCGCTCGATGTGGATCGTGGCGATCATGCTGATCTCGTTCGGCATCCTGCTCGGCGTCGCAGACTATGTCGGCGCGAAGCGTCGCAAACTCGATCAGATCACTTACCCACACGGTGTGCTGTTCGGCATCGCGCAGGCGCTCGCCCTGGTCCCCGGCGTCTCCCGCTCAGGCGGAACGATCACGATGGGGCTGTTCCTCGGTTACGAACGCGCGGCCGCGGCGCGCTACGCATTCCTACTCGCGATCCCCGCGGTGTTCGGCAGTGGTTTCTACCAGTTGTTCAAAAGCTGGGATGCGCCGGACCAGTACTTCACGATGGGTGAGACGGTTGCCGCTACAGGCATCGCCTTCGTTGTGGCACTCGGCGTGATCGCGTTCTTCATGAGCTGGATCTCGAAGCACAGCTTCCTGCCGTTCGTGATCTACCGCATCCTGCTCGGCGCCACGCTGCTGATCCTGCTGTCGACCGGAGTGATCGCGGGCTAGCGCTTGTGGTCACCCGGCGCATCGCCGCGGCGACGCAGGTAGCGCTCGAAGGCCTGTGCAATCGCGTCGCCTGATGCCTCGGGGGAGTCCCAGGTGTCTCTCGTGCGCTCGAGCTGATGAATGTACTCGGTCATGTCCTCATCATCGGCAGCAGCGGCGTCGATGGATGCTTCCCACGTCGCCGCGTCCGTGCGCAGGCGATCGCGGGGCATGTCGACACCGGTCAGTTCCTCCAGCCGATCCAGCAGGGCCAGCGTGGCCTTCGGCGACGGAGAAGCGGTCGCGACATAGTGCGGCACGCTCGCCCAGAGGCTGGCGGTAGGGATGCCAGCACGCTCCGCGAAGTGCTCGATGACGCTGAGAATGCCGACTGGCCCCTCATACAGCGAACGCTCGATCCCTAGTGTCTCGCGCACCTGTTCGTTCGAACTCGCCGAGAAGATCGAGATGGGCCTCGTGTGCGGTACGTCCGACAGCATCGCGCCCAGTGTGATGAAGCCGGTGACATCGTCGCGCAGCGCGACATCGATGAACTCGTTCGCGAACGCCTGCCAGGTACGTGCAGGCTCGACGCCGGTGAGTAGCCAGAACTCAGGGGATCCGTCCGTTGACCGCTCGGCAGGACGCCACAGGGCAGCTTCTGGCCAGCGGAGCTCGCGGCGTCCGGTGGCATCCATCTTCGAAGATGGGCGGGTGTACTGATAATCGAAGTACAGCTCTGGGTCTACGGAGTGCACGAGCTCGTAGTCGACGCTCTCACGGAGCACCTCGATAGCGCCACTCGCTGACTCACCGGCATCGTTCCAGCCGTCGAAGGCGACGACGACGACGCGGTCTCCCAGCGCATTCATCGATTTCTCCATCCAGATTGAAAATGAGTATCCCTCCAGGCTAGTCGGCGCTCGGCCAGTGTGGGACATGCGCCGGGCTAGCATGGTGAGGTGAGTCAAAAGCCCCGCGCGGTCCTCTGGGACATGGATGGAACACTGGTCGACACTGAGCCGTATTGGATGGCGGCCGAGACGACGATGGTCGAATCGTTCGGTGGCACTTGGTCGCACGAGCAGGCCTTGCAACTCGTCGGAAACGGCCTGCTCGACAGCGCGATTCTCCTCCGCGCCGCGGGCGTTGACATGGCGCCCGGCGCGATCGTCGACAAGCTCACCGACGATGTGCGCGATTCTCTTGCCACCCAGGGAGTGCCTTTCCGTCCTGGGGCAAAAGAGCTGCTGCGGGAACTCCACTCCGCAGGAATTCGTACTGCGTTGGTGACCATGTCGTTGCGTCGCATGGCGCTCAGCGTCGTTGATCTCATCGAGTTCGATGCCTTCGAGTACATCGTCGCCGGTGACGATGTCGAACATCCGAAGCCGCACCCCGCGCCGTATCTGCAGGCGGCCGATCTTCTGAACATCGACATCGCGGATGCTGTGGTCATCGAAGACTCCGTGACAGGCCTCCGGGCCGGAGCAGCCTCGGGCGCGGTTACTCTCGGCGTGCCTCACATGATTTCACTTGATGGCCACGGTGCACACGCACTCTGGCCGACGCTGGCCGGACGCACAGCTGCCGACGTCATCGAGCTCTACAACACCACGAAGGCTACACAGACCGGAGGGGCCGCGCGATGAGTGTCGCAGCCGTACGACCGAGCGGTCCATTTCGCGAAGGCGACCGGGTCCAGCTGACTGGCCCGAAGAATCGTCTGCACACGATCACGCTGGCCGAAGACGGTGAGCTGCACACCCATCATGGCGTGCTCAAGCATCGTGATCTGATTGGTCTGCCTGATGGTTCTGTGGTGACCAATAGCTCCGAGCACGAGTATCTCGCGCTGCGTCCGCTACTTCGAGATTTCGCGATGTCGATGCCCCGAGGTGCGGCGATCATCTACCCGAAGGATGCCGCGCAGATCGTCATGCAGGCCGACATCTTCCCCGGCGCGATCGTGGTGGAAGCCGGCGTCGGTTCTGGGGCTCTCTCGTTGGCGCTGCTGCGCGCCATCGGCTCTGACGGAACGCTGGTGTCCTTCGAACGACGTGACGACTTCGCTGAGGTCGCCAAAGCCAATGTCGACACATTCTTCGGGGCAACGCCAGACACCTGGCGGGTCGTCGTCGGCGATCTGCTTGATGCACTGCCGGCGGAACTGCCGGATGGCACGGTGGATCGCGTCGTGCTGGACATGCTCGCGCCGTGGGAGGTCATGGATGTCGTCGCCGACGCGCTCACGCCGGGTGGCGTGGTGCTCTGCTACGTCGCGACCGCCACTCAGCTCTCACGCGTGGCCGAATACATCCGCGGCACCGGCCTGTTCACCGATCCGGATGCATCCGAGACCATGGTGCGAGGCTGGCACGTTGAAGGACTCGCCGTACGACCAGATCACCGTATGGTCGCGCACACCGGATTCCTGCTGACCGCACGTCGGCTCGCGCCTGGGACGATCGCGCCTGAGGTGAAACGTCGCGCATCGAAGTCGAGTTATGGCGACGAGGACGTGGACGCCTGGACGCCAGGAGCCGTCGGCGACCGCGAGATCACTGACAAGAATCTGCGCAAGCGAGTGCGAGAGGCGACCAAGGCGGCAGACGGCGCACGCCAAGCTGCAGCGTCGCGCGAATCTGAGCAACGTTCACAATAGACTGGAGCGCGTGCGTAAAACGTCTGCCGTTCTGGCCTCACTCAGTCTCGCTCTCGTCGCCCTGACCGGGTGCGCGTCGGGCCCCGCGTTCAGTGGTGCCGCGTGCGATCGCGCAGCATCCACAAGCGGGCTCGAAGACATCGCAACGATCAAAGGCGACGTCGGCTCAGTGCCCGAAGTCGAGATGTTCACTCCGATCGGAGCGCAGAAGAGCGCATTCAATGACGTCGTCGTCGGGGACGGCCCCGCGCTGACCAGCCCGACCCAGAGCGCAGTCATCGAGTTCTCACTGTTTTCCGGGAACACGGGCGAGCTTGTCGCCGGCACCGCGTACGAAGAAGATCAGGCGCAGCTTGTGAGCATCGACTACTGGGCACAGCGCGTCCCCGCATTCGGCACGGCACTCGAATGTGCCACCGGGGGCAGCCGGGTGCTCGCAGTGATCACACCCGAGGACTTCGGCGCAGAGAACCTGGCCGGCTTCGGTCTGGAAGAAGATGAAGCGGTGGTCGCGATTTTCGATGTGGCCAAAGCATTCCCGTCGAAGGCCGACGGGGCGCCGCAGTACAACGACGCAGCAGGCATGCCCACCGTCGTCCGTGCACCGGACGGACGCCCCGGCATCATCGTGCCGGACACCACCGCCCCCACAGAGCTCGAAGTTCAGACCCTTCTCAAGGGCGACGGCGCGAAGATCGCAGAGGGCGATCAGATCCTCGTCAACTACACCGGCGTCACCTGGGATGAGAAGACGGTCTTCGACTCGTCCTGGGACCGCTCAGCAGCCACTTTCGACCTAGCAGGGTTGATTCCCGGCTTCTCTCAGGGCCTCGTCGGGCAGACCGTCGGCTCGCAGGTGCTCATCGTCATTCCGCCGGAGCTGGGCTACGGCGCAGAAGGCTCGGGTGCCGTTCCCGCAGATGCGACGCTCGTGTTCGTCGTCGACATCCTTGGCATTAATCCTCCTGCCGCACCTGCGACTCAGTGATGGCAGCCCGGATTCCCCCTGAAGAGCGTCAGACAAACCTTGTCGTGGCGCTGATGGCCACGGAGATCGGGCTCACAAAACAGCAGATTCTCGACAACATTTCCGGGTACCGTCAGCGAGCCGAGGCAGGCACGCGGACAGATGCGCTGGAGAAGATGTTCGAGCGCGACAAAGACGAGTTGCGCACACTCGGGGTCCCGATCGAGACGATTGGTGAGCCTGGGGAGCCGAACGACCTCCGTGAGGCGAGGTATCGGATTCCGAAGGCCGAGTACGACCTACCGGAAGACATCGAGTTCAGCGCCGCAGAACTCGCAGTGCTGCAGTTGGCGGGCAGCGTGTGGAGCGCAAGCTCATCTTCGGCCGATGCGCAAGCAGGTGTTCGTAAGATCCGGGCGCTCGGCATCGACGGTGATGAGCCGATCATCGGCTTCGCGCCGCGCATCACGACGCGGGAAGCGAGTTTCGCGCCTCTCCAGTCGGCCATCGAGGAGTGCAGAGTCGTCACCTTCGAATATCTGAAGCCGGGAGAGCAGTCGCCCAGACACAGGCGTGTGGAGCCACTCGCTCTGCTTGACTATGAAGCGCGCTGGCATGTGTATGGCATCGACCTCGACGCAGATGACGAGCGGACTTTTCTGCTCAGCAGGGTCGTCGGCGACGTCACAGTGACGAAGAAGTCGTTCGACGCAGGTCTGCGTGACGGTGCAGGCGACCGCGCACTGGCAGGGCTTGAAGCGGTGGCGGCGCGCAATTCCGCGCTACTTGAGATCACCCCTGGCACCGAGGCCGCGCTTCGCCTCGGACGTCGTGCGACCGCACAGGTACAGGGATTCAGCGTCCCATTCGTTGACCTCCACGTCTTTGCCGATGAGCTGGCCTCCTACGGGCCAGAGGTTCGCGTGGTGGAGCCTGCCTCTCTCATGGACGCGGTGATCGCTCGTCTGACAGCGACGATCGCCACGCACAACGACAGCGTGGAGTCGTGATGGCGGAAAAACCGAAGGCGCCCCTGGCCGCGGATCGTGTGCGTGCTTACCTCACGCTGGTGCCATACCTGCTGGAGCGCGGACAGGTCTCGCTTGACGAGGCGGCACGCGAATTCGACGTCACCGCTGCGGAGATGCGCGGCATGGTCGAAAAGCTCACGGTCATCGGCCTTCCCGGTGAGGGCGGGTACTGGCAGCAACCCCAGGAGATGTTCGACATCAACTGGGATCTTCTCGATCAAGAAGACGTCATCGAGATCACGAACGAAGTTGGCCTTCGTCGCGTACCCCGCTTCACTGCACGTGAAGCGGCCGCGCTCCTGGCCGGCCTGCAGGTGGTGGCCGCAGTGCCGGCAGTGGCGGATTCTGGACTTGTGGCAGGTCTGCTTGCGAAACTCTCAAGCGCAGCAGCGGACGCACCAGCGGATGTTGTGATCGCGCCGAGCGCAGTCGATCACGTGCGTGACGTCGTCTCTACCGCGGTGAACACCGGTGTGGCAGTCTCTTTCCGCTATCAGGCACCGGATGCCGAAGCCACCACACGCACCGTCGACCCGGTGCAGGTACTGATCACGAACGGCCAGTGGTACCTGCAGGGCTGGTGTCATCTGCGCGAGGCGATGCGCACCTTCCACCTCGATCGAGTGAGCGAGCCGGAACTGACGCAAATCCCGATCACACACGCGGATGACTACCTTCCTGATGCTTTCCGCAGCATCGGCGATGACGACGAAGTGACGGTGCGGCTTTCGGAGCGACTGGTGCCTCTGCTTGGCGACTTCGTGCACGCAGACAATTCGGATTCACACGACGGATTCGTCACCGTACGCATTCGTATGGCCGATCCACGCGGCATCAAGCGCGTTGCAGGGCGATTCGGCGGCCAACTTGAGGTGCAGGACCCACACAGTGCTCGTTCGGCCACACGAGAGTGGGCCGCGGCGGGACTCGCGCTCTACGGACACCCTTAAGCGATGACGCTCGGTTAGACTGACACGACGCCACCCCATTTGGAGGAGCAAGCTATGGGCAATCTCTTTGCAGGACCGCACCTGTGGATCATCCTGATCATCATCGTGTTGCTCTTTGGCGCTGCCAAGCTCCCAGCGCTCGCGAAAAGCCTCGGCCAGTCCGCTCGGCTCTTCAAGGGTGAGATGAAGGCGCTGAAGGAAGACGACGCGCCCGCGGCCTCGGCTGACACCGCAGTGGCACCGAAATCCGTGACGCCTTCAGGTGACGGAGTCGCCAACCAGGACACGCCTCCGCGCATTCCATAAGCCGTGACCGAGCTGGACGCACCGGCGCCCCCGACTGTCCGTCATGAACGGCGCATGTCGCTCGGGGGACACCTCAAAGAAGCACGCCGTCGCCTGATCATCGCCGTTATCGGTCTGGTGATCGGCATGGTCGCCGCGATTCTCGTGACCGATCCGATCATCTGGTACATCACATCCCCGATTCGGATTCTCGACGAGCAGCGCGGAACCGACACACCGTTTGCACAGTTCGTGTTCTCCGGTGTCTCGTCAGGATTTGACCTTCGAATGCGGATTGCCTTCGCGATCGGCATGGTGTTCTCCGCGCCGATCTGGCTGTGGCAGATCTGGGCGTTCATCATGCCTGGCCTCACTCGCAAGGAGATCAAGTACACGATCGCTTTCGTGTGTGCAGCCATTCCGCTGTTCTTCGGCGGCGCATATGTCGCCGTGATGGTTGCGCCGCACGTGATCGAGGTGATGTCGACGTTCGTGCCCGAAGGTGGTGTCAACTACTTCGAAGCGAAGCAGTATTACGACTTCATCTTCAAATTCATCATCGTCATCGGCATCGCGTTCGTGCTGCCAGTTTTCATGGTGGCGCTGAATGTCGCAGGCATCATCACCGGCAAAGCAATGATCAAGGGGTGGCGCGTCGCTGTCCTGCTGTCCGCGCTGTTCGCCGCCGTCGCGACGCCGGCCGCTGACATCTTCTCGATGCTCTTACTCGCCGGCATCCTCATCGTGTTGTACTTCGCCGCAAGCCTGCTCTCGATGCTGTTCGATCGGCGTAAAAACAAGCGGCTGAAGTCCCAGGGACTTCTTCCGGACAGTGTCGTATGACCTCTCCGGCAGAGCGCTACGCCGCTGCACGAAACAAAGCATCCCACCCAGAGACCGAGGCTTTTGCGGCGCGGCAGAAGTTCGATCTCGATCCCTTCCAGATCGAGGGATGCCACGCACTCGAACGCGGGAATAGCGTCCTGGTCGCGGCGCCCACTGGGGCGGGCAAAACCATCGTTGGCGAGTTCGCAATCCACCTCGCCATGCAGACAGCGAAAGACAAGGCGTTCTACACCACGCCGATGAAAGCGCTGTCGAACCAGAAGTTCCGTGAGCTCGTCGAGGTCTACGGCGCTGATCAGGTGGGTCTGCTCACTGGGGACACGAACATCAACGGCAACGCCAGAATCGTCGTGATGACGACCGAGGTGCTGCGGAACATGATCTACGCCGACTCCGCAGGTCTCGCCGACCTGCGGTACGTGATCATGGACGAGGTGCACTACCTGGCCGACCGCTTCCGCGGCGCGGTATGGGAAGAAGTCATCATCCATCTGCCCCCGGCCGTACGTTTGGTCTCGCTGAGCGCAACTGTGTCGAATGCCGAGGAGTTTGGCGACTGGCTCGACACCGTGCGCGGCAGCACTGAGGTCATCGTCTCGGAGATTCGCCCCGTACCGCTTGAACAGCACGTGCTCGTCCGCAACGACCTGTTGCCGCTGTTCGATGACCGCGCCGGCATCGCCACAGCGACCGTGAACCAGGAGCTGATGCGCATTCGCTCGTCGACCGGTTCGCGTTACGACAACAACAAGCGCGCGCAGTCGTACAACAGCAACAGGCATGCGGGCCGTCAGGGACCACGCCCGAACCGCGGTGAGCGTCGCCCAGTGCGCGCTGCCAACGTTCAGCGCATCGAGCGGATGGATCGCCCAGATGTCATTCAGCTTCTCGAGCGCACCAACCTTCTGCCGGCAATCTTCTTTATCTTCAGCCGAGTGGGGTGCGATGCAGCCGTTCAGCAGGTTCGTCGATCCGGCATCCGGCTGACGAACGCGGAAGAGCGCGCCGAGATCCGTGAACTCGTCGAAGAGCGCACTCGCACGCTGCAGGATGAAGATCTCGGCGTCCTCGGGTACTTCGATTGGCTCGAGAACCTCGAACGAGGCGTGGCATCGCATCACGCCGGGCTGCTTCCGGCATTCAAAGAGGTCGTGGAAGAGCTCTACCGTCGCAAACTGGTCAAGGTCGTCTTCGCCACCGAGACGCTCGCGCTCGGCATCAACATGCCTGCACGCACCGTCGTGCTGGAGAAGATGGAGAAGTTCAACGGCGAGGCCCGCGTCGCGATCACATCGGGGGAGTACACCCAGCTCACCGGGCGTGCCGGCCGTCGAGGCATCGACGTAGAGGGTCATGCCGTGGTGCAGTGGACCGAGGGGATGGATCCCCAGGCGGTTGCGGCGCTGGCGTCTCGGCGCACCTATCCGCTGAATTCGAGCTTCCGGCCGACATACAACATGGCGGTCAACCTGATCGACATGTTCGGTCGGCCAAGGGCGCGTCAGGTGTTGGAATCGTCGTTCGCCCAGTTCCAGGCGGACCGTGCGGTCGTCGGTCTTGCTCGTCAGGTGCGCGAAGCCGAGGGCTCGCTGTCGGGATATGTGACGGCGATGGAGTGCGAGCATGGCGATTTCCTCGACTACGCCGGCATACGCCGCGAGCTCAGCGACCTGGAGAAGAAGAACAAACAGGATTCGCATGCGCCACGCGTCGCACGCGAGAAGCGTCTCAAACGGATTCAATCGCTGCGCACGCGCATGCAGCGGCACGGCTGCCACGGCTGCCCTGACCGCGACTCGCATGCACGCTGGGCAGAGCGATACTGGAAGCTCAAGCGTCAGACCGACCGCACTCGCCAGCAGATCGAGACACGCACCGGCACCGTCGCGCGCGTGTTCGACCGTGTCGTCGAAGTGCTCGCCACGCTGGACTACGTCACCGGCACAGGAGATGACACCGCGCTGACGGATGCCGGGCGCACGATGCGTCGCATCTACGGCGAACGCGACCTGCTGGTGGCGGAGTCTCTGCGCCAGGGCCTCTGGCAGGGGTTGGATGCGCCGTCGCTTGCCGCGATGGCATGCTGTCTCGTTTACGAGCCGCGACGTGACGAAGCGAACTCGGGAGAGCGCGGACTGCCGCGCGGTGCTTTCCGAAGTGCATACGAGAAGACCACTGTGCTGTGGGCAGAACTCGATGACCTCGAGCAGGATCATCACCTACCGGGTTCCGAACCGCTCGCGGCCGGGCTTGCCGGTGCCATGCACGCCTGGGCGCGCGGTGCGCTCCTGGACCGTGTTCTGATCGACGCAGACATGGCAGCCGGTGACTTCGTTCGTTGGGCAAAGCAGACGATCGACCTTCTCGACCAGCTCTCCATCGTCGCGGAGGACATCACGATCGCCCGCACAGCCCGACAGGCTCTGGATGGCGTACGGCGCGGCATCGTCGCCTATTCCACGATGTGAGAATGAGACGGATGACCACACCCGCTGCCGACCCTGTGCGACGGCCCCGACCGCTGATGCCACTGTGGCTGGCTGTGCTGGTGGCCGCTCTTGCGGGATTCCTGATGGATCTTTCTTACCCGGCGGCAAGCATCTGGTGGCTGGCCTTCCCCTCGATCGCTCTGCTGCTGCTCGCACTGATCGGTCGGAGAGCCGGGGGAGCGCTGTTGGTCGGCCTCGTCTATGGTGCGGTGTTCTTCTTCATTCTGGTCTCGTGGACGAGTCGGTACCTCGGTGTCATACCGTGGGCAGCGCTCGCATCGGTCGAGGCGGGTCTGACCGCCGTGGCGGTGATTCCGATCGCACTGGCGTATCGGTGGCTGCCTCGCGCCTTCCCAGGGGTCATAGGACGCCTTGTAGCGCTTCCTGCGGTCGTTGCAGCGCTCTGGGTGGGCAGAGAGCTGTTCCTCGGCTCCTGGCCTTACACAGGCTTCCCCTGGGCGCGGCTCGGCATGACGCAATCAGAAAGTCCACTGGGCGCGCTCTCCTCCTGGGTGGGGGTGAGCGGACTCAGCTTCCTGATGGTGTTCGCTGTCGCAATGATCATCGAGAGCGTGCGCCTGCGGCTCTGGCGCCGACCGATACGTCTCATCGTCCCGGCGCTGCTGGTCACCGTGCTGTTACTGACGCCGGCGTTTCCCACCACAGACGCTGGCACGATGCGCATTGGCGCAGTGCAGGGAAACGGGCCGACCGGGTACTTCGACACGCGCGAGCCGTATTCGGTGATCCAGGCGCAGCTGGATGCGACCGAGCCTCTGATCGGTCAGGACATGGATCTGCTGGTCTGGCCAGAGGGCGGGCTGGACTACGACCCGTTCCAAGATGCTTCTCTTGCCCGCCGGATGACGATGATCACCACGCGAGTCGATGCTCCGTTGCTGGCGAATGCGGCCACCGGACGGGGAGATGAGTACTTCAACACCTCGATGCTGTGGACTCAGGACGGCACCGCCGAGCAGACACATGACAAGCGATTCCCCGTGCCGTTCGGGGAGTACGTCCCCGATAGGGACTTCTACAACGCGATCGTCCCCGACCTGATCGGACTGATCGGCCGTGAGTATTCGCACGGCACGAATGCGCCACTCGTTGACGTGGACGGCGTCTTGGTCGGACTGGCCATCTGCTTCGACGTGATCTATGACGAGGTCATCCACGAGGGCGTACACGGTGGTGCGCAGGTTCTGGTGTTCCAGACCAACAACGCTGATTTCCGCGGAACCGACGAGAATCTTCAGCAGCTCGCCTTCGCTCGAATGCGAGCGATCGAGACCGGTCGGAGCGTCGTGAACATCTCCACCGTCGGCGCCAGTCAGATTATCCGGCCTGACGGCTCGACATTGGCGGCTGTTAACGCCGATGAGGCCGGTGCGATGCTCGAGGATGTCGAGCTTCGCACCGGCCTCACGGCGGGGGTTGTCCTTAGCCCTTGGTTGCAGCAAATGCTGCTGTGGGGCGGACTGGGCGCGCTCC
This sequence comes from Microbacterium sp. Y355, assembly GCF_059445345.1. Classification (NCBI taxonomy): domain Bacteria; kingdom Bacillati; phylum Actinomycetota; class Actinomycetes; order Micrococcales; family Microbacteriaceae; genus Microbacterium; species Microbacterium sp. Y355. The sequence continues at coordinate 698,533 of NZ_JCAIUD010000001.1, read as the reverse complement.
TTTTCGGGTGGTGGCGCGCCCGTGGTCGGCGCTAGGCGCCGACCTTCACATCGCCCGCTCCGCGACGCGCACGGATGAACGCAAGTCGCTCTTCGAGGAGCTCCTCCAGCTCGTCGCGTGTGCGACGCTCGAGCAGCATGTCCCAGTGGGTGCGTGCGATCTTCACGTCGGTGGCATCCGGTGTGATGGTCTTGCCATCGACACGAAGCACGGCTTCAGCACCGCACGTACGGCATTCCCATTTCTGCGGCGGCTCAGCGTCGGCCGCGAACATCAGTGAGGTCACGTGACCGCACTCGTCGCACTTGTATGTGGTCTCGCGGCGTTCCATGAAAACGACGCCCTCTTCGCTCTGTAGGCTCTGGGCGCCGAGTCGGATGCCGCGCAGGCTGCGATCTGCCATTTTGTGGTCCTCTCGTCGCTGTCAGGTATACCGGTCTCGTCTGTGCGCCCGCTCAACGTCCGCGGAATCCCGGCGGTATTCACAGGCGAATCCCAGCCCTGCGTGCTTTCGCGTCAGGAGAGGGCTTTTAGGGCGATGTCGGCGCGATCTGTGACGATGCCGTCGACACCCGCCGTAATAAGTCTGCGCATGTCTTCCGCCTCGTTGACCGTCCACACATGGACTTCCACATCGTGGCGATGAGTAGCCTGCAGCAAGGCGGGTGTTAGCACCTTCAGTCCCCCATAATGCTCGGGTATCTGCAGCGCGTCAATGTCCCTTAGCGCCCGCGCGGGGGAGAGGCGCAGAGCGCTGAGCAAGCGTACCTGGGCGATGCTCGATTGACCTGCCGAGGTCGCGGGTGGAAGTGAGGCTCCGGCGGCCAACACTGCGGCGACTGCGCGCACGCGCCGCGCGTCCGAGAAACTGGTCAACAGCACCCGGTGTGAATGCGGGGTGATGATCGGGCCGAGAAGAGGCACCGCGGCATCCGTCTTCACGTCGATATTGAATCGACTCTCCGGGAACATATCGAGCATCTCAGCGACGGTCAGTAAGCCGCCATGAGGGGCGAGAAGTTCGGCAAGCTCGGTTGAGCGAACGTCGGCAATCGCTCGATCATCATTGAGCAACCGGCTCAAGGTCTCGTCGTGAAACAGCACGACTTCGCCATCGGCCGTGACCCGGCAGTCGGTCTCGATGTACTCCGCGCCGGCCGCATGCGCGGCAGCGAACGCCCCTGCGGTGTTCTCCCACACGGCGGAGTCCCCGCCCGACGCGGTCGTAAAACCGCGGTGGGCGAGGACTCGGGGATGCCGTGTCTTGTTGAAATACGGGTGCGTCACGCGCCCGGAGTGCCTGCGGGAGGCTGGCCAGCGCCGGGACGAGGCGTAAACGCGCTGCCAATGCCCTTGAGAGCTTCGGTGAGCTCACTCGGAATGATCCAAAGCTTGCTCGACTCACTGTCAGCGATCTTCGGCAGCATCTGCAGGTATTGGTAGGCGAGGAGCTTGTCGTCAGGGGCACCCTGGTGGATGGCGCTGAAGACATTCTGAATCGCCTCGGCCTCACCCTGCGCTCGGAGCACAGCGGCTTGCTTGTCACCTTCAGCGCGGAGGATCTCGGCCTGGCGAGCACCTTCAGCTTCGAGAATCGCGGACTGCTTGGTTCCCTCAGCGGTGAGAATCGCAGCACGACGGTCACGCTCGGCGCGCATCTGCTTCTCCATGGAGTCCTGGATCGAGAGGGGCGGGTCGATCGCCTTCAGCTCGACGCGTCCGACGCGGATGCCCCACTTGCCCGTTGCCTCATCGAGGACGACGCGCAGCTGTCCGTTGATGTTGTCGCGGCTGGTCAGCGCCTCTTCGAGGTTCAACCCACCGACCACGTTACGAAGCGTCGTTGTCGTGAGTTGCTCGACGGCGCCCAGATAGTTGGCGATCTCGTATGTCGCCGCGCGAGCGTCGGTCACCTGGAAGTACACGACCGTGTCGATGGAGACGACGAGGTTGTCTTCAGTGATCACCGGCTGCGGAGGGAAAGACACGACCTGCTCGCGCATGTCGATGAGCGGGCGAAGCCGATCGATGAACGGCACCAGGATGTTCAGGCCGGGTGCGAGGGTCTTGTGATAGCGGCCGAGCCGCTCCACGACGCCTGCGGACGCCTGCGGAATGATTCGGATGGATCGCGCAACGGTCACCACCACGAAGATGATGACCGCGATGGCGAGGATCCATCCGATCGCGGTGGGGATGAACGAGGAGTCGTTCACTGTTCCTCCTAGTCGTTGACGGGTCGGACGATGGCGGTCGCACCGTTGATCGCGGAGATCGCGACCGGGGCACCCGCGGGGATGGGGACTGCTGCTTCGGTGCGGGCGGTCCAGGTGTCGCCGTTGCTCACCTTCACCTGCCCCGAGATCTGAGTGATGTCTGCGAGGGCGATGCCCCGAAGTCCGATGAGTGCTTCGACGTTGGATTTCGTCGGATCTTCACCTCGATGAAGGCGCCGAAGCAGCGGGGGACGGATGAAAAGGATGAACAGCGCAGCGGCCGCCGCGGCTACGACCAGCTGGCCCCATACCGGAAGCCCGACGAGACCGGTCAGGAGTCCCACTACGCTTCCGAGGCCAAGCATGAGGAACGTGAAATCGAGCGTGAGCATCTCGATCACTAGGAAAACAGCGATCAGAACGAGCCACCCGATCCATGCCCATTCGGTGACCAGTTCGATGAAGACAGATACGTCGTTCATGGGTCCTCCTTTGCCGTCAACTTACCACGGTGTTGTGGCGCAACCGGGGCAACGAGAGGGCATTGCTAAAGTGATGGTGCCGCGCATTTCGTGGCGTTCCCCGCACCACAAGGAGTCACCGTGACCGACGTTCTGCCTGCAGGTTCTCTCGCCGGAAAGGTCGCTCTTGTGACCGGTTCTTCCCGCGGCATCGGTGCGGACACCGTCCGCTACCTTGCTGAGGCCGGCGCAGACGTCGTCATCAACTTCCGCAACAAGGCTCCCCGTGCGGAGAAGCTGGCGGCCCAGCTCCGCGAGCTCGGCGGCCGTGCACTCGTCGTGGGCGCAGACCTGACCGATCCGGCATCCGTTGACGAGATGTTCGCACAGGTCACAGCGGAGTACGGCCACCTCGACATTCTCGTGCTCAATGCCTCAGGAGGCATGGAAGCCGGGATGGCCGAGGACTACGCCCTCACGCTGAACCGCGACGCACAGCTCAGCGTTCTCAACACCGCGCTGCCTTTGCTCGGTGATGGTTCGCGCGTCGTGTTCGTGACGAGCCACCAGGCGCACTTCATCCGCACCACACCGACGATGCCGGAGTACGTGCCTGTCGCGCTGTCCAAGCGTGCGGGTGAGGATGCTCTGCGTGAACTGATCCCATCTCTTGCGGAGAAGGGGATCGGGTTCACGGTCGTCTCCGGGGACATGATCGAGGGCACCATCACCGCTACCCTGCTCGAGCGCGCGAACCCAGGCGCGATCGCCGGGCGCCGCGAATCCGCCGGCAAGCTCTACAACGTGTCAGAGTTCGCGGCGGAAATCGCTCGTGCGGCGATCGATCAGGTGCCAGCGGACAACACCCGCCTGGTAGGAGACACCAGCGATTTCGTCACTGAGTAGAGCTGTTACTGAGTAGCGCTCGGCTCGAACACGCTCGCGATCTTTTTCTCGTCGCGGCCGAGGGTGATGGCTCGGACAATCTGGATGATGCCAAGGATCACAAGCGTGAATCCGAGGATCCACCAGAGGGCGACAGCGGCGACCAGCGGCGAGAAGATCAGGATCACGCCGGCTGCGATGCTGAGTATCGCATAGATGATGGTCCATGCCTTCGAGGCATCCTGGTTCAGCAGGGTGAGCGACACGACACCGTCGACGATCCAGCTCACGCCGAGGAAAATCGCGGTGACGAGTGCAAGCGTCGCGGTGGCGGCCGGAAGATTCACGAATGCCACGACACCGGCGACGATGTAAAGCAACCCGAGCACGATGTGCCCGATGCGTGCCCACCCACCCTTCTTGCCAGAGAAGATGCCCAGACCCACGTACACCAAGCCGGCGATGATCAGGTATGACGCGAGGATGCCGGTGACGAGCATCGCGGTTTTCAGCGGCCAGACCAACAGCACGATGCCAGCAATCAGGGCGATGATTCCGGAGATCGCGAGAGTGATACGGATCGACTTAAACAGCGACTTCGCTTCAGCGAGTGGTTCAGACATGATGGTGCCTTTCGTTGTTGGTCCTGCGGCAGACGTGCTCAGCGTAGCGCTCAGGGGTCCGCAATGTCAGTGCTGCGTGGCAGGATCGAAACGTGGCGATACGAGGGATCGATGAAGAACGCCTGCGCGAGTTGGTGACGATGCGCCGTGTGCGCGATCGGATCGACCGCGACTACGCCAAGCCGCTCGATGTAGAGGCCCTGGCGCGAGGAGTGCACATGTCGGCGGGGCATCTGAGCCGCCAGTTCAAGGCCGCATACGGCGAATCGCCCTACTCATATCTGATGACGAGACGTGTGGAAAGAGCGATGGCATTGTTGCGACGGGGCGACCTGAGCGTGACGGAGATCTGTTTCGAGGTAGGTTCATCTTCGCTGGGCACATTCAGCACTCGTTTCACTGAACTCGTTGGAGTGCCGCCGAGCGTCTATCGCGAGCGCGCGGTTGATGTCACAGGCATCCCCAATTTTCAGATCAAGCAGGTCACTAGACCGATCAGGAATCAAGAAGCGCCACGGACCGCCGCGAACCTAACCTGGGCATCATGAACATCAAAATTCACTACGCCTTCCTCCCACACACCGACGCCGAGGCCGCGCTCGACTTTTACCGCGACACTCTCGGCTTCGAAGTGCGTAAAGACGTCGGCTATGACGGGCTCCGTTGGCTGACTGTTGGTCCCGTCGGACAGCCTGATACTTCGATCGTGCTGCATCCTCCGGCAACCGATCCCGGGCTGAACGATGACGAACGACGCACCATCCTCGAGCTCATCGCCAAGGGCAGTTACGGCGCACTCACCCTCGCAAGCGACGATCTCGACGGGCTGTTCGACCAACTCGTCGCGCGCGGCGCCGACGTCGTGCAGGAACCGATGGATCAGCCTTATGGCGAACGAGACTGCGCCGTACGCGACCCCGCGGGCAATCTCCTCCGTATCAACCAGGCCGCTTGACCAATCAACACGAAAGAAGACGATGGCTGACGCTTCTCATCTCGCAGACACTCACGATTGGATCCGTGTGCAGGGGGCCCGGGAGAACAATCTCAAGGATGTCAGCGTCGAGATTCCAAAACGTCGGCTGACGGTATTCACCGGAGTGTCCGGCTCGGGCAAGAGCTCTCTGGTCTTTGACACGATCGCCGCGGAATCACGTCGCATGATTGACGAAACCTACAGCGCTTTCGTGCAGGGGTTCATGCCGTCGGTTCCTCGCCCTGACGTCGATGTGTTGGAAGGGCTGACGACTGCCATCATCGTTGATCAGGAGCGTCTCGGGGCGAATCCTCGATCGACCGTCGGAACGGTGACCGATGCCAATGCGATGCTGCGGATCCTCTTCAGCAAGTTGGGCGACCCATACATCGGTGGGCCGACCGCCTTCTCCTTCAATATTCCTACGCAGAAGGCCAGCGGCGTGATGACCGGCCCCGGTGGAGAGAAAAAGATCGTCAAGGACGCGATCTACCTCGGCGGTATGTGTCCCAGATGCGAGGGCAGGGGATCGGTGTCTGATCTCGACCTGGCGCAGATCGTCGATGAATCGAAGTCGCTCGATGATGGCGCCATCATGGTGCCCGGATACACCGCCGACGGCTGGATGGTGAAGGGCTTCTCGCATTCGGGGTTCTATCCGGCGGACAAGCCGATCTCTGAGTTCTCCGAGAAGCAGCGTCAGCTATTTCTGTACGGCGAGATAACGAAGGTCAAGATCAGCGGCATCAATATGACCTACGAAGGGTTGATTCCGAAGATCACGAAGGCGATGCTGTCGAAGGACCTCGATGCCCTGCAGCCCCACATCCGCGCGTTCGTGGAGCGTGTGGCGACGTTCGCGACGTGCCCCGACTGCGATGGGACGCGACTGACCGAGGGCGCGCGGTCATCGAAGATCGACGGTGTCAGCATCGCTGATGCGTGCCGTATGCAGGTGACTGATCTCGCTGCATGGGTGCGCGGACTCGACCTTCCCGGCGCAGCCCCGCTGCTTGACTCACTCAGCGCGAACCTCAATGCCTTTGTCACCCTTGGGCTCGGCTATCTCAGCCTGGAACGACCGTCGGGGACGCTGTCTGGGGGAGAGGCTCAGCGCATCAAGATGTTGCGACACCTCGGGTCCTCGCTCACGGATGTCACCTACGTGTTCGACGAGCCGACGATCGGTCTGCATCCGCACGATATCCAGCGGATGAATGAGCTGTTGCTGCAACTGCGCGACAAGGGCAATACCGTGCTCGTCGTCGAGCACAAGCCGGAGACAATTGTGATCGGTGACCATGTGGTGGACCTCGGGCCCGGTGCGGGCAGCGCCGGTGGAGAGATCTGCTTCGAGGGGACAGTCGAAGGGCTGAAAGCCAGTGGTACGCGCACCGGTGAGCATCTGGATGATCGCGCCAGGCTCAAGCCTGAGGTGAGGCGGCAGACGGGCGCGATCGAAGTGCGCGGCGCCAATGAGAACAATCTGCGGGACGTCGACGTCGACATCCCGACTGGCGTGTTGACGGTGATCACAGGCGTTGCGGGCTCCGGCAAGAGTTCTCTCGTTCACGGATCGGTTTCGCGTCGTGAGGGTGTTGTATCCATCGATCAGGGCGCGATCAAGGGGTCTCGTCGCAGTAACCCCGCGACGTACACCGGGATGCTCGAGCCGATTCGGAAAGCGTTCGCGAAGGCGAACGGGGTGAAACCTGCGTTGTTCAGCGCCAATTCAGAGGGTGCATGCCCGAGTTGCAAGGGAACGGGCGTCATCGTGACGCAGCTCGGTTTCATGGACACCATCGAGACCCCCTGCGAGGACTGCGGGGGTAAGCGCTTCCAGGCGAGCGTGCTTGATTACAAGCTCGCGGGCAAGGACATCACTGAGGTGCTGGACCTCTCGGTTTCCGAAGCGCGGGAGTTCTTCGCTTCCGCCGAGGCCAAGATTCCAGCCGTAGTCACGATCCTCGGACGCCTGGAGGACGTGGGGCTCGGATACCTGTCACTCGGCCAGCCATTGTCGACGCTCTCCGGTGGGGAGCGGCAGCGTGTGAAGCTTGCGATTCAGATGGGGGATAAGGGCGACGTCTACGTTCTTGACGAACCCACGACCGGGCTGCACCTAGCTGACGTAGACAAGATCCTCGAGCTGCTGGATCGCCTGGTGGATGCTGGCAAGACCGTCATCGTGATCGAGCACCATCAAGCAGTCATGGCTCATGCCGACTGGATCATCGACATCGGCCCTGGTGCAGGCCACGATGGAGGTCGTGTGGTGTTCGAGGGTGTGCCGGCAAACATGGTCGCGACGAAATCGACGGTCACGGGGGAGTACCTCGCCGAGTATGTCGGGGCGTGACGTGTGAAGGGAGACAACAGCGTCTGTCGCGACAATCCACTTTCCATATTGGAAAGTTAGTGATTGCTTTCCAATATGGAAAACGACGAACGCTTCGACGCATCCGCAGAGCTTGCGGGACTTGATGCCGCGACTTCAGGGTACGCAACGGCGATGCCAGGGGAGGGCTGGTACCACCTTGCGCTCGGCGTTGGTGCGGGAATGGTCGTCGCTTCTCAGGGGCTTTCATCGCCGTGGAGTTGGATTCTGCCACTGGCATTTGTGTTGAGCGTGCCGTTGTTCATGACATGGTGGCGCAAGTCGCATGGCTGGTGGGTACCTGGCTACGGGCCGAAGCGGACGCGCTGGGTGGTAGTGCTGATGGCAGTCGTTCTCGCGGGCCTGGCCTTCGTCTCGTTCATGGCCGACGCAGTCTGGGTCAGCGTGATTATGGGAGCGATCGCAGCGGTCCTGGTCGCTGCCTTGGGCTTCGTCTGGATGCTTGTCTGGCGACGAGATTTCAAAGAGGTGCCGGCGCCGTGAGCGCCCTCGATTCAGTCATTCATGCTCCCGCGCGCCTCCAGCTGTGTGGCATCCTCGCGCAAGTCGAAGATGTCGAGTTCTCGTTCGCCAAGGAGCGGATTGGCGTGTCCGATTCGGTGCTTTCCAAGCATGCGAAGGCGCTCGAGGATGCCGGGTACCTCACCGTCGCCAAGCGGTCGCTGGGTGGGCGTCAGCGTACTTGGCTCGCACTGACAGCGGCCGGACGGACGGCTTTTCGTGCGCACGTGACGGAACTGCAGCGATTGGCGGAGGCTGCTCGATAGCTGAAGTTTTCCCAGGTCTTGATGCTTTTTCGCTTATGGCTATAATTTTTAGTGTAAAGACGCCATAAGCGGGGGAGTGTGTCATGGATGTTGGTGTTCGAGAGTTGCGTGATGGCTTGAGTCGGCACCTTGCGGCTGTGCGTGAGGGGCAGGAGATCACCGTCACTGATCACGGTAAGCCGGTGGCCAAGCTCGTGCCGATCAATCAGGAAAGTCCGTTGGAGCGGTTGATCGCTGAGGGGCGGGTGACACCGCCGACCAACAGATCCGGCCGGAAAAAGCTACCAGAGCCGATCAAGTTGCGGCCCGGCGTCACGATCAGTGATCTGGTCATCGAGCAGCGTCGATGATCTTGTACCTCGATGCGTCGGCATTTATCCCGCTCGTGTTTGAGGAACCGATGAGCGCCCGATGCCGTCATCTGTGGGCCAGCGCCCGCACATTCGTTTCAGCGCGTGCAACGTATATCGAGGTGGCCGCAGCGATCGCATCGGCGGCTCGCGCATCTCGGATCGATCAATCCGCGGCAGACCACGCCCGAGCTTTGCTCGATGAGCTGTGGGCCGATGTCAGCGTTGTGGAGTTGGACGAACTGTTAATGCTCAGCTCTGCGGCATGTGCGCGAGAGTTCCGTCTTCGCGGTTACGACGCCGTGCATTGCGCCAGCGCGCTTAGCGTTGCCGGCGTCGACACGCTGGCAACCAGCGGCGATCGCGCACTATTGGGCCCGTGGCTGGAAGCTGGTCTTTCGGTGGCAAATATCGCTGAATGAGTCTCATCGGATAAGCCGATAATGCACATTATGTCAGATCATAAATCGATAACCTCCAGGATTGGCACCCTGTTGACGATCGTCCGCAACTTCATAGACGTCTGATGGTTCGCTAGTATCGCCGGTGTGAGCGATCCGGGCTCGAACGGTCACCTGCTGGTAATCCCGAAGCGGCACAGTGCCGACCTTGTCGAGATCTCCCCCGAGGATCTGACTGCCACCACTTTGGCTGCCCAGCGCATCGCCAAGGCGGCGCTGTCCGAACTCGGTGCTGATGGGGTCAATTTGCTCAATTGCTGCGGCACCGACGCGTGGCAGACCGTCTTCCATTTCCACCTGCACGTGATCCCGCGCTATCGCGATAAGGGTAAGGATCGGATGGAGCTGCCGTTCGAGCCCGGCATGCAGGTCGATGCTGAAGCCATTGCTGCACGCGCGAGCATATTGGCCGCTGTGCTCTAGATCACGTGCGCCAAGGATGATGCTATTTGCAGGTCACATTTCTGGTCGAACCGCGTTGAGGGCGACGGGAAGGCCATTCAGGCGCAGCATCGTTCCGGTGCGCAGATGAGGCAGGTCGGCGCTGCCGTCGCCGGTACGGGTGAGAAATGCGACCTGCTCGGTCCAAGTCAAGCTGCTTCCTCCGGCTTCGCCATCAGCGAATGCCACCGTCACTAGCGATGCCCACCGGACCACGTCGTCGACTATCGCTTCATAGACGAAGACGATGCGGCGGTCGAGAACTATGTCTAGGTAGCGGGAACGATTCCGCAGACCCTCGGACTGGCCGTCGGGCATACGAAAGGTGCTCCTCGCATCCTCTCCCCCGCCGACACGGAAGTCATGATCATAGCGAGCCCCGTGCCTGGTAGTCGGATCCATCGTCGGCGGATCCGATCGTCTGCGAACGCCGTGAAGGCCGCAACTCGATCAACCTCAAAGCTTCGGGTGATGCTGAACGTCTCGTGCCTGATATCCGAACCAGCAGTGTCGTGACAGGTGGCGTCGGCCGAGCCTGACCACCTTGGGTAAAATCGCTAAATGCTCATCCGCAATGCGACCCCTGATGATTCATCGGCGATCGCGACTCTGCGATTGCGATGGGCTGAGGAGCGTGGGGACGCAATCGAAGACCCCGGCACCTACGCTTCCGGACTGTCAACATGGGTCGAGGCTCATGCGAGCAGTGTCGTGGGTAAACTTGCGCAACGCGAAGACGGCGTGGTCATCGCGATGGGATGGCTGGCTGTCGTCGATCGACTTCCGACGCCGAATCAGCATGACCGCCGCTCAGGCGATATTCAAAGCGTTTATGTCCTCCCGGAGCAGCGAAGTACCGGGGTCGGGCGAGCGATCATCAACGCGCTCGTCGACGAAGGACGTATGCGGGGCCTCAGCAAGATCGTCCTACATTCCAGCGTGATGGGTGCAGAGTTCTACCGCCGAATCGGGTGGGCCAACTCAGAGCTGCTTCTCGAGCTGCCCCTGTGAAGGGCTCCAGCGGCAGCGTGGGTTTACCCACGCACGAGGGCTGAATGCGGAGCTGTCGACAAGCAGGACACGAGTACCCGCTGGGGACTGGGGCGAGCACGCGGCAAACTGCTCGTTCTCCGCTACACGCTCGGAAGTTTGAGCGCCGTCCAGTCGGTCGAGGGACGGAAGCCTCGCCAGTCGCCAATTCGATCGAGAAGACGTTGCGGGTTGGCAGCAATTGCTTCGCCGACCTCTCGAGCCAACTGCAGGTCTTCCGCTCGGAGGTATGGAGTGTCTACCGCTGCCGCCGCCTCATCTTCGTCTTTTCACGTGACCGTCATCGACGGAGAGATGACGAGGTCGAGATGCCAGTCGACGGCGTCGATGGATGCTTCGCTGCGAGTCTTCTTTGATTCGAGGTTGACGTACCAGCCTAAGAATTCCCCGGAGTCAGGATTCCAGAAATGTAGAACCTGCCAGTATTCGTCAAATGGAATCACGCGAAGCACGCCACCGCCGCTCCATGTACGTCGCACTGTGGTGAGCAACTGTTTGAACCTCCCGCTAAGGGGAACCGTGCGAGGGTCAGCTCCCTCAGATGTCGACCAGTACGAGATCTCGGATTCAGTCGGTAGCCATCCAACGAGGAGGTCATCTTCCTGCTCAACGACATACATCGGCAACGCTGCCTGAGGTCGGCCATCCGGGTACAGATAGCGGAGCAAATCTGTTGGCGTGGACATGGGCCCGAGCCTACTTGGGAATGTCCGCAATCAGATCGGCTGCATGGGACGATCCCGACAGCAGCCATCACGAATAGATTTGATGCGACACGCGCCTGGTACTCTTCGTCGCAACTGCGACAATGGGGCGATGGCTCGCATCGGCAGCGCATCAACGCGTCTCGTGATCATCCGAGGGGACTCTGCCTCGGGAAAAACGACGACGGCGACCGCGCTGCGACCGAAGCTCGGTTCGCGGGTCGCGCTGATTCATCAAGACTACGTGCGACGCGAGTTACTGCACGACACAGACCGTCGTCAACGCTCGCAGGACGCGAGCATCCTGATCGTCGGCGCAGCGCGGCAGGCCCTCGATCTCGGGTACGACGTCATCCTGGACGGAATCTTCAACCTGCGCGACTACGCAGAACCGTTTGAGCGTCTGCACCGCGACCACCGGGGCCTGACACGTATCTACCAGTTCGATGTCGGTCTCGAGGAGACACTTCGACGCCACGCCGACCGACCACTCGGGAGCGTTATCAGCGAGGAGAAGATCCGTGAGTGGCACGACGGGTGGCAACCGCTCCCCTGGTACGACGAGCATCGAGTTGGCCCGGAAGTAACAGCCGACAATCTCGTGTCGATCATTCTGCAGGACCTCGGTCAGCACCGTGCACCACGTTCGATCTCGAAACACGGCTCGTGACGAGGACAGCCGCAGTGACGGTATCGGTACCATCCCCGTATGCCCACACGCGCTCAGAGCGACATCGACGCCCGGATCCAGACGTACTACGACGAGATCTTTGACGAGAACGCCAGGCTCACGACGCGCTCAGCGCAAGGGCCACTTGAGTTTCAGCGCACTCAGGAGCTGATTCGCGATCACGCGCCAGCCGGTCGTGTGATCGACATCGGCGGCGGTTCGGGCGTGCACGCGAAGGCGCTCCAAGTTGACGGATACGACGTCGAGCTGATCGATCCGGTACAACGACATGTGGATACCGCGCGAGCCGCTGGTCTCAAAGCGCATCTAGGAGATGCGCGTGACTTGCCATTTTCTAGCGGAACGTTCGACGCAGCACTTCTGCTCGGACCGCTATATCACCTGTACTCGGCCTCGGACCGCCGCCTGGCACTCACTGAAGCCTCCCGCGTGATCAAGCCCGGTGGCGTGCTGATCGCCGCGGCACTATCGCGATATGTTGCGTTCGGAAGCTTGTCGCTGACTCAGACGGCTCCTGCACGGATGCCAGATGACTGGGCTGCGCTGGTGGTCGAGGGAGTTCCTAGCCCGCGGCTGAGATTCCCGGCCGGGCACTTCCATACCGCGGAAGAACTGCACGAGGAGATTGATGCTGTCGGGTTTAAAGTTAGCGAAGTTGTCGGAGTTGAGGGGCCAGCGGGAGCGTTCCTGGAGGTGGTCGGGGAAGCTGATGACGAACTTCGCAACGCGGCCCTGATCATTGCACGCGCCGCCTCCTCGATTCCCGGCATCCGCGATCAGAGCCTGCATCTGATCGCAATCGCCCATCGTCCGATCTGACCTGACGGCCATCATGTGGGCGAATGTAGAGGAGGCAGCGTGCGACCGCAAGGCCCTGTCGCATCGCCACGGAAGATGTTTGGCTGGCCGCTCAAGACCCATTAAGGAGATCTTATGAACAGCCACATTGGAAGATCGAATGCTGATGGCATCGTGGTCGACCCGAGCCTCATCGCCTTCTACAAGGACCTTCATGCGCACCCGGAGCTGGGCTTCCAAGAACTGCGCACTTCCTCGGCCGTGGCCGAGCGTTTGACGGGCCTCGGATTCGAAGTAACCACGGGGGTCGGCAAGACCGGTGTGGTCGCGATACTTCGCAACGGGGACGGCCCTACGGCGCTCTTACGCGCGGACATGGATGCGCTGCCCATCACGGAGGAGACCGGCCTCCCCTACGCGAGTACTGCAACTGCAACGGATGACAACGGCAAGACCGTTGGCGTCGGACACATGTGCGGTCACGATGTGCACACGACATGCCTGGTGGGTGCGGCAGCCACGCTCGCTGGCGACCGCTCCAGCTGGTCGGGCACGTTGATGCTCGTGTTCCAGCCCGCGGAGGAACTTGGCGCCGGCGCTCAGGCGATGGTCGACGACGGACTATTTGACCGATTCCCCACTCCGGACGTCATCCTCGGCCAGCATGTCGCTCCTCTCCCCGCCGGGAAAATCGCCGCGCACGCGGGCGCCGCCTATGCGGGTTCTGATTCGCTGCGGGTACAGCTGGTTGGCAAAGGCGCCCATGGCTCCATGCCGCAGAATTCGATCGACCCGATCGTCATGGCCTCGGCGACGGTCTTGCGACTGCAAACCATCGTCTCGCGCGAGCTAGCGAGCACGGACCTCGCCGTGCTCACAGTGGGCTCATTCCACTCCGGTGATGCCGCGAACGTAATCCCCAATCAAGCCGAATTGCAGCTGAACATCCGCAGCTACGATCCCACGGTTCGCCAGCACATCCTCGATTCGGTGGCACGGATCGCGGATGGTGAGGCGAAAACGGCCGGCGCACCAGCCGCCCCGACGATCACGCCAATCGAACGCTTCCCCGTGGTGATCAACGACGCCACCGCGCTGGGCAGGACGCTCGATGCCTTCCGCGACTGGCTCGGCGCTGACAACATCATCGACCCAGGCGCCGGTGCCGGTAGCGAAGATGTCGGCGTCTTGGCATCCAGTTCCGGTGCACCGCTTTCGTTTTGGCTGCTTGGCGGAACAGACCCGTCGTTGTTCACGACAGGCGGCATGGACGATCCCGCAATGCTCACGATCCCCTCCAATCACTCGCCGCATTATGCTCCTGTGATCGAACCGACGCTCACCCTCGGGGTGACGGCACTCGTGGTCGCTGCGAGGAACTGGCTTCCCGCAGCGTGAAAGCTCGCTTCCCCCAAATGTGAAGGATGATGGCCAGCACGTAGGGGCGCTGGCCATCATCGTGCATTCACGCGGTCAGGTCGAAGACCCATTCGTTCATCATGAGCTCAGCTCCGCGGAACATCCCGGCTGTCTGACCCGCGAGTGTGAATCCCGCCTTCCGACAGACTGCGTTCGACGGCACGTTCCCCTCATCGGGGAATGCCGTCAGCATCCGCCGACCTTCTGGGTGCGCTCGGGCATCGTCGAGCAGGAGGCCGAGCGCGGCGGATGCCACTCCCCTCCCCTGTGCCTCCGGAACAACGAACCAGCCTGCTTCAAAGGCATCTTGATCGCGCCAGGTCATCTTCCAATAGCAGATGACGCCCATGAGCTCAGTGCCGTCGACAATCACGAACGCACGCCCCTCACCTGTCTCCCAGACACGCAGATAGCGCTCGTGACGTGAGACCAATTGCGCTTCTGTCTCAGGGCCGCCAAGATGCAACGTCATCGCTGGAGTATTGCCTCGGCGGAGCAAATCAGCGTCGTGATCTGCCCACCGGCGGAGCTGGATGTCACTCATCTGCCGAGCATGACATGAGGGACCGACATGAGGTGATCAAGTTGCTGCGACCACCACGGATCATCGCCGAGTGTGGAGGCCGAGCACTGAACTCAACGCTTCGCGCGCGGCCGCCGGAACAAGCTTTCCCCCGAGCAGTTCATCGACAGCCATCCACTTTGGCTCATACAGGTTGTCCTCGGTCTGCCTGTTAAATTCGGGTCCGCCCAGATTCAGAGCGCCCGCGGCATCCACGTCGTAGTACGCATCGTCGGCCGAAACAGCAAGTTGCCGGCGGATCGTGCCGATCAGCCCGGTCTCCTCGGCGAGTTCGCGAATGCAGGCATCCTCCGCAGATTCGCCGGGTTCTACGCCGCCGCCGGGAAGCACCCAATACTCCTGACCTGCACGCAACCGTCGGATCACCAGAGCTGTCTCGCCTGCCAACACCACCGCCACAGCGCGAACCCGCGGCGCGACCGTCGGATTGTCAGACATCCGGACAGTCTAGGACGCGACGCGACGCGGTGTGGGTACTGCTCACTCACCCGGGTCCCGCGGCCAACACACGCGGTACACCCGCGTATGCCGGTCGGGTGAACCATGAGGGCAACGCCTGTTGGAGATGGCTCGGCCCGATCGTCGTGGCATCACCGGTCAGCAGAAGCGTCGTCCATTCGATGTCACCACGCCAGAATCGCGTCAGCTCACGCAACGAACATCGCACTTCGACGCTCACGTCATAGCCTGGGTCCGCATCGCAGACATCGGCATCGCCGTCTTGGATGACGAGCCACCACCGCCGTTGCGCCGGGTGTGCGTCGGGAAACTGCAACGCAATGACGGTGCGCGCAGCAGGCACGGTCATATGGTCGATGTTGCGGTGCATGTCCCAGAGCAGCAGTTTCGGGTCGAGATCGGCGTCGCCGAGTTCACCGATCCACCGGATGCCCCACATGGAGAGCTGTTCGACGACGGGTCGCAGCTCAAACCCTGCTTGCGTCAGCACATAGCGAACGTCGATTCCCTGGCGGACCCTGTCGATGAGGCCGGCCCGCTGCAGCTGATCCAGACGGTGTGAAAGCAGCGTCGGCGACATCCGCGGGAGCCCGCGACGCAGATCGTTGAAGTGCTCCGTGCCGAGCAGGAGTTCGCGCAACAGGAGCATCGTCCAGCGCTCGTCCAACAGCTCCATCGCCTTGGCGACGGGGCAAAACTGGTAGTACGGGGCTCCCACGAAACAAACGATAGACCTGGTACAGATCCGATACTAGAGCTGTTTCAATGCCGCTCGTAGCGTGAGGAGAGTCACAACAAGGAGGACATCATGGACACCACAACGAGAAACCCCCAGGCCGAAGCAGATCGTGCCCTGAAGGCGAAGCACAGGGCGGTCTGGGCCCTCGGAGACTACGCCGCCGTGGCCAGAGAAGTGATACCCGAGCTCGGGCGCGTGCTCGTGGCCGCGGCGCAGATCGAGTCCGGAGACCGCGTGCTCGACGTTGCCGCCGGAACGGGCAACGCTGCCATCCAGGCCGCGCGCACGGGGGCATCCGTCGTGGCCAGCGACCTGACACCTGAACTACTCGAGATCGCTCGTCACGACGCTGCGGCGAAGGGCGTCGATCTCACGTTCGACGAGGCGGATGCCGAAGCGCTCCCCTATGCCGACGACTCTTTCGACGTCGTGCTCTCCTGCGTGGGTGTCATGTTCGCTCCGCACCATGATCTGGCGGCAAACGAGCTGACACGCGTGCTTCGACCGTCTGGACGGTTGGCTCTGATCAACTGGACGTCTGAGGGCTTCGTTGGCCAGCTGTTCGCGACTATGAGACCGTTCATGCCCGCTCCTCCTCCAGGAGTTCAGCCGCCTCCTCTCTGGGGCGACGAAGGACACGTACGAGATCTGTTGAAAGACACAGTGACAGACCTCGCGCCGGAGCGACGGCAGCTGGAAGTCGATCGATTCGCTACGGCAGAGGAATTCCGTGACTTCTTCCGTGACTTCTATGGTCCGACCGCCGCAGCCTACCGGTCAGTCGCAGAAGACTCGGCGCGGCTGGCAGCGCTTGATACCGCACTCGTCGCACTCGCAGAGCGCCATCTCAACGACGGAGTGATGAACTGGGAGTACCTGCTCGTGATCGCGCGCGCAGCCTGAGCGGAGCAACACTCAGCTTTCCGGAACAGCATCATTGCGCGAGGATGTGTCAGTGCCCTCTTTTCGCAATCCTGATCTTGTGGTGAAACCCGGCGTGAGTCTGACTTCCCTCATCTCATCGGACGCGGATGCACTGGTCGAGTGCTTCCGCGACCCGGAGGTCAGGCGGTGGCTACCACTCCCCGATCCCTACACGAAGGAGATCGCGGAGGCCTGGTGCACCCACACATCGGAGGAGTTGCGCGCATCCGGTCGCGGGCTTGTGGTCGCTATTCGCAGCAATAACGACCTGCTCGGAAGCCTTGACGCAAAACGGGTCGATTGGCGCGCACAGACGCTGGAGCTCAGCTATTGGACGGCGCCAGCGCATCGAGGTCAAGGGGTTATGACCGCCGCCGTTCGGACCCTTGCGACGTGGTTGCTCAGCGCTTTGGAGTTTCAGCGCATCGAGGTGCGGATCTCCCCCGACAACGTTGCTTCGCAGCGGGTCGCGGAACGCGCAGGTTTCACCCGCGAAGGAACGGCGCGCAACGCCGGCTTCACAGACGCGGGCCGCACCGACCTCGTGATCCATTCGCTGGTTCGCCAGGACCTCGCATGACCGGCCAACGCATCGCTGGATGGGACGGGAGCAACGCGCAACTCGAGTCTGCTGCGCAGCTTTACGCGCGGACGTTCACAGAGCCTCCATACGATGACGACGTCGAAGCGAGCCGAACCAGCTTCATCGAACGCGTGCACCGTTACGGCGCGACTAAGCCGCATTTCCGCCTCATCCTTGCCTGGGAGGGCGTCGAGCTCACTGGCCTTGTAATGGGTACGGGAATTGCCGCTGGCGATTGGTGGCGCGACCACATCGTCGAACTCCTCACTCCCGACGAGCGGGTCACGTGGCTGCGAGACGAGTGCTTCGCGGTCGTCGAACTTGCCGTGTCTCCCGCCCAGCGACGCAGTGGACTGGCACGCACGCTCATGGACGCTGTGCTGAAAAATCTGCCCTATGACACCGCAGTGCTCGGATGCGACTCGGCAGCTCTTCCCGCGCGGAAGTTCTATGCAGCTCAGGGATGGGCGGAGATCGTCACCGACGCGCACATAAACAATTCCCCCACATTCTGTGTCCTCGGGCGACGCCTGCGCTGACCGGCTCCCGCCCGGGGCGACGGAGAGGGGCACCGGCCAGGAGTAGCGTAGAGACGTGACTTCCGTTTCCCACTCTCCCCTCTCTACACCGGGATGGCGGGCATGGTTGATCTGGTCAGTCGGCGTCGCCGCATACGTACTCGCAATCACCAACCGCACCTCGCTCGGCGCCGTCGGTGTGGATGCTGCGGAGCGCTTCCAAGCAGACGCTTCAACGCTGTCGTTGTTTGCCGTCGTCCAACTCGCCGTCTACGGCGGAATGCAGATCCCGATCGGCGTTTTTCTGGACAAATACGGTGCGCGGCCGATCATCACGATCGGTATGGTTCTGATGGCTGCAGGACAGCTCGTCATGGCGATCTCCCCCAGTATTGGCGTCGCAATCCTCGCCCGTATTCTTCTCGGCGCAGGTGATGCCGCTGTCTTCCCCGCGGTGTTGCGTCTCGTGGCGACCTGGTTTCCCGCCCAACGAGGCCCCGTGATGGTGCAGTTCACGGGAATTATCGGGCAGACAGGTCAGCTAATCGCGCTGATTCCGCTCGCCGCACTGTTGCACGCGACAAGCTGGACGATCACATTCGGCAGCATCGCTGGGCTCGGGATCCTTTTCGCCGTTCTCGTCTTCCTTATCATCCGAAACCATCCGCCTGAGCGCACCGCGGATGTGTCAGTGAACACAGACACTGGTGTCATTCGTGTCGTCACATCTGCGATCGATACCGGCGTCGGCATCCGCGCGGCCTGGGCCCATCCAGGCACGCGGCTGGCGTTCTGGTCGCACTTCACCACCCCGTTCGCGGGAACTGCTTTCGTGCTGCTCTGGGGCATACCGTTCCTTACCGCCGGCCAGGGGCTGTCAACCGCGCATGCTGCGACACTCGTCTCTGTATATGTCGTTGCGGGCATGATTCTTGGGCCGATCATCGGAACGTTGTCGCAACGCAACCCGAATCAGCGCACGGTTGCGCTCGTACTCCCCGCAATCGCCATCCAGTTCATCGCCTGGCTAATCATCCTTGCGCTCCCCGGCCCCGCGCCGACATGGCTTCTCTATATGCTTGCAATCGCCCTCGCGACGGGAGGCCCGGCTTCGATGATCGCGTTCGACCATGCACGCACCCACAACCCATCGCACCGGCTGAGCACAGCGACCGGCGTAACGAATGCCGGCGGTTTCATCGCAGCCCTCATCGCGATCTTCCTCATCGGCCTCATGCTCGATCTTCAGGGAGCCGGTACGCCGGATACCTACTCGCTGGACGCATTCCGGGTCGCCTTCTTGATGCAGGTGCCGCTGTGGTTGATCGGCACCACATTCATCATCATTGAACGAAAGCGCACCCGCATCCGCATCGGCCTTGACCCCGAGCGGCGAAAGCGATGAGTGACATCGTCCTGGTGCACGGTCTCTGGCATCAGGGTGAACACATGGCGATGCTCGCCGATGTGCTTCGCTCGCGCGGGCATGACGTGCGAGCCCCTGATCTGCACCGTGGTTCCCTGGTTGCCGACAGGCACGTCGCTGTACTCGAAGCCTTGAGATCGCGACTGATCACTCGCCGTATATCTCTGGCCCCGAGCTGATCGCGGATATCGTCGAAGACGCGTTGAACGAACTCAGACGCTCGATGCTCTGACCCCGCGCGCTCAGAGCGCTGCGGTGTCGTCCGTCGAAGATGTCGTTCCCCGCGTCGTCTGCTGCCCTGAGTTCGGATCGATCGACGTGTGTGTGACGGTATTCGTCTTCCGACGGCGCGCCAGCAAGATCAGACCGATCACGAAGACGAGTGCCCCTGCCCCCATGAGAATGTAGCCGACGAGATCAAGATTCACCCAGTCGACTTCCACATTCACTGCGAAGGCGAGGATGGCGCCGAGGACAAACAGGACTATTCCGGTACCAATACTCATAGCAATCCCTCCCGGTGCCGATCATCGACACCTTCCAGCGGGCGTTGCCCGATGATCATCTGAGCATGACAGGACGAAAGAATCTGGACAACGGGTTGACATTCAGCGTCCGCGAGGTGTCCACCCTGACGGCAGCGCCCCTTCCACGGTTGCTCGTTCAAAGTCCGTTGCAGCCGACCAGCCCTGTGCGGCATCCACTGCATCGAACCCACCACGGGCGAGCCGTAGCCCCACATCCTCGTGGTGCATGCGTGGCGCTCCCCCGCGTCTGACCGATGCGCGCACATTCCACGCGTCATCCGCGTATCCGCCGCCACGGAACACGCGATACTCGTCATATCGCGCAGGATCCAGCAGATCCCAGCACCACTCCCAGACATTGCCGAGGGTGTCGAACATGCCGTTCAGGTTCGGAAGTTTGCCGCCCACATTCTGCGGTGTGCGCACGCCGTCTGCCGCAGTCCAGGCGATATCGGTGAGCAGGCCATAGTGTGGCGTGGTCGAACCAGCGCGGCAGGCGTACTCCCACTCAGCTTCGGTGGGAAGGCGGTAGCCGTCGCTGTCGACGTGCCAGGTGACGACTTCACCGTCGAATGTGTAGGCGGGGTCCAGCCCCTCCCATTCTGATGCCGCGTTGCAGAACCGCACTGCACGTAGCCAGCTCAGGTCAATCGCCGGACGGCGAGGATGCCGAGAGGCGATGCCCAAGACCTCGGCCATCTGCTCTTCTGTGACGGCGAACGAACCGATCTCGAAGGACTCCAGCGTCACCGTCCGCTGCGTCTTCCGCCGTGCATCGTGCAACGTGACGGAACCAGCAGGGATGCGGGACATCTCGAAATCGTTCACGCTGAGACATCCTCCTGCGGACGCTCCTCGATCCGCACGGCGAAGATCCGCATGAAGTACTGGCACAGCGGCCCAACGAGCAGCGCGAACGCGAGCGTACCGATGCCCACGTTTCCGCCAAGCGCCCAGCCGATGACCACGACGATGATCTCGAGGCCGGTCCGAACCATCCAGATGGGCCAGCCCGTGCGGGCGTGTAGTCCGGTCATCAGCCCGTCACGAGGACCAGGACCGAAGTGCGCGCCGATGTAAAGTCCGGTTGCGACAGCGAGTACCAGCAGCCCGATCACGAAGAACCCGACGCGCAACCACAGCGGCTGTCCTACTGGAATCAGGAAGAGACCGATGTCTGCGGAGGGCCCCACGAGTAGCGCGTTCAGCAACGTACCGACCCCGAATCTCTGGCGTAGAGGTAGCCAGAGCAAGAGCACGACGATGCTGATCAGGATGGTGATGACACCGAAACTCAGCGGCACGTGGCGAGCGATGCCCTGCGACAGCACATCCCACGGAGCAGCCCCGATCTCGCCGCGCACCATGAACGCGATACCCATGCCGTAGAGAAACAGCCCAACCATCAGCTGCACGGAACGCCGTGGAATGCGGCGCCCCCTCAGGCGGCTCACTGAGGCACTCGCTCTGTCCAGATCGGATACTTGGCCGTGAGGCCGTCACCGGATGAAGTGCGAGTCAGGCGACGCTTGACCCATGGCCCGACGTGCTGGCGATAATAAGCCATTCCCGACGGTCCGCCGATCGCGGTGTGTTGAGGAGCCCACCATTCCGATGGCGGCTCATAGCCCAGACCGTGCAGCACGCGAGCGGCGACCCGGTGGTGTCCGGCGGTGTTCATGTGCAGCCGGTCCTCTGACCAGTACTCCCGCGACGACAACTCGCGGTCGGGCCAGTTGAGCGCGCGAATGACATCGGGACGATTCACGACTCGCCGCAACACCGCGGCCGACAGTTCGTCGCCCCGGCGCTGAATGAGCGATCCCATCGGCAGCTGCCCGGCCGGATTCGCACCCGACAGCATGATGAGTGTGACGCCCTGCTCATCGCACCGTCTCAGCACACGCGAAAACGTATCCGCAATGTGCTCCATATCGGTCCGCGGGCGCAGCATGTCGTTGCCACCCCCGTTGAACGAAAGGTGCGTCGGATTCAGGGCGAGCGCGGGCTCGAGCTGTTCCTGAATGATGGGCCATGCCAGCTTTCCGCGAATCGCGAAGTTCGCGTACTGGATCGGATGCCCGGCAGCATTCGCCCATCCCTGTGCAGCAATGTCGGCCCACCCACGCACTCGACCGTCGGGCAACTCATCGCCGACGCCCTCAGTGAACGAGTCTCCGATCGCCACGAATCTCACACCTGTCACTGCCCCAGCCTATGCCCGCCCTGGGCCCAGAAGCTCATCGGTCATCGAGTGCCTGACCACGTCTATCCACGAGACCCCAGGCAGCAGCAGCCGCAATAACAAAGAAGACCGCGAATATGACGAACAGCAGGGGCGCTCCCCCTGCTGCGAGCAGCACCGGAACCAACAGCGGAGCGATGATCGACGCGATTCGGCCGACACCGGCGGCCCATCCAGAGCCGGTCGCGCGCAACGATGTGGGGTAAATCTCGGGTGTTACCGCGTATAGCGCGCCCCACGCGCCGAGATTGAAGAACGACAGCGCCATACCGGAACCGATGATCGCAGCATCGCCGCTGGCAGTGCCGAACAGCACCGCGGATACTGCCGAACCCACCAGGAAGACCGAGAGAGTCAGCCGTCTTCCCCAAACTTCGATCAGCCAGGCGGCAACGGCATAGCCGGGAAGTTGGGCGAGGGTGATCACCAGCGTGAAGCCGAACGAACGCACCAGATCGTACCCGGCATCAACCAGAATGCTCGGTATCCAGATGAATGCTCCGTAGTAGGCGAAGTTCACGCAGAACCAGACCAGCCAGATGCACAGGGTACGCAACCTAAACTCGGTTGACCACAGCGCGCGCAGGCGTGCCGCCGTGGTGACCGCGATCGCTCGAGACGCCGGCTCCTTCCGGATCGCGTCGCCGCTGACAATCCCCGCATCCGCTTCAAAGCTCGCGACAATTCGTTCGGCTTCCGCAATGCGCCCGCGAGAGGCGAGCCAACGAGGTGACTCGGGCAGCCCCCAACGTACGATGAGTGCGTACACCGCTGGTACCGCGCCGAGAGCGAATGCCCACCGCCAACCATCGTCGGATGCCGGGATCACGAAGTAGCCGATGAGCGCCGCCGCCGTCCAGCCGACGGCCCAGAACGCTTCGAGGATGACAATGAGGCGACCGCGGATGCGTGCCGGCGCAAACTCGCTGACATACGTCGACGCGACCGGAAGCTCTGCCCCCAGTCCGAGACCGACAAAGAACCGCAGCACCAGCAGGATCGCGACACCCCCGGCCAGCGCGCTCGCACCCGTGGCGAGCCCGTAGATCAACAGAGTCACCGCGAACACTTGCCGCCTACCAAAACGGTCTGCGAGCAGTCCGCCGAGGCTTGCGCCGAGCGCCATTCCGATGAAGCCGACTGAGGCGATCCATCCGCTCTCTGCCTTGGTCAGATCCCACTGTTGAGCCAGCGCCGCCAGGATGAAGGAGATGAGCCCGACATCCATCGCGTCTAGGGCCCAGCCCAGACCGGAGCCGGTGAGCACGCGCGCGTGTCGGCGTGTGAAGGGCAGATCATCGAGGCGTGCGGCTAGAGATGACCTGCTCGGCACCGTGTTCGTCATGAGAGCAGCTCCCTCACGCGCGGAATCACCTCAGTGCCATACAGCTCGATGCTGCGCATCATCTGCTCATGCCCCAGCGTTCCGGTTGCGTACTTCAGATCGAACCGGCCGATACCCAGAGTGCGTACGGTCTCAGCGATCTTCTGCGCCACACGCTCTGGAGAGCCGGAGTAGATTGCGCCCGCTGGTCCGACATCATTCTGGAATCGCGCACGACTGTACACAGGCCAGCCACGCTCTTTCCCGATTGTGTTGTTCATCGCTTCGAACCCCGAGTATGCGGCATCCCAGGCTTCCTCATCGGTGGAGGCAATATGGCCGGGTGAGTGCACGGCGATCGGATGCTCCGGCGTCCCGAACGTGGCGATCGAGCGGTGATAGAGCTCTACGAAAGGCTTGAACCGTACAGCGGGTCCGCCGATGATTGCGAGCATGAGTCCGAGTCCGTGCCGTGCGACCCGCACCACTGACTCTGGGCTTCCGCCGACGCCAACCCAGGTGCGCAGCCCGTTCTCGGTCTTCGGGAACACCTCGGCATTCTCCAGTGCTGGCCGCATCGTGCCTGACCACGTGACGGGCTTTTCCTTGAGCAGCTCGACGAACAGCTCCAGCTTCTCCTCGAAAAGCGCTTCATAATCACGCAGATCGTAGCCGAACAACGGGAACGACTCGGTGAAAGAGCCGCGACCCAACACGACCTCGGCACGGCCGTTGGAAACAGCATCCAACGTCGCGAAGCGCTCGTACACCCGCACTGGATCATCAGACGAGAGCACTGTGACGGCGGTACCGAGCCGGATACGGTTGGTGCGTGACGCGATCGCTGCCAGCACCATCTCGGGCGCGGACACCGCGAATTCGACACGGTGATGTTCCCCGACCCCGAAGAAGTCGATCCCGACGGAGTCTGCCAGCTCTGCCTGTTCGACGATGTGGCGAATTGTCTGGGATGCAGGCATCAGATTGCCCGCGACATCCTTCGTGATGTCGCCGAAGGTGTCGAGTCCGAACTCGATATCCATGTGTCCTACTTCGTCAGGAGTGCTGTGCGCAGCGTGTCGAGTCCGACGCCGCCGAGATCGAGCGCGCGCTTGTGGAATTGTTTGATGTCGAAGGCGTCGCCCTGCTGCAACTGGTAGTCGTCGCGGACTCGTTCCCAGATGCGTTGACCGACCTTGTAGGACGGGGCCTGACCTGGCCAGCCGAGATAGCGGTTGACCTCGAACTGGACGAACTCATCCGACATGTTGACGTTTTGACGCATGAAGTCGAGCGCATAGTCGGCGTCCCAGACGCCGGTGCCGTCGAGGCGTGGCTTTCCGAGGTGCACGCCGATATCGAGAACCACTCGTGCGGCGCGCATGCGCTGGCCGTCGAGCATGCCGAGGCGGTCGGCCGGGTCATCGAGGTAGCCGAGCTGCTGCATGAGACGCTCGGCATAGAGGGCCCAGCCCTCAGCGTGACCGGAGGTGCCAGCGAGCAGACGGCGCCAGGAGTTCAGCTCGGCACGGTTGTACACCGCCTGACCGATCTGCAAGTGATGACCGGGAATGCCCTCGTGGTAGACCGTGGTGAGCTCGCGCCAGGTGTCGAACTCTGTGACACCCTCTGGCACCGACCACCACATACGTCCAGGACGTGAGAAGTCGTCGGTCGGGCCGGTGTAGTAGATGCCGCCCTCTTGCGTGGGGGCGATCATGCATTCCAGCGTGCGAATCTGCTCGGGAATGTCGAAGTGCGTGGCGCCGAGTTCAGCAACCGCACGGTCGCTGGTCTCCTGCATCCAGCGCTGCAGTTCTGCGGTGCCGTGCAACTTGCGTGAAGGGTCTGCCTCGAGGTGCGCGACGGCCTCTTCGACGGTCGAGCCGGGAAGGATCTCATTCGCGATCGCGGTCTGCTCAGCGACCATGCGCGCGAGTTCCTCGCGACCCCATTCGTACGTCTCATCGAGGTCGATCTCAGCACCGAGGAACCGTCGGGAGTTCAGGGCGTAGAGGTCACGGCCGACGGCGTCGACATCGGATGCTGCCGGTGCGAGCGTTCCGGTGAGGAAATTGCGCAGCTCGTCATAGGCGACCCTGGCAGCGTTCGAGTTGTTGGCCAGGTCACGTGCGAGGGATGCCGGAAGCTCGCCCTCGTCGAGTGCCGCTCCAGCGACGAAAGAGGCAAAGAATCCGTCGTCCGCG
This sequence comes from Microbacterium sp. Y355, assembly GCF_059445345.1. Lineage (NCBI taxonomy): Bacteria > Bacillati > Actinomycetota > Actinomycetes > Micrococcales > Microbacteriaceae > Microbacterium > Microbacterium sp. Y355. The sequence goes on along the minus strand of NZ_JCAIUD010000001.1, from coordinate 672,758 downwards.
GTGTACCGGACGATCTGGTCGGCGACCTCAGCGACCTGGCGCCGCGCGGGCACAACGCCCTGACTGATGCCTTCCCTCAACGTCGCGGTGTAGCCACGCAGCGCATCGGGGACGGCGGAGAGGCGCTTAGCGATCACTGACCAGTCGTCAACCGTCGACGTCGGCATGAGGTCGTACACCTGCCGGATGTCTTGCACGGCAGATTCGATGACGTTGATGTCGCGCAGATGCCACCGCGCCTCCTGGTACTCCAGCGCGAGCTTCAGTTCGCTGCCCAGATCGGCCTTGGTGACCTCGTCTACGGCGTCGACGGGTGCCGTGGCCTGGAGCGCATTGAGTGTCTTCTGCACTTCGGCGGCGTACTGCTGCTGTCCGTCCGGGCTGAGATCGCCATAGCGATCGTTCGCCTCATTGCGGCCAATGTACGTGCCGAGCGTGGGCGCTAGAACAGAGAGCGTGTCGACCCACTCTTCTGCGACCTTGTCGATCGCGGTGGGGGTGCGAGGGGTAGTCGTCATCCCCTCAGCGTAGCGCCGCACGTGCATCCGAGCGCTTAGTGTGCCGCCTCGTTCCAATCACGTCCGCGGCCGACTTCCACGTCAAGCGGCACCGATAGCTCGGCGGCATCCGCCATACGTGTGCGGACGATCTTCTCGGCCTGATCCCACTCCCCCGGTGCGACTTCGACAACGAGCTCATCGTGAATCTGAAGCAGCACACGGGAGCGCAGATCCGCTTCGCGCAGATCGCCGTGGATGTGGTTCAGCGCGATCTTCATGATGTCAGCGGCGCTGCCCTGGATAGGCGCGTTCAGCGCGGCGCGTTCCGCGTTCTCGCGCAGAACGCGGTTCGGGCTGTTGAGGTCGGGGAACGGGCGCCGTCGGCCGAAGATCGTCTCGGTGTAGCCGTCTTCTTTCGCCTTCACGACAGATGCACGCAGATAGTCGCGCACAGCGCCGAAACGGGCGAAGTACTCCAGCATCAGCCTCTTGGCCTCGGACTGTTCGATGCGCAGCTGCTTCGAAAGTCCGAAGGCGCTCAGACCATATACCAGCCCATAAGACATCGCCTTGACCTTGGTGCGCATCGCGGAGGTGACCTCGGCCGGCTCAACGCCGAACACCTTCGCGCCGACGAACCGGTGCAGATCTTCGCCGGAGTTGAAGGCTTCGATCAAGCCCTCATCACCGGAGAGGTGCGCCATGATGCGCATCTCGATCTGCGAGTAGTCGGCGGTGAGCAGCGTCTCGTAACCTTCGCCCACTTGGAACGCGCTGCGGATACGACGGGACTCTTCAGTACGAACGGGAATGTTCTGCAGGTTCGGGTCGGTGCTGGAAAGACGCCCGGTCTGGCTGCCCGTCTGGACATACGTCGTGTGGACCCGGTGGTCATCGCGGATCGCGGTGTCGAGCGACTCGATGATCTGTCGCAGCTTGGTCGCTTCGCGGTGCTGCAGCAACAGATTGAGGAAAGGATGCGGGTTCGTTTCCTGCAGATCAGCAAGCACGGCGGCATCCGTCGAGTAGCCGGTCTTGGTCTTACGAGTCTTGGGCAGCTGCAGGTCTTCGAATAGCACCTCTTGCAACTGCTTCGGCGAGCCAAGGTTGAACTCGCGGCCGACGAGCGCGAACGCTTCGGTCGCGAGACCTTCAGTGCGGCTGGCGAGTTCGCCCGAGAACGTCGAGAGCACTTCGTGCGAGACGGCGACGCCTGACTCTTCCATGACCGCGAGGGCAAGGAGCGTCGGCAACTCGATGTCGGTGAGCACGGTCGCCACAGGTTCTGGCAGATCGTCGCGCAGCGCAGCGGCGGCACGCAGCGTGAACCATGCTTCCTGCGAAGGTGTCGCGCCGTCTGTCTCTGGTACGAGCTGCGAGGGGTCAGCTTCGGGGAGCTTCTCATCGAGGTAGCGGCCAACGAGATGCGCGAGGGTCTTGTCGGGGAAGCTCGGACGCAACAGCCATCCGGCAAGAAGCGTGTCGTAGCTCAGACCGCCGAGTTGGATGCCAGCACGCAACAGCGCCTTCACCTGCGGCTTCGCGTCGTTGAGCACCTTCAAGCTGTCGGACTCGAGCCACGAACGTAACGCGTCGGCAGCGCCTTCGCTCCAGTCGCTTTCGTGAAGCTCCGTCAGGCTCGCGACGCCGATTCGCGAAATCACACCGCCGCTCGTAACAAGGGTGAGGCCCAACTCGTCGCTCTGCGCGGCGAGCCACTGAGCCAGGCCGGTCGCGTTCGATTCGACAGGCGACGGCATCTCAACGGCCGGCTCGTCGTGGACAGCCTCGTCACCGGCACCGACTGCGTCGAACACGCGAGGCAGCAGGGTGCGGAACTCCAGTCGCGCGAAGATGTCGCGGACTGCCTGCGCATCGATCGGCGCGACCGCGAGGTCAGCAGGTGCGAGCGGGAGTTCGACGTCGGTGAGCAGGCGGTTGAGCTTGCGATTTCGGCGCACGTCATCCATGTGCTCGCGGAGGTTGCCGCCGACGACGCCCTTGATCTCTTCGGCGCGATCCAGCAGCTCATCGAGGCTGCCGAACTGTGTGAGCCACTTGACGGCTGTCTTTTCTCCGACCTTCGGAACTCCGGGGAGATTGTCGCTGGTCTCGCCTACGAGCGCAGCGATATCGGGGTATTGCTCTGGGCGAACGCCGTAACGTTCTTGAACGGTCGCGGGGTCGTAGCGCTTGAGCTGCGAGACGCCCTGCACCGACGGGTAGAGAAGGGTGACCTTGTCGTTGACGAGCTGGATCGTGTCACGGTCGCCAGAAACGACAAGAACCTCATAGCCCTGCTCAGCGCCCTGCACGGAAAGCGTGGCGAGAATGTCGTCTGCCTCGATGCCTTCTTTGGTCAGAACCGGGATCGACATTGCGGCCAGGACATCCTGCAGGATCGGAACCTGCCCACGGAACTCCTGAGGTGACTCGGAGCGAGTCGCCTTGTACTCGGGATACTCATCGGTGCGGAACGAGTGTCGTGAGGTGTCGAATGCGATCGCCATGTGAGTCGGACGCTCGGCCTTGATCAGGTTCACGAGCATCGACAGAAAGCCATAAATGGCATTCGTGTGCTGATTGTCCTTCGTGGTGAAGTTCTCGACCGGCAGTGCGAAGAAAGCACGGTAAGCGAGCGAGTGGCCGTCAACGACCATGAGGGTAGGCTTTGCGGAGTCCGTCACACTGCCAGCCTAACGAGGACGACGGACACCCGCTGAGGAGGACACGTGAGCAAGATCATCGAGACCCCTGAGATGCAGTGGGTGATGCAGCGAGGTATGGGCGCTCTGGCAGAGAAAATGGGGATCCGGTTCACGGAATTCACCATTGAGCGCGCAGTTGCAACCATGCCCGTCGAAGGCAACACGCAGCCGGTGATGCTTCTGCACGGCGGTGCTTATGTGGTGCTCGGCGAATCGCTGGGATCCATGGCCGCCAATCTGCACGCAGGTGCCGGTCGACTCGCGGTCGGCGTCGACATCAACGCCACGCACACGCGTTCCGCGACCTCAGGACTCGTCACGGGCGTCTGCACGCCGATTCACCTGGGTCGCAGCGTCGCAGTGCACGAGATCGTCGTGTTCGACGATCAAGGCCGTCGCTGTTCGACGATCCGCATCACGAACATGATCAAGGATCTTCCCTCCTGATCGAGACGCGATCTGGCGAGGAGAGCTGACTAGTCCACGAGGATGCGCTGGAACAGCAGGTGGTCTTGCCACTCCCCCGCGATCCGAAGATACTTCGGTGCCATGCCGATCTGCTCGAAACCGTTGCGCAGAAGAACCCTCTGCGACGCCGCGTTGTCGATGAGGGTGCTGGCCTGCAGCCGGTGGAGTCCTAGTTCATCGCGCACATGCGCGATGACGCCCTCAACGACTCTGCTCATGATGCCGCGGCCGGCGAGCGATGCATCGATCCAGTAGCCGAGATCGGCACTCTCGAACGCGCCGCGGACGACGTTGGCGACGTTTGTGACACCCATCACACGGCCATCGGTTGCGCTTAAGACGAAACGGGCCGCGCGTCTGTCTGCGACATCGCGGAGCGCGTCAGCAAGGATCTCTTCCTGCCGCTCCGCGGTGTAAAAGGAATCATCCCGCAGTGGATCCCAACGTGCGAGGTGCTCGCGATTCGCATCGTATGCCGCAGCCAAGGCTGCGCCATCACCTGCTTCGATGGCTCGAAGACGGATGCCGTCGCCGAGGTCGAGCACTACTTCTTGGGCGCGAGCTGCTCGATGATCGCCTTGGCGACATCCTGCATTGTCAGGCGGCGATCCATGGACGCCTTCTGGATCCAGCGGAACGCCTCCGGCTCGCTGAGGCCCATCTTCTCGTTGAGCAGGCCCTTGGCCCGGTCAACGAGCTTGCGGGTCTCGAAGCGCTCGACCATGTCGGCGACCTCTGCCTCGAGCGTGATGATCTGCTCGTGGCGGGCCAACGCGATTTCGATCGCAGGAAGAAGATCGTTCGGCGTGAACGGCTTGACGACGTACGCCAGCGCACCTGCCTCGCTCGCGCGCTCGACAAGTTCTTTCTGGCTGAATGCGGTGAGCAGCACGACCGGAGCGATGTTCGCCTTGTGCAGTCGCTCTGCGGCACTGATGCCGTCGAGCAGTGGCATCTTGACGTCCATGATCACCAGATCGGGGCGCAGTTCGGTTGCGAGGGCAACCGCCGTTTCACCGTCACCAGCTTCGCCGACGACATCGAAGCCGTTGTCGCGGAGGATCTCGACGATGTCGAGTCGGATCAGCGATTCGTCTTCGGCGACGACAACGCGTCGCGGGGCGGATGCCGTGGGCTGCTCAGACAGTTCTTGCTCGGTCACAGTTCTATTCTAGTGGGCCGTGGCTGCGGCGCAGTCCCAGGAACCCGCCGCACACGCATGACCACCCCTCACTCTGCGCTAAAGTCGTAGACGCAACACGCTTGCCGGCGTGGCGGAATGGTAGACGCGGAGCACTCAAAATGCTTTGTTCGAAAGGACGTGTGGGTTCGAGTCCCACCGCCGGCACTTTTAGTGACCTAACGTCACCCTAAGGAACATTTCAGTACCGAAACCAACGTTTCAGTTCAGGGCTGCCTCCCTACTGAGCCACTTTCACTTGCATTAGGCAGTCACGGCTCTACTCGGCCAGCCCGACGAAACGCAGAATTTCTGGCCGCGTAAAGACCCAAGACCGGCCGACCTTTCGTGCAGCGATTTCTCCGTCGCGGGCGAGAGCTGCCAAGACCCGTGGCGTGCATTTGAGGAAACGTGCCGTGGCATCTAGGTCGTTGACGAGGTCGAGGTGTTCCTGGGGAGTCGAGGTCATGATTTTCTCCTGTCTGGCGATGCCTTGAGCATCGGGGCGTCGCACTCTCTATGCGCGGTACGTCATATGTACGCGGCGACAACGCAAAGTCGCAGCTCGTGCTCTTCCGTCACGCTCAGTTTTCGCGGCGGACTCACGAACTGACTACAAGTCGAGTGCACCGCGCGCAGAGAGCCTGCTCCCTATGCCGCCTCCACGTGCGTGCATACGGCTTTTCTGCGACGGACCTGTTATCCCGCACCCGCGTCGACATCGTCGGACGGATGAGCCTTGAGCCACGCCAGAACGTACGCACGGCGATTCTCCGGGTTTGCTTCGGCGCGTCGCAACGGCTCGAGCTCACCCGCCAATTCGATTTGTGCGGCAAGTTCAGCACGCAATGTCGGAATATTAACGTAGTTGCTCGCCCAGCTCGCCTCGAACTCTGATATCGATGAAATGGCGTCCGGTCCGCTTCCGGAGGGCACGACGCTCGCAACTAGCCGTGCAGCAACATCGAGAATTGGCCACGCGCCTGCTTCGACGCGGTCGCGAATGAGCGTCGCCGGGCCATCGTCATCAAGCGCTCCCCAAGTGAGTATGAGCGGCCAAACGTACGGGGCGAGTTCGAAGACTGGCTTCGCCGTAGCTCCGGCGATGAATCCCGGGAGATATATCAAAATCTCCGCTTGAAGCTCTTTGCCGCGTTGGTTCCAGACTCGAATCTCTTCCCCGCCTCCGAGTTGACGGCCAGCAAGGATGCGCGTCGCATCAAGAAAAATATAGACGGACTCTGTTCCAGCTTCGAATGCTTCCTGAACGAAATCTGGAATGTTTGCCGTAGAGGCGTCGACGAGCGGCCCAGCGAGAAAACGGGTTAAGAGGTCTCGTGGGGCGGCCCATCCGTTCTGTTCGGGAAGCTTTGGGAACTGTGCAAACGCCCAGCGGATGATTGTCGCCGATTTTTCTGGCGTACGCTCTCGCTCGTGCTCCACTTTCTCGATTGTCCGCTTCGTGTCGGATACGAGATGCCGTTCAAGTTCGAGCAACGCGTCCGACGATTTAGCAGCTTGTCCGAGTTCGGCTAACGCCATCCGAACAGTTGCGTCATGCAAATCGTCTACGGGCACACCAAAATTGAAATATCGCGCAAAGTAGAATCCATCGGCAATCCTGCGCACGTCAAGTCGCGGAAGGTTTGAAATATCTTGGTCGTTCGCAATCCGGCCGACGACCGGGAAAAGCGCCTGCAAGACGCTCACGACCGTTGCCGCGTGAGTCGCCGTTACGTTCCCTCTGCTAAGCATTTCCGTGAGTCGAGACTTGCGTTTCTGCGCTGCCTTGTTCTTGTCGAATTCAAACCCGATGTTGCCGTGGATAAGGAAGTCCCGTTGGGCCTGCAGCTGTCCGTAGAGGCCCGGCTCGAAAGTGCGAATCCAACTAAGCAAGACAAAGTCGACCGTGTCCACTTCGTTTGCAACCGAAGGCAGAAATGCCTCAAGTTGCGCGAAGAGATGTCGGATTGCACGCGGCGTCGTGAGCCGTTCGATTAGACCAGACTGGAGCAGTTCAATGAGGCGAATCTCATCACTACCCGTTAGTGTCACATTACTTTTTGAGACGACCCCTCGGAGCGCTACTTCGAAGAGTGTTTCGACGAGGTCGGCTCTGAGCGGAGGAATATCGAATCGTAGTTGGACTATCTTCTCGAGGTAGTCGAGAGCGCGACGGTCCTCGCGTCCTCCGACCAAGTCTGTCTTTTCCAAGAGGTCGACGAGCGTCTTCTCGTCATAACAGAGCAAGTAGTACACGTTCGGGAGACGGCCTATGAATCGAACGAGTTTGAATACTTCGAGCAGCTCGGCTGACGTCAATCGGTCGAGGTCGTCGAGAACTACCAGCACTGGCTCGACGAGGCCCTCCAGCTGACTCGAGACCTTCTCCCTCATTCGCGTCGCGCTCAAACGCCCCGGGTTGAGGAAGTCTTCGGCCACACCGCTCATGTCTGGCACTATGAAGCTTGCGAGCTTCGCGAGCGGCACGACTGTATCGCGCAGCACCTCCACGCTCTTTCGTGTGTCATTCCACCTGTCACCGGCCGGGACTGCGCCACGCAACTCTGAAAAGAAGCCCCATCTGAGGGAATCGGCGTCAGAATACAGCCACGGATTGAAATGATGCACCCGCCAGCTCGCCGACTTCAATTGCGCGGCGAGAGAGGCGATGATTGTGGTCTTGCCCGAGCCCCAGGCGCCAATCAGTCCAAAAACCGATGATTTGCTCTGGACGCGGGCGGCGCGAATGGCGCCAGCTGTAGTCGCTACGAATGCTGTTCGGTCAAAATATCGTGACCTTGGGTCTTCGCCCGGGCGCTCAAGCGGGTCGTCCGACATCCACATCCAGGTTGTCGCATCCTCGGACATCGGTTCCACAGCAATCTCCATTTCACATTCCGATGAAGCCGTCGTCGGCCCCCATTTCGGAACCGGAGAGACCTTAACGGTCTAACTATTTGAACTCGCTATAGTGTCCTTAAGCCACCAGAGCATCCGACCCAACATTGCGTGGTCCCCCTCGTCGTTTGGATACCAAATGGGGAAAATACCTCGAGCTGTGAGAAAAGTCTCGCGATTCTTCTGTTCGCCATTCTTCGCCAAGAACGCGTAATGTGTACGAGATTCGCCGACGGGTTGTTTCTCACGCAGCTGCCGGGCGATTTCCATAGTCCTGTCATCAGTGAGGCTGCATCCCAAAAAGAGTACGCAGTTCATGGTGAGTAACGCACGGAGGTCACGAAGAGCTGAACCGCTAGGTCCATAGGCTTGCTCATATTGCTCCCTCAAAAGCACCCGAGATTGAGGTCGCGTGTGGTCTCCATGCAGTTTCAGGAGCACCTTTGCTGTGCCTGCGTTGCTCTCTCCGACCCATCCAGACCATTGGCTGGCACCCTCCCGGACGGCGTATGTCAAACCAAGTTCGGCAGCGGCCTTCTCGAGCAAATTGTCAAAGTTGGTTGTAACTATGGACCCCTTGAAAAGTTCAAAGAGGATGAACTCTTCCTCAGAAGGGTAAAAACCGCGGTCAAAATCTGCCAGTGATTCCTCGAAAGAATCCACTCCGCGACTCTCCTGTATTGCTTCCGCTAGCGCTTCATACTCGCCATGTTCCAGATGGTGGTCCACAATGGCCTGGTCAAGCCAGCCGACCGCCAGATTCCGCAGATACGTACCCCAGCTTGGATAACCGCTGGATGCAGACATGCCGGCGCCGACGAACGGCACTACCCCACCCTTCGGTATCAGCAGCGCAAGCTTTTCTAGCCGTCGATACGACTCTTGGGAAAGACCCTGGTGAATTTCCTCATGGACGTCGCTAAGCCGTTCGCGCCGAATCTCTTCATACGCCTCAGGGTCCAGTTGAATTATATCGACGGGCTCAAAGTTCACACCAAAAACTTCAACGGTGTCGTACTCCTCCCGAACGAGACGTTCAAAAAAGGGGTCTCGCTTCTCTCTCGGGTTCAATGAGGGGCCATTGTAGTTCCGACTCATTCGTAGGCCTTGTCCTGATTCATTGCGATTTCGACCGGACTGCGCTTATTCACTGGCCATCAACTCCGCCTGCGCTAGTACTGTGGCGACGGCCGATGCTTGGCTGTCCGGTGGGTACCCGAATCGACGTAGAAGTCTCTTGATTGTCGCGCGAAGCTTTGCTCTCACTTGCTCTTTCGCAGCCCAGTCTGTCTTTGCATCACGACGCACAATAAGGATGAGTTCATGCGCAATCGCCCTTAGCTTGTCATCGCTGAGCTCCACGACGGCGGAGTTGTTGGTGCGGATGGCGTCGTAAAAAGCGAGCTCGTCTTCGGTGAGTCCGAGCTGTTCAGCACGGTTCGCTTCTGCCGTCATCTTCTGCGCCAACTCGGCAAGCGCAGCGATGACCTGGGCAGAGTCGAGCGTGCGGTTCTGATACCGCAAAAGTGAGTCGGAAAGCATCTCGGAAAATTGCTTGCTGACGACGACGTTGCGTTTCGCGATTCGCCTAATTTCGTCGTTCAGCAGACGGCGCAACATCTCTAGTTGGAGATTCTTCCGGTCTGACCTATTGAACGTCTCGATGAAGTCATCGTCAATGAGGGAGAGGTCGGGCTTGTCGAGACCTGCCTCTTCATAGATGTCGATGACGCCGACTCCGGTCATGGCATCCGACACAATTTGGCGGATGGCCGTATCCACCTCGGCGTTCGGGTCTACGCGCAGGTCACCGCCCTCGACCTTGGCAAGCTGAGCGCGTACGGCCTCGAAGAATGCGACGTCATTCTTGAGCGCTTGTGCCTCCTCCGTTCCCGCACACATCGCGTAGAGCCGCACGAAACGGCTCGCGTGAGCGAGAAAGCGATGCTTCAAACACGGACGGTCCTTCGTGCACTTGTCACCGACTTCGGTGTGTGCAGAGAGCAGGTACTCCACGGCACCGGTTAAAGCGTTGACGAATGCCTTCGCTCCCCCACCAGACAAGCTGCGACGCCATGGGCAACCGTGCAGAATCGCGTCGACGACACTGTGGGCCTCTTGCATGCCCGGAATGGCCTTCTGACGCAGGTCCTCGCCGAGCTCCTCGTTCTCGCGGTCACGGTCGGTGTATTCCTTGAGCGCCGACTTCAATTCCTCGGCAATACCGAGATAGTCAACTACCAGGCCAGCCGGCTTGTCCTTGAATGTGCGGTTGACCCTGGCGATGGCTTGCATGAGGTTCGCGCCACGCATTGGCTTGTCGACGTACATGGTGTGCATCGACGGCGAATCAAATCCGGTGAGCCACATGTCCCGCACAATGACCAACTCCAGCTCGTCCGCCGGATTCTTCGCGCGCTTCTTCAAATCGCGCAGCGCCTGCTTCGAACGAATGTGCGGCTGCAGTGCCTGGTCGTCAGCAGCCGAGCCGGTCATCACGACCTTGAGCTTTCCGGATGCGTCGTCGTCGCTGACCCAGCCCGGGCGAAGCGCGGCGATGGCGTCGTATAGTGCGGCAGCGATGCGTCGCGACATCGTCACAATCATCGCCTTGCCCGCGAGCACTTCCCTGCGGGCTTCCCAATGCGTGACGAGGTCGGACGCCAGCTCCGCGATGCGTTTGTCGGAGCCAACGATGGCTTCCACCTTCGCCCACTTCGACTTCAAACGGTCCTTTGCTTCATCTTCGGAGCCGGAAGTCGCGTCGCGGAACGCATCATCGACTTCGCCGAGTGCGCCGACAGGCAGCTCCACCCGGGCGAGACGCGGCTCGTAGTACACCTTTACCGTCGCACCGTCGGCGACGGCCTGAGTGAGGTCGTATTTGTCGATATAGTCGCCGAACACGTTTCTCGTCGACTTGTCGCTCGACTCAATAGGTGTACCGGTGAAGCCGATGTATGTCGCGTTCGGCAGGCCGTCACGCAGATGCCGGGCGAACCCGTCGATGAAGTCGTAGTTCGAGCGGTGCGCCTCGTCAACCATGACCACAATGTTTATACGGGCTGAAAGCAACGGGAACGGGTTGCCAGCCGCCTTCTCATCCTTCGAGATGCCGAATTTCTGAATCGTCGAAAAGATGATGCCACCGGATGCCCGGCCGCTCAGCATATGCTTCAACTCATCGCGCGACGCCGCTTGCACCGGCGATTCGGGCAGCGGTGCCCCGATTAGGGCGGCCGCGAAGGTGTCGTCGAAGAGCTGGTCATCGAGGTCATTCCGGTCCGTGAGCACGACAACGGTTGGGTTCTCCATTGTCGATTCCCGCATAATTTTCGCCGCGTACCAGAGCATCTCGTAGCTCTTACCTGACCCTTGCGTGTGCCAAACGACACCAGCACGACCGTCACCTTCGACGGCCTCAATGGTGGCGAAGACTGCTTTGTTCACCGCCCAGAACTGGTGATATTTCGCCACGAAGCGCACGAGGTTGCCCGCGTCCCCGGTGTACACAGTGAAGTTCTGCACTAAGTCGAGTAGCCGGCTCGGGTCGAGTATTCCTTTCGTGAGCACTTCGTACTCCGGCAGGACTGGACGAGCGAGTTCACCATGCACCGTCTTCCACGGCGCAAAGTGCTCCCAATTGCCCGCAAACGTGCCAGCCCGCGCCTGTACCCCATCGCTGATGACGGCGAGCTGGTTCCACGTGAACAGGTCCGGGATATCGTGTGTATAAGTGCGGACCTGGTTGAACGCACCTCGCAGTGACGACGCCTCGTTGCCGGCCCGCTTCAGTTCCAACAGCACGAGTGGCAGACCGTTGATGAACAGCACGATGTCTGGCCGCCGCTTCGCGGAACCAATGACAGTGAACTGACTAACTGCCAGAAAGTCATTCTCTAGCGGGTTCTTCCAATCGACCAGCTGCGCGCGCACCGTGCGCGGCGCACCAGACGCATCGCGCACCTCAACCGGCACACCCTGCGTGAGCAGCTGGTACGCCCGCCAATTCTCCGCCATCACAAGCTGTGATTCCGGCCGCAATACCGTTTTCACTGCTTCCTCAACCGCAGCCTCATCGAGGGCCGGGTTCAGACGACCGATGCTGCGGGCCAGCCGACCCTGCAGCACCACTTCACGGAAGTCGTCCCGCTCAGAATCTTCAGAGTCTGGGTCGATGTCAGGACCAAAGACGGCCACCCACCCCAGGCCGCGCAGTTCATCGAGCACGAGCTCCTCAAGCTCCGCCTCTGTTGGAATCCCGCTCACTTGTCCCGCTCGCCTCCGACTCCAGCAGCTTCGCCCACCCGAATCTTGCCCGACATCAGTAACGGCAGCAGCTCGTCGCGTGTACGACGAAGGTGGGCGCTCTCTTCCTCAAGCTCCCCGGCCATCACCCAGAGCGGCCAAAAAATGTCCTCGTACTGCTCAGAGACTCCCGGGGCAAGGCGCCTCACGATAGCGTCTTCGAAAGCCGACGCATTCACTGCTGGGTACGCACTCCCCTCAGCTCGAGCGATGAGGTGTGAGACAAACTCTTCAGAGTCAGTAACGGCAAACAGCTCCGCGGGACCAATCGAAATTGGCTCAAGAACCGCGATACCAGTGCTAATCACAAGGCCTGGACGGCTATGAGTCAGCAAGGCGTGTGCCCGACGATTCGGCCGAACAGTGGCCCACAGAACCGCGCCGGAGTTTGCCAAACGGCGCGCCCGCGACGGCGCCGACGTCCATTCGATGACGCGCTCCGGCCATTTAATGGAACCGTCGTTCAACGATGCAATATCGAGGTATGTAATAGCGCGGTCTTCGGGCTTCTTTACCTTCCCGTTCACTGTCGCGATGTCGCCGAGACGGACGGCAACCGATTTGTCGACTATGAGTCTCTTGAACTCACTGACGGCGAGCTCGCGGATGGCGTTTATCGTCGAAGTATTCGTGTATATGAGGTCGTCGAGCGCACCGAGTACTCGCGCAATTCGCTGCTGCTCCTCCAGCAGCGGTAGCTCCAACTGATATGCCTCAATTCGAGAGGGCGCCGTGTGGAGAATCTTCGAGCCGCTCGCCGTCGTAGCGAGGTAGCGGTTGAAGTCGTCGGTGCGAAAAAGGTACTCGAGATAGTCAATCGACACGCGAGCGGCATCCGTCACTTCAACGCGCCCAATGCGCTGGTTGTGCAGGTAGTTCAGCTCATCCGAGGGCACTCGCATCGGCCAACCCAGAATCTCCCCGCCTGACGTCTGACACGTCATCGCAACAAGTAAGTCGCCAGGCTTCAGATTGAACGCTGTCGGATAGTCGCCCCGATATCCCTCGGTCGCGCTCCGGTTAAAGACCGCCCCTCTCGAACCCGCAAAGTTACCAATGCGTATCAATCTGGGCTCATCCGGCCGGGCCGGACCTGCTTCTACGCTGTGAAATGGCCACCCGTGGTGAACCTTTGCAACGTCTCCAAGCGAGCTCAAGATACGTCCCGAACCGCAAGCGAGGTTAGAGCCGCCATCACTTGATGCTGGAGGAGTCCACGGCGCTCAAAACCCTCACGCACTTCAACCTCTAGTCGCGCAATCTTGTCGTCAAGCGACTCTAAGTCCTCGTCAGCTGCTTCGCTTCCAACGTAACGACCAGGTGTGAGTACATGACCGTGTTCGGCAATCTGCTTGAGGCTGACGCTCGCGCAGAAACCGGGCACGTCTTCGTAAGTACTCTCTCCAGGTTCGCCACGCCACGCATGGTAGGTATCCGCGATGCGAGCGAGGTCAGCATCGGTCAGTTCCTTGTTCGTGCGGGAGACCATAGAACCGAGTTGGCGGGCGTCAATGAAGAGGACTTCGCCCTTACGTGAGCGCTGCGACCGCTCACTCTTGATTGCCTGCCCACTTTTATCCTTGGTGAGAAACCACAGGCATACGGGAATTTGAGTCGTGAAGAAGAGCTGACCCGGGAGCGCCACGATGCACTCGACGAGGTCTTTATGTACCAGGTTCTTTCGAATCTCGCCTTCACCGCCGGATTGACCGGACAGCGACCCGTTCGCGAGGACCGTGGCCATCGTGCCTGTTGGCTTCAAGTGATGCAGCATGTGCTGAATCCAGGCGAAGTTCGCGTTGTTCGCGGGCGGATTGCCGTGCTGCCAGCGAACGTCGCCAGCAAGCTTATCGGCACCCCAATTCTTGATATTGAACGGCGGGTTGGCGATAACGAAGTCGGCGCGAAGGTCGGGATGTTGGTCGTTCGTGAACGAGTCACCCCACTGTGGTCCAAGATTCGCCTCAATACCGCGGAGGGCGAGGTTCATCTTCGCCAGCCGCCAAGTGGTGGGGTTCTGCTCTTGTCCGAAGACGCTGATGTCGTTGCGCACGCCGTCGTGGGCTTTCACGAAGCGGTCTGCTTGCACGAACATTCCACCCGAGCCGCAGGCGGGGTCGTAGACGCGGCCGTTGAATGGTTCGAGCATGTCGACCATGAGCTTCACGACGCTGCGGGGTGTGAAGAATTCGCCTCCGAGCTTGCCTTCTGCGTTAGCGAACTTGGAAAGCATGTACTCGAATACGCGGCCAAGCACGTCAAGGCTTTCGTGTTCTTCGGCAGCAAGGTTTTCATTCGAGAACAGGTCGATTAGCCCGCCGAGCATCTGCGGGGTGAGCTCGCGCCTAGCGTAGTTCTTCGGGAGCACGCCTTTGAGGGTCGGGTTTTCCTTCTCAATGGCTTCCATCGCGGAGTCGATTCGGCCACCAACGTCGGTCTGCTTCGCCGCTTTGCGCAGGTCGTTCCACCGGTTGCCTTCTGGAATCCAGAAGATTCCTTCGCCGGCATACTCGTCGCGGTCTTCGAGCAGCTGCCCGCGCGCATCGTCCGTGGGCATGAAGTAGTCGCTCGACTCATCAGCTGTAAGGCGCTCGAGCTCGGCGTGGCGTTTCTCGAAAACATCAGAGACGTACTTCAAGAAGATGAGCCCAAGCACGACGTGCTTGTACTCGGCAGCGTCCATGTTCGAGCGCAGTTGGTTTGCTGCTTCCCAAAGTGTGTCTTCGAGACTCGCCGCTGCGGTCTTCTTTGTCTTGTCGGCCAACGGGAACTCCCTCTACGGCCGAGCAGTTAATTGGATGGCGTGATGGACGCAGCCCGGCCTCTGCTTCACCCTAGCGATTCAAGCAGATACCACCGACACGACGCGGGGTATTGGACCATCGACGCGCACAATTCGCGTCAACTGACACACGTCGCACAGGTTGTTCCGGAAGCAACAGTACGGTCCAACCCAACCCGTGAACTGAATGGGTTACACCAAGACTGACTGTTGCCCGGCGCTCCATCACGAACCCGCGAGAAGCAGGCAAGACTACGTCATTGGAATCTCGCGGTAGGAGCTCGAGTTGCAGGCGCTGGCGCCGTTCCTTCAGGACGTCGAGAACTCCGACGAGGCGAAGGTCGCTTTTCATCAAACGGTGCTTCGGCCGCGTATGGATGCCCGAGCAGAAGAATGCGACGACGACCGGGGCCGCGCTCAACTCAGACTTCCCAAGCTGTTGGGCAGAACCAACAAGGACTAGAGGCCAATCACCCTGTCAGCGTCAGCGGACGACAACGCGCTCCGCGTGATTCCCACGCGTGCCGCACCGCAACGGACGTTCAAGCGGGCGATTAGACGGGACACTCCTCGTGCGTGTCGCCGAGGCGCGAGTGAGCAAGAGACATAACAGTGAAGCAATTCATGCATGTCTTGCCCTCGCGTTTCTCACAACCGCACGCAGAGCAGTCGGGACAGACGGGTTGTATGCAGGTGCGACAGAGAAGCGCTTGTGAACGAGAGAACGTGCTCCCGCAGCTGGGCGACGGGCATTCGACCTCGTCGCCACCCCAGTTGGCGTCACCGAATCGATACTCAGGCTGAACGACGACAATCAAATGCGTTCCGTCGTGGTCCCAGTCCCACTCGTATCTGAGGTCGGCCCGTGTCTTTCCTGAGCTGTAGATGAAGCCGTCAATCGCACGATGAGTGCCTGGCTGCCGCTGTGCGAGGACAGCGAAATCGGGTTGCACGCTTCGATTCGGCGGGGGCGCGAACTGTGCGCCGTCGGATGCGACCGCAGATGTCACGATTCCATCAGGCCGGGCAATGACAACGACAGTCGGTGCCGAGTTCTCCTTGTGCTGGTGTCCGACCGCGCGGATGCTCGCTGCCCACCTCGAGACGCGTCCGTCGCGCACGAGGGCACGAACAAACTGAGGAGAAAGTGTCCCTGTCCATTCAGCGGCGACGAACGCATCCGGCATGAGTAGGCGGACGGCAACTTCATTGCTCACTCTCTCCTCAACGTCCTGAGCGACGAAACGACTCTTGCGTCGCAGTCCAGCGAGCACACCCAATGCCCACTCGGTGTCATGAGCCTGAAGATGGTGACCTAGCTCGTGCGCAGCCGTGAAGTTGGCACGGGCAGTTCCGGAGCGACGTGACACTCGAATGCGAGGTGGCGTAGCCGAATAACTCCCGTGAAGCTCACATGCCCCGGAGACGCTCGAGGACCATTCGAAGATGACCTCGGAAGACGACGACAGCGCACCGATGACGTCATCTTCGAGGTCCGAACGCGATACATCGAGATTCATCCCTGCAAGCAGATGCTGCGCAACAAGCACCGCATTGGCATCGGTGCGCCATTCGTCAGGGTTACTAATCGAGGGAAGCACGGGCATCCTCAATCAGTCTCGCGACAGTGTCTGCCGCACGTGTCGCATTTCGAGCAACGGCAGAGTCAGTCCGAGCGGCCAGCGCATATGCAGCACGAGCGTCATTCCGCGCCAGCCGTTCGTCACCGCCCAACAGTGCGGCGAGCTCGACAATAGGACCCTTCAACGTTGGTGACGAAAGACTCATTGTGGCCTCAGTCTGTGTGACCGTCAGCCACCTCTCGGCACGCTCGCCTATCATCTCCCGTTCGTCCGCATGGACCGGCTGCCCTTCCCAAAGTGCCAGGACTCGCGGGGTACTGATTCCAGTCATCCGCGCGAACTCAAGCGGCTCCATCCCCACAATCGCGACGTCAAGTGTCGCCTCGGCTTGCGACGGCCACTCGATGAAACAGAGATACCTGAAAGCATCCAGCATCGATTCGAACGCGTCCGCATCCTTGTCCCCCGCCCCCGCCTCCAGCGAAGCCAATTCGGTTCCGGTGAGACTCCAACGTCGCGCCTCCACCACCTGTTCTGAGGTAAGCACGTTCCCCAAACGCCGATGGAGCAGGAAAGTGCCCAGTCCGGTCTCAGCCTGCGGCCAGAGGGCCAAGTCTATTCCCGGCAAATTGACGATGATTTCTGTCGTCGAAGGGGACGCTGCCGAAATTGGCATCCCGACGACGTGGTCGTCGAGAACACGGCTGAGCACGACGACACCTTGGTGCTTGCCATTCCATGCCAACGTCCATGCATCACCGACCTTAGGCGCGGCAAAATCGCTGAAGACCGACGACACCCAACTAGGCGTTCCCTCGATGTCCACGCTTGCTCCCCCTCAAATTGCAAAGTCTGTCAGCCTATCCAACGCATCCTGTTTGCGCGAATCCAGCTAAGAGTAAAGGAGCTTGTCCCAGAACTCCCGTAGCTCCGTCGCAGCAGCCTCACTGAGTGGACCGTAGAACGCACAATCCCGCGGATTCGAGAAGTGTCGCATAGGGATACTGTGCTGAAAACGCGTCGTGAACATCCCAGGCAGGTCCAGCCTGCAGTTGACGTCCACCCCACTGTGCAGACACGAATCGGTTTCAAAACTGTCAAGCTGGGTGGTGCGCCCCAGCATGCTGACAAGGTCTGCTCTTGGGTGAACTACGACATTTCGCCTGGGCGTGTCATGGGCGTCAGGCACCACGTGCGTTGCGACACCATAGATATCGGCGAATTCGGGTTTGTGGGCTGGCACGATACGAATCGTATCGTTAGCCAACGACATAGCCGAGAGGTGGCGCCTTGCCGGACGCACGTGCTGTCTGGGGGCGAATTTTCCCTTTCGTGTTCTGCGCTCACCCTTAGGAGCAACTCGCCAAGCGTTACGTCGCTGGCTCTGCTTCAGCCTTATCCCTCACCACTGCCTCCCAGTCGTTCCCAATATTTGCGGTGCTTTCGCGTGAACTACCGAGATATTCTCGGTAGTTCGAGGCACGGTCATCCTCACCGTGACGTTCGCACCGCGCTGGAGGTTGAAACAGCACTCGGCCCCACCGTAGCCACCTGCTGACAGGTGGACGGTCGGCAGCACAAGTGACGATATTGTCGGGCTTGGAAACGTTCGCGCCATGCGGCTTTGCGAGGATTCCGTTGGCGTGTTCAGCAGCGGTAGTGACGCTTCACGCGCCTGGTCGCCTCACCGTAGCCCGCACATTCGCCGTCGGCGGCGAGCGGTCCATCATCATCTTCGTCGCGCCGTACGGCTGGCTGAACGGCGCGCGGTCCCACCGCCATGGGCCGCTGACAGTTGGCGACCGACAGCACGGTTGAGAACCTTGTTCGGCTAGCGGCTACACGCCAGCGCCACTCCCGACGGGCGAACACGCGCGCTGAAATGATGGGCAGCATCCAGATTGAAGAGCGCCGCGCTACGCCGTGCATCTCGATTGCCGTTACGCGAACGTACAAGGAACCCTTGTGAGTTACGTGGAGCCCGTGACCACCCGCTCCTCGACGCTCAGACCGGTGGTGGCGCGCAGCGCTCCCCGGCTAGCAGACAAGTACGAGTTCCATGGCTGACGGGAGGAGAACAGCATTAATTCAAGGGCACATGTGGCGCTCGGTCGGAGTTGTAGACGAGTGGGACGACGGCGTTCAAGGTGACGAGATGCCGATACGGGAGAAGGCCGCGCTGCGCTGCTCGGCGCGCTCGCGATGTCCAGTACGCGAGCGAGCGCTCAGAAGGCTCAGCAGACCGAGCGCGTGGAAGACGGCCATTCTTACGGACAAAGACGTCAAGCGCATGAACGCGCGCGTCCCAAGCGTCCTCACGTGGCGACCAACTCCAGCCCGGAATCCCCTCCAGGTACGCGACCTGCGGAACAGTGAGACAGCGCGAACGGCGCTGATTCTTCGCCCAAGCAACCAGGCGTGCCGGAACGCCCGAATCGGTGCTGGTTGGCATCGTACCTAGCCTTTCCGACATCTCGGCTAGCTCCGCTCCAGAGTCCCACCACCCAACCTGCTTCCCTGCGGCCTTGTTTATCTGCCCTCGTTCGCCGTCGGGAGCGTTCTGCTTGGGTTGTGCATCCATTCCTTCGCTATGCGCGGTGGTTGGGCTGCGTCCACGACACGGGCCGATACCCACGGCACCCGATGCGTGCACAAGGTGCAACGCGTACGTGACGAAGGCCCCTAAAGTCGCGAGCACGCAGATTGGTGCGCGTAAGTCGCGTACCGCATGGGAGTCGTCATGGACCTGAAGGACCTGGAACCACTAGTGAGCCTCGCCGAGGCTGCCGAGTATCTGCGAGTCAGCCCGCGCAAGCTCACTGAGCTCGCGAAAAGCCGGAAAATCGCGGCGATGA
This sequence comes from Microbacterium sp. Y355, assembly GCF_059445345.1. Lineage (NCBI taxonomy): Bacteria > Bacillati > Actinomycetota > Actinomycetes > Micrococcales > Microbacteriaceae > Microbacterium > Microbacterium sp. Y355. The sequence continues at coordinate 653,473 of NZ_JCAIUD010000001.1, read as the reverse complement.
AGGCCAAACGCGTGTGGGTGTTCCCCGTGTCAGGGCTACGTGACTACGTGACGCGCAACACCAGTACTGAGCCCGTGGATACCGCCTCATCCAAGGTTCAAGACGAAACGACAACCACCGAACTCGCCCCGCCAAAACCATGGGACCCGTACGAACGGTCCGCAGCCTCGCGGCGCAAATCCTCGTCCCCTCGCCTGCATTAACCGCGGCGCCTTCCGCGCTCATCGCGTGCGCTCTGGTCAGCGCAGCTGCGTTGTCGGCCGCGCCCGGTTCAGAAGTGTGACTTCGGCGCGAGCATCTCGTCTACTCGGGGTGCAAACCCGAAACTACGGCGCCGCATCGGCCCGGCATGGGCGAGGCGTTGCACCGTCATCCATCCGCGGTGAGGGGCCCACGGTCATCGACACTCCCCCGGTCGTCAGCGGTGAGCGGCACAGTCCACGCTCATCACACTCGGAGGGCTACGTCGGCATCGACAGTCACTAACCCCAGGCAATTTTGGTAGCCGAGCAACGTCGATGTGCCGCGCCTAAGGTGTCTACGCCGCGGCTGCGAGCCGTCGCACCGGGCTCTCGGACGATGGTGGCGAGCGGGATAGCTATGGCCTCACAGGGCTCTTCGCTGGCCATGAAATTTGGGTGAGTTACGTGAGTTATATAACTCACATTCCCTCGTTTTGCACCGTATCGGCCCGTATCGAGGGTGCATCGGCGGGAACGACTTCCGCGTAATTCCGCGGATTCTTAAGTGCCACGACTGTAGGCGTTAATCTTCGAGTCCCACCGCCGGCACTCGAATCGTAATCAGGACCGTTGAATCGTAACGAATCAACGGTCCTGATTACGTTTCACGACAAGTGGTGGGACGCGTGTTGGTTTCTGTGTTGGCTGACACGTTCAGGCGCGAATCGCAAAGCTCCGGTGACTAGTGGCCTGCATTAAGCGAGATATGGTCGACCCTGCTCCCACCTCCGGCTCCAGGCGTATAGCCAGCGGGAAGGCCATGATGCACGAATCGCCGTGCACTCCTCCTATGAGTTGAGGAACTCAGGTCTTCGCCTATCTTGGTGCGACTCGGGAGAGCCCGTTGAGAAGTCTGTGCAGGCGCCGCGTACATCGTTGATATGAGAGTCAGCGCCGCAGAATCTAAGCTCGCACGGCTATGGACGGCCGCAGACTACACAAGCGATCAGAGGCCTCTTGATCACACCTCCCAAGAGTTCGTGCGTCCGCGCATAGAGGTTCTGATTGCACCTGAGCCCAGTGGCAACGACCGAACCCATCGCGAGACGCCCATGCTCATCAATGACCTGACGAAATCGAATATTCGCTTCCGTCCCGAGAAGTCCTTCGCCTCCTGGGAAGTTCGATACCGGTCTCCAGACGGTTTCGGGCCAGCATCCCCGAGCCGTTCATTTCGGGCGCGGAAGCAAGCGGAAGCGTATGCACGAGTCCTTGCAACGCTCGGCGCAGCCCGCAGCGAATCGGTTCTCTCCTGCTTGCAGACGGGCACCTCATTCCGCGACATACTGCGCGAAGTACACGCGGTTGAGGTCATTGATCCGGTGAGTGCACTTCTCCGCACATTCGGCGAACCACCAGTGACAGCAGCGGATTTCGCGCGAGCACCTCGTCGCTCACGTATGAACGCCAGTAAGTCGATGGTGCAGATCGCTTTGCCCACCGCGCATGGAAGCAGCATGAACAACCTTCTTGCGGCATCCTGCACCTCTATAGCCGACACGTTCGAGCAGGGCTCGTTGGCGACCTACCTTCGCGTAGATCGACGTTTTATCGGCGATCTAACCCGTCAAAAGGCCCTTCCCGCCACAAAGAGGGGAAAGCAATGGTCGTACAAGCGCGCGGACGTTCTTGCGTATCTCGAGTGCCAAGCCAACGATCTTGCCCGCGTCTCTCTCATAGATAGGCGTGTACTCTTCACCGCGCGCGAGTCCGAGATGGTCACTCACCTTCCCGATCTCGTCACAGTGAAAGAAGCAGCTGACGTCCTCGGATTCACGGAAAGCCATGTCAATGTGCTCTGTCGCCGGGACGCACTTGCCGGAATCAAGGTGGGGCGCACTTGGGTGGTCGCACGTTTAGGCTTGGCCGCATTCCTATTTTCCCGAACGAGTTCATAGACGAGCAGGTGAACCATTTCGACTACGGAGCGCGCCCATCGGGCTAGGAGTCCCCTACACGGTGGTCGTGACCTGTCGCATGCGCATCCCGCGACATCCGTGGAACCTGGCACCATGACTATGGAGCATGAACGCACTCCCTGCAATCGCGCGGGGAGGTCTCGCCAGAGCCAACGTCACTCGGAGCTGGCCAGGCGAAGGAATTCATGCTCGTGTCCCTGGAGCCTTGCGCCTAGACACGGTCGTGCCGCGCACGCCGAAGGTCGTACAGCCGGAACGCCTCGTTCAGTGCCATGAAGGCTGCCGACGAGGGCAAGAGACGCAGCAACTGAAATCGATTTGAGGGCCATGGACGAATGCCCATGGTGCAGGCAGGCGTCGAGACTCGAGTCTGCTTGCCGCCGGGAACTGAGATTGATCCCTTCTCTCACGTCGAGGTCCCACCGGAGCTGAAGACCCTCGGCCCATCACCTCGAGCGGTCCAGTGGTACACGTCAGCTGTGACCGCGCCGGCGAACTGCTCCGCGTTGGGAACGGATTGCTGGTCGCGTTCCGCGAACGGAGCACCGTTGGCGCGTGACCCTCAGCGCACGGAGTGGTGGCGCTCTTCGAGGCCGAGAACCTCGATGTTCCCATTGCTCTCGAGACGAGTGAACTCCCCGACCGCGTCCCCTCGCCACCGAACCCGCAGGTTCCATCGCGCCGACATCTGCGAGAACTCGACTTCGTCTCCCTGGCCGTCATAAATCACGAAGACGGTCGCGTCGATGTCGGCGACAGCGTCTGCCCGGATCTCATAGCCCTCTGCCCCGTACCGCTTCTTCACCTCGATGTCGTCAGGGTCCAGGACAATCTGGCCAACCTGCTGCACCACGGCATGATCCGGCCCAGGCGGGGTCCATCGCGAGATGTCCATGCCGACGAGGCTGTCGCTGATCTGCTCTGTGATGTCCTCCAGGCTGATATCCAGGCCAGACAACTCGAACGTGCCGCTCTCGTACTCGCCGGGGAACTCCATCGCCGCCAGGGAGCTGACAACTACAAGGTAAGCGCCCGTCTCGCGCCTGCTCTCCTCCTCAAGCACCTGCCTCCGCTTACTGAAGATCGTGTCCTTGGACAAGATGGTCAAGTCGTCGAAAGGGTGATCCTCGACCTGTTCAAGCGCGGTCAGCCAGATAAGTGAATCTCGGTACCCGCCACCCGTATCGTTGAACGGCGGTGTGCGGTCAATCGCTCGTTGCGTCAGTTCTACGTGATCGATGTCGGGAAGCGGCACGACCTCGATGCCGATCTGCTGAATACGGGCGTCCAGGATCGATTCGTACCCGGCTTTCTCGTCCTTGTAGGTCTGGAGCAACGCTGCGGCAGCGTCCTTCGCTCCGCTCGATGACTTCTTGAGGACGGCCTTGACCTGCCGAATCTTGTCGTCATGATTCCTGTGAAACCCGCCAATGGCTTCTCGCCGGGCGACGTCCGGCAAGACGAGGCGCAACCGGCCCGCGCTGATCGCTGCTTGTGCCGCTTCCCACTTACGTTCACGCATGAGCGGATCCTGCATGAGGATGTTCGCGTCGACGATGACGAGTATGAACTCCTCCTTTACTTGCGACGACCGCGCCGCGGACAATAGGACGCTACACAACGTACCGGTTTCACCGCGCTTTGGCCTCCGATCAGCCGCTCGTTCGAACGTCAAGCTCGCCGCGGAGCGGACGGAGCTCCCATCCATACTCCAGATCAGGATGCCCTTCCAGAACGAGCACCAGTCGACGCGGCAGGCCGATACACGCAGAAAGGCACCGATTTAGGGTCCGTGTCTTCCCCGTCCACCGGGATGAGGTCTGCGACACCGTCACGACGAAGGTCCACCCGCTCCTCGACCTCGAAACCAGAACGGCTCTCACCGCCCTGGATGAGCGCCGAGACTTCACCATCTGGCGCCGAAGCGGTCCGGCCGAGTCACGGCCAAGCAATATCCTGGCGTGATGACTGAGGCCAATTCCCCAATCCGTGGCACCTTATCTGCTTTCCGTCTGAGTGAGTCCTTTAAGAAAGATGTCTGGCACTACACGGACGCTGCCGGCCTCGTTGGGATCTTGACGAGCTCCATCCCCGTTCCGTACCAGGAACCCGGGACCGCGCAGTCCGTGGCCTGTCCCGGCGGTGCGCTCCGAGCAACCGCGGCAACGCAACTCAACGACATCAGCGAGTTGCAGTATGGCGCTCAACGCATCCTCGACTGGTACGAAGTCGAGGGGAACGCGACGGCGGGGACGGTCCGGGAACACATTCCCATCCGCATCGTCCTCAACGACCTGCTGAAGCACCTGGCCGAGAACCCCGCCTACGTCTGCTGCGCCTCCGCTACCCGAGACTCGCTCGAGCATTGGCGCGGCTATGCCGGCGATGGCGGGTACGCAATCAAGCTCGACGCATTCGCGACTTACACCCTGATCGGGCGGCCTTCCGTCGACACGGGATTCATGGTGTCACCGGAGTGGGTCAAGGTCCGGTACAGACCTGCTGAGCAGGATGAGCTCATCCGGTCGGTTTTCAATCTGCTGCTGGACACTCGCAAGCAGGCGGGGAAGATCGTCAACTCCCCCGATCAGCGCGCGGCGGTCATCGTCGTGCAAGCGCATCTAGCCGGCCTTGCGGCGGTGCTGAAGCACCCGTCGTTCGAGAAGGAGGACGAGGTTCGCCTGATCGTCCAGCGCCCTGAAGGAGTTCGGCCGGACTTCCGGCCTTCGCGCCGCGGCCCCGTACCGTACCTGACGCTGGGGCACGCGCCGCTGGGCAATGCTCAGTCGCCAACCGTGTTCACGCCATTGCCGGTCGGGGAAATACTTGTCGGACCGCCCTCGGGCGACGCGATGGAGCAGCGAGTGCGCGGCACGCGGACCCTACTCGACTCGACAGGTCGAACGGGCGTGCCGGTGAACAGGTCGGAAATCCCGTTCCTCCCTTGACGTCCGCTCACCGGGCCTATCGTCGTGTGTGCACACCGGCGAGGCGACGAGGCCTTCCCGATGATCCTCACCGCGTCGACGACATCCTCGCAGCGAAGCTCGTGCGCCGGCGCCTACCAGTGCGCCGCGGCCAGAGGAAACAGCCGAACATCCCGCGCTGTCGTGACCACGCCCGGTCCAGCGGCCTTGGCTCAGCGGAGCCTGAAATCATCGTGTGTGTCCCTGAATGCGGTACCCCTTGTACCGACTGCCTAGCGGAGCTGTATTACAGCCTCCGATCGAGATCGGTGCAGAAAGATGTAGCGACGACATCGAGATGGCGCGAGCGGATCTCGACGACACGGAGCAGGGTCCGTTCTTCCTCGTCCGCCGAGCACCATACCGAGAATTCACTGCCTGGGTGCGTGTCAGCGACACCACGGCCGATCAGAACTGAGAGCGCATCGCCTCGCGGGCGTTCTCGACGTTCATGTTCTCGCGGATCGGCCAGAGACTGGCTCCGCTCAACATCGGGGCCAGGCTCGGAGCCAGCGGGTGCTTTTGCTCGTTGACCAACAGCTCTCCAACGATTCGCCCAATGCCGGCGAGCAGATCAGCCATCTGGACGCGTGGATCGTCCATCGAGTCGACGAGTCGCACATCGGTGAGTTCGCTGGCCAAACCTTGTCGTGAAGGGGCGATGTCCTCGGGGTGCGCGAGGGACCACTTTGCCCACTCGATCTTCACCGGGGTCAACTCCTTGGCGACGTCGTGGATCAGTTCCACGGTTCTTCCGGAGGTCGACGCCCAGAAGTGCACCGCTGCTCCGACCGCGGAGATGAGCGGATCCGTCGTTCGAAGCCGTTCATCCGTGCCCTCGCCGAGTTGGAGCTTCGACAGGGATGCGAGATGGCTGAACCCAGCGAAGACCGTGTCGAGCACATCTCGCGCAGGTGCGTCCTCGTCAGACAGAAGTCCCACCATGATCTTGATCAGGCGCGCCAGATGCTCCTGCGCCTGGCGGGCGTCCTTCGCGCGCATGAAGTGCTGGAACGTCATCAGGAGTCGATCCCACTCCGCACCGTAGCTTAGAGGGCCGAGGAAGAACAGCAGATTCGCCCCCGCCAGCGCAACCCGTGTCTCGTAGATGTCGTGGCCGAACGAATGCGCGAGTTCTTCCGCTGTCGAGTCGAACAGCTTCGACACCATAAAGTACTTCTTGTGGGTGAGATGCACGGACGCGCTGCCTTCAATCGAAGGGTGTGCGAGTAGCCACTTGGCTGTGGCTTGGTGCCGAGGCTGAAGGATCGTCTTCGACTTCAGCTCCGTGCTCTGGCTACGTATGCGCCCTCGGACCTCATCCATCAGTTCTGCAGCAGCGTCGTGTGCCAACGTCACGCTGGCATGAGCGAAGACCGTCGATCGTCCTGAGAGGACGTTCTCACCGTCGTTGCCGGACTCGTCACAGGCCACCTCAAGTGGGGTTGATGCGGTCACGATGTTCCACCTCACGTCTATCCAAGGACATCCCAGGGACCGCCATCCTTCCCGATGTCGGCCTCGAGCGCGCATCACCAGATCTCGACTAGACCTGAATGGTCCGATTATGACCGACTCATGACTCGTCACTGCTCGGCGCGCTCTCAATGTCACCGAAAAAGTTGAAGTGCTCTACGGGCAGCCACGCCAACTCCCCCGCGACAACGAAGGCAACGAAATGTGCAAATGTCGCGGCGAAATGCATCTCATCGTTCACCACCGTGTTCCCAATATTCTTCAGCCAAGGGGGCGCCATTCAGTTCGTCACGACGAGCGCGCCAGTCAGGGAGATGCTTGTCCATTAGTTCAACGAATCGATCGTTGTGAGTACGTTCATGGAGGTGAGTCATCTCGTGTACGACGATGTACTCAAGGCAGCTTGGATGCTTCTTGGCAAGTTCAATGTTGAACCAGAGATTCGCAGAGTCGGGATTGCACGAGCCCCACTTCGTCTTCATACGGCGGACAGTCCAGCCATTGACCTCTTGCCCGATCAGCGGTTGCCACTTCTCAATCAGCGGGGGGATCGCTGCCTTGATCTGCTTGCGGTACCACTCCTCGAGGAGCTTTCGGCGATGTGCGGAATCAAATCCAACCGGCACAGAAAGCTGAAGCTTCAACCCCGCAACGTCGACGTGCGGACGTCCAGTGGTTTCGACCAGTTTGAGCCGCAGTCGCTGACCCCACACATAGTGCGATTCGCCCGTCACCACCTCACGTTCAGATTGGCGCTCGGCATCCTGAAGTTGCTGGCGTTGCTTCTTGATCCACGGAAGACGCTGCACGATTGCTAAGCGAATCGCGTCTTCATCGAGACGCTCAGGCGCGGCCACGCGCACGCGTCCCATCGGTGGATAGACGGAAATGTGCATGTTCTTGATGTGCTTGTAGACGACATCAATTCCAATTCCGGCAACGGTGAGATAGGCGTTAGCGGTACTCATCGCGTGCCCTCACGAGGTCGAAGAGTTCGTCGAAGCGATCGAAGCCGTCCGGGAGGACCTTCCTGATTGCGTTCGCGACGACCTTCTCCTTCATCTTGTTACCAACCCAGTCGTGCGGTTTCGCGACGTTGATCGCTGTGTCAAGCTGAATGACAATGGTTGTTTCCGACCAGCCGAAGTCGACCAGCGCCTTCTGCGCGCCGTTTTTCGCCCAGTCGGGATAGACGGTGTCGGATTCCTTCTTGCCGACTTTGGTTGCGAGCGCGATCAGTTCTTCGAGATATTTCTTATAGTCGATAGCCTCTTGACGACGCTGCTCGATGAGTGCGTCAAGAAGTGAGGACATGGTCTCGTAGTACTTCGGGTTCATGGCGTGCTCGTCAATGATCGTCTTGCGAACATTGTTGACGATCGTCTCGGCGACGGCGTCCTTGTTCTTCTTGATGCCAGGCGGCAGCGCATCAATCGCGCCTGCACCGCGCTGGACGATCAGATCAACCAGGCCGGTGTCTTCGAACTCGGCGACGATCTCAGAATTTCCGGCCTGAATGTAGGTATCGAGCAGGAAGCGCATCCCGGCCTCGAACTGTTTAAAGTCGACGTTCTCGTTCGCGCCGAGCTTCACCTCATCGCGCACGGCGACGTAGTGAGCAACTTCCTTCTTTATCGCGGCAGCCTGCTCGGTCGTGTAACCCGCGGCGTCCATGTCGTTAGCGAGCACCGCATATGCCCGAACAAGACCACTGACTGACTTATACAGCTCGACACGCTTCGGCTCGTTGACCTTCAGCTGGTCGGCGTTCCCGGCCTCGGCTGCGCAGAAATAGTGCTGATACTGGAGCGTTTCCTTCGGCGGGGCGACAGGTTCACATAGCGCACGGATTCGTTCGAGCGCCTCATCAAGATCCTTGCGTTCCTGCTCGCTACGGTTCTTCAGCAGCCCATCGATATCGGTCTTCTCGTAACCGTCGAGCGCGCCGGAGGTGTAGTCGACGATGGCGTCTTCAAGTGAATTGAAGAGGTCTTGGTAGTCGACGATGTACCCGTATTCCTTGTCGTCGCCGTCCAGCCGGTTGACACGACATATCGCCTGGAAAAGCCCGTGGTCGCGCATCTTCTTGTCGATGTAGAGGTAGGTCGCTGAAGGTGCGTCGAAGCCGGTCAGCAGTTTGTCGACCACGATAAGTAGACGCATTTGGCCGGGCTCGTCGATGAATCGGCGCTTGACGTCCTTCTCGAACTGTTCGATCTTCAGCACTGCTTGGTCGGCAGGTTCGTCGAAGTAGTCCGCGAGCATCTGCCGATAGATGTCGTACTGGCGCAGCTTCTCGGTTGCACCGTGGCCGCCATCCTCTTTAGAGATATCTCCGGCCATCGGCACGTAGCTGGTGACGATGGCGACCTTGCCTTTGAAGCCGGCCTGAACGAACATCTCGTAGAACTTGCAGGCCTGGTAAATGCTCGAGCCGACGAGCATCGCGTTGCCGCGACCGTCCATCAGTCGGGGACGCAGTTCCATGTCGAGCAGGATGTCTTGCACGATCCGCTTCGAGCGAGGCTCCGCACTGACTACCTTCTGCATGGTGCCCCAGCGCTTCTTCAGCTCGGCCTTGGTCAGGTCGGTCATGCCCTTGGTCTTGGCATCAAACCATTTATCGACCTGGTCGTGGCTCGTGAGTTCCTGATCGATGTTGCGCGCCTCGTAGCGAAGGTCGAGCACGACACCGTCTTTGACGGCCTCGTCGAACTTGTAGGTATGAATGAAGCTACCGAACGTCTCGATACTGGTCGTCTTATCGGCTTTGAGCAGCGGAGTACCGGTGAAACCGATGAACATCGCCCCTGGCAGAAGCTTCTTCATCGCGGTGTGCATCTTTCCCGACTGGGTACGGTGCGCCTCGTCGACAAAGACGAAGAAGTTACCCTTCGCACTGAACCCAGCAGGGACCTTGGAGTTGAGTTCAGTAAGGAACGAGTCCTGCGACTCGTCGCGCTCTCGGTCGTCGTCGCTCCGGAACTTATGAACGAGGGAGGTGATCAGCTGAGGCTGGTGGTTGTTGAGCGCGGTGATTAGGTCGGCGCCGCTACTGGTGCGATAGATCTGCTCGTTGACACCGCCGAACACCTTCTCGATCTGCTCATCAAGCTCGGTGCGGTCCGTAATGATCAGAACGCGCGGCTCAGGCTGACGCTCTTTGATCCACTTCGCCAGCCACACCATCGTCAGGCTTTTTCCTGACCCTTGGGTGTGCCAGATGATGCCGCCCTCGCGCTTGGCGATGCGTGTTTGGCTTGCCTTAACGCCGAAGTACTGATTGTGACGAGCAGTCTTCTTGACGCCAGCATCAAACACGATAAAGTCATGAATCAGCTCAAGGAAACGATCCTTCGCACACATCTGCAACAGACCGCGATCCAACGGCTCCTGTACATCGGATGGCTCTTTCCACTCCAGCCAATACTTCTCGGGAGTCTCGATCACTCCGTAGCGAAGACCCTCGACATCATTGCCCGCGAATAGAAGTTGGACCGTCGTGAAGAACGGGCGAATGAAGTCCTTCTTCTGGTTCCCGATGTTCTGGCGAACACCCTCAGCGACACCAACCTTGGACCGCTTGAGCTCGATGACGCCGAGAGCAATACCGTTGACGTAGATCACAACATCAGGACGCTTGGTGTGCTCGCCCTTGACCGATACCTCTTCAGCAATCACAAAGTGGTTGGCCCCTGGATTCGACCAGTCCACCAGCCAGACGGTCTCGAATCGCTCGCCGACTCCGTGCTTGACCTTCACCCCGTAGCGGAGCAGGTCATAGACCTCGCGGTTGGCTTCGTAGAGAGTTCGTCCGCCACCAAGAGATGCCGCCTTCTTGAGCTCGGCAATCGCTTTGTCTGCAAGGACAGAATCGTAGGCACGAGCAAGGAGGTTCTGCGTCAGCAGTTCAACCTCGACGTGGGAGTTGTCTTCGCGGTATTCCCAGCTGCCCGCGTAGTCATAGCCGAGCTGGTCGCGGAATAGTTCGACGACTCGATCCTGAGTCTTGCGCTCGATCTGACCGACGACACTCATGCTGCGACCTTCGCTAGTACCAGGCGAGTGCGGCCCGTTAAAAGCTCTTGCATCATGCCTTTTTTCACGAGGCGAACTTGCCTAAGGCGATTATGAATCACTTCAAGGTCTTTGTCCGCATCTAGGAGAATCGCGGCGATCGCTTGCTGCTCCGCAAGGCCAGGCATGTTCCAGCCGAGTGAAAGAAACTGTCTCTTAGACAAGTTGTATCGCGTTGCACCCTGCGCCGATGAAGAAAGGAGCATGCGTCCCGGATGCCCCCGTAGATAGTAGGCAATGTAGGTCGGATCGACACGAGCCGACATCGACAATCGGAACCCGAAACAAAAGCTATTGAGCATGGTTCCGGCCGGAACGTCCTCCACCACCGAAGCCATAGCTAACTCATCAGGAGTTTCGGATGAACCGTTAAGTAGAAGGTCCCCCTTCTTGACGGTGTTCTGGCGTTCATCCTCACCGACCGAAACCGCGGCAAGTCTCGTTCCGTCAATACGCATTCGCGACATGACATCCATAAACGTCACAAATCGTCCCCCTCCAGCTCCGAAGTCGTTTCCAGTCTTGCCCGTTAAACCACCAAACGTCGTTCCGATAGACCCGAGAGTGGCATGTATCCACTCATCCAGAAAACCTGGCAGCCGGGTCTTGCCGGTGAGGAGCTGTTGCATCATGGCCTGCTTGATCGCCTGCTTCTTCGCGATCAACCGCTCCAACGAAGTACACAGAGATGCGACGGTGCTTAGAACATCAGCGATACGTTCCTGCTCTTCGACGGGTGGAATCGGTACTGGAATCGATAGCAGCTTTGAAGGCGAAGTATGCTTCACTTTCGTTCCGGTAGCGGTCTCGCGAACTGCAGCTCGGTAGTCGCGCGAGTTGAATAGCCAGTAAAGAAAATCTAAGCGGGCGCTGTTGGGATCGCATCTAACTCGGCCAATTCTCTGATTGTGGAGGTATTTGGCATCGCCTGGAACTATCGCTGCACTCCCGAGTAATCCTTCTGCCTGCTCCGTCATGGCGACAATAAGGTCACCTGGCTGTAACAAGTAGGACAAAGGAAACTCGCTGTCATAATAGCGCTGCTTCGCACCAACGTTTCGAAACCCGCCTTCTTCGTAGAAGTTCCCAGGCGTAGCAACCACGTAATCGCCCGATTCGCGAAAATGCTCACTCTTGAATGCAAATCCGTGCCCTATCGAGGCATGGGTAACCAGAGAAGACAATTCCCAGCCATTTGGCACCACAAGCCGACTCATTTGACCCCCATCTCCGCGAGATGACTGGTAACTAGCCTTCGCAGGGAGTCAGTCTCCTCTTCGATGGCGCCAAGCGTGAGGCCATATCTGCTGCCGAGTTCTCTAATGCGCTCGATGAGTTTCTTTATAAGACCAACGACCTCAGTTCTAACCCGTCCCTCGGCAGTCGCCCGCCACTTGTCGTCAATAATCAACTGCTGGATGTCAGCCGTTGACAGCTTCCCGTATTGAGCGAGTACGGTCTGATCGAACTTCGTCCCTGATTCCTTGGCAGACCTTTTTGCAGCCGCTTCGGCGTCGTAGAGTGCAATTAGTTTTGAGAGAGTAGTCAGTTCGTCGCTTCGAGGGTCCTCACGCTTGGCTTCGCGAAGTCGAGCACTCGCGAGCACCTTGCTGATCTTGCCGTCATCCATCGTGTCGGCAAGGAGACCGTCTTCGCCGGAGTGCTCTTCCACGAACTCTTCGATCGTCTGCGCTGCGCGCTCTACTTCGACAGCTAGCTCGTCGAGCTTCGCCTGCTCATCAGCGAAGTAGCGCGCCACGATGAGCGCGGGCGGGATGAGGTCCATCTTGTACTTCGATGCGTTCCGCCCGGCACCAATCACAAGATCCGGTGTTTCTGAGAGTTTGCGATCCATGTCTTCTATCGTCTTGCGGGGCTTGGCCGCTCCATCCCAGCCTTCACTCATGACGAGCGCGACATCGTCGTGCATGGTCTGATTCCAGTAGCTCATGAGCTGTTCGTAGACCGCGTACTCGTCTACGAGGGGGCGCGGGTGGAAGAGGTCGAGAAGCTTCTCCGACAGGCCGCTGATGAGATCAGCAGGTCGCGTCGTGCCGGAGATCCCAGCAAACTTCTCGCGATGTCCGCTCCACCAGTCCGATACGAGATCTCCAACGGCCGAGTTGAACGCCTGGTACTCGGTGGAGTTCGTGATCGTCGTATGAACGTCATCCATATTGACGGCGAGCTCGGAGTATCCGTCTCGAAGAGGTCGGAAGAGTTCAAACCTCAGTGACGGGAAGGCCGTCCAGTAAGCGTCAAGGGCGTCGATGTCGCGGTTTGGAATACCGCCATGGATATGTGCATGGAGGTCTTGGATGTCCTCCGGTTCGGAGGAGTCGATGTAGCGGGGAATATTGAGATTGAAGTCGTTCGCTGCATTCTCGATCTCGCTCAGCGGCACCATGCGTGAGTAGCCAGCGATCTCTGCCTGCTTGGTGAACGCATCGATGATCTTGTGCATGTCACGCGGCCGCAAGCGGTTCTTTGGCCCATCCTTCTCGAAGCCCTTCGAGGCGTCGATCATGAACAGTCCGGTGCGTGCCTGCGCGTTCTCTTTGTCAATGATGATGATGCAAGCCGGGATGCCAGTGCCGTAGAAGAGATTGGCAGGCATACCGATGATGCCCTTGATGTAACCGCGCTTGATGATCTCTTTGCGGATCGTGGCTTCCGAGTTGCCACGGAAGAGCACACCGTGTGGCAAGATTACCGCGCCCTTCCCTTCGCTCTTGAGCGACTTGAGCATGTGAAGCAAGAAGGCGAAGTCGCCGTTCTTCTCAGGAGGGCGTCCATAGCCATCGAATCGGCCGTACTCGTTCTCGAGACCGTTGGCCCATGATTTGACCGAGAATGGCGGGTTGGCGACCAGGAAGTCGAAAGTATCAAGACGATCGTCCGTAGTGAACTGTGGACTGGCGATTGTGTCGCCCTTGCGGATGTCAGCGATCTCGTTACCGTGCAAGATCATGTTCATTTTGGCGAGAGCCCAGGTTGCGTTGTCTTTCTCTTGCCCGTAGATCGTCAGGCCATGCGGCGCGGCATCGGCGACTTTAAGGAGCAGTGATCCTGACCCGCAGGTCGGGTCATAGACCGTCGCGGAGTAAGGTGTACTCGGCTTGATGCCGATCAGCTGCGCCATGATCCGCGATACTTCAGCGGGCGTGTAGAACTGCCCTTTGGACTTGCCGGACTCCGTCGCGAAGTGACGCATTAGGTACTCGTAGGCGTCGCCTAGGAGATCGTCGCCCTCGGCGCGGGAGCCGCGGAAGTCGAGATCCTGGAAGATCGAGATCAGGTTCGTCAGGCGATCCTGCATCTCCTTGCCTTTGCCGAGCTTCTCTTCGTCGTTGAAGTCCGCGAGGTCGATGACCTTCTGCAGGTCGTTGGCTTCAGCGAGCTTCGCGATCGCCTTATTGACCTTGTCGCCGATCTCCTTGTCACCCTTGAATGTCACGAAGTCGTCGAAAGAGCCACCAGTAGGCACATCAATGAGGCTGTTCTTGTCTGCCTTGGCCTTGTCAGTGACGTACTTAACGAAGAGAAGCGTGAGGACGTAGTCCTTGTACTGGGAAGCGTCCATGCCACCACGAAGCTCGTCCGCACCCTTCCACAGCGAGCTATACAGATCCGACTTTTTGAGAGCCATTACCACGCCACCACCCTCGACGATGTTGCCGCTATTGCTGATCCGTGCGTTGGCTCAAAACTCATATCGTGCGTGCCCTCTTCCACACCCAGGTGGTTGTCATAGTTATCCACAAAGCGTTCTCTCAGGCTACCGGCTGGAGCCGACGCGGCCGCGTCCCAACTCGGCCTCAAGTTCGGCTGGAAGAATCCACACTGAGAGAGCCCCGTGCAGCGTTCCCTCACAATTGTCAGCGCGCGTTTCCCGCGCGTAGAGGACTGGCCTCAGCACCCCGATATCCAACGGGGTGCCCTCCGCGGCGCACCCGGGCACACGTCGTGCGTTCCTCCGGCGTGTTTGTCGCGCACACTATTTTGATCCCTGGACTCCAGAAGGCTCGTGAATCGCTCAACTTGGCCCGGGGTGAATCTGGCTTGTGGCTTCCTCCGTTCGTTCGCGATCCAGTACGCAAGCTCGCGCTCGTCCTTTTCCGCTCCCATCTTGGAAGCACTCGGGAGCCGACCGTACAGTGCGATGAATTGGTCGAGCTTGTCGATGTGGGCGAACCATTTGTCGATGCGTGGCTCCCAGCTCCAGCTGGGGATCATGTTCAGGCGTTCTTCTCGCTGACGGCTGAGACGTGGCCGGTGGTCTTCGGGCGGGTGTCGCTGATCTTGACGCCTGGCCCATTGCTGTTGCCGAATCCAGCGCAGCAGCGTGGAGTCCACGCCGTCGTCGCCGGAGCGGGGCATACGCCCCAGCGCGCGAACCAACCGGTCCACATCATCAGCTCGGCGGATCCATGCGGCATCTCGGGGCCCGGTCGGCTCATCAATCTGGTCGGCAGGGACAGGGGCATTTTGGTTTTCATTGCTCATACCCCCTTCCATGCGCGGTGTGCCAGCGCGGCCTGTCCGTCAGGTCAGTAAAGTCGCCCGAATTCGGGCGGCGGGTTCGCATAGCGTGTCGTCCCGTGCGTCTTCATGGCGTACGAGTTCACACTGATAGGAGCACAGATGACGATGACCGCACAGGAGACAGCGGAAACATTCGACATTGCCGAGAACGAGGTTGTCGTCGCCGGGGACTGGCATGCCAACCGCCTATGGATCGGCCGCGCAATCCCCGCCGCCGCCCGCACCGGCGCCCGCACCCTGCTGCACGCCGGCGACCTCGGATTCTGGCCAGGCGGGAGCGCCGACCTACTGGCGACCATCGAGTACTGGGTAGCGAAATCCTGGGAACAGCCAACAAGGTCAGGGATTGAACGTGTCCTTGTCACACCGGGAAATCACGAAGACTGGGACGACCTCGACACGCTGTTCGCGGCGTCCCCGGGTCACGCGGTCCGCGTCAGCGAGTCCGTGTGGATACTCCCCGTGGGTTCCGTTTCGCCATCGGAAACCGATCATTCCTCAGCTTCGGAGGAGCGGCCAGTATCGACGCCAGTCACCGCGTCCCCGGGCGCTCCTGGTGGCCTTCCGAGCTCCCCTCCCCTGGTGCGGTTGAAGCGGCAATCGCCGGAGGTGATGCGGAGGTGCTCCTCACCCATGACGTGGGGCATGAGAGCACTCCACTAGTGACAAGGATCGTGAACGGTCCCAGCGACTGGCCGCTGCACGCACGCAGCTACTCGGACACCAGCCGCGCGTATATCGGGCAGGTCGTCACGGGAACCAACCCGGTGCTTCACCTCCATGGGCATTATCACGTCCGCGACTCCGGCAGCATCGAACGCGAAGGGCACCCACCACTGCGAGTGGAGGCGTTGGGCATGGATAACCAGCCCGGAAACCTTGTGCTCCTGCACCTGGAAGACCTGTCCGTGACAGACGTGGCGGTGCCCCGATGACCGACCCCCGATTCCGACCGGTCGTCGCCGTCGACGTCGACGGCGTCCTGCGAGTGAATCCCCCGGGCCTGGGCGCGACAATTGCCCCCGAGGTCTTCGGCAGGGTGATCACTATGCGAAAGGAGCAGTACCCGACGTACCTGCACCGTGAGCCCACCTGGGACGAGCACGGCGAGTGGACCGCCGAGCACTGGTTTTCCGGTATCGGTGCAGCCTGGGTACAGAGTCTGCTGGATCGTGGGATCGACGTAGTGTGGGCCACGACCTGGCAACAGTACGCAAACACCTACTTTGCGCAGCTCCTCGGGCTACCTGAGCTGCCGGTCGGCGTGCAGGGACCGGGGAGGTTTACCGAGTCGTCGCCGTCGTGGAAGGCACATCGCCTGGCCCGTCAGTTCGATGGCAGGCCGTTGTTGTGGGTCGATGACAACCCGCCCAGATCAACGACGCTCGAAGAACTCCGCCCCAGGGAAGACCGCGTCCTCACCCACTTCCACCGGGTGCGCCTGCCCCACATCGGGATCACCATCTACGACGTCGCCGAGATGGATGAGTGGCTCGAACTGACCCGCACCGTGGAAGGGCACAGGAGCTCCGCCAGCGCCGGCAACGCGACCGCGCACAAGTGAGGGCAGCGCGTCGGCGCTCCATCTGGGGAAGCGAGACGAACTACCGCGCCTGGCAGCCCATACGGTCACGTCTCCATACCGAGCTCGGACTGGGCCCCGACGATATCGACACGCTCGCGGACTACGCCCGCGACCACCCGGAGAGCATTGACCCCGTCGAGGTCGCAGATCTCATGACCGAGTGGGGTGTCGCCAAGGACGTGCCCACCAGGGACATCGTCGGCATCCTCCGCAACTACCACCCCCGAGAACGGAGAGAACAATGACACGCGAAATACACGCACCCGACGGGAAGCCCCACATCGACGTTCCTCTGACCGAGCAGTCCGCCCCCGGCACATATCTCGTCGTTACCGACTCCGGGACCGTCTACTACGTCGCACTTATCGACCACGACACGATACCCACCGTCACCAGATATCCGAAGGACGCCGCACTCAACAAAGACGGCACGCCGCTGCCCGGTGTCGACGCGTTCCTCTTCGACACCGTCACAGGGCACGGCGAGATCCGCTGGTGGAAAGACAAGCCCGCAGATTACGACCGACCCGACCTGCCCTACGTGGGAACCATCCGTACGACAAGTCGCGTCCTGATTGTCGTGCGCGTCGACGACACCAATGACGCAGACACAAATGCCGGCGTGCTCGCCGAGTCGCTTCGCGCCGCGCTCGCACTCGAAGAAACCAGCGCGTTCCCTAGG
Source organism: Microbacterium sp. Y355 (assembly GCF_059445345.1). Lineage (NCBI taxonomy): Bacteria > Bacillati > Actinomycetota > Actinomycetes > Micrococcales > Microbacteriaceae > Microbacterium > Microbacterium sp. Y355. The sequence goes on along the minus strand of NZ_JCAIUD010000001.1, from coordinate 635,981 downwards.
TTCATCGACGCACTTCTCAAAACGGACCCGCCACCGCTAGGGCGAGGGTAAGGCCGCCGAGAGGTCGACGTGTCACCTTCGCGCGACGAGGCGACCGCCTGAGTGCGGGGTGCGGCCTGTCCTGTCCTCGAATGCATGACGACGATGGCTGGCGCGAGCTGTTACGGCAGGAACGCTCCCCCTGCCTTCCAACGCTCCAGCACATCAGCCCACTCGCTCCGGGACAGGAACACATCGGCGACCATCACTCCTCCTGACATGTATCGGATGCGGCGTCGCCCGGACGAGGACTCCGATGTCGGAGGACTCGAGGTGAGCACAGCACCCTGATTATCCCGACGCGAGAGACTGAAGCACGCCTCGAGCGACCGCGAGTCGTCGCTGTTCGCAGATTCTGGCAGATGACGAATCACCAGCAGTTGCGACGAATCCGCAGACATTTCGATCTGCACGCGGGATCCCAGATGAAGCTCCAGGTCTAGTACGTCAGCTCGTTCTTCCTTCTCTGCATCGGTCAACCCGTCGTGAAGCATGATCTTCTTGAAATTGTTCATGCCGCCCCTATGCGCGTGGTCACTCAGGCCGAGTAAATGCAATCACGGCACGCTGATTGCATCCGCAGCCACGTATGAGTTCTCAATCTAGTTGGCACTTGTCCAGAGCGACCTGGCGTCGACGGGCCCCTGTGCGATCATCGCCAGCGTGGCCGCTGGCAAGCGCAATTAGAGCGCGCGGTGAGCATGGGCAGACATCGCAAGAAGGTGTGCGCGATAACGGTCATTATCGCTACACGTGGTGCACGTCTCAGCGCAGGGCAGGACGCATCACAGCGGCATACATAAGAGCACTCGCTTAATTGCGCACGTGTGTCCACGGTAACCTCGTTATGGTCAGCCCCAACACGTTCGAGCACGCACTACCCAGCCCTCACCCGAGAGCTGCAACCCGCACAAAAGCGGCAGAAACCCTGAGGCGGTTCTTGATGCGAGTCGAGTGGTCAGTATTGGAAGGTGGTCAAACAGAGACCGTTCTCGCCACGTGTATCTACATCGACCACCCTCGTTCCAACCGGATCCGACCGTCGCAGGGCGACTATGGAATCGACGTCCTAGAACCTGTCGCTTGGGCCGACGATCTGTTCGACGTCTGGCAGATCAAGCGCTTCGCCACGAATCTAGACAGCTCCCATAAGCGTCAGATCGAGAAATCCTTCCGTCGGGTCTTGGTAGCCGTTATTCGGCGTGGAGTTGCTCTTCGCCACTGGCACCTCGCGCTGCCGCTAGATCCTACTATCGAGAACCGGATGGATTGGTTCACGAAGATGCCCGCGAGTGTGTTCGAGAGCATGAAGACGGACGCCGTACTGGAGCTCACCGACCCGGAGATCGACACCATCCAGTCATGGCTGGACGACGCTACGACGGAGATCAGGTGGGAGGGCCTGGATTTCTGCGAGTCCATGGTCGCCGCACACCCCGAGGTCCCTGACTACTTCCTACACGGCGGTGCAGTGCGACTTAGAGATGCGGTCGCGACGCTCTCGAGCCTGCTCCGCCGGGACAACTCACTCCGCCAGGACGCTGAATCGACGGCCATCCTTCAGCCAGGAGAGATCGCCGAGCACCTCCGCGTCGTGCAAACGGCCCTCGACGGCGACCCTCATTTTAAGTACGGATTCCAAGTGGAACCGCAGTCAAGCGCCGTCCACGCCGAGCCCGGACTGATCGCAGCCTCACAAGAGACGCTGCCAAACGGCCAAACCCTCACATATCGGATTTATGCGCGGTTCGATGAGGCACTCAACGAACGTCCCATCCCAGTGCAGCTCAAGTTCTCTTTCGATGACGCGGAATTTGACCGCAAGGCCTTCGAAGATTGGAGGGACTACGGGGTTGAGTACCACGGGTCTGCATCGGTGGATGTCGATTTGCCAGGAGGGTTGAAGGCACCTTCTGAGGGGCATGTGCGCATACCCGCAGATCCATCGCCTGCCTTCCAGCGAAGGTACCGCCTTGCAACGCCGGACGGGCGCAAGTTGGCCGACATAATGTTCAATTGCGTGACGACCACGGGGCTGTCGAGGAAGTCCGCTCGCGTTACCGGCGTCGATACGAGTGGTCTGTTGTCGGTCGAGTTCCGAGGCAGCTTGGAAGAGGACTCGGCTACCGTTTCATTCAGCGTGGAGCCGCTCGGGCGTGTCGAGGTGCTTCGTGCGGCCCCGGTTGTTCGGTTTCTCAACGCGTGGCACGTTGGAAACCGCCTGCAGGTCGGGGAGCCGTTCGGCGGCAGGTTCGTCGATGTCCACCCAGTCCCCGGCCCGGAAGAGCTCCTCCACCCCCTTATCGCGGCCTGGGTGGGTGCTCTCGAGGAGATCCAAGATCAGGTAGACGAGACCATCGTGCTTCCACCGCTGGACCAGGTAACTCACCGAGATGTACGCGATGCGGTGGACGCAGCTGCCATCATGCGGGGACAGACGATTGCTGCGCACTGGACTGAGGTCGAACTGTCAGCTTTGACCGAGCACCTCGCCAACGGCCCCGCACGGCTGGAGACCGAAGACGTCCTCCAGATCAAGGTCGGCACTCAGACGATTACGCTCGGTACTCAACTTCTGACCTTCCTATCAGCGCAAGTGACCGCCGACGGTACGACGGCCCGCGCCGTGCCCTTCGACAACGACACCGTCCACCGCACATACGTCGGGCCAGAGGCACCGAGTACCCCGACCGTGGTACGTGGTAGGCCGAACTCTTAGGTTCCCGACGGTTCCAGCCCCCGCCCAAGGGCAAGCGCGACTTCCCGCAAGAGCGGCAGAGACACGCTTTCGTGTGATGTCTGCAAAAGGCAATCCGCTTTTTTCCTCACCAATCCGACGACTAATGATCGCAGGGCATCCCAGATCGAAGACGTGCTGACCACCCATCACACACTTCCCGAGGAACGCCGAGCGCGGCGCGAGGGGGTATCTATATGCCTGCGTCGGAATATCGCTACGGCCAGTGTCCGGGTGGGCCGAGTCCGCCCTTTACCTTCCGCCAGCTCTCCCGAGATCGATTGTCTTCTCAGTCCCGTCGCTCAAGCGGTCGACATGGCGAAGCGCAAGAGTTCCAGAGTCGACAAGGATCTGGACCGATAGAAGGTGAGGATGCTTGCAACTGTTGCAATCCTCCACCAACTGAACGCGTGTGCTGATGAAGACCGGAGTTTGCTGCACTCTCCTCAATCGGACATGAACCAAACCGACCTCGGAAGGCTCCGCTGGGAGCGAGAACGTCTGCTCAGTTTCGCGCTCTTCGGTGACGGTCGTCGTCATCGTCTTTGCGAATCGAAGGGCGATCTCGTTCTGAAGCTTGTTCGTGAGCTTCACCAAATTGCTAGCCGCGAGCGAGAACTCGACACTCATCCGACTCGTTACTTCTTCTTCGATCTGCAGAGTCCACGCAGCGCTGCTGGAGAGAGTCACACGCTGAGTCTGACCAGCCTGAAGCGTCAGGATTTCCCGCCAATCGGCTTCGCGCACGAACGACTCGTCAAGAATCTCAAACCCGATGAACCGAATGGACGTGACCGATCCGATGGGCCACAGATTACGTTGCCGCCAAAGTACTGGCTGCTCTTTTGCGACTTCGAGAAGTAGGGAGTTCTGATACTGAACGTATTCGTGACGCACGACTGCAGGGAGTTGGGTCAGTGCCTTCGGCTTCGGAACGTAGTGGGAGAAGCCACGGTTCATTGCCTCACCAACCTCCTCCGTCGTGGCCTCGCCCGTCAGCAAGACTCCGCGGACGCGGGGATCAATGCGTCGTAGCCGTTCGAACAGGTCTGTACCCGAGACCAGCGGCATCTGCTGATCGAGCACGAGAATCGCGACACCGCCCGAAGCAACAAGTGCAGCCACTTTGTCCGGGTCGCTGTGCGCAGTTGCCTGAAGACCACTACGGGAGGTTATGAGCCTGGCATAGTCTTCAGCGGCGTCCATGTCATCATCCACGACGACTACCGTGGTCACAATTCTCCTCGGTGCCTGGTCGAGGGGAGATTTACGACGAACACGACGCGCCCGTCGTGCTGTGCGTGGGTGAAGCGCGCGCCGTGGACCGACCGCACGAGTCGCTGAACTACAGCAAGCCCTAGCCCCTCATGCGCAGGTTTTGAAGAGAATCCCGCTTCGAACAGTCTCGGATCCACAGGGCTCGAGAGGGCATTCTCCACCTCGAGCCTGACGCCGGAACCGGCTCTCTCCCCGCGGACAAATATCGCGTCAGGAGGCGCGGCCTCGGCAGCATTCTCGATTAGAGGCATTAAGACTGCCAGGATGAATGCTGGCCGGTACGTGAGTTCAGCGGGTAGATCCCACGTTACGTTCTCTGGGAGAACGCCATACATCGAAGCCGCCCGAAGTATGAGATCGCCGATCTCCTCGACGTCATCGTAATCGGTGGCCATGTCACCTCCAGACACTATTCGGAAGGCCTGCATGAACGACTTCGACACGGCGACGCTCGTGGTCGCTCGTTCGAGGGACTTCCTTTCATCGGACGTCAAAGCGCCACTCTCGGCGAGCAAAGCGAGGGCAATCTCGATCTGAGAGAGCGGTGTGTTGAGGCTGTGACTAATCTCCCGCACGACCAGTGCAGTGGCGTCGGCTCCCGCCCCGCTTTGCGGCGCATCAGACAGTCCTGGCCCTGGATGCATCGCGAAAGCAGACGCCTTGGTCTGCTGATCGAAGAGGAATCGCAGCATATCGCGTTGTTCAGTTGCAACTTGCAACAAGTGCTCCTGCTCCGATGAACTGCGCATAGCGACTTGCAACAAGTGCTCCTGCTCCGATGAACTGCGCATAGCGAGTTCAACTTGAAGTCGTTGATTACGAGCGTTCTCGCGTGACTCAACTAGGCGCCCATACGCCATCACAGCGATCCCGCCCCCCGTTACAGCAATCGCGGCGAAAACAGCCCAGCTTGCCAGGTCGATCATTCAATCTCTCTCGGTTGCGATCATGGACATACAATATCGCGCCGCACGGATGGGGGACATCACGGACGTTGACGCCGCGCGCGATGATTACCGGTGGAACAACGGAACGAGTTGCTCGGCCTAATGAGCAGCGCACCGGCACACTGCGCCGCGCTAAAAGCAGAACCCGCTCCGTCGCTCGAGGAGACCTTTGAAGCACGTTCAAGAAACGGTCATAGGTTGAACGCCGAACTGGTGGGTGCCTGACGCGCCGGTCCGCTGGAGATATCGTTCAAGAACCCGTTCATTTGCCGGCGGACCGGACACCGGACGCTGAACAGGTTTGTTGAACGGAGTGGATCCGAGGACCTCTGTTGTCCGCGTCATCCGCGTGCCTCATTACCACGCCTATATGCCCCTCACTACGTGCTTCGTCAGCCCGGCGTCGGGCAATACTTCACCTGTATCCATACGCACTCTGGGGCCTTCAGGCAGGTACGGCGACAACGGCTCGGAGTGAACTGGCCTCTCGCCATTCCAACTCCGTTCCCAAGGAAAGTCTGGGCAAGTCACGCCTTCATCGTGCTTCAGCGGTATGTTTCCCGCGATTTGCGGCATGTAGTGCACCATCAAGGTGGCAACGACGTTGGTCACGCTGACCTCGTCGGGTGCGACAAACGCCCAGCCTGCCTCACCGAGCGGCCCCTCGTCCCCGGATGAACCTGGAGGGATCGAACCTGACCGCTTCGGGCCAAAGAGCATCACCCTCGCGACCGCACCGCTGCCGTCATTGAACGACGCCCAGTCGAACGGTTGCGAACCGGAGGGATGGTCGATGAGTGCTCTAAAAGCTCGGGCGCTCTCGAGAACTGCGCCATGCTCAGTATCGATAGCGGATAGACGCGGCTGTGGAGCCGTCATCCAGCTGATGAGCTTCGCCACACTATTCGCCGAAGGTGAATTCACACCCAAGTCCCGGGCGATACGCACGAAGAAACTCGCCCATGCTGAAACTGCAACATAGTACGTCTGGAAGAAGTCCACCGTCGCGTCGTACAGATCATGCTGCTGCTTCGCCGTTGGGGTGGTCTGTCCGGTAAGTGCGTTGACTCTGAACGTTCCGCGCACAACGGCGATCCGGTCACGATAACGCAGCAGCTTGTGTATCGATTCGCGCAAATGGCGGGCAGACTGACGCTGGCGTGGATCGAGGTCACAGTGATCCGTGTAGTGCATCCAGTATTGGACTTGGCCCTCGTCGACGACGCGAGTAATTTTGGACGGTTCAGCCTTCACAATCGCATCGTATGACACCGATCCGACATGCGACCGTCCTGACTCAGCAACATGAGGAACCTCGATGCCGGATCGCTGTCCTACATTCGGTCGGAAGGCGGGACTCACGACAAAGGCTCCCAGCGAGCTTTATGGTGCACAAAGGCGTCCTGTAACTATGTCCTGTATTATTCTTGGTAGACGGGTTCAGTTAGAGGACTCAACGTTTCGCAGGAGTTGCAATGGACGTCGGATACGCCCGAGTCAGTATCGAGAAGCAAGATCTCACCCGACAGGTCGATGAGCTGACTGCAGCTGGCTGCGATCGCATCGTCGAGGAGAAGGCCTCTGGTAAGCACGGAGCCAAACGGCCGAAGTGGGAAGCGCTCATCGACGAGGCCGGCGGGCAGTTGCGCACTGGCGACCGCCTCACAGTCGTGGAGCTCTCGAGGCTTGGTCGTTCCACAACCCAACTGACCGCCCTGCTGCGCGAATTGAAAGAACGCGAGATCGGCTTGCGGATCTTGAACATGGGTATCGACACGTCGACGCCGGCTGGGGAACTGATCTTCACCATCATTGCGGGTGTCGCTCAGATGGAACGCGACCTCATCGCCGAGCGCACGAAGTCGGCATTGGATGCCAAGCGCCGCCGCGGTGAGCGCGTTGGCGGCCGCAAGCCCACTCATGCCCCTGAGCAGGTTGCGCGCGCCATGCACATGATGGACAACAGTGACCTGACGGGCCAGGAGATCGCTGGCGCTGTGGGCATGAGCCGTTCACGCATGTACGCGCTGGTCGCTCGAGCACGAGCTGGACAAGAAGGCTCAGCCGCCAAGTGAACTCGCTTGTTGCAGCGAAGCGTAATAGCGCTGGTAGCCGAGGAATGCCTCATGAAGGTTGGCTGCGGTGTCACAGAGTGCGTCCGCTTTGGCTTGATGAGCCTTGTACTTATCCTCAGAGATCACCTCATCAAGCCGCGTGGAGTAATATTCGCCGACAGACTTTACCAATGGCGAAAGTTCCGATAACCACTTGCCCGCGGCGTTGACCAGGCCGTCCAGCTGTTGCGCCAGTTCCTTGTCATGGGCTGTTCGGGTCGTAGGTAGACGGATCAGCTCGTCCATCTGTCGCACAAGTTGGCGAGGGATTCGGTAACGCTCCAGGTCACCAAGGTTCGAGAGCGTCACTTCATCCGAAGCATACTCAAACAACTGGTCAGCAAGGCTTCGATCAAGCTCGCCCAGCCCCTTAGAAGACCGAAGCAACGAATCGAATGCTTCCTTCGCAACCCGAGCTTCTGCATTCGCGATGTCGGCACGCGCTGTCGCCGCCTGGACTTCACCATCTTTTGCCGCAAGTTGATCCGCCACGTCCTTACTCATCGCTTCAAGCCGTGCGACAAGCAGGGACGCGCCGACGACGAGAATGGCAATGACGAGCCAGAGCGACCAGGATGCGTTTTCGGTAAGCCAGCCACCGTAGCTCAACAGTGGGCTGCTGATCGTCGCCACTAATGCAACTCCGCCAAGAACGGAATAGATTGGCCGAAAGATGAATTTCTTGGTGCGCGAAGACATGCACCGAGATTATCGGCTGCTCATGTCACAACTTCCATCTAAGCCACTAGCTGGACAGCGTTGCCCCACACCCAGCAGCGGTAGGTCTTCTCGGCGATGACGAACTCGATGCCGACGGCGGTCTCGGTGCTGCGCACCAGTAGCGCGTTGACACGCGCTGGTTGAGGCCCGAACCTGACCCACGCATTGATCCGCTGCGGCATCGGGTAGACAGTCATCGGCTGCTTATCCAAGGCGAGCTCCCGGTCGCTCAGCGACTGCAGCGGGCCGGCGGTCTTGGCGTAGCGCTCAAGCTGCTTCTCCTCGGCCCGCAGGTCATAGTGCTCGGCGAGCCGCTTGCTGGTGCCCATGCCGGCGCTCCTTCCTCTCCGGCCTAGAATCGAGGATAGCAATATTCGAACAGGTGTTCTATTCCCTTAACTCATGAGCACCATTTCAGTCGAACACCAGATGGCCCTGTGGATGGTCGATGACGTGCCTGCGCGGATGATCTACGCCGGCAAGCGCTGGCGAATCACCGACACCCCGACCAGACTGAGGCACTCCATATGGGAGGCACCACGCGAGTCGAGCCTGGGGCTGTACGGCTGGAGGTTCCAGGGCACCGACGAGGACGGCCTGTCGCTGATCTTTGACGTGTACAAAGCCGAGGACGGCTGGCACGTCCACCGGGCGTACGACTACTGACGCCACCTTCGAGAGTAAGAGCATCTCTGGAAAAGAAGAAGCCCACCTACCCGAGGGCAGGTGGGCTTGGCATCACCACGGGTAGGAAAACCGTACTCTCCGAGTCGGCTGAGCATCTCCCGGTTCCTGCGCACCTGGGACAGCCGCCGCCAGATGGCAGCATCGACGTCGAGGAAGTCTGCTTCGATGTCTGCCCGGGGAAAGCAGGTCTGCTTGATCGGGCTGTCTGCGTCGTCTGAAATGGACAAGGCCATGACTCCGGTGGGATCCGGGGTCGCAGCCAGGATTTCGTGGTGCGATATGAATTCGCACCAGAAGATCGCGAGGTCCTCGTCGTGGTCGGGTTCGGCGTTCATGATGGTCGTGAGCTTTGCCTTGAAGTCGGCGGTGGCCATGGTCGTTCGTTCCAATGTTCTGCGTGAAGGGATTTCCTTCCAGCCATCCCCAGGACGGGCTTCGCCCGGCGTGGGAGCGCGAAGCGCCTCCCAGAATGGGGATGCGGTGGCCGACACCCTCGGCCAGAATCGAAACATGGAGTAAGACGAGCTCGACGGCCCCGACGGTGTCCCCGTCCGCGTGCCTACCAACGACGATTACCGCACGTGTGCCGAGTGCGGCGGTGATTGCTACCCGACCCCAGCATCACCGTCGAGGGCCAGGGAGCGCGCATTGCGTTCGTGTGCGCCGAGCATGGAGTGCAGAGCCTCGTCGACCCGTTCGAGGGACGGTGGGAGGGCTGAATCAGTGCCCGATTATTGACCTCGGCCCACTTGGCGCTCGGTGGGGCTCATTCTTTTCAATACTGACTGCACGACCTCGTGCCGCCCTTGCTCGCAGACGGCAACCGGAACGGAATGTGCAGACTGCGATACTCGTCTCATGTCGGAACTTTCGGAGCGTGCAGAGCAGATTGCCGCACGGCTCATCGGACATGCCTCGGGCGCACAGGTCGAGAAGCATGATCTTGACGGACGACAGGGTGTCGTCGACTTCTTGCTCGAGTGGGCGAACGGCGACACCGGCGCGTTGGAAGTCACGATGATCACCGAACCTGCCTCGAGCGCCTGGCAAGGGTTAGCGATGCGCGACGGATGGAGATGGCCAGCCGCGACGTCCTGGGACTTCCGGCCGACTGGGGTGAGTTTTCCGTACAAGCGCACCAAGCGGTTGGCGTTACGGGCGGTCGCTCTGTGCGATGAATGGCACGTCGATGATCCTTCAGATTTGCCCGACAACGTTCTGGCGCTCGAACCAGCAGTAAAGCAACTCCTAGCCGAGAACGTCGGTCGCCTCAAACGTACGCCCTTTTCGCCGGGGATCATGATCTACCAGACAGCCAATGCTGAATTCGTTGAGGCAACACCGGCTGACTTCACGCTCGTTGTCGAGTCATGGCTAGGCCGCCCGCATATCGAACCTCACCTGCAGAAGTTGAGACGCACAAGCGCGGTAGCCCGGCGGTTTCTGTTCCTTGTCGTCGTGAGCGAAGCATTGCCCGTCAGATTTTTCACGGATGATTTCGAAGCACCGTCTACGATCCTTCGAGGCTATGAAGGAGTCGACGCGGTGTTTGTCTGGTCGGACTACTGGCATCGGTATCTCGGTTATCGGGGCGGACTGTGGGGTTGGAACGATCTCCCGCCCTATACGTCTCACTAGCTCGACCCCGCTCGCACATCGAGCGTGTGCGGAGGGAGCCGATAGCCTCAAGACATGGAAGATCACGGGTCGCACGACAGGCTCAAGTTCTATGGTTTAGGCGACCTCGCAAACTACGTGATGGCTGATCAAGCGGTGGCTTTCATCTGGGCACAATCCAAGAAGACGACCATCACGACTCTTAACGATGCGCTGGAGATCCACAACGCGCTTGAGTTTGAGAGGCACGATATTGTGCCGAGCACGATCGGTCAGGATGCGCGCGAGGCGCTCTCGGCGTCTGCCCGCGTGCTCCGTGGACAGCTCGCAGCCTTCTTCGAGAGGATCGATAGCTCGAACATCGATGATCATCTGAACAGCTTCGAGCGGGAGTACATACAGGATCTCTTGCAGCTCATCGGCAGGTTCAACGTCACGGCGCGCGTGGGGGGGCCTCGGGTCTTCAACGCCCTGGTCAAGCTCGGCATGCCGATGTGGGCGATGCTTGGAGACCGCAAATTCGTGACGACTCACGACACCCGACTTCGAAACGTCTTGTTGAGCGATGCAAGCTACGGCGAGCTACTGGTGAACATCCGCCTACTCAAGAACGCGCCCAACGCATACGTCTTGCCCACCAGCCTGACCGCTTTGGACTCGCAGCAGATTCTCATGGCGTACATCGATAGCGAGTCCCCGCACCTCAACTACGTCGAGGCGATCGCGCAAGCGCAAGACAACGAGAGTTTTGGCATCACGACCAAGATTCGACTGGCGGCGCAGCGCCGTGTGCATGAGCTCACCGAAACTCTCTTCGCCGATGAAATGAAGGTGGTGAGCGGCACCAGCTATGCGATAGGGATCGATCCGGAGCAGCAAGAGCCCGTACTTAACCGATTCAAGCGCAACGCTGGCAGAACGCTCCGGCAACGCACACTCGGGGGTCTGTATCTGAAGTCGTCCATGAATCCAGCGCAGATACTCGCGAATTTCTCGACAATCCTCGAGTACCTAGACGAACGCGGATTGCTGACACTTCCATCGTTTCAGAGCCAGATCGGTGTGATCGAGAGGCTGCGAGTATCAGGGAAAGACACCTACCCCCGAGCGGCCGAGTATAGACATCGCGACAGCACGACGATTCTCGGCACGGAGGCTTACTATGACTTCCTCCGGCAAGAGGGCATAGAAGTCGAAGACATACTCACCTGGTACTTTCGCGACTACATCCCCGAGGCGTTCGACGTCACAGGCTTTGAGTATGCGCCTTCGACTGCGAACAGCACATACCTTGAGCGTTGCCGACATATCTGCGCGGAGATGGAGAGCATCGTCAAACAGTTCACGCTCTACTGCGAGGACGGCGAGATCGACCGTGAGCTGCTCGAGCTGACGTCTGCTCCGCGACCCTGGGGGAAGATTCCCAGCCTCGTCGAGCGAAAGTATCTGGTCCACAGTGCGAGCGAAGACTGTGCGACAGCGCTCCATCTCCTCTTCAGCGATCAGTCGAGGCTCACGTACGTCAACGAGAACCTCCAAGCGAGGAGCTTCGTGCAGCTGGCCCTGAACAATCAACTTCGGTATGAAGATCTTCATCACTATCAGACGAGGCCTGTTGATTGGCTTGCAACAGCTGGCATAATCACCGTCGATAACGGGATTATTAGCTTCACCTCTCTGCCGATGATCCGCGTCCTAGCCGACATCAATAGTTACGAAACGGCCCCGTTCGGGCATTACGAGCTCGAGGAGGCCGCCGCGGAAAACCTAGTAGCGAACGGGTGGCTTGAGTTCAGATCGACGCTGCTCAGCTCTGCCGAGGCGAGCTACTTCAACTTCTTCCTCAACAAGAGCGAGTTCAGCGACGGCCACGATCTGCGCAACCGTTATCTTCACGGAACCAACCCGAAGCCTCGGGACGAAGACGCCCACCGGAAGTCTTACATGCAGCTACTCCGTTTGGCGGTTGCGCTCGTGCTCAAGATCCATGACGACCTCGTTGTGCGCGGGCCGCACAAGGCATAGGGTGCACCGATCGGTAGCACGGAACTACTGCGACAGGGGTTGCTTGGAGCAATATGCCTTGAGTCTCAGAGCTCGTCGGGGACGTCGGCGGCGACCGAGTCGGGCTCGTTGATAAACGTCAGGAACCGACGACCTTTAGCTGAAGTCCGCGAGCCGAAGATCCCCGAAGCGCTCGTCATGGTCGTCAGCGGGATCGACGCCAGTCCGTTGCGGTCCAGATCTGCGGCGGCTTGCGTGACCGGTCCGTTCCACACATTCGGATGAGCCGCCAGCGCAGTACCGAGCGGGCCATCGATCCCGCCCATGAGGATGTTCTCGTGCTGGCGGTAGAGATCCCGTGCTTGTAGCCATGCGCGCGGGTCCGCGAAGTAGTGCAGCATCCAGATGTGAAGTGCGTCGAACTCGTCGACAAGCCGCGTGAACTGTTCACGCTCCGTGGCCGCGAACGGGGCCCAGTTACCGCCGTTCACGACCGCAGCAGCCAGCCGACGACGTTTCTGCTGGCTCGCGGTCTCGGCTGCTGCCCGTTGGGCGCGGGTGACACCGGCGATAAACTCGTCTGAGCGAATCACGTCCTCGACAGTCATAGTCTCGTCGAGCTTCTCCAGTGCGGTCGACAACGCCTGGGCGATTGCTAAGTTGAATTCGTGTTGGCGCTGCGCCTGTCGACTCTCGAGGGCGTGAGCGAGCGTGTCCGCAGCGAGCGGCCCGACGATAGGAACCATCGAAAGAGCTGCTTTGCCCGCGAATGCGAACGCATCTTGGGCGGGCTCGTGGGACGGAACAAGGGCATCCAGACCAGTCATGCTCCCATGATGGGCCATAGGTCGGACGCTAGGGGAACACAGCCAAGACAAGGGATCGGCCTACCCATCTCGTAATTAACAGTTCGGCCCGCTGACAGCCGTGAGGTGGCTGAGCGCCGAGCTGAGCATGGAGGCGTTGAGCTCCTCCGAGACGGCGCGGGTATCGCCCACCGCGAGTCCGGGCAGCAAGCCTACGCCGGGTTCAGGCAGTGCCATTGCGCGAGCGACGAATTCCTCCCGCACGTGCACGGCATTGCCGAAGAGTCCGCGTGCGGGTTCCGTAATCTCCACGATCGTGGGAGTACCCGTCCCGAGGGAGTTCGAACGGCTCATGAAATTCCTCGAGGCAACCAGCGCCGCCCGCTGACCGAGCGCGCCACCGGTGTCGAAATGCTCCCGCGTCGCTCGCAGCGCGAACCTCTTTACCGCGGCACCATGGAAGAAGGAAAGCAATCAGCAGGCAAGCATGATGGCCTATCGGTGTGCGATAAGGGTCATTATCGTTACACGTTGTGCGGAACCCACCAAACGAGCGCGACATGCACTAGATGCTGCGCTGGCGGCGTGACTAGAACTGTCACCTAACCGTGCATCAGTCCCACTCGTTCAATAGCCGATACTGTCGGATGCACTAGATGAATACGTTATTTGAACGGAGATACGCCATGTCTCTGGTAGGGCTCGTGCGAGTGAGCACAAAGAAGCAAGACACAGCGAGGCAGCATGATGCCGTCGATCCAATCTGCATCAAGGTCTTCGAGAGAAGGTCAGCGGCAAGCTCTCCGTTGATCAGCGGCCCGGCCTGGCCAAGGCCCTGGCGTACATGCGTGACGGAGACATGCTCACAGTGCAGGAGGTCGATCGTCTGGGCCGTAATCTTCTCGAGGGGCTGGTCTTACTCACCGAATTGTTCGAGCGGGGCATTGCAGTGAAAGTGCTGGACGGAATCGCCGCTGGTAAGCACACCGAGCGCAGCCTCATTCTCGATCTGGCCATGGCGCTGGCCGAGGATCGGCGTCGCGACATCGTGCGCAAGACGAAGAATGGTCTGGATGCCTCACGGCAGCGCGGCAAGCTCGGTGGCCGACCCCGGGTGATCAACGACGACAAACGAGCGGCAATCCTGACTTGTCGCGAGAAGGGTGAGTCGATCCTTGTCATCGCCCGCGTGCTGGGCATCTCCGTCGGCACCGTGCACAACGTGCTCGCTGAGCAGGCGACGATGGTGGACAGCGCGCAGAAGGTCGGCGACGTCGCATGAGCAAGAAGCCAATGCCGTGGGTCCGTAGCCGAGGGCTGGGCAGACTCTTGGCCCAGGAGACGAACGTGTCGGACCTCATTCAACTCCTCAGCGACCGCGATAGGTCGCCGTGGGCCAAGCTGGTCGGTTTCGTGCCAGACGTTGTCGGCCGTGAGGTTCGGAACGCGAACAACGCGGATCTGCTGCTCACATCGCGTACGCAGAGCGCCGTAGTGGAGGTAAAGCTGGGTCATCTCATGTCGGTCAAGCAGCAGAATAAGTATGAGTCTCTCAAGTCGCGCCCGACTCTCTATCTGGCGGCATTGAGCGCGGATAAGGTAAGGCTGGCAGCGGATTCCGAACAATGGCGCTTCCTGAGCCTGAGCGACCTAGTGGGCGGCTGGGAGAACGTCGACGACAAACTGGCGCGGCTTCTCGCGCGGGACGCCGCCGGCATCCTTCGTGGCTGGGACCGAATGATTTCAGGTGTCTTCGCCACCCGATCCGCGGAGCATTGGGTTCCGCTCAACGTCCTGAACCAGAAGTTCCTGGCGCGGGTGGTTACACGCCGCGTTGCAAAAGACTTGCGTGAGCGAGGCCGATGGGCGCGGGCTGATGTCGCCAGCGGAGGCGGCTTGCCACTCATCCAGGGATGGACCCCGTTGCGAGGTGAGGGCACGGACCGTACGTTCATCGCGGAGGTCCGCTGGTGGGGGACGAAGCCCGGCGGCGAACTTCGGTTCGGTGTCGACTTCGACCCTCGACCGAACCAGGACGAGGATGAAGAGGTGCGCGGGGCCGCGTACAGTCTGGCGCGCAGCATGGACGCCGACATCGACTACACCGGCATTCGAGGCTATCTATACGACGAGAGGCCCGATCTTGCAGAGCTCCTACATCGGGAAAGGCCAAGTCGACCTGAGGCCAAGGGAGAGTGGGAGCAGGTGATCGCCCATGGGTTCAAGGGAGCACCGCTGACGGATGGGACGGCGAACAACCGCACGAAAACACGGCCGGACTTCTATGGTGACGGTGCACTGCGCTTCGAGGCCATTGCCGAGATCGACTTTGACCGGGCCTCGGCTAACGATCTGACCGACCTGATCGACGTCGCCCTGACGTATTTGAGTACCCGCGAACCGCTAGACACTCCGGGCATCGAGCAGTCTCAGGAACCCGCGCCCTGAGAGTCGCCTTACAAGACAGTTTTCTGAGACCCGATCTTCGCTTTACCGGCGGTGGTCTCGTCTCGTACAGGAGATGTCTACGAGACGTCCAACGGAGACCCTGCACTGCCTAACCGCACACCGTCGTCGCGCATGCGCTCCAGGTGGCGTCGGCGACCGCATCGACGACCATCGCAGGCGATCCGCGAGTTGCGCTTTGTGAACACGGCAAAGCATCTCGCGCCCCAGGAGGGAGCTCCCATGAGTCGGCGTAATTGCTGCGACCTAGGTGCTGTTCTGCGGCGTTCATCCTCTCGCCTAGAGTGCCCCTACCGCCAGCACTGCGTTGAGTATTCTTCTGCGCCACAAGAAGGACATCGTCTCAGTACGCCTTCGGGAACCCTCAAGCATAATGACTACCTTCCAGGCCACCTCCCGAGCAAGCCAGATCAGATGATGCTCCCATCCGTGCAACAGACCCCCTCTGTTCGATGCGACACTTCGCGACGAGGCATTCGTGTCCACAGAATCAGACGCAACCGCGCATACAGTCCGTATGACAACATTCGATCTTCCTGAATCCATCGCTGATATCGTCGCCGGCATCGAAAAGGACCTTAACTCCTTCCCCGCACTCATGACTGTCGAACAGGCAGCGGAGGCCCTCGGTACTACCGAGCGTGTCGTGGCTGAGGCGAACCGCCGTGGAGAGTTCCTCACGATAAAAGTTGGTCGCAGTTGGCGCTACCCGAGAGCATCCCTACTCACCTGGTACGTCTCCAAGCTCGCTGAGCGTGAGGAGACGTTGAGCGCTGGGCGAAACACTGTGCGCGGTGACGGCGGTATCAATTTCAGCACGGGACGATCCGTCGCGGCCAGCAACCGCCAGACGCATCAGTTCTTAGATCAGAATGTTGGAAACGACCAGAACGGTTAGCACACCAAGCGCATCAGCTCCACGACGTAACTAGCCCACGGGATTAATCCCGTGGGCTAGCTGTTTTTTCTGGTAGATTTCTACTAGCATTTGCTAGTAACAAGCGCGGTGTCGCTGTCGCTTCTAGATCGTGTTGTTTGATGTTGTTTCACCAACATTCTTCGCGTGACTAGGTGTTTAAATACGCAGATTCACGTAACTACCTGCAATTTAATCGAAGATATCGTCTATAAATGTAACTTTAAGTAGCCTGCAATGGTGGTTTCGAGTCCCACCGCCGGCACTCGAATCGTAATCAGGACCGTTGAATCGCGGCCAAGGGGCCTCTTCAGCGACCGAACCGCTAATCATGTGAAGCGCGAGCGGTCAACCCCCTGTGTAGGTGCGCACGCTTCGCGTTCGAATGGAACCTCAACCAATCGATCAGCGAGGAGCATGCCATGGTGCAGATTATCGAAACCATCGACGTTGAAGTCCCTGTCAACGTCGCTTACAACCAGTGGACGCAGTTCGAGAGTTTCCCTGAGTTTCTCGATGAAGTGGTCTCCTTGACGCAGTCCGACGACACGCACACGCACTGGAAGGTCAACGTCGCCGGCACCGAGCGCGAGTTCGACGCGGAGATCACGGAACAGCATCCGGACGAGCGCGTCGCCTGGACGAGCACCGGTGGCGACACTCATCACGCGGGAGCGGTCACATTTCACAAGCTCACCGACTCTTCTACGCGCGTAACCGTGCAGATCGACTGGGAGCCCGAAGGGCTGCTCGAAAAGGTGGGTTCGCTGGTGGGCGCTGGTTCGCATGTTGTGAAGAAGGATCTAAAGAACTTCAAGGAGTTCATCGAGAGCCGCGGGCATGAAACGGGTGCGTGGCGTGAGGACGTTGACGCCTGACGTAGACCTCGCCGATGAAACGTTCCCTTCTTCTTCCCAGCCGCCAGAGCCGGTGAAGAAGAAGGGAACGTCGATGAACGGCGTGAGCCGCCTCACTGTCACCATTGTCATTCCAGTGAAGGACGACCGCGACGAGCTAGCAGGATGCCTAACGGCCCTTTGCTCGCAAACGCGACCCGCCGACGAGATCATCGTGGTGGACAACGGATCATCGGACGGGTCGGCTCACGCGGCATCGGAGGCGGGTGCGACGGTCATTGGATGCTCGGAACCGGGCATCCCTGCAGCGAGTTCTCTCGGTTATGACCGGGCGACCGGCGACCTCATACTTCGGCTCGACGCTGATTGTGTGGCGCCGCCATCGTGGATTGCGAATGTCGAAGAGGCATTCATCGATCACCCTGACGTGGCGGCATTCACCGGAGGTGCACGTTTTATCGACGGGCCTCTCTTGTTTCGTGCGGGTTTGGCGCGACTCTATCTCGTCGCATATGCGCTGGCCACGGCACCGGCATTGGGGCATCGTCCGGTGTTCGGGTCGAACTTCGCCATGCGCAGAGAAGCCTGGCAACAGATCAGCTCGGGAGTGCATCGTCACGATCCGGAAGTGCACGATGACCTCGACTTGGCGTTCCACATCGGGGAGCATCATCGAGTCGGTCGTCTGCGTGGCGAGGCGATGGGCATCTCGATGCGACCGTTCCGCAGTGCACGATCATTCCGCCGCCGTATGAATCGCGGCTTCCGCACAGTCGTGATGCATTGGCCACGTGACTTCCCGCCTTGGAGGTGGTGGCGACTGGTCGTGCGCGGCGCCCCGGTGCGCTCGATCCGACGGAGATTCCCTCGATAACATCATCCCTGCGTGCCCTGTCATGATGAGTATCATTCGCGTAGGGTGCGAACATGGCAACGTCACCTCAGACCTCTGACCGCGTTAGGCAAGTCACCGTCTTTGTTCTTGCTCTCGTGGCTATTTCCGGTGCCTTCCTCGGTTCCGGTGCACTGGGCGGTACACCAATTCAAGATGCCGCAGGCGGTGCGCTGGCTTCTGATTCGACGCTGATCGCTCCAGCTGGTCCCGCGTTCAGCATTTGGTCGGCCATCTATCTCGGGCTCATTGCGTATGCCGTGTGGCAGTTGTTCCCCAGCCAGGGTGCGCGAGCAGTGCATCGTCGAGTCGGTTATCTCATCGCGCTGTCTATGCTGCTCAATGCCGCATGGATCGGAGTCGTGCAGTTTGGCCAAGTCGGACTGTCCGTACTTGTCATCGTTGTCCTCCTTGCCGTTCTGGGCGTCACATTTCACCTGTTGCAACGTACGCCACGGAATGCCTCTTCCAAGGCCGCAGCCATCGTCGAGTCCGTTGTTCTTGATGGCACGATCGGGTTGTACTTGGGGTGGGTGACAATCGCGACGGCAGCGAACGTGGCCGCATGGCTAACCGACTTGGGGTTCCGCGGCTTCGAAATAGAACCCGACGCCTGGGGTGTGGCGATTGTTGTTGTTGCCGCGCTGCTCGGTGTCGCCACCGCAGTATTCAGTCGCGGACGCCTGACCCCAGCAATCGCCCTGGCATGGGGGTTGGGCTGGCTTGCGGTCGCTCGTCTGAGCGACGAACCAGAATCACAGTTGGTGGGAGTAGTCGCCGTGGTTGCTGCGGGTGTGGTTATCGTCACTGCGGTTGTCCGACGGATCGTCGCTCAACGGGCGTATGCGTCATGAATCGCCGGTCCGATGAGCGGGCAGAGTTCTGCATCGCTCGATCCAAAGTTGTGATGATGGCGTGATCCATGCGTCCGCCAAGGGCTGACCATGGGAAGTTTGAGTCGCGCTCATGACCCGGTCGACGCGAGGGAGTTCTCATACAGAGCTGAGAGGCTCCCCCGTCCTCTGCGGCGAGCGGTACGTTGCCTCCCCGCTCCTGTCCCCTCAATCGCGATCCGACTAAGAAACTCATCCACGCAACCGTCAGCGCCCTGCACTCGGATATACGGCGCGATCACGCGCCGCAATGACGAGAGCGTGGACGCAAACCCGGTGTGCGCATCTGTCAGAGGGTCGTAGACCCCGTTCGTGATTCCATATCTTGACGCGTGCCACAGCTCGGAATCAAGCACATGCGTGCGCACCGGCGTCGGCCGGCGCGACGAATCAGCGGATGCATGGGCGAGAGCCCTCAGTATTGATGCCATGGCCAACGCGGATGCGGTGTCCAGTTGAGTGTCACAGATACGGATCTCCACCGTGGGAAAACGAGCAGACAGCCTGACACCCCAACCGTTGCTGCTGTACGCGGTCGTTGCACCAACGCCCAGCAACCGCGTACACAGTGACTCATATTCTTCGAAGTCATGAAAGAACGGGGGCGTCCCAAAAGTCGTCCAGCGGCGCATCTGAATTGATCGCCAACTGTGGTGCCCCGTATCCTCGCCAGCCCAGAAAGGTGAGTTCGAAGATAGCGCAACCAGCATCGGGAGCCACGGACGAAGACCGTTGACCACTTGCACGCCCTCGTCCCCGCTGGACACCCCGACATGCACATGCATCCCATTGACCAGATGTTCCCCAGCAAGCATTCCAACATCGTGCGCGATGCGCTCATAACGTTCTGACGGAAACCTTGGCAGTTCCTGCGGAGTTTCATATGGCGTTCCACTGCCGATTGCGATCAGATCATGCTTTTTAGCCCATGCTTTCAACTCGACGCGAAAACCATGTAACTCGTCTCTTGCTTCATCGAGGCTCTGGCACACGTTGGTGGCGTATTCGACTTGAGACGACAAGAACTCGTTCGTGACCTCGCCACGGTGAGGGAGCGCCCCGAGCTCAACGACAGCTTCGCTGGCAAGATCGACCGGCGCAAGTGTCTGTGAGTGCACGAGGATGAACTCCTCTTCAATCCCGAAGGTGTTCAGCATGTGAGGACCTCGCACGAGCCTGCCCTTGATCTCACGAACCACGGATTAGGCATCGCGCTCCCTTGTTTCACGCAAAGACTGACGCTTTCCGTTTGCGCGTGCGAGGGGGTTGACAGTTCAGGAGTTCCCCTCCGATTGGCGTCCACGCGGATAGGGCCACAACGCATGGTTGACCATCTTTGGAACATTCCTCTGCCGGCCTATTCACACCTCGCCAAATCCACCAGGATGGGTGACATGGCAGACGGATACAACCCTGAGTTCCTGACGACGCCGCTCCCTCTCCCCCACCCCGCACGCGATGTGCGAACGCTCCCCTACCCGCGGTTTTCCGTGCTGCTGGATGTGGAGCGCAAGCTCGCCGCAGTCACAGCCGTGAACATCGACGGTGCGACCCTGCGCGAAGTACCCCGCACGGGCGATTGGCGCCTCGATTCCCGAGTCGACGATGAGGAACAAACCGGTCCCGATGTCTATGCGCGAAATGAGCTCGACCGTGGGCATCTGGTGCGCAGACGCGACCCCGGCTGGGGAACCGCCGACGAAGCACGCGAAGCGACAGAGGCAACCTTCTTCTACCCGAATGCTGCGCCTCAAGCGGCCGGATTCAATCAGTCAAAAGAACTGTGGCTCGGCCTCGAAGACCACGTCCTCGCCTACGCAGAGGCAACCGACCAACGCCTTTCTGTCTTCACTGCCCCGGTACTCCAGGACGACGATCCGGCCTATCGCGGCATCCAGATCCCTCGTCACTTTTGGAAGATCGCCGCTTGGCAGGGGCCAAATGGTCTCCAAGCAGCAGGATTCCTTCTCGATCAGTCCGAGCTCATTATCATCCGTGACGAACTACGGGCGGCGCCACCATTAGCGGCGTTCCGCACTTTTCAGGTTCCGGTCGTGGCTATCGCTGACATCACCGGCATCGACCTCGGGCCTCTGCCAGACGCAGACGTACTTCCCGAACAAACCGTGCGCACTCGAACATGGAAAGCCCTAGAGACAGCTCGCGAGATCGTCCTCTAAAAGCACGGAAGCACAGGTGCCCTAGCGCGTTGCGGCGGCCAGTGCCGCGCGGATCGCGTGTTCACCAACCGGCTGGCCGTGAACGTCAGAGGACGATGCGTAGGGGGTCCCCCACACCGGCGTGCCCGTCGCCTGCCGCCAGCTTTCGGCCAGCGGGCCTGCGTCCACCACGCTGTACCCAATGGAGTCGATGAATTCGGTCACGGCCGCCTTCGCCGGCGCAGAGTCGCTAGCGACCGGCAGGTAAGAGCGGTCGGCCGCATCTGCTCGGCGCGCGAGCGACAGCAGGTGAGTGAAGGAGATGTTGTTGAACGCCTTCACGAGCACGGCGCCCGGGATGTACCGCTGCAGTAGCTCGGTCGAGGTGAGCGATGTGCCGTCCAGCTCGAGGATGTGCCCGTCACGCTCAGGGCCGTAGTTGGTCGTGTCGATGACCGTCTTTCCCGCCAGTGACGCGGCGGGCAAGTAAGAAAATGCGTTGACCGGCACCGAGACCACCACAATGTCACCTGCCGCGGCGGCCTCCGCGCTCGTTGCCGCGGATGCCTGCGGCCCCAGTTCCGCGACCGTGTCCAGCAGAGTTTCGGGACCGCGCGAGTTGCTGAGCACCACCTGATGCCCGGCATCGGCGGCGAGGCGCGCGATCGTACTGCCGATGTATCCGCTTCCGATAATTCCCACAGTCGTCATATTCTTGGCGTCCCTCCAAAAGAGCCATATTCTCGCCATTTGTCGGATCCGTTGCGATCCAGGGTCCCGGGCCTCAGCTTGCGCGAAAGTAGTGGCCGTTGCCCATGTCGTCGAGCAGTCTGGGCTGGGCGGGCTCCCAGCCGAGCAATCGGCGGGTAATGAGATTGGATGCCGGGTAGCTCTTCGTGACGATGTTCGCGAGGAACCCGAAGTGTGCCGGGACCATCAATTCGTCTGCGGGAACGCTCACCGCGGGCAGGCCCAGACGATTGCCGATGGCCTCGGCGATTTCGCGGAACGGGGTTCCCCCATCCTCAACCGCGTGCCAGTACTTGCCTGCGGCCCCTTTTTCCAGCGCCAGGCGGAACAAGGACGCGACGTCTCGGGCATGCACAGCGTTCCACAGGTTCGAGCCGTCTCCGACGTAGCCGGAGAAACCCTTCTCCTTCGCTAGCGCAAACAGCATGGGGAGGAACCCGGCATCGGTCGTGCTGTGCGCGATGTTGGCGATCCGCACGACCGAAGACCGCACTCCCCGATCGGCGAGGCCGATGATGGAGGCCTCCACAACGTTGCGGGCCCGGAGGGTGCCGCTGTGGTCATTGCGGACGGGAAGCGCCGGGTCGTCCTCTGTGGCTGGCCTGCCCAGCTGCCCGGGTGAGCCGATGCTCCCCGCCCCCACCAGCGGCTTTCCGGTTCCTGCAAGGGCGTCGCCGTAGGCGAGCATGATCGGGACCTCAGCGGCAGCCACCGCGTCCATCCCGCCCAACGGAAGCAGGTCTTGCCTGTGTGCGACGTGAATGACGCCGTCGGAGTTGGCGGCTGCCTCCTTGAGCCCGTCCAGGTCCTGGAGATCGCCGCGGCGCACGTTTGCGCCGAACCCGGACAGCACCGCCGCAGCGATATCGGACCGGGCCAGGCCGGTGACCTCGTGCCCGGCGGCGACAAGCTCGGGAATGATGTAGGAACCGGAATGGCCGGTCCCGCCGGTGACGAAAACGCGCATGAGGGTGCTCCTTGTGAGTGATGTGGCGAACCGGATGGTGGTGCGCGTACTCCCAGATAAGAGTGCTGACACCGATGGATAGGGTCGTGTGCTTGACGGGTGAGCGAGGGAGCTCACCGATGCTCAGTCGGAGAAGTTGACGCCGAGAGAGAGGTTGAAGTTCCCCACGCCGTGGCGGGCCAGGCCCATCATCAACGGCCCGACCGCTTCCAGCCAGCGGGCCATCTCCAGGCCGCCGACATCGAGCGGACGCAGTCCGAGACTCTGGATGAACGCCGAAACACTGGCCTTGGCCTCCGCATCATCTCCGGCGAAGAACACGTCCAACGCGGTCTCTTGGGCAAGGACGTGACCGAAGACAGTGTTGAACGCCTTCACGACGTGCGCGCTCGCCGGAACCGCTTTGGCAATCTCCTGCGCACCGGATGTGCCGGCCGGTGTGACCAGCCCGGTGGCGTCGGCGTTAAAGGTGTTGGTGATGTCAATGATGACCTTGCCGTCCAGTGCATCCCCGTAATGGGCGATGACCTGCACGGCGTTCATATATGGCACGGCGAGGACGACGATATCGCCAGCAGGGACGGCGCCGATCGCCCCTGCCGTGGCCCCGCCGCCGAGCTTCGCGGCCAGTCGCCTGGCCTTGCCCGCACCGCGGGCGATCAGCTCGACATCGTTGCCGCCTGCAACCGCGCGACCCGCTATCGCGCGGGCTATGCCCCCGAGACCGATGAAACTGATGCTGCTCATGGACGAGTACTCTCTTTCTCTAATGGCTTCGCACGGTCACGGCAGACGCTACTGGCGCGATCCGATCTCGGTAATCGGCGCGCTGCGCATCGCAGCCCGCGTCGCAACAGCGAGCGAGATCAGGCCGATGACGCTCAAAGAGCCGACGATCGCCGCGCTCTCAATCGGCGAGATACTCGGCAGTAGCTGACCCGAAATGCCGAAACTGATCCCGATCAACGGGGGTGCGGCCACCAGTACTCCGAGCACTGCGGCGAGCACCACGACCATCATGGACTCGGTGCGCATCATGGCCCGCACCTGCCTGCGCGTGGATCCGACCAACTGCATCAGCGCGAACTCACGCCGACGCTCTCCCGTTGCCATCACCAGCGTGTTCACCACGGCGATGGCGATGTAGCCGAGGATCACGGCCAGCGCGATCAGGTTGACGAGCGAGTTCGCAGAGCGTGCGCTGTCGCCCGCCGCGCGCAGCTCGCTGCGATTGACCACGGTAAAGCCGGCCGCATCCAGTGCCTCCTGCGCGTGCGCCTGCTGCCCCGGATCCGTGCCCACGAGCACATAGTTACTGAGGCCGGTCGTCGTGTGAGCGAGCAGCGCAGGATTCGCCATCGTCACATCGCCGAAGCCCAATCCTCGGGTGTAGATAGCAACCACGGTCGAGGTGTCTTCCGTTCCGTCGCCGAGATGCCCGCTGATTGTGTCGCCGATGCCCACGCCCGCCGCTTGTGCCGCGTCAGAACTCAACGCGACAGTTTGCGCAGCGCTCAAAGAATCGAGTGTGCCCGCCACTACGCCCAAGTCCATTGTTGCGGCCGTTGCTGCGGGATCGATCCCCTGCACCGGGTACTGGTCGGATGTTGGATCGCCGAGTTGAACGAAGCTGTAGATTATCTGGCTCAGTGCCACCGGGTTCGCCACGCTGACGCCCGACGTCTGGGCTATGGATGCTACGGCGTCCGCGGAGAGTCCGGATGCTCCGCCCGTAACCATCAGGTCGGCTGTCACCCCGGCCTGCGACTGTGTAGTTGCTTCGGCTGCGACAATCGACTGCGTCCCGACCTGTACGAGGCCGAGGCCGATACCGAGAGCCAGCGGAACGATCGCTGCAGCCAGTCGACGCGAGTTGCTGCGCGCATTCGTTGCTGCGAGGAACGCTGAAGGCGATTTCACGTGCCGTAGCGGCCCACCGAATACTGTGATCGCGCCGCGCACCAGGAGTGGCCCGAGCAGGCCGACGGCAACGATGAGGAATATAGCGGCTGCGGCCGGCCCCGCGACCGCGATCGTACCGGGGACGAACAGCGGAATGGCCGACGCGAGCAGGCCGATGACCCCGAGCACTACGCCAGTGATCGTGCGACCACGCCCCACACGAGACGGCGTGGTAGATGCCTCCTGCAATGCTTCGATCGGGTTGATGCGCGCGGGGCGCCGCGCAGCGACCGCGGCAGCGAGTTGGGACGCCGCGACCATGACCACGACGGCGATGAGCGCCGGAATCGGGCCGAACGTGAGCGCGAAGTCCTGCGGAATCACCCCGGCCTGTGCGAAGCCAAATCGCATCACGACGGCCAGTAGGAAACCGGGAATCACTCCGATGAGTGCGCCGGCGCCTGCGACCAGGAGCACTTCCTGTGCGACGATTCGATGGATCTGCAGGGGTGTCGACCCGATGGCTCGCATCAACGCGAAGTCTCGCCGACGCCGCTGGATAGACAGCGACAGCGTGCTGGCGACAACAAACAGAGCGATCAGGATGGCCGTGCCGGCGAACGACGATCCGATCGCTACAAGTGTTCCTCGGGCGGCACCGGCGTCAAGAAACTCGGCGGCGCCGCGCTCGTACCCCGTATATGTGACAGCGTCAGGCAGCTGCGCGCGAATCTCATCCGCCAGATCGCTCGGCGACACTCCGTCGCGCGCGATTACTCCGACGACGTCGGCCGCACCGCCGTGCGGCGCCAGAGCGGATGCCGCAGCATCCGTCAGGAACACGTGCTCGGCACGAGTGGGTTGATCGCCCGAAGTGGCGGCGGCGATCCCGACGACGCGATACTCACCGTCAACGCCGCCGTGGGCGAGCGCGATGGTCTCGCCAAGTTCCGTGCGCGACGCCAGGTTGCTGTCAACGACTATCTCGTTCGCTGCACGAGGGGCGTGCCCGTCGCTGATCTCATACGGGGTGAGCGCCGCAGAACTCCAACCGTGGGCTTCGATCTGCGAACCGTCCCAGGACAGTGGAACGGTCGTGTCCGTGATGACGCTCGCCGTATCCGGAAGCGTTCGAATTGCGCCCTGCCCATCGGCGGGAAGCGGCACGCGCTCGGGAAGCGAGTATGTTGCATTTTCCGGGGTCTCAAACGACTGATTTCCGCCCACGATGACGTCGGCGGCGGCGTAACGTTCGGGTTCGACCCCGCCGCGTGAGCCGGACTCGATCAGAACACCGAGCCCGGTAGCGAGCATGGTCGCGGTAAGGACCGCCACGAAAACGCCCATGAGCGTGCCCTTGTTCTGACGGATTCCCGCCCGGATGAGGGTGTTCACCATTTCCCCAATTCAGTCATGCGATCGACGATCTGCTGTGTAGTTGCGCCGTCCTCGTATCCGACGAATGCGCCGTCGGCAAGAAAGATGACGCGATCGGCGCGGGATGCGACCGCGGGGTCGTGGGTCACCATGATGACGGTCTGGTTCAGCTCGCGTGTCATCTGCGCCAGCAACTCGAGCACCTGTCTGCCGGTTCGCGAGTCGAGCGCGCCCGTCGGCTCGTCGGCGAAGACAGCATCCGGGCGCGTGATCAACGCACGCGCAATCGCAACCCGTTGTTGCTGACCGCCGGACAGCTCTGCTGGTCGTCGCTGTCGAAGGTCCTCCAGACCGACCGAGCGGATGATGCGGTCGAGCCAGTCACTTTCCACGCGCGTGCCTGCCAAAAGCAATGGCAGGGTCACGTTCTGCTCGACTGTCAGGGCCGGAAGCAGGTTGTAGGCCTGGAAGACGAACCCGACATGCTTACGCCGGAACTTCGCGAGCTTGTTAGCCCGCATCCGTGAGATGTCGGTGTCGCCGATCCAGACGGAGCCACTCGTCGGAGTGTCGAGTCCGGCCGCCGTGTGCAGAAATGTGCTCTTTCCCGAACCGGACGGCCCCATGATGGCGGTGAACGTTCCCCGCTCCAGGGAGAGATCGATGCCCCGCAGAGCTCTCACTGCCGATGGGCCGGTGCCGTATTGCTTAACGACCGCCTCAAGCCGCACGGCTTGACCCGCCGCAGTAGTCGATCGTGTGGACGCCTGAGCCTTGCCCGAGCCGAAGGTGCCGATGTTGGTCATGACGTGTGTTCCCTTGTTGTGTATGGATCAGCTAGCCGTGCGGGCGTTGCCCAAAGTGAGGCACCCCTCCGCTTATTAGTTGAACCGGAGGGGTGCCTCACGTATTCCAGGCAATGGCGATTCCCACAACACCGATATTCTTGAGAGCAGCACGCGGCGGAACATGCTCGGTCGACCGAGCAGGACATAGAGGAGTCAACACGCAATGGGAAAGCTCATTTACGATGGTGGCGTCAAGGTCGAGATTGAGGATCGGGCGCTCACTCATCTGCAACTCGTTATCAGCGCCAAGCTTCGCCGGGGCGAGCCGTTCGCGTTCAGCTGGCGCGAGGATGCGAGTGTCGGTGGCGGGCGGACCACAATCTGGGTCCACCCCGGTAGCTCACTCGTCTACAAGTACTACGGCGGTCGCCAGCCGTCCATCAATCGCGCGTGGGTTGATGCGCTGGCATTCACTGCCAACGCACCGACTGGCCTTTACCTCGTTCCCGAACCTGCCGAGGCTGGAGGCGAGCCGGCGACGGGCGAGGAATCTGCCCCTTCTGCGCGTTGATCGGCGCCCAGGTATAGAGCCACCTCCGTGATGGAATCTATTCCTGTCACTGTCACCCATCCCGCGTGCAGGAGCGCGGCATCACTGCCGTCTTCTGCGACGTGCGGGAGTTCTTCTACGGCTAGACGGACATAGCGGTCGGCGCTTTTTGTCAGCGCCATCTGTACGATGCCGAACGGAGCCAGGGACGCCTCACGAACGCCTCGATTGTGAGGGCTATTCGGCACGTTGACGTTAATTGTGGTCCCACGTGGATGCGACGTGAGCGTGGGCAGCAGCGTTACGACGGCGTCGGATGCGGCATCCCAATGGTAGGAATCGGGACGCATGCCGACGTCCAGCGAGACAGCGAGCGCCCATGCACCGTTGAGCGCACCGGTCAGCGCAGCCCCGACCGTACCGGAGTGCAGGATCGCGCGTCCCACGTTTGCACCATGATTGACCCCGGAAAGCACAATGTCCGGGGCCTCACCGAATGCACCGCGCGCCGCGATAAGGGCGATGAGCCCGGGCCCGCCGTGTACAGCGAACGCCGGTGTGTCTGCCATCTCGGGGAACGAATGTCGTTCGACGGCAATACGTCCGTCCGATTCTGTGGCCATAATCGACGCGCTTGAGCCGCTGGATTGCGTCGCAGGAGCGGCGATAGTGACGTCGAGTCCTGCACCACGCGCAGCGCGAGCGAGTGACTGGAGGCCGGGCGCATCAAGACCGTCATCGTTGGTCACGAGCACGCGGGTCATGGCGCGTCCTCCACGTCGGTCAATGCGGCAAGCCCGTCCGGGCTCACGCGACTCCCATCGGTCGATGCGTCGCCGCCATCGGCGAGCCCACGGACGCTGACCCGGTCACGCAGACGGATGATGGACTCAGCGTCACCGGTGCCCAGCCCATGGCGTGTGACGTTGAGGGCTCCGGCGGCCGCGCCTAGACCGATGGCCTCGCGGATGCTTTCTCCTCGGACGATTCCTGCCGCAACGCCTGCGGTCAGCGAGTCCCCGGCCCCGCGAGTCTCCTTCTCTTCGAAACGCGGTAGCGACACATCGATGAGCCCCTCATCGTCGAGTAGCAGCAGTGGTTCAGAGGAGCGGGTCACGATGACTGCGCGCGCGCCCTGTTCATGAAGCGTGTGCATCGCCCTGGCGAGGGAGTGTACGGATACCTCCTCGATGAGGCCATCTGCTCGCAGTTCTTCGTGGCTGACCTTCAGCACATCGACACCGCCATCCACAACTGCCTGAAGCCGTTCTCCTGCCAGGTCGGCAATAACAGTGCATCCGTCCCGGCGAAGATCGATCGCGAGGCGGCGGTACATGTCAGCAGGAACTGTCGTGCTCCCCGCCGGACCGCTCAGGATGACAACCCGACTTTGGGCGCTGCTGTTCAGAACCGCACCGTACAGGTCGTCGAGTTCGTGCCGCCCAATCGGATCGCCCTCTTCTTCCGCGACAATGAGACGCTTTCCGTCTCGCCGGTCATGCACATACGCGGATCCTCGTCCCTGTCTTCCGACCGAGACCACGGTGATGCCTTCATCCTCGAGGAGATGTTGCAACGCCATGCCGATCTCGCCGGTGAGCACACAGCACATCGTCACAGACACCTGCAGTCGCCTGAGCATCCGTGCCTGCCAAACCCCCTGCCCACCGGCGTGAACATGGATCTCGGAACCCTGAGGGTGATCCTCGACAGTGACGGTGAGGGTTGGGGACGGCGCGAAGATCGTCACGTCACTCATGGCCATTCCTCTCCGTCGGAATGCCAGTGTCGCATTCCGAAGGGGAGAACCTGCCCCCGTTGACAGCGAAGGGACGAGTAGATAGACCTCACATCAACGAAGTGCTTCCGCCCGGTGTGATACTCCAGTTCAGAGCAATTCAGGGGTGTCGATCATCTCGTCGACAAGCATGATGCCACCCGTCGAGTTCGCAGTGTTCATCAATCTCTCAATCCATTGCGTGTTCAACTGCGGCGCTACCCTGCCGTCGAACTCAAACCGCAATGGAATCGAGGGGTGGATCCAAATTGTCGAACGTCCTTCCGTATCTCCGTCGGAGTGCACCCAAGAAAGCGTAAAGCTCTCCTGTCGACGCAGCTTCGTCGAGATCACCTTCTTTAGGTGCGTTAACGCACGATCGTCGATGTGGATCGGTTCACCAAGTCCGCCGTAATGAATACTGCCCATGTGTGAAAGGTATCGGGTTTTTTCGGATTACTCAGACCGGATGCATCGTCGCGATCAGCCGATCCATGCTGTCAACCCCCTTGGCTATTGCCTGCGAATAGACGAGTGTGTCATTCACACGAACTCAATGAGGCGATAAGAATGACAATGAACCCCACCCAGACGACTAGCGTCACGGGGGAAAAGCCATTATGACGCTTGTATCCCCGCGCAGTCCGAGCGCGACGACCTGGGAAGTCCTCCCGTTGGGAGAAAACGCCTGGCGTATCTGCGACGGTGCGCACGAACCGACGGACCCCTCACGCCTTGTCGCATACATGGACCGTAGCGAGACCGGCTCACTTGACGTGCTCTGGTTGCGGAGTCCATGTCCGACCCGGTCCCGCTACCGCAACATGGAGGAGCTCCTAGCCGATCTGGATGCAGCGATGGCAGAGGGACAAGTATCTCGATCTGTCAGGCCTCAGGAGATTCCGCACTTTCCACCGGCAGCATGAGGCCTTGCTACGCGCCGCGTTGTGAGGAGCCAATGGTTTTGCGCATGAAGATCTGAGCGGTGCCATCACCCTGGTCGACCCGCTCCGTAACGCGGTAGCCGCATTCCTCGTACAGTCGCACGTTCGCCTCACTCAGGCTTCCGGTAAATAGTTCAGCCTCCGGCGCGTGGGAGTCATGTTCAGCGGCATCGAGCAGGGCTCGGCCGATCCCAGCACCTTGCATATCGGGGGCGATGGCTATACGTCCGACGAGCAGCAAGTCATCGGTTTCCGAAACTCGAATCGCGCCAACGAGGCGCGCACCTTTGCGCGCCACCCAGCCGTTCGCGACTTCGAGCTCGGCACGCAACTGCTCCAGGGTCTGCGTCAACGGAGGCATATCGGCGGTGCCATAGATTAGTGCCTCTGAGACGAATGCCGCGCGCTGGATCGTGAGTATCTCTCCGGCATCCTCTGGCGACACCCGCGAAAGCACGATCTCCGAGTTACTCACCGTTCGCGCTCTTTCGACGTCGGCCCAATTGGGCGAGCGCGTAGAGGCCTATGCCAACGATCAGAAGTGCGGCTCCGAAGAGCCAAACTATCCCCCGCTGCTGCGTCAGGAGCAGGATGCAGGACGCTATCCCGAGGACTGGCACGAATGTCCACACCCGGAAGTGCTTGTGCCCGACAGGGTCCCGGCGCAGGACGAGGACGGACACATTGGCGCTGAGGAACACGAACAATAGGAGGAGCACCACAGTTTCGGCCAAGGTCGTCAGATCGCCTACCAGCGTCAACAGCATGGCTACGACGGTTGTGGCGAGGATCGCGACCCACGGTGTCTTTCGACGTGGGAGCACCAGTGCGAGTGCGTCTGGCAGAAGACCCTGCTCTGCCATTCCGTATGCCAGCCGACTCGCCATGATCATGGTGAGTAACGCACCATTGGCGACAGCAATGAGCGCGATGAGGCTGAACAACCACGACGGTACTCCGATGCCGGTAGCCTCCACGACTGCGAGAAGCGGACCGCTGGATTCCTGAAGCTCGCTGGAAGGTAGTGCCGCCGCGCTCGCGAGCCCCACCAGCACGTAGACCACGCCCGCGGTGAGAAGCGCTGCGAACAATGCTTTCGGATAAGTTCTAGAAGGATTCTTGACCTCCTCGATGACGTTCGCGGAGGTCTCGAAGCCAACAAACGAGTAGTAGGCGATGATCGCGCCCCCCAGCACCGCGACACCCACGCCTGTGCCTTCTGGCGTTTCACCCACCCGCGAGATGTCACCTCCGCCACCGGCGACAAACACACTGACGACCACGATGACAATCACTAGGCCGCTCAGTTCGATTGCCGTCATCACAAGGTTCGCGCCCATCGACTCGCGGATGCCACGTGCGTTGAGCGCGGCGACAACGACGAGAAAGATCATCGCTGCGAGAGTCGGCGGCATCGGGACGAAGGTCTGGAGGTAGTCCCCGGCGAACGCAATTGCGAGACCTGCTGCACTCACCACTCCGGCGGCGAGCATGCTGAAGCCGATGAGGAAGGAGACAATGCGGCTCCGAAACGCGCGCTCCGCGAAGACGGCCGCACCTCCGGCTCGTGGGTACTTGGTGACAAGTTCGGCGTATGATCCCGCCGTGAGTAGGGCGAGTAGCAGTGCCAGAAGGAGCGGTGCCCAGAGCATGCCGCCTACCTGCTCGGACAGCACACCCATGAGCGCATAGATTCCAGCGCCCAGGACGTCGCCCAAGATGAAAGCGAACAGCATTGGTCCTGTGATCGCGCGACGCAGCCGGGACGGCGACTCAGTTTCTGTGGTCATTGCCTAAAAATATCGCCGAACGTGCAAACAGCCTTATCCCTTGACAATCGCCCCGTCCTTATGATGATGCCGCCGGTGATCCGTCGCCCACCGCTGCGCTATCGAATGCCGCCTTTGCGACGCTGGCTAGCGAGCCCCGTGTCGAGCAACCGTCGAATCGCGGTCTCCGGACTTGCGGTGAGGTCGAGAAGCTCGCCCTTCGCGTATCTCTGGAAAACGCGAGGATCTATGTAGCTTCCACGCGCTACGGCCGGCGTATTGCCGAGCGCGTTGGCCGTCGCAGCGACAGCGAGCCTTTCGGCATGTCGGCGCTCGCGCGCGGTATCAACTGCCCCGATGCGGGCGAGTGCGCCAGCCGCAAGTGTCGTGCCGCGTAGTGTGCGAAAATCTTTGGCTGTAAATGCCCCGTCCGTGAGCGTACGGATGTGCCGGTTGACCTCGGACGCGGTGAGCGGCACTTTTCGTCTTCCGCGCTGATACCAGAGCAGTGGAGATCCGGGTCGCCCTTCGCTGAGCTGGGAGATGGCCGCGGCAAGTTCGCTGTCGTCGATCTCCAGGTGCGCACGTTTTCCGCTCTTTCCCAGAAATGAGAGGGTCACCACGGTACCTGCAACGGACGAGTCCCGCCGTCGTAGTGTCGTGAGACCCCGGCTGCCATGTCGGGAAAGATACCGGTTGGACCCGACGCGTGGCGCTGCTTGGTCCAACAGCCGAAACGCCACCGCCAATGCCCGTTCCCGGCTCATTCCGTCGCGGCGCAATGCCATCGTGACCCGCGCCCGTGCGTGCGGGAGTACTTCGGCCAGTGCAAGCGCGCGGGCGAACTTGTTACGGTCCTGACGTTGACGCCAGCGCGTGTGGTACATGTACTGTCTACGCCCAGCGGCATCCGTTCCGACCGCCTGGATGTGAGCCATCGGGTCGGCCGCGATCCAGACGTCCGTCCACGCTGGTGGAATCACCAGATCACGGATGCGTCGTCGGACCGACTTCGCGGCGAGGTTGCCGTTTGCATCGAGGTATCGGAATCCCTTCCCCGCACGCACTCGCCGCACCCCTGGGTCAACTTCAGGGTTCGCCCGCACGAGCCGCGACACAGAACACGTCCTCTCAGTGGTCGTGGAGCGTCGATTCGGCGTCATTGCGAAGCTCCTCATAGAGCTCCGGGTCCTTGAGGCTGTTTCCACCACGTGTTCCAGGCATGGGTTTCTCCATCTTGTCTAGGAAGACCAATAGCACCGTCCAACTACGCCGTCAACCCCCGCGATTACTTGCATAAGTGCTGACAGGCTTAATGCAGTACCGAGATCGGCCATCGTCGCTCTCGGCTTTCAGAAGGAGAAACAGCATGAATACCACTCTGATCATCATCATCGTCATCGCGGTTGTCTTAGCAATTGTTGGTGGACTTAACACCGCGCTCAACTGGCTGCTCTGGGTTGCCCTGATCGTCGCTGTGATCGCACTCATCGCATTCCTCTTCCGCGTCATCGGCGGACGCAACCGCACCTGACTCGACGCCGCGATCATGGATACGAAGCTGACCGCCCTCACGATTAACTGCACGCTGAAGCCGTCCCCGGCTGCATCGAGCACGGCGGTCATCGGAGACCAGATCGCCACATTCCTAGCGGAACAAGACGTCGAATGTGTGAACGTCCGCGCGGTCGACCATGTCCTTCTCCCCGGCGTGGAGAAGGACATGGGAGACGGCGATGAATGGCCAGCTCTACGCGACAAGGTACTCAGCGCAGACATCTTGGTGCTGTTGACGCCTACGTGGTTGGGACAGCATTCGAGTGTCGCCCAGCGGGTCCTCGAACGTCTTGACGCGGAGTTGGGAGAGACTGACGATAAAGGTCGTCCTATCCTGTTCGACAAGGTGGCGGTCGCTGGTGTCTTGGGAAACGAAGACGGCGCTCACCACATCGTCGGGGTTTTCTACCAGGCGCTGAATGATGTGGGCTTCACCGTGCCCGCACAGGGATGCGTGTACTGGAACGGCGAAGCAATGCACACGACCGACTACAAAGAGCTCGACCAGACCCCTTCTGCTGTTACGGCGTCGATAAGAACAGCGTTGATGAACGCGATCCACCTAGCGAGGCTGCTGCGGAGAGATGGCTACCCCCTGTCCGCGTGACACAAGAAATGTTTCGCTAGATGGTTCGCTGGCACTCAACGTTATGACGTCTCGTCAGCCTCTGTCTGAGGCCGACCGATTATGCCGATTCCCACCGCCTCATGGCTCGGCTCCGGATCATTTTTGTTCTCCGGTGCCTTTGGCTCTTCTTCTAGCTCTTTCTCCGTGCTTGGTTCTTGCAAATCTTCGGTCGACGGTTCGTGCTCTCCTTCGGGCGGAACCGGTCGGTCCTCATCCGATGTGGCCTGTGGATCTGACACCTATTTCTCCTTCGCTCGTGGGGGCTTCGTAGCTGACACCCTCTCAAGCAGGCGAGCCATTGTGATGCCCATTGACACCGCACCAGTGGCGAGCTAGCACGAGTGCGACGGACGCTATGCACTGCCCTCACGACTGCTAGCGCTCAGAGAGGCCGACGTCAAGGCAGTCGTGAGTCTGGAACCTCGAACCTATGCTCGTCAGACCCCTGCAATTGAGAATGCGAAGAGACCTGGCCAACTTTGAGTGAAAGTATCGTTCGTTCGCTAAAGGAAGCCGTACTTCCCGCCCGATTATTGTTCGTCGCGAAGACGGCACTCGCGGTCGGTCTGGCGTGGATGATTGCACCCCACCTGCCTGGTGTCACCGATGACTACCCGTACTACGCCCCGCTCGGCGCGCTCATCAGCATGTATCCGACGCTGATGGGCTCGGTGCGATCCAGCCTGCAGACTCTTCTCGGCCTCGTGACTGGCATCGCGCTCGCAGCGCTCATAATCGTCACCGTCGGACCAACCTGGTGGTCGATCCCCATTGTCGTTGGCCTCGGCGTCCTCGTGTCCGGTACCGGCTGGTTCGGATCCGGGCAAGAGTACATACCAATCGCTGCGCTGTTCGTGCTGATCATCGGTGGGCAGAACGCAGATGCGTACTCGCTCGGATACCTCACCCAAATGGTTCTCGGCGTCGTAGTTGGACTGGCGGTCAACCTGCTCATCGCTCCGGCCCCGCTCACCGCCTATGCGACCGCGCGCGTCGACGCCTTCCAGCAGCAACTCGCTTCACACCTGCGAGACATCGGACACGCAGTCACTGAATCCTGGCCACCTGCACATGACGAATGGGCGCGTGATGCAGATTCGCTCGCTGAAACAGCACAAAGCGTGCAGCGCGCTCTCAACGAAGCCGATGACAGCCGCCGCGTCAATCTGCGCGCGTGGAAAGGGCGCAAAGACTCGTCAGAAACCCACGAAAGACTCAACACGCTCGACAGAATCGCGCACCATATCCGCGACATCTCCGACTGCCTCGCAGAGACCATCTGGGATCGTCCGGGCGGTCTGACATTGGATCCCGCCCTGGTCGATCCACTGACATCCGCATGCCTCGCCGTTGCAGACACCATCGCACCACCCCAAGAAGCGTCCAGCGAGAGGCATCGCGCGCGCGCGGAAGCTGCGCGTGCTGTCCGGCTACTCCTTGAAACCGTCAACAGCGAAACGCTGAACGCTCGCAGGGTGATGGGTCCTGGCGTGCTGACCGCGATGCATCTCCGCCGCATCCTGATGCTGACTGAATAGAAGTTCAAACTGACACCTGCTGTCAACCCCCTTGGCGATGCATGTGCCCCGAGAGACGGTGGCGTGGCATCGAGTTCACACGACAAGAAGGGCGAGTACATGACCGATCACCTCACCGATCCCCGGCACGCGCACTACGACAGCGAGTTCCCGGAACAGTCGCAAGATCAGCCCGGCCAGACGGCGCAGATGCGCCCCATTCCCGACCACGGAGAATCCAGCTACGAGGGGCATGGGCGTCTAAACGGGCGACGTGCCCTGATCACCGGCGGAGACTCGGGTATCGGTCGCGCCGTGGCAATTGCGTTCGCTCGGGAAGGCGCAGACGTCGCCATTGCACACATGCCGGAAGAACAAGCGGATGCTGACGAGACGCTTCAGCTGGTCCGAGAAGCAGAGCGTACCGGCGTAAGCATCGCGGGAGACCTACGCAACGAAGAGTTCGCGACAAACGTGGTGCGAGATACACGAGCTGCTCTGGGAGGCTTGGATATCCTCGTCCTCAACGCGGGATACCAGCATGATGTCGCCGACTTCGCCAGCCTGCGCACCGAGGATATCCGCCGAGTCTTCGACACGAACCTACTCGCATTGTTGTTCACCGCGCGTGCCGCGTTTCCCACGCTCGAGCCAGGATCAAGCATCATTGTCACCGCATCTATACAGAGTTTTGCTCCATCTCCAGGTCTCATCGACTACGCCATGACGAAGGCAGCGCAGGTCGCCTTCGTCAAAGCACTCGCCGAAGAGGCCGGGCCCAGCGGTATTCGTGTGAACGCTGTTGCTCCAGGCCCCATTTGGACTCCTCTGATACCTGCCACGGGGTGGGATGCCGACAAATTGCGAGACTTCGGCTCCGATACACCGCTGGGTAGAGCGGGCCAACCAGCAGAGTTGGCTGGCGCATATGTCTACCTGGCGTCGACAGAATCCTCTTACGTATCAGGTGCCGTTCTGCCCGTTACCGGAGGGAAAGCGCTATGACGCTCACAGCAGATGACCTCCTGGTATCGCTCCCCCGCTGGGAAATCGTTCCATTGAATCCAACGGCGTGGAGGATCTGCGATGGCGCATGCGACGTTGACGATGCAGCCAGCCTCGTCGCATACGTCGAGAAGAACCAGTCCGGCATGCTGGACGTGCTCTGGCTACGAAGTCCATGCCCGAAACGACTCAACTACCGGAACTTCGACGAACTCATCGACGACATGAACGCATCCGAGGCGTTCCAGCCCATTCTCTCCCGATAGAAGGACCGAATCATCATGGCTAAGGCAACGAATTCCGCCCCGCCATCGCGCCGGCAGCACAATTCGGATGCTTGACGACGACGAACTCAACGAGCGTTAACAACCGCCGCTCAGGCCGTCTGTCCGCTGTGGAGCCCTTCCGCGATCTCCTCAATCATCTTCGCATTGAATGCCGGCAGGTCCGCGGGGTCCTGCTTGAGACCAGCCCCTGGTCGACGACGACCTCCTCATCTACCCAGATAGCACCGGCGTTGCGCAGATCGGTCTGCAAGCTGGGATAGCTGGTCAGTTTCCTACCATCGACAACTCCCGCTTCGATGAGGATCCACGCACCGTAGCAGATTACCGCTACCGGCTTATATTGGACGAAGACCTCTCGCGCGAACGCGATTGATTCCGCGTCCATGCGCAGATGGTCAGCATTCACGACGCCGCCGGGCAGTACAAGGGCATCGAAGTCATCTGCCGAAACTTCGCCGGAAAGTCGGTCGACATTTTGGAGATGCCCCTTCTTACCCTCGATCTGGTCGGCCTCCGGGGAGATCATTGTGGCCGTTGCTCCTGCTTCGGTCACGGCTGCCCACGGGCTCGTGAGTTCGCTGTCTTCGAATCCGTTCGTCGCGAGGAAGCCAACGCGCTTACCGATCAGTTGAGTCATCGTCTCGTCCTTTCATTCCAAAGGGCCACCATGAGACTGCCTGGCGAGGGGCGGAGGGTGAAGGGGCCGGCCAATCGTAAGTAGTCGTGGTATCCGAACACGGAGCGGAACCATAGCCTGCCTGCCGTGTCTTTGCGAGGGGCTGTTCGCACCAACGTTCAGGAGGGATCCTCATATGACATCAGATGCAGGAGGACACTATGACCACGACATCGGAAAGACCCTGTAACGACCGGGTCCACACAGTCGGAAACATGTCTTGCACTGGAGACAGTCGAGTACAGATGGGGGTGGCTGGAGATGAGCGAGTCTTCTCGACATCGGTCAGATTCTGACCCGACTTTGGTGCGCAACCAACCGGCGCTGCGCACTTCATCCGGCGGCATCTGGCTAGTAGTCGGAGCATTATTCGTCGCAGTCTCTCTGGTCCCGCTCACCCTGATCATCCTTAGCGGCGGCCCGGCCGTGACTGCAGCGACGGTGACCAGCGGGGTGCTGCTCGTATTATTCGCCGCGATGCTCGCCATTCGCTTCACAGTCGATCCCGTCGTACGACGACTGCGGAGCTTGGCTGCGTGTCTGCTGGGGATCGCCGTGGTGGCGCTGGTCGGCATGCTGTTGTGCGTCGGGATTGTGCGGCCGTTCGGATAACGCAGCACCCGCACGGATCAGGACTGCACGTTTTGTACAGTCGGCAAGATCGGCGCAATCGGTCTCGATGTCCTGCGACGCCAATCCCGTGGGGATCGAGTTGCGCAATGAGTCTTGAGCAGCTTGAACGGAAGTGCTGACGACTTCGGATATCGACAGGTCAATAACAAGCCCACCACAAGAGTCATCGAGGGCGCGTTCGATCTCGGCTTCGGAGGGAACGTGGTTCATCACATTGGCATATCGTCGAGGCTGACCGCCGTTGACAGTGTCGATCACCCGCACGAGGCGTTGATCCCTGCGACTTACGACTTGTCAACCCGGTAGGACTCTCCGCCATAACGCACGAGAGTCGCACGTGACGAGATGGGGTAGGAAATGAAGGCACTCACCTGGCAAGGCAAACGGAAAGTCACCGTAGAGGAGGTGGACGACCCCAGCATTGAGCTTCCGACGGACGCAATAGTCAAAGTGACCTCGTCGGCGATTTGCGGTTCGGACTTGCATCTGTACGAACTACTGGGCCCATTCATCGACCGTGGCGACATCCTCGGGCATGAACCCATGGGGACCGTGGTGGAGGTCGGAGCAGATGTCACGCAGCTGGCGGTCGGTGATCGCGTCGTGATTCCCTTCAATATTTCCTGCGGACACTGCTTCATGTGTCGACGCGGCCTGCAGTCACAGTGCGAAACGACCCAGGTGCGCGACTACGGCAGCGGTGCGGCTCTGTTCGGATACACGAAGTTGTATGGCCAGGTCCCTGGCGGCCAGGCGGAATATCTCCGAGTGCCCCTCGCCGATTACAACCACATCCGTGTCGGGACAGATCTTCCCGACGATCGGTACCTCTACCTCAGCGACATTCTCCCCACGGCATGGCAGGCCGTCGAGTACGCCCGCGTGCCCGACAGCGGCACGCTTGCGGTGATGGGGCTCGGGCCGGTGGGCCAGTTCGTCTCACGCATCGGGATTCACCGCGGTTATCGTGTGCTCGCGGTGGATCCTGTTCCCGAGCGCCGTGTGATGGCAGAGCGGCACGGCGTGCTCACCTACGACCTGACTGACACCGTCATCGAAGAGCTGCGCGATATCACTGATGGGCGCGGTGCCGACTCCGTCGTCGATGCGGTCGGGCTGGAAGCACACGGTGCCGGAGGCGTCGAGTTCATTCAGCGAGCGATAGGTGTGTTGCCGGATGCCGTCGCCCGAGGACTGCTGGACAAAGCAGGCATCGATCGACTATCTGCCGTATATGCATCGATCGATCTCGTGCGTCGGGGCGGGACAGTCTCCCTTAGCGGCGTCTATGCGGGTGATGCCGACATCCTGCCGATGAAAACGATGTTCGATAAGCAGATCGGCCTGCGCATGGGCCAATGCAATGTCAAACATTGGGTTGATACGTTGCTCCCTCTTGTCGAGGACCCAGCGGACCCGCTGGGCGTGCTCGACCTCGCCACACATCACGCACCCCTGGATGAGGCGCCGGACCTTTATGGCACTTTCCAGCGCAAGGAGGACGGATGCATCAAAGTCGTCCTGCATCCTTGATGTGTCGGAATTGCATGGCGTAGCCGCCGTCAAACGTTCGGTCTGGTTCGAGAATGGTGCACCGGCCGGAGGTGGTGCACGCAATGTTGGGGGGGCAGACACTGCTTCAACTCGCCAAGTGGGCGGAGGGGCATCGTGCGTGTTCGACGTCAGAACTTGAAGCCGCCGCGGTTGACGGCGGGGTGGCCTTCCTTCATGACCAGGAGGATCTTGTCGTTGTCGGCGACCGCGGAGATGTCCTTCAGCGGGTCGCCGGCGATCACGACGATATCGGCGAGCTTGCCCGCCTCGATCGTGCCGAGGATGTGGTCGACGCGACAGCACTCAGCCGACGTTTTCGTGCCAGCGACGATCGCCTGCATTGGGGTCATGCCGCCGTACTGCACCAGCAGCGGCAGCTCCCCGAGGTTCTCACCGTGGTCGGGCACAAGGCCAGCGTCGGTGCCAACGGCGATCTTGACACCGCCGGCGACCGAGGCACGTATCGACTCGTGCGCCATCGCGTGCCACTTCTCGCTCTTCGCCGCGGCCTGCGGAGTGGCGGTATCAGGGTGAATGGTCTCCAGAAGGGTCGGCACCAGGAACTGGCCATTGGCGACCATCTGCTCACGTAGCTCGTCGTCGAGCTCGTACCCGTGCTCGATGCTGTGTACGCCGCCCTCGACCGCGGCCTTGATCCCGCCATAACCGATGGCGTGCGCTGCAACCGGCACACCACCATAGTTCTTGCCCTCCTCAACAACCGCCGCGACCATCTCGGTGCGGAAGCCCACCCACGTCGGGTCATCGTTCATCGAGGTGACACCACCGCTGGAGGCGATCTTGATGACGTCCACATGCGAACGCAGAAGTTTGCGGGCGGCCTTGCGCGCCTCATCGACAGAATCGACCAGCTCGCCGCCGACGAACGTCGTCCCGTCGAGACCAGAAGCGACGTGCCAGTCGGCATGGCCACCGGTCTGACTGAGCATCTTGTCGGCCACCAGCAGGCGTGGCCCCTTGACCAGACCGTACTGCGTGGCCATACGCACACCTGTGTCAGTGCCCATCAAATCGCGCACCGTGGTCACACCCGCGGCAAGAGTCTTCTCCAGGCGCATTGCGATCTCGAAATAGCGGAACGACGGCGGAACGATCCCCTCCTGCATCAGCGCGTTCGAGCCGCCCTTCGGACCGGGGAGCGAAAGGTGCACGTGCACGTCGAAGAAGCCGGGGGTAATCGTGTTCCCACCCAGGTCGACCTTCACCGGATTCTTGGACGCATCCACTTTCGGTGCATCCCCAGACGCACCCGCCCACGCGATCTTGCCGTCCTCAACGATGACAACGGCGTCAGCGATCGGGTCACTACCGGTGCCGTCAATCAGCTGCGCGTTGTGCAAGATGGTGGTTGTCATTGAGAACTTCCCCTCAGAGCGTCATGAATCGTGTCTCACTTCAAACTGACTGTACTGTTTCTTTGCAGAAGAATACGTAGCGAGAGCTGAGCGACCTGGTGCGCACCTAGCACAACTGCTCACCCCGTGAACTGACCACGCGCTAGCTTCCCGCGGTGAATGTCCAGTCCGCGACGACGGGGATGTCGACTCCGTGCTCGCGAGTGTGGCGACGTGCGTCCTCGCGTGCACGCACGAGCGCGGCGCGAACATCCGCAGCGGCTTCGGCCAGCCCAGGCACTCGATCAATCGTGTCAATCGCGAGCCGATAGCGGTCCATATCGTTGAGCATGAGCATGTCGAACGGGGTCGTGGTGGTGCCGCGCTCCCGATATCCGTGCACGTGCAGGTTCTGGTGTCCGTTCCGCTTATATGCGAGTCGGTGAATCAGCGATGGGTAGCCGTGATAGGCGAACACGACCGGGCGGTCGGTCGTGAAGAGATCGTCAAAGGAGGCATCGTCCAGCCCCGCCGGGTGCTGATCCGGCGACTGCAGCGTAGCAAGGTCGACGACATTGACAACACGAATCTTCAAAGCCGGGATGCCATTACGTACGAGTTCGGCGGCGGCAACAATTTCCTGTGTGGGAACGTCACCGGCTGCGGCAAGTACGACGTCGGGAGTCTCGTTCGCTCGCACGGTCCCGGCCCACGATAGCTCTCCGATCCCACGCCGAACGTGCTCGCGAGCCTCGTCAAGGTTCAGCCACTGCGGCGCGAGCTTCTTGCCTGCAATGACCACGTTGATGCGGTCGGTGACATCAAGACACTGCGCCATGGTGACCAGCAGCGTGTTCGCATCGAACGGCAAATACACACCTATGTTCTCAACGCTCTTGTTCAGCACAAGATCGATGAACCCGGGATCCTGGTGCGTGAAGCCGTTGTGATCCTGCTGCCACACGTGGCTGGACAGCAGGTATGTGAACGAGGGCAGCGGCTCGCGCCAGGGGACCCCCGCGCATGCTTCCAGCCACTTCGCGTGCTGGTTGAACATTGAGTCCACGACGTGGATGAACGCCTCGTATGAGGTGAAGA
The DNA here is from genome assembly GCF_059445345.1 of Microbacterium sp. Y355. Taxonomy (NCBI): domain Bacteria; kingdom Bacillati; phylum Actinomycetota; class Actinomycetes; order Micrococcales; family Microbacteriaceae; genus Microbacterium; species Microbacterium sp. Y355. Next base: position 593,715 of record NZ_JCAIUD010000001.1, on the reverse strand, counting down.
CGCCGTGCCGTCCGGTGAGCGTATAGCCTTCCAGCCACCCCTGGCACAGGTGCTCGCTAAGCACCTCCATCACCCGTCCGTGCGGCGCGAGATGCTCATCCACCGGTTCAATGCTGGCATTCCACTGCTTGTCGGTCGCCTCGAACACCGCAGGCGCGAGTCGGTTGGATTCAAGTTCGTCGGGGCTGAAAATGCGGAACGTCTCCGGGTTGCGAGCGATGACCTCGGCGAACCAACCGCCGAGGACTTCGGTCGCACCCGCCTCGAAACTGCCGGGAGATTCGACCCTAACGGCGTGGTCATCGAGACCGGGTAGGTCCAGTCTCCGTCGGACCGTGCCGCCGTTTGCCTGCGGGGTCGCGCTCATCCGGCGTGCTCCGCGTGGCCCCCAACCGGAAGTTAAGTCATGCGGTGATCCGGCGTCATCGAACAATTCCGCCGGTCGGTATGAATGCAACCACCTCTCCAGCATCCGCCGGTGTCCCTCGTCGTTCCGCACGTCGCTGAGGGGCACCTGATGGGAGCGCCACGTCCCCTCGACGGGCTGCCCGTCAACTTCATCAGGGCCGCTCCATCCTTTGGGCGAGCGGAGCACGATCATCGGCCACGGCCGGCGGACGCCGTCGACCCCCGCGGCGCGCACTTTGTCGATGCCGTCAAATGCGCGATCCAGTGCGGCGGCGAATCGCGCATGGGCCGCGTCACGAGCTTCCGACGCGGTGATCGTGACGAAGATCGGATCGTAGCCGTATCCGGTCATCAATGCAGCCAGCTCCTGCTCTGGGATTCGTGCGAGCAGCGTCGGGTTCGCGATCTTCCAGCCGTTGAGATGCAGGATCGGAAGCACGATGCCGTCGCGTCTTGGATCTAGGAACTTATTGCCGTGCCACGCCGCGGCCAGCGGACCTGTCTCCGCCTCTCCGTCCCCGACGACGCACACTACGGTGAGGTCCGGGTCGTCAAGCGCGGCGCCATACGCGTGCACGAGGGAGTATCCGAGTTCACCGCCTTCCTGGATGGATCCAGGAGTCTCCGGCGCGGTGTGACTCGGTACTCCACCGGGATACGAGAACTGGTGGAAGAGCTCTCGCATCCCGGCGGCATCCCGTGACACCTCGGGGTAAAGCTCCGAGTACGTGCCGTCGAGCCAGGCATTCGCGTTCATCGCAGGGCCACCGTGCCCGGGGCCGGCGATCAAGAGCACTGGCTTGTCCCGCTCGACTATGACGCGGTTCAGGTGCGCGTAGACAAGGTTGAGTCCCGGTACCGTCCCGAAGTGGCCCAGCAGTCGGGGCTTCACATCTTCGGCGGACAGCGAACGCGCGAGCGTCGGGTTCTCCTGCAGATAGATTTGCCCGACACTCAGGTAGTTCGCTGCCCGCCACCAGCGGTCAATCCGGTCAAGCGCCTCGCCATTCACAGCCATGTTCCATTCCTCCCTTGTGCGTCAGGTGCGTCGAGTCTCGTTTCGCGTCGGAAGGACCGAAACTATTACCCGTCGCGCATCTCGACGTTGCGAGCGTCGGTATCGGACTCTCCTCGATAATCGGGCCGTTCGGGTTGAGGCGGTTGGTCCGTCGTGATGCGATGCTCGGATCGGTTCTCATCCCGCGAAATCAGCAGACGCGGGTTACCCGCTCCCCATTCTGCATGCGTAGTCCCAGGTGTACGCGGTTCGGTCATCTTCAGCTCCTTCGCGGTGTCCTGAGCTCCTTCGCGGTGTCCCGACCGCCGAGCCTACGTCTGTCAGCGCTCTCCGCAGTGGGCCTTGACCTCAGGTATCCTGGTGTGCGCATGCTGGCTCGGACCTCACCAACTCAGGACGCGCGACCATGGGGAAACCAGCTACGTAGGGTCACGGAACTAGAGTCTGGCCAGCCGCAACGGTAGCCTAAGCGCATGGGGACTGCCGCACCGAAGCGAGCTGCACGTAAGGCGGAGTCAAGCACCGCCTTGCGTATTCTGGCGCGTGTTGGCTATGCCGCGAATGGTGTCGTGCACCTGCTGATCGGTGTCATCGTCATTGTCATCGCCTTCGGCGGACAAGGCGAGAGCGATCAGTCGGGTGCATTCATGGCGATCGCGTCAGCACCGCTCGGGTTTATCGCTCTCTGGGCGCTGGCAGTCGCACTGTGCGCGCTCGGGATATGGCACGCTCTCGAAGGTGTCCTCGCGCGGGATCCGGATGGCGATGCCAAGGGCTCAGCCAAGAAATGGGGTCGCCGCATCTCAGAGTGGGGTCAGTCGCTCATATTCATTGTGCTGGGCATACTCGCCGGTGCTGTCGCGCTCGGTGCACGCGTCAACAGCGAGGAATCCGCGGAGTCAGCCAGCCGAGGCGTGCTGTCGCTACCAGGGGGTCCGGTCATACTCGGGCTCCTCGGTGTGGGGATTGGCATCGGCGGCGTTTCATTCGTGGTGATGGGCGCGCTGCGCAGCTTCAAGAAGAAGCTATCGATACCGTCGAATCCTGTGGGCACCGTTGTGACGATGCTCGGAGTATTCGGGTTCATTGCTAAGGGCGTAGCGCTGACCATCGTCGGACTCCTCATGGTCGTTGCTGCGGCGGAAGTTGACGCATCCACTGCAGGCGGGCTCGACGGGGCTATCCAAGCTCTTCTTAGCGTCGCCTATGGCCCGCTTCTTGTTGGGCTGGTTGGTGTCGGCTTTATCGCATACGGCGTGTTCTGCTTCTTTCGCGCGCGTTTCGCCCGTTTGTAGCCAACGCGCGCAGCGAGCGTTGCCAATCGGGGCTCAGGCAGTCTCTCCCCGGCACCCATCGCCGCGCCGCGGGGTACGACGATGGGGCGGAGCCGAAGCCCCGCCCCATCAAATGACTACTGTCAGGCGCCAGCCTTGTAGATCGGCGCTGCACCGTTCACAGCATCCCCGACCTTGTGGACGCGGATGTCGTTCGTGGAGCCGACGATTCCGGGAGGGGAACCGGAGATCACGACGACCTTGTCCCCTTCCTTGGCCAGGCCGTTCTTCAGCAGGTGCTCATCCACCTGCATGAACATCAGGTCGGTGTGCGCAACGACATCTACCAGGTACGGGCGGATGCCCCAGGTCAGCGCCATACGACGAAGGATGCCCGGCTCCGGCGTGAACGCGAGCATCGGAATGCGCGAGCGAAGCCGCGACAGACGCCGCGCAGAATCACCGGACTGGGTGAATACGCAGAGGAACTTCGCATCGACGAACTCGGCAACTTCAAGAGCCGCGAGGGTGATTGCCCCTCCCTGAGTGCGTGGCTTGTTCGTGAGCGGCGCGATGCGCTCCAAACCGTGCTCCTCTGTCGACGCGATGATGCGTGCCATCGTCTCCACGACGACGACCGGGTACTCGCCCACGCTCGTCTCACCGGAAAGCATCACTGCATCGGCGCCATCGAGCACGGCGTTCGCGACATCTGAGGTCTCTGCACGGGTCGGCACCGGGCTGGAGATCATCGATTCGAGCATCTGCGTCGCCACGATCACCGGCTTGGCGTTCTGGCGAGCAAGCTCAACGGCGCGCTTCTGGACGATCGGAACCGCCTCCAGAGGCAGCTCGACGCCGAGGTCGCCACGGGCGACCATGATGGCGTCGAATGCGTCGACGATGCCTTCCAGCGCTTCGACAGCCTGGGGCTTCTCGATCTTGGCAATGACGGGGACCTTGACGCCCTCTTCCGCCATGATCTCGTGCACTCGAGTGATATCCGACGCGTCACGCACGAACGACAGCGCGATGAGATCGGCGCCGATGCGCAGCCCCCAACGAAGATCGTCTTCGTCCTTCTGGCTCAGCGCAGGGACATTGACTGCGACGCCAGGCAGGTTGATGCCCTTGTTGTTCGACACAGCGCCGGCGACGATCACACGGGTGGTGACGACGGTGCCGTCGGTCTCGACGACCTCGACGCGGACCTTGCCGTCATCGATGAGCAGGAAATCACCCGGGTTCACATCCTGGGGCAGGCCCTTGAAGGTTGTGCCGCAGATCTCGCGGTTTCCGATGATGTCTTCCGTGGTGATCTTGAAGATGTCACCTTTGGCGAGCTCGTACGGGCCGTCCTCGAACTTGCCGAGGCGGATCTTCGGGCCCTGCAGGTCGACGAGCACAGCAACGGGCTTGCCTGCGTCATCAGCTGCACGGCGAACGTTTGCGTAGTTCGCGTCATGGACCGAGTAGTCACCGTGGCTGAGGTTCAGCCGGGCGACATCAACTCCCGCTTCGATGATGGCTCGAACGTTCTCGTAACTCGAAGTGGCCGGGCCCAGCGTGGCGACAATTTTCGCGCGTCTCAACTAATTCTCCAGGGTAAGAGTGGGGGAAACAGAACTGGCGACGTTGCCTCTGCCAGCCTACGCGGGCTGCAGGCCGATCGCGACATCATTGGGACGAACCGGTGCAGGAAGCACCGACTCCCCCATCAGGAAACGGTCGACGCTCGCCGCGGCCGCACGGCCCTCCGCGATCGCCCACACGATCAGCGATTGTCCGCGCCCGGCGTCACCCGCGACGAAAACTCCCGAAATGGTCGACTCGTATGCATCGTCGCGCTGGAATGCGCCACGGTCGGTCACCTGCGGGAGCGTTTCCGCCGTGAAGCCGTCCTGCTCCGGCCCGGTGAAGCCCATTGCGATCAGAATCAAATCGGCTGGGATCTCTCGCTCAGTGCCGCTCTTGGGCACACGGCGTCCGTCCACGTACTCGGTCTCGGCGACCCGCAGCGCGCGCACCTCACCCGCGTTGTTGGGGAGGAATTCAACGGTGGATGCCAGATAGTGACGCTCTCCGCCCTCCTCATGCGCGGACGACACCTCGAACAGCGTCGGCATCATCGGCCAGGGCTGATGCTCGGGCCGATCGGCACCAGGCTGCGTGCCGATCGCGAGGTTGGTCACACTCAGAGCGCCCTGGCGGTGTGCGGTACCGATGCAGTCGGCGCCTGTGTCTCCACCACCGATGACGATCACGTGCTTGCCTTCAGCAGTGATCTGGTTGTGCACAGCATCACCGGCAACAGCGTGGTTCGACTCGACGAGGTACTCCATCGCGAAGTGCACGCCGTCAAGATCGCGACCAGGGATTGCCAGGTCGCGCGGCACGGTGGAGCCAGTTGCGATCACAACGGCGTCGTACCGCGCGCGCAGATCGGCCCAACTGATGTCCTTGCCAATCTCGACTCCAGCACGAAAACGCGTGCCTTCCTCCTGCATCTGACGGAGCCGCAACTCCATGTGGCTCTTCTCCATCTTGAAGTCCGGGATGCCGTAGCGCAGGAGTCCGCCGATGCGGTCATCGCGCTCGAACACGGCAACCGTGTGGCCTGCACGGGTGAGTTGCTGAGCCGCGGCGAGACCTGCGGGTCCGGAGCCGACAACGGCTACGGTCTTCCCCGTCAGTCGCTCAGGTGGCTGCGCTTCGACCCAGCCCTTCGTGAACGCCTCGTCGATGATCGAGACCTCGACCTGCTTGATCGTCACTGCGGGCTGGTTGATGCCCAGCACGCAGGCGCTCTCGCACGGCGCCGGGCACAGCCGACCGGTGAACTCCGGGAAGTTGTTCGTCGCATGCAGGCGCTCGATCGCTGAGCGATCCTCACCGCGCCAGGTCAGATCGTTCCACTCAGGGATGAGGTTGCCGAGCGGGCAGCCGGAGTGGCAGAACGGAACGCCACAATCCATGCAGCGGCCGGCTTGACGGCGCAGCACTGCTTTGTCGCCCGGCTCATAGACCTCTTTCCAGTCCATGATGCGAACGGGAACGGGACGGCGAGCGGGCAGCTCCCGCTCCGTCACCTTCAGAAAGCCCTTGGGATCAGCCACCGGTCACCTCCAGGATCCGGCTCCAGATGACGTCGCCATCCGGGTCGATGCCGGCTGCCTCCGCCTCCTGACGCATTGTCTGTACGGCCGCGAAATCACGCGGCAGCACCTTTACGAACTCGGATGCCACGGTCTCGAAGTTCTCCAGCATTCGACTAGCCAAAGGAGAATCGGTGCGCTCGGCATGCTCGATGAGCAGGCTGCGCAGCACCTCGAGATCAGCGCGATCCAGGGTTTCCAGCCGTAGCTCACCGCTCTCGCGGGACTGCTGGTTGACCTTCTCAGTCGACAACGCGTGCACATATGCGACGCCGCCTGACATCCCGGCACCGAGGTTTCGGCCGGTCTTTCCGAGAATCACCGCGAGACCACCCGTCATGTACTCCAGGGCATGGTCTCCGACGCCTTCGACAACGGCGGTGGCCCCGGAGTTGCGCACGAGGAATCGTTCGCCGACGACACCAGAGATGAACATCGAGCCCGATGTCGCACCATAACCGATGACGTTGCCAGCGATCACGTTCTCGTGGGGCGCGATACGCGCGCCGCGAGAGGGACGAACAACGATGTCGCCACCGGACAGCCCCTTGCCGACGTAGTCATTGGCGTCGCCCTCAAGCCGCAGAGAGATCCCTGACGGCATGAACGCCCCGAGAGATTGCCCTGCCGTCCCGTGCAGCGTCACATCGATCGTCCCGCGAGCAAGGCCATCGGCGCCGAAGCGAACGGTAACCTCGTGGCCGAGCATGGTTCCCACAGCGCGCTCCGTGTTGCGGATCGGCAGTTCGATGACGGTGGGTGCCCCGTCGGTCAGCGACTCCTGTGCCATCTCGATCAGCTGCACATCGAAGTGCTTGTCGAGCTCATGCTCCTGCGCGCGTGCGCTGCGACGAGGCTCAGATGAGGGGAACACCGGGCCTTCGAGCACAGGCGACAGGTCGAGACCGTCAGCCTTCCAATGCTCGATCGCGGCGTTTGCCTCGATGAGGTCGGCACGGCCGATGATCTCGTCCAGCGAGCGGAACCCGAGCTCCGCGAGAATCTCGCGCACCTCTTCCGCGATGAACTCCATGAAGTTGACGACGAACTCAGGCTTCCCGGTGAAGCGCTCGCGCAGCGCAGGGTTCTGCGTTGCGACGCCGACTGGACAGGTGTCAAGGTGGCACACGCGCATCATGATGCATCCGCTGACGACGAGCGGAGCCGTGGCGAATCCGAATTCTTCCGCGCCGAGCAGTGCACCGATGATCACGTCACGGCCAGTCTTGAGCTGGCCGTCGACCTGCACGACCACGCGGTCGCGCATGCCGTTGAGCATGAGCGTCTGTTGCGTCTCAGCAAGTCCGAGCTCCCACGGCGTTCCCGCATGCTTGAGCGAGTTCAGCGGGCTCGCGCCCGTTCCCCCGTCATGTCCGGACACCAGGATGACATCGCTGAGAGCCTTCGCGACACCGGCAGAGACTGCGCCGATGCCAGACTGGCTCACCAGTTTGGTGTGAATGCGAGCCTCCGGGTTGGCGCGCTTCAGATCGAAGATGAGCTGCTTGAGGTCTTCAATCGAATAGATGTCGTGGTGCGGCGGCGGCGAGATGAGTCCGACACCTGCGGTGGCATGCCGTGTGCGCGCGATCCAGGGGTACACCTTGGTCGGTGGTAGCTGGCCGCCCTCACCGGGCTTGGCACCCTGCGCAAGCTTGATCTGAATGTCATCCGCCTGCGTCAGGTAGAGACTCGTCACTCCGAAACGACCGGATGCCACCTGCTTGATCGAGCTGCGACGCTCGGGATCCAGTAGACGGTCAACATCCTCCCCGCCCTCACCCGTGTTCGACTTGCCACCGATGCGGTTCATCGCGATCGCCAGTGTCTCGTGCGCTTCACGGGAGATCGAGCCGTAACTCATTGCCCCGGTGGAGAAACGCTTCACAATCGCGCTGACTGACTCGACTTCGTCAAGCGGCACGGCCGGGCGCCCCTGCGTGCGGAACTTGAACAGCCCGCGCAGCGTCTTCAGTTCGGCCGCCTGATCGTCCACAAGCTTGGTGTACTCGCGGAAGATGTCATAGCGACGGTTGCGCGTCGAGTGCTGCAGCTTGAACACCGTCTCCGGGTTGAACAAGTGCGGTGCACTATCACGGCGCCACTGGTACTCGCCGCCGGTCCACAGACGCTCGTGGGCACGTGCCGCGGCATCCTCTGGGTAGGCGTAGTCGTGACGCGCCTGGTTCTCCGCGAACACCTCTTCGATGCCGATGCCGCCGAGCTTGCTCTCAGTGCCGGTGAAGTACGCGTCGATGAGCGTCTGGCTGAGGCCCACGGCCTCGAACACCTGTGCACCGGCGTACGACGACACGGTCGAGATCCCCATCTTCGACATGATCTTCAACACGCCCTTGCCGAGCGCGTAGATCAGGTTGCGGACGGCCGTCTCTGGCGTGATTCCGGTGATGAACCCGGTACGCACCAGGTGCTCCACCGTCTCCATGGCGAGATACGGGTTCACTGCGGAGGCGCCGTAACCGATGAGCGTGGCCACGTGGTGGACCTCGCGTACATCGCCTGCCTCGACGATGAGCCCGACCTTCATGCGGTTCTCACGACGGATCAGATGATGGTGAATCGCCGAAACCATAAGCAGCGATGGGATCGGCACCAGGTCTTTGTTGGAGTCTCGATCCGAGAGGATGATGAACTCCGCGCCGTTCGCGATCGCCTCGTCAACCTCCCCGCACATCTCATCCAGGCGCTCCTGCATGGTGTGGTCACCGGCATCGAAGTGGTAGAGCCCACTGATCGTGACGGTGGATCGATCAGAAAGCGCCTTATCGATGTGACGGATCTTGGCCAGCTCATCATTGTCGATGACCGGGAAGTCGAGCGTCACCGTGCGGGTGTGCTCCGGCCCCCAGCTGAGCAGGTTCCGCTCTGGTCCCAGACCGAGCTTGAGGCTTGTGACGACCTCTTCACGGATCGAGTCCAGGGGCGGGTTCGTCACCTGCGCGAACTGCTGCGTGAAGTAGTCGAACAGCATGCGCGGACGCTTGCTTAGGACGGCGATCGGAGTGTCAGAGCCCATGGCGCCGAGTGGTTCGGCACCGTTCTGCCCCATAGGCATGAGCAGAATGCGCACTTCTTCCTCGGTGTAGCCGAAGGTGCGCTGACGGCGGGTGATGGATGCAGGCGGATGCACGATGTGCTCGCGTTCAGGCAGATCGGCGAGGCGGACGGCGCCTTCGTCGAGCCAGTCCTGCCACGGGTGCATGGTGGCGAGGTCCTGCTTGATCTCATCGTCTTCAACGATGCGGCCGGCCTCGGTGTCGACGAGGAACATCTTGCCTGGCTGCAGCCGTCCACGACGCTTGATTCGCTCGGCGTCAAACTCCAGCACGCCGGTCTCCGAACCGATGACGACCAGACCATCGGTGGTCTCGGTCCACCGACCGGGGCGCAGCCCATTGCGGTCGAGAGTGGCGCCGACGAGCGCGCCGTCGGTGAAGATGAGGGCGGCAGGGCCGTCCCACGGCTCCATGTGGTTGGAGTGGTACTCGTAGAAGGAGCGAAGCTCGGGCGAAATGTCGGCCTGCTTCTCGTAGGCTTCAGGCACCATCATCATGATCGCGTGCGGCAGGCTGCGACCGGTAAGCGTCAACAGTTCGAGAACTTCATCGAAGGATGCGGAATCGCTCGCCCCTGGCGTGCAGATCGGCAACAGTGGGCGCACATCGCCGAGCAACTCGGACTCGAGCTGTGACTGACGGGCCCGCATCCAGTTGCGGTTGCCACCGACGGTGTTGATCTCGCCGTTGTGAGCCAGCATCCGTAGCGGCTGCGCCAGCGGCCACGACGGGAAGGTGTTGGTGGAGTACCGGGAGTGCACGACGGCGAGCTCGGAGGTGAAGCGCTCGTCCTGCAGATCAGGGTAGAACGGCTCCAGCTGGAGCGTGGTGACCATGCCTTTGTAGCCGAGCGTGCGACTCGAGAGCGAAACGAAGTATGCGCCGACCTCGTGGCCCGCGCGCTTGCGCAGCCTGTACGCCACACGATCCAACGCGATACCGGAGAGACGTGCGCTGTCGCCTGACGCTTCAGGGGATGCCACGAAAAGCTGTTCGAACGCGGGCCGAGCCTCATCGGCGAGCTTGCCGAGATTCTGATTCGCGGTGGGGACCACTCGCCAACCAAGAACCGTCAGGCCCTCTTCGCGTGCGATCTTCTCAACGCCTGCCTTCTGGGCACGACGCTCCCCTGCCTGCAGCGGCAGGAAGGCGAGCCCGGCGGCGTATTCGCCAGCAGCGGGAAGACCGAAGTCGGTGACTTCGCGGAGGAAGTCGTCTGGCATCTGAGTGAGGATGCCTGCACCGTCGCCCGTTCCGGAGTCGGAACCGATAGCGCCTCGGTGCTCGAGGTTGCGCAGCGCTTGCAGAGCAAGCTGGATGATGTCGTGCCCCGCAGTACCGCGGAGCGTTGCGACCATGGCGAGGCCACAGGCATCCTTTTCGAATGCCGGGTTGTACATTCCCTGCTTCGGGGGGTAAGCGCCGGATGCGCCGTAGGGAGGTTGGAAGTACACGAGTACCGTCCTCAGATAATCATGTGACACCGGGGACGACGTCGGCCCGCTCGTTCAGTGCAGTGAGTTCCTTACTCGGCGAGTGAGGCTTCTATCGGGAGCTGTCTTCGCTCGTGGGAGCGGTGCTTGTGGCGGTGGCTCCAGCGATGACGTCGACCGGAGGCTCGCTCACGTCGACGAATTCATCGAGATTGTTCTGCGATTCTACAACAGCGTCAGTATCCTTCCGCGCACGGCCCGGCGCGTAAGGTGTCGCCTCACGTCCGGTGTGACGGCGACTCTGAACGATGAGGATCGCAATGCCGACGACGACGCCAATGATCGCTGCCCACACGTTGCTGCGCAGCCCCAGAATAATCTCACTGGGGTCGATGCGGATCGACTCCCATACGATTCGGCCTGCGCTGTACCAGATCAGGTAGATGGCGAAGACCTTGCCCCACTGGAGGTTCAGGCGACGCCCGATCCAGAGCAGGAACAGCACGCCGAGCACGTTCCAGACGACTTCATAGAGGAAGGTGGGATGAAAGAGCGTGCCCTCGGCAAGTCCAGGGGGGAATGCGACGTTGTCGGACTCGATCTCGAGGCCCCACGGCAGGTCAGTCGGCAGACCGAAGAGCTCGTGGTTGAACCAGTTGCCGAACCGGCCCATCGCCTGTGCGAGCAGCAGGCCCGGAGCGAGCGCGTCTGCGAAAGTCCAGAACCGGATACCGGTCCACTTGCAGCCGAGGTACGCACCGACTGCGCCACCGAGAAGCGCGCCGAAGATGGCGATGCCACCCTCCCAGATCGCCCAGACAGAGCCGGGTTCAAAGGGGTTCCAAGTGTTCTTGCCCTCGCCGAAGTAGAAGTTCGGGTGGGTGAGCACGTGGAAGATTCGCGCGCCGATAATCGCGAGCGGCACCGCAAGAATGGCGATGTCGATAACGACCCAGGGCTCAGCCCCACGCTTTGTGAGACGACGGTTTGTCATCAACGTGGCCACAACGATGCCCGCGATGATGCAGAGCGCGTAGAAGTGGATCCGCAGAGGGCCGAGGTCGATGTAGCTGACCGCAGGACTCGGGATGCTGGTGAGCACGCCAGTGACGGCGGTGTGGAGCGCGAGGGACATGAGTGCGATTCTAGTTCTCGTGTGAGGTGACTGCAGACGACGTGCCAGCAGCAAGGGATTTGGTGACGTCGGCGAGAGCGTCAAGGCCCCCGTCACGGAGCGCTCGGACCAGCGCCGTTCCGACAATGGCTCCGTCGGCGTAGTCGACGATACTGGCGATCTGCTCGGCGCTGGAGATCCCGATGCCGACGCAGGCGCGGGTCGCGCCGTGTGCGCGAAGTCGCGCGACGAGGGTGCGTGCTGCCTGGTCGAGTTCGGCGCGCTCGCCCGTGATGCCCATGGTGGACACCGTGTAGATAAAACCTGTGGACGATTTCACGACGAGGTCGAGACGCTCGTCGGTTGACGTGGGTGCGGCGAGGAAAATGCGATCGAGACCGGTGCGCTCGCTGGCTGCGATCCACTCCCCTGCCGCTTCGGGCGTGATGTCTGGGGTGATGAGACCCGCGCCACCGGCGGCGAGCAGATCGTCGGCGTAGCGATCAACGCCGTACTGCATCACAGGGTTCCAGTAGGTCATCACGACGACGGGAACATCGGTCGCAGCCGTGATCGCCTTGATCGCCGTGAAGAGATCCCGGGTTTTGAAACCTGCGGCGAGAGCCGTCTGCGTAGCCTCCTGGATGACCAGACCATCCATCACCGGGTCGCTGTAAGGCGGTCCGAGTTCGATGACATCAACACCATTGCGGGCAAGAGTGATGGCGGCCTGGATGCTGGTGTCCAGGTCTGGGAATCCGACGGGCAGGTAGCCGATGAAGGCACCGCGGCCCGCATCGTGTGCCTTCTGAATAGCAGCCTCGACGCGGCTCATCGCGATGTCTCCTCATCCGCGGCCGGCGCGTCTGCAGCTGGCTTGTCATACAGCTCGAAGTAACGTGCCGCGGTGTCCATGTCTTTGTCGCCGCGGCCAGACAGACACACTGCGATGAGGGCATCCGGCCCGAGCTCCTGACCGATGCGCAGCGCACCCGCCAGGGCGTGGGCTGACTCGATGGCGGGAATGATTCCCTCGGTGCGGGTCAGTAGTCGCAACGCCTGCATGGCCTCGTCATCGGTGGCAGGAATGTACTCTGCCCGACCGATGTCAGCGAGCCAGGAGTGTTCGGGACCCACGCCGGGATAGTCGAGGCCGGCAGAGATTGAGTGCGACTCGACGGTCTGGCCATCTTCGTCCTGCAGCACGTAGGTTCTCGCACCATGCAGTACGCCGGGGCGTCCGCGTTCGATGGATGCTGCGTGCTTGTTTGTGTCGACGCCGTCGCCAGCTGCCTCCACACCGTAGAGCTTGACCTCTGCGTCGTCGAGGAAGGCATCGAACATGCCGATCGCGTTGGAGCCACCGCCCACGCATGCCACGACAACATCCGGCAGGCGGCCGGTCTCGTCGAGCAGTTGCTGACGGGCCTCTTCGCCGATGATCTTCTGGAAGTCGCGCACCATCGCGGGGAACGGATGCGGACCGGCCGCGGTTCCGAAGATGTAGTTGGTCGTCTCTACCGAGGCAACCCAGTCACGGTACGCCTCGTTGATCGCGTCCTTCAGGGTGCGTGAGCCTGTGGTGACCGAAATCACCTCGGCGCCCAGCAGTCGCATGCGCGCGACGTTCAACGCTTGACGCTCGGTGTCGACCTCGCCCATGTAGATGGTGCAGTCCAAGCCGAACAGCGCAGCAGCCGTCGCGGTGGCGACGCCATGCTGACCGGCGCCGGTCTCGGCGATCACTCGGGTCTTGCCGAGGCGCTGGGTGAGCAGCGCCTGGCCGAGGACATTGTTGATCTTGTGGCTGCCGGTGTGATTGAGGTCTTCACGCTTGAGGAACACGCGTGCTCCGCCGGCATGTGCCGCGAAGCGCTTGACTTCGGTGAGCGCAGACGGGCGCCCGGCATACGAGCTGAGCAGGCGTGCGAGTTCAGCACGGAATTCTGGATCAGCGATGGCCTGCTCATAGGCCACCGTGAGCTCGTCGATCGCCGCAATCAGCGACTCCGGCATGTAACGTCCGCCAAATTCGCCGAAGAACGGCCCCGGCTGATCGCGCAGACTCATCCTCATCCCACCTCCAGAAAGCTCTTCAGCGTGGCGACCGGATCACCGGTAACCAGTGCTTCGCCAATCAAAACGACATCGGCGCCCGCAGAGCGGTAGTGCGCGACATCGGCCGGTGTAAGGACGGCGGATTCCGCGATCTTCACCGCACCAGCAGGGATCCGATCGACAAGTCGGCCGAACAGATCACGATCAAGTTCAAGGGTCTTCAGGTTGCGCGCGTTGACTCCGATGAGAGAAGCTCCGAGGTCGATTGCGGCCTCCAGCTCCTCTGCCGAGTGCGTCTCCACCAACGGCGTCATGCCCAATTCGGTAATCAACGCGAACAGCTCGTGCAAAACCTTGGGCTCAAGGCCAGCAACGATCAGCAGAGCAAGGTCTGCTCCGGCGGCCCGAGCCTCGAGCACTTGGTACGGCGTCGCGATGAAATCTTTACGCAGCACGGGGAGGGAAACTCTGGAGGTGACCGCCTCAAGATCCGCGAGGCTGCCGCCGAATCGCCGTTCCTCGGTCAGCACGCTGATCGCGGATGCACCACCGAGCTCATACAGCGAAGCCTGGTGTGCCGGATCGGGAATGTCAGCAAGCGCGCCGCGAGAAGGACTAGCGCGCTTCACTTCGGCGATGATCTTCACCCGTGCGGCGGGCGCCAGAGCTGCGAGGGCATCCTTGGCCGCGGGGCGCTCGAGAGCGGCCTTCTCGACCTCTGCGAGCGGACGCGACTGTTCGCGGCGCTCGGCATCCTCGACTGCGCCGGCCGTCAGGTCGGCGAGGACCACTAGTGGGCCTTCGGCGTGTACTTGGATCCGTTGACGCCGTAGCCGGCCTTCGCCAAAATCCAGCCGAGCAGCAGACCAACGACGATGATGCCGACGGAGACCCAGAGGATGGGTGTCCAGATCGGGCTGAACTCCGCAAGGCAGAACGCCACGGTGCCCAGCGTGAAGCCGAACAGCATGACCACCACGGCGGTCCAAGCCGCAGGCGAGTGTCCGTGGCCGGGGTCAGCGATGGGGTTGGTCATGTTCTCCTCCGAAGCGGTCGTGGTGTTTCATGTTCAGTCTATCCGGGTCACCGCGTGGGGTCCGTGCCACGCGACAGGTCATCCCAAGAATCGATCGCGTCGACTGCGCCGTCAGCATCCTCATGCGACGGGGCGTCCGTGCGAAAGCGCTTGCCACCGGTCTTCCATTGGTTCGCCGTCAGGAGCACGAACACGGATGTCACAATCAGCAGCACCCAGCCGATCAGTGCGAGCACAGGCCAAGCCGATGGCGTGATCGTCTCGATCAGATCAGCGACCGCTGTTCCTCCCGCAAGCCCCGTGGTCTCGGTCACGGTCGGTGCGACCGCGGAAACAGGCATGCTGATGAGAATCTCGGCAGTCCACCAGGCAAGCAGGCCACCCGTCACAAGCGCCAGCGCCGCGAAGATGTAGCGCAACACGAGGCCGACGATCGCGAGTGCGGCGCCGAGCGCGAGCACGGCGAGGCTCAATGGGGCGAGCAGCGCAATAGCATCCGCTCCCGGCACGAAAATCGGCTCACCGGCATCCGCTCGATCGACCGTCAACCAAGTCTGCGTGGAGGAAATGATGCCGATTCCGCCTGCGAGCAGAAGCCCCATGACGGACATGCTTCGGCCCCTGCGGACGAAACTCATTCCGCGCCGCCTGATTCCGTCCGCTCCGCAGACAGTCCGTCGACGGCTTCGAGATCGGCTGCATCAAAACACGTACGCGTGCCGGTGTGACAGGCAGGACCCTGCTGATCGACGAGCAGCAGAACGGCATCGCCGTCGCAGTCGAGTCGAGCTTCGTGGATGTGCTGCACATTGCCGGAGGTGTCGCCCTTTCGCCAGTACTCCTGGCGTGAGCGAGACCAGTAGGTGACGCGACCGCTGGTCAGCGTGCGACGCAGCGCCTCAGCATCCAGCCATGCGAGCATCAGCACCTCATGGGTGTCCCACTGCTGCACGATTGCCGGAACAAGCCCATCGGCGTTCCAGTCGACCTGTGCGATGCGAGTTTCGAGATCGCTCATCGAACCAAAATCCCTTCGGCGCGCATGGCGTCCTTCACATCCCCCACCGTCAGCGCACCGGAGTGGAACACACTCGCGGCGAGCACGGCATCGGCTCCTGCTTTGATCGCTGGCGCGAAGTCGGTGACCGCACCTGCGCCGCCCGAGGCGATCACCGGCACTGATGACACTTCACGAATGAGACGCACCAGTTCCAGGTCGAAACCATCTCGAGTACCGTCGGCGTCAATCGAGTTCACGAGAAGCTCTCCGGCGCCGCGTTCGATCGCTTCGCGTGCCCAATCGAGTGCGTCCAGCGTGGTCGCGGTGCGTCCGCCGTGCGTGGTCACCACGAAGCCGGACGGCGTCGTGGGTGCGCGCTTGATATCCAGTGAGAGTACGAGAACCTGTGCACCGAAGCGGTCAGCGATCTCGCCGATCAGGTCGGGACGCGCGATCGCTGCGGAGTTCACTCCGACCTTGTCTGCACCGACGCCCTGCAGGCGTGCGACATCGTCCGCGCTGCGTACGCCGCCTCCGACGGTGAGCGGTACGAACACCTGCTCTGCCGTGCGCTGCACGACATCGTAAGTAGTGGCGCGGTCATCGACCGTGGCGGTGACGTCAAGGAAAGTGATCTCATCGGCACCCTGCGCGGCATAGTGCGCCGCCAGTTCGACAGGGTCACCCATATCGCGCAGGTTCTCGAAGTTCACGCCCTTGACGACGCGGCCAGCGGCGACATCAAGGCATGGGATGACGCGACTGGTGAGCGTCATCAGAGCCTCGCAGCGTGGATGGCGGTGACCAGCAGCGCCCGAGCGCCGAGCGCGTAGAGGTCGTCCATCACCTGGTTGATTCCCTTGCGCGGCAGCATCACGCGGACGGCGATCCACTTCGGATCCTGCAGCGGCGAGATGGTCGGCGACTCTCGGCCGGAGGCGATCGCAGCGGCCTGGTCGAGCAGTTCGGCAGGAAGATCGTAATCAAGCAGCACATAACGACGCGCGACGATCACTCCGCGCAGGCGCCGCAGCAGCCTGTCGGTGCCCTCGGCATCGCCTGGCCGGCTGATGAGCACTGCCTCGGATTCGATGATGACGGGGCCGAAGATCTCCAGACCGGCCTGGCGGAGCGTGGTCCCGGTCTCGACGACATCTGCGATTGCGTCGGCGACGCCGAGTTGAACGGCTGATTCGACCGCGCCGTCGAGCGGCACAAGAGTCGCTTCGACGCCGTGCTCACGCAGGAATGCGTCGACGAGGCCGGGGTAAGCGGATGCGATGCGGACGCCAGCCAGATCCTCGATCGAGGAGAACTTTCCGGCAGGGGCGGCAAAGCGGAACGTGGAGTGGGCGAAGCCGAGCGCCTGAATCTCACGTGCCTGCTGGGGAACATCGCGCAGGAGGTCGCGCCCGGTGATTCCGACATCAAGCGCGCCGGATTCCACATATGTGGCGATGTCGCGTGGACGAAGGAAGAAGAACTCGACGTCGTTCGGCGCGTCAACGACGTGCAGGGTCTTGGAGTCTCGACGACCGGAGTAACCGGCCTCAGCGAGCATCTCGGCAGCGGTCTCGGCGAGCGAGCCCTTGTTTGGAACAGCAATACGAAGCATGGGGAACTTTCAGATCAGAGGAGAGGGACGGAGCAGGTCAGAGATGTCGGTAGACATCTTCGAGGCTCAACCCCTTCGCGATCATCATCACCTGCACGTGGTAGAGCAGCTGCGAGATCTCCTCTGCGGCCTCGTCGTCAGATTCGTACTCGGATGCCATCCATACTTCGGCAGCTTCCTCGACGATCTTCTTGCCGATCGTGTGCACTCCGCCGTCGAGCTCGGCGACGGTGCCGGAACCGGCAGGGCGGGTCTCGGCCTTGACGCTGAGCTCAGCGAACAGCTCGTCGAAAGTCTTCACGCTTCAAGGCTAGCGGCTCGCGCGCGCTCTCGAAGCCCGCTGATGGCAGCTTCGATGTTCACCGCACCGTATACGGCAGATCCGGCGACGAATGTGTCGGCACCGGCCTCTGCAGCCTGGGCGATCGTGTCGTCGGAGATGCCGCCATCCACCTGGAACCAGACGTTGGAGCCACGACGTCTGGCCTCGGCGACCAGCGCGCTCAGCTTCGGCATCGTCTCGGTCATGAACCCCTGTCCCCCGAAGCCGGGCTCCACCGTCATCACGAGGATCTGATCGAACTCGTCGAGGATCTCGTACAGGCTGTCGCCGGAAGTACCGGGCTTGATCGCGATGCCTGCGCGGGAACCGATGTCGCGCAGACGCCGTGCGAGAGCCACGGGTTCGGCTGCGGCTTCGAGGTGGAAGGTGACGCTGGCAGCTCCGAGTTCGGCATAGCCGGGCGCCCACCGATCAGGATCGTCGATCATCAGGTGCACGTCCAGCGGCACGGGACTCGTGGCCTGAATGCGCTCCACCATCTGAGGTCCGAACGTCAGGTTCGGCACGAAGTGGTTGTCCATGACGTCGACATGCGCGAAATCTGCGGTCGCGATGCGGGCGAGATCTGCCTGCATGTTGACGAAATCGGCGGAGAGGATGCTGGGATTGATGCGTGGAGCGCTGGGAAGGCTCATCTGGTCATTCTCCGTTCTCAGTGTTGTGACGGTCCGTGCGCTGCAACAGCGCGAGGAACATCGCGTCGGTGTTGTGTCGATGTGGCCAGAGTTGCACGTGACCGGAATCGTTCGAGCCCAGATCGATGGGGCTCTGTGCGATCTGGGTCATCACGGCTTTGGCATCCAGCTCGACGATGTCGTCGCGGCTGCGCAGCACTTCCGCCACCACCCCCGACGTCTCGGCGAGGTGAGGCGAGCACGTGACGTAGGCGACGATGCCACCAGGCGCGAGCGCATCGAGGGCCCCGGCAAGCAACTCCTCCTGCAGGGGCACGAGCGCTGCGACGTCTGCAGGGGTCTTGCGCCATCGCGCCTCTGGTCGCCGACGGAGAGCGCCGAGGCCGGTGCACGGCGCATCCACCAGGATACGGTCGAATCGGCCAGGGTTCGCGGCCGTGAGCTCGCGCCCATCCTGTTCATGGACGGTGATGTCGCCCGGCACGGCCTTCAGCGCTCTGCGCACGAGCCCGGCGCGAGCGTGGATCACCTCGTTGGCCTCGAGCGTCACGTCGTGCTGACGTGCGATCGCGGCCAGCAGCGCGGTCTTGCCGCCGGGACCTGCGCACAGATCCAGCCATAGCTCCCCCGCCGCGATCGGCTTGGCCGCAGTCAGCGCCAGCGCGACCAGCTGCGATCCCTCATCTTGAACGCGCACCGTGCCGCCTGCGGCAGCCATAATCTTCTGCGGGTCGCCGCCTGGCGAGCCGTACGCCGTTGCCGCATAAGGCTTTGCCGGAGCGCCGCGCTCGGCGAGGCCGGGCAGCGCGACGAGTGTGACTTCGGGCGAGACGTTGTCCGCGTCGAGCAGAGCCTCGAGTTCATCGGCGCGTCCCTGAGCTGCAAGAGCACGACGCATCGCACGGATGATCCAGACCGGATGCGCGGTGCGCAGTCCGAGACGCTCATCGTCCGAGCGGGCTTCCTGCTCGATACGTTCCTCCCACTGTCCTGGCGTGTCGCGCGAGATCCGTCTCAGTACCGCATTCGTGAAGCTGGACGGGCCACGCCCGAGGGTGGACGCGACCAGATTCACCGACTCGTTGACAGCGGCATGCGATGCAACGCGCGTGGCGAGCAGTTGGTGGGTGGCAAGTCGCAGCGCATCGAGCACCGCACCGTCGATCTCATCGGCTGGGCGCCCCGCAGCAGAGGCGATGATTGCGTCATAGGTGCCGCGACGCCGCAGAGTCCCGTAGGTCAGTTCGGTGGCGAGGGCGGCATCTTGCGTATTGAGTCCTGCCTCGGCGATCGCTGAGGGCAGGAGCAGGTTGGCGTAAGCATCAGATTCACTGACCGCGCGCAGCACGTCATAGGCGACCCGCCTGGCGGGCTGCACTGGACGACTCTGCGCGGGGCGCGCTGGGCGATTCTGTGCGGGGCGCCGCTGGTCGCCGCTCATGCGCCGGCTCGCAGACTGTCGTCGCCTCGGACGCCGCGCCACCAGTCGGTGGCGCTCATGGATCCCTTGCCTGCGGGCTGTACGCGAGTGACCTCGAGCGGCGTTGTCGCCGTGCCGATCAACAGCGAGTGCTTCGTCGCCGCGATGACGCCGGGCTCAAGCACACCCGCCTCAGACACGTCCACACCGTCGGCGGGAGACGCCGCGAGAATCTTGACTCGAAGATCACCGAAGGTCGTGTGCGCTCCTGGTTCGGGCGTCACGCCGCGAAAGCGTGCGTAGATCTCGTCAACAGGAAGAGTCCAGTCCAGCTGCCCGTCGTCGAGCGTGAGCTTCGGCGCCACCGTGACGTCGCCCTCCTGCGGGCGCGCCGTCGCCGTGCCGGCCGCGATACCCGCCACGACCTCGGCGGTGAGGGCGGCGCCGTCGTGGGCGAGCACGTCAAGCGCAGAATCTGCGGCGGCATCAGGCGGCAGCGGCACAGTGCGCGCCGCGAAGACGTCGCCAGCATCCAGCGCGGCGACGAGCTGGAACACGCTCACTCCCAGCTCTGCATCGCCGGCGATCAGAGCACGTTGCAGTGGCGCCGCACCGCGCCACTGCGGAAGCAACGAGAAGTGCAGGTTGATCCAGCCATGAGTTGGTGTGGAAAGCAGCGGCTCGCGAACCAGTCCGCCGTACGCCACGATCACACCGAGCTCTGGACGCAGCGCGCTGATCCGCCCGGTCGCTTCATCGTCGAGGCGGGCCGCCTTGATGATCGGCAATCCCAACTCGGTGGCAGCCTGCGCGACCGCGGAGGGAGTCAGCACGCGCTTGCGCCCCAGCGGCGCATCAGGGCGCGTGACAACCGCGACGATCTCGTGTGAAAGCGCAAGCGTGCGCAGGGTGGGAACGGCAGCGGCGGGTGTGCCGGCGAAAACAAGTCGCATAAAGGTTCTCCGGAAGGAATGGGTTAGAGCTCTGGATCGAGGATATCGAGGCGCAACGATAGCGGGATGCGGGTGTTGTTCTGCCCTCGCCGGCGCCGTCGCTTGACAGCCTCCGCCACCACAGCAGCGCGAAGGGTTGCAGAAACGGTGCCACCCGCGGCGTATTCAAAGCGGACCAGCGCGCGCACGCGCCCTTCGTCGGTCTCGATCGGCACCGGCCCGAGGACGGCATCGGCGGGCAGCGGCAACTCTCGCAGCGCATCGAGCGCGCGCCCGACGGATTCGGGAAGACCCTCGACGAGGGCAACTCGAGTCGCGGGCGGCATGTGCAGCGGTGTGCGCTCCTCCAGTTCAGAACGCGCGTAGCCCGCCTGGTTCCAGGTGGCGAGTGCTCGTCCGACCGGGCCATCAACGCCGACCAGGTGAATTGGCGCCCCAGGCGCGGCGAGGGCCGCAGCATTGGACCACCAGCGCAGGCAAGACTCGCCGATTCGCAGATCAGGTGCCTGCAGCATCCGCGGGCCGTCCAACAGCACGACAGCGCGGTAGCCGCCCTCTGCCACTGGCTCTGCGCCGCGGGTCGCCACGACAAGCGCAGGTTTCGCGGAGACAGATTCGACCGGATGCGCACCGTCAGCGACGATCACGCGCACTCCTGGAAATGCACGGCCGAGCTCATCGGCGGTGCGCTCACTCCCCGATGATGCGAGGCGCAACTGAGTGGACGAGCATGACGGGCAGGTCCACGCACGTGCAGAGCGCCCGCACCAGGCGCACACCGGCACAGCGCCGCGGTGGCGTGCACCGAGAGGTCCGCCGCAGGGCGCACAGCGAGCAGGAGCACGGCACTGCGCACACACCAGACTCGGTGAGAAGCCGGGGCGGGACACCTGCACGAGTACCGGGCCGTCCTCGGTGGCCTTCCGCGCAGCCCTGAACGCGCTGGAGTGCACACGCTGAGTGGGTGCCTCCATCTCCTGCGAGGTGCTCAGCACCACCTTCGGCAGTAGTCGGCGCCCGGCACGGACATCCTGCAGCCACCCTCTGATCACGAGCCGCTCGACGTCGGTCGTGCGGGTGTGTCCGGCGAGGATCAGAGCAGAGCCCTCTTGCTCCTGGCGAAGAAGGGCGGCATCCCTCGCGTGCACGTAGGGTGCGAGCGGTTCACCCAGCAGCGAGTCGCCGTCGTCCCAGATCGCCACCAGGCCGGCCTGCACCGGAGAGTAGACGGCCGAGCGGTTGCCAACGACAACACAGGGAGCGTCTTCCAGCGTGCGCAAAAACCCGCGATAGCGGTCGGGGTTGGTTTGCCTCGAATCGTGTCGGACGATGGCTTCGCTCGGCAGAAGCGTCTCCAGCGTCGCCAGCAGTCGATCGAGGTCACGGTGATCGGGCACCACGAGAATCGAGGAGGACCCGGACGCCAGCATGCGCGCCGCCGCAGCGGCGAGCAGCTCCGTCCACCGCAACACGCCTTCGCGGATACCAGGGACAGCTTCGACGGCACCACGCTGGCGATCATCGAGCAGTGCGCCGAGCCCGTCGTACTCCTCGATCACCGCGTTCGCGCGTTCGGCAGCTTCGGCCGTGGGCACTGGAGTCGCGGCATCCGCTTTCCACGCCTTCTCGACGCGCACCTGTCGCCTTGGGATGACCAGGCGCAGGATGTCGGATGCGGAGCCCGCCGCACGATCAGCGGTGCGACGCGCGAGACGGTAAAGACGCTCAGGCAGAACTGATACTTCAGAGACGACCGTCTCGACTGTGGACAGCGGACGCTCGGCGTCGTCTTCCTCGGCGACCTCGATCACATAGGCGTCGACGAGGCGTCCTGCGGTACGCAGCGGCACGCGCACGCGCACGCCGATAGGGACATCACCGAGTTCGTCCGGCAGCGCGTAATCGAACAGCCGATCCAGCTGGGGAAGCGGAGATTCCAGCTGCACCCGCGCGATGCGCCGGCTCATCGCCGCGCTCCGCGCAAGCGCATCACAGCCCCGCGGCGCGGCGCAACTCGTCAGCGCGGTTGATGCGCTCCCAGGTGAAGTCGGGCAGTTCGCGTCCGAAGTGTCCGTACGCCGCAGTCTGACGATAGATCGGACGCAGCAGGTCAAGCTCTTCGATGATCGCCTGCGGCCGCAGGTCGAAGACCTCGCGGATCGCGTCGGTGATTGCCTCGTCGGACACCTTGCCGGTGCCGAAGCTCTCGACGTAGAGGCCAACAGGACGTGCGACGCCGATCGCATAGGCGACCTGAACCTCGAGGCGTTCTGCGAGGCCGGCCGCGACGGCGTTCTTCGCCACCCAGCGCATGGCGTAGGCGCCGGAGCGGTCAACCTTCGACGGATCTTTGCCGCTGAACGCACCGCCACCGTGGCGAGCAGCGCCACCATAGGTGTCGATGATGATCTTGCGCCCGGTGAGCCCCGCATCACCCTTGGGTCCGCCCGTGACGAACGGTCCGGCAGGGTTGATGAAGTAACGATCGCTTGCCGGCATCTCAAGACCGGTGTTCTCTAGAACCGGATCGATGACGAGACGCCTGACCTGCTCCTTGAGCTCCTCCTGCGAGATGTCAGGGTGATGCTGCGTGGAGAGTACGACGGCGTCGATCGTCTTGGGCGTGAAGCCTTCGTAGCCGAGCGTGACCTGCGTCTTGCCGTCTGGTCGAAGGAATCCGAGTTCGCCGGAGCGGCGCACCTCTGCAAGACGTTCTGCGATGCGATGCGCGGTGTGCCCTGCCATGGGCATGAACTCCGGCGTTTCGATCGTGGCGAAGCCGAACATGATGCCTTGGTCGCCTGCGCCCAGACCGTCGAGCGCGTCGACGGAGCTGCCATCTCGATGTTCCTGCGCCTGATCCACACCGTGCGCGATGTCGCCAGACTGCTCTCCTACGGAGATGCTCACGCCGCAGGAATCGCCGTCGAACCCGGTCTCGCTAGAGGTATAGCCGATGCTGTTGACGACCTCGCGGACGATGGTCGGGATGTCGACGTACGCCTCGGTGCGGATCTCTCCTGCGACGTGCACGAGCCCCGTGGTGACGAGGGTCTCCACAGCGACTCGTGAGCCGGGGTCTTTGGCGATCAGCCCGTCGAGAATGCTGTCAGAGATCTGGTCGCAGATCTTGTCAGGGTGTCCCTCGGTGACGGACTCCGATGTGAAAAGGCGCAGTGCGCTCATCGAGGAAGCAGCCCTCACTCAGCGTGGCGAATGCGGAGCTTGTCCTCGTTGATCTCGTGGAGCGCGATGGTGAGCGGCTTGTCCTCGACGGACGAGTCGACCAGAGGCCCGACGTTGTCGAACAGATTTCCCTCGTGGAGGTCGGCGTAGTAGTCGTTGATCTGGCGGGCGCGCTTGGACGCGTAGATGACCAGTTCGTACTTCGAGTCGACGCGGGAGAGCAGGTTGTCGATGGGGGGATCGATGATGCCCTTGGTGTGGTGTCCGGCCATGGTGAGACCTCCTGATCAGGCGACGGGATCGTCGCAAAGTCGAATCGGCGGGCGCGCGAATACCCTCAGCGCGCAGTTGCCTCAGACAATTCTACGACCTCGCGCGCTGCTGTGGCGACGTCGTCGTTCACAATGCAGTAATCGAACTCGCCTTGCGCGGCCAATTCGACCTTCGCGGAGCGCAGTCGGCGAGCACGTTCCTCTTCATCTTCGGTGCCGCGACCGATGAGTCTGTGCACCAACTCGTCCCAGGATGGCGGCAGCAGGAAGATGAGCGTCGCCGATGGCTCTGCGGCCCGCACCTGGCGGGCACCCTGCAGATCGATCTCCAACAGAACGGTCTTCCCAGCGGCGAGAGCGGCCTCGATGGGCTCCCGCGGAGTGCCGTAGCGGGAGCGGTTGTGAACGACGGCGTGCTCGAGCAGGGCGCCCTCGTCAATCAGCCGATCGAACTCGGTGTCGTCGACGAAGTAGTAGTGCACACCGTCGATCTCACCCGGGCGTGCCGCGCGTGTCGTCGCCGAGACGGAGAGATGGATCTCCGGATTGTGTTCACGGACGTGAGCGGCGACCGTGCCTTTGCCCACGGCAGTGGGACCAGCCAGCACAAGAAGCCGGCTGCGACCCGAGCGCGGCCGCTGTTCGGGGAATCGCGAGTCGAGCCACTGCATCAGACTGGCACGCTGGCGCACCCCGAGTCCGCCCAGACGCTTGACGTGCGAGATGTCGAGGTCAAGCAGGATGCGGTCGCGCTTGCCGATTCCGATGGCAGGCAGCGCGAGGAGGAAGTCCGTGATGCGCATCGAGCCTGCAACTGATTCAGCATCCGCGAATGCTTCCCGTGCGACGGACTGCGGAGCGACGACGCGCATGGTCAGAGAGCGTTTGACGGCGGCGCGCGCACGGCGACGCTCCACGGCCTTACGGGCTGCGGCGGCGCGATCTACTTCGGGAACGGTGCGCTCAGCCATTCAGAGCCTCCTGGTAGGCCACAGCACGAGATTCGATTGCGTCGACAAGGCCGTCAGGTCCTGCCGAGAGGATGCTGCGACTCTCGGCAACGATGACCATCGGCGCCGAGGCGCCGAATCGTCCGATGAGGTCGGCAGGTCCTGCTCCTTGAGCCCCGAACCCTGGGCCGAGGATGGGTGCGGCCGGAGCGAATGCCGAAAGGCCTGCTTCTGTCCAGTCGACTGTCGCGCCGATGACAATGCCGAGACTCCCCCACTGGCCATCGGGCGTCGCGCGGGCATTGAGGGCGCTGACCTGCTCGATGATCGAGGCAGACACGGTCTGGGTTCCGGTCACTCCAGCACGTGCCTGCTGCACCGTTGCGGCCTCAGGGTTGCTCGTCGCAGCAAGTACGAAGACGCCCTTTCCGTTCGACTCTGCAAGCGCGAATGTACTCTCCAGCGCGCCGACTCCGAGGAACGGGTTTACCGTGAGCGCATCCGCTTCGAGCGGGGACCCCGGTGTCAGCCATGCTGACGCGTAAGCGTCCATCGTGGAGCCGATGTCACCGCGCTTGGCATCCGCGATCACAAGGATCTCTGCCTCACGCGCGGCGCGCAGCACATCTTCCAGTGCAACGAATCCGGCGGAGCCGAAGCGCTCGAAGAAAGACACCTGCGGCTTCACCAGGCCGACGCGGCCTGCGGCCGCGTCCACTGTTCGCAAGCCGAATTCCCTGACACCCGCAGCAGAGTCCGGCAGGCCCCACGAGGCCAGCAGTGACTGGTGCGGATCAATTCCTACGCACAGCGGTCCGCGCGTGCTGAGAGCTGCACGGACCTTCTCTCCGAACCGTTCGGTCACAGCGCGGCCTGCCGTTCGATCGCATACTCCTGGAGACTTTTGACGTTGAAACCCTCGTCCGCAGCATCCATGGCGCTGACTGCGGCACCGAGGACGGCCATCGTGGTGAACAGAGCCTTGTCGGCCGCCACAGCAGCGGCTCGAATTTCGTAGCCGTCGGCGCGCGCAGCACCGCCAGAGGGGGTGTTGACGATGATGTCGATCGCACCATCGTTGATGAGGTCGACGATGTTCTCGCCGCCGTCAAGCGTCTCGCTGTACTTCGCGACGACCTGCACCTTGATCCCGTTGCGGGAAAGGATCTCGGCTGTGCCCTCAGTGGCAACCAGGTTGAAGCCCAGTTGCTGCAGGCGGTGTGCGGGAAGGATCACTGCACGCTTGTCGGCGTCCGCGACGGAGATGAACACCGTGCCGGACGTCGGCATGCCGCCGTATGCGGCAGCCTGACTCTTCGCGAACGCGGTCGGGAAGTCCTTGTCGATGCCCATCACCTCACCGGTGGAGCGCATCTCCGGCCCAAGTACGGAATCGACGATCTTGCCGTCCTTGGTGCGGAACCGCTTGAACGGCAGCACCGCCTCCTTGACTGAGACGGGGGCATCCATCGGTACTCTCGAACCATCCGACACAGGCAACATGCCCTCGGCCTTGAGCTCGTCGATCGTCGCACCGACCATGATGCGGCTGGCTGCCTTCGCCATTGGGATGCCAAGCGCCTTTGATACGAACGGCACCGTGCGACTTGCCCGGGGGTTCGCCTCGATGACGTAGAGCACTCCGGCACTGATCGCGAACTGCACGTTCAGAAGGCCGCGAACGCCCACGCCCTCGGCGATCGCAAGTGTGGCGACACGCACACGGTCGATGTCACTCCGTCCAAGCGAGATCGGCGGCAGAGTACAGCTGGAATCCCCGGAGTGGATACCGGCCTCTTCGAGGTGCTCCATGACACCGCCGATGTACAGCTCGTTGCCGTCGTAAAGCGCATCGACGTCGATCTCAATGGCGTCATCCAGGAACCGGTCCACGAGCAACGGTGTGCCGGGGCCAACAATGACCTCACCCGCCGTGCGAACGAAGTAGTCACGCAAGCTCGGGGTGTCGTAGACGATCTCCATGCCGCGACCACCGAGCACGAAGCTCGGACGCACAAGCACCGGGTAGCCGATGTCTTCGGCGATCACCACCGCACCGTCTGCGTCGATGGCGGTGCCATGACGCGGCGCGACGAGGCCAGCGGAGTCGAGCAGCTGAGAGAACAGCTCGCGCTCCTCAGCGATGTCGATGGCTTCCGGGCTGGTGCCGAGCACGGTGTAGCCAGCCGCCTCGATACCCTTGGCGAGCCCGAGCGGCGTCTGTCCGCCGAGCTGGCAGACGACACCGAGGATGGTGCCGCTCGCGGCTTCCGCGTCAAGCACTTCGAGCACATCCTCCAGCGTCAACGGCTCGAAGTAGAGCCGGTCGGAGGTGTCGTAGTCTGTCGAGACCGTCTCGGGGTTGCAGTTGACCATGATGGTCTCGAAGCCTGCATCCGACAGTGCGAAGGACGCATGCACGCATGAATAGTCGAACTCGATGCCCTGGCCGATACGGTTCGGGCCAGAGCCGATGATGACGACCTTCGTTCGCTCTGACGGCACAATTTCCGTCTCGAAGTCGTAGCTCGAGTAGTGATACGGCGTCAGGGCCGGGAACTCGCCGGCGCAGGTGTCAACCGTCTTGAAGACCGGGCGGACACCGAACCCGTGACGCTGGCTCCGCACCTCTGCCTCGCTGATGCCTCGAATCTCGGCCAGCTGCGCGTCGGAGAAGCCGTGCTCCTTCGCGTAGCGGATCGTCTCAGCATCGAGTTCAGCGGCAGTGCGCACGGTCTCGGCGACCTCGTTGATCAGCACGATCTGGTCGACGAACCAGGGATCGATCGCAGTAGCCTCGAATGCTTGCTCGACGGTAGCGCCCTTGCGGAGAGCCTGCTGCAGTACGACGATGCGGCCATCGGTCGGTGTCTGGGAGATCTCCAGGAGCTCCTCGAGACTGCGCGTCTCCTCACCCCAATGGAAGCTCGATCCGCGCTTCTCCAGCGAGCGGAGCGCCTTCTGCAAAGCTGTTGCGTAGTTGCGACCGAACGCCATCGCCTCGCCCACCGACTTCATGGTGGTGGTCAACGTGGCATCTGCCGCCGGGAACTTCTCGAATGCGAAGCGCGGCACCTTGACGACGACGTAGTCCAGCGTCGGCTCGAAACTCGCCGGGGTGACACCCGTGATGTCGTTCGGGATCTCATCGAGACGGTAGCCGAGCGCGAGCTTCGCGGCGAGCTTCGCGATCGGGAAGCCTGTCGCCTTAGACGCCAGCGCGCTCGAACGGGAGACGCGAGGGTTCATCTCGATCACGATGATACGACCGTTGCTGGGGTCGACCGCGAATTGGATGTTGCATCCGCCGGTGTCCACGCCCACTGCGCGAATGATGTCGATGCCGATGTCACGCATCTGCTGGTACTCACGGTCAGTGAGCGTCAGCGCGGGCGCCACGGTGATCGAATCGCCCGTGTGAACGCCCACGGGGTCGACGTTCTCGATCGAGCACACCACGACCGTGTTGTCGGCGGTATCGCGCATGAGCTCGAGCTCGTACTCCTTCCAACCGAGGATGGACTCCTCCAGGAGCACCTCGTTGGTCGGCGAGTCGTGGAGCCCTGCACCGGCGATGCGGCGAAGGTCGGTTTCGTCATAGGCAAAGCCAGATCCGAGTCCACCCATCGTGAAGCTCGGGCGGACGACCAGCGGGTAGCCGAGTTCTGCGGCACCGGCGAGAACCTCGTCCATGGTGTGAGCGATACGGCTGTCAGCGACATCAGCACCCGCATCGAGAACCAACTGCTTGAAGATCTGGCGATCCTCGCCCTTGTTGATCGCCTCGAAACTCGCGCCGATGAGCTCGACATCGTACTTCTCGAGGATGCCGTGGTTGTGTAGCTCGATCGCGGCGTTCAGTGCTGTCTGCCCACCCAGTGTGGGCAGAATCGCGTCTGGACGTTCCTTCGCGATGATCGTCTCGATCACCTGCCACGTGATCGGCTCGATGTAGGTGGCGTCAGCGAAGTCCGGATCGGTCATGATCGTGGCTGGGTTGGAGTTCACGAGGATGACGCGCACGCCCTCCTCGCGCAGCACACGGCATGCCTGCGTTCCGGAGTAGTCGAACTCAGCAGCCTGACCGATCACGATCGGGCCAGAGCCGATAACGAGGACGGAGTTGATGTCGTCGCGCTTTGGCATTAGTTTTTGTCTCCCTGGGTGGCGATGACCAGATCGCGGAAACGGTCGAAGAGGTAGTTGGCGTCGTGCGGGCCGGCTGCGGCCTCGGGGTGGTACTGCACCGAGAACGCGGGGATGTCGAGGGCACGCAGGCCTTCCACCACGTTGTCGTTCAAACCGATGTGGCTGACCTCGACCTGGCCGTAGCCGTTCGGGCTTTCGAAGGATCCCTCAAGAGGCGCCTCCACAGCAAACCCGTGGTTGTGGGAGGTGATCTCCACCTTGCCGGTGACCTTGTCGAGCACGGGCTGGTTGATTCCGCGGTGTCCGAACGGAAGCTTGTAGGTGTCGAGGCCGAGCGCACGGCCGAGCAACTGGTTGCCGAAGCAGATGCCGAAGAAAGGAAGTCCCTCATCGAGCACGCTGCGCAGGAGAGCGACGTGATCGCCGGAAGCCGCGGGGTCGCCAGGGCCGTTCGAGTAGAACACGGCCACCGGGTCGATCGCGCGGATCTCCTCAATCGTCGCGCTCTGCGGCAGAACATGAACTTCGAAGCCGCGTGCGGCGAGGTTGTCGATCGTGGCCTGCTTCACACCGAGGTCGAGCACGGCGAGGTTTCCGACCCGGTCCCCCAGCGCAGTCGTCACGGTGACGACGTCGACCGAGACCTGGGCCGACAGATTCTGTCCGCTCATCTCGGGCACCTGCTGCACAATACGCAGTTGCTCTTCTGGGTCGACCGCGGCATCCGCACCGGAGAAGATGCCTCCGCGCATGGAGCCGGCCGATCGGATGTGACGTGTGATGGAGCGTGTGTCGATGCCGCTGATGCCGACGATGCCGTCGCGAACGAGGATATCGTCGAGAGAAGCGTTGGCGCGCCAGTTGGACACCACGCGTGAGGGGTCGCGCACGATGTAGCCGGCGACCCAGATGCGTCGGGACTCTGAGTCCTCGTCGTTCATTCCGGTGTTGCCGATATGAGGCGCGGTCTGCAGGACGATCTGTCCGGCGTAAGACGGGTCGGTGAGCGTCTCCTGGTAGCCACTCATGCCGGTCGCGAAGACGACCTCGCCCAGTGTGGTTCCCTGAGCGCCGTAGGCGCGGCCCGTGTGACGTGTGCCGTCTTCTAAGACGAGGACGGCGGGATCAGGCAGTGTCATGACGTGGCTCCTGAGTTATCAGCGGGGATCAGCCGCTGCAGTTCTGAAATGAGGTTGTTGGGGTCACCGGCGCTGACACGCAGGTACGAGTCGACGATCGTTGAGTCATCGATCTTCCACGCCAGGCGCACAAGCCCACCGGGTTCGACAACGCGGTCGATGGTGACGGATGCGCGATCTACGGTGACGATCTTGGCTGAGGCGAGGAACACCGTGGGCGAGCCATCCAAGCAGAGTGCGGCGCCGCGATCGGTGACCGCGAGCTCACCCCGCGCACGATAGGCCAGCGGCTTGATCGCCAGACGCTCGAGTGGCTGGTCGTGGCGGGTGGTCGATACGTAGAGCACTTCGTGGCGCGCGAGAACCTCGGCATGTTCGGGAACACCCAGCGGGGCGTCATGCACGGAGTCACGACGCAGACGTCGGCGCCACGCAAGGTACATCGTCAGAAGGATCAGCAGCGCGACCCCGATGGTGATGGCGATGGCGATGTCACGCATGCTCACGCGTAAAGCTCCTCGACGACGGTGCCGGCCTCGACGGTGACGAGACCATGATGGATGGTGTACTCGACGCGACCGGGCAGGTCACGACCGAGATAGGGAGAGTTCTCGCTGCGACCGTGCAGGTCAGCAGTGGTGAACGTGCCTTCGATGCGGGGATCGTAGAGGGTGATCTGAGCGGGTTGCCCGGCTTCTAGCGGTGTGCCGTGACCATCCAGCTGCCCGATGCGAGCGGGTGTTGCGCTCATGACGCGCGCAACATCGTTCCAGCCGATCAGACCGGTCTGCACCATCGACTGATGCACGACGCGCAGCGCGCTCTCCAGGCCCACCATTCCGTTGGCGGCCGCCTGCCATTCACAGGCCTTGCTCTCGCTGGGGTGCGGGGCGTGGTCTGTGGCGACGATGTCGATCGTGCCGTCGGCGAGTCCCTCGCGCACGGCGAGCACGTCCTCTTCGCGGCGCAAAGGCGGGTTGACCTTGTAGCGCGCGTCGTAGCCGCGTACGAGTTCGTCGGTCAGCAGCAGGTGATGCGGGGTGACCTCAGCAGTGACGTTGATGCCGCGCTTCTTGGCCCACCGGATGATGTCGACTGACCCTGCCGTCGAAAGGTGGCAGACGTGCAGCCGCGAGCCGACGTGCTCAGCCAGCAGCACATCGCGGGCGATGATCGACTCTTCCGCGACGGCGGGCCAGCCGGTGAGGCCCAGCTCGGCCGAGACGCTGCCCTCGTTCATCTGGGCGCCTTCGGTGAGACGCGGATCCTGAGCGTGCTGTGCAATGACGCCGCCGAAGGACTTCACGTACTCGAGTGCACGGCGCATGATGAGCGGATCGAACACGCAGAAACCGTCGTCGCTGAAAACGCGGACCTTCGCGCGTGAAGTGGCCATCGCGCCGAGCTCGGCGAGTCGCTCGCCCTTCTGGCCGATGGTGACTGCGCCGATCGGCTGCACCGTGGCGTAGCCTGCGGCCTCGCCTAGGGCGAGTTCCTGCTCGACGACACCTGCGGAATCCGCGACGGGCGAAGTGTTCGGCATGGCGAAGACGGCGGTGAACCCACCAGCTGCTGCGGCCTTCGTGCCGGTGAGGATGGTCTCGGATGCTTCGTAGCCTGGCTCACGAAGGTGCGTGTGCAGGTCAACGAGTCCGGGCAGGGCGATCAAGCCTGCAGCGTCGATGACACGGGCGCCTGAACGGCTGAGGCCGGTGCCGATCTCAGCGATGATGCCGTTCTCCACCACAATGTCGGCGCTCGCGGCGCCAAGCAGCTGAGCGCCGGTGATCACGAGGGTCTCGGTCATTGGTCTTCCCCTCGTTCGTCGTTTCGTTCTCCTGCAAGCAGCAGGTACAGCACAGCCATGCGTACAGACACCCCGTTGGTGACCTGTTCCAGCACGGTGGAGCGCGGAGAATCTGCGGCTGCGGAGGAGATCTCCAGGCCGCGATTCATCGGCCCTGGGTGCATGACAATGCTATCGCTCGGAAGCGATGCTGCGCGCACAGCATCCAGTCCCCAACGCCTGGAATACTCCCGCTCACTCGGGAAATATGCCGCGTTCATACGCTCGAGCTGGATGCGGAGCATCATGACAGCGTCGGGCCCCTCGGCGAGAGCCTCGTCCAGGTCGTAGAGCACGCGCACCGGCCAGTTCGAGACGTTCTGAGGAACGAGGGTCGGTGCCGACACCAGAGTGATCTCGGCGCCCAGTGTTGCGAGCAGCCAAACGTTGGAACGGGCGACCCGTGAGTGCAGCACATCGCCGACGATCACGACCTTGATTCCGGTGAGATCTTGACCACGGCTGTCGGCGCCGAAGCGGCGTTTGCGGATGGTGAAGGCATCCAACAGCGCTTGAGTCGGGTGCTCGTGTGTGCCGTCGCCGGCGTTCACGATGCCGGCTGAGATCCAGCCGCTCGTCGCGAGCGTGCGCGGCGCTCCGGATGCCGGATGACGGATGACGACGGCATCCGCTCCCATCGCCTGCAGCGTCTGCGCGGTGTCTTTCAGGCTCTCGCCCTTGGAGACGCTGGAGCCCTTGGCCGCGAAGTTGATGACGTCAGCGGAAAGACGTTTAGCAGCGGCCTCGAAGGAGATGCGGGTGCGTGTCGAGTCTTCGAAGAACAGGTTGACCACGGTCTTGCCGCGCAGAGTCGGGAGCTTCTTGACCTCGCGTGACTGCGTGTCGGACATGTCTTCGGCAACGTCAAGGATGCGCAGGGCCGTCTCGCGGTCGAGCGTCTGAGTGTCGAGGAGGTGTCTCATGCTTCGATCGTCACCTCCTCGGCGCCGTCGTACTCGCGAAGGCGCACGTTGACACGCTCTGCGCGGGACGACGGAATGTTCTTGCCGACGAAGTCGGGGCGGATCGGCAGCTCCCGGTGGCCGCGGTCGACGAGGATCGCGAGACGGACCACGGATGGCCGTCCGATCGACTGGATCGCGTCGAGGGCGGCACGGATGCTGCGACCGGAGAAGAGCACGTCGTCGACGAGGACGACCGTCTTACCCTCGATACCCCCGGCCGGGATATCCGTCGGGCGAGGCGACCTGGTCGGATGCTTCGCGAGATCATCGCGGAACAGCGTGACATCCAGCGAACCGACCGGAACCGCGGTTTGCGCGATGTCACTGATCAGAGCGCCGAGGCGCTGCGCGAGGGCTACGCCTCGAGTGGGAATGCCCAGCAGGACCAGATCGGCTGCTCCCCGATTGGACTCGAGGATTTCATGGGCGATACGGGTCAATGCCCGCGAGATATCGGCTTCTTGCAGCACAGTGCGCGTGCTCATTCGCCGCTCCCTTCTCCGCCTCTCTGGACGGTGTTAAAGGTTGCTTGTGCGTTCAGTCTACCGGGTCGGCCCACTCCCGAAATCAGGACCTTGTCCCGAGATCAGGAAGAATCCGCAGAATCGTCCTGATCTCGGACTGTCGTCCTGTTTTCGGCGAGTCAACCGGCGGACTGCGTCGCCCGGATCTCATGGCCGGTGGTGCTGAGGCATTTCCCGGTCTTCAGATCCCATTTCCAGTCGTGCATGCTGCAGGTGAGCACACCGTCCTCGTCGACCTTTCCGGTCTTGGTGAGGTCCGCGCGCAGGTGCGGGCAACGACGCTGAACGGTCCAGTCGCCGATCTCGGCATCCTCGGTCTGGTCAGTCTGCTCGGAGTACCAGTTCTCGACGTACTCGATGCGGTCCACGGACAGGCACTTCAGGAATGTGGTGAGGAACTCGTTGAACTTCCCACTGCGGCCGACCGAGAACTGCATCGAGAGGAAGATCGAGTTCGACCAGTCGATCTCGTGGTCGGCGATGTTGGTCGACACGAGATCGGCGGGGATCGTGTACCAGTAGATGCACTCTTCGCCTGCGTACTCGCGAACTTTTGCCTTGGGGAAGTCGACGACCATATCGAGATCGCCGATGCGGAATCGAACGTTTCCCCCGACACCGAGTCGGATGGTGCGAGATTTCTTCAGCAGCGGCTCCCACCATGCCTTGATCGCAGCGAGCATCTCTGCGGGGGGAAGAACCTCGGCACGGGATGCTTCCTCGTCGAGGATCTCCTGCTGACGGCTGGCGCGCTGAGATTCGAGGTACTCCCACTTCTCATCGAAGATGTGGGCGATCTCAGCATCCGTGTAAAGCGACTGCTGCATCGACAACTTGCCGCCGTTCAGCGTCACAACGGTGCCGGGAACGAACAGTTGCCCGTCATACTGCGGCGCCTGTTCCTTCAGATGCGCGAGGAACTGCTTCTGATCCGTGAAGATTGAGTCGTTGTCCAGACCGAAGCCGTTGTACTTGAACAGATCGTCCCGCAGGAACATCGGCGGGCCGGCCATTGGGAAGACGTACGGCGCATCGACCTTCTCGATGTAGAACATCGCGCGCTTGTTCTGCGACTCACGCTTAAGCCGTGCGAAGTTCTGCTTGGCGTCCTGCGGCAGGTCGTAGACCATCGGCCACCAGATGGCTCCTGATGTCTGAGTGAAGTAGGCATCCGGCTTGCCGAAGCTGAGCAGCGCGTCCAGGTCCAGCGGGTGCGAATCGTTCTGATTGAGTATCGAGGCGGTACCGTCGTCGACGCTCAGCGAGGAGTCGCCGATCGGACCATCGCTAGGAGCACGCAGCGGGGTGATCATGATCTTCAGGTCACCGCGCTGGATGACCTCGCCCGCCGGCGCATAAGTGATGTTGGTGTAGCCCAGCGCGCGGAGGTCCTGCTCGAGGTCATCGATGGGGTAATCCGGGAGGAGTACTTCGATGTCCTTGCGGATGTAGCGCTCCAGGAGCGCCTTATCGAAGTGATCGCGGTGGCGGTGCGAGATGTACAGGAAGTCCGCTTCGCGGCCGAACTTCGCCCAATCGAGCCCTCGGTTGTCAGGGAACGGGAACCAGGATCCGTAGAACGACGGTCCGAGAACGGGGTCACAGATAATGTTTCCGCCGGCCGTCTCGATGAACATCCCGGCGTGGCCGAGTCCCGTAATCCGCATTGCACTCCTTCTGAACTGAACCCTGCAATTCTACCCAGAGG
Source organism: Microbacterium sp. Y355 (assembly GCF_059445345.1). Lineage (NCBI taxonomy): Bacteria > Bacillati > Actinomycetota > Actinomycetes > Micrococcales > Microbacteriaceae > Microbacterium > Microbacterium sp. Y355. The sequence continues at coordinate 558,437 of NZ_JCAIUD010000001.1, read as the reverse complement.
GCTCTGCGCGATCCCTGCGCTGTGCCGGGGTGATCCGCGCTCAGCTTTCGAAGAGACCGCGGATGTCGTCGGCGGTGAGCGCTTGCGCGAACATCGCGTCATCATCCATCACCGCCGTGAACAACCGCGCCTTGCGCTGCTGCAGCGCCAGCACCTTCTCCTCGATGGTTCCCGCAGAGATCATCCGATAGACGAACACCTGCTTGTCCTGACCGATGCGATGTGCGCGGTCGACGGCCTGAGCCTCGGCCGCGGGGTTCCACCACGGATCAAGCACGAAGACGTAGTCGGCTTCGGTGAGGGTGAGCCCGAAGCCACCGGACTTCAGGCTGATGAGGAACACGGGTTGCTCCCCCGCCCGGAACTCGTCGATGACACTCTGCCGTTTCCGCGTGGACCCGTCGAGATAGACGTACGGGATGCCGGCTCGCTCCAGTCGCGCCGCGGCCATTTGAAGAAATGACGTGAACTGGCTGAATACCAGCGCGCGGTGATGTTCGGCGTGCAATTCGATGACCCGCTCGACCAGGGTGTCCAGCTTGCGCGATCCGAGCTTCGCATCGGTCTCGTCTACCAGTCCGGGTGCGAGACTCAGCATCCGCAGCATCGTGAGCGAGCGGAAGACGATGAATCGGTTGCGATCGAGGTCCTTCAGCAGCCCGAGCACCTTCTGCCGCTCACGCTGCAGCACGGTGTCGTACAGCGCACGATGCGCGGGACTCAGCTCGACGTGCAGCAGCTGTTCCTGCTTCTCCGGAAGGTCACTGGCCACGAGTTCTTTAGTGCGGCGCAGCATCAGCGGACGGATGCGCCGGCGCAGACGTTCCAGCCGCAGCTGACGGTACTCGCCGCCCTCCTCGTTCTCAGGCACCTTTCCCTGCTCGATCGGCTGAATGTAGTCCTGGCGAAACTTGCGTGCTGAGGCGAAGAGTCCAGGCGCTGAGAGCTTCAGCAGCGACCAGATGTCGCTGAGGCTGTTCTCCATGGGTGTCCCAGTGACCGCGAACGTCACGTCAGCACGAAAGGACGCCACCGCACGGTGCTGTTTCGTGTCGGCGTTCTTCACGAACTGTGCTTCGTCGAGGATGAGCCCTGCCCACTCAACGACCTCGTACTCTTCGGAGTCCAAGCGGGACAGCGTGTACGAGGTGACGATGAGATCGGCATCCTGAGCAATGTCCGCGATGGAGGCGTCTCGCTTCGTGCGCGTGCCGTCAATGATGCGTGTGCGCAGTCCGGGCGCGAAGCGTGCTGACTCCTCCTGCCAGGTCGTCAGCACCGAAGTCGGTGCGATGACGAGGAACGGCCGCCGCTCCCCTGCCTCACGCGTGTGCAAGATGAGCGTGAGCAGCTGAATCGTCTTGCCGAGGCCCATATCGTCCGCAAGGATTCCGCCCAGGTGATGCGACCAGAGGAATGCCAGCCAATCGAATCCGGCTTTCTGGTACGGACGCAGTTCGGCCTGCAATCCCTGCGGCAGCGTCGTGGCAGGCACCCCGGTCGCGGCCCGCAGGCCGTCAGCGGTCGCCCTCCAGCTCGTCGCAGGCAGCGCCTCATCGGCAAGGTCCTCGAACTCTTCCCAGAGGTCGGTCTGGTACTTGCTGATGCGTGGGCCTGCCTCCCATTCGGTCAGCTCGGTCGCCTCATCGATGAGCTCGCGCAGAGTGTCCAGGGCGGGGTGGGCAAGCGAGAAATAGTTGCCGTCGGCGAGAAGCAGTTTCGTGCGTCGCATGCTCAGCGCGGTGAACAGCGGAGTGAACGGGATGCTCCGGCCGTCGATCTTGACCAGAACGCCGAGATCGAACCAGTCGGGATCGGTGCTCTCGACGGTGGATACCGTGATCTCCGGCACGCCGCTGAGTTCGGTGTATGTCTTGCGCTTTCCGGAGACGACCGCCTTGATGCCGTGTTTCTCAAGCGCGGGAACGATGTGCGTGACGAATTCCGCAGCCTCGACGTCCTGGAACGAGCCGGATGCCTCGAATCGCGCTCCCGTCGCCTCGGCCCATGCCGACTCCACCTCTGCGCGGCGTGCGGACTCTGCGCCGTCATCTCGCACGGCATCGGCCGTCGACTCGAACGGATAGCGGCCGAATCCTCGGTATGTCCATTCGAATGTGTAGCGCACGGTGTCGCCGGGGTGATGGGAGACCGAGATCGTCGGGACGGGAACGGGGACCGTGGGTAGTGTGATCTTCCCCACTGTACGAACTGCGACCTGGCGTGCCAGTGCTGGATAGGCCTCGCGCAGAAAGGCAGGCTCGTCTGTAGCGGGAACAGCCAGTGGTTCCCCTGCATCCAAAAGCGCCCGCACAGGCTTACTCAACGCCACCTCTGCCAACGTCACCGATGCCCGTGCGCCGAGCGGGGTCACGGCGAAGATACCGGTGTGGCCGATCGGGTGAACAGTGCCACCGTCGATACTCTGCCCGTCCAGCACCACCTCGGCGGCCACGGACAGGTCTCCGCTGTCTTCTCGGGTGACCTGTGCGGTGATGAATCCCTCTTCGGCCATCGTGACGCTGAAACTCTTCTGCGTCGAGATGAATGGGATGCCGGTGGCAGCCGCAGCGCGCAGATGCGGCCAGAGCAGGCTCGATTCGACATGATCGAGGATGAGCCAGTCACCGGCAGTGCCGGACAGCAGCGAGTCGCGCGAGATGCTCAGCAGATCGGCGAACCACCGCACCCGATCATGACCGAACTGCACCCCAGAGCGCCGTACCGAGTCCCAAGAGACGTTGCCCTGGATCCAGGCACCGGTCGCATCGCTTTGCATCAATGGTCGGATGCCGAGGAGGAACTCCCCCTCACTTTTCGCGAGGTCACGCACGGTCGCAGGGCGCACCGGACGCGGTGCCCACTGGTGGATGCCGCGCGCCGCGCGATAGCGCAACTCGATACCGAGGGCCAGGGGCGTTGTGTTCTTTCCCGGCGAGGTTCCGTCCAGCAGCGTGCGCCAGCCGGGAGACGCCGGCTCTGGCGTCGCAGGCGAAACTACGGCTGACGTCTCATCGCGTTGCGCGTTGCTGGCGAGTACGACAGCGACCACGTGCTTGCACGTGGTCGGCACCGGGCAGGAACACGATGTCGATGCGATCAGTACGGTTTCGGGTTTGAGACGCACGGTGCAGCGATATACCGCGCCGCCCGATCCGTGCACGCTCGCGCTGAGCGTGTCCGATTCCGCACTCCAGTGGATCTCAGCGACCATCCCGCCGTGGAAGTATGCACGGCCTCGCTCGAAGCTCCCGCGATCAGTGAATTGCGCAAGCGCAAATTCGTCGATGTGCGGAGCGGACATGAAGACACTCTCTCCCTCGCAACCGACATCAGAACGCTGGGTGGTCAGCCTCAGCTCGCGCGAGCCACCCGAGCAAGTACGCCGTGCACGAATGAGCCCGAGTCGTCAGTGGAAAACTCTTTCGCGAGTTCCACCGCTTCATCAATTGCTACCGCGGTAGGCACTTCGCCGTTGTAAACGATCTCCCATACGCCGATGCGCAGCAGGGCGCGGTCAACGGCCGGCATGCGCTCGAGCTTCCAGTCACGGCTGTGCGTGACAATGCTCTCGTCGATCTCGTCGCGGTGATCAGAGATCCCATCGACGATCTCGCGGGCATACAGCCATGAGGCCTCACGAGCCGGCTCACTGGCCGCGCGCTTGGCTTCTGCCGCAAGTGTTACGGCGAGGTCATCTCCACGGACATCCGAAGAGAAGAGAATGTCGAGAGCGCGCTTGCGCGCCTTCGTCCTGGCACCCACGCCTTACTTCTCGCGACCGAGGTAGTCGCCGGTGCGGGTGTCGACCTTGATCTTCGTGCCGGTCTCCACGAACAGCGGAACCTGCATCTCGTAGCCGGTCTCGACGGTGGCAGGCTTGGTGCCTGCCGAGGAGCGGTCACCCTGCAGGCCAGGCTCGGTGTAGGTCACCTCGAGGGTGACAGAGGCCGGAAGGTCGATGTAAAGCGGGTTGCCGTTGTTCAGCGCGATGGTGACCTGCTGGTTCTCCAGGAGGAAGTTCTTCGCGTCGCCGACGGTCGCACCGCCGACAGTGATCTGGTCGTAGTCTGCGATGTCCATGAAGACGAAACCGTCACCGTCTGCGTACAGGTAGGTGAAGTCGCGGCGATCGACGTTCTCGATCTCGATCTTCGCACCGGCGTTGTAGGTGCGGTCCACGGTCTTGCCCGAGACGACGTTCTTCAGCTTGGTACGCACGAACGCGCCACCCTTGCCAGGCTTGACGTGCTGGAACTCGATCACGTTCCAGAGCTGCCCGTCGATACTGAGGACGACGCCGTTCTTGATATCTGCGGTGGATGCCATGCGCTGAATGTTCCGTTTCGTTGTTGAGGGGTCGGACTTCGCCGTTTCGGGTTCGATGGTTGCGGCCGACAGTCGATTCTACGGGATCTCACGCCGCGGGAACGGATCCCCGGTCAGAGGGGCGCACGAGCGGCAGGAACACCTCATCCACGATCGCCTCGATCGAGGCGTCGTCGATCTCGCGCATCGTCATCATCAGGTCGTGTCGAAACAGGTCGAATGCCACTGTTTGTACCCGCGGCGTGAGCCGAGCGGGGTCTGCCTCCCCGCGCGTCACTGCGCGCTCCAGGATCTCCTCGGTGGCAGGCCGGACGCCCAGTGTGCTCAAGAAGAGCTCTCTCACGTCGGCGAAGCTGCGTCCGGAGTCGGCGTAGTACGCGGCGACCAGCACGCTGAGAAGGGGCGCAAGGCGACCGCGTGAGACATTCGAGCGACGCAGGAGCTCGATCATGTCCTCCCTCAGTGCTCCCGTGTCCGGCACTTCGGGGCGATCCTGCGCGAGCCCGAAGGCCAGGGTCGCTTCCAGCAGCGCCCCACGGTCCTCCCAGCGGCGGTAGATGACGGAGCGGCTCGTGCCGGCACGCTCGGCGACCGCGTCGATCGTGAAGCTGCCGTATCCGGCATCCTGCAGCTGCAGCCACGCGGCGTCGAGGATTGCAGCGTTCAGTTCTTCGCCGCGCCGGCGGGACTGCCTCTGAAGATCCATTTGTGTATCTTATCTCAACGACGTACGCTTCCATTTAATTAGATACACCACTGTTGCTTATTGGAGGATTCTGTGACCGGAACTCGCACCGTCGCGCTCCCACACAACGCCATCGTCACGGCGTTGGTACTTGTGGTCGGGGGCATGGCCGTCATCTTCGACAGCACGATCATGAGCATCGCGTTGAAGACGCTCGCCAGCGAGCTTGAGGTCCCCCTCAGCACCATCCAGTGGGTCACCACGGGATACCTGCTGGCCCTGGCCGTGGCGATCCCCGTCGTCGGCTGGGCGCAGGCGCGATTCGGCGGCAGGCGTGTGTGGATGACCGCGCTCACGATCTTCCTGTTCGCGTCAATAGCGTGCAGCTTCGCGTGGGATGCCACGAGCCTTATCGCCTTCCGCGTCGTCCAGGGCATCGGTGGCGGTCTAATGATGCCGTTGATGGCGACACTCGCGATCCAACAGGTACCCAAGGGGGCTTCCATGGGCAGGCTCATGGCGATGGTCAGCCTGCCTGCGGCGCTCGGTCCGATCCTGGGCCCGACGATCGGCGGGCTGCTGCTGAACGGCCTCGGCTGGCGGTCGATCTTCTGGGTCAACGTGCCGCTGTGCCTCCTCGGGCTTGCCCTCGCCTGGCGCTTCATTCCCGTTGACGATCCGAAGGGCTCCGCCGTCCTGGACTGGGTCGGACTCATCCTCATCTCCCCCGCCGTTGCCGGAATCCTTTACGGGCTCTCGAACGCAGGTGGTGACGGCGGACTGACCCGCGTCGATTTCTGGGCACCCGTCGGAGTCGGGCTCATCCTCCTGGCGGCATTCGCCTGGTCGCAGGTGCGAAAGGCAGACGGCGCGCTCGTTGACGTCCGACTGCTGCGTCAGCGGGCGGTGTCATCGTCGAGTGCGGTGCTGTTCCTGTCCAGCATCGCCGTGTACGGCGGCATGCTGCTCCTTCCGCTGTTCTTCCAGCAGGTCCGAGGGGCGGATGCACTCGCGGCCGGACTCCTGCTCATTCCGCAGGGCATAGGGGCGCTGCTGAGCCGCACTCTCGCCGGCCGCCTCACCGACACCATCGGCGCGCGCGTGGTGGCAATGAGCGGGTTCTTGCTGCTCGCCGTCGCAACGATTCCGTTCGCCTTGGCAGATGCATCCACGAACCAGGTGTGGCTGCTCATCGTGCTGCTGGTGCGCGGCTTCGGCATGGGAGCGGTGATGATTCCGGTAATGTCGGTGGCCTATGTCGGTCTCGACCGCGATGACGTTCCGCACGCGAGCATCATCACGCGGCTCGCGCAGCAGTTGGGCGGCGCCTTCGGCACGGCCGTTCTCGTGGTGATCCTGGAATCAGCGGTGGCGGACGCCACCTCGATCGCCGGACTCGCCGACGGATTCGATGTCGCGTTCTGGTGGGCCGCCGGGATGTCGGCGGTGGCGATCCTGGTCTGTCTTCTTCTGCCTGCCGCGCCGCGGAAGAAGGCCGAGATCGCGCCAGCCGCGCCGGCGGCGAGAATCAGTCCCTGATGAGCGCTGTGAGCTGACGAACGGCGTTCGCGTAGCCGTTTGCGCCTTCGCCGATCACGCGCACTGCGGCGACGTCATGCAGGTATGAGAAGCGCCTGAACTCTTCTCTCGCGTTGACGTCGGAGATGTGTACTTCGGCAAATGGCAGCAGCACGCCGGTGAGCGCGTCGCGAAGCGCGACGGAGGTATGCGTGAGACCGCCGGGGTTGATCACGATGCCGACGCAATCCTCACGCGCCGCGTGAATCGCGTCGATGAGCACGCCTTCATGATTGCTCTGGATGCTGCGCACCTCGAAGCCCACGGCTGATGCGGCATCGGCAGTGATCCGCTCGACATCTGCCAGCGTCGCGGTGCCGTACACCTCGGGATCACGCGTGCCGAGCAGATTTAGATTCGGGCCGTTGACGAGCAGGATACGGCGAGGTGTAGTCACGATTGCACCCTATCCCCGGCGCCGAGCGATCGCGCCATCTCGATCTCCACACCGATCGACGCGGTGAATCGTCGCCCGGTATCCGCGAAACCGAGTCGCCGGTAGGCACCCTGAGCACGCTCGTTCTCCGTGTGCACGTCCAGCGTGAGCTGAACATCGCCGAGAGCGTCGCTCCATCCGGCAGCCGCATCAAACAGCGCATCGATGACGCCCTGCCCACGGTGCTCCTGGCGTACGAAGACACCGACCACGCCGGCGGTCGGAATGGTCACCGGACGATCGTTGTAGTCGTTGGATCCCACAGCCCAGCGCAGCACGGAAAGCGTTCCGACCCACGACCCGTCAGCCTCAGCGACGAACTGCGCTACAGAATCGCCTTCAGCGGCTCCTGCAGAGCGGTTCTGCCAGAATTCATCGGCGTGCGAAGATTCTTCTTCGTAAGAGTGCAGGAAGGCGACGGGTGCCGCGGGGTCGCGAACCGCATCCAGCCGCAGATCACGCACCAGCCGCCACTCTTCTGCGCGCACGCGTCGAATAGTGACACTCATGCCCCGACCTCCTGGTAGGCGGCGAACAGCAGCGACTCATCCGGAGCCTGCAGCACGGTGGGCTTGGCGATGTCGTCGAGGACGATGAAGCGCAGCATCCCGCCGCGGCTCTTCTTGTCGCGCTGCATGCTCGCCAACAGCTGCGGCCATGCGCCAGCCCGATAGCTGGTCGGCAAACCAAGCGACTCCAGCACGGAGCGGTGGCGGTCTGCGTTCACATCAGACAGCCGGCCCGCCAGCCGCGAGATCTCGGCTGCGAAAATCATGCCAACGGAGATCGCCGCGCCGTGGCGCCAGCGGTAGCGCTCCGCGTGCTCGATCGCGTGACCGAGAGTGTGCCCGTAGTTGAGGATCTCGCGCTGACCGGCCTCACGGAAGTCCTCCGAGACGACACGTGCCTTCATATCGATCGCAAGCTCGACGGCTCGACGGAACTCCGGCGTGGTCGTATCGACGGCGCGCGCGGGATCAGCCTCGATGATGTCGAGAATCTCCGGAGCCCAGATGAATCCGGCCTTGACAACCTCGGCGAATCCCGCGGTCGCCTCGTGCGCGCTGAGGCTGGCGAGCTCATCCAGATCGCCGATCACGGCGAGCGGTGGCCAGAAGGCGCCGACCAGGTTCTTTCCCTCGGCGGTGTTCACACCGGTCTTGCCGCCGACGGAGGCATCGACAAGGCCGAGCACGGTCGTCGGAACCTGGATGATCTGCACGCCGCGCAGCCACGTGGCAGCGACGAATCCGGCCAGGTCTGTCACGGCCCCTCCGCCGTAACCGACCACCGCATCGGTGCGCGTGAAGTCGGACTGTCCCATGACCTGCCAGCAGAAGGCTGCGACCTCGATGCGCTTGCCCTGCTCGGCATCTGGCACCTCGGCCAGCAGCACCTCGCGCTGACCGTTCGTGGTGTCGGCGAGCAGCCTGTCGCGCAGCTCCGCCGCGCGGGCACCGAGCGTCGGCGGGTGCACGACGAGAACCTTGCGAACGGCGGGATCGAGCGCGGCAGACACCTGATCGAGGATGCCGCGTCCGATCGTAATGTCGTACTCCGCCTGTCCTGTGACACTGATGGTGGTCGTGCTCATATCAGGTTCTTCCTCCAGGCAACGATCTCGTCGGCGATGCGCTGCATCGGACGTCGAGAGGTGTCGAATGTCACGGTCGCGACCTCGTCGTACCAGGCGCGACGCTCTTCGTAGATAGTCTTCCACCGTTCCAGTGGGTCTTCGTCGCCCGCAAGCATCGGTCGTCCGCCAGTGCGGATGCGCGCGGACACCGCTTCCGCCGTGACAGCAAGGAAGACGACCGGATGCTGACGCAGCAGTTCCCGCGTCTGCGCCGAGGTGACGGCGCCACCGCCGACGGAGATGACTCCGCCTTGCCCGAGCGAATCGGCGACAGCAGCGCTCTCGAGGGCGCGGAAGTGTTCCTCGCCGTGCTGCGCGAAGATCTCGGGGATCGGCCCGTGCGCAGCGACGATGCGTTTGTCAGTGTCGATGAAGCCGACGCCGAGTCGTTTGGCGACCTGCCTGCCGACGCTCGTCTTGCCCGCACCCATCGGGCCGACGAGCACGAGTGTCAGCTGTTCAGGACTGCTCATCGTGGGCGATCAACGCGGCTTCGGAAGCGGGTGCGGTACGCAACTCAGCCGGGATCGCAGCGAGATAGCTCTCGACATTGCGGCGCGTCTCGCGGATGCTGTCGCCGCCGAACTTCTCCAGCACGGCGTTCGCGAGCTCGACGGCCACCATTGCTTCGGCAACGACTCCGGCTGCGGGAACGGCGCATACGTCAGAGCGCTGGTGGTGTGCAGTCGCGGCCTCGCCGGTCGCAGTGTCGATCGTCCGCAGCGAGTGCGGAACCGTGGCGATCGGCTTCATGCCGGCGCGCACGCGCAGCACAGTGCCAGTGGACATGCCACCCTCCGTGCCGCCGGCACGATCAGAAGAGCGGGTGATCCCCGCCTCCGCAGCAAAGAGCTCGTCGTGAGCGGCGGAACCGCGACGACGAGTGGTCTCGAAGCCGTCTCCGACCTCGACGCCCTTGATCGCCTGGATGCTCATGAGCGCCTGCGCAAGGCGGCCGTCCAGTCTGCGGTCCCAGTGCACGTGTGAGCCGAGCCCCGGCGGAAGGCCGTAGGCAAGCACCTCGACGATGCCGCCGAGGGTGTCGCCTTCCTTGCGGGCATCATCGACCTCAGCGACCATCAGCGCAGAGGTGGTGGCGTCGAAGCAGCGCAGCGGATCTGCATCCAGCGCATCGACGTCATCAGCAGTTGGCAGCGGGGCGTCGTCGGGGACGCGCACTGGGCCGATCGAGAGTGTGTGGCTGACGAGGCGGATGCCGAGTTCGCTGAGGAACGAACGCGCAACGGCGCCGAGTGCCACCCGTGCGGCGGTCTCGCGTGCGCTGGCGCGCTCCAGGATCGGACGGGCCTCATCGAAGTCGTACTTCTGCATGCCGACGAGGTCGGCGTGACCGGGGCGAGGCCGAGTCAGCGGTGCCGAACGTCCCCGGGACTTGTCGGTGATCTCGACCGGCTCGGGGTTCATCACCTCGATCCACTTCGGCCACTCAGTGTTGCCGATGCGCAGTGCGATGGGGCTGCCGAGGCTCTTGCCGTGGCGCACACCGCCGGAGATGGTGAGTTCGTCCTGCTCGAACTTCATCCGAGAGCCGCGACCATAGCCGAGCTTGCGCCGAGCGAGGTCGGCCTGGATCGCCTCGGAGGAGATCGGGACGCCGGACGGCAGCCCTTCCATAACGGCAATGAGTTCTGGACCGTGAGATTCGCCGGCCGTGAGCACGCGGAGCATTGCTCTAGTCTCCCACGAGAGCCGACCGCATTTCGTCACGCACGAGGGCTTCGTTCTCAAGCTTCTGCAGCGGATCACCGTTCACGAAGATGCGCACCTGGCGCACTGCCTGGTGAAGAAGCATCTCGAGCCCGCAGATCACCTGCTCGTGCTGCCACGCGGTGGCCAAAGCAGAGGGCCACGGCGCGTAGGCTGCGTCGAGCAGCGTGCCACCACCGGCCGCGAGCGATGTTGCGAGCGAGTCGTCGAGCGCTGTTCCGCCTGGCAGCGTTGCAATAGTCAGATCCACCGAAGCGGACGGCGCATCGAAACCACTTACGGTGACGGCGATTCCGAGCTTCTCCCCCACTGCTCGTATCGCCTCGGCGCTCTCTGGACGGCGTGCGCGGACGTCGATGCGCTGTGCACCGATCTCCGCTGCCGCGACCATCGCAGACGATGCTGTGGCTCCGGCCCCGATGATGCGCGCGCTTTCCGCAGTGTTCACACCGCTGGTGGCAAGCGCATCGATGATCCCTCCGACGTCTGTGTTGAAGCCTGCCGGGGCGCTTCCGAGCAGCAGCGTGTTCACTGCTCCGGTCAACTCAGCATGACGATCGCGGCTCGCAGCGACCCGGAATGCCTGTTCTTTGAGAGGCATCGTCAATGAGAGCCCCCGCCAAGAACCGTCGAGAGCGTCGAATGCGGCGGCAAAGCCCGCGGCATCCACCTGTCGGCGTCCGTACTCCCAATCAAGGCCCAGCACTCGGTATGCGGCGCCGTGCAGCGCCGGCGACATACTGTGGGCGATCGGATCACCCCAGACGGCGAGGCGATGCCCCGTCATGCGTTCAGCATCCTTGATCGGGGTTGGCCCGGCACCACTCGTGCCAGACCTCGATCGCCGCCTGATGCTCCGCATATGTGGTCGAGAACACTGTCTCGCCGCTCTGCGGGTTGATCGTCACGAAATAGAACCACGGGCCATCGACCGGATGCATCGCGGCATCGATCGCCGCATCACCCGGATTCGCGATCGGACCGATCGGGAGCCCCTCGATCACATACGTGTTCCAAGGGTTTTCGTCGAACTGTGCTTCTTCCGAGGTGCTGACGACGCCGGCGTGCAGCTCTCCGTAGCCGAACTGCGCGGTCGAGTCCATCTGCAGCATCATGCCGTCGTCAAGTCGGTTCTGAATCACGCGCGAGACCTTGCCGAAGTCGTCCGTGCGACCCTCCCGCTCGATGATGGAGGCGATCGTGAGAACCCGGTTCTCATCCCCGGCAGGAACGCTCGCCGCGGTCAGCGATTCGCGAGTCCGATCGACCATCCGCTGGATCACCTGTGTGGCGGTGACCTCGGGGTCGAATGTGTAGACGGCGGGAAACAGCCATCCCTCGAGAGTGTCGGCGGCAACGCCGTATGCACTCGGGTCGGCGACGGCAGCCTGCAGATCCTCCACCGGGATGCCGATGCTCTCGCTGATCAACGGCAGCGAAGATTCGATCGTGCCGCCCTCTGCGATGCCGACGGTGTTCTCCAGCTTGTTGGCGGGGTCGTTCAGCGCTTCGAGCGCTGCCGCGGCCGTCATCTTTTCCTGAAGTGTGTAAATTCCGGGGTACACCGTGAAGTCGACGCCCTCTGTGACGAGGTAGTCGTAGAACACGTCCTCTGTCTTGGTGACGCCTGACTCGAACAGGGTCGCAGAGACCGGCCCACCGGTATCACCCTCGCGGATTGTGACCATGACCTCGCCAGTGGCAAGCCCCGGCTCCCAATCCTTCGGCTCACCCCAGCCCATGACCTCATTGATCTTGTCACCGTAGGTGTTCATCGCCCAGAACCCGCCGTAGACGGCTCCACCGATCAGCACGAGAACGATGATGAGTGCCACGAAACAACCGGTGCGGCGCTTCTTCTTCCGCGGAGCGCCCAACGTGTCATCGTGATCCGGCTGGAACAGGTCATCCAGCGACGAAGTCGTTGACTTCTTCGGCTCGGGCGCTGGCTCAGGCGCGGTCGAAATATTCGGTTCGCTCGCGGCCGGCTCCGAGGTGTCAGACGGCGCACCCTCAGACGGCGCCGTCGGCGTTCCGGATGCCGAGGCTTCTCGCATCGCGCGGCGCGATCCAGGCACGGGCGGCGCTGCGTCGGACACTGGTGCGCGGTGCGCGGGCTCTGGAAGATTCGCGAACAGATCGTCAGAAACAGAGTTCGAGCCGTTGGCAGGGGTGTCACGTTCGGGCATGCTCAGGAGGACTCCTCATCAAGCGGGACAGCAACACCGGCCGGGGTACCGGTGCTCTTCTCCGTGTCAATCGCGTGCTGCAGCAGCACTACTGCCGCGACCTGATCGACAATGCTACGAGAGTTTCGCTGATTTCTCCCCGAAGAGCGCAAAGCTGCGTGCGCGGTGACGGTGCTCAGCCGCTCGTCCATCATGCGCACCGGCACCCCGGTGAGCCGCTGCAAAGCTGCTGCGAACTCACGTGCATCCGTCGTCGAGGGGGTGTCGGTACCCTGCATGTTGACCGGAAGCCCCACGACGAACTCGAGCGGTTCGTACTCCGCAGCGAGCTCTGAGATCCGTGCGAGCGAGGCATCCGAGCGCGGCACCGTCTCCACAGGCACGGCCAACATCCCGTCGGGATCGCACCGCGAGACTCCTATTCGCGCCTTGCCGACATCGATGCCGAGTCGCACACCGCGACGGAACCCACTCACGCGCCGCGAAGCTCCTGAGTCACGGCCTCGAGCGCAGCGCCGAGTGCCGAGGCATCCGTGCCGCCACCCTGAGCAACGTCGTCGCGACCGCCGCCACCGCCACCGAGCACAGCGGCTGCGCGCTTCGCGAGCGCTCCGGCCTTGGCGCCGACAGCGCGGGCCGCATCGTTCGTGGCGACCACCACGATCGGGCGACCAGCGGCAATAGCGCCGAGAGCAACAACCGCGGCGTCAGATCCAAGACGCTCACGCACGCTCAACGCGAGACCACGAACGTCGTCGGCAGAACCGACCTCGCCAATCGAGAGAGCAGCAACGCGGTAAGCACCAACGCGTTCTGCGGCTTCGGCGATCGCAGGAACTCGCCCCTCGCGCTCCTTGGCTTCGAACTGCGCAATGCGCTTTTCCGCGGTCTTCAGGTTCGCAGCGATCTCGGCGATACGCTCCGGAAGCTGCTCGCGCGGAGTCTTCAACGCTGCGGTCAGCTGGGAGACGATCGCGCGCTCTGCAGCGAGTTCACGGAAGGCATCTTGACCGACGAGTGCTTCGATACGACGGTTGGAGGCCCCAACCGAGGACTCCCCCACGATGCTGACCAGACCGATCTCGGCGCTGGAGCTCACATGCGTTCCCGCACAGAGCTCGCGCGACCACGGACCGCCAATGTCGACCATACGCACGACATCGCCGTACTTCTCACCGAACAGCGCCATAGCGCCGGCTTCCTTGGCTTCATCGAGCGAAACGATGCGCGTCGTCACTTCGAGGGCGTCCTGCACAGCGCGGTTCGTGATGTCTTCGATCTCAGTGCGCGTGTCGGCAGACAGCGCCTGCGACCACGAGAAGTCGAAACGCATGTAGCCGGCACGGTTGAGTGATCCGGCCTGAGTTGCGTTGGCGCCGAGTGTGTCGCGAAGCGCTGCGTGCACGAGGTGCGTCGCCGAGTGTGCCTGGCGTGCGGCGCGGCGATTTCCCGCATCCACGAGCGCCGTGGCCCGATCGTCGATTGCAACGGTTCCGCTGGCAACCTGCACGGTATGACTGATGAGGCCGGCGACAGGCTTCTGCACATCGAGGACGTCGAGTTCGAATCCGGCACCGATGATCGTGCCCTTGTCTGCGACCTGTCCACCAGACTCTGCGTACAGCGTCGTCTCGGCGAGGATGATCTCAGCGACCTGGCCTTCGCTCGCCGAAGTCGCGGGCTGACCGTCGACGAGGATCCCGAGCACACGAGACTCAATGTCGAGATCGGTGTAACCGGCGAAACCGGTCGAGCCGAGCGCACGGAACTCGCCATACACAGAGACATCGGCAAGCTGGCGGCGACGGCTCTTGGCGTCGGCCTTCGCACGCGTCCTCTGCTCGAGCATCAGATCATCGAACGCCGTGCGGTCTACGTTGAGCCCTGCTTCTTCGGCGATCTCGAGCGTGAGATCGATCGGGAAGCCGTAGGTGTCGTGCAGCAGGAAAGCCTCGGGGCCCGCGAGCGTCTGCTTGCCGGCCTTCTTGGTGTCAACCAGTGCCAGATCCAGAATTGTGGACCCCTGTGCGAGGGTGCGCAGGAAGGTCTCTTCCTCTGCAACGGCGAGGCCGGAGAGTCGATCCCACTCGGTTTCCAGCACCGGGTACGCCGACTTCATCGCGTCACGGGATGCGCTGAACAGCTCCGGAAACACTGGCGCATCGACGCCGAGCAGGCGCATGGAGCGGACAGTGCGACGCATCAGACGACGCAGGATGTATCCGCGACCGTCGTTGGCAGGCTTCACGCCGTCTGAAAGCAGCATAAGCGAAGAGCGCACATGGTCGGCGATGACGCGGAAACGCACGTCGTCCTCGTGGTTCAGGCCGTACTTGCGGCCCGAGATCTCGATAGCGCGGTCGAGCACAGGACGGACCTGGTCGGTCTCGTACATGTTCTCGACGCCCTGCTTGAACATCGCGACGCGCTCAAGGCCCATGCCGGTGTCGATGTTCTTCTTCGGCAGGGGTCCTGCGATGTCGAAGTCGACCTTGGATCGGACTTCAGAGAGCATCTCCTGCATGAACACGAGATTCCAGATCTCGGTGAATCGGTTGTCGTCGACGATCGGACCGCCATCGCGGCCGTAGGCGGGGCCACGGTCGATGTAGATCTCTGAGCAGGGGCCAGCGGGGCCAGGCTGGCCGGTGTGCCAGTAGTTGTCTTCCTTGCCCATGCGCTGGATACGCTCGGCGGGAAGTCCCGCGACCTTCTGCCACAGCTGAGCAGCCTCGTCATCGGTGTCGTAGACCGTGACCCAGATGTCCTTCTCAGCGAACCCGAGACCACCATCGGCCTCAGATGAAGTCAGCAGCTCCCACGCGTAGGCGATCGCGCCTTCCTTGAAGTAATCGCCGAACGACCAGTTGCCGAGCATCTGGAAGAAAGTACCGTGGCGCGCGGTCTTGCCGACCTCTTCGATGTCGTTAGTGCGGATGCACTTCTGCAGGTCTGCCGCGCGCGAGTAGGGCGCGGGAATGAGACCAGTCAGGTAGGGCACGAAGGGCACCATCCCGGCGATAGTGAACATCACCGTCGGGTCGTCGCTCACGAGCGATGCGGATGGCACGATCGTGTGATCGTTCTTCTCGAAGAAGTTGAGATAGCGCTGCGCGATGTCCGCAGTGTTCATAGGAGTACGGCTGTCCTTGTGTGAGGCGGATGGGCACCACGCCGATCGCGGTGTCCGGCGCTGATGATCAGCGGTCGAGCGGCTCGACCAGGCGAGCTTCCTGCTCGCGGAATGAGTCGCCGAGGATCGCAGTGAACTCGGTGATGCGTGCGTCGACATCCGACAGAAGGACGTGTCCGCGTGGGTCCTTGTTCATGAAATGGGCAGCGACGAACCCGCCGATCACACCGATCAGGAACCACAGCAGATTCTTCATGTCGTCATCCTCGCCCTTGGACCGCGAAGCGCGGTCTCTCCATCGTATGCGGAAACGACAAGAGGCGTCGGGAGATCCCCGACGCCTCTTGTGCAGAAACTCTCTGAAAGAGCTTTAGCGAGCTGCGTAGTACTCGACGACGAGCTGCACTTCACAGGTCACGGGGACCTCAGCGCGCTTCGGACGACGAAGCAGACGAGCCTGAAGCTTGTCGAGCTCAACCTCGAGGTAGCCGGGAACGGGAGGAAGCACCTCGGCGTGACCGCCGGCTGCTGCCACCTGGAAGGGCTCGGTGCCCTCGCTCTTGGGCTTGACGTGGATGACCTGACCCGGCTTCACGCGGAAGGACGGGCGGTCGACGAGCTGGCCGTCGACCATGATGTGACGGTGCACGACCATCTGGCGAGCCTGCGCGGTGGTGCGGGCGAAGCCCGAACGGACGACGAGGGCGTCGAGACGCATTTCGAGGAGCTCAACCAGGTTCTCACCGGTCAGGCCGTCAACGCGACGAGCCTCGTTGAACGCGATACGCAGCTGCTTCTCGCGGATGCCGTACTGCTCACGCAGACGCTGCTTCTCGCGCAGGCGGACGGCGTAGTCGCTGTCGGTCTTGCGCTTGGTGCGGCCGTGCTCGCCCGGAGCGTAGGGACGCTTCTCGAGGTAGCGGGCAGCCTTCGGTGTGAGGGGGATGCCGAGGGCACGGGACAGGCGGACCTTGCGGCGGTCCTGGGACTTCGTAACCACGAAGTATTCCTTCCGATGACGTGGACGTGACTTTCACGGCTCACGGACGTATCTCCGGCGTTCTGCCTTCAGGCGCACGCCGGGGCGCAGAGAAGGTGGGGAGTGAACGAAGGGATGCCCGAAAACTCTGTTTCGAACCGCCCAAGTCTAACAGACCGCCGCGCGTGCCAATTCAGCGATCGTCGAGGATGCGGCGGATGCGTTCCAGCCGTGCTGAGATGTCGCGCTCGGCTCCCAACCCCTTCGGCTGGTAGTAGCGGCGACCATCGAGTTCGTCTGGAAGATATTGCTGCGGCACGACGCCGTGCTCGCTGTCGTGCGGATAGACGTAGCCCTTGCCATGACCGAGGCGCTTGGCACCGGGATAGTGCGCGTCACGCAGATGTGGAGGCACCCGACCGAAACTCCCCGCACGCACATCAGCGATGGCCGCGTTGATCCCGAGGTAGGCGGCGTTCGACTTCGCCGTCGTGGCTAGATATACGGTCGCCTCGGCAAGCGGGATGCGTCCCTCCGGCATGCCGATAAACGCGACGGCGTCAGAAGCGGCGACCGCGATGACAAGCCCCTGCGGGTCGGCAAGGCCGATATCTTCGGAGGCTGAGATCACCAGACGACGCGCAATGAAGCGCGGGTCCTCCCCAGCTTCGATCATGCGGGCGAGGTAATGCAGCGCGGCATCCGGATCCGACCCGCGGATCGATTTGATGAACGCGCTGATGACGTCGTAGTGCTCGTCCCCTTGACGGTCGTAACGCAGCAACGCCCGGTCGACGGCCTGAGCGACATCTTCGTCGGTGATCGCCGGTACGCCGTCGTCTGTTTCGGCGACTGAGGACTGCGCCACAGCAGCAGCGGCCTCCAACCCTGTCAACGCGCGGCGCGCATCGCCAGAGGCCAGCCGTACGAGCGCGGCACGCGCAGCATCCTCGATCGACACGGTGCCGTTCAGTCCCCGGGCGTCGGAGACAGCTCGATCGATGAGCAGCGCAATGTCATCATCAGTGAGCGGCTGCAGCGTCAGCAGCAATGAGCGCGACATCAAGGGAGAGATCACCGAGAAGGACGGATTCTCGGTTGTCGCGGCGATGAGAATCACCCAACCGTTCTCGACCCCGGGCAACAGCGCATCCTGTTGCGCCTTCGTGAAGCGGTGGATCTCGTCGAGGAACAGAATCGTGGTCTGTCCGTAGAGATCGCGCTGCGTGATTGCCTCTTGCATCACCTCGCGCACGTCCTTCACACCAGCGGTAATCGCAGAAAGTTCGACGAATCGACGCCCGGAGGAGCGCGCGATCGACTGTGCGAGCGTCGTCTTGCCTGTGCCTGGCGGACCCCAGAGAATTATCGAGACCGCACCGGGCGACGCTGCCTCAGGGTCGGCCAGCGCAACGATCGGAGAGCCAGCACGCAGCAGGTGCTGTTGGCCCGCGACCTCGTCGAGCGACACGGGGCGCATCCGCACGGCAAGGGGCGTTTGTCCCGAGAGCAGTGGTGCGGATGTCATGAATCCAGGCTAATGCGCACGGCAGACACCGGCGCACCGCCGCAGTGACGGTAGGCTCGCAGACGGCGCCCAGGCGAGGTGTCGCTGGAAGGAACATGATGGCCGTCCGTGGATCGAAGAACGCCCAGCGCTCGCGCGCAGAGACCGAGCGTGCCCGGCTGTATGCGGCTCGCACGGCATGGCACGATGGCCAGATCAGTCGTCGTGTGCGTGACAACACGATCGCAGGCATTGTGGGCGGTCTGATCATCGTCGGCGCGATCGCCAGCCAGTCTGTGCACGCCGCTGTCACCGCACCTGAGCCGGAGCCGACCGAGACCTCGACGCCAGCACCGCTCGAGAATCCGTTCGCCGAGTTGTTCCCGGCCGACATCGCCGGCGAATAGGGCAGTACTTCACGCACGCGCACCACAGATGTGAGAGTTTGGCTCCACACCTGTAACGATCGGCACCTCTGACGGAAACGCCGGTGAGTCACGCTGGGTCAAAGCTCAGCTCCTGTGCTCACTTGATCCGTCCGTGGAGGTCGCCCGTGTCCTACGTCAAGCCCGCCGAACTCGTCACCCGTATGGTCGACGCCGGCGCTTACAAGATGCAGCTGTCAGTGCGTGACACACTCATCCGCGCTTTCATGGGCGCAGCTCTCCTGACCATCGCGGCCGCCTTCGCGATCACCGTCTCCACGAACACCGGGCAACCCCTGCTGGGGGCCTTGCTGTTCCCGGTCGGTTTCGTCATCCTCTACTTGTTCGGCTTCGACCTCCTCACCGGCGTCTTCACTCTTGGACCTTTGGCCGTGCTCGACAAGCGGCCAGGGGCAACGCTCGGTGCGATGTTCCGAAACTGGGGTCTCGTGTTCCTCGGCAACTTCGGCGGCGCATTTATGGTCGCGATCCTGATGGCGATCTACTTCACATACGGCTTCTCCACTGAGCCGAGTGCGGTCGGTGAGGCGATCAGCGAGATCGGTCACGGCCGCACAGTCGGCTACGCCGAACACGGAGCAGCTGGCATGCTGACGCTGTTCATCCGTGCAGTGCTCTGCAACTGGATGGTCTCCACCGGAGTCGTGCTGTCAATGATCTCGGACAACGTGGTCGCCAAGATCCTGGCGATGTGGCTGCCCATCATGCTGTTCTTCTACATGGGGTTCGAGCACTCGATCGTCAACATGTTCCTCTTCCCGTCCGGTCTGCTCCTCGGCGCCGACTTCACGATCATGGACTACCTGATCTGGAACGAGATCCCCACTGTGGTCGGTAACCTCGTCGGCGGGCTGCTCTTCGTGGGTCTCCCGCTGTACATCACCCACGGCCGTCCCGCTGCACGGAAGATTCGCGCCAACAAGCGCACCGGCGGCGCCAAAGTCGTCGATGACACCGCCGTCGGCGTTGCCGACACAGCCGCCGCCACGGCGTCCAGCACGCCCGTCACGGCAGCACAGCCTGTCGTCGAGCTACCCGCAGCGACCGATCGCGCCCATGAGCCGGTCAGCGTCCGCTGATCAGAGAACAAGGATGTCCCGGTGAGACCGAAGCTCACCGGGACATTCTTATGCGTCAGGCCGTCGCCGACGCCGCGAAGTAACGGTCGACGATCACCCGTGCGATGCGTGCATCGGGAGCGAGCGGAAGGCTGACGACGTCAGCACCTGCGCGAGCGATGAGTCCGGCGAAGAATCCAGGAGCCAGTACGTGACTGGCGGCGATGACGCGTGTCGCACCACTCGCACGCGCCGCTGCCACCGCATCCCCGATCCGGGGAACCGACGCAGAGGCATACCCGACGGTGACCGGGACAGCAATCAGAGCGCGCAGTCGCTCGGCAACGCTCTCGACATCCGTCATGGCCGCGGAGTTGCTGGAACCTGCGGCGGCGAGCACAACATGATCACCCGGCAACCAGCCGTCAGGAAGCGCGGCCGCCAGGCGATCAACAAGAACATCTGCGATCAGCGGATGCGTCCCAAGCGGCTCGGCCTGACGCGCGCCGGCATGCTGACCCACCGCTTGAGAGATGTCGACAGCCGTGTGGTAGCCGACTGACAGCAGCAGCGGAACGACGATCACTCCGTCTGATCCCGCTTCGCGCTCCAGCACCTCGCCGATCTGCGGCTGCTCGACGTCGACGACGGCCGCGACGACTCGCACATCAGGTAGCAGTAGCCTGACCGACTCGACCAGTGTGCGGATCGCTTCCTGCCCGGCGGCATCGCTGGTCCCGTGGGAGCATGCGATGAGCGTCGTCATACCGGCTCTTTCACGGCGAGCCGATAGCCGCGCTTCACGACGGTCTTGACGACATCGATGTCTCCGAGCGCTTCCCGCACTCGAGCAACTGCCATCTCGACAGCGTGCGCGTTCTGGCCTGCACGCGGCAGCGACTGCGCGATCTGCTCGCGGGAAAGCACACGTCCTCCGCCGTCGAACAGTGCTCCGAGCAGACTCGCCCCAGCGCGCGACAGCGCGATGAACTCGCCATCGACGACCGCCCCACCGCTGCGCATCGAGAGGATTCCAGACGTGGTCGCCAGCTCCGGTGCTGCCCCACCCGCACCGAAGTAGCCGATCACGCAACGGGCAAGGGAACCGAGGCGCCCGCGCTCCGCGATGGTCGTGTGAAAGTCGGCATTTTGAAGTGGCGTGGCGGTGACCGGTCCGACGGCCGCGAGCAGCAAACGCCCAGATGCCGCGCGTTGCCGAATCGCATCCGTCGCCTGCAGCCGCTCTACGCAGCGAATCCACTCCGCAGCACCTGGCGCGGACGTGAACAGCACGGCGTCGACCTCACCGGACGCCGCCTGGGTGACCGAACGTTCGACCAGGTGCGGCTCAGGCGGCGGTCCCCAGCGGTAGACGGTGAGACTCACTACGTCGGCACCCGCACCAGCGAGGAGTTCATCGAGGCCGTCAGACCCTGCGCCGTGATGTTGCACCGCCACACGCTTGCCCGTGAGGGATGCTGAGAGCAGATATTCCCCCACCTCCGCGGCCGTTTCGGACTCCGCGACCCAGTCGGCGGTGAAACCGGCCTGCTGAATCGCACCATGGGCCTTCGGACCTCTGGCAACGAACTGCGTGTCCTGCAGCGCACCGGTGAGCGCTTCGGCAAGGTCGTGCTCATGGGCCGCGTCGATCCAGCCGCGAAAACCTACCCCAGTCGTCACAACGACGATGTCGGGTGGGCTCGCCACCAGTTCGCGCGTGCGTTTAATGAGCTCTTCGTCATCTGCGTTGGGGACGACGCTCAACGCCGGGGCACGGTAGACCTGTGCCCCGCGTCGCTCCAGTGCGCTCGCGAGATCGCCAGCGCGCCTGTCAGCGGCAACGACGATCGTGCAGCCAACGAGGGCGGCATCCAGAATCCTGCGGGAGGTCACGTATTGGATTCTCCCACCTGCGCAGGGTCCGGCAGGAGCAGCCCCGCGCGCGCCACCTCGCCGAACACGATCACGGCGGGGTTACTGACGCCCACCGCCGCAGCGTCGGCAACCACTGCACCCAGTGTGCTGCGAGTCGTCCTCTGCCGTGGCGTGTGGCCGTTCTCCACGATCGCCATCGGGAGATTGTCGCT
Source organism: Microbacterium sp. Y355 (assembly GCF_059445345.1). Taxonomy (NCBI): domain Bacteria; kingdom Bacillati; phylum Actinomycetota; class Actinomycetes; order Micrococcales; family Microbacteriaceae; genus Microbacterium; species Microbacterium sp. Y355. The sequence goes on along the minus strand of NZ_JCAIUD010000001.1, from coordinate 536,643 downwards.
GATGCCGTGAGCGCGTGCAGCATCCACCACCCTTGGCAGCGCCGCCACTCCCATCAGCATCACGGTGGTCACCTGCGCGTCCGCCAACGAACGCAACGTCGTTTCAGACACCTCGCCCTGACCGTTCACCACATGCAAAGCGGATGCGGTACCTCGATGGGTGACGGGGATGCCAGCCGCCTGCGGCACGGAGATCGCGCTGGACGGCCCTGGAGTCACCTCGACCGGGATGCCTGCCTGCTGGCAGGCGATGACCTCTTCACCGCCTCGTCCGTAGACGAACGGATCGCCACCCTTGAGTCGTACAACCCGCTTTCCTGCGGCGGCATGCTCGACCAGAAGCGCATTGATCTGGTCCTGCGGCACAGGATGATGGTGCGGCCGCTTGCCCACATCGATGACGAGCACGTCCGGGTCGAGCTCAGCCAGGACCTCACCGGTCGGACCGAGTCGGTCAGCGATCACGACATCGGCCTCGGCGAGCAGCCGTCTCGCGCGCACCGTCATGAGGTCAACCGGCCCTGGTCCTCCGCCGATGAGGTCCACCCGGCCGGCGCGGGCCGTGCGACGCCGCCGAAGTGGAAGCCGTCCAGACTCGAGCAGCCCTTCGATCGCGTCACGCACACCGGCGGCCCTTCGCGGATCAGCCCCTACTTCGCTGGCGACACCGATGACGACTTCCCCCGACGTCGTCTGAGCGGTCATCCTGGCGCTGCCGTGCGCACCATCTGATGCATTGATGCAGAACACCCGACGCTGCTCACACAGCGCAGCGACCTCACGGTCAATCGCCGTGTCGCCGGTCGCCGTGTGCACGAGCCACACGTCCTGGACATCACCGACGTCGAAGCCGCGCTCGACCCATTCGACGCCATGTTCGTGAACGAGAGCCCTTGTCTGCGGAGCGAGCTGCGGCGCCACCACCCGCACTACGGCGCCATCGGCAAGGAACCGGCCGAGGCGCCGAGCGGCGACGACCCCACCGCCGACGAGCAACACCTGGCGTCCGGTCAATGACAGCCCGAGCATCGTGGTCATGTCAGCCTTCCTCGTTCGCAGTCACTGGGGTCTGAAGATAGACCTCGTCTCCGTCACGCAGTACCGGCCAGACCGCGAGATGCGCTGACGGCTTTCCTTGGCTCTCCACGCATTCTCCGGTGCGCAGATCGAACACCTGCTTATGCATTGGCGAGGCGACCGTTGGCACATCTCCCCTGGTCCCGACGATCCCGCGCGAGATCACATGCGCGCCGCTGTAAGGGTCGAAATTCGACACTGCGTGCACGCTGCCGTCGCGCAGCAGGAACAGCGCGACCTGCTCCCTGCCGAGGAGCGCCGCGCGTCCGCGCTCCACCTCGAGATCCTGTATCGCGCACACGCGCACCGCAGTCGCGTGATCGATCATGAGCGTCATCGGCGCACCTCCAGTGTTGTTCCCGCGATCATCACGCCGCCAAGTTCCCGCTCCTCAGTAGTCGCAGGCCGCATCTGACCCCGCGTCGCGACGTAAGCGAGCGAAGGATCCGGAGTCTCGGCGGCGTTCACGAATGATTCGAACCGCTTCAGCTTTTGCGGGTCCCGCAGGGTCGCCGCCCATTCATCCTCGTAGTTGTCGACGTGTCGGACCATGGCGGTGTCGAGGTCCGCGCAGATGCCCAGCGAGTCATCGAAGATGACCTCCTTGAGCCCGGCAAGTCCACCCTCGAGTTCCTCGCACCACGGCGCAGTGCGCTGCAATCGATCGGCGGTGCGGATGTAGTACATGAAGAACCGGTCGATCGCCTGGATCAGCTGCTCGTCGGAGAGGTCGGACGCGAGCAGCTCGGCGTGCCGTGGCGTAAAACCGCCGTTGCCGCCGACGTACATGTTCCAACCCGTCTCGGTCGCGATAACTCCGACGTCCTTACCCCTCGCCTCAGCACACTCGCGTGCGCAGCCAGAGACGCCGATCTTGAGCTTGTGCGGCGCCCTCAGCCCGCGATAGCGCAGTTCCAACCGCACGGCCATGCCCACGGAATCCAGCACGCCGAAGCGGCACCAGGTCGAGCCGACGCACGACTTCACCGTGCGCAGCGACTTGCCGTAGGCCTGCCCCGACTCGAAGCCCGCGTCGACGAGGCGCTGCCAGATCAGCGGCAACTGCTCGAGTCGCGCGCCGAACATGTCGATGCGCTGACCGCCGGTGAGCTTGGTGTACAGGCCGAAGTCCTCCGCGACCTGTCCGATCACGACCAGACCGGCCGGCGTCACCTCCCCACCCGGCATCCGCGGCACCACCGAGTATGTGCCGTCCTTCTGCATGTTGGCCATGACGTGATCGTTGGTGTCTTGCAGCGTCGCGTTCTCGCCGTCAAGGACGTGCGCGCCGACCAGGACCGACAGGATGCTGGCGAGAGCGGGCTTGCAGATATCGCAGCCTCGACCGCGACCGAAGCGCTCGACAACGGCACTGAACGTCGTCAGCTCGGCGACCCTGATCGCATCGAAAAGCTGCCGGCGAGACATGTCGAAGTGCTCGCAGAGCGCGTTCGACACGGTCTGGCCAAGCTTCGTGAGCTCCTGTCCCACGACTTTCTTGACCATGAGCACGCACGAGCCGCAGGTCGCGCCGGCCTTGGTGCACGCCTTGACCGCTGCCGCGTCCATGCAGCCCTCTTCGTGGACGGCCTGACGGATTCGACCGGCCGTGACGTTCGAGCATGAGCAGACGACCGCGGCGTCCGGCAACTCCCCGCCGGGCGCCTCCACACCGCCTTCCGGCATCAGATAAGCGACGGGATCCGCGCCGAGACGCGCGCCGACCAGCGGACGCAGCGAGCCGTATGCCGAAGCATCACCGATGAGGATGCCTCCCAGCAGCGTCTGCGCGTCATCCGACAACACCAACTTCTTGTACACACCTGCCACGGGGTCGGCATAGACCACGTCAAGGGCGTTCGGGGTCTGAGCGAACGCATCGCCGAAGCTGGCGACGTCGACACCGGAGAGTTTGAGCTTGGCGGACTCGTCATAACCGGGGAAGGTGGCATCGCCCCCGAGCAGACGGGTCGCTGCGACCTCGGCCATCGCGTAGCCGGGGGCGACGAGACCGACGCTGCGCCCGTCGAAGTTGGCGACTTCACCGATCGCGAGGATCGCTGGGTCACTGGTGCGACAGCGATCGTCGATCAGCACGCCGCCACGGGGATGTACTTCGAGCTGGGCGTTTCTGGCGAGTTCATCGCGCGGACGGACGCCGACGGTGAAGATCACGACGTCCGCACGCTGAAAACTGCCGTCCTGGAACTCCAACGCTGTGACAGCACCGGACTCGTCCGGGTCAAGACGCGTCGTACGCGACTCTGTGCGCACGGAGATCCCCCGCGCTTCGATCAGACGCCGCAACATGCTGCCGCCTGCCAGGTCAAGCTGTGCAGACATCAGGCGATCGGATGATTGCACCACGGTGCAGTCCACGTCGAGCCCCTGCAACGCGCCGGCGGCCTCGAGTCCCAGCAAGCCCCCGCCAATCACGGCACCCCGCAACGGGCGCCCGAGCTCACCACTGCGCTGCTGCACGAATCGGCGCAGCGCCTGAACATCGTCGAGCGTGCGATAGACGAAGCATCCGGGCAGATCCGCGCCGTCGACCGCAACGCGCGCGGCGTAGGAACCTGTGGCGAGCACCAACGTGTCGTAGGCGATCACTCCTTGATCACGAGTGACCACGGTCTGTGTGCGCCGATCAATGCGCGTCACGCGCTCGCCGGGGATCAGCGTGACCCGCTCGTCGTCGAAAACCGATCGGTCCAACACCAGGTCATCGGGCGTCGCACCGGAGAAGTAGCTGGTCAGTCCTACCCGGTCGTATGGGCCACGACCCTCGTCACCAACGACAGTGATGTGCACTCCGCCCTCAGCCCGGCTGAGCAGGCTCTCGACGAACCGGTGCGCGACCATCCCGGCGCCGACGACAAGAATCTGGGACTCGGTCACGGTCTTCTCATTCATGGCGGCTCCTGCGGTTCGGGGTTGTCCAGACACTACGAGCGCGTTGTTTCACCAACCGGGCGGCTCCCGTTACGCCCGTCGAACGTTCTCCTCACAAATCGATAACGACGTCGTGAGGGGTGAGGCCTCATCGCACATCGCTCCGCGCGTACTAGGCTGAACAGCGTCCCTTCCCCCCTCACGCGGGCTGACCGCGCAAGGAGCACATTGTGTCTGCCACCGAACCTTCGACGCCGACTCCACCGGTACCCTCACCTCCACGCATCCCGATGCCACAGCGTCCGACTGCGCCCGCAGCCGCCGCTGCACCGGTCGCGCCCGTCGCCTCGGCCGATTCCGCAAACTTCGGTCGCGTCGCTGAAGACGGCACCGTCGAGGTGCAAGAGGGCGACGACTGGCGTGTCGTCGGCCAATATCCCGATGGCACCTCGGATGAGGCCCTGGCCTATTACGTCCGCAAGTTCGATGACCTCGCGTTCAAGGTGCACACGCTCGAGCAGCGCCACCAGAGCGGCGGAGCATCCGCCAACGAGCTGACCTCGCAGGCAAAGCACCTGGTCGATGAAGTGACGGGCGCCGCTGCAGTCGGAGACCTGGCTTCATTGCGTGCGCGCTTGGATGCGCTCACTACCGCACTGGCAGAGGCGAGCGAAGCAGAAGCCCAGCAGGCCAAAGAGCTCGTTGACGCGGCAATCGCTGAGCGCACCGTTCTGGTCGAGAGCATCGAGACGATCGCTGCACGTGACCTCTCCAAGGTGCAGTGGAAGCAGGTCACCGAAGAGGTCACCGTACTCTTCGACACCTGGCAGGCCCAGCAGCAGACCGGCCCGCGCCTTCCGAAGGGCATCTCGCAACAGCTCTGGAAGCGATTCCGCGACGCACGCTCTGTCATCGACAAGAGCCGTCGCACCTTCTACGCAGACCTTGATGAGACACACAAGTCGGCTCGCAACGAGAAGAGCCAGCTGATCGAGCGTGCAGAAGCGCTGGCATCCAAGGGTGTCGACGGCATCCCTGCCTACCGCAACCTTCTCGATGAGTGGAAGGCATCCGGCCGCGCCGGACGCAAGGCAGATGACGCACTGTGGGCACGCTTCAAGGCCGCCGGTGACGCTCTATACTCGGCTCGAGCCGAGCAGTCCGCCGCTGAGGAAGCCGAGTCGGCTCCGAAGATCGAGGCCAAGACGGCTCTTATCGAAGAGGCGAAGGCCGTTGCCGACGAATCCAACATCAAACAGGCTCGTGCCCTGTTGACGCGCATTCAGACCCAGTGGGATGAAATCGGACGTGTCTTCCCGCGTGACAAGGAACGCACACTCGATGACAAGCTCCGCGTTATCGAGCAGGCACTGAAGTCGCGCGAAGAGGTCGATTGGAAGCGCAACAACCCAGAGACTAAGGCGCGCGCCAACGACATGAGCCAGCAGCTTCTCGACGCGATCGAGAAGCTCGAAGCTGAGAAGGCCGCTGCGGAGAAGGCTGGCGACAAGCGGGCCGCGAAGGAAGCCGCAGACGCACTCGATGCACGCAAGGCATGGTTGAACGCCCTCGAGGGCTGAACGTTATCCACAGCCACCCCTGGGCCGAGGACAGCACGGGCACACTGAAGGTGTGCATCCGTTGCTGTTCTACCGCCCAGGGGCTTTGCTGTCGCAGCCAGAGCTGAGCGCGGCACGCCTCGATGGTCTCCTCTTCGAGGTCGGCGACGGCTACATGTATGCGGATGTCCCCGAGGATGCGGTGGCTCGAGTCGCCTCACTCCAGTCGGTGCTCTCCCCGGGGTACGCAGCAAGCGGACCGACCGCGGCGTGGATCCACGGTGTCGGTGACACGGCACCGCTTCGTCACCATATTCAAAGAGCGACCCCGCGGCGCCAGCGCGTCACGCCGCAGCGCAATGTGATCGTTCATGAGATCCAGCTCGCGCCAAGTGATGTGCAGACGATCGCAGGGAGGACGGTCACCACGCTCTCCCGCACGATGACTGATCTTGCCCTCCGTGCGGATCGTGACGGCGAACACGAGCGATGGATGCGCGCTCTCGCAACCGCAATGCCCGAACTGCTGCTGCCGGTGCGTAACGAGATCGCTTCACGAACGCGGATGCCGGGCAAAAGGTCAGCGGTTGCTGTTCTCGACCACTTGTTGCACGCCCAGTGTCAGGACGTCGTCACCCGGTAAACGTCATAGACGGCGTCGATCCGCCGTACGGCGTTGAGCACGCGATCCAGATGCACCGAGTCGCCCATCTCGAACACGAACCGGCTGATGGCAAGGCGATCATCGTTGGTGTTGACCGTGGCAGAGAGAATATTCACGTGGTGCTCGCTGAGCACTCGCGTGACATCAGAGAGGAGCGCGGAACGGTCGAGAGCCTCGACTTGGATCTGCACGCGGAAGACGCTCTTCGTCGTGGGCGCCCACTCGACGTCAACAAACCGCTCCTGCTCTGCGCTGAGAGCTTTCACATTGGTGCAGTCCGACCGGTGCACCGAGACACCGCTTCCTCGCGTCACGAATCCGACGATCGAGTCCCCCGGCACTGGCGTGCAGCACTTGGCGAGCTTGACGAGGATGTCATCAGCTCCACGCACCAGAATGCCGGAGTCACCAGAGCGGGGCTCGCGCGAGGGCGCCCTGCTAGGTATATCGATGGCTCCGGTGCTGGTGTCGTTCGCCGCGATGATCGCGGTGACCTTTTCCAGCACGGACTGGGTGGAGATGTGTCCTTCACCAACCGCTGCGTATAGCGCGGAGACATCTTCGTAGCGCAGCTGATGGGCTACCTCGGTGAAAGAATCCTGGTTCATCAGACGCTGCAGCGGCAGGTTCTGCCGACGCATCGCCCTGGCGATGGATTCTTTGCCCTGTTCGATCGCCTCTTCGCGACGCTCCTTCGTGAACCAGCCACGAATCTTATTGCGTGCACGGGTGCTCTTGACGAAACTGAGCCAGTCCTGGCTTGGCCCCGAGTCCGGGTTCTTCGACGTGAAGACCTCGATCACGTCACCGCTCTTGACCTCGGTCTCCAAGGGAACGAGGCGCCCGTTGACCTTCGCACCCATCGTGCGATGCCCGATCTCGGTGTGTACGGCGTAGGCGAAGTCGACCGGAGTCGCGCCAGCCGGAAGGCCGATGACACGCCCCTTGGGCGTGAAGACGTAAACTTCCTTGGCGCCGATCTCAAAGCGCAGCGAATCGAGGAACTCACTGGGGTCTGCGGTCTCGGCCTGCCAGTCGGAGATGTGCGCGAGCCACGTCATATCCGTGTCGCTGGGCAGGGACCCCGGCTTGCCCCCGTTCATCCGCTCCTTGTACATCCAGTGCGCGGCGACGCCGAACTCGGCCTGCTGGTGCATCTCGTGCGTGCGGATCTGAATCTCCACCGTGCGACCGTTCGGCCCGATGACCGTGGTGTGCAGCGACTGATACAGGTTGAACTTCGGGGTCGCGATGTAGTCCTTGAAACGCCCCGGCAGTGGCGTCCACCTGGCATGAATCGCGCCGAGTACGGCGTAGCAATCGCGCACCGAGTTCACCAGCACTCGAATGCCGAGGAGATCGTAGATGTCGTCGAACTCACGCCCTCGGATGACCATCTTCTGGTATACCGAATAAAGCTGCTTGGGTCGCCCTGCGACCTTGCCGCGGATGCGCAAGTCGTGCAGATCTTCGTTGATCGACTCGATGACCTGCTTCAGATACTTCTCACGCTGCGGGGTGCGCTGCGCGATCAGGCTGTTGATCTCGACGTAGATCTTGGGATGCAGCACAGCGAAGGAGAGGTCCTCCAGCTCAGACTTGATCGCCTGAATACCGAGGCGATTCGCCAGGGGCGCGTAAATCTCCAGGGTCTCCCTGGCCTTCTTCTCCGCCTTCTCAGGTGGAACGAAACCCCAGGTGCGCGCATTGTGCAGACGGTCAGCGAGCTTGATCAGCAGCACGCGAAGGTCCTTGGACATCGCGACGATCATCTTGCGGACGGTCTCTGCCTGAGCGCTTTCGCCGTACTTGACCTTGTCGAGCTTCGTGACCCCGTCGACGAGCATGGCGACCTCGTCGCCGAATGTCTCCGTCAGCTCGGACAGTGCATAGCCGGTGTCCTCGACGGTGTCGTGCAAAAGCGCCGCAGCGATCGCGCGGGGCCCGAGCCCCATTTCGGCAAGGATCTGCGCAACGGCGAGCGGGTGCGTGATGTACGGTTCGCCGCTCTGGCGCTTCTGACCCTCGTGCTTTTCCTTCGCAACGCTGTATGCGCGTTCGATGATGGCGAGATCACCCTTGGGGTGGTTCACCCGCACCGAGCGGATCAGATTGTCGAGGTCGTTGATCCGGGGCGCGCGAGAGAAGATGCGGGGTACGAGCCTTCTCAAGCTCGAGCCCTGCGACGACGTATTCGCCTCCGCCATCACTTCACCTCCGGGTCAGAACATTCTACGCGGGCCGGCTATGGCCGGCCCGCGTAGCGAACGAGATCAGGCGTCTGCGGTTGCGCGCGTGCGCAACTCGAGAACGCGCTTGTCTCGCTCGATGATGTTCGGCTCCTTCTCGCGGAACAGCGAGTACAACGGCGCAGCCACGAACAGTGTGGAGTAGGTCGCCACGATGATGCCGACGAAGATCGACAGCGAGATGTCTGTGAGGGTCTCGGCCCCCAACCAGAACGCGCCGATGAACAGGATCGCGCCGACCGGCAATGCCGCGACGATCGAGGTGTTGATCGAACGAATCAGGGTCTGGTTCACGGCAAGGTTCACTGACTCACCGAAGGTGCGGGAGGAGTTCTCGCCGTCTTCGACGGTGTTCTCTCTGATCTTGTCGAACACCACCGTGGTGTCGTACAGCGAGTACGAGAGAATCGTCAGGAAGCCAATCACCGCCGCAGGTGATATCTCGAAGCCGGCAAGCGCATACACGCCGACCGTGATCACGAGCACATCCAGCAGTCCGATGATCGCAGCGGCAGACATCTTCCAGGTGCGGAAGTAGATCGCGAGGATCAAGAACGTCAGCGCGAGGAAGATCGCGAGGCCCCACAGCGACTGGCGGGTGACATTCGCGCCCCAGGCCGGGCCGATGTACGACGATGTGACCTCTTGCGGGTCGACCTCGAACGCCTCGGCCAGAGCATTTCCGACCGCAAGCGTCTCGCTCTGGGTCATCTGGTCGGTCTGCACACGCACGTCGGTTTCACCGACGATCGCCACCTTGGTGGCGGCATCTGGAACGATCGATTGCACCGCGTCGGTGGCAGTCTGCTGATCAGTCGATGCCGGGGCGACGACCGTGAACTGCGAGCCACCGGTGAACTCGATCGAGAACTGCACCGGACGCAGGAACGGCACAAGCGCCGAACCTGCGACCAGGATGATCGCGATGATGAACCACAGGCGTCGCCTGCCAACGAACGGGAAAGAGGTCTTACCCGTGTACAGGTTGTTGCCGAACTCATTCATAGAGGCCATCAGCGCTCTCCCTCGCTTCCGGCGTCGGTCTTTTTACTGCCCACGAGGGCATCTGCGCGCTTACGCTCGGCAATCGTCTGGCGGCGTTCCGCTTCTGCACGTGATCGGCTGGTCTTCGCGGCACGGCCGCCCTTGCCAGGCTCGACCTGACGGTACTGCGTGCGGGTGTGATAAACCGCTCCGAGCGCATCGGGGTCAAGACCGGACAACTTGTGGCCATTACCGAAGAATTTCGTACGCGCCAGGATCTGCATCACCGGGTGTGTGAAGATCACGAAGATGAACACGTCGATGATCGTCGTGAGACCCAACGTGAAGGCGAACCCCTTCACTGTGGAGTCCGCAAGGATGTACAGCACGACTGCGGCCAGGATGTTGATCGACTTGGAGATGTAGATCGTGCGCTTGGCACGACCCCAACCGTCTTCCACCGCGTTCGTGATGGATTTACCGTCGCGCAGCTCATCTCGTATTCGTTCGAAATAGACGATGAACGAGTCGGCGACGAAACCGATCGACACGATCAGACCTGCGACACCGGCGAGCGAAAGGCGGAAGCCGAGTCGCCAGGCCAGGATGCAGACGATGATGTAGGTCAGTACGCCCATGACCGCGATGGATGCGATGATCACGGCGCCGAGTGCACGGTAGCTGAGCAGCGAGTACACGGCTACCAGCGCGAGGCCGATGAGTCCTGCGATCAGGCCGATCATCAGCTGCTGGGTGCCGAGTGTCGCCGAGATGCTCGCAGAGCTCTCGGTCGTGAAGCTCAGCGGCAGCGCGCCGTACTTGAGCTGGTCCGCGAGTGCCTCCGCTGACTCCTGTGTGAAAGAACCGGAGATGCTGGGCTTGCCGTTGAGGATAACGCCGTTCATCTGCGGTGCAGAGATCACTGAGCCATCCAGCACGAACGCGAACTGGTCACGCGGGCTGAGGCCTGCGAGCTTGTTCTGGTACAGGCGCTGGCTGATCTTGCCGAAGACCTCAGTGCCGTGGCTGTCGAGCGTCAGCTGTACCGTCCAGGCACCGTTGGTCTGGTCCCGACCACTGCTCGCGTCATCGATCGAGTCTCCGGTCAGCTCTGTCGGGCCAAGGATGTACTTGACCGAGTTGAGAGGGTCACAGGTGATCAGGGGCTCATCGGCTGGCGCGTTCGCCGCGTCGTTCTCGGGATTCGAGCAGTCATAGGCGAGGAACTCCGCCTGAAGTTTCTCCGTGACCCAGGCCAGATCGCTGCCGTCGGTCGGCTCCGGTGTCGGAATGGCATTGGCGGTCGGGTCCGGGGTCGGATACGGCGTCGAAGTACCATCTTCGCCGACGAAATCGGTGGCAGGGCTCCCGACGAAGATCACCGTACGGAACTCAAGCTGTGCGCTCGCCTCGATACGTGCGCGGGTCTCTTCATCAGCGATCCCAGGAATCTGGACGACGATGTTTCGTCCACCCTCGGTGGTGATGTCGGACTCGGCCACGCCTGCAGCGTCTACACGCTGGCGAATGATCGCGGCGGCCTGGGCAAGCTGTTCCTGCGTGGGGTCGGCGCCATCCTCCGTGACCGCGCTGAGCACGATTTGGGTGCCGCCCTGGAGGTCGAGCGCGAGTTCAGGCGACCATGAGCTCTTCCCGAGCCCCACGCCAACCGCATTGATGCCGAACAGCGCAGCCGTCACGATGACGAGGCTGAGAAGAACCTTCCAGGCATGACGAACTGGAGAAGAAGAAGCCACGTATGTTCAGCTTTCTACGATGCCGGGTGGGCAGAGGGGGTTACTTGCCGTCGGAGTCGCGATCCAGACGGGCGCGGGTCTCCTCGGGCGTCTCGACATTGAGGTCAGCCTCGACTGCGTCATCCGCATCCGCGATTTCGTCGACGGCGTCGATCTCCTCGATGGCGTCGTTCTCTTCGATGACGTCCTTCGGCTCCACGATGCGCAGAATCGCCTGGCTGTGCACTTCGATGATGGTGCCGGGTGCGATCTCGACGAGCGCAGGCGAATCGAGGTCTTCGGGGTCGTAGGCGACGATCGTGCCGTACAGGCCACCCTGCAGCAGCACCTTGACACCGGGGACGGTCTTGGTGGCCTTCTCCTCCTGCTCGGCCTTCTGAGCCTTCTGACGCTTACGCGTGTTGAAGAACATGAAGACGAGGAGAACAGCCAGTAGGCCGAAAAGGACGATTTCCATCAGGCAGTGCCTTTCAAAGTGCGCACGCCAACGATGGACGCGCAGAGGATTCGGGGGGAAGTCTTCAGTGATTATAGGTCATTGAGCAATGCGGCAGTCTCGGGATGCTGGAGCCCGAGGTGTTGATACGCCTCAGGCATCGCGACACGCCCGCGCGGCGTTCGTCCGAGGAACCCGATGCGCACGAGGAAAGGCTCGACCACGCTCTCGACCGTCTCCGCTTCCTCGCCGACTGCTACGGCCAGAGTGCTGAGTCCCACTGGCCCACCACGGAAGCGTCGGACCAACGTCTCCAGAACGGCGCGGTCGAGCCGGTCAAGGCCGATTGGATCGACGTCATAGAGCTCAAGAGCCGCGTTGACATCTGAAATCGTTGCAGAGCCATGCTCACCATGCACGAGAGCGTAATCACGCACACGTCGAAGAAGCCGGTTCGCGATACGCGGGGTTCCTCTGGACCGTCGAGCAATCTCATTCAGTGCATCGGGTGGCATGCCGACACCGAGAACATTCGAGGAACGTTCGATGACTTTCTCAAGATCACTGTCGTCATAGAACTCAAGATGGCCAGTGAACCCGAATCGGTCACGCAGCGGATTGGGCAGCAACCCGGAACGGGTGGTCGCGCCGACGAGAGTGAACGGTGCGAGATCGAGCGGGATGCTGGTGGCGCCCGCACCCTTGCCGACCATGATGTCGATGCGGAAGTCTTCCATCGCGAGATAGAGCATCTCTTCTGCCGAGCGGGCCATGCGGTGAATCTCATCGATGAAGAGCACTTCACCCGGAACGAGGCTCGACAGCAGCGCTGCCAGATCACCGGCGTGCTGGATTGCTGGCCCGCTGGAGAGTCGCAGCGGGCGCTCGCTCTCGTAGGCCACGATCATTGCAAGCGTCGTCTTGCCGAGGCCAGGGGGGCCGGCGAGCAGGATGTGATCCGGCGGGCGATTCTGGATGCGTGCCGCATCGAGCAGCAGCTGCAGCTGACCGCGCACCTTCGGCTGTCCGACGAACTCACCCAGACTGCCAGGGCGAAGTGCGCCTTCGATTGCGAGTTCTACCTCGTCAATCGGTTCCGAAGCGTCTTTACCGTCAGAGACGCGACCATCAGACACGCGAAGCTCCAGCCTTGGCGGGGCCGAGCGCCGCGAGTGCGTGCCGCAGCAGCGAGGAGACCGAATCACGATCGGCAGCGCTAGCTGCCTCCGCCGTCTCGCTGGCCGCTTCGAGGGCGACCTTCTCTGACCAGCCGAGACCGACCAATGCCGTCGCGAGCTGCGCGACGACGTCGCCTGCACCGGAAGGGCGGGCAGCAGTGCTGGCAACCGGCCGCTGCAACTTGCCGGCGAGCTGTACGACGATCAGCTTCGCTGTCTTCGGGCCGATGCCGGAAACACGACGGAAGGGAGCGTCATCATCGTCAGCAACGGCTGTGGCGATCTGATCGACAGTGAGGTGCCCGAGCACTCCCAGCGCGGATTTCGGGCCGACGCCGGTCACGCTCAGCAGCAGCGAGAAGACCTCGAGTTGCACGGATTCGGCGAAGCCAAACAGGGTGAGCGCGTCTTCGCGGACGATGAGACTGGTGTGCAGTCGCAACTGCTCGCCCGCTCGCGCGGTGTGTGCAACATCGCCAGGGACGAACACGAAGAAGCCGACGCCCCCGACTTCGATCACGACATGATCGGCGCCGACGGAGAGCACGGTCCCGTGCAGTGAGGAGATCATCCTCTCAGCCTACGAGCCCGATCGTATGTATGTTCGAGCGACACGCTCAGCATCGGCCCACGCGCGCTGTGCGGGCGTCAGCGTTTCCTTGGTACCCGGAGATGCACCGCCACGCCGCCACGCGTGACACAGCGCGATCGCCAACGCATCCGCGGCGTCGGCAGGCTGCGGGGGCGCATCAAGGCGCAGGATGCGTGCGATCATCGCCTGCACCTGCTTCTTGTCGGCCGAGCCGTAGCCGGTAACGGCAGCTTTCACCTCGCTGGGCGTGTGCGTCGCGGCCGGTAGGCCTGCTTCTGCGGCGATCAGCAACGCGACACCGCTTGCCTGAGCCGTGCCCATGACGGTATGGCTGTTGTGCTGTGCGAAGACACGCTCGACAGCCACGGCGTCCGGTTGGTGTTCTTCGAGGACTGCGCGGATGCCAGCGGCCACGGCCGCGAGGCGTTCGCCGATGGGAGCATCAGGAGGCGTCTGGATCACACCGACGTGCACGAGAGTTCCCCGCCTGGCGCGATCGACGTCGACGACACCGACACCGCACCGGGTGAGTCCGGGGTCGATGCCCAGCACACGCAAAGAGGAAGCCGCCACTCCCCCAGGCTAAGCGCCAGGAGAGTGACGGCGGAGGCGGCGCGCCTTACTCGTCTGACTCGTCGCTCTCAAGCTCAGCGTGCACCTCTGCTGTGAGGTCGAAGTTGCTGTAGATATTCTGAACGTCTTCGCTCTCCTCGAGGGCATCGATGAGGCGGAAGATCTTGCGTGCAGTATCGGCGTCGACCTCGACCTTCACATTCGGCACGAACTCGATATCGGCAGATTCGTACTCGATGCCTGCGTCGACCAGCGCGGAGCGAACCGCAACCAGGTCGGCGGGCTCGGTGGTGACTTCGAAGCCGTCGGCGTGAGGTTCGATCTCCTCGGCACCTGCCTCCAAAGCAGCCATCATGACATCATCCTCAGAGGTGCCATCGCCACTCACCACGATGATGCCCTTGCGCGTGAAGTTGTACGCCACGCTGCCGGGGTCGGCGAGGTTGCCACCGTTGCGGCTGAGAGTGGTGCGCACCTCGGCCGCGGCACGGTTCTTGTTGTCGGTTAGACACTCGATCATGAGTGCGACACCGTTCGGACCGTAGCCCTCGTACATGATTGAGGTGTACTCGACGGCCTGGCCACCGATGCCAGCGCCTCGCTTCACCGCGCGGTCGATGTTGTCCTTGGGGACCGACATCTTCTTGGCCTTGAGAACGGCATCGAACAGCGTCGGGTTGCCTTGCATGTCGGCGCCGCCCAGCTTCGCCGCCACTTCAATGTTCTTGATGAGCTTGGCCCACGACTTCGCGCGCCTGGAGTCGATGACGGCCTTCTTGTGCTTCGTCGTCGCCCACTTGGAATGCCCGGACATATATCTCCGCTCGTGTTTCCGCCCGGCTGCCATCGCAGGGCGTCATCCAGTCTAACTAACCGGGTCCCCGCTGCGTAGCCTGACAGGTCGCACGCGACGAGACCTGGCGCCAGGAGCCTGACGGGTGTAGTCCTGACTCATGGACGACAGCGGCATCGACGACACTGCCCGCGCACTCGAAGCGGCTCATCGCGCGGCATCAGCATTTCTCGGATCTGTCAACGAGCGACCAGTGTGGCCACGCGCGAACCTCGACGACATGCTCGCCGCCTTCGGCGGGCCGCTCGCAGCGGACGGCATCGATCCGGCCACGGTGATCGAGGAGATCGCCGAGCGTGCCGACCCCGGGCTCGTCGCGATCCCCGGCGGCCGCTTCTTCGGCTTTGTGATCGGGTCCACGCATCCCGCCGCCCTGGCCGCTGACTGGCTCGTGTCCGCGTGGGACCAGAACTCGGGCTCCTCCACGCTGACTCCCGCCACCGTCGCGATGGAACGCGTCGCCGGTCAGTGGATGCTCGAGCTGTTTGGCCTTCCCGCATCCGCCAGCGTCGGCTTCGTAACTGGCGGACAGATCGCGAACTTCACGTGTCTCGCCTCGGCCCGCCAGTCGGTGCTGGCACGCGAGGGATGGGATGTCTCCGAGAGTGGTCTCCGCGGTGCGCCTGCGCTGCGCTTCGTCGTCGGCGCTGACAGGCATGGCTCGATCGATCGTGCGGCGCGCTTTCTCGGGATCGGGCGGACAGAGCTGACGGTCGTCGATTCCGACGATCAGGGGCGGATGCGGGCCGAGGCTCTGGAGCAGGTGCTCGCTGCCGCGGACGGTCCGCTGATCGTCTGTCTCCAGGCGGGAGAGGTGCACACCGGTGCGTTCGACGACTTCCGCGAGCTGATCCCGATCGCGAAACGACACGGGGCCTGGGTGCATGTCGACGGTGCGTTCGGCCTCTGGGCTGCTGCGTCCGGAGCGCTGCGTCATCTCACAGCAGGGATGGAGCAGGCGGATTCCTGGGCGACGGATGCACACAAGACGCTGAATGTGCCCTACGACTGCGGCATGGCGATCGTTCGTGATCCGGCAGACTCGATCGCGGCATTCCGGACCGGCGGCGACTATCTCATCTACTCCGGTCTCGACCCGTGGGACGTCACGCCTGAGCTCTCCCGACGCGGGCGCGGCGTACCCGCGTGGGCAGCGATGCGGAGCTTGGGCACGTCGGGCATCGCTGCCCTGATCGACCGCCTGCATGACAACGCCGTCGCCATGGCCACCGGCCTCTCGTCGATCGACGAGATCGAGGTCGTCAACGACGTGGACTACACCCAGGTCATGTTCCGCACCGGATCAGATGCCGAGACGCGCTCCCTCGGCGAGGCGATCCTCGCGGATGGCACCGCAGCGATGACCGGTGCCGTGTGGCGAGGGCAAGCGGCGATTCGCTGCTCGATGTCGTCCTGGGTGACGAGCGACGAAGACGTCGAGCGCACGGTGGCGGCGGTCCGCCGACTGGTTTCGCGGTAGACGGTCGTGCGATGAACGCAGGCGCCGACCGGCTGCGCCCGGACTGGACGACGCTTCCGGTGCTCCTGCGCGCGCGCATCCTCGCCGCCATCGGCGGTGAATTCGTCGGCGATGCCCGCGCTCATGGCGGATTCAGCGCCGGCTACACCGGCGTCGTGACGACGACCTCCGGACGCGCCTTCGTGAAGGCGTGCGCCGCCGATTGGCACCCTGATTCGCTCCGTTTTCTCCGTGACGAGATCACGAGCATGGCGGTGCTGCCCTCCGCGATCTTGCCGCGGGTGCGCGCAGTCGTCGACGACGAGACAGGAGCCGCTCTGGTGCTCGAGGTGATTGAAGGCCGGCATCCAGGAAGTCCGTGGCGTTCGGATGATCTGCACGCGATAGCGAGAAGTCTGCGACACCTCGCAACGAGTGCCGCGCCCATCACGATGACACGCACCGAGCACCGCTCTGTGCCCGGATTCACACGTTGGCGAGAGATCTCTGAAGACGATCGAATTCTCGGCGGTCTCCCCGCACGGCTGCAGGAACGGATGCCGGAACTGCACAACCTCGAGCGCCGCTTCCCCGCCGCAGTCAGTGGCGACGCGATCGTGCACAACGACGTACGAGCAGACAACATCATGATCACGGATGGACGCGCACAGCTGCTGGACTGGCCGCATGCGCGGCGAGGGGCGGCATGGATCGACCTGCCTTTACTGCTGCCCAGCATCGAAGCGACCGCCGGCCCGTCGTGCGAGGACGCCTGGTCGATCTTCGAGGAGCACGGTGCCCCTGCATCGGAGGCGATGCTTCCCGTGATCTCCGGCTTCGCGTCATTCCTCTGGTTCAGTCAGGCGCAGCCCGAGATCCCGCAGCTGCCGGGATTGCGCGCTTTCCAACGCTCGCAAGCAGTACCGGCGCTGCGCTGGCTCGACAGGCTGCTCTGAAGCTGAGATCAGCGGCGCGCGCCGACCCGGTCGAGGAACCGTTCGTGGAAACGCTTCTCGCCCGTGATCTCGGGGTGGAAGCTGAGGCCGAGCAGGTTCCCCTGTTCGACGGCGACGACACGTCCATCCGGCAACGCGGCGAGGACCACTGCAGCCGATCCGACGGTTTCGACGACCGGACCGCGGATGAAGGCGGCCTTCACCGGTCGAGCACCGAGCACCGGAACATCGAGCTCCGCCTCGAATGATTCGACCTGCCGGCCGAAGGCGTTGCGGCGCACGACCACGTCGAGCCCGCCGAATGACTCCTGCCCGTCGATCGCGTCCACGACTGAGTCCGCGAGCATGATCAGCCCCGCGCACGTACCGAGGACGGGCATTCCTCCGGCGATCGCGTCGCGGACGGGCGCCTGCATCCCGAAGATCCTTGACAGCTTGTCGATGACACTGGACTCCCCACCGGGGATTACCAGCCCGTCAACGGCTGCGAGCTCGCCAGGGCGCCGGACGAGCGAGACGTCGGCACCAAGTTCCGCGAGCAGGGCGGCATGCTCGCGCACGTCGCCCTGCAGCGCGAGGACGCCGACCCGGGGCTTACCAGCCACGCTCTGCGAGGCGGTGCGGCGCGGGCAGGTCGCTGACGTTGATCCCGACCATCGCTTCGCCCAGGCCGCGGGACACCTCAGCGACGACCTTGGCATCGTCGTAGAAGGTCGTCGCCTTCACGATTGCCGCGGCACGCTCGGCAGGGTTTCCGGATTTGAAGATGCCAGAGCCGACGAAGACGCCGTCGGCACCGAGCTGCATCATCATCGCGGCGTCTGCGGGAGTCGCGACTCCGCCGGCGACGAAGAGGACCACAGGCAGCTTGCCCGTCTCCGCGATCTCGGCGACCAGTTCGTATGGTGCCTGCAACTCTTTGGCCGCGACGTAGAGTTCGTCCTTCGTCTTCGAACGCAGAACGTTGATCTCACTGGTGATCGTGCGGATGTGCTTCGTCGCCTCAGACACATCCCCCGTGCCCGCCTCACCCTTGGAGCGGATCATCGCTGCGCCCTCGTTGATGCGGCGCAGCGCCTCGCCGAGGTTGGTGGCACCGCAGACGAATGGGACGGTGTAGCCCCACTTGTCGATGTGGTTCACATAGTCGGCAGGTGAAAGTACTTCGGACTCGTCGATGTAGTCGACGCCGAGCTCCTGGAGAATCTGCGCCTCGACGAAGTGGCCGATGCGGGCTTTGGCCATCACCGGGATCGAGACCGTCGCGATGATGCTGTCGATCATGTCAGGGTCACTCATTCGCGAGACGCCACCCTGAGCGCGGATGTCTGCCGGCACCCGCTCCAGCGCCATGACTGCGACGGCACCGGCATCCTCAGCGATCTTGGCCTGCTCTGCCGTGACCACGTCCATGATGACGCCGCCCTTCAGCATCTCGGCGAGGCCGCGCTTGACGCGCGCCGATCCGGTGGAGGAATTCTGGTCTGCAGCCATGAGCTGGTCCTTTCGGGTATCCAAACATCAACATTGATCTATGCCAAAAGATAGCACCATGTTGGCAGCCCCTAGACTCGGATGTCGAGGGGTGACATGAACGACGAGATCACTGGCACGACGGCCGCCGATATTGCTATGAGCGTGCGTGAGTTACGCGAGCGCGGCGTCTTGCGCCCCGGTACCGTTCTGCCGCCTGTCCGCGAGCTCGCAACACGTCTCGGCGTCAACCGCAACACCACAGTCGCCGCCTACCGCCAACTCGCGCAGGCGGGTCTCGTGGTCAGCCGAGGGCGGGCAGGCACCATGCTCGTCGAACACGACACGGTCGCCCAGGAGGGCTATGCCGCCGACACTGTTCTGCGCGATGTCGGCACCGGAAACCCCGATCCACGCCTCATCCCCGACCCGACCCCTGTGCTGGCGAGCGTGACTGGTCGCCCCGTGCTCTATGGCGAGCCCGTCATCGATCCGGCGCTCGACGCTTGGGCACGCGCGTGGGTCTCCCCTGATCTGCAGTCGGCGGATTTCCGCATCACTATCACCAGCGGTGCGGTGGATGCGGTAGAACGACTGCTCGCGCAGGCGCTGACCCGCGACGACGCGGTAGCTCTTGAGGATCCGTGTTTCCTTGCCAGCATCCACACTGTGCGTCTCGGTGGCTATCGGGCGGTTCCCGTTCCCGTCGATGATGAGGGGATGACGGTCGAAGGTCTGCGCGCAGCGCTGGATGCAGGAGTCCGGGCAGTGATCTGTACGCCCCGGGCGCAGAACCCGACGGGTGCGAGCCTCTCCCCCGAACGGGCTGTCGCATTGCGCGCCGTCCTGGCGGAGCATCCGTACGTCTTGATCATCGAAGATGATCACTTCTCGATGCTGTCCGCACAGCCATACGAGAGCCTGATCGGCCCGGAGCACAAGAGATTTGCGCTGCTGCGTTCAGTGTCGAAGTTCCTCGGCCCTGACATGTGTCTTGCCGTTGCGGCCACCGACACCGAGACCGCCGAACGCCTCGCGATGCGATTGAGCCCAGGGACGACCTGGGTGAGCCATCTGCTGCAGCGCCTGGCGTTGGGCTTGCTGAGCGACAGCGAGGTTCGCGCCTCGATTCGCGCCGCGGGCGGGCACTACGCCGAACGCAATGCCGACTTCGCCGGGCGGCTCAGGGCGCACGGGATCAGCACCCACTACGCCGACGGCATGAATCTCTGGGTCGAACTCCCGATCCACGCGCAGACAGTGTCGGAGCGTCTCATGCGGCGCGGCTGGTTGGTGCGCACCGGCGACGGATTCTCGCTGTCGGATCGGGATACGCCATCGCACCACCTGAGGCTCACCGTGCACGATCTCTCGCCCGAGGATGCCGAGCAGCTGGTCACGGATATCGCGGCGGCGGTGCGGTGATGTGCACGAGCGCAGCCCGCAGCAGTGAGAAGATCGAGGGATGAAGATCCTCTCGATCCAGTCAGCTGTCGCCTACGGCCACGTGGGCAACTCCGCCGCTGTCTTTCCGCTCCAGCGCATCGGCGTCGATGTGATTCCCGTCAACACGGTGAACTTCTCCAACCACACCGGCTACGGGTCGTGGCGCGGGCCCCTGATCCCTCCCGCCGATGTGGCGGATGTCATCACCGGCATCGAAGAACGCGGCATGTTCGGCGAAGTGGATGCGATTCTCTCCGGCTATCAGGGCGGCGAGGGCATCGGTGATGTGATCATCGACGCCGTCGCGCGGGTCAAGGCGGCAAACCCGAAGGCACTGTATGCGTGCGATCCGGTGATGGGCAATGCGAAATCCGGATGCTTTGTCGCGCCGGCGATTCCTCTGCTGCTGCGCGAGCGCGTTGTGCCAGTAGCCGACATCATCACGCCGAACCAGTTCGAGCTCGGATTCCTCACCGGCACCGAACCCGACACCCTCGAATCAACGCTCGCCTCAGTTGATGTGGCACGCGCGATGGGGCCGTCAACGGTGCTCGTTACGAGCGTGGAGCGCCCCGACCGCGAAGCGGGCACGATCGAGATGCTCGCAGCTGACGATGACGGTGCGTGGATCGTACAGACTCCGTACCTGCCGATGAAAGCCAACGGCTCAGGCGACGTCACCGCAGCTCTGTTCACCGCACACTACGTCGAGACGGGCAGCGCGAAGATTGCGCTCGAGCGCACGGCATCGAGCGTATTCGATTTGCTGCAGCTGACGCTGGATTCTGGAGACCGTGAGCTGAAGCTCATCGAGGCGCAGGAATCATACGCGCACCCGAAGTTGCAGTTCACAGCCCGGCAGGTTCGCTAGGCCCGATCTAGCTGACGGCAGGCGCTGGCCAGGCATTCGCGACGGCCTCACGCACTTCTCCGAGCAGCTGCGGCAGCGCCTTCGTCTTGGCGATGATCGGGAAGAAGTTCGCATCCGACTGCCAGCGCGGCACAATGTGCTGGTGCAGATGCCCGTCGACGCCTGCTCCGGCAACTGCACCCTGGTTCATGCCCAAGTTGAAACCGTCGCAGTTCGAGACTTCTCGGAGCACACGCATCCCGATCTGAGTGAGCTCGCCGATCTCGGCGACCTCCTGCGGCGTCGCCTGGTCGTAGGTCGCGATGTGGCGATACGGGCAGACAAGCAGGTGGCCCGAGTTGTACGGGAACAGGTTCAGCAGCACGTACGCGGTCTCGCCGCGCGCGACGATGAGGCGTTCCGCATCTGGGTGCTTCGGCGCCTCACAGAACGGGCACTCCTCACGCAGCGGCTCGGGCCCCGCCTGGATGTACGCCATCCGGTGCGGAGTCCACAGTCGCTGGAAGTCGTCAGGGACACCGGCAAGATGCGCGGCATCCTCGACAGCATCCCCGTCGGTCACGCCAGATCCTCCGCAGTGTGCACGAGTGCGTGCGAATCGATCGCCGCTCGAATGCGAGCCACGGCATCCGCGATGGGAACGCCGTTCTGCTGGGTGCCATCACGGAAGCGGAACGAGACGGTACCGGCTTCTTGATCCTTCTCTCCAGCGATGAGGATCAACGGCACCTTCGAGGTGGTGTGGTTGCGGATCTTCTTCTGCATGCGATCGTCAGAGTGGTCGACCTCAGCGCGTACGTCGCCGGAACGCAGTTGCGCGATGACGCCGTTCAGGTAATCGCCATACTGTTCTGCGACGGGCACGCCGACCACCTGCATCGGGGCGAGCCACACGGGGAAGTCGCCGGCGTAGTGCTCGAGCAGGATCGCGAAGAACCGTTCGACTGAACCCAGCAGCGCGCGGTGAATCATGACGGGCCGGTGCCTCTGCCCGTCAGAGCCGGTGTACTCGAGCTCGAAGCGCTCAGGCTGGTTGAAGTCGAGCTGAATGGTCGACATCTGCCAGGTACGGCCAATGGCGTCGCGCGCCTGCACCGAGATCTTTGGGCCGTAGAAAGCAGCGCCACCCGGGTCGGAGACAAGCTCGAGTCCGGATGCCACAGCGACCTCACGCAGCGACTCAATGGCGCTGGTCCATTGCTCTGGATCGCCGAGGAACTTCGGATTGCCCTCTTCATTTGTGGACAGCTCGAGGTAGAAGTCGTTCAGACCGTAATCGCGCAGCAGATCGAGCACAAGATTGAGGTTCGTGGTGAGCTCTTCTTGTACCTGATCCTGGGCGACGTAGATGTGCGCGTCATCCTGGGTGAGACCACGCACTCGAGTGAGTCCGGACAGCGTGCCGCTCTTCTCGTAGCGGTACACGGTCCCGAACTCAGCGAGGCGCAACGGAAGCTCGCGGTAGGAGCGACCACGGGAGCGGTAAATGAGGTTGTGGAACGGGCAGTTCATGGGCTTCAGGTAGTAGTCCTGGCCCTGCTTCGTGATGTTGCCGTCCTCGTCGGTGACCTCGTCGAGGTGCATCGGCGGGAACATGCCGTCCGCGTAGGTCTGCAGGTGACCGGAAGTCTCGAACAGATCCTTCTTGGTGATGTGCGGGCTGTTGACGACGTCGTAGCCGTTGCGCAGCAGGTGGCGACGGAGGTTCTCTTCGATCTCGTAGCGGATGATGCCGCCCTTGGGATGGAAGACGGCAAGGCCAGAACCGATTTCGTCCGGGAAGGAGAAGAGGTCCATCTCGACACCGAGCTTGCGGTGATCGCGACGCTCGGCCTCTGCGATGCGGTCCTTGTACTCGCGCAGTTCGTCCTTGGTCGGCCAGGCCGTTCCATAGATGCGCTGCAACTGCGGGTTCTTCTCGCTGCCGCGCCAGTAGGCCGCGGCGATGCGGGTGAGATCCCAGCCGTTGCCGATCATGCGAGTGCTCGGCAGGTGCGGTCCTCGGCAGAGATCCTTCCAGATGACCTCGCCGTCCTTGCTGACGTTGTCGTAGATCGTCAGCTCGCCGGCGCCGACCTCGACGGATGCACCTTCGGCGGCTTCGCTGTTGCTGCCCTTGAGTCCGATCAGCTCCAGCTTGAACGGTTCATCGGCAAGCTCTGCCCGTGCCTCGTCATCGGTGACGACACGGCGGGTGAAGCGCTGCCCCTCGCGGATGATGCGCTGCATCTCCTTCGAGATCGCTTTGACGTCTTCCGGCGTGAATGGAGTGTCGACGCCGAAGTCGTAATAGAAGCCGTCAGTGATCGGCGGGCCGATACCGAGGTTCGCTTGTGGGTTGATCCGCTGCACCGCCTGGGCGAGCACGTGTGCCGTGGAGTGACGCAGAATCGCCAGTCCGTCTTCGCTGTCAATCGTGACCGGTTCGACGTCGTCGGTCTCAGTCACAGTGACTGCGAGATCCTTCAGCTCGCCATTGACGCGCATGGCGACAACGGATCGATCAGAGAACAGGGCGAAGCCGTCATTCGGCTGGGCATTTTCAGGCACAGATCACTCCATAAGGTCGTTCCCCAGATTACCCGCCTTGAATGGGCCCCGTTAACGAAAAGTGCTCCCGAAGGGTGGAAGCCCCCGGGAGCGGCGAACACGTTCGTCTAGAAGGGACGACGCGTGAACTCCTCAATCATCTCACATCTCGGCGCGACTCGGCGCCGTCAGATTCCTTTGATCCAGGTGACATCGGGTTAGCCTCGTTCCCATGGGACTGTTCAGAAACGACCCGCAACGGGTGCAATTGCAGATGCCAGAGGTTGAACTGAAGGCGTCCCGCGCGCCGTGGAGTCTTTGGGCTGACGGCTTTGGACGTCTCGGCATCCGCTCAGTTCAGATCATCGTTGTCGTCGCCGTCGCGGCCGCGATCATCTTCGCCATCCAACAGATCACCCTCGTCGCAATCCCCGTCATGATCGCGCTGATCCTCGCCTGCGCGTTCAACCCGGTAATGAATTGGCTGCGACGGCGCGGAGTTCCGTCGCTGCTGGCGACCATGATGACACTTCTCGGGATCGTCATAATCCTCAGCGCGCTCGGCTGGTTGATCGTGTGGGCCGTTCGCGATCAGTGGGATGATCTGTACTCCCAGGCGGAGGAAGGCGTCCAGCATCTGATCACTTGGGGCAAGACGTTGCCGTTCGACTTCCTCAAACCCGAGCAGATCGATGAGTGGATCAACACCCTCACCGACTTCGTCACAAGTGCACAGTTCGGATCCGGAGCGATCGCCGGCGTCGGCGCCGTCGCCAGCTTCGTCACCGGAGCGGTTCTCATGGTGACGATCCTGTTCTTCTTCCTCAAGGACGGACCGCAGATGTGGGAGTTCCTGCTGCGCCCGTTTCACGGTCAGAACTACCAGCGGGCACGCCGAATCGGCGACAAAACCGTGAGCACCCTTGGCTCCTATGTGCGCGGCACCGCGACGGTCGCGGCCGTCGACGCCATCGGCATCCTGATCGGTCTGCTCATCTTGCAGGTGCCGCTCGCGCTGCCGCTTGCCGTTCTGGTCTTCCTCCTTGCTTTCATCCCCATCGTCGGCGCCACCGTCGCAGGAATCCTCGCGGCACTGGTGGCATTGGTCGCCAACGGCTGGGTGAACGCGCTCGTCGTCGTCGGAGTCGTCGTGCTCGTCAACCAGCTCGAAGGCAACTTCCTGCAGCCCGTCTTGATGGGAAGATCCATGAAGTTGCATGCCTTCGTCATCCTGGTCGCCTTGACCGTCGGAACAGTGCTCGGAGGAATTGTGGGCGCAGTGCTCGCCGTTCCGATCACCGCCGCATTGTGGGGCGTCATCCAGGTCTGGGACGGCCCACACACGCCCGTACGCTGGGCGCGCGAAAAGCGTGCTGTCGCCGACTGATCACTGAATTCGCACGTGCCCTACGGTTGCAACCCGGCAATCGCTGGTTTGAAGCCGAGCCGGGGGTTTTCACAGCAGCCGGGACGACACACGTCGAACCAAGGCCCGATGTTGGTGGAGTTGGCGCGCTGCTGTGCAGGGCGCCCAGAGACTCTTTCCTGCACGAGATCAACGAGCGCCTGCACAAACGCAGGGTTCGTGCCAGGTGTGGGGGTGCGCGTAACCCACAGTCCGAGCCGGGCCGCCGTTTCGCGAGCCTCCGTGTCGAGATCCCACATGACCTCCATATGGTCGCTGACGAACCCCACGGGGACGATCAACACCGCGGTGCGTCCTTCGAGCGCTTCGAGTGCATCGTTGATGTCGGGCTCGAGCCAAGGCTGCGACGGCGGGCCGGATCGCGACTGGTAGACGAGCTGCCAGGAGATCCCCGGAGCAGCTTTGGCGATGACCTCCTCAGCGACAGCGAGGTGTTGCGCGGCGTAGCCTCCCCCATCGACGTCGGCGAAAAGGCCAGCGCCGGATCGAGCCGCATCGTCCGTCGGGATGCTGTGCGTGGAGAACAGCACTTCGATTCGCGAGAAGTCGTGACCCTCCCGCACCGCTTCAGCCACGCCTTCGCGCACCCCGTCGATGAAGGGCTGGATGAAGCCCGGGTGTGAGAAGAACTGCCGAACCTTGTCGATCTGGAGGGTCCGTTGCAGTCCGGTGGCCTCCAGGGCATCGGCCCAGTCCTCACGGTACTGACGACACGAGGAGTACGACGAGTACGCGCTTGTCGGAATCGCGATCATCGTCCTGACGCCGTCCCGTGCAGCTTGCGCGAGTGCCTCGTCGAGATAGGGAGCCCAGTTACGGTTGCCCCAGTAAACAGGGAGGTCAAGACCTGCCTGTGACAGCGCATCTTGGAGCGCCCGCTTGAGTTCGCGGTTTTGTTCGTTGATGGGGCTGACCCCGCCGAACTGCCGATAGTGGTGTGCGACTTCTTCGAGCCGCTCATCGGGGATACCTCGCCCGCGCGTGACGTTCCGCAAGAACGGTAGAACATCGTCTTGTCCTTCGGGGCCACCGAATCCGGAGAGGAGAACCGCGTCGTAGCTCATCGGCTGGGTGGCGTGTTCTGGACCGCTCCGCGTCGCCTCTGTGGCGCCTGGAACGAGAGAGCCGGCTTCCAGATGCACACGCGAAGCAGCGGGCGGTTTCGTGTCGCGACGGTCAGGTGTGTTGCTCATGGTGATGATTCCTCCAGATCACTGGCTTTTCTCAGACTGTGAGACTGCGCGGTAGTGGGGCGGGCATCGACTTTCTCCCAGTCTGCGATTGACCCGTCGATGACGATGAAACTCGGATGTGGGTCGGGGAACGCGATGCTCTGCCAGC
The DNA here is from genome assembly GCF_059445345.1 of Microbacterium sp. Y355. Taxonomy (NCBI): domain Bacteria; kingdom Bacillati; phylum Actinomycetota; class Actinomycetes; order Micrococcales; family Microbacteriaceae; genus Microbacterium; species Microbacterium sp. Y355. Next base: position 510,328 of record NZ_JCAIUD010000001.1, on the reverse strand, counting down.
GTTCCCATACGGAGGGGCTGCGTAGTCGCAGTTTGGTGAGAAGATGCGTCCACTCGTACGTGAGCTGCGCGTCGTTGACGGTCAGCCGTGCTTCAGCACCCACAGTTCGAATCTTTTCTCTGGCGAAGTGATACCCACGCGCGTCTGCCTCGTCGACGATGGCGCCGAGGTAGTCTCCGATCGCTGCTCGCGGATTATCCGTTTGTTGGAAGCGCCGCAATTGAGGATGGTGAGAGTAGCCTCGGCCCGGTTCAGTGATCACCGCTTGGGCGAGGAGCCCTTCGCGCCAGCACGCTGTAAGCGCTTGGCGGTCGAAGTACCGTGGATGCATCGACCACAGCCTCATGTTGCATCCACCATCGTCTGCTCGGCGTCCCGCAAGATGCTGGCGGCCATGCCATTGAAGATGATGCCGTGGAACGGTAGTAACACGGCCCAGTACAACCGGCCGGTGAGCCCCTTCGGGAAGTACACGGCGCGCTGGCGGTAACGACTTCCGTTCTCGGTCGGCTCCACTCCCAGCTCGAGCCAGCCGCGACCAGGCATCCGCATCTCGGCCCTCAGACGCAGCATGCGTCCTCGATCGATGGACTCAACCCGCCACACATCGATCACGTCACCGCTGTTCACCCGCGACGGATGTCGTCTGCCACGACGCATGCCGACTCCGCCGACGATCCGGTCGATCCAGCCGCGTGCCGCCCATGCCAGTGGGAAGGAATGCCATCCCTTCTCTCCGCCGATTGCTTCGATCACGTCCCATACGGCGTCTGTGGATGCGGTGCTCTCACGCTCGCGCAGGTCAGTGAAGACGGTGTGGCCCGCCCATTCCGGATCACTCGGCAATGGATCGCTCGGTGCCCCAGGGACGGTGGCGCTCTGCCAGCTCGTTTCGACTTGGCCCTCAGCTTCACGAGTGAGTGCCAGACGCACTGATGTCCGATATGGGAGGAGTCCTTCCTCAGGCAGCGGGATGTACTTGTCGATGTCGGTTTCCTCAACGACGCAGTCGTTCTGAAGGGATGCGATGATCGGCACAGCAATCTGGCGAGGAACAGGGCTGACCAGGCTCACCCACTGAGATGCAAGCCACGGCGTGAGCACGGGTAGCGATGCGATGTGTCGTTGAGGAAGCCCGGCTTCGACTGCATATCCATTCATCATCTGCCCATAGCGCAGGATGTCTGGGCCGCCGATATCGAAGGTTCGGTTGAGTTCTTCTTCGATCGAGACGGCCTGCACCAGGTAACGGAGCACGTCGCGGATGGCTATGGGCTGCACATGGTTGCGCACCCAGCGCGGCGCGGGCATGTACGGAAGAACCTCGGTGAGATGGCGAATCATCTCGAACGACGCCGAACCGGATCCGATCACGATGCCCGCCTGGAACACGACGGCGGGCACAGCGCATCCTAGAAAGACCTGGCCGACTGCTGCTCGCGACGCGAGGTGTTTCGACAGCGTGACGTTGTCGGGGTGCAGACCGCCAAGGTAAACGATTCTTCCGACCTCCGCCGCGGAAGCGGCATCAGCGAAGACCTGCGCGGCCTCTTTCTCGGCGGTCACGAAGTCACGCCCGGCACTCATCGAGTGCACGAGATAGAACGCAACGTCCACGCCGTTCATTGCTCGACGGGTCGCGACTGGATCCGAAAGGTCGCCTTTGAATACACTTACCCGTTCCCGCCACGGGACATCTCGCAGCTTCCACGGGGCACGAACGTACACGCTCACCTCATGGCCGGCGTCAAGTAGCTGGGGAACCAGACGTCCACCGATATACCCGGTCGCGCCAGTGACAAGCACATGGGTCATGAAAAAAGTCCTTCCATCGCGCAGACGATGAGTAGCAAGGTGATTGCGAATCCCACTGCATAGTTGATGCCGAGAAAGCGGCGCCAGGCGCGGTTCGCCGTTCCCGATTGCGCATCATCTATGCGCAGATATGGTGCGGCGCTGACGATGTACGGTAGCGCGGCCAGCGCGGCCAGGTTCGCTGGCCATGGCGTGAAGAGCATGAGGATTCCGGCGGCAGTCCACAGCACCACCGCGATTCTGACGGTCGTCATGGCGCCGAGGGCGGTGGCGATGGAGCCGATGCCTGCCTCGCGGTCAGGCACGATGTCCTGCACAGCGCCGAACGCATGACTTGCCATGCCCCAACAGAAGAACGCGACCATGGTCACGACAATCGCGGGGGTGATGGTCGTCCCCGCGAGCGCGAGCGCGTAAAGCGCCGGGGTGACGAAGTGGGTACTCGAGGTGATCGAATCGAGCACCGGGATTTCCTTGAATCGCAGTCCGGGCACCGAGTACGCGAGGACAGCGAAGAGGCTTACGGCCAAGATGAGCCAGGAGATCGGTCGATCAGAACCGAGGACCACGAGGGTGATAACAAATGGCAAAACGAGCACCGAGGAAGCGACGAGAGTCGCCCGGTGTAGTCGGGGTGGCAGCTTCGCGCCCTCAGCGCCGCCTTTTCGGGGATTCGCCAGGTCTGACTCGTAGTCGAACACGTCGTTCACGCCGTACATCGCCAAGTTGTACGGCACGAGGAAGAAGATGGTGCCGACCACCAACGACACGTCGATCCTCCCGGTCGTCAGAAAGTAGACGGCGGCGAATGGGTACGCCGTGTTGATCCAGCTCAGCGGCCGTGAGGCGGTGAGTAACGTGCGAATCATGGATGAGCCATCAGACATCGGTGCCAGCTCTCCTCTCTTGTGCTCCGCCGAACAGCTGCCAGACTCCGGCGATCAGCAGAGCGCCGGCAATCGGATAGAGAAAGTCCTCTACTGGCATGAGACCAAACCGGATGCCGGAGATCTCATCGGCGCCGTAATCGAAGAATCCGGCCGCCATCATCACGTTGTCGAACACGGCAGTCAGCACCAGGAGCGCGGCCGTTGTCACCGCCCACGAGGAGAAGTACCGCGTTACGGTTCCTCGCCGCCCCGCATGAACGACACCGACAGCGAAGACGATGAGTGCTGTGCCGACGAAGGGCAGCGACATGACCAGATATGTCATCGGTTGTCCTCCCTCTCTCGCCAGCGTTGCCAGCCGCTCATCAGAATGAGCGTGAGGTAGCAGAGAAACCCCAAGAAAAGGAGTTCTTCGACCGGGAAATCCGGCGCAAGAAGAATGCCGGTTGCCCATCGTGAATCGAGATGCCGGAACACTCCGAGACCGATGCCCACGGCATCCCATGCAATGAAGAAAATGACGCCGATGACGAGCGCCACTCCCCCGATCAGCGGACTACGGCGGAACACGAGCGCGAAGCGCAGGTCAAGCAGCACAAGACACACTGCGCTGACAAGCAGCGATGCCGCATAGACACCACTCATGACTCCTCCAGTGGTCCTGGCGAGTGGTCGCCTCGCACGTGCTTGAGGACCAGTTCTGCACTGATGAGACACATCGGCAGCCCGACTCCCGGCACGGAGGTCGCACCTGTGTAGAAGAGGCCATCAACCCGACGGGAACGAGTCACGCCGCGGAAGAACGCACTCTGACCCAGTGTGTGGGCAGGCCCGAGGGCGCTCCCTCGGAACGTGTTGAACTGCTCGGCGAAGTCCGCAGGACCCACGGTACGTCGCACGACGACGCGCGATGCCAGATCGGGAATGCCCGCCCACGTAGCGATCTGGTCGATCGCACGGTCAGCGACCGCAGTCACCAACTCATCGCCAGCGGAGCCAGCTCCTCCATGCCCGATGGCAGTGTCTGCCGGCAGCGGAATGAGCACGAACAGGTTCTCATGGCCATCCGGGGCCACCTCGTCGTCGGTCGCGCTCGGCTTGCAGACATACAGTGACGGTGCCTCCGGAATACGCGTCGACGTTCCGAAGATCGCGTCGAAGTTGTCATGCCAGTCGTTGGAGAAGAACAGGGTGTGATGCAGCAGTTCCGGCAGTGGCCCTTCGACACCCAGCATGATGAGCACGGCGCTCGGACTGGAGACCTGCTTGTCCCACCGATTAGGCCCGTAGGAGCGGTCGGCTTTCCTGAGCAGCACCGTCTCGGTGTGGTGCTCGTCGATCGCCGAAACGATGATGTCGGCGTCGAGCCGCCGTACCCGACCGTCTCGCTCGAAATCGACTGAGCGAACGGAGCCGTTCTCACTGGTGATGGCGAGGACATCGCTGTCGGTGAGGAGTTCGACGTTGTTCTCACGTGCGATCTCGACGAGAGAGGTGACGAAACTTCGGAATCCGCCGAGCGGGTACTTGACCCCATCCACCAGGTCCATGTGACTCATCAGTTGGTACAGCGCGGGTGCGTCAAACGGCGATGTGCCGAGGAACACCGCAGGGTAGCCGAGGATCTGGCGCAGGCGCACGTCATCGAAACGGCGCGCGATGAACGTCCACAGCGAACGCGTGAGCAGCGGGAGAACGGCGGGCACGGAGGTGAGCACCTTCGCCGACAGGAAGTCTCGCCATGAAGAGAACGGGTTGTAGAGGAACGAGCTCACCGCCGCGTGATAGGTCCTGGTCGCAGACGCAAGATACCTGCGAACTCGGTCGCCTCCCCCGCGTTCACGGCTCTCGAACAGCGTTGCAGCCGCGTCCGCCCCTGAACGCACATCAATAGGACGCTCTGCCTCTCGCCCTTCTGGCTCGCCATAAATGCGGTAGCCGGGTTGAAGTGGCACCAGGTCGAGGTGTTCCGCCGTTGTCGTGCCCATCATGCGATAGAAGTGTTCGAAGACCTCGGGCATGAGGTACCAGGAGGGACCGGTGTCAAAGGTGAATCCGTCCTGTTCCCATGCCCCTGCTCTTCCACCGAGTTCGCTGTTCTTCTCGAGAACCGTCACTTGATGTCCGTCCCGGGCAAGAAGACAGGCGGTGGCGAGCCCGCTGACCCCTCCACCGATGACGACGACGCGGGACGCCTTCACCGGATTGCCTTCATTGCGAGCGCACGAGCCAGAATCCGCGCTTTCACGGAATTCGGAACTCGTACCCGGGTTTTGATCAGCTCAGACACCGGTGTCGACTCAATGCGGTCGGCGAGTTCACCGAACATTGCCCGCGCGGCCCATACCGACGCCCGGCAGCCTGGAGCCAGAAGCGGAATCGATTCGTCCGCGACGCGCAAGTCGTCCCTGATGGATGCAACGATGTCGGCCTTGGCCGCCTCAGTCAGTTCGTTCTCTGTCCCTGGGAAGTACGCACGGCCGAGGTCATCATGATCTCCAGCGAAGTCGCGGAGGAAGTTGACCTTCTGGAACGCTGCGCCAAGGCTGCGGGCACCGCGGTCGAGTCGCCCGCGCTCGTCGTCCTCGCGATTCATGCCAGATTCGAAGACGGCCAGACACATGAGTCCGACGACTTCGGCGGAGCCGTAGATATAGTCGTTGAGCTCTGTCTGGGTGAACACCGCGGATTCGAGATCTCGTCTCATCGAAGCGAAGAACGGTTGACACAGGTCCATGCCGATCCCATGTTCTCGCCCGCTCAACGCGAACGCGTGCACCACAAGGTTTGTGCTGAAGCCCAGCCGCAAGGCCCGTTCGGTCTCTGCTTCGAGTTCATCGAGCAGCACTGCGCGCGTTCGAGTATCTACTCCGGCCATCTCTGCCGGACCATCGACAAGCTCGTCGGCGATGCGCACCAGTGCGTAGATGCGGGCTATGTGATCCCGCACGGGGGCATCAAGCAGACGGCTAGCCCACGCGAACGATGTCGAGTATTCACGGATGACGGTTGAGGCGGCGGCAGTCGCCGTCGCGTTGTAGAGATCGAGGTCTGTGTTTTTCATGAGACACGCGAATTGCAGGCGGAGGTCAAAGTGAGCAGTTGGCTTTTCAGCGTTGCGGGCAGAGCCGCTTCCCGGACCAGCTGGTGGACCTCATCACAACGTTCGCGGATGAAGGATTCCACAAAAACCAGTGCTCCTGATTCCTCGATCACCCGCTTGAGCCGACGGCTGTCGGCGACGCTGAGTGCGCTGTCGCCGAAGAGGGATTCGACCTCCGCCCACGCCACGTCAGAGCGTGCATATGCGATCAGGAGGGTCTCTTTCCCTTCACGCAGGTCGCTGATAGTTGATTTGCCGGTTTCTCGTTCGTCTCCGAATAGGCCGAGTACGTCATCACGCAATTGGTAGATGACACCGATCCGCCGGGCGATGGCCGTCAACTCGTCGATGACGCTCGTCGTGGAGCCGGCAAGAATCGCCGCGAGTACAAGCGGGGCTTGAAACGAATACGCGGCGGTCTTCTGATCGACCATCGCCAGGACATCCTGCGCAGTCGCCTGCTGGAGACGCATGCTGAGCCAAACGTCGTAGTGTTCTCCCGCTGCGCTCTCGAATACAGTGTCATCGAAAACATCGAGAACTGCTTGCCGTCGCTCGTCGTGGATGTCGAGCCGCGCCAGAAGTGAATGCGCGAGGGTGAGCATGAGGTCACCGGCAAGTAGCGATGATGCCTCGCCCCAAGCGTTTGCGTCCCTTCGCGTGGTTCCACGGAGCATTGCTTCCGATGCGAAGCGTCCGGAGATATTCATTTCGCCGCGCCGCATCAAGTCTTTGTCGATGACGTCGTCGTGGATAACAAGTGCGATATGTAGAAGTTCCATCGCGCATGCGGCATCCACGGCGACACGCTCGTCGATACCTCCGAGCGCTTCATACGCGCCCATGAGCAAGCGTGGTCGAATCCTCTTCCCTCCCGCCGCCATCCGTTCCAAAGATTCCCAAAGCTTGGTGTACGGAGCGGAGAAATCTCGCGAACGTTCACGGCCCTTCGCAAGCACTTCCATCAGCCTCGACTCGAAGGCGAAAGCGATGTCGTCGACCCGAGTTGACGGGTCAGACATCATCATCAACGCCCAAGGCAGCAGCGGCGAAATGTGAGGTAAGTGCAGGAAGATGCTCGATCAACCAAGGGCTGAATGCCCAGGGAGCCGCTTCCGTTGCCGAGGTGAGCGCCGACACTGTCGTCCACTGCGTCTCGGCCACTTCAGCGGGGTTCGGATCCAAGGCCGACGCCGCCTGGGCGATGAATACCGGACAGTGTTCGTTTTCCTCAATCCCTGAGGCATCGCGCGCGGAGTATCCGAAATCGGGAAGCGCGCATACGATCCTGTCGACGGTGAGTCCGAGTTCGAAAGCGGCGCGACGTCTCACCGCACTCTCAAGCGTCTCACCAGGACCCGGGTGGCCGCAGAACGCGTTGGTCCAGACACCTGGCCACGTCTTCTTTTCCAGCGCGCGTCTGGTCACGAGAAGACGCCCATCAGCATCAACGACGTGGCAGGAAAATGCAAGGTGCCGCGGCGTATCGACCCCATGTACACTCTCCTTACTCTGGATGCCGACGGGGCATCCGTTGCTGTCGACCAGAACGACCATCTCCATCACTTGACCTCCGTTTCGTTAGCTAAGCGAGAGTTTAACGTAGCATAAGAAATGTATGCTGTGAAAGTGACCGAATCAGACAAGAAAGTTCCACAAAGCTCACAGCTGAGCTACTTTTCGAGCGATTCGGACCTCATTGACCGTCAACGGCTCTCCGATCAGGAGCTCGACCAGAGCATCCGCGTCATGGAAGCACTTCGCGAGTGGCAAGAAGCCGCCCGCACTCTGTCCGAGGCATCCAAGCGATACATGAAGCTCAACGAAAGCGACATGCGGGCGATCCGGATGATCATGCGAGCTCAGAAGCAGAATCAGATCGTCACGCCGAAGGACATCGCACGAGAAGTCGGGATATCCAGCGCATCTACGACGAAACTGGTGGACCGTCTCGTCGCCGGAGGCCATCTCGTTCGCGTACCGCATCCGAGCGACCGACGAACAATGTGTATCGAAGTCACGGAGCACACACGAGAATCAGCTCACAACACAATCGGCCGCCAACACGCCCGCCGATTTGCCGTCGCTGCCGGAATGAGCACGGATGACCGCGAAATAGTGATTCGCTTTCTCATGGATCTCGCCGAGTCCGATCATCCCCAGGGTGAGCTGGGCGACAGCCGCTGAGGCGCGTCCCAGGCCAGGTCAGTCGCCGAGTTCGAACACCACTCGAATCGCATCTGCGCGGATCCAGCGCCGGGTGAAGCACAGCGCGCGGCCAGAGACGGCATCGCGATTGACGCTCTCGACCAACCAGACCAGGTCGCCCCTCCTCAGATCGAGTTCGCGTGCCACCTCGGCGGAGGCGATGTCCATGCTGGCCACGAAGGATGCCCGCTTGGGCTCGCCCTTCGTCATGTCGCGGAGGATCCTGTCTAACGATCCTTCGAATCGTAGAGCGGTCGGCAGCTCCGGCACCACATCGACCGGCACCCACTCGCTCCCCCAGGCTGCAGGCAGCCCATCGGCGAAGGAGCGTCGACGGAGCTCGAAGCAGGCGGAATCGACATCCACGCCCAGCCGTTCGGCCACATCTGCGGGTGGGGACATCGACTCGCAGGACTGCACGACCGAGCGCGGCTCTGCGCCAGCTTCGCGAACCGTCGTGGACCAGGAAGGTGTTCGTGTCGACGAGATGCGGTAGTCGATGCGTCCTGCGCGGAATGTACCGAGGCCCTGTGTACGCCGCACCAGCTGGCGTCGACGAAGCTCCTCGAGCGTAGCGCGGGCCGTGGCGCGGCTGACGCCGAACCGGTCGGCGATCTGGTGCTCGCTCGTCACTCGCGCGCCGGGCGCGAGCTGTTCGATCTCCACGCCGAGCACGTCAGCGATCTCTCGGAACTGAACGGTCGACATGGCGCGAGTGTGCCCATACGAGATGAACGGTGTGTGACCTGACCTTGTGCGTGCAAGCAGTCAGCACCGACAGCATCCGTTCATCACGTGCACATCACTTCACCCCGCCATGTACCCCCTGGCTCGCCACTGTCAGACAGGAATGGTCCATTCGACTGGAGGGAACACCATGCACAAAGCAATAAAGCTAGGGGTGGGAGCGACAGCGCTCGTCGCCTTGCTTGCGCCCGCAACACCGGCCTTCGCCGCAGAGCCGACCGCGACATCCTTCGCGGAGAACTTCGATGGACTCGAGTCTGCGCTGCAGCCACGAGTCGACGAGAAGCACATCCCGGTCGATCTGCTGGGATGGACGGACACCACCCCCGAAGGCTGGACCGTCACGAACGAGCCCAGCATCGAGACCACAGGCGTCACGGAGTGGCGCGGCTGGACCTTCGCCACACCCGAGTTCTGGTCCGCGGCGCAGACCGCGCAGGGTCGCGAAAACTTCACGAAGGCCTCCGGTGTGCTCGCCGTCGCTGAGAACGACGAGTGGAGCGACTCCATCACCGGCGGCGGAGACTCGACCCTGTGGGAGAGCACGCTGACGACGCCGGAGATCGACGTCACCTCGAAGTCGACGGTGCACGCAAACTTCGATTCCAGCTACCGGCAGACGGGCGACCAGATCGGTGCCCTCGATGTGCGCTTCGATGGCGGCGCTCCCACCCGGCTGTATGAGTGGAGCACGGCTTCGCTGGGTGACCAGGTCTACCTCGAGAACCGAGCTCTGACCGTTCCGATCGACGTGCCCGAGGGTGCGACGTCTATGCAACTCGATTACGTCATCGAGAACGCGCACAACGACTGGTACTGGGCGATCGACAATATCTCGGTGGATGACTTGCCGCGTGAAGGCACCGAGGCTCCGATGCCGCCGGCACCGCCGAGCCCGGCCGACGTACCGAACGGCATCAGCGAGAACAAGGTTCTCTTCATCGACTTCGACGGCGTGCGCTATGACGAGCTCGTCAAGTACGACACCCCGAACATCGACGCGCTCGCCGAACAGGGTTCGTTCGGCATCTCCTACATGCACGACAACATCCTGGGCCCGACAGTTTCCGGCAACGGGCACTCGAACATGCTCACCGGTGTCTGGAGCGACAAGCACGGCGTCGAGGACAACAACTTCGTCGACATTCACATCGACCAGTACCCCAGCGTCTACGACCGCTTGGAAACGGCCAACCCAGACTTCTCGACGTTCACGACGCTCGACTGGTCTCCGATCAACCAGTTCATCCTCGACGCGCCAGACGTGAAATTGCAGCAGACCGGTGCGGGCACGAAGGTCACCGATCAGATGAGCACCAACGACGCCGTCGAGGCGCTCACCACTCGCAACCCCGATGCGCTCTTCGTCTATTTGCATGATGGCGACGCGACCGGGCACTGCTGCACCGCCGAGTCGATCGAGTACAAGATCGCGATCGAGAACCTCGACCGCCGTGTGGGCGAGCTCGTGCGTGCTGTGAAGTCGCGTGAGACCTATGACGAGGAGAACTGGCTGATCATCTCCTCCACCGATCACGGATTCACCGGCACCGGACACGGTGGCGACCAACACCTCACCCGCAAGGTGTGGACGCTGGCAGTCGGCGACGGCATTCCTGCAGGTCCCGCGGATCGCGAGTACCGGCAGGTCGATGTCGCGGCCACGATCCTCGACCACATGGGCGTCGCCATCGACCCCGCGTGGGGTCTTGACGGCATCCCGATCGGCACGGCTTCGACCGATCCGTTCGACACCGTGAAGGATCAACTGGGCGCTGTGGTCGATGAGGCAGCAAAGCCCGCCGACGCCGGCGGCTGGACGAAGCAGACGCCGACCGACTGGACGATCGATGAGAAGACAGAAGGCGGCGTAGCTGAATACCGCGGGTGGTCGTTCGCTTCGGGCGAGTTCTGGACGACCAGCCAGGAAGGCGAAGGCCGCGGCTCGTTCGTGCGCGGACGAGATGTTATTGCGGTCGCCGATCCGGACGAGTGGAGCGATCTGCGCGACCCGACCGAGCCGTTCGACTCGACGCTGTGGTCTCCCTGGCAGGGTGTCGATGCGGGAACGGCTGTTGATCTGTCGTTCGTCAGTCACTACCGCCAGCACGCCGGAGGTTCGCAGCACGCGCGGGTCGTCGCCGAGTTTGATGACGGCACTCAGACAGTGCTGTGGGAGCAGGATGCTGCTGCCGGAGCCCTATTCGATGTGAGCCTGCCGACTGCGCTGAACACAACGGCTCCGGATGCGTCGTCGAGTGTGCGCATTGGCTGGCAGCTGACGGCGACGGATGCCGCGAAGGATGGATACTGGGCGATCGACTCTCCCGAGATCCACACGGTATCTACCCCGAGCGACCAGACCGCGCCGACGGTGACGGTCAAGGAGGAGTCGCTGGGCGCCGAGGGAATCTACCGCGAGGTGGGCTTCAAGCTGTTCGATGAGGGCAAGATCGACAAGATCGTGCTCAACGGAGCCGAAAAGGACCTCACGGACAACACCTGGAGTGATCTGAATGGTGTGAAGCCCGGAGTCTTCGGCGGTGTCGAGGGCGGCAACGTGCTCGATGTGTACGACGTCGCCGGCAACGTGACGACCCTGAACTTCACACTGGACACGACTGCGCCAGAGGCGACCATGAAGCCCGAGCCGAAAGGCAAGAAAGGTGGCCACGACTCGGTGAGCTTCGTCGTGACCGACGAGCACCAGGTCGACAAAATCGTTCTGAACGGGGTCGAGAAGGATCTGGCGAACAGCACGCAGATCACTCTGAAGAAGATCAAGCCCGGCAAAGACGGCGCTGTGAAGGGACAGAACGTCCTTGAAGTACACGACGTCGCCGGCAACGTGAAGATCGTGGAGTTCGAGCTGAGCTCGAAGAAGCCGAAGCACTAACTCTGCGGCATCCTCGACTGGATCCGGCATTCCCTCGGGGATGCCGGATCCTGTTGTTTCCCGCGAAGCCGGGAAACCATTCCCCCACTAACCGGATGCGGGGGTCGGAACTGACCCGCCTCGCAGTGTCGCCTTCTGTGGGGGCGAGGTCAACCCCCTCATCACTACGCACGTCTGGACGTACCGTAACCAGACCAATCAAGAGGAGAGATGATGAGCGATCCGAAGAACACTCAAGGAACCCCCGGCAGCGATGAGGAAGCCGACACCGCTTCCGGTGGCGCCCCTGAGGATACTGAACAGATACTCGAGGATGAGACCACCGACGATGAAGGCATGCCACTCGAAAACCCATCGGGCGGCTGAACAACGATGAGCCCCTCACTTGGCCTTCGGGCCAGGGGGGGCTTTTCGTCGTTCCCAGGACGAGTAATGTTCACTCCATGGGAACACTCGAGTACAACAGCTCTCGCCCTCCGATCGACGTCGACGACGAAACGTTGGCGCACCTGAAAATCGTGATCGGGACAAAGCTTCGCCGTCAGGAGAGCTTCATGATGACCTGGCTGACAGACGAGACGAGCCCTGCCGGTCGCCTCACAATTTGGATGCACCCGAGCATCCCTCTGGTCTTCGCGTTCGATGACCCCAAGATGCCCACGATCGATGCAAAAAGGGTCGAGCACATGATGGAACTCCTCAACGCCCGCGGCGAGCTTGTCCTCGACCAACTCGTCTAACGAGACCTACCCGGGTGGTTCCCAGAACCAGAAGATGACGGCACACGAAAAAACCCCCGGAAATCCGGGGGTTTTGTGTGTGCGCGATACTGGGATCGAACCAGTGACCTCTTCCGTGTCAGGGAAGCGCGCTACCGCTGCGCCAATCGCGCCTATAAAGGCTATTCAGTTGTGACAGTGAGGTGGCGACGGGATTCGAACCCGTGTAAACGGCTTTGCAGGCCGGTGCCTAGCCGCTCGGCCACGCCACCGTGTGGATTGACCCCACGTGCTGTGAGCCTCAAAAAGAAACTCTCTACACTCGAGCGGATGACGAGATTCGAACTCGCGACCCTCACCTTGGCAAGGTGATGCGCTACCACTGCGCTACATCCGCATTTTGTTTCCGGCGAACCGGGCACTCGTAAAACATTAGCCGATGATTCCCGAGGCGCAAAACTCAAGTCGGATCTCGCGCGTGTCTCACAGTTTGGTCTAATCTGCCCGAATCGTTCCGGTAGTATCGTTTCTCGACCCCTTGGGTCATGGGCGATTGGCGCAGTTGGTAGCGCGCTTCCTTCACACGGAAGAGGTCGTGGGTTCAAGTCCCGCATCGCCCACCACTTCCAGATATTCGCTGGCGCTGTACCGTGAACGGATGATCCGTGAAATCGCGCGCTGGGCACTGGCCCTCGGTCTTGGAATCATGGGCGTCGCCCACTTCGTACAGTCGAGAGGATTCCGCCCTCTCATTCCGGATTGGGCGACGCGGGCGACAGGGCTCGACAAGGATGCCATCGTGATCGCCTCCGGTGCCGCCGAAGTTGCCCTCGCTATCGGGCTCGTGGCCCTACCGAGAGAGCGCCGACGCGTCGGCTGGGCAATAGCTGCACTCTTTGTCGCCGTCTTTCCCGGCAACGTGCACCAGTGGCGAACACAGCGATCGACGCCTGGTCTGGACACAGACAGGAAACGGTTCGTTCGGTTATTCATGCAACCGGTCCTGATCGTCTGGGCCCTATGGAGCACGCATCACCGACGTACTCCCAGCCGCCGCTGATACGGTGACCGCGCCGGCATCTTGTCGGCACCAGGGAAGACTTCTTGTCGACCAACGGGTGCTCTTTGGCCATTTCGTTCTCCGTCGCCTCCTCTGTGAGAGCTTGAGGAGACCCATGTCTACCCCGTCCCTTCCCCGTTCCATCGACCCCTCAGCGCAGATTTGGGCCGAGCCCATTCCCCTGCCGGTAGGCACAACGGCCGTTGTCTACTGCGAAGGCCAGTTCGGCGAGCAAGACGGCAAGACCGCCAACGGACTCGTGCGCCACTCTGAGAAGTACGAAATCCTCAGCGTCATCGACAGTCGCCATGAGGGTATGGATGCCGGCGCTTTTCTTGACAACGCCCCCAACGGCATCCCCGTATTGGGTAACCTCGCTCTCGCCATCGCGCACGCGGGCGTCGTGCCCGACTACTTGATCTGCGGCGTTGCCCCGGCGGATGGCTTGCTCTCGGCGGCCCAGCGCATCGTGCTGCTCGACGGCATCGCGCGAGGCATGCACATCATCAACGGCCTTCACGAGTTCCTCAACGACGACGCGGAGTTCGCAGCCGCGAGCCTGCTCGCCGGAGTCACCATCACCGACGTGCGTCGTCCCCGCGATAAGAAGGACCTGCATCTCTTCTCCGGCCGAATCTTCGACGTGACCTGCCCGCGGATCGCGATCCTCGGCACAGACGGCGCGATCGGCAAGCGTACGACAGCGACGCTCCTGGTTCAGGCCCTCAACGATCACGGCATCCGTGCCGTCATGGTCGGTACCGGACAGACCACGATCATCCAGGGCGGCCGATACGGTGTCGCTCTCGACGCGCTTGTCCCCCAGTTCTGCTCTGGAGAAGTCGAGAACCAGGTGGTCGCCGCGTTCGAGGGCGAGAACCCGGACATCATCATCGTCGAGGGCCAGGGCGCGCTGAGCCATCCGGCGTATCTGACTTCCGCTCACATCCTCCGCGGCAGCCGCCCGGCTGGCGTCATCGTGCAGCACGCCCCTGCACGACGTGTGCTCGGGGATTTCCCGATGATGCCGATGCCGACCGTCGCGAGTGAGGTCGCTCTGATCGAGGCGTTTGCGGACACCAGCGTGATCGGTGTCACCGTGAACCACGAGAATCTCACCGACGCGCAGATCGGCGAAGCGATCGACGAGATCGAACTGGAGCTCGGTGTGCCAGCGACAGATCCGTTGACCCGCCCGCTGGACGCACTGGTCGACATGGTGCTTCGCGCGTTCCCTGAGCTGACCCCGACACTCGCTTCCGGCGCCCACTGACGCGAGAAACTCTGACGCGACAGACCCTGACGCGACAGACCCTGACGTCTCACACCGGCGCCACAACACGGCTACGCGCATCACTCCTCGATAACGAGGAGGATGCGCGTAGCCGTTTCGTTCTCAGGCGCGATTCCCGGAATTCGCCGGCTGCGTCTTCGAGAACAGCACCACGATGATGACGGTCACACCGACCACGACGTGCGGCAGCCACACGTTCAGCGCCTCATCAGCGAAGCCAAAGAGCCATGGCGACAGCGCGAGGAACAGGCTCGCGACGATATCGAACACCAGGTGAACAGGCATCGGGATAAGCCCGAAGGGACCCCACTCGTACTTGGTGAACAGGCTGTAGACGATCAGTCCAATGCCGAGGACGATCGGAATCACGACGGCAGCGCCGCCGACACTGGAGAAGCCGAACAGCCAGGGGGCGACGATGAGTGCGATGCCGACCAGGTAGTCGAGGACTCCGTGGACTTTAGTAGGGATGAAGCGCATGATTCCTCCAGATGCTCTGGGCCACGTCATTCGGGCCGCACCGGTTGTTCGGTGCGACGCGTCTGACGGATTGGATGCCGAGAGCCGGGGTTTCTACGCGGTGCTCTTCCAGCCGTAGCGCTGCTTCAGCGCCACAGCCACTTGCGCGAAGCGCGCGCGGTCCAGCACTGCAGCTTCGCGACGCATTCCGTCGACGTGCACGCTGTACAGCTGGTCCACATCCACCCAGGACTCGCGTCCTTGCGCGTCCCATGAGCCGGACCCGATCGACAGGTAGTCCCGGTCGCGCTCATGCGCCTTACTGGTCATACGCACGGCATAGGCGCGGTCGGACGACTGCCGCCCGATGACGAGTACGGGGCGATCTTTCCCCCGCCCGTCGTTCTCCTCGTAGGGCACCCAGGTCCAGATCACCTCGCCGGCATCCGGTGCGCCGTCGCGGTCTGGCGCATACGAGACCGTGAGGCTACCGATGCGATCCGGATCGATCTGGATCGTCAGCGTGCCAGCCGATGCGCCTGCGTCCTCGGCCGCAGCAGGACGTCCCGACTCCTTCTGGGGAGACCGGGACGTCCTGCTGGTCAACGCATTGATGACGATCTGCGCGATTTTGGAGAGGATGCTCTGGGAAGAACTCACCCCGTCACCCTATCGAGACAGGCTGCTCTCACGCGTCGATGAGCGCGTAGCCCTCCTCGCCGTGCACGACCGAGTCGACACCGGCGATCTCGTCTTCGTTGGTGATCCGGAAACCAATGGTCTTCTCGATCGCGAAGCCGATGATGAACGCGACGACGAAGGAGTAAATCAGCACACCGAGTGCGGCGATCACCTGGACGGCAAGCTGGCTCGCGTCGCCGCCGACGAACAGGCCGGTCTCCGTGGCGAAGAAGCCCAGGTAGATCGTGCCGAGCAGACCACCGACGAGGTGAATGCCGACGACGTCGAGCGAGTCATCGAAACCGAGACGGAACTTCAGCTCGACCGCGAGAGCGCAGACGACACCGGCGAGAGCGCCGAGCAGCAACGACCAACCAGGCGTGAGGTTTGCGCACGCGGGGGTGATGGCGACGAGACCGGCAACGGCACCGGATGCGGCTCCGACCGAGGTGGGCTTGCCGTCCTTGATGCGCTCAACGAGAATCCAGCCGAGGATCGCGGCTGCCGTGGCGCCGAGCGTGTTCAGACCGATGAGGCCGACACCACCCATGTCCTCCGACAACCATTCGGCGCCGGCGTTGAAGCCGAACCATCCGAACCACAGCAGTGCAGCACCGAGCAGGGTCAGTGGCACGTTGTGCGGCTTGAGGATGCCCTTCTGGAAGCCGATGCGCTTGCCGAGCACCAGCGCGAGTGCCAGCGCCGCTGCGCCGGCGTTGATGTGCACGGCGGTACCACCGGCGTAGTCGATGACGGAGATGCCACTATCTTCACCGAAGAGCGTCGTGCCCAGGTTCATGATCCAGCCACCACCCCAGACCCACGCGGCGATCGGGAAGTAGCCGACCGTGGCGAAGATACCGGCGAAGATCAGCCAGCTGCCGAACTTCGCGCGGTCAGCGATCGCGCCGGAGATCAGCGCGATCGTGATGATCGCGAACGTCGCGCCGTACGCGACGCCGAGAAGAGCGACGTTCGAGCCTTCCCCTTCGGCAAGACCACTCAGCCCGAAGTCAGCGAACGGATTGCCCGCGAACGCCGTCGGGCTGTCGACCGCGCTCATCGAGAAGCCGAACAGGATCCAGAGCACCGCCACCAGTCCGATGGAGCCGAAGCTCATCATCATCATGCTGACGACGCTCTTCGCCTTGACGAGTCCGCCGTAGAAGAAAGCGACGCCAGGCGTCATCAGTAAGACAAGTGCCGTGGCGGTAATACCCCACGAGATGTTGCCGGGAGCATCCATAGGAAATCCTCACATCCGAAGTAATTGAGAGCTTCAGTGTGCCGAGTTCCGATTACCAGGACGCGCGTTGCGTGTTTCCTCGGTGTTACACGCGGGGCCGGTGTGTAACCATCGCGTTACGCGCTGCTCGGTGCTTTCGCAGAATGTGTGAGTGCGTTCAGCCGGGAGATAGCGCGCAGGTACTTCTTGCGGTATCCACCGCCCAGCATCTCTTCCGAGAAAACCTGATCCAGACTGACGCCGGTGGCAATGATCGGAAGCTGCGCGTCATAGACCCGGTCAACGAATGCCACGAACCGTAGCGCCTCGGACTGGTCAGTCAGTACACGCACATCACGAAGACCGACCAGCGACAGGTCATAAATCAATCGGATGTATCGCGAGGGGTGAACCTTGGCGAGATGACGGATGACATCGTCGAACAGATCGTCGGATGCTGCGCCCGCTGCCAGAGCGGATGCGATCCGTGACTGGTACTCGACATCCTCGAAGACGACGGCGTGACCGTCCAGTGCACGCTGGCGGAAGTCGACGCCGTCGATACGGATGGTTTCGAAGCTGTCCGACATCGCGTGGATCTCGCGCAGGAAGTCTTGTGCGGCGAAACGTCCTTCGCCGAGTGCGTTCGGTGGGGTGTTCGATGTCGCGGCCAGCCGTGTGCCGGTCGGAACCAGCTCGCCCAGCAACCGGGTCATCACCATGGTGTCGCCCGGATCATCCAACTCGAACTCATCGATGCAGATCAGATCAGCGCCACGCAGAAGGTCGACGGTGTTCTTGTATCCCAGTGCCCCGACCAGCGCGGTGTACTCAATGAACGAGCCGAAGTACTTCCGCCGTGCGGGCATCGCGTGGTAGATCGATGCGAGGAGGTGGGTCTTGCCCACGCCGAAACCGCCATCGAGGTAGACACCGGGCTTCAGCGCTGGCTCTTTCTTCGCTCGACTGAAGAATCCGCCCCGTTTGGCCGGCGCGCCACGACCGGCGAACCGCTCCAGAAGGCCCTTGGCATCCGCCTGCGACGGGTACGCATCATCTGATCGATAGCTCTCGAACGTCGCGGAGTCGAACTGCGGTGGTGGCACCATGCTCGCGAGCATCTCGGCGCCGGTGACCACTGGCTGTCGGTCAGTGAGGTGCACGGCGGTCGGGCTGAGGTTATCGGGCATGCGTTTCCTGTGTCGAAGTCTTACAGAACGGGTCCGGAACAGACCAAACCGATCTATCGTCGAGGGGACGGCTCAACACTACGCCGTCGCAGCCAGAGCCTTCGCTCGCATACCCATCGAGGAGCGCCACGTGACGATCGAGTTCGATTCTTCTTCTGCAAAGTTCGCCGAGTACTCCGAACCTGGCCGTCTTGTCACTACCGAGTGGCTGGCAGCCCATCTGGGTGATCCTGGGCTCGTCGTCGTCGAATCCGATGAAGACGTGCTGCTGTATGAAACCGGACACGTTCCAAGCGCAGTCAAAGTCGACTGGCACACCGAGCTGAACGACCCAGTGGTTCGCGACTACGTCGATGGCAAGGACTTCGCCCGGCTGCTGAGCCGCAAGGGCATCTCTCGTGACGACACCGTCGTCATCTACGGCGACAAGAACAACTGGTGGGCCGCCTACGCCCTCTGGGTGTTCTCGCTGTTCGGCCACGAAGACGTGCGCCTACTCGACGGTGGTCGTGACCGATGGATCGCCGAGGGTCGCGAAGTCACTACGGACGCCCCCGCTGTGACCGCGACGGACTACCCCGTCGTCGAGCGGGATGACTCACTGCTGCGTGCCTACAAGGATGATGTGCTCGCTCACCTCGGCAACCCGCTGATCGATGTCCGCTCCCCCGAGGAGTACAACGGTGAGCGCACGACCGCGCCTGCGTATCCCGACGAGGGTGCGCTGCGCGCCGGCCACATCCCCACCGCACAGAGCGTGCCGTGGGGCAAAGCTGTCGCAGAGGACGGCGGATTCCGCACCCGTGCTGAGCTGGATGCCATCTACCGCGACGGTGCCGGCCTCAGCGACGGCGACGATGTGGTCGCCTACTGCCGTATCGGAGAGCGCTCCAGCCACACCTGGTTCGTCCTCAAGCACCTCCTCGGCTTCGAAAAGGTGCGCAACTATGACGGTTCTTGGACCGAGTGGGGCAGCGCCGTACGGGTGCCGATCGTCATCGGCTCCGAGCCTGGCACGCTCTGAGCGTGTGACAATTGCTGGGATGAGCACCACGCACGTTCCCGACACCCTCGCGGAGATCCGCGACGAATTCCTCGAACTCCCCGAGTCCGATCGTCTTCAGCTGTTGCTGGAGTTCTCCTACGAGCTTCCGGCGGTCTCGGAGGAGGTCGCGAACCACCCCGAGATGGGCGAACGGGTCGCAGAGTGTCAGTCCCCCGTCTACATCTATGTCGAGGTCACAGACGGCGTCGTCACCATGCATGCGACCGCGCCGCCCGAGGCGCCGACAACGCGCGGATTCGCCAGCATCCTCGTGCAAGGAATCTCTGGCCTCAGCGTCGACGAGGTGCTCGCGATCCCGGACGACTATCCGCAGTCGATCGGGCTCACCCGTGCTGTGTCACCGCTACGGATCGGTGGGATGACCGGGATGTTGATGCGCGTGAAGCGACAGGTCACTCAGAAACGCTGAAACCGTTGGCACTGACCCAGTCGGTGATCGCCGCGGTCCAGCCCATCTGGTCGTAGTTCCAGAGCTTCGTGTGCCGCGCCACGGTGAATCGTGGCATCGTCACGAGGTCGGGTCGAGCTTCCGCAAGGGCATGCGAGGCATCTGCCGGCACGAAGCCGTCATCGTCACTGTGCAGCACCAGAATCGGCACAGTGAGCTCATCAGCTCGCGCGACCATGTCGAGCTTGTCGAACGGGATCGCCTCCGCTGAGCCGCTGAGACGCGCCGTCAGCGGCGACGACAGTGCGTTCATCGCCAGTACGGGGAACGGATCTCGGATGCCGGATTCTCGCGCCTGGAATCGCAGCACGGTGCGCCATTCGACGACGGGCGAGTCAAGCACGAGGCCAGCGATCTTCTCGCGGTGCGCGGACGATACAGCCGTCTGCAGCGCTATTGCACCACCCATCGACCAGCCCATCAGCAGCACACGCTCGGCGCCGTGGCGAAGCGCGTACCCGATCGCGGCATCCACATCGCGCCATTCCGACGCGCCCAGTGCGTAGGACCCACCACGACTGCGCGGGGCCTCGCCGTCGTTGCGGTACGAGACGACAAGATTCGGCAGCCCCATAGAGTGGAACACCGGCACTGCGCGCAGGCACTCGGCGCGCGTCACACCACGACCGTGCACCTGGATGACCCAGGTCGATGACTCGGCCGGAAACAGCCACGCAGGGCACGGACCGGCGGGCGATCCGATCAGCACGGACTCCCACGGCAGATGCAACTCGCTCGGCGTCGAGTAGTACCAGCCGCTGAACGACGCGGCACGATCGAGCTTCGCCCCCGTCTCGACGTGTGTCAGCAGCTTTCGTCGCACCCGCTTCGAATCCGCACTCAGCACCGCACCGAGCTTCACATAGCCCATCGTGCCGGTAGTGAACAGTCCGTATCGCCCCGGTAGCTCGGTATCGGGCGTGCGCGTGAGCTCGATCGTCTGCGCGCCGGTGTCGACCGCCAGAATCTCGGTGTCAGCGACACGAACACCCGGTCTGACCACCTTTCGGGCGATCGAAAACACGAGGAACATCACTGCGGCGCCCAGAGCGAGCAGCGCGGGTACCAAGAGTGCAACGGCGTGCCTGAGACTTTTCATCGCTTCCTGACTCTAGCCTGTTGCCGTGACCGCACACCCCGATGCCGGAGCGCACTTCGAACGTGCCGCAGCAGAACTGCGCGACACGGTGTTCCGTGATGACATCGTGGTGCGTGAGATTCCGGCGCCGCAGGGGCTCGCACCCTTCGCCTTCGCGCTCGCCGCTGACGTGCGCCCAGACGACCATGGCGATTCGATCTATGGCACCGGACGCTTCGTGCTTCTGCACGATCCAGACGAGCCCAATGCATGGGGCGGTGCGTGGCGTGTCATCACTTTCGCGCAAGCACCGCTGGAGCCTGAGATCGGCACCGACCCGCTGCTGGCAGACGTGACCTGGTCATGGCTCGTCGATGCTCTGGAATCTCGGGATGCCGTCTATCACGCAGCATCCGGAACCTCAACGAAGACCCTGTCAAAGGGATTCGGCGGATTGTCCGATGAAGGCGACGGCGCGCAGATAGAACTACGCTCGTCTTGGACGCCGGAAGGACCATTCCGGCCACACGTAGAAGCATGGGCCGAACTCGTCGGCATGCTCGCCGGGCTTCCGCCCGGGTCAGAGAACATCGCCGTGTTCGGCGCGCGAAAGGCAGGTCGTGGCTGAGTACACCGTCATCGAGGATCCGACCGAGTTCAGAGCAGCGTGTGAGCTGCTCGCGGCAGGAACCGGACCGGTTGCTGTCGACGTCGAACGGGCATCCGGGTTCCGCTATTCGCAACGCGCGTACCTCGTGCAGGTGTTCCGTCGTGACGCGGGCGTATTCCTGTTCGATCCCCCGGCGATCGGTGATTTCTCGCCACTACAGGCTGCCATCGGCGACGTCGAATGGGTTTTCCATGCCGCCAGTCAGGATCTCCCCTCTCTGCGTGAGCTCGATCTGGAACCGGCGAGCATCTTCGACACCGAACTCGCTTCCCGTCTGCTCGGCCACGATCACGTCGGTCTCGCGGCCGTCGTCGAGGAGACCCTCGGCATCACGCTCAAGAAGGAACACTCCGCCGCTGACTGGTCAACAAGGCCACTGCCGAAGACTTGGCTGGACTATGCGGCCCTCGACGTACTTCACCTGATTGACGTCCGCGATGCCATCGCCGCTGAGCTCGAGGAGCAGAACAAGACCGAGTTCGCGCGACAGGAGTTCGCAGCGACGCTGGCGCAGCCGCCGCGGCCGCCGCGCGAAGACCCCTGGCGTCGCCTCAGCGGACTACACCAGGTCAAGGGCGCACGGGGCCTCGCCATCGCTCGCTCGCTGTGGGAAGCACGCGAAGAGTACGCCCAGCAGCAGGACACCTCTCCAGGGCGCCTCGTCCCCGATCGCTCGCTGGTCGGCGCCGTGCTGGCGAATCCCCAGAGCAAGCAGGCACTCGCCAGTGTGCAGGCATTCACCGGCCGGGCCAGCCGTTCGCAGCTGGATCTGTGGTGGCAGGCGATCGTGCGTGGTCGCGAAGCTGAAATTCTCCCCCGCGTGCGCGTCTCCAGCGATGCGCTGCCGCCGGCTCGCGCATGGGCAGACCGTAACCCAGAAGCTGATGCCAGGCTCAAGCTTGCGCGGCCTGCCGTCGAGGCTCAGGCGGAAGAGTTGGCGATGCCAACGGAGAATCTGCTCAAGCCGGACATACTGCGCCGCCTGGCCTGGACTCCCCCGGAACTGACGACGGATGCCATGGCCAGTACCCTGACGGAACTTGGCGCTCGACCGTGGCAGATTGAGCAGACTGCACAGAAGATCGTGGATGCCTTTGTAGAAGCAGCGCAATCGCCTGATGAGGCTGTCGCCTCCGAGTCGTAGGTTCGAACCAACCGATGCCCGCCGTCTCGTCCAGCCTCCTAGGCTGAGGTCATACCCAACCTTGGAGGCAGAGTGGCCGAGATCTCGGACGTCTTCTTCGTCGATGGAGTGCGCACCCCGTTCGGGCGCGCCGGCGAAAAAGGCATGTACTGGAACACCCGCGCAGACGATCTCGCCGTGAAGGCGACGATCGCTCTGATGGAACGCAACACAAGCGTTCCCGCTGACCGCATCGATGACGTCGCGATCGCGGCGACATCCCAAACCGGTGACCAGGGGCTGACCCTTGGTCGTTCTGTGGCCATCCTCGCCGGACTCCCCAACACTGTGCCCGGCCTCGCCGTCGAGCGCATGTGCGCCGGGGCGATGACCAGCGTCACCACGATGGGCGCATCCATCGGAATCGGCATGTACGACTTCGCCCTCGCTGGCGGCGTCGAGCACATGGGGCATCACCCGATTGGTGCCAACGCCGATCCGAACCCGCGATTCGTGTCGGAGAAGATGGTCGACCCCGGTGCGCTGAATATGGGCGTCACCGCCGAGCGCATCTTCGACCGTTTCCCGCACCTCACGAAGGAGCGTTCCGACCGCTTCGGGATGCGGAGCCAGCAAAAGGTGCAGGCTGCATACGACGCGGGCAAGATCCAGCCCGACCTCGTGACAGTGGCCACCAAGGGCGCCGACGGCGCCTGGGGGCTCGCCACCGAGGACGAGGGCCGCCGCCCGCAGACCACGATGGAAGATCTGGCATCTCTCAAGACGCCGTTCCGCCCGCACGGCCGCGTGACCGCTGGCACCTCGTCACCTCTGACTGACGGTGCGACCATGTCGCTGCTGGCCGGTGGCGGCGCCGTCAAGGAGTTCGGACTCGCACCCAAGATGAAGATGGTGTCGTTCGCCTTCGCCGGCGTTCAGCCGGAGATCATGGGTATCGGTCCGATCCCCTCGACAGAGAAGGCTTTGAAGAAGGCCGGCCTCTCGATCGCCGACATCGGGCTGTTCGAGCTCAACGAGGCGTTCGCCATTCAGGTCATCTCATTGCTCGACCACTTTGGCATCGCCGATGACGATCCTCGGGTCAACCAGTGGGGCGGCGCGATTGCGCTCGGGCATCCGCTCGCAGCCTCCGGGGTGCGTCTGATGATCCAGCTCGCGGCGCAGTTCGCTGAGCGACCTGATGTGCGCTACGGCCTCACCGCCATGTGCGTGGGTCTTGGCCAGGGCGGCTCCGTCATCTGGGAGAACCCCCACTACGACGGCAAGAAGCGGAAGTGACACACGTGACCGACTACGAAGCGATCGACTTCTCCCCCATCGTCGCGCTCGCCGATGATGAGGTCATCACGCACTCGGTCGTGCGCGATGTCCGCCTCGCATCCGGCAAGGTGCTGGCGCTGATCACGCTCGACAACGGCCGTGATCACAACAGGCCCAACACGCTGGGACCTGCCACCCTCACTGAACTCGGCGAGACTCTATCGACGCTCAAGGCTCGCGCAGCAGCTGGCGAGATCCAGGCCGTCGGCATCACCGGCAAGCAGTACATCCTCGCCGCCGGCGCCGATCTCTCCGACATCTCCAAGGTTGGTTCGAAGGAACAGGCCCTGCTCATCGCGCAGCTCGGGCACAAGGTCATCGGTTCGCTCAGCGAGCTCGGTGTTCCCTCGTTCGCATTCGTCAACGGCCTCGCGCTCGGCGGTGGGCTCGAGATCGCACTGAACTCGACCTACCGCACCGTGGATGCCTCGGCGGCCGCCATCGCGCTGCCAGAGGTGTTCTTGGGCCTCATCCCCGGCTGGGGTGGCGCGTATCTGCTGCCGAACCTTATCGGCATCGAGAATGCCCTCGAGGTCGTAATTTCGAACCCGCTGAAGCAGAACCGGGTGCTAAGGCCGCAGCAGGCGTTCGACTTCGGGATCTTCGACGCGATCTTCCCGGCATCGACCTACCTCGAGAAGTCGCTGGCTTGGGCCGATGGTGTGCTCGGAGGCAAGAAGGTCGAGCGTAAGAACGAGCCGGGCAAGCTCGAACGCCTCACCAAGTGGCCCATCGCCATCAAGATGGCACGAGGGATGCTGGAATCGAAGATCGGCACCGTCCCCAAGTCGCCGTATGCCGCGCTCGACCTGCTCGACAAGGCAAAGAGCGGCACGAAGGCCGAGGGGTTCGCGCGTGAAGACGCGGCGCTGGCCGAACTCGTCACTGGCGATCAGTTCGCAGCATCCATGTATGCGTTCGATCTCGTGCAGAAGCGCGCCAAGCGTCCTGTCGGTGCGCCCGACAAGGCGCTGGCGAAGAAGGTCACAAAGGTCGGCATCATCGGCGCCGGCCTCATGGCAAGCCAGTTCGCGCTGCTGTTCGTGCGCAGGCTCCAGGTGCCGGTTCTCATCACCGACATCGACCAGGCGCGCGTCGACAAGGGTGTTGCCTACATCAACGAGGAGATCGGCAAGCTTGAGGCCAAGGGCCGTCTTGACGCCGACAGCGCCAACAAGCTGCGCGGTCTTATCCATGGCACCGTCGACAAGAGTGAGTACGCGGACTGTGACTTCGTCATCGAGGCGGTGTTCGAGGAGATCGGCGTCAAGCAGCAGGTGTTCGGCGAGATCGAGCAGTTCATCGCTGACGACGCCATCCTCGCGACCAACACCTCCTCGCTGTCAGTCGAGGACATCGGAGCGAAGCTCGCTCACCCCGAGCGTCTTGTCGGATTCCACTTCTTCAACCCGGTCGCGGTCATGCCGCTGATCGAGATTGTGAAGACACCGGGCACGAACGAACAGACCCTGTCTACTGCCTTCGTTGTGGCGCGTGGACTCGGGAAGAACGGTGTTCTGACGGCCGACGCACCGGGCTTCGTCGTCAACCGACTCCTCGCGAAGGTCATGGGTGAGGCCGCACGCGCCGTCTACG
Source organism: Microbacterium sp. Y355 (assembly GCF_059445345.1). Taxonomy (NCBI): domain Bacteria; kingdom Bacillati; phylum Actinomycetota; class Actinomycetes; order Micrococcales; family Microbacteriaceae; genus Microbacterium; species Microbacterium sp. Y355. The sequence continues at coordinate 484,719 of NZ_JCAIUD010000001.1, read as the reverse complement.
AAGGCACACCCATCGCCGACGTCGAGAAGGCTTTCGGTCCGCTGGGGCTGCCGATGGGGCCGTTCCAGCTCATCGATCTCGTGGGCTGGAAGGTTGCCGCGCACGTACAGGACACCATGGTTCGGCACTTCCCTGAGCGCTTTTACGCGAATGAGAACTTCCATGTCCTGGCTGAGCTTGACCGCGTCGTCGAGAAGGACAAGGGCGGTCGGGTAACCGGATGGACGAAGGCCGCTGAGAAGGCACTCAAGGGCACTGTCGGATCCTCACCGGCATCCGCCGACACGATTCTGCGTCGAGTGCAGGACGGCCTCACTCAGGAGATCAAGCTCATGCTCGACGAGGACGTGGTGCCTGAGGTCGAGGACATCGACCTCTGCCTGATCCTCGGGGCAGGATGGCCGTTCATCGATGGCGGCGCCTCGGCGTACCTCGATCGTGAAGGAGCATCAGAGCGCGTCTTCAAGGGCACGTTCCACACCCCGCCGATCCGGGGCATCGCGAACAGCTGAGCAGTTCACAACGAAAGCGGGGCGGCCTTCGGGCCGCCCCGCTTTGCTGTTCCTACGTCCCAGGTGAGCTCGTCTGGGCGCGCTCAGCGCCGATCGTGCAGCGGCAGGTCAATCGCGCCGGTCTCCCCCGCGTTGCGGGCGACTGGGATGCGAGTGCCTAGCACCTGGGCGACGACATCCTGAGCAATCTTGGAGGCCGTGAGTCCGGCATCCGCCAGAATCTGGTCACGGGATGCGTGATCGATGAACTCGTCCGGAAGACCCAGTTCATCGACCGCCGTGTCGATTCCTGCTTCTCGAAGCACCTGTCGCACGCGCGTTCCGATTCCGCCGACGCGGATGCCATCCTCCAGGGTGATGACGAGGCGATGGCGGGCGGCGAGCTCGACGACAGACTCCCGGACCGGGATCGCCCACCGCGGGTCGATCACGGTGGCGCCGATGCCCTGCGCGCGCAAGCGCTGGGCAACATCCATCGCCATCGAAGCGAACGGACCGATGGCAACGATCAGTACGTCCTCGCTCTCGCCCCTTGAGAGCACGTCGACGCCGTCATCGAGACGCTCGATCGCGGGCAGATCTTCTGCGACCGACCCCTTCGGGAAGCGAATCACGGTCGGCGCATCGTCGACGGCAACCGCTTCGTCCAGCGCTTCCTTCAATCGCGTGCCATCACGCGGCGCAGCGATGCGGATGTGCGGCACGATCTGCAGCATCGCGAGGTCCCACATGCCGTGGTGGCTCGGCCCGTCAGGACCGGTCACACCCGCACGATCCAGCACGAAGGTCACGCCAGCCTTGTGCAGCGCGACATCCATGAGCACCTGATCGAATGCGCGCCCCATGAACGTGGCATACATCGCCACGACGGGGTGCAGACCGCCGAAGGCGAGCCCGGCGGCTGAAGCCACGGCATGCTGCTCAGCGATCCCGACGTCGTAGACCCGGTCGGGGAAACGCTCGGCGAACGGTGCGAGACCGGTCGGGCGCAGCATGGCTGCGGTCATGGCGATGATCTTGGGATCACGCTCGCCCACGCCGACGAGTGCGTCAGCGAACACGTCGGTCCAGCCGATGCCGCTCGTGCTGAGCGGCTCCCCCGTGACAGGATCCATGCGGTTGACGGCATGGAACTGATCTGCTTCATCGTCCAGCGCCGGCTGGTACCCCCGACCTTTTTCCGTGATCGTGTGAACGATCACCGGTGCGCCGTATGACTTCGCGAGCTCGAGTGTCTCGATGAGCGCGGGCAGATCGTGACCGTCAACGGGGCCGAGGTACTTGATGTCGAGGTTGGAATACAGCGCCTCGTTGTTCGTGAAGCGCGAGAGGAATCCGTGCGTCCCACCGCGGAGTCCACGGAACATCGCGCGTCCGACAGGCCCGAATGCGCGGAAGAGTCGATCGGAGCGGTGATGCAGGTCTTTGTACGCGCCAGCGGTGCGCACACGGTTCAGATACCGCGACATTCCGCCGATCGTCGGCGCGTAGGAGCGGCCGTTGTCGTTGACGACGATGACGAGATTTCGGTCATTGTCGTCGGAGATGTTGTTGAGTGCTTCCCAGGTCATTCCCCCGGTGAGCGCACCATCGCCGACCACTGCAACGACGTGGCGGTCAGCACGCCCAGTGGCCGTCAGCGCCCGAGAGATTCCATCAGCCCAGCTCAGCGAGCTGGAGGCATGCGAGGACTCCACGACGTCGTGGGGGCTCTCACTGCGCTGCGGGTAGCCTGCCAGGCCGCCACGCACGCGCAGCTCTGAAAAATCTTGACGTCCGGTGAGCAGCTTGTGCACATAGGACTGGTGCCCGGTATCGAAAATGATCGGGTCGTTCGGAGACTCGAACACTCGGTGCAAAGCGATTGTGAGTTCGACGACACCGAGGTTCGGACCGAGATGACCACCTGTGCGCGAGACGTTCTCTACGAGAAAGGAGCGCACCTCCGCTGCCAACGCATTCAGCTGAGTCGTACTCAGCCCGTCGAGGTCCCGCGGACCCGTGATGCCGGGAAGAATGGGCATCAACACCTCCTGAGCATCTGCGCCGATCGTCTCATCGGATACGGACGACGACCCTCCCGATCCTACCGCCGAGTCCGGGGAATACCCCGAGTATGAACCGCAAAGGGCCCGGATGCCGAAGCATCCGGGCCCTCACGTGATCAGAGTGGATCAGACCAGCGAACGCAGCACGTACTGCAGAATGCCGCCGTTGCGGTAGTAGTCAGCCTCACCGGGGGTATCGATGCGGACGACCGCGTCGAACTCCACAGTCTGCTTGCCCTCAGCCGAGTGCTCACTCGGCGTGGCCGTGACATGCACGGTCTTCGGAGTGGTGCCGTTGTTGAGCTCTTCGATGCCTGAGATCGAGACGATCTCCGTGCCATCGAGACCCAGCGTCTCCCAGCTCTCGCCTACCGGGAACTGCAGCGGAACGACGCCCATGCCGATCAGGTTCGAGCGGTGAATACGCTCGAAGCTTTCGGTGATGACCGCCTTGACGCCCAGCAGACTCGTGCCCTTGGCTGCCCAGTCGCGCGACGAGCCGGAGCCGTACTCCTTGCCGCCGAAGATGACCAGCGGTGTACCGGCAGCCTGGTAGTTCTGGCTGGCGTCGTAGATGAATGTCTGCGGCGCATCCGGCTGCGTGAAGTCGCGGGTGAATCCACCCTCGACCTCTGCACCGTCGTTGACGGCGCGGACCAGCTGGTTCTTCAGGCGGATGTTCGCGAACGTGCCGCGAATCATGATCTCGTGGTTTCCACGACGCGATCCGAAGGAGTTGAAGTCCTTCTGGCGGACTCCGTGCTCCTCGAGGTACTTCGCCGCGGGCGTGCCGGACTTGATGTTTCCGGCGGGGCTGATGTGGTCGGTCGTGACCGAGTCACCCAGCGTCGCCATGACACGTGCGCCCTGGATGTCAGAGACGGGCGTCAGTTCCATCGACATGCCGTCGAAGTACGGCGCCTTGCGCACGTACGTGGAGTTCTCATCCCACTCGAAGATCGGACCGGTCGGCGTCGGCAGGCTCGTCCAGCGCTCGTCACCGTCGAAGACAGTGGCGTACTGCTTGATGAACTGTTCGCGCGAGATCGACGAATCGACAATCGCCTGCACCTCGTCGGGTGCGGGCCAGATGTCCTTGAGGAACACGTCATTGCCGTAGGTGTCGGTTCCCAGCGCGTCGACGTCGAAGTCGAAGTGCATGGAACCGGCCAGTGCGTACGCGACCACCAGCGGCGGCGATGCAAGGTAGTTCATCTTCACATCGGGGCTGATACGACCTTCGAAGTTGCGGTTACCCGAGAGCACCGCGGTGACAGCGAGGTCGTTTTCGTTGATGGCAGCCGAGACCTCTTCGATCAGCGGACCGGAGTTACCGATGCAGATCGTGCAGCCGTAGCCGACGGTGTAGAAGCCAAGGCCTTCGAGATCCTTGTCGAGACCCGACTTCTCGTAGTAGTCGGTGACGACCTTGGAACCCGGGCCGAGCGTGGTCTTGACCCACGGCTTCTGCTTCAGACCGCGCTCGCGCGCCTTGCGTGCGAGGAGACCTGCCGCGATCATCACCGATGGGTTCGAAGTGTTCGTGCACGACGTGATGGCGGCCAGCGTCACCGCGCCGTGGTCGAGGATGTACTTCTCTCCGGAAGGCGTCGTCACCGGAACCGGCTTCGAAGAGCCGTTCACACCGCTGGAGATGTGCACCAGACGAGTGTCAGTGTCTTCCTCACCGGGGACTGCCCCCGGGTCGGATGCGGGGAACGAGTGCTTCGAGTCGAGGTCAACGATCGAGTCCGAGGTGCACGGCTCGGCGTAGTTGACGATGTCCTTCTCGAACTGCGACTTGGCTTCCGAGAGCAGAATGCGGTCCTGCGGGCGCTTGGGACCGGCGATCGACGGCACAACCGTGCCGAGGTCGAGTTCCAGGTACTCGCTGAAGATGATTTCACTGTCAGGGTCGTGCCAGAGCTTCTGCTCCTTGGCGTATGCCTCCACGAGGGCGACAGCCTGATCGTCACGACCGGTGAGACGCAGGTAGTCCAGCGTCACATCGTCGATGGGGAACATTGCCGCGGTGGACCCGAACTCGGGACTCATGTTGCCGATCGTGGCGCGGTTCGCGAGTGGCACAGAAGCGACGCCGGCACCGTAGAACTCGACGAACTTACCGACAACGCCGTGCTTGCGCAGCAACTCGGTGATCGTGAGAACAACGTCTGTCGCGGTGACCCCGGCCGGGATCTCGCCGTTCAGCTTGAAGCCGACAACGCGAGGGATGAGCATCGACACGGGCTGGCCGAGCATCGCGGCCTCTGCCTCGATACCGCCGACGCCCCAGCCCAGCACGCCAAGGCCGTTGACCATGGTGGTGTGCGAGTCGGTGCCGACGCAGGTGTCGGGGTACGCCTGGAGAACGCCGCCGTTGGTGCGGTCGTAGATGACCTTGGCGAGGTGCTCAATGTTCACCTGGTGCACGATGCCGGTTCCCGGAGGCACGACCTTGAAGTCGTTGAACGCGGTCTGGCCCCAACGAAGGAACTGGTACCGCTCACCGTTGCGCTCGTACTCGATCTCGACGTTGCGCTCGAGTGCGTTCTCGCTGCCGAACAGATCGGCGATGACGGAGTGGTCGATGACCATCTCAGCCGGCGAGAGCGGGTTGATCTTGTTCGGGTCGCCACCCAGAGCGGTCACTGCCTCGCGCATGGTGGCGAGGTCAACGATGCAGGGCACACCGGTGAAGTCCTGCATGACCACGCGGGCCGGCGAGAACTGGATCTCGGTGCTGGGCTCTGCCGCGGCATCCCACGCGCCGAGCGCCTCGATCTGCGACTTCGTCACGTTTGCACCGTCTTCGGTGCGAAGAAGGTTCTCGAGGAGAACCTTCAGGCTGAACGGGAGCTTCTCGAAGCCCGGAACCGTGTCAACTCTGAAGATCTCGTAATCGGTACTGCCGACTGTCAGGGTGCTCTTGGCACCGAAGCTATTTACCGTGGACACGAATCCGTCTCCTTCTTGTCTGATGGAAGCGATAGGCGAATCCATCTTGCTCGCCTGTAGCGCTGGCTGCTAGCAAGGCACACCTAACAGTGTGCGCCGCATCGCGCCGAAGCGAAAGCGTACAATTTATCTTGATGTCAAGATAAATCTATCACGGAGCGGGCGGCTGCTCCTGGCGCGACTCGCGCGGGTAAAGCCTGCGCGAAAGAATCCAAGTTGCCGCCAGAACTACGGCGAAGAGCGGGATGCCCATGATGATCTTCACCGTACCGAGTGTGACGACGTCTCCGGCGAAATAGAACGGCAACTGCACCGTGAGGCGTGCGAAGAAGAGCAATGCCCAAGCGACGGTCAGCCAGAAGAAAGTGCGGCGCTTGCGCCGATCGCTTCGCCACTGAAGCCCTTCACCCACGAGAAAGCCCACCACGACACCGATCAGCGGCCACCGTACGAATGCCGAGATCAATAACGCGGTTCCGTAGGCGATGTTGGTGATGAAGCCGATCACGAACTGGTCCTCGGCGCGCCCGGTGAACAGCGGAAGACCAGCGGCGACGACCGCGGCGACAAGCCCCGACAGCGCGGCGACCGGTGGCGACTTGGTGAACAGGCGGATCAGCGTGAATACTGCCGCTGCCCCGACAGAGAGCGCAAGTGCAAGCACCAGGTTCTGCGTTGTCGTGAACGTGATGATGAAGGTGAGCACCGGCAAAACCGATTCTGCAACGCCGCGCCAGCCGCCGATGACTTGCCACACGACCTGGCCCGCCGGCGCGTCCTTCTCTGGATCGAGCCCTGCCCGGCGCGCAGCTGAGCCGATGGCCGCACCGACGAGATCGGATGCCGTCGGGTCCTGCTCGTCGTTCGCATTCTGCTCGTCGTTCGGGTCTTGCGAGCCAGGTGCGGCGGATCCGTCAGGAGTACTCACGCGGAACCAGGCGTGGCGGGCATCTTCAGCGGAATGAGATCCCGCGGCGGCATCGGCGAGCTACCGCGAACCACGACGATCGAGCGGAACAGATCTTCAACCTTTGCCGCGGCCTCTGGGTCGGATGCGGCGGCCCCGCCGATGACGCCGCGCAAGAACCAGCGCGGTCCGTCCACTCCCACGAAACGCGCCAGACGCAGCGTCGAACCTTCCGATGCCGGACCGGGAACCTCGGCGAGCAGCTCTTGACCGAGCGGACCCTCGCGCTCTTCGACGCGCCCACCCTGCTGACGAACCTGGTCGACCAACTGCATGCGCGTCTCGTGCCAGAGGCCGAGCGTCCGCGGCGCAGCGAACGGTTGGACCTGAAGCGAGGAATCCTCGTAGTCAAGCCCGACGGCGACGATGCGCTTGGTCTGCTCCTCAACCTCGAGGCGCAGGTTCAGTCCCTCGCGCGGGAGGATCTTGATCCCGCCCAGGTCGATGTACGGGCGGATCGGGTTCGCCTCGCTCTCATCGAACGGGCCCTCGGTGGCGCGGTTCGCAGGCGCCGACTTCGACGACGGCTGGGTGATCTCTTCAGTCATTTGTAAATTCCTGCCTAGTCGGCTGCCTGTGTAGGCACCTGATACCCGGTGGAGCCGAATCCGGCCGCACCACGCGCACTGTCCGGAAGTTCCTCGACCGGAATGAAGTTCGCACGGGTCACCGGCATGATGATCAGCTGGGCGATCCGGTCCCCGACCGCCACATCGTACGCGCTCGAACTGTCTGTATTGAGCAGACTCACCTTGATCTCGCCGCGGTAACCGGCATCCACAGTCCCCGGCGAGTTCACGATCGTGATGCCGTGCTTGGCCGCGAGACCACTGCGCGGCACGACGAAAGCCAGGTATCCGTCTGGCAGCGCGATTCGCACCCCGGTGGGGATGAGCGCGCGCTCGCCGGGCTCGAGGCGCACGGCTTCGGCCGACACCAGATCGGCGCCGGCATCACCCGGGTGGGCGTAATGCGGCATCACAGACGCGATAATGGGAAGATCAACGGAATCGCTCACCCCAAGAGGCTAATGCAGAACCCCACCCCTGACACACGTGTCCGCTACCGCGAGCGTCTCTCGCCGAGTCTGTGGCTGCTCGTGACCGCGGCAGTCGCTGCCCCGATGGTCACGCTGACGTTCACGCCGCTAGGGTCTCTTCCCGCTCTTCTCATCGGGATCGCTGCTGCTGTGCTGCTGATCACGGCGCTCATCGCCGGATCGCCGACGGTTCGCGTCGACGGCACTGTGGTTCGTGCCGGTCGAGCGCACATCGATGCGCGCTGGCTCGGCCCGGTGACAGCCCTCACCGGGGATGATGCGCGAGCGGCACGAGGCTCGGTGCTTCCTGCGCGCGGTTGGCACTTGATCAGGGGCGGCATCGACGGGATCATCGTCGCCTCGAACATCGATCCGAATGACCCGGCCACGCACTGGTCGATCTCCACGCGCACACCGGACCGTCTTGCGGCGGCGATTCGCGACGCTCAAGCCGAGGCATCCGCACCAGCCTGACCCGCACCGGTCCGAACCAAAGCCCACCGGATACGACAACGCGCCCCAAGCCATATGGCTGGGGCGCGTGAACGTGTGGCGACTGCTGTCAGGCAGCGCACTCCTTGCAGATCAGACCATCTGGGCCGTCGTGATCAAGCTGTGAGCGATGCTTCACGAGGAAGCAGCTCATGCAGGTGAACTCGTCCTGCTGCGCTGGCAGCACGACGACATCAAGGTCAAGGTCGGAGAGGTCTGCACCCGGAAGGTCGAAACTCGACGGGTTGTCAGAGTCCTCATCGCCGGTTGTGCCAGACAGTTTGTCCGGCACACGCTCCTTCAGGGCTTCGATCGACTCGGAGTCGTCTTCGCTCTTTCTGGGGGCGTCGTAGTCGGTTGCCATGCGGTAGATCTCCACTTTCATGGTGCTAGTGGGCGGTGTGCCATCGGGTAGTGGCGGGCATAGTTTGCACGATACGGAAGCATTATGCAAATGCAGCGACGCATGACGGATCAAACTGACGGCGCGCCCAGGGTATTCCCGGCCCCGGCACCACTCCCGTGACACCATCAAATAACACCCATCCAGAGGGGCATTCGTATGGAAAACGTCACAATCGTCGGTACCGAAGACGACTTGCTGATCCTCGCCACCGGTTCTGGTGAGCGATTCACGCTCGCCATCGATGACGTACTGCAGCGCGAGATCCGCCGCGCCCGCGGGCGCGGCACCCAGGAGTCGCCGCGCCTTGCCGCGAGCCCTCGTGAGATCCAGACTCACATCCGATCCGGGCTCACCGCAGCCGAGGTCGCCGAGCTTCTCGGCGTCGGACTCGACGACGTCGTGCGATTCGAAGGACCCGTACTCGCGGAACGTGAACACGTGATCGGCCAGGCACTCGCTGTTCCCGTTCTCATCGGCAGCGAAGTCGAGCCTGACGCACAACCCACCTTCGGCGTGGCGATTCGAGCGAAGCTCGCACAGCTCGACGCGTCCGATGAGCGTTGGGCAAGTTGGAAAGACGAGTCCGGCTGGATCGTGAAGCTGGAGTTCACAGCCAACGAGGTGGCGCATGACGCTCGCTGGAACTTCGACCCGCGCCGGAGTTCGCTGTCGCCGCAGAACGCGGATGCCACGCAGCTGTCTCGCCAAGGCTCGTTACCCGAAGGTCTGATTCCCCGCCTTCGTGCCGTCGACAGCGAGCGTGTCGAATCGCCGTACAAGGACGAAAGCCGATTCGACTCCGGCGCATTCGGACCAAGGCTTCTGCCCGTTCCCGACGCGGACATCGAAGAAGCGGCGCCGGAGCGTTCGAATGCCGCTGCACAACAGGCCGCCATCAAGCGCGCTCCTGACCAGTCGACGACCAGCGCCGACACTGCCGATCTACTCGAGGCGCTGCGTCGCCGCCGCGGTCAGCGTGAGAATGCCCCGTTGCTCGACGACGAGGACTCCGAGCCCGTAGAGCACACGAAGAACTCCAACCCGATCGCACTGTTTGATGCCTTCGAGCAGGACTCCGACGCCCGCGACGACGCGCCAGAAGCGGCATCTGCCCCGCAGGAGCCCGCCCCCGAGACTGCTGGCCGTCGACGACGCCGCAACGCGATGCCGTCGTGGGATGAAATCGTGTTCGGCGCGCGCACTGACGACTGATCAGCTGGCGAAGGCACCACGCTTGATGTATGGCACCTGGCGTTCCTCGGCCGTCCACGCGCCGTGTTGTCCGATCATCTCGCGCGCCCGCTGATCAGCCGCCGTGCCGTCGTAAAACGCCCGATTTCCTCGTGCGATCACGAGCAGGTCACCGATACGCGACCTGGCATCGGGAGTGACCACTGGGCCGAAGAGTCCGGCTGCCTCCGCTTCTGCGAGGCTGAGGACGTCCGCATCCCCTTCGCTCTCGCGCCGCCAGCAGCTGAGTACGGCGTCGGCATCGGCATCCGCATCCAGGTAGACGTGGAGCATGCGCGGTTCTCCCCCGATGTGGCGGATGCCGGCGAAACGCGGATCAGCGTCTTCCAGCACCACCTGTCGGTGCGAGGGAACATCGATCATGCCGTGATCGGCGGTAATGAGCACGCCGACCTGCCGTGGAACCGTCAGCGCCAGCGCACCGTCGATCTCCTCCAGCGCAGCAATCCACTCGGCGGAGTCCACGCCGTACCTGTGCCCGGCCTTGTCGACTTCCGGTAGATAACAGTAGACGAGCGCTCCCGGCGTGTCTGAGGCCAGCTGATATGCGATAGATACCCGCTCGGCCGGGGTCTTTGCTGCCACGAACTCAGCGCCACGCAGCGTCGCCTTGGTGAACCCGCTGCGTGCGTAGGCTGCGACGCCGATCGCATAGGTGGCGTGACCTGCTGCCGACGCCCGCTCGAACACGGTGGGCACCGGCTGCCAGACAAGTGGGTTGATGCCGTCGCTCTCCCATCCGGAGAGCTGATTGACCAAAACGTCGCGCGAGCGATCGAGTACCTGATATCCGACCAGCCCGTGAGCGCCGGGATCAGCGCCAGTGAGTGTGCTCGTGAGCGCAGCTGCCGTTGTCGTCGGGAAGACGGAGTAGGCGACGTCTTTCTTCCCCAACCCGGCCGCGAGATGCCTGGCGTGCCCGGCGTGCCCCCGCAGTTGAATTGCGCCCAACCCGTCCACAACGACCAGTACGACCGATCTGGCAGTTGCCAGCGGCCCACCTGAGCCCTCCAGCGCAGCGATCAGGTCACCCGCCACCCCGCTCAGGATCCGAGCGGAGGGTGGCGTGGTCGGTAGAATGAGTGACATCCGAGCCAGTCTTTCACAGGCCCAGCATCGTCCCCAGGAAGTTCATGCCCCGCACCGAATCAACCGAGCCCGTCGAGGAGCGCATCCAGGACATCGATCTGTCCAGCGAGATGCAAGGATCATTCCTCGAGTATGCCTACTCGGTGATCTATTCTCGCGCGCTCCCCGATGCCCGTGACGGGCTCAAGCCTGTGCAGCGCCGCATCCTCTATCAGATGGCCGAGATGGGCCTACGCCCGGAGCGCGGGCATGTGAAGAGCGCGCGCGTCGTGGGCGAAGTGATGGGAAAGCTCCACCCGCACGGTGACTCCGCGATCTACGACGCCCTTGTGCGCTTGTCACAGGACTTCGCGCTGCGCGTCCCGCTGGTGGATGGACATGGAAACTTCGGTTCTCTGGATGACGGCCCCGCGGCCTCCCGTTACACCGAAGCTCGCCTCGCTCCCTCAGCCCTGGCTCTGACCGAGAATCTCGACGAGGACGTCGTTGATTTCGTGCCGAACTACGACGGCCAGTTCCAGCAGCCGTCCGTGCTTCCGGCGGCCTTCCCCAACCTGCTTGTCAACGGTGCCAGCGGCATCGCCGTGGGCATGGCCACCAACATGGCTCCGCACAACCTCGTCGAGGTCGTCGCTGCGGCAATTCATCTGCTCGAGAATCCGGATGCTTCGCTCGACGAGCTCATGGAATTCGTGCCTGGCCCCGACTTCCCTTCCGGGGGCATCATCATGGGCCTGGACGGCATCAAGGATGCCTACACGAACGGTCGCGGCGCGTTCAAGGTGCGTGGCAAGATCTCGGTCGAGTCCATCGGACCTCGACGCACCGGAATCATCGTCACCGAATTGCCGTACATGATCGGCCCGGAGCGACTGATCGAGAAGATCCGTGATGCGGTTCAGGCGAAGAAGCTGCAGGGCATCAGTGATGTCCACGATCTCACCGACCGCCAGCACGGACTTCGTGTGGCGATCGGCATCAAAACCGGGTTCGACCCGAATGCGGTGCTCGAGCAGCTCTATCGGCTCACACCGTTGGAAGATTCGTTCAGCATCAACAATGTCGCCCTCGTCGAGGGTCAGCCTCGCACCCTCGGGCTCAAGGAGCTGCTGAGCGTCTACGTCGGCCACCGCCTCGAGGTCATCACCAGGCGCAGCCGCTATCGGCTCACTCGCCGCGAGGAGCGCCTGCACCTTGTTGAGGGCCTCCTCATCGCCATCCTCGACATCGACGAGGTCATCCAGGTCATCCGATCGTCCGACGACTCTGAGCAGGCTCGCTCGAGACTTCGGTCGGTTTTCGATCTCTCTGAAGCCCAGGCCGAGTACATTCTTGAGTTGCGTCTGCGGCGTCTCACGAAGTTCTCCCGTGTCGAGCTTGAGACTGAGCGTGATGCGCTGCTTGCGGAGATCGCACAGCTGCGTGAACTGCTGGGCAGCCCGGTGCTGCTGCGGGGTCAGGTAGCGAAGGAACTGGATGCCGCGGCCGAGGCATATGGCACGCCTCGGCGCACTCTGCTGATGAATGCGAAGCCTGCGACTCCGCGCCGGGTGAAGCCAGGTGAGGTCGACCTGCAGATTGCGGATGCGCCGACCACGATCGCGCTGTCCACAACAGGTCGCGCAGTGCGCGTGGATGCGACAGAGGGTCAGGAGCTAAGCCGCCCCGTGCGCCGCAGTAAGCATGATGCCATCCTCTCGACGGTGTCGGCGACGGTTCGCGGCGAGGTCGGTGCGATCACAAGCACCGGTCGTCTGCTGCGCTTCTCCCCTGTCGATCTGCCCTCCGTTCCTGTGACGTCGGTTCAACTTGGCGCCGGCGCCCCGCTGCGGGACTACCTTGGCATCACGTCCCGTTCCGAGAAGGTGCTCGCGCTCGTCGACCTCGCCTCTGACATTCCTGTCGCGCTCGGCACGGCGCAGGGAACCGTCAAGCGCATCGTTGTGTCGGCGCTGCCTGTGCGGTCAGAGCAGGAGATCATCGGTCTCAAGGCCGGCGACAGCCTGGTTGGTGCGGCGTCCGCCCCGGATGAGTCCAACGTCGTCTTCCTCACGACGGATGCCCAGCTGCTGCATTACCCCGCCTCCACAGTGCGCCCGCAGGGCGCTCCGGCAGGCGGCATGGCGGGTGTCAAGCTCGCATCTGGCGCATCGGTGTTGTTCTTCGGCGTCGTGATCGCGTCCGAAGAGGTCACCGTCGCCACCGTCTCCGGCACCGACGGCGTGATCGCCGGAACGGATGCCGGTAGGGCGAAAGTTTCAGCGTTCGCGGAGTTCCCTGCCAAGGGTCGTGCGACCGGCGGTGTCCGTGCGCACGCGTTCCTCAAGGGCGAAGACCGCCTCACCGCCGCGTGGGTCGGCCCAGAACCTGCATACGCCGTCGGCAGCGACGGTGCGGTGCGCAAGCTTCCGGAGATCCCCGCGAAGCGTGACGCCTCGGGTCAGCTGATCGACGGCGTGATCGGGTCGATCGGCCGACCAGTCATCTGACCTCAAGCGCGAGCCGCACCGACCGGTCGGAATCAGTCGCTCTCGACCGCGTCCGTTCCGAGATCACCGAGCCCCTCTTCGATGATCCGCGCGACGGTCTCGGCGTATGCTCCCTCCGGGTCCAGATCCGGATCAAATACCGTGACGGACGCGCCCCAGGCACGTGGAGCGAGACCACTGAGCAGAGCGATGAGCTCGTCCGGCGCAAGCCCGCCGGGATCCGGGCTGTCGACGGCCGGCATGTGCTCAGGATCGAGCACATCCACATCGACCTGCAGCCAGAAGCCGCGTTCCAGACCGGGCACGGCGATGACCTGTGCCGCTGCGCGCACCCCGCCATGCAGGATCACCCGATCGGCCGGAATCGTGACACCGATCAGCGTCGACAGTTCGGCGACGTACTCATCCTCACGGCGGCAGCCGACGTGTGCCGTCGCCTCCGCCTCGAAGTACGGTCCGAGACCATCAATATCGGCGATCTCCGGAAGATGATGTCCGATGGCAGCCGCGAGATCTTCTCCAGCGAGACTTCCGTAGAGGTCGCTGTTACCTGGATGGCGGAAGTCGGTGTGACCATCGACGTGCACGAGCCCGCCGCCACCGCTCACCTTGGACGCCATTCCGGCAGCGATGAGCAGACTGCAGTCCCCGCCGAGCACGAGCGGCGCGTAGCCCGCGCTGCGCGCCTCGACGATGCGGTGGGCCAGGAGTCGGGCGTGGTAGATGATCGCACCCTGATTGCGCACGGTGCCCGGGGCGCGGCGTGCGGCGTCGTCGACGTAGCGACCGGGCAGCACGACGCCCCAGTCGACAGCTCCGCGCGCGAGCAGCGCCTCGTACAGGCCCGCCTCTCGCAGCGCCTCTGGCGCCTTCGCTGTGCCGGGCACCGCACCAGGCTGTGGGGGTCTGAGACCGAGATTCGACGGGGCGGAGATCAGTGCGATGACGGGGGCAGTGTCCCCTGTGTCTTTATCTCCCGCGCGCCGACTCGTCGTCACGCGTCGATCGCCTCGCGCGACAGCTGATCTGACGAGTCGATGATGAACTCACGCCGCGGCGCGACCTCGTTGCCCATCAGCAGTTCGAATACACGTCCGGCTGCCTCGGCATCTTCCATGCGCACTCGACGCAGCAGGCGTCCGGACTTCTCCATCGTGGTGTTCGCCAGCTGATCAGCATCCATCTCACCGAGACCCTTATACCGCTGAATCGGCTCATGCCAGCGTTTGTTGGTCTTGCGGAGCTTCGCCAGCAGCGCGTGCAGTTCCTGCTCGCTGTAAGTGTAGAGGGTCTCGTTCGGCTTAGACCCGGGGTTCATCACGATCACGCGATGCAGCGGCGGCACAGCGGCGAAGACGCGGCCAGCCTCGATCAGCGGCCGCATATAACGGAAGAACAGCGTGAGCAGCAGCGTGCGGATGTGCGCGCCGTCGACGTCGGCGTCGCTCATCAGGATCACCTTGCCGTAGCGCGCGGCATCGATGTCGAAGCTGCGGCCTGAGCCCGCACCGATCACCTGAATGATCGCTGCGCACTCAGCATTCGAGAGCATGTCGGCGATGGACGCGCGCTGCACGTTCAGGATCTTGCCGCGGATCGGCAGGAGTGCCTGAATCTCACTGTCGCGAGCACGGCGGGCGGTCCCGAGCGCTGAGTCACCCTCGACGATGAAGAGCTCACTGCGTGAGACGTCGTTCGAGCGGCAGTCAACGAGCTTCGCGGGCAACGACGAAGATTCCAGCGCGTTCTTGCGACGCTGCGTCTCCTTGTGAGCACGTGCTGAGACCCGAGCCTTCATCTCAGAGACGACTTTGTCGAGCAACTGGCTCGCCTGGTTCTTGTCGTCTCGTTTGGTCGAGGTGAAACGGTCGCCGAGTTCCTTACGAAGGATCTGCGCGACAATCTGGCGCACGGCCGGGGTGCCGAGCACTTCCTTGGTCTGCCCCTCGAACTGCGGTTCAGGCACCTCGACCGTCAATACCGCGGTCAGTCCCGCCAGCACATCGTCTTTTTCGAGCTTGTCGTTACCGACCTTCAGACGACGTGAGTTCTGGTCTACCTGCGCGCGCAGCACCTTGAGCAGTTCCTGCTCGAAACCCTGCTGGTGCGTGCCGCCCTTGGGCGTGGCGATGATGTTCACGAAAGAACGGGTCGCCGTCTCGTAGCCGGTGCCCCAGCGCATCGCGATGTCGACGCGGCAGTCGCGCTCGACCTCCTGCGAGACCATATGGCCGTTCGCCTGCAACACCGGGACGGTCTCCTTGAAAGAACCCGTGCCCTGGATGCGCCATGTGTCGGTGACAGGGGCATCGGCGGCCAGAAACTCGACGAATTCCGAAATGCCACCCTCGTAGCGGTAAGACGTCTCCAACTTCTCTTCGCTGCGCTCATCGCGAATGACGAGTTCGAGTCCCGGTACCAGGAATGCCGTCTGGCGTGCGCGGGTCTCGAGCTCTGCGAGCTGAAAAGCAGCATCCTTGGTGAAGATCTGGCGATCTGCCCAATAACGCACTCTGGTGCCGGTCACGCCGCGTTTGGTCTTGCCGATGACCTGCAGCTCGCTGCTCTTCTCGAATGGGGAGAACGGCGCGTCAGGTCGCTTCTCTCCGCTGTCGGTGAAGAACCCAGGCTCGCCCCGATGAAACGACATGCCATAGGTCTTGCCGCCGCGATCGACCTCGACGTCAAGTCGCTCCGAAAGAGCGTTCACGACTGAGGCGCCGACACCGTGCAGACCGCCGGATGCTGCATACGAGCCGCCACCGAACTTTCCACCAGCGTGCAGCTTGGTGAATACGACTTCGACACCGGTGAGGCCGGTTCGTGGCTCGATGTCGACCGGGATACCACGACCGTGGTCGTGGACCTCGACGCTGCCGTCGGAGTGCAGAATGATGTCGATGCGATCGCCGTTGCCTGCGACAGCTTCGTCCACCGAGTTGTCGATGACTTCCCAGAGGCAGTGCATGAGCCCTGGAGAGCCGTTCGACCCGATGTACATGCCGGGGCGCTTGCGCACCGCTTCGAGCCCTTCAAGAACCTGAAGATGATGGGCGGAATACTCGGAGGTCACAATCACCAATTCTATTCTCGACACGCCCAGCAGGCCCGCAGACACTCCCCATAGCAGGCATGCCTGAGCCTGCGGGTACGCGGTGAGCGAAACACGCCGCGATCCGGGCATGACTCACAGCGGTTCGTGGTTGTATTGAGCACATTCCAACTGGAAGCCGATACCCGAGGAGGCACCGAGATGAACGCTACAACCGAACGTGAGACCTCCACTGTCGAGTACCGTCTGAGCGCGATCGACCGTTGCGACTCTTGCGGTGCACAGGCCTACATCGCAGCCGAGGTAAACGGTTCCGAGCTGCTCTTCTGCGCCCACCACGGCCGCAAGTACGAAGAGAAGCTTCGGAGCATCGCGACCTCTTGGCACGACGAGACCGCGCGTCTCGCCGAAGCCGTCTGACAGTCCACTTCTCAGTTCTCAATCGCCCGTCGCACCCGTGAGGTGAGGCGGGTGATTATTTCTTCCCCGACGGTATCAATGCGCTCAGCGAGCGTCGTCGCAGACTGCTCCCCGTGTTCGCCGGGTCCGAGCACCCACACTTCGTCCCCGAGCGATGCCCCCGGCCAAGTGGCGACCGTCGAGGTTGTCTGGCCGATGCTTCGTAGCTCTCTGCTACCTGCTGGTGTGCCTACGTAAATGCCGCCCAGCGTGGACGGCAGCCCATCGAAGGCGCCGATTCCGATCACCACATGCTCGTCGTAGATTTCCTGCACGTGCGCACTGAGAGCACTGATCGGGCGGATGCCGTCGAGTTCGGCGCCCTCAGCAGAGCGGATTCCGTAGCAGAAGGCACCAATCCGCGACAGTGAGCCGCGCAGCTCGGGCCGCCACCAGGACGCGGCCGAGGCAGTGAGGTGAAGCGCCTCCGGTGTCGAACCCGTCGCACGCACGGTAGCCACTGCCTCGAGGAAGATCGTGTGCGCCTCATCGTCCTCATCATCGCTCGCCTCCGCGAGGTGGCTCCAGACGCCCACAACTGCCAACGCGCCGCTCAGCTCTGCCTCGCGCGACAGGACCGCAGCATGCGCCCAGTCTTCCGGACGGATGCCACTGCGATGAAGGCCGGTGTCAATCTTGAGATGCACGCGGGCACGGATGCCGATACGCTCGGCCGTCGCGATCACGAGCCGCAGGTATTCCTCGGTGCCGACTCCAAGGTCGATCTCTGCGTGCACCGCTGCTTCGACTTCTTCCGCCGTCGACGTCGCCCAGGCGAATACACGACCTGTGTGGTCGCCAAGTGCTTCGCGGATACGCACGCCTGTGCGCACGTCATAGGACCCGTACCACTCGACGCCAGCGTCGATTGCTGCGTGCACAGCCCATTCGATGCCGTGTCCGTACGCGTCGTCCTTCATGACGAGCATGACGGCAGACGGAGCCACGCGAGAGCGCACCGCATCGAGATTCCTCAGAAACTGAGCGCGAGAGATGTGAAGAGTCGGTCGCATCAGTCCTCTTCTCCTCGAACGGCGTGCTTCGCGGCGACGCACAGCAACTCAGCGGCTGTCATTCCCGTCACGGCGGCCCATTCGGCCAGCTGGTTAGCCGCGGCCCCTGATCCGCCGAAGAACGTGATCTCGCTGCCAGGGACAGCGCTCACGCCATCCAGATCGACAACACACACATCCATCGCGACGCGGCCGATTATGGGGCGCAGTACGCCGTCGATCTCCACCCGCGTCCTGTTTCCCAATGCGCGCACGATCCCCTGCGCATACCCACCCGTCACCAGTGCCACGCTGCGGTCGGATGGCGCGCGGTAGGTGTATCCGTAGGAGACGGCATCGCCTGCACGCAGAGACTTCGTCGAGAGGGCACGTCCGGTGAGGCGCAGCACCGGTCGCGACACCAACTGGCCTGCAGCATCCGGGATGCCATAGAGCAGTCGAGCGTCGATGTCGGGGGCGTCTGACGCCGTGGCGGCAATGCCTTCGCGAATCAGAAGTCTCACCTCGTCTTCGGAATCCACGGTGACAGATTGTGCACCGGCGGCCGTGACTGCACGCGCGACCGTCAGCACGCCGTGGCCGTAAGCATCACCGCGCAGATCCGCGATGTGTCCGCCGGCTGCGACAGCCGCAGCCGCGGCATCCGCCAGCGCCGAGCGTGAAATCAGTGCCCGTATCGCCGAGCTGGAAGTCTTCTCACCCACGCCCTCCACACTAGCTTCGCCCACCGGCTTCTCTGGTGCACCCCACGTAGACTGGTCTAGTCCCCAACCTCCGGAGCCCCATGTCACGTCTGTCCCTCGCGCCCCGCGTCCGTTACCTGATCGCTCGCGCCCGGCGCATCGACGTAGGTTCGGTGGTAGAGCGAGCAAAGGAAGCATCAGCGCAGCATCACAAGCCTGTGCCGGGGATCGTCATCGACATGTTGTGGTCCGCTGCACGCCGCAATGTGGGCTTCCAGGACTACATCGACTACGACTTCGCGATGTTGACGCGCGCCGAGCGTGCCACCTTCATGACACACCCGGTGTCGAACGAACTCTCGCAGAAATATGACCACCCCGACTTTCGTTGGATCTTCCAGGACAAGGTCGAGTTCGACAAGCATTTCTCCACACACCTGCATCGCGAGTGGATCATCGTGGAAGAGGGCAATGCCGACGAGGTCCGCGAGTTCACGGAACGCCTCGGCACCATCGTCACCAAGGAGCCTGTAGGACAGGCCGGAACCGGTGTGCACCGCTATCACGCAGCGGACGTCGAGGACTGGGAGGCATTCCACCGTGGTCTCCTCACTCGCGGTGAACTACTGATCGAAGAAGTGATCCGTCAGCACGAAGACCTCGCGGCTGTCTGCCCCGGCACGGTCAACACGACGCGCATCACCGCCTTCTTCGATGGTGAGAAGACACACATTCTGGCCATGGCACAGAAGTTCGGCCGTGGTGAGGTGAGCGACCAGATGACCTTCGGTGGCTTCTACACGATGCTCGACGAGAACGGCCACGCCGTGAGCGCCGGTTACGACTCACACGGCCACGTGTACGAGACACACCCCGACTCCGGTTTCCCCATTGCGGAGTTCCAGCTACCGCACATGGACAAGGTGCGCGCATTCATCGACGAGGTCGCCCGCGTCGTGCCTCAGATCCAGTACGTCGGCTGGGACATCGTGGTCTCCCCCGATGGTCCAGTACTCGTCGAGGGCAACTGGGGTGCAGGCGTCTACGAGAACAAGCCCAGCGTCACCGGCATTCGTACCGGGCACAAGCCTCGATACCAGCAGGTCATCGGGTTCTGACCGGACTCGACGAAAAACCCCGGATGCTCAGCATCCGGGGTTTCTTCGTATAAAAGCTGGCGTCAGACTTCGCGCACGATACCGAGAGGCGTCGATTCGCGTCCCTGCCCCAGTGGATTGTCACCGAGCACCTTGACGAGGCGCTGTTCGCCAGCCTTGTCAAGAGTTGAACCGAGGATGTTGCCGCCGAGATCGTTGATGTCGACGACGGCGACATCCGCAGTGCCGCCGATGAGCTTCTTTACGTGCAGAGCGACGCCATCCGGATCGTTCGGTCCCAGCACGACCGCCTCGTTGTACGGCGGGATGGTGTGCTTAGTTGGGCCGTCGATCGCCCGGGCTTTGTCACCGGCGATGCGATAGAAGTCGCCCTTACGACCGAATGCCTTGGTCACCGCCGAGACGGCAGCCGCGAAAAGGATGCGCGGTGTACCGCACTCTCGCAGAGCCATCTCCATCGTCTCTGGCATGCCCAGACCGATGCCGTACGGCGTGCGAGTGACGTACTTAGACAGAAACAGTGCGAGCTTGCGAGGCTTGATCTCATCGAGCCGAAAGGACCGGCCCTGCGTGATCGCGACGATCTTCTCGGTGACGAAGAGCAGGTCGCCTGGTTGCACTGCGGCAGCTGCGTACTCCGTGATGATCTCGTCGAGATTGTCATCGGGCATGACGACGCGCGTACGCAGCGGGATGCGCGCGTACTTCTTACCATCGACGCTCGTCTCGAGCGCCTTGCCGTCGTTCGCCTGGCTCATTCGAGGTAGTCGCGCAGCGACTGCGAGCGGCTCGGGTGACGAAGCTTCGCCATCGTCTTCGACTCGATCTGACGGATGCGCTCGCGCGTCACGCCGAAGGTGTCACCGATCTGGTCGAGCGTCTTCGGCTGACCGTCACCGAGGCCGAAGCGCATGCGGATCACGCCGGCTTCACGCTCGGATAGCGAGTCAAGCAGCTGCTCGAGCTGACGCTGAAGCATGGTGAAGCCCACTGCGTCAGCAGGCACGACAGCCTCGGTGTCCTCGATGAGGTCACCGAACTCGCTGTCACCGTCTTCACCGAGAGGCGTGTGCAGCGAGATGGGCTCGCGCCCGTACTTCTGCACCTCGACGACCTTCTCCGGCGTCATGTCGAGCTCACGACTGAGCTCTTCCGGAGTAGGTTCACGACCGAGATCCTGCAGCATCTGTCGCTGCACGCGGGCGAGCTTGTTGATGACCTCGACCATGTGCACCGGGATGCGGATGGTGCGCGCCTGGTCAGCCATCGCGCGGGTGATCGCCTGACGGATCCACCAGGTGGCGTACGTGGAGAACTTGAAGCCCTTGGTGTAGTCGAACTTCTCGACCGCACGGATCAGGCCGAGGTTGCCCTCCTGGATCAAGTCGAGGAACTGCATGCCTCGTCCGGTGTAGCGCTTGGCGAGCGAGACCACGAGGCGGAGGTTCGCGCCGAGCAGGTGGCTCTTCGCGCGCTGACCGTCACGTGCGACCCACTGCAGATCCAGACCAAGCTGGCCGGTCTTCTCGGCGTCGGTCATGTCCGAAAGCTTCTCTTCGGCGAACAAACCGGCTTCGATACGCATCGCGAGTTCGACTTCTTCGGCCGCGTTCAGCAGCGCGACCTTGCCGATCTGCTTCAGGTAGTCCTTGACCGGGTCAGCTGTAGCACCGGTGATCTGCGTCGAGTAGACGGGGACGTCGTCTTCATCCTTGGATGTGAGAACGATGGCGCCGGTCGGCAGCGGCTCGCTGAAGACAGGCTTCTTGTCGTCTTCATCCGCATCGTCGGCGACGGCATCCGCATCAACGGCATCATCTTCGACGAGGTCATCGGCCTTCTTGCGCTTGACGGGGGCCTTCTTCGCCACCGGCTTCTTCGCGGCAGGAGCCTTCGCTGCTGCAGGAGCCTTTGCGGCGGGAGCCTTCTTCGCAGCAGGCTTCTTCGCAGCAGCGGGGGTCTGTTCGGGTTCGACAGCAGCAGGCTCGACAGCTTCGCCCTCGGCTACGGTCTTGGTCGTCCGGGAGTTTTTGGTCGCGGCAGGAGTCACGTTTCGCCTTTCACGGGGCAGCGTGCCCGCCCCGGGACATTTCGGACACTAGTAAGACCCTTGTCAAGTCATCAGCCTTGCGGCAAATGATTGACAACGGGTCAGACAACCAGTATGTCACACGAATGGGCAGACCGACGCATCGAACAACCTGAGATCAGGAACGTGAACGTTTATCGTCGTCGCCCGGTGGGCGCGTGGCCAGATAGCGTTCAAGTTCTGCTGCCAGTTCATCTGCGCTCGGCAGATCCCGTTCATCAAACCCGCCTTCGTCGAAGCGGTCCAGATCATCAGGGTTGCGCCCGGCCATATAGGCGTCGTAACGGTTCTCGAGTGTACTAACCATCTGGCGCAACTCGTCATTGTTCGCGACTTGATCGTTCACCTTGCCGAGGTACTCCTCACGGCTCTCCCGCAAGTCGTCGAGAGCAAGCACGATACCGGTCGCGCTCATCACACGGTCAGCGGCAGCGATGACAGCATCGGGGTTCTCGGTCTCTGCCAGGTAATGCGATACGAGCAGCACGAAGCCGACCACGCGGTCGCCGCGCTCTGCGAAACGGTACTCAAGCAGATGCCCTGCCGTGGCGGGTACCTGCGTACGCGGGCGCCAGACGGAAAGGCTCGCGGTCAACTCTTTGCGATTGCCGCTGACCGTCGTGCTGATCGGTCGAGTGTGCGGAACCGGCATCGCGATCGAGTGCACCCAGCTGACGCCGGACACACTGAGTTCCTCGGCAAGATCGAGGATCGTCTGCGTAAACGCATTCCACGCGAAGTCCGGCTCATACCCAGAGAGCAGCAGGAACTGCTGACCCAGAGTGTCGTGCGCCAAAGACAGTTCGAGCCGCGCAGGCCGGAACTCGGTCAGGTGGTCCTGTTCGAACACGATGATCGGACGCCGCGCGCGGTAATCAAGGAGTACATCATTGTCGAAGATCACGATGGGCTGCGGGTCACTCACATCCTGCAGGTGGTCGATGAGCCCGGACACGGCGTTGCCGGCATCCGTGAATCCAGTCAGAAGGATCACCAGTGGAAGTCCCTGCGGGACGGCGGGGACGTTCGCGACACGTTCGTACAGCTCTCCGGAGACGGGCATGCATCCATGCTACGAGCCGAGGAACCTCGAGGGGGCGGCAACGTGATGCTCAGAGCGAACAGATCTGGGGGCACAGACCGACAGGGCGCATAGGATGAATGCATGACGCTTCCTGCGCTCTCGCACACAATTGATCCATTTCCCGGGGGCGCTGCCGACGCAGCAGTGCTCGTCGTTCCGGACACCACCGCGTTCCCGCAGGCTTTGGATGCGTATCCCGGTCTCGCAGAGGTACTAAGCGGAATCGGCTTCACTGGAGCCACCTCGGCATTCGCCCGCGTTCATCTGCCTTCTCTCACTGATCTCCCCTTCGCCGTAGTCGGATCCGGCAGTAAGGCAAGCGCCGCCTCTGTCCGTGATGCTGCTGGCGTGGCGCTGCGCACGCTGACCGGATTCGAGAAGGTCGCGCTCGGTCTTGCCGGCCCACTCGATGAGTTCGCAGCAGCGGCCGCCGAAGGCGCCGCGTTCGGCGGATACCGGTTCGAGGGGTACCGCGCGAAGCCCGGGAAGACACGCGCAACTGCTGTCACCGTGCACAGCGCAACGATCACCGACGACGACATCTCCCGTGCACGGATTCTCGGCGAGGCGCTTGCACTCGTCAAGGATCTCGTCTCGGTACCTGCTGAGTGGCAAAGCCCTGCCGACCTCGCCCAGAGCGCAGTCGACGCCGTCGCCGGTCTGGATGTCACCGTCGAAGTGCTCGACGAAGTGGCTCTTGCCTCGCAGGGATTCGGCGGCGTTCTCGGTGTGGCTCAGGGTTCTGACCGCCCGGCGCGCGTCGTTCGCCTCGAATACTCCCCCGCCGATGCTGGTCGGCATATTGCCTTGGTCGGCAAGGGAATCACCTTCGACACGGGCGGGCTCTCGCTGAAGCCTGCTGCCAGCATGGTCGGCATGAAGTTCGACATGGCAGGCTCCGCCACCGTGCTTGCCGCTCTTCGTGCGATCGCCGAGCTTCGTGTGCCGGTGCGCGTCACCGCGTGGATGCTGATCACCGACAACATGCCCTCCGGGAAGGCGACGCGCCCGGGCGACGTTCTGCGGGTACTGGACGGCACGACCGTCGAGGTGCTGAACACGGACGCTGAGGGCAGGCTTGTCCTCGCCGACGGACTGGTAGCGGCCAGCCGCGACAAACCCGACGTGATCTTCGATGTCGCGACTCTCACCGGAGCGATCCTGGTGGCACTCGGCCACCGGCACACCGGCGTTATGGGCGATGACGCTGCCGTCAGCAAGTACCTCGCCGCTTCGGAGACGGCCGGCGAACTCGCCTGGCCGCTGCCGCTGCCGGAATACATGGAGGACAGCCTTGACTCCCCCATCGCCGACATGATCAACGCCAACATGAGCGACCGTGCCGGTGGCTCATTGTTCGCAGGCCTCTTCCTGCAGCGTTTCATCGGCCGCACCAGCGATGCAGAAGATGCTCCGCGCATTCCATGGGTGCACCTCGACGTTGCCGGATCCGCTGAGCACAACAGCGCACCGTTCGGCTTCACTGACAAGGGCGCAACGGGCGCCACCGTCCGCTCGCTGGTTGCATTCGCTGAAGCAACTGCCAAGGAGGCATGATGACCACCCACACCTTCGACATCGTCGTGCTGGGCGGCGGGAGCGGTGGGTACGCCGCCGCCCTGCGGGCAGCCGAACTCGGCAAGAGCGTCGCCCTCATTGAGAAAGACAAGGTCGGTGGCACCTGCCTTCATCGCGGCTGCATCCCGACGAAGGCTCTGCTGCACGCTGCCGAGGTCGCAGACCACGTCCGTGACGCGGCGGCTGTCGGTGTCACGGCGACGTTCGAAGGGGTCGACGCCGCTGGTGTGCGCGCATACCGCGAGAACATCGTCGCGAAGAAGTTCAAGGGCCTCGAGGGCCTGATCAAGGCGCGTGGCATCACCACCGTCGCCGGCACCGGCCGACTGAATGCGGATCGCAGCGTGAGCGTCGGCGACGACACATACGTGGGCGCCGATGTCGTGCTCGCCACAGGCTCCTACAGCCGCTCGTTGCCCGGTTTGGACATCGGCGGACGCGTCCTCACCAGCGAAGAGGCGCTTGCACTCGATGTCGTTCCGGAGCGCGTTCTCGTGCTCGGCGGCGGCGTCATCGGGGTCGAGTTCGCCAGCGTGTGGCGCTCCTTTGGTGCCGAGGTCACCATCATCGAGGCTCTGCCTCATCTGGTTCCCAACGAAGACATCGCGCTCAGCAAGGGGCTGGAACGGGCATTCCGACGTCGCGGCATCAAGTACTCCCTCGGCACGCGTTTCCAGTCCGCGACGCAGGATGACTCCAGTGTGACTGTCACTCTCGAAGACGGTCAGAGCTTCAGCGGTGAGTACCTACTCGTCGCTGTTGGGCGCGGACCCGTCACCGCAGATCTCGGATTCGAGGATGCCGGAATCACGTTGGATCGAGGATTCGTCACCGTCGACCCAGAGCTTCGCACCGGTGTTCCCGGCGTATGGGCCGTCGGCGACATTGTTCCTGGACTCCAACTGGCGCACCGCGGCTTCCTGCAGGGAATCGCCGTTGCAGAGCGCATTGCCGGGCTCTCGCCCGCGCCGATCCCCGAATCGCAGATCCCCAAGATCACCTACTGCAACCCCGAGGTGGCATCGGTGGGAGTCACCGAAGAGGCCGCCATCGCGGAGCACGGTGCGGACGCGGTCGTATCCTATGAATACAATCTCGCCGGAAACGGCAAGAGCGAGATCATCGGCACAAGCGGCCTCGTCAAGGTCGTCCGGCTGAAGGACGGGCCTATCGTGGGTATGCACCTTCTCGGCGATCGTGTGGGAGAACTCATCACTGAGGGCCAGCTCGCAGTCGCCTGGGAAGCACATCCCGAAGATCTCGCCCCGCTCATTCACGCGCACCCCACGCAGAGCGAGGCCTTGGGCGAGGCATTCCTCGCACTCGCCGGAAAACCATTGCACGCCCTCTGAACACCAATCGGTGTCAGGGTCACTAAGCTGAGTACGTCACAAACATTCTTGAAGGAGACTCCGTCATGAGCACATCCGTGGTCCTCCCCGCTCTCGGTGAGAGCGTCACAGAGGGTACGGTTACCCGCTGGCTGAAGCAGGTGGGAGACTCCGTCGAGGCGGATGAAGGCCTGCTGGAGATCTCGACCGACAAGGTCGACACCGAGATCCCTTCGCCAGTCGCCGGCATCGTCGAGGAGATCCTGGTCGCCGAAGACGACACCGTTGAGGTAGGCGCACTTCTGGCCCGAATCGGCGATGGCAGCGGTGCCGCACCCGCTGCGGATGCTCCGGCAGCCGCAGAGCCCGCAGCCGAGGCTGCGCCCGCACCTGAAGCCGCGCCCGCACCTGAAGCGGCACCCGCCGAGGCAGCCCCCGCACCTGAGGCAGCGCCCGCCGCTGAGGCTGCGCCCGCACAGGCTGCGCCCGCTGGCGACTCGACCGACATCGTGCTCCCTGAGCTTGGTGAAAGCGTCACCGAGGGCACTGTCACCCGTTGGCTGAAGCAGATCGGCGATGAAATCGCCGTCGATGAAGCGCTGCTGGAGATCTCGACCGACAAGGTCGACACCGAGATTCCCTCGCCGGTTGCTGGCATCCTGCAGGAGATCCTTGCTGCAGAAGACGAGACCATCGCCGTTGGCAGCGTTCTCGCCCGTGTTGGTTCTGGCGCACCTGCAGCAGCGGCCCCGGTCGCTACTCCTGCACCTGCTGCAGAAGCTCCCGCTGCCCCTGCAGCGCCTGCTGCCGCACCGGCACCCGCCGCACCGGCTCCTGCTGCCCCGGCTCCTGCTGCCCCGGCGGCGCCGGTGGCCACACCTGCTCCGGCGGCTCCCGCGGCCGCACCTGCCCCGGCAGCTCCTGCCCCGGCTGCTCCCGCTGCCGAGAGCAACGACGGCATCTATGTCACCCCGCTTGTGCGTCGTCTCGCATCCCAGCAGGGTGTCGATCTGGCGAGTGTCACTGGATCCGGCGTCGGCGGACGTATCCGTAAGGAAGACGTTCTGAAGGCCGCTGAGGCCAAGAGCACTGCTCCGGCCACAGCTCCCGCTGCGGCTGCCCCGGCACCGCTCGAGGTTTCGCCGTTGCGCGGCACGACCCAGCCGATGTCTCGTCTTCGCAAGGTGCTCGCAAAGCGCGCGGTTGAGTCGATGCAGCAGACGGCACAGCTGACCACCGTGGTTGAGGTGGACGTCACTGGCGTGTCGAACTACCGCGACAGCGTCAAGGCCGAGTTCCTGCAGAAGACGGGCGACAAGCTCTCCTTCCTGCCGTTCTTCGCGCTTGCTACCGCGGAAGCTCTGCAGGCGTTCCCGATCGTCAACTCCACTGTCGACGGCGAGAACATCGTCTACCCGGCGACGGAGAACATGTCGATCGCTGTTGACACCGAGCGTGGTCTTCTTACGCCGGTGCTGCGCGACGCCGCATCGAAGAGCATCGCTCAGATCGCGCACGAGATCGCTGACCTCGCTGCTCGCACACGCGACAACAAGTTGAAGCCCGACGAGCTCGCCGGTGGCACGTTCACGCTGACCAACACCGGTTCGCGCGGCGCGCTGTTCGACACGCCTGTCGTGTTCCTGCCGCAGTCCGCGATCCTCGGCACCGGCACGGTCGTCAAGCGCCCGGGCCTGGTCAAGGTCGATGGCGTCGACGCGATCGCTGTCCGTTCGTACGTTTACCTTGCGCTGTCGTACGATCACCGCATCGTCGACGGTGCAGACGCTGCACGCTTCCTCGGGGCGATCAAGACTCGTCTTGAGGCTGCGAACTTCGCGGGCAACCTCGGCGCCTGACCACAGGCACGCACTCACTCTGGCTGGTGCGCGACGTCATACACGTCGCGCACCAGCCAGATGTCGTTCTGGCGCTCTAGCACTAGCATCTGCTCTCCTGCCGCCGAAGCATCTCCGCCCACCGGGGTGAGTCTGATGACGGCCACGTCTCCATAGTCATCGACCAAAGCCGCTGTGCTCGCGTGCGAACCGGCGCTTGCTGCACCGTCCGTCGGCATCGGAGCGCCTTCCGCGACCGCGTCGAGACACTGCTCTGCCTCTGCCTTCACGCAGGCTAGGATCGCCTCCAGCAAGGCGGGGACGGCGCCCAACGCATCCACTTCGGCCACTGGCGCCTCAACGGGGTCCTCCGGACGCGGCGATTCATCTACGGGTGGAGATCCCGCCTGTTCCACAGATTCCGCAGGCCCGGTCCCGGCTGGCGCGGGCACAACGGACTCCGTCGCCGTGGGCACCGCCACTCCTGCGTTCGCGCCGTCTGACGTGTCTCCACTCGGCCACATCAGCCCCACGACCAGCACCGCCGCAGCGAGCGATCCCGCCAGGATCAACGGTCGCCGCCTGGAGGCCTTCGGCGGGACGTCTGTCGTGCTGTTGCCACCCCGCCGGAAGCGCCCGAGCAGCGCCCTCCCCCGTTCGCTGGCAGCGACGATAGCTTCCCTCACACGGTGAGGGAGATCGTACTGCTGTCGCAGCGCGCTGCTTCTCGCTCGCCGGGTGCCATGTGCCTCAGATGGAACACCGACCCTCGGCATCCGGTGCGAGGCAATATCGGCTGCTCGCTCCGGCGCGAAGACGTCAAGTCGAAGCGCACGCGGTGCCGCCAGCGCGAACAGTTGCTCTTCCCAGCGCTGATCGTCATCGACGTGATGACGCGGTTGCCGTAGCGCCGCTGTGACCTCCTCGAGGATGCGCACGGTGGCACGATCCGTGTTGTGTTGCGAGACGCGCTCCACGAGAGCAGCAGTGCCTGCACGGGCCGCGCCACCGTCGCCATGCACGAACAGCGGTCGACCGTCGCTGGTCAACCACCAGTTGCCTACTGCATTGTCTGAGTCTTTTCCGAGCTCACGCATCCCTCGGAGCAGGCTCACGACGAGCGTCCCCAGCTCGCCCGCCGTGAGTTCCGCTTCAGCGGCCCGCCTGCGCCCCAAGAATGTCTCGATGCGCTGAGTGCACCACGGCAGCAGCGCATCATGACCGTTCACACGACGACGAACATCCATCACCCCACAGATGTGCTCAGAATCCGAGAATGCCCACCCGTCCCAATTAGCGAGCAACTCCGCATCCACACAGACCGACACACCGTCGTCGACCGTGACGAGAGTGCCTGCAAAAGGACTCTCCCGCCCGTCCACCGCACGGATCATTCGATGGGCCCCAGGCACCAAAGAAGAACGATCTGCGACAGCATCCGTCTCGGTCATTGCCCCATCACATCTGATTCACGAGGCTGTCGGGGCGGAGAAGGCCGAAATGTGGACGAATCTCCGCCACGCAAAATTGTGCAGAACCAGTGCGCCACCCGCGAACGCGCACATTCGGGGCTCGCCGACTCGGTAGTCTGTACTCATGGCTAAGAGTGCTCCAGCAACCGAGAAGCGCCCTGGGTTCTTCTCCCAGATCAAGTCCCTCTTCCGGTTCACGCGTGAGGTTTACGGCTGGCTGCCCTGGGCCCAGATCGCGATCCTGCTCGTCGGCGTGCTGCTCGGCCTGGTCGCCGGATATCTGATTCCGCCCTTCCAGGTCTGGACTCTCATCCTCTGGGGTGTCACCGGACTGATGCTCGGTGTCCTCGGAGCGCTGTTCTTGATGACACGCCTGTCGACGAATGCAATGTACGCCAAGATCGATGGCATGCCCGGCGCCGCTGGGCACGTCCTGAGTTCGAGTCTCGGCCGTAACTGGCAGGCTTCAGATACCCCCGTCGGCATCAACCCGAAGACGCAAGAAGCCGTCTACCGCGCCATTGGCCGCGGCGGCATCGTCGTCGTCGGTGAAGGCGCACGCGGACGGCTCACGCGTCTCGTGAACGAAGAGCGAACCAAGGCACAGCGCGTCGCAAACGGCGTACCCGTGCACGTCTTCTACGTCGGGCACGGGGAAGACGAGGTGGCGATCGCTGACCTCGCGAAGACAATCAAGAAGCTTCCGAAGGCGATCAACAAGACCACGCTTGCCGCCGTGATCCGCCGTATCGACTCTGTCTCGCAGTCGATCTCGTCGCTGCCGATCCCGAAGGGCATCGACCCGACGAAGGCCCGCGCGCAGCGCCCTCGTTGAGCTGAGCTGGCCCTCGTTGAGCTGAGCTCAGTTCAACTCAGAGGTGCTGTGGGGGAAGGCGACGCACCTTCGCACGACGCCGACGGCGCTCAGGGATCATCCCGCGCATCTCGTCGAGCTTTCCGAAGCAGAGAAGACGATCGTCTGCCTCGAGAACAATGTGCTTGCGGGGGTTCGGAATCACATTGACCCCGCGGTGCAACGTGAGCACCGTGATGTCGCGCTCCCACAGGCCCGATTCCCCCAGGGTCCTACCGACGAGTTCTGCGGCGTTGTGCACGAGCAGCTCGGCAACGCCGTATCCCGTCGACACGGTGAGCCGCTGACGTACATCGATCTCCGGGAACGCCACCTGCGCCGAGATGTAATCGATGATGGCGCCAGCAACGTCGAGGTTCGTGGCCTGCTCAATGCCCTGCAGGCCCGGTGACGAGTTGACTTCCATCACCAGCGGACCGTCGTCGCCCTCGAGCATGTCGACACCGGCGACGCGCAGGCCCATGATCTGTGCCGAACGCACTGCGGCCTGCTCATAGATCGGATCGAGTTCCACGGGCTCCACGCTGCCGCCGCGATGCACGTTGGAGCGGAACTCATCACCGGCCGCAACGCGCCGCATGGCCGCAACCACACGATCCCCGACGACCAGAGCCCTGATGTCTCGCCCCCGGCTCTCGGCGATGAACTTTTGGATGAGCACGTTCTGCTTTGTGGAGTGCAACGTCTCGATGATGGCTTCGGCAACCTTGACCTGGGGAGCGAGAATCACGCCGATCCCCTGTGTGCCCTCCAGCAACTTGATGACGACGGGGGCACCGCCCACGCGCTCGATGGCTGGCCGCACATCCGCGCGATTGCGCACGAATGCGGTCGCTGGCATCGCGATGTTGTGGCGCGAGAGGATCTGATTCGCCCTGAGCTTGTCGCGAGCATTCGAGATGCCATTCGCCGTGTTGGGTGTGTAGACATCCATCTGCTCGAACTGACGCACTACAGCCGTGCCGAAGTACGTGATCGAGTTGCCGATTCGCGGCAAGATCGCGTCATAGTCACTCAGCTGCCTGCCCCGAAAGTGCAGATCGGGTTCGTCTGCCGTCAGATCGATCGCGAACCTCAATGTGTTCAGCACCTTGACGTTGTGACCGCGCTGAAGTGCGGCCGCGCGGAGGCGCTGCGTCGAGTAGGCGTGCGGTGCACGCGAGAGGACTGCAAGCTTCACGAACTTTTCCTGCCAAGATGTATCGAGTGGATAGGTCTTCTCATTCAAACACTCTTACGGGGTGGCGTGAATGGGTGAGCCTGCCGGATGCAGGTGTCGACTGGATCAAAGCCAAGATCGATACCGGTGCGCGCACCTCGTCCCTGCACGCGTTCGATATTGAAGAGTTCGAACGCGAGGGTGAAGATTGGGTGCGCTTTCGAGTGAACCCATGGCAACACACCAACGCGGATGCCACATTCGTCGAATGTCCCGTCCATGATCGCCGGGAAGTGCGCAGTTCGTCTGGCCATGCGCAGAAGCGTCTTGTCGTGCTGCTCGCGATCCGTCTCGTTGATCGGCTGATCATCTCTGAGGTGACGCTGAGCAACCGTGACGAGATGGGTTTTCGGATGTTGATCGGACGCGAGGCGCTGAGGCGCGGGTTCATCATCGATCCTGCGCGTTCGTTCCTCGGCGGTCGCGCACCGAAAGAGACCAGACATCGCAATCGCGGGCGTATCTGAACCGCGTCATGCGCGGATCAATACCGTTCCCACTGCCTTGTCGTGGAGGCCGCGCTGATCTGGGTCCCAGATCACTGCGGGAATAACCACCACAAGCAGCAGGGTACGCACGATGGGACGCCACAGCCCCACCCATGATCCGTTCAACATCACGAGTCGCATGCCGACCATACGGTGACCGGGGCTACCGCCCAGTGTCGGAATGAATACGATCTGCACGACGGCGAACACCAGCAGAGTTGCTAGCGAGTCGTACTGGAAGAACGCGACCGAAATGATCACCGCAGCGGCCCAGTCAATCGCCAGTGCCCCGATCCGACGGCCGATGCGGCCGATGCTTCCGACGCCGGCTTCGGGGAAGCCGAGACGCTCACCGGGGTACATGTTCTGAGCATCCGTCACGGGTCAAGTCTACCGGGGGTCTGTAACATGGCCGAAACAAAGAGGACACGACGAAGTAACCCTTCCCGCCTAGCCTTCGTTAAGGTTTCCAGACCCAAATCCGCATTATCCAGGAGTGATATATGTTCACCGATTCGTCCGAGGTGCTGAGCTACATCAAGGAAAACGACGTCAAATTCCTTGACATTCGTTTCACCGATCTGCCCGGCGTTCAGCAGCACTTCAACATTCCCGCGTCGACTGTCGATGAGGACTTCTTCACGAACGGCCAGCTGTTCGACGGCTCCTCGATCCGCGGTTTCGCGAGCATCCACGAGTCCGACATGCAGCTCATCCCTGATGTGACGACGGCGTATGTCGACCCGTTCCGCGAGGCGAGCACCCTCGTGATGCTCTTCGACATCTACAACCCGCGCACCGGCGAGATCTACTCGAAGGACCCGCGTCAGGTTGCTAAGAAGGCAGAGAAGTACCTCGTCTCCACCGGCATCGCCGACACCGCGTTCTTCGCCCCCGAGGCCGAGTTCTACATCTTCGATGACGTTCGTTACTCAGTGACGGCAAACTCGAGCTTCTACAGCGTCGACTCTGAAGAAGGCGCGTGGAACACCGGCCGCGAAGAAGAGGGCGGCAACCTCGGTAACAAGACCCCGTACAAGGGTGGCTACTTCCCCGTCAGCCCGGTCGACAAGACTGCGGATCTTCGCGACGACATCACGCTCAAGCTCATCGATGCGGGCTTCATTCTCGAGCGCTCGCACCACGAGGTCGGCACCGGCGGGCAGCAGGAGATCAACTACCGCTTCGACACGATGGTCCACGCTGCCGACGACATCTTGAAGTTCAAGTACATCGTCAAGAACACCGCTGAAGAGTGGGGCAAGTCGGTGACCTTCATGCCGAAGCCGCTCTATGGCGACAACGGCTCCGGTATGCACACGCACCAGTCGCTGTGGAGCGAAGGCAAGCCGTTGTTCTACGACGAGGCCGGTTACGCACAGCTCAGCGACGTTGCCCGTTGGTACATCGGTGGTCTCCTCAAGCACGCCGATGCCGTACTGGCGTTCACGAACCCGACGGTGAACAGCTACCACCGCCTGGTCAAGGGTTTCGAGGCTCCTGTGAACCTCGCGTACTCCGCCGGCAACCGTTCCGCGGCCGTGCGCATCCCGCTGACCGGGTCGAACCCGAAGGCCAAGCGCATCGAGTTCCGCGTTCCGGATGCTTCCGGTAACCCCTACCTCGCGTTCGCCGCGCAGCTGATGGCGGGCCTGGACGGCATCAAGAACCGCATCGAGCCCCTCGCGCCGATCGACAAGGACCTGTACGAGCTTCCCCCGGAGGAGGCCAAGAACATCCCTCAGGTTCCGAACTCGCTGCTGGACTCGCTCGAGGCTCTGCGCGAAGACCACCAGTTCCTGCTTGAGGGTGGCGTGTTCACAGCAGAGCTCATCGAGACCTGGATCTCCTACAAGATCGAGAACGAGATCCTGCCGATCGCACAGCGTCCGCACCCGTTCGAATTCGAGCTGTACTACGGCGTGTAATCGCCTAAAGCAAAAGGTCCCGCCCAGTTCATTCTGGGCGGGACTTTCGCGTTTCTGGATAGGCTCCGTGCCGCCAGACAGACGGACGTGAAGTTCAGTGCACGCGCAGCGCGCCGGGCTGCACTCGCACCTCGAATGCCGAGACCTCTCCGACCTCTTCACCGTCGACTTCAAAGGCAAGAGGCTTTTCGAGTTCAATCTTCACGCGTTCAGCTGTCAGGTGCCGTGTCGATTCTGTGCTCACCGCGCTCTCCTCGCCCTTGAAGAGCCGGCGGATGCCGTTGTCCCAGATCACCGAGCGTGCAGTGTCGAGCCACTGCAATGCTCCGTCCGCGCTCACCAGCAGCAGGTCAAGCAACCCATCGTCGACTTTGGCGTCCGGAAGCAGACGGATGCCGCCCTGCACCATCCCGCAGTTGCCGATCAGCAGCGTGTGCCCCCGCAGTTCCTGCGGTTCTCCCTCATCGATCGCCATGGTGATGCCGGTCATCTCCGTGCCGGCCATCGCACGCCCCATCGCCTCGATGTAGGCGAGCCAACCCGCACGGTTCTTCAAATCGTCATCGGTTTCCACCAGCATCTGTGCATCGACACCGAACCCCACCATGACTGCGAAGGCGCGCTCCTCACCATTGAAGGTGACCCAACCGAGGTCGATCGCCCGCGTATCGCCTGCGCTGATGCGCGCGAGCGCAGCAGGAATGTCATCAAGCGGCACCTCGAGGTTGCGCGCCAGGAGGTTCCCGGTCCCCTGCGGCACGATTGCGAGCGTTACGTCAGTTCCCGCAAGTCCTTCTGCAACGGCCCGCACAGTGCCGTCTCCACCAACGGCGATCACGGTGGTGCATCCTGCCTTCACGGCATCCTGTGCCATGCCGAGACCAGGGTCATCCTCGCTCGTCTCCCACCACTGAACTGCATCGGATGCATCGGCAGAACCGTCGAGGTGAGCGTCAACCGCTGACCGCAACTCGCTCTCATCGATCTTCGACGGATTCCAGATGATGCCGAGCTTCGTTCCTGTCATATGTTCAGCCTGGGGCTGCTGCGGCCAAACTGCAACTCATCCGTAGAAAAGGTGCTCGAAGACGCGCCGTGCTCGTCGAGTGACACCGAAGAAGTCTTCTTCGACAGCAGTTGCCGAGCGGTCCGGGTATCCCAACAGCCGCCCGATCGCATCCAACTCGCGGCGATCTCCTGGCAGAATGTCGCTGGTCTTTCCGGTGAGCAGTGTCATCGCCGAACGTAAGCGGCTCGAGAGCAACCAGGCTTCACGGAGTAGCTCGGCGTCGTCGGACGAGATGAGCTCGGCGTCTACCGCCGCCTGAAGGGCGCCGAGCGTCGAGGTGGTGCGCAGTGCTGGAATGCCGTGTGCATGCTGCAGCTGGATGAGTTGCACCAGCCACTCGACGTCGCTGAGCGATCCTGGGCCCAGCTTGAGATGACGATGTGGATCGGCTCCCTGCGGAAGTCTCTCCCCCTCGACTCGGGCCTTGATCCGCTTGATCTCGCGCAAACCCTGCTGATCGACTTCCGCTGGGTACCGAATGGTGTCGGCCAGCGCCGTGAACTTCTCGATCAACTGCGAACTACCGGCCACACCGCGGGCGCGCAGCAGCGCCTGTGCTTCCCACGACACCGACCAGCGGCGGTAGTACTCGGCATAGGCCGCGATAGAGCGCACGAGAGGCCCCTGACGCCCTTCAGGCCGCAGGTCCGCATCAAGGTCGAGCGGTACGCGATGATCGGTGAGGTGCTCCCGCAATCCGGAGACGAGTTTCATCGCCAGAGACTGCGCCCGTTCCGGATCGATCCCGTTCGCGTCATAGACGTAGAGAATGTCGGCATCCGATCCGAATCCGAGCTCAGCGCCGCCGAAGCGCCCCATGCCGATCACGGCGAACTCCAGCGCATCGTCCTCGGCCGAGACAACCTCTCTGCGCACGGCCCGCAGCCCCGCCTGAATCGTCGCGTCGGTGATGGCGGTGAGTGCGGTTGCCAGTTCTTCGATCGTCAGGACGCCAAGGACTGCGCCCATCGCGGTGCGCAGCAGTTCGCGACGTCTCAGGGCCCGCACCGCCTTGAGCGCCGACGCCACAGAGCTGTGTCGTGTCTGGATCGCCCGTGCTTCTTCATACAGTTTGGCTTCGCCGCGCGGGCGAAGGAGCTCGGCGCTGTCGAGCCACGCCACCGATTCCGGGATCCACTCCATCAGCTCACCGACGTAGCGCGAGGATGACAGCAGCCGGGTCAAACTCTCCGCCGCTCCTGAGGAGTCACGCAGCATACGCAGGAACCAGGAGCTGTCACCCAGACGCTCGCTGATACGACGGAAAGCGAGCAGGGCATAGTCAGGATCGCTGCCTTCGGCGAACCAGCTGACCATGACCGGGATGAGGTGTCGCTGGATCGTGACCTTGCGACTGATGCCGGTGGTGAGGGCTCCGATGTGCCGGAGGGCGCCAGCGGGGTCACGGAAACCAATCGCCGCCAGTCGGTCTCGTGCGTGCTCCGTGGTCATCGTTCGTTGGTCTTCCGGCAATTCGGCGACCGCGCTCAGAAGCGGTCGATAGAACAGCCGAGTGTGGATCTCGCGCACTTCGCGCCGCACACGCTCCCACAGCGACCAGATGCCTGCGGCATCCTCGGCGAGGCCGGTCGCTCGCGCGAGCCCCCGTAGCTCCTCTGGAGCGCGTGGCATCAGGTGTGTACGCGACAGCTCTCGCAGCTGCAGTCGGTGCTCCAGCAGACGTAGCGTGCGATAGTCGGCCGCGAACGTCGCCGCATCCTCCCGGCCGATATATCCCCCGGCGACGAGAGCATCCAGGCTCTCCAGCGTTCCCCGCGTGCGGATGCTGGGATCGGTGAGTCCATGCACGAGCTGCAACAGCTGCACTGTGAACTCGATGTCTCGCAGGCCTCCGGCGCCCAGCTTGATCTGATACTCGGCGTCTTTCGGATCGATGTGTTCGGTGACGCGCTCTCGCATACGTTGCACGCTGTCGACGAAGTTCTCGCGCGCCGCACTCGACCAGATCTTCGGCTGCACTGCCTCGATATACGCGTGTCCGAGTTCGGGGTCTCCGGCCAGCGGTCGCGCCTTCAGTAGCGCCTGAAACTCCCAGCTCTTGGCCCAGCGGTCGTAGTAGGCCAGGTGCGACCCCAGCGAGCGAACAAGCGCCCCCTGTTTTCCTTCCGGTCGCAGGTTCGCGTCGACTTCCCACAGGGGCGGCTCGATTTCAGCCGCAGACAGAGCACGCATCGTCTCTCTCGCGAGCTTTGTCGCGATATCGATGGCGCGTCCTTCTTCGAGCCGCGATTCATCCGCGCTGCCGCCGACGAAGATCACGTCGACATCGCTCACATAGTTGAGCTCTCTGGCGCCCGCTTTGCCCATGCCGATGATGGCGAGTTGGGTGAGCGCGACGTCTTCACGGGGCACGACGTCCGACACGCGAGCACGCGCGATCGTCAATGCGGCTTCCAGCGCGGCACCTGCAGCGTCGGCAAGCGCTGCCGAGATGGCCGCGATCCTGGATGCCGGCTCTGGGGTCGACAGATCGATGGCTGCGATCTCAGCGATCGCCCTGCGGTAGGCGATGCGCAATGCAACCCAGGCGGACTCGTCACCCGAAGAGGCGAAGCCATCCACCGCGCCCACGGCGTGCAGCATGCGCTCGGTGAGGGTCGCCTCGTTCGGCACCAGCGGCCCGACCTCGGCCAGGACCTCGAGCTGGTCTGGGTGACGGAGGAAGAAGTCGGCGAGGCCGCTGGAAGCACCGAATACGCGCCACACGTACGTGCGCGCCTCGTCAGCGCGCAGCAGTCGCCCCAGCGCTATGGGGTCACGGCGAGCCACATGCAGCATGCCTTCAGCAGCAGCATCCGGATCCGCCGCGATGGCGCCGCTGACGAGCACCTCGCGGTCGAGGGCGACCAGACCAGACAACTCTTCGAGCGCGACGACACCGGCGCTCAGCCGGGTGAAGCCAAGGCGCGCAAGCGACGACAGTGAGGATGCAGAGGCAGACCGAGCCATAGGCTCAGAGAAGCTCGAGGTTGCTCTTCAGCTCGAACGGAGTGACCTGACCACGGTAGGCCTCCCACTCCTTGCGCTTGTTGAGTAGCACGTAGTTGAAGACCTGCTCGCCCAACGTCTCCGCAACGAGCTCAGAGCTTTCCATGTACTCCAGCGCGTGGTCGAGGCTGGCAGGCAGAGACGAGTAACCGAGAGCACGGCGTTCGGCGTCGCTCAGCGACCACACGTTGTTCTCCGCCTCGGGCGGCAGTTCATACTCGTTCTCGATTCCCTTGAGACCGGCGGCAAGCAGAAGTGCGTACGCGAGGTACGGGTTCGCGGCGGAATCCAGTCCACGGTATTCGACGCGAGACGACTGGCTCTTGTGGGGCTTGTACATCGGCACACGCACCAGCGCTGAGCGGTTGGTGTGACCCCACGTGACGAAGCTCGGCGCCTCG
This sequence comes from Microbacterium sp. Y355, assembly GCF_059445345.1. Classification (NCBI taxonomy): domain Bacteria; kingdom Bacillati; phylum Actinomycetota; class Actinomycetes; order Micrococcales; family Microbacteriaceae; genus Microbacterium; species Microbacterium sp. Y355. The sequence continues at coordinate 446,763 of NZ_JCAIUD010000001.1, read as the reverse complement.
TCGCCGCCCCAGAGCCGCTTGTACGAGTTGACGAACTGGTTGGTGACGGCAGCGATCTCGTTCGCGTGCTTCAGGAGCCCCGCAATGAAGTGACGTCCGGTCTTGGAAAGCTGATATTTGGCGCCCTCTTCCCAGAAGGCATTCTGATCGCCCTCGAACAATGACATGTGAGTGTGCATGCCGCTGCCGGGCTGGTCGCTGATCGGCTTCGGCATGAACGTCGCGTACACGCCCTGCTCGATCGCGACCTCTTTGATCACGGTGCGGAAGGTCATTATGTTGTCTGCTGTCGCCAAAGCATCGGCGTAGCGCAGGTCGATCTCGTTCTGGCCAGGGCCGCCCTCATGATGGCTGTACTCGACCGAGATACCCAGGTCTTCCAGCATCCGCACGGAGCGACGACGGAAGTCGTGAGCGGTGCCACCCGGAACGTTGTCGAAGTATCCGGCGGAGTCGACCGGCACCGGCCCGTCGGGACCGATCTCCGATGACTTGAGGAGGTAGAACTCGATCTCGGGGTGCGTGTAGAACGTGAACCCGGCATCCCCGGCCTTGGCCAACGTGCGCTTGAGAACATGCCGCGGGTCAGCAACGGCCGGCTGACCATCCGGCGTGGTGAGGTCGCAGAACATGCGTGCCGTCGGGTCGATTTCACCGCGCCACGGCAAAGTCTGGAACGTCGTCGGGTCTGGTTGGGCGAGCAAATCCGACTCAAAGGTTCTCGTCAGACCTTCGATCGCCGAACCGTCGAATCCGATTCCCTCTGCGAAGGCGCCCTCGACTTCGGCGGGCGCGATAGCCACCGACTTCAGAGTGCCGATCACATCTGTGAACCAGAGACGGACGAACTTCACGCCGCGCTCTTCGATCGTGCGCAGCACGAAATCTCGCTGCTTATCCATGCTCATGTGGCGCTCTACTTCCCATCAACTTCGGTCGCCTTGCGCCAGTCTTCATCGATCGCTTCTTCGACAGCCCAGGCCTCAGAGCGCTCGCGCAGTGTCTGCAATGCGTGCGCAGCCTGCTGTTCGGTATCGAAGGGGCCGATTCGGTTGACGGCCGGTGAGATGTACCCGTACTCAACCTCGCCCGTATTGCTGTTGTACCAATACTTGCGTTCGCCGTTAGACATATACACATCCTTGCCGTCAGACATGACCCGCTCCCTTCGTAAGCATCTGTCACGATCCTACTGTCGCAAGGCAGTCTCGGTAGGCTATTGGACATGGCAAAAGCGATCGGCGTCGACATCGGCGGCACAGGTATCAAAGCAGGCATCGTCGACCTCGAGCACGGAACGATGGCATCCGACCGCGTGCGTGTCCCAACTCCCGAGGGCGCATCACCGCAGGATGTCCTCAAGGCAGTGCAAACCGTACTGAAGAAGCTTGACGTGAAGGACTTGACGGTGCCCCTCGGCGTGGCATTCCCCGCCATCGTCAAGCGCGGAAAGACACTGTCTGCAGCAAACGTCTCCCAGGAATGGGTGAACTTCGAGGCGGAGCAGTTCTTCCGTGACGGATTGAACCGCAACATCATCTTCGTGAACGACGCCGATGCCGCAGGCGTCGCAGAAGCACGTCACGGCGCAGCCAGGGATGTCTCCGGTCTCACCCTGCTGACGACCCTCGGTACCGGTATCGGGTCTGCGTTCCTCTACGACGGCGTGTTGGTTCCCAATACGGAACTCGGGCACCTGAACTTCGCCGGCCACGACTCGGTAGAGCACTGGGCCGCGACCTCGGCGCGCGAGCGGGAGGGCCTCAGCTGGGCTGAGTGGGCCGAGCGCCTGCAGGCTTTCTACTCACACATCGAGTTCCTCTTCAGCCCTGACCTGTTCGTGGTCGGCGGCGGAGTCTCGAAGAACGCCGCCGATTTCCTTCCGCTGCTGGAGCTCAAAACGCCAATTGTCCCAGCGATCCACCGTAACAATTCGGGCATCATCGGCGCGGCATCCCTCGCCGGAGACTGATCCCCACGCCCACTCCAGACATCGCTGACGCGCTGTCCGGAGCCTCTGGGCGCGTGGCCCCTCTGGATCAAATGCCCGTCTGGCTCCTGAACCCATCAAGAAAGAGCCCGACCGATGGTCGGGCTCTTTCTTCATGTTGTGAGGCGAATGGGCCAGCCGATACGCCGGGTTCTGTTCCGGGGCCCCTCTCGGGGATTCCCTTCGACGGCCATCTCTCTACGCGACACGTTGCCGCGCCGCTCTAGCGGTCTACCCGAGGACTCGGCGAGCCGCGTCAACATCCTCTGTCTGACCTTGCTCCGGACGAGGTTTACCTGGCAGGTCATGTCACCATGACCCCCGGTGGTCTCTTACACCACCCTTTCACCCTTACCTCGACGCCTCCGAGACAAGCTCGGTGTCGGCGAGGCGGTTTACTCTCTGTGGCACTGTCTCGCGGATTGCTCCGGGTGGGTGTTACCCACCATCCTGCCCTGTGGAGCCCGGACGTTCCTCGGTGCGGTTTCCCGCAACGCGACCGTCTGGCTGACCCATTCGCGTGCCAAGTCTACTTCTCAGCAGTCTGGACGATCTGCAAGTCGAGTGGCACATCGATGGGGAACGAGCCGAACAAGCGCCTCGTCGCGATGTTCGCAGCTTCCCTGACGGCGTCTGCCGCGGCATCCGCCTGCTCCTCGGGGACGTGCAAGATCACCTCGTCGTGGAGGAAGAATGCCAAGTGCGCATGTGTTGCGAAAGGGCCGGATGCCGTGGCAGCCGTCTGCGCCGCAGGCAGCTGCCGCAGCCGATGCCGGATCTCTGCCAACCAGATCAGCGCCCACTCCGCTGCGGTGCCCTGCACGACGAAGTTCCGCGTGAATCGACCCCGCTCTCTGGCGCGCTGCCTGGCCTGCTTCACCGTCGCGGGATCGACATCAGCGCCGGTGGCATCGGACTGTTGAGCCGTCCAGGCCGCATCGGGGGCTGGTGAGGATCGCCCGAGACTGGTCGAGACGACTCCGCCGCCCTCACCTTTGCGTGCGGCCTCGTCCACGAGGCGCATCGCCCGCGGATACACCTTGCGCAGGCGAGGAACGAGCCGCCCACTGTCGCCGGTCGTCGCTCCGTACATCGCACCGAGGACCGCGTATTTTGCTTCTTCGCGCGTCTTCACCGCCCCGGACGCAACGACCCCCTCGTAAAGATCACGGCCACGCGCCGCTTCTGCCATGACCTTGTCCTGCGCCATCGCTGCCAGCATTCGTGGCTCGAGCTGCGCCACGTCAGCGACGATCAACGTCCATCCCGGATCGGCTCGTACTGCGGGTCGCAGGATGCGAGGAAGCTGCAACGCTCCCCCGCCGGCGGAAGCCCATCGCCCGGTGACGACGCCGCCAGGAATGTAGACGGGGCGAAATCGTCCGTCGTGCACCCACTCGGAGAGCCACGTCCAGCCGTTCGCACTCAGCAGCCGCGACAGCTTCTTGTAGGCGAGCAATGGCGGGATGACCGGGTGAGAGATTTCGCTGAGCTCCCACTGGCTGGTCGACTCAACGTTCACCCCGACCCGGTGCAGTGCGCGCAACATCTTCACGTGACTCTCGAGGTGCAATTGCGCATCTCCCAGATGGAACCGCACCGTGTCAGCGTGCTCGGCCATATGGGCGGGCAGTCCGCCACCAGCGGGTCGCGCCCCGAGCACCTCCGTGAGGATCCGGTCATGTTCACCCGGATCCCATGGAAGGCCAGCGGCCCGCATCTCTTCCGCGATGAGACCGGCGGCAGACTCTGCCGCGCACAGTAGGTTGAGACGCCCTGTGCGATCCGCCGCGATAACGCGACGCTGTTCCGCGTACTGATCGAGAAGATCCGCAACCGAGTCGGTCGCTTTCTCGTCGATCACATCGAACAGCGCGGGTGCGGGAATGTCGATATCCGGCTCCCGCGAGAACCAATCCGCGGAAGGTGCGAGCGGACGTGCCACGCGGTCGGTGTCACGAAGAATCGCGTGGCACAGCAGCAGGTCATGCGTTCGCGCGAGCTGCACACCCTCGGCCAGAAGTCGCGGGTAGACCTCGCGGGCACTGCGGATCACCCAGCGTGGTGCGCGAGTGAATTCCGCGTCACGCACCCAGTCAACGAGATCAGCGGGAAGTACACCCGTGCGCTCGATCTCCGTTCCTTCGCCGTCGAGTTCGACGGTGATGAAGTCGCCAGATCCCGTTGCTGCCAACAGGATCACGACAGGTGGGGTCACAAGCCCGATTCGTCGGTGCGCACCAGGATGGCGCCACACTCCGGGCAGGAAAGTACGGCGTCAGGGGCAGCTCGACGGACATCGTTGAGATGAGTGCCGGAGAGCATCATGCGGCAGCCTTCACAGGTGCCACGACGCAACAGACCTACGCCGATGCCACGCGATGCGCGTCGCGTGTAGTCGGCCAGTAGCTCTGCCGGGATCGCTGCACTGATCGCTTCGCGATCGCGCGTGAGGTGTTCGATCTCAGTCGTTGCAGCCGCTACCCCGGCCTTCGCCTGTGCGGTGAGTTCTGATCCTTCAGCAGTGATCACGTCGATAAGAGCCTGTTGGGTGGCGACCGCAGCGTCTGCGTCTTCAACCCTGCTCATCACCTCAAGCTCGATGTCTTCGAGGTCGCTGACGCGCTTGGCGAGGCTTGCGAGTTCACTCTCGAATGCCTGCGCATCCTTCGCATTCGTGGCCGATGCCAATCGATCTGTGTCACGCGTGCGACGCTGCTCGACCACCTTGACGTCAGACTCGATCCGAGTCAACTCGGTGCGCGCATCATCACGAGTGCCGGCCAGAGTGGTCAGCTCACGCAGCTGCTCTTGTCGCTCTTTCACCAGCTCGTTGATTCGCGGCCCTTGCGGTGGCGTCGTACGCGCGCGCTCGGCCTGCTGGATGCGCCGATCCAGGTCGGCGACGTCGAGAAGGATGCGCTGGTGCTCTGGGCTGGCGTTCACATGTCCAATCTACCCGTGGGCGGGGACATCCGCCGTTCGGCTCGGTCAGCCGGGTGCGCCATCCAGATACGTCCAGATCCGGTTCTCTCGCACGAACCGACTCCGCTCAGTCTGGGATGCCTGCTTCCCGTCCTCCCGATAGAACGCCTCGAACTCGACAACACCTGTCGTGTCAAACGGTCCGCCGGATTCAGTGTCGAGGATATCCAGCCGCGTCCAGCGAACCGCCGGGTCGAGTGTGATCTCTGCGGGCCGTGTCGATGGATGCCATGAGCGCAGGAGGTACTCGGCATCCCCCACTGCGAACGCAGTGAAGCGCGAGCGCATGAGCCGCTCGGCGGTGGGCGCAATCGTGTCGCCCGCGTGGATAGGACCACAGCACGACTCGTATGTGTCGCCGGATAGGCAGGGACAGCGCATGAGTCCATTGTGCCGCGTACGCTGATTGCAGACGTCGAAGGAGATTACAGATGACCACGCTTCCCACCCGCACCGCCCACAACGGATTCGAACTTCCCGCGATCGGCTTCGGCACGTATCGCCTGAACGGAGACGCAGGCGCAGCCGCGATCTCGGCTGCAATCGACGCCGGCTATCGACTGATCGACTCCGCATTCAACTACGAGAACGAGGGCACGGCGGGGCGAGGTGCAGCGAATGCGACCGTTGACCGCGCCGAAGTCATCGTCACTACGAAGCTCCCCGGTCGCCATCACCCGTTCGAAAAGGCACGCACGAGCATCGAGGAGAGCCGATTCCGTCTCGGTGTGGATGTGACAGATCTGCATCTCATCCACTGGCCGAACCCGATCCAAGACGAGTATGTGCAGGCGTGGGCCGCACTGGTTGATGCGCAGCAGCGCGGCGTCGTTCGTCAGATCGGCGTGTCGAACTTCCTCCCCGAGCATCTCGAACGCATTGAGCGCGAGACCGGCGTGCGGCCGGTGGTGAATCAGATCGAACTGCACCCGTACTTCCCGCAGGAAGAACAGCTCGCCTATCACCGCGAGCACGGCATCATCACTGAGGCATGGAGCCCTATCGGTCGCGCCAGAGAGCTGATCCAAGAGCCGGTGATCACAGAGATCGCCGCGGCTCACGGCATCTCCCCTGTGCAAACGATTCTCGCCTGGCACGTGGCGCGCGAGACCGTCGCGATTCCCAAGGCATCTTCGCTCGAGCATCAGCAGGCCAACCTCGCGGCGGCATCCGTCGTTCTCGATGACGCTGAGGTCACGGCGATTACAGCGCTAGGACGGGCCGACGGCCGTTTGTTCGACGCCGACCCCCGTACGCACGAGGAGTCCTGAGCCGGCCTTCCAGCATCCGGGCGATCAGATCATCGTTGTCAACACGCCACCATCAGCGCGCAGCGCCGCGCCGTTCGTCGCTGACGAGAGCGGGCTCGCCAGGTAGAGCGCCAGGTTGGCGATCTCTTCGGGTTCGATGAACCGCTGCAGCAGGGATGTCGTATTTCCCGCGATGATGGCATCCTTCAGTGCGTCCGTCGACATCTCCTGAGCATGCGAGATCCGGTCGACCGTGTTTGCAACGCCATCGGAGTAGGTCGGACCGCCGAGGATCGTGTTCACCGTCACTTCCGTGCCGCGAGTGAGCTTGGCGAGGCCGTTGCTCAGGGCAAGCATCGCCGCCTTCGTCACCCCGTAGTGCAACATGTCTGCGGGGACGTTCACCCCGGACTCGCTGCCGATGAAGACGATGCGACCCCATCCCCTTTCGAGCATGCTCGGCAATGCCTGGCGTGACAATCGCACGCCGCTCATGACGTTGATGTCGAAGTAGCGCTGCCATTCATCATCGGCGATGCCTTCGAACGGTGCGAGTTCGAAGCGACCAACGTTGTTGATCAGGATGTCGATATCGCCGAGGGCATCGACCAACTGTGCGGTCTGCCGTGGGTCTTCAAAGTCGCCGACGATCCCTGAGACGAGCGCCTCGGGGTTCCCCACCCGCAGCTCGCGTACCGCGTGGTCGATCTTGTCCTGGCTTCGCCCGTTGATGACGACGGACGCTCCTTCCGCGAGGAGCCCCCTCGCGATCGCGTATCCGATCCCCTGCGTCGACCCGCTCACGAACGCTCTTCTGCCGCCTAGTTTCAATTCCACAATGCTCCATTCACTTGCTCAGTCAAGTCAAACTTTACCACCATAACTTTCCTGAGTAAGTTAAACGCCCGCCGGCGGCCCCGCGCTTCGCGTAGTCTGCTGACATGTCAGATCACACTGTTCCCACGGTTCTCGGCGACGATGACCTGGAGACCTGGTCGTCTCTGGCCACCGTCCTGGAGTGGCTGCCTGCCGCGCTCGATGCCCAGCTGCTCGGCGACTCAGAGGTGACGCACTTCGAGTATGGGATCCTGTACGCCCTCGCCAATGCTCCCGAGATCACGCTTCGCATGAGCGTGCTCGCCGACTACGCGAACAGTTCGCTGTCCAGGCTGTCGCGCGCCGCCGCGCGCCTGGAGAAACGCGGGTGGGTGCTGCGAACACCAGATCCCACCGACGGCCGATACACGCTTGCGGTGCTCACAGAGGCCGGGCTGGCGAAAGTCGATCAAGCGAGCCCCGGGCACGTGAGAACTGTCCGACGACTGGTTATCGATCCGCTGACGACATCGCAGATGAAGCAGCTGAAGGAGATCAGCCGGCGAATTCTCGGCGCCGTTCGTGACGAAGAGGGATGGCAACCCACGGCAGGGGCAATTCGCTGAAGACCCACCGCCTCATGCATGTCTGGGGCCTGATTGCGGAATACCCGCACGCGCCTCCGCCTTGCATTCCACATGAGAGCAATCGTGTACACAGGCAAGGGCGACTCAGAGACGCTCACGTTGATCGAGCGCGAGGCAGGACAGCCTGGCACCGGCGAGGTGCGCATCCGCATCCACGCATCGGGCGTGAATCCCACTGATTGGAAGGCTCGAGCATCCTCGGGAACGCCGATGCCATTCGATCAGGTCGTGCCGAACCAGGACGGTGCCGGCATCGTGGATGCGGTCGGCGACGATGTCGGGGACCTGCAGGTCGGAGATCGCGTGTGGGTATACCTCGCGGCACACGAACGTCCGACCGGGACCGCTCAGGACGTCACGATCGTTCCCGCGGCTCGCGCCGTCCGGCTTCCGGATGGGGTCGGTTTCGACGTCGCTGCGAGTCTCGGCATACCGGCGATGACTGCGCATCGCGCGCTCACCGTCCACGAGCACGGCCCATCGAGGCTCTCCCCTGGCGCGCTCGCCGATCGGACCGTCCTCGTTCAGGGTGGAGCAGGCGCCGTCGGCCATGCAGCCATCCAGCTCGCCGTCTGGGCAGGCGCAAAGGTTCTCACGACCGTCAGCAGCGACGAGAAGGAAGAGCTCGCCTACGCCGCGGGCGCGCACCACGTATTCCGCTATCCCGATGACCGGCTGGCCGATCGAATTCTCGAAGTCGCCCCATCGGGCGTCGACCACATCGTCGAGGTCTCGCCCGCCATGAACGCCGCTTTGGATGTCGCTGTGCTGGCGAACCACGGTGCGATCGCCTTCTACGCGAACGACAAGGGCGACACGATCACGGTCCCCATCATCACAACCTTCGCGAAGAACGCCCGCTGGCAGGGATTGCTCCTGTACACGGTAGGAGAAGAGGCTCTCGCCGCGGCGGTCGAAGACATCACGACTGCTCTGGAGGACGATGCGCTTCCCGTCGGTGCGGCAGCAGGGCTTCCCCTCACCTGGTTTCCATTAGAGGAGACCGCCGCCGCTCACGACGCGGTGCAACAGGGCACGATCGGCAAGGTTCTCATTCGCGTCACGGAGGACGACGACTGAGCTGGAACTAATACGGTGGGCCCGGCCGGGATCGAACCGACGACATCCACGGTGTAAACGTGGCGCTCTACCAGCTGAGCTACAGGCCCTGGTGCATCCATTCTATCCATGCCGAAGATGTGCGACGACACCGATGAACAGGACTAGGCTAATTGCGGCGCGCGTTGTGCCGAGCCGACAAGGCTCCCCGCGTCGCTTCCCGTTTCCTTGGCAAGACCTGCCAGCTTGACGAAAGGCTCCACGTGACCGTTCACGACCAGGATCCGTACTCCCAGGGCCCCCTCGACAGTGACCCGGAGGAGACCGGCGAGTGGCAGCAGTCACTCGACGAGCTCGTCGATGTGAAGGGCCCGGGGCGCGGTCGCGAGATCATGCTCAGCATGCTCAAGCGCTCGAAAGAGCTGCACCTCAACGTCCCGATGGTTCCGACCACGGACTACATCAACACCATCGCGTCCGAGAACGAGCCGGACTTCCCCGGTGATGAAGAACTCGAGCGTCGCTACCGCCACTGGATCCGGTGGAACGCCGCGATCACCGTGCACCGCGCACAGCGCCCCGGCATCGGAGTCGGCGGTCACATCTCGACCTACGCCTCGGCGGCGTCGCTGTATGAGGTCGGCCACAACCACTTCTTCCGCGGGCAGGGCGACGCGGCCGGCGGTGACCAGATCTTCTACCAGGGTCACGCCTCCCCCGGCATGTACGCTCGGGCCTTCCTCGAAGGCCGTCTGAGCGAGAACCAGCTCGACGGCTTCCGCCAGGAGAAGTCCGCGTCGCCGAACGGCATCCCCTCCTACCCGCACCCGCGCATGATGCCGGAGTTCTGGCAGTTCCCGACCGTGTCGATGGGTCTGGGACCGATCAACGCGATCTACCAGGCGATGACGAATAAGTACCTCGCCAACCGTGGCATCAAGGATGTCGCAGACTCCCACGTGTGGGCGTTCCTCGGTGACGGCGAAATGGACGAGGTCGAGTCGCGCGGTCAGCTGCAGGTCGCAGCGAACGAGGGCCTCGACAATCTGACCTTCGTGATCAACTGCAACCTCCAGCGTCTCGACGGGCCTGTACGAGGCAACGGCAAGATCATCCAGGAGCTGGAGTCGTACTTCCGCGGCGCCGGCTGGAACGTCATCAAGACCGTATGGGGACGCGAGTGGGATGACCTGCTCGCCCGCGACACCGACGGTGCGCTGCTGAACCTCATGAACGTCACCCCGGATGGTGACTACCAGACCTACAAGGCCGAGAGCGGCGCCTTCGTGCGCGAGCACTTCTTCGGTCGCGACGAGCGCACCGCCGCCCTGGTCAAGGACTACACCGACGACCAGATCTGGAAGCTGCGTCGCGGCGGCCACGACTACCGCAAGGTGTATGCCGCTTACAAGGCAGCGACAGAGCACAAGGGCCAGCCGACCGTCATCCTCGCGAAGACTGTGAAGGGCTACGGCCTCGGTCCGCACTTCGAGGGGCGCAACGCGACGCACCAGATGAAGAAGATGACGCTGGAAGACCTCAAGCTCTTCCGCGACACCATGCAGATTCCGATTACGGATTCTCAGCTCGAAGCCGACCCGTACCGTCCGCCGTACTTCAACCCTGGGGCGAAGGACGAGACGATCCAGTACATGCTGGACCGCCGTCATGACCTTGGTGGCTTCCTTCCGGAGCGTCGCACCACCCACGTGGGGCTCACGCTCCCCGAGGACAAGGACTACGCGTTCCCGAAGAAGGGTTCTGGCAACCAGGAAGTCGCCACGACGATGGCGTTCGTCCGCATGCTCAAGGACCTCATGAAGGTCAAGGGCTTCGGCGAGCGAATCGTGCCGATCATCCCGGATGAGGCGCGCACGTTCGGTATGGATGCGTACTTCCCGACGGCGAAGATCTACAACCCGAACGGCCAGAACTACACCGCCGTCGACCGCGAGCTGCTCCTTGCCTACAAGGAGAGCCCGCAGGGCAAGATCATGCACGTCGGCATCAACGAGGCCGGCGGTACTGCAGCCTTCACCGCGACCGGCACCTCGTACTCGACGCACGGCGAGCCGCTGATCCCGATCTACATCTTCTACTCGATGTTCGGCTACCAGCGCACCGGCGATGCCTTCTGGGCCGCAGGCGACCAGATGGCGCGTGGTTTCGTGATCGGCGCCACCGCGGGTCGCACCACGCTGACCGGTGAGGGAACGCAGCACGCTGACGGTCACTCTCCGCTACTCTCATCGACCAACCCGGCGACGGTCACGTACGACCCCGCATACGGATACGAGGTCGCACACATCGTGCAGGCCGGTATCGAGCGGATGTACGGCGGAACGCACGCTGACCCGGACGTCATGTACTACATCACCGTTTACAACGAGCCGTTCAAGCAGCCCGCTGAGCCCGAGAATGTCGATGTCGATGGCATCCTCAAGGGCATCCACCGGGTTGCCGAGGGCGAGGGCGAAGGCCCCCGCGTCCAGCTGCTCGCGTCGGGCGTCGGCGTGCCGTGGGCCCTGGAGGCGCAGGAGCTGTTGGCCAAGGACTGGGGCGTCGCCAGCGACGTCTGGTCCGTGACCAGCTGGAACGAGCTGCGCCGTGACGGCCTCGCCGCCGACGAGCACAACTTCCTGCACCCTGAGGAAGAGCCGCGCCTCGCGTACATCACGCAGAAGCTGCAGGGTGCTGAGGGTCCATTCGTCGCGACGAGCGACTTCATGCACGCAGTGCAGGATCAGGTTCGTCAGTGGATCCCGGGCGATTACTACACGCTCGGTGCTGATGGCTTCGGCTTCGCGGACACTCGTGCCGCTGCCCGTCGATTCTTCAAGATCGACGGTCCGTCGATGGCGGTTCGCGCTCTTCAAGGCCTCGCTGACAAGGGACAGGTCGACCGCTCCGTGATCGCTCAGGCGATCGCGAAGTACGACCTGCACAACGTCAATGCTGGTACGAGCGGGAACGCCGGCGGCGATAGCTGAGTCGCCGGTGACCGGATCGTCTCCCACATCGATGGACAAGGCAACGACGCTCGCTTGGCTGCGCCGGATCTCCGGCGACATCGCCACGGCGACTATTCAGCGCCTTGAAGACACGCTGCCCTGGTACGCCGAGATGCCACCGGCCCGCCGCTCTGCGGTCGGGCTGGTGGCCCAGGCGGGCATCACGTCGTTCATCCAGTGGTTCGATGATCCAGATTCGACGCCGTGGATCGCTGCCGACATCTTCGCGGCGGCTCCGCGCGAACTGCTTCGCAGTGTGAGTCTTACGCAGACGCTGCAGCTGATCCGGGTCACCGTCTCGATCACGGAAGAGCGCATCGCCGGCAAGGGTGAGAACCTGCGCGAGGCGATTCTGTTGTACTCCCGCGACGTCGCCTTCGCAGCTGCGGATGTGTACGCACGCGCTGCCGAGGCACGTGGACTGTGGGATGCGCGCCTGGAGGCGCTCGTCGTCGACTCGATCCTCACCGGCGAAGCCGATGAGGAGCTTCCCAGCCGTATCGCCGCACTCGGCTGGCACGGTCACGGCGAGGTCTGCGTGCTTGTCGGCACCACACCGCCACAGTTCGATGTCGACCACGTGCGTCGCACGGCGCGGAAGTTGTCTGTCGATGTGCTCATCGGAGTGCAGGGGTCCCGCCTCGTGCTCGTACTCGGTCGCGCGCAGATCGCCGGTCGCGAAGAGGAAGATGACGATCTCTCCTTCGATGAGATCGCCACGCGACTCGAGCCGTCGTTCGGCCCCGGATATGTCGTGCTTGGCCCGCCTGTGGCGGCGCTGGTGGATGCCGGGCAGAGCGCCCGCGCAGCACTGGCCGGATTCGCCGTCGCACGAGCGTGGCGCACCGCTCCCCGCCCTGTTGAAGCAGACGACCTGCTGCCCGAACGGGCACTCGCCGGCGATCCACTCGCGAAGCAGACGCTGATCGACCGGATCTATCGCCCGCTCCAGGCACATTCCACAGACCTCGTCACCACGCTGTGGAGCTATCTCGACAACGGTCGATCTCTCGAGGCGACCGCTCGCGAGTTGTTCGTGCATCCGAATACCGTGCGCTACCGCCTCAAGCGCGTGAGCGAAGTCATCGGCTGGGATGCCACCGGACCGCGCGAAGCTTTGATTCTGCAGACGGCGTTGATTTTGGGCTCCATTGGTACCACCGAGTCGGTGCGTCGACGCTCCAGCGGACGCCGCGCACGCTGACACTGCCGGACCCGCTGTACGCCACACACAAACGATTTGCGCAATCTTGTGATGAATCATCCACCGGTTCTGGCGGATCGTTGGCAGACTGGGTAAGTGATTGTCGTCGCTTGCCCCGGACAGGGCTCACAGACCCCCGGCTTCCTCGCCCCCTGGCTCGAGCTGGATGGTGTCGCTGACCGACTCGCCGCCTACTCCGAGGCCGCTGAGGTCGATCTGATTCTGCACGGCACCGAATCGGATGCCGACACGATCAAGGACACGCGCATCGCGCAGCCACTCATCGTCGCCGCTTCCCTTGTCGCCGCGCAGGCGCTCGCTGCGCGTGCTGGGCGGACTCCGGATGGTGTTGCTGGTCACTCTGTCGGCGAGTTCGCCGCGCTGGCAGAAGCTGGCGTCGTCTCGGCAGAAGAGACGATGCGCCTCGTGGGCGTTCGAGGACGCGCCATGGCGGATGCCGCGGCACAGACTCCGACCGGGATGAGCGCGGTCATCGGCGGCGACGAGCAGACAGTACTTGCTCGCCTCGCTGAACTCGGACTGTCGCCGGCAAACTACAACGGCGGCGGCCAGATCGTGGTGGCAGGAACTCTGCCCGCACTTGCCAAGCTCGCTGAGGAACCCGTCAAGGGCACTCGCGTGATCCCGCTTCAGGTCGCCGGGGCATTCCACACGGAGTACATGGAATCGGCGGTCGATGCGCTGCGTAGCGCCGTCGCCGATGTCACCCCGCGCGACCCGCAGACCACGCTCTGGACGAATAAGGACGGCTCGATCGTCACCTCCGGCGCGAATGCACTCGAACTCATTGTGAACCAGGTCTCTTCCCCGGTGCGGTGGGATCTGTGCATGTCGTCGTTCGCGGACAACGGCATCACCGGCCTGATCGAGCTGGCACCTGCCGGCGCGCTCGCTGGCCTCGCCAAGCGTGGCCTGCGTGGCACTCCCACCGTCGCAGTGAAGACCCCGGAAGACCTCGATGCAGCAGCTGGGCTGCTGAACGGAGCAGCCGCATGACCCCCACATTGAAGCAATCCACAGGTCCGCAGTACACCCGCATCCTCGCCTACGGTGCGGCGCGCGGCGAGAACGCTGTGCCAAATGAAGACCTGATCGGTCCGATCGACTCCAGCGACGAGTGGATCCGCCAGCGCACAGGCATCATCACCCGTGCACGCGCCATACCGGAGACCGATGCGATCGATCTCGCCACCATCGCCGCCAAAGAGGCCATCGAACGCTCCGGTATCGATCCGGCGAAGATCGACCTCGTCATCGTGGCGACGATCAGCAACCCGAAGCAGACGCCGTCGGCTGCGGCAATCGTCGCTGACCGCGTAGGAGCGAATCCGGCAGCGGCCTATGACTCCAACGCAGCGTGCGCAGGCTACGCATACGGGATCGCCCAGGCCGACGCGCTGATCCGCGCAGGCGCTGCGCACTACGCGCTCGTGATCGGTACGGAGAAGCTCTCCGATGTCGTCGACCCGGCGGACCGCAGCATCTCCTTCCTTCTCGGTGACGGTGCTGGCGCTGCACTCATCGGCCCCAGCGAGACTCCTGCCATCGCACCTGTCGTGTGGGGCTCTGACGGCTCGAAAGCCGACGCAGTCGGGATGAACCACACGCTCACCGAGTTCCGCGACGGCCAGGCGCCCTGGCCGACCCTGCGCCAAGAAGGCCCCACGGTGTTCCGTTGGGCCGTCTGGGACATGGCGAAGGTCGCTCGCCAGGCGCTCGACGTCGCTGGAATCGAGGCATCCGACCTCGCGGCCTTCATTCCGCATCAGGCCAACATGCGCATCATCGACGAGTTCGCGAAGCAGCTGAAGCTTCCTGAGACCACGGTGATCGCGCGTGATATCGAGACCACCGGCAACACGTCAGCGGCATCCATCCCGCTCGCAAGCCACCGTTTGCTCACCGAACATCCCGAGCTTTCGGGGGGTCTCGCGCTCCAGATCGGCTTCGGCGCTGGGCTCGTATTCGCGGCACAGGTCGTCGTCCTTCCCTGATCTACGTCTACCGTTGCCTAAACTATTCAACGGTTCCGATTACAACCCGCAAGAAAGAGGAAAACCACATGGCTTTCACCAACGATGAGGTCCTCGCCGGCCTCGCAGAGCTCGTCACCGATGAGACCGGCATTGAGGCATCCGAGGTCGTCCTCGAGAAGTCCTTCACCGATGACCTCGACATCGACTCGATCTCGATGATGACGATTGTCGTCAACGCCGAGGAGAAGTTCGGCGTCACCATCCCCGACGACGAGGTCAAGAACCTCAAGACGGTCGCTGACGCCGTCAACTTCATCGTCGCCGGCCAGGAGTAATACCTGATGGATGCCACCCTCGCCGCGCGCGGGGCGTGGCATCCTCTGCCTCCCCTTCATTCGAGAACCACCCGTTCGACAAGGAACTACACGCAATGACCAAGCGCATCGTCGTCACCGGAATCGGCGCCAGCTCAGCCATCGGCGGTACGGCCCCCGAAAACTGGACCAATCTTCTTGCTGGCATGTCCGGCGGAAAGACCCTGGAACACGAATGGGTGGCCGAGTTGGAGCTGCCAGTGACGTTCGCTGCCGAGGCGATGGTTCGCCCGGAAGAAGTCCTGGCGCGACCGGTTGCCAAGCGGCTGGACCCGTCCTCACAGTTCGCGCTGATCGCGGCGATGGAGGCCTGGGCAGACGCCGGCTCTCCCGATGTCGATCCAGAGCGACTCGGCGTCGACTTCGCGACCGGCATCGGCGGCGTGTGGACGCTGTTGGATGCATGGGACACGCTGCGCGAAAAGGGTCCCCGGCGAGTCATGCCAATGACGGTGCCCATGCTCATGCCGAACTCGGCTGCAGGCAACCTCTCACTTCACTTCACCGCTCGCGCCTTCGCCCGCACTGTCGCGTCGGCGTGCGCGTCGAGCACCGAATCTCTCGTCAATGCCTACGAGCACCTGCAGTCAGGGCTCGCGGATGTTGTGATCGCCGGAGGCACGGAGTCGGCCATCCACCCGATCACGATTGCATCCTTCGCCTCGATGCAGGCGCTCTCGCGTCGAAACGATGACCCGGCGACCGCTTCGCGTCCCTATTCTGAGGACCGCGACGGATTCGTCATGGGTGAGGGCGCCGCTGTGCTCATCCTCGAGACGGAAGAACATGCCAAGGCGCGCGGCGCGAAGATCTACGCCGAGCTCGTCGGCGGTGGCGTCACCGCCGACGCATTCCACATCACCGCGAACGCCCCAGAGGGCGCCGCACGGGCAGTGAAGCTCGCGCTCGACGCCGCTGGCCGCAGGCCTGACGAGATCACGCACATCAACGCGCACGCGACGTCGACCCCGGTCGGAGATCCGAACGAGTACGCGGCGCTGAAGAGCGTCATCGGCGATCGTGTGCATGAGATCCCCGTGTCCGCGACCAAATCGTCCACCGGTCACCTGCTCGGCGGCACCGGCGCCCTGGAGGCGATCTTCACGATCCTCGCCATTCAGAACCGCGTTGCCCCGCCGACGATCAACCTCAGCACGCAGGATCCGGAGATTCCGCTGCTCATCTCCGGCGACCCGCAGCCTCTCGGTGACGGTCCGCAGCTCGCGATCAGCAACTCCTTCGGCTTCGGCGGCCACAACGCTGTCGCCGCGTTCGCTGATTACGAAGGCTGATGAGCGCGTCACAGAAGCGGCGGGTCGTCATCCCGATCACCCGTTGGTTCTGTGACACGCTCTCGCGCCTGCTACAGAAGCGACGGGTCGCGAACCTGACTCCCCGCGAGTTGTGAGACACGCTCTCGCGCTGCAGCATGACGAAAGGCCTCGTCCCCGATTCATTCGGGGCGAGGCCTTCGTCGTACGGGGCGGGATTCGCGTTCTCAGAGTCCGGGATCACTCACCGGCATCCGATACTGACGCCTCCCGACGCCCGAGTCTTGATAGCCGACCAATTCGTCAGACGCGATCAGCCGACCTTGTGCAGCCACACGACGCTGGAATCGTCGCTGGCGTGACGGAAGGGCTCGAGTTCTACGTCCCACGCGGAACCGAGTGCGACATCGAGTTCACGCTGAAGCTCCACCGCACTGCCGGCGGCGATCTCCATGGCGTACCGGATGCGATCCTCGCCGATGACGATGTTGCCAGCGGCATCGGTCTGCGCATAGTGGATGCCAAGATCTGGCGTGTGCAGCCAGCGTCCGCCGTCACTGCGTGGCGTGGGATCTTCAGAGACCTCGAAGCGCAAGTGCTCCCAACCACGGATCGCAGTCGCGAGAGCAGCGCCTGTGCCGACCGGGCCGTCCCAGTAGAACTCGGCACGACGAGACCCTCCGAGCACGGGCTGTTCAGCCCAGTCGAAGTTCACCGCGCGACCGATAGCGCGTCCCACCGCCCATTCAAGGTGCGGGCAGAGCGCGCGAGGTGCAGAGTGGATGTACACCACTCCGCGTGCGTAAGCCGTCGCCATGATCTCTCCGTTTCTTCAGGTGCGTCTTCCCCAACGACCTAAGCCAACGAAGTGTGGCGAGAGTATCCAGTTATATGGCGATTATCGCCCAGTCGCCCGGAAATCACAAGCTTGTGATTATGGCGGAAGCCCCGGTCTACAGACCGGGGCTTCCTTTCGTTCAGACAGACTCAGCGCACGACGGAGGGTTACGCCTCGCTCATCGCCAGCTTGGCCTGCTGGCCCTTGGCTGCGTAGTAGGCGTCGCGAGCGGCATCCTTGCGGGCCTGCTCTGCGTAGCCGGCCTCAAGAACCTCCTGCGGGACGTGGTAGTTCTCGACCTCGTCAGTGCCGTGGTACTTCTCGATGTAGGCGTCGAGCTCCGGGCCCGACGTCCACGAGGTGATGAGGTTGTAGCGCGGCTCGGTGCCCGTGTGGGTAGCGGCGTGCCAGAGACGCTGTGTGTCGACGATGAGCTGCGCGCCGGCCGGAAGCGCGATGCGCACCTCACCCGCCGGGTCCGTGCGGTTCTCGCGCAGAACGAAAAAGGTGTCCTTGTCGTCGGTGAGGTTGAAGAACCCACGCACCACCCAGCCGGTGCCGTCCGGGTTCAGACGGTTGTTGTCGTCCTGGTGCAGGTTGTAGAGGCAGTCACCATAAGGTGTGGGCTGCAGCTCGATGACGCGGCAGCGACCGACGTTTGCGCCAGGTTCCTGCGCACGACGGGTGAGGTTCGGAGCCTTGGCAACCTGCGAGTCGATCCAGACGCCGTCCTTATCGGTGCGCGGCGGCTTGTGGTTCCAGAAGCCGTTGCACTCGATCTCACCCTTGGCACTTGCCAGCGGTGCGAAGCGAGTGTCGCCCGAGGACTTCCAGTCGTTGTACTCGATATCCAGCCACTCTTTGGGGTCGAGCGCCTGGTTGTAGCTGTCGAGGACGACGAAGCCCTTTTCCTCAAGAGCTGCGGATTTGATATATCCCATGATCTAGGTCATGTCCTTTCATCGGGGGCCAGCACGTTTTAACAGGCCCTGATTAGGCAAGCCTAACATCGAGGCTCAAGCACTCGATGGAGCACGACCGGAGAATAATCAGTGACGGCTAGACTCGTTGGCGGTGGATCGCAGGAACCCACCGCTGTGAGGAGCACGAGCGAAGAACATGGCAACTGCCACGAATGTCGAAGCGACCGCCGTCAATACGATCGAGTGGCTTGCCGCATCCGACACGACGATCGTCGTCCCGGTCTATCAGCGGCAGTATCGCTGGGATATCGGCGGATGCGAACGCCTGCTTGCGGACGTCCGCGCCGTCGCCCAAGAAGACGACACGCACCGCCACTTCATCGGATCGATCCTCTCTGCTCAGGACGCCTCCGAGACGGATCTGATCCTCATCGACGGCCAGCAGCGCATCACCACCCTGATGCTTCTTGTCGCGGCACTGCAGCACGCCGTCCGCGACTCCGACCCGACGATGGCAGCTGAATTGGAGCGTGTTCTGGTTCGCGCTGACGACGCCTCGCGTACCAAGCTGCGTCCGCACCAGGCGTGGGCTGAGTTCTACGAATCGGTCATACTCGATCGCCGCGATGACACTGAGCGCGAGTCCCGCTTCGATGACAACTACGCGTTCTTTCGCAGTCAGGTGCACGCCGACGAGGCGCCGGGAATCTGGCGTGGGTTGCAGAAGCTCGAGCATGTGTCGATCACACTCGGCGCCGATGCCAATGCGCAGCAAATCTTCGAAAGCTTGAACTCCACCGGCGAGCCGCTGCGCGATCACGAGCTGATCCACAACTACATCCTGATGGGCCTAAGCCACGCGGAGCAGCTCGATGTCGAGGAGCGCTTCTGGCTGCCGATCGAACGCCACACCGGCGAAGCGATCGGTGCGTTCTGGCGGCACTATCTGGTGATGACCACCGGCCGCGAGGTCGCGGCGAATGGCGAGCACGGCGTGTACAGCGCGTTTCGTCAGTCGTTCCCTCGCGTGGACGTCGAGCATTTGCAGGCGGATGCCGAGATCTGGCGTCATTACGCCGCGATCTACGGCATCCTGCTGGATCCGACCCTAGAGAAGGATGCGGAGCTTCGCCGTCAGCTCGGGTACATCAACACTTTCGGCAAAGCGGCCTATCCCCTGGCGATGAGCGCGTACAGCGAGCATGCCCGCGGGCTCATCACCAGGGACGAACTGCTGGAAACTCTGGAGTGGACCCAGTCCATGTATTTGCGTCGTGCACTGGTCAATCTGCCGACCGAGCGACTCATCGCCCGGCTCTGCCGCGCACGCACCGAGGGCAAAGATGCCCTCATGCGCGCCTTCGCACGGATCACGCCGTCAGATGAGCGCGTCAGCGCTGTTCTGAAGTACGTGGCGCTCCCCCATGCCGCGTATGTGCTGGGGCGACTCGAAGGTGTCGACGACACCTCGGCGTACGACGTCGAGCACATCGCTCCGGTGGTTCCCGGCGAGGCCTGGTCTGGGGATGGCACGCGAATGTGGAGTGAGTACTCCGACGATGAGCAGAACAGTCTCCGTGCGCTGGCGCCGACGCTCGGAAACTTGACGCTGCTGGAGCAGTCGCTCGCGGAGCGGGTCTTCGGAGCCTCGTATCCGGACAAGCGGACGGATGCATACGCGCGCAGCGCCGTTGCGGCCACAAAGCAGCTTGTCGACGTGCCAACCTGGGGCACCGCGATGATCTCGCAGCGTACGGTGCGACTCAGCGCAGACCTGATGCGTATCTGGGCGCGTCCAGCCCTTCCGGAGATCGACGACGACGGGCTGACGCCAGTGCTGGATGCCGTGCGCCGACGCGGTTGGCCGGCCGGATGGGATCGTGAGTTCGACTATGTCGAGTACCGCGGCGAGCACTGGGAGACCAAGGACGTTCGCGCGCTGTTCAATCGTGTATTCCGGCGTGCATGGACCGATGACCGCCAATCGGCCATCAAGTACTGCACGAAGCACGGCGGTCCGATTTATAATGAGATGGCGTGGAAAGGCCAGTGGGATGCACTGGATGACGAGAACTTCCTCTACATGGGGTGGGACTCGAACTACATGATGAGCGCCGCGCAAGGCATGTTGGAAGAGTCGGGCATCGCCGCCGAGGTGTTCGTGAAGTACTCGTATATCGGCAACGTGATGTGATGCGACCAGAAGTTCCAACCCGTGTTCCGGCGCTGCCGGATCTCACTGCCGACCCCTTCGACCAGGCCTTCGCCGATATGTCGCTCGGTTGGGATGACGACGCTCCCCAGGAATGCGAGTGCGACCATGGCGACGAAGAGGCGTACGCCCCGTGTGGTCGCCGCGCCAAGTGGCGAGTGACGATCGACTGCACCTGTGGCGAGAACCATCCGCGCACGGTGGAGCTGCTGTGCACAAGGTGCCTGCGCACCGCGCGCAAAGACCTCGGCAACGAGTCGGTCACCGCGCGTCCGCTGTGACCGACTCGTTGCGCGGATCTCGCTGAGGTCAGTACTCGATCTGACCAGAACGGTCGAAGAACGCTCCAGTCGGGCCATCGACTCCTAGCTGCGCGAGCATGACGGTGGCGTCTGTACCTTCCGTCACGCTCTGATGGCCGGAGTGATTGTTGAAGTCCGTACTTGTGTACCCCGGGTCGCTCACGTTGACGCGGAACTCCGGGAGAGATTTCGAGTACTGCACCGTCAGTGCGATCACAGCTGCCTTAGAGCTGGCGTACGGAACTGCCTTCACCGGATACTCATCCGCCTCCGGAGTCACTAGCTTTCGCGGAGAGCCCACTCCGGAAGCGACGTTCACAATGACCGGGGCGCTCGAGCGGTGAAGTGCGGGGAGGAATGCCTGCGTCACGCGGACGATGCCGACGACGTTCGTCTCCAGCACCTCTCGCATGACTTCGGCGTTCAGATCGTCGAGTGCGAGGCTGCGCCCCAGGATGCCGGCATTGTTGATGAGCACGTCCAGCGCCGGAAGTGCCGCGGCTGCCGTGTCGACGCTGTGTTGGTCGGTCACGTCGAGTGCGACTGGGATCGCGCCGATCCGTTCAGCGTCAGCGGCGGAGGCAAGGTCTCGCATTCCTGCGTACACGGTGTGGCCTGCTGCGACGAGCCGTCGTGCGGTCTCCAGTCCGAGGCTTCGATTGGCTCCTGTGATGAGTGTTGTTGTCATGTCTCCAGGTTCACCGCGATGTGAGCGATCATCCAGGCCTCGACTGACAGTGGGTCTGGCAGGACCACCCATAGCGGCGGAATCGGACGCATGATGGAACGGTGGAAGAATTCGCTACAGTCCTGCGCGCTTGGCGCGATCGTGTGACACCGGAGCAGATCGGATTTCCCCAGGGCCCGAACCGCCGAACGAAGGGACTACGCCGAGAGGAGCTCGCGCTGGCCGCAGGCGTCAGCGTCGATTACCTGGTGCGGTTGGAGCAGGCCCGCGCGACGAACCCTTCTCCGCAGCTTCTCGGCGCTCTGGCCAGGGCACTCCGGCTCACCAATGAGGAACGCGACCATCTGTATCGACTCGCAGGTGCGGCCGTACCGAGTCCCACTTCCATCCCCGTGCACATCGGACCCAGCGTGCAGCGGATCGTCGATCGGCTCGGCTCTCTGCCTGTGGCAATCTTCAGTGCTGCGCAGGATCTGCTGTGGTCGAACCCATTGTGGGGTGCGCTGTTCGGCGACCCGACGTTGCGCACAGGCGACGAGGCAAATCTGCTCTGGCGGGTATTCGTCTCCCAGAACGTTCTGGTCACCCATGACGGTGGCGAGGAGAAATTCCTTGCTGGGCTCGTCGCCGACCTTCGCATCGTGACGGGCCGGTACCCCGATGACGCCAGACTGCACGGACTAGTCGATCGACTCCTGGCCGATTCGGAGTCCTTCGCCGAACTGTGGGCGCGCACAGATGTCGCCAAACAGCACTCGAGCACGAAGGTCGTGCACTCCGCTGTCATCGGCGACATCACCGTCGATTGCGACATCCTCAGCGTGCCGGACAGCGGCGATCTGCGGATCGTTGTCTATTCGACCGTTCCAGGCTCGGAGGACGAACAAAAACTCGATCTCCTGCGCGTCGTCGGCTTGCAACAGTCGGCATCTTTGTAGGGCGGGTGGGACTTGAACCCACGAATCGTCGGGTTATGAGCCCGCTGCCTTAACCAACTTGGCCACCGCCCCGCAGGTTTCCTAGCTTATCGGTGTGGCAGGAGTCGTCGTGCAATTTCAGAGCGCGGTGGCGTCCTGATGCGCTTTCAGGTGCTCGTGGTAAATCTCCGCATTCTGGATGAGGCCCGCTCGCTCTTTCTCGCTGAGCTCTCGCCGTACCTTCGCGGGCACGCCTGCGACCAGCGACCCGTCGGGGATCTCTGTCCCGCCGAGGATCACCGCTCCTCCGGCAATCAGGCAGCCTCTGCCGATTACCGCCCCGCTGAGGATGACCGCCCCCATTCCGATGAGGGATCCGTCGCCGATCGTGCATCCGTGCACGACGGCATTGTGCCCGATCGACACATTTTCGCCGATGAGTACGGGATGCCCACTGTCGACGTGCACCGACACGTTGTCTTGCACGTTGCTGCCGCGTCCAAGAGTGATCCCCGCAGAATCGCCACGCAACACGGCGTTGTACCAGACGCTCGAACCCGCCTCGAGTGTGACGTCGCCGACGATACGGGCACCGTCCGCGACGAACGTATCGTCTGCGATACTCGGGATCTTGTTCTGGAGGGCGAGGACGGATGCTGACGACGAGATGCTCATGAGGCGAGACTATCCTCACTCCCGCATGATTCCGCGGTATTTCGACTCGATAAGCCGAGCCTCAGCTTGCTTGCGGAATGTCTGAGGCTGAGTAACGTTGTATCCATCAGGCACGAAACAGCCGTTCTGGAGGAGCGAAAATGAGCAAGGCACAGACGATTTCCACCACCGCCAGCGACCCGACGGTTGCCGCGGCTGCGGCCCAGTTCCTCTCCCCTGTCGTTCTCGGGTTGCAGGCTCTCACGATCAACACGAAGCAGGCGCACTGGCACGTGCGCGGTGCGAACTTCGTTGGAGTGCACGAGCTCTTTGACACGATCGTCGCTCACGCAGGCGACTTCGCTGACACCGCCGCAGAGCGCATCGTCGCTCTCGGGCTTCCGATCGACGCGCGTGTAAGCGCTGTCGCGGCCAAGGGCTCCGCATCTGAGGTGCCGGCCGGATTCGCACAGTCGAGCGCACTCATCCGCAACGTGATCGCAGACATCGACGCGATCCTTGTTGACGCAAAGGCCGCGATCGATGGCCTCGATGAGATCGACCTCACCAGCCAGGACGTCGCGATCGAGGTCATGCGCGGCCTCGAGAAGGACCGTTGGTTCCTCGTCGCACACATCGCTGAGTAAAAACTCTTCCAGAAATGGGGCACCGGGATTCGTCCGGGTGCCCCATTTCCATGTCTAGGCAGCGGCGTGTGCTCAAACTTTCAACCTCAAGTTGAAGTTAAATCAAGAGACGTGCGTCACGCGGCCTTCCAGCAGCGTCGCCAGGATCGGCATCCGGCGCAGCGTCGACATAGACGCCGACCGCGGATCCGCGCCGCAGAGCACCAGATCGGCGACCTCACCGGGCCGCACCGCACTACGAACACTCGCAGTAAGCGCCTCGTCGAGCGTCAGCTGCTCCTCTGGATGCCACGGCTGGCGCTCGTCGTCGGTGCGGTGCACGGCCGACGCGATCGCGTACCACGGATCAAGCGGCGCCACCGGGGCATCCGAGCCCAGTCGCACATCGACGCCTGCACGACGCAGCGACGCCATCGGGTACCCGATCGACGTCTGCGCGGCCCAATATCCGTCAACAAGGTCACGGTCATCGAGCGCATGCTGCGGCTGCACGCTGGCCGCAAGCCCCAGCCGCGCGATCCGCGCGACATCAGCATGCCGCACCAACTGCGTGTGCTCAATCGTGCCCCTGGCGCCAGTAACGGTGACGGCGTCCAACGCGGATGACACGGCGCGGTCTCCGATGGCATGAATCGCCGCGGCGAAGCCGGCACCGGTGGCGGCAGTCAGCAGCTCGATCAGGTCGTCTGGCGCAACATTGAGAACGCCGAAATCCGGTTCGTCTCCTGGATATGAGTGCGAGCACGCCGCAGTCCGCGTACCGAGGGACCCGTCAGTGATCACCTTCAACGAACCGACATGAACCAGTCCGTCGGTTCCCGGCAGCGGATCGCCGGTGCGAAGCCCAGCGATGATCGCACGCCGAAGGTCGGCCGGATAGACCGCGAACTCCACACGCTGTGATGCGAATCCGCCTGCCACGCGTCGCGCCCAGGCATCAGCATTCCAGGCCATGTCGAAGTCGACGATCCCGGTGACCCCGCGCGCAGCCGCTGCAGCACCGGCAACGGTCACCGCACGATCGCCGTGCAGGGGATCCACCGCGTTCAGGCGCCGGGAGATCTCGAAAGCGTCGTCCTCGCGCAGCATCCCGTCCGGGGCAATGAACCCTTCGCGCCGCAGCGCGGCAGAGTTCAACCAGACACTGTGCACATCGGCGTTGATCAAGTAGGTCGGCGCGTCGCCGGTGCTGGCATCCAGCACCGCCAGGGACGGCGCATCCGTCCAGAACGCATCACGGAAGCCTGTCCCTACGCGTCTGCCATCTGCCAGCGGTGCGACAGACGCCATCCGTGCAGCGGCCTCGACGGCAGAAGCGGTTCCGTCGAGCTGTGCTCTTTCGGATGCGAGCGCCCATTGCACGCTGTGCACGTGGTGGTCCCACAGCCCTGGAACGACCCACGCGCCATGACCCTCGAGCACCACACCATGCGCCGGCAGCGCCCCGGTGGGTGCGAGGTCGACGATTCGACCACCGCTCACGTGGATGTCGACCGGCTCGTCGTCCATCAGAAATTCTCGCCCTGGTCCAGCGATCCGGACCTCGCGGATCACCGCGACGGCGTCACCGACAGACGTCATGCTCGTTTACTGAGTCTGGCGTCGTGCGCACGCTGCATCTCTGCCGCAAGAGCAGGATTCGCATACTCGCCGTCGCGCGCGAGCTCAAGGATGACGTTCTCAATAATGTCGTCAGACTTGTTCTGGCTGAGCTTCCGCTTGGCCACGATACGCGTGGGCGTCAGCCGGAACCCGACCGTTCCTGATCCAAGACGGCGAACAAATGCCTCATCATTCGGCACCGTCCACATGCCACGAGGCGAGGGGAAACGGCTCTCGAAGTGATCGACCAGGTGTTCCAGAACTCGCAGATTCTCTTCGACCTCGAGGATCTCCGGAACTCCGGAGAGATGCACCGAAACATAGTTCCAGGTGGGAACTGCCGGTACGTCGCCGTACCAACCCGGTGAGATGTAGCCGTGTGGGCCTTGGAAAACGAGCAGGAGCTCTTGTTCTCCGAGTCCGAGGACGAGGTCGTCAGGACGCCCGACATGGCCGACGACTGTGAGATCGTCGCGCTCGGGGTCGAGCAGGACCGCGTAGTGCGACGCCGTCATGCCTTCGGCGTCTCGTCCCACGACAGTCGCCCAGGGATTGGTCTCGATGACACGACGCAGCTCGGCGATATCGGTCATCGCAAAACTCGGGTTCTGGCGCATGTTCTCAGCCTATGCCGGGAGCCCGGTTACGCCTGGCACTTTGGGCACCAGTAGAGCTTGCGCGCACCGATCACTTCGAGCGCGATCTCAGTGCCGCAGGTGCGACATGGCAGACCCGCCCGGTGGTACACCCAATGCCGGTCGTCTCGGCTGGCCATCGCGGCACGGTAGCCCTCTGTCGACAGATCATCCATCGTCATCATCTGGCCGGTCTCCACGCCGACCGGCAACAGCCGCGCCCAATCGTGCCAGAGTTCGCGAACCAGCTCCTCAGGCACAGCCTTGCCTGGTGTGTGTGGGTTCAGCCGCGCGCGGTACAACATCTCAGCGCGGTACACGTTGCCGATCCCACTGACGACAGACTGATCCATCAGCAGCAGCCCGATCGCCGTACCCTTCTTGCGCACGGCGCGCACGAAGCGCTCCTCGTTCTCGACCGGATCGCCCACGAGGGGGTCAGGTCCGAGCTTGGCGACCGAGGCGAGCATCTCGTCAGGTGTCTGCAGCGCACACGCGGTCGGGCCCCGAAGGTCGGCCGCAGTGATGTCTGTCATCAAACGGAGCCGCACCTGCCCGACGATGGGCGGCGGCCACTCCATTTCCGTGTCGGCCAGACCCTTGGTCTGCTCCGACATGCGCACGTGCACGCGCGTTCGCCTGGGCGCACCGATCGACGCGAGCGAGTTCTCACCAGCACTGTCCAGAATCGGGTCATCCAGATTCGGCGCGCCCAGCGCATCGAGGTCCGTGCCGCGCTGATTCGTCTGCCCCATCCGCCCGTTCGCGGAGGCGATGGTCGGATCAAGCATGATCTCGCCGGAGAAGTCCCAGGCTCCGTAAAGCCCGAGGTGTACGCGCAGCCAGAGGTCGCCCTCGAACTCGAGGAACATCTGCTTGCCCACCGCCTTCACACTCAGCGCCTCGCGCCCGTCGAGCACAGCCGCACCTTCGGCGAAGCGTCCCTGCGGACTCGACGCGTGCAGCGGCTTGCCCATGAAGTTGCGATCGAACTGTCGAGCGATCCGGTGAACGGAATGTCCCTCAGGCATGTCAGGCGCGTGGGTCCGGAAGCAACGAACCGTCACGCTCGAAGTCGGCGATCTGACCGATGCGCCGCACATGACGCTCGTCGTTCGAGAACGGCGTGACGATGAAGCGCTCGATGAAGGAGACGACTTCTTCGAACGTGTGCTGACGTGCTCCGATGGAGATCACGTTGGCGTCGTTGTGTTCGCGTGCGAGTTCTGCCGTCGACAGATTCCAGACGAGCGCGGCGCGGATGCCCTGCACCTTGTTCGCCGCGATCTGCTCGCCGTTGCCGGAGCCTCCGAACACGATCCCGAGCGCCTCGACTCCGACTGAGCGGTCAGCGACAACAGCCTGCGCAGCGCGGATGCAGAACGCCGGGTAGTCGTCGACAGCGTCGTACTCGACGGGTCCGTGATCGATGACTTCATGTCCGAGCGTACGCAGGTGGTCCTGCAGCTGTGTGGAGAATTCCAGTCCCGCATGGTCTGTGGCGATGTGGATGCGCATGCTCACCATCCTAGAAGTGTCACGGCGCAACGCCTGCGGCGGCAGGCTTGAATCTCAGACGCACGTTCTCGCAGTCGCCGGGGCGCGAGACGTCGTGCCAGGGTCCCAAAGAGGTGAGATGCGGACGCTCGGATGCCGGCATCCCCTCGATCCGCTCGATCACCAGGTCGATGAGACCTGAGACGAACGCCGGGTGCACACCCGGGGTCTGGGTGCGCACAGAGGGAAGACCGACTTCAGCGGCCGACTCTGTCGCCTCGGTGTCGAGGTCCCACAGCACTTCCATGTGGTCGCTGACGAAGCCCAGCGGCACGATAACGACGGCCTTCGCACCGGCGGCCGGAAGCTCAGCGATCACATCGTTGATGTCTGGCTCAAGCCAGGGCTGCGTGGGCGGGCCGGAGCGCGACTGGAACACCAGCTGCCACGGCACGGTGGCACCGCCGGTGACTGCACCAAGCTGCTCGATGATGTGTTCAGCTACCGCTCGGTGCTGCGCCGCGTAGGCGCCACCTGGTCCCCAGTCCACATCGCGGGGACCTGAGCGCTCTGCATCCGCCGTGGGAATCGAGTGAGTAGAAAACAGCACGTGAATATCGGATGCCGCGATGCCCTGTGCGAGGAAGCCCTTGACCGCGGCATCCACGCCCTCCTGGAAGGGCGCCACGAAACCGGGGTGATCGAAGTAGAGGCGCACCTTATCGGCGGTGACGCGTTCTTCAAGGCCTGCCTTGGTGATCGCGTGCGCGATGTCTTCGCGATACTGGCGGTCGCTGGAGTACGAGCTGTATGCGCTGGTCGCCAGAACGAGAAGGGTGGAGTGGCCGTCAGCGGCGGCTTCGGCGAAAGCCTCGTCGAGGAACGGTCCCCAGTTGCGGTTGCCCCAGTACACCGGCAGATCGATGCCGCGACGGGCGAGCTCGGCCTCCAGCGCGGCCTTCAGTTCGCGATTCTGCCCATTTATCGGGCTCACTCCTCCGAAATGACGGTAGTGATGGGCCACCTCTTCCAGCCGCTCATCGGGTATGCCGCGACCCCGAGTCACATTTCGGAGGAAAGGAATGACGTCGTCCTGCCCCTCTGGGCCGCCGAAGCTGGCGAGCACCAGGGCGTCATATGCCACCGGAGTCTCGACGAACTCGGCACCGGTAGCAGCGGCGGCGGAAGCGAACGGAACGACAATCTGATCGGGCGCAGTCACTCCTTCATCTTTTCACGGCTCACCCGGGTCTGCGCACTCCTGGCGTAGGCTGTCATGGTTGCCGTCGACGCCAGCTGCGTCGAGCCTAGGTAGCGCCCCCGAACCCCTGGGAGAAACAGCTGTGCCTGGAGAGAACCTCACCCGAATCGAAGCGCAGGAGCGCCGAACTCTCATCGACACACAGTCGTATGAGATCTCGCTCGATCTGACGAAGGGCGCCGAGATCTTCGGGTCCCGCAGCGTCGTCCGCTTCACCGCCAAGCCGGATAGCTTCACGTTCATTGATCTGATCGCACGCGAGGTACGCGAGATCTCCCTCAACGGGGAGCAGCTCGACCCGAACGAGGTGTTCGCAGATTCCCGCATCACGCTGGCGAACCTTAAGGACGAGAACGTCCTCGTCGTCGACGCTGACTGCGCCTACACGAACACCGGCGAGGGACTGCACCGCTTCGTAGACCCGGTGGACGGCGAGGTCTACCTCTACTCGCAGTTCGAGGTTCCTGATTCCCGCCGCGTGTTCGCGGTGTTCGAGCAGCCCGATCTGAAGGCGACGTTCCAGTTCACGGTGACCGCTCCTGCAGCGTGGCAAGTTGTCTCCAACTCGCCTGCTCCCGAGCCGATCAAGCACGACGCGAATGACACGGCGACGTGGGGGTTCGAGGCGACACCTCGCATCTCCTCATACATCACGGCGATCGTTGCAGGACCTTACGAGTCGACATTCTCCGAACTGACCAGCGCTGACGGCCGTGTCATTCCGCTCGGTGTCTTCGGTCGCAAGAGCCTCTGGCAGCACCTCGATGCTGACTACATCTTCGACAAGACGCGCGAGGGCTTCGCGTACTACGAATCGAAGTTCGGCGTGCCGTACCCGTTCGCCAAGTACGACCAGCTCTTCGTCCCGGAGTTCAACGCCGGAGCCATGGAGAACGCCGGCGCCGTCACGTTCACCGAGACCTACGTCTTCCGCAGCAAGGTGACCGACGCTGTCAAGGAGCGCCGTGTCGTCACGATTCTGCACGAGCTCGCGCACATGTGGTTCGGTGACCTCGTCACCATGAAGTGGTGGAACGACCTCTGGCTGAACGAATCCTTCGCTGAGTGGGCTTCGACCATCGCCACCGCCGAGGCCACCGAGTGGACCGAAGCGTGGACCACGTTCAATGCCATGGAGAAGACCTGGGCTTACCGCCAGGACCAGCTCCCCTCGACACACCCGATCGTCGCGGAGATCAACGACCTGGAGGACGTCCAGGTCAACTTCGACGGCATCACCTACGCCAAGGGCGGATCAGTACTCAAGCAGCTCGCAGCGTGGGTGGGTATCGAGGCGTTCTTCGCCGGCGTCGGCCAGTACTTCCAGAAGCACGCGTGGGGCAATACCGAGGTCACAGACCTGCTCACCGAGCTCGAGGCCACCAGCGGCCGCGACCTCAGCGTGTGGTCCAAGAAGTGGCTCGAGACTTCGGGAGTCAACACCCTCTCCCCCGTGATCGCCGAAGGCGCGGATGGCGTGATCTCCCGCTTCGCCATCACGCAGACCGCACCCGCTGACTACCCGACGATTCGCCCGCACCGCCTCGGCATCGGCTTCTACAACCTCGCGGATGGCTCGCTCACCCGCACCCACTACGTCGAGATCGACGTCGACGGGGACCGCACTGAGGTTCCGGAACTCCAGGGTCAGAAGCGCCCCGATCTGGTGCTGCTCAATGACAACGACCTCGCTTACACGAAGATCCGCCTCGACGAGCGTTCACTGGCCACCGCGATCGCGCACCTCGGCGACATCACAGACCCGCTTGCGCGTTCTCTCATCTGGGGCGCGGCCTGGGATCAGACCCGCGACGCCGAGAGCGCAGCATCCGACTATCTCGACTTGGTCCTCGGCAACATCGGTCGCGAGACCGAGTCGACCACTGTGCGCACCACGCTCGCGCAGCTGCGCACTGCAGCGACGTTGTACGTGACGCCTGCAGACCGAGACGCAGCGCGCCGAAAGATTGCTGATGGCCTTTGGGACCTCGCTCACAGCGCCCAGGCCGGCAGCGACAACCAGCTGCAGTTCGTTACCGCGTTCTCCGGCGCATTGGTAGACACGGAGCACGCCGGCATCATCGGTCGGCTTCGTTCCGGCGAGGAGACCCTGCCCGGCCTTGAGATCGACACGGATCTCTCCTGGCAACTGCTTGTCGGGCTCGCTTCAATCGGCGCGACGGATGCCGCTTCCATCGACGCCGCACTCGCCGCGGACAATACGTCCAAGGGTGCAGAGTTTGCTGCTCAGGCACGCGCAGCGCTTCCGACAATCGCTGACAAGCGCATCGCCTGGGAGACGCTTGTCGACAACGACGATGCGCCGAACACGATCGTGCGTTCTGCCGCCCTCGGCTTCACGCACCCGAACAGTGCAGGTGTACTCGGCGAGTTCGTGCAGAGCTACTTCGACATGCTGCTGCCGGTATGGGAGTCCCGTACTTACCAGATCGCAAGTTACCTCATCGTCGGCCTCTACCCGACGTCACTTGCCAATACCGAGCTCCGCGAGGCAACGCGGGCATGGCTCTCCGCCAATGCGGATGCTGCACCGGCACTGCGTCGCCTCGTGAGCGAGGGCCTGGCCGATGTCGAGCGCGCACTCACGGCGCAAGCTCGTGATGCCGAGGACGACGAACAGACTGACTGATCTGCTGCACCATCGATCGGGCCTCTGCCGCTGCGCTTTCCAGCCAGTGCAGAGGCCCGATCGCTAGTATCGGAGGGTGCTGACCCTTCCCTTCGAGAACATCGACCCGCCCGTCGAGCCGGAGACCGTGAACGAGACCTGGGAGTCATTTCTTGCGGTGCTGAGGGTCATCGGAGAAAAAGCGATCGGCGTCGCGATCATCGTCGTCGTCGCGCTTCTCATCGGATTCGTCCTCCGTTTCGCCGTCCGCCGGATCGTTCACCGCATCGTCGACAGTGCGAAGTCGAAGGCCAACGTCGATGACACACAGGCCTTGGAGCGCTCTCCACTCGCGGACATGCGTCTGATCCAGCGCACGCGCACGCTCGGCAGCATCCTGCAGAACATCATCAATGTGGCCCTCGTGTTGGTGGCTCTGCTCATGGTCGTCTCAGTGATCGCTCCAGATCTCATCGGCTCTCTGACACTGCTCACCGCTGCGCTCGGCGCCGGTCTCGGTTTCGGCGCGCAGAACATTGTCAAAGATGTACTGAACGGGCTGTTCATCGTCGCCGAAGATCAGATCGGAATCGGCGACGTCGTCGATACCGGACTCGCCAGCGGCGTCGTCGAATATGTGAGCGTTCGCGTCACCCAGGTGCGCGATGTCAACGGCACACTCTGGTACGTACGCAACGGCGAGATGCTGCGCATCGGCAACATGTCGCAGGGCTGGGCTCGCGCGATCATCGACCTCGGTGTTCCGGTCGATGCTGATGTCCCAGAGGTTGAGAAGGCCCTGCTCGCCGCCGCCGACGGCCTGTCGAAGGATCCGAAATGGCGTACCCGCATCATCGAGCGACCCGAAGTGTGGGGCTTGGAATCGATATCCGGCGAGGCGATCGTCATCCGTGTGGTCTTGAAGACGCGTGCTAACGCGAAGGATGACGTCGCGCGCGAACTGCGCATGCGTCTCAAGAGCGCAGTCGAGGAGATGGGGCTCACCCTGCCGAGCCTCGAATCCGTCGTGCCCACGGGGCCTGAGGGCGCGCGCCGAGTGCGAGGCGCTAATCCCCCGAGGACTCGTCCGAACCCAGTTACCGGCGTCCCCCCAGTACTACGAGGAATCTGGCGCAAGAAGGATCCGAAGCCCCAGCCACCGAAGCCCGAGACACCGAAGGACACCGAATGACGTTCTATGACGAGGTCGGCGGCTACGCCACGTTCGAGCGGATCGTGGATGGCTTCTACCGCGAGGTCGCCCTGGATCCAGTGCTGAAGCCGATGTATCCGGAGGAAGATCTTGGCCCCGCGGCGGAGCGGTTCACGCTGTTCCTGGCGCAGTACTGGGGTGGACCCTCGACCTACAGCGAGCGTCGTGGGCACCCCCGACTGCGGATGCGCCACCAGCCGTTCCACGTCAACCCGGATGCGCGCGACCGCTGGCTGCGTTGCATGCGCACCTCGTTGGATGAAGTGCAGCTGTCACCGCTGCATGATTCCACGCTTTGGGACTACCTGGAGCGGGCAGCATATGCAATGGTGAACACCATGGAGTCGTCAGGCATCGGTCCCGCCCCGGCGGGGCGGACGACCCTTGAGACCCGCAGCAGCAGTCCGGACTAAACGGAGAACGAATGACGACAACGCCCCTGTCTGCAGATGTCCTTGTGATCGGATGGGGGCTGGCCGGACTCGTGGCCGCATCTGAAGCCGCCACCGCCGGCAAGCGGGTGATCCTCGTCGATCAAGAGCCGCGCTCGAATCTGGGCGGACAAGCATGGTGGTCTTTCGGCGGCCTGTTCTTCATCGACTCCCCCGAACAGCGACGCCTCGGTGTCAAAGACTCCCTGGAACTGGCCACCCAAGACTGGTTCGGCAACGCGGCGTTCGATCGCGAGGAAGATCATTGGCCCCGCAAATGGGCAGAGGCCTATCTGCAGTTCGCTGCCGGCGAGAAACGCGCATGGCTCCGTGAACGCGGCGTCGGGTTCTTCCCCGTGGTCGGCTGGGCGGAGCGCGGCGGGTACGGCGCGATCGGACCAGGAAACTCTGTGCCACGATTCCACATCACCTGGGGCACTGGCCCCGGCATCGTTGCACCTTTTGCAGATGCCGTGCACAAGGCTGAGGATGCAGGAACGTTGACGGTCCTCCCCCGGCATCGCGTGACTGAACTTGTTGTCACCGACGGCGCTGTGGTGGGCGCGCGCGGCGATCGACTCGCTGACAGCTTGGCCGAGCGCGGCGCGGTCTCGTCGCGCGAGGTGGTGGGAGACTTCGAAATCTCTGCGGCCGCCACGATCGTGTCCTCCGGCGGCATCGGCGGAAACCACGACCTCGTGCGTGCCGCGTGGCCTGAGCGGCTGGGCACCCCGCCCGCGCACATGCTCTCCGGCGTGCCTGCGTACGTCGATGGCTCGATGCACGCGGTCTCGGAGGCCGCTGGCGCGCATCTGATCAACGGCGACCGCATGTGGCACTACGTTGAAGGCATCACCAACTGGTCTCCGGTGTGGCCGGCTCACGGCATCCGCATTTTGCCTGGTCCGTCGTCTCTGTGGCTGGATGCCACCGGCAAGCGGCTACCTGTTCCGCTGTTTCCAGGGTTCGACACCCTGGGAACTCTTGAGCACCTGCGCACGACCGGGCATGACCATTCGTGGTTCGTCACATCCAGGCAGATCGTCGAGAAGGAGTTCGCCCTGTCTGGCAGCGAGCAGAACCCAGATCTCACTGGCAAGGACGTGCGCCTGCTGCTCAAGTCACGCCTGGCAAAGGGTCCGACGGGTCCGGTGCAGGCCTTTCTCGATGAGGGCGAAGACTTCATCGTTGAGAACGATCTGGACAGTCTGCTCGAGCAGATGCAGCAGCACGCCGGCGGAGAAATACTCGACATCGATGCGGTTCGCCGCGAGGTCGTCGCGCGAGACCGCGAGATCGAGAATGACTTCACGAAGGATACTCAGATCGGGATGCTGCGTTCGATGCGAGGCTACCGCGGCGACAAGCTCATCCGCACCGCAGCGCCGCATCGTCTGCAAGATCCGGCAGCAGGTCCGATGATTGCCGTGAAGCTGCACGTGTTGACCCGCAAATCTCTGGGCGGCATCAAGACCGATCTCGACGGGCGTGCGCTCGACGTCGATGGCACGGTGATTCCTGGCTTGTACGCTGCCGGAGAGGCCAGCGGCTTCGGCGGTGGTGGCGTGCACGGATACCGTGCTCTGGAGGGCACTTTCCTGGGCGGATGCCTGTTCTCGGGTCGGCAGGCAGGGCGCGCAGCGGCGCGCTGATATCTCGCTACGCGCGTGATCCGGTTCCGCGGACCGCGGTGAGGCCGGTGACCATGGGTCCACGGGTCAACACATGCCCGCGGCTGAAGCCCAGGCGAGTCCAGCGGCCTGATGTGGTCACTGCCACGCTCTCTTCACCGGACACGAAGCCGAAGGCGTGCGCGGCGAACGCCATACCGCGTGGCAGACCAGAGAGATCTTCATCCGGCTCGCCCCAGATGCCCGCTCTGAGTGCTCGTACTGCATCTTCGCCTGCACCAGGAGTTGCTCCGCGCGCAACGGCGGAGATCCCCCACTGTGCACGCTGCGCCACTGCTGCCGCGTCCAGCGTGCCGGTGTGCTCCCAACCGCCACGCGGCGGCGCCACACCTGCCCAGGCGGGCGAAAGCCCGGTGTCAGGAAGCTGGAGCATCCGCTCGTCCTCGTCGGCGGTCAGCTCATCGACCACGATGTCGCATTCGAGTTCTGGGTCGGCACGAACGATGCGCATCGCGAGAATTGTCGGCGTCTGATCGAACAGTCCCTGCGGTGCCAGCGCAGCGGCGGTCAGCGCGAGGATGCCACCGGCTCCTTGCAGGCGCACGCCCTCGTCAGAGATCTGCCCAGCGCGGCCGACGAAGGTGAGGACATCTCGAGCGGTATCGGCGTCGGCGAGGACAAGGCGTTGTTGCACCGTTCTAAACTATCAACGATGCGATCGGTGGTCGCGGGAGGAGCGCCATGAATGTAGACGCACAGGCTCAGGCATCCGTCGATAATCTGCTCGACGTGCTGGATCTCGACGAGAGCAACGCTCGCACGACGGAAGATATCTTCACGGGAAAGTCGCAGAGCATGCCGACCGGGCGCATCTATGGCGGCCAGGTGCTCGGGCAGTCGCTGATCGCGGCAGAGCGGACGATGCCGGAAGACCGGGCAGTGCACTCGATGCACGGCTACTTTCTGCGGCCAGGTGATGCCACACGGGGAGTGACGATTGCGGTCGACCGCATCCACGACGGGCGATCCTTCTCGACTCGGCGTTCACAGGCATACCAGAATGGCGTCCCGATCTTCTCCATGATCGCGTCGTTTCAGGACGAAGCGCCGGGAGTCGAGCATGCAGCGCCGATGCCAGAGGGCGTGCCGGATCCCGAGCTGCTCGACTCCGATGAACGGTTCGCCGCGGAGTTGGGAGCCGGCATGGGCCGGATGCTGACTGAACGCCCGGTCGAAGTCCGTCATCTGGAAGAGCCGGTCTATATTTCCGTGTCGGGAGACCGTTCCCCACGGCAGGCCGTCTGGATGCGCCTACGCGCCCCGATGCCCGATGATCAGAGGCTCCACCGGGCCGCTCTCGCGTATCTCAGCGACATGACGATACAGGAGTCGATCCTGCGCGCGCATGGTGTGTCATGGGCGACACCAGGACTGAAGGTCGCCAGTCTTGACCACGCGATGTGGTGGCATCGTCCTGCGCGCGTGGACGAGTGGCTGCTTTACGTGCAGGAGTCACCGAACGCCCGCGGTGGTCGTGGCCTCGCCACCGGGCGGGTCTACACGCGTGAGGGTGCGCTCGCGGCCAGTGTCTCTCAAGAGATCATGATCCGGGTGCCGGACGCGAACTGACTTCGGTGCCCCGCCACGATCTCAACGGTGTGCGTAGGTGTTCGGCTTCCCGATGTACGGCGCCCATGCTTGGCGCATCGCGGTGGGCACACGCATCGGGCGTCCGCTGTCGGCGTTCACAAGGACGAGCACGGCCGTGGAGCGCGCGTACAGCACCCGCGTCTCGTTCGCGGGGTCGTTGAAAACCTCGTAGCAGACGTCGACGCTGGAGCCGCCGATCTTGCCGAACCACAGCTGCACGTCGAGCGGTCGGCGCTGGTACGGCACGGGCGCCAGGTACTCAATTTCCTGACGTGCGATGAGCGACAGTGTGCCAGACGCGATCCCGGTCTGCAGCACAGCGGTGGGCGGTGCCTCCTCGCCCTCGTCGGGCGCCCAGAAGGCACGCACGCGCGCCTCTTCCAGGAGCTTCAGCATCGAGGTGTTGTTGACGTGGTTGTACGCGTCAAGATCGCCCCAGCGAAGCTGAATCGGGATGGAGATGCGCGGGGCGGGCGCCAACACTGTCGGAACGCCCGCCGTGCTCGGCGTATCAGTCACGCGTCAGCTTGCGGTGAGTCGAACGGTGCGGGTTTGCCGCGTCGGCGCCGAGACGCTCGATCTTGTTCTTCTCGTACGATTCGAAGTTGCCCTCGAACCAGTGCCACTGCGCCGGATTCTCGTCCGTGCCCTCGTAAGCGAGAATGTGCGTGGCGATGCGGTCGAGGAACCACCGGTCGTGAGTGATGACCACGGCGCAGCCGGGGAACTCAAGCAGGGCGTTCTCAAGCGAGCTCAGGGTTTCGACGTCAAGGTCGTTGGTGGGCTCATCGAGGAGCAGCAGGTTGCCACCCTCCTTCAGCGTCAGTGCCAGGTTCAAACGGTTGCGCTCACCACCGGAGAGCACACCGGCCTTCTTCTGCTGGTCCGGGCCCTTGAACCCGAACTTGGAGACGTATGCACGAGAAGGAATCTCGATCTTGCCGACCATCATGATGTCGAGGCCGTCGGACACGACCTCCCACAGCGTCTTGTCCGGGTCGATGTTCGCGCGTGACTGGTCGACGTAGCTGATCTTGACCGTCTCGCCGATCTTCAGGTCGCCGCTGTCGAGCGACTCGAGGCCGACGATCGTCTTGAACAGCGTGGTCTTGCCAACGCCGTTGGCGCCGATGATTCCGACGATGCCGTTCGGCGGCAGGCTGAAGCTCAGGCCATCGATGAGCGTGCGATCTCCGAAACCCTTGTTGAGCTTCTTCGCTTCGATTACGACGCTGCCGAGGCGCGGACCAGCGGGGATCTGGATCTCCTCGAAATCAAGCCTCCGAGTCCGCTCCGCCTCTGTGGCCATCTCTTCGTAGCGGGCCAAACGCGCCTTCGACTTGGTCTGGCGTCCCTTGGCGCTCGAGCGCACCCACTCGAGTTCGTCCTTGAGTCGCTTCGCGAGCTTCTGGTCCTTCTTGCCCTGGATGTTGAGGCGCTCGGCCTTCTTCTCCAGGTAAGTCGAGTAGTTGCCCTCGTAGCCGATCAGGCGACCACGGTCGACTTCAGCAATCCATTCTGCGACGTTGTCGAGGAAGTACCGGTCGTGAGTGATCGCGATGACGGCACCCTTGTAGGCCTTCAGGTGCTGCTCGAGCCAGAGCACGCTCTCGGCGTCGAGGTGGTTGGTGGGCTCATCGAGGAGCAGGAGGTCAGGCTTCTGCAGCAGCAGTTTGGCGAGAGCAACACGACGCTTCTCACCACCGGAGAGCGGAGCGATCTCAGCATCTCCTGGCGGCGTGCGAAGTGCATCCATGGCCTGCTCAAGCTGAGAGTCAAGATCCCAGCCGTCAGCGGCATCGATCTCTTCCTGCAGCACACCCATCTCAGCGAGGAGCGTGTCGAAGTCAGCATCCGGGTCAGCCATCAGCGCGGAGATCTCGTTGAAGCGGTCAAGCTTCGGCTTGATCGCGACGCCCTCCTGGATGTTCTCCAGTACCGTCTTCGATTCGTCGAGTTCGGGCTCCTGCAGCAGGATACCGACACTGAATCCCGGCGAAAGCTTCGCTTCACCGTTTGACGGGTTGTCGAGGCCAGCCATGATCTTGAGGATCGTTGACTTACCAGCGCCGTTCGGGCCGACCATACCGATCTTCGCCCCGGGGAGGAAGGACATCGTCACGTCGTCAAGGATGAGCTTCTCGCCCACTGCCTTACGTGCACGAACCATCGAGTAGATGTATTCAGCCATACCGTTTAAACGCCCTTACTGGTCAAAATCGGATCCTACGTCGTGCCGCCGATACAGCACGAAAGTCTCCTTCCA
Source organism: Microbacterium sp. Y355 (assembly GCF_059445345.1). Taxonomy (NCBI): domain Bacteria; kingdom Bacillati; phylum Actinomycetota; class Actinomycetes; order Micrococcales; family Microbacteriaceae; genus Microbacterium; species Microbacterium sp. Y355. Next base: position 408,163 of record NZ_JCAIUD010000001.1, on the reverse strand, counting down.
GCCTACCCGGGAACGGCGCAACACCCACCTGATCGTTCGCGCGGGCCGCAGCGACGATCTCAGCCGCGTAGGTAGGCTCCTCGCTCGCCGGTAACTACCGGTATTTCACCAGTCGATCGAGCGGGTGTTGCCAATCAGGCAGCGTCCCTCAGCAAGCTGATCCATGATCGCGGTGACAGGCGCACCGGTCGACGGACCGACCTGTCCGATGAGGCAGAGGTCGTCGCCCCAGCGCACCGAGAACTGCAGACTCTCGGCGGGATTACCCACTGTTGTCGTGTCCTGAGTCACCTGCATGCCGGCACGGTCAAACCCTGCTGCCACCAGAGCGTCGATATACGCGCGCCCAGAGGTGTTCTCCGGCGACGCACCGACCCGTTCGACAATCGCCGTAAAGATCGGCAGGTTGTCTTCGGCCGTGCCATCGATGTGAAAAGCAGGGCCCTCGGGCGTGGGCGACGCGGTGGCGTTGGGAGCACTGCTCGCAGTGGCCTCTGGTTCTGGCGCAGGCTCAGATGTACACGCGGTCAACGCGAGCCCTACCAGCAACATCGTGGTGACGACGACGGAGCGACGGCGGGCTGTGGGGAATCGACGAGGCACGCTCCGATCCTACGGGCGCACCCCGTCAGCCCTTCCCAGGCGACGCTCATGTGGTGCCAGGCAGACCGGGTCTTCACGACGAGTTCATCGGCTCGACTTCATTGACTCGACGCCCATGACTGGCTCGACAGCGCCATTTCGGGCTCTTCGCCTTCCGACTCCTCCGCTGCCGAATCATCGGCGTCATCCAGCTCGGCTTCATCCACCTCGTTCTCGACGGGGCTTTCGACCGGCGTGATGCCGCTCTCGCTCAGCACCGGCCGCGAAGCGGACGCAGCGCTGTTGGCTTTGATGTAGGCGCTCGCGCCCCATCGCAGGTCGTGCCCGATCGCCTCGGCGTCGATGTCTGCGCTCATCCCCTTTCGCCCGCCGCTCTCCCACTCACGGAGCTTGAGCTTTCCGGTGACGATCACGCCGTCGCCCTGACGAAGCGAGGCCTTTGCGTGATCAGCGAGCTGGCGAAATGCCGAGACTGTGTACCAGTTGGTGCCGGTGTCGATCCATGTTTGCGACTTCGAGTCGTACCTGCTCTGCGGGCTGGCGACACGAAACTTCACGATGGAATCCCCGGTGCTCGTCGCGATCCGGTTCGGGTCTGCGCCCACGCGGCCAAGGATCGTCACGGTGTCATTCATTTCTGTCTCCTCTGTGTGCCCGGGACGCGCCCGGATCACATCAGAGTGCGCTCTGCGGCCGCCAGCGCGAGGCCGGAAAGGCGCGTTCGGTGGAGAACCCATCCAATTTGCTGATCAGTGGAGGAAAGGACGTTGCCCCCGCACGCCTGCGAAATGTCGGAGGTCGGTCATATGTTCGAGGTGAAAGGAGAACCCGATGTCCGACACACTGACTCAACACCTGCCCGAGGTGCCATACGCGCCGCCCCAGCTCTCTTCACAGCGTGAACAACTTGTCCGCGCATCGGATCACCTCTGGCGTGTACAAGACACGGCCGGCAAGGTTCTCGGCCACCTGCGCCTGGTCGCAGATCCGCTCGGACTGCGCTACCGCGCCGAGCGCTTGCACCTCGTCACCGGCGCCTTCCGCCTCGTCGGCGAGTTCTGGCGACCAGACGACGCCGTGCAGGCTCTGCGCAACGGGTGATGGTGCGTGCCGAGCACGGGGGCGCAGCTCAGCGCACTACAAGCCATACACCGGCACAAGAACTTCTTGCAGCTGATTGAGTACCTCGCATCCCACCCTTGTACCGATTGTGGCGAGACCGATCCTGTGGTGCTCGACTTCGATCATCTGCCTGGCGCGACGAAGAGATTTGAAGTGTCCCGCGCAGTCAATGCGTCAACTCGTTCGTGGCGACTGATATCGGCAGAAATTGCCAAGTGCGAGGTGGTGTGCGCGAATTGCCATCGACGCCGAACTTCGGCTCGCGCCGGCCACCGAAAGCACTTGATCTCCCTCGGACTGCCCATTCCCGCACCGGCCGCGGTCAAATCCAAAGCACGAACTGTGCCGCATGGCGGCGGCTCGAAGGGGCGGCGCGGATGTCCGTGCACGCTCTGTCACGAACGACGAAACGCCTACGCCCGAGAATGGCGCGCACGTAAGCGCGATTAGATGCAATGCAGATGAGCGTCGCCAAAAGTATCGCTAATCTAGATGGTGACCCCCAGTAGCTCAGTGGAAGAGCATCGATCTTCTAAGTCGCCGGTCGCACGTTCGAATCGTGCCTGGGGGACCAAACCCGCAATGTCCATGCCCTCAGTAGAATGAGGGCATGGTATCTGCGTCTGACAACGATCGACTTGTTTGGATCGACTGCGAGATGACCGGTCTGGATCTCGCTACGGATGAGCTCGTCGAGATCGCGGTCGTCATCACTGACTTCGAACTGCGCCCGCTCGACCCGGGGTTCCAGGTGGTCATCAAACCGAACGACTCCGCGTTGGCGAACATGAATGACTTCGTCACCAAGATGCACGCGACGTCCGGTCTGATTGAAGAAATTCCTCACGGCATCTCCCTGGCGGATGCCGAGGCGCAGACTCTCGCCTACATCAAGAAATTCGTGCCTCTCGAGCGTAAAGCTCCCCTGGCCGGCAACACGATCGGCACCGATCGCATGTTCCTCGCGAAGTACATGCCACAGATCGACAACTGGCTGCACTACCGAAACGTCGATGTGTCGAGCATCAAAGAACTCTCACGGCGCTGGTACCCGCGCGTGTTCTTCCAGGCGCCGGAGAAGAACGGCGGTCACCGGGCTCTCGCAGACATTCTGGAGTCGATCCGTGAACTGCAGTACTACCGCGAAGCGGTCTTCGTGGACGACCCAGGACCGACCAGCGACGAGGCTCGAGCGATCTCTGAGCGCACCGTGTCGTCGTTCACCTCGGACGTGTAATACAATCGTCTAGTTGCCTGTTTCGGCGGGCACATGGTGGCTATAGCTCAGCTGGTAGAGCACCGCGTTGTGGTCGCGGGGGTCGCGGGTTCAAGCCCCGTTAGCCACCCCAGTGTCGAGAAGGCCCGGATCTCAGGATCCGGGCCTTCTCTGTCTCTTGACACGCGCTCGGCCCTCGACTCTCACAATCTGTTCTCCACTCTGAATTCCGACGGTGGTAGCGTCAGCTGATATCGACGTCTACGACAATGTCGAGAAGACTCCTAGGAGTATGAGTGTTCCTCAATATGCATGAACAAGAACGGCTCATGATCTACCTGGCGAGCCAACTCGCCCGCGAGCGACGATCGCGCGGTCTCAGACTGAACCTGCCCGAGGCGACTGCGCTCATATCCTCCGCCCTCTACGAGGGCGCCCGCGATGGCAAGTCTGTCGCTGATCTGATGGAGCAGGGGCGTCACATCCTGTCCCGCGAGGACGTCATGGACGGCGTGCCCGAGATGCTGGCGCAGGTGCAGATCGAGGCGACGTTCCCCGACGGTACGAAGCTCGTGACAGTGACGGGGCCGATCCAATGAACGCTGATGACGAGAGCGCACCGATCGAGAAGGCGCCGCGCCCGGAGCACCCCAGCGACTATCCGGGGCGCGAGTACCCTGACGAGAACAAAAAGTTCACTAGCAAGGCCGAGCGCACGCACTCCTCCGGTCTGAGCAACCCCAGCGAGCCGCGCCGCCCCGGCTTGGGAGAGCGACAGGCACCGCTACGCGACGCGCCGAGGATGCCACCGGAGCCACCGATCGTGCCAGGTGAGCTGTTCCTCGCCGACGAGGGCGTGCTCATCAACGTCGGGCTCGAGGTCACCACTCTTCGTGTATCCAACACGGCTGACCGTCCGATCCAGGTGGGTTCGCACTTCCACTTCTTCGAGGTGAATGCTGCCCTCGACTTCGACCGCGATGCGGCATGGGGGAAGCGGCTCAACGTGATGTCGGGCGGCGCCGTGCGCTTCGAACCCGGCGCGATCGCCGAGGTCGAACTGGTTCCTATCCAAGGGCAGCGCATCGTGCGCGGCCTGCGAGGACTGTGCAGAGGAAAGCTTGATGGCTGAGATCCCCCGGTCCGAGTACGTCGCGTCCTACGGACCGACCACCGGCGATCGCATCCGCCTCGCCGACACCGACATCCTGATCGAGATCGAGGAAGATCGCTCAGGCGGCGGCGACGAGTCCGTCTTCGGCGGCGGCAAGTCAATCCGCGAATCCATGGGGCAGTCGTGCGCGACACGTGCGGAGGGAACCCCTGATCTCGTCATCACCGGTGCTGTCATCCTCGACCACTGGGGAATCATTAAAGCGGATATCGGGGTCCGCGACGGGCGCATATGCGGTATCGGGAAGTCCGGGAATCCGGAGACCATGAACGGTATCGATCCGACCCTCGTGATCGGACCTTCCACGGAGATCATGTCCGGCAACGGCATGATCATCACCGCGGGAACCGTCGACACCCATGTGCACTTCGTGGGCCCTCAGATGTTCGAGCTCGCACTCGCCACCGGCACCACCACCATGGTCGGCGGAGGCACCGGACCGTTCGAAGGATCTAAGGCGACGCTCGCAACTCCAGGGGCCTGGTGGCTGGCCCGCATGTTCGAGAGCATGGAACCCCTCCCCGTCAACTACCTCTTGCTGGGGCGCGGCAACACCGTGTCAGAAGAGGCGATGTGGGAGCAGCTGCGCGGCGGCGCCGGCGGCTTCAAGGTGCACGAGGACTGGGGTGCGACCCCCGCTGTCGTCGATGCGGCGCTGCGCGTCGCGGATCAATCGGGCGTGCAGGTCGCGATCCATTCCGACACGCTCAACGAGGCCGGGTTCGTAGAGGATCTGTTGCGCGCGGTCGACGGACGAACCTTCCACTCGTATCACACCGAGGGAGCCGGCGGCGGGCATGCCCCAGACATCATCCGCATCGCCTCGGAGCTGAATGTGCTCCCCGCGTCGACGAATCCGACCCGACCGTTCACCGTAAACACGGTGGACGAACACCTCGACATGGTGATGGTTGCGCATCACCTCAACCCACAGGTGCCGAACGACCTCGCGTTCGCCGAGAGCAGGGTGCGGGCCGGGACGATCGCCGCTGAGGACGTGCTGCAGGACATGGGTGCGCTGTCGATCATGTCATCGGATGCCCAAGCGATGGGTCGTATCGGCGAAGTCGTGCTGCGCACCTGGCAGACGGCACACCAGATGAAGCGCATCCGCGGCTCGCTTCCCGGCGATGGTCGCGCTGACAACAACCGTGCACGCCGCTATGTCGCCAAGTACACGATCTGTCCTGCGATCGCCCACGGTCTAGAGAAACACGTCGGCTCCATCGAGGTCGGGAAGATGGCAGACCTCGTGTTGTGGCAGCCCGCACTCTTCGGGGTGCGTCCGCACACCGTCATCAAGGGCGGCATGGCAGCATCCGCCGCCTTGGGAGACCCGAACGCCTCGATCCCGACCCCGCAGCCGGTGCTGCCGCGGGCGGGGTTCAACAGCCGCAGCCCCAGCGCGTCCTCGACGAGCGTGGCCTTCGTCTCCCAGGCCGCCATCGATGATGGACTCGCCGACCGGCTTCGCGTCGAGCGTGAACTCGTGCCGGTTGAAAACGTGCGAAACCGTTCCAAAGCCGACATGACTCTGAACACGGCGATGCCTCAGATACAGGTGAATCCCGATACCTACGGAGTGACAGTGGACGGCGAACTCATCGAGCATGAACCCGCTCGCGAGGTGCCCATGGCACAGCGGTACTTCCTCTTCTGACATGGCGAAGTCCGTGGAAGCTCTGCTGTTGCTCTCCGACGGTCGCCTGCCGGCCGGAGGATACGCGCACTCGGGCGGACTCGAGTCGGCGATCCGGTTGGGATGGGTGCGCGACCTGGCAGATCTCCAGCGGTTTCTGATCGGTCGTGCCACCACGAGCGGCGCGGTGGCCGCGGCATTCGCCGCCGCGGCGTGCCGGGCATGTCTCGACGGACGCATGGACCTCATCGAAACGCTCGACGCGGAATTCCACGCGCGCACTCCGTCGCCGGCGCTGCGTCAGGTATCCCAGTCCCTGGGACGTCAGCTGATGCGCGCGTGGTCCTCCATCCGCCCTCACGAACTCCAGCAGCAACTCCCCCGTCGCCTGCATCACCCAATCGCGTTCGGCGCCGCGGCCGCCATGCTTGAACTCGAACCCATCGACGCGGCCCGCGGACTTCTGCACGAGACACTAATGGGCCCGACGATGGCTGTCGCCAAGCTCATGAGCGTCGATCCGTTCGAAGCACACCGCGCCTTGGCTGAGCTCGTGCCGCTCATCGACGAGATCGGGGCGGATGCCGCTGCTCTCGCAGATACCACCCCAGACTCTATGCCGTCGCATGCCGCACCACTCTCGGACATCATCGCCGCACACCACCATGCCCAGGAGGTGCGACTCTTTGCTTCGTGAGACCGCTTCTCCCACTTCTGCCGGGCACGTCATCGTCCGGTCGGGACCTGCCGCGATGACAGCGCATGCCGCGCTGCGGTGCGATCTCGTGAATGCGCGTAACAGTCTCACGAGGTTGCGCTCGGAGGGTCCGCTCGTGCTGCGACCCACGCACCCCAAGGGGTTCGAGCCATGGGCCCACCGATCGGCGATCGCCGGACGCGCCTCCCTCTCTGCGGGAGCCGCTGCGCCGCTCGGAGGAGACCATCTCTCGCTCGACATCCATGTCGGTCCCGGCGCGGTGTTGGTACTCAACGAGATCTCGGCGACGATCGCTCTCCCTGGCACGCGCGGGGAGCCCTCGCGCATGATATTCACCGTGCGAGTCGACGACGGAGGAACCCTGATCTGGCTCCCCGAGCCCGTGATCGCAGCCCGCGGCTGTGATCATCGGCAGTCGATCTTCGTGGACCTCGCCGCATCCGCTCGCTTCCATCTGCGGGAGGAACTCATCATCGGCCGTCACGCCGAGGCGCCGGGCAACATCGAACAGCACCTCCGGGTCGTCCGAGGCGAGCGCCCCGTCTACGACCAGACGCTCCGACTCGGCCCGCGGTATCCCGGCTGGGACAGCCCGTCAGTGGCCGAGCGAGCGAAAGCAGTGGGCAACCTGATCGTCATCGACCCGGACTCGGGCATCGGTCGAGACCGAACCGATGTGATAAACGCGAACGCAGTCAGCGTCGGACTCGACGATGACACTGTGCAGACCACAGCGGTCGCAGCAGACAACCTCGCACTCCGAGACGCACTGGACGCTGCGCTGACGCTCGTCGGGCCGCCCTGGTCCCAACCGCTCGACCCTGAGAAGGAAACTGCCCCGACGGGGCCGTGTGAACGCAAGGAGAGCAAATGACCGATTCATTCGCCACCACCACCCGCGAGACTACGACTCCCGAGACCCGCGCGTTGCGCATCGGAGTCGCTGGCCCCGTTGGCACGGGGAAGAGTTCCACGATCGCGACGCTGTGCCGTGCTCTGGCCGAGGAGTTCCGCATCGGCGTGATCACCAACGACATCTACACCGATGAGGATGCCCGCTTCCTGCGCGCCGAAGGAGTGCTCCCCGCCGAGCGGATCCGAGCGGTCGAGACCGGGGCCTGCCCGCATACGGCGATCCGCGATGACGTCACTATGAATCTGCTCGCCGTCGAGGATCTCGAGAGCGATTTCGCTCCGCTGGACATCGTCTTCGTGGAAAGCGGAGGCGACAACCTCACCGCCACCTTCTCCCCCGCGCTGGTCGATGCGCAGCTCTTCGTACTCGATGTCGCCGGCGGAGGCGATGTTGCTCGCAAGGGCGGACCCGGCATCGCGCGAGCCGACCTGCTGATCGTGAACAAGATCGACCTCGCCGAATACGTCGACGTCGATGTCGAGTTGATGCTGTCCGACGCTCGCGCCGCAAGGGAAGGACGACCAGTGCTCGGCGTCTCGCGCAAGCAACCCGAGACGATCAAGCTTCTCAGCGACTGGGTGCGACAGCTGCATGCACGCCATCACAGCGGTGAGCATGTTCCCACCGACCCCGGCCCGATGGCGCCGCACTTCCACGCCGATGAGAACGGCGGCTACATTCATTCACACGAGTGACTCGACACTGCCGAGGAGAATGACGATGACAGAAGGCCATAACCAGCACCATGCCGTCGATGCTGCATCGTTCGTCGAGCAGGCGATAGCTAAGCTTCGTGCTCATGGCGGTCGGGTGACGCAGGAGCGCAGACGCGTACTGCAGGTCCTCGCCGAGCACCACGATCATCTGAGCGCGGACGCGGTCGCCGAGGTGCTTCGCAGCGACCGCATCCATCGGGCAACCGTCTTCCGCTCCCTGGAGGCATTCGCCGAAGCAGGGATCGTCACCCACCGCCAGGTTCCCGGCGGCGCAACGGAGTACCACCTTGCCACCCGGGACCATCTGCACGCGCATTGCAGCTCCTGCGGATCGGTGAGCGCGTTGCCCACTGATGTATTCGACGCCGCGACAGCACGCCTCCGGGAATTGACCGGCTTCGCCTTCGATCCGAATCGCAGCTCGCTCGGCGGCCTCTGCGAGACGTGTCGGCGCCGCGCAGCGTCAGCCTGACAGGCGGTTGCCCGTCACGCGTCTCTCCGAAACAGCAGCTGTATCGTGCCATCCTCAGCCATGACCTCTTCGGCGTCGATATCGTAGACGGGCCCGAGTACGGCGGGAATGAGCACCTCATCAGGTGGGCCGGCCGCTCGGATCTCCCCCTCTACAAGCAGGACAATCGAATCGCAGTACCGCGCCGCGAGGTTGAGGTCGTGCAACACGACGACGGTGGTGAGGCCGAGCTCGCGCACGAGTTGCAGAATCTGGTGCTGGTAGCCGATGTCGAGGTGGTTCGTGGGTTCGTCAAGCAGTAAACAGCGCGCCTCCTGCACCAGGGCACGCGCCACCAGCACCCGCTGCCTCTCACCGCCGGAGAGTTCGTCAAGGCCGCGCGATGCCAAGTGGAGCGCTCCGACGCGCTCAAGCGCGGAAACCGCCAACTGCTCGTCATGCGACGAGCTCCGCTGGAAGGCTCGCAGGTGCGGCGTGCGCCCCATCAGAACGGTGTCAGCGACGGTGTGAGTGAAATCCCCGTCCGGCTCCTGAACCACCATGGCGATCTTCCGGGCGAGCGCTCGTACCGACTCTGTGCGCACGTCACGTCCTTCAAACAGGACGCTCCCTCGATCGGGAGTAATTGCGCCGCACAGCGCTCGCAGCAGCGTGGTCTTGCCGCTCCCGTTCGGACCGATCAGCCCCATCACCTCGCCTGGAATCACCTCTAACGAGACCGAATGCAGCACGGGAGATGCCCCGTAGGAGTGCGAGAGATCGGAGACGATGAACATCAACCCGCGCTCTCTTCGAGTTCGTCTGCGAGCATCTCCAGGCCCGTCACGGTGAGCGGAGAGGCGGGCTCGGTGAAGTTGAACAATTGAGTGAATACTCGGCGATGCACGACCGCGCTCAGAGATTCCGATCCGGGAAGGTCGCTGATGGTGCGTGAGATGCCCTCCTCCGATCCCTGGTGGAGCAGGATGATGACGTCCGGGTCTGCCTCGATGAGACTCTCGGCCTGTACCTCGAAGACCCGTTCGCTGTTCTCTGCGAAGATGTTCCTCAGACCGAGCGCCTCCAGCTGAGGCTCGGCCATGCTTCCGGCGCCGTATGCGTAAGTGGTCCCGCCACCGGTGGTGGGATACAACACGACGGCGGTGCGTGCTTCGCCGGCCACATCGCGCGCAGTGACGGCATCCACTCGCGCCTTCAGATCGACGATGAGCGCATCAGCCGCGCTGCTCCGATTGAAGACGATGCCGTATCGCTCGATCTCGTCATACAGGGTCGAGAACGATGCATGCTCCGAGGAGTTCGGACAGTACAGTCCCTGCACGAGAACGTTAATACCGGCGTCGCCCAAGGCCTCCCGTGATACGCCCTCAGGAAGCCCAAGCACCAAATCGGGCTGCTGAGCGACGATCTCCTCCTGAGAGATCGTGATGTGGCCGGAAGCATTGAGCTCTTCCGTCAGCGCAGGGATCTTCTCTATGGCCGTCGCGAGTTCGTCGTCGTAATAGGCGTCAGAGAATTGACCGGCCCGCGAGATGACCCGATCGAAGGCACCGATTCCGTCCAAGATTGTCACCGGTGCGCTCTCGAGCAGCATGACCCGTTGCGCCGATTCGTCGAAGATGACCTCAGTACCGCAGTTGTCCACGGTGATGCGCGCCCTCTCCTCGTGCTCGTCGGCCAAGGCGTCGGATGCCGCGACCGCGCATGCGGTGAGCGTCAGAGCGGCCAGGACCAGCAGTGCGACAGATGCTGCGCGTTGGGCGAGCTTCATGACATGGACCTCTCAGGGGCCGGGGCGGCGAACCTCATGTGCGTCTAGCTGTCATGCGACGGATCAGAACGACGAGGAACGGCGCGCCAACCATGGCCGTGATGATGCCGATCGGGAGCTCTCGCGGTTGCATCAAGATGCGTCCGAGAGCATCTGCCCACACCAATAGCACCGCACCAAGTAGCGCGGACACCGGGAGCAGCCGCCTGTGGGCGGCTCCGACCATCCGGCGTCCGAGGTGGGGAACGACCAGACCGACGAACCCGATCGCACCGGCCGCTGCGACCGCCACACCGGTGCACAACGACACCACAAGAAGCAACTGGATACGGGCGGCATCAGGACGCACCCCGAGTGCCAGTGCGGTCTCGTCGCCGACGGCGAGTGCATCCAGCCGCGGAGCCCAGAGCAGAAGCAGAGCGAGCGCTGCGGCCACCACGATCACGATCAGCGCGAGCACACCGTCCCAGCGTGCCAGCGACAGCGAGCCCAGCATCCAGAACATCACCGAGCGCGACCCTTCCGGGTCATCGGAAGCGAAGATCAGAAAGCTTGTCGCCGCGGAGAGCGCATAGCCGACTGCGATCCCCGACAGGAGCAGCCGCACGGAGGTAACCTGACCGTTCGCACGGGCAAGTACGAGGACCAGTAGTGACGCCACGAGGGCGCCCAGGAAGGCGCTGACTGGAATCGCGTACTGCCCTATGCCGGCGACTGCGCCGAAGAGAATCGCACTCGCAGCCCCCGTGGCAGCACCCGAGGAGATGCCGAGTACGTACGGATCGGCCAAGACGTTGCGAACCATCGCCTGCAATGCGGCCCCACTCAGCGCCAGGGCTGCCCCGACAGCCAGGCCGAGAAGTACACGGGGCACGCGGAGACTCCACACGATCGACGCCTCAGCGGTCGACCAGGACGATGCACCGACCGGAAACCCGAGATGGTGCCCCACGACGGCAAGCACTACGCCCGGGGCGACATCAGCCGAACCGATACCGACGCACAGGATTGCGCTGACCAGAGCGAACACGGTGAGCGCCAGTGTCCATCGGCGGGCTCGTCGTCGCAGCGCGCCGCTCAGATCGGGGCGCGCAGATCGCGAGAGCTTCGTCCGAAGCACTCCGACGACCACGCTGACCTCCCTCTGGAGCAACAAACGCGCTCCTGCGACAAAGTTGCAATGACCATAACAGTGCCCTCTCGCGGGGGCAATGGAAATCGGAGATCTGCCACCACGGCTGAGTTTGCCCCTAAGCTTGTGCGGTGACTCTGACGGTCTGGCTCTCCCTGCTCACGGCATCCGTAATCATCAGTTTCACTCCGGGAGCTGGCGCCATCAACACGATGTCGAACTCGCTTGCCGAAGGCTGGCGACGATCCATCTGGGGAGTCATCGGCCAGCAATTGGCTCTCATCGTGCACGTGATCATCGTCGCGGCCGGCGTCGGGCTGATCGTCGCCAGCTCTCCCCTACTGTTCGACATCATCCGCTACGCGGGATCCGCCTACCTCGCGTATCTCGGTCTGCGGCTGATCTTCGCTCGCGTGACCCCAGTCACCGATGACGATGAGAACACGCCACGCCTACCGGAGAGCCGCTGGTCGATGATGCGGCGCGGCTTCTGGGTGAACCTGCTCAACCCCAAGGCGATCGTCTTCTTCCTCGCATTCATCCCACAGTTCATCCGCGTCGATCAGCCCGCTCTCCCGCAATACCTGATCCTGGTGATCACCGTCGTACTCGTCGACATCATTGTGATGTGGGGATTCTTCGCGACGGCGGCGAAACCGTTCCAACGTGTCACCCGCACTGCGCGCGGCCAGCGCGTTCTCAACATCGTCTTCGGCACCCTCTTCCTTGCCGTGGCAGCGCTGCTGCTCTTCATCCACTGACGCCGCCGGGGCAATAGGCTGAACAGTGATGGAGATGGATGCCAAGGCTTTCGAGGAACTCGTCATCGACGAGCTCGATCAACTGCCCGATGAGATGGTCGACGGACTCGACAACGTCGTATTCGTCGTTGAGGACCGTCCGGACGATGGTTCCCTCGGCATCCTGGGCATCTACGATGGTCTGGCACTGACCGAACGCGGGCAGTACGGCATGGGCGAGCTGCCAGATCGCATTGTGGTGTTTCGCGAACCACATCTCGCGCAATGCGATGACGAAGAAGAACTGCGCGACGAAGTGCATACGACCCTGGTGCACGAGATCGCACACTTCTATGGCATCGATGACGACCAACTTCACGAAATGGGGTGGGCATGAGCATCCCGGTAGCAGTACCCGACCTCGACGAAGTCACAGATCTGCAGGCCGCTCCTCTCGAACCCTGGCAGGTCGTCGTCTGGAATGACCCCGTCAACCTGATGAGCTACGTGGTTCGCGTCTTCCGCACTTACTTCGGATACTCGACGGATCGAGCCACCAAACTCATGCTCGGCGTGCACCACGACGGACATGCGATCGTGGCGACTGGGCCGCGCGAGACCATGGAAGTTCATGCCCAAGCCATGCACGATTACGGCCTCTGGGCCACCGTACGAAAGGTGCCGTAATGAGCGAAGAGGCGCTGCTCGTCCCCCTCTCACTCATCGAGGGAACGCATCTGGTGAACCTTCTGGACGAGTTCCGAGAACTGCTCTCGACGGAGGTCAAGGGCGACGCACCACATGATCCAGGGCTCGCGAGGCTCACGCCCGATCCGTACCCGGACGATGCTAAGGCCGCTCAGGAATTCTCTGCGGTGACCCGCGACGAACTTCTGGATCGCCGCTCGGCCGACGCGGCCGTGGTGCGCGATTCACTGTGGTCGTTCGCCGGCGACCCCTCCGACCTCACGGACGACGAAGTACTCGCTTCCCACCAGGTCATCATCCCGGAAAGCGAACTCGACGCGTGGATGCGCACGCTTACGGCACTGCGACTCGTCATCGCCGCCCGCCTCGGCATCGCCGACGAAGACGACATCGACGAGGAAGACCCCCGGCGCGGCGTGTACGACTGGCTCGGCTATCGGTTGGATGCGCTCATCGAAGCCGCCGACGAACTGATTTGAGACGAGACGAGCTGTTCAGACTCCGAGCTTGTCCCGCCAGTGCGCGAGCAACGCTGCTCCGGCTTCGTCGTGAATGAGATCCCCCAACGTGACGATCTCGTACGGGCGGTCCAGGATGCCGTCTGCCGGGCGCACGTCCACGTGGGCCACGTCGAAGCCGTCCGCATGCAGTTGGTCAGCCATCTTGTAGTCACTGCGAGAGTCTCCGACGGTGCGCCACGTGCGCGGGAGATCGCCCCCGGCTGAGAAGTGCTCCAGCGCGCGCTGTGCACCTGTGTCTTTGTCTAGTCGCACCGACTCGATATCCGTCGAAATGATCGTCGGATCGACACGGAACGGCACGTCACCAGTGGCATCCGCATGCTCCAGCGAACCGTAACGCAGCCCGAGGCCCATGGCTGTGAGCAGTGCGAACGCGGCATCCTGAAACGGCCCTTGCGCGGAGCGATACGCCGCGGCGGAGACGTCGGTGCGCTGCTCCACCGAGATCATGGCGCGCTTCGTTTCGTCGAAGAACATCGTGTCGCTGAATCGCTCGGCCACAAGTGAGCGGATGCTGTCGATCGCCGCATCCGGGAATGCCACGTCGCGGTCGATCACGACCTCCCCCATGCCCGCGGAACTGACCTCAGCCCACGTTCCGCCCTTCTCGAAGACCCCGAACATGCGCGACGTCGGCAGATCGAGGGCGTCAGCGAGTCCGGCGGCGAACAGCGGCGTCATGACCTGATCGCGGATGAACTCTGAGGATCGACCGGTGATGAACGCGATCGGCACGCCAGCGGCAGTCAACGCGACGAGGTCCGTGATGATCTGAGGGATGCTGATCGACCGGGTGATAGGGCTCGCGATCGGGCCGTCGACGTCTAGCAGCAGTCCGAGGTCAGGAAGAGAGGTGTTCACCCATCCACCCTAAAGCGCGTAGCGATCGCTACGGGACGGTGATGGTGATATCGGCGAGAGCCCGAGGATCGTCGCGTTCGATGTGGCGCTGCTCCTGCACCGCCCAGCGATCCCAATGCGGACGGAACCCCTCTCCGTCACGCTCGAACGCGCGGCGCTTTCGAGGCTCCTCTGGCGATTCCACCCACACGCGCACGTCGGCGATGCGCGCCGTAGCGGGATTCAGCGCACCGCAGCCTTCGAGGATCACACCGAGAGCGGGTGTCACTGCCTGCGCCTCCGCATCGGTCTCCAACTCCCAGTCCCATCGGCGCCAGGTGCTCAGCAGTCCCCTGGCGTGCGGGCGAAGAATGTCATGCAGCGCACGTTCAACGCCAGCGTCGAGTCCGTCCCAGCCGGGGTACAACGAATCCAGAGCGATGAGCTGCGGACGACCGGCAAGGGGCCAGTTCGCTGCCACCATACGCGCCAGTGTGGACTTGCCCGCGCCTGCTCTGCCGTCGATCAAAACGACGGGGTTCGATGCGGCAACGGCGACGATGGCGTCGAGAATGGCTGCCGCAGCGTGCTGCAGAACCTGCGCGACGGGGTCGTTACTTCTTGAGGGCACGGATCACGCGTGCGAGCGCTCTGCCTGCGACCCAGACGAACGGGATCCCGACAGCGAGCAGCGTCACCAGATTCGGCTCGAAGCGCAGGCCTTCTTCGCGACGGACATATACGCCGAGGGGAATGGAGATTCCTCCGCCTGCACCACCTTCGCCGTTGCCGGCTCCTTCACCCTCGCCAGCGCCACCCGAACCGCCTCCGTATCCCGACATCGTCAGGGCGACAGGAGTGATGCTGACGCCGTCGACATCCTGCGGCTCGCCGTAAGCGCTCTTTACCCCGAACGAGGCGGCCTGATTTCCGAGTTCCACTGCGATGTTGGGCATGGTTCCACGCTATCCCAGGATCGACCGCCCGTGCAGATCAATCCGCCGTGAGCCTCACTCGAGCCCGTGTGCTTTGGGATGCCGTGCGGCGCCACGGCCGTCGCCGCGACCGACATGTCTAGCGCGAGTGATCGTGGCATTGCCGAAGCGTGCGCGCGCGTCGTCCAGCGCGCCTTCGACCTTTCGCCAGTGCTCGTCCTCATCCCAAAGCGCGAAAGCCGCACCGCCTGCCGGTCGCAGCTTCTCAGCACGCACGCCGATGAGCCGCACGGGGTCGCGACGGTCGATGGATTCGTACAGTGTCTGCGCCGCCTCGCCGATGCGCTGGCCGACCGAAGTCGGCTCTGCGAGAGTCTGCGAACGGCTCAACGTCGTGAAGTCGTCGAAGCGCACCTTGATGGCGACCGTCGCGCATTCCCAGTCCGCGCGCCGCAGCCGGACAGCGACGCGATCAGCAAGTCGCAGGAGTTCGGCGCGCAGGAATTCTCGATCCGTGAGGTCAACGTCGAAGGTCTCCTCATGTCCGATGCTCTTCTCGACCCGTTCTGTCTCGACCGCACGTGCATCCTGACCGCGAGAAAGCAGAACCAGACGACCACCGAGCGCAGGGCCGACGGCACGATCGAGCATCTCCGGCGGGGACTCACGGATGTCGCCTATGGTGCGGATGCCGCGGGCTTCAAGCGACTCTGCGGCCTTCGGGCCGACACCCCACATTGTTCGAACCGAGCGTGGTGAGAGAAAGTCGAGGGTGTCAGCGGCCGCGACAATCAATAGCCCGTCAGGCTTCGAGATCGTCGACGCCATCTTCGCGACATGCTTGGTGGCGGCAACCCCCACGCTGCAGGTGATCCCGACCTCGGCCTGCACGCGCTGACGAACGAGCCGGGCGATCTCGCCTGGACTCCCCCACAGCCGCCGCACGCCCTGCACATCGAGGAACGCCTCATCCACCGACAGCGGCTCGACCAGCGGCGTGATCGATTCGAAGACCGCCATCACCTGGCGTGAGATCGCCTGATAGCGGTCGAAATGCGGCATGACGATCTTCGCACTCGGGCACAGGCGTATCGCCTGACTGACCGGCATCGCCGCACGTATGCCGTACTGGCGTGCCTCGTAGGATGCGCTGGACACGACGGAACGCCCGTCCGGTGCACCGATGATCAGCGGGAGTCCGCGGAGCGACGGATCATCAAGCACCTCGACGGCCGCGTAGAACGCATCCATATCGACGTGCAGGATGCGCGTGCCAGTGTCGTCTGCTCCGTCGGGAGAGACGAGCCTGCCCCGTCCGTCACCACGCCCCATGATTCCATTCTCGCCGAGGGTACTGACATTCGCTCGCCCGGCCCCGGCATCCGGCCTTCCATTCGGGAGGAGAACGCACGATCGGGAGGAGCAGATCCCAAGATCCGATCCTCCCGAACGGGTGAATTCCTCCGCTACGGATGCCGCGGCACTACCTGCGGGGCTACTGCGCTGCGCGCTCCAAGACGAGCTCGCGCACGCGGGCGGCGTCTGCCTGACCCTTCATCGCCTTCATGACCGCACCAATGACGGCGCCAGCGGCCTGGACCTTGCCGTCCTTGATCTTGGCGAGCACGTCTGGCTGCGAGGCCAGTGCCTCGTCGATCGCAGCGATCAACGCCCCGTCATCCGAGACGACAGCGAGGCCACGAGTGTCGACGACCTGCTGCGGCGTGCCTTCGCCGGCGATGACGCCCTCAAGCACCTGCCGGGCCAACTTGTCGGTGAGGATTCCCTCGTCGATGAGCTTCTGCAGGGCAGCGACGTTCTCCGGCGTGATGAGGCCGGCGGCATCCTTGTCCTGGGTGTTCGCGAGACGAGAGATCTCGCCCGTCCACCACTTTCGTGCGGCGGCCGGCGTCGCACCTGCGGCGATAGTCGCCTCGACCTCGTCGATCAAGGCGCCGTTGCGGACGTCCTGGAACTCTAGGTCTGTGAAGTTCCACTCAGCCTTCAAGCGGCGACGACGTGCGACGGGCTGCTCAGGAAGCGCTGCGCGCAGTTCTTCGATCAGCTCGGCCGCAGGCTGCACTGGCAGCAGGTCGGGCTCGGGGAAGTACCGGTAGTCGTCTGCATCTGACTTCGGACGACCGGGCGAGGTGGTGCTGGTGTCCTCGTGCCAGTGGCGCGTCTCCTGAGTGATCGTGCCACCGTCGGCGAGAATCTGCGCCTGGCGCTGAATCTCGTGACGGACGGCGCGCTCGACCGAGCGCATCGAGTTCACGTTCTTCGTCTCGGTACGGGTACCCAGCGGTGCCGGTTCCTCGCCCTCTGCGACGCGCGGACGCAGCGAGACGTTCGCATCGCAGCGCAGGTTGCCTCGTTCCAGGCGCGCCTCCGAGATTCCGAGGCTGCGCACGATGTCACGGATCGTGGAGACGTATGCCTTCGCGACCTCGGGGGCGCGGTGTTCCGTGCCGTAGATGATGTTCGTGACGATCTCGACCAGCGGGACGCCGGCACGGTTGTAGTCGACGAGCGAATACTCAGCACCCTGGATGCGTCCGGTAGCGCCGCCCATGTGGGTGAGCTTTCCGGCATCCTCTTCCATGTGCGCGCGCTCGATCGGAATCGTGACGAGCGTGCCGTCCTCGAGCTCGACCACAACGGATCCCTCGTACGCGATCGGTTCGTCGTACTGCGAGATCTGGTAGTTCTTGCCGAGGTCGGGGTAGAAGTAATTCTTTCGCGCGAACCGGCTGGACTCTGCGATCGAGCAACCGAGCGCGAGGCCAAGGCTGATCGACGAGCGGATCGCCGTCGCGTTGACCACCGGCAGCGAACCAGGCAGCCCCAGGTCGACCGGTGCGATGAGCGTGTTCGGCTCTGCGGCGTGGTACTTCTCGTTCGCCGGGTTCGGCGCATCCGAGAACATCTTGGTGTTGGTGTTGAGTTCGACGTGCACTTCGAACCCGAGCACGGGCTCGAACAGTTCCAACGCTTTGTCGAAGTCCATCAGCTTTGCCGCAGCCATCAGCGGTTCCCTCCTGCGAGCTGGGGAGCTCGGGTCAGCAGCGGTGCGCCCCACGAATCGACGAGCGCGGTTTCGAGCGCGGCGCCCACACGATACAGACGCGCATCTTCGTGCGCGGGTGCGAGGAACTGGATGCCGACGGGCAGACCGTCGTCATGCGCAAGGCCCGAAGGGATCGAGATGCCCGGAACGCCCGCAAGGTTCGCCGGAATCGTGGTGACGTCGTTCAAGTACATCTGCAGCGGGTCATCGATCCGCTCGCCGATCTTGAACGCCGTGGTCGGCGCCGACGGAGTGGCGATCACGTCGACCTGAGTGAAGGCGTTGTCGAAGTCCTGCTGAATGAGCGTGCGAACCTTCTGCGCGCTGCCGTAGTAGGCGTCGTAATACCCAGCCGACAGTGCATACGTGCCGAGAATGATCCGGCGCTTGACCTCGTCGCCGAAACCGGCTTCACGCGTCGCCGACATCACGTCTTCAACGGTGGCGGCGCCTTCAGGCGTAACGCGCATACCGAACCGCACGGAGTCGAACTTCGCCAGGTTGCTGGATGCCTCGGCCGGCAGAATCAGGTAGTACGCAGCGACGCCGTACTCGAAGTGCGGCGTCGAGATCTCGACGATCTCCGCGCCGTTCGCCTCGAGGATGTCAAGAGAGGCGCGGAAGGATGCCGCAACACCAGGCTGGAAGCCCGAGTCCGGCAGTTCCTTGATGACGCCGACCTTCAGTCCCTTCAACACGTCTCCGCGGGCGCCTTCACGTGCAGCATCCGCGAACGACGGCCATGCGTCGGTCAGCGAGGTGGAATCCTTGGGATCGTGCCCGCCGATGATGTCGTGCAGGAGCCCGGAGTCGAGAACCGTCCGCGTGACAGGACCCACCTGGTCAAGGCTCGATGCCAGCGCGATCGCACCATAGCGACTGACACCGCCGTAGGTCGGCTTCAGTCCGACCGTGCCAGTCACGTGCGCGGGCTGACGAATCGAGCCACCAGTGTCTGAGCCGAGCGCGAGCGGCGCTTCGAATGCCGCGACAGCAGCAGCCGAACCACCGCCGGAGCCGCCGGGAATCCGATCCAGATCCCACGGGTTGCGCGTCGGGCCGTACGCGGAGTGCTCGGTAGAGGAGCCCATCGCGAACTCGTCCATGTTGGTCTTGCCTAGCGGAACGAGGCCGGCAGCGCGCGAACGGGCGACCACAGTCGCGTCGTAGGGCGACATGTAGCCCTCGAGAATCTTCGAACCGCTCGTGGTGGGCTGGTCGGTGGTGACCAGGACGTCCTTGATCGCGAGCGGAACACCGGCGAGCGGGCCGAGCTTCTCGCCTGCGGCGCGCCGTGCATCAACGGCGTCAGCTGCAGCCAGCGCACCCTCGTTCACGTGCAGGAACGCGTGGACGTCGCCGTCAACAGCGGCGATCCGGTCGAGGTGTGCCTGAGTGGCCTCGCGGCTGGAGACCTCGCCGGCGGCGAGCTTGTCTCCTAGTTCAGCGGCGGTCCAGCGGATGATGTCGCTCACTGCTCTTCTCCCAGGATCGCGCTGACGCGGAAACGGCCGTCCGCGGCATCCGGTGCATTCTGCAGCACCTGCTCATGCGTGAGCGTCTCGCCGACCACGTCGGGTCGGAACACGTTCGCAAGCGGGATCGGGTGGCTTGTGGCCGCCACGTCGGGGGTCGCAACCTCCGACACCTTCGCGATGTTGTCGACGATGGCGTCGAGCTGGCCCGTGAGCCGCGTCACCTCGTCGTCGTTCAGCTGGATACGCGCGAGCACGCCGAGATGGCGCACGAGCTCAGGGGTGATTTCAGACACCACGCCAGTCTAGTTCGCCGCGTCGGATCCGCCGCGCGGCACGTGCCAGCCCAATATGCTGTTCGGCATGACCACGTTCGATCCCCCTCGCCCCTGGGTCGCCAGCTACGCCGAGGGAGTTCCGGAAGACCTCGGTCCCGTTGATGGCTCACTCATCGATATCGTCGCGGCGTCCGCGCGCGATTATCCGGACGCTGCCGCACTGCAGTTCTTCGGCCAGGAGACGACGTACGCGCGGATGCAGGAAGCCATCGACCGCGCGGCGACGGGCCTGCGGGATCTTGGCATCCGGGCCGGCGATCCGGTCGCGATCGTGCTGCCGAACTGCCCGCAGCACATCATCGCCTTCTACGCAGTACTGCGCCTGGGCGCCGTCGTCGTCGAGCACAACCCGCTCTACACTCCCCGCGAATTGCGCAAACAGTTTGAAGACCACGGTGCGAAGCACGCCATCGTGTGGAGCAAGGTCGTGAAGACCGTGCAGGAATTCCCTGCTGACCTCGCGATGACGAACCTGATCACCGTCGACATCACCAAGGCGATGCCATTCTTCACGCGCGTCGCGCTGAAGCTGCCGATCGCGAAGGCCCGCGAGTCTCGCGCGGCTCTCACCGAGAAGGTGCGCGGCGCGATCGAGTGGGAGCAACTCGTCGGTTCTGCGCCGCTGCCCGCCTCGCATCCGAAGCCCGCCACCGACGATCTCGCGATCATCCAGTACACCTCTGGCACGACAGGAAACCCCAAGGGCGCATCTCTCACCCACCGCAATCTGCTCTCGAACGCCGCGCAGGCCCAGGCTTGGGTTCCGTCGATACAGCGCGGGCGCGGCTGCGTCGTCTATGCGGTGCTCCCCATGTTCCACGCCTACGGCCTCACTCTCTGCCTGACATTCGCGATGTCGATGGGTGCGCGTCTGGTGTTGTTCCCGAAGTTCGATCCAGACATGGTGCTCGACGTCGTAAAGAAGCATCCAGCGACCTTCCTGCCGTTGGTTCCCCCGATCGCCGAACGTCTGCTGGCCGCCGCCGAGGCGAAGGGCGTCTCACTTCAGGGCATCGACGTCGCGATCTCCGGCGCGATGGCTCTCCCTCACGAGCTCGTCGTGCCGTTCGAATCGGCCTCCGGAGGTTTCCTCGTCGAGGGGTACGGACTCAGCGAGTGCTCCCCCGTGCTGACGGCGAACCCCGTCGCTGACAACCGCGTTCCGGGAACAATCGGCTTGCCGCTGCCCGGCACCGAGTGCCGTGTTGTCGATCCAGACGACCCCACTCAGGATGTCGAGCCCGGATCTCCCGGTGAGCTCGTTGTTCGTGGCCCGCAGGTGTTCTCCGGCTACTACGGCAAACCGGAAGCGACAGAGGAAGCGTTCGTCGACGGCTGGTACCGCACCGGCGACATCGTGGCGATCGATGAGGCCGGTTTCATCCGGATCGTCGATCGCATCAAGGAACTCATCATCACGGGCGGCTTCAACGTCGCACCCACCGAAGTCGAGAATGCGCTACGCCAGCATCCGTCGGTCGCGGATGCCGCTGTGGTCGGATTGCACAGTGATCACTCCGGTGAAGAAGTCGTCGCCGCGATCGTCCTCGACGCGGGCGCACAGCTCGATGAGGAGTCGATCAGAGCGTTCGCGCGAAGCATCCTGACCCCCTACAAGGTGCCGCGGCGGATCTTCGTCGTCGACGAATTGCCCAAGTCGATCATCGGCAAAGTGCTGCGTCGACAGGTGAAGGAAAAGCTCGTCTCGCTCACAACCAGCGCCTGAGAGCGCGTCTTCACAGACAAGCGGCATCTCGGGGCGCTACCTTTAGGAAGTGACCCCTGAAGATGCAGCGCTGAGCGAGCCCACCGACGAATCCCCCACGACCCCCGGATTCGAGGAACTAGGCATCACCGGCCCCGTCCTCGCGGCTATCCGCGGCCTTGGCTATGAGACCCCTTCGCCCATCCAGGCGGCGACAATCCCGACCCTCCTTGGCGGACGCGATGTCGTCGGCATGGCGCAGACCGGAACCGGCAAGACTGCGGCTTTCGCACTTCCTGTGCTGGAGCGTCTCGACGTGTCGCAGAAGATCCCCCAGGCTCTCGTCCTGGCTCCGACCCGTGAGCTCGCGCTCCAGGTCTGTGAGGCCTTCGAGTCCTACGCGTCCAAGATGAAGGGCGTGCACGTGCTGCCCGTTTACGGCGGACAGGGCTACGGCGTGCAGCTGTCGGCGCTGCGCCGCGGCGTGCACGTGATCGTCGGTACTCCCGGCCGCATCATGGATCACCTCGCCAAGGGCACCCTTGACCTCTCTGAGCTGAAGTACCTCGTTCTCGACGAGGCCGACGAGATGCTGAAGATGGGCTTCGCCGAGGACGTCGAGCAGATCCTTGCTCAGACGCCTGCCGAGAAGCAGGTTGCACTGTTCTCTGCGACCATGCCGCCGCAGATCCGCCGCCTCGCTCAGAAGTATCTGCAGGATGCTGAAGAGATCACGATCAAGTCGAAGACCGCGTCGAGCACGAATATCACACAGCGGTACCTCGTCGTCTCGTACCAGCAGAAGGTCGATGCGCTCACGCGCATCCTCGAGGTCGAGAACTTCGATGGAATGATCGTCTTCGTCCGCACGAAGAACGAGACCGAGACGCTTGCTGAGAAATTGCGTGCTCGCGGATACTCCGCCGCCGCTATCAACGGTGACGTGGCACAGGTGCAGCGCGAGCGCAGCATCAACCAGCTCAAGGATGGCAAGCTCGACATCCTCGTTGCGACCGATGTCGCCGCGCGTGGTCTCGACGTCGAGCGCATCAGCCACGTCGTGAACTACGACATCCCCACCGACACCGAGTCTTATGTGCACCGCATCGGTCGTACGGGCCGCGCAGGTCGCACCGGCGATGCGATCAGCTTCATCACACCGCGCGAGCGTTACCTGCTCAAGAGCATCGAGAAGGCGACCCGTCAGGCCCCGGTGCAGATGACGCTGCCGAGCACGGAAGACGTCAACACCACTCGTCTCGCGCGCTTCGACGATGGCATCACCGCTGCGCTCGCGGAGACCGCCCGTATTGAGGCGTTCCGCGACATCGTCGCGCACTACGTGCGCAATCACGATGTGCCCGAGGGCGACGTCGCCGCGGCCCTCGCGGTCGTCGCTCAGGGCAAGACCCCGCTGCTGCTGGATCCTGCGAACGACCCACTGACCGCTGCCGTCGAGCGCGACAACCGCCCGCGTCGGGACTCGGATCGTTCTGACCGTCCTGCTCGCGAGCCGCGCGAGCGCCGTGGGCGCGGTGACTACGCGGCCTACCGCATCGAGGTCGGGCGTCGTCACAAGGTGGAACCGCGCCAGATCGTCGGCGCGCTGGCGAACGAAGGCGGGCTGGGTCGCGACGACTTCGGCGCAATCAACATCAAGCCTGACTTCACCATCGTCGAGTTGCCGTCGAACCTCGACCCGTCGGTGCTCAACAAGCTCAAGGACACCCGCATCTCGGGTCGCCTGATCGAGATCAAGGCTGACCGTGGGGTTCCCAGCCGTCGCGACACCGGTGGCGGCTACGAGCGCCGGGATCGTCCGTCCTACGATGCGCGCAAGCCGCGCCACAAGGACTGATCACACCAACTACGCAAAACCGCGGTGTGCACGACTTCGGATCTCCGAGGTCGTGCACGCCGCGGTTTGTCGTTGCGGCACGACGTGCCGACGGCGGCGCGCGCCTCAGATGTTGCTGCGCGCGAGCTTCGCCGCAACATCGACGAGCGATTGCGGTCGCGTGAGAAGCGCACGCTGCGCCGGGTGCGCGATGAGATGGTCGAGCAGTCGGTGCGTGCCGACGATTGTGCGCTCCCAGTAGCCGCCGACGTGATGCCTGCTCAGCGGGAGGCTCATCACCTCCCCTTCCACAGTGATCTCTACCGAGCCGTCGTCGGGATCAACCCCCAGGTCAGACACGGAGATCAGAGTCAAAACCCCGAGTCCGAGCGTGGTGACAAGCCCTGGCAGGCGGAAGCGGGTTGTGGGCACGTCCAGACGAAAGCCGGACACCTTGTCCCAGAGCAGGATGCGGCGGTACTCAGCACCCTCGCGGACGATGATTCCGTCCGGCGTCAGGCGCAGATGATGCCTGCCAGGGTCGCCGAGGGCCAGGGCATCCGACACCGCAAGCAGCGGTCCGTAACGCTTCATGCCAACTCCCCGCGAAGCCGTACTGCCAGGCTGGCGACGTCGACGGCCGCGGACGTGTCGACTCGGATGACGGGAAACCCACTGATGGGCTGGGCCAGTTCGACGGCAGCATCCCACTCGGCGATGCGTTCCTGATCGTCGTGCACCATGTGGCGCGGCCTGTTCAGGTACCGGTCGCGCATGTCTGCCTGCGGCGCCTCGCACCACAGCTCAATCCCGATGGGCGATCCGACGGACTCCCAGCCCCGCCGGAACCACTCCTCGTCTCGTCCGGTGAGCCACACCGACTCGATCATCACCGTGCCCTCCAGCATCCCGACGATCCGCCAGAGCGCATCCGCAGCCAGCGCGCCGACCGCCCGGGTGGGAAGCGGCGCGTCCACCGCGTCGCCGAGCGCCTCTTTGATGGCATCCTTCGACACCAGCGGTATGCCGAGAGCCGCAGCCAATGGCCGCGCCAACGTCGTCTTGCCCGCCGCGGCCATGCCGTTCAGGACGATGAGATGCTCAGGCATCCAGCGCGGCCGGTCCTTCGGTCACCAGAATGTGGAACTGGGCGGCGTCGAGGATGCGGAGACCGAGCTCTTCAGCCTTCGCAAGTTTCGAACCGGCGCCGGGGCCAGCCGCGACGAAGTCTGTCTTCTTCGAGACGCTGGATGCCGCCTTGCCACCTGCTTTGATGATCGCTTCTTGCGCGCCGTCGCGGGTGTATCCATCGAGTGAGCCGGTGGCAACGACGGTGAGCCCGTCAAGCACCCCACCTTCAACAACCGCCGCACCAGGGCCCGGGTGACCGGGGGTCGTCCATTGCACGCCAGCGGTCGCCCATTGCTCGACGATCTCGACATGCCAGTCGATCGTGAACCAGTCCAGCAGCGAGTCGGCGATGATCCCGCCGACGCCTTCGACGGCGGCCAATTCTTCACGGGATGCCGCGCGAATTGCGTCGAGCGATCCGAACCACTGCGCCAGCGCACGCGCGGCAACGGGCCCGACGTGACGGATGTTCAGCGAGACCAGCAAGCGCCAGAGTTCTTTGGTCTTCGCCTTCTCCAACTCGGCGAGCAACGTGTGAGCCTGCGCCGACGGCTGCGTCGAATTGATGCCGTTCTTCTTCTCTGCAGGAGTGGGGTTGCGTCGGAATGGCGAGCGGGTCTTCACCAGTCCGTCTTCGTCTTCCTTCGGCAGGCCGGTCTCGGCATCCCTGACGACGAGTTCGATCGGGACCAACTCGTCCAAAGTCAACGCGAACAGCCCCGCTTCGGTGACGAGCGGCGGGACGGCGGGGAACGTCGGCTGCGTCAATGCCGCTGCCGTCACTTCACCCAGCGCCTCGATGTCGAGTGCCCCGCGCGAGCCGATGTGTTCGACCCGCCCTCGCACCTGTGCCGGACACGAGCGTGCGTTAGGGCAACGCAGGTCGATGTCGCCCTCCTTCATCGCGCGCAGCGGCGTGCCGCACTCTGGGCATCCGACTGGCATCACGAACTCGCGTTCGGTGCCGTCGCGCTTCTCGACCACCGGACCCAATACCTCGGGAATTACGTCTCCGGCCTTGCGCAGCACGACGGTGTCTCCGATGAGTACGCCCTTGGCCTTGACGACATCCTTGTTGTGCAAGGTCGCCTGCCGAACGACGGAGCCGGCGACATGAGCGGGAGCCATCACAGCGAACGGCGTTGCACGGCCGGTGCGACCGACCGAGACGACGATGTCGAGGAGCTTCGTCTGCACCTCCTCGGGCGGGTACTTGTAGGCGATCGCCCAGCGTGGGGCGCGGCTCGTCGTGCCCAGTTCGTCATGCAGCGCCAGCTCGTCAACCTTGACGACGATGCCGTCGAGCTCGTGCTCGATGTCGTGCCGGTGCTCGCCGAAGTACTCGACGAACGCTGAGACCTCATCGATGCCGCGGCACACCTTCGAATGCGGGCTGGTGGGCAGCCCCCACGATGCGAGCAGCTCGTAGACCTCGCTCTGTGCCGCCACCGGCGGGTTCTCCCACGCGCCGATGCCGTGGACATACAACGACAGCGAGTTCACCCGCAGGAGTCCCGCTTCGAGCTCCAGGCCGTCCTTCTTGTCAATCTGCTGGCGGAGCCCGCCGCTGGCAGCATTGCGCGGGTTCGCGAACGAGGGGAAGCGCCGTGCGGCGGCCGCCCGCGCCTTCTCTTCCTCAAACGGCTTCTTGGCGCCGCCGCGTGCTTCCCAGCGCGCCAAAGTGTCGGCGTACGCACGCTCGCGGAACGATGCTTGCGCGGCGTTCAGCCGTTCAAAGGCCGCAACCGGGATGAATACCTCACCACGCACCTCGACGATCGACGGATGCCCTTCACCACTCAGCCGTTCGGGGATGTCTGCCAGTCGCAGTGCGTTCTCCGTCACGATCTCACCGACGCGACCGTCACCCCGCGTCGCCGCCGAAGTCAGCACACCGTTCTCGTAGCGCAGGTTGATCGCGAGACCGTCAATCTTCAGCTCGGTCAGCCAGGCAACTTCGCGCCCGGAAGCCGCCGTGGTCTTCGCCGCCCATTCACGCAGCTCCTCGATGGAGAAGACGTTGTCGAGGCTCAGCATCCGTTCGGCGTGCTCGATCGTCGCAAGACCCGTGGATTCAGCCGCCCCTACCATCTGCGTCGGCGAGTCTTGACCCTGCAGTTCTGGATGCAGTCGCTCAAGTTCTTCGAGCCGCTGCATCCAGCCGTCGTAGGTCGCGTCATCCACGACCGAGGTATCGCGCCCGTAGTACGCGTCTTTCGCATCGAGAATGCGCGTCGTCAGCTCTTCGGCTTCAACGCGGGCGTCTTCCAGCGAGATGTTGTCCGGCACCTTCTCAGTCTACGAGCGGGTGCCGACATCCGATGCGAGGATGCGGGTCGCGTCCACCATCCGTACGCCTCGCTCGGAGATGTGCGGTTCGCTCGGAGCAATTCGTCGAAAAGGTCCGAGGAACCGGTACAACTCCGAAGGAGCGGTACGCGCAGAGGCGGTACGCGCAAAGGTTCTCGCGCAACTGACGAAGCCGCGCAAGCATCAACGCCGCCGGCTCACGCCGCCGCAACGCCCGCGGGCTTACGCCCCGACCGGCA
The DNA here is from genome assembly GCF_059445345.1 of Microbacterium sp. Y355. Taxonomy (NCBI): domain Bacteria; kingdom Bacillati; phylum Actinomycetota; class Actinomycetes; order Micrococcales; family Microbacteriaceae; genus Microbacterium; species Microbacterium sp. Y355. The sequence continues at coordinate 380,838 of NZ_JCAIUD010000001.1, read as the reverse complement.
CCGCCGACACAGTCCGATCGATCGTGAACTGCCCGAGCACGCGCGTACCGACATACAGCACGGCCGTCTGCCCCGGTGCAACACCGTCCAGCGGTACCTCCGGCACAACAGTGACGCCAGCATCCGAGACGGTGGCATGCGCGGGAACGGGCTCGGAGTGAGCGCGAATCTGCACGTGACACTCAAACTCCGCCGTAGCTGGAGCAGCGCCCGCCCAGCTGTACCGGTCACCGGAGATCTCGCTGATAGCGAGCGCTTCCTTCGGCCCGACCACAACAGTATTCGACACCGGCCGCACCTCAAGTACGAACCGGGGCTTGCCGTCATCCGCCGGGATACCGATCTTCAGGCCACGACGCTGTCCGACGGTGAACGCGTGCGCACCGTCGTGTGAGCCGATCACGGCACCAGAGCGGTCCAGAATCTCACCCTGTTCGGCGCCGACCTTCTCTGCCAGCCAGCCGCGCGTGTCGCCGTCGGGTATGAAGCAGATGTCATGGCTATCCGGCTTCTGCGCAACGGTGAGGCCACGCTCGGCAGCCTCCGCCCGCACAATCGCCTTCGACGGCGTCGTGCCCAGCGGGAAATAGGTGTGCGCCAACTGCTCGGTGGTGAGCACGCCCAGCACATACGACTGGTCCTTCGCGTTATCCGACGCGCGGTGCAGTTCCAGGCCGCCTTCGCCATCGATCAGCGTCGCATAATGGCCAGTGCAAACTGCGTCGAAACCGAGTTCGATCGCTCGCTCTAGCAGGGCTGCGAACTTGATCTTCTCGTTGCAGCGCATGCACGGATTCGGTGTGCGCCCTGCCTGATACTCGCTGATGAAGTCGTCGATGACATCGTCACGGAAGCGTTCGGAGAAGTCCCACACATAGAACGGGATGCCGAGCATGTCGGACGCACGTCGCGCATCCATGGCGTCTTCGATCGTGCAGCAGCCGCGGCTGCCGGTGCGCAGCGTCCCACCCGCGCGCGAGAGCGCCAGATGCACTCCTGTGACGTCGTGCCCTGCATCCACGGCGCGCGCCGCCGCAACGGCAGAATCGACTCCACCACTCATCGCCGCAAGAATCCGCATGACTCCAGTTTACGAGCGTGTTCCTGTACTGGCACCGGATGCCCGCAGATAGGCATCATTGATCGCTGCAAGTACCGCGTCGACGTCGGCGTCGCTCGATGTGCGTCCGAGCGTGAACCGCAGCACGCTGCGAGCATCCTTCTCGCTTCGCCCCATCGCCATCACGACGTGCGAGGGCTCCGCGACGCCAGCCTGGCACGCAGAACCCGTGGATGCCGCGACCCCTGCGACGTCCAGCAGAAAGAGCAGACTCTCCCCCACCGCACCGGGAAACAGCACATGCGCGTTGTTCGACAGCCGGTCGACCGGATCTCCCAGCAGTTCCGCTGAGGGCACAGCCGAGCGGATGCCTTCGACCAGGCGGTCGCGCATCGCACTCAGCCGCATGCCCTCCGCCTCACGCTCTGCCTCGCCGCTCTCCAGCGCGACGGCAAAGGCTGCGGCCCCAGCGACGTCCTGAGTACCGGCGCGCAGTCCACGCTGCTGCGCGCCGCCATGTAGAAGCGGCGTCATCCGTGCCGTGCGCGCCACAACCAACGCACCGACTCCGACCGGCGCCCCGACCTTGTGACCGGCGACGCTCATCGCAACCAAGCCCGCACCCGCCACAGAATCCGCACGCAGTTCACGAAACGACAGTCGCATGTGACCGATCGCGGCCACAGCATCCAGATGCAGCGGCACATCTGCAGAGGCGGCCACAGCCGCCAGCATCGCTGCGTCGTTCACCGTGCCGACTTCGTTGTTGGCGATAAGCGCAGTAGCCAGCGCCGCGCCGGGCAGCGCCTCGGCGAACGCCACCGCCGAGATACGGCCGACAGTCGAAATGGGCACGGCACGCACCGCTGCACCCTCACGCGCAAGCGCCGCGACTGTGTCCATCGTCGCGTGATGCTCACCGTCCGGAAGAACAATCGTGTCGGCATCCGCGCGACGCGACGCCCACATCCCATGCAAGGCGGTGTTGATCGACTCCGTCCCGCCCGAGGTCAGTACGACTTCGATCGGGTCGCAGCCCAGCACCGCGGCGATCCGTTCACGTGATTCCTCGAGCAGCCGTCGCGCGTCTTGCCCTGCGCCGTGCGTCGATGAGGCGTTGCCGACGACATCGGTCGCCGCCAGCCACGCCTGACGTGCCTCAGGGCGAAGCGGCGTGGTGGCCGCATGGTCGAGATAGAACCGCATTCCTTAACTCTCCCCCATTTTTCACCCATTGGCATATGGAACTGAGTGTGGCCTGACGTGAGACTGCGACACATCCCGCCTAATGTGTACTCATGCCTGCGTCCCGTCAGCTCGCCGTTCCCGGCGGCACCACCCTCGACAACCTCGGCGTGCGTCTGCACGACGGCACCGCGACTTTGCGTGTCTGGTCACAGAACGCCTCGTCGATTGAGCTCGTCACCTTTGACGAAACCGACCTCGATTGGGTGACGGATCAGGTCGCGCTGGAGCGCCAACCAGGCGGTGTCTGGGAAGTGACTACGGAACTGCTGCAACCCGGAACGCGATACGCCCTGCGCGTGGGCGGCCCCCATGGCCCCGGCAACACCTTCAACCCAGAGACTCTGCTGCTCGACCCCTACGCGCGCGGTCTCGCGCAAGGTGACGGCTACGAAGAGTGGCGCTCGGTCGTCATCGTCGACGGGTTCGACTGGGGCGATTCGAAGAAGCCAGAGATTCCCCTCGATCAAACCGTGATCTACGAGGCTCATCTGAAGGGCGTGACCAAGCGGCATCCGGATGTCCCTCCCGCCCTGCACGGAACCTACGCCGGCCTCGCCCACCCGGCGATGATCGAGTACTTCCACTCGCTCGGCATCACGTCGATCGAGCTGCTCCCTGTGCATGCTTTTGTGCCGGAGCCACGACTTCTCGAGCGTGGACTCACCAACTACTGGGGATACAACACCCTCAATTTCTTCACTCCGCATGCCGCCTATGCCACCGACGAAGCGCGCAAGGAAGGCCCGGAGGCGATCCTCACCGAGTTCAAAGGCATGGTCCGGCTGCTGCACGAGGCCGGTCTCGAAGTCATCCTTGACGTCGTCTACAACCACACCTCCGAAGAGGGCATCGGCGGGCCCAGGTCGAGCTTCCGCGGAATCGACAATGCTAACTACTACCGGCAGGGACCAGACGGCGTCTACATCGATACCACTGGGGTCGGAAACACTCTGAACACCGCGGTGGATGCCGGAGCCAGGCTCGTTCTCGACTCACTCCGTTATTGGGCCGAGGAGATGCAGATCGACGGTTTCCGGTTCGATCTGGCTGCCGCGCTTGGCCGTGATGCGGCGCACGAGTACACGCCGGAGCATCCGCTTCTCGTTGCTATCCGCGACGACCCCGAACTACAGAACGTCAAACTCATCGCCGAGCCATGGGATGTCGGTCTCGGCGGATGGCAGACCGGCAACTTCACCGCCGGCTGGCACGAGTGGAACGACCGCTACCGCGACCGCGTGCGCAACTTCTGGTTGAGTGATATCGACTACGCGCGTCGCGCGTCGGCGCCGGTCGGCATCGGCGGTTTTGCCACGCGCCTCGCCGGATCCTCGAACACCTTCAGCGAAGATCGCGGCCCCCTCGCCAGTGTGAACTTCATCACCGCGCACGATGGCTTCACGCTGCGCGACCTTGTCTCCTACGACGTCAAGCACAACGAAGCCAACGGCGAAGACAACCGTGACGGCGCCGATATGAACCGTGCTTTCAACCACGGCATAGAGGGCCCGACCAACGATCCTGTGATCAGGGCCACTCGACGCAAGGCGATGCGCAATCTGCTGGGCACCCTGCTGCTGTCCGCTGGCATTCCCATGCTCACCGCCGGGGATGAAACGGGCCGCACGCAGCGCGGCAACAACAACGCCTACGCGCACGATTCCGCCCTCACCTGGCTCAGCTGGGAGCACGAGGACTGGCAAGAAGATCTCCGCGCCCACGTCCAGACGCTGACCAGGCTGCGTCGGGAGAACCCCGCACTGCGCCCGAGCCGCTATGCACGCGCCGGCGAGCACACGCCAAATGCGTCTGTCATGGACTGGTACAACCAGGATGGCGAGACGATGGAGCAGTCGCAGTGGACCGACCCCGGCAACCGCACGCTGCAGTATGTCGCCGCATCCACGCCTGTCGATGAGCAGTTCAACCGCATCCTGCTCATCGTGCACGGCATCGAGGCACCGATCGACGTGACCCTGCCCGACAGGATCGAAGGTGCCACGAGATTCGTGTCGCTGTGGTCGAGCGCAGACGAGCGTCCGAACAGCACGGCGGAGACTTTCGCACCCGGTGACGTGCTTCCGACGCCCGGCACATCCATGCGCCTTTTCCGCGTCGAGTGACGTTCAGGGAAATTGCTTTACCGGACGGGTGTCCAGGACATGCCAGGCGCGGTACATTCAGGGTGTGGCTGCACGTTCTGGCAATCGTCCCGCGGGGCTTCGAAGCCCCGCACAGATCCCCCTGCGGCCCCGTGCCGTCGATGAGCACGAAGGGACGCTGACCGGGCGCATTCCGCTGGCAGATCCCCGGCCGACGGTTCCTGGTGGGTTCGCGGCGAAGGCCTTCTCCGGCGAGGTGGTCCCGTTCAACGTCATCGGCTTCCGCGAGGGCCATGATCTGATCGGCGTACACGCTCGGCTCGTCTCTCCCGACGGCGAGGAGAGTCTGCATCGCCTGAGCAGCGTCGACGACGGATCCGACCGTTGGCAGGCGGAGATCGCGTTGGATGCGCAAGGCGTTTGGCACTATCGCTTCGAAGCGTTCGCCGATGACCACGCCACCTGGGCGCACGCTGCGGCTGTCAAGATCGCCGCAGATGTCGACGTCGACGTGATGGCGGCCCTCGGCCGCGATCTGTTCGCACGTGCCGCTGTCGAGAAGACGCGCACGCCGGCAGAGCGAAAGCGCCTCTCGTCGATCTCGGCGACACTCAAAACAGCGGATGCCGAAACCGCACTCGCTGTGGCCACCGATCCCGACCTCGCCGAACTCTTCACCGCCCGCCCGCTCTTCTCGATGTCCTCGGCGACTGCTGATCAGAGCATCGTGGTCGAACGCACGCGCGCTGGGGTCGGCGGCTGGTACGAGTTCTTCCCCCGATCCGAGGGGGCGAAGCGGCAGAAGGACGGCACGATCAAGAGCGGCACATTCCGCACCGCCGCGAAGCGACTTCCCGCCGTGGCAGACATGGGCTTTCAGGTGCTCTATCTGCCACCGATCCACCCAATCGGACGCACCCACCGCAAGGGACCGAACAACACTCTGAATGCCGGACCCGCCGACCCAGGATCACCCTGGGCGATCGGAGCGGCTGAGGGCGGTCATGATGCTGTGCATCCCGACCTCGGAACACTCGCCGATTTCCGCTACTTCGTGCGGGAAGCGCGAAAGGTCGGTGTCGAGGTGGCCCTTGACCTGGCCCTGCAGGCCTCCCCCGATCACCCGTGGGTGCGCTCGCACCCTGAGTGGTTCACGACTCTCCCCGATGGCACGATCGCCTACGCAGAGAACCCGCCGAAGAAGTACCAGGACATCTATCCGCTGAACTTCGACGGTGACCCAGTGGGTTTACGCGACGAGGTCCTGCGGATCGTGAAGCACTGGATCGCTCAGGGCGTGGAGATCTTCCGGGTCGACAATCCCCACACCAAACCCCTGTGGTTCTGGGAATGGCTGATCCTGCGCGTGACGACTGATCATCCGGACGTGGTCTTCCTCGCGGAGGCATTCACGCGTCCTGCACCCCTGCGCGGCCTCGCCGCTGTCGGGTTCCAGCAGAGCTACACCTACTTCACCTGGCGCAACACGAAGCGCGAGCTCGAGCAGTTCCTCACCGGACTCGCCGAAGAGACCGCCGACTATCTGCGCCCCAATCTGTTCGTGAACACGCCAGATATCCTCACCGAGTACCTGCAGTTCGGTGGCCGGGCCGCGTACCGGATCCGGGCTGCCATCGCCGCGACAGCAGCTCCGACCTACGGCGTGTATGCCGGGTACGAGCTGTATGAGAACGTGGCGCGCCCCGGGTCCGAGGAGAACATCGACAACGAGAAGTACGAGTACAAGCTGCGTGACTTCGCCGCCGCCGAGGTCGCTGGCGACTCGCTCGCCCCGTACCTGCGCCGTCTGAACGAGATTCGCCGTCTGCACCCAGCGCTTCGCCAGCTGCGCAACCTGGCGGTGCACTGGAGCGACGACGACGGCATCCTGGTCTATTCGAAACACCTCGACGGAGCGTTCACCGAGGACGGTACGCCAGACACCATCATCGTGGTGGCCAACGTCGACCCACACTCCGTTCGAGAGACCACTGTGCATCTCGATACTCGTATCTGGGGTGTTGAGCCCGGCGCACACTATGACGTTGAGGATCTCATCACCGGTGCCCGATGGACCTGGGCAGATCACAATTTCGTGCGCCTCGACGCATTCGCCGAGCCGGTGCACATCCTCAGGGTGAAGGAGCGATCATGAGCGACACCACCGATACCGTCACCGCCGAATGGGAGGCGATATCCACGGGCTCTCACCATGCTCCGCATGACCTGCTCGGCGCTCATCCGACCACGGATGCCGCTGGCGCCACCCGCACGACGATCAGGGTGCGGCGGCCGTTGGCGGACGAAGTGACCGCCGTGTTCAGCGACGGCACTCGACTCGTGCTGAAACATACCGCTCACGGCATATGGGAGGGTCAGCACAGGGGGAACCCGCGCTCGTACCGGGTCGCCACGGTGTACGACGGGACGGAGAACCTCGCAGGCGACCCGTACCGCCACCGCCCCACCATCGGAGAGCTCGACCTGCATCTGATCGCTGAAGGGCGGCACGAGCGGCTTTGGGAGACTTTGGGCGCCAACTCCCACCCGATTGACGGCGAGATCGGCGTTTCCTTCGCCGTCTGGGCGCCGAATGCCCAGGCCGTGCGAGTAGTCGGCAATTTCAACGACTGGAATGGCGAAGGCCACAGCATGCGCTCGATGGGCGGCAGCGGCATCTGGGAGCTGTTCATTCCCGACGTCACGCCTGGCGCGCAGTACAAGTATCAGATCCTCACGCCGGATGGACGCTGGATACTCAAGGCGGATCCGATGGCGAGGCGCACCCAGTTGCCACCGGAGACCGCATCGATCGTTCCGTTTTCGGCATATTCCTGGAAGGACGGCGCCTGGATGACCAGGCGGGCAGCGACCCATGCCGTCGCGCAGCCGATGTCGATCTACGAAGTGCACCTCGGTTCCTGGCGACAGGGACTCGGATACCGCGAGGTCGCTGATCCTCTCATCGCTCACGTCATCGAAACCGGATTCACCCACGTCGAGTTCATGCCGCTCCAGGAGCATCCTTTCGGGGGATCCTGGGGCTACCAGGTGAGCGGCTACTATGCGCCCACCGCGCGCTTCGGTTCCCCCGACGATCTGCGATATCTCATCGATCGGCTGCACCAGGCGGGCATCGGCGTACTCCTGGATTGGGTGCCAGGGCATTTCCCCAAGGACGAGTTCGCACTCGCCCGATTCGACGGGCGACCGCTGTATGAGCATCCGGATCCGCGGCGCGGCGAGCACCAGGACTGGGGCACGCTGATCTTCGATTACGGCCGCCCTGAAGTGCGAAACTTTCTCGTCGCAAATGCCCTCTACTGGCTGGATCAGTTCCACATCGACGGACTGCGCGTCGATGCTGTGGCATCGATGCTGTACCTGGACTACTCCCGCAATGACGGCGAGTGGGAGCCCAACGTCCACGGCGGTCGTGAGAACCTCGAGGCGATCCGATTCCTTCAGGAGGTCAACACCACCGCGTACCGTGCGCACCCCGGCATCGTCATGATCGCTGAGGAGTCCACCAGCTTCCCCGGAGTCACCGCCCGTACCGACAGCGCCGGCTTGGGCTTCGGGTTTAAGTGGAACATGGGCTGGATGAACGACTCGCTGCAGTACATTGCACGTGATCCGATGTACCGCGCACATCACGAGGGCGAGATGACATTCTCGTTCGTGTATGCCTTTGGCGAGAACTATCTGCTGCCGATCAGCCATGACGAGGTCGTGCACGGCAAAGGAAGCCTGGTGTCAAAGATGCCGGGCGACCACGCGCACAAGCTCGCGAACGTCCGGGCGTACCTGGCCTACATGTGGGGTCACCCCGGAAAGAAACTGCTCTTCATGGGCCAGGAGTTCGGTCAGATGTCCGAATGGGCAGAGAGTAGGCCCTTGGACTGGTGGCTGCTTGATCAGCCGGCACACGCGCAGCTTCAGCGCTTCGTGGGCGCGATGAACACCGTCTACCGGAGCACGGCACCGCTGTGGGAACGCGACAGCGACAGCACCCGTTTCCGCAGGCTCGGCGCCCCCTCATGGGACCCGAACGTGATCGCCTTCGAACGACGCGACGCGCACGGAGGACGCGTGATCGTGATCAGTAACTTCGCCGGAGTGGAGCGAGCCAGTCTCCCGCTTGAGCTACCGGTGGCAGGTGTCTGGGATGAGATCCTCAATACCGATGCCATCGAATACGGCGGACACGGCATCGGCAATTACGGCCGTGTGGCTGCGCATGCCACGGGAGAGCATGGCACGCCGATGACGAAGATCACGCTGCCAGCACTGTCGACGATCTGGCTGCGCTATCGCGCCGAGCGAATGACTGCCTGAGCCGTCAGAACAACCCTGAGCCGTCAGAACAACCCTGAGCCTCAGAACAACAGGGACGTCAGGCGATTGCGCGCGGCGGCCACGCGTGGGTCGGCATCGCCGACGAGACCGAACAGCTCGACGAGGCGTTCGCGCACCGGGAGCCGCTGATCAGCGGGAAGCGCCGCGAATAGATCAAGCAGGCGACCGAACGCGTCATCGATGTGCCCGCCGGAGATGTCGAGATCGGCGACCGTGAACTGCGCCTCAAGACTTTGCGGGTCAGCAGCTGCAGCGGCCCGTGCTTCCTGCAGGTCCACTCCCTGCACACGGTCGAGCAATCGGACCTGACCGAGACCGGCTCGAGCATCCTCGTCGCGGGGGTTCTCCGCCAGCGCCTTCTCATAAGCTGTGATCGCTGTGGCGAAATCGCCCGCTTCGATGGCAGCAAACGCCTCGGCGTGCAACGGTGGCAGCGGAGCCTCCTGCGGGGCCTCGTCGTCGTTCTGCTCAGGCGTCTCGCTCCCGACAGATCCGGTCACACCGTTCTGGGCGGCAAGCTGCAGCAGCTGGTCGAAGACCTGACGCACCTGTTCTTCGGGCACGGCACCCGTGAACATGGGTACGGGTTGTCCGGCGACGAGTGCCACCACCATCGGGATCGACTGCGCCTTGAAGCTCTGAGCGAGCTGAGGGTTCGCGTCAACATCGACCTTCGCCAGCACAACTCGGCCACCGAGTTCAGTGACGACCTTCTCCAGAATCGGGCTCAGCTGCTTGCACGGACCGCACCATTCGGCCCACAGATCCACGACGATCGGCACACTGCGCGAGAGCTCGAGGATCTGTCCGAATGTGGCATCCGTGACGTCCACGATGAATCCACCGGCGGCCACAGCTCCCGCCTCGGCGGGTGAGGAAGCCGGGTTCGCTGGAGCCGCTGGGCGATTGCGCAGGGTAGAGAGGTCGACGGCACCACGAAGGGCCGCAGCAGAGATATCGCTCACTTGATCACTTCCACGTTGAGAATGTCCTGATGCACTGCAAGAAGGTGAACCTGTTCCGTCGATCCCTGACTGGGAACGGAGAAGAACAGCTGCAGACCGTACGTCGTCACGACACCCTTTGACGCTTCCTCTGCCCCGGTGAGTGTCTTGGCTTCGGGGTTGTCGCCGAATCTGATCACCGCGTCGTCGGAGGTCGGAGTGATGGTTTCGCTATCGATGAGAGAAACAGCGACGATCGCACCGCTGTCAAGCGTTGCCAGTGCGACTGGTGCCGCCGCGCTGGGCGCGATGTCGAATGCCGTGCTCGATGTCTCGGCCGCATCATTGTCGATCAGTGATTGCACGACGGCGTCACGACTGGCCGCGATCGAGTCGGCAAGGGCGATGGCCACCGGGTCAAAGAGCGCGTAATACTCGCTTGTCTCTCCCGCATCCACCACATCAGCGAACGCCGTGGACAACTCATCCGGCGATAGCGCAAGGAAGGCCGCCGCATTCTCGGTGATGAGGCTGGTACCCAACCACGCCGGGGCCAACGGTGGCACCTCCGCCGAGGCCTGCATCTCGGCGATGTTGGTGACCTTGTAGCCCGACCAGGGATCGTTCTGCGTCATCGTGAGGATGACGGGCGGCACAGTGTCGTCGCTCTTGCTTTTGGTCAGCGTCAATACGGTGCGTGGCCAACTGTCTGTCGCCTGCGGCAGCAGCACCTCGATGACGTCGGTCGGGATGGTCGCAGGAACTGCTCGGTCGGTGAGAGCCGCGCGCAGCGTGTAATCCGTCCGTCGAGCATCGAGCGGTGCACCGTCCAGACGAGTGGCGGCGAGATCGATGTCGAGTGCCGCGTCTGCCTCTCCGACGGTCGCGGCGATGTTCTGCAGAATGCGGGATGCCTGCGTTTCGGTGACCGCCGGCGGCTTCTGATTCTCTGGCGTGATCACGGTCGGAGAAGGGGACGGAGTCGGAGTCGCCTCACCGAACTGCGGCCATGAGTCGCTCGAGCAACCTGCAAACAGCAGCGCTGCGATGCCGATCGCAGGAAGTGCAAGCAAACGGCGGCGCACGGGGGAAGCGCGACGTTCGGTCGTAGCCTCACCCTTCTTCGGCGTCGGTTCTGCCTCGGCTACGGGCTCTTCAACTGCGGGCTCTTCAACTCCCGGCTCTTCAGCTCCCGGCTCTTCAGCTGCGGAGGCGTCGAGCTGAGCGCGCACAGATCCGGTCTCCATCGCGAGATTGATCGGCTCCGTCGGTGGAAGCGGACCTGGCCCCTTGCGGCGCGGGCCGCGACCACGTCGCTGATGACGGATCGCCAGAACATACATCACAAGGCCGAACAGCAGCACCGCACCGCCGGCGGTGATCAGCGGTCCGACCCACGGCGTTGTCGTGTCCAGCGGCCAGGACACGACGATGTCTTCCGGAGCGTCTGCAGTGCCGTCTTTCGCGATCAGCACGCTCATGCCCTCGGGAAGCTGCATGTCTGTAATCAGCTGATCTGGTTCGCTGAAAGAGTCAAGCCAGAGGTCGGAGCCCGCCGGGTTGCGGCCTGGCGCCTCAGTGGTTTCCTCTGCAGGCGCTTCCGCGCCCTCCTCGGCCGGTGGGTCTGCGGGGTCTTCCTCAGCGACGACCGGCTCGACGAAAGTCGTCACCGTCGCGCCATCATCGCCCGGTGCAACCGAGTTGTATGCCGAATCCGCCAGCCATGCCTCGAGGTCGGCAGTACGACCGTAGGCGGCGAAGATGTCGCCTTCGCCGCGAATAAGGAGCGTCTGCTGACCGGAGTGCTCGCGAAGCACGGCGCCGTCAATAAGCAGGAATGGCGCCGGTTCCTCGACACTGATCTCCACTTGCTGAACCGAGGGACCCATGAAAATGGTTCTCTGAGCGAGACCTGCTCCGATGAGAAGCGTGGCCAGGACGAAGGCCACGACGGCCCAAACGAAACGCACGAAAAGTCTCCTTACGTGACTCGGACGCCGCGTCCGTGTCACCGCTCGACGTTTCAGACTATCGAAACCGGCTGTGTGTTGACTACAAACGGGTACAGGCGAAGCTGAACGGCACGTCGCGGATGGTGGCTGCCATTCTGACTACTACCCTGAGATCAGTCTTGTCGAGGAGAACTCATGAAGGTTCATAACCCGTTCCGCACCGCACTGGTGGCGACGCTCGGTGTGGGACTCGGCGTCCTGCTCATCGGCAGTGTCGAATCGCTGTCGACCGTGTTGCTCTACGTCGGCACTGCGCTATTCATCAGCCTGGGCCTCGATCCCGTTATCTCGTTCCTGGAGCGACGCAGGCTCCCGCGCTGGCTGGCCGTGCTGATCACGATCCTCGGCGTCCTGGGAATCTTCGCCGGGATCGTGCTGATCGTGCTGCCCATCATCGTTGACCAGGTGTCCCAGCTAGTCAGGCAGATCACTCGGTTGGTGCAGAGCAGCGACAACCTCTGGGAGGATCTCCGCACCTGGCTGGTCGCCGTCTTCCCCGCCCTCGATGTCGATCGGGTGCTGAACGAATCGCAGAACTGGCTGCTCGAGAACATGGGTGACATCACCGGCAGCGTGATCGCCGCGAGCGTGAACATCGTCACCGGGCTGTTCGGGGCATTTATCGTGCTGATCCTGACCATTTATCTGACGGCGTCGACGCCGTCCCTCAAACGATCCGTCTATCAGCTGATTCCGGCATCCAAGCGTCCTCGCTTCATCGATCTCGCGGAGCAGATCACGGATTCCGTCGGGTACTACGTGATGGGGCAGGTGACGCTCGGCGTCATCAACGGCGTCCTCAGCGCGATCTACCTCAACATCATCGGTGCGCCGTTCGCCGCGGTGCTGGCCGTTATCGCGTTCTTCTTCTCGCTCATCCCGCTGGTCGGTACGCTCACGGGATCAACGATTATCGTTCTGGCCTGCCTCATCCCGGGGCTCGGCTCTCCCGGGATTGCCCTGGCTGCCGCGATCTACTACCTCATCTACATGCAGATCGAGGCGTACCTGATCTCGCCGCGCATCATGAGCCGCGCAGTCTCGGTGCCAGGCGCCGTGGTCGTGGTCGCCGCTCTCGCCGGCGGTTCGCTGCTCGGACTGCTCGGGGCGCTCATCGCCATCCCCGTCGCAGCGAGCATCCTGATCATCTATCGCCAGGTGCTCATTCCGCGCATGAACGAGCGTTGACACGGCGTCCTCGTCAGAGGGGCCATTCATTCGACAGCGGGAGCGCCTCCGGGTGCACAGCAGCGACGATCTCGGTGAGAACCCGTCGGGTCTGGGCCTCGCCAACCCACAGGTGCTTACCGCCTTCAACGTCGATCAGGGTGATATCGGGGATCGACGCAAAGCGCTCGCGTGCTTCAGCCGGACGCAGGTAATCATCGAACTCGGGAATGATCGCGATCAGGCGGCGCTCGTCCCCCGCCCAGGCGGCCACGTCGTCGGCGGTGGCTCTGTGCAGCGGCGGCGAAAGCAGAATCACGCCTTCGACGTCATGCTCTCGTCCGTACTTCAGTGCCAATTCAGTACCGAATGACCAGCCGACCAGCCACGGCCGCGGCAGCGAACGTTCGCGCACGAAATCCATCGCCGCAGCGACATCGAACTGCTCCGATGCCCCACCGTCGAACTGTCCATCACTCGTGCCGCGCGGCGAGGTCGTGCCTCGTGTGTTGAAGCGAAGCACAGCAAGATCGGCCAGCGCCGGGAGGCGGGCAGAGGCCTTGCGCAGGATGTGCGAGTCCATGAAACCGCCGGCGGTGGGCAGCGGATGCAGCGTCACCAGCGTCGCGACCGGCGCGGTGTGCTCGGGCACCGCCAACTCCCCCACAAGCGTCAGACCGTCTGCTGTGGACAGCTCGATGTCCTCGCGCGTCGCCGGCAGCTCCAGTGGTCCGCGGATTTCCATGCTCATGCCATCCTCCAGCAGTGGGTGTGCCAATGTCGACGCGCAGCGAGGTCGGCAGCATCGCCGAGCACGCCGTCCGCGCGCCAGACGACCAGGTGTGCGGTGCCGGGAGTGACGGCGCCGCGGCATCCGGGGCAGATGTACTCTTTCTGAGCCTGCTGCGCCGAGATCGGCTGCACCGTCCAGTCTCTGCCTTGGCGGCTCTCGCTGCGCTTCCAACCCGCAAGAAGACGATCAAAAGAGTCGTCAGTACTGGGGCGCTCCTGGCGCCTTTTGTGGGAGCGTGGCATGTCGGAGCATTACCACCAGTGGTTGCTGGTCCAGAAGTTGTACGCGCCAGCCCAGCTGCCGTAGCGGCCCGTGGCGTACCCGTTGGCCCAGCGAAGATTGTCAACCGGGTTGTATCCGTTGCCAGGAACCTTGCTGCACGGCAGTGCCTGCACCAGCCCACACGCGCCGGAGGAACTGTTCGTTGCGTTCGGGTTCCAGCCGCTTTCCCTGGACACGACGTAATCGACGTAGCCCCAATCGCCGGAAGCGATGCCTGCTGCGGCCATCCACTCCGCGGGTGCGCCACCGCCCGTGTAGTAAAGCGGTCCGCCACCGCCACCGCCACCTCCGCCTCCGCCTCCACCATCGCCGGAACCGCCACCCGATGACGCGGGCTCTGGCACTGGCTCAGGCGTGGGAGTCGGAGTCACGTAGACCTCGAACGCTCCGCGATCGATCGGCGCGAACGTCCCGCCCTCTGCGGTGACTGTGAGGTTCTGGGCGTCCTGTGCCGCGAGCGAGAACGATGTCTCGACGTCAGCCACCGGCGGGTCGGCCAACGCCATACCAGTCGGGGCGACAATCACAGCAGTGAATCCGACGACGGCGAATGCCGCCAGTACACCAACCACGCCTCGGCGCTGCGTCCAGCGGCGCCGAGCAGGAACGGGCGACCTCGGCGTGGTGGAGGCCACCGTCGCGCTGCGCGCGCTGACGACATCTATCTCATTACCGGAAGTCACAATAGCTCCAGTGTAACCAGGCGCGCCTGAGTCCACCATGAGAAGGCTCAGCGAACAGCGAGGATCACATCGATCGTCGCATCCAGAAGCGCGTCGACCTGCTCCTCGCGGTAGCCTCGCCGCTGCATCCGAAACGCCGCCGAACGCAGCTGCTCGACCGAAAGGGCGTCGCCATCGCGCAGGTAGCGCACGATTCTCTGGGCGACATGGTCGACCTCATCTACGCGATATCCGAAGGACAGAATACCGGTGCGAGCGAACTTGCGACGTCGGCCGCGAGCAAGATGGTCGAGGATAACTTGCGCCTCGGAGCGCGCCTGCACGACCCATGCTTCGACGCCAGCCTCGCGTACGACGCGTTCACGCTGCCGGGCGGCGAAAGCGTCTTCGACTCGTCCCAGCGCCGCATCCACTTCGCTGACGACGTATCCGCCTTTGACCAGGGGGAAGGATGCGACACGCACATCGGTGGCTGTGAGCTCATCGAGACCACGCTCGAAGCTTTCACGAGCAGCCGCAAGGAAGGTATCCACCGCGACGCGGTGATAGCCACGTTCGCGCCCGCTGGTCACGCGGAACGCAGGCTGCGCCTCATCGTGTTCGATCTCAGTCACATCGTTCACCGTATCCGCAATCATGAGAGCACCGCCCAGGGTGAAAGGAGGAAATAGAGGCTGAGGGCAGGGACCGTAGAGGGCAGGATGCTGTCTAGTCGATCCAGCAGACCCCCGTGACCAGGCAGCCAGGAGCTCATGTCCTTGATGCCGATGTCGCGCTTGATCATCGACTCGCCGAGATCGCCCAGAGTGGCCGACAGCAGAATGGCGACACCGAAGATCACACCGGCCCACCACTGCATTTCCAGCAGGAAGATCGCAAGAAGAACTCCTGCGGCAATTGCAGCTACGACCGCTCCGGCGAAGCCTTCCCAGGTCTTCTTCGGGCTGATACGTGGGGCCATTGGATGCTTACCGAACGCCACGCCAGCAGCATAGGCACCAGTGTCGGCTGCGACGGCGATGCCGATGAAACTGAGCACCCACCACTGCCCGCCCTCTTGCACGAGCAACATCAGCGCCACACTGGCCAGGAAGGGCACGTACACCTGTACGAAACCGCCCACCACGGCATCTGTCAATACATCGCCGTAGGTGCGACCGTCTTTCGCGATCATCTGAGCCAGCAGACGCCAGACGATCACGAAGGCAACAGCGAACAGCAGCGTGACCCAACTCAGCCAGGCCGGTGCGAAGTAACCGGCGAGCACCAGAGCGACACCCGCGATGACCTGCGGAACGATATCAATGCGACGACCTGCCGCTTTCAGCGCGCGCGTCAGTTCGAAGATGCCGAGCACTGCGATCGCCAGGGCGATTGGAACGAACAGTTCCTTGATGAACATCAGCGAGCCGAGCATGACCGCGCCGAACGCCAGCCCGACAAGGATCGCGAGGATGAGGTCCCGCCCAGTGCGGGCCTTTATCCGCTCGTTTGCCTGATCGAGGTGCTCGCGTGCTTGGTTGACGTGCGTCTCGAACTCGCCTCTGGCCTGACGAAGCTGCTCACGAACCAGCGCTGCGGCGTCCGTGGTGAGATCGGCGTGTCCTGCGAGCGGCAGCGGCGGGCGCGGCGGGATCACCTGTCCGTCAATGAGAGCGAGGTCATCTGGGATTCCTGCGTCCGGGGTCGCCTCGTCACGGGCTTCGCGCCGCTTCAGCGGGCGTCCCTCATCGACGTCTCCAGTTGCATCGCTCATCCTGATTACACCTCGAGAAGCTCAGTCTCTTTGCGCTTGAGTGCGTCGTCGATCTGATCGACGTGCTGACGGGTGAGTGCGTCAAGTTCTTTCTCACCACGAGCGATCTCATCTTCGCCGACGTCGCTCTTGAGTGCGTCGAGCTCGTCCTTCGACTTGCGACGGATGCCACGCAGATGCACCTTCGCATCTTCGCCCTTGGTGCGGACGATCTTCACATATTCTTTGCGACGCTCTTCGGTCAGCTCTGGCATCGTCACGCGAATGATGTTGCCGTCGTTGGTTGGGTTGGCCCCGAGGTTGGGCATGTCGCGAATCGCCTGCTCGATGGCCTTCAGCGCCGTCTTGTCGTAGGGCGTGACAATGATCGAGCGTGCCTCGGGGTTCGCCAGCGAGGCAAGCTGAGCCAGCGGCGTGGGCGAACCGTAATAATCGACCATCACCTTCTGGAAAAGCTGCGGGTTCGCGCGGCCAGTGCGGACGGTGGCGAAGTCCTCCTTGGCAGCTTCGACGGCACGCGTCATGCGCGAGGTGGTTTCAGTGAGGACATCCGCGATCACGGTGACTCCTATCGTCGGGGCGTGTTTGCAATTCTATCTAGGTGCGTGGCCTACTCCTGGCACCGCGCTCAGGCAGTGACGAGTGTTCCGATCGGTTCACCGAGCAGCGCCCGCGTAACATTGCCGGCCGGTTCCATGCCGAAGACGCGCATGTCCATGCTGTTGTCCATGCAGAGGCTGAACGCGGTGGAGTCGACGACCTTGAGACCACGCTGCAGCGCGTCGCGGTAGGTGACCTTCTCGATGCGTGTCGCCGTCGAGTCTGTTTTGGGGTCAGCGGTATAGATCGCGTCAACCCCGTTCTTCGCAACCAGCACCTCGTGTGCGCCAATCTCCAGCGCGCGCTGTGCGGCAACCGTGTCGGTCGAGAAGTACGGCAGCCCTGCGCCAGCCCCGAAGACAACGACGCGGCCCTTCTCCATGTGGCGCTCGGCACGCAGCGGAATGTACGGCTCGGCAACCTGCGTCATCGAGATGGCGGACTGCACACGTGTCGGTGCACCCGCCTGCTCGAGGAAGTCCTGCAACGCGAGTGCGTTCATGACGGTGCCGAGCATGCCCATGTAGTCGGCACGACCGCGGTCCATGCCTCGCTGGCTCAGTTCCGCACCGCGGAAGAAATTGCCACCGCCGACGACGATGGCGATCTCGACCTGATCGACCGCAGCTGCGATTTCACGGGCGATCTGGCTCACGACATCCGGATTCACTCCGACCTGCCCGCCTCCGAAGGCTTCCCCGGAAAGCTTGAGAAGGACGCGGCGGCGTCCAGTGCGTTCAGTCATGGGTGTGATGTCCTCTCGTCCCGATTCAAGATAGTGCCTTTTGGGCATGAAGAAGGGGTTCGGACCCTTGTGGATCCGAACCCCTGTGCAACTGCTACGCGCCGACCTTGAAGCGCGCGAAGTCCGTCACGGTGATACCGGCGTCCTTCGCGACCTGGGCGACAGAGAGTTTGTTGTCCTTGGCGTAGTCCTGCTCGAGCAGGGCAACCTGCTTGATGAACGCAGAAACGCGGCCTTCGACGATCTTCGGCAGAGCAGCCTCAGGCTTGCCCTCGTTGCGGGAGATCTCTGTGACGATCTCACGCTCCTTCTCGACCGCATCGACCGGAACATCCTCGCGGGCGAGGAAAGTCGGGTTAGCGAACGAGATGTGCTGCGCGATGCTGCGAGCAGTCTCAGCGTCATCACCCGTGTAGGCGACGACGACACCGATCTGCGGGGGCAGATCCTTGCTGGTGCGGTGCAGGTAGACCTCGACTGCGTCGCCCGAAACGGTGCGGACCTGACGCAGTTCGACCTTCTCACCGATGATGGCTGCCTCGTCCGAGATCAGCTCCCCAACGGTCTGGTTACCTGCAACAGCTGCGAGGCCATCTTCGACCGTGTTCGCCTTTGCGGCGGCAACGGCGTCAGCGACCTTATCTGCCAGCGCGATGAAGCGCTCGTTCTTCGCGACAAAATCGGTCTCGCAGGCGAGCTCGATCAGCGTGACGCTGCCAGCCTGCTCGCGAGCGACGACGAGGCCTTCGCTGGTGGAACGGTCAGCGCGCTTAGCGTTGCCCTTCGCACCCTTCAGACGAAGGAGTTCAACCGCCTTCTCGCGGTCTCCTTCGGCTTCTTCGAGCGCCTTCTTGGTGTCGACCATTCCGGTGCCGAGCTGCTCGCGCAGTGCCTTGATGTCAGCAATGGTGAAGTTGGCCATGTGTGGTGGCTCCTTGCTTCGTGATGTGTGTGTACGCGGAATTACTTGGCGTCGGCGGCGTCAGCAGCCTCGACGACCTCGGTCGCCTCAGCGGCGGGTGCCTCGACGACCTCGGTTGCCTCAGCAACAGGAGCCTCGACGACCTCAGCCGCTTCGGCCGGAGCCTCGACGACCTCAGCAGCAGCCTCAACCTCAACGACCTCGGTCGCCTCAGCAGCAGCCTCAGCCGGAGCTTCAGCATCCTCGGCCGGAGCAACGAGAAGCTCCTGCTCCCACTCAGCCAGCGGCTCAGCGGCACCCGACTCGGGGTTGTGCTTCTCCTGCAGGCCCTCGGCCGCAGCGTCAGCGATGATGCGAGTCAGCAGCGAGACGGAGCGGATCGCGTCGTCGTTGCCGGGAATCGGGTACTGGAAGTCATCCGGGTCGGCGTTCGTGTCGAGGATGCCGATCACGGGGATGCCGAGCTTCTTGGCCTCGTCGATGGCGAGGTGCTCACGCTTGGCGTCGATGACCCAGAGAGCCGAAGGCGTCTTGGTCAGGTTGCGGATACCACCGAGCGACTTGTGCAGCTTGTCGAGCTCGCGCTTCTTGAGCAGGAGCTCCTTCTTGGTGAAGCCGCTGTTCGCGGGAGTCTCGTAGTCGAGCTCCTCGAGCTCCTTCATGCGTGCAAGACGCTTGGAGATCGTCTGGAAGTTGGTGAGGAGTCCACCGAGCCAGCGCTGGTTCACGAACGGCTGGCCCACACGGGTCGCCTGCTCTGCGAGAACTTCCTGCGCCTGCTTCTTGGTGCCGACGAAGAGGATGGTGCCGCCGTGGGCAACCGTCTCCTTGACGAAGTCGTACGCGCTGTCGATGTACCCCAGCGACTGCTGAAGGTCGATGATGTGGATGCCGCTGCGCTCAGTAAGGATGAAGCGCTTGACCTTCGGGTTCCACCGACGGGTCTGGTGTCCGAAGTGCACGCCGCTGTCGAGCAGCTGGCGGATGGTGACCACAGCCATGGTCGTCTCCTGGTTCTGGCGCTGTCGCGCCGTTGAGGTTGCTTCGCCGATCTGGTGATCGGCACTCCTGGTGCCCGGCACACGCCCACCCATTCTTGCGAACAGGACCTAAGGGAGTGGATGCCGCGACCGAAGTCGCTTTGGGCACGCGTAGTCACCCCGAGATCGAGGTGCGACCTCCAGTGTACAGGATCGATACCCCTCCACAGGTTCTGCACTGCGATGGCATCTGCGCGTGTTCTCCACGGAAAACGGGTCTTGGCCTCATGCGCACAGACGAGAACAGCGACGATGTTCAAATGCGTATAGCGAGCGCTGGCAGAAGGTGGGGCGCGGTCATGCTGATGGCCGCGCTGCTCGTCGTGCTCCCCGCCGCGGCACGGCCCCCGTCGCCGGAACAACCGTGGCAGTGGCCGGTGGGTGGCGTTCGCCAGGTGATCACGCCGTTTCAGGCGCCAGCGCATGACTACGGGCCAGGCCATCGCGGCATCGACCTGGCGGCGCCGATCGGCAACGTCGTTCATGCTCCGGCCGATGGCGTCGTGGCATTCCGCGGCACTGTGGTCGACCGGCCACTGATCACAATCGATCACGGCGACGGGCTGGTGACGACCTTCGAGCCGATGGAATCGACGCTCTCCCCTGGGACAGTGGTTTCAGCCGGCGAGGAGATCGGCACCGTCGCAAGCGGCGGACATTCTCCCGTCGACCAACTGCATCTGGGCGTCCGGTTGAACGGCGTCTACGTCAATCCGATGCTGATGTTCGGTGACGTTCCGCGCGCCATTCTGCTGCCCTGCTGCGCGGCGAACACCGTTATGCGCGCGGGTGGGCCAGTCGGTAGGTCGCTGTGAGACGCTCAGATGAGACGTGCGTGTAGATCTGCGTCGTTCCCAAGCTCGCGTGGCCGAGGATCTCTTGCACCGCGCGCAGGTCTGCTCCTCCATCGAGCAGATGCGTGGCGGCCGAATGGCGCAGTGCGTGCGGTCCGACGGCGTCCGCGCCGATGATCGGTCCGAGCGCGGCAGCGACGAGTGTGTACACCGCCCGAGGTCCGAGGCGACCACCTCGCGCACCGAGCAGCAGCGCTGGCGTCGCCTTCACCGCACGCGCCATTAGTACCGGGCGCCCGCGGGTGAGATAGGCACTCACCGCATTGCGGGCCGGAATGCCGAACGGCACCACGCGTTCCTTCGATCCTTTTCCCAGCACGCGCACGGTCGCCCGATCCAGATCGAGGTCATCGACGTCGATGCCGCAGAGCTCTGAGACGCGTATGCCTGAACCATAGAGCAACTCGAGAATCGCATGATCCCTGAGATGGATACAGTCACCATCGGCCGCAATTTCACGGCGCGTGTCAAGCAACAAGCGCATCCCCTCCTTCGAGGCGACCGCCGGCAGCGTGCGGCCGCGCTTGGGAGCGATCAGCCGCAGGCTCGGGTCGATGTTGATCAGCTCTTCATCCTTCGCCCACGCGAAGAACGAACGCGCAGCCGCCGCCCGGCGTGCCAGGGTAGACCTCGCATCGCCCCGCTGGGTCGCCCGCCACAGCCAGTCGCGCAAGGCTTCCAAGTCGACATCGCCCAGGTTCGCTGCCCCGACGGCATCCGAGAGGTCGCGAAGGTCAGCGCGATAGGCGCGAACCGTCGCCGGAGACAGCCGACGCACCTGAGTGAGGTGCGTCGTGAATGCGTGCGCTGCGGCGCTCAGCTCCATGCACTCCAGCATGCCGTGACCAGTCTCGCTGAGGACCGTGCCTCGCCGCGGATCGCGCGCAATGCGGGTACGACTGATCTGATCAGCGCGCTCCGAGTCGCCAGCCGGACTCGTGCTGTTGGACCTGCGCATCCAGCGAGAGCAATCCGAGCAGCGCCCGGACCCGCTCTTCGGACAGGCCAGAGATCCGCGCGATCTCAGCGGTCGATCGCGCGGTGCGCGAACTCATGGCGTCGAGCAGTCGCAGCTGGTCAGGATCTGTTCGAGCTTCGCTGGACGGGCCGGGGCCGATATCGAAGCCGAGCATCTCCCGCACCTCCACGGCGCTGGTGATGCACCGGGCGTCGTACTCTCGCATTAGCCTGTGGCAACCGGCCGACGCGGCAGAAGTAACCGGCCCCGGAACGGCGCCCAACGGGCGTCCGAGCGCGGCGGCATGCCCCGCAGTATTCAGCGAACCGCTGCGCCACCCGGCCTCGACGACGACCGTCGCCATGCCCAGGGCCGCGATCAACCGGTTGCGGCTGAGGAAACGCCATTTCGTTGGCGCGGCGCCGCAGGGCAGCTCGCTCACCACGGCTCCCGATGCCTGTATGCGTTCGAACAGCTGTTGATGGCCGGCGGGGTATGCGCGATCGACACCGCCCGCAAGGAATGCGACCGTTCCGCCACCGACGCCTAGAGCCGCCCGGTGCGCGGCTCCGTCAATTCCATAGGCGCCGCCGGAAACGATCAGCGTACCGGCCGCTGCCAGATCACCGGCGAACTCCGCCGCGACCGACTCCCCGTAGGCGGTCGCGGCCCGCGCACCCACCATCGAGACACGTTCCCGCGTCGTCAACTGCCCTGCGTCACCGCGCACCCACAACAGTGATGGCGCGTGGTCGCCGAGGTCATCGAGTCCACTGGGCCACGCTGCATCGCCCGGAAGCAAAAGCTGTGCCCCCACCTCGCTCGCACTGCGCAACGCCTCCTCGACAGCGCGTGGCTGCGCCCGCGGCGACCATCGCCGCCGCGCTTCATCGACTGCACGCTCCGACAGCTCAAACGCGGAGTCCGACAGTCCGCACCGTAGGGCCTCCGCTGCCCCGAACTGCGCGATCATCGCGCCAGCCACCCCGTCGCCTGGTTCAGCGACAATCCCCCAGGCAACGCGGGCCAAAGTCTCTGCCGGGTCATCATCCGGTCGAGCCTCTTCAGCCGCAGTGCGCATCGCGGCGTCGCCGAGCAGCAGATCCATCATGCGATCAGTCCTCGCTTCAGAAACAGCGCCCGCCCCAGTTCGTCGCGCCCCGGTGTTGCCACATCTGCGAGATCGGCCGCGGTCCACGCCAGTCGAAGCACTCGGTCATAGCCCCGCAGCGTGAGCTGGCCGCGCTCGAGCGCACGGTCAAGCGGTGCACGCACCTCGAGCGGCAGCCGCAGATCACCCTGTCGCAGCCAGGCACCGGAGACTTCGGCATTCGTACGCCACGGTGTGCCCATCCAGCGTTCAGCGGCTCGTTCTCTGGCCGCCAGCACTCGTCCCCTGGCGTCCCTCGTCGTCACCGACGAGCGTTCAACCGACGTGGCCCGAGACGCCGAGACCCTCGCGACCTGCAGATCGATGTCGATCCGATCCCTCAGCGGTCCTGAAATTCGCGAGGAGTAGCGCCGAATCGCGATCGGTGGACAGATACACTCCGCGCCACGCACTCCGTAGTTGCCGCATGGACAAGGATTTGTCGCGAGCGCCAGCTGGAACTGGGCCGGAAACCGCACCTGAAAGCCTGCCCGAATGATCTCGATACTTCCGGATTCCAGCGGCTGTCGCAGAGCGTCGAGTGCAACACGTGAAAATTCGGCGGCCTCGTCGAGAAAGAGAATTCCTCTGTGCGCCCGAACGATCGCGCCAGGACGCGCGGCCCGCGAGCCTCCGCCCACCAGCGCCGCCACAGACGCGCTGTGGTGGGGCGCCTCCAACGGAGGCAGATCGTCCAGCAGGTTGACTGCTGCTCCGGACAGCGAGCGGATCGCGGCGACCTCGAGCGCTGCTTCCTCTGTCAACGGCGGAAGGATTCCGGGCAGCCGTCGTGCCAGCATCGTCTTTCCGGCTCCCGGTGGCCCACTCATGAGAATGTGGTGTCCACCAGCTGCCGCGACGATCAGTGCCTCTACTGCTTCCTCTTGGCCAACCACGTCGGCAAGATCCAGCAGATCCTCCTCCGACGCTGGCGGTGCCGTGCCCGCGACCGGTTCGACTTCAGCGACTGCGATATCAGCGCCGTGCCACATGGCGACCTCGGCGAGAGTGGTGGCAGCACGCACGTGCATCCCCGGCACCAGCCGCGCCTCGTCCGCGTTCGCGTGCGGAACAATGACATTCTCGAAACCCGCCCGCGACGCAGCGAACACGGCCGGAAGCACCCCTGGGACCGGCCGAACGCGACCATCAAGCCCGAGCTCGCCGATGTGCACAGTCCGCGAGATCGAGGCGGCATCGAGCACGCCCCCGGTCGCTACCGCCGAAATCGCGATACCGAGATCGAACCCGCTGCCATGCTTGGGCAGGCTTGCCGGCGACAGGTTGACAGTGAGTCGCCTGCGAGTCAGTTTGAGATCTGCGTTCGTGACGGCGTTGTGCACGCGCTGTGCTGCCTCACCCAACGACTTGTCTGGCAGCCCGACGATCTTGAATCCAGGTGTCTGATTGGACACGTCTGCTTCGATCTCGACCAGGTGCCCATCTACGCCGGTCAAGGCGACAGCCCAGGTGCGTGCGGTCCTCATCGCAGATCCACCAGGTGCTCGAGGGTGCCGTCGGCCGGATCGGCTCCGATGACGCCGATCACATCAACGCGGAGCATCCGATTCTTTGCCAGCTCTGTGTGTGCTCTGCACCACGCATATCCGAGTCGCCAGAGCCGCTCCCTCTTGCGCTCGTCGACGGCGTCAAAAGGATGACCAAAATCGAGGCTGCGCCGCGTCTTCACCTCGACGATGCAGAGCGTGCCTTCGCGCTCGGCGATGATGTCGATCTCGCCCTGCGAGCATCGCCAGTTGCGGTCGAGAATCTGATATCCGCGCTCTGTCAGATGCTGCGCGGCGCGGTCTTCACCTGCACGTCCGAGATCGTCTTTCGCTGCCATGTAGACAGCATTCTCGACTCTCGACACGCACGCTTCGCGGAAACCACGCGATTGGTGCAGCGGACGACCGAATCCCCCTATTGGGGATAACTAGTCGTTGGGGAAGAAGTCACTTGCCGTCGAGCGACAAATCCTCCGGAAGTTCGAACTCATGACGCTGCAGTTCCTCGACGTTGACGTCCTTGAACGTCAGCACACGCACGGTCTTCACGAAGCGATCGGCACGATAGATGTCCCAGACCCACACGTCACTCATCGATATCTCGAAGTAGAAGTCGTGCTCGGTGTCGCGGCGAACGACGTTTACCTCGTTCGCGAGATAGAACCGACGCTCCGTCTCCACGACGTATTGAAACTGCCGTACGACATCGCGATACTCGCGGAACAGCGCGAGTTCGAGTTCGCGGTCGTAATCGTCGAAGGCCTCTTCATCCATGATGACTCCATCCTACGAGTTCAAAATGGTTCCGAGTTCAGAACAGCGTCGGGGCGTCCGTGATCGCCCACGATGAACGGTGAAAAGCAGACAATCCCTGCTCGCGAATCGCTGTCCGGTGCTCGAGGCTCGCGTACCCCTTGTTTCGATCCCACTGATAGGCCGGATACTGCGGATGAAGCTCCGCCATGTGCGTGTCGCGGGCGACCTTGGCGATGACGGAGGCCACAGAAACCGAGGCGCAGTCCCGGTCTCCCTTGATGACCGAGCGCACCTGAAGCGGAACGGGATGCACGCGTGACACGTAGTCGTGATTGCCATCGAGGATCACAAGCGTGCCCTCCAATGTCGCTCCCTGCGCGAGGACAGCATCGATCGCACGGGATGCCGCCAGCCCCAGCGCGCGCATGATTCCACCCTCATCGACCTCAGCAGCGCTCGCCCAGCCGACCCCGGATGCCTGTATCCACGCAGCCGCGCGCGCCGCGACGTCGGGGCGGCGCTTCTCGGTGACCAGTTTCGAGTCCCGCAGTCCCTCAGGCACGCGCCGGCGAGATCCAGCGGCATCCATCACGGCAGCACCGACCGCCACTGGCCCTGCCAACGCGCCACGTCCGACCTCATCCAGCGAGATGATCAGGTCGTACTCTGCCAGAAGCTTGCGCTCCAGCGTGAGTGTGGGCGCGACGACCGTCATTCTGGGTCCGGAACGCCGTTGAAAATGTCGTGATGGCCGTCGATCGTCCCGATGCGAGAGAGCGGCCATGTCGTCAGGAAGGCTTTGCCGACGACATTCTCGAGCGGCACGAAGCCCCCGCTGGGGAGATCTTGATGAGCTCTCGCATCCTGCGAACGGTCACGGTTGTCGCCGAGCACCCAGAGCGCGTCGGCGGGAACGGTGACATCGAAAGGCTCGTTCGAGGCCGCGGTGTCGCCTTCAGGCAGGTTCAAGTATGAGAGTTCGTCGATCGGTGCACCGTTGATCTCGATCTGCCCGAGCGCGTTGCAACACACGACATGATCACCGGAAGTACCGATGATGCGCTTGACGAGATGATCCTCGCTGTCAGATGTGGAGAGTCCGATCATGATGAGCACCGAATCGAACGCCTCCAAAAGCGGAGGGCCCGCAGGCTTCTGCACCTGAACTGGCAACCACCCACCCGGATCTTCGAACACGACCACGTCGCCACGCTCATAACCGGTCCAGCGGGGCGTCAGCTCATCCACCAGAATGCGGTCGTTCACAAGGAGGGTGCGCTCCATCGAGGCCGACGGAATATAGAAGGACCGCACGACGAAGCTCTTCACCAAGAACGAGACGAGCGCGGCGATAACGATGATCACCAGCACGTCGCGCAGGAAGATCCAGAATCCGCGGCGCCTCTTCTGGGGGACATCGCGGGCGGATTCAGTCGTCATCGCATTCCTTCACGGGGTTCTTCGCACCGCGAACTGACGGCTCGTTCTAGGTTCGCACACTCCAGATGAAACAAAGCACCCCGGGACGCTGTGTCCCGGGGTGCTTCAGAAAAACATACTTCAGAAAAAAGCGGCGATCAGTGGTCGCGCTTCTCCTTGATCTTGGCCTTCTTGCCACGAAGTTCGCGCAGGTAGTAGAGCTTCGCGCGACGCACGTCACCGCGGGTGACGACCTCGATGTGGTCGATCACCGGGCTGTGCACCGGGAAGGTACGCTCGACGCCCACCTGGAAGCTGATCTTGCGGACCGTGAAGGTCTCGCGGACACTATCGCCCTGGCGGCCGATGACGATGCCCTGGAAGACCTGGACACGAGAGCGAGTGCCCTCGGTAATGTTGACGTGCACCTTGACGGTGTCGCCGGGGCGGAAATCGGGAATGTCGGAACGAAGCGAAGCCGCGTCGACGGCGTCCAGGATCTGCATGATCGTCTCTCTCTGCACTCGCCACAGGTCGGATGCATGGGATGGAAGGAATACGTAGGTGTGTGCTGAACGGCGCTTGAGGCAACCGCGGACTCCCCTGAGGCAGAGTCGGTCACGGCACAAAGATCTATTCTGCCATGGAACGGGCGGTGCACAAAACCGGCTCAGCCGTTCGAAGCAGGCTTCTCCCGGATGATGAACACCTCTTTGTCTGCCTGGGCCTGACGCGGCGCTTCCGGCTCGGCATCCGCCTGCAGTGATGTGGTGATCCGGATGCCGCGACCAACACCCCTTGCCTCATTCCAGAGTTGCGCCAGCATGAGCCAGAACAACGCGAGGGCAACAGCGATCGCGCCGGTCAGCAGTAGCGGGAACCAGGCCTGCGGGTAAAAGCCGACCGCGATGGTGAGCGCATGCCACACGCCGAAGCCCAGCAGGTCCCACCACGAGACCATGCCAGTTTCTCGCGCCGATGGGCGCGCGCGCACGAGCAGCGTGAGCACTAATTGCCCGATGAAGACAGACGGGATCGCGATGAAGAGCACCCAGAGAAATGCCCAGCCGCCCGCGTTGAAGATGCCCCAACCGACCAGAAGCCACAGCGGCAACACAACAGACGCCGGAAAGAGCCAGCGATAGAACGCTCGTCGCAACCACATGTGCTGATCGTATGACGCTCGCCTATGCGCATGGGGGATGTTCGCTGTGAGCAACCTCAGCCAGCATCGGAGAGAATAGAGAAGACGAGAGGAACACCCATGATCGAATTGCGCACACCTGCCGAGATCGACGAGATGCGAGCGGCAGGGCGATTCGTTGCCGAGACTCTGGCGACACTGCGCGATGAGACCAAGGTTGGCACGAACCTGCTCACGATCGACCGCAAGGCGCATGACCTGATCCGCAAGGCGGGCGCGGAGTCTTGCTACATCGACTATGCGCCCTCGTTCGGCAACGGCCCTTTCGGCAAGGTCATCTGCACCTCGATCAACGACGCGGTGCTGCACGGCCTCCCCCATGACTACACGCTCCGCGATGGCGACCTGGTGTCGCTCGACTTTGCGGTCTCGGTCGACGGCTGGGTGGCCGACTCTGCTGTGTCTTTCATCGTCGGGACCCCGCGCGAAGAAGATCTGCGCCTGATCGACACGACCGAACGCGCTCTGGATGCCGCGATCGCGACAGCCACGGTGGGCAACCGCATCGGTGACATCTCCGCCGCCGTCGCCGCGATCGCACACGGCGAGGGCTACTCGATCAACACCGACTTCGGCGGACACGGTGTCGGCCGCACCATGCACGGCGACCCGCACGTGGCGAATGACGGACGCCCTGGCCGTGGTTTCCCGCTGCGCGACGGTCTCGTCCTAGCGTTGGAGCCGTGGTTCCTCGCAACAACCGACGAGCTTATGACCGACGCGGACGGCTGGACACTTCGCAGCGCCGACGGTTCTCGCGGAGCGCACTCAGAGCACACCGTCGCGATCACCGCGGACGGCCCCATCGTGCTCACCGACCGTTCCTTCCTCGGGGTGAAGTAGCCTCTCTGCTTCTGCGCTCGGTTATGCCATTCTGAGTGCATGATGCCGCAGGATCGTCACGTGCCAGAGCGGGTATTGCTGGCGCGTCATACTCAAGCGGCGTGGAACGTCGCGGGACGACTGCACGGACAGCTGGATTCCGCGCTGACCGCGGAGGGCATCGCACAGGCGTCGGCAATCGGTGATCGACTCGCGCCGTTCGGAGTTCAGACGGTCTTCTCCAGTCCATTGGGCCGTGCGCTGCGGACCTCGGTCATCATCGCCGATCGCCTCGGTGCTGAGCTCGTCGAGGTTCCGCAGCTGACCGAGCTGGATCTCGGCGAGATGGCCGGGATGTCGAGGGGTGAGATCGAGAGAGCATTTCCTGGTGCACGCGAGGCGCGCGCCGAGAACCGCTACGGCTGGGCTTTCCCCGGCGGGGAAAGCTACGCACAGGCACGCGGCAGAGCACGCGCAGCCCTGTCGTCCTGCGGTTGGGAGGCACGCGGGCTGGCTCTAATCGTGACTCACGAGATGATCGGTCGGATGCTGCGCGCCGAGTTGCGCGGCTTGAAGCCTTCCGAGGCGCTCGCACTGCGGCATCCGCTCGGCGCTGTCTTCGATATCCACGGTCGCGTGGAGCGCATGGTCTAGCTCGCGCTCGCCGAGAATGGACTTGCTGCATGAGAATGGATGCACCCACCCCTGTCTCATGCAGCAGACCCATTCTCGCGGTCAGTCCGCGCGGTAGACGAAAACCTCGGTGATCATAGGGAGTTCGAAATCGTCCTGTGCGGCGGTCGCAGGGTCTGTGTCGAGCACCTGTTCGACCGCACGCAGCATCGCGGCGTGTGTCGGCCCGTCGGCGACAAGGAAGCTGCTGACCGTCAGCCACCGGGCGATGTAGTCGCTGCGAGTGATGCGCTCCGACCACGCGATCTCGGCATGATGTGAGAACGCGAAGCCCGGTAGTTCGTCAGGTTCGGCCTCGGGCTCGGCCTCGGCCTCGGGTGGGAGCTCGCCGTCGTCGCTGCGGTAGGCGGGATGCACGATCCGCGAGCAGGCAAGATCCCAGGAGCAGGATCGATCCGCACGATTCCAGAGCAGCCCGAGGACGCCGCCTGGCACAAGTACGCGCGCGATCTCAGCGCAGGCCTTTTCCCTCTCGAACCAGTGGAACGCCTGGGCCACTGTCACCGCGTCGACGGAGGATTCGGGCAACGGAATGTGTTCCGCTCCCCCGACGATCGCTTCGACGTCGGGCAGCTTCGCCCGCAGCACGTCGAGCATCGCGACGGACGGCTCGACGGCGAACACTCGATCGGCACGGCTCAGCAGCAGTTCGGTGAACTTACCTGTCCCTGCGCCCAGGTCGAGCACGCTTGTGACTCGCGTAGGAATGATCTCCTTGGCCGCGGCATCCGGAAACCCCGGTCGGTACCGGTCGTAGTCCTCGCCGATGTTCTCGAATGACTGTGCGAGTTGCTGGTCCACCATGCCTCGACGCTAACAGGCCCTCACACCAGCGCCAGCACCTCGCTCAACGCCTCGATCGTCTCCAGTCCCGACTCACCGGACAGATCCTGGTGTCCGAACGCGCAGTGCACGAACCGTGTCCCGAGCGCTTCCGCGATTTCCCGGTCGTGGTTGGTGTCTCCGACCAGGAGCACCTCTTGAGGATTGACGCCGATCCGACCGATCCATTCGGCGATGACCTCGGCTTTTGATGCCGCGTGCGCGTCTGCAATGCTCAGCACCTCATCGAAGACATCGGTGATCGCGTGCGGATGCAGCTGCCGCTGCAGCGCATCGGTCACTGTGGCTGACGCGAGGATTTGCGGAACACCTCGGCGGGCAAGCTCCGCGAGCGTCATCCGCGCATCCGGTCTCAGCTGAGCCCCGACCATCGCTGCTTTAAGAAGAGACAGGTAGCGATCGGCCGCCGGCACGAACTCGTCGTCGACGATCCCGGCATCCGCATAAAACTCACGGATCGGGAATCGAAAGCTGCGACGGTAGCTCTCCCTGTCGGAGAACTGCGAGTGATCCCGCTCAGACAGCACCTGGTTCATGACCGCGCGGCAGATGTCGACGTCGTCCAACAGGGTGCCATTCCAGTCCCAGCACACGATCTTCGTTCGCATCCCTCGACGCTATCCCACGCCCCACACACCCGCGTCCCGCGTGATGTACAAAAACTGCGTGAGACACCACGCCAGGCATGGTGTCTCACGCAGAGAATGTCGCGCCACGCAGAACGTGGTGTCTCACGCGGAGCGCGAGGCGAGCTACGCGAGCTCGATGAGGTCCTGGTACTCCTGGCTCCAGATGTCTTCGACACCGTCGGGCAGGATGAGCACTCGCTCGGGGTTCAGCGACTGCACGGCCCCAGGGTCGTGCGAGACGAGAACGACAGCACCCTCGTAGTGCGCGAGCGCGTCGAGGATCTCCTCGCGCGATGCAGGGTCGAGGTTGTTCGTGGGCTCATCGAGCAGAAGCAGGTTCGCGGATGACACGACCAATGTCGCCAGCGACAGACGCGTCTTCTCGCCACCGGAGAGCACTCCGGCAGGCTTCAGCACATCATCACCCGTGAACAGGAACGAACCGAGAACTCGGCGCGCTTCCATCTCGGTGATGTGCGGGGCCGCAGAAACCATGTTCTGCAGCACAGAGCGCTTCACGTCTAGGTTCTCGTGCTCTTGGGCGTAGTAGCCGATCTTCACGCCGAACCCGGGCTCCAGCACTCCTGTATCCGGCTCATCGACACCGGCGAGCATACGCAGCAGCGTCGTCTTTCCGGCACCGTTGAAGCCGAGCACGACGACCTTGGATCCGCGATCGATCGCGAGGTCGACATCGGTGAAGATCTCCAGAGAGCCATACGACTTCGACAAGCCGGTCGCCATCATCGGCGTCTTTCCGCACGGTGCCGGCTTCGGGAAGCGCAGCTTCGCGACGCGCTCCTCCTGACGCACCCCGTCAAGACCCGCGAGCAACTTCTCCGCGCGTGCGACCATCTGGTGTGCAGCGGCGGCCTTGGACGCCTTCGCACCGAAGCGGGCTGCCTGCAGCTGCAGCGATGTGGCCTTCTTCTCGGCGTTCGCACGCTCTTTCTTGCGACGCTCGGCGTCTGCTACCCGCTGATGCAGGTAGTTCTTCCAGTTCATGTTGTAGATGTCGATGCACTGACGGTTGCCATCGAGGTAGAACACCCGGTTCACGGTCTCGCCGACGATATCTACATCGTGGCTGATCACGATCAGCCCGCCCTTGTAGTTCTTCAGGAACTCACGCAGCCACACGACGCTGTCGGCGTCGAGGTGGTTAGTCGGCTCGTCGAGGATCATCGTCTCGGCATCAGAGAAGAGGATGCGAGCGAGCTCGATGCGGCGGCGCTGACCGCCGGAGAGAGTGGACAGCGGCTGATCGAGGATGCGGTCGGGCAGCGAGAGGTTGTTGGCGATGGACGCCGCCTCTGCCTCTGCCGCATAGCCTCCGAGGCCCTCGAACTGCTCGGTGAGGTTACTAAAGCGACGCATCGCCTTGTCGGCGACAGCCTGGTCTGTGGATGCCATGTCTTCAGCGGCTTTGGTCAGGCCCAGCTGAATCGTGCCCAGCCCTCGTGCGTCCAGGATGCGCGTACGCGCGAGCATCTCCGGGTCACCGGTGCGCGGATCCTGCGGCAGATAACCGAGCTCACCCGATTTCGTGACCTTCCCACCGGAGGGCAGCAGCTCACCCGCGAGCACCTTGGTGAGGGTGGTCTTGCCGGCGCCATTGCGTCCGACCAGTCCGATCTTGTCGCCGTCGGAGACGCGGAACGACACGCCATCCATAAGGAGGCGGGCGCCAACGCGAATCTCGAGGTCGTGCACGGCAAGCACAGCAATGGTCCGTTCGTCAGGGAGGGGGTGGATCGGCCCGCGTCTCGTGGAGACACTGGGCCAGCCTCTCAGTATAGATCGCCCGTCCTGTCAGGACGCCTACAGTGGATGAACAGATCACCCTGAAGTATGACGTGGTCGATACCGCAGAGTGATGTGGAGGCACTGCACCAGTACGTAGGTTCTACGGGTGGACATCATCAATGAACTCATCCTGCAGGCCGCAGCCTCCCCCTGGCTGTACTTAGTGATGTTCGTGACGGCCGTCGTCGACGGCTTCTTCCCGCCGATTCCGAGCGAGACGGTACTGGTCGCCGCGGCCGCGGTCGCAGCATCCACCGGCGAAACGAATCTGCCATTACTGATCGCGGTCGCCGCCGTCGGCGCCATAATCGGCGACAACATCGCCTACGCGATCGGCCGTTCGGTGGGCACCAGCCGTTTCGCCTGGATGCGCCGACCGAGAGTCGCCGCGGCGTTCGAACGCGCACAGCGCACGCTGAACACCAACGGCGCCCTGCTGATTCTCGGCGCCAGATACATCCCGGTCGGACGCGTCGCAGTGAATATGTCTGCGGGCGCTCTCGGATATTCATGGCGACGCTTCCTGCCGATCAGCGTCGTCGCCGGAATCACCTGGGCGATCTACAGCGCGTTGATCGGAATGCTCGCCGGGCACTGGCTGGAGGATCAGCCGCTTCTCAGCGCAGTATTCGGCGTCGCCTTCGCTCTCGTGATCGGACTGATCATCGACCGCATCGCTGCTGCTCGTCGCCGGCGCGTCGCAGCCGCTGCGGACACCGCGGCCGACGCGACCGATGCCGAAGCGCCCCGCCCGCAGAACGCGGTAACGACGGCAACGATGGTAACGACGCCAGTTGCAACGACGCCGACAGCGACGGTGGCAAGATGACAATCATGGATCGACCACGCAGGCATCTTGAGCGCCGCACCATCGCCGTGATCATTCTGGCGGTTGTCATGGTCGCGCTGTTCTCGATCATCGTCCCGATCCACACGGGCCTGTATGGGGTGTATGTTCCGCTAGCATTCCTGCTCGGAGCAGCGATCTGCGCTGCGCCGTTGGTTGCGCTCACCCACCCTCGAACCGGCATCGCCCTGTTCGGCGTCGCCGCGTTCCTGCTTCCGCTGTTCGTCGCGGCAGATCGGGACCCGTTCTGGCCATGGCCATGGTCGGTGCCGGCGCTGCTCGCCTTTGGAGTCTTCGTCGCGGTTGTCACCTACCAACACGGCTGGCGTCTTGGACTCATCCCGCTGGCAATCAGCCTCGCAGGATCCCTCGTCGCCCCCCTGCAGTTTCCGGAAGCAGCGACAGCCAACAGCGTCACCGCTAACCTCGTCGTCACGGCATCGATCACCGGCGTCGCGTACCTCGTCGCCGTGCTGCTAGCCGGCCGCGTCCGCCTCGGTGAGGAACTCACCCGCGAGCGTGAGGTCTCAGCCGACGAGCAGTCGCGCCGCATGATGGTCGAGGAGCGTACCCGGATCGCCAGGGAGTTGCACGACGTGGTCGCGCACAGCATGTCGGTCATCCAGGTGCAGGCATCCACGGCGCGCTACCGGATGCCAGATCTCCCCGCAGTTGCCATCAAAGAGTTCGATGACCTCGCCGCTACCGCACGCGGATCCCTCACCGAGATGCGCCGCCTGCTCGGAGTGCTGCGCACGGAGGATCAGTCTGCAGAACTTGCACCGCAGCAGGGAATCGACGACATCCCCGCGCTCGTCGACAGCATCCGCCGCGCCGGCGTGGACGTCGGCCTGGAACTCATCGCACCCAACGTCACCGAGGCTCCGGCCAGCGTGCAGATCGCGGCGTTCCGCATCGTGCAGGAATCGCTGAGCAACGCCGTCCGGCACGCTCGTGGCTCCCGCATCACCGTGCGCGTGCACACCGACGCCGCCGCCGTGCACCTCCACGTGCACAACACCGTGGCGACCGGTGAGACATCCACACAATCGAGTGGGCACGGACTTCGCGGAATGCAGGAACGTGTCGCGCTCGTCGACGGTAGCCTTGAGGCCGGTCCTGACGCGGATGGTGGATGGACCGTCACCGCTGTCCTCCCCTGGGCTGCGTAACCGGTACGGCACATCTGCCCAAGGAGACTGCGTGAGCATCGAAGTACTCATCGCTGATGATCAGGCGATGGTGCGTGCCGGTTTCGCCGCGCTCCTCGACGCGCACGACGGCATCACAGTGACGGGCCAGGCGGCCAACGGCACAGAGGCCGTATCGCTCTCGGCTCGGCTCGACCCCGACGTGATCCTGATGGACGTGCGGATGCCGGAGCTCGACGGCATCGAGGCGACCAGGCGCATCCTGGGCCCGTCCTACCCGGCGGCCAAAACCCCCCGCATCCTCATGCTGACGACGTTCGACATCGACGACTATGTCTACGACGCGCTCCAGGCCGGTGCCAGCGGGTTTCTTCTGAAGGATGCCCTGCCTGAGGAACTCGTGCATGCTGTCCGCGTGATCGCCGCGGGCGATGCGCTGCTCTCACCGAGCGTGACCCGCCGGATGATTGCGCAGTTCGCGTCCCAGAAGCCAAGAGCCACGGCATCCACGAATCTGCTGGCCGACCTGACCGATCGTGAGCGCGAGGTGCTCGTACTCATCGGCCAGGGCCACTCGAACAGCGAGATCGCCGCGGCACTGTTCATCGCGGAGCAGACCGTGAAGACACACGTCGGCAAAGTGCTCGCGAAGGTCGGCGCGCGCGACCGGGTACAGGCCGTGATCTTCGCCTATGACACTGGGCTCGCAGAACCTGCCTGACGATACTTCGGTAGGGGCGTGACAACACCATGGGGTGATGTGACGGGCTGCGCCTGATCCATAACCTCCTCGGACAGCCACCGAGGAGGAGCCCATGTCCATCATGGATCTGCGACGAGTCAACGTCGCCCACGTTCAACAAAACACGCACACCCCACGCGACACCGGCATTGACCTCGTGCGTGCGCTGTGCGTACTCGGCGTGGTCATGCTGCACTCGCTGATGGTGGGAGTCACCGTCACCGACGCCGGTCCGCTGTTCGCGAATGCGAGCGATGGATCGGCATGGATCACCCCCCTCAGCTGGGTGATGCAGGTGATGCCGCTGTTCTTCGTGATCGGCGGCTTCGCCGGCTACACGTCCTATCTGCGTGCGGGGCAGCGCGGTGGCTCAGCGGCGGAGTTCGTTGCGGCACGCATCCACCGGCTGCTCCTGCCCGCCGTCTGCACGATAGCGACGGTCGGCATCGTTCTGACACTGCTCCTCGCAGGCGGCATCCCCGCCGACCTCGTGACCATGGCCGGCTACCGCTTCGGCCAGCCGCTGTGGTTCCTTGGCGTCTTCCTGCTCTGTCAGGCGCTGGTTCCTGCCCTGGCCGCTGCGCACCGCCGCGCCCCGTGGCTGACAATCGCCCTGCTCGCAGCTACCGCCGTCGGAGTGGATGCCGTGCGCTTCGCCACCGGAATCGACGGCATCGGCTTCGTGAACCTCGCATTCGTCTGGCTTGCGCTGCAGCAGCTCGGCTTCTTCTTCGCCGACGGACGCATCGATGCGCTCACTCGTCGCACTCGGATGCTGTTCGCCGGTGCTGCGGTCGCCACGCTGTTGCTCAGCTTCGCACTCGGCGTGCACTCCCCCGACCTCATCGCGAACATCAACCCGCCCACCACGGCGCTGCTGCTCGTCGGTGTCGCACACACGATGGTGCTGTCGCTGACGCGTTCCCGCTCGGCTGAGTGGAGCCTGCGCCCACTCCCCACCGCGTTTCGGAACTTCGTGACGCCACGCGCCATGACGATCTATCTCTGGCATATGCCCTTACTGCTGGTGATGGCGGGCGCGAGCGCGGTCTTCGCAATCGTGACGGATGTCGCCCTGCCGGTGCCGAGCAGCGTCGAATGGTGGACGACCCGGCCGTTGTGGCTCGCGGTCGTTCTTGTGCTGACGGCAGGCGTCGCCTATCTTCTCGCCGGGATCGAATCGCGGCGCGTCCCTGCATCAACTCGCTCGTCAGGGCGTCTGATTACCGCGACGACGATGGGGCTCGTCGCCATCGTCGAGCTGCTGGTGTTCGGCGCCACGCCGCTCACCACCGCCATCGCGGTCGGTCTCCTTGCCGCCGCGCTCCGCCTCGTGCGGCTGGACTCCCAGAGCAGGGTGGTTTCTCGCAGTCGATCAGTCTTCCGAAGTACGGATCGCCCCCGACAAACTGCATCGATCATCACTACTCCGCTGCGTGCCCGAGCCTGAGCCCCGGAATCGCCGCGACGATTGCCAGAGCGATGCAGAACACGAATACGACGGCGAACGCGTCGACCCCGCCACCGAGCGTCGCGACGCCGAGCCCCGCGAGTGCGACCGCGACAGCGGAGCCGGTAGCATCCGAGATCGAGAGCGCCGAAGAGTTGAACCCCTCATTGCCCGGCGCCGAGTACGCCAGAGTCAGCACGGTGAGGCGTGGGTAGAACAGGCCCATGCCACCCCCTGCGAGCCCCCAGCCCACCACGATGATGATCGGCGGCGCCGCGGTGACCGCCGTGATCAGCACCGCAAGCAATGCCGCGAGAACGAGCGCGAGACTGGTCACCGCGATACGCCGGTTGCCGAGCGCTTCTCCGTAGCGGCCCTGCAACGCCGATCCCCCTGCCCATGCGAACGCCGCCAGCATCAGGGCGATGCCTGCCCATGTCGGCGAGAAATCGAACTGCGCCATGAGCAGGTACGGGATGTACGATTCGGCCGCGAAGAATGAACCGGCAACGAGCCCACGCACGAGCACGACGCTTGGCAATCCGCGTGCCGAGCGCAGCGTTCCTCTCGGCACCAGCGGAAGAATCGCGATACCGATGACAAGAACGGCAACAGCGGCGATCGGCCAGCCGATGAGCGGAGGAGCATCGGCCGCAAGCCCGACGCTTACTGCCGAGACCGCGACCACGACCGCAAGCACCAGTCGCACCCAGACGCCTCCTAGCCGGCTCTCTGCGCCGGCGCCAAGGTCGAGCCCGCGCAGCCGCACCGCGATCACCACAAACGCACCCGCGGTGAGCACAGCCACCCCGAGGAACGTCCAGCGCCAGTCCAGGAACTCGGCCACGGCGCCCGCGAGGAATGGACCGATCATCGATGGCACCACCCAGGCTGCTGCGAAGGCCGCGAAGACCCGTCCATGCAGGTGAGGTGGGTACAGCCTCGCGACGACGACATAGAGTGCGACAGTCTGACCGCCCGCGCCCAGCCCCTGCACCAGTCGACCGAGGAGGAACTGCTCCATCGTGAATGCGAAACCAGAGATGAGGAGCCCGATGATGAACACGGACACCGCCACGTACAGCGCACCACGTGGCCCGCGGGCATCCGACCACGCACCGCAGGCGACCATGCCGATGACGCTGGTGGCGAGCGTGCCTGCGAATGCCACGGCGAAGAGCGCCTCGCCGTCCAGCGCCTCGCTGACAACGGGCATGACTGTCGTCATGGCGAGAGCCTCGATCGCTCCGAGGAAGATCAGCGCGACGGCACCCGCTGTGACCCAGAGTCGTTCCCGGTCCCAGATCGAGGCCGGAGGTGTCGCGCTCATGCGTCGCCGAGAGCGGCGATGCGGGTGACGGCCTCGGTGATGATCTCGGGGCTGGTGCCGAAGTTCAGGCGCACGTGGCCTGCGCCCTCGGCGCCGAACGCAGGGCCGTAGTGCAGTGCCACCTTCGCTTCGCGCAGGATGCGCTTGGACGGGTTATCGCCCCATCCGAGATCTGTGAGGTCGATCCAGGCAAGGTATCCGGCGTCCGGGATCCGATAGCGCGCCGCGGGCAGGTGCGCGGCGAGCAGCTCGGCGATCAGCCGGCGGTTCTCATCGAGCGTGAGCAGAAGCCCGTCCAGCCACGTATCGCTCGCCTTAGAAAAAGCCGCCACGGCAGCGAGCAGACCGAACTGTCCAGTGCGCCAGAACACTTCGTCCGGCATTCCACGCACGACTCGGGTGGTCTCGTCTGCTGCTGTGACCATTAGGGCGCACTTGAGGCCGGCGAGATTGAACGCCTTGCTGGCGCTGACCACGGCATAGCCGATCGCACGCGCGGCGTCCGAGACATTCAGGAACGGTGTGAATCCAGCATCCGGTTGCGCGAGCGGAGCGTGGATCTCATCAGAGACGACGGCGACACCGTGGACTGCAGCGAGGTCGGCGAGAGCCGCCAAAGACTCTACCGAGTGCGCAGTGCCGGTTGGATTGTGAGGGTTGCACAGCAAAACGGCGCGCGCGCCGGACTCCATCGAAGTGCGGATGGCGTCGAGATCCAGTTCCCATGCCGCACCCGTGTCGTACAGCGGAACACGATCAACCACTGCCCCCGCCTCCTCGACGACATCGAAGAACGGCGGGTAGACCGGAGTCGTGACGATCACGCGGTCGCCTGGCGCGGTCACGCGGCGCAGTATCTCGACGATGCCCATGCTGACATCTGCCGTCGAACGGATCCGCGCTGGATCCACCGTCCAGCCGAGTCGTCGCTGCGCAAAGCCCGCATAGGACTCAGCGAGCGGGGTGCGCGAGGCCGTGTAGCCGGTGTCGCCACTGGCGACGGCCCGCTCGAGCGCCGCTGCGATCGGGGGCGCGAGCGGGAAGTCAGTCTCCGCCACAAACAGCGGCAACACGTCGGCGGGGTACTCCCGCCACTTCGCGCTGCTGCGCTCACGCAGATGCTCGAGCGGGAGCGCCCTGACCGGCTCGGTCACGTCAGAGCTCGGTCACGTCAAATAGCGAAGCCGAGGGCGCGCATCATGTCGCGCCCGTCGTCGGTGATCCGCTCGGGTCCCCACGGCGGCATCCACACCCAGTTGATGCGGAACCGATCGACGACTGCGTCCAGTGCCTGCGCCGTCTGCTCTTCGAGCACGTCGGTGAGCGGACACCCGGCGCTGGTCAGCGTCATGTGGATGACAAGAGCGTCATTCTCGTCGTCCCACCCGAGGTCATAGATGAGCCCCAGGTCGACGACGTTGATCCCGAGCTCAGGATCCATGACGTCCTTGAGCGCTTCGGTGACCTCGTCGAACTTCTCTGGTGCAAGCGTCGCGGTCATGACCTCAGCCTACGCTTCGATCGGGGCCGAGGGGTCGAGGAAACGGTCGTAACCCTCTTCCTCGAGACGGTCAGCGAGCTCAGGTCCGCCCTCTTCCACGATCTTTCCCGCCACAACCACGTGCACGAAGTCGGGGCGGATGTAGCGAAGGATGCGCGTGTAGTGCGTGATCAGCAGCACACCGAGACCGGTGTTCTCCTTCGCGCGGTTCACGCCTTCCGACACAATCTTCAGCGCATCGACGTCGAGCCCGGAATCCGTCTCGTCCAACACGGCGAACTTCGGCTTGAGAACCTCGAGCTGAAGAATCTCGTGACGCTTCTTCTCACCACCGGAGAAGCCTTCATTCACGTTGCGCTGCGCGAACTTGGGGTCCATGCGCAGGTTCGTCATCGCGGCCTTGACATCCTTGGTCCAGGTGCGGATCGAGGGTGCTTCGCCGTCAAGCGCCGTCTTCGCGGTACGCAGGAAGTTTGTGACCGTGACGCCGGGGATCTCTACCGGGTACTGCATCGCGAGGAAGAGTCCGGCACGCGCACGCTCGTCGACGCTCATCGCCAAGACGTCTTCACCGTCGAAGGTGATGGTGCCGCTGGCGACCTTGTACTTCGGGTGCCCGGCGATCGTGTACGCAAGAGTCGACTTGCCTGAGCCGTTCGGGCCCATGATCGCGTGGGTCTCACCGGTCTTCATGGTGAGGTTGATTCCGTTGAGAATCGGGGTGGTACCCGTCTCGGTGTCGACCGTCACAAACAGGTCGCGGATCTCAAGAACAGACATTCAGATTTCCTTCGTCACAGTGGGATCAATGAGCACGTCGTCGCCGTCGATCTGGACGACGTAAACCGGAACGGGCTCATAAGCGGGGAGATTCTGGGGGATGCCGGTGCGCAGTGAGAATGCAGAGCCGTGGGCCCAGCATTCCAATGTGTCGCCCTCGACGAATCCCTCGGCGAGAGAGATCTCGCCGTGCGTGCAGACGTCACCGATGGCGTGGATCTCACCGGCGGAATCGAGAACGATCGCCATGGGCACGCCGTCGAGTTCTACGCGCAGCGGAGCGTCCTGCTCAAGCTCGCTGACTCCACATGCGCGCTGCGCGCTCATACGTTGACCTCTGCGAGTTCGGCATCGATCGCAGCGAGCAGTTCGCTTTCAATCGTTGGGAGGCCGAGGCGCAGCACGATATCAACGAGGAAGCCGAGTACCACCAGTCGACGGGCCTCTTCTTCAGAGATACCGCGCGACTGCAGGTAGAACAACTGCTCATCATCGAAGCGTCCGGTGGCACTGGCATGGCCTGCACCGCGGATATCTCCGGTCTCGATCTCGAGGTTCGGGATCGAGTCGGCGCGCGCGCCCTCAGTGAGCACCAGGTTGCGGTTCGCCTCATAAGAATCGGTGCCAGAGGCATCCGGTCCGATCAGGACATCGCCGATCCAGACACTGTGCGCGCCCTTGCCCTGCAGCGCACCCTTGTAGAGCACGTCACCGGTGGTGTGCGCGCCCTTGTGATGCAGATACACCTGACTTTCGAGGTGCTGGCCAGCGTCCGCGTAGGTCAGACCGTACATCTTTCCTTCGGATCCGGTGCCTGCGAGCTCAAGGTTCGGATTCACGCGCACGAGGCCACCGCCGAAGCTGATGACGAAGTGCTTGAGCGTGGCGTCGTTGTCAACGCGCGCCTGGTGCGATGCGGCGTGCACGGCGTCATCTTCCCAACGCTGTACGGTCACGACCGTCAGCCGGGAACCAGCACGAGCAATGATCTCGACGTTCTGCGCGTACTGGGCAGAACCGCGGTGGCGCAGAACAACCGTCGCGGAGCTGTGCTCGAGAGCCTCGATCACGATGTGCGCGTCAGCACGCTTGTCAGCGCCCTGTCCGGTGATCGTGACGAGGATCGGCTCTGCGACCTCTTCATCACGCGGGATGCGCACGTGCATGCCGTCGGCGGTGCCCTGCCATGCCACAGCCGCAACGATGTCTTCGGGAACGAAGAACTCGCCGCGCGGTGCGGTGCCGGCAGTCAGCGACTCGGCGATGTACTGCTCACCGGTCGTGATCTCGTAGGTGACGCCGTCGTTGTGCTTAGCCGGCGCGAACAGGCCGGTGAGCTTCGCGACTGGCGTGTGCTTCCAATTGACCTCGCGGCCGGTCGGCGTGCCGAAGTCTGCAGGCTCGAAGGAGCGCGGGCGCTCTGAGCGGGTCTGCACGGGAACGAATCCGGCCTCTGCCACCTTGGCGGCGCGGTCGATGTGCGCGTTCGTCTGCTGCGCCTCGCTGGGCGCTGTCGTAGGGGCCGCCATTTAGCCGACCGATCCTTCCATGCCCATTTCAATGAGCTTATTCAATTCCATCGCGTATTCCATCGGCAGCTCGCGAGCGATCGGCTCGATGAAACCACGCACGATCATTGCCATGGCTTCGGTCTCGGCCATGCCGCGCGACTGCAAGTAGAAGAGCTGCTCTTCGCTGACCTTGGAAACTGTGGCTTCGTGGCCGAGCTGCACATCGTCAACGCGAATATCGATGGACGGATACGTGTCTGAGCGCGACTGCGTATCGATCAGCAGAGCGTCGCAGACAACCGAGTTCGCGGAGTGATGAGCGGCGGGATCGACCCGCACCTCGCCACGGTAAGCCGTACGTCCACCTCCTCGCGCGATAGACTTCGAGACGATGGATGACTGCGTGTACGGAGCCATGTGCACCATTTTGGCGCCGGCATCCTGGTGCTGGCCGGGGCCTGCGAAGGCGACCGACAGTGTCTCGCCCTTGGCGTGCTCGCCCATCAGATAGATCGACGGGTACTTCATCGTCACCTTGGAGCCGATGTTGCCGTCGACCCACTCCATGGTCGCCCCCTCGTGCGCAACCGCACGCTTGGTGACCAGGTTGTAGACGTTGTTCGACCAGTTCTGGATCGTCGTGTAGCGAACGCGCGCGTTCTTCTTCACGATGATTTCGACGACTGCCGAGTGCAGTGAGTCCGACTTGTAGATCGGGGCGGTGCAGCCCTCGATGTAGTGGATGTAGCTGTCCTCGTCCGCGATGATCAGCGTGCGCTCGAACTGACCCATGTTCTCGGTGTTGATGCGGAAGTACGCCTGGAGCGGGATCTCGACGTGAACGCCCTTGGGAACGTAGACGAAGGAACCTCCGGACCACACCGCGGTGTTGAGGGCGGCGAACTTATTGTCGCCAGCCGGGATGACGGTGCCGAAGTACTCCTCGAAGATCTCGGGGTGCTCGCGCAGGGCAGTGTCGGTGTCCATGAAGATGACGCCCTGCTGCTCCAGATCCTCACGAATCTGGTGGTAGACGACCTCGGACTCGTACTGGGCTGCGACACCAGCGACGAGGCGCTGACGCTCGGCCTCTGGGATGCCGAGACGCTCATAGGTCTCACGGATCTCAGCGGGGAGGTCCTCCCACGACTGCGCCTGCTTCTCAGTGGAGCGTACGAAGTACTTGATGTTGTCGAAGTCGATCGCACTAAGGTCTGCACCCCAGGTGGGCATGGGTTTGCGTCCGAAGAGCTGATATCCCTTGAGCCGGTTCTTCAGCATCCACTCCGGTTCGTTCTTCAACCCCGAAATGCCGCGTACGACGTCCTCAGAGATTCCGCGCTTCGCAATGGCACCAGCGGCATCTTCATCGTGCCAGCCGAATTCATACACCCCCAGACCATCGAGTTCTGGGCGGTCGATCAGCACATCCGACATCACACTCTCCTTGTTGGGCCTCAACGGTGTCATCCGCCCCGACACCTTGGCCTCGTCGAGTACGCGAGGTGGGTGCCGCTGGTGGGCCTCATCACGGACGCATTCTTCGCGCCTAAACTATTGATGATGCATCTCGCGCTGAGCGCGTGCATCACAACAATCCGATTCTACAGGTTCCCCCTGGCAAACGGGCCGTGCCCGTCTGCCCGAGAGTGGACCGGAGGACACATGCCCGACACCACTGCCATGACCGACTCCCCCACACAGGTCCGGGCGTCCATCACTATCGGTCGACCGTTGCGCGTGTTGGCGTGGCTCTCGTTCCTGGCCGAGGTCATCATCATCGGCACCGGCGGCGCAGTGCGACTGACGGGATCAGGCCTCGGATGCTCCGAATGGCCGCTGTGCACGCCAGAATCTCTGGTGCCGATCTACGAAGTGCAGGGCATCCACGGCATCATCGAGTTCGGCAATCGCACGATGACTGGCCTGGTGGGGCTCCTCGCCCTCGCAGTGCTGTTGCTTACGCTGCACGCGATCGGCGGTCGCAAGCCCGTCGTCGTCGCGCTGTGGTTCGCTGGGGCGGGCGTCGTCGCAGCGGTTCTCGCGTACTTCGTCACGGCGCCGTTCGATCTGCCGGCGTTCGGTATCGCCTCCGGAGTGCTACTGCTCGCCGTCATCCTGGCCGCGATCCACTCGCTGCGTGAGAACGCCCGACGACGCGATCTATCCATGCTCGCCTGGATCGTGCTCGCCGGGGTGATGGCTCAGGCCGTCGTCGGCGGCCTGGCCGTGGTGAGCGATCTGAACCCCTTGATCGTCGGCTTCCACTACGTGTCTTCGCTGCTTCTGGTGTGCGTCACCGCAGCGTTCCTGGTTCGGATGCGCCAGTCTGACGCCCCTCGCAAGCGCGCCGTGCCGGTGTGGTTCGCCGTGCTCGCTCATGTGACCGGCCTGGCACTCGCCGCGACCATCTTCTTCGGGGTCCTCACCACCGGCTCGGGACCGCACTCGGGTGACGCGAACGTGATCCGCGACGGTTTCGACGCAACGGTCCTCGCGCACGTGCACTCCTGGCCGGGCTATATCCTCGCCGTCCTCGTCGCAGGGCTGACCATCGCAGCGTGGGTTCTGCGGCTGGAGCCCCGACGCTGGCTGTTGGTGCTTGTCCTCGCGATCCTGGTGCAGATCGGCGTCGGCATCTGGCAGGCACGTGACGGACTGCCAGAGATCCTGGTCGGCATCCACATGGTGTTGGCGGCGCTGTCGGCCGCTGCATACACGGCGATGGTTCTGCACCTAAAGCGCTGACCCCTGATCGAGTGGGCGCGTGTGGCTCGGATTTGCGCGAAATTCGAGCCACAATTACCCACTCGCACAGGTCGCGCATAGCGGGCGCAGGGCGTTCGCATTGGGTCCAGGGTGAGACTCACAGACATGAAATCTCTCACCCGCAACATTTCGTACTGGCTGCTTCTCGTTCTGTCCCTCGCGTCCGCCGGTGTCGGCGGCTGGATCATCAACAGCCAGAGCACGGCGATGACCTCCGCCTTGCTGGACGGAACAGC
This sequence comes from Microbacterium sp. Y355, assembly GCF_059445345.1. Classification (NCBI taxonomy): domain Bacteria; kingdom Bacillati; phylum Actinomycetota; class Actinomycetes; order Micrococcales; family Microbacteriaceae; genus Microbacterium; species Microbacterium sp. Y355. Next base: position 336,166 of record NZ_JCAIUD010000001.1, on the reverse strand, counting down.
CACCGGCGTCGAGGTCTATGTCGGGCAGCCCCTCATCGTCGTCGGTGCCGCACTTCTCGGCGCTGGCATCATCGGCATCCTGCTCACACTCGCACTGAGCGCTGTGAAGGCGTTGCTGCCTGCCCCGACGCCTGTAGTCGTGGAGCCGATCGACTGGACGGCGGATTCATCTGCTGATAACGCTCCGACCGACTCAGCGATCGACGCCGAAGATGTCGCTGCTGCTGATTCAGTGGACGTCGAGAACGACGCCGAGGATCAGAACGGAAGCAGCGGGTCGACCGCCACGGCAACGAAGATCAGCGTCAAGTAGGTAATGGAGGCGTGGAACACCCGCATCGGACGCGGCTGTGTTCCACGCACCGCCTCGTTGTACAGGCGGTGTGACTCATAGATGAACCATCCGCCGAAGACGACAGCAGAAACCGTGTAGACCAGGCCCATGCCGGCAATCGGGATCAGCAGCAGCGAGCAGGCCAGCGTGGCCCACGCGTACAGAATCACCTGAAGGCCGACCTGAGAAGCGTTACGCGTGACGCCGAGCATCGGAACATCCGCGCCCTCGTAGTCGTCGCGGTACTTCATCGACAGTGGCCAGTAGTGCGCAGGCGTCCACAGGAAGATAAGCGCGAACAACACGATTGCCGGCCACGCGATATCTCCGGTGACTGCAGACCAGCCGATCACGACCGGGAAGCATCCAGCGATGCCCCCCCAGATGATGTTCTGCTCGGTGCGGCGCTTGAGGATCATCGTGTAGATGACGACGTAGAAGAAGATCGCCGCGACGGACAGTGTCGTTGTCAGCCAGTTGGTGGTTGCGAATAGCCAAACCGTGGATGCCACGGCGAGAACCCAGGAGAAGATCAGCGCCGCGCGCGGCGAGATCTCGCCGGTCACGAGCGGTCGGTTCTCGGTTCGGTGCATGTGCGCGTCCATGTCCCGGTCAAGGTACATATTGAACGACGCTGCAGAGCCGGCGCTCAGCGAACCGCCGATGACAGTGGCGAGCACGAGCCAGAGATTTGGCATCCCGCCTTCGGCGAGAAACATGACCGGCACGGTGGAAACGAGAAGCAACTCAAGCACGCGGGGCTTAGTCAGCGACACGTACGCCTTGATCGTCTTAGCAATCGGACGTTTCACCGCCGTCGTCTGCGACATGGTCGAGATAACAATCGCCTCCTCAGCACACACCAACGACAACCCTTTCAGTCTACGACAAGCAAACCGGACGACTCACAACGTAAGACGCATTTGTTGGTTGCTCTCACCCCGCTATGCTGAAAATCACTCGCGCGCCCGGCGCTGTGCACCTGTCCGTGACGATGCGGAGGCGCCAGGGGAATTCGGGCGCCCTCGTAGTTGTTGGAAAGGGCATGACCGTGACGGAACTCCAGTGGGCTGAAATCGATCGACGTGCGGTGGACACCGCCCGACTTCTTGCGGCGGATGCCGTGGAGAAGGTCGGCAACGGCCACCCAGGCACGGCGATGAGCCTCGCCCCGGTCGCCTATCTGCTTTACCAGCAGGTGCTGCGCCATGACCCGACTGACACTGATTGGCTGGGCCGCGACCGCTTCATCCTCTCGGTCGGCCACTCGTCTCTGACGCAGTATGTGCAGCTCTACTTGGGCGGCTTCGGCCTTGAGCTCGACGACCTCAAGGCGCTGCGCACCTGGGGCTCGCTGACACCAGGACACCCCGAGTACGGCCACACCAAGGGTGTGGAGATCACCACCGGCCCGCTTGGGCAGGGGCTCGCCTCTGCCGTCGGCTTCGCATACGCTGCCCGCTACGAGCGCGGCCTGTTCGACCCCGAGACCGCGGCTGGCTCCAGCCCGTTCGACCACTTCGTGTACGTGATCGCCGGCGATGGCGATCTGCAGGAAGGCGTGACCAGCGAGGCCTCTTCGCTCGCCGGGCACCAGGAACTGGGCAACCTGATCGCGATCTACGACTCGAACCAGATCTCGATCGAAGATGACACGAACGTCGCCTTCACCGAAGATGTCGCAGCTCGCTACGAGTCCTACGGCTGGCAGGTCATCACGGTCGACTGGAAGAAGACTGGCGAGTACGTCGAAGACGTCGCCGAACTGCACGCCGCGATCGAGGCCGCCAAGGGCGAGACCTCGAAGCCGTCGCTGATCGTCCTCAAGACCATCATCGGCTGGCCGTCGCCCGGCAAGCAGAACTCGGGCAAGATCCACGGCTCCGCTCTCGGTGCTGACGAACTCGCCGCCACGAAGAAGGTGCTCGGCTTCGACCCTGAGCAGAACTTCGCTGTCGCCGACGACGTGATCGAGCACACCCGCGCCCTCGCGGCTCGCTCGGCAGAAGAGCGTGCAGCCTGGCAGAAGTCGTTCGATGCCTGGGCCGCTGCGAATCCGGAGCGCAAGGCACTGCTCGACCGGCTTGAGGCACATGAGCTGCCCTCCGACATCGACGCCGCACTGCCTGTGTTCGAGGCCGGCAAGGAGGTCTCCACCCGCGCAGCATCAGGTCAGGTCATCAACGCACTTGCCGCAGAATTGCCCGAGCTTTGGGGCGGTTCTGCTGATCTCGCCGAGTCGAACCTCACGACGATCAAGAATGCACCGTCGTTCATCCCGACCCAGTGGTCCACGCACGAGTGGTCTGGCAACCCGTACGGACGGGTGCTGCACTTCGGCATCCGCGAGCACGCCATGGGCGCGATCATCAACGGCATCGTGCTGCATGGCCCGACCCGCGCCTTCGGCGGAACGTTCCTGATCTTCAGCGACTACATGCGCCCCGCAGTGCGCCTCGCAGCCCTGATGAACATCCCGAGCATCTACGTCTGGACGCACGACTCCGTCGCACTCGGCGAAGACGGCCCCACACACCAGCCGATCGAACAGCTCGCAACACTGCGTGCGATCCCGAACTTCACGGTGGTGCGCCCGGCCGACGCGAACGAGACCTCGGCTGCATGGCTCGAGCTGCTGCGCCGCAATGGCGGCCCCGCAGGTATCGCCCTGACCCGTCAGAACATTCCGGTGTTCGAGCGTGGCGATGACGCAGCATCCGGTGAAGTCTTCGCTTCTGCCGCCAACACTTCCAAGGGCGCCTACGTGCTCGCGGAGGCCCCGAACGGCACGCCTGACGTCATTCTGATCGCGACGGGCTCTGAGGTGCAGCTTGCTGTCGCCGCACGCACGACACTCGCGAGCGAGGGCATCAACGCCCGCGTCGTCTCTGCTCCGTCACTGGAGTGGTTCGACGAGCAGGATGCCGCGTACCGCGAGTCGGTGCTCCCGAAGTCCATCACGGCGCGCGTTTCGGTCGAGGCAGGATCATCCCTGACCTGGCACGGCATCGTCGGCACCAATGGCCGTTCCGTCGCGATCGACCACTTCGGCGCATCAGCAGATTACAAAACCCTTTTCCAGCAGTTTGGCATCACCGCCGAGGCCGTCGTCGAGGCGGCACGCGAGACAATCAAGGAGAACGCATGAGCACCCCGACTTCTCAGCTTCACGACGCCGGCGTCAGCATCTGGCTCGATGACCTCTCGCGCACCCGCATCAACTCTGGCAACATCGCTGAGCTGATCGAGTCCCGCAACATCACCGGCGTCACGACGAACCCGACGATCTTCGCGAACGCGATCACGAACCCGGATGACACGTCATACGACGCGCAGGTCACCGAGCTCGCCGCCTCCGGCGCCACAGCGGAGGAAGCTGTCTTCGCTGCGACGACTCAGGACGTTGCGGCAGCGCTCGATGTCTTCCGCCCGGTATGGGAAGCGTCCGGTCATGTCGACGGTCGTGTCTCGATCGAGGTCTCCCCCGACCTCGCACATGACACGGACAACACTGTCGCCCAGGCCAAGGAACTGTGGGCGAAGATCGACCGTCCGAACCTGCTCGTGAAGATCCCCGCCACCAAGGCCGGCCTCCCCGCGATCGCTCAGGCAATCGGCGCTGGCATCAGCGTCAACGTCACGTTGATCTTCAGCCTGGAGCGCTACGCCGAGGTCATCGAGGCTTATCTCACGGGTCTCGAGACCGCGAAGGCTGCTGGCATCGACGTGTCGAGCATCCACTCGGTCGCGTCGTTCTTCGTGTCGCGTGTGGACTCCGAAACAGACAAGCGTCTTGAGGCCATCGGCACCGACGACGCCCTCGCGCTCAAGAGCAAGGCAGGACTCGCCAACGCGCGTCTCGCCTACGAGCTGTTCGAGCAGACCTTCGCAAGTGACCGCGCCAAGGCACTTCTGGATGCTGGCGCGAACCTGCAGCGGCCACTGTGGGCCTCGACCGGCGTCAAGGACCCGGCACTGCCCGACACCCTCTACGTGACGGAGCTTGTCGCGCAGGGCGTCGTGAACACGATGCCGGAGAAGACGCTTGAGGCGACCTTCGACCACGGTGTTATCACCGGCGACACGATCACGGGTGGCTACGAAGAGGCACGTGCAGTCTTCGCCGGGCTCGCCGAAGTCGGCATCGACTTTGCTGATGTCACCCAGGTTCTCGAGGATGAGGGAGTCGCCAAGTTCATCGATTCCTGGCATGACCTGCTGACCCAGGTCGCCAAGGGGCTCGAGGCACAGCGATGACCTTCTCGATCCACGCCTCTGGCGCGGCCAAGGTCGCGATCGATGAGGTCGTACCCCGCCTCGTCGGCGACCTCATCGCTTCCCGCATCACGGGGTTCGATGCAACTCTCTGGGGCGAAGCTGCAGAGGAAGAAGCATCGAAGCGTCTCGGCTGGATCGAGGCCGTCTCGGTCTCCCGCCCGCTGGTCGCCGAGATCAACGCGCTGCGAGACGAACTCCACGCCAAGGGCGTGAATCGTGTGGTCCTCGCCGGCATGGGCGGATCATCACTCGCTCCGGAGGTCATCTCCCAGACAGCTGGTATCGCGCTCACGATCCTCGACTCAACTGCCCCTGGACAGGTGCTCTCGGCGCTCGATGAAGGCCTTGCAGCGACCGTTCTCGTCGTGTCATCCAAGTCGGGCTCCACGGTCGAGACCGACTCGGCAAAGCGTACGTTCGAGGCGGCTTTCCGCGACCTCGGCATCGACCCGACTGAACGCATCGTCGTGGTGACCGATCCCGGCTCACCGCTCGATGTCGCCGCGCGTGCGGACGGTTACCGCGTGTTCAACGCCGACCCGAATGTCGGGGGACGCTATTCCGCTCTGACGGCATTCGGTCTGGTTCCCTCCGGACTCGCCGGCGTCGACATCGACGAGCTTCTCAATGAGGCTGAGGCGACGTTGCTGCAGGTCGCCGTTGATCGGGCAGACAACCCTGCGCTGCGTCTCGGCGCTGCGATCGCTGCCACCAACCCGCGCCGTGACAAGCTCGGCCTGGTCACAGACGGCACGCACATCAAGGGCCTCCCGGACTGGATCGAACAGCTCATCGCAGAATCCACCGGCAAGGAGGGCACCGGCATCCTTCCGGTCGTTCTGCTTCCGGTCTCCCCTGAGATCGAGAACGTCCCTGCCGATCTTCAGATCGTGCGCTTGGTCGACGACGCGAACGAGTTCCACCTGCGCGAACGTCACCAGGGCGAGATCCTCGTCAGTGGCTCGCTCGGCGCGAGCTTGCTGGTCTGGGAGTATGCCACGGTGATCGCCGGCTATCTGCTCGGGATCAATCCCTTCGATCAGCCAGACGTCGAATCAGCCAAGATCGCTACTCGCGGTCTGCTGGATGCTCGTCCGGAACCGACCGCACCGGCATTCGTCGAGAACGGCATCGAAGTTCGGGTCTCCGACCCGGCTCTGGCCGCATCTGGCAACATCGAGGCAGTGATGGATGCCCTGTGGGCACAGCTGCCCGAGGACGGCTACGTCTCGATCCAGGCATACGTGAATCGCCTTGAGTTGCCGCAGCTACAGGGCCTGCGCGAGCTGGTCGCGGCCGACTCCGGTCGACCGACCACGTTCGGCTGGGGCCCGCGCTTCCTGCACTCGACCGGTCAGTATCACAAGGGCGGACCCGAGCAGGGTGTTTTCCTGCAGATCCTCGAGCGCACCGACGTGGATCTCGAGATCCCGGAGCGCCCGTTCACCTTCGGTCAGCTCATCCAGGCACAGGCCGCCGGCGATGCCGGCGTGCTCGCCGAGCATGGTCGTCCTGTCGTGTCTCTCACGATCACGGATGACTCGGCCGATGTGCTCGCCCTGTTCGAAGCCGCCCAGAAGTAGTCCGTAGGAGAAACCCCCGCCGATGACCGTTCCCGTATCACGCGGCCACAACCCGCTGCGCGACCCCGACGACCGTCGCCTCAATCGCATCGCAGGTCCCAGCGCGCTGGTGATCTTCGGTGTGACCGGTGACCTGTCGCGCAAGAAGCTCATGCCCGCGGTATACGACCTCGCGAACCGGGGGCTTCTGCCCCCTGGATTCGCACTGGTCGGCTTCGCCCGCCGTGACTGGAAAGACCAGGACTTCGCCCAGGTCGTCTACGAAGCGGTGAAGGAGCACGCGCGCACTGAGTTCCGCGAGGAGACCTGGCAGCAGCTGCTGCAGGGCATCCGCTTCGTCTCCGGTGAGTTCGACAACCCGGAGTCGTTCGCGAAGCTGCGCGAGACCGTCGAAAAGCTCGATGTGGAACGTGGCACGATGGGCAATCACGCCTATTATCTGTCGATTCCGCCGAAGGCGTTCCCGCTCGTGGCCAAGCAGCTCAAGGACTCCGGGCTCGTCGGCGAGGACCGCGGCGAGGATCAGTGGCGTCGCGTGGTGATCGAGAAGCCATTCGGTCACGACTTGGACTCGGCTCGTGCCCTGAACGAGGCGCTAGAGGTGGCGTTCCCCGCGGACTCCATTTTCCGCATTGACCACTACCTCGGCAAGGAGACAGTGCAGAACATTCTGGCGCTGCGCTTCGCGAACGAGCTGTATGAGCCGCTGTGGAACCGAAACTACGTCGACCACGTGCAGATCACCATGGCCGAGGACATCGGTGTTGGCGGTCGTGCCGGATACTACGACGGCATCGGTGCGGCGCGTGATGTCATCCAGAATCACCTGCTTCAGTTGCTGGCGCTCACCGCGATGGAAGAGCCCATCAGCCTTTCCGCAGAGCACCTGCGCGCCGAGAAGGAGAAGGTGCTCGCTGCGGTGAAGCTGCCTGAGGACCTGTCTCTGGCCACTGCCCGCGGGCAGTACGCAGGTGGCTGGCAGGGCGGTCAAGAGGTCGATAGCTTCCTCGGCGAAGACGGCATGAACCCTGAGTCTGTCACCGAGACGTACGCAGCGATCAAGTTGGAGATCGCGAACCGTCGGTGGGCGGGCGTGCCCTTCTACCTGCGCAGCGGCAAGCGTCTTGGGCGCCGAGTGACCGAGATCGCCGTGGTCTTCAACCGCGCACCTGAGCATCTGTTCGGCCGCAGCAACGCGGCGGAACTCGGTCAGAACGCGCTCGTGATCCGCGTGCAGCCCGATGAGGGCGTCACGATCCGCTTCGGTTCGAAGGTTCCTGGCGCCGGCACCAACGTGCGCGATGTGACGATGGACTTCGGTTACGGCCATGCGTTCACCGAAGCGAGTCCCGAAGCCTATGAGCGGCTCATTCTCGACGTGCTGCTGGGCGATCCGCCGCTGTTCCCCCGTCATGAGGAGGTGGAGCTGAGCTGGAAGATCCTCGACCCGGTAGAGAAGTACTGGGCAGCTGTCGGTGGTCCGCTGGAGCAGTACGCCCCCGGTTCCTGGGGACCGGCATCCGCTGATGCCCTCCTTGCCCGCGACGGACGCGTCTGGAGACGACCGTGATCATCGACCTTCCCGATACGACCGTCAGCCAGGTCGCAAAACATCTCGTCAAGGTACGCGAAGAGGGCGGCGCTGTCGCACTCGGACGCGTGCTTACGCTCATCATCTCTGCGCGCAACGGTGTGGCCGAGGCCGCTATCGATGCAGCCAACGATGCTTCTCGCGAGCACCCGATGCGTGTCATCGTGCTGACCACTGGCGATGGAGACTCTCACCTCGACGCACAGATCCGTGTCGGTGGGGATGCTGGAGCGAGCGAGGTCGTTGTCCTGCGTGCCTACGGCGCGGCAGCCAGCAACGAGGAAAGCCTCGTCACCGGATTGCTGTTGCCAGATGCACCTGTTGTCGCATGGTGGCCGGAGGACGCACCGATCGATCCGGCAAATTCGCCGCTGGGCCGCATCGCGCAGCGCCGCATCACGGATGCCGCAACCACTCCAGATGTGCGCGATCGACTCGCACTGCTCGGCAGGACCCATGCACCGGGCGACACCGATCTGGCATGGACGCGTCTCACACACTGGCGCGAGCAGCTCGCAGCGGTGCTTGACCAGCCTCCCTTCGAGACGATCACGGCCGCGGAGGTTCTGGGCGCTGCGGCATCCCCCTCCACCGCGTTGCTCGCTGCATGGTTGCGGTTGTCGTTGGATGTGCCGGTGCGCTGGCAGTACGAGGACCCATCGCACTGGGATGCTGGCATCAAGTCGGTGCGGCTGACCCGAGCGAGCGGCGATATTCTGCTGGAGCGACCGGAATCCAGCGTGGCGGTGCTCACACAGCCGGGCCAGCCTGATCATGAACTGCACCTTCCTCGTCGCACCCTGCGCGAGTGCCTGGCCGAGGAGCTCCGGCGCCTCGACCCCGACGTCCTGTACGGTCGAGTGATCACTGAGGGCTGGGAGAAGCTGGGTCCGCCCGAGACTGGAGAGTGAACGGCATGCCGCCATCATCCGCTGAGAAACTGGTCGTCGTCGAGCGAACCCCCGCCGCCCTCGCGGCACGGGTCGCAGACCGATTCCTCACGCGCGTCAAAGCGCGCACGAAGAACGGTCGAATCGCACACATCGCCCTCACCGGCGGCTCGATGGGCGGCGCGGTTCTCCGCGCGGTCGCTGTGCACCCGAAGACGAGCAAGATCGACTGGTCGCTGGTGCATTTCTGGTGGGGCGACGAGCGATTCGTCGCCGCTGACGACGCGGATCGCAACGCGCTGCAGTCGCGTGCGGCGCTGCTGGACCATATCGACCTTCCGGCCGAGAACGTGCACGAGGTTGCAGCGGCAGACAGCGGACTGACGCTTGACGAGGCTGCCGACGCGTACGTCGCCGAGTTGGCGAAGTACGGCACGGATGAGCACCCGTGGCCGTCGTTCGCAGTGTGTTTCCTCGGCGTCGGACCTGACGGGCACATCGCCTCGCTGTTCCCTGATCGTTCGGAAGTCACCGAGACGGATGCTGCGGCACTGCCTGTGCGCGACTCCCCCAAGCCGCCGCCGGAGCGAGTGACACTCACCCGTCCGGTGATCAACTCGTCCAAGCGGGTCTGGCTGGTGCTCACCGGCGCGGACAAGGCTTCAGCGCTGGGTCTTGCTCTTGCCGGTGCGAGCTACACCAGCGTGCCTGCCGCGGGCGCCAAGGGGCGCAAGCGCACGATCTTCTTCGTCGATCAGGCTGCCGCCGCTGAGGTTTCCGAAGACCTCATCGACCAGGGTTACTGATCGCTGCGCTCGACGCCAGGGCCGTAGCCGTGTTCCGGTCCGTTTCCTGGGCGGTTCTCGGCACCTGAGTCGCACTCAGCGCCCGAGTCTGTCGAAGGCGTCCCCGCAGAGTCATTGCTCCCCCGGCTGATTCCGAGATCCTGGCTCTCGCTCAGCACCTGGGGGTGGTAGCGAGCCAACCAGATGACACCCCAGACGGCGATCGCCCCGGCTACTCCGAAGCAGATCAGTACCCAGCCCGGCGCCGCAGAGGCTTCGCCGAGCACGAGCATCCCAATCAGGACCGCCACCATCGGATCAACGACGGTGAGCCCTGCGATGACGAGATCCGGCGGTCCGGAACTGTACGCGGTCTGCACGAAGTAGGCGCCCACTGCTGATGCGGCGACGAGTGCGATCACGCAGACCAGCGTCACCCATTCGAATTCCTCCGCCTTCACTCTCTCGATGACAGCCTTAGCCAGGGTCGCTACGAATCCGTAGAGAATGCCAGCGCCGACAACATAGAAGAGCGCGCGCATGCGGTGGCGAAGGATCAGCCAGCATCCTCCGAGCACGATGATCACGACCAGCAGTATCGCGAGGATCGTGAAGAGCTGCCGATCGCTGATCTCCTGCTCTGTCGCGAAGATCGCCGCGAAGAACACGAAGATGAAGATGCCGCCGACGCAGGCGCCGATAGCAATGAGAGACTTCTTGGTCGGAGTGTGTCCTGAAATGTGCGCGTTCAGCAGCGTCGTGATCACGAGCGCGATCGCACCAAGCGGTTGCACGACGATCAATGGCGCGAACGACAGCGCAGCGAGCTGGCAGACGATCGCCAGAAAAAGCATCAGAGTGCCGACAAGCCAAGAGGGTCGAGTCAGCAACCGCTTGAGCTGCTCGAAGCTGAGACCGGTGGTTCCGGCTGCGCCGCTGAGACGCTCGACCTTCTCTACGCCCCTGTGCTGATATTGCGCACCGAATGACATGAACACAGCGCCGGCGAGAGCCAGCGGGATGCCAAGGAGCAGCCCTGGGTTCGCAAATGCACCGACGAGCTGGTCGCCGACATCAGCCGCTGTAGTCCACACGCTCGCACTCACACGGAAAACATTACCTGGCACAGGCAACACAGTAGGGTTGTGGCGTGGCCGTTCTACCGATTCGCATCATGGGCGATCCTGTCCTGCACTCCCCCGCATCCGTCGTCGAAGAGATCAACGATGAGATCCGCACCCTTGTAGCCGACATGTACGAGACCATGGACACGGCTCCCGGCGTGGGTCTTGCCGCCCCGCAGGTCGGCGTGCCGCTGCGCATCTACACGTATTCCTACCCCGATGAGGAAGATCAGCCGTGGCGCGGCGTGCTGATCAACCCCGTGCTCTGGATGTCGCCGCCCGAGCCTGGTGAACCCGATCCCGACGAAGAATCCGAAGGATGCCTCTCCTTCCCCGGTGAGCGCTTCCCGCTGCGCCGCGCCGAGCGCGTGCTCGTGACCGGCCTCAACCTGGACGGCGCGCCGGTGCGCATCGAGGTCGACGGCTGGCGCGCGCGCATCATGCAGCATGAATTCGATCACCTCGACGGCATCCTCTACGTGGACCGACTTTCCGACGGCGATTGGAAGACGGTGCAGAAGATCGCACGCAAGCAAAAATGGGGACGTCCTGGTTCGAGTTGGATGCCGGGCGTCGATGATCTGGAAAGCTAAGTGCGTACAGCCTTTCGATTGCAATTTCAAAGTTGCGGCATAGATTCGCGCTGAAGTAGCGTTCCCTGTGGCGAGGATTTCATCCGCGACCGAATGACGATCCTTGGAGGGGACACAAATCATGAGAATGCGCACACGTAGCGCGCTGGCTTTGGCCGGCACGGCTGTCGCGTTAAGCCTCGCACTGACCGGATGCAGCGCGCTGAGCGGCATCTTTGGCGGCGGCGACGCCGAGCGCGACGACAAGGGGAACGTCACCGAGGAGTCGACAATCGACATCTTCGCGCTGAAGGTCGGCGACTGCATGCCCGCCAGCGACACCGACGGAGAGATCTCCGATGCCGATGTCGTGCCGTGCACTGAACCGCACGCGGACGAGGTGTTCTTCGAGTTCGAGCTTGCAGACGGTGACCTGCCGAGCGAAGAAGAGATCACCGCCGAGGTTGAAGCCCAGTGCGTCCCGGCATTCAACGACTTCGTCGGGTTCGACTACTACGAATCCGCCCTCGACTTCTGGTGGCTGACTCCCACTGAAGACACCTGGACCCAGGCGAACGACCGCCTGGTGCAGTGCGTGATCTACGAACCGGATCCCGCTGATGAGACAGGCAAGGCGCAGCTCGAGGTCACCGGATCCCTGGAGGGCGCCGGACGCTGATCCCTCAGCTCACAAAGACGAGACCTCGCCATCCGGCGGGGTCTTTTCTTTGTCGCGCTCTAGTTGCCAGGCCGCAGCTAACCTGGGGGACATCAAAGGCAGCACGCTCTATCCTCGAGCACTCTCGAGTAGCCGTCCTGGCGGAGACTGCAAGTCTGCGGGATGCTAGGCCCATGCAATTCCTCGGTGTGCTGTGGCGGTATCCCGCGATCATCCTCACGGTCGTTGTCTTCGCTGGCGTGGCCGTTCTCCATGCCACGAGCGAAGACACGGCAGGGAGATGGGCTGCGACTGCGTATGTCGGGGCGTTCGTCGTATGGACGCTAGTGAAGATGGTGCGGGATGTGATCCGCGGGCACGTCGGCCTCGACATCCTGGCGGTGGTAGCGATGGTCGCGACGCTTGCAGTCGGGGAGTATGTCGCGGCGCTCATTATCGTCCTGATGCTCTCGGGCGGAGAAGCGCTTGAGGATTTCGCGGGCCGCCGCGCGAAGCGCGACCTGTCGGCGCTGCTGGATCGCTCGCCGCGCATAGCGCACGTCGTCAAGCATCCGCATGGGCCTGATTCTGGTGATGTGCAGGATGTCCCCGTGGATGCCGTCACGATCGGCGATGTCTTACTCGTGCGCCCTGCGGAGATCGTGCCGGTGGACGGCATGCTGCTCAGCGACTCAGGGACCTTCGATGAGTCGTCACTCACCGGAGAAAGCATGCCAGTGACCCGCGAGGCTGGTGGCGAGGTGCTCTCAGGCGCGATCAATGGGTCCGAAGCGGTGCGGATTCGAGCAGTCCGACGAAGCGACGACAGTCAGTACCAACAAATCGTTGCGCTCGTCCACGCTGCTGAGAGTTCACGTGCCCCGGTGGTGCGTCTCGCCGATAGATTCGCAATCCCCTTCACCGCCATCGCTCTCGTACTTGCTGGCACAGCCTGGACGATCTCGGGAGATTCGACTCGATTCGCCGAAGTGCTCGTACTGGCAACCCCGTGCCCACTTCTCATCGCCGCTCCCGTCGCTTTCCTGGGCGGGCTCTCCCGGGCGGCAAAAGCCGGGGTGATCCTGAAGGGCGGTGCGGTAATCGAGCACCTGGCGCGAGTGCGATCCGCCGCGTTCGACAAGACCGGCACACTCACCGAGGGCAGACCGACTCTCGTTGACGTTCGCCCCGCCCCCGGCGTCGGCGCTGATGAGCTTCTGATGCTTGCAGCCTCTGCTGAGCAGTACTCGTCGCACGTCTTTGCGGACGGGATCCGCGCGGCCGCTACCGCTCGGGGCCTCACGCTGCATGCTGCGGACGAAGCGCGTGAGGTCGCGACGAACGGCGTAACGGCCATCATCGAGGGCCGCACCGTTGTCGTCGGCAAACCTGCATACATCTCGGCCCTCGCTCCAGATACGGTGCGTACGACGCTTGGCATCGGAGAAGCCGCGGCCTATGTTGCAATTGACGGTCAGTTTGCCGGGGCCCTCGTGCTTGCCGACGCTGCCCGACCTGAAGCATCTGCTGTCGTCTCTTGGTTGCGGGAAAACGGCGTCGAACGTCTCATGATGCTCACCGGTGATGCTCAGCCAACGGCGGAGTCGATCGGTCACCAGGTGGGTGTCGATGACGTTCACGCTGAGCTCCTGCCCCCGGAGAAGGTACGTCTCGCAGCCGAACTCCGTCCACGACCAATGATGATGGTCGGCGACGGAGTCAACGACGCACCCGTGCTCGCCGCAGCCGATATCGGTATCGCCATGGGCGCGAGGGGGGCGACCGCCGCCGGGGACGCCGCCGATGCCGTCATCCTCATCGATTCCCTCACCAGGGTCGTCGACGCCGTCTCAATCGCGCGACATACTCTTCGTGTGGCCCTCGCCGCGATCTGGATCGGCATCGGGCTGAGCGTAGCCCTCATGATCATCGCGATGACCGGGGTTATCCCGGCAGTCGCCGGGGCCCTCATCCAAGAGTTCGTCGATCTCGCGACGATTCTGTATGCCCTCCGCGCACTCGGCGGCCCGGCCAGCGGGCTCAGCATAGACGCGCCACGTGAGACCGAAGCAGCAGAAATCCCGACCGCGTCGAGAACGAGCACCGGCGACTGAGGACAGGTTCCGACTAGGTCAGCGGCGAATCAACACAGTCTCCAGAAATTGTTTCACCCCGCCGCGACCGCATGCGCTAGACAGTCTCTATGCGAACTGGCGCGCCCACGGCGCATACCCGTCGGCCGCGACGAGCACGACGGACCTTCCTGATCATCGGGATCGTCCTCATCGTGGTGCTCGGCCTCGCCGCAGCGGAGTTCGCACGACGAGACCTCGAGGGCCAAGCCGACCTCCGAACTGACCCGGCGTTCTATGCCCTGCCCTCCCCCGTTCCTCACGGCGATCCCGGCACGATCATCCGCACAGAGCCGATTCTGAGCGCTCCTGCCGGATCGAGCGCGTGGCGGGTGATCTATCACTCGCAGAACCTCGCGGGCGAAGACATCCCCGTCTCCGGCGTCGTGATCGTTCCCGATGGTCCGGCACCGGACGGCGGCCGAACAGTGATCTCCTGGGCCCATCCAACGACCGGGGCGGCGGCGAAATGCGCGCCCTCCCTCGGTCTCGACCCATTCCAGTACATCGAGGGGATGCACGAGCTACTGGCCGAGGGGTACGCGATCGCCGCGACCGACTATCCGGGCCTCGGAGTGGAAGGAGAATCGTCGTATCTCCTGGGCGTTCCGGAGTCGAACAGCGTGTTAGATATCGTGCGCGCCACTGGCCAGATCGACGGTGTCGACGCGAGCGGCCGTCTCGTTCTATGGGGACACTCCCAGGGTGGGCAGGCAGTTCTGTTCGCCGCACAACGGGCCGCTTCGTACGCTCCGGAGCTCGAAGTCGAGGGTGTGGCGGTCGCTGCCCCTGCAGCCAACCTGAACGCGCTGATGACCGACGACATCGTGAACCTCTCCGGAGTCACGATCGCTTCGCTCGCGATCCCCGCCTACACGGTCGCCTATGCAGATCGATACACCTCTGACGAGATCACGGCGATCCTCACCCCGGCCGGCGCGAAGGCCACGCCGGACATGGCCGAACTCTGCCTGCTCACGCAGACCAAAGAGCTGCATACGATCGCAGATCCCCTCGTGGGCGGGTACGTCACCAGCGATCCGGCCACCACGCAGCCGTGGAAGAGCCTGCTCCAGGAGAACAGCGCAGGCGCTCAACCGCTGACCGTTCCCGTGTTCGTCGGTCAAGGCGAAGCCGATGAACTGGTGCTACCCAGTGCGACCGAAGAATACGTCACGCTCCTCTGCTCACAACAAACGGATGTGACCTTCCATCGGTACCCGGACGTCACCCACGGGCTCGCCGCGTACGCCGCGCTCCCCGACCTGCTGCTCTGGCTGCCAACCCTAGACAGCGCACGCACGCACGCCAGTAACTGCGGTTGATGAATATGCGCCGCTCCCCGGTTCGGCCGGTCGTTCAGCATGCAGCCGCACTGACCGGAAGACGATGTAGTGATGCGCGTCGGGCGAGCCGGTGCACAGTTGAACTCGGAGGAACCATGAAAAAGGCGCCACATCAGGTTGAGGCTCTGGCTCTCTAGCGCGAGGCTGGGTGCAACAGTACGCTCTGGACAACCGGAGCAGCTGAAAGGTGGCGGTCAACATGACCATGAACGAGCCAAGAGTCGATCCCGAGACAGAGGCCGCGATCGATCGCGCCCTCGATGCGGCGAACCTGCGTGCCGGAGGCGCTACCGCTTCAGTCGTCCACCCGGATCAGGGGGAACCCATCGCCGACGACGGGGCCTCGGGCGGGGACGGAGACTAGAGAAGCTCGCAGGACGCTTTTAACTGATCGGCGGAAACTTGCCATGAATGAACAGCGCCGCTCAATACATCAGCTCGGTGACATGCTCACAGGGCTACAGGTCATCGTCGCGATCGCTGGGGCAGGTCTCGTCCTTTCTAGGACCCTCGGAGTAGCTGGATGTGAGGATCGCTGCAACTATCCAGTCCTCGAAGTCGCGACACGGGGATTCTGGATGGTTGATCTAGTCGTCCTTGTTCTCACGATCGCTACATACTTCCTCCTGAGATCCCGGCTACAAGAAGCCTGGGTTATCCCGACGATTGGGCTAGCCATCACACTGATCGTCCTGCTCATCACGAACGTGGCCATCGGGGAAGCGCTGGTTGTCGGATAACTGCGAGTTCACTCATCGAGGGTTGATTCCTCCCCACTTCTTTAGCCGTGGGGAGGAGGTGACGACATGGGCAAGATCAAGTTGAACAACGCACGACCGAACTACATCGAGCGTCCGGTCGTTGATCCAAAGACGGCGATGGAGCGGGCGCAGAAGCAGGTGCGGGCCGAGCGGAAGCGTCGCGCGCACTCCCTGATCACCGCGACCGCTCGGGGCTGATACCCGCGATCTCTGAGCCGCGACGGGTCGACGGAACATGGTGTTGGCAGTTCTGGTCAGCCGAGCTGGACCCAGGAAACTCTGCCGATAGTGCTGGCGCCTCCGGTGCTCTCATGAGATGAGCGCGGTATCCTAAATCCATCACGATCAGCCCGCTCGCCTCGCGGCTCGGGCTGATTTTCTTTTAGGAGACACGTGGTCGAGTCATCAGGTCGTTGCGGCTGGGGTCCCACAACCCAGGGGTTCTGAGACACCGAGGTTGCGAGACACCTAGCTCGCGCAGCCCATCCCTGCTACGGTCGGCCACATGAGCGCCCCCATCACAGAGCAGAATCGCGTTGGCGCTACGCAGCGTCCTCTTCAGCTCAGGCCAGTCGCGATTCTTCTGCTCGGAGTTCTCGTCGTTCCACTTGTACTCACCGCAGCGTTCAACAGCTACGGCCCACTCACTGAGGAAAGCGCCATTCGTATGGCATTCGCGACAGTCGCCGGTCAGGTGATCGCCGTTCTCACTGGAATTGTGACCGTCGGCGTTGCAGTGAAACGGCGACACAACGTCATGCAGATCGCGATCCTGATTGGGGTCGCGATCGCGATCATAGTTAGTGCGTTGGCCATGAGCGCGGCGGCAGGCGACTTGTTGTTGTCTCGGCTCGATCTCATCGCTGAAACGAATCTGCTCAACCAATAACCTGTCTGTGCTCGCGCTACCTCGCGCGAGCGTACCGCCACTGCGATCAACGCCGGTGACGGTGCCTCGCATCCGACGGGTTTCGAGATACCGAGGTTAAGTGACAGCCGATCAAGCTGATGCTGTCCCGTCAAAACTCTTCGTTGAGGACGGTATCTGAAGGGCTGATCGGGTACGCATCAAGATTGGGATCCTCAAGGATCCGTTTCGCTGTGCTCCGGGTGCAGCCGACGAGGAGGCTTCGCGCGTAGATGTCCTGACCGACGAACCAGTGGCGATCCGAAGGCCACCAGTACATCGGTACGCGCCCCGTCGCCGTAGTTGGCAGCACTAGAGCGCGATACTCATCGACCAAAGTGCCGGAGTAGAGCACCATCTCGCGTTGATACGGCGAGAACATCACCGCCGGTCCGTGTATTTCCATGGCATACCCGTCCCAGGACGCGAAGTAGTGGGTGCTCTGATCCGGTTCGAGTGCTTTGATGAGTGGCTTTACGAGGCTGACGGGTGAATTCCCCATATCGGGTTCCCTCCAGTATCCGTCCGGAAGCTCAACGCCTTCAACGGACGCGAACTCAGGCCACTGCATCCATGCCTGGGGCTCGATTCCGTTCCTGCTCACGACATCCGTCCAGGAGACAGTGGAGCCGTCTCGAAGCTCGATCGGATTGAGGATACGCACATACGATTCGTAGCCGGCTGGGACCACCGACGTCACTCTGTCACCCGTCGCATCGAGCAGTTTGGCGACAGTCTCGGCCGGACGCAGATCAAGCTCATGTCGCAATGGGCACATGGGTGAAGACTACTGAGGCCCGATCGCCGAATCCAGAGCGCCTCTGCTCACGCGGTCGCCCGGTGCGTCGCATTTTCCATGGGCATCGAGACGGTGAGGTGTGAGACACCTTCGCCGGCATCAGTCATTACCGCTCGGGGACGGTGCCCTCGTAGTCCTGCCACGTTCCGGAGAGAGCTTCCATAGCCCACTGCTGATGTTCTTTAGGCACGTCATGGCCCGCAAAATCCATCACGATGTAGTGGACGACGAAGCCATCGTCCACGGTCGCTGCATACTCAGCGGCGCGTTCGCGACTGCCGAACTTGTAGTAGGACGCTTCGGTGGTCGTATAGGCCTCGACGCAGTCCAATGTTGTTCCGCATCGTTCCGCAGTAACGTCTCGAGGATTAGTGCTGACGTCCGGTTCGTACTCAGCTTCCACCACCATCTCGAGCGTCAGCAACCTGTGGTTGTCGATGAGCGCGCAACCTGCCACGGCTGCCCCAACGATGATGAGCGCCGGTACCGTGAGAAACGGCCTATACGACATGGGCCCTAGTTTGACATGCAGCTGCATGTCGCATTTCCCATCGGCGGCTTCAAAGGGTCGTAGCCACACCGAGATTCCGAGACACAACCATGCCGAACGTTGAATGTCAGGTCCGCTTGACATTAAAGCGGGATGCGTGCGATCTTAGATGTCAAGTGCGCATTACATTTTGAAGGGACCGACTGACCGTGTGGAAGTACGTCGTTGCCGCCATCTCGCTGCTGGCTGTGATGATCGTCGGACTCTCTCTCGGCGATCGCTTCGATCTCGAGTGGCTTCGGATCGCGACATTGGTCGCCACCCCGGTTCTCGCAGTTACTGGGGTGATGATCATCAAGACGCGCAATCAGCGTCGCTCGCGTTCCATGGAGCCGGGCAGCGTCGAACGCGAGGCTGACGTTCGGGCACGCGCGGATGCGTTTGTCGACGCGCTCGTGCTCACAGCAGTTGCGCTCGCGCTGAGCGCCATCTTTCCGCATATCGCGGGCTGGGTGCTGCCACTCGCACTTCTTATTGGTTTTGTGGTGTCTTATTGGCTGCGAAGGGCGATGGACGGTCACGATGCGCGTCGCGAACAGTCTCCGTGAGCATCGCCGGTCGGTCGGCCTCACGCAGGAGGAGCTGAGCCGCAGGTGCGGTGTTTCCCGTCAGACGATCATCGCGATCGAGCGAGACGTCCACGTGCCCACGCTCACGCTCGCGTTGACACTTGCCGAAGAATTGAAGATGCCGCTCGATGCTCTCTTCCGACTGGAACGCTCGATCACTCAGAACTAGCCGCATGGAGCTCGCCCACAAGGTCGCGGAGACCGGAGATGATGTCGTCGCGATCGAGCGCATCGCCCCTCAGACGCTCGCCAGCGTATCTCGCCAGACAAGGACGCCACGCTCGAGGAACTCGGCGGGCACATCTCCCGGCGCCGGGATCGGGTCGGCAGGATCGACGTCGAGGGTGCGAAGCGTGGGGACACGTCGGCTCGGGGCATGAACCCACGCCGGAGCGGGGAGCCCCTCTTCGCTGAGGCGCAGATCGACCACAGCAGCCAGGGCGGCATCCCAGGCACGGTCACCGGTCAGCTCGGGCTCGGCGAGGCCGAGCACTCCGCGCACAAGGCCATGCTCGGCGACGAGGTTGTCGCTGAGCTGGATGAGCTCACGAAGAGCACTGTACTTGTCGCCCGCACGCAGGTGCCCGCGGATCGCTGCCGCGATGGTCGCCGGGTCATCGTGCCGAGTGGGGGCGGAGTACAGGCGATGACCGGTACTGCTGCCTGCGCCGATCTTGGCTCGGGCGTCCTTGCTGATTACCCTCCCAGCCCGAGGCCGCCGAGGAGGAAGTCAGCCGCGCGCTGGAGGTTCGTCACGTTCCAGGCGATCACGAAGACCGCGATGAACGCGAACGCCGCGATGTTGTTGATGGCGCTACGTCGCACAATGCGCTGAACGACGAGCAGCATAACTGTGCCGATGGCGATGATGGAACCGGCCACCTGAGCGAACGCCATACGCACGTACGCCTGCGCGTCAGGTGCAGACCAGCTGTTGAAGACCAGCGCAAGGACGGTGGGGATATCAGGACTCCGAGCAGCAGGATCACGCCGGCAGAATAGCCACGCAAACGCGTGCCCGGTGCAGGGCGAGTGTCGGTCTGGCTCATGACCTCGATCGTAGAGTGCTCGTGGTTCCGCTGCCTAGATCGAAGTGCTCAACATGGTTGATGGCCTCACGCAGGACGATCGAATGAGTCATAGTGAAACGGTCGGTTCAGAAAAAGAGATTCAAACGATCATCTCCCTATATCTCTGACCGCATCCATCCCACCGCTTCGCAGAACTGCAGAAAGTCGAGAACGCTATGCGCGCCATCATGCATCACGAATTCGGAGACCCGGCCGAGGTTTTGACCGTCGAAGACGTGCCCACGCCGGAACCGGGAGTCGGTGAGGTGCGTGTGCGCACCCTTCTGAGCCCGATCCACAACCACGACCTGTGGACGGTACGCGGAAGCTACGGATTCAAGCCCGAGCTCCCCGCCCGCGCGGGAACCGAGGCCGTCGGTGTGGTCGATGCGCTCGGCGAGGGTGTCACCGCGCTGGAAATCGGCCAGCGAGTCGCCACCGGGGGCACTTTCGGCGTCTGGGCCGAGTACTTCATCGCCAAGGCCGCGTCGCTGATCCCCATCGGCGACTCCCTGCCGGACGAGGTCGCCGCGCAGCTCGTGTCGATGCCGTTCAGCGCGATCGCCCTCCTCGACACGCTCAACCTCACCGAAGGCGACTGGCTGGTGCAGAACGCGGCCAACGGCGCGGTCGGCCGCCTCGTGGCCCAGCTCGCCGCGACCCGCGGCATCAACGTGCTCGGATTGGTGCGCCGCGCCGCCGGCATCGATGAGCTGAAGGCCCAAGGCATCGGCAACGTCGTCGCCACGGACACCGACGGATGGCGCGACACGGCGGCCGAGATCACCTCGAGCGCTCCGATCACCGTCGGGATCGACTCGGTCGGCGGATCCGCCGCTGGCGACATCGTGTCGCTGCTGGCCGAGAACGGACGACTCGTGGTGTTCGGGGCGATGAACTCGCCCGTCATCGAGATCGCGTCCGGGCCCATCATCTTCAACAGCATCTCGGTGACCGGGTTCTGGGGCAGCAAGGTCATGGGAGAAATGGACGCCGCCAAGAGGGCCGCCCTGCTCGGCGAACTAGTCGCAGGCGCCAGCGAAGGGTCACTCACTCTTCCCATTGAGAAGATCTACTCGTTCGATGAGGCCCGAGAGGCGAGCGGGGCGAACTTTATCGCAGGCCGTAGCGGAAAGATCCTGCTACGCCCGTAGCTCGTGCCCGCGAATGACCGGAAACTACCGAGCGCATGCCCCCGGCTTCAGACGTGGGGTTAGCGAGCCCTTGCGGCAGAGCCCGCAATAACGGCCGTCATCGCCGCGACGGCTGCGAACCACAGAAACCATGCCGTGCCCGTCGACGAGGTCATAGCGTTTCCCACGCCCACGGCGAGCCAAAGCCCAGTTGCCCCAGCGGCGGCCCCTGCGGCTCCACCGCGGGACGCGGACCCCGGGCGGGCGACTCACTCTCCGATCAGCAAGGAGTACAACGAGTACTCCTCCGATCAGCGCGGCCAACGCTGTCCCGCCTCCGATGCTCGCTCCGACAGCGAGCAAATAAATGAAGGCGCTCCACCCGCCCTGGCTGCGATAGTCAGCGCTGCCCCCAGATATAGACCGAGGGGATGTTTGCAGGGACTGAAGCCCTTCTCTCTCTCCTGGTTGGCTAAGCTAGCTGCCAACAAGTGGGCTATTGGTCACGTGAATCCAGGAGCGTCATGTCACATAAAGCCAAGCTCAGCACAACTCTCGCCGCGCTCGCCCTAACGACTGCCGCGCTTGCCGGGTGCACCGCCACGGCACCAGCGGCAGTCCAGACGTCCAAGTCATCCGCTCCCACGGCTGTCGCCGAGCCGGTTACCGAGGCTACGCCGACGCTGGAATCTACCGAGCCGGAAACCTGCTCCGGCATGTCTGAGGTCTACAGCTACACCGGCGGTCTGTATTGGGAGCGCCAGGGGACACTCCGAGATCTAGGCGCACGAGAGTTCGCGCAGGGCGAGGTGACATTGGATGCTGACGGCACGCCCTTGACCTATACCGTTGAGCCCGGCGACGTTGAGGCTGTGATCGGTGAACGGCTCTGCGCGTACCCAACCCTCGGCTCGATGAACCACGTCCGCGTGATCCAGCCCGGGCAGGTGCTCTGGCTCACCCCCGACCCCGACACCCCCTGGGTGCCGTACTACAACCCTGATGACGCGCCTGCTGGGTTCCAGCAAATTCCGTACCAGCAGGCAATCGAGTCCGCGGGCAGGGCAGTTGACGCCAGTGACGTGGCCACCGTGCGGGCAATTTGGAACGACACGCTCAAGGGCATGTTTGTGAACCAGGACACCATCGCCGCGGTCCAGAAGGTGGTCGACTCCGGCGACCTCGACGCGCTTCGCCAGCTCTTCTCGTAGCCTGGGGTGATCGACGACCTGGAGCGCCAGCGGGAGCATTGAGGGCTCCGCGACGAAGTTCTGAGCGCCCAACTGTTCGCGGTGCCTGGCACCGGATGGAGCCTGCAGAAGTGGACGGCGACCACACTCGTCAGCAAGACCGCGATGGCAGACTGGCCATCCCTCAAGAGTGCGCGCGCTGATGCCGAGGATGCGAGCTGCCTCAGCTGTTGAGATGGGCTGGGGTTTGAACGTAGGAGTGAGTTGCATGAAGCCTCTATGCGAGGACTCGCGAACTTCGAAGGGGTCGAGAGCGCTCAGCGTAGAAGTCCGGCGCCCCGCCGGTTCTACTGATTGCCTACTCTCGACCGGCCTCGCAAGGGTTCCGCCTGGCGGTATTCCTGGCGGAGCAACCGCTCAACATACCCGGTCGGAAACGGAAGAAGCCCGACTTCCGCGGAATCGTGCGGAAGTCGGGCTTCTGTTCTGCTCCCCGAATTGGACTCGAACCAATAACCTGCCGATTCGGAGGCGTCGCAGACGAGACCTGATCTTTTCGCAGAAATACGCGGATTTTCGCGGTTTTATAAGTTGAAAGCTACGCAGAAACACGCACTAATACCTCGGTACTACGTTGGCAAGCAAGCATTCCTGGTGGACGCTAGCGGAGATACACGCCAGGTCGATCATCTGGAGAGTATCAGACGAACTGACGCTTGGCACCACGACCTTTCCGGCTCAACGTGCGAGCGCATCTGCCCAACTGGCTTCGGCCACGTCCAATTCCTTCACCGCGCGGGCAGCTGTCGGTCCATAGTTCCAGTAGGCGGCTCGTCGGCGTAGAAAGTGCCCGCCAACTGCTACCCCATGCGGCACGCGCCTGGCCGAGCTTGTCGATCATCTGGGCCAGCGACCGCAGGCCGCGGGGCTGCATAGCCCCGCGTAGTAGAAGCTGTCGGCCGAGATCACTCCGCCGACGATGCGACCCGGCACGTCGCTTACCTCGTGGATACGGCCCTCGGGAACGAACAGCACCGGGGCACCGCAATCGCTCGCCCTGATGACGGTGGCCGCCTCTTCGCTCGATCCGTAGATGAAGTGCATCGTCGAACCCTCAAAACGGGCATCTCGGGAACGGCGCGCACGCGTCCACTCTGAGCGGAGTAGAGCAGGAGAGTGCTAAGAGTCGCTGCGTTCGTCGCCCAGTCGTCGCTTAAGCCTCTCGGAAACCGTAGGCGTCGGGGTGCGGATGCTGACCTTCACCAAGAACTGAACGAAGTCGTTGTACGGTCGAGGCTGATCCGTGCTCCCACGACTTGAACCGAGAACCCATTGGCCTAATAGGTCAACAGAAGGGACCTATTGAGGCATGATTTGGAGTCATTATTACACCTGATCAGAAGCACATTTCACCCAAGTATTATCTCTGCCGAGCGAAATCGACTACGGACCAAACCGGAGCGTTTCTGAGCCATTCTTGTCAGATACTTGTCTCGGCAGGCCCCACTTGGCCTGGCGCCGTCATCGACCGGAGTACGCACCTCACGGGCAAGACAGATCAGATGTCACCTATCCGTGCAGCAGTCCCGTTCTCAAACTAGTTGGCACTGTTCCAGCTACTTGGCACCGAGGTTTCCGCGGACGCAAGCGGTTGGGTCGTTTTAAGTGTGATGAGAATCCACACCCAGGTGGTCCCGTCTCCTGAGGTTGTACGTGACCTTCTCTCGCGGCTGGCCTTCATGAAAGGCGGGGATTGTCTCCGGTTCGTGAATGCGCTGCTCTCTCGACCTTCCACAGAAGGTATACGCCTACGCGGTGATGCGGGAATGCACCTTGCTCGAGCACGCGAAGACATCGCCTGCACGAAAACCGCCCTCCGGAACATCCTCATACAAATCCAACAGAGACATCCAGCTTTCCTCTTGCCCCGCAGCCATTGCGGGCATAGTGACAATTTGTTCAGCCATCTCTAGCGATCTCCTCGAGTAAAACCTGTGCCTGCTGTCGCTCTCTTGCGCCCGCATCAGCCAAGTCAGCGGCGACTATCAGCGCAGGCATGAGCTCTGGAACGTCATGCTCGACTATATGAAGCACAACGTTCTCAGGCCCGTTTGCGGGGAGTAAGAGGTGGTCAAAGATGAGCTCATCCAAATCCCCTCTAGATACATACCCTTCGAAGAACGCAGGCGATGCCAGTCCCGAGCGCTCATCACTTCGTCCAGACCGGAGGATTCTGCTGTCAGAAAGCATTGCCGCAGGTTCCGTCGCAGTGAACCGCACACGTTCCGCCCTACGTGACATCCACGAGCGCACCCGGTCGATGTCCGCTCGTGACTCTCGCCAGCGCACTCGAAGTCTAGATAGCTCGGAGCTACTGAGCCCCTCCGGCCTGTGCCCATCTGCCAGAGATGCAAGTGCCCAGGCGATTCGAGGACTGAGGGGTTGCCCCGCGCGTTTCGACTGGACCGGAAGGCTTGCAGGGTCAAGTATCCAGATTCCGCTGACTTCCGAGCCGTCGATGAGGCCGTCAGCAATCATCGCTCGAACGCGTCGCCGAGATACGGCAAGACGCTGAGCTGCTTCTGAAACACTGATCCCATCCACGACAGTATGGTACCGCCTACGGAATAATACTGTCAATCACGCCAGTGTGGTTTTTGCAGTGTCCTCGATGACTGCAGGACGCCTTCTTCTCAATGCTGCGGCACGCAGAGGTCTTCTGTTCCGCGCCTGCTCCCCCGGTGCGAACGTCGCCGCTGCGGGGCTCGCTCTTATCTCCTCGCGTGGATTCTCACCACACCTAAAATGAACCAACCGCTTGCGGCCGCGGAAACCTCGGTGCCAAGTAGCTGGAACAGTGCCAACTAGTTTGAGAACTCACAGTTGCTCAGACGGTTCACCTTCACGTAACACGGGATTCGGGTGTGTCGACGTGCACCCACCCGCGTTTCATGGGACGGTTCCCCTGACGAGAGGAGGTGAGATTCATGGGCAATGACAATAACAGGCACGTCGTACCGAACGCGGACGGCGGATGGGATGTGAAGGCACCAGGCGCGAGCCGGGCATCCTCGCATCACGACACCCAGGCAGATGCTATCGATCGCGGACGCGACATCGTCGGCAATGCCGGCGGCGGTGAACTGAACATCCACGGCCGCGATGGACAGATCCGAGCGAAGGACACGATCCCCAAGGGGAACGATCCCCGCAACATCCCAGGCTGATCAAGCGACGGGATCCGATCGTGAGGGGAAGTGCGGTCGGATCCCGTCACAGTCTGTCCTGGGGTACATTCAGCATCATCAAGAGAGGACAACACCGATGGTTCGAACCATCGCCCAGCTACGTGAGACTTCCGATGAGGAACTCATCACTGAGCATGACAAGCACGCAGCGAACACCAGCGTCGGCACTAACTACTACATGCAGGAGCTCGACCGGCGGTCTCGCGACCGGTCGTCAGCGGCATCCAGTCGGCTCGCTGTCGCTTCTCTCTGGCTCGCTGGCGGAAGCGTCTTGCTGTCGACTGTCGCCGCTACCGCTGCCGTATTGGCACTCGCTCAGTCGTCGTAGCCCCAAACTCTTGCGGCTTCCTATTGGGCGGTCGAGGCTCACGTCCGCAGTGAGAGTCGAGACGACGCGTGCGACGGAGATATCCGAACGCGTTGGTCTACGCTCCAGACGGTGTCGGGTCGGACAGGTCGTATACGCGAGCGTATCTTTCTTCTACCGCAGGCCAGACGAGATCGAGACCCGCCGAGACGGAGTTGGCCACGTGCGATGGTTCGCCGAAGATCACGAAGTCATGGGGAATCACGCGTCCGGCGCGGTCTTCCCGCCGCAGTGGGTCCTCAAATCGCAACGCCGTCATGTCCCCGACGTGCTGCGAAAATTCCGGTGTCGCGTCGAAGTTGGCGAAAGCCTTGGTGTACTCGGGAAGTGGGTCGCTGAAACCACCATCCAGGAGGAAGCGAAACCCCCAGGTCCTTCCTCGAGTGGCCCAGATCAGCCTCAACGTCGACTCCTCAAGAGAACGTCTCGTTCCTCGCCGGTTTCGAGATCAATAGCAAACTGAGTCAACGCCGCCCGAAGGTAGTCGCCCTTTGCCTGCGCGTCAGCGTTGGCTTCTCGGAGTCGATCACCGACGAGCTTCACGGCCTTATCGATCATGTCTTTCGAGATCACCGCCGAGATGAGAGTAGCCACAGCGCCCACAGGGCCGGGGAGTTTGGCTGCCCGGCCTACCCAACCAACCAGCACAGCGACGACGCCAGCGACCGCGCTGGCGTGACCGAGAAGCGCTTCAGCAACCTTTCCGCGCAGGTTGCGGCCTTCGGCCCAGCGGACGAAACGCTCAAGGGGAAGCACACTCGCAATGGGCATGACGAGATCTACCCCAACTTTCTGAGTCACGTCGATTGATCCTGACGAGAACTTTGCCGACGAAAGCAACACGAAGTCCTCGCCAACGGAGAGCGCCTCGTTGCCGAGAAGAACGTTCTGGAGCATCTTCCGGAGTTGATCGACTTCGTGAGCAGCGTGAAGGACCACGAGGTCGCGGAAGTCCGCCGCCGTGACGTCCGGCAGCACATCGGCCTTAGACAGCGCGAACATCCAAATCCGGGGGAATCGCGCGAGCGGCTTTCCCGCCTCCGTCAGGTCTTCCACAACCGGCAGGAGACCGTTGCGAATATTCGTGAACAGCAACTTGAGATAGCTCGCTTCGTTGCCAACATTTCTGGCTAGCTCTTCACCATCGACGAGCACGATCGCAACGTCCGAGGCGAGGAGCGCTGCGAAGGTCTCGGCCCGGCGATGAGCTTCTTCCGGGCCGCCGGGAGACTCGTGGAACCACTCCCCGGGGTAGTCATGCCACACCAGGCGGATGCCGTCGTAGCTGCCCGACTTCTTGTCGGGTTGGTGCTTGAGCCGTGCCGTGAATGAGTACGGGATCGAGGAGAACCGATTCGCCGCGGGAACGCGACCGTCCCGGCTCATGCCAAGGTAGTTCTGCAGCAGTCGATCGCCCTGACCAGCATCGTCCGCAACGACGTCGAGACGGGTCCTCGCCTGTGTCCGCTCCTCCCGCATCAGCCCGTAAAACGACGAGATCAGGATACTCTTCCCGCTCCCACTTTCGCCGAACACGGCAATGTGCTGCTCCAGCACCTTTTTTGGCATAAGAACAATCTAAGTCACGCGCGGTCGCCATCAGCCGACTCGTGGTCCCGTATCCGCAGGGTTGGAGACAATGAGCAGTTAGGCGCTACCGGTCTTGGACTTCGAGGCGGTGCGCAGCCCCCACGATACTGGGGAGATGGCAGAACCCATCCCGGACTTCGGCGGGGATGCCGGCCGTCCGAAGGAACGCAAGCTCGACATCAGTCGGCGTCTCGGCTGAATCCACGTCCACCAACACGTCATGGACAGTTGCGACGTGCATGTCGGGAACTCCGCGCTTGCGCCGTTCAAAAACTCGTTCAATAACCGCTACTCGTGAATGGCGTAGATGAACAGGTTTAATGAACGGAGACCGACCTCATCGGTAGCTTCTCTCTAGTACTCGGTCGCTGGCAGCAGTTCCGCTTGCCAGATCTCAATCATCGGCACCGTCGTGTTCCCACCGATCTGAGTCTCGTAGTCATAACTCTGCAGGACTGTTGCCCAGAGCTTCACGTTGTCGTCCTCGACGAGCGGGTCAAACACGGGGCACACCTGCTCCCAGTCCCCGGACACAGCCATGACGCTTTGGCTGTAGTCGTACGACATCTCTTGCTGCGTCGCCGCGGTGTCGACGAGCATGGCGCACCGCCCGGTCGCCGAGTCCAACTGCATGATCGAACCGTAAAGGATCAGGTTCTCCCCCACGTGCGCGTCGGGATCCTTTGCAATCAGCGCGAAGGTACGGTCGTCGACTTGCTGGAAAGTACTCAGATCCGGCGTCGTGTCCACGGCCGGCGGCGCAGCTACTTCCTCCGGCTCATCCTGGGGTTCAGTAGACGGTTCAGGATCGCTTGCCTGCGTCACTACTGGAGCAGGCTTCGATGTCGACTGATTCGACACGAACACGGCCAAGCTAATCGTCATCCCGACCGAGATGAGAAAGGCCACGGTGCCGAGGACGAGCCCGGTAATACTCAGACCTTTTGACTGTCTCCGCGTAAGAGCAACGATTCCGAGAACGATCGCGATTGCACCCAGCACAAACCCGACCACGGGAAGCAGCCCGGTAAAGAACGCGACGATGCCAACGACCAGAGCGGCAATCGCCATTCCCGCCTGCTTCTTGGGCGCACCAACCGGGGCAACACCTGGATACGACGCCTGCACGCTCGGATAGCCCGGCTGATATCCCGGCTGCGGAGGCAACGGGGGCGGTGCCGAAAAGTTCGGATGTCCTCCGGCCGGAGGTTCGGGTATGGTCATAGCCGGATTATGGCAGATAGATGCACAAGCATATGAAACCGGGTCTAGCTGACCTCTGAGACGGGTCAGCGATACCAGCCTCCAGACCAATGTGGCAGCATCGCAAGAAGCGCTGACGACCGCAATCAGGTGCCGCATTCCTACGTCGCCAACTCAACCGCATTGCCCCAAACCCAGCACCGATAGGTCTTCTCCGCAATCTCGAACTCGATGCCGACCGCGGTGTCGGTACTTCGCACCACCAGCGCAACGACTCTGGCGTGCTGCGATCCGAATCGGACCCAAACTCGCACGCGCTGCGGCTTCGGGTAGATGGTGAGCGGGAGCGTGTCCAGCGCGAGCTCCTGGGGACTGAGGGATTGCAAGGGGCCGGCAGTCTTCGCATAGCGCTCGAGTTGCTTCTCCTCCGCACGCAGGTCGTAGTGCTCGGCAAGCCGCTTGCTGGTACCCATGCCGGCTCCTTTCTCCGGCCTGCATCAAGAGTAGCGAGTCTCGAACAAGTGTTCTATTCTCTTAACTCATGAGCACTACTACTATCGAACACCAGACGACCCTGTGGATGATCGATGATGTGCCTGCACGGATGGTCTACGCAGGCAAGCGTTGGCAGATCACTGACACTCCCACACGCTTGAGACATTCGATCTGGGAGGCCCCACGGGAGTCGAGCCTTGGCCTCTATGGGTGGAGGTTCCAAGGAACCGATGACGCTGGGTTGTCGCTGATCTTCGACGTCTACAAGGGTGAGGACGGTTGGCACGTGCATCGGGCTTACGACTACTGAACGGTTTCAGCGGCCACCTTTCTGATTGCTGTCAGAAATTTGTCCCGTGAGGCACTGGAGGCAACAGAAACGGCAATCGGCGCCATAGCGCGTCCCGTCGAAAGCGGCTACACAGTTCTCTGGGACGGGCCACACGATGAACGAATGCCCAGCTAGCTCAGGAATTGACCTCCGATCCGCGTCGGAGCGTGACACAACGTCGATCATGCGCTGGCCACATCGCGTGCCCGACAGGATGCACGCAACCGCCATACAGGGCTCCGGTTCTCCTAGAAGCATTCGGGCGTCAGGATCCTCACCACCACTCAGGATTGCCGCTTTCGTTCAAGTGCCAAGCGCGCGGCATACACGGTGGATTCGGCGTCGCGGACGAGCTCATCTGCTTTTGCAGCATTGCCGGCTGTCTCTTCGGCAGCGATTCGAGCGCTCTCTGCGTCACCTCTCGCCCGTTCGAATTCCGCCTTGATCTCCTCGACCTTCGTGGCCAGCCACAGAACGTCCGCAGCGGCGGCTTCGCGCGCTCTGTTCGCCTTCGACTGCTCGCGCTTCGCACGTTCAAGTTCGCGCTCGGCCGCGTGGACTACCTTCTCCGCTTCCCTCTGCTCACGACGTACGCGCACCTCATCCGCAGGTACCGGCACCGACACAGCCCTGAGCTCCGGCGCCCCGCCCCCGAGGACATTGTCGAAGTCGAGCGAGAAATCGCTTGACGGTTCCAGCGCGCGAAGAAGCCTTCCAGAAGCGACAGCGGCCGCCGCATCCGGATCAAAGAACGCCGCCGTAATCGTCTGTTCAACGCCCTGCACCGTTGCGCCCGCGACCCGCCACCCCTGGGCCGTCGACAGCGAAACAGCTTCCTGCGCGAGCTGACGGGTCAGCGTGCGCCGTTCACGCCCGAGCTTTGAGAGCGTCTGCGCATCGAGACCCTCCTGCGCGTCGCGGAGGTCCGCGGCCAACTGAAGAACCTGTCCAAGCCGGTCAGCACGCTCCCGAGCGAACACGTTCACTACCGCTGCCGTAATCGACGGCTTCCGCAGCGACCGAATCTGCTCGGCCAACTCCCGACCCGCGACCTGTTTCGCACGAGAGCTTCGCTCGGCCACGAACTCGGAAGGGGGAAGCGTGTAAAGCTCGGCGGCGACCTGGGCCAGGGACGGATCTGCCATCGCTCCACCAATATGCGGGTTTAGATGTACGAGAGATCGGAAACAAACTGAACGATGGTGTGTTGATCCATGCCAGCCTCGAGCCATTCTTTCGGCGACCGGTCCCCTAGCTCAGGGTCCACGGTTGTCATCACCAGTTCGATATCGAGCGGGTCGTAGTCATGCGGGAATGCTTGCAGTACCTCGCGCAAGCCCGGCACTAGTGTGTGTGACTCGGTGAACTGCCAGCCCGGGTAGCCCGCCTGCCCAGCGATCTCACCGGCAGTCATGATGTGCCCCTTGTTGGCGAGTTCGCGCACCTGTGTCGAAGTGACGCCAAGCACTTCTGCGGCGCCTTCCGTCGAAAACAATGTGCGGGCTGTCTCTTCAGCGAGGAAAGTCTCTGATTGCAGCAGATACAGGGCGTTTTGTTGTGCGGCCTCAGCGGAGAACACCTCGGCGGGGATGCCGGCCGTCCGAAGGAACGCGACCTCGGCTCCCGTCGGCGTCTCGGTCGCTTCCAAGCCCGCCAACACGTCGAGCACAGTAGCCACGTGTTCGTCGGGAACTCCACGCTCTCGAAGAGCGCGGACGAAGCGGTCAAGGCCGCTGCGCTCGGATTGAGAAGCAA
The DNA here is from genome assembly GCF_059445345.1 of Microbacterium sp. Y355. Classification (NCBI taxonomy): domain Bacteria; kingdom Bacillati; phylum Actinomycetota; class Actinomycetes; order Micrococcales; family Microbacteriaceae; genus Microbacterium; species Microbacterium sp. Y355. The sequence continues at coordinate 304,905 of NZ_JCAIUD010000001.1, read as the reverse complement.
CCGGAGTACCCATACCTGATGATACGAGCAATAGCACGCCTCCACCAGGAACGGGTGCCCCCATCAACAACGTCGGCGGTCCTGAAATAGCCGTGCCTGGGACCTTCTGTGCTCTGCGCTGGTTACTGTGCGCAGCTTGTGTAGACCGCGGGCCATGGACGCTCGATCTGAACATTCAAGGGGGGAGCCCGCATCGATTGCGAGGAACAATCAAGATTCGGCGTGAAAACCGAGCGGAGCAACTCGAATCGATACCCGAGGGCGGGTCTCAACGGCCGATGAGATTCGCCAAGCTCGCCTATAGATTCGCCGGCTGCTCCGCCAGCGACGCTCCGACAATCTGCGGGGCAAGATTCGAGTAATTCGCACGTCCGAAGACGCCGCTACACTGAAGCAAAATCTCAAAGAGGGAGACGCCTTGGCGGAACTTACGCGATTCCAGCAGACGATGGCCGAGCTGATTCGTGCGCGTCATCCCGTGTTGCTCGTCGAGACCCAAGAGCCAGAGCGTGTTCTCGATGCCCTAGAGGGTGTCCTTGATGCCGGGAGTATTCCGCGCGGCCGCGCCATTAAGCAGTACACGCTGACCAACGGGCTACATTCCCCCGGTGGACCGGCTGGCAAACGCGTCGTTCCTGAGGAGGCTCTGCTCGACGCCTTGACTGAGAAGGAGCCAACGATCTTTCTCTTCATGGATGCTCACCACCAATTGGGCGCAGGAGGACGTCAGCCTGAGCCGGGGCTTGTGCGCGCGATCCTCGACGCGGCAACAGCATTCAAGACTGGTTCGATCCCCCACACGCTGGTGCTCGTTGCGCCAGGGCTCACGTTGCCAGTGGACCTGGAGAAAGTGGTTACGGTCGTCGACCTTCCGCTCCCCAGCGGGGAGGAGATAGGGAAGGCATTGGAGAGCTTCCTTGCAACTAATCGTGACGCAGTCCGCGATGAACTCAACGACACGGAACGCGAACGCCTGATACAGGCTGCCCAAGGGCTCACCTTGAGCGAAGCAGAGAATGCTTTCGCTCGAGCTGTGGTGACTGATCGGGTGCTGAACGCTGATGACATCTCATTGATACTTGAGGAGAAGCGACAGACGATCCGGAAGTCGGGACTCCTCGAATTCATCCCGCCAACGGGGGATCTGAACGAGATCGGCGGTCTCGACAACCTCAAGAAATGGTTGATTAAACGGGATGGCGCTTGGCTCCCCGAGGCCGCGGAATGGTCCGTTCCTGCACCCAAGGGGCTCCTCATTACCGGTGTACCCGGTTGCGGAAAGAGCCTCACCGCGGGAGCGATATCGTCACAATGGCAACTCCCGTTGCTACGACTGGATGTGGGTCGAGTTTTCTCTGGATTGGTCGGCTCGAGCGAACAGAACATGCGCAACGCATTGAAGCTCGCCGAAGCCGTCGCTCCCTCAATCCTTTGGATCGATGAGATCGAAAAGGGGTTTGGCTCGGCGAGCGGAGGAGGAGACTCCGGGACCTCTTCCCGCGTGTTCGGTACGTTCCTTACGTGGATGCAGGAGAAGAAGTCCCCAGTATTCGTCATCGCAACGGCGAACAAGATCGACGCGCTACCGCCCGAGTTTCTGCGAAAGGGGCGGTTCGACGAGATATTCTTCGTCGACCTGCCCACGCATCGGGAGCGTGAGGCAATCTGGACCCTGCATCTAGGAAAGCACCTCGCAGCACCTTCCAAAGCTGGTGGCGAGTTCGAGCTGTCCGACCCATCGATGGCGGAACTTGCTTCAGTAAGTGAAGGATTCTCAGGGGCAGAGATAGAGCAGGCCGTCATCAGCGCGTGCTTCGATGCCTTTGCAGAACGACGAGCCGTTACGAAAGCTGATGTGCGGCGCTCCATCGATCAGACCGTACCGCTCTCCGTAACTCAATCGGAGCAGATTACGCGGATCCGCGAATGGGCAGCAAGTCGTGCCGTCGCCGCGACATCTGAGCAGGACCGAGGCGCCTACCAATCGGATGCCCCAACTGACCCAAGTGATGTCTCTTCATGGCGTGGTGGCCGCGCCATCGACTTTTAGAAAGGTGCGACGTGAGCGTAGAAGTACTGCTCATTCCGTTGGGGATTGCGGCATTTGGAGCAGTGAGTACCGCGATGCGCGAAGCGCGCTCGAAGGAGCTGTGCGAAAAGTGCAAGGCAACACGAATTATTGACCCTGAGATCCTGCGCCAATCACTCGACCGCATGGGCGCGCTAATTACCCGCGACGACGGTGGTCGAATCCTCGCTACTGGCCGTTGGGGGTCGCTTACCTTTCAAAAGGTGGGAGACATCTATCTCGGTCGAGTAGATGGAAACGACACGAACGCCACTCAGGCGATGCTCACCGAGCTCGACTCACACGTGGGGCGCATCGCACAGCAAAGAACAGCAGCGATAGTTGAGCAACGCGCAACGGACCTCGGCTTCAGACTTATCCAACAGCACGACGAGGACGGCGCGCTTAACTATGTCTTCGAGGAGATCGAATGACGCGCAAGCTCAGCATCTCCATTCTCCCGGACGGGACTATCACGGCGGAGGCGAGTGGCACGCCGGGCCCCGATTGTCTCGGAGCCCTTGAACAAATGCGCCTTCTACTGAATGCGGATATTCTCGATTCCAGGCCCACACCAGAGTTCTCAGAGTCACCGACCGTCGCCCGTATTTCTCTACAAAACGACCACCGTCTGGAGGACCGCGCATGAGCACACCAGAAGAGCTGCTGTGTAGTCGAAAGTGGCGTGTGAAGCACAGCCTGTGGATGCTTCTTGGCTGGGTACCGTTCGCTCTTACCGCATGGCTCGGCTACTTGATCATCGGCATCCGATCACGGAACTGGAAATGGATACTCGCCGCGACCGCGTTCCTCGCGTTCCTTGTCGGCTGGATGCTATGGTCCGCGACGCTTCCGAGCAGCACCAAGGGCGAACCCGCTCCTGAGAACAGCACTGCGGGATGGTGGGGCCTCGTGAACACGGTCGTATGGCTAGGAAACGCAGTTGGCTTACAGCCGTGGATCAACCGCAAGTGGCTTGTGTGGCGTGCGCACAGAGAGACCTCCACACCCTGGTACGCGACTGCGACTACCGGACGACACGACGCAACGATCCGCCCCGATCCAAACATCGTCGACACAGCAATCAATCGCGCATTCAGGCAGGCCAACGCCCCTGCGAACGTGTCGACACACGGCGCATCAGCAGTTCCGACACAAACCAGCACCAATGCCGCTCCCCCGACGTCGCAGATCGACTTGAACACCGCTACACAGGAACAGCTCAGAACAGTTCCCGGCGTCAGCTCCGATATCGCGAATCGTATTGTCGCTGCGCGGGAGGACGCAGGCCCCTTTCAGAGCGCGAGCGATTTAGTGACTCGTGCCGACGTCAAGCCACACATCTTCAGCGCAATGCAACAACATCTCTTCGTGTCGCGATCGACAGCGGCCCCCGCCCCTCCGGCGACCTCACACCCCGAAGGGCGCAGCGAACGTGGCCGCCGGCTCGAGTTCTGAAATGCCAGTCCGGGTCGCTCGTGTCACCCATCGAACAACTGCCGAAGGCCCCGGCCTAAGAACCGCGATCTGGGTGCAAGGGTGTTCAATCCGTTGCGCCGGGTGCATCAACCCACATCTGTTTTCGCCCACTGGTGGCACTCTCGTCTCACCAACAGAAATTGTTCGCGAAGCGGTCAGATTTGAGGTTGAAGGGATCACACTGCTCGGAGGAGAACCGTTCGATCAAGCCGGACCCGTCGGTGCCATCGCTGCCGAGGCTCAGGCGCACGGCCTTGGAGTCATTTGCTTTACCGGGTACACCAAGACGCAAGCGGCAGGAATGCAAGGAGCAACGCGCTTACTTGACAACGTGGATCTGCTCGTCGACGGCCCGTACCTCGCCAGCGAACCGGAATCCCATCGTGCGCTTGTCGGCTCAGCGAACCAACAGTTCATCCACTTGACAAATCGCTACCTGGACTATTCACCAGAGTCGGCCCTAAACCGCGTGGATATACGCATTGGCCAGTCTGGCGATATCGACATCGCGGGATTTCTTACATCCTCACGTGTCCGCGATCTTGCGGATTCACTCAAAGCGCGACGCGTACGCAAGCCGCGCGACCGCGTTTATAGCCTCACTGATGGCGATATCCAAACCGACATCGAAGCGAAGTAGTCCGTGGGACTGACACGAAGGCTGAGCAGTGGTCGAGGTGCGCTTCTCGACCACGTTGGACGTCAAGCAGGTCGTAGCGGTGCGTGAGATTCATTCGCAACGTCCCTACCCGGGTACTCCATGTTCGGATCGGCGACGACGAGCTCTTGCGACAGTCGACGGGTTTCCGTCTCGCGATGAGAGTGCGCGCTAGCCTCTTTAGCGTGGACGAGGACATTCAAGCAGACCGCTGGGCAAAGGCGGTAACGCGAGCGGCGGAGCAGGGTTTGTTGGCATCGCCGACGACCCGTAGTACTTCTCTCGACGATCCCGGCGACCCGGATGTGACTGAGGTGGTTCGCATGGCGGACACCCTTCACGACTACATCGTCCGAGTCGAGGATCTCATCGCCCCGTACCGCCCTTTCCTCTCGAAAAGCCTCGCCCCGGCGGACTTATCGGTGGAGCAGCTCTCCATCGCGCGTGCCATTTCCACCACCGCGGCTGACGCCGTCCTGCAGGTCAAAGCCTTGGACGTTCTCGCGCTCCGCGCCCCTTGGCAGAGTCGTGCCGAAGCCACAGTCGCCATGGTGACGGCGCTTCGTGGCGCGATCCTCACCGAGCCCCTCGGTCCGCCCTTGTACATCGCGATGGAGAGGGCCTTCGCTGCCATCAATCACCACCGCCTTCGCACCAGCCAAACAAGCGCTGACCTCGATGCCGCCATCCTCGACCGATTGTTGGCATGGAGTGATAACTCGATCTCGCTGAACCTGGCCCGGATCCTTCGCACTGCAGGACGCGGGCAGTCACGCGGCGCGGAGGTGGCGGACTCTCTCATCGTGCACGCGAAAGACCCCGGCTCATACGTCTACATCGAGGAAGCGGCGCGATGGCATCGGTTCATCGGCGATGAGGACTCGGCCCACGATGATTTGATCCGCGTTGTGCGGCTATTGCGTGATGACGCTCACGCGCTCCTGGACTCTGGTGAGATCTCGAAGGTCACGCATGCGCGACATAATGTAGAGCTCGCGTTCAAGACCCTCTCAGGCGTTCCCTCCCGTGCCAGGCCCGCCCGCGGTGCACAGGAGTTGTATGCGGACCTCGTCGCGTTGCAACGCCTGGTGGGGAAGGCGTCCGTCCAGCTCATGGAACCGGTCGAGCAGAAACAGCCGGACCTCTCACAGGTGGCGGGTCCTCTGTTGGCGGCACTTCGAAAGGAGGACGCTGACACCGCCCTCGGTGTCTTCCTGCACGCGATCCCCACCATCGATTACGAATCGTTCGCTCAACGTGCCCAGCACGGCATCGACGACCGGCCGATACCTTTCGACGTCTTGCACGTCACCTATGGTGCAGATGGTCGACAGGTCAATCGCTCAGACAGCAGCGAAGAGGTCTACGGGCTGCCACGAAACGTATGGCAGCTGATGGTGGAGACGAATACCAAACGCATCATCACCGTCGTCACCCAGATCCTCGCGCCCGCGTGGATGGACATCCTCGGGCGGCTCCCGATCACTTTGGCCGAGTTCGTCGGAGCGGCCGACCGGAGCCCCCTGATTCCGCCTAGGCATGCGCTTCTTGTCGGGAAGGCGCTCTACATCGGGTACAACGGTGATTTCCTCACCGCCACACAACTGCTGGCGCCTCAAGTGGAGGCGGTTGTACGGCACCACCTGGGCAATGCAGGTGGGCGAACGAGCACGCTGCGCCGCGGGGTAGGGGTAGAGGACGAGTCAGGCCTGTCCACGTTGGTGCGGGACGAGTTGATGGAGGCGGTATTCTCCCCGGATGTTGCGTTCGAGATCCGGGCGCTGTTCTGTGGAGACGGTGGAGCGAACCTCCGCAACGAGTCCGCACACGGTCTACTCACGGACGACGACAGGTCCTCTCATTTGTGTTTCTATGCCTGGTGGCTTGTATGGCGCTTGGTTGATGCCCCGTTCGCGAACTCCGTCCGACACCCGACAGCCGCCCAGGAGAGGGAGCCCGTCCATCCCGCGGAAGGCTGATTGATGCGCCGCGTGGCGCTCGCGGGGCGTTCCGCATCGGGTCTACCGAAACACCCGACAGTCACGCCTGCAGAAGTGCGAATCAGAAAGCGCGCGTCGCCGAGTCACTCAAACAGCGCGCGGGTCAATTCCTGCGGCGTGCGTCGGATATACGGCTCAAGCGCCGCACGCAGGGAAGCGGTAGTCGTGGCCCACCGATAGGTTTCGTCGAACTCCTCATTGCGTTTGAGCCCTAGCCGTGTCGGCAACTTCCACGCCGCTTCCGGGTCCAGGACCACGAAAGTGGTGCGCTCATGAAGCCCGCCCAGCTCATCGCCTAGGTTGACGTAGACGAGCTTGAGCCTCCTGCCGAGGTACTTGCGGTGGACCGTCATGCCACCCTTGAGGACAACCTTCAGCTGAATTGGCACCGCCACGAGGTCGTCGTTGATCGCGACTGCGTCGACAGGGGTGTCCTGCCTGTTCGGGCGGGCAACGGTGATTCCGTCACGAGAGAGCCAGTTCTCCAGCGCGCCCACGCCGGCGGCTTCAATGAACTGGCGGGCAATGAGGTTCCGACCGGGGAAAGTGGTCATGCGGCTGTCCGTTCCGTTGTGCTTCAGTCGCCGGAGCGTCGCCGCGGCGTCATTGACTTTCGACCGCACGCCGGGCCTCGTAAGGACGCAGCACACGCCCACCTGTTCGAGTACGCCGACACGATACCCCTGAGACCGCTCGACCGGGAACGCACTCTGCGACGTATCTGCCGCTCGGCGGCTGGTTCGTGTGCGGGTCCAGCGGTAGTCTGCAGTCACGGCAGACGCGAGCTGATCGCAGCTTTGCGGGCCGGTGGCCGAACTGTTTCAAAGAGGAGACAACATGGTGAAGGGTGACGTGCATACGTCGTTTGATGACGAATCCGGAAAGTGGGTCAACCGGCGCGAGGGAAATCAGCGCGCGAGCAGCACCCACGAGACTGCAGCAGAGGCGTCCGACCGCGGCAGGGACCTAGCACGGGACACCGGAAGTGAGTGGTTGAAGCATCGAAAGGACAACGGGCAGATCCACGACCGGAACACTTTCGGCGACAATGACCCGAACCCGCCGAAGGGCTGAGGTGCAGGTTCGCGACGGCGCTGTCGGGTTGCCTGAACGGAACCGCGCTCCGCACCGGTAGATCTGTCGCGTGATGTTTCTCACTTTGCGACATTCTGGGACGTCTTGGGTCGGTTCGCGCACCTATTTGGGGGCTGGTTGAGGGCCGGTTCCGCGGCCGTATTTCGGAGTCCTCGACACCCCGAAACTAGCGATCCTGAGTTTTCTTGGGTCGATATTCCGAGGGCGGTATGAACACGGGGCTTAGATGCAGTTCTCGTTCGACCGCTTTGCGGGCGCATACCAACACCGACAGATCGAAGTCGCCTCGTCCTAGCTGGCTCCTCAATAGTGCTCGTGGTGCCGGCGCAGCGGTGATTGCGTGAGCCAAGATCGAGATCACCTTGGAGCACTCGGTCGCCTTGCTCTCGCAAGCTTGCGACCATGATAAGCACAGCCGAGGACACGCCAGCGTGCTGCGTAGGAAGTGAAGAGATGACGTCAAGAATCACGGCGATCCAGTGGAGAGCAGACGATGACCTTCTCGTGTTTCGTCTCTCGACTGGACAAGTGGTCAGCTATCCGGCGAACGGCTCCTACGATCACGCTCCGCCCGAAATCAACGTCATCGATTGTTATCCTTGGCATCGACGCATGGCATTTCACTTCGGCAGCGGGTTGGGCTTCACCACACGGTTTCCGCACCCTCGCCGACAATCACCCATCGGCGGACGGCCCGTCGTGTACCTCGATCAGAATCAGTGGAGCACGATCAACAAGGCAATCTTCGCTCCCCATCGCGTGCCCGACGCGCAAGAGCGAAACGCCGCAGTCACGCTTCTCGCCATGGCGGAGAAAGGCGAGGTCATATTGCCGTTGTCGGCCGCCCACCTCTCCGAAACCGCCGCATGGACAAACAGAACAGCCCGCATCGAGCTCTGTCTAACACTCATGACTGGCAGCGCCGGTTGGCAGATGCGCGACCCCTTGAGGGTTCGAGACGCAGAATTGCGAAGCGTGATCGGGAAAACCACGCACCATAACGAAACATTGCCGGACGTCTTCACGCTCGAACCCTACGCAGCCTTAGATTCGCGGGGAGACGACGCCGCACGCGAGGCCGCTCAAGCGGAGATTCCCGAAGAACTTCGCTACTTGCAAAAGGGCATGCTTTCGACGTTGGTGTATGTATCCTGCCTTATCGCGCAGACCCCGGTGAACCGCACCGCACCTGATGGCTGGGCATCGCACGCGAACCGATTCACGGAATGGCTCAAGAGCGAGCACCAACGTACGAAGACACAGAAACGCCGTTCCATCCAAGCGTTCACGCTGGCCGATATTCGAGGCGAGGTCGCAAGAGCTGCGTTCGGAGTTGGCGCGAGCCCGCAACGGATGTCAGATTGGGTGCATCAGACATGGGATAGGGCGTCTCTCGGTCTCCCCGCAATCTCGCTGTTCCGCGAGGTAACGATCGACAAGATGCTCGGCGGCGCACCGTGGGAGGCCAATGACCTGACCGACATGATGTATCTCTGCACCGCAGCGGGCTACGCCGACTATGTCATCGGAGATCGTCGCACGGTGGCAGCACTTCGACAAGCCGTTCGCCGACTCGACGCGCCCGCGCAGATTCACAACAAGATCGCTCCCGTGGTCGCCGCCATTACCGAAGCCGCTAACCGCAACCTGCCACCTCACAGCGCCTAGCCTGCGCGAAGCCTCGCGCAGCCATGCGCCTCGCCGGAGTTGAACGCCGCACGGCATCTGGGCACCGGCGACTGCACTCCCCCACCGCAGGACATCGCTATTTCTGCCCATGGCGGTGAACCATCAATGAGTTTCTTCGAAACACGGACGCACGACGCTCTGTTGGGCCTATCCCGCTATCGAGCGCGCCCACGCACCAGAAGGTGCAAATAGCCCGGTGCACGCAGATCTAGTCTGACTCGAATTCATGTGCTCCAAGAGGAATCCATACCCAAATGCCCGTACTGCCTAAAACAATTCGAGGATCCAAACAGCGGCCAGCCCGAGCGAATACTCACTCTCGCAGAGGTGGCACAGATCGTCGGGATGGGACCCACCTTCGCCGGGGCTCCCCGTGCTGCAATGAGCGCTCGGCCGACGCAATCGGAGAGTAGAGGGGACCACGACGGGCAGCTGGCAAGAACGTTCCCCCGTTCTTCCACAGCTCTAGCGCATCGACCCATTCGCGCTGCGACAAGACCACGTCAGCGACCAGCACTCCCCCTGTCATGTATCGTGTGCGGCGCCGTCCGGAAGACGATTTCGATGGCAGAGGGTCCGATGTGAGGACCGCGCCCTGGCCGTCCCGGCGCGACAAGCTGAGACACGCTTCAAGCGCGCGCAGATCATCACCGTTTGCGGATTCTGGCGAATGACGAATCACGAGTATCTGTGCGGAATCCACCGATACCTCGATCCGCACGCGGGATCCCCAGCACCAATCCAAATCTAGGACGTCGGCCCGCTGCGCATTCTCTTCGTCAGTGAGTCCGGCGTGAAGCAACATGCTCTTGAGATAGTTCATATCCCGTCTATGCGCGGTGTCACTCAACGTCGTGTACGAACAATTGCTGCTCGCTGATTGCTCCGTAGCCACATGTCAGTTCTCAAGTTAGTTGACGCTGTTCCAGCTACTCGGCACCGAGGTTTCCGCGATAATCGGCAGTGTCGCTGCCGTCAACCGCAACTAGAGCCCGCGCGGTGGAGCTGACTTAGCAGAACCGTAAGAAGCTGTGCGCGATGATATGCATCATCGTCATATCTTGCTGCTTCGACCCCAGCATTGGGACGTCGGGTGTGCAAGGGTGCGCCCGGTCACTACGAACGACAGTGCGTGTTCGATGAGCGATCTGCTTGAATGCGAGTATGCGAGTATGCGAAGTCTCTTGGTACCAGTGGGCACCCTTGCAGGGTTGATCTGTTTGGCTCTGGCTGCGATCCACATGAATATCATTTGGCTGCTGCTGGGTCTCGGTGTTTTCGCGATACTGATGTTCACAGGGCACCCCAAATCTGACGCCCGTAGCGCCCCCAGCGCCCCAAGCACACCGAGCACCTCTTCGGACGAAGACCTCAGAGTTAAAGCGAACAGCCATTACGTCGCCCTGCAGCTGGCAGAAGAGCGGGGGATGCTCGGAACCATGGCGCGCAACTGGCTGGAGGCATACGAGGAAGATTCCAGCGTGCCGCCCTTTGGCATGCGCCCATATTGGACACCAACCGGTCCGGGAGGTGCCCCGCAGTTCCTCTCAGGGATGGGAAACCAAGGGATAGATCGACGACTCGCATATGTGCAACAGGCGGAGGGGGGGTGATTCGCTCCTCCCGCTCATGGTCAACGACTCTGACCGGAGAGTGCGCGAAGCTGTGCAGGCACGGTTGAAGCCCAACCAAACGGACTCGCGTTAGATCGGGCCAACTGCACCTACGAGTCCTGACACTTGCACCGCAGGTCGCCTCCCAGCAGGGGGATGCGGCAATCCACACCTTCGGCCAGAATCGAGCACATGAACTACGACGAGGTGGGCGGGCTTGATGGCGTGCCAGTCAGGGTGCCAGCCGACGATGACTACCGGACATGCTCTGAGTGCAGCGGAGACTGCTATCCCGACCCCAGCGTTAGCGTCGGCGGGCGGGGTGCGCGCATCGCGTTCGTGTGCGCTGAGCATGGAGTGAATGCGGTGATTGATCCTTTCGGGGACACGCGGTAGGTCCGGGCCGCCAGAACCCGTATCCAAGGGTTGACCGATACCCTGAGATCACCCGCGTTTGTTGCGCGCACCATCGTGTTGAGGGGAAGTATATGGCTGTCGCTGCTGTGGATGAGATCGAGTACGGCGAGGTATTTACCCGAGAGTGGGTCGTCGACACGATCCTCGATCTTGTTGGGTATACGGCTGATCGTGATCTTTCACAGGTAAAGCTCGTTGAGCCGTCCATCGGCTCCGGTGCGTTCCTGGTTCCTGTGGTGAGCCGACTGCTTGAATCGGCCAAGATCCACGACACCGAGCTCTCAGCGTTGAAAGACAGCGTCTTCGGTCTTGACCTCCAGCAGGAGCATGTCGAGACGTGCCGACAGAAGATCGAACCGTTGCTGATCAGCGCAGGCGCTTCTGCAGAGCTGGCAGAATCACTCACGACCAGCTGGCTGACGCACGGTGATTTCCTCCTGGATGCTATCCCGAGCAATGTCGACTTTGTCGTGGGTAACCCGCCATACATCCGCACAGAAGACCTTGACGATGACGTCGAGGCAACTTACCGCTCACGATGGAAGACGATGCGCGGTCGCGCTGACATCTATGTCGGCTTCTACGAGCGCTCCCTGGGCCTGCTGAAGACTGGAGGCAAGCTCGGATTCATCTGTGCTGACCGTTGGATGCGCAACGCTTATGGGAAGCATCTGCGCGGTTTGGTGGTGTCCGGATACGCGGTCGAGACGGTCTGGCAGATGCACGATGTCGACGCGTTTGAGGCTGAGGTGTCGGCTTACCCAGCGATCACAGTGCTGGCCAACACACGACAAGGTCGCGCTACCGTCATCGACACGACCAGCGAGTTTGGTGAGGCCTCAGCGCTGGAGGCCAAGTCGTTCGTCCAGGGCTCGGGTGACGAAGGTACGGGCCAGGGCTGGGAAGGCGCACGGCTACCCAGCTGGTTTGAGACGGCAGACTTTTGGCCAGCAGGGTCGCCCCACATGATCAAGCTGCTGGAACGCTTACAAGAAGACTTCCCCACGCTGGAGTCTGATGGCGTGACAAAAATCAGCATCGGTGTCGCCACCGGGGCTGACAAGGCGTACATCGTCGCCAAGGATTCCAACATCGATGTCGAGCCAGACCGATTGACGCCCATCGTGATGGCAGACGACATTCGCTCAGGTCAGCTGAAGACTCCAACGCAAGTGTTGTTGAATCCATGGGATGACCGCGGTCAGCTCATCGACTTGGAGGCTTACCCGAGGTTCGCTGCGACTCTTGGTGCGCACGAGGCCGTCAGGAAGCGCTTTGTTGCGAAGAAGAACCCGACGACTTGGCACCGGACGATCGACAAAGTGTACCCAGGACTCGCAGATCGGCCGAAGCTGCTGTTGCAGGACATGAAGGCGCAGATTACGCCTGTGCTTGAGCCTGGTGGCTACTACCCGCATCACAACCTGTACTACGTCACCTCAACCTCATGGGACATGGAGGTTTTGGGCGGACTACTGCTGTCGAAGATCGCTGAAGCATTCATCAGTGCGTACGGCGTGAAGATGCGTGGCGGGACTCTTCGGTTCCAGTCCCAGTATCTGCGGAAGATCACCGTTCCTCGTCCAGAGACGATCCCTGAGGACGTCGCGGAGAGGCTGCGGGAGGCATTCCGTATCGGCGACAGAGTTGCCGCCACCCGAGCTGCCGAGGAAGCTTACGGGTTGGCTCCCGGCGAGAGCGAACTGCCGAGGAAGTCAGGCGTATGACCAGGCAGCTGGGCAGCGTGTTGAGCCTCCTTGAGCACTTTTGGGAGGAAAAGGGCGCTGCCGTCGAGCGGAACCGCTTGGACGGGCGGGACGGCCATGGTGCCCAAGCGCGCGACGCCAGACACATGCGTCAGCTGGCGCTATTCGTCGGCCAGATGTTCATCGACGCCGGGCTAGACGAGTCCGAGGTATTTGTCGATGGTGTGATCCCCGGTTACTTCCGCCGCTCGAAGAGCTGGGACATCGTTGCCGTGCACAAGGGGCATCTCGTGGGCATCGTCGAGCTTAAGTCGCAGGTTGGCAGCGAGGGGAATAACGGCAATAACCGCATCGAGGAAGCCCTGGGTAACGCGTTCGACGCGATCACCTCGCATGAAATGACGCCGGTCTTCGGCAACCTGCCGATGTGGAGCGCGTTCTGCATGGTCTTCGGCTCCGATGCCACGACTGCGCGCGAGATTGGGATGCGCAAGCGACCGCTATTTGACATCGACCCGGCATTCGTTCCGATGACTTACGGGAGTCAGCTCGCTGTAACCACCGAGAGGTTCATCCAGACCGGAGCATATAGCGCCGGATGGCTCGTCACCTCGTGGGTCGATGACCAGGGTCATGTCCAATACGAGGAGCCGGTGCCGACGGCGACGGTGGATACCTTGTGGACTCACATCGAGGCACGCGTCCGTTTCGCGAAGCAAGCGCTCGTCCGCGCATAACATCGATCGACGAAGGAGACATCAGAAATGGCTGATCTGACACCACAAGATACGTGGAAAGCGGCTGTCCTCGGCTATTGGACGGGGTTAGACCTGCAGCAGGCGAAGCAGGGTGAGGCCACTGGCATCAAGGACACTGGCAACCGCGCTGCAGTCACCGGTGGCAAGCAGATGGACGCCATGCAGGAGGCCTTTGCCAAGATCTGGGGCTCAGATCCTGACATCACCTTGGAGGTGCGCACCACAGGTCACAACAACTTGCCGGCATACTTCAGACCGGCTAAGAACTGGGACCTATTGGTGTTGTATCGGAACGCGTTGATCGCTGCGATGGAGTTCAAGTCGCAACGTGGACCGTCGTTCGGCAATAACTTCAACAATCGAACTGAGGAAGCACTCGGGCTGGCTGCTGATTCTCAGATGGCCGCCGAGCGCGGGCTGTTTGGACAGCTAAAACCTTGGTTCGGTTTTGTCATGCTGGTTGAACGTGCAAAAGGATCTCTGAGCGCGGTCAAGGTTCCAAAGAACATGCCGTTCCCTGCAGACCCGGTCTTCACTGGAGCGTCGTACATCGAGCGGTACCGGATCTTCTTTGAGCGCCTGGTCAAGGAAGGCAACTACGACGCGGCCACGCTACTGACGGCTGAAATAGGCAGTGACGCGTACGTCGAACCGTCGGTCGGTCTGTCGCTGGCGAATATGGAGGCCGCGATCAGAGCCCGGATTGAGTACATCAAGGCCCTACCTGACGACGTGTTCGACGAGCTCGTGACGAAGTAGTCCTCGTCGTTCCGGCTGGGATCGAGAGGAGCTGAACCCCTCCGGTCCCAGTTAGGAAAAGAAGCTGAGCGTCACCACTTTATTCGCAGTTCGGTCCCCATACCGAGGTGGTTGTCATAGTTATCCACAAAGCGTTCTCTCAGGTTACCGGCCGGTGCCGATTCGGCTGAGTCACAGTTCCGAAGCCACACTGCGAGCACTGGTGGAGCCTTCCCTCACAATTATCCGCGCGCGTTTCCCGCGCGTGGAGGACTAGCCCATCGCCTCGAATTCCAATGGAGTGCCCTCCGCGTCGCATCTGGTCATGCGTCGGTCGTTCCGCCGCCGATGCAGTCACGGCCCTTGTTTTGATCCGCGAGGTCGAGGAGGTTCGCGATTCGCTCAATTTGGCCCGGAGTGAACCGGGCCTGTGGTTTCCTCCGTTCATTGGCAATCCAGTAGGCGAGGTCGCGCTCGCTCTTGTCCGCTCCCTTCCTGGACGCGCTCGGAGGACGCCCGTACAGTACGAGGAACTGTTCGAGCTTGTCGAGGTTCGCGTACCAGCTATCGATGCGCGGGTCCCAGATCCAACCCGGGATTCTGGTCAGACGATTCTCACGCATTGCGCTGAGGCGCGGCCGGTGGTCTTCGGGCGGGTGCTGCCTTGCCCATTGCTGTTGCCGTATCCATCGCAGCAGTGCGGAATCGACGCCGTCATCACCGGCGCGAGGCATACGTCCCAATGCGCGAACCAGTCGATCCACATCATCAGCACGGCGACTCCACGCAGCCTCTCGGAGCCCGACCGGCTCATCAACCTGTTCGGCACGGACAGGGGCATCTGGTTCTTCATTGCTCATACCTCCTTCCATGCGCGGTGTGCCGGCAACTGTCGGTCAGGTTAGTAAACTCGCCCGAATTTGGGCGGCGGGTTCGCATAACGTGTCGTCCCATGCGCCCTCACAGCGCTCGAGATCGGACTGACAGGAGCACAGATGACCTTGACCGCACAGGAGACAGCGGCAACATTCGACATCGCCGAGAACGAGGTCGTCATCGCCGGCGACTGGCACGCCAACCGCTTATGGATCGGCCGCGCCATCCCCGCCGCCGCACTCACAGGCGCCCGCACCCTGCTGCACGCCGGGGACTTCGGATTCTGGCCCGGCGGCAGCGACGACCTACTGGCAACCGTCGAGTACTGGGTCGCGAAATCCTGGGAGCAGCCGACAAGGTCGGGGATTGAACGGGTCCTTTTGACGCCGGGGAATCACGAGGATTGGGGTGACCTTGAGTCGCTGTTCGCGGCTTCCCCGGGTCTCGCGATCCGGGTGAGTGAGTCCGTGTGGGTACTCCCCCGCGGGTTTCGGTTCACCATCGGTAATCGGTCATTCCTCAGCTTCGGCGGGGCAGCAAGTATCGATGCCAACTACCGGGTCCTGGGCCAATCCTGGTGGCCCGCCGAACTCCCTTCCCTCGATGACGTTGAAGCGGCGGTTACCGGTGGCATCGCTGGGGTGCTGCTCACCCATGACGCCGGGCAGCTGACGTCCCCTCGTGTGGCGGCGATTGTGGACGGCCCCAGCGACTGGTGGCCGGCCGCTCGCAGCTATTCGGACGCCAGCCGGGCACTCATCGGCAAGGTCGTCACCGGGACCAACCCTCTGCTTCACCTGCACGGGCATTACCACGTTCGCGACTCCGCCACCATCGAACGCGAAGGGCTCCCACCATTGCGGGTGGAGGCGTTGGGCATGGACGACCAGGACGGGAACCTCGTCCTCCTGCGCCTGGATGACCTTTCTGTGACAGACGTGGCGGTGCACCGATGACCGACTCCCGATTCCGACCCGTCGTCGCCATCGACGTCGACGGCGTCCTACGCGTGAATCCCCCGGGCCTCGGCGCGACAATAGCCCCCGCGGTCTTCGGCAGGGTGATCACAATGCGGAAGACGCAGTACCCGACGTACCTGCACCGGGAGCCCGACTGGGACGAGCACGGTGAGTGGACCACCAAACACTGGTTTTCTGGCGTCGGTGCAGCCTGGGTACAGAGTCTGCTGGACCGTGGGATCGAGGTCGTGTGGGCAACCACCTGGCAGCAGTATGTACATACCTACTTTGCACAGGTCCTCGGATTGCCAGAGTTGCCCGTCGCCGTGCAGGGACCCGGGAGGGTTACCGAGTCGTCCCCATCGTGGAAGGCACACCGCCTCGCCCGACAGTTCGATGGCAGACCATTGCTGTGGGTCGACGACAACGTACTCAGAGAAACGACGCTCGAGGAACTCCGCCGCCGGGAAGACCGCGTCCTCACCCACTTCCACTGGGTCCGCAAACCACACATCGGGATCACCATCTACGACGTCGCCGAGATGGACGAGTGGCTCGAATTGACCCGCACCCCGCACGGCCAGCACGAGCTCCGCCGTCGCCGGCGACGCGACCGCGTCCACGCGGCGCGAGCGCACCGCCGCTCCATCTGGGGATGCGACGCTAACTACCGTGCCTGGCAGCCCGTGCAATCACGCCTCAACACCGAGCTCGGTCTGGGCACGGACGACATCGACATGCTCGCGGCATACGCCCGCAGTCACTCGGAGAGCATCGACGCCGCAGAGGTCGCGGACCTCATGGCCGAATGGTGTGATGCCAAGGACGTGCCCATCGAGGACATTGCCCGCATCCTCCGCGAATACCGCCCCCGAACAGGGAGAGAACAATGACACGCGAATCGCACGCACCCGATGGGCAGCCCCATCAGAGCGGTCCGCTGACCGAGCAGTCCATCCCCGGCAGGTATCTCGTCGTCACCCAGTCCGGGACCATCTACTGCGTCGAACTTGTCGACCACGATTCGGGTACCGGCCGTCACCAGATATCCGAAGGACGCGGCACTCAACAAAGACGGCACACCCTTGCCTGGCGTTGAAGCGTTCTACTTCGACACTCTCACCGGGTACGGCGAGATCCGCTGGTGGAAAGACAAGCTGGCAGACTACGACCGACCCGACCTGCCCTACGTCGGAACCATCCGCACCACAAGCCACGTGCTGATCATCGTCCGCGTCGACGATACCGATGCCGCACACACGAATACCGCCATGCTCGCCGAGTCACTACGCGCCGCGCTTGCTCTCGAAGAACCCCACGCGTTCACCAAGTTCATTGACGCGCTCCTCGCGACGAACCGACATCCGTCCGGACGGGAGTGATATCGCCCTGAACATCCACGAATCGCCCTCCGTTGGACGGATATGTAACTCGGCCGGGCGCGGCGGAGAGACGCGCGCTGACTTTAGCCACGGACAGCAACCTCACTGTCCCGGACCGGACATTGCAGAGCTAGTTACTTTCCGCTCCGAGGGGCCGAGATTGATTCGCTGAGGAACGCAGCAAGCTCACGGTCGGTATAGCGAATGCGTCGGCCGAGAGTCGGGTATCGAGAGCCGCTGCCACGATAACGCCAGTCCTCCAACGGGTGACGGCCCGCACAAGCGCGTACTAACCGCCAGCTCGAATCACACGAGACCACTCATCAGCTTCATAAGCATCGCTGAGAACTTGCGTCTGTCGCGCCGTGTCGCCCAATGCCGCATTCCTTCGTCGAATACTCCGCAACTAAGACGCTGTGCGGCGCCGTGTCGACTCAGGCGTGGGGCGTACGGGCGGTCAGGTCACGCCAGGCCGCTCAGGCCCAGCTGTTCATTCGACGCCTTCCAAAGTCACCGATAGCGGCTGCGGGGTGGTGACGTCCTTGAGTCGCGCGTAGTGGCCGGGTCGTCGCTCAAGCTGCCCCTGCACGACGACCGTGGTACCAGCGTGCATCCAGTCATGCAGTGCACCCATCTGGTCTGCCTTGACCGGCACTTCAATGCGGCTCTTGCGGGTGCCTTCAACCATCGCGGCTGCGGTCATGGTGATGAGCCCGAACGGGTCGCCGGGCAGATGCTCAATTCGGAAGATGGGGCCGACAAACACTCGCTGCTGTTGCTTCTTGGTGTCGGCCAGCACGCGGGAAGCATCGCGGAGCAGTCTGCCCGCTTCGGCCGGGATGGTCACGGTGGTCGGCAGGTCGTCTGCTGCAGGCTCGGCGCCAGCCCAGGTGAAACCAGTCTCCAGGAACGCGATGTCCGGTTCGTCGAGAGCCGTGGCGGTTTTGGCAAACAGCTCGCGCGTTCCGCCTGCGTAGACGATGGGCAGCATGTTCTTTGCGGTCGGCTCTGTACCGGGCTGCACAATCTGCTTCTCGAATGCTGACAAAGCCTGAGCGAGTGTACGGGTGACCCTGCGCTCGTTCGACTCGGGGGCGACCTGGTCCACACTCTCGAGGGTGTCAGCGGGCGGAGCCGGGGCGTCGTCGACGTGCACCAGGACCGGGAACACGAACGACCCCTGCTCAGTGTGCCCAAGACGTGCGGAGCCCGCAATCGCGTCGCCAGACTTCGCATAGCTGGCGATGACAGCGCGCGGCTTGCGGGCGGCCGTGGCAGCCGCGCGCAGCATCCCGTACGCACTACTGATGACCGTGGCAGCGGTCTCGAGCGGGATGCTCTCGCCGCTGGAGTTCACGCGATAGCGGACGACATCGTAGTTGTTCTGCTCGATGGACTTCTCGATGTCGCGCGGGTGCTCGCGGGTGGGCAACGCGATGCGCTCGAGCACGCCGTCCCATTCCAGGGTGTCCCTGCGTAGCGCGTGCGGAACGTAGAGCTCTGCGTCATGTGCAGGCAGGGTCCACAGCGCGGCCCGCTCGCTGGCGCGCACCTGGGTCCACTGGCGGCGGATGAGCAGCGCCGTGATGTCGGCGGCAGCACTGCTGACGGTGGCTGCTGCGGTGAGCGCGCGAAAACGAGCAAACTTCGGGCTCACGACACTAATCCGTCGTAGACGTCATACGTGAGCTGCCGCCAGTCGTAGATGGTCTCGGTGGTGAGCTTGTCGTCTGCAGCGAACACCATGGCTGACTGGTGAGCGGCCGGATCGAATCGTTTACCGAATGCGACAGTGCCATGGCGGGTAAACAAGGCGCCATGCTCCAGCCAATCGGGGATACTCTTCGGTACTTTCACAACCACTACGAACACGGTCGTAGCGCTCTCGGTCCACTTCGTAATCCAGCTGGGCTTGAGCTGGAGCGACATGTTGCCGTTACCGACCTTGAACTGTGACGTGCACTTGATTTGGACGCGTGCCGCCACACGCGGGTACTCGATGGTGCCGTCGATGGCCATGTAGTCCGAGTCGACCGAACCTTCTTTGAAGTCGACGCCGGCGTGGGCGCACAGCGATTGGACGTACGCAACGCCGTAGCGCGCCTTGCGGGCTTCGTCGGTGAAGTGGTGGTTGGCAGCGGTCTGCAAACGGCTCAGCGGTGTCCCCGTCGCGGCCGTCGTCATGACCTCACTGTAGGGCACGGGATGCTGCGCTCAAGCTAATTCGACGAACCCTCCAACGGGGCTGCCGACACACCACGGCGTCGTCCTTCGGACACGCGGGCTGACGTGGCCGGCGATGCTGCGCGCCTAGCCTATGCAGCACCGCGCACAGAACAGGCATGACCGCTTCGTTCACCCTCGTAGACATCCTCGCGCTTGAAGAAGCTGCGAACGCCGGTCGGTCTCACCACGATACTTGGCCAACTTGGCCCGTGCCGGCGACATCCCTGCGATGAAGGCGGCACGCAACCTGGGATTCCCAGCCAGTGCTCGCCGAATATGTGAACACGCAGACGCACTTGCACACGCGCCTGAGCCCGTCATCGAGGCTGAGCTTGCTGTTCCCCTGCCCTGCCCTGCCCTGGGACCGTTCTAGCGCCGCGCCGCGCCGCGCCGCGCCGCGCCGCAAGCTAGTACGTGCGGCGTGAGCGTTACTCAGCGAGCATCCAAACACGTTTTAGCGGCAGGCCTGGGGACTGCTGCACGGATTCCCCACAGAAGATTCGGGTACACGCGAAGCCCTGCATCAACGACATCCTCTGCCGTCCCAAGGCGAACTCGGAATCGCTCGCATCGCAACCATTGACGCGCCGGACCAGAGACGCCATCCCCGGCGTGGGCATGCGACCCAGGGTGGGCGGACCCGCTTGTCAAAATCCTCGGCCTGGATAGCACAGATAGCATCTCTCCGCCCGGCCGGCACGCACCTTGGTCGGCACGGAGATCGGCAGGGCAATGTCCCTTAGCGCTTGGTGCGCGCACGCAGGAAGGAACAATTTCAGTAAATTCGCCGATTCTGGATCGCTACATAGTCTTACCGACATGAAGGTGCTGGGCCTTCCACTCGAGTAACTCGTGGAAGTCATAGCGGATCGTACGGTGCCCGTATCGATGATGGGGTGGACGAGGAAGATCCAGCCGCCTCCAACCTTCGAGTGTGCGCGGGGATATACCGAGGTACCGGGCAGCCTCCACAGTCGTTAGCGAGATGGTTTCCATCATCTCTTTTCCAGACACTGAACCTCCAAGCTCGGCCGAACGGCATCTGAGAGCCCGGCGACAAACATCCCAGCGCGCTCCTGTCCAGCCGGTGCTCTCTCTCTCGAGAGTGGTCGCCAAGCATCTCAAGTGCCATAATCAACTTCGATTTCGTTACATAAACGTGATAAAGAGGGCGCATTCTTGGCAGCATTCTTGGCAGAGCAGCCAATCGGGCAACCTAATTGGAGGCAAGAAAAGGCCCTTTTTCCGCGTAATTACGCGGAAAAAGGGCCTTGCTCTGCTCCCCGAATTGGACTCGAACCAATAACCTGCCGATTAACAGTCGGCTGCTCTGCCAATTGAGCTATCGGGGATCATGCGTCGTCGCCGAGGCAACTCCACAATCTTAGCAAACTCCATCGGATGCTCGTGACATCGTCGAAGCCCTCGGGCGTGTCGTCAGACGCGTCATCGAACTCGCGAATCTGCCTCGGCATTCGGCACCCAGAGCAGGTCTTTGCCGACGCCACGGGCGACCACGTGCCCGCCCTTCAGCATCAGCGTCTCGGCGTTCAACTCGCGAATGAATGCGGCATCGTTCGTGACGAGCAGAGCGCCCATCCCCTGTTCTTTGCGGCGTCTCGTGATCGCATCGAACACCACGGGCCGCACCTCCAGATCGAGGTTGGCGAGCGGCTCGTCGGCGATGAGCACCCGCGGCTCCAACACGAATGCACGCGCGATCGCGACGCGTTGGCGCATCCCAGCACTGAGCTCGTAGGGAAACTTCGCTGCCGTTCCCAGCGGAAGGTGCAGCTCGTCAAGCAGCGTCGCGACTCGGATCGCGAGCGCCTTTGTGTTGACTCGTTTCTCGCGGATCATGATCGGCTCTGAGATCACCTCGCTGACGGTCATCGTCGGCGAGAGATCGGCACCAGCCCCCTGCGGGATGAACCCGGTGCGGTAGGTCAGTTCACGGTGTCGACGGCCCGGCTTTCGCACATTCACGCCGCACACGTGAGCATGACCGCCGACGATACGCACCGACGGGTCGGTTGAGCCCGCGAGAGCGGCCACCAACGTGGACTTACCGGAGCCAGTGGGCCCGGCAACGCAGATGAGCTCACCAGGGGGAAGATCGAAGGTCACACCATCGACGGCGCGCGTGGCCATCCCATGCCCCATTCGATCGATGACGAGATCGGAGCATTCGATTGCGTGAGGAGAAGCAGACCGGCCAGACATAGGCTCCATCATCTCCCGACTTCGGTATACCAGGCTGTTACGACTCGGTGAAGCGCTGACGCTCGATGTCGAGATCTCGCAGCCGCATCCGCAGGGCACGACCGCCATCAGAGTCAGCAGACACCCGTTGCACTGCCCCGAGGAGTTCGTTCTTTTCGCGCTCCAGATTGCGCAGGATCATTCGCCGACCGAGATCAGCGGTCGACGCGACCGCACCGGCTTCGTCGCGCGCAGGGAATGGTGTCATGAGCAGTTCGCCGGCAAGCGAGCGGTACGGCTCACGCACCGCGTTCACAGCATCCATCGCCCATCCGACGCGGGTGCGATCTGCAACCGCGATCACGACTTCGCGTACTGCTTCGAGCGCAGGATTGCGGAACGGAACCTCCAGCGCACGGGAGAGCATCACCTGATCAACCTGATGGCCGTATTGGAGCGCCCCCATGAGCGCGCCCCGCTCCATCGCGATATCCCCAGTGCGCGGCAGGCTCGACAATGTCACCGGGGTGATTTGAGGAGCATCCGTCGTTGACTGTGACGTTGCCGCTGGCTCTCGACGCGCCGGTGCATGGCTCTGTCCTCGCGCGGCGCGTTCAACCTCAGCACGCACCTCGGTGGGATCCATGCCCAGTCGCCGTGCGAGCACTCGCTCATAGCCGGGCCGCAGCAGCCTGTCACGAATTTCCGCGACGATAGGGGCAGCAGCGCGCAATGCCCCCACCTGGCCCTCGACGGTAGCCAGGTCGAATCCTGCGAGCTTGCGGTCGATTGCGAACTCGAACATCGGCACCTTGGTGTCCATGAGTCCGCGCACCGCGGCATCCCCGCGCTGCAGGCGCAGGTCGCAGGGATCGAGTCCGTTGGGTGCGACAGCGACAAATGTCTGTGCGTTGAAGCGATCGTCCTCCGTGAAGGCGCGCAGCGCAGCCTTCTGCCCTGCCTCGTCCCCGTCGAAGGTGAACACCACCTCACCCGAAGCAGAGTCGTCACCCATCACTCGACGCAGCACCTTGACGTGGTCAGAACCGAATGCCGTGCCACACGTGGCGACCGCCGTGGTGATTCCTGCCAGATGGCACGCCATGACGTCGGTGTAACCCTCAACGATCACCACCCGGCGCGGGTCACCGCGTGAGATGTCGCGCTTGGCGAGGTCAAGCCCGTAGAGCACCTGCGCCTTCTTGTAGATCAGCGTCTCCGGAGTGTTCAGGTACTTCGGCCCCTGATCGTCATCAAACAGCTTTCGAGCGCCGAAGCCGATCGTCTGGCCGGTGACATCTCGAATGGGCCAGACCAGCCGCCCACGGAATCGGTCGTACACGCCCCGCTGGCCCTGCGATACGAGCCCAGCCGCGAGCAACTCATCGCGGGTGAATCCCTGCGTTGTCAGAGCCTTGAGCATCCCGTCCCAGCCGCGAGGAGCGAAGCCGACGCCGAAGTGCGCAGCAGCGCCGGCATCGAAGCCGCGCTCACCGAGAAACCGGCGTCCGGTCTCGGCCTCTGTGCTGAGCAGTTGGCCGCGGAAGAACTCCGCTGCCGCCGTGTTCGCTGCATAGAGGCGGCTGCGTCCGCTGGTCTCTGGCGCAGCACCGCCATCTTCGTAGTGCAGTGCGTAGCCGAGGCGCCCTGCGAGCTTTTCCACAGCTTCAGTGAAACTGACGTGGTCCGTCTCGCGAAGGAACGAGTACACATCTCCCGATTCGCCGCAGCCGAAGCAGTGGTAGTACCCCACCTGCGGCCGAACGTGGAAGCTTGGGCTCTTCTCGTCGTGGAAAGGGCACAGGCCCTTGAGGGATCCGACACCGGCAGACTTCAACGCAACGCGTTCGCCGACGATATCGGCGATGTTCGTGCGCGACTTGACCTCATCGACGTCTGCTTGAAGGATCCGCGGCATCAGTGCGCCCCCTCGACCATTCGGGTCGACGCGTGCGCACTAGCACCGGCGCGCGCAGTACGCGGGGTCCAGATGCCTACTTCGGCGGGGTCAATGTCGCCGACCAGTCTGCTGTGCCAGTCGAGCGCAGTCTGATCGGTGAGGCTTGCGATCTGATCTACTACGACCCTGGCACGCTCGAAATCGGTGGACGCTGCCAGGAAGTCAGCGGCGAAGGCAGGCTCGAGCACGTCGGCACCTGCGGTCCACAGGGTGTCGGTCGACCAGAGCGCTTCAGCGAGCCGCTTGAGCACCCGGCGCTGCTCCTTGTAGACGCCCTTGCGAGCATCGATGGTGACGATGGCCTGCCCCATGATGCCCTTGAGCACGGCGATCTCCGTCTCGACGACGCGCGGAACGACGACGTGC
Organism: Microbacterium sp. Y355; assembly: GCF_059445345.1. Taxonomy (NCBI): domain Bacteria; kingdom Bacillati; phylum Actinomycetota; class Actinomycetes; order Micrococcales; family Microbacteriaceae; genus Microbacterium; species Microbacterium sp. Y355. The sequence continues at coordinate 280,713 of NZ_JCAIUD010000001.1, read as the reverse complement.
GCGTTGTAACGTGCAAGAGATGGCCCTCGATATGCCTCACGAGTAGCGCTGACAGAGGCACGCGCGAAGCGGCCGATCATGTCACTCGTGAGGTTCTTGAGCCGCGCAAGGTCAGGACGTGAGCGGTCGAACGACTTCAGCCACATCGGCTGACGTGTCAGCCGATACAGCCCGTCGGCCAGTTCCTCGCGCGTGAAGTCGTACCCGACCCACTGCTGGATGCGACCGACCAGCGCATGATGTTCCGCGGGGTCGGAGAGCTGAGCGACATCGAGGTAACCGTTGACGATCGCGTCTTCGAAGTCATGCACCGAGTAACCGATGTCATCCGAGAGATCCATGATCTCGGCCTCAATGCAACGCAGTCGTCCAGGGGCACCTTCGCGCATCCACCGGAAGACCGCTTCATCCTCGGGATAGACGCCGAACTTCAGTCGGCCACCGGGGTCAGGAACCGGGTTGTCGATCGTCCACGGGTATTTACAGGTTGCATCCAAGCTCGCTCGCGTGAGGTTGAGCCCGACAGAGTGCTCGTTCTCATCGAGAGCCTTCGCCTCGAGACGAGTCAGGATGCGCAGCGACTGTGCGTTGCCCTCGAAGCCTCCTATGGGCTCCGCCCAGTCGTTGAGTGCCCGCTCGCCGTTGTGTCCGAACGGAGGGTGCCCAAGGTCGTGGCTGAGACAAGCTGTGTCGACGACATCGGCCGAGACGCCGAGTTCAACCGCCAGCTCGCGTCCGACCTGCGCCACCTCAAGGGAGTGCGTCAGCCGGTTGCGGGCGAAATCGGCAGTGCTCGCTGGGCTCAGCACCTGCGTCTTCGCAGCCAGTCGCCTCAGCGCTGCGGAGTGCAGCACGCGCGCGCGGTCTCTGGCGAATCCGTCGCGCTCAGAACGATGAGTCTCTGTGACGAAACGCTCGGCGTCACGCGGCTCGTATCCGTCGAGAACCTCAACCACCGCTGTTCTCGATCTCCGCGCCGCGCAGCATCTCGCTGGCATCGGCTGCCATCTCGCGCGAGTCAAGCCACTTGTCCGGCAGTGCAGGACGCTTCGGACGACCGGCACGGCCGCGCTGACCCTCGGCATCCGCACCGGGGTACGGTGCGTCGTGGTCGAGCTGACCCAGCAGGTCATCGATGTGCGCCAGGCTCTGTGCGGTGGCAAGGCCTGTGCGCACGTCGCCACCGACCGGATAGCCCTTGAAGTACCAAGCGACGTGCTTGCGGATGTCGCGGCATCCGTGGCTTTCGTCGCCAAGGAACTCGACGAGAAGCTCTGCGTGACGACGGAAAGCGTTCGCGACGAAGCCGAGCGTCGCGTCGACCGGACGCGACTCAGCGCCGAACGCCGTAGCCAACTCGCCGAACAACCAGGGGCGCCCCAAGCATCCGCGTCCGACCACGACGCCGTCACAGTCGGTCTGTGCCATCATCTGCACGGCGTCAGCGCCCGACCAGATGTCGCCGTTGCCCAGCACCGGAATACTGGTGACGGCTTGCTTCAGCTCACCGATCGCATTCCAGTCGGCATGCCCCGAGTAGAACTCGTTCGCCGTGCGCGCATGCAGCGCGACGGCCGCAGCGCCGGCGTCCTCCGCGGCACGCCCCGCATCGATGAAGGTGAGGTGATCGGGGTCGATGCCCTTGCGCATCTTGACGGTGAGCGGAATATCACCGGCCGCTTTCACTGCCTGCGTGACGATGTCGGCGAAGAGCTTCGACTTCCACGGCAGCGCCGCGCCACCGCCCTTGCGGGTGACCTTGGGCACAGGGCAGCCGAAATTCAGGTCGATGTGGTCTGCGTGATCTTCCGCCACGATGATTCTTACGGCGTCAGCAATCGTCTTCGGGTCGACGCCGTACAGCTGGATCGACCGCGGCGTCTCGCTCTCGTGATGCTGGATGAGGCGCATGGTCGTCTCATTGCGCTCGACCAGCGCACGCGAGGTGATCATCTCACTGACGTAGAGTCCAGCGCCGTACTCGCGGCACAGGCGTCGGAACGCGGTGTTCGTGATGCCGGCCATGGGTGCGAGGACGACGGGCACGTCGAGGTCGATCGGGCCGATGCGCAAGGCGCGCGCGGGAGCAGGAGCGATAGTCATATCCGTCCTATTCTCCCACCTCTCGGCCTGTGCAGCCTCAACGCGTCATAGGCTGTGGATATGACCGATTCCGCGCTGCGCCAGATCCCGTTCACGGATGCCCAGGGTGCTGAAAAGACACTCGATGACTTCGGCGCCGATGTGCTGCTCGTCGTCAACGTTGCATCGAAATGCGGCCTCACGCCGCAGTACGAGCAGCTCGAACAGTTGCAGCGCGCTTATGGCGAACGTGGCTTCAGCGTGGTCGGTTTTCCGAGCAATCAGTTCATGGGGCAGGAGCCGGGCTCGCTCGAACAGATTCTCGAGTTCTGCTCGACCACGTATGGGGTGAGCTTTCCGGTCAATGACAAGGTCAAGGTCAACGGCCGAAACGCCTCGGAACTCTATAAGGCGCTCAAAACTGCACCGGATGCCGGCGGCAAGGCCGGCCGCGTGGAGTGGAACTTCGAGAAGTTCCTTGTCCTGCCCGACGGCTCTGTAAAGCGGTTCCGCCCGAAGCAGAAGCCGGACGCCCCCGAAATCGTCACGGCGATCGAGGGCGCCCTCATCCGCTAGCCGGCGGCTTCCTCAGTCACAAGGACATCGTCCTCTGACTCGCCGCGCTTGGACCACAGGTCGCGCAGCACGTTCTCGAACGTCTCCGGTGGCTGAGCGCCCGAGATACCGTACTGGCCGTCGATGACGAAGAACGGCACACCCTGGATGCCGTATGCCGTTGCCTGCGCCTGGTCCTGGCGGACAGCGGGCAGGTACTTGTCGTTGTTCAGCGCGTCACGAGCGGCGTCGGCATCCAAACCGACCTCGACGGCGAGCTCGATAAGATCGTCGATCCGTCCGACATGCTTGCCCTCGACGAAGTACGCGGACATCAGGCGCTCTTCCATCTCGAGCTGCATGCCCTCTGCCTTGGCATGGTGGAGAAGTTCGTGCGCCTTGACAGTGTTCGTGTGCTTGAGCAGGTCGAAGCGGTACTCCAGGTCGGCGTTCTTCGCGACGTTCGTGACGTTGTCGAGCATCTGCACGACCTGCTCGCGGGGCATGCCTTTGTGCCCGGAGAGGAAGTCGATTTCATCACCGTCGAAATCGACGGGAGTATCGGGTGAAAGTTCAAAGGAGTGGAAGGTGATGTTGACCTCGGGGGCATCTTCATCGGATGCTGTGGCAGCGAGACCCCGTTCAAGATTGCGCTTGCCGATGTAGCACCAGGGGCAGGCGATGTCGGACCAGATGTCTATCGAAATGGGGTTACTCACAACAGGCTCAACGACGATCGGTCCCTGAGTATTCCGTTGGTAGCATCTTCGAGTGCTTACCGCCGACGACTCACTGCCCATCGCTGCGCAACGTGTGCTGGTCGCGGGCATCACTGGTGCGGGTAAGACGACGCTGGCAGGGCGGATCGCCAACCGCTGGGGCCTCGTGCATTACGAGCTTGATGCTCTGTACCACGGGCCGAACTGGACCCCGCGTCCGGAGTTCCTCGACGATGTGCGCGCATTCGCCGCCACGGATCGTTGGGTCACCGAATGGCAGTACACCAGCAAAGGCACCGACGCGATCCTGCCAGTCCGCGCTGATGTGCTCGTCTGGATGGACTACCCGTACCCGCTCGTTCGGCGGAGGCTCATGCGTCGCACCATGAAGCGCCGCATCTTGCGCACGAAACTATGGAACGGCAATCTCGAGCCGAATCTGTGGCAAGCGCTCACCATTCGCGGAGACGAGAATATTCTCGACTGGCAGAAGAACACCCGATACAAATGGGACGAGCGGATGCCGGGGATCGAGGCCGATTTCCCGCACCTGACGATCGTGCGACTGCGGCATCCGCGTGAGACGGAGCGGTGGCTGGCCGCGCTTCAACGAGATCAGGAAGCGTCTGGCACGTCCACCGCACCGCCGAAGCGGCGATCTCTGGACACATAAACTTCGATCGCGCGCCACAGCTCTGCGCGCGAGAAGTCCGGCCAGAGCGTGTCGAGGAAGACCATCTCGGCGTAGGCGGACTGCCACAACAGGAAGTTCGAGGTGCGCTGCTCCCCCGAACTACGTAGGAACAGATCGACATCGGGCATGTCTGGCACATAAAGATTCCGACGGATCATCTTCTCGCTGATCGCACTCGGCTTGATCTTGCCCGCAGCGACGTCCCCGGCGATCTGACGCATCGCGTCGACGAGTTCGACCCGCCCGCCATAGTTCACACACATGGTGAGCGTCAGCACGTCGTTGTCGCGCGTGAGCTCTTCTGCGCGCTGCAGCTCTTTAATCACCGAGCCCCACAGTCGAGGTTTCCGCCCGGCCCAGCGCACGCGCACACCCCACTCATTGAGCTGGTCACGGCGCCGGTGCAACACGTCCCGGTTGTATCCCATGAGGAAGCGCACTTCCTCAGGTGATCGCGCCCAATTCTCTGTCGAGAAGGCGTACACGCTCAGGTGCTTGACTCCGGCCTGAATGGCGCCGGCCACCACATCGAGGAGTACCTCTTCTCCGGCTTTGTGACCTTCGATGCGGTTGAGCCCTCGGCGGTTCGCCCAACGACCGTTGCCATCCATGACGATTGCCACATGCTCTGGCACCTTGGGAAACGCAGGCGGATGGATGCCGGTCCAATCCAACGGGCGATACGCGACGGCATCCTTGTGCGTGTAAGGCTTCGGGGGCAACGGCTTCCCTCTCAAGGCGATTCGGAGACGTGGGAGAGCGAGCGGATGCCGCGCTCCAGATGGAACTGCACATACGCCGAGATGAGACCAGAGGCCGCAGCGGTGTCGGAGTGAGCTGCCGCATCCACGGCATCCCACTCGCCACGCATCAATGACCGCAGCAACTGCAGCGTCGAGTCCACAACCTTGGGGCTGCCTGCCGGAGCGCAGTTCGCGCACACCTGCCCACCGAGCTGCCCTACGAAGTTTCGGTGCGGACCAGGTGCCGCGCATCGGGCACAGTCATTCAGCGAAGGCGCCCAGCCCGACAGCGCCATCACGCGCAGCAGGTAGGAATCCAGGATGCTTCGCGGAGCGTGCTCGCCACGAGAGAGCGCACGTAGGCCCCCGACCAGCAGCAGATACTGCTCGGGTGTGGCCTCGGCTTCACTCAAGCGATCGGCTGTCTCGACCATGACATTCGCAGAAGTGAAGCGGTCATAGTGCGCCGCGATCTCGCTGCCGTACGCACCGAGTGATTCCGCCTGCTGCACAATATCGAGTGAACGTCCCTGATACAGCTGCACGTCCGCGACCATGAACGGCTCGAGTCGTGAGCCGAACTTTGACGAGGTGCGCCGCACGCCCTTCGCGACAGCGCGGATCTTGCCATTGCGACGAGAGAGCATGGTGACGATGCGATCTGCCTCACCGAGTTTGTGAGTGCGCAAGATCACCGCTTCATCTCGATAGGTGGGCACCCCTCGATTATCCTCCGCGCGGGACAGAATGGACGTGTGACCGAACCGCTCTTCACCATTCCGCTCTGGGCGGACCTTCTCGGCGTCGGCCTCGGCGGCATCCAGGGCGCAATGTTCGCCTCAGGCTTCCAAGGGCAGCGGCGCCTCGATCTTCTCGGCGTCGCCATCATCGGCATCCTGATCGGAATGGGTGGCGGCCTTATCCGCGACCTGCTGTTGGGACAGCCACCGGCGACGCTCCAGAACAATTGGTATCTCATCACCGCCGCCGGTGCTGCCCTGTTCGGCATGTTGCTTGCCGGTCTTCTCAACCGTGCGAATGCGATCATCGTGGGTCTCGATGCCGTGGTCATCGGTATGTTCGGCGCTTTTGGCACCAGCAAGGCACTCGGACTGGGTGTTCCGGAAGTACCTGCAGTCTTCATCGGCGTGTGCGCCGCCGTCGGCGGTAGCATCCTGCGCGACGTGATCATGGGGCTGCCCGTCGCGATCATGCACGTGGGATCTCTCTACGCCATTGCCGCTGCTCTCGGCTGCACGGTGATCGTGACGGTGCACGCGTTCGGCGTCGGCCTCACGCTCGCCGGCGTCATCGGGCTCATCGTGACCGCCGTGATCCGCGTGCTCGCGGTGATTTTCGACCTGTCACTGCCGGAACAGCGCCGTCTCTACCGCCGCAGAGTAGCGGCAGAGACGGCAGCAATCCCGATCGTGAAGCCCTCCGAGAGCTGACGAGCGCGCTGTCCCCCGGCAGGGGTCGCATTTGGCCGCCTGACTGCCACCAAAGCGGCCATCTGCGCCACCCGCTACGGATCCCACCAGCACACCAGCCCGGAAGGGGTCGCACATCGTCGCCTGACTGCCATTAAAGCGGCCATCTGCGCCACCCGGCAGGCGCAGCGCCGCGCGGCGGTGATCCTCAGACGGTGGCGAGCTCGCGGGTGCGGATCGAGCGGTTCACGCCAGACACAATCGCCTTGAGGGATGCCGTAGAGATGTCTCCGTCGATGCCGACGCCCCACAGACGCTGGTCGCCCACCTGCAGTTCGACGTAGGCCGCAGCCTGCGCGTCGCCGCCGGAGCTGAGAGCGTGCTCGACGTAGTCGTAGACCGTGATGTCGAAGCCCTGCGCGCGCAGCACCTCGACGAACGCGGCAATCGGCCCGTTGCCCTGGCCTGCGACTGCCACCTGCTGCTCATCGTCGCGGAGAGTGACGTCGAGCACGACTTCACCCGACATGTCGCTGCGCGTCTGCGTCGCGAGCAGCTCGAACCGGCCCCACTTGGCCTCGGCGTCGTCGGCCGGCAGATACTCATCGTTGAAGATCGACCAGATCTGGTCGCTTGTGACCTCGCCACCCTCAGAGTCGGTCTTGGACTGCACGACACCGGAGAATTCGATCTGGAGCTTGCGCGGCAGATCGATCGCGTGGTCGGTCTTCAGCAGGTAGGCGACGCCGCCCTTGCCGGACTGCGAGTTCACGCGGATGACCGCCTCGTAGGAGCGACCGAGGTCCTTCGGGTCGATAGGCAGATACGGCACAGCCCATTCGATGTCATCGACGGTCTTGCCAGCGGCCTCGGCTGTGGCGGCCATCGCCTCGAAGCCCTTCTTGATCGCATCTTGGTGCGATCCGCTGAACGCGGTGAACACGAGGTCTCCGGCCCACGGGCTGCGCTCTGGCACCGGCAGCTGGTTGCAGTACTCGACCGTGCGCTTGACCTGGTCGATGTCGCTGAAGTCGATCTGCGGGTCGATCCCCTGAGTAAACAGGTTGATGCCCAGCGCGACGATGTCGACGTTGCCGGTGCGCTCGCCGTTGCCGAACAGGCATCCTTCGATGCGGTCAGCGCCGGCCATGTAGCCGAGCTCTGCGGCTGCGATGGCGGTGCCGCGGTCGTTGTGCGGGTGCAGCGACAGGATGATGTTCTCCCGGTGCGCGAGCCGACGGCTCATCCACTCGATCGAGTCGGCGTAAACGTTGGGAGACGCCATCTCTACCGTGGCAGGCAGGTTGATGATGACCTTGCGCTCCGGCGTCGGCTCGAAGACCTCGATCACCTGGTTGCAGATGTCGAGGGCGAACTCGAGCTCTGTGCCGGTGTAGCTCTCCGGCGAGTACTCGTAGAAGACCTGCGTCTCGGGGATGCGCTTCTCGTATTCGCGGCACAGCCGAGCACCTTCGAGCGCGATGTCGATGATGCCCTGCTTATCGGTGCGGAACACGACGTCGCGCTGCAGGATGCTGGTCGAGTTGTACAGGTGAACGATGGCCTGCTTGGCACCTGCAATCGACTCGTAGGTGCGCTCGATGAGGTGTTCGCGAGCCTGAGTCAGCACCTGGATGGTCACGTCATCCGGAATGAGGTGCTCTTCGATCAGCTGACGTACGAAGTCGAAGTCGGTCTGGCTCGCGGACGGGAATCCGACCTCGATCTCCTTGTAGCCCATGTCCACAAGCAGCTGGAACATGACGCGCTTTCGCTCGGGCGACATCGGGTCGATGAGAGCTTGGTTTCCGTCACGGAGGTCAACGGCACACCAACGGGGCGCTTCGGTGATGCGCTGGGACGGCCAGGTGCGATCAGGAAGATCGACGGCAATCTGCTCGTGGTACGGCCGATACTTGTGGACCGGCATCGTGGACGGGCGCTGGGAGTTCTGCATGATGGGCTTCTTCTCTTCGTCTAATGGTCAGGCCAACACAAGCGCCGCGACGAGAAAGGCCCTAGCTGTTAGGACTCGTCGCGGCGACTAAGAAGAAGCAGACCGCCGAAATGCATGGCCTCAGCGTACACCCGCACGCATGCCTCTCACCAAATCAGGGGATGCCTCGACGGCGCTGTCCGCGCGGAGATGAGACGATCGTGCTGTTTGCGACACTGGAGGGTATGGACACCGCGCCCGCTCGCACGATCGCCATACGCACCGTCGCGCTCGGCGGCCTCAGCATTCTCTTGCTTCTGACTGGTTGTTCTGCGGGTGTGGAGTCCCCCCACACCGAGCGTTCCGGACACCGACTACAGCTTGGCAACCCAGCGTCCAACCCCGCCCGGACTTGTGCTTATTGCGACTGGCACCGTCATCGACGTAGACGGAAATGCCAAGCTGTGCCTCGGCGCCATTATGGAGTCGTATCCTCCGCAGTGTGTCGGCGTCCCTCTTGTGGGCTGGGAATGGACGGACCTGCTGCTGCCCGACGATGAGTCTGGAAACACTCGGTGGGGCCAGTACGGGATGCCGGGAAGCTACGACGGCACGAGTTTCACTCCCAGCGATGGCGCGATCCCACTCGACCTGTACGATCCAATCCCTCGGCCAGAGCCGGTCGTTGGGGTCTCAGGAGCTGCAAGCGCGAAAGAGCTCGCTACGATCCAGGAGACGATCAGTGAACTACTCGGCCCCGACGTGTTTCTCTCCAGCGGCACGGAAGGCGGCTATCTCGTCGTCGACGTCGTCTGGGACGATGGCACTCTGCAGAAGGCGGCTGACGCCGATTTCGGCCGAGGTGTCGTGGTCATTCGTTCCGCGCTCTGGGCCGTCGCGATCGAGTAGCCGCTCCCGGGGCGGCCAGCCATCAGTTCACGGAATGAGGGCGAGCTTCCCGCCCGGGTGACCGTCCCTGAGGAACGCGAGAGCGGCCTGCGCCTCGGTCAAAGGGTACGTGCGCGCGACAGGGACCTCGAGAAGTCCGCGCTGTGCCAGATCGGCGAGTTCGCCGCGGATGCTGTCACGGAAGCGCGTGCTCTCCGGCAGCGAGCCCACAATCCAGCGGATGCCGTCCTGCTGCGCGCGCTGCGCCGCGGCGATCGTGACGATTCTCGAGCGGTCGGCGACAAGCTCGAGTGACACGTCCACGGCCTCGTCGGTGCCAACGGCATCCAGCGCCGCCGCGATCTCGCCATCGGCGGCAGCACGCGCTCGGTCGGCAAGACCAGCGCCATACGTAACCGGGATGCCGCCGAATCGACGCACCTCATCGAATCGCGCCTCGCTCGCCGTACCGATCACGCGGATGCCTCGGTGCGCCGCCTGTTGCAGCACGCTGACACCGACGGCTCCGGATGCCCCGTGCAGCAGAATTGTCTCGCCCGCAGCCGCCGCGGTGACAGCTAGCATCTCGGCGGCCGTCGTGCCTGCCAGCAACAGGTTCGCCGCAGCCGCGTGAGTCAGCGTGGTGGGCTTCGCGAAGGCCTTCTCCGCAGGGATCGTCAGCGCGGTGGCGTATCCGCCCCGTACGCGGAACGCTATTACCTCGTCACCGATCTGTGCGGCGCCAGAGCCGATCCTCGTGTCCGGTCCGATCGCGGTGATCTCCCCCGACACCTCGTATCCGATCGGCACGGGAAGCACAGCATCCGCACGGGGCATAGTGACGTGCTTGTAGTCGGCCGGGTTCATCCCCGCTGCGTGCACACGGACAGTGATCTCGCCGGGACCAGGCGCGGGCACGTCGTACTCGACGAACGACCAGGTATCCGGCGTCCCCCACTCGGTCGCGATCCAGTGTCTGTCCACACCTGTCCCCGTCACCATGTCAGAACCCGAGGCGCCCCAGCTGCTTCGGGTCGCGCTGCCATTCCTTAGCGACCTTTACGTGCAGGCCGAGGAAGACTCGTGTGCCGATGAGCTCTTCGATACCGACACGGGCGCGCTTTCCAACATCAGCCAGGCGCTTGCCCTTGTGGCCGATGATGATCGCCTTCTGGCTGTCGCGCTCGACGACGATCTGCGCGTGCACGTCGGTGAGGTCTGTTCCCTCCCTTGCCGCGATGTCATCGATGACAACGGCGATCGAGTGCGGAAGCTCATCGCGCACACCCTCAAGAGCCGCTTCGCGGATCATTTCCGCCACTCGATCCTCGAGCGACTCATCTGTGGTTATCCCCTCCGGGTACAGCGCCGGGCCCTCCGGCAGCAGCCGAAGAATCTCGTCGGTGAGCACATCGAGTTGCTCCCGGCCAAGCGCCGACAGCGGGATGACCGCGTCCCAGTCTTCACGCAGTGCGTCAACCTCCAGCAGACGCGCGGTGATCTGCTCGCGGGTTGCGGCATCCGTCTTCGTGACGATCGCGACCTTCTTGGCGCGCGAGTAGCCGTCCAGCGAGGCGGCGATCCGCCGATCACCTGGGCCGACCTTCTCGGTCGCGGGAACGCAGAATCCGATCACGTCGACATCGCCAAGCACCTGCTCAACCAGGTCGTTGAGCCGTTCACCCAGCAGCGTGCGCGGCTTGTGAATGCCAGGGGTGTCGACGATCACCAGCTGCCCTGAAGGACGGTTCAGGATGCCGCGGATGGCGCGCCTGGTCGTCTGGGGCTTCTCACTGGTGATGGCGATCTTCTCGCCGACCAGTGCGTTCGTCAACGTGGACTTTCCGACGTTGGGACGCCCGACGAAGGTCACGAATCCACTGCGGTTGGTCTCAGTCATGGTCTGTCTCCTCTGTTGCGCCAGCGGCGCGTTCCACGAATACCGTGGCGATTCCCCGACCGCGGCCGCGCGAGGCGCCGCCGGTCAGGACCAGTCCGTCTATCGTCGCGGTGACCCCAGGCTGCGGGATCTGGTCAACGGCCTTACCGAGCAGCCCACCGATTGAGTCGACGTCCTCATCCTCGAGCTCGATGCCGAACAGGTCGCCTACGTCGTCGAGCGAGAGGCGCGCGCTGACGCGATAACGTCCGTCGCCGAGGTCTACCACTTCTGCCGCCGCGTGGTCGTACTCATCGGCTATCTCGCCAACGAGCTCTTCGATCAAGTCTTCCAAAGTGACGAGTCCGGAAATTCCGCCATGCTCATCGATCACCAGACACACATGCACGGCGTCGCGCTTCATCTGCTGCAGCAGCGTCTCCGCGCGCATCGATTCCGGCACGAAGGTGGCCGGCCGAGCGATGGGGCGAACGGATGCTGCGCGCCACGCTGCATCGTCGCGATACGCGAACTGCACGAGATCCTTCAGGTACAGCACACCGACGACGTCATCCGCTTCATCGTCAACCACAGGGATCCGGGAGACACCACGGTTAAGGAACAGCGACATGGCCTCATCGGTCGTGGCCTCGGCATCGACCGTCACCATCTCGGTGCGTGGCACCATGACGGCGCGTACGAACTGATCGGTGAAGTCGAAAACCGAGTGAATGAGGTCACGATCGTCTTCTTCAATCAGGTCGTTGGAGGCAGCCTCATCGACCATGCTCAGCAGCTGATCCTCCGAGGCGAACGAGCTGCGGCCGGTGCCGGGGGTGACCCTATTGCTGATTACGACGAGACCCTGCGCGAGGGGGCCGAGGATGAAACGCAGACCACGCACGATTGAGGCCGTCCCGCGGATCATGCCTTCGGCGTGTTGTCTGCCGAACGTCCTCGGACTCGCGCCGACGAGCACGAAGGTGATCCCGGTCATCAGGATCGCCGCGGCAAGCATGGCCCACCAGATGTTTCCGAACATGATCGTGAACGCGACGGTGACGAACACGGCCGCCGTCACTTCAACGAGCACCCGAATGAAGGAGATTGCGTTGACATGCGCGTCGAGGTCAGCGCCGATTCGAGCCAGCGTCTTGGCGTTGCGACCTTCGAGCGCCATTTCAGCGAGGTCGGCACGGGATGTGACGCCGTAGGCAGCATCTGTCGCAGCGGTGAGGCCTCCGAACGCCACGAGCAGGAGCGCGGCGAGCAGGAGAAGTACTTCGGTCATCGGCCGCGTTCAGCGTGCCCGAAAGCCTGAATCAGTTCCTTCTGCAGCCCGAACATCTCACGCTCCTCGTCGGGTTCGGCGTGATCGTAGCCGAGCAGGTGCAGGAGTCCATGCGTGGTGAGCAGGATGAGCTCGTCCATCAGAGTGTGGCCTGCGGCCTGTGCCTGTGTCTCAGCGACCTGTGGGCACAGCACGATGTCGCCGAGGAGTCCTGGTGGAGTCGGGCGATCTTCAGTACCAGGGCGCAGTTCGTCCATCGGGAAGCTCAACACGTCGGTCGGGCCTGGCTCGTCCATCCATTGCACGTGCAGTGCCTCCATGGCACCCTCATCGACGAGGACGATCGCGACCTCAGCATCCGGGCTGACGTGCAGCTGGGCGAGGTTGAAGTCTGTGAGCCGCTGCAGGACAGTCTCGTCAATGGCGATGGCGGACTCGTTGTTGATCTCGATCATGATGAGTGTCCTCGTTTAGGCGACCGATCCCGTGGTCCTGGGCGCTGGTTCGTGCGGCGCTCGGCACGACTTGCGAATTCCGCCGCCTGTTCGCGCTCATGACGGGCGGCCGTGCGCTGTTCGTCGTACTCGCTGTATGCGTCGACGATGCGGCCGACCAGCGAGTGCCGGACGACATCGGCGCTGGTGAGGCGGGAGAAGTGGATGTCTTCGATGTCGTCGAGCACGCGGGTGACCAGGCGGAGGCCTGACGCTCCCTGTGGCAGATCGACCTGCGTGATGTCGCCGGTGACAACCATCCTCGTGCCGAATCCGAGGCGCGTGAGGAACATCTTCATCTGCTCGGGAGTGGTGTTCTGCGCTTCATCCAACACCACGAATGAATCGTTGAGCGTGCGTCCTCGCATGTATGCGAGCGGGGCGACCTCGATCGTTCCGGCCGCCATCAGGCGCGGCACGAGCTCCGGATCCATCATCTCGTTCAGCGCATCGTAGAGCGGGCGCAGGTACGGATCGATCTTGTCGTTGAGGGTCCCTGGAAGGAACCCCAGCCGCTCCCCTGCCTCTACGGCCGGACGCGTCAAAATGATGCGGGCGACCTCCTTGCGTTGAAGGGCCTGCACTGCCTTCGCCATCGCAAGATAGGTCTTCCCGGTTCCGGCAGGGCCGATGCCGAAGACGATCGTGTTTTCCTCGATCGCGTCGACGTACTCCTTTTGGCCGAGCGTCTTCGGACGGATCACCTTGCCGCGCGTGGTCAGAATGGCTTCGCCGAGCACCTCGCTCGGACGCGGGCCGTCTTCCTGGCGCAGCATCCGGGCCGAGCTTTCGACGTCACTGGGCGCGAGATCGTGGCCGTCACGGGTCATGATGAGCAGTTCCTCCACGAGGGTCTTGGCATCCGCGACGCGCGCTGCGTCTCCGGCGAGAGTGATCTCATTGCCGCGTACGAGCACCTGTACATCTGGGTGCTCCTTTTCAAGCATCTTCAGCAGCCGGTCCTGTGCACCGAGCACGCGCACCATGGCCACACCATCGACGTAGATGCGTTCGGTGACGCTGTTCTGTTCGGGCTCAGGCACCGACGCTCTTCTCCGTCAGACCGCCGGCCAGGATGTGCGCATGCACGTGGAAAACCGTCTGGCCCGCGTTCGCACCGGTGTTGAACACGAGGCGGAAATCACCGTCAGAGTGCTCAGCCGCGATCTTGTTCGCGAACGCGATGAGTTCGGCCAGCAGCGCGGGGTCGCCAGCGGCAAGCTCGACGACGTCACGGTACTGCTCGGTCTTGGGGATCACAAGCAGGTGCACCGGCGCCTGCGGTGAGATGTCGCGGATGGCGAAGAGCCGATCGGTCGACGCGATGATCTCACCGGGAATGTCGCCGCCCAGGATGCGGGTGAAGATCGAGGGTTCCGTCATATGTCCATCTTAGGCGAGGCGTTTATCCCTTGGCCTGAGACACCATCACCAGCGGCCGAGCGCCGCCGACAGTACAGCAATCGCTGCGGGGCCTGCGGTAGATGTGCGCAGCACCGTGTCACCCAGTCGAACGCGCTCTGCGCCAGCCGTCTCGAACTTCGAAAGCTCCTCGGGTGCGATGCCGCCCTCCGGGCCGACGACGAGCACGATGTCTCGCTCATCCGCGCGGATCGACGACAGCCTCGTGGTCGCCGTCGGGTCGAGCACCAGCATCCGCTGTCCTTCGTTGCGTGCGATCAGCTGCGCAGTGGTGAGCGGCGCCGACACCTCGGGTACCCAGAAGCGATGCGCCTGCTTCGCAGCCTCACGCACGATCGTCGCCCAACGCTCGCGGCCCTTGACCGCCTTCGGGCCCTCCCAGCGGGAGATGCTCCGCGACGCCTGCCACGGGACGACCTCGTCTACACCGAGCTCGCACGACGCCTGCACCGCAAGCTCATCACGATCTCCCTTGGCCAGCGCCTGCGCAAGCACCAGCCGGATCGCAGGAGCATCTTGCTCGGAGCGCTCAGTGATCTGCACGTCAACACGCGACGCCGACACATCGGTGACCGCGCCCTCGAGCCACACACCGGACCCATCACCGATCGTGACCGACTCCCCCACGCGCAGCCGACGTACGACCGCCGCGTGCTTGGCCTCAGCACCGGTCAACGACACGACGTCGCCGATAGCGGCAGTCGACGAGCTCTCGACGAGGAAGTGCAGAGCCACGAGGCCTCCGATTCAGAAACTCAGATCAGCGAACAGACGATCAGTGCCGGAACCTATCGCGCAGCTTCGAGAACAGCCCCTGCTGGAACTGTGCGAGCTGCGGCCCTGGCGCCTTCTGCTTCTTGGCGAAATCCTCGATCAGCGCACGCTCCGCAGAATCGAGCTTCGTCGGGGTCACCACCTGCACACCGACTCGCAGATCGCCACGCTGATTTCCGCGCAACGGCGTGATCCCGCGGCCCTTGATCGTGAGCACATCACCGGACTGCACGCCGGACCGGATCTCCAGATCCACCTGGCCATCCAGACCGTCGATCGAGGTTTCGGTGCCAAGAATCGCATCCGACATCGACACTTCGAGCGTTGCAAGCAGATCATCGCCATCGCGACTGAACGCTGCATGGGGCGAGACAGTGACCTCGACGTACAGGTCGCCGTGAGGCCCACCCGCCTTGCCGACCTCACCGGAGCCGGGCAGCTGCAGGCGCAGACCGGTCTCGACGCCGGCCGGAATATCCAGCGAGACGGTGCGGCGAGAGCGCACGCGTCCTTGACCTGCACAGGTGCCGCACGGATGCGGAATGACTGTGCCGTAGCCCTCGCAGGTGCCGCATGGCTGTGAGGTCACGACGTTGCCGAGCAGGCTCCGCACCTGACGCTGCACGTGCCCAGAGCCGCCACAGATGTCGCACGTCACCGGCGATGTACCCGGCTGCGTGCACGAACCGTTGCACGTCTCGCACAGCACCGCGGTGTCTACCTCGATGTCTCGGTGCGCACCGAAGACGACATCGCCGAGATCGAGGGTGACGCGCACCAGCGCATCCTGCCCACGCTCACGGCGTGACCGAGGCCGACCGCCGCGGCCACCGCCCTGCGCGCCGAAGAACGTCTCGAAGATGTCGCCAAAGCCTCCGAACCCGCCGAAGTCTCCGCCACCGTTGTTGGCACCGTCACCGCCGCCCATGTCATAGCGGCGACGTGAGTCGTCATCGCTGAGCACGTCGTACGCGTGGGTTACGAGCTTGAACTTCTCAGCAGCGTCGTCTCCCGGGTTCACGTCCGGGTGCAGCTGCCGTGCAAGCTTCCGATACGACTTCTTGATCTCGTCCGTCGTTGCGTCACGTGACACTCCGAGGACCTCATAGTGGTCCGCCACAATCACCTTTCTGCGTGTGCGTGCACGCGTGCAATCCGCTTCAGCGGCTCGCTTCGTCTTCGTCGAGCATCCGTGACAGGTAACGGGCGACAGCCCGTGCCGCAGCGAGATTACTCGGATAGTCCATCCGGGTGGGGCCCATTACGCCGACGCGCGCAGTGCCCCCCTGAGTGAGATAGTTGCTCGCGACGATAGATGCCTCTGGCAGCCCGAACGGTTCGTTCTCCGTGCCGATACTCGCCGCCAGACCATGCTCGTCGGTCACCATCTCGCTCATGAGCCGCAGGAGCGTCACCTGCTCCTCGATTGCTTCGAGGAGAGGATGGATGCTACCGCGGAAGTCCTGTTCGCGCTTGGCCAGAGTCGCCGCCCCTGCCATGACCAGCCGCTCCTGACGGAACTCGGCCAGCTCCTCGCCGATGATGCCCGCCACCACGCGCAACGCGATATCGGTGTGGGTTGCGTCGGGCGTGGTGATCATCGACTGCACTCGGTCAGTAGCCTCGCGTACTGATTGGCCGGTCAGCAGCGCAGACAGACGAGCGCGAAGCACGGCGACATCAGCATCGTCGAGTTCGATCGGCAGCCCCGCGATGCGCTGCGACACACCGCCGGCATCGGTCACGAGCACCACCAGCAGTCTGTTCGGCGCGAGCGTCACCAGCTCGATGTGCGTGAGATGTGCACGCGCGAAAGATGGGTATTGCGCGAGTGCAACCTGCCCGGTGACCTGCGTGAGTACGCGCACGGTCCGCGCCATCAGATCATCAAGATCGGCAGGATCGGCAAGGAACGACTCAATCGCAGTGCGCTGGGATCCAGAGAGCGGTCGCAACTGTGCGAGATGATCCACAAAGACCCGGTAGCCCTTGTCCGTCGGCACGCGCCCCGATGAGGTGTGCGGCGCGACGATGAGTTCTTCGTCCTCGAGGAGCGCCATATCGTTGCGGATTGTCGCGGCTGAGACGCCGAAGGAATGCCGATCGACGATCGATCTGCTGCCAACGGGCTCGTGGGTCTCGACGTAGTCCTGCACGATAGCTCGGAGGACTTCAAGTCCACGTTCAGTGACCATTTTTCGCCCTCCCGTCTGGCACTCACATACTCGGAGTGCCAATTCTACCCGTAGTGCTAGTCAGTGAGCTCGCGCACCACGGCGTCAGCCAGGAGACGCCCCTTCAACGTGAGACGAATGCGTCCCTTGAGCGCCGCCGCCGGGTCTACCATCCCATCGGCGATCAGCCCCGCCACCCGGGTGCGGTTCTGAGAAGGAATAGCGGTAACCGCGATTCCCTCAGCGAGTCGACTTTCCAACAGCACTCGCTCGAGCAGGTGAGCCTGGGCATCGGGTCGTTCTGTTCCGGCGGCAGGCGATTCGGATGCCGCCAGGCGCTGCGCATACGCTGCTGGATGCTTCACATTCCACCAACGAAGTCCAGCGACGTGGCTGTGCGCCCCTGGTCCGAAGCCCCACCAGTCGCTCCCGCGCCAGTACGCCAGGTTGTGGCGCGACCGCTGCTCGGCGCTTCGCGCCCAGTTGCTCAGCTCATACCAGTCGAAACCTGCCGCGGCGAGACGCGCGTCGAGGAGCTCGTACATATCGGCCTGCAGATCATCGTCAGGCGTCGGCACCTCACCGCGACGAATCTGACGGGCAAGCTTCGTGCCGTCCTCGATGATCAGCGCGTACGCGGAGATGTGATCGGGCTCCAGCTCGAGGGCGGCATCCAGCGACGCCTCCCAATCGCCGAGAGTCTCCCCCGGCGCGCCATAGATCAGATCGACACTGACAGCGAGGCCTGCGTCCTTCGCCGCTTCAACTGCAGTGCGGACGTTCTCTGGCTGGTGCGTGCGGTCAAGCGCCGCGAGCACATGCGGCACAGCGGACTGCATACCCACCGAGAGCCGGGTGACGCCCGCATCCACCAGTGTGCGAACGACGTCGGGCGTCACGGTGTCGGGGTTTGCTTCGACCGTGACCTCGGCGCCGTCGCTCAGACCGAACGCGTCCACCGCAGTGTCCAGCATCCGAGCCAGGTCGCCCGCCGGAAGCAGCGTCGGCGTGCCCCCACCAAAGAAAACGGTGTCCATGGGTCGCAGCGCGCCAGCATCCGCCAGCACACGTCGAGCCAGCGCGATCTCGACCGCGAGCGTATCGGCGTATTCGTCCTGCCGTGCGCCGCGCAGCTCGCCCGAAGTGTATGTATTGAAGTCGCAGTAGCCACAGCGCACCCGACAGAACGGCACATGCAGATATGCCGAGAACGGCATGCTCAGATCGACAGGAAGATCTTCGGGAAATCGGCCATCTGACGGCGCTGGATCCCCGAGCGGAAGTGGACCCGCCATCAGAGCGGTGTCGTGTACAGCGGAGAGATTGCGCGCAGGTACCGTGCGAAGAGCTCCTTACGGCGGCGCTTCACCAGCCCAGGCACGAATCGATAGAGCAGCGAGTTGGGTGCGTCGAATGCGCGAACCGTGAACCAGACCTCGTCGTTGTCTTCGCGCCAGTCGATCTCGAACAGTTCCTCGCCGCTGACGACCGAGCCACCTACCGTGCCGAGCACGAATCCGATCCGACGAGCGTCCTCTGTGACAGAGATCACACGAAGCTCTGCGTCCGCGCGCATCCCTGAGACGCGTCCGCGCAGCCGCAACGTCATACCGGCACCCACGAACGGGGTGCCCTCGGCATCGAAGCGCTGCTCGACCTCGCGCTTGCTTGGCGCGACGGGGTTTCCCTCTGCGTCAAAGCTAACTCCGGCATAAGCCGGTCCAGCGGCAGGGCGCACATCCTCGAGGGTGAGGCCAGCAGCCCGCTGAGCCGTCCAAGACAGGAGTGCATCGCCCGCAGTGCGGAAGCGGTCTTCACCGCTGCCCAGGCGCCAGGCATTCTCCGCCGGCACACTGCGCTCCGGCGGGTACTGCATCAGGTCGGAGGCATG
This sequence comes from Microbacterium sp. Y355, assembly GCF_059445345.1. Classification (NCBI taxonomy): domain Bacteria; kingdom Bacillati; phylum Actinomycetota; class Actinomycetes; order Micrococcales; family Microbacteriaceae; genus Microbacterium; species Microbacterium sp. Y355. The sequence goes on along the minus strand of NZ_JCAIUD010000001.1, from coordinate 261,741 downwards.
GGTAGCCCCGACGGCCGCATAATCAACCGTGTCGTCTCGGAAAGTCCCGCGCCGCATGAGTTCCAGACTACTTCGGGTTACCTGAGTGATCACCCCCACTCGCCGCGGGGGTCACATCACTACTTCTTCTCTTTGCCTTCGACGTCACCCGAGAGGGCTGCGATGAACGCCTCCTGGGGAACCTCGACGCGTCCGACCATCTTCATACGCTTCTTGCCCTCCTTCTGCTTCTCGAGCAGCTTGCGCTTACGACTGATGTCACCGCCGTAGCACTTGGCGAGCACGTCCTTGCGGAGGGCCCGAATCGTCTCACGGGCGATGATGCGCGCACCGATGGCCGCCTGGATCGGGACTTCGAAGTTCTGGCGAGGAATGAGCTTGCGCAGTCGCTCCGTCATGAGCGTGCCGTAGGCGTATGCCTTGTCACGATGCACGATCGCGCTGAACGCGTCGACTGCCTCGCCCTGCAGCAGCACGTCCACCTTTACGAGGTCGGCCTCCTGCTGGCCCGAGGGTTCGTAGTCGAGGCTTGCATAGCCCTGAGTCTTCGATTTCAGATGATCGAAGAAGTCGAACACGATCTCACCGAGCGGCATGTTGTAGCGCAGTTCGACGCGGTCCTCCGAGAAATACTCCATGCCCAGCAGAGTTCCGCGCCGCGACTGGCACAGTTCCATCACGGTTCCGACGTAGTCCTTCGGCAGCAGGATCGCGGCCTTCACCATCGGCTCGGTGACGAAGGCGACGCGCCCGTCTGGGTACTCGCTCGGGTTGGTGACAATCACCTTTTCGCCGGTGTCCGTGGTGACCTCGTAAATCACGCTCGGCGCAGTGGTGATGAGATCGAGATCGAATTCTCGGGACAGCCGCTCAGTGATGATCTCCAGGTGCAGCAGCCCCAGGAATCCACAGCGGAAACCGAAGCCGAGCGCCACCGACGTCTCTGGCTCATATGCGAGCGATGCATCCGACAGCTTCAGCTTGTCCAGGGCTTCACGAAGGTCGCCATAGTCGCTGCCGTCGATCGGGTAGAGACCCGAATACACCATCGGTTTCGGGTCGGTGTAGCCGGGTAGAGCATCGGTTGCCGGCTTCCGCGAGGTGGTCACAGTGTCGCCGACCTTGGACAGGCGCACATCTTTCACCCCGGTGATGAGGTAGCCCACTTCGCCGACGCCGAGTCCGTTGGTGGGCACCGGCTCCGGGCTCGACACGCCGATCTCAAGAAGTTCATGGTTCGCGTGCGTCGACATCATCTGAATGCGCTCGCGCGGCTCCAGGCTGCCGTCGATCATGCGCACATAGGTGACGACGCCACGGTAGGAGTCGTACACGGAGTCGAAGATCATCGCGCGCGCCGGGGCATCCGGGTCACCCTTCGGCGCCGGAATCTCCTGCACGATCCGGTCGAGCAATTCCTCGACGCCGACCCCGGTCTTGCCCGAGACCCGCAGCACATCCTCCGGACGTCCGCCGATCAGGTTCGCGAGTTCCTTGGCGAACTTCTCCGGATCTGCCGCCGGAAGGTCGATCTTGTTCAGCACCGGGATGATCTTGAGGTCGTTCTCGAGCGCGAGGTAGAGGTTTGCGAGGGTTTGCGCCTCGATGCCCTGTGCCGCGTCAACAAGGAGGATCGCACCCTCGCAGGCCGCCAACGAACGAGACACCTCGTAGGTGAAGTCGACGTGGCCGGGGGTGTCGATCATGTTCAGCGCGAAGGTCTGCTCGCTGTCTGCCCACGGCATCCGCACTGCCTGGCTCTTGATCGTGATGCCGCGCTCACGCTCGATATCCATCCGATCGAGATACTGTGCGCGCATATCGCGATCGGAGACGACGCCCGTGATCTGGAGCATGCGGTCGGCAAGGGTCGACTTGCCGTGATCGATGTGGGCAATGATGCAGAAATTGCGGATCTGCGAAGCCGGGGTCGCGGCAGGCGCGAGCGGGGTGAGAGCGCGTGGTGACATGTCCTGTCGATTGTACGGTCAGGAGGTCCTAATCCTCGATTCGCGCAGACCGGTGATAGTCTCGCGAGGTTGCCCTACACGGTCTCAGCGAAACCGAGTGTCATATTCCTCCCGACTCCGTATCAGTCGTTTTGAGGGAGATCGGTCGCACAAACGGGTCGAAGATGCTTGACTACATCCCGACTCAGCGCCCAGTCGGCAGATCCCGAGAGCGTCTGTAATAGAGAAAGACAAAACCTTGATCAAGTATCTCCTGCGCCGCACCCTCGGCTGGCTGTTGATGATCGTGATCGCGACCAACATCACGTTCTTCCTGGCTTGGGGCTTCCTCAATCCGCGGAACAACTACGTCGGTCGGCGCCCACCACTGTCTGAAGAGCAGATCGTCAATTTGCTCGAGCCTCGCAACCTCAGCGACTCCGTCCCAATCTGGGAGCGGTGGTGGAACTGGTTCAGCGGAATTCTCTTCCGATGGGACTGGGGCGTGAGCCCGACTGGCGGGTCTGTCAACGAGCAGGTTGCGTACCGCATGTGGGTCAGCGCAGAGCTTGTGCTCGGCGCAACGGTCATCATGACCGTGCTCGGCATCGCGCTCGGCGTCTACACGGCATCGCGGCAGTACAAGCTCGCCGACCGCATCGGTCAGGCGACCTCGATCATCACGATGAATATCAACATCATCGTCGCAGCCTTGGGTTTGGTGCTACTGGCCATCGGCCTGAACAACCTTGTCGGCATCCGCGTCTTCTTCGTGACCGGCGCCGCCAGCAAGGGGGTGGAGGGTTTCTTCCCGGTCCTTATAGACAAACTCCAACACATAACCCTGCCCACGATCGCCCTCGTCATCGTCGGTTATGCAGGAACGCACTTCCTTCAGCGCTCGCTTCTCTTGGACAACATCAACGCCGATTATGTCCGTACTGCGCGCGCCAAGGGCCTCACGAAGCCGCAGGCGATTCGCAAGCACGCCCTGCGCACTTCGCTCATCCCCGTCGCTACGCAGGTTGCGTTCAGCATCCCCGCGGTGTTCACCGGCGCGATCCTCACCGAGACGATCTTCGCTTGGAACGGCATGGGCAAATACTTCATTGAGACCATCACGAAGAGCGACATCAACGGTGTGGTCGCAGTCGCCGCCTTCGCCGGCCTGCTGACCGCGCTCGGAGCGATCCTCTCCGACATCGTGGTCGTCGTTCTTGACCCGCGAGTGAGGGTGAACTGATCATGACAATCGACGCAATTGAGAACCCCGTACTCGACGCGAGCAAACCGATGTCGAAGTGGACGTTGTACTCACGACGATTCATGCGCAACAAGCCGGCGGTCGCTGGCATCGCGATATTCCTCCTACTCGTGCTGTTCGCGATCATCGCGCCACTCATCGCGAAGTACGACCACATCGAGCTCGACTTCCTGAACCTCAGCAGTCCACCCTCGGCAGAACACTGGTTCGGCACCACAGCGTCGGGTAACGATGCCTTCGCCCAGGTCGCCATTGGCCTGCAGCGTTCACTCATGATCGCAGTGAGTGTTTCCGTTGGCACCACAGTGCTGTCTGCGATCATCGGCACGGCTGCGGCCTACTTCGGCGGCTGGACCGAGAGGATCACCCTCACCATCATTCACTTCATGATGGTGATCCCCAGCTTCCTCATCCTGTCGCTCCTGTCCAACAAGTCCGGCGGTGACTGGCGGGTCATTGCGCTGATCCTGATCTTCGTGGTCGGCTGGTACTTCCCGGCTCGCGTCGTTTGGACTACCGCACTGTCGTTGCGTGAACGCGAGTACGTGCACGCAGCTCGCTACATGGGTGTTTCCGGCATGAAGATTGTGATGCGGCACCTTCTGCCTAATATCGGCTCGCTGCTCGTGATCAACTTCACGCTCGGCATCGTCGGGGCGGTCATGGCCGAAACCGGGCTTTCGTTCATCGGCTTCGGCGTGAAGATCCCTGATGTCTCGCTCGGTTCTCTGATCGGATCCGGTGCGAACACAATCACCAGTGCGCCGTGGCTGTTCTACTTCCCGGCAGCAGCGCTCACGCTCCTGACCGTGTCGATGGCGCTCGTCGCCGACGGTCTGCGCGACGCCCTCGATCCCACCTCGGCTGCAGGAGGACAAGCATGAGCGCCATCATCTCGGTACGCGACCTCACGGTCAGCTTCGCTTCAGAGGCGGGTCGGGTCGACGCTGTGCGCGGCGTCTCCTTCGACCTCGAAGCAGGCAAGACGCTCGGCATCGTGGGTGAGTCTGGTTCAGGAAAGTCCGTCACCTCGCTCGCCATCATGGGCCTTCTCGACGAGAACGCCCGTGTTTCGGGTTCGATCATCTATGACGGCCAGGAACTGCTCGGGAGATCCGACAAGCAGATGTCGGTCATCCGTGGCAACGGTCTCGCCATGATTTTCCAGGACCCGCTGACCTCGCTCACCCCGGTGTTCACAGTTGGAGACCAGCTGATCGAGGCGCTGACGGTGCACCGCAGCATGTCGAAGAAGGAAGCCTGGGACCGCTCGATCGAACTGCTGCGCGTTGTCGGCATCTCGGATCCCGAGAAGCGCATGAAGGGCTTCCCGCACGAATTCTCCGGCGGAATGCGTCAGCGCGTGGTGATCGCGATCGCCATGGCGAACAACCCCAAGCTGATCATCGCTGACGAGCCGACAACGGCTCTCGATGTCACCATTCAGGCGCAGATTCTCGATCTGATCGAGAAGGCGCAGGATGAGACCGGCGCCGCGACCATCATGATCACGCACGACATGGGCGTAGTCGCACGCATGGCTGACGACGTCATGGTGATGTACGCAGGCCGCCCCATCGAACACGCTCCGGTGGGTGAGCTCTTCCACCACACCCGGATGCCGTACTCCATCGGTCTGCTCGGCGCGATCCCTCGTGTCGACAAGGCAGAGAAGGAGCCGCTGATTCCGATCAAGGGCAACCCTCCCCTGCTGATCAACCTGCCGGATGCCTGCCCGTTCGCAGACCGCTGCCCCATCGTCATGGATGCTTGCCGTACGCGAGAGCCTGACCTCGTACCGGTGCAGACGGGCACGAACGCGTCGCACAGCGTCGCCTGCATCCGTGCGAACGAGATCGAGGACGGCGGCCTCATCGGCGGCCTTCCGGTGTATCCGATCCCGCCGATCCCGGAGAGCGATCTCACCCGCACGCCGCGCGAAGAACGCCCCATCACGCTCGACGTGCGCAACATGACCAAGACGTTCCCGCTCATGAAGGGTGCATTCTTCAAGCGCAAGGTCGGCGAGGTGCACGCTGTCAAGAGCATCAGCTTCGACGTGCGCGAGGGCGAAACGATGGCGATCGTGGGCGAGTCCGGCTCCGGTAAGACCACCACGCTCCTGCAGATCATGGATCTGGTCAAGCAGCACGATGGCGACATCATCATCAACGGCACGAGCGTCAACGACATCACCAACCGCTCCATCGAGCGCCAGGTGCGTCGCGACATCCAGATCGTGTTCCAGGACCCGATGGGTGCGCTCGACCCGCGCATGACAGTCGCCGATGTGATCGCTGAGCCGCTGCGTGCTATCGGCACGCCCAAGGCTGAGGTACACCGACGCGTCACAGAGCTGATGGATCTGGTCGGCCTGAACCCTGCCCATATCGACCGTTTCCCCGGCGCCTTCTCCGGCGGACAGCGTCAGCGCATCGGCATCGCCCGTGCTCTGTCGACGAACCCGAAGATCATCGTGCTCGATGAGCCGGTTTCGGCCCTCGACGTGTCGATCCAGGCCGGCGTCATCAACCTTCTCGACGAGCTAAAGGTCAAGCTCGGGCTGTCTTACCTGTTTGTGGCACACGACCTCTCGGTCGTGCGGCACATCGCAGACCGCGTCGCTGTTATGTACCTCGGCGATTTCGTCGAGCACGGCGATGTGAACGACCTCTTCGAGAACCCCCAGCATCCGTATACGAAGGCGTTGCTCTCGGCGATCCCCGTGCCCGATCCTGACATCGAGCGCACGCGCGACCGTTTGATATTCAACCCGGAAACGCGGCAGGCCGAGCCTGTTGTGCGCTGAGTGTGTTACCGGCAGGTAACGGTCGGTCACTGTCCGATAACAGTTAGTCCCGATTCACTGTGGTCGCCGCATTTTGACCGGCGTGCGAACTATTCTCGCCTTATGACACGCCGCAAGGCGGAAGGAGAACCATGAAGCAGCACAAGCTGATGGGGACGATCGCGTTCAGCGGAGTCCTCGCACTTGCCCTCGCGGGCTGTGCAGCCGGCACCGGCGACAACGGTGACGGTGGCGAAAACGGCGCAGCGCCCGTCGAGACCAAGGCCGCGGATTACAACCCGCAGGATCGCGAGAGCCTCGCCCAGGGAGGCGAAGTCCGCTTCCCGATCAACGAGATTCCGGAGCAGCTGAACTCGTTCAACGGTGACGCGTCTGCAGACACCACGCGCGTCGCCGCCTGGTACATGCCGCAGATGATGCTGATGGAGGCAGACGGAACTCCATACAAGAACGACGCCTACCTCGATGCCTGGGATCTCGAGACTGTAGACGGCAACACCCAGATCACCTTCACCTTCACGGATGAGGCGCACTGGAACGACGGCACCGACATGGACTGGACCGCCATCGACGCCACGTGGAAGGCCAACCGCTCCACGGAAGAAGGCTTCACCCCGAACGCGACCGACGGCTACAAGCAGATCGCCTCGGTTGAGCAGGGCGACACCGCAAAGACCGCGGTCGTCACCTTCGACGGTGAGTTCGCATGGCCGGAGATGCCTTTCCTTACGGGAATCATCCACCCCGCGCTCGCCGACCCGACGACCTTCAACGAGGCCATGATCGGCGACCCGCACCCCGAGTGGGGCGCAGGCCCGTACAAGATCGAGGAGTTCGACGCGAACTCCCAGTACATCTCGTTCGTTCCGAACGAGCTGTGGTGGGGCAATGAGCCTCTTCTCGACAAGGTCTCCTTCCAGGCGATGGATGCCTCGGCCTCCATCAACGCCTTCAAGGCCGACGAGATCGACACCGTCGAGGTCACGAGCAAGGATCGCCTCGAGCAGGTCAAGGACATGACCGACATCGAGCTGTACCGCGCAACGCAGACCGCGAGCACGCTGATCCAGGTCGACGCTGACAAGCCGCAGTTCGAGGACGTCAAGGTCCGCGAAGCCTTCTTCAAGGCGATCAACATCGACCAGCAGAAGGAGATCGCTTGGAACGGTCTGGACTACGAAGAGGAGCCTGCTGGCTCGCTCACGCTGTTCCCGTTCCAGCCTGGCTACAGCAACGCTCTCGCCGAGGCCGGCTGGGAGTACGACCCTGAGGCCGCTAGCGCGCTTCTCGAAGAGGCCGGCTGGGAACTGAACGACGACGGCATCCGCGAGAAGGATGGCGAGACGCTGTCGGTCGTGTACCCGGTCTGGAGTGACAGCCCGACCAACGAGGCGCTTGCCAAGGCGCTTCAGGCACAGCAGAAGGCAGTCGGCATCGACCTGCAGGTCGAGGTTCGCCCGTCGACGGACTTCTCGAACGACTACGTGTCCAAGAACTGGGACGTCTCTTCGCTGCGCTTCACCTCTTCTGACCCGTTCGGTGCTGCCTGGTTCTGCCAGCTGTACTGCATGGACATGGGCCTGAACCTCTCCGGCGTTCAGTCGGCGGAGATGGACCAGCGCATCCACGATGAGGTTGAGTCGCTTGCGACCGCAGACGAGCAGACGGCCGCGGCCATGAAGCTCGAGGCAGAGATCTTCCAGGACTGGGGCCTCATCCCGCTCTACAACGGTCCGATCATCTCGGCCGTCAAGACCGGTCTTGCTAACCTCACCCCCGAGGCATACGTCGGCATGGACGGCTTCGGCGTCCAGCCCGTAGAGAACGTGGGCTGGGAGAAGTAAGCACCTAGCAACATCCAGCGGGGTCGGTGGTTCATCCACCGGCCCCGCTTTTTCTATGCTGGAGTGTATGAGCATCCAAGTAGTCCTCGTGCATGGCATCCGCACATCCCGCACCATGTGGCGCTCCCAGCTCGCGCATCTTGCCGAGCGAGGCGTCGATGCCGTAGCCGTCGACCTCCCCGGCCACGGTTCGCGTATGGCCGAGACATTCGCTCTCGATACGGCAATGGCGAGCATCGACGAGGCGGTTCAGGATGCCGCCGCTCGAGGCCCGGTGCTGCTCGTGGGCCATTCCATGGGTGGACTGCTTTCGGTCGCTTATGCCAGCGCCGAAGACGCACCGCCGATCGCTGGCTTCATCGGAGCCTCCTGCACTGGCCTCCCTCGGGGCACAGGGCTCAGCGCATATCGCTTCGTTGCGCGCACGTTCAACGCTCTCCCCGACCAGGGGCAATGGCTCACCTCCCAGGTGCTCGCGGCAACGCTGCCTGATGAGACCAGAGGTGATTTCGCCGCAGGCGGCTACGCATTCGCCGCGCAGGACGTCGCATTGGCGAGCCTCGGCGCGCTCGATCTCGCGGCCGGCCTCCATCGGATGACCATGCCGCTGTGGTGGATCAACGGCCAGTTCGACCAACTGCGCACGCATGAGCGGCTCTTCCAAAGCCTCACGCCGCACTCCGAGCTGATCGTCGTGCCACGCACCTCGCACCTGATCACCGCGATGCGTCCGCGGGTATTCAATGCGCTGTTGGACGTGGCTGTCGCAACACTGCAGCAGGATGCACCGCCACAGTCATAACGGCACCGAGCACCGACAGGATGCCAGCGGCGAGGAACAGCAGCCAGAAGCCTCCCACCAGCGCGACCAGGCCTGCTCCCAGAAGCGGGCCCAACAGCTGGCCGAGACTGGCGGAGACGTTCACTATGCCCAGATCACGCGCGTGATGCGAAGCCTTCGGCAGCAGATCGGTTGCGAGCGCCAGACTCACCGCCATGTACGCGCCATAACCGACGCCCATCACTGCGGCCGCGATCGCCGTGCCGAGGAAGGTCGGCGATATGAGGATCATCACCGCGGAAAGCCCTTGGATGAGCGCCGCGATGATGACGATGGACTTTCGATTTCCGGTGCGGTCTGAGATGGAGCCCGCGATGAGAGATGCCGCGACCACGAAGATCGTGTAGATCACGATGAGCACCAGCAGGTCATCTTCAGCACTCGCGGCCGGCGATCCGATTCCGTACAGCAGGAAGAAGAGCAGCAGCGCAGTGCCCAGCGCGTTGCCGATGTTCACGGTGAGGCGACTGGCCAGTACCCAGACGAAGTTCCGGTCTTGGAGCGCGCCCATCCGCTCTCGCCAGCTCTGTTGCGACGCCGGACGAGTCCACGTCGGCTGAGGGTCTGGAAGCAGCACCGCGGTTCCCACACCGACGACGAGGATCAGCCCCGCGAGCATGATGTAGCTCGCCACCACGCCAAGCCCCAGCAGCACGACGGCGCCGACGCCCACGACGATTCCCACTGCCTGGGCCGAACTCACGAACGCAGACGCGGTGCCGCGCTGGGCGAAGACCTGGTCGGCGATCATAGCTGTGAGCGCGGCTGACACCACGGCGACGCCGATCGAGACGCCCACCCACGCCGCGCCGACGGCGACCGGCTCGCTGACCGTTCCGGTGAGCACGAGGGATGCGGCAGACAGTAGAGACCCGCCGATCGCCCAGGGGCGGCGTCTCCCCCAGCGTGATCTGGTGCGGTCTGACAGCATGCCTGCGAGCGGCCCCGCAATCACCCCCGCCATTCCTCCGACAGACAGGATCAGCCCTGACCAGATGACGCCGGTGATCCAGTCGTGCTCTCCTCCAGGAGTGTCCAGCTGAAGCGGGAGCAGCAGTTGCACGGGTGTCAACTGCACGGTCCAGACCGCAAGCCACGCCAGAGCGAACAGAGTCAGCCATCCCCCGCCCACGCGTCCGTCGCGCGGCATCAGGCCCTTCATCGGCGCGCCTTTGTGATCAGCGCGCGGTACCAGTCATACGAGGCCTTGGGCGTGCGGTGCGAGGTCTGCTGGTTCACGTGTACGAGGCCGAAGCGCTGCGTGAATCCGTGTGCCCACTCGAAGTTGTCGAGCAGACTCCAGACCGTGTACTCGTCAATGCGGACGCCCTGGGCGATGGCATCCGCGACCGCGCCGATATGCCCCTCGAGGTAGGCAATGCGTCGGTCATCGTCGATCGGACCGTCGACCACGTCCGGTTCGGGGAAGGACGCACCATTCTCGCCGATGATGATCGGTGGCAGCCTGTCTCCGTATCGTCGGGCAGCGTCTGTGAGGAACATCGTGAGCGCCGCCGGTTCGATGGGCCACAGCTCTCCGAAGCCGGTGTGCTCCACACCGGGCGTGGGTACCTGGAGGAACGGCACAGGTGCTCCGTCGGGCGCCGCGGCGATTGTGGTGGGGTTGTAGAAGTTCACTCCGTAAAAATCGGATGCCGCGGAGATGACGCCCATATCGCCGTCCTTTATCGGAAGGTCGACGCCGAGAGGCGTGAGATCTGGATAGCTGCCCGTCAGCACGGGATCGGCGAACAGGCGGTTGTGGATCACGTCGTACAGGTACGCCGCGGCCTGGTCGGCCTCAGAATCGGAAGCGGGACGCACCCAGGTGTGGTTGTTTGCTATGCCGACGGTGTCCGCACCATGCGCACGCAGCACCGCGGCGGCGCGCCCGTGTGCCAGAAGTTGATGATGCACGGTGGGGAGAGAATCGAACAGCAACTGCCTGCCAGGGGCGAGCTCTCCGATCGCGTAGCCCTGCAGCGCTGTCGAGACGGGCTCATTGACCGTGTACCAGTTCTTGACCCGGTCGCCCAGAGCGTCCGCCACGATCTCGGTGTACTCCGCGAATCGCTCGACCGTATCTCTCGCAAGCCAGCCACCCGCGGCTTCCAACGTTGCGGGGAGATCCCAGTGGTACAGCGTCGGGAACGGGACGATTTCTGCGTCGAGAAGCCCGTCGACCAGGCGGTCGTAGTAAGCGAGACCCGCGCGCTCCGCGGCGCCGCCGCCGCTCGGCTGCACGCGCACCCATGAGATCGAGAAGCGGTACCGGTCGACTCCGAGTCCTCGAAGCAGAGCGATGTCGTCCTCGTAGCGCTCGTAGCTCGCGGGCCCAGGATCTGCGGTCGAGGCATCCTTCACTCGCCCTGGCGTATCGACGAAGTCATCCCAGATCGAGCACCCGCGGCCGTCCGCGTGGCGCGATCCTTCGACCTGGAACGCAGCGGTCGCCGCCGACCAGCGCATGCTGATCGGCGGCGAGAAGGGTCGATCGCTTGCATCCGCCATGGAAAGCTCCTTCGCCCGTATAGCGCCCAGCATGCCGCATCGGAAACACTCAGCGCCAGCGGCGCGCGATGAATGCGTCCGAGACCTGGTAGAGTTGGTTCTTGGCTTGCGTGTGGGTTCGCCCCGCACGACCGTCGGACTGCGGCCCTCTTCCCGCATACGACATACCCCATCCATCACTGAACGGAAGTTTCCACGCGTGGCAAACATCAAGTCGCAGATCAAGCGCAACAAGACCAATGAGAAGGCTCAGGCCCGTAACAAGGCAGTGAAGTCCGAACTCAAGACTGCCATCCGCAGCACCCGCGCGGCCATCGCCAAGGGCGACAAGCCCGCCGCCGAGGCAACGCTGAAGGTCGCTTCGAAGAAGCTCGACAAGGCCGTCAGCAAGGGCGTCATTCACGAGAACCAGGCTGCGAACCGCAAGTCCTCGATCGCCAAGCAGGTTTCGGCTCTTAGCTGATTCAAGCCGAGCTGATTCAAGCTGAGCTGATTCAAGCTGAGCTGATTCAAGCTGAGCTGGTTCGCTTCAGATAGCCCGTCCCGTTCGCGGGGCGGGCTTCTTGCTGTGCCCGGCCGTCGTTCCTCTGTCCTCAGCCGTACACCTGCAGGGCGATCGTACGGATGCAGGGCGATCGTACGGATGCCCCTGCGTTCGTGCATCGGCCCTGCAAGTGTGCAGCACTGATGAGGCCCGGGAGGGCTAGACGGCCTACTCCCCGAAGGGTGCACGCGTGGCGATGACGGTGACCATGCGCTCCAGCGCGAAGATCGGGTCGCGCGCAGCGCCCTTGACCTCGGCATCTGCCCTCGCCGTGGCCTGGATGGCAAGGCCCAGCGATCGCTCATTCCAGCCACTCAGGTCGCGACGGGCTCGATCTACCTGCCAGTCCTTCATCCCGAGGCGCTGCGCGAGACTGCGACTGGGCTCGCGCTGACCGGCCACGCGGGCCATGGTGCGCAGCTTCATCGCGAAGGCAGCGACCATCGGCACAGGGTCGGCGCCGGAGTCGAGCGCGTGGCGCAGTGCCACCAGCGCTTCGCCATACCGGCCAGCGATGGCCGTATCGGCAACGACGAAGGCGGAGATCTCGACGCGGCCACCGTAGTACTTGGTGACGGTGTCTTCACTGATGTCGCCCTCGATATCGCGGATCAGCTGCTGGCAGGCCGACGCCAGCTCGGTCAGATCATCCGCGAAGGCCGATACCAGCGCACGCAGAGCCTGAGGCGCGATCCGTCGCCGAGCCGCTGTGAACTCCCCCGCGGCGAAGTCAACACGGTCGCCATCGCGTTTGATCGTCGGGCACGCGATCTCGATGCCGCCGCCGGTGCCGTTTCGCAGTGCGTCCAGCAGCTTCTTCCCCCGCACGCTCGCGCCGGTGTGCCGCAGTAACACCGTCGCACCGTCCTGCGGATGCTCAAGGTAGGAGACGGCCTCCTGCAGGAACGCATCCGAGCACTTCTCGACGCCGGACACGCGGACGAGTCGCGGTTCGCCGAACAACGACGGCGAGGTCAGCGCGAGCAGGGTGCCCGGCGCGTAGTCATCGGCTCGCACATCGCTGACTTCGAGAGCCGGGTCTTCCGCACGCAGGTAGTCGCGGATGCCGGCAATCGCGCGCTCTGCACACACTTCTTCCGGACCGAAGACGAGCACGAGCGGGGCCGGACGCGGCTCGCGCCACGACACCTGCGGAACCTTCGTCGCTTTCGCACCACCACGGGCTGAGGAACGAGGAGCGGCCATGATTCGAGCCTACCCGGGGTCGTCGACATCGGCGGCGCCGACCGGGCAGTCATCGCGCTCGGCCCACACTTTCGGCAGCGACTTCCTGAAGCCACTGCTCCGCCGACTGCGTCCTGCGTCTGGGTAACGCCGCGCGTGGGCCTGCGGCCGCGCACTACAGGCCTCACTCGACGGACAGTGTTCTCGGGACTACTCAGGCGCGGCGGAGGCCGACGGTTCAGGCGTGCTGGCCGGGGGCGCCGTTGGCGCCGTCGAGGCCGGGGGCGCCGTCGGCTCCGTCGGGACCGGTGGCGCCGTCGGCTCTTGCGAGGCCGGAGGCTGCGTCGGGGCCGGAGGCTGCGTCGGCTCAGGTGAGGCAGGAGGTGCCGTCGGCTCAGGCGAAGCCGGAGGATCCGTGGGTTCCGGCGTGGTCGGCGGAACCGTGGGAGTCGGATCCGGCGTCGGCGTTCCCGGTGGGTCCGTCGGCGTCGGAGTCGGGTCCGGAGTACCCGTCGGAGACGGGGTCGGCGTGCCAGACGGCGTGGGCGTCGGTGTACCACTCGGCGTGGGCGTCGGTGTGCCACTCGGCTTCGGCAACGGTTTGGGCTCCGACGACCCGGGAACCTGCGCTGGCATGCCGCCCCCCGGCCTCGGGGTCCACGGTGCGACCTCGACGGGATCGCCTGCGCCGTCGAGGTAACCGCGCGGATCGACGGCCACGCCGTTGACCCGTACTTCGAAGTGCAAGTGGTTTCCGAAACTGCGGCCAGTGTTTCCCACGAGACCGATCGGATCTCCCGCTTCTACCCAGTCGCCCTCTTCAACGACGCGGCTGCCGTAGGTCATGTGTCCGTAGAGCGTCTGCACGCCGTTGACGTGTTGAATGATGACTGCGACGCCATACCCGGAGTGCGACTCGCTCGAGAGCACGACGATGCCGGGCGAGGCGGCAGTGATCGGCGTTCCTCCTGCTGCGGCGAGGTCCATGCCGGCGTGCCGCCCGCCGCGCGTGCCGAAGTTATCCGAGATTCTGGCGTTCGCGACAGGCCAGATAAATTTACCGACGGACGACATTGCTACATCGTCTTTAAACCGTGAGAGGTCGACATCCATACCCGACGCGATGGCCGACCGGATGAGCGCTTCACGGGCATCTCGACCCATCGCGGCGAGCTCGTTCTTCGTCGTCGCCGAGTAGATACTGGCGGTGCGCGGTGACACCTGGACGAGCGCGCTCTCGGCGAATCGTGTCGCCACGTCGGAGAACCCCGCGGTGGGCGACTCAAGCGCCTCGATGTGATCCGACTCGTCGTGCACTCGTATCGAGGCGGCGGCCTCCGGCGGGTTCTCGTCGGAGGCGACGATGACTATGCCCGCTCCGGTTGCCGCGACGACGAGCGCAGACGCCGCCACGCACGCATAAAAGACGCGCATCAACCGCTTGACGCGGGTGGATGCGACGTCCTTTTCTCGATTTGATTCGTCCGCCTGCATATTTCCCCTGCACTCATCCTGAGCGCTCCGGGCGGATCGCGCAAGGTCAACAGCACCTCCCGCACGCCGCGGTCGCCCTCCCGGGCGCCCCACCGCTGACTGCGCAGTGTTCTTCACCTGTCCGCATCGGCGGCATCGTTCAGGCTATCATCGCGCTCGGTCCATACAGTCAGCTCGCCATTCTTCAGCCCGATCAGGATGCGTCCCTGCAGATCTGTGCGCACGGTGAGAGCACCTGCGGCCTCTGCAAGCGCTATCGTCTCCGCGCGCGGGTGACCGTAGTCGTTGCCCTCGCCAGCGCTCAGGATCGCGACAGCGGGCCTCAGAAGCGCGTACAGACCAGGATCCTGATCGGCGCTGCCGTGATGGGCGACCTTCACGACCGCATACGGCCCGTGCAACTGTGGACTGAGCATCCGCTGTGGCACCGCCGAGAGGTCACCGAGGAAGATTGATCGCGGCACATCTCCGCCTGCGAACTCCATCACGATGCTGGCATCGTTGCCCGCCGGAAAGGCCACCGAGTCTTTGCGCGGCCACAACACGTTCCATGAGGCGGCCCCCAACGTTCCATGCATGCCCGCGGAGGCCGTGACCAACTGAGCGCCAGCCCGAGCCAGGCCTGCCAGCAGTTCCGTCTGCTGCACCGAATCGGTGGGGCCATGCAGCACCGTGCCCACGCGGCCCTCGACAACAGACACCGCGCCGACATGATCGGCATCGAAGTGGGTGAGCACGAGCAAGTCGATCCGGTCGACCTCGAGCGCATTCAGGCACGTCGAAAGCAGATCCGGCTCCATTCCGGTGTCGATCAGTGCGATCTGGTCATCAGAGCGCACGAGAAGCGCGTCGCCCTGTCCAATGTCGCACGCCGCGACAGCCCATTCGTTTGGCACCGTCGTTCCGACCAGAGGGCCGGTCAGAAGCATCCGCGCACCAACAAGCGCCATGGCGACAACGAGCACAGCGAACGACGCTCCGCGCACCCACCGAACGGCCGCGAACCTGCCAGTGCACAACACCACTCCGAGCGCCACGCTCAGCACAGTGACGAGCAGCGCCGCCCCGATCCCCGGGATCACGAGCATCGTCGCTCCCGGCAGCCCTGCAGATACCGTCGCTGTGGTCGAGATCCACGCCGCAGGAAGCCATGCGGATGCCGCGAACAGATCCGCCAGCGGAGGAATCGGAGCCGCAAGACACGCGAGCAGTCCGATGACCGTCGCGATGGGTGCGGCCGGGCCCGCCAGCATGTTGGCCGGGATACCGATGATCGACTGCTGCTCAGCGAACAGCGCGATGACCGGGCCACAGGCGAGTTGAGCGGCGAGAGGAATGCCGATCGCTAGAGCCAGCGGCTGTGGCATCCATCGGGACAGACCGCGAGATAGCGGCGGAGCCAGCACGATCAGTGCGGCGGTCGCCGCAGCAGAAAGCGCGAACCCCGGGGTTGCCGCCAGCCACGGGTCGGCGATGAGGATGCCGACTACCGCGAGGCAGAGCACACCCACTCCTGCGCTTGGGCGGCCGCACAACAGTGTCAGCATCGCAAGGCCAGCCATCACCCCAGCGCGAATCACGCTCGGCTCCGGAGTGACCAGCACGACGAATGCTGCCAGCGCCGTCAGCGCCAGCACGACGCGCAGAGCGCGGCCACCGCCACACAGCGATACCAGCCAGAACACGGCTCCGACGACTATTGCGCAGTTCGCCCCGCTGACAGCCGTGAGGTGACTGAGTCCTGAGCTGAGCATGGCAGCGTTGAGCTCCTCCGAGACGGCCCTGGTGTCGCCGACCGCGAGTCCTGGCAGCAGGCCTGCGCCGGGCTCAGGCAGTGACCCGGCGCGCGCGACAAACTCCTCCCGCACGTGCGCGGCAACGCCGAAGACGCCGCGCGCGGGTTCCACGATCTCCACCGTCGTGCCGAAGACGACCAGCGCGGAGCGCTCCCCCGGATCCGTGATCTTCGCCTGTCCGAGGACGCGAATGAGAGCGCCCAGCTCGATGCCGGGGATGCGTTCGACGCCTACACGCATGGGCACGGACAGTGCGTCGGGTGAACCAGGAGTTCCGGCATACTCGGACTGCACATCGAACCACAGGCGCCCGTCACTGCCCACCGACGATGACGACGAGACTTCCGCCAGGACTTCGATGACGCGGCCGTCAAGTTCTGCCGCTGCGGCACGTTCGGGTCCAGCGAACCCCGCCGTCATGGCAGCTGCAGCCATGGCCAGAGACACCACGACCAGCAATCCGCCCCTCGCCTGGTCCGCTGGCCCTGGCTGGCGTGCGCGCCCGGTCTGTCGAACCATCACGATGAGCATCACCAGCCCGCCTACGGTGGTGACCCCCGCGCACCACCACGCCGCTGCAGGCAGGAAAACACAGACGAAAGCTACGCCCCACACCGCCAGCGCGAGAGGCACCAGGCGCAGGTCCCGCACCCGGGTGGATCCGTTCACACGCGCACCAGGTCTTTCAAACCAGCGAGCATCTTTTCGCCGATTCCCGGCACTGCGAGTAGATCTTCCACCGACTGAAAGCGGCCGTTCTTGTCGCGCCAGTCGATGATGCGCTGGGCCAACGCGGGCCCGATTCTCGGCAGCTCCTCAAGCGCCGCCTGATCGGCGTTATTGAGGTCGATCAGGCCATCGCCGACCTGCGGAGAACCACCGCCTTCTGCAGCTGCCCCGACCACCGGGACGATCAGCTGCTCGCCGTCGCTCAGCGGCCGAGCGAGGTTCACCGCCTGCAGGTCGGCATCGTCAAGCGTGCCCCCGGCCGCCGCAAGAGCATCGACGACGCGGGCGTCGGTCTCGAGCACGTAGAGCCCCGGATGCGTGACCTGCCCGAGCACGTGCACGTAAAGCTCGCCGGCGACCGACAGCTGATCAGACGATGCGTCGGTCGGAACAGTCTGCACTGGCTGAGCCTGCCCGCGCATGATGCCGAGCCCCACGGCGGCTGACAGCACGACAAGACCGAGCACGACAGCTGCGCCGATACTCAGCCGCAGGCGCGAGCGTGCCGGGACTGCGGGGGCCGGTTCAGTCGCTGACACTCCGCCACGTTAGGCACTTTGACGCCCCGCAGGATGCCGGAATCACGGCATCCGTGCACAACTCACTCCGGCGCTGAGCTGTGCAGACGAAGAAGAAGAACTACCTGCGACAGACTCAGCCCTTGACGGCGAAGCTCACGATCTTCGGAGCGCGAACAATCACCTTCACGATCTCCTTGTCGCCGATCGCGCGGATGACACGCTCGTCAGCACGCGCAAGCGCTTCTAGCTCCGCCTCGCTGATCTTGGCCGACACCTCGAACTGTGCCCGCACCTTGCCGCCGACCTGCGCCACAGCCGTGACCGTGTCTTCGACCAAGAGTGCAGGGTCTGCCTGACGCCAGGTCACCAGTCCGACAGACGGCTCGTGTCCGAGCGCCTCCCACATCTCCTCCGCGGTGTGCGGAGCGATGAGGTCGAGCATCACAGCGATCGTCTCCACCGCTTCGCGGACGGCCGGGTCTGCCGCGCCGGCACCGGAGTCGATCGTCTTGCGGGTGAGGTTCACCAGCTCCATCAGGCGAGCCACAAGCACATTGAACTTTGTCTGCTCGACCAGTGCTGGAGCCTCAGCAAGCAGGTGATGCGTGCCCCGCCGCAGCACGGCATTGCCGTCCTTGAACAGCACGTCGACCGGGCTCGACACCTCGCCTGCCAGACGCATTGCACGAGCGAGGAACTTCTGGGAGCCCGTCGTCGAGACGTCCGCCCAGTCCTTGTCATCCTCCACCGGACCGGCGAAAGCTAGGCTCACGCGCACCGCATCGGCCCCGTGCTTGTCGAGTTCGTCCTCGAACAGCACCAGGTTGCCCTTGCTCTTCGACATCTTCGCGCCGTTGAGAATGACCATGCCCTGGTTGATCAGGCTGCTGAACGGCTCTGTGAAGTCGATCAGCCCCATGTCGAACAGCACCTTCGTGATGAAGCGTGCGTACAACAGGTGCAGAATCGCGTGTTCGACGCCACCGACGTACGAGTCGACCGGCGCCCACCGCGCGGCCTCGGTCGGGTCAAACGCGAACTGGTCGCTGTTCGGCGAGAGGAAACGCAGGAAGTACCACGAGCTGTCGACGAACGTGTCCATCGTGTCGGCATCGCGCAGCACAGGGTCGCCGCTGACAGGGTCAACCGTGCGTATCCATGACTCTGCCGCGCCGAGGGGCGAGGTGCCCTTGGGCGAGAGATCCAGACCGTCCACACTCGGCAGCTTCACCGGCAGATGGTCCTCGGGAACCGGAGTGACGTGGCCGTCTTCGTGGTGCAGCATCGGGATCGGCGTACCCCAGAACCGCTGCCGCGAGATCAGCCAGTCACGAAGACGGTAGTTCTTCGCCGCGCGGCCGGTGCCATTGGCAACCAACTGCTCGATCGCGCGAGCGACGGCATTGCGCTTGGACAGACCGTTCAGGTCGCCTGAGTTGATCATTCGGCCATCGCCGCTAAGCGCGACGCCCGTGACAGACGGATGCTGGTCATCGAAGTTCGCAGCGCCGGTGTCGATCGGCACGCCATCCTCGTCGACCTCGATGACAGGCATCGCACCGGTGACGGGAGCCATGGTGTCGACGACGACCTTGACGGGCAGGTCGAAGGCACGCGCGAAGTCGAGGTCACGCTGGTCGTGCGCAGGCACAGCCATGACCGCGCCGGTGCCGTAGTCGGCCAGCACGTAGTCTGCCGCCCAGACCTGCAGCTTCTCGCCGTTGACCGGGTTGATCGCGTAGCGCTCCAGGAAGATACCCGTCTTCGGTCGGTCAGTGGCCTGACGATCGATGTCGGTCGTCTTCTGCACCTTCGCGAGATACTCCTGGAAAGCCGTCTGCACCGCGGGCGACGCGCCAGCAGCGAGCTCCGTGGCCAGGTCGGCATCCGGAGCCACCACGAAGAACGTCGCGCCGTGCAGGGTGTCTGGGCGCGTGGAGAACACCGTTACCGGTTCTTCGCGTCCCTCGATGAGGAAGTCAACGTCGGCACCGATCGAACGGCCGATCCAGTTGCGCTGCATCTGCAGCACCTTGTGCGGCCAGCGGCCCTCGAGCTGGTTCAGGTCATCCAGCAGGCGGTCGGCATAGTCGGTGATCTTGAAGTACCACTGCGTGAGCTTCTTCTTCACGACCTCGGCGCCGCAGCGCTCACAGCGACCGTCGACGACCTGCTCGTTCGCGAGCACCGTCTGATCATTCGGGCACCAGTTGACCGGGCTCTTCTTCCGGTATGCCAGACCGCGCTCGTGTAGCTGCAGGAACAGCCACTGGTTCCAGTGGTAGTACTCAGGGTCCGAGGTGTGCAGCTCGCGCGACCAGTCAAACGAGGCGCCGTAAGCTTTGAAACTCACCTTCTGCTGGGCGATGTTCTCGTACGTCCACTCGCGCGGATCGGCGCCGCGACGGATGGCTGCGTTCTCGGCGGGCAGGCCGAAGGAGTCCCACCCGATCGGGTTGAGCACGTTGTGCCCGCGGTGACGCCAGAAGCGCGCGACGATGTCGGAGTAGAGGTAGTTTTCGGCATGCCCCATGTGCAGGTCGCCCGAGGGATAGGGGAACATCGCCAGCACGTACTTGCGCGGGCGGGTGTCTTCCACACCACCGGCGAGGAACGTCTCGTTATCGGCCCAGTACTTCTGCCACTTGGCTTGGATGGCGTGCGTCGACGGGGACTCGTCGGCGAGCTCAGTGGAGGAAGACAGATTTTCAGACAACGAACGGCCAATCTCAGGAAGCGGACTGCACAGATTCATTTGAACTGCAGAAGTCAGGAACTTCCAGGATATCGGATCACCCGCGGCGCCAGGCCTCTGGTAGCTCTGCACCGAGCGCGGCCAGCGGCGCTCGCGCCTTCGTGGCGACTTCATCGACTTCTGCGCCGGCAACAGAGCCCCAGGTGATCCCGCCGCCCGCGCCGATCACTGCACGTTCCGCGTCGATCAGGATGCTGCGGATCACCATCGCCAGATCCAATGCGCCGTCCACGCCCACATAGCCGAAGCATCCGCTGTACACGCCACGCGGAGCATCTGCCTCGAGCTCGTTCAACACCGTCATCGCCGAGAGCTTGGGCGCCCCGGTCATGCTCCCGGCCGGAAACGCGGCGTCCCACAGCGTCCGAACAGTGAGTCCAGCCGCCGCCTGGCCACTCACCGTGCTGACCAGCTGGTGCACGGCCGGATATGACTCCACCTCCCAGAGCCCGTCGACGCGGATCGTGCCCGGCACGCACACTCGCGAGAGATCGTTGCGCATCAGATCGACGATCATGACGTTCTCGGCGCGCTCCTTCGCACTGTCCAAGAGCTCTGCGGCGAGCGCGGCATCGGTCTCTGCATCCGCTCCGCGAGGACGGGTTCCCTTGATCGGTCGAGTCTGGATGCGCCCACCGGACGCGTGCAGGAATGTCTCCGGGCTGGCGCTGAGCAGCGCTCTGTCACCGATCCGGACGAATCCGCCATGGTGGGCGGGGGTCGCTGTGCGCAGCCGTAGATAGGTCTGCACCGGATCATGACGCCCCACCACGTCGAACCGTGTCGTGAGGCAGAGCTGGTAAGCGGTTCCGGCTCGGATCGCCTCGCGACATCGCTCGATGAGCACCGCGTACTGGTCTGGATCGTGTCGAGCGGTGGCCCAAGTGCGCGCGGGAGCCTCCACCGCAGAAAGCGCCATGTCTCCATCGGATGCCGCCGCCGCGTGCAGCCAGCCCTCGATCTGGATTGCAGAGCCCAGCATCCACGCGGCCCCCGTGGC
The DNA here is from genome assembly GCF_059445345.1 of Microbacterium sp. Y355. Classification (NCBI taxonomy): domain Bacteria; kingdom Bacillati; phylum Actinomycetota; class Actinomycetes; order Micrococcales; family Microbacteriaceae; genus Microbacterium; species Microbacterium sp. Y355. The sequence continues at coordinate 240,499 of NZ_JCAIUD010000001.1, read as the reverse complement.
GTGATCTAGTGCGACAGCACCCTGGACCCGCATCCAAGCGGGACCGCCCTCGGAGGTGGCAGCGGGCGCACCCGCCGCCTGTGCACCGGATTCGTAGTCCAGCCACCCGACCCAGCCGCCGCGGAACGGCGGAGCGTCCTTGAGCCCCGGTGAAGGCACATCGAGCGACACACCACCTGGGCCCTCGGCATCCATCTCCCCCACCCCGAGAATGCTCCATCCCGTGGCGGCGCCATCCCCGGCATCCAGCCAGAAAACGTCGTTGAACCGGGCCTCGAGAACACCGAAAAGCGCTTTGACGTCAACCGGCAAATCCGTACGTCGAAGGTCCAGGGGCAAATGGTGCGGCACCCTCTCAGCGTAAGGTGCGGCCGAGCACGTATTCTCGGGTGCGTGGACGACTTTCTCCAATGGCTTCTCGATGCCGTGCAGGCTGTCGACCCGGTCGCCCGCACACTGATCGCCGGTGTCGCCGTCATGCTGGAGACCAGCATCCTGATCGGACTGATCGTTCCCGGCGACACCATCGTGATCATCGCCTCCATGGGCGTCGAAGGTTGGACTGAGGCGATCGCGATGGTCGTCGCCGTCGTGATCGGCGCCCTCATCGGCGAGAGCATCGGTTTCTGGCTTGGCCGCTGGCTCGGCCCGCGCATCCGACACTCCTGGGTAGGACGGAAAATCGGTGAGAGGCACTGGCAACAGGCAGAGCGATATCTGCAGCGCCGGGGCGGTGTAGCGATCTTCATCTCCCGGTTCCTGCCTGTTCTGCACTCCCTCGTTCCCCTCACCGTAGGAATGAGCACATACTCGTACCGCCGTTTCCTGGCATGGACGGCACCCGCCTGCGTACTCTGGGCGACCGCGTATGTCAGCGTGACGTCACTGGCTGCCGGGACGTTCCGTGAACTCGTCGACCGAGTGCACTTCGCCGGGTACGTGTTCGTCGGCGTCATCATCGTTTTCCTGTTGCTGGTCTTCTTCGGCAAGAAACTCCTTACCCGCTGGGAAGCTCGGCACATGCACGTCGGCGATGAGGGCGAGGATGCCGCGTCAGGCATGAAAGACTGAGCTGATGCCTGAAGACAGCGCTAACACCACCAGGATCCACTGGTTCGCGCGCCTGGAGCACCGCCTGCACGTGTGGCGAGAGAGCCGGGCGCGTCGTCGTGGACGCACAGCAACGATGCTGCCGTTCGCCGGCTATGGCGGCAGCGGCTGGGTTCGCGTCGTCGGCCGTGTGCTGATCGTGCCGCCGCAGCGCCACACCGAGAATGGTGGCCAGCCCAGTGTGCGCGGGTGGAGAAGCTTCGTCGGCATCCCGGTGAGCTTCGCCAAGGTGCACGTCACGATCTCCGGTCGCACACACGATGTCATCGCCGACCGCGGTGGCGTGATCGACACAGTGATCAAGGCTGACCTCGCCGCCGGCTGGCAGACATTCACCATGACCGTCGAGAACCAAGACCCGGTCGAGGCGACCGCATTCATCGTCGGCGATGACGTGGGATTCGGCGTGCTCTCGGACATTGATGACACTGTCATGGTCACGGCGCTGCCTCGTCCGTTCATCGCCGCCTGGAACTCTTTCGTCGTCGACGAGCATGCCCGCCTTCCGGTGCCAGGCATGGCGGTGCTGCTTGAGCAGCTGGTGCGTCAGCATCCAGGAGCACCGATGGTCTATCTCTCCACCGGCGCGTGGAATGTCGCCCCGACGCTCAGCCGCTTCATGAACCGCCATCTGTTCCCCGACGGTTCCATGCTGCTCACCGACTGGGGGCCCACGCACGATCGCTGGTTCCGCAGCGGCCGAGAGCACAAGCTCAGTAACCTGCGCCGACTCGCAACAGAGTTCCCGCAGGTACGGTGGCTGCTGATCGGCGACGACGGACAGCACGACGAGTCGATCTACAGCGAGTTCATGCAGGAGCACCCGGATGCCGTCGCAGGCGTCGCCATCCGACAGCTCTCCGCAACCGAGGCCATCCTGGCCGGTGGTCGCGCCACCGACGACGACCATCCAGAAGGCACCACCCCGTGGGTCGAGGCGTCCGATGGTGCAGGCCTCCGCGAGCGGCTGACCGAGGCAGGCATCCTGCACTGATGTCTGCGTCGTCCCCGCTCGATCGCACGGCCTGGCACCTACGCGAGAGCGCTCATCACGAGCGCGCGGATTCGTTGACCTCCGCGCACCGTGAGCGCGCGGCGCGCGGTGAAAAGCATCCGGTCTGGGACTTTCTGCACACGTACTATTCCTACTCGCCCGCGCAGCTGCGGCGGTGGCATCCCGGCGCCGGAGTGCAGCTGGATGATGCATCGGAGCGGAGCGACTGGCGCTGGTACTCCCCCGGCCTGGTACCGAACTCAGTCATTCCCGACGCCAGCGCATTCGGACGAGAGAAAGCGCAGCTAGCGGAGCTTGTGGAGCGGATACTGCGTCGCACTGCCGCGCGACCAGGACAGTTCGGTTGCTTCGGCTTGCACGAGTGGGCAATGGTCTACCGTGACGATGCGCACCGGCATCCTGCACCCCTGCGCCTCGGTCAGGACGGCACTGACGCTGTCGTCGAGTCGAATGACCTGCGCTGCACGCACTTCGACGCATTCCGTTTCTTCACACCGGATGCCGTGCCACGCAATCGCCAGCTGCTGAGCCGGGCTGACCAGCCGGAGTTCGAGCAACCTGGATGTCTGCATGCCGGCATGGACCTCTACAAGTGGGCGATGAAGCTCGGGCCGCTCATCCCCGGCGAACTGCTGCTTGATACCTTCGAGCTGGCGCGGGATATCCGCCTGCTCGATATGGAGGCGGCGCCGTACGACCTCTCCGCCTGGGACGTGGTGCCTGTGCCGATCGAAACGGCCGAAGGCAAGGCAGAGTATGTGCGCAGACAGCGTGGTTTCGCCGAGCGCGGCAACGCGCTGCGCACGCGGATGCTGGATGCCTGGCTGGGTTCGGCTCAGGATGCTGGCGCGCAGTCCGCGCAAGGCGACCAGACGGCACTGGATGCTGCGCGCGCCAGCCGCAGTGTCATGACGCGCTCTGCGGCGTCCTGAAGGCGCTCCGAGGGAAGTTCTCCGGTCTCAACGGCAGCGACAATCCCCGCTGTCAACTGCGCTGCGCTCTCTGGCGTGGAGTGCGCGATCGCCAGTACGAGGTCGTTTCCCGCAGCGACTGCTACCACGGCATTGGCGACAGGATCGGCATACTCCGGGATGCCGGTGGACTGCAGCATCCCCAGGTCATCAGTCACGATGACCCCTTCGAAGCCCAGTTCATCGCGGGCGATCTCATGCCAGCGCGCGGAGAGGGAGGCGGGTGCGGAATCGACCGCGGTGTACGACAGGTGACCGAACATCAGCAGCGAAGCCCCAGCGTCGGTGCCCCCCATGAACGGCAGCGCGTCTGATTGCTGCCACTGTTCGAAGGATTTATCGGTGCTGGGGATCAGCTCGTGCGAGTCACCGGGTGCGGCGCCGTGGCCGGGAAAGTGCTTGAGCGTGGAGGCGACGAACGGCTCTTCAGCCGTGACGGCGGCGGCCACACGATCCGCCGCCGCCGCAGGGTCAGCGCCGAGCGAGCGCCCGAAGATGAACGACGACGTGTCTGCGGTGGTATCGGCGACGACGCCGAAGTTCACATTCGCACCGCCGCGTGCCACCAGTGAGGCTCGCGCGGCGAATGCCGCTGAGGTCTCGGCGGCAGGTCGGTCTTTCAACGTGGATGACGCGGCGAAATCGTCCCATGGCAGACGCGAGACGTACCCGCCTTCCTGATCTATCGCGATCAGTGGGGGCAGTTCCTCATCGACAGTGAGTGAGGCAGTCACCGCCTGCAACTCCGCCTCGCTGCCCGGCACGTTCGCGCCCATGAGGATGAAACCGCCGATACCGGTGCTCGACATGTACGCCGACAGCGCCGAGGGATCGGTCGATGGGATGTGACCCATCACGATGCTCGCGGCTTGCTGTGCGGTGGTCATCTCAGCGACGAGTTCCTCCGCCCGTACCGCCGGCCCGCCCGGTTCAGCCGGCTGCACGACTGCCGGCTGCACGACTGCGGGACGGATCTGCGCGACGGGTTGTGTCCGCGCGCTGGCAACGCCCGCTGTCGAGAGAACGACGATGCACGCGAGTGCACCTGCGACCCGGAGCGGGATATGACGGCGCATGCCTCCACCCTACGACGTGCCCTCGCACTGTCTCTCGCGGGATGGGATCCTCAGCGTGCCAGCGCCGTCGCGATGTCCTCGGATGACTCGGCAGTGCCATTTCCGAACCGAATAGTGCGTCCGATGGTGAGCGGCTCGTGCAGAGTTGCGGCAATCACCGCTGCGACATCGGCGCGCGAGACGGCACCATTGTCCGGCGCATCCAGATCGATGCGGCCGGTCGGATCGTCGAAGGTCAGGGTCCCCGGGCCGAGGATGGTGCCCTCGAGCGCTGTGCCGCGCAGATGCTCGTCGGCCGCCCATTTCGCGTCGGCATAGGCGAAGAAGGAGTCTTCAGGTGCAACGCCGTGGTCGGCGGTGGATCCCAGCCAGGAGACCATGACGTATCGTTTGACTCCGGCGAGCGCAGCAGCATCCATCGTGCGGATGGCCGCGTCGCGATCGACCGCGTAGGTGCGTTCCGGCGCCCCACCGCCCGCACCAGCCGACCACACCACGGCGTCATGTCCGCGGATGATCTCGGCGAGTGCCGCCACATCCAGCGTCTCAACATCGGCGACGAGAGCAGTGGCCCCGCCTGCCTCCACATCGGCGACGTGGTCTGGGTTGCGGATGACCGCGGTGACCTCGTCGCCACGAGCGACGAGCAGCGGAGCGAGCAGAAGTGCGATGCGGCCGTGGCCGCCGAAGACGATGACGCGGGACATGATGTTCTCCTTGCTTGTGACGGGGGCGACGCGAGTTACTGCGGCGATTGAGTGGTGTCGATGACGTAGGCCTGAGGGTGCGAGGGAAGGTAGCGGATGACCACCGGTTCACCCGATCCTACGTAAGAGCCTGTGTCCGGATGCACCGATGGTGTGAACGAGTCGTTGCGCAGGGTGTACTCGACACCGGCGCTGGAGGTGAAGCTGACCCATCCACCGTCGACTTCTCCCGTGGTGGGAACTCCGTTGTCGTGGATGTAGCCACGGGTGAGCGGCACACCAGTGGTTGCGAGGATGCCGAGAACAAGAGATACGAGCATCACAAGCCCCAGCGCGCCGAAGATGATGCGTCGGATTCGCGACAGCACCTCGATTCCGGGACGCCCCTGCGACGTGCTCGGGAGCCCTTCGCGTTCGCGGATATCTGCCAATGCGACGGAGACCTTCCGGGAACGCGCGGCCAGCATGAAGCATCCGACCATCGAAAACGCAGCGATGAAGGTGATCGCGTAGCCGTGCGTGACCGGAAAATTGACCAGCCAGACGAGCGAGTCGAGCAGATTCATCGGCCGACCTCCTGCTCGATCGTGATGGCAATCGTGTGTGGATCTTCACGCCTGTACATCGCCCACACCGGCGAGCCGACCTGCAACCGTGAGATCGCATCCGGATAGACAAACACCGTGGTGTCGGTCTCCCAGCTCGACTGACCATCCGGGGTCACCAGCACACGCAGCGCGAGCTCGCTCTGCCCTTCTCTGCGAGTACCGGTGGGGCGAGTGCTGAGAATCGAGGCCGGCGCCTGGATGCCTGAGGTGCGCGCCCGCACCTGCCGAGGTTCGATCAGACCGCGGCGGATGCGCCAGTCGAGCATTGCGTCCCGTACGACGAGGTCGGTCATGTCGGCGAGCGTGACCACGTCAGCATCGGTCACGCTGTAATGCACTGGCAACGGCATACCCACCTGAAGCATCGCTTCTTCGGCCGGCTCGAGCGTCCGACGCATATGACTGATGAACTCCACCCCGTCGGCGCCAGTGACTCGGAGGTAGATGTCGAACTGCGGCAGGTCATTCACGCGAATGCTGCCCCGGACGAGGTCCACGATCACCCCGACCCCGATCTCCGTGTCGCCACGCGGCGCCGCACGGCGACCAAATGCAGACGCCGCCCCAGCGATCGTCAAGATGATGCCCCAGCTGGTGCCGATGATGATCGGGGCGGTGAGCGGGTCATCGCTGTGGAAGGGAAGGATCGACTGCCGCTGGTCTATGCCGAACAGGCTCTCGCCCACCCAGATCAGCAGCCAGACCGACAACAGGAGCCAGATGATCGTGAACAGCGCGCGGATCATGCGTCCAGGCTATCCGGCTGCGGCCACAATGCGCCGTAGAATCTCTTCATGCTCGAGCGTGAGATCACTAATCGTGTGTCGCTCATCGGTGCAGACGGCCGGCTGAACCCGGCTGCCCTCGGGTGGACGCGCACCCCGCTGCATGACACCTCAGGCATCCCAGGTCGCGGCCACTGGGGCCGTAACAAGCGGTGGGAGTACTGGGGCATCATGACGCCCACGCACATCGTCGCGCTCACGGTCTCGTGCATCGACTATCTGTCGTTGCATTCCGTGTGGGTGTTTGACCGGGCAACGGGCGAGGAGATCGACACCACGGTTCTCTCCCCTGGCGGGCGCAGTGCGACACTGCCGGCATCCCTCGGCGATGGGCCGGCGAGGGCGCGCACCGGGAAGGTCACTCTCGACATCGATGAGATCGATGAGGATGCCGGGACCGCGGGAGGTACGCGGCTCCGCGGCACGGCGCCACGAGTGTCGTTCGACATCATTGCGGATCGACCACCCGGTCATGAGTCGATGGGCGTTGTCGTGCCGTGGCGGCGAGGCGACAGCATCCGTCATTTCCAGTACACGGTCAAGGATGTCGCGCGCCCTGCGCACGGCACACTCACGATCGATGGCAAGGCGCTCGACGTGCCCGACGGCAGCTGGGCAGTACTCGACCATGGTCGCGGACGCTGGCCGTATCAGGTGTGGTGGAACTGGGCGGCCGGCAGCGGGGTCGTCGATGGACGCGTGATCGGTCTGCAGCTCGGATCGAAGTGGACCGATGGATCAGGCGCAACCGAGAACGCGGTCGTCGTCGACGGGACGCTGTCGAAGATCAGTGAAGATTTGGTCTGGGACTACGACTCCGCCGATTGGATGAAGCCCTGGCATATTCACGGCGAGCGGGCGAATCTGACGTTCACGCCGTTCTACAACAAGCATTCACGGACGAACGTGCTCGTGATCTCTACACGCACAGATCAGTTGTTCGGCACCTGGAGCGGTTGGGTGCTGGATGCCGCCGACGAGCGCGTGCTGGTCGACGGGATCGAAGGCTGGGCCGAGGACGTCCTCAACCGCTGGTGACGCTGGTCGTCATCGTCTCGAGGGCGCGCTGCGCGCCCTTCGCAGCCGTGCGGCCTGCGCGGTTGGCGCCGATCGTGCTGGCGGAAGGTCCGTAGCCGACGAGCTGAATGCGCGGATCCTTGACTGCGGTCGTTCCGCGTCCGTTCCGATCTAATTGGATGCCACCTGATTCGCTGCGCAGGTGCAAAGGTGCGAGGTGTCCGATCGCCGGGCGAAAGCCGGTCGCCCAGAGAATTGCATCGACCTGTTCGAAGGAGCCATCCGCCCAACGCACGCCATCCGCTTCGATCCGCTGGAACATCGGACGACGGTCGGAGTAGGCGCCGAGTCGCTCTGCCTCGCGCTCCTGTTGACGCAGCATGAGCCCGGTGACGCTGACTACGCTCTGCGGCGGCAGTCCCTGCGCAACACGCAGCTCGACGAGGGCGACCGCAGCTGCTCCGGCATCGGGATTGAAGTCATCATCACGCCAGACCGGCTCTCGGCGGGTGGCCCAGAGCGTTTCTGTGATCGGTGCGAGTGCGCCGAGAAACTGAACAGCAGATGCGCCGCCACCCACGACGAGCACCCGCTTGCCCAGAAAGTGGTCAGGACCCGGATAGTCGATCGTGTGCAGTTGGTCGCCGACGAAGGTCTCCATGCCCGGGTAGTGCGGCAGGAAAGGCTGCGTCCACGTGCCGGTGGCGTTCACAAGAGTGCGGGTGCGCCATTCGCGCTCCCCGGCGTGCACGACGAGGATGCCGTCTTCGTCGGTGACATGATCGACGTGCACTGGACGGACGATGGGAAGAACATTTTCGCGCTCGTAGTCTGCGAAGGATGCCGGCACTGCGACGTTCGCACGTTTGCCATCGCGTGCCGGCGCCTGCGCATCGGGGAGTTCGGCAACGCCGTGCACGTCGACCATGGTGAGCGCGTCCCACCGATGCTGCCAGGCACCGCCCGGAGCATCGTTCGCGTCAAGGACCAGGTGATCGATGCCCAGGCGTTTCAGGTGGTACGAGGTCGACAGACCCGCTTGCCCTGCGCCGATCACGATGCTGTCCACGATCTCCATATCTATGGCAACGCATGCATCCGCAACAATGTTCCACCTCCCTCACGATGAAACACCCGGGCGCTGTGCCCGATTGGCGGACGCCGCTTCGAATGTTGTATTCTTTTCAAGTTGCCCCGTTCATCCGGGGCGCAAAGATGGGTCTGTGGCGCAGCTGGTAGCGCACCTGCATGGCATGCAGGGGGTCAGGGGTTCGAGTCCCCTCAGATCCACCAAAGAGAGAAGCCCCCGGGAAACCGGGGGCTTTTTCTTTCCCTCCGCGATGTCGGCCGAATGTTGAACTGCAGGTAGACGGCTGTCACCCGGGGCACTCTTTGCGAGGCGCTGTGAGCACGTGTCGTTTGAGCACGGTGCGTGCAGCGTTCACCCGGAGCCGAAGTCAGGCCGCGCCTTCCCGCAGGGGTCTTCTGCCCCGCGTGCAGCTTTCAACCCACCGCGTTGAACCCGAGTGATGATGACTGTGGACCGAAGTGGGGGCGACTTCGGACACTGAAAATCGAGCCATGACTACCTTTGCGCAGCGGGTATCGGTGGGGACATATGACCTGGCGGATGTAACGTTTTCGACGCTGCGGACACTTCAGAGTGAGGGATAACCTCGGAAGTGAACGGAGACACGATGGCGGCGAACATCAAGAAGCGACTCATTGTGGCAGCGATGGCGGGCGCATTCCTCGCCTCGTCGCTCAGTGCGTGCGCTGTGTCAGCGGGTACCGATCCGCAGATGGCGGAACCGGCGTCGTCGAACAGCGTTGAACTGTTGACGCCTGGACATCCAGTCACGGTCATCGATCGAGGTGATCGCGCTCAGCTCTGCCTTGGCGGAGTGCTGCAGTCCATCCCTCCCGGATGCGCGGACGGCCTCGATTTGGTCGGTTGGGACTGGGACGCGGTTCCGGGTGAATATGACGAGGCAGGGGGTACCCGATGGGGTGAGTACCTGGTCACGGGCACTTATGACACTGCTGCTGCGACACTCACAGTGGAATCAGTGTCAGACGGCGCCAATATCGTGCAGTCAGACGCTACGCCAGAACCGATGACATTCTCCACCAAGTGCACTGAGCCCGAGCACGGTTGGCAGATTGTCGACGAGTCGCGTGCGACGCTGGAAGCGTTGAACGCAGCAGTCGAAGTCGCTGCGCAGATGGAGGGCTACGCGGCCACATGGATCGACAACACCCTCGTTCCTCCTGTTCCTGCGAACACGGATCCATCGGATGGATTGGACCACTACGCGGTGCATGCGGGCCGCAACATCCTCAATGTCGCTATTCGCGGCGACGTGGCAGCGGCCGAAACGCGACTGAGAGAAGTCTGGGGTGGAGCGCTCTGTGTGGTCACCGCTGATCACACAGCGGAGGAACTGGACGCGCTTGTGCAGGAGATCGTGCACGAATATGGCGGGGCGGTGGGTTTTGACACCATGTCCGGAACTGTTTACCTCTCGGTGCCATACGACCGAGGCGGGACCCTGCAGCAGGAACTGGATGACCGTTACGGCGAAGGACAAATCGTGGTTCAACCCGCGCTGGAGCCGGTGTGAGCTCGACAGATCGTGACCTGGATGAAGGAGGAGATGGCGAGCTATGGGCGCGGGCGCTCGCAGGCGATGAGCACGCGTTCGCGACGGTGTTCGATCGGCATGTCGACCGTGTCCATCGGCACGCCCGACGCTTCACCATGAACATGGCTGACGCAGAAGACGTCACCGCGTTGGTGTTCTTGGAAGCATGGCGGGCACGCCGTCGTGTCCGCATTGTGGACGGCTCGGTCATCGCCTGGCTCCTGGTGACGGCGACGAACATCTCGCGCAACACGACCCGGTCCAGGATCCGTCACGAGAAGGCGCTGAACCGCCTGCGAGCGGAGCCTGTACATGATCATGCCGATGCCGTGTTGGAACGCGTGGCGTTGGAGGGGATGCGCGAGCCCGTTCGTATGGCGTTCGACCAGTTGTCGAGATCGGATCAGGAAGTGCTGGCGTTGTGCATTATCGAACAACTGCTGCCGCGCGAAGTGGCGACGATGATGCGGCTCCCTTCGGGAACGATCCGCACTCGACTGAATCGGGCGAAACAGCGTCTGCGCCTAGCGGTGGAGGTCACACACCCGGGCGCGCTCGAGGGCTGGATGGAGGCACGATGACTCGCGAGGATTCTCTCGATCCACAGTTCCGCGAACGGCTGCGCGGTGAGCTCGTGCGGGGCGTGCGTGCGGATGCGACACACCCCTCGAAAGCCCGACGCCGCCGCGCCGGATTAATTGGCGGGACGGGCATGGTTGTGCTTTCGGTCGGTACGTTCGGCGTCCTAGGGTTCCAGGCAGCGACATCGGCACCGGCGGAGAAGTCGACGGCGGAATCGTTGACAGTTCTGTGCGCCGACGGGGTCAACATCTCCGAAGGTCAGTCGGTCTTGGACGGGATTGAAAAAATCGTCGAGAGCGGCGGCGATGCCGACGTGCGGATGCTCGCGGCATGCGCCGAGCTGTGGGCAGACGGCACGCTGACGACCCGTGTCGAGCTACAGAGCATCCAGTCCGAGCAGCAGACGCCCACACTCGTCCCGCAGCTCACCCTGTGCACACTCCCGGATAGTACGTATACCGGAGTGCCCTTCACCTGCGAGGAGCTAGAGGCCTTGCTCAGCGTCGCCGAGGACGACTCCTCGACGCATTGATCCGGCTGCGAGTCGCTACATGCGGTGCAGTTCTGGCGCAAGCTCGAGCCAGAGCATCCAACTCGTGAGGGAGTTCAGGAGCATCAACGTGCACCCACTGCGTCATGAAGAGGGTCTTCGCCCGGCCGAGGCCGTGGCCCAACTGCTCGACCCGACGGGAAGCAGAGTGACGTCGGTCGTCCCGCCCGGCTACGAGTCGTATGTGCGCATCCTCAATCCGATCGAGCTTCGCGACGGCTCGACGGTGTCGTGGACGGATGCCGTGAACCGGAGCGGAGTCGAGCCTCGGGCTTGGATGCAGTGGCCCGAGTTCGAGACCGTTGAAGGTGTCGTGCTTCCCGACGGCGACGGGGAACCACGGATGGGAGACCCCCACGCTAGCCTCGCAATTGCGCTCATCGAGGCACTTCACGTGGATACAAGCATTCACTATTTCGCGACTTGGACCGGCTACGCCACGGAGTTCCGGGGGCCGGCAGTGATGTTTTCACCGTATCGGCGCGAGATGGTGCTCTATTCCGGCCCCTTGATCGACGAGGGTCAAGTTCCCCTCGTTCCGGCTACCGTGATCGGGCGTGTGCCGATGTACTGGTGGCCATCCGATCTCCGCTGGTTCGTCGGTCAAGACATCTACGCGCGAAGCCTCATCGTCGGATGTACACAGAGCACAGCGCTAACGATCCTTGATGCTCCCAATCTCGATGCGTATCCCATCAGCGCCTCAGATACCGTCCTCAACGAGGTGTTTTGACGGACAGCGTCAACTTGATCGGCTGTCGCATAACCTCGGTGTCTCGAAACCCATGGGGTATGAGCGGGCGCGGAAATCGTGACGATAGGGTCGAGGCATCCGCGCGTGCGTGGTGCTGACCGGAGGGAGTACGATGCGGCGTGGTCTGATCGGCGGAGGGGTGCTCGCCGTCCTGTGGTTCCTCTGCGGCTGGGCGCCGCACTTTCTGTACTCGGCCGGCGGGAGTATGGCGACGCTGGCTCAGCTCGTCCCCTCCCCCATGGGCCGCGGGGTCTTCGGAAGCCCAGTCCTGTGGGCGGCCGGCGTTCAGATGCTGATGGCGGCCGTGCTCGTCGCCGGGTTCGCTGTGCTTGCCTCCAGGTTCTCGGCAGGTCATGCTGCCTTCGCGGCCGGTTGGCTCTCCGCGGTTCTGACCGCCTTCGCCATCGGCGCTGCCCTGGATCTTGGAAATTTCGTCTCCTGGGTCGGTGCCTTCGGGGTCCGTGGCGCCGCAGGAACCATGGGTGCCGCACCTCTGACGACCTGGTGGGCCGCCCTGGTGGGGTGGATTCCGGCGCTCGTGTGGGTGCGGTCGGGACGGGTGAAGGACTCGGATTCGACGCCTTCGCGCCGTACCTCCGGTGTGACGGCGTCGACTGCCGTCGTTTCCCTGATCGCGGTCATCGCGCTGATCGGTCTTCCGTTCGCGGCCGTGGCTGGTCAAAACGCGACGCAGGAACAGCTACGCGAGGAACAGGCGGCGGCGCAGGGGCAAGCCGATCCGGAAGGGGCGGCTGCCCCGGATCCCTCCGCGGCAGGTGAACCGGTGCCGACCGCAGCGCCCTCCGAAGGCCTGTCGGCCGAAGATGCGTGCACGTCGACGAACACGACGATCCTGGCACCGGCGCCGGATGCCGCCACCGGACACCGAGGGCAGTCGCTGTCGCTCGTGAACGTCTCGGAGAAGGCGTGCGTCGTCGACGGGTATCCGGACATCGTTTACGGAGACCAGAACGAGCACCTTCTCGACGTGGTTGTCGAGCACGGCCGCTCGTTCATGGCGGAGGACCCAGGCGCATCGCCGGTCACCCTCCAGCCGGGCGAGTCGGCCTCGGCTGTGATCGGGTGGGATGCGAACTCGGTACACGGACAGCTTGCGGCCCGCAGTTTATGGATTGCCGTGCTTCCGGGAGAAGATCGGCTCTCCTGGGATACCCCGTTGGACATCATCTCCGGCGCGACCGTGCATGTGACCGCTTGGCAAGCCGCAATCCCGCCAGGGAGCTGACGCCGCTTCCTGTCATCGAGACCCCTACCGTTGGCCGAGACCGCACTTGGGACAGCGGTGAGATCGATCCGAGACAACAACAAGTCGCCTGCCTCCGTGCTCACAGCCAGCGCACTAACTATGATCGCGATCGCGACCCCAATCAAGATCGCGATCTGCATGACGTTTTGTCGTCGGGTCGCTGCAACACCGACGCTCACGAATCCACTGAGAACGGCGATCACCTCGTTCGACGCCCATAGAATTCGAGACCATCATGAACACGACCATCGCACTGGCGGCGTGACTGGAAACTGTCACCCAACCGTGCAGCAGTCCCATTCGTCGCGGAGAGGTTGTGACTATTCGGGCGGCTGCGGACATTATGAAGTGTGGCGGATGATTCGGATGAGATGGTGTGGGTGCTCGTGCTGGCGGGCGATATGCGTCGTTACGGCGTGATTTGGGACCGGCACCGTGACCGTGTCTTCCGTCATCTGATTGCGAGCGGCAATACCGCGAGTAACTCCGAGGACCTGACTGCGGCCACGTTCCTGGAGTCGTGGCGACGCCGGGGATCGGTGAGGTTCGTTGACGGGTCACTGCTGCCATGGTTGATCGTCACGGCGCAGAACGTGTCGCGGAACGCGGCCCGCGCGAGACGTCGCTATGACCGGTTCCTTGCGGCGTTGCCTGCCCCGCCCGTCGTGCCCGATCCTGCAGATCGGATCGCGGACCGCGCAGACGAAAAACTGGTCGCGCTGCGGGAAGCGATCGCGGCTGCACGCCCGGCGGACGCGAACCTTCTCGCGATGACGGCCCTGGAGGGTTTTACGATCCGTGAGGCTGCGACCGTGTTGGGGCTTACCGAGTCAGCTGCCAAGATGCGACTCTCTCGAATCCGCACACGACTGCGATCCGTCGTCGCTCCGCATCTGCTCACTGAAGGAGGGTCATGATGACAGGTTTCACCCCGGAACGCTCCGAGATCATCAGAGCGAACCTCATCAACCACGTCGCCGAGAACCCGCCCTCCCGCCGGAAGCGGAGGCTGTGGGCCGTGGGCTTTGTTCTGGTTGGCGCACTGGCAGGTGCCGGAGTATCTGCGGGAGCGTTCGCCGCCACCGGGATATTCACCGTGGCGCCGGCCCAACCGTCAGGGGAGCCCACACCCCGCTACTCGGATGCTGTCACGGCGCCCGCAGGCGTGATACCGGGCGCGCCCATCATCTCTCTGCTCGGCGAACCGATCAGCCGAACCGTCGAGACTGCGACGCAGATCTCGCTGCGAGACCGACCGGATGCGGCGACTCACGCCCGCGTCACGATCACGGCGTCGACCCAGGGATCCATCAACTGGGGCACCGATCCGGGCGGGAACAACCCTTCCGCGTCATGGAGCGCCGAGGACCTCTCCGCCGGCCCGAACTCCGCGGCCTGGTACGACTTCCCTTTAGATAGTTCCGTGGACACCTTGTACCTGACGCCCTCCGCGTTCACTGGGATCGTGACTGTTCAGTACGTCACCCACGTGCCCACCAGCCTCGGCATCAACGCGAACGGGCAGACATACGGCATCATGGGCTCAACTCAGGGCGACCCAGACCTGGTCAGCGTGGTCGGCATCGCACCAGATGGCTCAGCCGTCGAGGGATATGCGTTCGCGAACGAACTGAACTCCCCCAGCCCTGACCAAGAGGGAATGCCAACGAATCCAGATGAGGCACTGCGCTGGCAGGAAGAAGCCGCCGAGAAGTACCCGAACGGCTGGACGATCCCCGTCTACACCTCCGACGGCGAAACCGGGATCGGAGTCTTCCGTATCGCTGGGTAACGATCAGAACAGTGCCTCCCAGAGCGCTGACCGATGTGTCTCTGAACCTCAGCGCCTGACGTGTGGAGGTGTCGGTGAGTGGGCTCGCCACAAGGAGGCATCCGCGCGGATCGTGACCCCCGGGACCGTGACCTGGATACCTTGCGACACTGCCTGCCGTGTGAGAGGCGGTTGGTCGATGGTCCGTGACCGCCCGTGCGCCTGGGGAAGGGCTCACCACAAAAATCCGGGACGAACCTCTGCCACACCCTTCAGCTCGCGCTGGAGCTGATCGACAAGCAGCACGCCCCGCTCGCGCCAGCCGTTGGGATCGGCGAGCGGTTCATCCACTTGTCTCGTCAGCCACTCCTCGTTCCAATCAAACAATGCAGAGCCCAAATCAGGTGAGATATCGATGGAGCTGACGCCGAGGCGGTATTCGTCGGAGAAGTCCTCCCACAGCGGCCAGCCGCTGATCCACTCGGGGAACACGCGAAGCAGTCGCAGGCCATTGGGTAGGAGTGGTTGCAACCCGCGTTGAGTCCTGGCCAACAGGTAGCGGCTCTGCATCTGTCGGCGGAGCAGCCATTGACGTGCAGTGACAGGAGTGTCGTTGTAATCCATCCCAGAAAGCCAAATCAACCCGCGTGCACCATGCGAGTCGTCATCCACGATCGCCAACGACCAGAAGTGTTGGTCGCCGTTCGAAAGCGCATGCGCGGAATCCATGGCTTCGTCGAGGGTGGCGTCGACGAGGTCTACGGCTGTCGCTTGGTTGTCAGGGCCCTTGAACACCAGGATGCGGAAGCGAGGGTCGTCACGCTCCCATGTGGAGTCCCGCTCATCGACATACTCGCCGCGCATGAGGACAGAGTACGTGACGGGCTGCCGGCGCTTGAACGGCAGGTGCTGCTAAAGAGGTGCCAAAACAGAATCTGGAAGAATGCACACCTGTGCCGTCTTGGCCGTTGAGTAGTTGAAAGTCGTGTGATCCCCCTATGAGCTTGCATGTGGAAGTCGTCGACCGGATGAATGTCCGCCAGCTCCTCCAATGGAACAGCGTGCTGCGCGATGGGTATGCGGCCGGTCGTCAGCAAGTCTGGTTCCGTAGCGATGACGCAACGCTCGCTCAGTTTCAGAATCCGCACCCGACACGAACCTCGGCACTTCTTATGGCCAAGATCGGTGACGTACCGGTCGGCGCGGCCGAAGCGAGCGTCATTCCGAACGAGCCGGCAGACGTGGAGATCGCTGTCCTGGACAGCTTTCGACGACGTGGCGTTGCCCGGATGCTGCTTAATGCCGTGCGCGACATGCTGCGAGGCACAGCCACCGTCATTCAGACCGAAACCTATTCTGATGCTGGGGTGACATTCGCGCGCGCAGAAGGGCTAAGCATCGGCAATCGCGAAAGTCGACAGATTGTGGATCTCCCTTTCCCGACAGCGCAACTTGCAGCATTTCCGGACGCGCCTGCGGGCATTAACGTGCGTTCCTGGTGCGGGCGTTGTCCCGATGAAATTGTCAAGAACTGGGCCTGGCTGCGCGCAGGGATGTCTGACGACGTTCCGATGGGCGACCTGAGCCGCATTCCGGCGAACATAGACGTTGATGCAGTGCGCCGAAATGAGCGACGTATGCACGATCAGGGCTACATCCTGGTGCGAAGTCTGGCATGCACGGACGGCGACGGTATTGGCTACACCGAGATCCTCCTTTCGCGTTCAGATCCGGAGATTGTGCATCAGGATGACACTTTCGTCGACAAGAGCTTTCGCGGTCGAGGTATCGGCCGCGCTCTGAAGACTGCCAACCTCCGTCTGCTCATGAGCCTGCCCGAGAGTGTGGAATCACGATCCCTGCAGACGTACACGGCGCTAACCAATGAGCCCATGCTCGCGCTTAACAAGTCTGTCGGCTTCTACGGAGTGGACACCCTCACGGTCCTGGAGGGGCCACTGAGCTGAGGTACTAGGGAGCGATCACCGGCATTTGCTACCCTCGATACTCAATGACACCGAAGGACGACCTTCGGCAGCTGCATCATCAAGGGGACGGCCCCACCAAGGAGCCCGTGATGTCCCCCACAGATCTCAAGCAGTTGGTCGGAGCGACCGACATCGTCCGCGTAGTGCTCGGCTGGGGCGCATTCGGCGCACTGCTACTCGCCCGCCCCCTGCTCGATGCGCCTGTCCCGGCGCCGCTGCTGCTCATTGCGCTCGCCATAATCATCGGCGTGATCCTGGTCTGCGCGTTCGGAGTTGTGAAACAGGCGGAAGCGCTCGCCCATCGCCTCGGCGATCCGTACGGCTCGCTGGTACTCACCCTCTCGATCGTGCTCATCGAGGTGATACTCATCTCAGCCGTCATGCTTGGTCCTGGCGAGCATGCCACGATCGCCCGTGACTCCGTCATGGCGGTGTCGATGATCATCCTCAACCTCGTCATCGGGCTCGCGCTCCTCGTCGGCGGTATCCGTCACCGAGGGATGACTCACAACCGAACCGGCACCTCGGCATATCTCGCAATGCTCGTCGTGCTCGTTGCACTCGCGTTCGCCCTGCCCGCGCTCATCGGCGAGAACGGCTCGTACACACCGGCCCAGCAACTCCCGATCATCGTCCTCACTCTCGCGCTCTACGTATTCTTCCTGTTCCGACAGATGGGATCGCAAGCAGGCGACTTCATCGAGGTCGACGAACGGGGTACACCTCGACCGCAGCATCCTGCGACAACGGCACCAGAAGCGCCCGGCATCCAGCAGGTGATCCGCGAGCACCGCACCGAGGTGATCGTCCGCCTCGCCCTGCTGGTGGTCACCGTCATTCCGATCGTGTTGCTATCGCACGACATGGCAGCGCTTCTGGACGACGGGCTCGGCCGCATCGGTGCGCCCGCCGCGCTCGCTGGCGTTCTCATCGCCGCCATCGTGTTCCTCCCCGAGTCCATCACTGCCGTGCGGGCGGCGCTGAGCGGCGAAGCCCAACGGGTGAACAACCTCTGCCACGGCGCACTCGTCTCGACTGTCGGACTCACAATCCCGGCGGTTCTCATCATCGGAATGTTCACGGACCAGACCGTAATCCTGGCGGAGTCCCCCGCGAACCTTCTGCTGCTTGGTGCGACGCTATTGCTCTCCGTGACCACGTTCGCTGCAAAGAGGGTGACCGCGATGCATGGCGCGACGCACCTCGCACTCTTCGCCGTCTACGCCATCGTGCTCTTTAGCTGAGTCTGTTTGCGGGGGCCGGAAGGCGCGTGGGCTCGGGCGCGCCAAGACCTTGCTATGGTGTAAAGGATGTTCGTGTCCGCATGAGCAGGGAGCGCGTGTGCGCTCTCACGCGATAAACGCGCCCGACTGCGCGCCGAACGCAACCGATCTACTTCCCATTCGAGGATGCCTCTTAGTTTGGCGCGCCTCGAAACACCCGAACCGAAAGGAGTCGCACCCCGGGTCTCTCGTCTGTGTGCTGCCATGCACCTCAGTGATCCAGGTTCGTTCGCCCTCATGCTGACAGCATCTATGCCCCAAATGTCCATTACTCGCACCGCTTACTTCTCCCCCACTTAGCGCGCACTTTCTCTTTTCGAACAGCGACTTCTGTCGCATCAAAGACGAGAAAGTGAGACCCGGTGGGCGACCTCCAAACACTGTCAGGACCAATCGTGATCCTGCTCATGCTGCTGTTCTTCGGCGGCAGCCTGTACATGTCCATCCGCATCTCCCGGAAGAAGGAGAACGCCGACGGGTACATGACTGGCGGCGGCAAGATCGGATTCGGCATCTCGGCCGCATCCATGACTGCGACCTGGATCTGGGCATCATCAATGTATGCCTCGGCCACGTCCGGTTACACCTACGGCATCTCCGGCCCCATTCACTACGGGCTCTGGGGCGCGTTGATGATTCTGCTCATCTACCCCTTCGGCCGACGCATCCGCAAGGTGGCGCCAAAGGCGCACACCATCGCCGAGGTCATGTTCGCCCGGCACGGACGCTCCAGCCAGCTCATGCTCGCGGGCTCCAACGTGCTCGGCAGCATCATCAGTCTCACCTCCAACCTGATCGCAGGTGGCGCGCTCATTTCGATGCTGTCGCCGTTCACGTTCACGCAGGGCATCGTCGCAATCGCGATCGGCGTTCTTGCATACACGCTGTGGTCCGGATTCCGCGCGTCGGTACTCACCGACTTCGCGCAGGTTCTGGCGATCTTGGGCGCGGTGGCGATCATCGTCCCGGTGATCTTCTTCGCCGCCGGCGGTCCTGACCTGTTCGTCACCGGTGCGAAAAACCTGACCCCGCAACAGGGCGACTTCTTCTCGTCCGACGCGTTCTTCAACCAGGGTGCGCCGTACATCGCGGCCGTGCTGGCATATGCGATCGGCAACCAGACCATCGCACAGCGCCTGTTCGCCGTGCGGGAAGACCTGATCAAGAAGACGTTCATCACAGCGACGTTCGGCTACGGAGCATCCATCATCGGTATCGGCATGCTGGGCGTCCTCGCCCTGTACGCGGGTATTGAGCCGATGGACGGCGACGTCAACAACCTGATCCCGCAGATGGCGGCGACTTACCTCCCGCCTGCACTGATCTGTGTGTTCTTCGTGATGATCATCGGCTCGCTGTCGTCGACAGCGGATGCCGATATGACGGCGCTCTCATCGATCGCGATGGCAGACATCTATGGTCAGAACATCGCCGGCAAGAAGAACGCCAATCCGAAGACGATGCTGCTCGTGGGACGACTGACGATGGTCGGTGCCACCGTGGCTGCGCTCTGCTTCGCGACGATGCAGTTCAACATCCTCGATCTGCTGGTGTTCGTCGGTGCGATGTGGGGAGCCCTCGTGTTCCCCGTGATCGCAAGCTTCTACTGGAACCGCGTCACCAACGTCGCATTCAGCGTCGCCGTGGCCACTGCCCTGGCTGTGTTCCTGCCTGTGCGCTTCGAGTGGATCGACCTTTCCGGAGGCTTGGGCATCGCCAGCGATGTGCTCTCCGTAATCGGTGTGGGCGTGGTGCTGGCGCTGATGTCGTTCGGATTCTTCGGACTCCGGGTGGCAGTCGTGGTCGGCATCATCTCCACCGTGGCGGTGGCTCCGTTCGGGATCGGCTTCCTGCACACCTACCCGGTGCTGTCGGGTTCGCTGGTTGCCTACGCGGTAAGCACCATCGTCTGTGTCGCGCTGACCATGCTGAACAAGAAAAAGAGGTTCGACTTCGCCCTGATCGCCCAGCGCACTGGCGAATTCGACCCTGTGGATACTGGGGTCATCGATGTTAATGACGCGGATGCCGCCGTCAGCGGCGCATTCGCAGGAAAGGACGCATGATGGAAATCATCATTCTGACCGCATACGTGCTCGTGTGGCCGGTGGTCGTCATCGGTGTACTGGTCGTGATCGTCCGTGCATTTATGAAGGACGCACGCGAAGCGAAGCGTGAGGGTCGTCAGATTATCTGACCCCTCGGAGATCGGAGAGTGCGATGATGAGCGACATGCTGGTCAATCTCCATACGCTGCAGGAACAGTTGCTGTCGACTGCGCGTGAGTCTCATGCGCGCCGCGCTGCTAAGACCGTGTACGGCGGCCGTGAGGCGATTCTGCGGCAGACAGCGATGGCTCTACTCGCCGATCAGGAACTGCCCGAGCATGACAGTCCTCCCGAGGCGACGCTGCAGGTGCTGACCGGGCACCTGCAGCTTCGCGGCCGGGATCGACACTGGGATCTCAGTGCCGGTGACATCATCCCGATTCCACCCGAACGGCACAGTGTCATCGCGCGGGAGGACAGCGTCTTTCTACTGACGGTGCGCCGCTCGGCAGACTGAAAATGGAGTAGTTGGTGGCGCCGGGCGAACAGAGCGGCGCTACCAACTGCGCAGTTGATCTCGGATCGGCGATCCGTAGTCGTTAGACGCCCGGTCGCACCGAAAGATCGGTGACCTGAGCATCGCGCGGAAGATCAAGGACCGTGAGAATCGCGGTCGCGACTGATTCCGGATCGATAAAGCGCTCCGCGTGATACTCGTTGCCCTCTTGATGGTGCACGCGCGCCTGCATCGGTGTCGCTGTGCGCCCCGGGAAAATCGAACTGACCCGCACCCCGTGCTCGGCTTCCTCGTCACGCAGCGCATCGGCGAGAGCCTTGAGACCGTGCTTGGATGCCGCGTATGCCGACCACTCCGCGTGGGCGCGAAGACCGGCGCCGGAGTTCACGAACACCACCTGCCCATGAGACACCCGCAGCACCGGCAGCAGCAGACGCGTGAGCTCAGCTGGCGCGATCAGGTTGACAGCCAACTGCTGCTCCCAGAGAGTCGGAGCAAGGTCTGCCACGCGACCGAGGTCGACAACTCCTGCAACGTGCACAAGAGAGTCAATGCGCTCCGGAAGATTCTGCTTCGACAGCGCCCACGACAGCCGCCCAGGCTGGCTCAGATCACCGACAAGTGTTGAGGCACCAGGGAACTGCGCCGCAATCTCACGGGCGCGACCGATGTCGCGTGCAACCAGCACCAACTCATCACCGCGATCATGCAGGCGGCGAGCAAGCGCGGCGCCGATGCCTGATCCGGCACCGGTGAGCAGGTGCACGCCCACGTCAGGGACGTTCGGTTACGGGTGCGGTCTCGGAGAGCTCGAAGGGCACGACTGGGCAGTCCTTCCAGAGGCGCTCCAAGCCGTAGTAGACGCGCTCCTCCGAGTGGAAGACATGCACGATCAGGTCGCCGAAGTCGAGCAGCACCCAGCGGGCCTCCGCTCGGCCCTCACGGCGCACGCGCTTGTGGCCAGACTCGATGAGTCTGTCTTCGATTTCGTCGGCGATCGCGGCGACGTTGCGCTCACTGTTTCCGGTGACGAGCAGGAAGATGTCGACGAGCGGAAGTGGTTCCGACACGTTCAGTGCGACAAGGTCCTCTCCGCCTTTGGATACTGCGGCGTCTACTGCGAGCTGCAGCATCTCTTCGGCTGTTTCAGGTGACTGCATTAGGAGAGCACATTCATGGTGAAGGCGATGACCAAGGCCGCCGCCAGGACGAGCGCCAGACCACCGGCGGTAATCGCCAGGATCAGCATGAGCTTGTTGCCTTTTTCGGGCGCCGGCGGTCGGATGACCTCGCCGGCAGGTTTGATCGTACTGATCGCAGCGCTGGCTGCGATCGGGGTCGGGGAGGATGCCGGCGGCAGCTCACCGTCAATGAGAACGGCGTCGACTTCCTTGCCGTCTGTAGTACCGTGCGCGTGGCCTTGCGAGCCGATTCCCTGGGGCAGCTCGTAGCTGCCGGTGACCAGCACCTCACCAGTGGACGCGACGGGGCCGGAAAGCGAACGTTCGCCCGCCGACGGAGTAAAGATCAGTGTGTTCGGTGCGAGGTTCTGCGAACCGCCTGAGCCCGAGGTGATCAGATCATCAAACGAAGGGCTGAAGGTGGGCACATCAGACGGCTCATTGATCAGGCCACGGCCGAAGGTCGGGCTGACGATGGGACGTTCTCCGGTGACTACCGGCTCGGCGACGAGAAGTTCGTCGTCGGCATCGTCGGCGTCTTCAGCAGTGTCAGTGGCGGTGTCACCAGCAGTGATAGCGGCACTGACCGGCGCGACATCGACAACTTCTTCGTCGACGTCATCGTCGTCTTCCACTACAACAAGGTCTTCGCTGACCAGCTCATCGGCGATCGGTACTTCTTCGATCGGCTCTTCTTCGATCGGCTCTTCTGCGATCGGCACGGATCCAGTGCGAATCTGCTCCTGCTGACGCACCCGACGGCGGGTCAACGGCGCATCGCTTGAAGCGACGTCGGTACCAGGCTGAGGCGCGGGCGGGACATCGGCGGTCTCGGGTGGGCTCGACGGTGCAGCTTCCGCTTCAGCTTCCGCTGCGGCCGCGGCCGCGGCCGCAGCGGCGGCCGCGGCCGCGGACTCAGCCTGAGCCGCAGCAGCTTCATCCTCAGTGATCACCGGCGTGGAGCCGGTGAGACGTATCTCCCGCAGCTGTTTGCGGGTCAGCGGCAGATTTCCCTGCTGATCCGATGTACTCATGCCTTGCTCCGATACAGATGATGCTTCGCTATGTACTGAACGACTCCGTCTGGGACGAGATACCAGACGGGTTGATCGTCGCCCACACGCTCACGACATACTGTCGACGAGATCGACAGGGCCGGAACCTCAAGTTGGCTGACGTTCTCGCTCGGGAGGCCATCTGTGCTCAGAACGTGTCCTGGACGAGAGACCGCGACGAAATGAGCCAACTCCCACAACTCATCATGGTCCCTCCAACTGAGAATTTGCGCTACGGCGTCCGCACCCGTGATGAAGAAGAGCTCCGCACCGGGACGATCGCGCTTCAGATCGCGCAGGGTATCGATCGTGTAAGTCGGCCCCTCACGCGCGATATCGACGCGACTCACGGTGAACCGTGGATTGGATGCCGTCGCGATCACCGTCATGAGATAACGATGCTCACTCGGGGTGACGTGCGACTTCTGCCAGGGGTGACCGGTCGGGACGAACACAACCTCGTCAAGATCGAAGGAGTGCGCGACTTCACTTGCCGCGACCAGGTGCCCGTGGTGGATCGGGTCGAACGTCCCGCCCATCACTCCAATGCGGGGGGCACGCGTGGTCGTTGTCTCCATGCGCCCTAGTGGCCGTGCCCTGCCCCGTGTCCGTCTTTGCCGTGCTGCTCAGCCCAGGCGTCTGCCTTGGCTGAGTGACGGTTCGCAACGTGACGGTAGGAGAAGGTGACGAGTCCGAGGAGCGCGAAGATCCCGGCGGCGATGAGACCGAACATGAGGGTCTCTGCCTGCACGTTGCCGTGGTGCTCTGTTTCGGCAGCGACCATCGCAAGCTGTGCGACGAGGTTCATCCTGGCTCCGTTTCGTGACCGTGTGCGAGAAGACGCTCACCCATCCTATCGCTCACCCGCGCGTCTGACCTGCCCCACGCGCCAGCCACTTCGTGCTGGTCAACTCGGTAAGGCCCATCGGTCCCCGCGAATGCAGCTTCTGCGTCGAAATCCCGACTTCAGCGCCGAACCCAAACTCACTGCCATCAGTAAATCGAGTCGATGCGTTCGCCATCACCACGGCGGAATCCACCTCCGCGAGGAAGCGCTCTGCGCTGCGCGAATCAGTCGTGACGATCGATTCGGTATGGCCGGTGCTGTACTGCCGGATATGGGCGAGCGCATCATCCAGCGAGTCGACGACCTTCATCGCGATATCGAGGCTCAGATACTCCGTCGCCCAGTCCTCGTCAGTGGCAGCAATCACACCGCTGATGAGCTCTGCTACCGCATCATCTCCGTGAATCGTCACGCCCTCGCTCTGCAGCGCCCCGGCAACCAGCGGAACCAGGCGCGGCGCGGCCTGGCGAAGCACCAACACTGTCTCGACCGCGTTGCAGACACTCGGCCGCTGCACCTTGGCGTTCACGACGATGTCGCGCGCCCAGTCATCCGGTGCGGTTTCATCGAGGACGATATGCACATTGCCTGCTCCAGTCTCGATAACGGGAACTGTCGACTCGGTGACGACCGTTTCGATCAGAGCAGCACTGCCACGCGGCACGAGCACGTCGATGAAGCCGCGTCCGTGCATGAGCGCCTTCGCGCCGTCACGGCCGAAGTCATCGACGGTCTGAATTGCTTCGGCGGTGATGCCGGCTCCGTCAAGCGCATCGCGCATGATCTGCACGAGCACGGTGTTCGAATCGCGAGCAGCACTGCCGCCGCGGAGAACGCTCGCATTTCCCGAGCGCAGCGCCAGCGCCGCGATGTCGACAGTCACGTTGGGGCGCGCCTCGTAGATCGCGCCGACCACGCCGAATGGCACTCGCACCTGCTCCAGCGCGACGCCGTTCGGCATGCGGTGCCCGCCGACGACCTGTCCGACCGGGTCGGCCAGCGCCGCCACCTCACGAACCGCAGAGGAAAGTGCTGAAACGCGCTTCTCGTCGAGACGGAGCCGGTCGATCAAAGACTCGCCAATACCGTTCTCACGCCCGCGTTCGATATCGCGACGGTTCGCATCGATGATGGATGCCGCATTCGAGGTGATTGCCTGCGCGATCGCCTCAAGCGCCCGCGCTTTCTCGTCACTGGTCAGACGCGCGGTCGCGCGTGAGGCTTCTTTGGCGCGCGCAAGGCGGTCCTGCGGGGTCTCAGCGGTCATCCGGTCAGTGTACCGAGCCGCGACCCTGCTGGATCCGCGTGTGACAGTTCAGAGAGCGCTGACGGCCGTTGGAACGGCGGGTTCGAACCAGGTTCCGATGTTCTCACCCTTCAAAGCGCTGTCGACCAGATCTGCGCTGGTGACGAGCACCCCGATTCCGGATGCCGCGGCAAGTCGAGCCGCAGAGGCTTTGGTGGCTGCGCCCCCTGTGCCGACGCTGTTGACGACGGTCGCGCCGAACTCCAGACCGGTGAGGTCAGCGTCAGAGGCGATCACGTTGATCGGCTCAGCTCCGGGCTCGGTCGGCGGCTTCGTGTAGAGCGCTTCGACGTCGCTCAGCAGGACGAGTGCGTCGGCCTGGATGAGCTGTGCAACGAGGGCGGCCAGCCGGTCGTTGTCGCCGAAGCGGATCTCCTGTGTCGCCACGGTGTCGTTCTCATTGACGATGGGGATGACGCGCAGACCGAGCAGCCGATCCATCGCACGACGAGCATTGCTGCGCGACGTAGCGTTCTCCAGATCGCCCGTAGTCAGCAACACCTGACCGGCGACGATCTTGAAGGGTCGCAGCGCTTCCAGATAGCGGTAGACGAGCACGTTCTGCCCCACGGCCGCTGCCGCCTGCTGAGTGGCAAGGTCAGTGGGCTTGGCATCCAGATCAAGAAACGGGATGCCGGTCGCGATAGCGCCAGACGACACCAGCACAACCTCACAACCACGCGCATGCGCAGCCGCCAGGGCGTGCACGATCATCGGGATACGCCACGAGGACTCACCGCTGATCGAAGAAGATCCGACCTTCACGACGATGCGCTCGGCCTGCGCAAGATCCGCACGCGTACGTGCGGTCATGCGTCTTCTCCGTCGAGCTCCTCCTTGGGCGTGACCCGACGCTTGTTGTCTTCTTCGGCGCGGAATGCAGCCCTGGCATCCATCCGCTCGTAGTACTTCTCACGACGCTCGGTGGTCGTGCGACGCGGAATCGGGGCGAGCCGAGGATCAGTGCCTCGGGGCGCAGTCATCAGCTCTGCTGCCGAACGCATCGTCGGCTCCCAGTCGAAGACCCATCCATCGCCCTCGCCGATGACAACGGTTGCGCCGGGGGCCGCGCCGACCCGGAACAGCTCGTCCTCAATGCCAAGACGCTCGAGACGGTCAGCGAGATAGCCGACGGCCTCTTCGTTCTGGAAGTCAGTCTGCTGCACCCAGCGCACCGGCTTGGCGCCGAGAATGCGGTAGTAGGTGCCGTAGGAGCCGCCCTCGACACGGATAGTGAAGGGCTTCTCCGAGCCGCGCGGTCGGATGATGACACGTTCGGCGGGCACTTCAGCCGCTGTTTCAGCACGGTGCTTCTCGACGATGTCGCCGAGCGCGAAAGTGAGCTGGCGAAGGCCCTCGTGCGAAACGGTTGAGATATCGAATACGCGGAATCCACGCGCTTCGAGCTCCGGGCGAACGAGATCAGCAAGATCGCGGGCCTCTGGCACATCGATCTTGTTCAATGCGATGAGCTGCGGACGCTCGAGCAGCGGAATCTGCCCCTCGGGCACCTCATAGGCAGCAAGCTCAGCGAGGATGATGTCGAGGTCAGAGATCGGATCGCGACCGGGGTCGAGCGTCGCACAGTCCAGGACGTGCAACAGCGCCGAGCAGCGCTCGACGTGGCGGAGGAACTCAAGACCAAGGCCTCGACCCTCGCTTGCGCCCTCAATGAGACCGGGCACATCGGCGACCGTGTAGCGCGCCTCTCCAGCCTGAACGACGCCCAGGTTCGGATGCAACGTGGTGAAGGGATAGTCGGCGATCTTCGGGCGTGCTGCAGACACCGCTGCAACCAGGCTCGACTTGCCCGCCGATGGGTAACCGACAAGTGCCACATCGGCCACAGTTTTGAGCTCGAGGGTGACCACGCCTTCAAAGCCGTCGGTGCCGAGAAGTGCGAACCCTGGAGCCTTGCGCTTGGTCGAGGCGAGAGCAGCATTGCCCAGGCCACCTCTGCCTCCTTCGGCAACGACAACGCGCTGCCCAGGCGTAATCATGTCGACGACGGTTTCGCCGGCTTCGTTCTTCACGACTGTTCCGACCGGAACCGGAAGTTCGAGTTCTACCCCTGCGAAGCCAGAACGGTGATCCCCCATGCCGAACCCGCCATTATCGGACGAGCGGTGTGGCGAGTGGTGGTACGCCAGCAGCGTGCTGGTCTGAGGGTCGGCAACGAGAACGATATTGCCACCGTCACCGCCGTTGCCACCGTCAGGGCCGCCGAGCGGTTTGAACTTCTCGCGGTGAACGGAGACACAACCGTTGCCGCCCTTACCGGCGCGCAGTTGCAGCGTCACCGTGTCGACAAACGTGACCATGTCTCCCTTTCATTTCCTGTGCGGAACAGGCTCAGCGACCCGCCAAGTGCGGATACGCAGACGGGGCGGGCCGAAGCCCGCCCCGTCCGGATGCTTGTGTGCTGCGAGTGTTACGCAGCTGCAGCGACGACGATGTTGACGACCTTGCGGCCGCCCTTCGCGCCGAACTCGACCGCGCCCGCTTCAAGAGCGAACAGCGTGTCGTCGCCACCACGACCGACGTTGACGCCGGGGTGGAAGTGAGTGCCGCGCTGACGGACGATGATCTCGCCGGCGCTGACCTTCTGGCCGCCGAAACGCTTCACGCCAAGTCGCTGCGAGTTGGAGTCACGACCGTTACGGGTGGAGCTTGCGCCCTTTTTATGTGCCATGTCCTGAGCCTATTCTGTGCTTACTTGATGCCGGTGATCTTGACGCGAGTCAGGTCCTGACGGTGACCCTGGCGCTTCTTGTAACCGGTCTTGTTCTTGAACTTCTGGATGATGATCTTCGGTCCACGGAGGTTGGTGATGACCTCAGCGGTGACCTTGACCTTTGCCAGCTGGTCGGCGTCGGTGGTCACCGTGGCGCCGTCGACGAGGAGCACAGCGGGAAGTTCGATCTTCTCGCCCTGGGCTGCCTTAACACGATCGAGCTGAACGATCGTGCCGACCTCGACCTTCTCCTGCCGTCCACCGGCGCGCACTACTGCGTAAACCACTTGATACCTGTTTCGTTGGGGAGCTCAAGGCTCCGAAAATCTCACGGAAAGACTGTGCCTGCGTTCGTCGCAAGTCCGACGGTGCGAGCCCGGCAGTACCGCACCGACTCGTGGAAACGACTCAGTTCGCGCACCAAAGGACTACTTTACCGGATCACGGCCCCACTCGCAAAGCGAGTCCGCGCCGTGTCGCGCGGCCATAGGATCACGGGGTGACCCTACTGATCGATGACCCCATCTGGCCCGCGCACGGACACCTCTGGGCTCATCTCGTCAGCGATTACAGCTTAGACGAACTTCATGCCTTCGCACGCCAGAATGGTCTGCCGGCGCGGTCATTTGACCTTGATCACTACGACGTCCCCGAAGACACACTCCCCCGGCTCCTTGCCGCCGGCGCTGTTCACGTCGGCGGCAAAGAGCTCACGCGGAGGTTGATCGCTTCAGGACTGCGAATCCCCGCTCGCGACCGTAGACGGTGACGAGTTCACAGCAATCGGGGTGCCAGTCAGTGCCGCCGTGGTCACCCGGCGACGGTTACGCCCCTGACCTGGCGCCTTAGGCTCCGGCAGAGCATCCAGCACCGAATCCAGCATTTGTTCAGCTTCAGTCTTCGGCGCCGCGTTGCGGTCTGATGAACGCTTCTTGCGCGGCTTCTTCGGACGCTCGGTCGCGGCCGGACGCTCGGTCGCAGCCGCACGCTCGGTCGCAGCCGGTTGCGTGGCTTCCACCACGGGGGCTGAGGCAACCGCGGTCGCCTCAGCGACCGGAGCGAGCGTCGAGGCGGCGATCTGCGCAAGCGCGGATTTTGCTCCCTCAGGGATGCCGTGAGCCACGGGGCTTACTGACTGCGGGCTCTGGCTCTGACCCTGCTGGCCGTTACCGCCACGCTGGCGTCGGTTGTTGTTCGTCTGCCCACCGTTGCTGGAGGTCGAGCGGTGCTTCACAACCGGGTCATGGTGCACGACCACTCCACGACCGGCACACACCTCGCACGCCTCGCTGAAGGTCTCGAGCAGTCCGAGGCCGAGCTTCTTACGCGTCATCTGCACAAGTCCCAGCGACGTGACCTCGGCGACCTGATGCTTGGTGCGGTCACGACTCAGGCACTCGATGAGGCGGCGCAGCACGAGGTCGCGGTTCGACTCGAGCACCATGTCGATGAAGTCGACCACGATGATGCCGCCGATGTCACGCAGGCGCAGCTGACGGACGATCTCCTCAGCAGCCTCAAGGTTGTTCTTGGTGACGGTCTCTTCGAGGTTTCCACCAGAGCCGACGAACTTGCCGGTGTTGACGTCGACCACGGTCATCGCCTCTGTGCGGTCGATGACGAGAGAACCGCCAGAAGGCAGCCAGACCTTGCGGTCGAGAGCCTTCTCGATCTGCTCCGTGATGCGGAAGGCATCGAAGGGGTCGGTGTCATCCTCGTACGGTTCGACGCGCTCGAGCAGATCGGGAGCGACGCTCTCGAGGTACGCACGGATCGTCTGCTGTGACTCTTCGCCCTGAATGAGCATCTTCGTGAAGTCCTCGTTGAAGACGTCACGGACGATCTTCACGAGCAGGTCAGGCTCAGCGTGCAGGAGCGACGGAGCCTGCTGGCTCTCGACCTGCTTGCGGATGTGCTCCCACTGAGCGGTGAGGCGCTGCACATCGCGGGTCAGCTGATCCTCGGTGGCACCTTCAGCGGCCGTACGGACGATGACGCCACTGGATTCGGGCAGCACCTCCTTGAGGATGCGCTTCAGGCGCGCACGCTCGTTGTCCGGGAGCTTGCGGCTGATGCCGTTCATCGATCCGCCTGGCACGTACACGAGGTAGCGGCCAGGAAGCGAGATCTGGCTGGTGAGGCGTGCGCCCTTGTGGCCAATCGGGTCCTTCGTCACCTGCACGAGAACCCGGTCACCGGGCTTCAACGCCAGTTCGATGCGGCGGGGCTGGTTGCCGGTCTCGACACCATCCCAGTCGACCTCGCCGGAGTACAGCACGGCGTTGCGTCCGCGACCGATGTCGACGAATGCTGCCTCCATGCTGGGCAGCACGTTCTGGACGCGACCGAGGTAGACGTTGCCGATCAGCGAAGCATCGAGGTTGCGAGCGACGTAGTGCTCCACAAGCACGGCATCCTCAAGAACGCCGATCTGAGTGCGACCGTTCTTCGAGCGGACGACCATCTTGCGGTCAACCGACTCGCGGCGCGCAAGGAACTCTGCTTCAGTAACCACAGGGCGACGACGACCTGCATCGCGGCCATCACGGCGACGCTGCTTCTTCGCCTCGAGACGTGTGGAGCCCTTGATCGCCTTGGGCTCTGTGATGTACTCGACGACGCGCTGACGCTGACGCGGCTCTTCACGCTGGCGCGGCTCTTCACGCTGTTCATCGCTGTCTGCGCTGCCACCACGACGACGGCGACCACGACGGGCCGAGGGCGAGTCGTCCTGATCGGCGTCGCGCGTTTCTTCGCGATCTTGATCGCGGTCACGACCTGGGCGTGTCGGAAGCGGTGCGATCACAGGCGCATAGAAGTGCAACTGTGTGGAGACCTGCGAGACGAAGACCTCTGGGATCAGCCCGAGCGACACAGCCGTGAGCGGTCCAGACTGCACCGGCTCAGCGATCGGCGTTTCCACCTCAGGCTCGTCGACATCCGGGGTGTCGGCTGCAGCGTCAGCGGGCGTGTCCGCCGCAGTCTCAGCGGGGGTGTCCGCTACAGCGTCAGCAGGCGTGTCCGCCGCAGTCTCAGAGTCCGACGCAGCCTCGGCAACGTCGGCCTCTTCCGAGACGGGAAGGATTTCCTCCGGTGTTACCGGAGCCTCCGCGTTCTCGTCGAGGGTAGGGGTGTTGTTGTCATTGTTTTCATCGGCCATCTCTGGCGTACTCCCTGCGCGGGGCAGCGGGTGCTCCGCGAAATCTCATGCGGCACCCGCGGGTGCCGCGAACTCACTCGGTATGCGACCGGCTCGTAGCTCTGGTCGCGAGGGGCATTGGACCCCAAAGTCTGCGTCGATACTTCGTGCGGCGGTGCCGCGCTATGTATCAAAGGTCATTATCGCACCATGTTGGCCAGTTCGCGGCATCCGAGGCCTGCGACACGTCTTCACGGGGCCGTTCACGCCGCATCCATAGCGATCGCTGAGATAATTCGGAAATGAGCGAGCAGCGCACCCGCCCCGTTTTCTATGCCGTCTGGCTGATCATCGCCGGAGTGGTCGGATGGTGGGCAGCATTCCAGCTCACTGTCGAGAAATTCGTACTGCTGGCAAACCCGGATGACGCGCTCAGTTGCGACTTCAGTGTCCTCATCCAGTGCGGCAAGAACCTGGAGTCCTGGCAGGGATCGGTGTTCGGCTTCCCTAACCCGATCCTCGGCCTCACCGGCTGGATGGCACCGATCGTGGTCGGCGTCGCCGTGGTCGCCGGTGCACGTTTCCCGCGGTGGTTCTGGGCAACGTTCGGCGCGGGCATCACCTTTGCGTTCGCATTCGTATGCTGGCTGATCGCCCAGAGCATCTACGACCTCGTCGTGCTGTGCCCGTGGTGCATGGTCACCTGGGCTGTGACGATCCCGACCTTCTTCGCCACCATGTTGCACCTGTTCCGCAACGGCACGTTCAGCCGCTCTGAGAAGGTTCAGCAGCGCGCCGGCCGGCTCATGGCGTGGGTGCCGCTGGCCACGATCCTCGCTTACGCGATCATCGTCGTGATGGCGCAGCTGAAGGGCATTGACTTCCTCGGTGAGATGGCGCGCATCCTCTTCTGAATTCCACCCGAACGACGAAGCCCGCCCACACCATGATGTGGACGGGCTTCGACGTATGCGGATTCAGCTGAACCAGATGCCGAGCTCGCGGGCGGCGGACTCGGGGCTGTCCGAACCGTGCACGAGGTTCTGCTGCACGGCGAGGCCCCAGTCACGGCCGAGGTCGCCACGAATCGTGCCCGGAGCGGCACTGGTGGGGTCGGTGGTGCCGGCGAGAGAGCGGAAGCCCTCTATGACGCGGTTACCGGCGAGGCGGATCGCCACGGACGGTCCGGACATCATGAACTCGAGAAGCGGCTCATAGAACGGCTTGCCCTCGTGCTCTGCGTAGTGCTCCGCAAGGCGGTCACGGTCAGGCTCGACGAGGCGGATGTCGACGAGCGCGTAGCCCTTCGCCTCAATACGGGCGAGGATCGATCCGGTCAGGCCGCGCGCAACGCCGTCCGGCTTGACGAGGACAAGGGTTTCTTCGATGGCCATGTCAGTCACTCTCTGTATGAGTATCGGTTTCGGAAATGTTCGGATTCGCATCGGCGGGACGTGGTGCATCCAACCGGGCCCCCACGATCGTCGCATATGCCAGCATGCCGCCGAAAATCACAACGACGAACAGGATGGCCGGGACGAAGAAGGCGGAGAGCGCCACAACCACCTGCAGCGCCCAGGCCGCGCTGATCGCCCACGGCCTGGTGATCATGCCAGCGACCGCGATCATCGCGAGGGCGACGATCACGGCTCCGATGATCGCCCACCACTGCGGGATACCCGAGGGCAGCGCTTTCAGTCCGAAGATCGTCAGTCCTGCCAGCAGCACGATGATCGTCTCGAACCCGAGGATGATCGGAACGAGCTTCTGCACCAGCGTGCGAGGAGCACGGGCCCGGCGAGGGGCGGATGCCGAATCGCTCATGCGCGCCACCCTGACTTCCAGTCGTCCTCTTCTGCCAGCACGATCGCTTCGCCGGCGAGTACGACGGATCCTGCGATCACGACAGCACGACGGTCTGATGACGCAGCCCACTCTCGCGCGGCATCCGCGGCCTCCGCGAGGGAGGCGTGCACGCTCGCACGGTGTCCGGTCTGCTCAACCAGATCAGCGATGACATCCGCATCGTTCGCGCGATCTGATGTCGGCGCGGTCGCGAATACATGGGCCGTGGCCGGCGCAAGCTGCGCAACGATGCCCGCGGCATCCTTATCGGCGAGAACGCCGAGCACGAGACCCCACTCATCGAAGTCGAAGCTGTCATCCAGCGACTGCGCGAGAGCCTTCGCCCCGTGCGGGTTGTGGGCGGCATCAACGATCACGGTTGGCGCGATGCCGAGCAGCTGCAGGCGGCCAGGCGAGGTCGCACCCTGCAGACCATCGGTCATGATGTCGTCCGCGATGCGCTGTGAAGCCGCGCCGATCAGCGACTCGACCGCTGCCACCGCGAGCGCAGCGTTGTGGCCCTGGTGCGCGCCATACAGGGGCAGGTACTCCTCGACGTATGTTCCGGCAAGACCGCGGACAGTCAGCAGCTGTCCCCCGACGGCGAGCTTCTGCTCGGCGAGACCGAACTCCTCGCCCTCGAAGGCGATCGTGGCATTCTTCTCCGCGGCGACGCGACTCAGCACCAGGGCCACCTCGTCGGACTGCTGCGCGGAGACGACGGCGGCGCCTTCCTTGATAATTCCGGCTTTCACCTGAGCGATCTCAGCAATCGTTCCGCCGAGTCGGTCGGCGTGGTCGATGTCGATGGGTGCGAACACCGCAACATCACCGTCGGCCGTGTTCGTGGAGTCCCACTCGCCGCCCATGCCAACTTCCAGCACGAGAACATCGACCGGAGCATCCGCTACCGCAACGAAGGCGAGCACGGTGAGCAGTTCGAAGAAGGTCAGCGGAGCATCGCCTGCCTGCTCGAGCTCAGCATCCACCATCCCGACGAAGGGTCCGATCTCGTCCCACGCGTCGGCAATCGCGCCATCGTCGATCGGCTCGCCGTCGATCATGATGCGCTCAGTGAAGCGGTCCAGGTGCGGACTCGTGAACAGCCCTGTGCGCAGGCCGTGCGCACGCAGCAGACTCTCGATCATCCGTGCCGTGGACGTCTTACCGTTGGTGCCGGTGATGTGCACGACGCGATAGGTGCGCTGCGGGTCATCCAGCAGTTCGAGAATGCGCGCGGTGCGCTCCTTGCGGGGCTGCACCCAACGCTCGCCGGCACGAGCCAGCAGTGCGTCGTAGACAGCATCGGCGCGTTTGCGGTCAGACATTCTTCGCTCCCTCGATGTTCGTATCGATCGTCACGATGATGGATGCCTTGTCCGATCCGAGCGCCGTGGCGCCGCTACGGAAGACGCCGTCACCCGGGCTCGTGACGTTTTTCACCAGCTCATCGATCTCATCGGTCGCCTGGACGGCGAAGCCGACAGCGAGCGTCTCCCCCGCGATCAGCTCGGCGTGCGCCTGCAGCGCCTCCGCCTCGGCAGGCCCCACATTGAGCGCGAGAACAATGCGGTCGCTGACATCGAGACCAGCGTTCTTGCGCGCTTCCTGAACGACGCGGATGGCGTCGCGAGCCATGCCCTCAGACTCCAACTCCGGCGTCGTCCGCGTGTCGAGCAGCACGAAGCCGCCCGTTGGTACGATCGCCAGTGCTTCGCCCTCAGGACGACCGGTGGTCTCAAGAGCCAGGTC
Organism: Microbacterium sp. Y355; assembly: GCF_059445345.1. NCBI lineage: Bacteria > Bacillati > Actinomycetota > Actinomycetes > Micrococcales > Microbacteriaceae > Microbacterium > Microbacterium sp. Y355. Next base: position 205,946 of record NZ_JCAIUD010000001.1, on the reverse strand, counting down.
ATACTCCGCGGGCTCCAGTGCGATACCGCCCGCTGTGACAACACCATTGACCTCAGACCAGTCGCCGCTGCGTGCAGCCTTGATCACGGTCTGCACGTTCTTGCCGAGGCGCGGGCCCGCGGCGCGAGCGTTCACGCTCAGTCGGTGGCTGATGCCGTACTCGGCCGCGGCGGTCTCGGTCAGCGGCACGAGCTCGACGGACTTGACGTTGAGCTCTTCGCGCAGGATCTCCTCGAACTGGCCGAGCGAGGCGGCGAGTGGTGAGACGACGCTGAATCGCGCGAGCGGCAAGCGCACGCGCAGCTTTTCCTTCTTGCGCAGGGCATTGCCGACGCTGGAGAGCTCGCGCACGGCATCCATCGCATCGCGGATGTCGTCAGCGGCGGGGAACGCGGCAGCATCCGGCCAATCGGTCAGATGTACGCTCCGCCCGCCGGTAAGACCCTGCCAGACACGCTCGCTGATCAGCGGCACGAGGGGCGCAGCGACGCGAGTCAGCGTCTCGAGCACCGTGTACAGCGTGTCGAAGGCCTCGCGGCTCTTCGAATCGTCTGTGACGCCACCCCAGAAGCGATCGCGTGAGCGTCGGATGTACCAGTTCGTCAGCACCTCGGCGAACTCTCGAAGACGTGCGGATGCGGTCGTCGAATCGAGGCCCTCGAGATCTTCTGACACCTCGCGGACGAGGTCGCCGAGTCGGGCCAGGATGTACCGGTCGAGCACGTCAGTGGAGTCGGTGCGCCACTGGGCCTCATATCCGCCCTCACCGGAGGCATTCGCGTACGTCGCGAAGAAGTACCACGAACTCCACAGCGGAAGCAGGAATTCGCGGACTCCGGAACGGATGCCCTCCTCGGTTACCGAGAGGTTGCCACCACGCAGCACCGAGCTCGACATGAGGAACCAGCGCATCGCATCGGAGCCATCGCGGTCGAAGACTTCACTGACCGCCGGGTAGTTCTGCAGCGACTTCGACATCTTGTAGCCGTCATTGCCGAGCACTATGCCATGGCAGCTGACGCCGGTGAACGCCGGGCGATCGAACAGCGCGGTCGACAGCACATGCATGAGATAGAACCAGCCACGGGTCTGACCGATGTACTCGACGATGAAATCGGCCGGCGAGTGCGCGTCGAACCATTCCTGGTTCTCAAACGGATAGTGCACCTGCGCGTACGGCATCGATCCGGAGTCGAACCAGACGTCGAACACGTCCTCGATACGACGCATGGTCGACTGACCGGTCGGGTCATCCGGGTTCGGGCGCGTCAGATCATCGATGTACGGGCGATGCAGATCGACCTCCCCCTCGGGGTTGCGCGGCAGCGTGCCGAAGTCGCGCTCCATGTCAGCCAGCGATCCGTAGGCGTCGACGCGCGGGTACTCCGGGTCATCGCTCTTCCAGATCGGGATCGGCGAACCCCAGTAACGGTTGCGGCTGATCGACCAGTCGCGTGCGCCTTCGAGCCACTTACCGAACTGGCCATGCTTGACGTTCTCTGGCACCCAGGTGATCTGCTCGTTGTTCGCGAGCATCTTGTCTTTGATGTCGGTCACGCGGATGAACCAGCTCGAGACAGCCTTGTAGATCAGGGGGTTCCGGCAGCGCCAGCAGTGCGGGTACGAGTGGTCGTAGCTCGCTTCGCGGACCATCCGGCCACTGTCCTTGAGCACGCGGATGAGCGGACGGTTGGCGTCCATCCACAGCTCGCCCGCCACGTCCGTGACGTTCGGGAGGAACCGTCCGCCGTCATCGAGTGAGATGATCGTCGGGATGCCAGCCGCGCCCGCCACACGCTGGTCATCCTCGCCGTAGGCAGGAGCCTGGTGGACGATGCCGGTGCCGTCGGTCGTGGTGACGTAGTCGTCGGCGAGGATGCGCCAGGCGTTCTCCGTGCCATAGGTCTCGGCATCCGCGTAGTAGTCGAAGAGGCGGTCATAGGTGACGTCCTGCAGCGCTGAGCCCTGATGGGACGCGTCGACTGCTGCGAGAGCATCCGCTGCCGACTCGTAGCCGAGATCCTTGGCATACCCGCCGAGGAGGTCGCGGGCAAGCAGGTACCGGTGTGAGGCTGCCTCGACCGGCTCGTCCGCGTTGTGCACGTCGGCAGCGCCAGCAGGGCCTGCCGGGAGGACCACGTACTCGATGTCTGGGCCTACGGCGAGCGCAAGGTTTGTCGGAAGGGTCCACGGAGTCGTCGTCCAGGCGAGAGCGCGCACGCCCGTGAGGCCGAGCGACTCGGCCTTGGCTCCGGTGAGCGGGAATGTTACGGTGACGGACGGATCCTGACGCATCTTGTATACGTCATCGTCCATGCGCAGCTCGTGCGCGCTGAGCGGCGTCTCGTCGCGCCAGCAGTACGGCAGCACACGGTAGCCCTCGTAGGCCAGGCCCTTGTCGTAGAGGGTCTTGAACGCCCAGAGCACGCTCTCCATGTAGTTCGTGTCGAGCGTCTTGTAGCCGCGCTCGAAGTCGACCCAGCGCGCCTGGCGGGTGACGTAGTCCTGCCACTGGTCGGTGTACGCCAGCACCGACTCACGTGCCTTGGCGTTGAACGTGTCGATGCCCATGGCCTCGATCTCGCTCTTCTCGGTGATGCCGAGCTGCTTCATGGCTTCGAGCTCAGCAGGGAGACCGTGTGTGTCCCACCCGAAGACGCGATCAACCTTCTTGCCGCGCATGGTCTGGAAACGCGGGAAAAGGTCCTTCGCGTACCCGGTCAGCAGGTGACCGTAGTGGGGCAGACCGTTGGCGAACGGAGGCCCGTCGTAGAACACCCACTCGTCGGCGCCTTCGCGCTGGGCGATGGAGGCGCGGAAGGTGTCGTCGCTCTTCCAGAAGTCGAGGACATCGCGCTCGATCTCCGGGAAGCGAGGGCTGGGGACGACGGTGGCATCGGCGGCGGGGCCGAAGGCGGAGTTGCGGGGGTAGGTCATATCTGCTCGCAGTGTTCGTCGTGGGCTTCTGCGAGGACGATCCACCAGGACCGCGGTACCACCTCACGTGCTGCTTCGCCGGGGACGATGCAACCACTCTCACTGCGGCGATAACGGGCCTGCCCCGCTCGGTTCTAATTGCAGTTGCCTGCGTTCTTCCGAGTGCTCCCCGGTGATGGCCGGATCAAAGCGTGTGCATCCATTGTACGCGGCTCCGCGCTCTCGTGCCGCGTACGTGCGGCCCACTCGCCTGCATGCGTGCGGCTCACTCGCCTGCGTACGTGCGGCTCACTCGGAGATGTACGCGTTCTTCGGACGTTCTGCGTGATTTCGTCCGAGGATGCTGCACATCTCCGAGCAAGCGGTACGCGTTCCTCCAGCCGCTGGGAGTCACTTCGCGAGGTGCAGCCCCTGCGCGACCGCACGCATGATCAGATCTTGCACGCCAGCCCAGTCGAACATCATCTGCTGATAGCTGATGCGGATGACGAGATAGCCCATCAGTCGTAGCTCAGCGTCATGGCGGATGTCCTCGCTGCGCTGCGCACCGACGTGAGTTGCACCATCGATCTGGATGACAAGCCGCTCCCCGATCAGAGCATCCACCCGGTGTCCAGCAATCCATGTCTGTATGAGGATTGGCAGTCGTAGCCAGCGCAATCGTGGACGCAGATATGTCTCCAGCCCCGCATCCGCGAACGGCGTGGCATCAGCGAGCAACCTGCGAGCCTGAGGCCTCCAGAGATACCCCGCGAGCGCTGCCAACGTGACGAGCCCCTTATTGAGCGCAGAATCCCAGGTCGCCAGGGCCCGTTCGTAGGGCTCGCACTCCGCCACGAGGGCGAGAACGTTCTCGATCGGGTCTTCCAGAACATCCGGATGCCGCGGCACGAGCGGCTTCGACCAGTGGATGTGCGCTCGTTCCGTCTTTCCACCGGCCCCGTGGGGATCAGCGCCGACGTGAAAAAATTCTGGTGCTTCGTGCACCCACAGTTCCAGCCGTGCAGCTCGCGACAGACAGGTGACGACCACGCCGGCACGGGCAGCAGCAACCAACACAGGATCGGCATCTGGCGTGGCTACCCATCCTCGCTTCACGCGGACGAGTCTGCCGTCGCGCAGCGCGCCGTCGATCGCACGACGCCCGGCCCCCTGCAGTCTCAGATACTCGACGCGCGCCACACCCGCCTGCTCGGTGACGAGCTGGACAAGATCGGGGACCGTGCGCAGCAGCATCCGGTCATTCTCTGACGATTGAGGCTGACGTAGACCCCGAAATCACGCGTTCTGTGCACAACTACACCGTGCTCTGCGATGTGCAGAGAGAATGAGCGCATGCGAGAGCGTGCGCCAGCCTCGGAGATGTGCGCCTTCTTCGGACGGTCTGCGCGAATTCGTCCGAGGAAGCTGCACATCTCCGAGCGGGGCGCACGGTGTCACGACGCACGAGCCCCCGGTGTCAGCCGCGCGAACGCCGCGGCAGCAGCCCGTACACCGCGACGTCGTGCCGGACATCCCCGACTGGCAACGCGCTGCGCAGCGTCCCCTCATGCTCAAAGCCGAGGCGCTCGGCCAAGCGGATGCTGCGACGATTGTGCGTGGCAGTGCGGATCTCCACGCGGGCGATGCCGCCGGAGAACATGTCGTCGACGAGCGCCTGACACGCGCGCTGCACGATCCCCTGCCCCTCCGCATCAGCGTCGATCCAGTAGCCGAGCTCGCCCGTAGCGGAGTACCGGTCCATCCGCGCCGACACCGACCCGATCGGTCGACCATCGCGCAGCACGACCGTGGGAATCGCAGTGCCGTCGATGAAACGCCGAAGCTGGTCACGATTCCATTCATCCTCCACGCCGTCAGGGTCGAAGGAATGAGCCCATGGCTCCCACAACCGAAGGCGCTCGATGTTCACGGCTGCGACATCGCGAACCTTACGAGCCATCTCCGGTGTCCGCAGAGCCAGGGTGATCCCGCCTCCGAGATCGCGTTCGAACGCCATCAGCGGTGGTACCCGTGCAGGTCTTCCTGCACGCTGTTGATCCAGACCTCATCGTCGCCGTCTGGATTCGGGATCCGAATCGTTCGCGCGAAGGCCTCGTCGACGATGGATGCTGCGAATCCGGCATCCTGCAATCGCGTAGCCAGCGCGTCGAGGTCGCCGCGCGCCTCGAACGACAGGCCAATCCTGGGCTCGCCCGCGTGCAAGCCCACCATGCCGCCGTCACAGAGCATCTCGATCCAGCCGCCGCGATCCGCGACGATTCCGGCCCGGAACCCGAGCGCTTCGAGGATCGCCCGCGGCTCGGCGAGGTCCTCCTGAAACCAGGTCGGCTGCACGGCGATATCGCCTACTCCGCGCTGGACCGCGCCCTCGGATACCGAGATCGAGATACCGGATGCCGCACGCACGATGACCATCTCTCCCACACCATCCATGGTCATGCGCTCGGTCACGAACCCAGACAGAGCGGATGCCGCGGCATCCAGATCAACGACATTGAGATGGATATCGGTCGTACCGGGGCGATGCGCAGCAGCGACTTCCACACCGTGAATGGCAAGCACGCCGTCGGCGTGGAACTCTGCCCATGCCAGCTCCGGTGGGAACGGCGCGACGAAGCCCAGGGACTCGGCCAGCTTCCACCAGGTAGCAGGCTGCTCCGTGTAGAGGATCTGTTGAACGACTGTCATGACTGCTCCTCCAGGTATCCGCGCAGCGCGGCTTCGACGAGCGCAGACAGACTGACGCCCTCATCGATGGCGCGGTGCTTGGCCTCCCGGATCAGATCCGGCGGGAGGTACACGTTGAACTGCGCCTTCTTCTCCGCGGACTCATTTGCTTGCATGCTAGCAATATAGCATCAGCGGGCGGATATCCTTTAGGCATGGCCCGAGCTACCGATTCTCCCGCACCCCCTCGCATCTCCGAGCCGGACCTGCCGCGGCACCTCGAACCCGCCCAGCCCTCCCGCGGTGCGGATTTCCTGCAAGCGGCCCTCGATTTGGTCGGCGATGTCAACCTCGCCCACGCGACACTCGAGCAGTGCACCGTCACCGCTGATGCGGACAGCATCGACCTCACCGGAGCCACAATCCTCGATGTCGACGCGAAGGACCTACGCGTCGCATCCATGACGCTCCGTAACGCTGGTATCCGCCGACTGCGCATCCAGGGAGGCCGCATCGGCACCCTCGATCTCAGCGGCACACGCATCGATGAACTCGAGATCCGGGACGTGCGCATCGACTACTTGACGCTGGGCGGCGCGAAGGGCACCGACATCCTCATCGCGGACTCCACCATCCGCACCTTCGATCTACCCCAGGCAGAGATCACGCGGATGGCGTTCGACGGATGCCGTACGCAGGAGGTCGACCCGCGCGGTCTGCGCGCGAAAGACGTCGACCTACGCGGGCTCGACGCCGAAGCTTTCGTCGACGCCAACAGCCTGCGCGGTACGACTTTGACGACGCATCAAATCGAGCAACTCGCCCCGGTGATCGCTGCGGGGCTGGGCATCCAGATCAAGGACTAGTCCCCAGATGCCGCGAGCAATTCTCGGGTGAACGGATGCTGCGGCGCCGCGAACACCTCGGCCACGGGCCCCTGCTCCACAACCACACCGTCCTGCATCACGAGGACGTCGTCAGCAACCGCCGCGACCACATCAAGGCCATGCGACACGAAGATCATGGTCAACTCACGCTCGCGCTGCAGGCGCCGCAGCAGCTGGAGCACTTTCTCGCGCACAGAGGGATCAAGCGCCGACACCGGTTCGTCGAGCACCAGCACATCCGGATCTGCGGCGAGCGCTCGTGCGATCGCCGCCCGCTGACGCTGTCCTCCCGACAGTTGGGCGGGACGACGCGTTGCCAGGTCCGGCGAGAGGTCCACCTCGGCCAGCAGATCTGCGACACGCGCTGCACGCGCCGAGCGCGGAACCCCACCCGCCTCAAGCGCTTCCCGCAGTGATCGCCCGATTGTCCACCGCGGGTCGAACGCGCCTAGGGGGTTCTGATGCACGAGCTGCACGCGGTGCTGCCCGTGCCAACGGAGACTCCCGGCGTCGGGCTCCTCAACACCAACGATCATGCGTGCGAGGGTCGTCTTTCCCGATCCCGACTCCCCCACCACACCCAGCGTCTGCCCTTTCAGGAGAGTGAACGACACCGAGTCGACCGCAGGTACACCGGAGAAGGCCTTGGAGACTTCGACAGCAGCCAATACTGACTCGCCAAGCCCGAACCGATCTGCACGAGGCTCGTGGATGCTCGCGGCGATGAGCTCGCGCGTGTAGTCCTGCTGCGGAGCATCCAGCACATCTGCCACGGTGCCCTGTTCGATCACACGCCCGGATCGCATCACGAGCACGCGATCCGCCACCCGACGCACAGCCGCGAAGTCGTGGCTGATGAAGACGATGGCGGTCCCGGCATCCGCGATCGCATGCAGCAGTGTCAACACCCGCGCCTGCACCGTGGCATCCAGAGCGGTGGTCGGCTCATCCGCCACAAGCACGGCCGGTTCACCGGCGAGCGCCGAGGCGATCAGCGCGCGCTGACGCAACCCGCCCGAAAGCTCATGCGGATATTGCGCGGCGCGACGAGCGACATCCGGCATCGACACCGATTTCAGCAGGTCCACCACGCGCACTCGGCGCTCGCCGCGTGACAACCGCGTGTGGATCACAAGCGGTTCGGCAACCTCGGCCCCGATACGGCGCAGCGGGTCCAACGACACCAGGGCATCCTGCGAGACCAGACCGATGCGGTTGCCCCGCAGTCCCCGCCAGGCTGCATCCGAGAAGCCCCGCGCATCGACACCATCGACCATCAGCACGTCTGCCGTGACTCGCGCCGAATCCGGAGTCAGCCCGAGCAGGGCCGAGCCCGTCAGCGACTTGCCAGCACCCGACTCCCCCACGATTGCCAGGCATTCACCCGGTGCGATCTCGAACGACACGTTCTCGACAAGGAACGCCCCACCGATCGTGACCGAAAGACCTTCGACGCGCAACGCACTCATGAGGTCCTCCCCTCTGCCCGCGCACGCAGCGTGCGGCCGACGATGGTCGCCGACACGACGGTCAGGGTGATCGCAATGCCGGGAAACACAGCAATCCACCACGCCGTCCCGAGAACATTTCGTCCACCCGAGAGCATGAGACCCCACTCCGGGGACGGCTCGATCGGTCCGAGGCCAAGGAAGCTGAGGCCGGCGGCCGCGAGGATGCTGGAGCCGATCCCGATCGTCCCCAACACGCTGAGCGAACCGAGCACGCCGGGAATCACATGCCGCGTGAACGCCTGCATCGGGCGCACCCCGAGAATGCGGGCGGCCTCTACATGCTCAGCGAGCGCCAGCGAGCGCGTCTGCACTCTCGCCAGCCGCACGTACACCGGCACGGCCGCGATCGTCACGGCGATCGCGACGTTCACGGGCCCCGGCCCGAGGATCGCCACGACTACCAGCGCGACGAGGAACTCAGGGAAGGCGAGCAGCACATCGGTGATGCGCATCGCCGTGGCATCCACCGCTCGCGGCGCGATGCCGGAGAGCGAACCGACGATGAGCCCGATCACCAGTGCCAGGCTCGTCGCGAGCAGTCCGATCCCCACCGAACGCCCCGCGCCATAGACGACCCTTGAAAAGACATCGCGCCCACTCTGATCGGTGCCGAACAGGTGCGCTGCACCCGGTGCCTCCAGCGCGGCGCGCACATCGGTGCGCAACGGATCATGGGTGGCGATCAGTTGCGGCATCAGCGCCATCGCCGCCACGACGGCGAGCACAGCCAGAGCAGCCCACAGCAGTACTCGTCGAGAGGTGCTCATACAGATGCCTCCCTCGCGCGGCGCTGCCGCGGATCGAGTAGCGGATGAAGCAACTCGACAACGAGATTCACGATCACGAACACCAGAGCGCTGAACAGGATGATTCCGGTGATGACCGGCAGGTCTCGATCGGTGATCGCCGCGAGCGTCACGCGCCCGAGACCAGGGCGCGCGAACACCGTCTCGACCAGCACCGCACCGCCCAGCAATGATCCGATCAGGTACGCGGTGAGAGTGAGTGCGCCGGCCGCACCATGCCGCAGCGTGTGGTGCGCGGTCAGTCGCACTTGACCCGCGCCGCGAGCGCGTACGGTCGTCGCGAATGGCTGGCGCTCGGCCGCTTCGATGCCGTCTCGCAGCACCTGGCCGAGGAGGGCAGCGACCGGCAGTGCGAGGGTGATCGCCGGTAGCACGATCGTCGTAGGGTTGCGTGTCCCAGACACCGGGAACCAGCCCAGACCGAATGCGAACACGCTGAGCAGCAGGATACCGATCCAGAATACCGGGGACGACAACACGATCAGCTCGATGCTGGCAACGATGCCGCGCGACACCCTCCCCCGCACGAACAGTGCCACGGTGAGGGCGAGCACCACGGCGATCACGAGCGCGAGCGCCGTCAGCTGCAACGTCGATCCGAGCTGGCGACCGATCACCTCCGTCACCGGCATCCGCAGCTGATACGACTCGCCGAGATTTCCCTGCAGAAGCTGGCCGAGGTACGACAGGTACTGCTCCAGCGGTGGCCGGTCGAGGCCCAACTCCGCCCGGATGCCATCCTTCACGCCCTCACTCACCTGGGCCTGCGGCCCGAGCATGACCGAGACAGGATCACCCGGTATGACGCGAAAGGCGAGGAACGCGAGCGTCGCCGCACCCCAGAGAACGATGACGACGGATGCCGCGAGCTCCGCGATCCGGATGAGGAGGCGTTTCACTCTGCTAATCAGTTCACGCTGCCGCTCAGTTCACTCGGCTCTCAGCCGACCGTGACCTCGTAGAACAGCGGACGGCCATACAAGTCGTACTCAAGGCCCGAGACGGTGTCGTTCACGGCGGTGATGAGCGAAGGGCTGTAAAGAGGCACGATCGCAGTGTATTCCGCGTTCCACTGCTGCAGCTTCTGGTAGATCGTGGCGCGCTCGTCAACATCGCTCGTGGCCATGCCTTCCTCGAGCAGAGCATCGATCTCAGGGTCGCTCACCTGCGAGGCGTTCTGGAAACCGTCGGTGTGCAGGTGACTGCGCAGCAGGTCGCCGTCGACACCTGAGAAGCCCCAGTCCGTGAGATCGAACGTCTTCGGTCCATACTGCTCGTTGTACGCACCAGGCTCGAGAACCTCACGTACAACTTCGAAGCCGATGTCGGCAAGATCTGACTGGATCGTGTTGCCGAGCGCCGAGTTGTCGTCTGAGACGGGCGTATAGGAGATCCAGCGCACCGAGAGGCGTTGACCGTCCTTCATACGGATGCCGTCACTGCCACGGTCGGTCCACCCGGCTTCGTCCAGCAGGCGGTTCGCCTCATCCTGATCGAATGGCCAACTGCCCTCGAGCGCGGCGTCGTATCCGGGGGTCGCCCCACCGAGGATGCTCCAGGCGCGCGGGAACTGGCCGAAGAAGATCTCTTCCACCGCGGCATCGATGTCAATGCCCCGGGCGAATGCCTGGCGGACCCTCTCGTCGGCGAAGACGCCGTAGGCCTCATTCAGGTACAGCGAGAAGGGGAGGCCTGGATACTCATTCGCATCGACCGTCAATGTGTCGGGCAGCTCGACGGCGAGGTTCGGCGGCAGGTTGCTGGCGAGGTCTGCCTCGCCACTCTCCACGACACCGGTGCGCACTGAAGCCTCAGGCAGGATCTGCACTCGCAGCGTCTCGAACTGCGCAGCCTCCGCGCCATCCGGTCCCCACGCGTAATCAGGGTTCCTGGTATAGACGAGCTCCTGGTCGGGCGTGTACTCGGTGAGTTCAAAGGGACCGGTGCCGACGTTGATGCCGGGGCCGCCGGCCTTGAGCTGGTCAGCGGAGCTCTCCAGCACCGCAGGTGAGTAGAAGCCAAGCAGCGGTGTGCTCGCAGCCTGAAGGAACGGCGCATACGGCTGCGAGAAACTGACCTCGACCGTGTACTCGTCGATGACCTCAGTGCCGGCGTAGAACTCACCGCCGAGCATGCTCGCCGCCTGGGCGGATGCCGTCTCCGGGTCGGCGATGCGGTCGAAGTTCGCCTTCACCGCTTCTGCGTTGAAGGGCTCGCCGTCGGTGAAGGTGACATCTTCGCGGAGATTGAAGGTGTACGTGGTGCTGTCGTCCGACGTCCAGTCCGTGGCCAACCACGGCGAGAACGAGCCGTCGGCCTCCTGGAACACCAGCGAGTCGAGCACGACGCGCTGGACCATGCTCGACACATCGAGCTGGCTGGTCTGCGGGTCCATGTGACCGGCGGAGAGATTTGCCCCTTCGATCGCCCAGACGACCTCGCCGCCACCTTCTGCAGTGTTCTCACCCGCGGGGCCGGCGCAGGCGCTGAGCGCCAGAGCTCCGGCGGCGGTGAGCGCAGTGATTGACAGAATACGGCGCACGAGTTGAGTGGGCATGCGAGTCCTCAGGAAAGATGAAAAGGGGTCGGTCCAGTCTAGCCGGGCTTTGTTGGACAGGGTCGAACTACGGTCGCCTTCCGCCGTGATGCTCTTGGCTAGAATGGTCAACACACCCCACACTCAGGCACGCTCACACAGTGCCGCATACATCGTTCAAGGAGACCTCCATGTCGGCACCCGCACAGAACCAGATTCCCGACAAGCCCGCACTCGAAGGTCTCGAAACAAAGTGGGATGGCGCCTGGACCGCGCAGGGCACGTACTTGTTCGACCGCGTGCGCGCCGCCGAGCTCGGTCGTGAAGGCGTCTACTCAATCGACACGCCTCCGCCGACGGCATCCGGCTCTCTCCACATCGGCCACGTGTTCTCCTACACGCACACCGACATCAAGGCGCGCTACGAGCGCATGCGCGGCAAGAGCGTCTTCTACCCGATCGGCTGGGACGACAACGGCCTGCCGACTGAGCGTCGCGTGCAGAACTACTACGGTGTGCGCTGCGACCCGACGCTCCCCTACGACGCTGATTTTGTCCCTCCCTTCCACGGCGACGCGAAGAGCCTCAAGGCCGCTGACCAGCTGCCGGTGAGCCGCCGCAACTTCATCGCCCTGTGCGAAGAGCTCACCATCGAAGACGAGAAGCAGTTTGAAGAGGTCTTCCGCCAGATGGGGCTGAGCGTCGACTGGACACAGACCTACCGCACGATCTCCGACGAGACGATCCGCCAGAGCCAGCTCGGCTTCATCCGCAACCACGAGCGCGGCGAGGCCTACCAGGCTCTCGCGCCGACGCTGTGGGATGTCGACTTCCGTTCGGCCATCGCGCAGGCAGAGCTCGAGGATCGTGACCAGCAGGCCGCATTCCACCGGCTCGCGTTCCACAAGAGCGACGGCTCGGGCGACATCAACATCGAGACCACGCGCCCAGAGTTGCTCGCGGCATGTGTCGCGCTCGTGGCGCACCCCGACGACGAGCGCTACCAGCCGTACTTCGGTTCCACGGTGCGCACTCCTCTGTTCGATGTCGAGGTTCCGGTGCTCGCGCATCACCTCGCGCAGAAGGACAAGGGATCCGGCATCGCGATGGTGTGTACGTTCGGTGATGTCACCGACATGATCTGGTGGCGCGAACTCGACCTGCCGATCCGCGCAATCCTCGGCCTTGACGGCCGCGTGGTCGCGGACGCCCCCGAAGCAATCGAATCGGATGCCGGGCAGGCCGCATACGCGGAGCTCGCCGGCAAGACGGTGTTCAGCGCTCGTAAGCAGATCGTCGAACTCCTGGAAGTGTCCGGCGAACTGCTGGAGGTTTCCAAGCCTTTCAACCACGCGGTGAAGTTCTTCGAGAAGGGCGACCGCCCCCTTGAGATCGTCTCGACCCGTCAGTGGTACATCCGAAACGGTGCACGCGATCAAGAGCTGCGCGATCAGCTGATCGAGCACGGTCGCGAGCTGCAGTGGCACCCCGACTTCATGCGCGTGCGCTACGAGAACTGGGTCGGCGGTCTCACCGGCGACTGGCTCGTCTCGCGTCAGCGCTTCTTCGGCGTGCCGCTCCCGGTCTGGTACGGCCTGGATGAGAACGGTGAGCGCGATTTCGACCGCGTGATCATGGCGGATGCCGCATCCCTGCCCGTCGACCCGACCAGCGATGTGCCTGCCGGCTATACGGCCGAGCAGCGTGGCGTGGCCGGTGGCTTCGAGGCCGAGACGGACATTCTCGACACCTGGGCGACATCCTCGCTCACCCCGCAGCTGGCCGGCGGCTGGCAGCGCGACGAAGAGTTGTGGAACCTCGTCGCACCGTTCGACGTGCGCCCGCAGGCACAAGACATCATTCGCACCTGGTTGTTCTCGACCATGCTGCGCTCAACGCTCGAGGACGGCCGCTCGCCGTGGAAGCATGCCTCGATCTCCGGCTTCATCGTTGACCCCGATCGCAAGAAGATGTCGAAGTCCAAGGGCAACGTCGTCACCCCGGCCGACATCCTCGAGAAGCACGGTTCGGATGCCGTCCGCTACTGGGCAGCATCCAGCCGACTCGGTGTGGATGCCGCGTTCGACCCGCAGAACCCGACTCAGATGAAGATCGGCCGGCGTCTCGCGATCAAGGTGCTGAACGCTGCGAAGTTCGTGCTCTCGTTCCCGGTGCCAGAGGGCGCGCAGGTGACGCACGCACTCGACGCATCGATGCTCGCCACCCTCGACGAGGTGGTGCGTGAGACCACGAAGGCGTACGACTCCTTCGATCATGCCCGTGCACTGGAGATCACCGAGTCGTTCTTCTGGACGTTCTGCGATGACTACCTCGAACTCGTGAAAGAACGCGCCTACGACCAGACCGACGTCGGACAGTCCTCCGCCGCGCTCGCTCTGCGGATCGCCCTGTCTACGCTGCTGCGTCTGCTCGCCCCGGTCGTGTCCTTCGCCACAGAAGAGTCGTGGAGCTGGTTCGAGGAGGGTTCGATCCACACTGCCGCGTGGCCAGAGCCGCTCGATTCCGAGGGCGACGCCGCCGTGCTCACCGCAGCCAGCGCCGCGCTGATCGGCATCCGTCGCGCCAAGACCGAGGCGAAGGCTTCGCAGAAGACGCCGGTCTCGCGTGCCGTGATCGCGGCGCCGGCAGCCACGCTCGAGGCATTGCGCGGTGCGGCCGACGACCTGCGCGCCGTCGGCCGAATCACCGACCTCGAACTGGTCGAGGGCGAAACACTGGCCGTGACTGAGATCGAGCTGGCTCCGGCCGATGTCCCGCCGACCGAGGAGTCCTGATGCAGCTGGGTACTCGTTGGGCGGCAGGTTCGGATGCTCCGGCATCCGTTCCCGCCGTCCTGCGGCCGGCCATTGCCGATGTTGAGGCTCAGGGTCTCGAAGGTCATTGGACGCTCACCTGGCTTGAAGGTCGACCGATCGCTGAGCTCGATGCTGGCTGGGAAGTCTTCCTCACCGCATCCGGTGAAGTGATCGCTCGCCCGTTCGAGGACTGACGCAGTCAGCGCAACCGCATGCCCATCTGCGCGAGTGCATGATCGGTCGCGCGTGGGTCGGCCCTGCGCGTCTGCTCATCCTTGATCGAGGCCAGCATCGCTTCATGACGATCCTGCCGGCGCTCTGCGCGGTCAGTGGCCCAGCGAGCCATCGCCGCGGCGAGTCGAATCGAGGCGCGTTCGATACGGTTCGCACCGCGAGGCACGGGGTACGTACGGGTGATGACCACGGCACTCATGATGAGGACTCCTTCTTCGTTGTGAGGGTCTTGAGCGGGAAGATGTCGGCGCGCACACTGACGCGTCGTACTCCCTCGCCCTTCTGATTGCGATACTTCTCCGATGCCTCATCGATAAGAGCTTCGATCTTCTGCGTGAGATCGATGGTCTGCTCTGCAGTCATGCTGATGCCACTCGTCACCGACTTGCTCGCATCGCCCCACTCGGCGGACTCCTTGTCGATGCGGCTTGTAAAGAACTCCATGAGCTCGTCATGGCGCCGGCGAAGTGCTTCGGCAACGGCGACCTGCAGTGCCGCCTCTCCGGCGGGTGAGCCCTGCACGGCGCGCGAGTCGTAGACGATGCCGCCCGTGGGTCGTTCCCACCACCGCTCACGCCCACCGCGGTCACTTTCAACCTCACGGATGAGGTCGTGACTCGCCAAGGATCGAAGATGATAACTGGTCGCTCCGGAGGACTCCCCCAGAATCTCAGCGAGCGTGCTTGCCGTCTGTGGGCCTTCCTGGGCAAGGATGTCGAAGATTCGCACCCGCAGCGGATGCGACAGTGCACGGAGAGCGCCAGCGTCGAGGACGCGGCGTTCTGATGCTGCGGGGAGCTTCTCGTTCTCGTTCATAATGCAAAGATACCTTTGCAAAGGTTTCTTTGCAAGCTTTTCTTTGCATGCTAGTGCCGGTCACTCCACGGCGGCGCGCGCAGCGACGAAGGCGGCCACGCAATGCTCAACCTGCTCCGAAGTGTGCGCAGCCGAGAGCTGCACTCTGATCCGCGCGCGATCACGCGGCACGACCGGGAAGCTGAAGGCGGTCACATAGATCCCTCGATTCTGCATCTCCCCCGCGATTCGGGCCGTGACGGCGGCGTCGCCGAACATCACCGGCACGATCGGATGCTCCCCCGGCAGCAAATCGAATCCCGCATCGCTCATTCGACGGCGAAACAGCTCGGTGTTCTCGCGCAAATGCCGCCGCAGCGCCGCAGAGCCGTCGATGAGATCCAGGGCCGCGAGCGTGCCAGCGACGATCGACGGCGCGAGCGTGTTCGAGAACAGATAGGGCCGCGCGCGCTGGCGCAGCAGAGCAACGATGTCACGATGGGCAGCGACGTAGCCGCCGGAGGCTCCGCCCAGCGCTTTGCCGAACGTCCCTGTGTAAATGTCGACCCTGTCCTCAACACCGCACAGTTCCGGCGTACCGCGTCCGTGCTCGCCGATGAAGCCCACGGCGTGCGAGTCATCGACGAACACGAGCGCATCGTATCGATCCGCCAGATCGCAGATCTCGGCCAGCGGCGCGATGTAGCCGTCCATCGAGAACACGCCATCCGTGACGATTACACGGAACCGCGCATCCGCCGCCGCCTTCAGCTGGTCTTCAAGATCAGCCATGTCGCGATTGCGGTAGCGCAGCCGTCGCGCCTTCGACAGCCGGATGCCGTCGATGATCGACGCATGGTTCAACTCATCGGAGATGATGGCGTCCTCCGCCGAGAACAGCGTCTCGAAGACGCCGCCATTGGCGTCGAAGCACGAGGAAAACAGGATCGCCTCCTCGGTGCCGAGGAACGCGGCCAAGCGTCTTTCCAGTTCCAGGTGCTGCTCCTGCGTGCCGCAGATGAAGCGCACGCTTGCGAGCCCATAGCCCCATTCGTCGAGTGCGTTCCTCGCCGCCTGGATGATCCGAGGATCATTAGCGAGGCCCAGGTAGTTGTTCGCGCAGAAGTTCAGCACCTCGGCGCCGTCTGCGACGATCTCGGCGCTCTGTGGCCCCAGGATGCCTCGCTCATGTTTGGTGAGCCCCGCCTCTTCGATGGCTGTGAGCTCCGTCCCGATGTGCTCACGGAATGCTCCGTACATGCGTGTTCTCCTTCTCTCGCGGCCTCAGAGCCGCGTCCAGTCGAGGATGATCTTGCCGGTGCCGGCCGATGCCGCGGCGTCGAATCCCTGTTCCCAGTCCGACGCCGGGATCACATCGGCGATGATGCGCCCGATGGCCTGCCTCAGCAGCGGGCCTGTCTGCAGCATCGCTCCCATCGCATTCCAGGTCTCGAACATCTCACGTCCGTAGATGCCCTTGATGGTGAGCATGTGCGTGACGAACTTGCCCCAATCCACTCCGAACGGCGCACTGGGAAGGCCCAGCATGGCGATGCGTCCGCCGTGGTTCATGTTGTCGATCATGGTCGGTAGCGCGGCAGCGGCACCGCTCATCTCGAAGCCGATATCGAACCCCTCCTTCATTCCCAGAGCTTTCTGCGCGTCTCGGACGTCGGAGGCTGACACGTCGACCACCTGGTCCGCGCCCATCCGCGTCGCCAGCTCCAGTCGCGGCGCGCTGACATCCGTCGCGGTGATGAAACGCGCACCGGCGTGCCGCGCCACAGCGATCGCCATGAGACCGATCGGACCGCATCCGCTGACCAGCACGTCTTCGCCGACGAGGGGGAACGCGAGCGCGGTGTGCACGGCGTTGCCGAGCGGATCGAAGATCGCACCGACTTCCGGTTCGATGTCGGAGTGGTGCACCCACACGTTCGCCGCGGGCAGGGTGAGGTACTCGGCGAAAGCGCCGTCGCGATGCACGCCCAGCCCGATGGTCCGGATGCACATCTGACGGCGTCCCGCCCGACAGTTGCGGCACATGCCGCACACGATGTGCCCTTCACCGGAGACACGGTCACCGATCGTGATGTCGTGCGCAAGCGGGCCGACCTCGACAACCTCGCCGTAGAACTCGTGGCCGGGGATCAGAGGGGCGCGCACCTCCGACGCCGCCCAGTCGTCCCAGCGACGGATATGTAGGTCGGTCCCGCAGATCCCGGTACGCAGCACGCGGACGAGGACCTCATCAGGGCCTGCGACCGGATCGGGACGATCCACGAGTGCCAAGCCCTCGTTCGGACCAGATTTAAACAGAGCCTTCATCGCCTCATCCTTCTCATGCTCCGATGCGCATGGTGGCCGGGACAGAGATCGCCCCGCCCCGGCCACCATGCAGTTAGTACAGGCCTGCTCAGGAGCAGGTGACCTCGGTGCGGTAGATCTGCATGTCGCCACCGGCCGCGTGCGGGGTGACGCACTCGGTGTGGGCGATGTACATCACCTGCTGGTACAGCGGCTGGATGACCTGGTCGGCGAGGATACGATCCTCCGCCTGCTGCCAGAGCACGTCGGCTTCCTCGGTCGTGCCTGCGGCGAGCGCGGCATTCACCAGGGCGACACCCTCGGGGTCGTCATATTGCAGACGATAGTTCGCGTCCACGTGCACGGACGCGATCCACTCGGACGCGGCAGGGAAGGACGAGCCCCACAGCTGGATGACGGGGCCGTCCAACTCGTAGGCGTTGATCGTCTCCGAGAGCGCCGCTGCTGGGACCGGCTTCGGCTCGACGTCGAGACCGATCTCCTTGGCCGAGTTCGAGATAGCGAGCGCTGTCGCAGCATCAGTGGTGTTGGCCGAGGAGTAGTTGAGCGGAATGGTTCCCGTGAAACCGGACTCCTCGATGAGTGCCTTCGCCGCGTCGGGGTCAAAGGAGCAGTACTGGCCGCACGCGTCTTCACGGTAGGCCGAGACGGAGTTGGGCATCAGTGAGCCCGCCGGCACGGTTGCATCCTTGAACAGATCCGTCGAGATGCTCTCGCGGTCGACGATCATCGAGAACGCCTGGCGCACCTCGATGGGGAATGCCTCGTCCAGATATGTCGGCCAGGTGAAGTACGTCTGCAGCGTGTTGCGATCGATGGCCGTCAGACCCGCATCGCCCAGGGCGTTCCGACCCTGCGCGATCAGTCCAGGCGGCAGGCTGCGCAGCACATCCGCATTTCCGGCCACGACATCCTGATACGAGGTGTTGGTGTCGGTGTACACCCGGAAGGTCATCTCGTCCGCCGCGCCATCTGGCACCCAGCCCTGGTAGTTCGGGTCCTTCCTAAGGACCGCCTCCACCTGCGGGTCGAGCGACTCCAGCACGTAGACGCCGTTTCCGATCGGATCCTTGTCGTACGCGAGCGGGTCGGCGAAGGCACTCTCCGGCATCGGGCAGAACGCCAGCTGCGAGAGGATGAACGGCACGTCGTTGTTCGGCGACGACATCTCGATCGTGAAGGTGCGCTCATCCACGACGGTGATGCCGGAGAATTCCGTCGCGGTAGCTTCCCCGTCGGCAAGATTGAGTTCTTCGTACCCCTTGATCGGACCGTATGCGTAGTTGGAGGGCATCGCATTGGCGCCAGCCCCGACGAAATTGAACGTGTCTACATAAGTCTGCGCGGTGATCTCCGTGCCGTCAGAGAATGTCCGGCCGTCCGCTACCTTCACCTTCCAGGTCACCTGATCATCGCTCTCGACGGACTCGGCGCCGCGCATGAACACGCTGCCGTCCTCTTCGATGCCGGTCAGCGGCTCGCACAGCGCCATGCCGATCTGGCTGCCGGGGTTCTGCGCCCCGGTGATGCGGCCGATCTCGCCGTTGTTGACGGCGACGAAGGACGTACCGTCGGCGGTGTCACTGTCGGCGGGTTGGCCGAGACAGCCGGTCAGCATCATGGCGCTCGCGGTGACGGCGATGGCGCCGACCACGATGCGACTACTCGTACGGGTCATGAGTCGTTCCTTTCAGAGGGGGAGGAAGTGAATTTGATCGTGGAGACCATACCGACGCGGGAGAGCGCGATCTGTTCGGAGAGATGACAGGATGCTTTGTGCGTTGATGCTCCACCGGGGACTGCGACGAGCGGGGGTACCTCTGTGGAACACCTCTCCACCGCGGTGTAGCAGCGGGTGTGGAACGGGCATCCTGCCGGAGGATCGATCGGCGACGGCGGGTCGCCCTCGAGCACCACGCGCTCGAGATGCTCGTTCGGAGCGAGCTTGCGAGGAATGGCGGAGAGCAGCGCACGAGTGTACGGGTGCGCTGTCGCGCTGTAGACGTCGTCGCAGTCGCCTTCCTCAACGATCTTCCCGAGGTACATCGTTACGATGCGGTCGGACATGTGCTGCACGACATCCAGATCATGGGCGATGAACACAATCGACAGCCCGAGCTCACGCTTGAGGCGATTGAGCAGATTCAGCACCTGGGCGCGCACTGAGATATCCAACGCCGAGACCGGTTCGTCACACACGAGCAGTTTCGGCTCGACGGCTAGCGCGCGAGCGATGCCGATGCGCTGCAGTTGGCCGCCGGAGAACTCGTGCGGAAAGCGATGCGCGTGGTCGGGGTTGAGGCCCACCTGGATGAGCAGTTCGCCGACGCGGGCGTCGATCCTCGCGGCCGGAAGCAGCGCGTGGGTCGTGATCCCCTCGGCTATCGACTGGCCGACGGATCGACGAGGATCGAGCGAGGCGTGCGGGTCCTGAAACACCATCTGCACCTCGCGATGCAGCAACGTTTTGCGCTCGGAGCGGGACATTTTCCCCACATCAGAGCCGTTCCATCTAACGCTCCCCTCACTCGGCTCCTCGAGACCGCAGATGATGCGGGCGAGGGTCGACTTGCCGCACCCGGACTCGCCGACCAGCCCGACCGTCTCTCCCTCTTCGACGACGAAGTCAACGCCGTCGACGGCACGGATCGGCGCGCGCGACGCCCGAGACAAAAGCGTGTGCTTCTGCTTGTAAAAGCGGCGAATGGAATCAAGCTCCAACAGTGACATCGGCGAGCACCTCCTCCTTGTGGTGGCATGCGGCCGCCCTGTCCGTCGAGAACGACACCAGCTGCGGTGTCTCGGAACGGCACTCGTCCGTCGCGTATCCGCAGCGCGGGTTGAAGCTGCAGCCAGGTGGCCGCAGCCCGATGTCCGGCGGAAGTCCCTGAATGGTCGGCAAATCGCCACCTCGATGCGCGGCGCTCGGGATCGACCCCAGCAGTCCTTTGGTGTACGGGTGGGCCGGGTTGTCGAACATCGGACCGATCGGTCCCGACTCGGCGACCCGCCCTGCGTACATGACCAGCGCACGGTCGGCGAGCTGGCCTGCGACACCGAGGTCGTGGGTGATCATCAGCAACGCCATCCTGCGCTCCGCGGTGATCGATCCCAGCAGATCCAGGATCTGCGCCTGCACGGTCGCGTCGAGCGCGGTCGTCGGCTCATCGGCAATCAGCACATCAGGATCCAGCGCCAGTGCCATCGCGATCATGATGCGCTGGCGCATGCCACCGGAGAACTGAAACGGGTAGTCGTTCGCGCGACTCGCGGCGTCAGGGATGCGCACGGCACGCATCATCTCGATGGCAGCGGTAAGCGCGTGCTTCCTGCTCATACGCTGATGCACCCGGTAGAGTTCCGCGATCTGCGTCGCGACCGTCTGCACCGGGTTGAGTGCGCTGAGCGCGTCCTGGAACACCATCGCGATGCGGGCGCCCTGTACGGTGCGCAGCTTCGCAGGCGAGAGGGTGAGCAAGTCATCGCCGTCGAACATGATGCGACCACCGGTGATCCTCGACGCGGGCTTGGGCAGGATGCCCATGATCGCCTTCGCCGTGATGCTCTTTCCCGATCCAGACTCTCCGAGGACGGCGAGCGTCTCGCCCCTGTCGACGGTGAAGCTGACATTCTGCAACGCGGTGATCGGGGCCGATCCCTGCGAACGGAATTCGAGTGACAGGTTCTGAACTTCGAGGAGGGCGGTCATCGGCGGGCCTTCGGATCGAGGGCGTCACGCAGGCTCTCGCCGAGCACGACGAATGCGAGCGTGGTGAGACCAAGCATCAGGGCGGGGAAGAACATCAGCAGCGGAGCGATCTGCCAGTTCCCGTCCTGGCTGGCGAGGGCGATCTGGATGCCCCAGGAGAACGCAGGGAGCTTCAGACCGACCCCGAGGATCGAGAAGCCCGCTTCCGCGGCCATCCCTGCGCCAACCGACAGGGTGGTCATCACAATCAGCGGGGTCACTGCGTTGGGGATCACATGGGAGCGGAGGATTCGCCACGGCCCGACCCCCAATCCCCGCGCGGCCTGGATGTATTCCAGGTTCCTCACCTGCATGACGGAGCTGCGCATGTAGCGCATGGTCCCGGCCCAGCTGAACAGGACGAGCACGAGCACGATCGTCCACACTGTCCGCGAGCGGAACTGGTAAAGGATCACCAGGCTGGCGATTCCGACCGGGATCCCGAGGATCACGTTCGAGATCCACGAGATCACCGAGTCCACGACTCCGCCGAAGTAGCCGGCCAGCGAACCCGCAATGAGTGCGATGACGAAAGTGATCGCCGCAGTGAACACGCCGACTTCGAGAGACGTCCTGGCGCCATAGACGATGTTCGACCAGTAGTCACAGCCCTGAATGTCGAAGCCCATGATGTGGCCGGCTTCCGGGCCGACGCGCGACATCGACAGATCGCAGTCGCGCGGATCGATCTGAGTGAAAAGACCGGGCACGAGCGCCATTAGCGCCACCACGATGATGATGAACGCTGCGATGTCGAAGAACGGACTCTTCCAGAGGTTGCGCAGACCGCTGCGAGGACGGCCCCGCCTGGCCTTTGCCGTGATCAGAGCGGTGGTGGACTCAGACATGGCGCACCCTCGGGTCGATGATCGGATACAGCAGATCGACGACGAGAGCCGCGACCAGGAAGAACAGCAGCATGAAGACGGAGACGCCGACGACGACCGGCCCGTTCTGCGTGTCGATCGCCCGGGCGAGTGTGCCGCCGAGACCGGGAAGGTTGAAGATCGTCTCGATCAGGACCGATCCGCCGAGCAGCGCGGCGAGACTCAACCCGAGATATGTCACCACCGGCATGAAGGCGTTACGCAGTGCGTGCACCCACATAATCCGCTGCGGGCTGATCCCCTTCGCCGTCGCCGTGACGATGTAGTCCGAGCGCAGCACGTCCACGAGGCTGGTGCGGCTCAATCGCGCCAACGGAGATGCCGTCTCCAGAGCCAGCACGACGGCGGGCATGATGAACGCGAGCGGGAACCCCATCCGCACCCCCGATATAGGGAGCCAGTGCAGTTTTATCCCGAAGATGTACTGGGAGAAATAGGCGATGATGAAGCCCGGCACTGCCAGGAAGAAGATCGTGAAGAACAGATTGAACTTGTCAGGGAACTTGCCCTGACGAAGTCCGGCCCACACGCCGAGGCACACACCGATGACGAGCTTGAGCGCGAACGCCGTCAGCGCGAGGACCACGGTGTATGGCAACGCGGTCGCGATGAGAGTCGACACCTCATTGCCGTTGAAATCGCGCCCGAAGTCGCCGTGCAGCACGTTCCACAGGTACTTCCCGTACTGCACCAGGAAAGGGTCATCCAGGTTGTACTGCGCGCGGATCGAAGCGATCGTGGAATCCGAGAGACGCTTCTCTCCACCCGCCAGCGCGAGCACGGGGTCGCCGGGGATCAGGAAGACCAGCAGGTAAACGAGGAAGGTCGACCCGATGAGGGTCGGGACCATCATCAGAATGCGCCGCAGCGAGTAACGAAGCATCAGCGTCGAGCCGGCTGATGCGCGGCGTAGTAATCGAGCAACTCCTCCGGAATCCGGGGGATCTCGAAGGGCTGAGAGGACGATCGGATCGACAGCGCACCCCCGACACCGGCGGCGACCGCGTCGCGTGCCGCGACCGGGTTGGTCTGGGTCGGCGTGCCGTTGCGGACGAACTCGACAAACTCTGCGACCGTGAGCGGGTCCGCTCCGCCGTGGCCGCCGTCGCCGCCGTCTTCGATCGGGTAGCGCACGTGCCCCTTCTCGAGGTAGTCGCTGCGTGCGTTCCACAGCCGAATTTCCCCCCCGGAGTCGTCGTCGAAGTTCTCGATGCGGCCTTCGGTGCCGATGACCGTGTAGTTGCGCCAGTAGTCAGGGGTGAAATGGCACTGCTGGTAGCTCATCAGCACACCGGAGTCGGTGCGCATCATGATCATTGAGATGTCCTCAACGTCGATGACCGGGTTGAGGTCCTGCTGTGCAGTGGGCGGGTAGTTCGACATCGAGAACCAGTCGCCCATGCGCCGATCGGAGTTGTCCCTACGCGATTGCACATCTCCGTACACCGCGAGGTCACCGACGCCGACCACAGACCGGGTGGGGGTCCCCGCGATCCAGTGCATCACATCGATGTCGTGCGCACCCTTCTGCAGCAGCAGACTCATCGCCTTGTCGCGCTCGGCGTGCCAGTCTTTGAAGTAGTAGTCGCCACCGTGCCCGACGAAGTGGCGGCACCAGATGGCCTTGACCTCGCCGATCTCGCCGCGGTCAACGATGTCCTTCATCATCCGGACGACCTGCATGTGGCGCATGTTGTGGCCGACGTACACCTTGGTGCCGGTGCGGTATCCGGCCTCAAGGATCCGGTCGGCATCTTCGATCGAGATCGCCAACGGCTTCTCGATGTAGGCGGCGATGCCTGCTTCGAGAAGTTCAACCGTGACGTCCGCATGCGTGAAGTCCGGCGAGGTCACGAAGGCGCCATCCACCTCGATACCAGAGGCGATGAGTTCGGTGACCGAGGCGAACACCGGGACATCTCCGAAGAGCTTGACGGCGCGCTCATGGGTTCGCGGGTCCGGATCGACTGCGGCGACGATCGTTCCGCCGACGGTCTGAACGTGCAGGGCGACCCCGGCACGGGCGCCGATGCCGATCACTGCAGCTCGGAAGGGGGACGTCTCGGGGACGGTCTCGCTGGTCATCTGTTCGTGCTCCGGATCGATGGTGAGAATGGGCGCCGGAACATCCGGTACCCCGTAGATGCGGTGGGAATGCTTCTGGAAGGCGAGGCCGAGGGCGCCGAGTGCTGCGGCATCCGCACCCAGTTCGCCGCCTCTGATGAGGCGAGGTCCCGCTTCGATGCCGGTGACCGCTGTACGGATGCCTTCGGCGAGGGGCCCTGCAAGGATGTCGGCGAACTCGCCGAGCTCTCCGCCGAGGACGATGACGTCGGGATCGACGGTGAGCAGCAGGGCGGCCATCGCGGGCGTCATCGCCGCGCTCAGCGCGTCCAGCGCCGCGCGGCCGCGCAGGTCGGCTGGATCGTCGCGCAGTCGCCGCAGTTGTGCTGCGACTTGAGGCACCGCGTCGAGCAGCAGCCCAGGGGGAACCTCGACGTTACTGAAGGCGCGGAGCAGACCGACCTCGCCCGCGCGCCCACGGCGCCCGCGGAGAACATGCCCTGCCGCCGTAACACGCGCCGACACGTGATGCCAGGTGAGGGCGTAAACGCCGGTGTCCGCATCCGTGAGCGCACCGTTGCGAGATTCTGCCTCGGCGGCGAGCGACAGATCGTTGTCGACGACCACCGGCGCGCCGAAGTACGCGGTGAACATCTCTACGAGGTTCTTGCCCGACCAGTCGATGATCTGCGGCGCGGAGATCAACATTCCTTCTTCATCGATGAGACCGGCGACGGCTATACCGATCACGACCACGTCGGATGGCCGGCGGCCGATGCGCTCCAGCGTCTGCTGCAGCAGCGCACGAACCGGGGCGAGGCTCGGCTTGGCCGTGGTCGGCGGCGCGACCTCGGAATCCTGACGACCGAGGGAGCGACCGTTGCGATCCGCGACCACGATCCGCACCGCACTGCGGGTCAGATCGATGCCCACGATGACCGGCGAGCCCGCGATGGGCGAAAAGGTGCGTGCCGGACGGCCGGATGCTCCACGTGCCTCGTGCTCGATCACGAGCCCGGATTCCATCAACGCTCCGAGCGCTGCGGTCACCGTGGGTCGCGACAGACCGGTGCTCTCGGCAA
The DNA here is from genome assembly GCF_059445345.1 of Microbacterium sp. Y355. Lineage (NCBI taxonomy): Bacteria > Bacillati > Actinomycetota > Actinomycetes > Micrococcales > Microbacteriaceae > Microbacterium > Microbacterium sp. Y355. The sequence continues at coordinate 180,645 of NZ_JCAIUD010000001.1, read as the reverse complement.
GATCCGAGATCGTCGCACGATCCCGCTCGCGGAGGCTCGCCAAGCACAGGGCGATGAGCTTAACGTCGATTGCCGACACCTAGACCTCAATTTCTAATCAGCTTTCATAACTATTACGAAAGTGTTTTCATCATTGTGTGATCCGGATGCCGCGGTGTCAATCTTTTTCTCGGATCGCCCCTTATGCTCGTTCCATGACCGATGCCGTGAACCCGCTCCTGACGCCATCCGCTCTCCCCTACGCACTCCCGGACTACGCCGCGATCCGGCCGGAGCACTATGTGCCCGCCTTCCGGGCTGCATTCGACGAGCACCTCGCCGAGATCAGGCGCATCACGATGGCGCGGTCGATGCCCACATTCGAGAACACGATGGTCGCACTGGAGCAGTCCGGCGCCCTTCTCGACGCCGTCGCGCATGCGTTCTACACCGTGAGCTCAGCGGATGCCACGGACGAGATCCAGGCGATTGATGAGGAGCTTGCGCCACTGATGGCTGCGCACGAGGACGCCATCCGCTTGAACTCTGAGTTGTATTGGCGAGTCAAGACCCTCCACGAGCAGCTAGACCAACTCGAGCTCGACGCGGAGAGCAAGTACCTGGTTGAGCGTCATTTCCGAGAGATGACACATGCCGGTGCTGCGCTCGACGACGAGGCCAAGGTCCGCTTGACCGCCCTGAACCAGCAACTGTCGACGCTGACAACCACGTTCGAGAAGAATCTGCTCGCCGACACCAACGATCTCGCCGTGTACTTCGAAAGCGCTGAGGAGCTCAATGGCTTGACGGACGGCGAGCTGTCCGCCGCAGCACGCGCTGCAACAGACCGAAGCCACGTAGGCGGCTTTCTGATCTCACTGCCGTTGTTCACGGGGCATCCATATCTGGCATCCCTCACGAATCGCAAGAGCCGCCAGCGCATCATGGATGCATCACGCGCCCGAGCAGCGCGAGGCAACGCCAATGACAACCGCACTGTGCTGAGCGAGATTGTCGTGCTGCGCGCCGAGCGCGCGGCGCTACTCGGATACTCGTCCCACGCGGCTTACGTCACAGCCGACGAGACGGCAGGAACACCCGAAGCCGTATCTGACCTCGTGCACCGTCTTGCACCGGCCGCAGCATCCAACGCGCGCGCCGAGCAGGCAGCGCTGCAGTCGATCATCGATGCGACAGAATCGGAGCCGTTTGCCCTCGAGGCGCACGACTGGGCCTTCTACACCGAGAAGGTGCGTACGGCACAGTACGACATCGACACGGCCGCACTACGCCCCTGGTTCGAGGCCGAGCGGGTGTTGCAAGACGGCGTGTTCTACGCTGCAACGCAGCTCTATGGCGTCACTTTCACTGAGCGCGACGACCTCGTCGCCTACCACCCGGGCGCTCGCGTGTTCGAGGTACACAACCCCGGTGGCAGTGCGCTCGGACTCTACGTTCTCGATCTGTACACGCGAGATTCCAAGCGCGGCGGTGCGTGGATGAATCCGATCGTCAGCCAGTCCGCGCTCCGCGGCACGGCGCCGGTCGTGGTGAACAATCTCAACGTGTCGCAGCCGGGCGACGGGCAGCCGACGCTTCTCACGCTTGATGAGGTGACGACGCTGTTCCATGAGTTCGGTCATGCGCTGCACGGGCTGTTCGCTACGGTCAATTACCCCCACTTCGCCGGCACGAACGTGTTCCGTGACTTCGTGGAGTTCCCCAGCCAGGTCAACGAGATGTGGATTCTCTGGCCTCAGGTACTCGACAACTACGCACGTCACTTTGAGACCGGCGAACCGCTGGATGCCGCGATCGTGGAGCGCTTGCGCGCAACTGAGACGTTCAACCAGGGTCATGACACGAGTGAGTACCTGGCTGCGGCATGGCTGGATCAGGCGTGGCATCGGGTGGGCACGGATTCTTCGATGACCGACGTCGCCGCATTCGAAGCTGCGGCGCTCGCGGAGATCGGTCTCGACAACCCGGCTGTTCCAACGCGCTACTCCTCCACCTACTTCGCCCACGTGTTCTCAGGCGGTTACAGCGCGGGGTACTACTCGTACATCTGGAGCGAAGTACTCGATGCAGACACCGTCGAGTGGTTCCGCGAGAATGGCGGTCTCACGCGCGAAAACGGCGACCGTTTCCGTGCCCGTCTGCTGGGCGTCGGCGGATCGAAGGATCCTCTGGAGGCATACCGTGATTTCCGTGGCCGCGACGCCGACATCGCTCCGCTGCTGAAGCGCCGCGGGCTCGGAGGCTGATGAACGACGAGCGACTCAGCGCCATCAGCCGTACATTCGACGCGCGGTCAGCGACCTACGATGACAGCGCGATGCATCGTGCTGTCGCGGTCGCTGTCGCTGACTTCGCCGATCTGACAGATGTCGAAGAGGTGCTCGACATTGCCACAGGTACAGGGCTCGTCCTGCGCGCGCTGAGCCAGCGCTCCCCCGCACTCGCACTCACCGGGATCGATGTCTCGCAGGGCATGCTGGCGGTCGCACGAGCTCAGCTACCGTCGGCGGTGTTCATCGAGGCGGATGCCGCGGACCTGCCGCTCGTCCACGCCTCAGCTGACCTCATCACCTGTGTCACGGGGCTGCACGTGATTCCGGACACATCCGGCGCGCTGGCGGAGTGGCGCAGAGTCCTGCGGCCGCACGGCCGAATCGTCTCTGCGACATTTCTCGCAGCCGGCCGAGGGGCGCGCCGCGCAAGACGCACATGTATCCGGCCGACCATCAGCCTTTCGAGTCGTTGGATCAACTGACGTCGACAGCGGCCGCGCACAGCTTCACGATCACTCGATCAACGATCTGGTCAGACGACGCCGACAGACTCCTCATCGCCGAGTGGGTGCCCGCGCTTCGCTGAGCGTTCCGACGAGCGTTCTGCTCGGCGCCCCTCACCCACCCAACGGCTGCAGCACGTCGAGTGGACGCGGAACGATCAATGCACCGTCCACGATCTCTCGCTCACCCAGCGGTGACTCCAGCTTCACGGTGAACGGTGTCGGCGGATTACTCTGGCAGGTCGCTACGTCATCACTGTCCGGTCGCACGGCGATATGGACGATCACCGCGCCCTCGGTCTCCTCCAGGGCGACCAGTTCGACCCGCCCTGCCGCATCCATCCCGCTGTTGCAGGCGCGTTCGGTGACGAGCAGAGTCAGCTGAGCAGAGTCAGGGTCCGGCAGCGCGGCCGGATCAAGGTTCACCTCGGCTGGTGTGAGCGGAGCGGGGTCGATCGCGAGCGCGCACGATGCACTGCTCGTGAGCATCCACCCCTCCTCTCCTGTCGCCGGCAGGGCGCGCATCTTCTCGAACTCGAGCACGTCGTGGTCTGCGCCGGCATCATCGATCGCGCCGTACGGCCGAAGCAGGGTGATGCTCGTGGAACTCTCAGCCGTCACCACCCACTCACTGAGGTTCTCGGGCGCGGCACTGGCACCCAAGCCGTCTACGACGGAGGCGAGCGCGGCTGCGGCGTCGCCAGTGAGCTCGTCGGCGCGCACATCGGCGTTGTATCGTGCTGCGTCAACCGTGCGTCCGTTGCACTCGTAGGCGACGGCGGAATCGTCCGTTGCGCTGGTCGGAGGGGTCGAGCCTGCGCCAACAGCGCACCCTACGCAGACCAACAGTGGAAGCAGCACTCCTACCGAGAAAAGCTGCTGCGAACGAATGGCTCTCATGCCAGCAAGTGTGCCAGGAGGGATATTCGTCTCACACTCATGCATTTACGCCCCACCGCGACGGCTCGTTCTACGTCCTGGTGAGCGCTTCAATCGGAGAAGTGCGTCATCTTCGGAGCAACTCGCCGAATGTCCCCGAAGATCGTGCACATCTCCGAGCGACGCGTGCGCACGAGTCGACTACTCCGCACGAACCGAGCGACTGCCCAATAGGACGTAACTGACGCCAAGTAGCACGCTGAGCACCAGCAGACCGGCACCGACCAACGGCACCGCTGTCCAGAACCAGCCGATTCCGGCCTCGGAGAAGTTGAAGCCCACAGACAGCAAGAGTGAGAGAATCGCAGCCACCAGTAGCATCGACCGGCCGCGTGTCGTTTGCCGGATCATTTCAACATCCCCTCGTTATTGCGCCCGACTCTACTCCAGGCTTCGTCACATTCGAAGAGCCTGTGGCGAATGACCATCCACCGCGCCTACGCGGCGAGCAACCCGAGCTCCCGCGCGAAGTCGCGCATCCGCGTCGCCATCTCTTGCGGTACCTCGGCGACCGTGAAGTGCCCGCCCTCCGGCAGCCGATCAAAAGAGCGCAGGTCGCGGTAGAAGCTCCGAGCGACACTCTCCGGATAATCGTGTTCGTGCCGCTGGATCGCGACAGCCGCGGGCACCTCGACCGGCCGTATGCGCTCATCTTCACCGGTATCGAAGTATCGCCTGAATGACGTGGCGATGCTCTGCGTCGCCCAATAGATCATCGCCTCAGTGAGGATGCGTTCCCGCGAGATCTTGCGTTCGAGCAACTCCGGCTGATCTGTCGGTGTGTCACTCCATTCCACGAGCTTCTCTGCGATCCACGCGATGAGGCCTGCAGGGGAATCGTTCAGCCCCGCGGCGAGAGTGTCAGGGCGGGTGCCCTGCACGTGACCGTAAGCGCCGTCCGGCCCACCGCTCGCCGCCAACCGGTCGAAGAACGCTCGTGCTTCTGGATCTTCGATGGCCGCACGCTCGTCGTCGGTACCGAAGTGCGAGTGGGTGGCAAAGATGCCGTGCACCTGGTCGGGGTAAGACGATGCGATCAGGTCGCTCACATTGGCCGAAATGTCCTCGCCGTATGTGAGATACCGCTCATAGCCGAGCACGTCGGTCATCAGCGTATGCATCAGTCGCGCCATCACGCTCTCCGTCATGGTTCCGTCGTACGGTGCGGAGAAGGCGAAGCCAGGCATACTCGGAACGATCACATCGAAGTCCGGAAGCAGCCGGGCGAACTCGAGCTGGAGCGCGAAGGTGTGCGGCCACCCGTGCATCACCAGCAGCGCCGGAGCATCAGGGCGTTCGGATCGCAGATGGACGAAGTGGATGTCGGTGCCGTCGACATCCGCGATGAACTGCGGATGCTGGTTCAGCCATTCCTCGCGTGCACGCCAGTCGAACTCCAGCCAGCTGTCCACCAGGGTCCGGAGATACTCCGCCGACATCCCCGCCTCCGGGTGTCGCGGCGAGTCGGGCAACAGGCGCGAGCGAGAGAGCCGCTCGCGCAGATCGACGATCGCGTCGTCAGGAATCGAGATCTGGAAGCTTCGCATGGCGTCACTATAGAGCGCACCTCAGACGCAGCGCCCGGAAGTCCGAACCATCACAGGAATGGCGCCGTGTACAGTCGCACGCTGCACCCCAGCTCCCCTGGCTCCAGCGAGATTCGATCAAACGACGCCCGGAACACCAAACCGTCGGCACCTCGCACCATCACGACGCAGTCGCGCACGGCCGCGATGCCGACTGCAGCGACCAGTTCTCCGTCGTCCGTCGACGTCACATCGACAGTGACGTCTGCCTCGGGGAAAGCGTCGCGAAGCTCGTCTGAAAGACTCTGTGCGTCAGACTGCAGCAACACCGCTTCTATCATCTCTGCCGTGTCGGCGGGAAGCGCAGGCTTCGGGGCAGCCGTCGGTGCGGGCACACGCTGCGGCAACTCATCGCAGTCCAGATCTTCGCGTTGCACCTCGGTGTACAGCGCCAGCGTGAATCGGTAGCAGCGCTCGGCTGTTCCCGCCGAGGTCCACTGGCCGAAAACCTCCTGGGACCTCTTCGCCTCCACATCCGACCTGATCCGGATGTCGATGATCGCTTCATCGCCGGCGTCCGTCGACCCGCTCCACCGCACTGGCTGGACTTCTGTCGAAGATGACCGAAAACGCTCGGCCGCGATGCTCTCCGCGTCTGTCGCTTCCGTCTGATAACCGAAGGCACTCGTGAGCGCGTCCGCCGTTGCGACAACACTCTTCTCTGCAATGGCGTTTCCATCGCGAGAAGCGGCCACGTCGACGCTAACCACGACCACGGTCGCAGCTACGGCGACAACACACACGCCACCGATCAGAACCAGGCTCCTGAAAACCTGCATTCTAACCCCTGGCCCTAAGCGCTCTTGCGCTTGCGCTCCATCACTATGGTCGGTGGCGCGCCTTCATCGACGGCCGCACGCGTGACTACGACCTTCTTCACGTCTTCGGCAGACGGGATCTCAAACATGATCGGACCGAGCACGTCTTCAAGGATGGCGCGCAGGCCACGTGCACCAGTCTTTCGCTCCACCGCGAGGTCGGCGATAGATCGAAGCGCGTCCTCCTCGAACTCAAGCTCCACACCGTCGATTTCAAACATGCGCTGGTACTGCTTCACCAGGGCGTTGCGAGGGGCAGTGAGAATCTCCATCAGCGCATCCTGATCCAGCGGAGAAACCGACGCAACGATGGGCAGTCGTCCGATGAACTCCGGGATCAGACCGAACTTGTGCAGGTCTTCAGGAAGAACCTCGCCGAATAGATCAAGATCCTTGGACTTGTCCTGTAGCGGGGCACCGAAGCCGATACCGTGCTTTCCGACACGCGCCGAGACGATGTCTTCCAGGCCAGAGAAGGCACCCGCGACGATGAACAGCACGTTCGTCGTGTCGATCTGCAAGAACTCCTGGTGCGGGTGCTTGCGACCGCCCTGCGGCGGAACAGAAGCGACCGTGCCCTCAATGATCTTCAGCAGCGCCTGCTGCACGCCCTCGCCGGAGACATCGCGAGTGATCGAAGGATTTTCGGCCTTGCGGGCGATCTTGTCGATCTCGTCGATGTAGATGATGCCCTGCTCGGCGCGCTTCACATCGTAGTCCGCGGCCTGGATGAGCTTGAGGAGGATGTTCTCCACATCCTCACCGACGTAGCCGGCCTCGGTCAGCGCAGTGGCATCTGCCACGGCGAACGGGACGTTCAGCCGCTTCGCCAATGTCTGAGCGAGGTAGGTCTTGCCACAACCGGTCGGACCGATGAGCAGAATGTTGCTCTTGGCGATCTCGACTTCTTCGGCCTTCTGCTCGGCGAGCTGAAGCGTGCCGTGCGCGCGCACGCGCTTGTAGTGGTTGTAGACGGCGACAGCAAGAGACCGTTTCGCGGGCTCTTGCCCAACGACGTACTCCTCGAGGAACGCGAAGATCTCGCGTGGCTTGGGCAGTTCAAAGTCAGCGACGCCGTCGGCGGAGGATTCCGCCATGCGCTCTTCGATGATCTCGTTGCACAGCTCGACGCATTCGTCGCAAATGTACACACCGGGGCCAGCGATCAGCTGCTGCACCTGCTTCTGGCTCTTTCCACAGAATGAGCACTTGAACAGGTCAGCGCTTTCACCGATACGGGCCATGCGCGTCCTCCTTGGGGAGACTAAAAAACTCCTTCGAGCCTAACCTCTCCCTCGGACACTGGGACGCATTGGCGCGGCTCAAGCCAGATCTCGTCAGCTCAGATCCCCGAGATCCACTCAGCTCAGATCAAGCTCTTGGTGTGCCACACCGTCTTGATCTCGGTTAAAGCCGCGATCCGCTCCGGCGACGCCGTCACATCACCCGGTGTGAGCACGCGCTTGAGCGTGTCAGCCGCAGCGATCTGCAGGTCAACCCATTCGAGAGCTCCGGCGCCTGCCAGGTCGAGCGCGTTGACGTCAGCGTGCGATGCGAGCCACGGCGCCATCTCTGCGGGCGATCCGGTGAGCACATTCACCACTCCCCCCGGAACATCGCTGGTAGCGAGCACCTCTGCGAAGCTGATCGCCGAAAGCGGATGCTGCTCGCTGGCCACGACGATCACCGTGTTGCCTGCGACAAGTGCAGGGGCAACCACAGAGACCAGACCGAGCAGAGCGGAGTCCTGCGGCGCGACAATCGCCACGACACCGGTCGGCTCAGGCACGGAGATGTTGAAGTACGGACCGGACACCGGGTTGGCATTGCCTGCAACCTGGGCGTACTTGTCGCACCAGCCCGCGTACCAGACCCACAGGTCGATGGCCTCGTCGACCTGCGTACCGGCCGCGGCAGCAGAAACACCCTCCTGCGCCACGATCTCGTCGATGAACTGCGCCCGCCGCCCCTCGAGGACCTCGGCGACGCGATAGAGCACTTGACCACGGTTGTATGCGGTCGCTCCTGACCATCCCTTTACCGCCGCACGGGCAGCCACCACAGCATCCCGAGCATCCTTTCGGGAGCCCTTCGCCGCGTTCGCCAGGAACGCGCCCTTCGCTGAGAGAACCTCGTAGGTGCGGCCGGACTCGCTGCGGGGGAACTTTCCGCCGATGGCGAGCTTGTACGTCTTCGGCACTGTCATTCGCTTGCTCATGCTGAGGCCCCCTTCAGGTAGGCGGTGAGACCATGTCGGCCGCCCTCGCGGCCGTATCCGGATTCCTTGTAGCCACCGAACGGGCTGGCCGGGTCGAAACGGTTGAACGTGTTCGCCCAAATGACACCGGCGCGCAGCTTGTCAGCAACGGCGAGGATGCGCGAGCCCTTGTCGGTCCAGATGCCAGCCGACAGCCCGTAGGGGGTGTTATTCGCCTTGGCAATGGCCTCGGCAGGCGTGCGGAAGGTCAGCACCGAGAGCACCGGCCCGAAGACCTCGTCACGCGCGATGCGATGGGATGCTTCGACGCCGGTGAAGATCGTCGGCGCGAACCAGAAGCCCTTCTCAGGGATGGCGCAGTCGGCCGTCCAGCGCTCTGCGCCTTCCGCCTCGCCGATGTCGCTGAGCTCGTGGATGCGAGCCAGCTGAGCGGCGGAGTTGATCGCACCGATGTCGGTGTTCTTGTCGAGCGGGTCTCCCAGACGCAACGTGGAAAGACGTGACTTCAGACGGTCAACGACCTCGTCGTGGATCGACTCTTGCACGAGGAGGCGGCTGCCAGCGCAGCATACGTGCCCCTGGTTGAAGAAGATGCCGTTGACGATGCCTTCAATGGCCTGCTCAATCGGCGCATCATCGAAGACGATGTTCGCGGCCTTACCGCCGAGCTCGAGGGTGACCTTCTTCCGGGTGCCGGCGACGGCACGCGCGATGTCGCGGCCAACGCCGGTCGAGCCGGTGAACGCGACCTTGTCGACGTCAGGATGCCGCACCAGAGTGGCACCAGTGGAACCGGCACCTGTGACGATGTTCACGACACCAGCAGGCAGGTCTGCCTGCTGCAGGATCTCGGCAAAGATCAACGCGGTCAGCGGAGTGGTCTCGGCGGGCTTGAGCACGACCGTGTTGCCCGCGGCGAGGGCCGGAGCGATCTTCCACGCGAGCATCAGTAGCGGGAAGTTCCACGGAATGATCTGTCCTGCGACGCCGAGCGCTCGCGGGTTGGCGCCGAGGCCTGCGTAATCGAGCTTGTCTGCCCAACCGGCGTAGTAGAAGAACCAGGATGCGACGAGCGGAACGTCGACGTCGCGGCTTTCCTTGATCGGCTTGCCGTTGTCAAGGCTCTCGGCGACGGCGAGTTCGCGGGCACGCTCCTGCACGAGGCGGGCGATGCGGAAGAGATACTTGCCGCGGTCGCGACCGCTCATCTTCGACCAGACCTTGTCGTACGCGCGACGAGCTGCCGCGACCGCACGATCGATGTCTTCATCGTTCGCTCCGGCGATCTCAGCAATGTGCGATTCGTCAGAGGGTGAGATGGTGTTGAAACTGGGGCCAGAGCCATCGACAAACTCGCCGTCGATAAACAGGCCGTAGCTGTCGCGCAGGTTCAGGATCGCCTTGGATTCAGGCGCGGGGGCATATTCCAGGAATGACATGTTTCTGTTCCCTTTAGTCGATTGTGACGTAGTCGGGGCCGGAGTAGTGGCCGGTGGTCAGCTTCTGACGTTGCAGCAGCACATCGTTGAGCAGGCTCGAGGCGCCGAAGCGGAACAGGTGCGGCTGCAGCCATTCCTCGCCAGCAGTCTCAGCGACGGTGACGATGTACTTGATCGCGTCCTTGGATGTGCGGATGCCACCGGCGGGCTTGACCCCGATCTTCTCGCCGGTGATGCGGTGCCAGTCGCGGACGGTCTCAAGCATGAGCAGCGTCGTCGGCAGTGTCGCCGCCGGCTGCACCTTGCCCGTGGAGGTCTTGATGAAGTCGCCCCCGGCGAGGATGCCCAGCCAGGAGGCGCGCTTGATGTTGTCGTAGGTGTTCAGCTCACCGGTCTCGAGGATCACCTTGAGAGAGGCGGAGCTACCGTCTGCGCGGCGGCATGCTTCCTTGACGGCGGCGATCTGGTCGAAAACCAGGCCGTAGCGACCGGAGAGGAAAGCACCCCGGTCGATGACCATATCGATCTCGTCTGCGCCAGCCGCGACCGCCTCTGCCGTGTCGGCGAGCTTGATGGCGAGCGAGGCGCGACCGCTGGGGAACGCAGTCGCGACGGCCGCTACCGAGATCTTGCCGTCGTCCGGGTCACCGTGAATGCCGCCCAGCGCCTCAACGGCGTGACCGACCATGTCACCGTAGACGCAGACAGCCGCGACGATCGGGGTCGAGGGATCTCCCGCATCCGGAGTCTTGGCCTTGGCAACGAGCGAGCGCACCTTGCCCGGGGTATCTGCGCCCTCGAGCGTGGTGAGGTCGATCAGCGAGATGATCTTGTCGATCGCCCAGGCTTTCGACGTCGTCTTGATCGAACGTGTGCCGAGGCCGGCAGCACGCTGCTCAAGGCCGATGGCATCTACGCCGGGCAGGCCGTGCAGGAAGCGACGCAGCGTGGCGTCATCGGGCTCTCCGCCCAGCACATCCACCGCGGAACGGCGGGCGAGTTCTTGGGTTGTCATCGTTCCTCCAACAATGCTCGGGCTGTGGTCTCATCGGTCACCAGAACGCTGCACAGGCCACTGCTGACGACTGTACGCGCGATGTCATGTTTCGCGTCCCCCGCAGTGACGAAGATCGCCTGCGCAGCACTGCGCAACCGGTCAAGGCTCACGCCGACCGTACGTGCATCGAGTTGCGGATCGACGATGTTGCCGTCGGCATCGATATAGCGGCCGAGCACATCCCCGACCGCGCCTCGACGCGCAAGTTCCTCAACGTCAGCCGACGTCAGATATCCGTTCTCGACGTGCGCCGAGGTCGCGTCGGCGGGGCCGGCCGAATAGAGGTAGGTCTGCGCATCCGCCGCCTGCTCCAAGACAGCGGAGACGGTTCGATCTGCTTCGATCGCCTGTTTCGTCTCCACACGTTCCAAAATGGCGGGGCTGGGAAGAAGTGTCGCCTGCCCGCCTGCACGCTGCGCGATGGTCATGGCCAGACTCGCGGCGCCCCCTGAGCGCCGGTTCAAGCTGACTCCCCCGTTGAGCTGCACGACGGTCACGCCACTCGCCCAGCCTTCCGGCAGTGCTTCTGCGACGGCGGTGAGAGTACGGCCCCAGCTGACTGCGAGAGTGCGCGGTACCGGTCGAAGCGCCGTGAGATGATCGGCCGCGGCCTGGGCAACGCGATCGAGAGTACTGTTCTCGTCGTCTGCTACGGGAACGACGATGACGTCTGCGAGGTCGAATCGCTGAGCGAGCTCGCGCTCCAGACCCAGTCTGCGAGCACGGGGATGCACGATCTCGATACGGACGATGCCTGCCGCTCGCGCGTGGGTGAGCAGCCGCCCGACTTTCCATCGCGAGATCTTCAGGAGTGCGCCGATCTCGTCCTGCGTCTTGCTCTCGTCGTAGTAGAGCTCGGCGACACGGACCGAAAGCAGATCATCGTCCACGGCATCCTCCCCTCGTGCCCAGAATACTCGCGAACACACAGTCGCGCACGTTGATGCGCATATGAGCATCGAATGCGCTGTGCGCTGCACATTCGCGGCTTCGCGGGCGGTTCGACGCGTCGTTCAGGCGAGCGCTTCACACGGAGATGTACAGCAAGTTCGGACGTTTTCGCGAGATTTCGCCGAGCCAAGCGCACTTCTCCGAGCGAAGCGCACACCGCGACCGGGAACGACAAAGGGCGGCAGTCAGATGACTGCCGCCCTTCGAGGAACGGATACTACGCGCGCTTGCGCGAGGTCAGCACCTGGTCGACGATGCCGTACTCAAGAGCCTCGGCAGCAGAGAGGATGTTGTCGCGATCGATGTCGCGGTTGACCTTCTCTACCGGCTGGCCGGTGTGCTTGGCCATGGTCTCTTCGAGCCAGGTGCGCATGCGGAGGATCTCCGCCGCCTGGATCTCGATGTCGGATGCCTGCCCCTGGCCAGCCTCGCCCATGGCGGGCTGGTGGATCAGGACGCGGGCGTTCGGCAACGCAAGACGCTTGCCGGGCGCGCCAGCCGCGAGCAGCACGGATGCTGCGGATGCGGCCTGTCCCAGCACGACGGTCTGGATCTGCGGCGCGACGTACTGCATCGTGTCGTAGATCGCCGTCATCGCGGTGAACGACCCACCGGGCGAATTGATGTACATCGTAATGTCACGCTCAGCGTCCTGGCTCTCCAGAACGAGAAGCTGCGCCATCACGTCGTCAGCGGATGCGTCATCCACCTGCACACCGAGGAAGATCACGCGGTCTTCGAAGAGCTTGTTGTACGGGTCCTGGCGCTTGAAGCCGTATGCCGTGCGCTCCTCGAACTGCGGGAGGATGTACCTGCTGGAGGGCAGGTTGCCTGCGGATTGGAAAGTAGGCGTGTACATATGAGTCCTTTCGAATCCGTTACTTGTTGTCCTGATCGGTTCCGCCGCCACCAATGACGTCGGAAGCCGATTCGCGGATGTGGTCGACAAAGCCGTACTCAAGCGCCTCATCAGCCGTGAACCAACGGTCACGGTCGCCATCCTCGTTGATCTGCTCAACCGACTTGCCGGTCTGGCCTGCCGTGATCTCCGCAAGACGCTTCTTCATGGAGAGGATGAGCTGTGCCTGCGTCTGGATGTCGCTGGACGTTCCGCCGAAGCCACCGTGCGGCTGGTGCAGCAGCACACGCGCGTTCGGTGTGATGTAGCGCTTGCCCTTGGTGCCGGCGGTCAGCAGAAGCTGGCCCATGGATGCTGCCATGCCGATGCCAACGGTGACGATGTCGTTCGGTACGAACTGCATCGTGTCGTAAATCGCCATACCTGCGGTGATTGAGCCACCGGGCGAGTTGATGTAGAGGAAGATGTCCTTTTCCGAGTCCTCTGCGGCGAGAAGAAGAATCTTCGCGCAGATCTCGTTGGCGTTTGCGTCGCGCACCTCTGATCCAAGCCAGATGATGCGGTCCTTCAGCAACCTGTCGAAGACGCTCGTCGCGACGAGTGGTTCTGCAGCCATTTCAGCTCCTGTTTCCGTGTTCGGTGATTCGAATCTACCGGCGCAGACGCGGCGCTCAGGCCGTGTTCGCCGTCGGCATATCAGCGCGCCGTGCGCAGTTCGCGGGCGTATGCGGCCACGGAACTCCGGTACTGCGGGAGGAACGGTGCCAGCGTCTCCAGCGCGACCGACGCCGCGGCCACGGCGTCGCCCGCAGAGACAAGTGCCAATGCGTAGAATGCCGAAGCTGCGTCAGCGAGCTCTCCGCCACGCTCGCGCTCCTCTTTCAGCATCCGAAGGCTCTCTTCGGTCTTGCCGAGATTGCGTAGCGTACTAGCGAGCTGGATGGTTGCCTGAGCGCGACGAGACTCGTCGAGAGCGCCTGCCAACGCGCGCCGGTAGTAGGACACCGCCGCGTTCTCCAGCCCCGCCGAGTCGCGCGCTCCCGCGCGTTCGAACAGTGCTACTGGATCGTCGACCGCTCGTTCAGTAGCGAGCTCATCAATGAGACGGATCCGCGCGTCATCGGTGATTGCATCATCTGCCCAGACTGCGTCGACTCGTTCCTGCCAGTCGCTCATTTTCCTCCTCATATGCGAAAAGGCGGATGCCGAAGCATCCGCCTTTTCGTCAGAATCGCGTCGCGATCACTCAGCCTTGTCGGCAGCCTTCTTGGCCGGCGCCTTCTTGGCGGCGGGCTTCTTGGCCGGAGCCTTCTTCTCAGCGGGCTCTTCGTCAGCAGCCTCAGCGTCGTCGGCCTTCTTGGCGGCCGGCTTCTTCGCAGGAGCCTTCTTGGCCGGAGCCTTCTTCGCGGGCTTCTCGTCGACGGGAGCCTCAGACTCGGCGGCCTCGTCCTCGTCGTCCACAGAGACGAGGCTTGACAGGTCAACGGGCTTGCCGTTGGTGTCGACAACCTTGACCTTGCCGAGGGTGATCGCGAGAGCCTTGTTGCGGGCAACTTCGCCGGCCAGCGACGGGAGCTGGTTCGAGGACTGCAGTGCCTCGACGAACTCCTGCGGCTGCATGCCGTACTGCGAAGCCGACTGGATCAGGTACTGGCTGAGCTCTTCCTGCGAGACCTGCACGTCGGCCTGCTCGGCGATCGTGTCGAGCAGCACCTGCGTACGGAACTGCTTTTCGCTGGCAATGGTCACCTCGGCGCGATGCTCGTCGTCCTCAAGGCGGTTCTCGCCCTCAAGGTGGTTGTGCACCTCGTCTTCGATGAGCTGCGGCGGAACAGGGATCTCGGTCAGCTCGAGCAGCGCTTCGATGAGCTTGTCGCGGGCTGCAGAGCCCTGCGAGAAGACGGCCTGCTCGTTGACGCGCTCGGCGAGGCTGTCGCGCAGCTCGGCGATCGTGTCGAACTCGCTGGCAACCTGAGCGAAGTCGTCATCAGCCTCAGGAAGCTCGCGCTCCTTGACTGCCTTGACGGTGACTGCGACCTCAGCCTCGGAACCGGCGTTGTCGCCGCCGACCAGCTTCGAGCGGAACGTGGTGTCTTCACCGGCGGTGAGCGACTCAATAGCGTCGTCGATGCCCTCGAGCAGCTCGCCAGAGCCGACCTCGTAGGAAACGCCTTCGGCGCGGTCGATCTCAGCGCCATCGATCGTGGCGACCAGGTCGAGCTCAACGAAGTCACCCTTGGCGGCCGGACGGTCAACCGGGATCAGCGTTCCGAAACGAGCGCGCAGCTTGTCGAGCTCAGCGTCCAGTGCTTCCTCGTCTGCCTCGACAGCGTCAACGGTCAGCGTGACCTCGTCGAACGCAGGAATCTCGATCTCGGGGCGAACGTCAACCTCGACCTCGACGAGCAGGTCGCCGGAGAAGTCCTTCTCGTTGGGCCACACCTTGATGTCAGCCGACGGGCGACCGACGATTCGCAGGTTGTTCTCACGTGCTGCTTCGCGGAAGAACTTGTCGAGGCCCTCGTTGACAGCGTGCTCGATGACGGCGCCGCGGCCGATGCGCTGATCGATGATCGGAGCGGGAACCTTGCCCTTGCGGAAGCCGGGGATCTGGACGTCCTGTGCAATGTGCTCATATGCGTGCGCAATGCTGGGCTTGAGTTCGTCCGGGGTGACCGTGATGCTGAGCTTGACCCGGGTCGGGGTCAGCTTCTCGACGGTGCTGTTCGCCATGCTTCGTGTTCTCCTTTGGATTTCCGCGCAACGGCGCGGCCGTGAGGTTTTAGGGGGCCGTTGTCGGGGCGACAGGATTTGAACCTGCGACTTCCCGCTCCCAAAGCGGGCGCTCTACCAAGCTGAGCTACGCCCCGGTCGGTCCCGCGTACGGGATCGGCCTCGACGAGTCTAACGGACGGGAGCCGTCTCAACGTCCGCTATGCTTGACGAGTCCGTTCTTGAACCCCTGGGTTCGGTTCGGGGCTGTAGCTTAGTGGTAAAGCCTCTGTCTTCCAAACAGATGATGCGAGTTCGATTCTCGTCAGCCCCTCCACCTCTTCCGCGGGAGGATGCGCCGTGACACAGGCACCAGCTCCTCCGATGTCAACCACCCGCAAACTGCTTCGCGTAGTCATCGGCGTTGCGGCGCTCGGCATCGTTTGCGGGGCTATTCAGCTGATAGCGAATCTCAGCTATGACGACGCGCTCGTCGCTTTCGAATCGGTCGAATCGGATGCCGAGCGCAGCCATTCCGAATCGCTTGATGACCTCAGCATCCTTGAGGACGCCGTTGAAGCAGCTGACAGCATCGCCGGCTCCGCCAGCGAAATTCTGATGGATGTCTCGTTGAAACAAGCTCTCATCGTGGCGGTTGATGATGCGGAAATCACCACGGAGGACCTCGCCGCTGTCGTTGAGATGCCGGCGCCTCAGGCCGTAGACAAGCCGGAGTGGGCGTGGGAGCTGTTCGGCGCGACGATGCAGATCAACGCCGATCGCGAGACGTCTACTCAGCTGGTCGATAGCTACGAATCTGCCGGCGAGGATGCAATCGCCGCGGTGAGCGCACTAGAGGGCGCCGGCTCTCCTGCGCTGGTCTCGGCAGCTGACGCCGCAGAAGAATTTGAATCAGGCCACGTCTCCGCACGGAATCCTGACATCATCGCGCTGCGGTCCGCGACCGAGCGCGTCCGGGCAGCCGCAGACACGCTGGACAGCACCACATCCGCCGCATATTCAGATCTGGAGAGTGCGGTCGTGCAGATGCTGGCATCAGAGCACGCCGAACTCTTGGAGAAGGCAGGACCGCTCAACGACGCACGCATCGAGATCGAGGCGTTCGCCCGCAGCCTCGCCCCCGGCCTGCTGCTCGACTTCGACTGGTCACCGCTGGTGAACGACTTCGGCTACGGCGACAGCATGGGAGGCTACGCGACCTGGTGGTTCGGCGATCCTGGCTACGCGAACATCGAGCTGTCGAATTCCGTTGCCGAGTACTGGCCGGGCGATCGCAGCAAGGCTCTTGTCGCGCACGAAGTGGGTCACGCGATCAGCGTCAGGTGCGATGGCATGTACGACGACTCATCCCAGCAGAACATCGAGAACTGGGCGACCGCCTGGGCGATCAGCATGGGCTATCTCAGCGCGTCAAACGGCACAACCACATATGGCGCTCCCCCGCAGTCACTTATCGATGCGGCGGCCGGGTGTCGTTGATATTCGTTTCTGGCGCCGCCTCGTCGCGCCGTTCTCATCGGAGTACGACAAAACCGCCACGACCCGCAGGCCGCGACGGTTCCGTCAGAGTTCAGTGGTAGCGGGTCACGCCTGTCCGCGACGCTCGCGAACCTGTGTGAGGGCATCCTCGAGAAGCTGAACAGCTTCGTCGTCAGTGCGACGTTCCTTCACATACGCGAGGTGCGTCTTGTATGGCTCGTTCTTCGAGAGCGCCGGTGGGTTCGCCTTGTCGCGCCCGGCCGGGAGTCCCGACTGCGGGTGATCGATCGTTTCCGGAATCTCCTCTTCGGGGAGACCAGCGGCGAAGTGGCGAACAGTCTCGTTGCCGAGTCCGTCCCAGTAAGACACCGCAATGCGGTCGGCGTGGTAGCCGTGGTCCTGCTCACCCATCGGGCCGGAACCGACACGGGTTCCGCGGATCGCATTGCCTCCAGAGGCCATGGTCAGATCACCTCGAGCTTCGTGATGAGGCCCAGCGCGACAATGGAGATGAACCATACGAGCGCCAGGACGATGGTGAAGCGGTTGAGGTTTCGCTCCGCGAGACCGGATGAACCGACCACAGAAGTCATGCCTCCGCCGAACATGTCGGAAAGACCGCCGCCGCGGCCCTTGTGGAGAAGGATGAGGAGAGTCAGCAGGACGCTGGTGATGCCCAGCACAACCTGCAGGACGAACTCAAGAATTGCCACGAGGGAGAGCCTTTCGATGGGGCAGAGTGCCCGTGAACGTCAAGTATACGACGGAGGCGGGGCCGAAGCCCCGCCGCCGCTCATACGCCGACGTGCTTTTCGAACCGGATGATTGCGGCGAAGTCCTGGGCGACGAGGCTTGCGCCACCGACCAGCGCGCCGTCTACATCAGGCTCACGCATGAAGCTGGCGATGTTCGCTGCCTTCACCGATCCGCCATAGAGGATGCGGGTGCGTGCTGCAGCGTCCTCGTCGAGAGTCTTCGCCAGAACGCCGCGAAGCGCAGCGCAGACATCCTGCGCCTGCTGCGGAGTCGCTGCCTGACCAGAACCGATCGCCCAGACCGGCTCGTAGGCAACGACGATGTCCGCGGATGCCGGAACACCCTTGAGCGCGGCCTCGAGCTGACCGGCCGGTACGGCACTCGCGCCGAACTTCTCCAGGTCTTCTGCCGTCTCACCGACGCAGATGACCGGAACAAGACCGTGCTTCAGCGCCGCCTGCACCTTGGCCGCCACGACATCGTCACCCTCGGCGTGGTATTCACGACGCTCCGAGTGGCCGATGATGACGTACTTCGCATCGAGCTTTGCGAGGAACTCACCGGAGATCTCACCGGTGTACGCACCGGAGTCGTGTGAGGAGACATCCTGAGCGCCAAGTGCGAACGGGATCTTGTCCGCGTCAATCAGCGTCTGCACACTGCGGAGGTCGGTGAATGGCGGGAAGACCGCGACCTCGACCGAGCCGTCCTCATGCTTCGCGTCCTTGAGCGCCCAGTGCAGCTTCTGCACGAACGCGACCGCCTGCAGGTGGTCAAGGTTCATCTTCCAGTTGCCCGCAATCAGCGGGGTACGGGTTGTTACGCCCATCCGAGCACCTCCAGGCCGGGTAGTTTCTTGCCCTCGAGGAACTCGAGGCTTGCGCCTCCGCCCGTCGAGATGTGACCGAACTGGTCATCCGAGAAGCCGAGCTGACGCACGGCTGCTGCGGAGTCGCCGCCGCCAACGACGCCGAGGCCATCAACCTCGGTGAGCGCCTGAGCGACGGCCTTGGTTCCCGCCGCGAACGCGGGGAACTCGAACACGCCCATCGGGCCGTTCCAGAACACCGTCTTCGAACCGCGGATGGCCTCGGCGAATGCCGCTGCGGTCTCCGGTCCGATGTCGAGTCCGATGCCGGAAGCACCGAACGACGTCTGCTCGATGGCATCCGCGGCAACGGTCTCGTGCGCAGCATCCGCCGCGAACGACGCCGCCACAACAACATCCGTCGGCACCACGATCTCGACGCCGCGCTCAGCGGCCTCAGCAATGTAGCCACGAACGGTGTCGAGCTGGTCTTCCTCGAGGAGGCTCGCGCCGACGGCGTGCCCCTGCGCCTTCAGGAAGGTGAACAGCATCCCTCCACCGACGAGAATACGGTCGACGCGCGGCAGCAGGTGCGAGATCACACCGAGCTTGTCGCTGACCTTCGAACCCCCGAGAACAACCGTGTACGGCCGCTCTGGGTTCTCGGTGAGTCGGTCCAGCACGTCAAGCTCTGTCGCGATCAGCAGGCCGGCCGCTGACGGCAGGATCTCGGCGAGGTCGTAGACACTCGCCTGCTTGCGGTGCACGACGCCGAATCCGTCGGAAACGAGTGCGTCACCCAGTTGCGCGAGCTCGGCCGCGAATGCCCGACGCGTGGCGTCATCCTTCGAGGTCTCCCCCGCGTTGAAGCGCAGGTTCTCGAGAACCACGATGCCGCCATCGTCGATGGCTGCCACAGCTTCCTGCGCGGACTCGCCGACGGTGTCGCGCGCGAACGCAACCGGCTTGCCGAGCAGCTCGGACAGTCGCTGGGCAACTGGTTCGAGACTGTACTGCGGATCAGGAGCACCATCGGGGCGACCCAGATGGGAGCACACGATGACGCGTGCTCCGGCGTTGATGAGGGCATTCAGAGTCGGCAACGAAGCACGCACACGGCCATCGTCCGTTATGACCCCGTCCCGGAGGGGGACGTTGAGGTCACAACGGACGATGACGCGCTTGCCTTCGAGCGAACCCAGCGAATCCAGGGTGCGCAGAGTCATGACGAACTCAGATACGCTCTGCGACGTACTCGGTGAGGTCGACGAGACGGTTGGAGTAGCCCCACTCGTTGTCGTACCAGCTCGAGACCTTCACGAGGTTGCCGCTGACGTTGGTCAGCGTCGAGTCGAAGACCGACGAGTGCGCGTTGTGCACGATGTCGCTCGAGACGATCTCGTCCTCGTTGTACTGCAGGAAGCCGACCAGGCGACCGTCAGCCGCTGCCTTCTTGTATGCAGCGTTGACCTCATCGACCGTGAGGTCTTCACGCTCGGCGATGATCGTCAGGTCGACGATCGAGCCGGTGGGAATCGGCACGCGGTATGAAGAGCCGCTGAGCTTGCCGTTGAGCTCGGGGAGCACAACGCCGATCGCCTTTGCGGCGCCGGTGGATGCCGGGGTGATGTTGATCGCAGCACCACGTGCGCGGCGCAGGTCGCTGTGCGGCCCGTCCTGCAGGTTCTGGTCAGCTGTGTACGCGTGCGCCGTCATCATGAAGCCACGGACGATGCCGAACTCGTCGTTGAAGACCTGAGCCAGCGGAGCGAGGCAGTTGGTGGTGCAGGATGCGTTGGAGATGATGTTGTGCGCAGCCGCGTCGTAGGTGTCCTCGTTCACGCCCATGACGAACGTGGCGTCGACGTCGGTGCCAGGAGCCGAGATCAGGACCTTCTTGGCTCCTGCATCGATGTGCTTCTGTGCGAGGGGACCCTTGGTGAAGAAGCCGGTCGACTCGATGACGATGTCAACACCCAGCTCGCCCCACGGGAGGTTCGAGGGGTCGCGCTCTGCGAACGCCTTGATCTTCTTGCCGTTGACAGTGATGCTGTCATCGTCGTAACTGACCTCAGCATCGAGTACGCCGCTGACGGAGTCGTACTTGAGCAGGTGCGCCAGGGTCTTGTTGTCGGTGAGGTCGTTGACCGCGACGATTTCGAGGTCTGCTCCCTGCGCGAGTGCCGCGCGGAAGTAGTTGCGTCCGATACGGCCGAAGCCGTTGATGCCGATCTTGACAGACACTAAGGTCTCTCCCTGCTTCTCGAGCGCTCTCGCGCATTTTAGATAGAGAATTCGTGGACAACGGCGTCCCGACGGGCTCGATGCCCATCAGGACGCCCGTCTTGGTTACGACAGTACCAGCAGGCCGTTCGTCTGCTTACGGGCGACGTCGAAACGCTGTGCGACGTTCTCCCAGTTAGCGATGTTCCACGCGGCCTTGACGTAGTCCGCCTTCACGTTGAGGTAGTCCAGGTAGAAGGCGTGCTCCCACATGTCGAGCTGGAACAGCGGGATCGTGCCCTGGGCCGCATTCGACTGCTGGTCGAACAGCTGCTGAATGATCAGTCGCTGGCCGATCGAGTCCCAGCTGAGCACGGACCAACCCGACCCCTGGATACCCATGGCGGTGGCAGTGAAGTGCGCCTGGAACTTCTCGAACGAGCCGAAGAACTCGTCGATAGCGGCCTTCAACTCGCCCTCGGGCGCTCCGCCACCGTTCGGGGAGAGGTTGGTCCAGAAGATCGAGTGGTTGACGTGACCGCCGAGGTTGAACGCAAGATCCTTCTCGAGCTTGTTCACGTTGGCCAGATTCCCGCTGTCGCGAGCCTCGGCGAGGCCGTCGAGAGCCGCGTTTGCGCCGGTGACGTATGCCTGGTGGTGCTTGTCATGGTGCAGTTCCATGATCTTGCCGCTGATGTGCGGTTCCAGCGCCGCGAAGTCGTAGGGGAGGTCAGGGAGCGTGTAGATCGCCATGTCGCTTTCATCCAATCCGCGCCGCGCCGCGGCGCTTGTCGGTCCTCCGCGCCACCGAAATGCGGCGAGGAGCAGACTTTTTCATCTTATCGACGACAACGCCCCCACGGTGGGGATCCTTCCTTCGATGACAGAAATTCATCCTGCATCGGCGTGAGGATTAGACGTCGAGGCCGACCGGGACCGCTGCTTCAGTTCCGGAGATGCCCTCCTGCTGAGCGCGCTTGTCTGCCATCGCCAAGAGGCGACGGATGCGGCCAGCGACGGCGTCCTTCGTCAGCGGTGGCTCCGCGTGATGGCCGAGCTCATCGAGACTCGCGTCGCGGTGCGCGAGGCGCAGCTCACCTGCGAGGCGCAGGTGGTCAGGAACGTCCTCGGCGAGAATCTCCAGCGCACGCTCAACACGAGCGCATGCCGCTACGGCCGCCTGCGCAGAACGTCGCAGGTTCGCATCGTCGAAATTGACGAGCCTGTTGACACCGGCGCGCACTTCACGGCGCTGACGCATCTCTTCCCAGGTGGCTGCAGTCTTCTGCGCACCCATCTGGCTCAGAATCGATCGGATCGCTTCGCCTTCGCGCACAACCACGCGCGGCATCCCACGAACCTCGCGGGCCTTTGCTGCCACGCCGAGTCGGTGAGCGGCGCCGACGAGCGCCATGGCTGCCTCAGACGTCGGGCACGAAACCTCGAGCATTGCCGAGCGACCAGGCTCAGAGAGCGATCCCGCGGCGAGGAACGCGCCGCGCCAGAGGCCGGCGATCTCCTCACGAGATCCTGTGGTGAGCCTGTTCGGCAGCCCCCGCACGGGGCGACGGCGCTGATCGAGCAACCCGGTCTGACGCGCGAGGGTCTCCCCCGCGGCGATGACGCGGACGGCGTACCGTGGGCCATCGTGCGAGCCGGACGATTGCACCTGGGCGATCTCGGGGCGTACTCCATAGATCTCGGCAAGATCGCGAGCGACGCGGCGTGCCAACAGATCGGCATCCACCTCTGCCTCAACGGCGACACGACCGGCGATCGAGTGAAGTCCACCGGCGAACCGGAGGATTGCGGTGACTTCCGCGACTCGCACCGAGGGGGGTGCATTGCGGATGCTGACGAGTTCAGCCTTGACGTCGGTGGTTAGTGCCACGGGACTCCTTGTAAAACTTCATGCGTCGGATCGCGACGCAAAGAACTAGTTTACCCGGCGCGGCGCCGATCTATTCTCGGCCTAGGTCTCGGTGGCGCACGTTGATCGCGATCCCGGGGATCGACGACAGTCGTTTGGCGAGCGCTTCAGACATCGCGACGGAGCGATGTTTGCCGCCGGTGCATCCGATCGCGACCGTCGAGTGCCCCTTGTTCTCCCGCTGATATCCCGCGAGAACTGGCTCCAGAGCCGCCGCATATGCCTCAAGAAACTCACCGGCACCCTCGCGAGAGAGCACGTAGTCACGTACTGACTCGTCCTGGCCGGTCAGTCCGCGCAGCTCTTCGTTCCAGTAAGGGTTCGGGAGAAAACGCATATCGGCGACCAGATCCACGTCGGTTGGCAGACCATATTTGAATCCGAAGCTCAGGATCGTCAGTCGGTGCCGGGCTGCACCCTCCTCGGAGAAGGTCTCGGAGACCTGCGTCGCGAGCTGGTGAATGTTCAACGACGAAGTGTCGATGACGATGTCTGCAGCCTCTCGCACCAGCGTCAGTCGAGAACGCTCCAGACGAATGCCGTCGAGCAGCGTGCCGTCGTCCTGCAGCGGATGTGGCCTGCGCACCGACTCGAACCGACGAACGAGCACGTCGTCAGAGGCGTCGAGGAAGACCACTTTGACACTGCCTCGCGAACGAAGAGCACGTGCCACTTCGGGGAAGTCGTTGAACAGATTGCGGCCACGCACATCGACGACGGCGGCAACCTTGGGAAGTGCTCCACCACCGAGTTCGGTGAGATCGAGCAGTGGGCGCAGCATTTGCGGCGGGAGGTTGTCGACGACGTACCAGTCAAGATCCTCCAGCGCATTCGCCACTGTTGAACGTCCTGCACCGGACATGCCGGTGACGATGAGGAACTCGTTCTTCTCCTCGTCGGCCATCGGTTCTCCTTCTCGCTGTGAAGGCCAGCCTATCGAGTCGCGAGGTGAGTGTGGATGCTCTGCGCCAGTGCAGGGCCGATTCCCTGCACTTCCTGAATCTGAACCGACGTCGCACTGCGCAGTGCGGTCACTGATCCGAAGTGCTTCAGCAGCACCTTGATACGTGACGCACCGAGGCCAGGAACCTCCTCGAGCACCGTGGAGATGTCGCTTCTGCGGCGCTTGCGCTGATGGATGATGGCGAACCTGTGCGCCTCATCGCGCAGCCGCTGCAGCAGATAGAGTGCCTCACTGGTGCGGGGCAGGATCACGGGGAAGTCCTCTCCCGGCAGCCACACCTCTTCCAATCGTTTCGCGATGCCGCACAGTCCGATCTCGGTGTGCCCGGAGTCGCGCAGTGCGCGGGCCGCCGCCTCTACCTGTGGCTTTCCACCGTCAACGAGCAGCAGTTGCGGCGGATACGAGAAGCGGGGCTTCTTGCGGGTCGTGACGACCTCTTCGCCGTCGGCGAGTGGGTCAGCATCCACGGCGAGCAACTCGGCATCATCCGGCCGGTCCAGATATGCCAGACGACGCATGAGCACCTGGTACATCGAGTCAGTGTCATCCGTCGTCTCGGCGATGTTGAACGATCGGTACTGATCTTTCCGCGGCAGTCCGTCTTCGAACACGACCATGGATGCGACGACATTCGTGCCGCCGAGATGCGAAATGTCGTAGCACTCGATGCGCAGTGGCGCGGTGCCAAGGTCGAGCGCCTCCTGCAGGTCGGTGAGGGCCTGGGTGCGCGCCACGTAGTCAGTGGTGCGACGAGTCTTGTGACGAATGAGTGCCTGCTGCGCGTTGAGCGTTGCCGTACGCATCATTTCCGCACGCTGGCCACGCTGCGCCACGGCGATCTCGACCTTGCGGCCACGGCGTTCACGCAGCCACATCTCCAGCTCTGGTGCGTCGTCCGGGAGCGAGGGCACAAGCACGCGCCGCGGCACATCAACACCCTCGCCGTAGGCGCGCTGCAGCACCTGGTCGACGAGCTCGGAACCGGAGATGTCGATCTCCTTCTCGATCGTCGTCGCGCGTACTCCCCGCACGCGTCCACCGCGGATCACGAAGTGCTGCACAGTGGCCGCGAGTTCGTCCTCTGCAATGCCGAACAGATCAGCATCCTCGTCCGCAGGCAGCACAAGAGAGCTTTTTCCGAGCACAGCCGCGATCGAGGCCAGCTGGTCGCGATACTTCGCGGCCGCCTCATAATCCATGGCAGCAGAGGCCGCCAGCATCCGCTTGGTGAGTTCCTTGGCGAAACGCTCGTCTCCGCCTGCCATGAACGCGACAAAGTCGTCGACCATCGCCCGGTGTTCCTCGATCGTCACCTTCATCGAGCAGGGGCCACCGCACTTGCCGATCTGCCCGGGAAAGCAGGGCCGCCCTGTCGCCATGGCGCGCTTGTAGCTGGCATCGCTACACGTGCGGATGGGGAAAGCCTTGACCATCAGGTCGATCGTCTCGTGCACCGCCCATACCTTCGGGTACGGACCGAAGTACCGCGCTCGAGGGATCTTTCGATTGCGTGTGACCAGTACGCGCGGTGCTTCATCACCGAGCGTCACCGCCATAAACGGATAGGACTTGTCGTCCTTGTAGCGCACGTTGAACGGCGGATCGAACTCCTTGATCCACATGTACTCGAGTTGCAGCGAGTCCACGTCGGTCGGGACGACGGTCCATTCCACAGAGGCCGCTGTGGTGACCATCCTTCTGGTGCGCTCATGCAATGTGCGCAGAGGGGCGAAGTAGTTCGAGAGCCGCTGGCGCAGGTTCTTCGCCTTGCCGACGTACAGCACACGCCCCTCAGCATCCCGGAACCGGTACACACCCGGATCAGTCGGGATCTCGCCCTGTTTGGGCTTGTAAGGTAAAACGTCGGCCATCAGCTGGCCTTCCGTGCCCCGCGTCCCGCGCCGAGGATCTCACCGAGGAACATGCCCGTGTGGCTCTCCTCAACACGAGCAATCTGCTCCGGAGTGCCGGTGGCGAGGATCTGACCGCCACCAGAGCCGCCCTCGGGTCCGAGGTCGATCACCCAATCTGCGGACTTGATCACGTCGAGGTTGTGCTCGATGACGATCACGGTATTGCCCTTGTCCACGAGAGAGTTCAACACCTCGAGGAGCTTGCGGACGTCCTCGAAATGCAAGCCGGTGGTCGGTTCGTCGAGAACGTAGATGCTGCGGCCGTTGCTGCGGCGCTGAAGCTCTGTGGCGAGCTTGACGCGCTGCGCTTCACCGCCCGAAAGGGTAGTCGCGGACTGGCCGAGGCGCACATACCCGAGCCCCACGTCGACCAACGTCTTCATGAAGCGGTGGATCGCCTGGATGGGCTCAAAGAACTCGGCTGCCTCTGCGATCGGCATCTCCAGAACCTCAGCGATGTTCTTGCCCTTGTAGTGCACCGTGAGCGTGTCGCGGTTGTATCGCTTGCCGTGGCAGACCTCGCAGTCGACGTACACATCAGGCAGGAAGTTCATCTCGATCTTGATCGTGCCGTCGCCGGAGCATGCATCGCAACGCCCACCCTTGACGTTGAAGCTGAACCGGCCAGGCAGGTAGCCACGCACCTTCGCTTCTGGCGTCTCGCTGAACAGTGTGCGGATGCGGTCGAAGACACCGGTGTACGTCGCCGGGTTCGACCGAGGGGTGCGACCGATGGGCGCCTGATCGACGTGCACCACCTTGTCGAGGTTGTCGAGCCCGGTCACGCGAGTGTGCTTGCCTGCGAGCGTGCGTGCACCGTTGAGCTTGGAGGCGAGCACCCGATAGAGGATGTCGTTGACCAGCGAAGACTTGCCTGAGCCGCTCACGCCGGTGACGGCGGTGAGCACACCCAGTGGGAAGTCGGCAGTGACGTTCTGCAGATTGTTCGCGCGCGCTCCGACGACGCTGAGCAACCGCTTCTTGTCGATCTTGCGGCGTTTCTTGGGCATCGGAATCTCACGACGTCCGGCCAGATAGTCGCCGGTCATCGACTCTGTTTCGCTGAGCAGCGCCGAGTACGGCCCCGAGTGCACGACAGAGCCGCCGTTGACTCCAGCACCAGGTCCGATATCGACGACCCAGTCGGCCGCCTCGATCGTCTCTTCATCGTGTTCGACGACGATCAACGTATTTCCGAGGTCACGCAACTTCTGCAGAGTGTCGATCAGACGTCGATTGTCGCGCTGGTGCAGGCCGATCGACGGCTCATCGAGAACGTAGAGCACACCGGTGAGCCCGGAACCGATCTGGGTCGCCAGACGGATGCGCTGCGCTTCACCGCCGGAGAGTGAGCCGGCCGCGCGACTGAGATTCAGGTATGCGAGGCCCACCTGCAACAGGAAGTCAAGACGGAGTCGAATCTCGCGCAGCACCTGAGCCGCGATCTTCGCCTCACGGTCGGTGAGACTCAGCGTCGCCATGAAATCGTGCGCGTCGGCCAGGCTCAGGTGCGAGACCTCGGCGATCGAGTGCCCGTGCACCTTGACGGCAAGCACCTCAGGCTTGAGACGGTTGCCATCGCACGCGGGGCACGGCACTTCGCGGAGGTACTCGCCCCAGCGCGCGCGCTGATTGTCGCTCTCTGCTTGCGCGTACTGACGTTCGATGTATGGCACCACACCCTCGAAGCCGGAGGCATAACGCATCTCCCGGCCGTAGCGGTTCTTCCACTTGACCGTGACCTTGTAGTTCTCGCCACGGAGAATGGCATCCTGCACGTCTACGCGCAGGTCTTTCCACGGCGTGTCGAGATCGAAGTTCAGGTCACGAGCAAGACCATCGAGGAGTCGCTCGTAGTACTGGAACAACCCCTTGCCCTGCGTCGTCCACGGGATGATGGCCCCCTCGCGGATGGAGAGTTCTTCATCGCCCAGCATCAGATCGACGTCGACGGACATGCGTGTGCCGAGACCGGAACAGGTCGGGCAGGCGCCGAATGGGGCGTTGAACGAGAAGGTGCGCGGCTCGATCTCGGTGAGCGTGATCGCGTGCCCGTTGGGGCAAGCCAGATTCTCAGAGTATGACTGCCAGGCGTCTTCGCCCTCCGCCTCGACGAAGTTGACCTGCACGACGCCGTCGGCGAGGCCCAGCGCGGTCTCGACGGAGTCGGTGACGCGGCCGAGAATGTCATCGGATGCGACGAGTCGGTCGACGACCACGGCGATGTCGTGCTTGTAGCTCTTCTTCAGCGTCGGCGGCTCAGCCAACTGGATGAGATCGCCGTCGACGATGGCCCGCGAATAGCCCTTCGCGCCGAGCTCGCGGAACAGGTCGACGAACTCGCCCTTCTTCTGCGAGACGATCGGCGCCACGATCTGGTAGCGGGTGCGGTCTGGCAGCTCCATGAGCTGATCCGCGATCTGCTGCACCGTCTGGCGCTGGATCTTCTCCCCGCATTCCGGACAGTGCGGGATGCCGATGCGCGCCCAGAGCAGCCGCATGTAGTCATAGATCTCGGTGATCGTGCCGACCGTCGAGCGCGGGTTACGGTTCGTCGATTTCTGATCGATCGACACTGCGGGGCTTAGCCCCTCGATGAAGTCGACGTCAGGACGGTCGACCTGTCCGAGGAACTGCCGCGCGTAGGCGCTCAGCGATTCGACGTAACGACGCTGGCCTTCGGCGAAGATCGTGTCGAAAGCGAGACTGGACTTCCCGGATCCGGACAGGCCGGTGAACACGACGAGCGAGTCGCGTGGGATATCGATGTCGACGTTCTTGAGGTTGTGGACGCGGGCACCGCGAACACTGAGTTTTCCGGCGCTGACTACGGGGACAATAGGCACCGAACAAGTCTACGAGGGGCCACAGACATTGGCTCCGCTACAACGTTCAGGAACGCCGCTCAGCGCGTTTCGTCCGCAGCAGGAACAGGATCGCGAATGACACCAGCGCGCCGGCCCCGATGATCGCCGCGCCGGCCACGGTCACTACCCCTGAGAGGAACGCCAGCATCACCAGCAGCGTCAGCGGTTGAGCGATGAGTTGGATGAGCAGCACACGGCGCATGCTCGGCCACAGGGCTGCGAGCACCACCCGAGAACGCCACGGGATCACCAATAGCAGCGACGACACGACATGGATGATGTGCACGGCGAGCACAGCGACCATTGCCCGCCAGATGCTGGGATCGTTCATCAACATTCCGACGGCGACGCCTGCGATCGAGAACCATCCGCCGAAGCTCTGCGGCACGATCACGCCCAACACAGCTGCCGCCACGACGGCGATCTGCCAGCCGGTCACCGGCACAAGCAGGAAGGCCACGACAGAGACAAACACGATGAACAATGCACGCAGTCCGACCGCTGAAATCGAAGCGGCGGTGCGAAGTCGATCGTTCGTGCGACGGAGTCCGCTCATTGTCTGGTCCTCGCCATCGCGCGCAACGCCGCTCCCACGTCGTTCCCCCACGCCGCTGTGTCGACACCGGCGTTGCCCAGGTCATGCAGCACTTCTTCGCGCTCGGCCAGGACGGTGCGCAGCGCCACCTGCTGTTCTCTGCTCAGCCTCGCGCGATCAAGCACCGGCAAGATGTCGACCGCGACCACACGATGTCCTGCTGCCCGCCACATCAGGGCGATATCGGATGCCGCACCGTCGAAGAACGTCGAGAGCACGAAGATCACCGAACCGTGAGGCACCGGCGGTGTCCGGCGAAATCGCGTATCTTCGCCGGCCTGTCCGGTCGCGGCGATCGCCGCTTCGACGCGGGCCAGATGCCGGGCGCCAGCCCCACTGCGCACCGAACGCCCGCCATGCATGAGCACGTGCAGTGTCACTCGGTCCCCCGCGGCGATAGCGGCGGTGGCAATCGACCGTGCCGCCTGCCGCGAGAGATCAAGCGAGGTCACGCCACTGCGTTCCAGATCACCGCTCCCCCACGTCGCCACCGCAGCGCCCAGATCATCTGCCGTGTCCATTGCGATGACGACAGTCGCGTCACTCAGAGTGTTCGTGCGTCGCACCATCAGATCGCCTGGCCGGCGCGCCATGCGAGCGGTGGCACGCCAGTCCACGCGACGCAGCTCATCCCCTGGAACGAATTGATGGGTATCTCGGAAGTCGCCGCCCTGACCCTGCCGCCGCCCTTCATGACTGCCGTGCATGCCGGTCAGTCTTGGCGATAGTGGCAGCAACGGCAGCGAAGTCTCAGCGGGAGCAATGCTGCGGACAGACTGTGTGATCGCCGTTGCAGCGCCGAGCACCGCGCCATCGACGGAGAGTCCCCGAGCGGATGCCTTCACCGCGGTGACGGGCCCCGAGTGCAGCGACCGACTGAGCGAGATCACAGACGCGCCGCCGACGGGCACAAGCAGATGGCGTCGACGCCGCTCTGACTGCACCACGACGAGTTCGGCCAGCTCCGCGTCCCCCGTGACGTTGATCTCGGTGCGCAGGACTCCGTCGTCGTTTTCGGCGGGCAGCGCCCTCAGCGTGACCGCAACTGATTCCGCATCATGGCGCCGATTCAGCGCCGCTCCGCTCAGCAACGCCAGCGGCATTCCCATCGCAACGACGTCGGGCCGCGAGAAGATCAGTCCCAAACCCGCGAGCGCAGCGGCACAGGCGAAGGCGAGCACCAGCCCAGGCCCCCAGCGGCTCTGCATAGAACCGACCTTCACGCCGGCGCACCCACCGTCGGCGGCACTGGCACCTGACTCACAATGCCCTGAATCACCTGCTCGGCGCTGACCCCCTGCGCCCAAGCCTGCGGCGTCAGGGTCAGGCGATGCGCGAGCACCGGCACAGCGATTCGCTTGATGTCATCGGGGCGCACAAACTCGCGGCCGTCCAGCGCAGCCAGAGCGCGGCCGAGCAGAAGCAGTCCCAACGATCCGCGCGGCGACGCTCCGACTGCGACGTTCTGCGCGTGACGTGTGGCGCGGGCGATATCCACGCAGTATCGCGCGATGTCCGGATGCACGTGGATCGCTTCGACGGCCTGCTGCACTTCGACGAGCCGCGCCGCATCGATCACCGGCGCCACGCTGGTTGCCTCCTGCTGACGAGCGATGCGGTTCATCAGAATCTGAGTCTCGCCGGACTCCTCCGGGTATCCCACAGACAGTCGCACCATGAAGCGATCAAGCTGTGCCTCCGGCAGGGCATACGTGCCTTCGTATTCAATCGGGTTCGACGTCGCGATCACGTGGAAGGGCGCGGCGAGCGGAAAGCTGTTGCCCTCAACGGTCACCTGGCGCTCCGCCATCGCCTCCAACATGGCCGATTGTGTCTTCGGTGTCGTGCGGTTGATCTCGTCGGCAAGCAGCAGACCGGTGAAGATCGGCCCGGGGCGAAATACGAACTCGCCGGTATCCGGCGCGTAGACATACGACCCTGTCACGTCTCCAGGGAGCATGTCCGGCGTGCATTGCAGGCGGCGGAAGTCGAGACCGAGAGCGGATGCCAAGCTTCTGGCCGCGAGCGTTTTGCCAAGTCCAGGCACATCTTCGAACAGCACGTGACCGCCGGCGAGAATTGTCGCCAGTGCGATCTCGACCGGGTTGTCCATCCCGACCACGACGGTGCGAACGGCGGCGAGGATCTGAGCACCGGTTTCTGCGATCGAGGTGTCCTGGGCGATCGAGGTGCTCCGGGCGATCGAGGTGTTCTCGGTCATTTCTTCTCCTTCGTCGGTGAAAGCCTGTCGATGGTATCCAGAGCGCGTTCGAGGTCCTGACGCTTCGTTCCAGGTCCGACGAGCCGATCCCAGACGTCGATCCCCACCAGCGCGTCGATCTGATTCCGGTGCTCGGGATTCTCGGTGTCGAGCCCATGGCGCCGCAAGCTGCGACTGAGCGTTCTGCGCACCCGACGGGTGATGAGCTCACCGGCATGTCCCGTGCTCGGATTCAGAGACCATGCCATCTGTGCGATCGCGGTTCCGCGACGCTCGGGCCCGGCAGGGATGTCAGGCGCATCGACTCTGGGGTCATCCGGGAGTGCAAGCTGTGACAGCAGCGCCAGGAGTCCGGCGAGCACAGCCCATGCGATCGCGAACACCAGTTCCACGCCGACGGCGAAGAACAGAATGAGCGTCACAACACCGGCAACCGCGAGCGCGACAAAGATTCGAGAACGCGTCATCGCCACCCCTTTTCGATGATCCGGAGCGCGGCGCGTGCGCTGTCGCGGTCGTCCTCGCCGGCTGCGTGGCCTCCGAAGCGGACGCTCTCGTACAGTCGCAGCAGCTCTTGCGCGGCATCTGAGATGCCCTCACGGCGGGTGATGATGCGCAACGCGAACTCTGATGGTGTTTCGCTCACGCCGCGTGCGATCCCCGCATCCGCTGCACTCTCCTCGAGGCCGACCCACGCTGCGATGATCGCGTCGGTCGGAACAACGCGCTCATCGATGATCCGCAGCGCACCTTCGATGCCGCGACGGATTACCGGAGCTGCAGCGTCAGGTTCTTCGGGCAGCGCTTGCTCTTCGAGGTCTTGGCCGACCTCGCTCCCATCGCGGATGCGCATGGGACGATCGCGCCATGCGCGCATCAGCGCGCGAACCACCAGCACGATGATCGCGATCGCGGCAGCGCTCGCAAGCACAATGAAGATGATCCCGATGATTGCGCTGACGATGTCTGAGTTCGACTCCGGAAGCGGAGTCGGTGTGCCCGTCGGCATCGGTTCGGTGGTCGCTTGGAGAGGCGGAATCTCGCGCGGTTCAAGGTCCGGAGGGTTGATCTCAGGGATCCCCTGCACGGATGCCGCGATCATGACGATCAGAAACAGACCGGCGACAGAGCCGAAGAGTGCGAGCCGCTTCACGCCACGCACCGACCATAGATTGGTGTGACGCAGCGCATGTCCTCACCCTATGGGGTGGGCGCAAGTCACTTGTCCACGCGACCAGAAAATGGGGATAACCCGTCACGGAGAGTCGCGACCTGCTCGACGTTCATGTGCACCGCGGCCATCACCTGGTGCGGCACATCGACAGCGCGGGCGCGAAGTGCTCTTCCCGCATCGGTGAGTGTGATGTCGAGGCGACGCTCATCTGCGCTGCTGCGTTCGCGCGCAATGAGTCCCTCTTTCTCTAGCCTTTTGACCAGCGGCGAGGCAGTTGCGGAGTCGAGCGCGAGGTCGGCCGCAAGATCGTTCAGTGTTCGGGGCGACCGCTCCCACAGAGCAAGCATCACCAGGTACTGCGGATGGGTGAGCCCCAGCGGCTCGAGGATCGGCCGATAGATCGATACGACGTTGCGGGCTGCCGTCACGAGTGCAAAGCAGAGCTGGTTCTCCAGCTTGAGCAGGTCATCGGAACTCTTCACAGTTCGATTATACATATCGCGCTAATAATTAGTACACTAAGCATCATGGAGAACAGTTCAGATCGAGTGCCCCTTCGCACACGTATCCGCGAAGCGGGCGGACTGTACAGGTGGTTCAACTCAAACCTGATCCGCCTTGCGGGTCCGGCCGCGGTCGGCCCGTACGAGTCGACGCCGCCACCCAGTGCGGCGGAGCGCGCTGAGCGTGCATGTCCGCTGTGTGGCCACCCCATGACTGAGCATGAGATCGATCGCTCCGGCACGAAGCCGCTCATGCACTGCCCGCGATAACGCACGCTTCGGAGTGACTCAATCGCGTCACCGGTCAGCGTTGTCCTCTCTGGCGACGTCCAGCCAGAACATCAACTGCGTGTCATCAACGAGCGCGTCCGCCGCGACGTCCAGCCAGCCCGACTTCATCGTGCGCGAGCCCATGATCGCGCGCGATGCTCCTGTCTGCATCAGCAGTGTCGCCGCCTGTTTATCGGACGCATGCACGAGCAGCACGCCGCCTTTGCGTGCTCCAACAAGGATTCGCCCATGCAGGAGGAACGCGCGGCTGCCGAACATCGATTTCTCTTCGCACCCCGGCTCCGCACCCAGCATCGCCCTGACTCGGTCAGCCAGCGCGAGTCCCGCCGTATCCACCCTGTCGCCTCCCGCTGATCACGCGTGACCCGCGCGCTCCATGGCGCGCAGTTCTTTCTTCAGGTCTTGCACTTCGTCTCGCAGTCGTCCGGCGAGTTCGAACTTCAACTCGCCCGCCGCCGCGAGCATCTGGTCGGAGAGATCCTGGATCATCGCCTCCAGTTGCTCAGCGCCTTCGGCCGCGATGCCCACGCGCCGCAACTGAGGTGTCGGGCTCTTACCCTTGCCGGACTTCGTGCCTTTGCCGCGCAGCAGCTCCTGAGTGTCGGATGCTTCGCGGTTGAGCACGTCCGTGATGTCAGCGATCCGCTTGCGCAGCGGCTGCGGGTCGATCCCGTGCTCCAAGTTGTACGCGACTTGCTTCTCGCGACGACGATCCGTCTCCTCGATGGCCTTCGCCATCGAGTCGGTGATCCTATCGGCGTACATGTGCACCTGGCCCGAGACATTTCGAGCGGCACGACCGATCGTCTGAATCAGAGACGTACCCGAGCGGAGGAACCCCTCCTTGTCGGCATCCAGGATCGCCACCAGAGACACCTCAGGAAGGTCGAGGCCCTCTCGAAGCAGGTTGATGCCGACCAACACGTCGTAGACACCGGCGCGCAGTTCGCTGAGCAGTTCGACGCGGCGAAGTGTGTCGACGTCGGAGTGCAGGTAGCGTACTCGGACACCGTGCTCGCTGAGGAAGTCGGTAAGCTCTTCCGACATCTTCTTAGTCAGAGTTGTGACGAGCACTCGCTCATTACGCTCCACCCGCAGTCGAATCTCTTCCAGCAGATCGTCGATCTGCCCCTTCGACGGCTTCACGATGATCTCGGGATCGATCAAGCCCGTGGGGCGGATGATCTGCTCGACGATGCCGTCGGCGATGCCCATCTCGTATTTCCCAGGGGTCGCCGAGAGATACACAGTCTGACCGATACGGTTCTTGAACTCGTCGAACCGCAGCGGTCGGTTGTCCATCGCGCTCGGCAGCCGGAAGCCGTGATCCACGAGTGTGCGCTTACGTGACGCATCCCCCTCGTACATCGCACCGATTTGCGGCACCGCCACATGAGATTCGTCGATCACCATCAGGAAGTCATCGGGGAAGAAGTCGAGCAGCGTGTGCGGCGGCTCCCCCGGTGCTCTGCCGTCCATATGGCGGGAGTAGTTCTCGATCCCGGAGCAGAATCCCAATTGCTGCAGCATCTCAAGATCGAAAGTGGTGCGCATGCGCAGTCGCTGCGCTTCGAGCAGCTTTCCCTGACGCTCGAACTCCGCAAGACGCTCTTCGAGCTCAGCTTCGATCGTTCCGATCGAACGCTGGATCACTTCCGTACCGGCAACGTAGTGCGAGGCGGGGAAGATCGGCACCGCATCAAGCTTCGCGATGATGTCACCCGTGAGTGGATGCAGCGAGTACAGCGCTTCAATCTCGTCGCCGAACAGCTCGATGCGGATCGCGGTCTCTTCGTAAACCGGGATGATCTCGATCGTGTCTCCGCGTACGCGGAAGTTGCCGCGCGAGAAATCGACATCGTTGCGGTTGTACTGCATCGCGATGAACTGGCGGATGAGGGCGTCACGGTCATAGCGCTCCCCCACCTGCAGGGCGACCATCGCGCGCAGATACTCTTCCGGAGCGCCGAGTCCGTAGATGCACGACACCGTGGAGACGACGATGACATCGCGCCGGCTGAGCAGCGAGTTCGTCGTGGAGTGACGCAGACGCTCGACCTCGGCGTTGATCGAGGAGTCCTTCTCGATGAACGTGTCTGTCTGCGGTACGTATGCCTCGGGCTGGTAGTAGTCGTAGTACGAGACGAAGTACTCGACCGCGTTGTTCGGCATGAGCTCACGGAACTCGTTCGCCAGCTGCGCCGCGAGTGTCTTGTTGTGCGCCAGCACCAGAGTCGGGCGCTGAACCTGCTCGATCAGCCAGGCTGTCGTCGCCGACTTTCCGGTTCCTGTTGCGCCGAGCAGCACAACATCGGTCTCACCGGCGTTGATGCGCGCCGTGAGTTCAGCGATCGCCTGCGGCTGGTCGCCGGCGGGCTCGTAATCGCTGATCACCTCGAACGGACGGACGCTGCGCGTAGGTTGCATCCTTCCAGCGTAGGCGGAGCCTCAGACATCGGGGCCGCGCACCTAGAGTGGGGCTGTGATTGAGTTCATCATCGGCTCCAGCCTCGCGGCATCCGCCGGCCTTAACGCGTGGATGCCGCTGTTCTTGCTCGGGTTGGCCGACCGCTTCCTGCCTGCGGTGGAACTCCCCTCTGGCTGGTCCTGGATCTCCAGCGACATCTCCCTGTGGGTCCTGGGAGCTCTGCTGCTGCTCGAGATCATCGCCGACAAGATTCCCACGCTCGATTCGATCAACGATGTCATCCAGAGCGTGCTTCGTCCGGCGTCGGGTGGAATCGCATTCGGGGCGGGTTCCAGCTCCCAGACGGTGGCGGTGGATGACCCTTCGGCCTTCTTCTCCGACAACACCTGGGTGCCGATCGTCACTGGCATCGTCATCGCGCTCATCGTCCACGTCGTCAAGGCGACCGGACGCGTGGCGGCGAACGCGGTCACGGGTGGACTCGCCGCACCAGCGCTCAGCACCGCAGAGGACGGAGCGTCCTTCCTGCTCGCGGCCCTCGCCATCGTCGTACCGGTGCTCGCAGCACTGCTCCTCATCGCGCTGATCGTGGTGGCAGTCATGTTCTTTCGGCGCCGTCGGCGGAAGCGGGAACAGTCCGCCCCCAGCGCCCGGTCGCTGCCACCGAAGACACCGTAAAACTGCTCAGACGTCAGTGGCCACTCGGACATAGGGCGTGGTCGTCGAAACCTTCACCAGGCCTGCACGCTCGAGGATCGGACGCGAGAACTCGGTGGAGTCCGAGATCAGGTACTTCTTCCCTCTATCCAGCGCGGAACGCGCCCGCTTGGCGGTCAGTGCTCGATAGATGCCGCGTCCACGCCATTCCGGCACGGTCGCACCTCCCCAGAGCCCAGCGAAATCAGTGTCGGTCACGGGCTCCAGCCTCCCCGCGCTGACGACGCGGCCGTCGACCAGCGCGATCCACAGCTCGGTGTCGGCTCCGCCGGCGATGCTGGCCACGGTGGCCTCGGCGCGTTCCCTCCACGTTGGATCGCCGAAGATCTCGCCCTGCATCTGCTCCATCGAGAAAATCTCGGCGTCACTGCGGACCTGACGGATCTCGACACCGTCAGGCACCGTCACATCCTCGGTGAGCAGCGCGGCCTCACCGATCATGATCGACTCGGGCTCCTCCGGCACGAAATCACGCGCGACGAGCGCCTCGTACAGCCCGGGCGCGACATCGTGCGAGCGGGTCTTCCACTCGATTCTGGTGACATCCTCACGCGCGACAAAGTGCGCGATCGCCGCATCCACGTATTCGATGATTCGGCTCTCGTCCGCGCCGGCGAGATCTGCATATGTGACGAAGCCATAGCCACCGGGGAACACCGCGAACCACAGCGGCCCGTGGCGTCCGGTGTTTCCCGCACGCAACATCTCGGATCCTGTACGAAGCTGCCGGTCGTAGGCCTCAAGAAGCATGTGGTGCACGGCTCGATTCTATGGAGCCTCCGGGTGATCCGGGCGCAGCACCACGGTCGCGATAAGCGCGGCAAGCAGACCCATCGCGATCACCACCGCCAGGAACCATCCCCAGCCGGCGCGACCGAACACGAGGCCGAGCGCCCATCCGAACACGCTCGATCCTGCGTAATAGGCGAAGTAGTACAGCGACGGCGCCTGCGCACGACTCTCCGGATCGGCCAGAACAGGCGCCCAACTCGAGGCGATCGCGTGCGCGCCGAAAAAGCCCGCGGTGAAGATCACGAGCCCGGCCAGGACGATGAACGGCGCCGGAACGAGCATCAGTGCCGCACCTACGACGAAGAATCCGATCGCGCCGAGCAGCACGCTGCGCCGTCCGTGTCGCGCTGCCAGCACGCCTGCCAATGGCGACGAGACCGTGCCAGCCAGATACGCGAGGAACAGCAGCGTGACCAACCACACTGGCAACAGAAACGGTGGCGCGATGAGGTGGAAGCCGAGGTAGTTATACACCGCGACGAACGCCCCCATGAGCAGGAACCCCTGTGCGTACAACGCCAACAGACGCGGCGAACGCAGAGCACGGATGAGCCGTGTGATGATGCCGGGTCCGGCATCCGCTCGCAGGCGCCCCGGGATGAATCTTCGCGCGCGAGGAACCAGCCAGAGGAAAAGCACTGCGGAGGCGGTGCACAGCACGGTGACGCTCCACACACCGATCCGCCAATCGAACGCCTCTGCCAGTGGTCCCGCGATCAGGCGTCCCGACAGCCCGCCGACTGTGGTTCCTGCCGTGTAGCTGCCCGCGGCAGCAGCGACGTGCCGTGCGTGCACTTCTTCACTGAGGTAGGCGAGCGCCACCGCTGGCACTGCGCCGAGCGCCAGGCCTTCACCGAGACGCAGCGCCAGCAGGACCGTGATTTCGGTGCTCAGCGGTGCCGCGAGCCCGAAGAGGGTGGCTGCGATGATTCCAATCGCCATCGCCGGAATACGCCCGATGCGATCTGCGACGAGTGACCACGGGATGACAGCAACGGCGATTCCCAGCGTGGCCGCCGAAATCGTCAGCGCCGCCGTGGCCGCCGGCACGCCGAGATCAGAAGCTACCTGCGGCAGCACCGCCTGCAGCGAGTACAGCTGCGCGAACGTCGCGACTCCGGCGAAGAACAGTCCGGCGATGAGCCGCCGGTATGACCGAGATCCAGGAATGTGGCCGGCGAAGTCTGCTCCGCTCACTCCCCTGAAAGCTGCTTCCAGAGCGTGTCTGCCTGCTCGCGGGTGTGCTTCAGCGTGCCGGCCGTGTCGATCACGACATCCGCAATGGCGAGCCGTTTCTCATCGGGGACCTGTGCATCGATGCGTTCCTGCGCCGCCTGCGGTGTCATCGCCCGCAGTTCGATGAGCCTTTGCAATCGCACGTCAGCTGGCGCGTGCGCGACGACGATCAGATCCCATGGGTCATTCGCCCTGGCCTCGACGAGAAGCGGAACGTCGTAGACGACCACTGGTTGAGGGTCCTGGGCGAGCGCCTCGTTCATCCGCCGCTTCGACTCTGCCCGCACCGCCGGGTGCACGATTCCGTTCAGCTGGGCGAGCGCCTCAGGGTCTGAGAACACCCGCGCTCCGAGCGCCGCACGATCCAGCGAACCGTCTGGGAGCAGAATCTCGGCTCCGAAGGCATCCGCCATCTGCTGGAGTACAGGAGAGCCGGCCGCCTGTACATCTCGAACGATCTGATCGGCGTCGATCACCACCGCGCCGTGTTCGGCAAGTCGCGCGGCGATCGTGGACTTTCCGGAGGCGATTCCACCGGTCAGCGCAATGAGAGGCATGACGCCATCCTATGTTTCGAACGCCCCTGGACTCAGCGAGCCAGCAGCTGACGCTTTGAGCTGATCACTCCCGTGTCGAAGCCCGCCAAATGCAATCCGCCGTGGAATCGCGCGTGCTCGATCTTGATGCAGCGATCCATGACGACGGAAAGTCCGCCAGCCTCCGCAGACGCGGCGGCCTCTTCGTTCCAGGAGCCGAGCTGCAGCCACAGTGCCTTCGCTCCGACGTCGATCGCTTCCTGCGCAACACCGGGAAGGTCGTCGTGCTTGCGAAAGACATCCACGATGTCGGGAACGACCGGAAGGTCGGCGAGCGACGCATAGACCGGCTGACCGAGGATCTCCGTCTCGCGCGGGTTGACGAGGTACACGTCATAGGTAGAGCTGGAAAGCAGGTACGTGGTGACGAAGTACGACGCACGTGCGGGGTTGTTCGATGCCCCGACAATGGCTACGGACTTCGACCGGCGCAGCAGCGCGAACCGCTCCTGCTGGTTCGGTGCCTGCCAACTGCGGCCAGGAACGGGTGCTGTCGGCAGCGCGCAGGCTGCGGCATCAGCCACGGGAGGGGTGAATTCGCAGGCGTCGACGGAACTCATCGGGTCGCTCCCGTCGCTGTGGTGAGGGCCTGGTCAAGGTCCCAGATGATGTCATCCGAATCCTCCAGCCCGACCGAGATACGGATCAGGTCAGGAAGCACGCCTGCTGCGGCGAGCTGATCCTCGGTCAGTTGGCGGTGCGTCGTGGATGCGGGATGGATGACGAGCGTGCGAGCATCACCGATGTTCGCCAGGTGTGAGGCGAGCTGCAGGTTCTCAATCACCGTCTCACCGGCGCGGCGACCGTCTTCGGCCGCAACACCGAACGCGAAGACAGAGCCGGGGCCGAGCGGAAGATACTTCGCGGCACGATCACGGTGCGGGTGGTTGTCGAGACCGGCCCACGTGACGTAGGAGACGCGAGGATCCGAGTCGAGCCATTCCGCGACGATGCGTGCGTTCGCGAGGTGAGCATCGATGCGCTGCGGGAGCGTCTCGACGCCCTGGAGCAGGTTGAACGCCGACTGCGGGCTGAGTGCTGGGCCGATGTCGCGAAGCTGCTCGGATCGGAGCTTGGTGAGGAAGCCGTACTCACCGAAGTTGTCCCACCACTTGATGCCGCCGTACGACTCGACGGGCTCGGTCATCTGCGGGAACTTTCCGTTACCCCAGTCGAACGTACCCTTCTCGATGACAATTCCGCCGAGCGTCGTGCCGTGACCGCCGAGGAACTTCGTCACCGAGTGGATGACGATGTCGGCACCGTGCTCGAGCGGGCGGGAGAGGTACGGCGTCGCCAGCGTGGCATCCACCACGAGAGGCACTCCAGCCTCGTGCGCGACGGCGGCGAGCCCCTCGATGTCGGCGATCTCACCGGACGGGTTGCCGATCATCTCGACGTAGACGACCTTCGTCTCCGGGCGGATAGCTGCAGCGAAGTCAGCCGGGTCGCTGGAGGGTACAAAGGTCGTCTTGACGCCAAAACGTCGCAGCGTGACATCCAGCTGCGTGACCGTGCCACCGTAAAGCTGGGCAGAGGCGACCACATGGTCACCGGCACCGACGAGGGCAGCGAAGGTGATGAACTCCGCACTCATTCCCGAGGCTGTGGCGACAGCCCCGATTCCGCCTTCCAGGGACGCCAGTCGCTCTTCCAGCGCGGCGACAGTGGGGTTGCCGATGCGGGAGTAGATGTTGCCGTACTTCTGCAGGGCGAAGAGGTTTCCGGCATCCGCAGCGTCGTCGAACACGAACGAAGTGGTCTGGTAGATCGGCACGGCGCGCGCGCCGGTGGCGGCATCCGGTGTTCCACCCGCGTGGAGTGCGCGGGTGCGGAACCCGAAGCGATGTTCTTCCGTCATGACTTCCTTCATTCAGTCGCCGCGAGCGCGGCAGCGATGCCTTCCACTGCGTCAGGGTTTTGCAGCGATGTCGTGTCGCCCAGAGGTTTCGGCTCTCGGCCGGCGCGGCGATCCTGTTCAGCCTCCCACAGCTGCGCGAGCAGCCTGCGCATGATCTTGCCCGAGCGCGTCTTGGGCAGATCCGGCACGACGACAATGTGTTGGGGCTTCGCCACCGGTCCGATCGCGGTCGCCACCTGCACACGAAGATCGGATGCCATCAGCTCTGCCGTTCCCGACGGAGTGACGAACGCGACCACTGCCTGCCCTGTGACCGCATCGAAGACTCCGGCCGTGCCTGCCTCGCCCACGGTGTTGTGCGCGACGAGGGCAGATTCGATCTCGATCGTGGACAGGCGGTGACCAGAGACATTCACGACGTCATCCAGCCGTCCGAGAATCCAGATGTGCCCATCGGCATCCTTCGTCGCACCGTCGCCGGCAACGTAATACCCGCCGAACTCGCCGTGGCCGGCATACGCAGACCAGTATGAGTCGCGATAGCGCTGCGGGTTTCCCCACACCGTGCGGGCCATTCCTGGCCAGGGACGACGCACGACGAGCGTCCCCGAGCGGCCGGGGGCGACTTCATCGCCGTTTTCGTCGACCACTGTCGCGTCAATACCTGGCAGCGGAACGGTCGCTGATCCCGGCTTCAGGGTCGTGACGCCCGGAAGCGGAACGATCATCGCCGCACCAGTTTCTGACTGCCACCAGGTGTCGACAATCGGCAGCTCGTCCCGACCGAACGTGCGGCGGAACCACACCCACGCCTCAGGATTAATCGCTTCGCCGACCGTGCCGAGCAGACGGATGCTGGACAGGTCGTGACCCGCAGGAAGACTGTCGCCGAACCACGTCATGAACGTGCGGATGAGCGTGGGCGCGGTGTAGTAGACCGTCACTCCGTAGCGCTCGATGATCTCCAGGTGACGTTCGCGGTGAGGGCTGTCCGGCGTTCCCTCATAGATCACCTGCGTCAGGCCGTTCGATAACGGACCATAGATCTCATAGGTGTGCGCTGTCACCCAAGCCAGGTCAGCCGTGCACCAATGCACGTCGTCGGGCTTCGCATCGAAGTGTGCCCAGTGCGCCCAACTCGTGTGCGTGAGATAGCCACCCGAAGTGTGGACAAGGCCCTTCGGCTTCCCCGTCGTGCCGGAGGTGTAGATGATGAAGAGCGGATGCTCCGCATCGAAGGGCTGCGCCTCATGCTCGGTCGACGCAGTGTCGACGACGTCGTGCCACCAGACATCGCGCCCCTCGGTCCACGGCACGTCTTGGCCAGTGCGTCGCAGCACCAGCACATGTTCAAGTTCTGGAAGGTCGGCCGCAGCGATATCTGCGGTCGACTTGACCTCAGCCGCAGACCCCCGACGGAACTGGCCGTCGCTGGTGACGAGCAGCTTGGCGCCGGTGTCGGCGAGTCGGAAGCGCACAGCTTCAGCCGAGAATCCGCCGAAGACGAGCGAATGTACCGCGCCGATACGCGCACACGCGAGGGTGATCACGATCGTCTCGACGAGCACCGGGAGGTAAATTACGACACGGTCGCCCGGCCCGATACCGAGCGCGAGCAGGGCGTTCGCTGCCTGAGATACTCGGCGCTGCAGGTCTGCGTAGGTGACCGTGGTGCGATC
Source organism: Microbacterium sp. Y355 (assembly GCF_059445345.1). Lineage (NCBI taxonomy): Bacteria > Bacillati > Actinomycetota > Actinomycetes > Micrococcales > Microbacteriaceae > Microbacterium > Microbacterium sp. Y355. Next base: position 138,236 of record NZ_JCAIUD010000001.1, on the reverse strand, counting down.
CCCCGGCTCGCCTTCGAAGTGCAGCGCGACTTTGTCTCCGAGTCCGGCGGCGACGTGTCGATCGACACAGTTGTAGGCGACGTTAAGCGTGCCTCCGACGAACCATCGCGCCGCGGGGATCGCGTCGCCCGTCGGAGGCTCCCACTCGTGAGCGGTGTGCCATGGTTCAAACCAGTCCAGCCGGCGGGCCGCCTGCTCCCAGAACGCGATCGGATCAGCATCCGCCGTCGCGTAGATGTCAGCCTTCACATTCGCCTGCGCAGTGAACGCCGCAGGCGGCGGGTACACACGGGTCTCCTGCAGTCGTGCTTCGGTCATGCTCAGGCCCACTTCTTGAGCAGGTACTTCTCAACCAGCGCGAGAATTCCGTTGGTGACCGTGCCGAGCAATGCCAGCAACACAATCGACAGCAGGATGCGGTCAACACGGCCGCTGTTCTGCGAATCGGTCAGCAGGAAGCCCAAACCCATCGACGAGGCGATGAGTTCCGCGGCGACGAGGAACAGCCATGCCTGCGCGAGGGCGAGGCGTAGCCCTGAGACCACCGATGGCACGACTGCAGGAAGCTGAACGGTGCGAAACAGCGACCACCCGCGCAGACTGAACGAGCGACCGGCCTCGACGAGCTGCGGATCGACGTGACGCAGAGCCGAAGCGACGGTGGTGTACACCGGGAAGAACGCACCGATCGCGATCAGCGTGACCTTCGACTCCTCGCCGATCTGCAGCCAAAGAATGAGCAGCGGCACCCAGGCCAGCGACGGCACGGCGCGCACGGCGGCCAACGTCGGGCTGAGCAGGATGTCACCGAGCTTCGACAACCCGACGACTCCTGCCGCGGCGAGACCGATCACAGACCCGATTGCGAAGCCGAGCAGTACACGCTGCACCGAGATGGCGATGTGGGTCCAGAGTTGTCCGCGCTCGGCGAGCTCCACACCGGCAGCGAGTACCGATGCCGGCGTGGGAAGGCGATACGGCGGCACGAGACCTGTTGTCGTCACGAACTGCCAGGCTGCGAAGATGATGACCGGCAGCAGCAGGCCGGCAGCCACGCGCGCACCGGTGCGATCCCAGATGCTGCGGGTGCCGGCATCCGCTCGACGGCGCTCGCCCTTTGCGAAATCGAGCGCGTCGCGCGAATCTGCGGGTACGACCACTCGCTGGTCCGGGATGCTCACTCGCCGCCAACCGCCTTCTCGGCGAACGTGGCGTTCACGATCGTCTCAAGTGCCTTGTCGACGGACGCCTGACCGCCCTGGACATCGCCGGAGTCGACGAGCACGGGGGCAATCTTCTCCAGTACCTCAAGCTGTGCTTCGCCGGGGACTCCGTTGACGTCGAGGTTCGAGCGCTCCTCGATGACGGTCGTCGCGACCTCGATGTCGATGCTCGCGACCTCGGCGAGCAGCGCAGCGGTCTCTTCCGGGTTCTCCAGAGCCCACGCGCGCGCCTGCTCGTAGGCGTCGACGACAGCCTGGGCGAGGTCGGGGTGGTTGTTGATGAAGTCCTCTGTGGCGTTGAGGAAGCCATACGTGTTGAAGTCGACGTTGCGGTAGATGAGCTGGTCGCCCGACTCCACCTCGGCTGCGGCCATGATCGGGTCGAGTCCCGCCCATGCATCGACTGATCCGCCGTCAAGCGCCGCGCGACCGTCGGCGTGCTGCAGGTTCTGCACCTCGACGTCATCCAGCGTCAGACCGCCTTCTTCCAGCGCCTGGAGCAGGAAGAAGTAGGGGTCGGTGCCCTTGGTGGCAGCAATCGAGGTGCCTGCGAGGTCTTCGAGCGAGGTGATGCCGCTGTCGGGGCCGACGACGATCGCCGACCACTCCGGCTGCGAGTAAATGTCGATGACCTGAATGGGCGAGCCGTTCGCACGCGCGAGCAACGCCGCGGAGCCGGCCGTCGAGCCGACGTCGACCGAGCCGGAGCGCAGCAGCTCATTGGCCTTGTTTGATCCAGCAGACTGCACCCATTCGACATCGACATCGTCGCCGAGGATCTCTTCGAGAATGCCCTGGTCGCGGATGACGAGGCTGAGGGGGTTGTACGTGGCGAAGTCGACGGTGAGCGTGTCTGAGGACCACTCACTCGTGGATGTGGCGTCATCCGTGCTCGCGGCATCGGCATTCTCACCGGCGACGCAGCCGGTAGCGATGAGCATCATCGTTCCGGCGATGGCGATCGCAGGAACAATTCGGCGGGTGATGGTGCTCATCGGGTCTCCTCAGTGGAAATGCGGTGGTGGGTATCGACGCCGAGTCCTTCTAGAAGGTCGGCGCGAAGGTCCGCGAGGCCGCGATCGGCGCGGTCACGCGGGCGGATGCCGGGCACGGTGATCGTGCGCGCGATGGACGGCGCATCCGTGTCGGCTTCGTCGACGAGTGAGCGCAACAGCAGCACACGATCGGCGAGATAGAGGGCCTCTTCGACATCATGTGTGACGAGAAGGATGGTCGTGGGCTCTGCGGCGTGGATCTTCAGGAGAAGATCTTGCATGCGCAGGCGTGTCAGCGCGTCGAGTGCGCCGAACGGCTCGTCGAGCAGGAGCACACCGGGGTTGCGTGCAAGGGCACGCGCAAGCGACGCGCGCTGCGCCATTCCGCCCGATACCTGACGCGGATGCTGGTCGGCGGCGTGGTCGAGGCCCACGAGGTGGAGCAGTTCCCGTACGCGTTCCTGTCCCGCGCGGCGGCGGGTACCACGCGGAAGACCGAGCTCGACGTTCTGTGCGAGTGTGCGCCAAGGAAACAGCCGCGGCTCCTGGAAGGCGATCGCCGTGCGCTCGTCGGTGTCGGTGACACCCGCACCGTCGAGAAGGATGTTTCCGCGGCTGGGGACGTCGAGTCCTCCGACGAGGCGAAGGAGGGTCGATTTGCCGCAGCCGGACGGACCGATAACGGCGACGATCTCCCCCGCGGCAACGTCGACGTCGACGTCACGGAGTACCTCTCGTCGACCCTCGGGCATCGCGAAGCCGCGCTCGATGTTCTCGAGTCGAACGGCGTTCGCAGCGCCGGCTGCAACCGGTTCGGCGACTGCGCGCGGCATAGCGAGGGTGGAGAACATACCTCCATCGTCATGGACGCATCCCAATGTTACGAAAACGAACGTAATGTTTGGTCACGCAGGGAGGATCAGCACGTCCACCAACGCGGAACGGGCCGCCACCCGAAGGTGACGACCCGTTCCAGAAAAAGCGTGCTTAAGCGTTGCCGCCCGAGAGCTTCTCGCGCAGAGCCGCGAGAGCCTCGTCGTCGGCAAGCGTGCCGGCGCCGGAGTCACTCGTGAATGTCTGCGATGCAGCGAAGTCGTCGCCTGCAGCGGCCTCGGCCTCGGCTGCCTTGGCAACCGCAACCTTGTGAGCTTCCCAACGAGTCTGGGCTGCAGCGTACTCCTGCTCCCACTTCTCGCGAGCCTCGTCGAAGCCGTCCTTCCAGGCACCGGACTCGGCGTCGAAGCCCTCCGGGTACTTGTACTCGCCGTTCTCGTCGTACTCGGCGAGCATGCCGTACAGAGCCGGGTCGAACTCGGTGCTGGTGAGGTCGACCGACTCGTTGGCCTGCTTGAGAGACAGCGAGATGCGGCGACGCTCGAGGTCGATGTCGATGACCTTGACGAAGACCTCTTCGCTGACAGAGACAACCTGCTCAGCCAGCTCGACGTGCTTGCTGGAGAGCTCGGAGATGTGAACGAGACCCTCGATGCCGTCTGCGACGCGAACGAATGCACCGAACGGAACGAGCTTGGTGACCTTACCCGCAGCGATCTGACCGATCGCGTGAGTGCGGGCGAAGACCTGCCACGGGTCTTCCTGCGTTGCCTTCAGCGACAGGGAGACGCGCTCACGGTCGAGGTCGACCTCAAGGATCTCGACGGTGACCTCCTGGCCAACCTCGACAACCTCAGAAGCGTGCTCGATGTGCTTCCAGGACAGCTCAGAGACGTGCACGAGGCCGTCAACGCCACCCAGATCAACGAACGCACCGAAGTTGACGATCGACGAGACGACACCCTTGCGAACCTGACCCTTGTGCAGGTTGTTGAGGAACGTCGTACGAGACTCGGACTGCGTCTGCTCGAGCAGCGCGCGGCGGCTCAGAACGACGTTGTTGCGGTTCTTGTCCAGCTCGAGGATCTTGGCCTCGATCTCCTGGCCCAGGTAAGGGGTCAGGTCGCGGACACGACGCAGCTCGATGAGCGATGCCGGCAGGAAGCCACGGAGACCGATGTCAACGATGAGGCCACCCTTGACGACCTCGATGACGGTTCCGGTGACAACACCGTCGTCTTCCTTGATCTTCTCGACGTCGCCCCAAGCGCGCTCGTACTGCGCACGCTTCTTGGACAGGATCAGACGGCCTTCCTTGTCCTCCTTCTGGAGAACAAGAGCCTCGACCTCGTCGCCGACCTTGACAACCTCATTGGGGTCAACATCGTGCTTGATGGAAAGTTCGCGGGAGGGGATGACACCCTCAGTCTTGTACCCGACGTCGAGCAGAACCTCATCGCGGTCGATCTTGACGATCGTTCCTTCGATGATGTCGCCGTCGTTGAAGAACTTCAGAGTCTTCTCGACCGCGGCCAGGAAGTCCTCAGCAGATCCGATGTCATTGATGGCGACCTGCTTGGTGGCCGGGGCGGTCGTTGCGGTAGTCATTTAGTAGGTTGTCCTTGTGGGTGAAAACTCGGGCTTCCCGGCGCTCACGCATGCGTGAATCATCGCCGGAGAGCAGATGGATTTGGTTTGTTCGACACTGGGCGCGCATGTCCACGCCACAAGTGACACTTCAGAATATCAGAGAAATACCCACGATGATGTTGTGGATAACTTCGGCGGGATTCCGCGAGTTCGCGTTACCGTATGCGGGTGACTTTTCTGCGATCAAGGGCGAACCGGATTCGGATGCTGGCACTGCTGGCGCTGACCGCAGGAACTCTGTGCGCCTGCGCGCCTGAACCCGCTCCGAGTCCGACATCGACTGCCGCATTCGCGACAGAGGAAGAGGCATTCGCCGCCGCGGAAGAGGTGTATCGGGCCTACATCGCCACTTTCAACAGCGTCGATCTGCAGGACCCAGCGACCTTCGAACAGCTCTCTGCTTTCACTACCGGTGAATACCTGAGTAGCGAGAAGGAATCACTCAGCGAAATGCATGCGAAGGGTCAGATTCGCGGCGGCGAGATCATCATTGTCGCCTTTGAAGGCACCGAATACTCCAGTAATGGCGTCGTTCTGGCCACGACGTGCAATGACGTGAGTAAAACAACGTTTACTGATCGCGACGGAGTCAACCTGGTGCCTGAGGATCGCCCAGAACGCTCCTCGCTGGTTCTTACATTCGGGCTGACGGACTCGTCACTCCGTCTCGAAAAGGCCACATCTACCTCAGCTACAACATGCTGAGCGCCGGAGTCTTGGCAATCGGCCTGGCCGCCCTATACCTCGCTCCCGCTAGCGAATTTGAGGCCCGATGCACGGCAATCGACCAGGCCACGACCGGCTGTACAGACGGCGAAGACGTCGTGATCGGCGGCACCGAAGAGGTCCCCGGATCACCGGGATCACCGGGATCACCGGGCCATTCTGACCGTCCGCCAATCAGGCCGATCGGCAACGACGGCCAGGACGCCGATCCCCTGCCCAAGCCGATCATTGTCGACTTGGTCGAGTGTCTGGAGGATTGGAACTCCTACATCCGCTGTTTCGAAGGCGCAGAGACGGAGCCCGACGAAGAACAGGAGGACGTCGTCGAGATCCCCGCCGTCACTATCAGCGACGTCGCCCGATTCGCCCCGTCGGGATCTCCGATAGCCGGCGAGCCCGACAACGTCGGAGTCGTCGGACTGCCGACAAACTTCGTGGCAACGGCGTCCGAGCACACGGTCGGCGGCGAGTTGTTCGGCTTCCCTGTCACCGTGCGCTTCACTCCATCCGGCTATGACTTCGACTACGGTGACGGCGGCACCGCTAGCACCGCGGCGGGCGGTCAGAGCTGGGATGAGCTCGGTCAGGCGCAGTTCACCCCCACAGACACGAGCCATACCTACGCTGATCGAGGCACGTTCTCCGCTCACGTGAACACTCGATATACGGCGGCGGTCGACTTCGGCATCGGCTGGTTTCCCATCGCCGGCGAGGTGACGGCGACCGGTGCCGCGCAGGAGGTCCGTATCTTCGAGGCGCACACTGCGCTGGTCGCCCACACTTGCCAACAGAACCCGACCTCACCCGGCTGCTGATCACGGCGCGTCGGAGGCCTGTGCAATGCTGAACTCATGAGCGACAAGCTGATGCTGCTGGATACCGCATCCCTCTATTTCCGAGCGTTCTACGGCGTGCCAGACAAGGTGAAGGCCCCCGATGGCTCGTCGGTGAACGCCGTACGAGGTCTGCTCGACATCGTCGCGAAGCTCGTCAAGCTTTATGAGCCGACACACATCGTCGCCTGCTGGGACGACGACTGGCGCCCGCAGTGGCGCGTCGATCTCATCCCGAGCTATAAAGCACATCGGGTCGTCGAAGTCGTCGCCGCCGGGCCCGACATCGAAGAGGTCCCTGACCCGCTCGAGGCACAGCTTCCGCTCATTCGCGAGTCCCTGACTGCGCTCGGCATCCCGATCATCGGCGTCGCCGAGCACGAGGCAGACGACGTCATCGGCACTCTGGCGACCCGCGCCACCATGCCCGTCGACATCGTCACTGGCGATCGCGACCTCTTCCAACTCATCGACGACGCCCGCGGCATCCGAGTCGTCTACACGGCACGCGGTATGAGCAATCTCGAAGTCGTCACTGATGAAACAGTCGTGAAGAAATATGGCGTGCTCCCCTCGCAGTACGCCGACTTCGCCACGATGCGCGGCGATGCCTCCGATGGACTCCCCGGGGTTGCCGGTGTCGGCGAGAAGACCGCGGCCACCCTGCTGCAGACCCACGGCGATCTCACCCAGATCCGGGCCGCCGCGGCTGCGGGTGAGGGCATGAGCGCTGGCGTGGGAGCGAAGATCCTCGCGGCGTCCGCCTACCTCGATGTCGCCCCGACCGTTGTTGAGGTCGCCAGGGCACTCGACATCACACCTCCGACCGAGCCTGTCCGCGCACTCGATCCGGCCGAGTCCGACGTCGCCGTCGACCTCGCCGAGCGGTGGAATCTCGGCTCATCGATGGATCGAGCCATCGCGGCGCTCGCACGATAGCGAAGCTACTCGGCCCGGCGGAAGGCGACGAACATCGCGGCGGTCAATCCGCCCATGCCCGAAGCCGCTCCAGGCCCCATGTCGTCACGATGCGTTCAGCCGGCACCCCGGCCTTCTCCGCGCGCTCCGCACCATAGTCCAGCAGCGAGAGATGCCCCGGCGCGTGTGCGTCCGAGTCCAGCGAGAACAGGCATCCGGCATCCAGCGCCAGCGGGATCAACTCATCAGGTGGATCCTGACGTTCGGGACGGGAGTTAATCTCCACGGCGACGCCGTGCTCGGCACATGCGTCGAAGACCGCACGTGCATCGAACTGTGATGCGGGCCGCGTTCCCCGCTCTCCCTGCACGAGCCGCCCGGTGCAGTGGCCGAGCACATTCACATGTGGATTCGAGACAGCGGCGATCATGCGCGCCGTCATTGGGCGCGACTCCATACGAAGGTGGGAATGCACGGACGCCACGACGATATCGAGCGCACTCAACAGCGCAGATTCCTGATCGAGCGCGCCATCATCGAGAATGTCGACCTCAATGCCCGCCAGCATCGTGAACGCATCCGTAGACTCGGCGCGCACCAGAGGGATCTGTTCGCGCAGCCGCTCCGCAGACAATCCTCTGGCGACTGTGAGCCTCGGCGAATGGTCGGTGATCGCGAGATAATCGTGCCCGAGGGCTCGGGCAGCCTCTGCCATGGTGCGGATGGAAGTCGTACCGTCTGACCATTCGGTGTGCGAGTGCAAATCTCCGCGCAGCTTCCTGCGCAGCTCAGAAACACGCTCCGGTTCCACCTTGCCGCGCAATTCGATCAGGTATTCAGGCACGTCCCCGGCCTGAGCCTGTCGGATAACAGCAAACGTGGACTCTCCGATGCCCTTCGCTGCGCGCAGGCGCGTTGGGTCATTTCTCACCGCATCCGGCAGCCCCTTCAGTGTGGCCGCAGCCTGACGAAACGCCTTGGCTCGATAGCGCGATGCGCGCTCACGCTCGAGCAGCGTCGCGATCTCAAGAAGAGCGTCAACGGGATCCATGATGTCTCAGGCTGAGGCGAGCTCGCGGGTGGTTTCCACCCACGCTTCCAGCTTCGCCGCCGCGCTGCCATCGTCAACCGCCGCTTCAGCTCTAGCGAAGCCGTCGCGCAGACGCTCAAGGATAGGTCGCTGCACCTGCGCCGCATCCTGCGACAACTCAAACGCGACGATGCCCGCAGCTGCGTTCAGCAGCACGATGTCGCGCACCGGACCTTTCTTTCCTGCCAGGGTGTCCCGCAGGACACCGGCGTTGTGCTCTGGTGAGCCTCCGATGAGATCGGCAATCTGCGCGGTGGGGATGCTGAGGTCGCGCGGATCGAGATCGTGCTCGTGAATGTCACCACGAGTGACCTCCCAGATGCGGCTGTGACCGGTGGTGGTCAGCTCGTCGAGGCCGTCGTCCCCACGGAAGACGAGCGCCGTAGCACCACGAGTGCGGAACACACCCGTGATCAACGGCACTCGTTCCAGCTGAGCGACACCAACGGCGTTCGCCTCCGCACGCGCCGGGTTGCACAGTGGACCCAGCATGTTGAATACCGTCGGAACGCCGAGCTCAGCACGCGCAGGGCCTGCGTGCTTGAAACCGGGGTGGAACGCCGCAGCCCACGCGAACGTGATGCCGGTGCGGTCCAGAACCGTCGCGACGTCCGCTGGAGACAGCGACAGCTGAAGCCCCAGCGCGCCGAGCACGTCCGATGAGCCCGAAGCAGAACTCGCCGCGCGGTTGCCATGTTTCACAACCGGAATGCCCGTCGCGCCGATGATGACCGCCGCGGTTGTGGAAACGTTCACCGTGCCGAAGCGATCGCCACCGGTGCCGACGATGTCCAGAACGTTGGGTGAGACCGGAAGCGGGACCGCCGCTTCGAGAATGGCGTCGCGGAAGCCGACGATCTCGTCGACCGTCTCACCCTTGGCACGAAGTGCGATGAGGAATCCGGCCAGTTTGGCGTCAGACACGTCACCCTGCATCACCTGGCGCATGGCCCAGGTCGACTCCCAGACGCTGAGGTCGCGTCGTTCCAGGAGAGTGGTGAGCACATCGGGCCAGGTCAGGGAATCAGCCATGTGAGTGATCCTATCTGCGTGAATAAAATCCTTGCGCACCCGCCCCGCGGCAGTGCATCCTTGTTTTTCGTTGAATTCACCGAGTATTCGCAGGTGGTTCTTAGGTTCCCCTAAGTCGGTGAACAGCGAAACGGGTGGCACGGATGCAAGAATCACGCTCGCGTATCGGCCATAATGGAAGAGTGACCACCTCAGCGACCTATGCCCCGGCGGCAAGAACCATCAAGCGCCCGAACTCGGTAGCTGTCGGCACCATTGTGTGGCTCGGCAGCGAGGTGATGTTCTTCGCGGGTTTGTTCGCGATTTACTTCACCCTCCGAAGCACCTCTCCCGAGCTGTGGGCTGACCGCACCGAACTGCTGAACGTTCCGTTCGCCGCGGTCAACACCGCGATCCTGGTGCTGTCCTCCTTCACATGCCAGATGGGCGTGTTCGCTGCAGAGGACCTCCAGTCCTACCGCATCAAGAAGGGCCAGGTGAACGGCGCAGGCCGTCGCCGCCTGTTCGGTTGGGGAATGACCGAGTGGTTCTGGCTCACCTTCGTGCTCGGCGCGATCTTCGTCTCCGGTCAGGTCTGGGAGTACGCAACGCTGGTCACCGAAGGCATGCCGATCCAGGCTGACGCCTACGCCTCGGCCTTCTACCTGACCACTGGCTTCCACGCCATCCACGTCACCGGCGGACTCATCGCGTTCCTACTCATCATGGGCCGCGCGTTCGCAGTGAAGAACTTCACGCACAAGGAAGCGACTTCCTCGATCGTTGTGTCCTACTACTGGCACTTCGTTGACGTCGTCTGGATCGTGCTGTTCTTCGTCATCTACTTCCTGAAATAAGAGCGGAGCTGACCTGCGAAATGGCACGAGAGAAGAAGCGTCGCTCAACTGGACGTCGTAACCCCCTGGCCGCTGCGGCGCTGATTGGAGCTGGTCTCCTCATCACCGGCGGAATCTACGCTGGAGCATCCGCGGCAATCGCCTCCACAGACACGCAGCCCACGGCGAGCACACAGCTCACCGTCGAGGACGGCAAGAAGCTGTTCCAGGCCAACTGTGCAACCTGCCACGGGCTTGACCTGCAGGGAACTGACAACGGTCCGAGCCTCTACGGCGTCGGCGAACTTTCCGTCGAGTTCCAGCTCGCCACTGGCCGCATGCCCCTGCAGATGCAGGGCCCGCAGGCGCCACAGAAGCCGGCACAGTTCACGCAGCCACAGATCGAAGCCATGGCTTCCTTCGTGCAGAGCGAAGCACCTGGCCCCACCTACCCGTCGGACGAGATCCTCGATGGTGGCGGCGATGTAGCGCACGGCGCTGAGCTCTTCCGCGTCAACTGCGCGATGTGCCACAACGTATCCGCCGCTGGTGGCGCGCTCACCGAGGGCAAGTACGCCCCCGGACTCGCCAACACGAGCGCCCTGCACATCTACGCAGCCATGGTCACCGGCCCGCAGAACATGCCTGTGTTCGGTGACATGAACCTGTCTGACGAAGACAAGCGCGACATCATCTCCGCGCTGCTCTTCCAGCAGGACGCGGTGTCGATCGGCGGCTTCACGCTCGGAAACTTGGGTCCCGTATCTGAGGGCCTGTTCGTCTGGATCTTCGGCATCGGCGGCCTAGTCGCGATCACCGTGTGGATCACGGCGAAGTCCAACTAACGCTTAATCATCGAGAAGGAACGTACGAGGAGCACCATGGCACACGACGACTCGCAGGCTCTTGACAGGGCCTACCGGCCCTCTCCGGGGCTGGGTGTCGCAGTCAGCGATCCCGTGCAGAACCCGGGCCTGCCGGCTCACCGCGAGCGGATGACCGACAAGGATCCCAAGGCTGAGAAGCGCGCGGACCGCACGGTTTACACCCTGTTCTATCTGTCGCTCGCTGGCAGCATCTGGGCAGTCGCTGCATACATGCTGTTCCCGATCGAAGATGGCTCCCTGGCTTCGATCCGGTACAACAACCTCTTCATCGGTCTGGGAATCGCTCTCGCACTCCTCTGCATCGGTATCGGCGCCATTCACTGGTCGAAGGCGTTGATGTCCGACAAGGAACACATCGAGATGCGCCACCCCACGCGTGGCACTGACGCGACACGCGAGGCTGCCATCCAGGCGTTCGCAGCGGCAAACGAGGAATCCGGGTTCGGTCGACGCACGATGATTCGCAACTCGCTGATCGCAGCGGTCGTTGCATCGATCATTCCTGGTGTCACACTTTTCCGCGGTCTTGCGCCGCACAGCACACCGGAAGATCCCACTGCAGGCGACCCCGTCGTACTGCTGAAGCAGACGATGTGGGAGAAGGGGCAGCGCCTGGTGCGCGACCCAGACGGCACTCCCATCCGCGCAGCGGATGTCACGTTGGGCTCCGCTTTCCATGTGATTCCGGAAGATCTCGCCTCACTGTCGCACCACGACGGCTACCTCGAAGAGAAGGCCAAGGCGATCGTGCTGATGATGCGCCTGCGCCCTGAGCAGCTCATCGAGGCCGAGGACCGCAAGGACTGGTCGTACGACGGCATCGTCGCGTACTCCAAGGTCTGCACGCACGTCGGCTGCCCTGTCGCTCTGTACGAGCAGCAGACACACCACCTGCTTTGCCCCTGCCACCAGTCGCAGTTCGACGTGACCGACCACGCAAAGGTCATCTTCGGCCCGGCGGCCCGCCCGCTGCCGCAGCTGCCGATCGACGTCGACGATGAGGGCTACCTCATCGCACGCAGCGACTTCACCGAACCTGTCGGCCCGAGCTTCTGGGAGCGCCATTGAGTACCGCAACGCTGTCCAAAGAGGACAAGGACACCAACGCCCCTCTGGGAGGCCGATTCATCGGCGCAGCGTCGAACTACATCGATGAGCGCACCAGCATCTCCGGCTTCGTCAAGGAGCTGGGTCGCAAGATCTTCCCCGACCACTGGTCGTTCATGCTCGGCGAGATTGCTCTGTGGAGCTTCGTCGTGGTGTTCATCTCCGGCTCCTTTCTGACGTTCTTCTTCGACGCGTCGATGGTTCCGACCCACTACACGGGTGCGTATGCACCTATGCGTGGCATTGAGATGTCTGCCGCCCTCGAGTCGACACTGCACATCTCCTTCGATTTGCGCGGTGGCCTCCTGGTCCGCCAGATCCATCACTGGGCGGCACTCGTCTTTGTGGCTGGTATCGGCATCCACATGCTCCGCGTATTCTTCACCGGTGCATTCCGTAAGCCCCGCGAGCTCAACTGGGTGATCGGCTTCGTACTGTTCGTCCTGGCGCTGGCCGAGGGTTTCACTGGCTACTCGCTCCCCGATGACCTGCTCTCCGGCAACGGCCTGCGCATCATCGACGGCATGGTCAAGGGCATCCCGCTGATCGGTACGTGGACCTCGTTCATCCTCTTCGGTGGTGAGTTCCCCGGCGACGACATCGTCGGCCGCCTGTATTCGTTGCACATTCTGTTGCTCCCGCTATTGGTCATCGCACTGATCGTGGTGCACCTGATGCTCATGATCATCAACAAGCACACGCAGTTCGCTGGCCCCGGCCGCACGAACGACAACGTCGTGGGCTACCCGATGATGCCGATCTACATGTCCAAGATGGGCGGCTACCTGTTCATCGTCTTCGGCACCATCGTGCTGATCGCGACGTTCTTCCAGATCAACCCGGTCTGGGCATACGGCCCGTACGACCCGTCCCCCGTGTCTGCCGGAACCCAGCCTGACTGGTATATCGGCTTCGCGGATGGCGCGCTGCGTCTTGCCCCGCCGCACCTGGACATCGTCTTCCTGGAGCGCACGCTTTCGCTCGGCATCCTCATTCCGGTCGCCGTGCTCGGTCTTTTCATCGTTCTCGTCGCGATCTACCCCTTCATCGAGGCGTGGGTCACCGGAGACAAGCGTGAGCACCACCTCGCCCAGCGCCCGCGCAACGCCGTGACGCGCACTGCGATCGGCGCTGCGGGAGTCATCTTCTACGCAGTCCTGTGGGCCGCGGCATCCTCCGACCTCATCGCGACGCACTTCATGCTCACGATGGAAGGCGTCATCCACACGCTGCAGGCACTGCTGTTCCTTGGCCCGATCCTCGGCTACTTCATCACCAAGCGCATCTGTCTCGCGCTGCAGAAGAAGGACCGTGAGATCGTGCTGCACGGCTACGAGTCCGGTCGGATCGTCCGCCTCCCCGGTGGCGAGTTCATCGAGGTGCACCAGCCGGTCGACAAGTACGACCGCTGGAAGCTCATGGACATCGACAACTACGAGCCTCTCGTCGTTCGTCCGAACGCCAAGGGACGCATCTCGTGGACCGAGAATGTGCGCTCGTCGGTCTCTCGCTGGTTCTACGAGGATCGTCTGGCCCCGCTCACGCAGACCGAGGTGGATGCCGCAGACGCACACCAGCACCACGTGACATCTCACACGGCTGACATTGAGGCTGAGGAGATCCAGGGCGCTCACGAGCGTGCTGGCGCCCCTGACGCCGCGCTGACACCTCCTGCGGAGACGCACGTGGGCGAGACGCCCAACACTCCGAGCACAGTGATTGCCACTGATCCGGTCAAGAAGTCCAAGAAGAAGGCGGAGGAGGGCGAGTAACACTCCCCTCCCCTACTCAAGGGCCTCGTCCATTTGGACGGGGCCCTTCTTCGTATAGCTTTATCCACGGAGAATGGCGGGAATCCTGCGCTGAGCGACAGGAGCGAGCCTTCCTCCGCACGAATGACGGGCAATAGGCTGAAGCCATGATCGATCGCGCTGACTTCTTCGCCGCCAAACTCGCCTACGAGACAGACGCCAGCGACCTCTATGCCCGCCAGAAGGCCGGAGAGGATGTCGTGGTCATCGATGTCCGTTCAGACGAGGCGTGGGCTCAGGGACGCGTTCCTGGCGCTGTGCACATGCACTACAGCGAGATCGCTTCACGTGCAGCGCAGGAGATCCCGGCTGGCACCGACGTCGTCGTCTACTGCTGGAGTCCCGGATGCAACGCCGGGGCCAAGGGAGCGCTTGAGTTCGCGAAGCTCGGCTATCCGGTCCGTGAGATGATCGGCGGCTTCGAGTACTGGGTACGCGAGGGTTATCCAGTGGAGGATCACGACGGCATCCATCGGCGCCCAGTCGACCCACTCACGGGCGTTCCGCGCATCCGCACTCGTTCCTGAAGGGCGGGGCGCGCCCAACCACGGTAGCGCCCCGCGCCCCGGCGAGGGTCGCAGATTGCCGCATTCGCGCGCACGGGGCGACCAACTGCGACACCTCCCGGCCCCGCCCGCCGCCGCGTCCCCTCGGCGAGGGTCGCAGATTGCCGCATCCGCGCGCACGAGGCGACCAACTGCGACACCTCCCGGCCCCGCGTGACCACTCCGCACACGAAAAAGGCCCCTGGACTCATCCAGGGGCCTTCTTCGTAGACTGCTCAGAACTTAGCGAGCGAAGTGTCCGCGGTAGTACTCGTACACCCAGCCGACGATGGCGACCGCGAAGATCGCTACACCGATCGGCAGCAGGAAGTGACCGACGGCCATGCCGACGAGGAACACTGCTGCGGATGAGGCGAGAATGATCGGCCACCATGACCAGGGGCTGTACTCACCAAGCTCAGGATCGCCGTCGTCGATATCGGCGGTGAGGATGTCTTCCGGCAGCTCTCCACCCTGCGCCTTGTGCGTACGCTGCAGGTAAACGGCGACCATCGCGCCCATGAAGGCAGCGAACAGCAGTGCTACCGAACCGACCCACTCCACCTTGGCGGCACCGACGAGTTCGGGATACGCAACGATGTGCCAGATGGTGTACGTCGCGGCGACGACGAGGAAGAAGACGGTGAGGACCCACCAGAGAACAACATTTGAACGCATGGCTTACTTGGCCTCTCCGCTCGCACCGGCAAGTACAGGCACGGGTGCCTCAACCGGGTGCTCTGCAGCCTCAGGGTGGTTCAGATCGAACGCAGGACGCTCACTACGGATGCGCGGGATCGACGTGAAGTTGTGGCGCGGCGGCGGGCAGCTAGTCGCCCACTCGAGCGATCCACCGTAGCCCCACGGGTCGTTGACCATGACCTTGGGCGCCTTGCGCGCGGTGATCCAGACGTTCAGGAAGAACGGCAGCATCGAGGCACCAAGGATAATCGCACCGATGGTCGACACCTGGTTGCCCCAGGTCCAGCCGTCAGCTTCCGAGTAGTCCGCGTAGCGACGCACCATTCCGTCGACGCCCAACCAGTGCTGGATGAGGAACGTCATGTGGAAGCCGATGAACAGCATCCAGAAGTGCACGTAACCGAGACGCTCGTTGAGCATGCGTCCGGTCCACTTTGGCCACCAGAAGTAGAAACCGGCGAACATGGCGAACACGACGGTGCCGAAGACCACGTAGTGGAAGTGAGCGACGACGAAGTACGAGTCGCTGAGGTGGAAGTCCAGCGGCGGAGCCGCGAGGATGACACCGGTCAGACCACCGAAGACGAACGACACCAGGAAGCCGAGGGCGAAAACCATCGGCGTCTCGAAGGTCACGGACCCTCGCCAGAGCGTGCCGATCCAGTTGAAGATCTTCACACCCGTCGGCACCGCAATGAGCATGGTCATCAGCGCGAAGAACGGCAGCAGCACGCCGCCGGTCACGTACATGTGGTGCGCCCACACGGCAACCGAGAGCGCCGCGATCGCGATCGTTGCATAAATCAGCGTCTTGTAGCCGAAGATCGGCTTGCGGCTGAACACCGGGAAGATCTCCGACACGATGCCGAAGAACGGCAACGCGATGATGTACACCTCAGGGTGACCGAAGAACCAGAACAGGTGCTGCCAGAGAAGCACGCCACCATTGGCCGGATCATAGATGTGTGCACCGAGGATGCGGTCGGCAGCTGCTGCGAAGATCGCGGCCGCAAGAACCGGGAATGCCATCAGGATCAGCAGGCTGGTGACGAGAACGTTCCAGGAGAAGATCGGCATGCGCCACATCGTCATGCCAGGAGCGCGCATGGTGATGACTGTGGTGATGAAGTTCACCGCACCGAGGATCGTGCCGAAACCGGACATGCCGAGGCCGACCATCCACAGGTTTCCACCCACGCCCGGCGAGAACGTCGCGTTCGCGAGCGGTTGGTAAGCGAACCATCCGAAGGAGGCTGCACCCTGCGGCGTGAGGAATCCGGCGACGGCGATGATCGAGCCGAAGAGGAACAGCCAGAATGCGAAGGCGTTCAGACGCGGGAACGCCACGTCAGGAGCGCCGAGCTGCAGCGGCAGGATCGCGTTTGCGAAGCCGGCGAACAGTGGCGTCGCGAACATGAGCAGCATGATCGTGCCGTGCATCGTGAACAGCTGGTTGTACTGCTCCTTCGTGGGGACGATCTGCATCCCAGGAGCGAACAGCTCGGCACGGATGATGAGAGCCATCACACCGCCGAGGAGGAAGAACAGCACAGATGCGATCAGGTACATGTACCCGATCGTCTTGTGGTCAGTGGACGTGATCCACTTGACGACGATGTTGCCCTTCTGCTCGGTACGCGAGGAGCTCAGCAGAGCTGCCTGACGTGCCGGTGTGGCGGTAGGACGCGCTCCGGTTGCGGAATTGGTCGACATGAGGCTTATTCTCCCTGTTCCTCGGAGTCCGTCTCGGACGTGGATGCGCCAGTGCCCGGGAAGTTGTTGAGACGGTCGTAAGCGTCTGTGATATCGCCCGTGTTGCCCTCGTCGCGAAGCGAGTCGAGATACGCGTCGTATTCGTCTTGCTCTACGACCTTCACGTTAAAGAGCATCATCGAGTGGTACTCGCCGCAGAGCTCAGCGCACTTGCCGGCATACTCGCCGACACGCGTCGGGATGAAGGACCAGGAGTTGTCCTTCCCGATGTACATGTCCTTCTTGTAGAGGAAGTCAATGATCCAGAACGAGTGGATTACATCACGCGACTGCAGGCTGATGTGCACCTTCTGATCGACGGGGAGCACCAGCGTCGGCAGCTCTGCGACGTCGACGTCGCCGTTCGCGTCAGCCTGAGCCTGAACGCCCATGGTCCACACTGCGTCAGACAGATCGTCGTCTTCGCCGGCGTACATGAAGTCAAACGCCCACTGCTTGCCGATCGCGGTGATCTCGACATCCGGGTCGTCCCACTGCGTCTCGATCGACGCCTGGTCGCGGGCTGTGAAGAAGAACATGCCCATGACGAGGATCAACGGGATGATCGTGTAGAAGATCTCGATCGGCATGTTGTAGCGCATCTGCACCGGCAGACCGGTCTGGCCCTTGCGGCGACGGTACGCGACTGCGGCCCACCCCATCAGCGCCCACGTGATCATGCCGACAATGAGGAGAACAATCCAGGAGTTCACCCAGAGTCCCGCAACACGGTCGGTCTGGTTCGTGGCGGCAGTGCCGTCTTCCACGAAGCCCGGGAGGAATCCGTGTAGTTCGGTGGGAGAACATCCCGCCAGAACCACGGCTGCCGCAACTCCTACTGGAATTGCGGCCCAACGAAGGCGGCGTTTCGAGGGCACGATTCACCTTTCAATATCGCGGACAGGGCTTAGCCAAGTCTAGGGCAAGCTCACACCTGATTCATGCCAACCACGCAGGCTTGGCACGGCTGACACTCAGTGGAAGCTGTCTCCACAGGCGCAGCTACCGCCAGCATTCGGGTTGTCGATCGTGAACCCCTGCTCGGAAATCGTGTCCTTGAAATCAATCGATGCGCCATCGAGGTAAGGCACGCTCATGTTGTCGACGATGACCTCGACGCCATCGAAATCAACGGTCTCGTCGCCATCGAGGTAGCGCTCGTCGAAGTAGAGCTGGTAGATGAGGCCAGAGCATCCGCCCGGCTGAACTGCGACGCGCAGACGCAGATCCTCACGTCCCTCCTGCTCGAGAAGGTTCTTCACCTTGGTCGCCGCAGCATCAGTCAGTTTGATGCCGTGGGCCGTTGAGGTCTCCGTGGTCAGTGTGGTGTCGCTCATGTCGCTCCTTATGACAGGCCGCACGCACGCGGCTGGTTGCTCTGATTCTACCTTCGGCCGCGCGATACGGCGCCGAAGTCGGGTTGATCAGAGAGTGATCTCATTCATGCGGGTCAGAAGCAGCGCCTCCGTCGCGACTGCGTGCCGGAATGTGTCGAGGTGCAGAGATTCATTAGGGCTGTGCGCACGCGCGTGCGGGTCTTCCACCCCAGTGACGAGAATCTGCGCAGCGGGGAACTCCCGCACCAGATCGGCGATGAACGGAATCGATCCGCCGACGCCGAGGTCCACCGGGTCCGCTCCGTATCCGTCTGCCATGGCCTGGCGAGCCAGACTGACCGCCCAGCCGTTGGTGTCGACAAGGAATCCGTTGCCGAGATCAATGTCGGAGAATGTGAGTTCAGCTCCGAACGGCGCATTCGAGCGCAGGTGCTGCTCGAGTGCCGCGTATGCCTCTTCGCCAGACTGCCCCGGTGCGACGCGCGCACTGATGACCACGCTCACTTCAGGGAGCAGGGTGTTGGATGCCGAAGCCACGTCGGTCGCGTCGATTCCGATGATGGTGACGGCTGGCTTGTTCCAGATTCGGCTGAGGATGCTGTCCCGCCCGATCGGGGCCGTGTCAGGCAACAGCCCTGCTTCGTCGCGCAGCGTCTCTTCGGAGTACTCCGGAGTGGGCGTGTCGCGCTGCGTCATCCCTTCGACCGCCACGGCGCCATCTGCGTCCCAGAGGGTCGAGAGCAATCGGACGGTCGCCATCATCGCGTCGGGCACCGCTCCCCCGAACATGCCGGAGTGTGAGGCGTGCTCAAGAGTCCGCACCTTCAGCGTGAAGCGTGCGTTCCCGCGCAGCGAGACGGTAAGGCCGGGTGTCGTGGCATCCCAGTTGCCGGAGTCGGCAACCACGATGACGTCGGCACGAAGGGCATCGAGGTTGTCGCTGAGGAACTGTGCAAAAGAGGCGGAGCCGTACTCTTCCTCCCCCTCGATGAACATCGAGACACCGAGATCGAGGTCATCGCCGAGTACTTCGGAGACGGCGCGTAGCGAGGCGATGTGCGCCATGATCCCAGCCTTGTCATCCGCAGCGCCTCGCCCGTAGAGCCGGCCGTCACGCACGGTTGGTTCGAACGGAGGCGTTTCCCAGAGCTCGTCGGCTCCTGGAGGCTGCACATCGTGGTGCGCGTACAGCAGAATCGTGGGCTTGCCGCCGCGTGCTGCCCTCGTCGCGAGCACTGCGGGCTGACCGAACTCGTCTGTGCCTGCAATCGCAGCGCGGAGCACGCGAACCTCGTCGAAAACACCCGTTTCGGTGGCGAGTGCCGCAACATGCTCCGCACTGCGCACGAGCTGTGTCTGGTCGAACGACGGCCAGGCAATACCGGGAATTCGCACCAGATCACCGAGATCGGACAGCGCTGAAGGGATGCCGATGGCCACTGCCTCAGCGACAGCGGATTCGATGGCAGGGTCTGCATTGGGCTGGACGGATGTCATGCGAGTAATCTTAAGGCCGATCCCTGTTCTCTACCCGAGGAGCCTCGTGGCCACTTCCACCCCATCGACACCCGACGACTCCGCCGAGACGCCGGCCGTCGGCAAGGGACGGCCGACGCCCAGTCGCGCCGAGCAGGAAGCTGCCCGTCGTCGCCCCCTCGTGGCTGACACCAAAGAAGCCCGCGCCGCAGCGAAGCTGCAGTTGCGCGAGCAGCGCGATCGCGCCCAGGCCGGGATGGCAGCGGGTGAGGACCGATACCTTCCTGCGCGTGACAAGGGGCCGCAGCGCCGTTGGGTGCGCGACTACGTCGATGCAGGCTGGCATGTCTCCGAATGGGTGATGGCGCTCATGGTCGTCGTCATCCTGGTCTCGCTCGTGCCAGACCCCACATTCTCGTTCTTCGCGTTCGCCGGCTTGTGGGCGTTCATCGTCGTTGCAGTGATCGACATGATCCTGCTCGGCATGCGCGTGAAGCGGAAGGCCGCAGCGAAGTTCGGCAAAGACCGGCTGGAGAAGGGTCTCGGCTGGTATGCCGCGATGCGCTCGCTCCAGATGCGTTTCATGCGTCTGCCCAAGCCTCAGGTCAAGCGCCGCCAGTACCCGGAGTGACGCGGCGGCTCAGCCCCGGCGCAAGCCGCGGTTGATCTGACGCGCCCAGAGCGGCCCGCGGTAGAGGAACGCGGTGTATCCCTGCACGAGGGTGGCACCGGCGTCCAGCCGTTCTCGCACGTCGGATGCCGTCTCCACTCCCCCGACGGAGATCACACAGAACTCATTCGGCACGGCGGCGCGGACCACACGGAGCACCTCCATCGAGCGCTCGCGCAGCGGCGCCCCAGAAAGCCCGCCAGCACCCGCCGCCTCCACGACAGCGGCATCCGTTGTGAGTCCCTCACGGTCGATCGTGGTGTTGTGCGCGATGATCCCGTCGAGCCCCTCGGCGACGGCGAGCCGCGCGATTGCGGTGATCTCTTCGTCGGGCAGATCGGGCGCGATCTTTACCAACAGCGGCGTGACCCCTGCAGCATCCTTCACCGCGCGAAGTAGCGGCGCCAGCGTCTCGACCGCTTGCAGGCCGCGAAGGCCAGGCGTGTTCGGCGAGGAGACGTTGACCGCCAGATAGTCAGCCAGCGGTGCGAGCTTCTTCGCGCTCGCGACGTAGTCGGCCGTTGCATCTTCCACCTCGACGACACGGCTCTTGCCGATGTTGACGCCGATGACCGTCTTCGGGCGACGGCGCCGCAGCTTCTCCAGGCGATGTGCCGCGGCATCCGCCCCTTCGTTGTTGAAGCCCATCCGATTGATGACGGCACGATCCGCCACCAAACGGAACAGACGCGGCCGGGGGTTGCCGTCTTGCGGGATCGCCGTCAGGGTGCCCACCTCGACGTGGCCGAAGCCGAGCGCCGCAAAACCCCGCACGCCGACAGCGTTCTTGTCGAAGCCTGCTGCGACGCCGAAAGGCGAATCGAAGGTGAGCCCCAGCGCGCTCACCTTCTGTTCTGCGGGTGGCGCGGTGATCGCGCGCGTAACCCATGAGAATGGCGGAACGCCGAGCACACGGATCACCACCATCCCGGCGTGGTGGGCGAACTCGGGGTCGAAGCGCGAAAGAACGGCGCGAAAGAGCAGCGGATACATCCCTGCCAGATTACCGGTCGGCGGGCTATTTCCCTGCCGCTGCATGATCTGCACGCAGATCACCGATGGCGCTCTCGAAGTCTTCCAACGACTCGAACGCCTGGTAAACACTCGCGAAGCGCAGGTATGCGACCTTGTCGAGGTCCCGGAGAGGCCCAAGAATCGACAGGCCGATCTCATTCGCGTCCAGCTGCGAGACGCCTGTCTGACGCACCGCCTCTTCGACTCGTTGAGCCAGAATAGCGAGGTCCGCTTCTGTCACCGGGCGTCCCTGACACGCCTTCCGAACGCCAGCGATCACCTTCTCGCGACTGAACGGCTCCATGACGCCCGACCGCTTGATCACGTTGAGACTGGCGGTTTCGGTCGTACTGAAACGACCGCCACACTCCGGGCATTGCCGGCGCCGACGAATAGAGAGGCCATCGTCGCTCGTACGAGAGTCGATGACGCGCGAATCGGGATGGCGGCAGAAGGGGCAGTGCATGATGTTACAGCGTACTCGCTCAGTCCTGTACGGACTCGGATACGAACCGTGCATCTATGGCCTCGCCGTGAGCGGGGAGCACCTCAGCGTTCGCTAGCGCAACGACCCCGGCGCGCACCGCGGCCAGGGCGGCGTGATCGTAGGAGATCACCTGTTGCGGGCGAAGGAACGTGTACGCGCCGAGACCTGGCGCGTAGCGCGCCTGCCCTCCGGTCGGGAGAACGTGGTTACTTCCCGCCATGTAGTCGCCCAGGCTCACCGGCGTCTGGTCTCCCACGAAGACCGCGCCTGCGCTGGTGAAATCGGATGCCGCGGCCTCTGCATCGACAAGGTGCAGTTCGAGGTGTTCTGGGGCATAGGCGTTGCTGAACGCCGTCGCCATGGCGCGATCATCGACCAGAACGATCGCCGACTGCGGACCTGCCAGAGACACCGCGACACGCTCGCTGTGTCGGGTCGCTGCCGCGAACGCTGCAACCTCTGTGACCACACGCTCAGCCAGCGTTTCATCGTCGGTGACGAGAACAGCGGATGCCTGCTCGTCGTGCTCCGCTTGACTCACGAGGTCAGCAGCGATCAGACGCGCATCCGCCGCAGCATCCGCGACGATCAGGATCTCTGTCGCGCCGGCTTCGGAATCGGTGCCGACGACTCCGGCGACTGCACGCTTGGCGGAGGCGACGTAGTTGTTGCCCGGGCCGGAGACGACATCGACAGGGTCGAGCCCGATGGCCGGGACTCCCCATGCAAGAGCGCCGATCGCGCCAGCTCCTCCGATGGCGTAGATCTCCGAGACACCGAGGAGGCCGGCCGCGGCGAGGATGTTCGGGTGGATCCGTCCGTCCGCCTGCGGCGGGGAGGCGAGTGCGATGCTGGTGACGCCGGCGACCTGCGCGGGAACCACGTTCATCACGACACTCGAGGCGAGCGGAGCCTTGCCGCCCGGAATGTACACGCCGGCGCGGCTGACAGGCTGCCAGCGCTGGACGATCCGGGCTCCCGTCCCGATCACTGTGGTTTGGGATGCAGGCACCTGTGCTGCAGAGCCCTGGCGCACTCGGCGGATCGCCTCTTCCAGTGCCGTGCGCACGATGGGATCGACGGATGCGAGCGCCTCCGCGATGTGCTCGGCGGGAACGCGAATGGCATGGCCGGTGACGCGGTCGAATCGCTCGGCCTGCTCCCGCAGGGCGTCCTCGCCGCGTGCACGCACGTCTTCCACGATCCGCGCTGCGGTCTCCAATGCCTCCGCCCGCGCCTGCGTGGCGCGGGGAGCGGCGGCGAGCATGTCTGCCGGCGAGAGTTGCTGCCCTCGCAGATCAATCGTGCGCACTTCAGCCTTTCGTAATGTCTTCAATGTCGTGCAGGTAACCGATGCGCCCGTCGTCATGGCGAACCACGTAGGCACCGCCACGGTCTTCGATGACGAGAGCCCAGGCATCCGGGCCGATCCGGAATAGCGGCTCGCCACGCGCATCGAAAACATCGCGCTCGGTGGGCGCGAGCGCCCAGAACGGCTGTGCGTCAGCGATGGGTTGCGCGTACGGCTCTTCTCGCTCAGCTTCGGCCGCAGGCTCAACTTCGCCCACCGGCTCAACTTCGACTGCCGGCTCGACGTTCGCTGCCGGCTCAGCATTCACTGCAGGCTCGGCACCTACTGCCGGCTGGACTTCGGCCACCGGCTCGGCATTCGCTGCCGGCTCAACATCGGCTACCGGCGCGGCATCCGATTCTGCTTCGTCCTGACCGCGTGACGAGCGGGCATAGCTGGGAACGTAGCCGCTTTCCCCGGCATCGTTCACCGTGCCGAGCTCCCCACCCGATGCATGTGATGTCAACGGCACGCTGCTCGCCAAGCCGAGATGCGCGATCTCGTCGGTGTCGTTCTGCATGGATGGCTCCGCGTCGAGCACAGGCTCGTCTGCGGTAGAAAGCGCGCTGTCATCGGTCGCGCGTCCTTCAACAGACTCGCCCGCCGGGGCCGAGCCCGCCGGGGCCGAGCCGACCGGGACCGAGCCGACCGGGACCGAGTCGGCCGGGACCGAGTCGGCCGGGGCAGGGCGCGGCCGCGCGATGACCGGGCGCACCGGGTTCGCATTGCGATGCGAGAGAGTGACCAAGCGGCCACGGAAGTCCTCACGCAGCCCAGGGATGAGCGGCGCAAACACCGTGAGTACGACGAGTGCCAGCATCGCGATGGACTGCACGATCGTCACCCAGCTCAACGTGAAGTAGCCCCGCCCCGCCCCTGCAGAGAAGATCTCCCACTGAGCACTCGCCCAGGAGATCGCGGAAACGGAGAACGCGACTGATGCGAACTGATCGATACCCAGTGACCCGACTCGGCGGATTCCCTCAGGGGAGAGCCTGCGCAGAACAATGAGGAATACGGCAACGGTGGGCAGCCCGATCGGCAGGATCCAGGAGATCCCCGCCATCCAGATGGTGCTGCTGCTCAGTTGCGGGTACAGCGGGAAGAACGAAGTGATGAAAGCGACCAACCACACTGCGACGACAAGAATCTCGCGCAGGGTGAAGCCGAGGATGCCGTACTCCGGTGCGACCTCTTCGTCATAGAGGACGCCGTCCTCGTCGTTGAAGGGCTCGTCGTTGAAGGGCTCGTCGTTGAAGGGCTCGTCAGGGGAATCAGTACTCATGAAGCGAGATCCTTTCCATTTGGTGCGCACCATCGGATCCGGCGCGTCCAACGCGTCCCGATATTACCTGGTGCGCCCGTACGCCTCGTCTGCGTGACTTCGGATGGCGCCTCAGCCGAGGCAGGCGGGACCCAGCAACGACTTCAGGTCACCGAATAGATCGGCAGTTACCTTTACCGGCATCGGCACGTCGAATATCTTGGCCGTTCTACCGCGATGCACCCGGAGAATGACCTCTGTCTCGCCATTGTGTCGACGCAGCACCTCTGCCAGATCATGCATCACCCGCTCGGTCGCACGCTGCTCCGCGAGAACCAGCGAGAGGGGACCCGCGGTATCGAAGGAGCCGATGTCTGGGCTGAATGCCGATTGCCCGTGCAGGTTCAGTCCATCGTCACGGCGCGAGATGCGTCCGCGCACCGCCAGAATGGCATCCTGCTGCAGCGTGTGCTGGTACTCGGTGTAGGTCTTGCCCATGAACATCACGGTGACCTCGCCGTTGAAGTCCTCGACGGTGATCATGCCGTAGGGATTTCCGCTGGCCTTCGCCACCCGATGCTGAACGCTGGTGACAAGCCCCGCGACGGTGACCTGGTCGCCGTCTTGGAGGTCCTCTGAGGCGAGCAGATTGTGGATCGAAATAGAGGCGTGCTTCGCGAGCGGAACCTCTAGCCCCGCGAGCGGATGGTCGGAGACATACAGCCCGAGCATCTCGCGCTCGAAGGCGAGTTTGTCCTTCTTGATCCACTCCGGCCGGTCAGGAACCTTCGCCGGGATCGTCTCTTCCACAGCGTCATAAAGGCTGTCGAAGTCGAAGCCGATGGCTCCCTGAGCTTCCTTGCGCTTCTGATCGACGGCTGCTTCTGTGGCATCCTCATGGATCTCCATGAGCGCACGACGCGTGTCGCCCATTGAGTCGAAGGCGCCAGCCTTGATCAGAGATTCGACGGTGCGCTTGTTCGAGACGTGCAGCGGCACCTTCTTGAGGAAGTCGTGGAAGGAGTCGAAATTCTCCTTCTTGCGCGATTCGACGATGCCATCGACGACGTTGCTGCCGACGTTTCGCACAGCACCGAGGCCGAAGCGGATGTCCTCCCCGACTGCGGCGAAGAAGTTGATCGACTCGCGCACATCAGGCGGCAGTACCTTGATGCCCATACGGCGACACTCGTTGAGGTAGATCGCCATCTTGTCTTTGGAGTCGCCGACGCTCGTCAGCAGCGCGGCCATGTACTCGGCCGGGAAATGCGCTTTGAGATACGCGGTCCAGTACGAGACGAGACCGTACGCGGCGGAGTGCGCCTTATTGAAGGCGTAGTCCGAGAAGGGCAGCAGAATCTCCCAGAGCGCCTTGACTGCTGCTTCGCCGAAGCCGCGCTCCTTCATGCCGCCTGCGAAGCCCTCGTACTGCTTGTCCAGTTCGGACTTCTTCTTCTTACCCATCGCGCGGCGGAGAATATCTGCCTGACCGAGGCTGAAGCCTGCGACCTTCTGCGCGATCGCCATGACCTGCTCCTGATAGATGATCAGGCCATAACTCGTGTCCAGGATGTCCTTGAGCGGCTCTTCAAGCTCAGGATGGATCGGGGTGATCGGCTGCAGGTTGTTCTTGCGCAGGGCGTAATTGGTGTGCGAGTTCGCACCCATGGGCCCAGGTCGGTACAGCGCGATGACGGCTGAAATGTCCTCGAAGTTGTCAGGCTTCATCAGCCGAAGCAGTGAGCGCATCGGTCCGCCGTCGAGCTGGAACACACCCAGTGTGTCACCGCGCGAGAGCAGGTCGTACGCCGGTTGATCGTCGAGCTCGAGGTGTTCGAGATCGACATCCTCACCCTTGTTCGCGCGGATGTTATCGAGGGCGTCGGAGATGATCGTGAGGTTGCGGAGCCCGAGGAAGTCCATCTTGATCAAGCCGAGGCTTTCACATGACGGATAGTCGAACTGCGTGACGATCTGACCGTCCTGCTCGCGGCGCATGATCGGGACGATGTCGATGATCGGCTCGCTCGACATGATGACACCGGCCGCGTGCACGCCCCACTGGCGCTTCAGCCCCTCGAGCCCCAGAGCACGGTCGAAGACCGTCTTCGCCTCCGGATCGGTCTCGATAAGCGCACGGAATTCGCTGGCTTCCTTGTAGCGCGGATGCGCGGAGTCGAACATGCCGGTCAGCGGCATGTCCTTTCCCATCACGGGCTGCGGCATCGCCTTGGTGAGTCGATCGCCCATGCTGAACGGGAAGCCGAGCACACGCCCGGCATCCTTCAGCGCCTGCTTTGACTTGATGGTGCCGTAGGTGACGATCTGCGCCACCCGCTCTGAGCCGTACTTTTCGGTGACGTAGTCGATGACCTCGCCGCGGCGCCGGTCATCGAAGTCGACGTCGAAGTCAGGCATCGAGACGCGATCAGGGTTGAGGAAGCGCTCGAAGATGAGTCCGTGCTCAATCGGGTCGAGGTCGGTGATCTTCATCGCGTAGGCGACCATGGAGCCGGCACCGGAACCACGACCAGGACCAACGCGGATGCCGTTGTTCTTGGCCCAGTTGATGAAGTCGGCGACCACGAGGAAGTAGCCGGGGAACCCCATCTGCAGGATGATGTCGGTCTCGTACTCGGCACGCTTGCGAACCTTGTCCGGAATGCCGGACGGGTACCGGTAGTGGAGCCCTGCCTCGACCTCTTTGATCAGCCAGCTGTCCTCGGTTTCACCTTCTGGCACAGGGAAGCGTGGCATGTAGTTCGCCGAGGTGTTGAACTCGACCTCGCAGCGCTCTGCGATCAGCAGGGTGTTGTCGCATGCCTCCGGGTTGTCGCGGAAGAGCTGACGCATCTCCTGCGCGGTTTTGATGTAGTACCCGTCGCCGTCGAATTTGAAGCGGTTCGGGTCATCGAGCGTCGAGCCGGACTGCACGCACAGCAGCGCTTCGTGAGCGTCTGCCTCGTGCTGGTGCGTGTAGTGCGAGTCGTTCGTGCCGACTAGCGGAATGCCGAGGTCCTTCGACAGTCGCAGTAGGTCCGTCATCACACGACGCTCGATGGAGAGTCCGTGATCCATGATCTCGGCGAAGTAGTTCTCTTTGCCGAAGATGTCCTGGAATTCGGCTGCCGCGGCGCGAGCCTCGTCATACTGGCCGAGACGAATGCGGGTCTGGATCTCGGCGGACGGGCATCCGGTCGTGGCGATAAGCCCCTTGCCGTAGGTCTGCAGGAGCTCACGATCCATGCGGGGCTTGAAATACTGCCCTTCCAAGCTCGCCAGTGAGCTGAGGCGGAACAGGTTGTGCATGCCCTCTGTGCTCTGGCTCCACATGGTCATGTGGGTGTACGCGCCGGAACCGGACACGTCATCGCGCTTCTGATCGGGCGAGCCCCAGGCCACTCGAGTCTTGTCGCTGCGGTGGGTGCCCGGAGTGACGTAGGCCTCGAGCCCGATGATCGGTTTCACTCCGGCGTTCTTCGCCGCGTTGTAGAACTCGAAGGCCGCGAAGGTGTTGCCGTGATCGGTGACAGCGATGGCCGGCATGCCGTAATCAGCGGCCGCTTTCGTCATGGAGGCGATCTTCGCGGCGCCATCCAGCATCGAGTATTCGCTGTGCACGTGAAGATGAACGAAGGAGTCGGATGCCACGTATTCGAGTCTACGTCGGGGCACAGACGTCGAGGTTTTGATATGGAGTAGCGCCGAGATCAGGAGGTCGTCCCGAGATCAGGAGATTTCCCCGGAAACCTCCTGATCTCGGTAATAGCTCCTGATCTCGGGACAGCCCGATCGGATGCTGCAGCTACGGCGCCGCGTCGACGACGGGGACGGTCATACGCGTGTCCGTCAGGGAATCTTCACGGATGCCGGGATCTCATCGATGACAGTCACGATAACTCTGCTGGACCAGCTGCCCTCCTCAAGATCACCGCGACCGACTATCAGCCCCTTTGTCGTATCCACATCGACTGTCTGCATCCAGTCGCTCTCGCCGCCCTCGGGGAAGGCGATCGTGGTGATATCGCCGTCCACTCGCACCACCTCGGCGCCATCCACGAGCGCGAGCGCCTGGAACATCGCAGCCCGCAGCTCCGCGGGCGCGAGGTTGAACTCAATTGGCTCGCCGAGCCGCGGCGGCGAACACGATGACAGGTACTCGTGGTCGTAGGTGTCGAGCCACTCGACCAAAAGTTTGGCGTCGCGCGGCATGTCGTCGTAATAGCAGTCCAACGCATTGCGGTGGAAATAGTGGATGTCCTCCGGTTCGACCCCTTCGGCACCGACACCGGTCAGGCTGTAGACGCCGCCTGGATACACCTGCACGCCCATTCCCGGTCCAGCTCCTTCGGACTCGAGCACGGCTCGGGCATCGTCCGCCTCGGGACCGGAGATCGAGAGAATCTCGGTCGACTCGTCGTAGTCCTCCACCCAGTCCTGCGCCCGATCCGCAGGCACGTACAGCGATCGAGTCTCGCGTACCGTCGCTTCCGTCGCCGAGCCGCGACTGTCGAGAAATCCCCGCTCGGCAGCGCTTGGATCCGGAGTCCAGCCCAGCGTCTGCGTCGACACCTCTTGGATGCGGATGTACTGTCCTGGAGCCGGATCGAGCACGGAGGCGTGCAGCGTGGCATCCGCCGCCTCGTTCAACACCTCGGCCGCCGACGCACTCGGCGCTTCCACTGGAGCCACCACCGACCCCACGACGATGGCGGTCGCTGCGACGCCGGCCACCAACCCGCCGATTCCTATTCCCGCCCAGCGGCGCCTTGTGCGACGCACCCGCTCCGGACGTCGACTCCGCGCAATCTCCCGCGTCAGCGCATTCCGCGCCATTCGGATGTTCTCGTCTGTTGCCTGCGCCTCATCGGCGCCGATCTCACGAACTCGTTCCGTAAGCGACATCGCTCTCCTCCTTCACCATCCAGGTCAGCCGGGACGCACCGTGCGACCCGGGAGGTGCGAGCTTGCGACGAACGCGATTCAAACGAGACCTCACCGTGCCGACGGGCACGCCAAGCGCCGCTGCAACCTGTTCGTAGGTCAGATCTCCCCAGGCGTACAGCAACAGGGTGTCTCGATCCTTCGTCGACAACGCTGCGATCCGTGGTGCGAGGCCGCGCAAGGCTGCCTGCGCATCGAGCTGGTCGTCAGACTCGACGTGCGGTATGCCGCTCGGCATCGCCGCACCAGAAGACGCCTCGAAAGCGCGCCATTGACGCGCCTCTGCGGCCCGGTGACTCTTGACCAGCCGCGTCGCGATCCCCAGTAGCCACGGCAATGCCGATTCCCAGGCACCGTCGAACGAAGCTCGACGCCGGAACGCCACAAGAAACGTCTCGCTGAGGACATCATCGACGGCATCCGTGCCGACCCGTCGCCGAATGTACCCACCGACGGGGCGAACGTGCCGTTCGAAGATCTGGGAGAAGGCTCCTGGTTCGTCGAGCGACCGCGCGATGATCTCGTTGTCTGTGCTCACACTGGGTATTGCCCGCCACCGCCCGGACAGTTCACACTTTCTTCGCGGACTTCGACAGATCCAGCCTCATCACGACGCGAGGGAATCCGTTGAGCACTGAACTTGTCTCCGCGGCCTGAAAGAATCCCGCTTTCTCGAACAGCGATTTGGTGCCGACATACATCATCGTCAAGTCGACTCGCTCTCCCGCATTGTCAACCGGGTACCCCTCCACGGCCGGTGCGCCGCGGTCCTTCGCATATGCGACGGCGCCCTCGATCAGCGAGTGCATCACCCCCTGCTTGCGATAGCCAGGGCGCACCCGAAAGCACCACAGTGACCACACATCGAGGTCATCGACGTCTGGAATCAATCGGTTTCGCGCGAAACTCGTGTCACGTCGCGGATGAATCGCCGCCCATCCCACAGGCTCGTCGTCGAGGTAAGCGATCACCCCCGGCGGCGGGTCGTGATCGCACAGCTTCCGCATCCGCTCAGCCCTGGCATCGCCTCGCAGCGCGTTGTTCTCTTTGCTTCCGATTCGGTAGCTCAGGCAGAAACACACGTTGGAGGTCGGTTTCTTCGGCCCGACAAGCGTCGCGACGTCGTCGAACACTGTCGCTGGGCGCACCGTCATGCTCATGAAGACAGTGTGCCGGACGCTGCAGACAAGCGGATGCCACTCCGCGTCAGTCAGCGCGAGTCAGTCGCCGCGCAGAACATCCAAAGCGTGCACGAAGTCGTCAGGGTATGGCGATTCGAACTCGACCCACTCCCCCGTTGCCGGGTGCGTGAATGCGAGCTTGTGAGCGTGCAGCCACTGGCGGGTGAGTCCCAACCTGGCCGCGATCGTCGGGTCGGCCCCATAGAGAGGATCACCGACGCAGGGATGCCGGTGGGCGGCCATGTGCACGCGAATCTGGTGAGTGCGCCCGGTCTCCAGGTGAATCTCCAGCAGCGACGCTCCAGGGAACGCCTCGAGCGTCTCGTAGTGCGTCACAGAGTCTTTACCGGAAGGCGTGACTGCAAACTTCCACGAATGGCTCGGGTGGCGTCCGATCGGCGCATCAATCGTGCCTGCGAGCGGATCAGGATGCCCCTGCACGACCGCGTGGTAGATCTTCTCGACCGTACGCTCTTTGAACGCATGCTTCAGGGCTGTGTACGCCGATTCGCTCTTTGCGACGACCATGAGGCCGCTCGTGCCGACGTCAAGCCGATGAACGATGCCTGCACGCTCGGCAGCGCCGCTGGTGGCCACGCGGAATCCTGCCCCGGCGAGAGCACCGAGCACAGTCGGGCCCTCCCAACCCTGGGAGGGGTGTGCGGCGACGCCTGACGGCTTGTCCACCACGATGATGTCGTCATCGTCGTAGACGATCCCGAGTTCGGGAACGACGATGGGAATGATCTTCGGCTCTTCTTTCGGCTGCCACTCCACGATCAGCCATCCACCGGCGCGAAGCCTGTCGGATTTTCCGAGCGTGGCGCCGTCCAGGCTCACGCCTCCCGCCTCAGCAACCTCGGCCGCGAATGTTCGGGAGAAGCCGAGCATCTTTGCCAGAGCCGCGTCGACGCGGGCACCTTCCAGCCCGTCAGGAACGGGCAATGATCGCGACTCCACGCTCAGGCGCCTTTGTCAGAATCAGCGTCAACAGCCTCGACAGCGACGGATGCATCGATCGCGGCACTCGAACCCGCAGCATCCGAATCAGCAGCATCCGAATCAGCAGCATCCGAATCAGCCTCTGCCGCGGGAGCGACATCGTCCTTCTCACGGGTGCCGTCGAAACGGAGTCCGAGCACGACCAGCAGCGCGACAGAGATCATGCCGCAGACGATGAAGATGTCGGCGACGTTGAAAATCGCCGGCATCATCCACGGCATCGAGATCATGTCGACAACGTGCCCGACACCGAATCCGGGCTCACGCAGCAGTCGGTCAGTGAGGTTTCCCAGCACTCCGCCCAGCAGACAGCCGAGAACGACCGCCCACAGACGCGAGCGCAACCCGAAGGCCTTCCAGATGATGATCCCCGCAACGATCGCGAGCGCGATCGTGAATATCCACGTCACCTCGCTGCCGAGCGAGAATGCCGCGCCGGGGTTTCGCACGTAGTACAGCTGGAGGAAGTCACCGAGAACCGGCACCACTTCATGAAGCGGAAGGTTCTCAACTGTGAGGTACTTCACAAACTGATCGGCGGCCAGCACCACTGCCGCGAGAACCGCGACAATAATACCGGCCGCCGACCGACGAATCTGGCGACGTCCTGGCAAAGGGGACGACCTAGAGACCGATCGCGGAGACCGGCGTGGAGTCCGTCGAGTTCGCCTTCTCATCAAGGTCGCGCAACTGGCCCTCGATGTACCCACGCAACTGCGTGCGGTAGTCGCGCTCGAAGTTGCGGAGCTCGGTGATGCGAGCCTCCAACGTGTTGCGCTCGCGCTCGAGGCGGGCCGACTCTTCGCGCTGCTGGGCCTGCGCCTCAGTGCGGATGCGGTCGACCTCGGTCTGAGCGTCAGTGATCAGCTGGTTCTTCTTCGTTTCGCCCTCGGCAACGTGCTCGTCATGCAGACGCTGAGCGAGTGCGATGATGCCGGCAGTAGCGGTGGTCGAACCGGTCGCGTCGGACGGAGCCGCGGCGACAGGAGCTTCCGCAGCAACAGACACCGATTCAGCGACAACGGCGGCAGGAACCTCGTCAACGACGGCAGGCGCTTCTTCTGCGACAGGTGCGGCAGCGGCCGGCGTTTCGCCAGACTCGTAAGAGGCGAGCTTTGCCTTCAGCTCAGCGTTCTCTTCGAGAGCCTTACGCCACTCGACGACGATCTCGTCGAGGAAGTCGTCAACCTCATCCGGGTCGAAGCCGTCCTTGAATCGGACGTGCTGGAACTGTTTGGTGACGACGTCATCCGGGGTCAGTGCCATTTTCTCGGCTCCTCTTTCGATGAGTTCTGTGGCCAGTGACTGAAGCATGGCTCGGTATTGATTCGGCGCGTACCCGGGGCGCACGCCTGGGTGCAAGCATAGTCCCCGCTCGCCGACGACGCGATGTGAGCAGTCATATATGCACGCATGGGGCGGGGGCTACACGTAGATGAATGCCCGCACGATCGACATCAGAATCAGCACGCCGAGCATCGTGAGAGTGAATCCGAAATCCAATGAGAGAGTCCCGATCCGCAACGGAGGAATGAAGCGTCGGAACATCCGGATAGGAGGATCGGTCACGGTGTACACGAGTTCGGCTGCGATAAGACCGGCGCCCTTGGGGCGCCACTCACGATTGAACAGCGGGATGTACTCGAGAATGAGACGCGCGAACAGCACGAAGATGTAGATCAGCAGGATCAGATGAATGATCGATGCGATCACGGAGACCAGCGTTGTCACGGTTCAGGACTGATCGAAGCCCGCAGGTTCCGGATCTGCGTGCGCAATGCCACCGTGACCCGAAATAGCGATGTTCTCCGGCGAGAGCAGGAACACCTTGCTGGTGACCCGCTCGATGCGGCCGTAAAGCCCCAGGGAGAGACCGCTCGCAAAGTCGATCAGACGGCGTGCATCAGCATCGCTCATCTGGGACAGGTTGATGATCACCGGAATGCCCTCGCGGAAGCTCTCCGCGATCAGCTGGGCGTCGCGGTACTGCTTGGGGTGCACCGTGAGGATCTCGTTGACCGTGCCAGCCGTGGGCTGACGAACAGCGACCGGACGACGCAGCGGAGTCACCGGCGCGGGAGCGGGCTCATCCTGCTCGTGATCGCGGTCGCGATCACGCTCACGATGTGCACGTGCAGGCGTCGGAGCAAGCTCCTCCTCGTAGGCCTCTTCCTCGTCGGCGAGGCCCAAGTACACCATGGTCTTCTTCAGCGGGTTTCCCATCGTGTCCTCCGTGTTTGGCATGGGCTGATCTGTTTCGAGGTTAACCCCGGTCGGGCCGGGGTCCGGTGATTGCCGAGCCGATCCGCAGGTGTGTCGCACCCGCAGCGATCGCCTCGATGAAGTCGCCGGTCATGCCGGCGGAGATCCAGGTGGCATCCGGTTCGACACGCCGGATGCTGTCGGCAATGCCGCGCAGGCGAGCGAACGCGGATGCAGGAGCCTCATCGAGCGGCGCAACACCCATCACTCCACGCAGCCGCAGTGACGGGAGCGTGAGGATGTGTTCGGCGAAGCGCTCAGCCTCATCGGGGGCGACTCCACCTCGACCGGGATCGTCAGTGAGATTGACCTGCACGAGCATGTCGAGCACGTCACCATCCTCCGCCGCTCGGTGCAGTGAGTCCGCGAGTTTGATTCGGTCGACGGAATGCACGACATCAGCAGTGCGGCGAATCGTGGCAGCCTTGTTCGTCTGCGCCTGCCCGATGAAATGCCAACGCAGGCCGTCGAGTTCCAGCTCGGCTGCCTTCGCAGAAAGCTCCTGCTGGCGGTTCTCGCCGACGTCACGCACGCCGAGGGCGTGCAGCTCACTCACGAGGGATGCTGGATGAAACTTCGTCACCACGATTCGGGTGATGTCAGCGACATCCCGCCCGGCGATGCGCGCGGCATCCGCGATCTGTGAGTCGATCGCGGACAGCCGCGCAGCAAGGTCAGTCAATTTACTTCAGGAACTCAGGGATGTCGATGTCATCGTCGGCGAACGCCGGCTCCAGGCTGGTCGTGGCGATGCGCGGGGCAGGCTGTGTGGCCTCGGGATCCTTCGCGGTGCTCTGCTCACCCGAGTCCGACAGCGCGACCTCCGGCAGTGCGGGCGCCGCTGGGCGAGAGACCACCATCGGGTCGATTCGCAGCGAGGGTCCTCCGTTGTCGAAACCAGCCGCGATGACGGTGACGCGCACCTCGTCGCCGAGGGTGTCGTCGATGACCGTTCCGAAGATGATGTTCGCCTCGGGGTGAGCTGCTTCCTTGACGAGATCCGCGGCATCGTGGATCTCGAAGATGCCGAGGTTCGAACCGCCCTGGATCGATAGCAGCACGCCGTGCGCGCCCTCGATCGATGCCTCGAGGAGCGGAGACTCGACAGCAAGCTCAGCAGCCTTGATTGCGCGGTCAGCGCCGCGGGCAGAACCGATACCCATGAGAGCAGATCCGGCACCCTGCATGACTGACTTGACGTCGGCGAAGTCGAGGTTGATAAGACCGGGGGTCGTGATGAGGTCAGTGATGCCCTGAACACCGGCGAGGAGCACCTGGTCTGCCGTGGCGAAAGCCTCAATCATCGAGATGCCGCGGTCGCTGATCTCCAGCAGACGGTCGTTCGGCACGACGATGAGGGTGTCGACCTCTTCCTTGAGCTTCGCGACGCCGGCCTCAGCCTGGCTCTGCCGACGACGGCCCTCGAAGGAGAACGGCTTCGTGACGACACCGATGGTCAGCGCGCCGATCGACTTTGCGATGCGTGCGACGACCGGAGCACCACCGGTGCCGGTGCCGCCACCTTCACCAGCGGTGACGAAGACCATGTCAGCACCCGTAAGTGCCTGCTCGATCTCTTCGGCGTGGTCTTCCGCAGCGCGACGGCCGACCTCGGGGTCAGCACCAGCGCCGAGACCCCTGGTGAGCTCGCGGCCCACATCGAGCTTGACGTCGGCGTCGCTCATCAGCAGCGCCTGTGCGTCGGTGTTGACAGCGATGAACTCGACTCCACGAAGGCCGAGATCGATCATGCGGTTGACGGCGTTGACTCCGCCACCGCCGACGCCGACGACCTTGATGACGGCGAGGTAGTTCTGGTTCTGGCTCATGGCCGGCCTCCGATATGTTGAGCCTGGAAAGAGTGTGAACTTTAAACCTCAACTAGAGGTGTAAAGTATTTCCCGGTATTGCGTTCTCTGATTGACGGTAGGCGCACTCTGCGCGCGCACGCGCAGCGACACGGGCGTGTCGCTGGTTTCCATCCCGGAACGGGCCTCAGCCGGCGACGGCAGCGTCCGGCGAGGACACATCGTACGTGTGGGCGCCCGGATTCGCCGTCATCACAGATGCCAGTACCACGGCTTTTTTGTCGGAGCGCTCTGCGCTCCCCCACACGACGACCACTCCGCTGGAGAGTGTCAGCGTGACGTCGTCCTGGGTGCTCGCCTGCACCGCGGTCAGGTTCGTACGCACCTCTGGCGGCAGCGACCTGACCACCAGACCGACCGATTTGAAGGCCGCAGATGTCGTCCCGTCTGCGACTTCGATCACCGGCTGCCCGGCCGGAGGGTCAGGCGTCGTCGACAGTGCGACCCCTGCCGCATCGACGAGCGTGAACCCGGCATCCGACGCGATGACCCCGATCGGTGTGCGCTCCACAATACGAAGCGTGAGATCGTGTGGGGGTTTGGCCTCGAGCGCGTACGTCTCGATCAGCGGAAATGCGACCAGGGCCGCCTTCACCGCGTTGTCGTCGACAAGCGCGATCGGCGTGCCAATCTGATCGGCGAGCGCTGCCTCTACCGCGGTTGGATCAAGAACGGATGCGCCGACGACTGTGACCTTGCGCACGGCGAAGAGCGGACTGTATGCGGCAGCCACGCTTCCGCCGATGAGCAACACGACGGCGCCCAGCGCACCGAGCCAGATCAGCCGACGACGACGAGACCGCTGGGTGAATCGGCGGATCTCCGCCCGCAACGTCTTGCGACGCGCGCGGGCCGCACGCCAGACATCCCGAGCGGTCAGTCCCTTAAGCGTATGCGGCTCAGCAGCCGCGACATCTGCCGCGGTCTCCGCCGAAGACGAGTTCGGCTTATGGAGATCCACAGGATCGCGCGGGGCCACCGACTCCGCCTCAACCTGCGCCTCACGCGTGAAACGTGCAAAGCGAGATGGGCGAGCCTGTGCAGGCTGCTCCTCCGGCTCTGGCGTGGTCGGAAGCGGTGCCGGACGACGCATCGATCAGTCCTCGACGGTCTTTCGCAGCGACTCGAGCACCTGCGGAATGAGCAGATAGACGTTACCGCAACCGAGCGTGATGACGTAGTCACCCTCCCGTGCCACGGTGGCCGTGTAGTCCGCGGCCGCCTGCCAGTCAGGAACGTAGTGCACGTGCTCCTGATCAGCGAAGGCGCCGCTGACCAGCTCGCCGGTGACGCCGGGAACAGGGTCTTCTCGGGCGCCGTAGACATCCAGCATGACGGTGTGGTCAGCGTATGTCTCGAGAATTTCAGCGAACTCGCGGTACATGTGCTGCGTGCGCGAGTATGTGTGCGGTTGCTGGATCGCGATGATGCGACCGCTGCCGACGACGCTGCGGGCGGCCTCGAGCGCGACCTTCACCTCGGTCGGGTGGTGTGCATAGTCATCGAAGACGCTCACGCCGCGCTCGACGCCGTGCAATTCGAAGCGTCGCACCGTGCCAGCGAAGCCCTCAACGGCACGCACGGCCTCGCTGAGCGCATATCCCAATGTGAGGAGCACAGCGACGGCCCCAGCGGCGTTGACTGCGTTGTGTGCGCCAGGCATGGCGAGCTGCATGTGCGCGCTCTTCCCGGCATGAGTGAGCGTGGCGGAGACGGGGCCAGCCGTTGAGATATCGGTGAGTCGCACATCGGCATCCGGTGCTACGCCGAAAGTGATCACGTTCTGGTGGGAGAGGCCGGCAGTTACCCGCAGCGCGCCTGCGTCATCGCTGGAAATCACGACCGCCTCGCTCGCCGCGTCGGCGAAGCGAATGAACGCGTCGTGGAACGCCTCATCAGAGCCAAAGTGATCGAGATGATCGGGATCTACATTCGTGATCAGAGCGATCGCCGTGTCGTACAGCAGGAAGGTGCCGTCCGACTCGTCAGCCTCGACGACGAAGAGGTCGTCGGCACCGGACGCACTCGAAGCACGGAGCTGCTCGATCACGCCGCCGTTGACGAAGTTTGGGTCAGCGCCGAGCGACTGCAGAGCAGTGACGATCATGCCCGTCGACGTCGTCTTGCCATGAGCTCCGGCAATCGATACCAGGCGCCGTCCGCCGATGAGCCAGTGCAGTGCCTGCGAACGGTGAATGACGTGCAGTCCACGCTCCTTCGCCGTGACGAACTCTGGATTCTCCGGCCAGATCGCACCGGTGTGCACGACGGTGTCTGCATCGCCCAGATGAGCGGCATCGTGACCGACGTGAACAGTCGCCCCAGCCTCTGCGAGAGCGCGCAGGCTGTCGCTGTCTGCGCGATCCGATCCGGACACGCGGATGCCAGCATCGAGAAACATCTTCGCGAGTCCACTCATGCCAGATCCACCGATCCCGATGAAGTGGGCAGAGGTGATGGATTCAGGAATCGGAAGGGAGAGGTCAGGTCTGATCATGTCTCGTCCATCCTAATTCGCTGCCCTGACAGCGGCTCCCTGGCACGCCGCTCGAGCTGCGCGCCCAGGTCAGTCGCGCAGCGCGCGGTCGATCATCGCAATGACGTTCTCGGTGCCGGTGCGGATGCCCACGTTCCCCGCAGCAGCGGCCATACGCTCGATCCGCGCGCGGTCGCCGAGAAGTGGCACGATGCTGTCTCGCACCGTGTCGCCGGTGAATCCACTGTCCTCGAGCAGGATCGCCGCTCCTGCGTCGACGGCAGAGGCCGCGTTCAGGCGCTGTTCTCCGTTTCCGACCGCGTAGGGCACATAGACGGCGGGGAGGCCGAGAGCACTGATCTCACTGACCGTCGCCGAGCCCGCGCGCGACACGATCAGGTCAGCGAGTGCGAAGGCGAGATCCATCCGGTCGACATAGCGACGCATGACGTATCCGGGAGCAGCGGGGTCGATGAGGTCGCTGCGCTCCCCCGTCACGTGCAGCAACTGCCACCCGGCCGCGCGCACATCTTGCCAAGAGTCGGCGAAGGCCTCATTGAGCCGCAGCGCTCCCAGTGAGCCGCCGAAGACCAGCAGAATGGGCTGCGCCGCATCGAGCCCGAAGTGCTCGGCCGCCTCTGCGCGCGTAGCGGCTCGATCCAGGTCGACGATCTCGCGTCGCAACGGCATACCGACGACTTCGCTGCCCTTGAGCGGCGTGCCGTCGAATGCGACACCGATGCCAGCCGCCCAGCGCGCGCCGAGGACGTTTGCCAAGCCCGGCTTCGCGTTGGCCTCGTGCACGACGAAGGGCACTCGCTCGCGACGTGCCGCGATGTAGGCCGGCGCCGACGCGTAGCCACCGAAGCCGACCACCACGTCGATGTCGTGTTCGCGAATGTGCGCCCGCACCTGAGCGATCGCCCTCCGGAAGCGTCCGGGAAAGCCCACTGCCTGTTTGTTCGGCCGGCGGGGGAATGGCACCTTGTCCACGATCAGCAATTCGTACCCGCGCTCAGGGACGAGGCGGGCCTCCAGCCCCTCCTTCGTGCCGAGCACGAGCACGTCGGTTCGTGGATCTCGCGCACGCAGCCCATCGGCAACGGCAAGGAGAGGGTTCACATGGCCGGCGGTTCCGCCGCCTGCGAGGAGGTACGAGGTCACTTGGTGACCTTACCCCGCTCCGTTGCAGGAATCGTGCGAGCGAACGCCAGCAGCACACCACAGGCGAGCAGTACCGACAGAAGTGCCGTACCGCCCTGCGACATGAACGGCAGCGGCACACCCAGCACCGGGAAGATGCCGATCACGACGCCGATGTTGATGAGCGCCTGACCGATGATCCATACGGTGATGCCACCCGCCGCGACCCGGATGAACGGGTCGGAGGTCTTGCGCATGATGTGGAACGCGCCGATGGCGAAGAATGTGAACAGCGCGAGAACCACGATGCATCCGATGAGCCCCAGCTCCTCGCCCACGATGGCGAAGATGAAGTCATTGGATGCGGCAGGCAGCCAGCCGTACTTCTCCTGCGAGTTACCAAGGCCGAGGCCGAACACACCACCGTTCGCCATCCCCCATACCGCGTGGATCGACTGGTAGCAGTCGTGTTCGTAGTTGGCCATGTCGGTGCATACGGCCGTAATGCGTCGCATGCGATCGGGGCTCAGGACGGCCAGTACCACGACTCCAACGACGCCGAGGAGCACCGGAAGGATGAACAGTCGCAGCTTCACGCCCGCGAAGAACAGACAGCCGAGCAGGATCAGTACGAGCACCATCACCGTGCCGAGGTCATGACCGGCCATGACTGCGCCGATCACCAGTATCGAGACAGGAATCACGGGGATGAACACATGCCGCCAGATGCCCAGCAACGTTCTCTTGCGCAGCAGCACGTATGCGATCCACAGGGCGAGGGCAAGCTTCAGAAACTCCGAAGGCTGCATAGAGATCACACCGAGGTCGATCCAGTTGCGGTTTCCGGCGTCCTCGATGCCGAGCGGCGTGAACACGAGCAGCTGCAGCAGCGTCGCGCCGATCAGCGCGGGCCAGGCCATCTTCTTCAGAACACCGATGGGGAGCCTGCTCACCAGGAACATCAGCGGGATGCCGACAGCGGCGAACATCGACTGCTTGAGCGCGGTGTCCATGACACCGGACTCAGTGGCGCTCGTCGCCGAGATCACCATGATGAGGCCGAAGACGGTCAGCAGCAGCGCAGTGGATGCGATGAAAAGGAACTCGCTCGACGGCGGTACAAAGATCCGCCCCAGCGAGACGCGTGCGGCGAGCCCTCGAGATTCAGAGCGGGGTGGGCGGGCTACCTGCGTCATCGGCGCTCCCCCGGTCGATCCATCTGCGCACCGCCTCGGCGAAGCGGTGGCCGCGATCCTCGTAGCTGGTGAACTGATCGAAGGAT
Organism: Microbacterium sp. Y355; assembly: GCF_059445345.1. Classification (NCBI taxonomy): domain Bacteria; kingdom Bacillati; phylum Actinomycetota; class Actinomycetes; order Micrococcales; family Microbacteriaceae; genus Microbacterium; species Microbacterium sp. Y355. Next base: position 97,559 of record NZ_JCAIUD010000001.1, on the reverse strand, counting down.
GCCGCGGCGGGGGCCAGTAGAACCGTTCCCCCGTCGATAGCGATCCCCGAGGCAAGTTCTACCACGCGGGTCATGACATCTTCAGTCTCCCCAGTGACCACCTCGATTACCGGGACTGCGGGCGCGTGTCGCTCGAATGCCGCGACCAGCTCGGCGCGTTCGACACCAATGATGAGCGCTGCGCTCGCGGAGCGCCCGGCATCCGCCACCAGATCGGAGAGGTCGACGCCCTTCAAATCGCCGCCAACTACCCACACAGCGCCGGGGTATGCGCGCAACGACGACGCTGCGGCGTGCGGGTTCGTCGCCTTAGAATCGTCGACCCAGGTGACACCCTGGTGACTCGCAATGATCTGGATGCGGTGGGCATCAAGCTGGAACGTCTCCAGAGCACGGCGGATGGCCTCCGGCGACGTGCCGAGCGCGCGCGCGAGCGCGCTGGCCGCCAGAATGTTCTGCACCATGTGCGGAGCCGCGAGTCCGACGCGCTCGAGATCGTCGATCGTGGTCAACTCCAGCGCGCTGTTCTTGCGGTCGTCGAGGAACGCCCGGTCGGCGAGGATGCCGTCGACCACACCGAGATCGCTTGGTCCGGGCACACCGAGGTCGAAGCCGATCGCTCGCGCTCCCTCCGAGACCTCGGCGTCTTCCACCATCTGGCGCGTCGCCAGGTCTGCTTTGTTGTACACGCACGCGACGCGGGTGTTGCGGTAGACGAAGGCCTTGGCGTCGCGGTATGCCGCGGCACTGCCGTGCCAGATCAGATGATCGTCAGCAAGGTTCAGACACACAGACGAGTGCGGCACGAGCTCACCCGCACTGCTGCTCTGCCCGATGTACCAGAGCTGGTGACTGGAGAGTTCGACCACGAGCACGTCGAATCCGGCCGGATCGCGTACCGCATCCACAACGGGAATGCCGATGTTGCCGCACGGCGCGGCACGCAGCCCGCCCTCGGCGAGCATCGTCGCCGTCAGCTGGGTGGTGGTGGTCTTTCCGTTCGTGCCGGTGATGAGCACCCAGTCAGCGGGTGTGCCATCTGCGCGCACGACCTTGTCGCGCACGCGCCACGCCAGCTCTACATCGCCCCACAGGGCAATGCCGACTTCCTGCGCCCAGACGATCAGCGGATGCGACGGCGAGAAGCCGGGCGAAGCCACAACGACCTCAGGGTCGAAGTCGCGAAGCGCCTGCGGCACCTCATTCAGCGCGCCGAGTTCGAGATTCGCACCGATCACCGGCACGAGACGCTCATACTCCTCTGATGCTGATTCCGAGAGCACGAGCACCTCTGCACCGAGTTCGGTGAGCGTGTCAGCGGCAGAGAACCCGGTGACCGACAAGCCGAGTACGGCGACACGCAGGCCTTTCCAGTCGGCGTGCCAGCTGGTCAGTGCATCCAGACGCGCAGTACTCATACCAGAGTGAGCCATTCCACGTAGAAGAGGCCCACGGCCGAGATGGCGAGAAGACCTGAGATGATCCACAGTCGAACGACGATGGTTACTTCCGGCCAGCCGCGCATCTCCAGATGGTGATGGAACGGGCTCATCAGGAACAGGCGCTTGCCTCGGGTGAGTTTGAAGTAGGTGCGCTGCAGAATCACCGAGCCCGAGGAGAGCACGAAGACACCGGCGATTACCAGGAGCAGAAGTTCGGTGCGGGTGAGGATCGCCATCGCGGTGATCACACCGCCGATGGCCATCGATCCGACATCACCCATGAAGACCTTCGCCTTGGGCGCGTTCCACCAGAGGAACCCGATGAGACCTGCGGCAAAAGATGCACCGACGATCGCGAGGTTGAAGGGGTCTCGCACTTGATAGCAGGCGGCGAGGGCGTCGGCTTCGGCGCCGGTGCCCGCGCCTGTGCAGGACTGCTTGAACTGCCAGAACGCGATCAGACTGTAAGCGCTGACGACGAACACACCGGCGCCAGCTGCAAGACCATCGAGGCCGTCGGTGAGGTTGACGCTGTTGGATGTCGCGATGCCGATCACAGCGATCCAGATCAGGTAGACGACCCAGCCGATGACCACGCCTAAGGCGAAAAGATTCAGCCAGGGGATGTCTCGGAACAGGGAAACATAGCGGCTTGCCGGCGTCTGTCCCCACTGGTTCTCGAAGTTCAGTGCGACGACGCCGAACGGGACCATCACGATCAGCTGACCGATGACCTTGCGCCACCCCGAGAGCCCGAGACTGCGCTGCGACTTGACCTTCATGTAGTCATCGATGAAGCCCACAGCGCCGAAGCCGAGCATGAGCCACAACACGAGGATTGCGGAGAGCGCCGGAGGGCTGCCCCCTGCATAGACGCCGACGAAGTAGCCGACGATCGTGCCGAGAATGAAGATGAGCCCACCCATCGTGGGCGTGCCCCGCTTTGCCTCGTGGCTCGGGTTCGCGATGTCTTCCGGGGTGCGGATGACCTGCCCCCAGCCCCAGCGGCGAAACAGCCGCAGGAAGACGGGAGTAAGGAAGAGGGTGAAGGCGAGCGATATCGCCGCAGCCATGAGGAGTGATCTCACGAGAACAATTCTCCCAGACGATCGCCGAGATGCCGAAGGCCCACGGAATTGGATGATTTGACGAGCACACGATCACCGTCGCGCAGTTCGGTGCGGAGGTATTCGAACGCCGCATCCTGATCGAGCAGATGCACGGCTTCGCTGTCCCACGAGCCTTCGCCGACCACCGAAAGATAAAGACGGCGCGCCTCTGGGCCCACCACGACGATGCGGCGGATGTTCAAGCGCACCGCGAGCAGACCGATCCGATCGTGTTCTTCCCCTGCGCTCTCCCCCAGCTCACTCATCGCGCCGAGAACAGCGACCGTGCGCTCGTCCGGCCCAGTGATCTGTGCAAGCGTGCGCAGCGCCGCGGCCATCGAGTCTGGGCTGGCGTTGTACGCGTCGTTGATGATGCGCACCCGATCGTTGCCCATCGGCTGCATGCGCCAGCGCTCAGCGATCTCGACGGTCTCAAGTCGTGCGACGGAGTCGGCGAGAGAGACACCCAGAACTCCGGCAGCTGTGATCGCGGCCAGCGCGTTACCGACATGGTGCGCGCCGAGAACCTTCAAATGCATCGGCAGCGATTCGCCCGCCGCAGCGACCATCACGCGCGTGCCATCGGCTGCGACCTGAACATCAGTCGCCCGCACATCTGCCGTGTCATTCTGGCCGAAGCCAACTACCCGCAGACCATGGGCAACGGCCTTTTCGCGCATTGCCGCCACACGGGGGTCGTCGACATTCAGCACCGCCGCACCGCCAGGACGGGATGCTGCGATCAGCTCTGCCTTGGCCGTAGCGGTCGCCTCGATGCCACCGAAGCCGCCGGCGTGCGCCATGCCGACCATCAGAATAACGGCGACATCCGGTTCAACGAGCCCGGCAAGATGTGCGATGCTGCCTGGGCCAGCCGCGCCGAACTCGCTGACCAGGTAGCGCGTGTTCTCGGTGACGCGGAGCATGGTGACGGGTGCACCGACCTCATTGTTGTATGAGTCGATCGGTGCGACGGTCTCACCCTCGTCTGCGAGGATGCGCGCAAGGAAGTTCTTCGTCGTGGTCTTGCCATTGGACCCGGTGATCCCGACGATCTTCAGTTGCCCCCTCGCGCGCACGCGCGCGACGACGGCACGGGCGAGATCAGCCAGAGCGACCACGACATCCGCGACGATGATCTGCGAGACCGGAGCGTCGACGGTGTGCTCGACCAGAGCGAGCACCGCGCCGTTCTCCACGGCCGTACCGACGAAACGGTGGCCGTCGGTCTCCGCTCCTGGCTTAGCGATGAAGATGCCCCCCGGGGTCATCTTCCTGGAATCGGTATCGACGACGCCGCTGACCACGGTGTCCGCGGTGTCAGCGTCGATGACACGTAGATCGCCGCCGGTGATGGCAGCAATCTCTGCAAGCGACAGGGCGATCATGACATCTCCATGCACGGCGAGGCGCCGGCTAGTTGAATTTGGGGAGCAGCTCGTCCATCGGTTCGGTGGACGGTGACACGCGATAGGTCTTCAGAACCTGAGTCATCGCTTTGTGGAAAGCGGACGCCGTCGCTGCTGATGATGCAAGCCTAGTCGGCTCGTCGAGCGTGACGATAACGACGTACTCAGGGTCATCCACCGGGGCGAAGCCCACCATGCTCGTGTAATAGGCGTTTGCTTTGTAGCCGGGGCCGTTCTCGTTCGGCTTCTCGGCGGTACCCGTCTTGATGGCTACCCGGTAGCCAGGAATCTCCACCTGCTCGGAGAGACCGCCCTGCACGGCGACGTTCTCCAGCATGCGCGCCACCTCATCGGCAGTGGACTCGGAGATGATCTGCTCATGCTCCGGTGCATCCGGGGTCACGACCGTGCCATCGGCCAGCGTGCAGGACTCGATGAGCGACAGATCGATCTTCTCGCCACCGTTGGCGATGGCCTGGTAGGCACCGGCAACCTGTGGCGCGGTGACCGTGAAGTACTGTCCGAACGTGGTCGTGTACAGCGACTGGCTGTCCCACTTGGAGACCGGGTGCAAAACGCCACCCTCCTCACGAGGGAAATCAATCGTCTTCTCCGTTACGCCGAACTTCTTCAGGTAGTCGTAGCGCACCTGCGGGTCGACCATGGTGCCGAACTTCGATACCGCAACGTTGGATGAGTCGATCAGTGCACCGGCCAGCGTGTACTGGTTGGCGCCGTGCACGAACGCGTCGTTGATGACAGCGCCGTTCGGGAAAGTTTCGCGGCTTGCCGCGCTCACCGTGGTGTTGCCGTCCACAGCTCCGGTGTCCAGCAGTGTCGCAGCGGTGACGGCTTTGAATGTCGACCCCGGCTCGAATGTCGTGGTGAACACCCGCGTTCCCCAGTCATCCGGTGATGAGGAATCAAGGTCGTTGGGGTCGAGCGACGGCCATTCGGCCGCGGCACGGATCTTTCCCGTTTTGACCTCTACGACAACAGCAGTTGCCGCTTTCGCGCCCTGCTTCTGCGCTTCTTCTGCAACCATCTGCTGCAGATACCACGACAGATCTCGGTTGATCGTCAGCTGTACGGTGCCGCCGTTCAGCGCGTCGACAGTGCGTTCGCTGCCGGGGATGATGACCCCGTCGGTACCACGCAGGTAGGTGCGCTCGCCATCTGTCGGGGCGAGGCATTTGGCCTCCATTTGCTCGACACCGAGTCGCCCGACGCCAGCGGTGTCGAGATAGCCGACCACGTTGCCCGCAACCGCGCCGCTCGGGTAGACCCGCGTCTCGCGCGGTGTCATGTGCAGGTAGATGAGCCCAAGGTCACGCAGTTCAAGGTACTTCTCGGTGCTGAGCCCCTTCTCCAGCAGGTAGTACTCCGATTCCGAGTTGTTCTCCAGGTTGGCTGCGACGCCGGCACGCAACTCATCCGCGTCCTGACCCGTGATCTCAGCGATCTTGTCAGCTGCTTCAGACCACGGTGTCTCCGGAGGGCCGTTCTCGTCGTTCTCCAGGAGCATCAAGACCTTCGGACTGAGCTCGGCGTCATAGACCTTCGTGCTCGACGCCAGGATGATGCCGTTCTCATCGACGATCGACCCTCTGTTGCCGTAGAGCGCATCCGTGCTGCCGAGCTTGCCGACGTTGAGGGAATCCTCCACGTGCTCGGTCGCGCTCACTACCTGGATGTCGACGAGGCGAACGACGAACGCTGCCAGTACCGCCAGTATCACCGCGAGGGCGACGACGGTGCGTCGGCGTGGGCCGCGCGTGGCTCGTGTCGTCATGGGATTCCCTCAGTGTCCGTTCAGCGGGTGGTGGGGCTGGGCAGCCCCTCAGTTATTGGCGGGGGAATATTCGGGTCGACCGTCTCGACGGCATCCTCAGCGGTCTGTTCCTCTTCTGCGACGACAACGGGCGGAACCGGGTCACCCAAGAGGGCGTTGTGAACGGCTCCGCTACCCGTCGGGTCGACCGAGGACTGCGATCCGGCCCCGGCGTTCGCGCCGAGTATGGCCGAATCGCTCAGACGCAGGTACGACGCAGAACCGGTGACGACCATGCCCAGCTCTGCGGCTTTCGTCGCCAGCATCTGCGGCGAGGAGATGCCTGCGAGGTCATCCTCAAGCGCGCTCGCCTGCAGATTGAGTTCCCGCTGCTGCGAGGTGAGGTCAGAGAGCACGAAAGAGTCGTAAGTGATAGCGAGCGACAGCCCGATCTGAGCGACGCCGATCGCCGCAGCACCGCCGAGAGCGATGAGCGCGTAGGCGAGCTTCGGTCGGCTGCGAGGTGCGGGTGCGGTGACAGGCTTGAGTTGACGCGCGGGACGCGTCGTCGGGGCCTTCGGCTGCGGCAGCATTGCTGCGGCGGTTGCGCGGCTCATACTGCCTCCCTGATTCTTTCCGCAGCGCGCAGGCGAACGGGAATGGCGCGCGGATTGCGCGCCTTCTCCTCATCACTTGCGAATTCTGCGCCCTTGGTGATCGTGCGGAACCGCGGTGTGTGCTGCGGCAACTCGACGGGGAGCCCGGCAGGAGCGGTAGAAGCGGATGCCGCGGCGAAGGCCTGCTTGATCAGGCGATCCTCCAGCGACTGGTAACTCATCACGACGATGCGCCCACCGACTGACAGCGCGTCCATGGCCGCAGGAATCGCGTCGGCAAGCACGCTGAGCTCGGAGTTGACCTCGATACGCAGCGCCTGGAACACGCGCTTGGCAGGATGTCCTGCGCGTTGCACAGCGGCCGGCGTCGCGGCCTGGAGCAGGTCGACGAGATCTTGAGAACGCTCGAGCGGCTTCTCGTCGCGAGCCTGCACGATGAAGCGGGCGTAGCGCGCGGCGAGCTTCTCCTCGCCGTATCGCTCGAAAATGCGGCGAAGGTTGCCCTCGGCGTAGGTCGCCAGAACTTCAGCGGCCGTGACGCCCTTCGTCTGGTCCATACGCATGTCCAGCGGCGCATCTTTCGAATACGCGAAGCCGCGCTCTGCCTCGTCTAGTTGCAGCGACGAGACGCCTAGATCCATCAGGATGCCAGACGCTCCGTGCGCATGCAGCCCGATCTCGTCGTACACCGTGTGCACGAGCGTGATCCGATCGGCGAAACGTTCCAGCCGCTGTCCAGCGATGCGCAGTGCATCTGTGTCGCGATCGAGACCGATGAGTCGGATGTTGTCGAATCGCTCCAGCAGAGCTTCGGAGTGCCCGCCCATGCCGAGCGTGGCATCGACCAGTACCGCGCCGTCGTGCTGCAGCGCCGGGGCCAGCAACTCGACGCAGCGATCCAGGAGGACGGGGGTGTGAATGTCGCGGAGATTCATGATCATTTCCGGTGACCTTCGACTCTGATCCCCCTCCGCTTCTCGACCCGGCACCGGGGAAGTGTGTCGGGGCGGGAGCGGCGGGGCATCACAGTCGAAGGTCAAAAGAGTCCCGGAATCACCTCCTGTTCCAGTTCTGAGTACGTGTCCTCGCCAGCGGCGAGGTAGTCGTTCCATGCCGCGGCATCCCAAATCTCGGCGTGCGCGCCGACACCTGTGACGATGAGCTCCTTCTCGAGCCCTGCGTACTGGCGGAGAGGAGCGGGGATGGTGATGCGGTTCTGGCTGTCCGGCATCTCCGCGCTTGCTCCGGAAAGGAACATGCGCAGAAAGTCACGGGCTTGCTTGTTGCTGAGGGGCGCCTGACGGATCCGCTCATGCATTGCCTCGAATTCGGCGGTGCTGAAGACGTAAAGGCATCGCTCTTGGCCACGGGTGACCACGATGCCGCCACCAAGATCCTCACGGAACTTCGCCGGCAGGATGACTCGACCTTTGTCGTCGAGCTTCGGTGCATGCGTTCCCAACAACATCAGCCATCACCCCCTCTGTTTCCGGCCAACTCGAGGTGTCCCCCACTTTACTCCACTTTGCTCCACTTTTATATGGCAAGGCCATGACAGCATCGCATATTGACATCCACTTCCGCACCACTCCCCCGTGATTCCGCGGCAGAATGCGGTTAATCAGATGTGGAGGATCGTAGAGGGGACACGAAAAAGCCCGGATGCGCAACGCATCCGGGCTTGTGAAGCTCTGTATCTAGGAGAGCACGAGGTCAGCGACCGTCTTGTCGACGATCCCAGCGGTCGTTCATACGTTCCATGAACGAGGACGAATCCTGCGGCGGCTTTGATTTCGCCGGACCTGACATGCGCGCCGGGCCGGTGCGTCGAGTCGGTGTGGCCGCGAGGATGACTCCGACGAGCATCGCAGCGAATCCGATCACGCCGACGATGATGCTGCCGACGGAGCCGAGCTGGCTCCCGAGTGCGACGCCTGCGACCAGTGCACCAATGCCGACGAGCAGCAGAACCGCACCGTAGACGAGGTTGCGGTAGCTGAGCGTGCGATCCCCTGAGGGCGCGGTGACGATGTCTGCATCATTGTGCAGGAGATGGCGTTCCATCTCATCGAGCAGACGCTGCTCCTGTTCTGACAGTGGCATTACGCCCCCCTCGGGTTCAGTGTCTCTAGTCTACGCTCGCGAAACGGTCGAGGCTACATATCAGCTGAGAACCTAAGCTGATTATCGTGCCCTCCCCCACGCTAGTCCAGGATGCCGTCGCCACTCGCCTGGATCATTTCTTGAACCTGCGACGATCCGAGTCAGATGAGTACGGATCTGATGCAGCGATGTTCATCGACGCCGCGGCAGAAACGCTGCAGGGCGGCAAGCGACTGCGCGCACGCTTTTGCGATGCCGGATGGCGCGCGGTGGCGCGCTTCGCCGATCGTAATGCCACGGAGACAGATGCCGTGTGGGACCTCTGTGCGGCGCTGGAGATCTTCCAGTCTGCAGCCCTGGTGCATGACGATCTGATCGACAACTCCGACACCCGACGCGGGCGTCCGGCAGCCCATCGCGCGCTGGAACAGCAGCACCGCGCGCTGACGTGGTCTGGGGATGCTGAGGCTTTCGGCCGCGCATCCGCAATTCTGCTCGGCGATCTGCTCGTCGCGTGGAGCGACGATCTGCTCGAGCACGCGCTCACCGAGCACGTGCAGGCTCCTGCGGTGCGCCGGGAGTACGCCCGTATGCGCCGCGATGTCACCACCGGCCAGTTCCTCGACATTGCCGAGGAATCCGCCTGGCGCGTGAATCCTGCATCCGAGCACGCGGATCGCGCCCTGCGCGTCGTGTCTCTGAAGTCAGCGCGGTACAGCATCGAACAACCACTGCTGCTCGGTGCGGTCCTCGCTGGCGCAGATGCGGTGCAGCAGGATGCGCTGCGGCAGTTCGGGCATCCGATCGGCATGGCGTTTCAGCTGCGGGACGATGTCCTCGGAGTGTTCGGCGATAAAGAAATCACCGGAAAGCCGACCGGCGACGATCTGCGCGAGGGCAAACGGACTGTTCTGATCGCATTCACCCGGGAGAGGCTGAGCGCCTCGGCGTGCCGGGTGCTGGATGAATTGCTCGGAGATCCGGAGCTGACACCGGATCAGGTGTCAGCTTTGCAGGCGACGATCACTGATTCCGGCGCGCTCGCTCGAGTGGAAGAGCTCATCACTTCCTACGCGCAGCAAGCCGACCGCGCTCTCTCCGGCGCACAGCTCGACAATGCATCCGTCAGCGAACTGCGTGATCTCGCACGAGCAGCGACGGTGCGAACGGCCTGATCCTCAGGCGGATGCGCTCAGGCGAGAGCGCGCGCTACGCGGCGGACCGGGCTCTTGTGTCCAGCCAGAAGCGCGGCGATCGGAGTGCGACCCAGCTCTGCCTGCTCGCTCAGAAGCCAGTCGATGACCTCGTCATCGGTGAGCCCGGCGTCCTTGAGGACGATGATCGTGCCGCGCAGTGACGCCAGGGGCTCTCCGTCGACGATGAAGATCGACGGAACTGCGAAGGCGCCGTTGCGGGTCGAACCGATCAGATACTGCTCAGCGATCAGACGCCGAACCCGCCCCAGCGGCTCGTCGAGAGCCTCGACGAGATCGGGCGTGGTCAGCCATTCGAAGGCAGGGGTTTCGGGAGCAGTCTCAGACACATTTCGACTATCTCACTTCCGCGAGAACATCGCACATCGTCTCATCATTCACTTGAGCCACATCTGCCCCTCTGGTTGACATCCGTATACATCCGTGTCAGCGTTTCAAGAGTCTAAATAGGGGGACCCTTGCGACTCGACATCGAGCAGTACCGCACTCGCTACACCCAGATCGGCTTTCCAGCCGCAGTTCTGGGGGTTCTTGCGAGCACATTCAGTGCCGCGCCCGCCAGCGCTGCAATTCCGGCTGAAACCGGATCGCATCAGCGACTAGTCGCTGTGCCGAAATTGGTGGTGCTAAAAACAGCAGTGCCGATATCGGTTCCTGCGAGCACGACGCCGGCCGCCTACACCGTGCAGAGCGGAGACACCGTCGGAGGAATCGCCGCCAAGTTCGGTCTCGCGACCGTCGATGTGCTCACGTGGAACGACCTCGGCTGGCGCTCCGTGATCTACCCGGGCCAGACTCTGACGCTCACGGCCCCTGCGGCTGCACCGGCACCGGCACCCGCAGCGGTTCCGGCACCGGCTCCCGCTGCCACGGGTCACACAGTGGTCGCCGGTGACACCATCTTCGCCATCGCGCAGAAGTATGACACCTCTGTCGGCGCGATTCTGGTGGCGAATGGTCTGAGCCATGACTCGGTGATCTACCCCGGGCAGGTCATCGCGATCGCCGGCACTGCCAGTCCTCAGCCGGCCCCAGCGCCTGCCCCCGCCGCGGTGCCGCCCGCCGCGCCTGACACCGCTGGCACGACGCACGCCGTTGTTGCCGGCGACACTCTCTTCGCTATCGCCCTGAAGTACGACACCACCGTGGCGGCGCTGTACGCGGCGAACAGTCTCGAGCCGTCGTCGATCATCTATCCGGGGCAGAGCATTATTGTCGCGGTCGCGGAAGCGGTCGCGGAAGCTCCGGCATCCACCCCAGCGTCGGTCTCGACAACCGCGCTGAACGCACCGCAAGCTGAGAACGCGACCATGATCATCCGGATCGGGCGCGAACTGGGCGTCTCCGAACGCGGCATCGCCATTGCCCTGGCCACCTCGATGGTCGAGTCGTGGCTGCGCAACCTCGATTGGGGCGACCGCGATTCGCTGGGCCTGTTCCAACAGCGTCCTAGCGCCGGCTGGGGCACGCCAGAGCAGGTCACGGATCGGGATCGCAGCATCCGCGTCTTTTTCGGCGGTCAGTCCGACCCGAATGGTGCGGTCACACGTGGTCTGCTCGATATCCCCGGGTGGGAGAACATGCCCTTCAGCGATGCCGCCCAGTCCGTTCAGATCTCCGCATACCCGGAGCGTTATGGCCCCTGGGAGGCCTCGGCATACGAATGGATCGCACTTTATGGCTGAATCCCCGGCGTTTCGGCGCCGAAAGGGTGAGCCGCTCCCCTGGCTTTCAGCCAGTTCTTCATAGACTCTGTACGTGACGAGCAATCAGCAGGCCGACCCCCTCATTGGGCGGCTTGTCGATGGCCGGTACCGGGTGCGTGCTCGAATCGCGCGCGGCGGGATGGCCACCGTGTACGTCGCCACCGATCTTCGCCTCGAGCGCCGCATCGCTTTGAAGGTGATGCACGGCCATCTCAGTGACGACACCGTCTTCCAGGACCGGTTCATCCAGGAGGCCCGCGCAGCGGCCAGGCTCGCCGATCCGCACGTCGTCAACGTCTTCGACCAGGGCCAGGATGGCGAGCTCGCCTACCTCGTCATGGAGTATCTGCCGGGTATCACGCTGCGCGAACTAATGCGCGAGCAGCGTCGACTGACCATTGCGCAGACCATCACGATCATGGATGCGATCCTCGCTGGACTCGCCGCCGCGCACAAGGCCGGCATCGTGCACCGTGATGTGAAGCCTGAGAACGTCCTCCTCGCCGAAGACGGTCGAATCAAGATCGGCGACTTCGGCCTCGCTCGTGCGACGACGGCGAACACCGCAACCGGTGCGCAACTGCTCGGAACGATCGCGTACCTCGCACCAGAACTTGTCACGCGGGGCACCGCTGATGCCCGCAGCGACATCTACGCGCTCGGCATCATGCTCTACGAGATGCTCACCGGTGAGCAGCCGTACAAGGGCGAGCAGCCGATGCAGATCGCCTTCCAGCATGCGACTGAGTCGGTGCCGCGCCCCAGCGTGCGCAACCCCGGTGTGCCGGAACAGCTCGACGAACTCGTGCTGTGGTCGACCGAGAAGTCGCCTGACGAGCGGCCGGACAACGCCCAGCAGATGCTCGACCGGCTTCGCGAGATCGAGCGCGCACTCGGGGTCTTTCCGATGGCCGCCACCACTGCGACCACGCCGTTGCGCTCGCAGAGCGACTCGGGCGAGCTCACCAAGATCCTGCCCGCCACGATGATCATCGACGACCCGACCGGGCCCGTGGCTGTGGCTCAACCCATGGACAACGCGACGCTGCTGCGCCGCAGAACCTCCAAGCGGCGTGCCCGCGGGGCGTTCCTACTGTCGCTGGTTCTGCTGCTCGCAGTGCTGGCCGGTGGCATCGGATGGTGGTTCGGCTCAGGACCCGGATCTCTCGTAGGCGTTCCCCCTGTTGCCGGTCTCAGCTACGAGGCGGCCGCGGCAGCCCTTGTCGACGAAGGTTTCCAGCCGGCACGCGTTGATGAGAGTTCGGTCGACGTGGATGCCGAAACCGCGATCCGAAGCGAACCAGGCGAAGGCGAGAAGCTCGATCAGGGCGCCGAGGTGAGTGTGATCATCTCGACTGGCCCAGCCGCACACACCGTAGAGGCGTTAAACGGCCGCACAGAGCAGGATGCCAGGGACTATCTGGGAACCCTTAACGTGACGGTGCAGGACGAGACACTCGAGCTGTACTCCGGTGCAGAGGCAGACATCGTCATCAACGCCTACGTGACACCGCGCGCCGGTGGTGAGTCCTACATCTGCGGTGACGGGTGCGAACTGTTCGAAACCGATTCTGTGGAGTTGTTTGTGTCGCTCGGCGGCCTGCCCGATGTCGTCGGGATGTCCGCTGCGGATGCTGTCGCCACTCTCGATGAGAAGGGTATCTCCGTCGCCGAGCAGGTCGAGGAGTTCAGCGACTCGGTCGAGGCCGGCATCGTGATCTCGATGGCTGAACGCGAAGGCGGCGAAAACTGGCGCCCCGGAGACTCGACCACGCTGGTTATCTCCAAGGGGCCTCAGCTCTTCGCAGTGCCGAACGTAGTGGACATGACCAGGGATCAGGCGAAGCGCGAGCTTGAGAACGCGGGATTCAACTACGAATACAACCGCTTCTGGGATGCCGCGCCCGATGAACTGACCCGAGTCGAGGCGCAGAGCCCGACCGGCGATCAGCGCAAGGGCACGCCCATCACCTTGACTATCGGCGGCGCGTTTTAGCAACCGCGAGACTTCACGTGTGTCCTCAGAATCGCGCGATTCGAGGTCACACGTGAAGTCTCGCGGTCATGGTGAGAAGTGTTGGCCGCGTAGGGCACGACGGATGCGGGCGATCAGTGCGGCCACGTTAGGCGCAGTCACGTCGTCGGCTCCGACGAGCATCACGCGGTAGCCTGCATCCTCGAAGAGTTGCGTTCGAGTGAGGTCCTCGAGCCACTGCTTCCGGTCTGTGCGGTGGTGATCACCCTGGTACTCGAACAGCAGCTTCACTGCCGGGTATCCGAGATCTGAATGTCTGAGCCCCTCGGCGGTCATGACAGGCACCTGCACGTCGGGCTCAGGCAGGCCGAATTCCACCATCGCGAGCCGGAGCATCGTTTCCTTCGGTGAGTGCACCGGTGAGCGCACTTGCTCGAGCGCGAGCCGCAAGGCTTTGGCGCCTCTCTGCCCTGTGCGGCGCGCCACCGCATCCGATAGCTCCTCCGTGGTGCACAGCGGAATCCTACGCCCGTCCTTATTAGGCCCGGTCAGCAGATAGTCTCCGACCGCGACCAGCCATTCATGCGTGAGGTTCCGCTTGCGGCCGTCTTCATCGACGCCCGTCGCTCCCCTGACTGCCAGCTGACACCAGACATCCGCGGGCCGCACCAGTGGCACGCCATCGAACACGCCGTGCGGGAGGTTTGTGAGCTCCGTCTCCCATCCGATGACTCCAGGACGCCTCATTGGTGCGGTGTCTGACACCGATAGAACGTGTAGCGCCTCATCCGGAGTCCACCGAGTCGGAAGCGGGCAGCCCAGGAACCGCGCGGCCGTCAGATGGCTGAAACACTGATCGTCGCTGAACAACAGCACAAGGCTTCGGCATTTCGCCGCAAAATCGGACTCGAGCGTCTTCGGCACGTAAAGTCCACGTTGTGGATGATCAACATCCGCTGCACGAAGGCGGCTCCGAGGAACTCCGGCGCAGACCGCATCCTCCAAGGTGAATGCCCCGCGCGCCAGCTGTTCCGGAAGCGGTCGAGACTGAGGCATCCCCAAATGATGCCCGCAACTGCGGCCGACCCCACGAACTTATCCACACCCCCAACCGCGAGACTTCGCGTGTGTCCTCAGAATCGCGCGATTCGAGTACACACGCGAAGTCTCGCGGGAGGTGGGGGTGGAGATGGAACGGGAGCCAGGCTCAGCGCTTCTCGAGCTCCTCAGCCACCAGGAAGGCGAGCTCGAGGCTCTGCATGTGGTTCAGGCGCGGGTCGCACAGGGACTCGTAGCGGGTCGCGAGGGCTGCCTCGTCGATGCGCTCTGAGCCACCGAGGCACTCGGTGACGTCGTCACCGGTGAGCTCGACGTGGATGCCACCCGGGAAGGTCCCCACGGCGCGGTGTGCCTCGAAGAAGCCGCGCACCTCGTCGACCACATCGTCGAAGCGACGCGTCTTGTAGCCGGTAGGCGTGGTGATGCCGTTGCCGTGCATCGGATCGGTGACCCACAGCGGGGTCGCACCCGAGTCGCGCACCGCTTCCAGCAGTGGTGGCAGAGCATCACGGATCTTGCCCGCACCCATTCGTGTGATGAAGGTCAGACGGCCCGGCTCGCGGTTCGGGTCAAGCTTGTCGATCAGCGCGAGAGCAGTCTCGGGCGTCGTCGTAGGCCCGAGCTTCACACCGATGGGGTTGCGAATCTTGGAGAAGTAGTCGACGTGCGCACCGTCGAGGTCGCGCGTGCGCTCCCCGATCCACAGGAAGTGCGCCGACGTGTTGTACGGAGTGTCGGTGCGCGAGTCGATGCGCGTCATCGGGCTCTCGTAGTCCATCAGCAGGCCTTCGTGACCGGTGAAGAACTCGACGCGCTTGAGCTCGTCGAAGTCGGCTCCTGCGGCCTCCATGAACTTGATGGCGCGGTCAATCTCCACTGCCATGCGCTCGTAGCGCTGGTTGGCCGGGTTCGACGCGAAGCCCTTGTTCCACGAGTGCACCTCGCGAAGGTCTGCAAAGCCGCCCTGCGTGAACGCGCGAATCAGATTCAGCGTGGATGCCGCTGTGTGGTATCCCTGCAGCAGGCGACCGGGATCGGGCTGGCGGGACCCCGCGGTGAAGTCGTAGCCGTTGACGATATCGCCACGGTAAGCGGGCAGCGTGACATCGCCACGAGTTTCGTTGTCGCTGGAGCGCGGCTTGGCGAACTGCCCCGCCATACGGCCCATCTTCACGATGGGCATCGAGGCGCCATACGTGAGCACGACAGCCATCTGGAGCACCGTCTTGATCCGGTTGCGGATCTGCTCGGCGGTCGCGCCAGCGAACGTCTCGGCACAGTCACCACCCTGCAGCAGAAACGCCTTTCCGGATGCTGCGCGAGCAAGCCGATCGCGAAGATTGTCCACTTCACCGGCGAATACCAGCGGAGGAAGCGTCGCGATCTGCGCCGACACGTCCGCAACACGGTCGGTGTCCGGCCAGGCTGGCTGCTGCTTGATGGGAAGTGTGCGCCAAGCGTCCAGGGCGTCGTGCTGCTGAGGCATTTCCCCAGCTTACTGGCCGCGGACAGCCGGTCGCGTCGTCAATTACGCCGCGGCATCCGCTCTTTCACGCTCGAGGCGTAGACGTCGTCGTATTGCTGCTCGCCCAGCCGCTGGAGGGCAACCATGATCTCGTCTGTGACCGACCGCAGGATGTATCTGTCGTTCTCCATGCCTGCGTACCGGGAGAAGTCCAGCGGCTCGCCGATCACGATTCCGACGCGCACCACACGCGGCACGCTCTGACCGATCGGCATCGCCGTATCCGTGTCGACCATGACGATCGGGATGACCGGGACCTTCGACTCGAGCGCCATCCGAGCGATGCCGGTGCGTCCGCGATAGAGCTTGCCGTCAGGGCTGCGCGTGCCCTCGGGGTAGATGCCGAGCAGGTCGCCTCTTCCGAGCACCTGCAGGCCCGTATTCAACGATGCTTCGGAGGCCTTGCCGCCGGATCGATCGATCGGGATCTGGCCGGTGGCGTTCATGAAGAACTTCGTCGCCCACCCCTTGATGCCGCGGCCGGTGAAGTAGTCACTCTTCGCGAGGAAAGACATCCGTCGATCGATCAGCAGCGGAAGAAATACCGAATCGGAAACGGAAAGGTGGTTGCTCGCCAGGATCGCCGCGCCGTGCGTGGGCACGTTGCTTCTCCCCACGATCCAAGGGCGGAAGATCGCCTTGACCACGGGGCCGACCACGACGTACTTCATCAGCCAGTAGAACATCGTCACGAAGTCTATCCCTGAGGCTCAACATCGATCATTGCGGCACCCCGATCCGGCATCCGAAATCGCGCAACTGAGTCTCAATAGTTATGCGACTGAATACCAAAGTCGCCCCGTCTCGAAGACTGTTGTGCCCTAGACTCATCAGAACCCGTGCCCGACCGGTACCGAAGGAGTTGCCGTGGTTCAATTCGAAGTCCCCGCGATCGTCCCTGCTGATCCCGAGGCGAACATCACCGATCTTCTGGTGAAGCGCGTCGAGGCCACACCCAATCTCGCGCTGTTCTCAGTTCCGGATGGCGAAGGATGGCGCGATATCAGCGCCGCCGACTTCCAAACCGGCGTGATCGCTCTCGCCAAAGGCTTCGTCGCGGCCGGTATCCAGCCCGGCGAAAAGGTCGGATTCCTGGCCCGCACCACCTATGAGTGGACGCTGGTCGATTTCGCACTGTTCTACGCCGGTGCTGTCATGGTGCCGATCTACGAGACCAGTTCCCCGGCACAGATCCAATGGATCATGGAAGACTCCGGCGCCATCGCACTCATCGTCGAGTCAGCTGATCACTTCGCCAAGGTCGACGAAGTACGCGGCGATTTGCCACTGATTCGCGAGATCTGGCAGATGCACCTCGGCACCATTGCTTCCCTCACCGCCGCTGGCAGCAGCATCGAGGATGCCGAGATCGAACGGCGCCGTAATCTCGCTGTGGGATCTGACATGGCGACGCTGATCTACACTTCTGGTTCGACCGGACGCCCCAAGGGCTGCGTACTGACGCACAGCAACTTTGTTGAGCTGACACGCAACTCGGCGAAGGCTCTCAACAAGGTCGTATCGATGCCGGATGCCTCGACGCTGCTGTTCATCACCACGGCGCACATCTTTGCCCGGTTCATTTCGCACCTCAACATCCATGCGGGCGTGCGCACCGGGCACCAACCCGACACGAAGCAGCTCCTGCCGGCGCTGGGATCGTTCAAGCCGACCTTCCTTCTCGCAGTGCCGCGCGTGTTCGAGAAGGTCTACAACTCCGCTGAGCAGAAGGCAGAGGCGGGCGGCAAGGGCAAGATCTTCCGCGCTGCCGCTGCCACCGCGGTCGAGCATTCTCGACTGCTCGAAGAGGGCAAGAAGATCCCGTTCGGGATGAAGATCAAGTTCGCGCTGTTCGACAAGCTGGTCTACAGCAAGCTGCGCACCGCCATGGGCGGCAATATCGTCTATGCGGTCTCCGGCTCCGCACCGCTTGGTCCTCGCCTTGGCCATTTCTTCCACAGCCTCGGCGTCGTGATTCTCGAGGGTTACGGCCTGACCGAGACCACTGCCCCCGCGACGGTGAACCTCGCGGACAAGTCCAAGATCGGCTCCGTGGGGCCGGCGTTGCCCGGCGTCGGCGTCCGCCTCGCGGACGACGGCGAGATCGAGGTGCGCGGCATCAACGTCTTCAAGGAGTATTGGAACAACCCACAGGCGACCGCCGAGTCCTTCCACGACGGCTGGTTCCGCACCGGTGACATCGGCAGCTTCGATTCGGAGGGCTTCCTCACGGTGACGGGCCGCAAGAAGGAGATCATCGTCACGGCGGGCGGCAAGAACGTCGCCCCAGCGGCGCTCGAGGATCCGATTCGCGCGAACCCGATCATCGGCCAGGTCGTCGTGGTTGGTGACCAGAAGCCGTTCATCTCGGCTCTGATCACACTCGACCCTGAGATGCTGCCGACGTGGCTCGGCAACAACGGCCTCTCCGCAGACATGACTCTTGCGGAGGCATCCAAGAACGAAACCGTCCGAGCCGAGGTTCAGCGTGCCGTTGACGTCGCGAACAGCAACGTCTCGCGAGCCGAGTCGATCCGGAAGTTCACGATCCTCGATTCCGAGTGGACTGAAGCGAGTGGTCACCTGACCCCGAAGATGTCGATCAAGCGCAACGTGATCATGTCGGACTTCGCCGACGAGGTCTCCGCGATCTACGACGAGCCGGTCAACACCACGAACGTGGCGATCGGCGGCTGACAGCGCCGAGCCGCTGACCGCGTCGCTGAGCGCGTCGACGCCCCGTCCTACCGCCGAGACCCGGTCCTACTGACGTCAGTAGGACCGGGTCTCGGCGTGAAAGCGGGGCCTCGGCGGACCGGTGTGGCGGGCGAGGCGAAGGGTCAGAACCAGTCGCTCTCGCGCACCTCGCGCATCGCGGTCTTACGATCCTCCGGTGTGAGTCGCGTGAGGTAGAGCTTGCCATCGAGGTGGTCTGTCTCGTGCTGAAGCGCCTGCGCGAGCAGCCCCTCCCCCTCGAGGACCACAGGATTTCCATCGAGATCGACGCCTTCGACGCGTGCCCATGGATGCCGCAGCGCGTCGTGCCAGAGCCCTGGCACCGACAGGCATCCTTCACCGGTAGGCACCGCCTCGCCCCGCACCTCGGTCAGCACAGGGTTGAGCACATAGCCGATGTCACCATCGATGTTGTAGCTGAATGCACGCACGGCGAAACCGATCTGGGGCGCAGCGACGCCAGCGCGGCCTGGGAGCTCGACAGTGTCGACGAGGTCTGCGACGAGTGATCGCACGCCCTCATCGACCTCTTCTATCGGCGCACACACCGTACGAAGCACCGGGTCTCCGAAGACCCGGATCTCACGAACAGACATCAGGCCGCACTCGTGCGCAGGCCCTCGACCAGGAGCGCTGCCAGTTCGCGAGCCGCCTGGCGAGTCTCGGGCTGCAGATTGGAGAAGACGATCGTGCCGCCGCCGGCGATCTGAGTGTCATACGGCATGCGCACAACGCTTCGCGCACGCGTGCCGAAGTGCGACTCCAACTCGTTCAGACGCACGAGCGGGCTGCCAGGAGTCGACTGGTTGAGCACGATGATCGCGTTTCGCGCCTGATCCTCGTACCCGTTGGTCTCGAGCCAGGTCAGTGTCTCGGATGCCAGGCGCGCCTCGTCGACGCTGAGCCCCGAGACGACGATGAGCTGATCAGCCAGATCCAACGTCGCGCCCATGACCGAGTGCACGATGCCGGTTCCGGTGTCGGTGAGCACGAGCGAGTAGTAGTGTGCAGCGACGTTTGCGACGTCACGGTAGTCGTCATCGTTGAACGCCTCGGCGATGCGCGGGTCAGTGTCGGATGCGAGCACGTCGAGTCGCGTGGTGTCACGCGCGACGATCGCAGAGATGTCGTGGTAGCCCTTGACCTCTTCGTGGATGCGAACGAGGTCACGCACCGACTTTCCGTTCGTACGCACGATGCGGTCGGCCAACGTCCCGCGGTCGGGGTTGGCGTCTACTGCGATGACACGGTCATCACGGGCGTCTGCCAAAGCCATACCGAGAAGTGCCGTGATCGTGGTCTTGCCCACGCCACCCTTGCGAGACAGCACCGGCACGAATCGGGCACCGCCGGTGAGCGGAGCGGCGATTCGCGCGCTCAGAGCCTTACGAGCGCGGGCCCGCTTGCCGTCGCCGATGTTGATGCGCCGTCCGGAGATCGCGTACAGGAAGTGGCTCCACGCACCTTCCGGTTCTGGCTTGGTCAGCTGGTGCGGGTCGAGCAGACGATCGGCGGTCAGTAGATCGGCGGATTCGCGATTCGACTGGCCAAGCTGGTCTCCCAGACGCTTGGATGTCAGCGCGACCTCGGGTCGGCTGACGGCCGGTCGCTGCGCGATCGCCGTCTCGGTGGGCTTCGGGTCTTCCTGGGAAGTGGTCACGGTCTCGCTCTTCGTCTTCTCCACGGACAGGGTCTCTGTCGACGCGTTCTTTGGCGACACGGATGCCGCAGGTGTCGGCTCCGGCATCGTGGATGTCGTCGCATCCAGCTTCATCGCGGCGGCGATCCACGCTGATGTGGCGCTTTCGCTGCGAGGTGCGGCGGCTGGCACAGTCTCTGCCACCGGGTGCGCTGCAACCTTGGCAGGCTCAGCCTTCGTCGCGGCCAGCTTTTCGACAGGCGTCGGCTCGGCTAGCGTCGGCTCGGCCGGCTTCTCCGCTGGCGTCGGCACTGCCTGCGTCGGCTCAACAAGCTTCTCCGCCTGCTTCGGCTCGGCAGACTTCGTCTCCGCAGGCTTCGTTTCAGCCGGCGTGGTCTCCGCAGGATTCGACTCCGCCACCGACTTCGACTTGGCCTTCGCCGAGCCCTTCTTCGCCTTCGACTCCACCGGGGCGGGCGCAGCTGCAACCTCAACATCTGGTTCCACAATGACCTCGGCTGTCACCGCATAATCAGGCGCTGCATCAGGCGCTGCGTCGGCCGTGGCATCCGCGCCCTTCGGCGCATCCGACTCTGGATCGACGATCGCCTCGACGACCTCGACCTCCACCGGCGCCTCGAGGGGAAGTTCGATGACGATGCCGGTGCGATCCTCTTGGATGCGCCCTACCTGCACTTCGTCCCTCTCAGCTGCCACGTTCCCGACCGGCGTCTCGTTCTTCTCGAGTTCCTCGTCTACGACGAGCTCCGAAAGGATCTCGCCGTCGAGTACGGAGTCGTCGACGAGGTCATCGTCTTCGTCACGCGGAAGCGCGACGTTGACCTGCGCGGTCAGCCCGATGATTCCCAGGGCGGTCGTGTCCAACGAGGCTGCCTCGTCGAGAACGCCGTGGGAATCATTCTCCGGAGAGTCGGGTGTGTTCTTCGGTGTCACTGTGTCACTCCAAGCTTGTGCGAGCGTGTCGCCCGCACAAGATTACTTGGCTGGACTGATTACAACCAAAAGGTCACCTGCGTCAACCTGTTGGGTGGCGCCAATTGCGAGCCGCTCAATCACGCCGTCGACGGGTGCGGTGATGGCCGCTTCCATCTTCATCGCCTCGATGGATGCGACCGGTTCACCTGCGCGAACGGAGGCTCCGACCTCGACCTTCAGCGAGACCACACCGGAGAACGGCGCTGCCACCTGACCGGGTTTGGACGTGTCTGCCTTCTCGACCTCGTGCGCATCGACGGCAACTGAGCGATCCCTTACGAACACTGGGCGCAGCTGACCGTTCAGCGTGGTCATGACGGTGCGCATTCCACGATCATCCGCCTCGCCGATCGCCTCAAGGCCGACGTAGAGCTGCACACCACGGTCGATTTCCACCAGGTGTTCCTGACCCTGCACGAGCCCGTACAGGTAGTCGCTGGTGTCGAGCACTGACAGGTCGCCGAACAGCTCGCGCTGCTGGGCGAATTCGCGCGTCGGAGCCGGGAAAAGCAATGTGTTCAGACGCTCGCGACGCTCCTGGCTGGTACCGGCCAGCGCCTTCTCGTCTTCTGCCGAGATCTCCGTCTCGCCAAGACGCACCTCGCGGCCTGCGAGAACCTTGGTGCGGAAGGGCTCGGGCCAGCCACCTGGCAGATCACCCAACTCGCCAGCCATGAACCTGACGACGGAGTCCGGCACATCGTACTTCTCGGGGTTGGCCTCGAAGTCTGCAGGATCAGCGCGCACGGCCGCAAGGTGCAAGGCAAGGTCGCCGACCACCTTCGACGAAGGCGTCACCTTCGGCACACGCCCGAGAATCCGATCGGCTGCAGCGTACATGTCCTCGATGAGCTCGAAGTCATCCGCAAGTCCTAGCGCCTTGGCCTGCTGGCGCAGGTTCGACAGCTGACCACCGGGAATCTCGTGGTGATAGACGCGTCCGGTGGGTCCGGGCAGCCCCGATTCGAACGGCGCGTACAGGTTACGAACGGCCTCCCAGTAGGGCTCGAGATCTGAGACACCATCCAGGTCGATGCCGCTGTCGCGGTCAGTATGGGCGAGGGAGGCCACAAGCGATGAGAGCGACGGCTGGCTGGTGGTGCCTGACAGCGGAGCGGATGCCGCATCCACCGCGTCAACGCCGGCATTGCTCGCTGCCAGCAGGGTCGCGAGCTGCCCACCAGGGGTGTCGTGGGTGTGCAGGTGCACTGGCAGGTCAAAGCGCTCACGCAGCGCGGTGACGAGCTTCGCAGCCGCGGCAGGGCGCAGGAGCCCGGCCATGTCCTTGATGGCGAGGATATGCGCCCCGGCATCCACGATCTGCTCGGCAAGGCCGAGGTAATAGTCGAGCGTGTACAGGTCCTCGGCAGGGTTCAGTAGATCACCTGTGTAGCAAAGAGCCACCTCGGCGATCGACGTGCCGGTGGCGCGCACCGCGTCGATGGCCGGGCGCATCTGGGAGACGTCGTTGAGAGCGTCAAAGATGCGGAAGATGTCAACGCCGCTGGCGGATGCCTCGGCCACGAATGCTTCGGTCACGGCCGTCGGGTAGGGCGTGTAGCCGACGGTGTTGCGGCCGCGCAGCAGCATCTGGATGTTGATGTTCGGCAGCGCGGTGCGCAGCTTGTCCAGACGTTCCCACGGGTCCTCGCTCAGGAAACGGAGAGCGACATCGTAGGTCGCGCCTCCCCAGGCTTCGACCGAGAGCAGCTCAGGTGTGAGACGGGCGAGATACGGCGCCGCGGCGACGAGGTCTTTGGTGCGCACGCGAGTGGCGAGCAACGACTGGTGGGCATCGCGGAATGTCGTGTCTGTGATCGCCAGGGCGGTCTGTGCACGCAGACTCTGCGCGAATCCCTCCGGGCCAAGCTCCAGCAGACGCTGGCGTGAACCGGGCACCGGCTCCGTTGTGAGGTCGACTTTCGGTAGCTTCGACACCGGGTCTGCCGCGCCGGGGTGCGCACCGTTGGGCTTGTTGACGGTGACATCGACGAGCCAGTTCAGCACTTTGGTGCCGCGGTCCTTCGAGACGCGGCCCTGGAGCAGGTCAGGGCGCTCGTCGATGAACGACGTGCTGACGTCGCCGGCGACGAATGCGTCATCAGCGAGCAGTGCCTGCAGGAACGGGATGTTCGTGGAAACGCCACGGATACGGAACTCCGCCAACGCGCGACGGGCGCGTCCGACGGCGGCTTCAAAGTCACGACCGCGACAGGTGAGCTTGGAGAGCATCGAGTCGAAGTGCGGGCTGATCTGCGCGCCCTGATGCACTGTGCCGCCATCGAGACGGATGCCTGCACCGCCGGGAGAGCGGTAGGTCGTGATCTTGCCCGTGTCTGGGCGGAAACCCTGCGTGGGGTCTTCAGTGGTGATGCGGCATTGCAGCGCCGCGCCACGCAGATGAATGTCGCCCTGCTGCAGGCCGAGTTCAGCAAGTGTGGCACCTGCCGCGATGCGCATCTGCGTCTGCACGAGATCGACGTCGGTGACTTCCTCGGTGACGGTGTGCTCGACCTGGATACGCGGGTTCATCTCGATGAAGACGACCTCACCGGTGCGCTCCCCCGCCGTCTCCAGCAGGAACTCGACGGTGCCGGCGTTCTCGTAGCCGATCGAGCGCGCGAAAGCGATGGCGTAGGCATGCAGGGATGTGCGGATGCTGTCATCCAGGTTCGGTGCCGGAGCGATCTCGACAACCTTCTGGTGGCGGCGCTGCACCGAGCAGTCACGCTCGAACAGATGCACCGTCTCACCGGTCTTGTCGGCGACGATTTGCACTTCGATGTGACGAGGCCGCAGAACCGCCTGCTCCAGGAACATCCGCGCGTCACCGAAGGCGCTCTCTGCCTCGCGCATCGCCTCGGCAAGCGCGGGTGCGAGCTCGCCCATGCTCGCAACGCGGCGCATGCCGCGGCCGCCACCACCTGCCACGGCCTTAGCGAACAGCGGGAATCCGATCCCATCGGCCTGCGCAACGAGCTCATCCACATCGGAGGATGCTTCTGTGGAGCGAAGTACGGGAACACCAGCCTCGATCGCGTGGCGTTTCGCCTCGACCTTGTTGCCCGCCATCTCGAGCACCTTCGAGGGCGGCCCGATGAAGACGATGCCGTTCGCGGCTGCCTTCTCGGCGAGCTCGGGGTTCTCAGAGAGGAATCCGTAGCCGGGGTAGATCGCGTCAGCACCCGATTCGAGGGCAACGCGGATGATCTCGTCGACATCGAGATAGGCGCGCACTGGATGCCCGCGCTCTCCGATCCCGTAGGCCTCATCAGCCTTCAGCCTGTGCTGGGAACCGCGGTCCTCATAAGGGAAGACCGCGACAGTGCGCGCTCCCACTTCGAAGGCTGCTCGGAAGGCACGGATGGCGATCTCGCCACGGTTGGCCACAAGAATCTTCTGGAACATGCACACCTCTGATGGCTCGACGTGCGGCATATTCGTCGCACACGGGGCGGGGCTGAGTGTCGTCTCAGCCTAGGGGAAGGTAACGTGGTCATTGTGCACGTACTCAGCGTCAGCTCTCTCAAGGGAGGCGTCGGCAAGACGACCGTGACTCTCGGGTTGGCCTCAGCGGCCTTCGCCCGAGGCGTCCGGACCCTCGTCGTCGACCTCGATCCGCAGTCCGATGTGTCTACCGGAATGGATATCCAGGTCGCCGGCAGACTCAACATCGCCGATGTTTTGGCGAACCCGAAGGAAAAGGTCGTCCGGCAGGCGATCACCTCCAGCGGCTGGGCGAAGGTGCACCCTGGCACGATCGATGTGCTCATCGGCAGCCCGTCCGCCATCAACTTCGATGGACCGCACCCAAGCGTGCGCGACGTGTGGAAGCTGGAAGAGGCCCTGGCCTCCGTCGAAAGCGACTACGACCTCGTCCTCGTTGACTGCGCTCCCTCGCTGAATGCGCTCACCCGCACTGCCTGGGCCGCGAGCGACCGCGTGATGGTCGTCACTGAGCCCGGTCTGTTCTCCGTGGCAGCGGCCGACCGAGCGCTCCGCGCCATTGAAGAGATCCGTCGTGGTCTCTCTCCCCGCCTTCAGCCACTCGGCATCGTCGTGAACCGCGTGCGGCCACAGTCGATCGAGCACCAGTTCCGCATCAAGGAACTGCGCGATATGTTCGGCCCGCTCGTACTCTCGCCCCAGCTGCCGGAGCGCACGTCGCTGCAGCAGGCGCAGGGTGCGGCGAAGCCGCTGCACATCTGGCCCGGCGACTCCGCTCAGGAGCTCGCAGCCGACTTCGACCTGCTGCTGGACCGCATCGTCCGCACAGGCCGCGTTCCGGTTCCGGAATCGGGCCCGCAGGCCTGATCCCCACGCTCACTGCATACGAAAAACGCGCCCAGCATCTCGCCGGGCGCGTTTTAGTGTCTTAGGTCAGGCGCTGTGTCTTAGGTCAGGCGCTGTGTCTTAGGTCAGGCGCTGTGTCTTAGGTCAGGCGCTGTGTCTTAGGTCAGGCGCTGTGTCTTAGGTCAGGCGCTGCGCTTGGCGCGACGTGCGGTGAGCTCGTCAACCTGGTCGGAGGCCGGCAGAGTAACAGCAGCCGGGTCGAACTCGACGAGAGTCGATTCAACCTCGCGAAGGACCTTGCCGACGGCGATACCAAACACACCCTGGCCGCGGCTGACGAGATCGATGACCTCATCGTTCGACGTGCACAGGTAGACGGATGCACCATCGCTCATGAGCGTGGTGCCAGCGAGATCGCGGATGCCTGCGGCGCGAAGCTGCTCGACGGCGATGCGAATCTGCTGCAGCGAGATCCCGGTGTCGAGCAATCGCTTGACGAGTTTGAGCACGAGGATGTCACGGAAGCCGTACATACGCTGCGAACCAGAGCCGCTGGCGCCGCGCACGGTAGGAACGACCAGTTCGGTGCGTGCCCAGTAGTCCAACTGACGGTAGGTGATGCCGGCCGCACGAGCAGCGACCGCACCGCGGTAGCCGACTTCGTCATCCATGGCGGGCAGACCGTCCGTGAAGAGAACTTCGGGCACGAACCGCGGGTCGCCTTCAAGCTCATCCGCATTCATTTGAAATCCTCTCTGGAACGGTTATCTCCACGCTAGAGCAGTGCCCCGGCGCGGGCAATGACATCCGCCCGTGGGCGAAGGTGTGTCGCAACCTGTTCGTTACGAAAGCACTCGCGTGAGTGCTTCTTTGACGAAGAGCGAGCGCACTTCATCGATTTTGGTCGCCAGCTCCGGAGCCATTTCGCGCGCTTTGCCGCGGGATGTGGCATCCGTTCGGCGAAGGAGTGATGACATCGCCGATTCGATCAGCGACACCTCCCGCTCCGCACTCTGGCGCAGGGTGCGCAGGTGTCGCGGCTCGATCCCGTGGCGGTCGAGCGCGACAAGGCCGCGCAGCAGCGTGACGGTCGATTCCGGATATGTCTCAGCCGCAACGATGATGCCCGTGCTGATGGCGTCGTTCAGGATCTGCGGACCGGCGCCGGCAGCCGACAGCAGCTCATCGCGGCGGTAGCGACGCGGCACGGGCGCGATAGACGGCGGAGGGGTGAGCGTTGACGTTGCCTCGCCGCCTGCCTCGGCCTCGTCGAGCTGCTCGCGGATGACGCTCAGCGGAAGATAGTGATCGCGCTGCAGAGTGAGCCCGAGCCGCAGACGGTCAATGTCCGCCTGCGAAAACTTGCGGTAGCCGGAGTCAGTGCGCGAGGGGCTGACAATGCCCTGAACCTCGAGGAAACGCAGCTTGCTGGAGGTGAGATCGGGAAATTCCGGAGTGAGCCTCGCGAGCACCTGACCGATACTCAGAAGACCCGCGGACGCTGAGCGATCGCGGGCGTGAAGTGCCGCCATCAGTTATTCGCCGCCGCAAGATCTGCGGGTGAGGCGAAGAAGTTCAGGCGGAACTTGCCGACGCGCAGCTCGTAGCCGTTCGCCAGGGCACTGCGATCGACGCGTTCCCCATTGACGTAGGTGCCGTTGAGCGAGCGCTGATCGATGATCTCGAACGTGCCAGCAGACCGGGTGATCTCGGCGTGCCGACGCGACACGGTGACATCGTCGAAGAAGATGTCAGCCTCTGGATGCCGGCCGATCGTAGTGACGTCGGTGTCCAGCAGGTAACGTGCACCAGCGAGCGCGCCGGAACGAACCAGCAGGAGCGCAGAGCCAGACGGGAGCGCGGCGATCGCCGACTGCTCTACATCGGTGAGATCGGCTCCGAATGGCACAAACGACAGATCGGACTCGTGCCCGAACGTCTGTGTGGCGTCGTGCCGCTGCTCGCCGTCGCGGTGAATCGCCGCGTTCTGTGCTGATCGGCTTTCGTAATCTGTCACGTTGGCCCTCCTCACCACCCAGACTAACTGATCGGATGCCGCTGCCGGGAGTGTCTGGATGACTCAGCCACCGCATATCGACTTTTCCTATGGTGGAGATGTGCACACACTTCAACTTCGACGCTCTTTTGCCCCAGTCGCGCTGGCTGCGACGCTGCTCGCGACATTCGTCGTGCTGTTCGCGTGGCCACAGCCTGCTGCGGCGCATGACGCCCTTGTCGATTCCACCCCTGCGGCCGATTCGACGGTAGAGACGCTTCCCGCCGAATTGACGTTGACATTCAGCGCGGCGCTAATCAGCGGAGAAGGCACCACCGCAGTCGAGGTGCTGAATGCTGAACAAGAATCCGTCACCGATGGTGAGCCGACCGTAGACGGCGCGATAGTGGTACAGCCTCTCGTTGAGGAGGCCATGCCGGGCGAATACCACGTGGTCTGGAAGGTGGTGTCTAGCGACGGACACCCCACCGACGGCGAGTTCCGTTTCACCGTGACGACGAGCACGCTTACCGAGACGGCAGAGCCCACAACGGAACCTTCGACCGAACCATCGGCCGCGCCGAGCGCCGAGGCGACGATGAATCCCACCGACGACGCGTCCACGAATCCCACTGACGAAGTCACCGCGGCCCCCGACACCGTCGACGCGAACTCCGCCAACGGATGGATCTGGGCAGGCATCGCCGCCGGCATCCTCGTTATCGCTGGAATCATCGCCTGGTTGGTCGCGCGTGCGCGACGCAAGCCCGCAGACTCCGATTCCGACACCCCCACAGAGCGATAGGCTGGAACCATGCCACATTACGATGTCGTCATCCTCGGTGCGGGCCCTGGCGGCTACGTCGCCGCAGTCCGCAGTGCACAGCTTGGTCTGAGCACAGCAATCATCGAAGAGAAGTATTGGGGTGGAATCTGCCTGAACGTAGGCTGCATCCCCTCCAAGGCTCTCCTGAAGAATGCCGAGCTCGCGCACACCCTGAATCACAAGGCCGAGTTCTTCGGCATCTCAGGTGAGTTCACCATCGACTTCGGCAAGGCGTTCGACCGCAGCCGCGACGTCGCGAACGGCCGCGTCAAGGGCATCCACTTCTTGATGAAGAAGAACAAGGTGACCGAGTACGACGGTCGCGGAACCTTCACCGGCCCGAAGGCGATCTCGGTTGCCAAGGCTGATGGCACGACCGAAGAGGTCACGTTCGACAACGTGATCATCGCCACCGGCTCCAAGGTGCGCCTGCTGCCTGGCGTGCAGCTCAGCGAGAACGTCGTCACCTTCGAAGAGCAGATCCTCACCCGCGAGCTCCCCGAGTCGATCGTCATCGTCGGCGCCGGCGCCATCGGCATGGAGTTCGCCTACGTTCTCACGAACTACGGCGTGAAGGTCACCATCATCGAGTTCCTCGATCGCGCGCTTCCCAATGAGGATGCCGATGTGTCGAAGGAGATCACCAAGCAGTACAAGAACTACGGTGTCGACATCCTCACCTCCACCAAGGTCGAGACGATCGTCGACAACGGTTCTTCCGTCACGGTCACCTACACCGGCAAGGACGGCAACCAGGCATCGATCGACGCCGCCAAGGTGCTCATGTCGGTCGGGTTCGCCCCGAACATCGAGGGCTTCGGTCTCGACAAGACCGGCGTGAAGCTCACCGAGCGCGGCGCCATTGACATCGACGACTACATGAAGACGAACGTCGACGGCATCTACGCGATCGGCGACGTCACTGCCAAGCTGCAGCTCGCTCACGTCGCGGAGGCACAGGCCGTCGTCGCAGCCGAGACCATCGGTGGCGCAGAAACGCAGACGCTGGGCGACTACCGGATGATGCCGCGTGCGGTGTTCTGCTCGCCGCAAATCGCGTCGTTCGGCCTCACCGAGCAGCAGGCCAAGGATGAGGGACGCGACATCAAGGTCGTGTCGTTCCCGTTCATGGCCAACGGCAAGGCGCATGGCCTCGGCGAGCCGGTCGGCTTCGTCAAGCTGATCGCGGATGCCGAGCACCTCGAGCTCATCGGCGCCCACATGATCGGCCCCGATGTCTCCGAGCTGCTGCCCGAGCTGACGCTGGCCCAGAAGTGGGACCTCACAGCTCTAGAGCTGGCCCGCAACGTGCACACGCACCCGACGCTGTCGGAGGCACTCCAGGAGGGCTTCCACGGCCTCGCAGGACACATGATCAACTTCTGATCCATCAGCATCCAGCCGCGCCCGAAATCAGGACGATGCCCCGAGGACAGGACAATTCTGCAGATTCCTCCTGAACTCGGGCGGAGCTCCTGATTTCGGCGACGCGGTGCGCGTCAGATTCCCCGCATTGTGATCAGATCAGCAGCGCGCCGGCGCATCGGCGCGGCCCCGAGCGTTCGGATCAGGGCGTTGCGCGCGTTCAACGTAAGCCCGGCCGCTGGCTTTCCCATCGCCATGTAGAAGGATGCACGGCGCTGCGCGCGCGCCGCAGAACGCCGCATCCTGCGCTCGTAGTCGCTGAAATCAGCCGTGCCGTCCGGCAGCGCCAACTCGATGGCTGATGCCAGAATCCTGGCGCCCACCCAGCCGAGATTCATCCCCTGCCCGCCGATCGGGCTGGTCTCGTGCGCGGCATCGCCGACCAGTACCGTCCTGCCAACGGCGAGCCTCGCCGCACGATGCTGCTGCGCTCGGAAGGGAGTCGGTGAAGAGGCATCCGACATATCAAGAAGGATGCCGGTGCGCTCAGCGATTGCTTCGGCGAAGGCGGTCGCATTCCGTATCCGGCCCTGCGGATCCGCTGCGACCCATCGCCTGCGCCCCTGCGGGAGCGGAAAGGACTCGACCAGTCCGCTCGGCTCGCAGTGCAACTGCACTCGCTGGCTGAGCTGATCGTCGGCGATGTCCGCCATCACGTAGGATCCGCTGCCTTGCCGTTCACACCATTCAATTCCGAGCAGTCCGCGAATCCCGCTGCCCACGCCGTCTGCTGCAACGACGATCGACGCGGTGGCTTCACTGGGCGTGCCGTTCTTGTCGAGACTCAGCCTCACGTGGTCGCCGTCGTCTCGAAGACCGAGGACGGTGTGGCCGAGCTGCAGTGCTCCCGGCCGCAGGTGGTCGAGACGCTCGCGAAGAAGCGCATGAGTGCGGTGCTGCGGGAGGATCAACACGCGCTGGCGCGCTGTGAAGGCGAGCGCTGCCAGTATCTGCCCACCGCAGAGCACCTCTCCCCCGTCAAGGCCCAGCGCCTCGCGGCGAACGGCTGCCCCCAGCCCCGCGGCATCCAGTGCAGCGTGACCGGGCGGATGGATCCCGATCGCGCGGGAGCGATCATCAGCGTCCGCACGCTGCTCGTACACAACGACCGCAGTCCCGGTCTGCGCCAGCAGACAGGCGAGGAGAAGACCGACGGGACCTGCGCCGACGATCGCGACCTCATGATCTGGCACGATCCGCCTCCCATCGCAGCTCGAGCCTGGCCGGGAACGCTCTGCGCACCCGCCATCCGCGCGGGGCGACGGCCGAGAGTTCTGCCACGGTATACGCGCGCCGGATGCTGGTGAGCCCATCCGGTCGGATGAAGGAACCTGCGAACAGATTCTTCGCGAACGGCAGGGTTCCCGCGGAGAATGCCCGGTAGGCGAGCCTGCTGCGCTCTATGTCACGGTGGACGACGAGCCCCTCATTGCGCACGAGCCGGGTCGAATCGACGAGCATCTCCTGCAGCTCCTCATCGCTCAGATGATGCAGCAGATGATTGGAGATCACGATGTCGAAAACCTCGCCGGCGTCGGCCAGTTCTCTCGTGTGCGCACAGCGATACTCCACTCCGTCGCCGCGGGTCTTCGCCCACCCAATCGCCCTGTCATCGGCATCCAGCGCCGTCACCCTCACGGTCAGTCCATCCCGCCGCGACCAGGCCGCGATCGCACGCGACACATCTCCACCTCCGGCGCCGACGTCGAGGAGGCGGATGGACCGCGCTTTCGCCCGTGGCCGGATGTCGTGTCGATACACCGCGCGCCAGCGCGAGACCACGGCGTTGATCAGAGCGAATCGTTCGTAGGTGTGCTCCAGCATCCGCAGATCCGCGTGCGGATCATCCATCAGCTCGCGCGTGGTGACGTCGCGAACCGAGAGGTTACCCCGCACGGCGTCCAGGAGCGACGACGGTCATGAGCGCTGTCTCCGCGGTGAGCCCTGGGCCGAAAGCCATCGCAGCGACGCGGTCTCCGCCACGCGTGTCTTGCTCCTCCAGAATTCTCTGCAACACGAACAACACCGTCGCGCTGGACATGTTGCCGTACTGCCGCAGAATCTCGCGAGCTGGCACAAGCTGATGCTCCGCGAGCCCCAGTTGCTCCTCCACACGATCCAGGATGCTGCGCCCACCCGGGTGGATCGCCCAGTGCGTGATGTGCTCGCTGATCGAGCCATCGTCGAATGCGGCAGCGAGCGAAGACTCTCCGGCGTACAGCGGCCGAAGCGCATCGTGGATGTGCGTCCCGATGAGCTGCGGAACCTTCGTCGACAAGACCATCTCGAAACCGTGGTCCCCGATCGTCCACGCCATGTCTTTCTTTCCCTCGGGGATGATGCCGGTGTGGAATCGGTCGAGCGCGAGGCCGGAAACATTGGAGTCGAATGTGCGCGCGGTGACGATTCCGGCGGCAGCCCCATCGGCGAAGAGTGAGGTGGCAACGATCATGTCTGGATCATCCGAGGAGCGCAGGTGCAACGTGCACAGCTCGACGCTGACCACCAGCACCACGGCATCCGGATCTCCGGCGCAGAACTCGCTCGCCGCCCGAAGCGCAGGCATGGAGGCGTAGCACCCCATGAACCCCAGGTGATAGCGGCGAGTGCTGTCGCGCAGTCCGAGAGCGCGGACGATCTCGTAGTCAGGACCTGGGGCGTAGAAGCCTGTGCAAGAGACAGTGATGACGTGAGTGATGTCGGCGGCGGTGATGTCGGCGTCGGCATCCAGAGTGCGTCTGGCCGCCTCGACGTAAAGCCGGCCCGCTTCACGCATGTACACCTCGTTGCGTGCTTTCGTACCTGGCTCGAGGAGTATGCCGGTGGCTCGATCGAAGAACTGCGGCGATTCGACCTCGGCAGTAAACGACAGCTCTTCAAGCACCGTGTACCGTGTGTCGATGCCGGAGCCGTTGAATGATGCGGAAACGATCCGCTTCGCCAACCGCCCAATTTCAGGCTGGGCCGCGAAGACATCGCGGACTTCGTCCTGCACGAGCGGTGTATCAGGAACGATCGTCTGCAGCGATCGGAGCACGGCCGGCAGGGTCATATCGTCACTCAAGCACGACAGAGGGCGTCAGGGAAGGGGCTTGCGCACCTTTTCTGCGGCCTGCAGGGCCGCTGAAATCAGGATGATGTCCCCAGATCAGGACAATTCTGCCGATTCGTCCTGATCTCGGTCGATGCTCCTGATTTCGGCGACGCGGTGCGGCGTCAGATGCCGAGAGCGCGGGCGAGTTTGGATCCGGATGCCGAGTGCCGCCCGCCGGCTGTGAAGATCGCTGTCTCGACCGCGATGAAGAACGCCTCGCGACCTGCGGCATCTGCGGGTGCGGCTGGCCCCAACTCCATCTCCCATTCACGCCACTCGCGCACTGCTCCTGCTCGAAGATCGGTGGCACGGACATGGTCATCGACGAACTCCGCGATGACGCCGGCCGGCCCGGTGAGCAGATAGGCCATCCGGTCGTTCTGGATGCGTGCCAGCGGCTTGAGTGGCTCAGTCGTCCATCGTGCGATGACAGTGCCGACAGCATCCGGCAGCGTCTCATCATCGCCCAGGGGCCAGCCGAGCTCAAGACGTCCGTCTCCCTCGCGGGGCCCCTTGATATGCCAGCCCTCATCTGGTCCTCCGGTGCGCCGGCGCAACGCGACCCCCGCTCGCGACAGTGCCGCATCTGCGGTGTCGAAGTAGCACGCGTCGAGCTCACGCAGCTCGCCGGAGGTCACGGCATCAACACTGGGGATCGCTCCCCAGACCGGCAGAGGCGTGAGAACTTCGACGTCATACTTGCGCTCGACCTCGACAGTGCTGGACGGCTCTGTGTGGGACGGACCAGTGTGGGACGAACCGGTGCTGGGCGGCTCAGTCGTCACTGAGCGTGAGATCGTCGCTGGCTTCGACGAACCAGAATTCCACCTCGGTCGGCCCGTCGGACGTGCCGGTATTCTGCGGCGCGCCTTGGCGACTGTAAATCACCTGCGTCTCGCTGTAGGGGACGATCAGTTTGTCGTCGACGTCGTCGCCGAGCGGAAGAATCTGCCCGTCGAGCGGGCCGCCGTGGAGCCGTGCGATTGCCATGTGGACACCATAGCGCTCAGTGACCCGCATCGTCCTATGCCACGGCGATACCGAGCGCCGCGCCGATGATCATCCATGGGCCGAAGGCGATCCTGGTAGAGCGATTCGCGCGACGAAGCGCCATGAGAGCGAGCGCGTAGAACGCTCCGAGCACGAAGGCGGAGGCCGCCCCGACGGCGAGCGCCTGCCAGCCATGCCACCCGAGCATCAGGCCGATGACAGCGGCGAGCTTGACATCACCACCACCGATTCCGCCTCGACTGGTGGCGCGCAGCACGGCGTAGAAACCACCGAGAATGAGCATCCCGATGAGCGCGCTGATCAATGGAGCGCTGCGCTGCGTTACGAGCGCATCGATGCCGACCAGCGCGAGCAGAGCGAGGAGCGTCGGCAACACGATTCGATTCGGCAGTCGGTGCGTTCGTGCGTCGATCACGAGCAGCCAGACGCCGACTCCGGCGAGCGCTATGTGCGCGAGCACGACGATGACATCACGCACCACAGCGACAGAAGGCATGCCGGAAGGCTACGAGAAGATCGGATGCCGCGTGCGAGCACTGTGGATAACTCAGCGCTGAATAGCTCAGAGATCGATGATGTCGAGGTCGACGGTGATCACGTCACCCTCTTCGATGCCCTGCGCGTCACGGATCGCCTTCTTCAACGGGAGTACGAAGGCACCGTCGGAGAAGAAGATCGAGGTGCGCCAACTCGAGGCTCCGATCCTCGCCTGCACACGCAGGGAACCGAACCCTCGCTGGGGCGCAGGCAGTTCACGCAGTTCCAGAGAGAGCTCCTCCGGCATCGTCGCGAAATACCATGCCTCCACTCGCTTGTCCCAGAGGGTGACAGGGCTCTCGAACTCGATCTGCATTCATCAAAGGTAACGCGAAAACGAATGTCCGATGTGCGAATTAGCATCGTTGTGTTACTTGATTTATTCGTAGATATATTCGAGGATGGATGCATGGGCACCGCACTCTCCGCCCCCTCGGCTCTCCCCCGCGAGAGCATCGCCTCCCGTGCGCAGGAGGTGCACCGCCTGCGCAGCGAGATCTCTCGTATGCAGCGGCGGCGCAGCGACGTGCCCTTCCTCCCTCTCGATCCTGCCTTGGAGGGGCTTTTGCCTGACCCTGGTCTGAGAGTCGGCTCCTCCTACTCCCTCTCGCCTTCACCAAGCCTGCTGGGCGCGTTGCTCGCCGCCCCATCGCAGAAGGGCTCATGGTGCGCGATCATCGGCATGCCTACGATCGGCGTCGAGGCGATGAGTGGCTTCGGAGTCGAGTTGGAGCGCCTCATCTTGGTACCCGACCCAGGCCCTCGCTGGCTGACCGTCGCCACGGCGCTCTCCGAGGTGATTCCACTCATCGCGGTACATCCACGCAGCAGGGTCTCAGATGCTGACATCGCCCGATTGAATGCACGGCTGCGTGATCGCGGCTGCACGCTGCTGGTCACGGCACCCTGGCCGCAGAGCGAGGCGACGATCCGTGTGGAAGAGACCGAATGGCATGGCCTGGGTTCCGGCTGGGGGCTCCTCGCTGAGCGCACCGTGACATTGAGCGCCTCGGGTCGACGGCACGAGTCTCCACGTCGAGTTCGAGTGCAGATGCCCACCTCTCTCGGCCGGGTGGATGCAGCGCCCGCTCCCCTGCGTCCGGTGGCTCCGCTGCTGCTATCTACCCCCTCTGCACCATCCGTCACGAATACGCCGGATTCCGATCGTTGGGCGGCGGCAGGATGAGCACTCCTCCACGTCATCTCGTGCTGTGGCTGCCGGACTGGCCGGTACGGGCGGCACTCGGTGCACCGCCCGCAGACGACCCCGTCGCCGTAATACAGGCGAACATCGTCATAGCCTGCTCCGCATCCGCCCGCGCGCAGGGGGTTCGGCGTGGTCAGCGTCGTCGGCTCGCGCAGACCCGCGCCCCGGCACTGCGTATCCTTCCTGCCGATCCCCTCCGCGACCAGCGGATGTTCCTCCCTGTGCTCCGACTGCTCGAAGAGCTGGTGCCTGGCGTGCAGCCGCTGCGCCCAGGGCTCGCTGCCCTCCGAGCCAGAGGAGCTGCGCGCTACTACGGAGGCGAGGAGCAGTCCGCCCTGCATCTCATCGACGCCCTCGCCGCGCACGGTCACCCCGGCGCGCGTGCAGGCATTGCTGACGGCCTCTTCACCGCCGAGCAGGCAGCGCGTACCGCCGACCCAACGTGCGTTGTGGATCAGGGCGAGTCTCGAAGCTTCCTCGCTCCACTTCCCGTTCATGTCCTGGGTAATGACGAGGTCACCGGGCTGCTCACGAAGCTCGGCGTGCGCACACTGGCGGATTTCGCGGCGCTAGAGGTGAAAGATGTCCATGATCGACTCGGAGACAGAGGCACCCGCCTGCACGATCTGGCTTCCGGTGCTGATTCCCGCCCGCTGACCCCGCAGACTCCCGAGCCTGAACTCGCACGCGAGATCGTGTTCGAGAGTCCGCTGGAGCAGGCCGATCAGGTGGCATTCGCAGTACGGCAGACCGTAGATACCGTCACTGCCGGCCTCGCCGCACTGTCACAGGTGTGCACCGAGGTGCGGATCGATCTGACCGACGATGCCGGAGCCGTCTCGTCTCGGGTCTGGATGCACCCGACCTCTTTCGAAGCAAGCGACCTGGTCGACAGGGTGCGCTGGCAGCTGGAGGGAATAATGGCTGCCGGGGCGTCCGCAGGCTCCGTCGGTGCTGGCAACGTCGGTGCTGACAACGTCGGTGCTGGCAACGTCAGTGCCGGCATCGTCGAGGTGCGGATCACGCCGACACGTGTCGATGAAAGTGCACATCACCAGCCTGGATTATTCGGACAGGGGCCGGAGCAGCGGCTGCACCATGCCGTCTCGCGCGTTCAAGCGATGCTCGGACATCGCGGGGTCGTCACCCCTGTTCTCACGGGCGGTCGCCGACTCGCAGAGCGCCAACTGCTCCAGCCGTGGGGAGATCGAACACCGCCAGAGCGGGATGCGACGCTGCCCTGGCCGGGGAGTCTTCCGCCACCGCATCCGTCAGAGGTTTTCGCCCCGCCGCTGCCTGCGCGAGTGACGGCCGCAGACGGCACTGCCCCGATCGTCGATGAGCGTGGCACGTTGTCCGCGCCTCCGACTCAAATCGAAGAGGTCGCTGTGCAGGGGTGGGCTGGCCCCTGGCCGCTGCGGGAGCGGGCGTGGGATGCGGATCACGCCCGCTCGGCCCAACGCTTCCAGATCGTGGATGAGTCTCAGCGCGCCTGGCTCGTGCTCTGGGAAGACGGCGCCTGGTGGATCGAGGGGAGGTATCGCTGATGGGCTGGCATAACCCGAACATGAGCTGGAGAGAGCTCGAACAGACCCTCAGCGGTCGCGCAGCGCCAGACAGCAAAGCACCGCCAGATGAGGAAAAACCGCAGCCTCGACCGGACCCTGGACCGATCAGCCGTCGCAGAGCATCGACGCCACCACCGACGATCGTTCCCCCCGAAGATGCCGTCCCATACGCCGAGTTGCACGCGCACACCTCGTATTCCTTCCTCGACGGTGCCTCCTCTCCGGAGGATCTACTCGCCGAGGCGCAGCGGCTCGGCCTCACCGCACTGGCGATCACCGATCACGATGGCTTCTACGGCGCTGCACGATTCGCGGAGACCGCTGATCTCATGATGAAGGCCGAGGCACAGAACAACGCGCGGGCCAAAGCACAGACCAAGGCACCAACCAAGGCACCGACCACCGTGCAGACCATCTTCGGGGCAGAGTTGTCGCTGGGACTCCCCGCTCCGCAGCGCGGTGTTGCTGATCCCGTCGGCGAGCACCTGCTCGTCCTGGCCCGTGGCATCCAGGGGTACCACCAACTCTCCGGCGCGATCACCAGGGCACAGCTGCGTGGTGGTGAGAAAGGACGGCCGATCTACGATCTCGATGACCTCGCGGCGAGCGCGGACGGGCAGTGGACGATCCTCACCGGATGCCGCAAGGGCGGCGTTCGCCAAGGACTCGCCAACGGAGATGCTGCCACTCCGCTACGTCGGCTGGTCGACCTGTTCGGCCGAGACAATGTCGCTGTCGAACTCTTCGACCACGGCGATCCACAGGACACACGTCGAAATGACGCTCTGGCCGACCTCGCTACTGCGCACCGACTCCCAGTGGTGGCGACGAACAACGTGCACTATGCGGCGCCGACTCGCGCCCGGCTCGCCGAAGCGGTGTCGGCGGTGCGTGCAGTGCGCAGCATGGACGATCTGGACGGATGGCTTCCCTCCCATGGCGCAGCGCACCTGCGCAGCGGTGCGGAGATGACCGCCCGATTTCGGCGCTACCCCGGGGCAATCTCCCACGGGCTGCTCATCGCAGAAGAATCCGCCTTCTCGCTGCGCAGAGCACGCCCGGATCTGCCGACGCAGAAGGTACCGGCAGGACACACCCCCATGAGCTGGCTGCGCGCGCTGGTGTGGGATGCCGTTCCCCACCGCTATCCCCGTCTCGACGATGCAGGGCGAGCGCGGATCGAGCGTGAACTCACCGTGATCGAGGAGAAGGACTTCCCCGGGTACTTCCTCATCGTGCACGGCATCGTCACCGAGGCGCGGCGTCGCGGCATCCTCTGCCAGGGTCGAGGTTCTGCTGCGGCGAGCGCCGTCTGCTATCTGCTCGGCATCACAGCGGTGGATCCGATCCTCTACGGGCTGCCGTTCGAGCGCTTCCTCGCCACTACCAGGGAGGAAGAGCCAGACATCGACGTGGATTTTGACTCTGGCAGGCGTGAGGAGATCATCCAGTGGGTCTACGACGAGTACGGCCGCGAGTGTGCCGCCCAGGTGGCGAACGTCATCCAGTACCGACCGAAGAATGCCGTCCGTGACATGGCACGAGCGTTGGGTTATTCACCGGGTCAGCAGGATGCCTGGTCACGGCAGGTCGACGGCTGGGGCACAGACCTGATGCCCGCGGACGGGCACGACATCCCCGAGACGGTGCTGGAGTACGCCGGTGAGATGTTGAAAGCCCCACGGCACCTCGGCATCCACTCCGGCGGAATGGTGCTCACCGCGCGCCCTGTGGGAGAAGTCGTGCCGGTCGAACATGCCCGTATGGAGAAGCGCACCGTCATCCAGTGGGACAAGGACGACGCCGCCTGGATGGGGCTGGTGAAGTTCGATCTGCTTGGCCTCGGAATGCTCGCAGCCCTGCAGAATTGCTTCGACCTGATCGCCGCCGCCACCGGAGAGAGATGGACTCTGGAGACGATCCCGAAGGAAGAACCCGCGGTTTATGACATGCTCTGCCGAGCAGACTCCATCGGAGTGTTCCAGGTAGAGTCCCGTGCGCAGATCGGGCTGCTCCCCCGGTTGCAGCCGCGATGCTTCTACGATCTCGCCATCCAGATAGCCCTCATCCGCCCCGGTCCTATCCAGGGCGGCGCCGTGCACCCTTTCGTGCGACGCAAGATGGAGAAGGATCGGGTCGATGAAGAGAACCTGCAGCGGGCGATCAGGGGTGAGCCTCCTGTCACGCTGGAGTTCCCCTACCCGCATCCGGTACTGAAGCCGGTCCTGGAGCGCACTCTCGGCATCCCCATCTTCCAGGAGCAGCTCATCCAGATGGCGACGACGATCGGTGACTGCACCGCAGATGAGGCAGATACCCTCAGGCGCGCCATGGGCTCCAAGCGCGGGCTGGAGCGGATCGACAGCATCCGCCGACAGCTCTACACGGGAATGACGCGCCATGGCCTTTCCCCTGAGCAGTCCGACCGCATCTACGAACAGATCCAGGCGTTTTCAAACTTCGGCTTCGCCGAGTCGCACTCGCTGTCATTCGCGCTGCTGGTCTATGCCAGTTCCTGGCTGAAACTGCACTACCCCGCGGCCTTCCTCGCTGGGCTCCTGCACGCACAGCCCATGGGTTTCTACTCCGCAGCAACGCTCTCCGCCGATGCCAGGCGGCACGGTGTCGAAGTCCGACGCCCCAACCTGCACGCCTCCTCTGCCAAGGAGTCCCTAGAGCCCCTGGAGCCGCTGGCGCCACTGACGGATTCACCGGTGCCAACGGGGCGGGAATCCTGTCGCGCGTATGAGCAGCCGACCCCGCCCCGATTCGATCGGAACGCGCCGGACGAGTCGGCAGCGCATCGTCGTGACGGTTTCTTCGCTGTGCGCCTCGGACTCAGCGGTATCCGCGGCATCGGTCTGCCGACGGCGGAGCGCATCGTCGCCGAAAGGGAAGCGAACGGCCCCTACCTCGACCTGCCTGATCTAGTGCGACGCACGGATGCCACGGCCGCACAGTTGGAGTCGCTGGCGACCGCCGGCGCATTTGATTGCCTCGGTCTGACCCGCCGAGAGGCGATCTGGCTCGCAGGTGCCGCTGCCGAAGACCGCGCGCGTTATCTTCCTGGCACCACCGTGTCTGTGCAACCGCCACTGTTCGCCGATCAGACCAGCTACGAACAGCTGTCCGCCGATCTCTCTTCTACCGGTGTATCCACAGATGACCATCCGATGGCGCACTTTCGCACAGTGCTCGACGAGCGAGGAGTGCTCACCGCGGCGCAGCTGCGCGAGCACGAGGTCGGTCGACGCATCGAGGTCGCCGGCCTCGTCACCCACCGCCAGCGTCCGGCGACGGCAGCCGGTGTCACGTTCCTCAACCTCGAAGATGAGCATGGGCTCGTCAACGTGATCTGTTCGACCGGGGTATGGAGTCGCTACCGCCAAGTGGCGAGGGATTCACCCGCGCTCATCGTGCGCGGCATGCTGGAGCGCTCCCCCGAGGGTGTGATCAACGTGCTCGCGGACGCCTTCCAGGATCTGCGCACCGGCATTGAGCATCGATCACGTGACTTCCGCTGAGGTCCACGTCACGCATCGTTGCCCGTGCTGTCACCAGCAGCGTGCTGTCACCAGCGTGCTGTCACCAGAAGCGTGGCGGCTCCGGCTCAGGTGTCCGGTCAACGCCACCCCAGCGCAGGGCTTCTTCTCTGGCCGCTTCTGCCGCGGCATCCGCCCCGCGCAGCGCGATATCCGATTCCGCCGCACCGGGGCCGATCGGATCCACAAGAAGCGTCGTGCTGAATCCCTGCCTCGTCGAAGCGATCGTGCATTCCAACACGCGTCCGGCCCACGTCGACGCCGCGGAGGACATCTGGCTGCTGTGGCGGTAGTGAACTCGTGTCTCCAAGTCGATCAACATGACCACGGAGCGCTCGCCCATGTCATCCACACTCTCGGTCACCTGAACGCGATGCCCATATGGGATCGCCGCCGGCACCGCGATAACGATCGTCCTGTCCATGGCTCCAGCCTATGAAGTCCTGCCCCCAGTGCAAGAGCCGCGCGCTGATCGGTGCCGGACGCGCTACCCGCCGGCACCACCCGCCGTAGCGCTTGCGTCGGATGCGGGAAGAATAACCCGGCTCCGGATGCCTCTGGAGCCGGGTTATTCTTCCGCCATCAGCTGGGACGAGCTCCAGAGCACAAGATGAACATCGGGTGGCTTTGCGGAGATCCTCAGCCGCCCTCTCATACGCTGGGAGCCATGGATGCCGGAGCCGAGAACCTCAACGCGATCGCAGCCTGGGCTGTCTCACTCATGGAGACGCTTGGCGGGGCCGGCGCAGGACTCGCCGTCGCTCTGGAGAATCTGTTCCCGCCGCTTCCAAGCGAGATCATCCTTCCGCTGGCCGGTTTCGCGGCCGCGCAGGGCACACTCGGGCTGATCGAGGTTCTGATCTGGACCACCGTGGGATCAGTCGTCGGCGCACTCGCGCTATACGGCATCGGTGCCTGGCTGGGCCGACGCCGCATGTACGCGATCGTCGAGCGGATGCCGCTGATCAAAAAGGAAGACGTCGAACGCACAGAAGCGTGGTTCGACAGGCACGGCTCGAAGGCAGTGTTCTTCGGGCGCATGATCCCCATTTTCCGCAGCCTGATCTCGATTCCTGCGGGCATTGAGCGGATGCCACTGCTCCGATTCACCCTGCTCACCCTCGCCGGTAGCGCCATCTGGAACACGATCTTCGTGCTCGCCGGGTACTTCCTCGGAGCCAACTGGCACGTCGTCGAGGAATACGCCGGAGTCTTCCAGAAGGTCGTCATCGTCGCCGTGGTGGTAGCTGTTGCGGCATGGATCGTGATGCGCGTGCGTCAGCTGCGGCGGAACCGGGTCGCTGTCGACTAACACCTGCACGGCCGGCCTTACGATGGCCACGTGGACAGTGAAAATCTAGGGATCCGAACCCTCGGCATCCTTGGTGCAGGCAGACTCGGCACCGTGCTCGCCCGATTCGCGGCATCCGCCGGTTATCGCGTTCTCGTGGCCGCGTCAGGAAACCCTGCTCTCATCGCCCCGCTGATGAACGCTATCGGTGCGACGGCCACCACCACGGAAACGGTCATTGCCGAATCGGATGCCGTCATACTGGCGATGCCGCTCGGCAGATACCGGACACTGCCTGCCGAATCGCTGCGCGGGGTTCTGGTGATCGACGCGATGAACTACTGGTGGGCATCTGATGGCGTTCGCGATGATCTGAGCGATCCGCGCACCTCGACCAGTGAACTCGTACAAGCGCACCTCACCGGAGCGCGCGTCGTGAAGGCGCTGGGCCACATGGGCTACCAGGATCTCGAGGATGAGGCGCGTCCTCAAGGACGCCCCGGACGCAAGGCGATCGCGATCGCTGGCGACGATGCGGATGATGTTGCGATCGTCGCAGCGCTCGTGAACAACCTCGGGTTCGATCCGGTAGTCGCTGGCCCGCTTGCCGCGGGAATCATGCTGGAATCCGGCGCCGAGGCGTTCGGAGCGGATGTCGACGCCGCTCAACTGCGAGAGATGCTCGACCATTTCCCGACGTCGCAGCGGGGAATCGTCGTGGCGCGAGCACGCGGTGAGGCGCCTCGCTAGCTAGGGGGCACGTTGATGCCGAGGATGCGTGCACGTCCCGGCCAGTTCGATTCACCCACGTACGGAAAATCGAGCTCAAGAAGTGCCGAGTTGTCGAACGCCGGGAAGATGTCGCGGTACCAGTCGGGGTCAAGCCCGACGAGCTCGCACAGCATGAGTCGCATCAGAGTCGCATGTCCGACCACGAGTACTCGGCCATCGGGGAACTCGTCCGCGAGTTCATCCAGCACCGGCATGGCCCGGGCGATACCGTCGCGTCCTGCTTCTCCGCCAGGCAGCGGGTGCTGCGCAGGCTGTCGCCCGAACTCCGCCCACTCATCCGGAAACGCCGTCGCGAGCTCCGCTGGCGACAGCCCCTCGCCGCGCCCGAAATCGATCTCCACGAGACGCGGATCGATTCGAAGCGTCAGGCCCGCAGCCTCTGCAGCGGGTTCGGCTGTCAGCCACGCACGGCTCAGGGGCGAGGCGACGATCGCCGAGAGTCCCGCCGTCCCTGCCCACTCCGCGAGATTCGCAGCCTGAGAGATCGCGTCCGGTACGAGGGCCACGTCGGACGAACCCGCGTAGCGATGCTCGGCATGCCACTCGGTTTCGCCATGTCGGGCAAAGTAGAGCGTCGTCATATACTCTCCGATCGATTCCTCTGATCGTAGGTGCACAGGGTGACGTGCACCGGATGCCGCGGCCCTACGAGTTCTCCGTTCACCCGCATGTCACTCAGGCGAAGTAAGTTGTCCCCTCGTGCATAAGTTTCAGCTCCGGGCAGTCGGGTTCGGACTCTCTGTCCACCTGGCGCGCTTCGCCATCATCTGGGTCACGCTTGCACTCGCGCCGCTGGTGGGCATCACCGGTTGGTATCTGGGCCTGGCCGCGAACGTTGCTTGTGTCATCTTCGCCGCAGCGTTGGTAACGGCGCGTGGATTGTGGAAAACCTCCGGGATCCTGGTCGCCTGGCGTGGACCAAAAGCCGTCATCCTGCTGGTCCCTCTTGTCATCGAAGTGCTTCTCTGGGCCGTACCAGCGGGGGTGATCGAGCAGCCTCCGGGCTTCGGGCTCTGGAGCATCACTCTTCTGCTCGCTGCCGCGAACGAGGAACTAACGAGCCGGGTGATCGTGCTGGAGCGGATGCGTTCGGCATTCCGCCCACACGCGGCTGTTGCCATCACTGCAGCCCTCTTCGGGCTCCAGCATCTCTCCGCCTTCGCGACGACGAGCCGTTCCGTCGACGACATCCTCCTCAATGTGCTCGTCTCCGCGTGCTACGGATTCGCGCTGGCATCGTTCCAGTTCCGCTTCCACTGGGTGTGGCCACTGATCCTGCTTCACGCGTGCGCGAATTTCACGTCGATCTTCTCCGCACACCCGCTTCCGGATGCTGTGATCGCGATCACCCTCGTGATGTTCATCGCGCTCGGGTTGCTGATATTGCGTCCTCTTAAGTCACTTCCGCCTCTTAAGTCACTCCCGCGCTCAAAGTCACTTCGACGCTGAGACTGCTGCCCCCATGCGTATGACCGCTTCGCGGAGGATCGGCCGAGGCATGGCGAAGATGAAGCGGGCACTGCCCACGCCCGCGGAACCGCACGCGCTGCCATCGGTGAGCCCGACGCCCGCATGCTCACGGAAGTAGTCTCCCGGCTGCTCGATTCCCAGTTCGCGGAAGTCCAGCCATCCGACATATGTGCCCTCCGGCGCGGAGATGCGCACGCCGGGAAGATGCTGCGACACCAGCGACACAAGTTCGCGGCGGTTGCCATCGAGGTAGTCGACAACTTCGTCGAGCCAGGGCTGACCGTCACGGTAGGCGACGGTGTTCGCGATCGCGCCGAGGTTGGACGTGCCGTGGCCGATCCATCCTCCGATCTCATCGAGCTTTTCCTGATCCGCGTCATTGCTGACGACGAGCTGCGCGCACTTGAGCCCAGGAAGATTCCACGCCTTCGAGGC
This sequence comes from Microbacterium sp. Y355, assembly GCF_059445345.1. NCBI lineage: Bacteria > Bacillati > Actinomycetota > Actinomycetes > Micrococcales > Microbacteriaceae > Microbacterium > Microbacterium sp. Y355. The sequence continues at coordinate 52,771 of NZ_JCAIUD010000001.1, read as the reverse complement.
GGAGACTGCCGTGATCGTGTGCCCCGCCGTCACATCCGAGATCGTCGCATACGACACCATCGCCGTCTCGCCGTAAACGATCGGCGCCCAGATTTCGTCCGAGAACACGCGTCCGCCGTTTCGATCGACGAGTTCGCTCACGGCAACGAGCTCTTCGCGCGTGAAGACACGACCGAGCGGGTTGTACGGGTTGCAGAGGATGAGAACCTCGCCGCCCTCGTCGAATGCGCGCTGGATGCCGTCGAGGTCGAGGTTCCACACACCGTCCACCCGCGACATCGGGACCTCAATCACTTCGCGCCCCATGGTGGGTGGAACGAAGAGGAACGGCATGTACGAAGGTGTCGGCACGATCACCTTCGAACCGGGCGCGGAGAAGTGCTCGATCGTCACTTCCAATGCCTTGATCACATCGGGGATCGGAAACACCTGCTTGGCCTCAATCGTCCAGCCCTGTCGGTCGCGGAGCCGATCGGCTGTCGCCTGCTTGAGATCATCGCTCATCGCGGCCGGCATGTATCCGAAGACGCCCGCATCCACGGCGTCGTGAAGAGCTGCGCGGATGACGGGAGCAACGCCGAAGTCCATCTCGGCGACGAACGCGCCGATGGGCACCTGCGGATCCGTCCACTTCATCCCACCCTTTGCGCGGAGCATTTCAAGGGAGGTCGCGTTGATCTCGTCGGCAAAAGTCATTCTGGTCTCCTCTGGCACGGCTGCGGTTAACCCTATCCAGTGGCGGATGCACCGGCGCCGGTGCAGGGTGGATGTGGGAAACGTCATCCACGGTGTCGAGTGACACCTTGCTCACGAGTGGTTTCTGGAAGCGGCGTCCTAAGCGCTCGCCACCGGAGCATCCACCAGCTGAGCCACAGTCACGATCGAAGCGAAACCACGGGCTCCGAGAACGCTCTCAGTTCGCCGCATGATGTCCTCGCCGGCCACAGCGGCGTACCCGTCGCCTGCCGAGATTCCGGAGGTCGTGGTGGCGTCCGTGACGAAATCGACCGTGAAGCCGAGGTCGCTCGCCACCCTGGCAGTTGTTTCGCAGCACTGCTCAGTACGGATGCCGCAGATCACCAGACGACGGATGCCGCGCCGCATCAACTGCTGCTGCAGATTCGTCGTGGTGAAGGCGTTGATCGAAGTCTTCGTGATGTGGATGTCCTCGTCGGCAGGCTCGAAGTCCGATACGACCCGAACAAGACCAAGCGCAGGATCGAACACCCCACCCGATCCTGGTTCGGCATGGGTGATCCATACGATCACGTCGTCGACTGACCGCGAATGATCCACCAGCCGCGCGATGTTGTCGAGCACCTGAGGATTCGCCGTCGCCGCCCAGTCGTCGGTCCGATGACGGAAAGACTCCTGCGCATCGATAACAAGCAAAGCGGTGTCGGTTCCAGTTGTCATGCATCCATCCTGGTTCCGCATCCTGCGGCGAGGCAAGACATCGCACTGCCAACATGCGAAATAATCCAGCCACGCTATGTCGTCGGTGCCCACTATTAGGCTGAACCCATGGATGCGCTCGCACGCCTGCTCGACGCTCCTCGCGGTCGCGACGCCTACCTGTTGCGCGCGAGCCTGACGCCACCCTGGTCGGTACGGCTCGCTGACGAGTCGCCGTTGGGTTTGATAGCGATTGTGCGCGGTTCAGCCTGGGTCGAAGGAGGCGAAGGTGCCCCGCTGGAGCTGCGCACGGGTGATGTCGCAGTCGCGCGCGGACCCGCTGCTGTCACCGTTTCGTATGAGCCCGGCGTCAGTGCGGACGTCGTAATCCTGCCCGGCATGCGCGTCGAAAGTCCTGACGGCCGCGATGTCGAGGACGAGTGGTCACTTGGCTTGCGAGCATGGGGCAACGATCGCGATGGCGAGACCGTCATGCTCATGGGCTGCTACCAAGTGCGCGGTGAAGTCACGCAGCGACTGTTGAGTGCACTTCCGCCCGTCATTCACGTGCGGGCGCCCGAATTCGATACGCCGTTCATCAGCATCCTGGCAGATGAGATCATGCGGGATGCGCCCGGTCAGTCAGCCGTGCTCGATCGTCTTTTCGACGTGCTGCTGGTCGCGGTACTGCGCGCGTGGGTCACTCACGCGGAACCGGAACGCGCCGGGCTCTACGGCGCGCAGAGCGACCAGATCATCGGCCACGCCCTGCAACTGCTGCACGACGACCCTGCGTACCCGTGGACGATCGCGGAGCTCGCGGCCCGTGTGCGCGTCTCGCGGGCGGCGCTCGCCCTACGCTTTTCGAAGCTGGTCGGAGAGCCGCCCATGACTTACCTGACTGGGTGGCGCCTCGCACTTGCGGCCGATCGTCTCTTGCAACCGAACGTGACGATTGAAGCGGTCGCCCGCGAGGTCGGATACAGCACGGGCTTTGCGCTCAGTACCGCGTTCAAGCGCGAGCGCGGCATGAGCCCGAAGGAGCACCGGGCACGATCGCTCGCGTCATAGCCGCTCGACCGGGGAACGCAGCCCGGTGAGTCGTTCGCTTTCGCGCCAGAGGTTCGCTGCGATCGTCAGGTCGCGGGAGGTGCGGCTTGTGGACACCTCAGTCGGGAAGCCGTTGCGTTGAAACCGACCGTCAGGGCCGATGCAGGTTCCGCCCGTGATGTTCGGCGCGGTCGCAGCGAAAAGGATGGCAGCGCACCCATCGCTGACGGCTGGGCTCGGCCGCCCGCGAGGATCTTGCCCTGCAGAGAAGTGTCGCGGCGTTGTCCCTTGGTCGCAGCGACGCCCGGGTGCGCAGCGATCGAGACGATGTCGCGATTCTCGGCCGCGAGCCGTCGTTGCAGCTCGTAGGCGAAGAGCGCGTTGGCTAGCTTCGACTGCGCATAGGCGAACCACCGCTGATATCGGCGATGCTCCCAGTTGAGGTCGGGCGAGATCGTGCCGAGCACATGCAGACCGCTCGTGACCGTCACGACGCGGGCGGAAAGCCGGTCTAGCAGCAGGTTTGTGAGGAGGAACGGCCCGAGGTGATTCGTGCCGATGTGCCGTTCAAAACCGTCGGCCGTGCGGCCCTTCGAAACGCCCATGACGCCGGCGTTGTTGATGAGCACATCAACGCCAGTGTCGATGCCGTCCGCGAAGGCCCGCACCGAGGCCAGATCGGCGAGGTCGAGGTGGCGCACCTCGACCTCGCCGAGAACAGTGCGGGCGAACGCAGAGGCCCGATCGATGTCGCGACATGCCGCGACGACTCGTGCACCCGCACCCGCGAGCACACGCGTCATCTCGGCACCGAGTCCGCTGTTTGCACCTGTGATGATGACCGTGCGTCCACGCTCATCTGCCACGTCGTCCGCGACCCACTTCGCCACAGCGATCACCTCACGCGTAGGCCAACGCCGGGGTCTTCCCCAGCCAGACGTCATCGGTGAGTTGCGAGACGACGAAGTCAGCGACATCGGCGCGAGTGATCTTGAGCGATGACTCCGCCTCTCGAGGCCCGAATCCGAGCAGGTACTGCCCGGTACGCGGTCCGTCGACGAATGCCGCTGGCCGCGCGATTGTCCAGTCCAGGCCGCTGTCACGCGTCACTCGCTCCTGCTCGACGTGGTCGGCGTAGGCCTTGCGCAGCAGGAAGCCGAACATCACGCGCTTCCACATGAAGTTGAGGTTCTCCCAGCTGTCCCCCACTCCCAGCGTCGACTGCACGATGAGTCGGCGCACACCAACCTGCTGCATTGCCGCGACAATCGTCGCAGTGCCTCTCGATCGCACTTCACCCTTCGCTCCGTTGCCGAGCGTGACGATGACCGCGTCGTGTCCCTCGATCGCGGACGCGACGTCGCCGATCTCGAATACGCTGCCCTCGACAACGGTGAGTCGCGTTTGCATCTTGGCAACGGATGTTTCACTTCGCGTGAACACCGTCACTTCGTGCCCATGCTCAAGCGCCTGCCCGACGACGAGTGTTCCGATGCTGCCGGTGCCTCCGAATACGATGACCTTCATGACGACCTCCCTAGGTGTGTTGTGTCACTTCCTAGTTCAGCCGCTCAAGCATGGATGAGCCATGGTCTCTCGTCCTGAATTTATACGCAGTCGTCCACACTCTGGATCCCCACGCGGTGTCCGTTCAAGCCGCGTCGAATGAGCGCAGCAGAATTCGTTCGTCTTCCACGTTGACCTCCCAGAGCGGCTGGGGCACGCTAGCGGGCCCCCGTTCGACAGCGCCGTCTTCGAGGCGGAATCGACTGCCGTGCCACGGGCAGGTAATGCAGCCGTCCGGATCAAGTGTTCCTTCATCCAGCGGACCACCCGCGTGCGTGCACACCGCCGAGATCGCGCGAAGTTGACCGCCTTGGCGCGTCAACAACACGGGCACGTCGTTCACGCTGACGCGAACGAGCGAGCCGTCGAGGATCTCGCTATCGGCGGCGACGTCAGTCCACGATCGCGCCTGCTTCTGAAACGCCGTCCGGTTGACGCCGATGCCGCGCACGAAAGACAGATGTCCACCGAGGTACGCAGAGGCGAGCGTGATGCTGAGACCGAGGGCACTGAGGGCGATGCCCGTACGGCGGTGACCGCTGCGGCGGGCGAGCCACGACCCGGCCTGCATCGTCGTGGCGACCGCGTTCGAGAGCCCATGAACGAGCCCGACACGCTTGTCAGCGCCTCTTGTGCTCGACCAGTCCGATGCGCCTGACATCGCGGTCGGCGCGGAAGCGAGGATGCCGAGACCGACGAGCCGTCGTGCAGCCGCTGCGCCCTCCTCTCCAGCTGTGAAGTCGAGCGCGACGGCCGCACCCCACGCGCCGATCGGCAGATCGCTCAGCACCGGGTGCAGCTGATGTCCGAGCCAGGATCCTGACAGAGCGTTCTTGAGCCAGGTGGGATGTGTCACGGCATCCACCCAGCCGCTGACCGTCTTCGCCGCACCATCCAGCGCCTTCGCCCGCTCGATGCTGTGAATGACTTTGCTCGGCATACTTGTCGAATCGTTCATTTGTGCCACTCCTCACGACGGTGATGGGGCCTTGCATGTCCGCTCTGTCTACTCCGACGATACCCCCGGGTCAACGGTCTCGAGTTGTGCGCTGGGAAGGTGTGAGATCGGGGCACACTGGGTGGGTATACGGTTGAGCACATCAGTACCCCACCGGGGTATTAACGTAAACAAAGCAGCACCGTTGCGCTCGCCGCTGAGCCGCCCTGCACGCAGCGATCATTCCGAAAAGGAAACCCATGAGCAACTCGCACAACGGCGACGTTGAACACTTGGCCGACCGCCACCCATCCCCCAGCCACGTCGAGCACGCGGCCAGCCGCGCCCACGGAGACGGAGCAGAAAGTCACACGCGGCACGGCCACCACGACGGGCACGGCGACCACGTCGGACAGTTCCGGCGTCTTTTCTGGATCATGCTCATCTTGGCCGTCCCCACCGTTGTGCTGTCAGGCATGTTCTCCGTGATCCTCGGCTACTCCCTCCCGGACATCCCTGGCCTCGCCTGGGTATCCCCGGTGATCGGAAGCGTGATGTACGTCTGGGGCGGCAGGCCATTCCTTGTCGGTGCGGTCAGCGAGATTCGCTCCCGCAAGCCGGGAATGATGCTCCTCATCGGTCTCGCCATCACGGTCGCATTCCTCGCTTCGTGGGGCGCAAGCCTGGGGCTGCTGCATCATGAGCTCGATTTCTGGTGGGAGTTGGCGCTCCTCATCGTGATCATGCTGCTCGGCCATTGGGTCGAGATGCGCTCCCTCGCTCAGACGACCTCCGCCCTCGATTCGTTGGCCGCGCTCCTGCCGGATGAGGCCGAACGCGTCGTCGATGGCCAGGTCGTCGCCGTCTCACCAGCCGATCTCGTTGTTGGCGACATCGTCGTCGTCCGCCCGGGTGGCAGCATCCCGTCAGACGGACGCATTGTCGACGGACGTGCGTCCATTGACGAATCCATGGTCACTGGTGAATCCCGCACCGTCACCCGTGGCACCGGCGACTCGGTCACAGCGGGCACCGTGGCCACCGACTCCGGGCTGCGCATCGAGATCACCGCGACTGGTGACGACACGACTCTCGCAGGCATTCAGCGCTTGGTGACTGAAGCGCAGAGCTCATCCTCTCGCGCCCAGCGCCTCGCCGACACAGCCGCCGGTTGGCTGTTCTGGTTCGCGCTGGGTGCCGCCGTCCTGACCGCGATCGTATGGAGCGCGTGGGGCTTTCCCGACGCCGCGGTCATCCGCACGATCACGGTGCTTGTGATCGCCTGCCCCCATGCACTCGGATTGGCTATTCCGCTCGTGGTGTCCATCGCGACCGAGCGTGCAGCTCGTGGCGGCGTTCTCGTCAAGGATCGTCTCGCGCTGGAGAGCATGCGCACGATTGACACCGTGTTGTTCGACAAGACCGGCACCCTCACGATGGGTGAACCTGTCGTCTCTGAAGTCTCGGTCGTCGACGGCAATGATGCCGACCAGGTGCTCGCGTTCGCTGCGGCCGCGGAAGCCGACAGCGAACACCCGCTCGCGAAGGCGATCGTCCGTGCCGCGGCCGAGAAGAAGCTCACGGTGGCCGAGAGCCGCGAGTTCACTTCCTCTCCCGCCGTCGGAGTCACCGCAACCGTGGAGGGCACCACTGTTCGCGTCGGCGGCCCACACTTGCTGTCGGAAGAGGATCTGGCGGAGCTTCCCATCGCCGAGCAATGGCGCAGTGACGGCGCCATCATCCTCCACGTCATCCAGGATGGCAGCGTTGTCGGCGCGCTGAAACTATCCGACGAGGTACGCGCCGAATCACGCGAAGCAGTTGACGCACTGCGCGCCTTGGGGGTGCAGGTCGTCATGATCACGGGAGATGCCGAAGCTGTCGCTCAGACGGTGGCGCAGGATCTGGGAATCGATCGGGTCTTCGCCGGCGTCCGTCCGGCAGACAAGGCGATGAAGGTTCAAGAGCTTCAGAACGAGGGTCGGAGAGTCGCGATGGTCGGCGACGGCGTCAACGACGCTCCTGCCCTCGCCCAAGCTGACGTCGGTCTGGCGATCGGAGCTGGCACCGACGTAGCGATCGCTTCGGCAGGAGTCATCCTCGCCAGCGACGACCCCCGTTCCGTGCTCTCAGTGATCGAACTGTCGCGCGCTGCGTACAGGAAGATGAAGCAGAACCTCTGGTGGGCCGCTGGCTACAATCTCCTCGCGGTGCCGCTTGCGGCTGGTGTCCTCGCACCGGTGGGATTTGTCCTGCCGATGTCGGTCGGCGCAGTTCTCATGTCGCTGTCGACCATCGTCGTCGCGGTCAACGCGCAGCTTCTGCGCCGCCTCGACCTTCAGCCTGAATCCACGGTTCGCGCGATCCTCAGCCGATGACCTCAGAGCCGCGCGCTATTGGGCGTCACCACAGTCCACGGCGACCCCAGGGTGACACGCGCTGCTAGGCGCATCGACCATATGCGGCGAGGAAGACGTCAAGTCCGCGCGCCACCTGGGTCGCAAGGTCCACGCCGGACAGTGCTTCGTCATCCCCGAGCAACATGGCGCGATTGACGGGGTCACCCATGATCAGCCAGTTGAGCTGCGTAGCTGCGAGCACCGGATCAGGCGTTTTGAGAGCATCCACGGCATCCAATCGCGTAAGCACCTCGGCGAGGGAGTTGATCGCACGCTGTGGACCGTGCGCATGCAGAGCGCGTGCGAGATCAGGAAACTGCGGCAAGAGTCCAATCACGAGGCGTCGGAGTGCGAGCAGTCCCGGAGCCAACACTGTGGAGAGCTGCTGTTCGAGGATCGGCGCGAGCACAGAACGAGCGTCGGCGTTGTCCGAGATCACCGGAGGCGAGCTGAGGACGCGTTCACTCGCGGCGCGAGTCTGCGAGCCGACAAGCTCGAGAAACAGTCCCTCCTTGCCGCCGAAGTGACTATAGAGCGTCTGCTTGGCGACACCGGACGCCCGTGCGATCGATTCCATGGTGACACCCTCGTACCCGTTGGCGAGGAACTGCTCCTGCGCAGCCGCCAGCATGGACTCGCGTTTGCGCGCAGAACTCGGACGGAGATCTACGGCACCGCTTGATAATTTCATACTGATCAGTCTAGTTTAGAGAAATCAGACTGTTTGGTCTTAAAATTGGAGATGATGATGAGCACGAAGACCGCTCTTGAGTTCGAAGCCGAACTCATTCACCCCGATGAAGCTGGATCATGGACCGTGTTCGAGGTGCCGGGCTCGATTGAGTACTTCGGCACGGGAAACCCCGTGCGCGTGACGGGAACGATCGACGAGACGCCGGTGGAGCTCACGCTCATGCCCACTGGACGGGGGCTCCATTTCGGTCCAGTGAAAGCAGCGACGAGGAAGCTGCTCAGCAAGACAGCCGGCGACCGTGTGCGAGTGCGGATCGAGGCTGCGACTTGAGTGCACTCACCACCACGCGCGGCGATCGCATCGTCTACGACGACCTGGGCTCAACTGGAGCGACGACCGCGATCTTCATTTCCGGAGCGGGCCCCACTCGCGCTGAGGACCCTGTGACTCTCGCGACAGGTGAGGCGTTCGCTGCACGTGGCGGGCGGGCCTTCATTCCCGATCGCCTGGGGCGTGGCGAGTCGATAGCGGCGGGCCCGATTGACCTCGACGCGCAACTCGACGTGATCGATGCGCTTTCACGTGAGGCAAGAGCCCCGGTCATCCTGGTTGGACACTCCTCCGGCTGCGCGATCGCGATACTCGCCGCCGCCCGCACCACAAACCTCGCCGGGACGGTGTTGTGGGAGGCGCCACTCGGACTATTCGAAGGCGGAGCACCTTCGTGGTGGGCCGGCGTCCGCGCTGCGATCGACGCCGACGACCTCGACGACGCGGTCGCCCGGTACATGGTCGGGATGCCGCCAGAATGGCTTGAGGAGCTCAAACAGTCCCCTGCCTATCCACAGATCGTGCTCGGCTGGGTTCCAGACGGTGAAGCGCTCAAGACCGTCGAGGAACGCGGCTATCAGGACGTGCTGTCATCTGTAACGGCACTTCTCCTCACTCTGGTCGGCTCCGAGACCTTTCCCGGCATGACGGCGACCGCCGACGAACTTGCGGCCTCGGCATCCGACGGGCTCTCGGAGCAACTGGCCGGCGCGTGGCACTCGTGGGAGCCGGAGGCGATGGCAGAGCGGCTCGCGCGGCTCGCAGGGCTGGCTCGATAGCTTCATAGGCTCTATATAGGCGCCGTGTTGCGCCAGACCTCCGCGTCGACGCTCGCGCTGTCGGCTTCGCCCCAGGCGAGGAGGCAAAGGGGACCATGAGTGCTCGACGCGATCTCAGGTCTCAACCTCCCGTCTATGCTGCAGCTCGCGTCATCGGAATGTGGGGAATTCCGTCTTCAAAGAAGACCTCACCCGAGCGAGCAAAGCCAAAGCGCTGATACCAGAGTTCAAGGTGCTGCTGCGCATCCAGAACAATCACATCCCCGACACAATCGGCAATCGCGCGGCGCATGAGATCCGCGGCGAGACCTCGACCGCGAGCGGCCGGCGCAGTGGCGACGCGTCCGATTCGTGAACCAGCAGACTCTGCCAGAACCCTCAGCGTCGCGAGAACAGCTCCCTCTTCCTCTGCCCAATGGAGGCGAGCGGCCGGTTCGATATCTATGCCATCGAGATCGTCATATGCTGCAGCCTGCTCGACAACAAACACATCGATTCGGAGCTTCAGAACCGAGTACAAACGGATGGGATCCATCTCGGCGGCGCTGGCCGAGTGAAAGGTCACAGTCACGTTTGTTCCTCGTTCCGTCAAGGGTTTCATCTACACAGGCAAAGCAGCGTCAACGAGTGGTCGTACCTCAGTGCCGAGAAGCTCAATCGCGTTCATGACGATCGCGTGCGGGACCCCCGACCAATCGAACTGCAGTCCGTAGCGGTCAGCGCCTACCACCCCACCGATGGTGATGAGGCGCTCAGCGATCTCGGCTGGGCTACCGGCCAGGAGCGATCGAGCGCCGGTCGTGTAATGGTCGTAGTCGGCCCGGCTGGGCACAGTCCAACCACGGGCCATGGCGCCGTACTCCATCATCCGATTCCAGTAGGGGTAAAAGCTATCTTTCGCGTCCTGCGAGTTCTGCGCAAGCATCGCGACGCCGGTCATGGTCACGTGCTGCGTCTGCGGATCGTGGCCGCCGGCGACGCTCGCCCGCCGGTAGAGGTCGACAAGCCGTGCGAATCTCTCAGGTGCTCCGCCGATGATCGCATACACGATGGGCAGGCCGAGCATGCCGGCGCGAGCGGACGAGTTCGGGTTGCCGCCGGTACCGACTGAGATGCGCAGGTGCTCGCCGTAGGGCCTGGGCAGCACGCGCGCCGCGTCGAGCGGGGATCGGAAGCGGCCCGACCAGGTGATCGGGTCAGAACGGTCGAGCGCAAGCAGCAGGTCGAGTTTCTCCGCATAAAGGTCGTCGTAGTCGGCAAGGTCAGCGCCGAACAGCGGAAAGGACTCAGTGAAAGAGCCGCGCCCTGCCAGCAGTTCGGCGCGACCGTGACTGAGCTGATCGAGAGTGGTGAATTGCTGAAACAGGCGCACCGGGTCTTCCGAGCTCAGCACGGTCACCGCGGTGCTGAGGGTGATCGACGACGTCACGGATGCGGCAGCCGCCAGCACGGTGCCGGGACTCGAGATCGCGTAGGTGTCGATGTGGTGTTCACCGAGCCCGTAGAAGCCCAGCCCCACCTGCTCGGCGAGGCGAATACGCTCGAGGGTCTGGTCGAGCACCGTGGCGACCGACAAGGGTGCGCCGATCTCGTCGCGACCGATGTCGCCAAAACTCAATACGCCGAGTTGCATGGGGTTATCCGTTCTCGTGGACCATTTCCACAGTTTGTTCGACGAGCGTCGCGTGATCAGTCGTCAGGACGCGTCGATCAGTACATAGACGCTGGTGATGCTGTCGCCCCGGATGATGAGGACGTCGCGGCCAGTCACCATGGTGGTTCCACCAGCGGGGCCGAGACTCCAGCTGTATGTGACGAGGTCTTGCGCTGTCTGAATCGGACTGGATCGGGTGATGACGGTACCAGGCAGCTGCACCTGGAGGCCAGCAATCGCCTCGGTCATACCCGCGTGCCCGGTGTAGGCGGCCCCTGGCTCGCCGATGGTCACGTCGGGTGAGTAAATCGAGGCGATCGCCTGCTCCCGTTCCGGGCCGGGCGCCCCATTCCAGGTGCTTAGGTGTGCGTCGATGATCGATTCGTGTGATTCGGACATTGTTATCCCCTTCGGTATCGGTTGTGGTTTCCACGGCGATGCCATGTCAGGTATATGGCGTGCGAGATCGTCAGGGCGAGGCCGAGCGTGCCGACAGGGATGCCGACAAGAGTGAGAGCCCCGGCGCCGATGTTGGCGTCCAATGCCGTCGGGTCTCGAATGAGTGCTGCGGTCGCGAGCATGACGAAACCCAATCCGAGAAGGATCGTCCCTAGATTGCGAATGAGCATTTCAGCCTTTCTCGACAGCGACCTCAGTACCGACCGAGGCCGTCATCGCCGGTCTTGGTCGTGCTCTCAGAATCGCATCGACGGATGGGGCTTCGCGTCGGTGGAAGTCACGTAGGTCGACGCGCGGGTACCGATCCCCCGCTGCGCCCGGAACTCACAAGCCTCAACACAGGTAAGGAAATCAGGAACAAGCGCTACAGCGGTGGGGCGAGCAGTTCCGTGAAGAACGCACGCATGTCGGCGCTGAGGATTGCCGGCTGTTCGATGGGCGCGAAGTGTCCGCCCGACGACAGCTTCGTGTAGCGCTGGACGTTGTGGGTGCGCTCCGCCCACGCACGCGGTGGCTGTTGCAAGTCGGCCGGGAACAGTGCCAGCGCGGTGGGCACCGTCACGTACTCGTGCGGAGGAAGCGCCTCGTAATATGGGCGGAAGGACGTACTGATCGTGTCAGTGAACCAGTAGAGGCTCGCCTGCGTGAGCAGGAAATCATCGGTGAGCGCCAGTGCCGCGCCGGAGCTGCGGTCGCTCCATGCTCGGTACTTCTCGAGTATCCACGCGAGAAGGCCGATCGGTGAATCCGAGAGCCCATATGCCAACGAGAGAGGGCGGGTGCGGTGCTGGTGCATGTACGCGCCTTCATCACGGTTCCACGCGTCGATCCGCTTGAGGTGAGCGCCTTCTTCCTCGGTCAAGGATGACCTGTCCAACTCCTGCGGCATTCCCACTGACATCACATGTGCCCCGAGCACTGATTCCGGATGCGCGGACGCCAGCCGCGACGTGATTCCGTTGCCCAGGTCTCCGCCGTGCGCAAAATAATGATCAATTCCCAGCCCGCGCATGAGTCGATGCCACAACTCATGGGTCGGCACTCCCGGCGGAGAGGTCGGTGAAGCATCTGAGAAGGTGAAGCCAGGCAGCGAAGGCACGATCACAGTGAAGGACAGACCCTTCTCCCCGTAGGCGGAAGGAGTGGAGAGCCGTCGTGCGACCTCGACCATCTCGAAGAAAGTGCTCGGCCAGCCGTTGGTCAGCACAACCGCTGGTGCGTCAGTGGTTTCAGCGTCGAAACGGAGAAAGTGAATCTTTTGCCCGTCGACCTCCGCCATATAGGAGGGAAGCGCGTTGATCTCTGCCTCGTGAACGCGCCATTCGTATCCATTGCCCCAGTAGCCGGCCAAGCGTCGCACTTCCTCGACATCGGCCCCGGCTGCCCAGGGCTCGGTCGGCCACGACCGTGGCCACCTCGTCGCGGCGATCCGGCTTCTGAGATCATCCAAGTCCTGTTGAGGGACGGTGATCAGCGGATCGCATCTCACAGCAAAACTCTCTGACTGCTCCGCCATCTGGAACATCCTCTCGAGCTAGTGCGATCCAGCGAGTCCGAACTGCTAGGAGAGCTCCCTTATCGCCCAAGAGCGAGCGCTCAACGTCAAGTAAACATCAACTGTCGGCATCCTGCCTTCTCGTTCGGTCACCTTGCCGGGCCGTCGCGGAGGACGCCGCGCGGGTCAGTTGTGCAGCGGCGTCAGCCGCAGAAGGGCGAGACCGAGTCTTTGAGCTGATCAATCGCCTCAATCGTCTCGGGTGCTTGCAGATCAGTCATTCCACCGACCTGCTGCGCACCTGAACTGATCAGGTCGCCGAGTTGACCGTCGACATCCGCCGCGAGACCGTCGAGCGTCACGACGAGTTGGTCGCGGGCGGCGTCGATCTGCTCCGCCGAGGCCTCACCCTGGTCGAGCAGCGTCTGATACTGCCCGTAGGCGTCGTCGATCGTCGAACAGGTCGCCTCGACGTCGACGCCGAGTGCGTCACCCGCGACTTGCACCACCTGTGAGCACCCCGCGAGGAGTCCTACGGCAAGAAGAAGGGGAAGGATGACGAAGCGACGCATGCTCCGAGGGTAGCGGCGCGACCTGAGGAAGGTCGGTCAGCCTGGGCCGTTCGGATGCGCGAGATCGTAGGCGCGGGAGACCTTTTGGGGAACAACCATGCGCCACGCGTCTACGACGAGTTCACGCGCCTCGCTCGACTCCAAGGATGCGAGATCTGCATGAACCCAGTTGAAGCGCAGATCCAACTCTGATGGCATCTGAAACTTGCGCGGATCGCCGCCGACCAGAGCTGCACGCTCCTCTTTCGGGAAGGCGAACTCCATGACGCTCTCATCGAGGGAGAACGCCACATAGACGAGCTGACCGACGCGGAACTTCAACTTTCCGCGCACGTACACCTGATATGAGCGCTCCAACTCAGTACCCAGCGCCAGGACGCTCTCAATCACCGCCATGCTGAAGACCCTACTCAGCCGCATGCCGCGAAGACGGGGTGCGCTGCGATGAGCAGCCGGAACGACTGCTCGCTGACCCGATACGCCGAATTTCGGCGGCAGTTCCTCGGCGAATGTCCCAGCCACGTACTGGACAGCCGGTCGCTGCGGGCGGACAATTTCTTACAAGAGCGACAGCTCACGACACGCAAATTTGGGGGCATCCAAAAGCAGAGGAGTGCTTCATGGGCAAGGTGGTCATGTATAGCTCGGTGTCGATGGACGGCTTCATCGCCGACGAGAACGACCAGCCCGGACCCCTGTTCGACTGGTTGTCCAGCGGTGACGTGTTGTTGGATGAGAGCGGCGAGTTGAAGGTGTCGCAGACGTCCTACGACTACACCCGACCGTACTGGGACCAGATCGGCGCGACGCTCGTCGGCCGCCACGTCTTCGATATGACGGACGGATGGGACGGAAAACCTCCGGGCGGGATCGACCACGTCGTCGTCGTGACGCACCGGCCGGAACCCGAGGGTTGGGACCCCGAGTCGCCGTTTCATTTCGTCGACAGCGTTGAGGCAGCCGTAGCCACGGCGCAGAAGCTTGCGGGTGACCGCATAGTCGAGGTTGCCGCTGGCGACGTCGGTGGTCAGGTGCTTGCTGCAGGTCTGGTCGACGAAGTACGCATGGACGTCGTACCTGTCGTGTTCGGGTCCGGCAAGCGCTACTTCGGGTCGGTCCACGCACAGCACCTGTTGGAGGATCCTGACCTGGTGATTCAGGGCAACCGGGTGCTTCACCTGCGCTTTGTGGTGCGCCGTTGACTGGGTGTGACCGATTCAAGGCCGGAGGAGGCCGGATCGATATCGGCAACCACTTGCACGCCACCGTGTGACGCATGCCAGCAACCTAAGAGGCGAAGTCAGATGAGCGCCTCGAGCCCCGTGATGATTCGGGCCAGTCCGAAGTCGACGGTCTGCTCGGTGCCGTCCTCCAACTCGCCGCTAGCCAGCACCCGCGAGAGCATCGGGAAGGTTCCGGTGTCGATCAGCGGCACGAGCCAGTCGGTCGGGCCGACACGACCGCCTGCCGCGGCACGAGCGATCTCCCGCGAGAGGTAGGCGGTGTTGCGCGCATGGCCGTCGACCAGCAGTGCCGCGTCGAGCATGTCCTGCAGGTTCAGCCCCGTTGTCGCGAGCACCTGGAGCATGTATTCCAACCACAGCGCGTTGTTCTTGCTGGTCGGGAAGCCGCTGATTGGCGCGTCGATCAGCCAAGGGTGCGCCTGATAGCGCTTGGTGATCGCCTCGGCCCAGCGAGTGAGCCCCTGCTGCCACGTCGACGCTTCCACGATGCCCTTATCGGGCGGGCCCAGAGCCACGTCGACCATGAGGATGACCAGATCGTCGCGCGAGTCGATGTGGCGGTACGCGGCCATGGTGCCGGCGCCCAGGCGTTGTCCAAGCTTGCGGATGGAGAGAGCCGCGAGGCCATCCTCATCGGCCAGCTCGACGGCCGCTTGCACGACGCGGGTGGTGCTCAGGCCCGCGTCTGACGGAGAACGCGCGCCAGAATCCAAGCCCCAGGACGCCGAGGCCCAGCGCGGTGGGCCAGTTGGCGAAGCATCCGTCATGTGATTTCTCTCGTCGGCGTTGACACGAGACTAACAGCCGCGTACGGTGTACGCAACCGAAGGACGCGTACACCGTACGCAGCACAGTCGAGCTGGCCTGACAGAGAGAAGAGAGCACATGAGTACGAGAGTCATCGCGACCGTCATCCTGATGGTCGCCATGTTCATGGACCTGGTGGATTCCACCATCGCCACCGTCGCCTTGCCGGTGATCGGCGCCGACCTGGGCGCGAACGCGGCACAGCTGGAGTGGACTCTGGCCGGGTACGTCGTGGCCTTCGCTACCCTGCTCATCACAGGCGGACGCCTCGGTGACATCTTTGGCCGGCGCCGGGTGTTTGTAATTGGCGTTGCAGGTTTCACTATCGCCTCGCTCGCTGCATCCTTCGCAGGCAGCGGCGACGTGCTTGTAGCCAGCAGGGTGATCCAAGGCGCGTTCGCTGGAGTGATGGTGCCGCAGGTGCTCTCCAGCGCGCAGGTAATGTTCAGGCCGGAGGAGCGCGGCCCGATCTTTGGGATCATCGGTGCGCTCAGCGCCCTCGGTGCGGTGTCTGGTCTGCTGTTCGGCGGAGGACTCATCACGGCTAACGTGTTCGGCCTCGGTTGGCGGAGCATCTTCTTGGTGAACGTGCCGGTCGGCATCTTGCTCATCATCGCCGCACTGCTCTTCGTGCCAAATAGTAAGTCCGAGCATCCGCTGAAACTAGATCTGGTCGGAGTGCTGCTGGGTGCGGCATCCGTATTCCTGGTGGTCTTTCCGCTCACCGACGGTCGTCAGGCGGGCTGGCCGCTGTGGATCTGGGCCATGCTGGCCGCCGCACCATTCACGATTGCGCTGTTCATCTGGCAGCAGAAGCGCAAGCTCGCCAGGAATGGCTCTGCGCTGCTGCCGATGCCGCTATTCCGCAACCGCGCATTCTCGAGCGGCCTCGTGGTGCAGGTACTCTCGTCGATCGGCAACGGTGGCTATGCGCTAATCCTGATCTACTACGTGCAGCAGGCACTCGGCTTCACCCCACTCTCTGCCGGCCTCACCATCCTGCCAATCGCGATCGGTTCGATGGCCGTCACACCGCTCGCGATGTTCGCCGCGAAGAAGCTTGGCCGGCTCGCGGTGCTCGTCGGTGGCGTGGTGCAGGCTGGTGCATTCCTCTGGGTCATGCTCATCGTGGACGGGCTCGGCCATCAACTGTCTGGCTGGCACCTGGTTGTGCCGCTCGCGTTGGCCGGTGTCGGGATGATGATCCTGATCATGTCGCAGATGGAGATCACGCTCGCGACGGTTCCGACCGCCTCCGCCGGAGCCGCGTCGGGCACCCTGACAACTTTCGGACAGGTCGGCATGGTGCTCGGGGTGGCGTTGGCCGGCACCGTGTTCTTCGGCATCCTGGCCGACTCGGGGGCGCCGACCGACGCCGTGACCACCGGGCTGTGGGTGACGATCGGCGCCTACCTGCTGGCCGGCACTGCCGGACTCGTCATGCCGCAGATCGCTACGACAGTGCACACCGACGCGACGGTCGAGGTCCTTGTCTCTACTTGAGACGTCGGCGTGCCGCGTGCTGCGTCAGGCGGGCTGCGGGCTGCGGGCTGCGGGCTGCGGGCTGCGGGCAATGTGCCAGCCAGGGCACCAACCTGCCCTGTATAGGCACCAACCTACGCTTCGTAGGTTACGCTTGTCGTCGAGGGAGGGAAGTGGGCAAATGGCACGAGCGGGTTTGAGTGGCGACCGTTTGGCGCAGGCCGGTTTCGAGCTGGTCGATGAGATCGGTTTCGAGAAGGTCACCATCGCTGAGCTTGCGCGGCGCTTCGCAGTGAAGCCGGCGAGCCTCTATTCTCACCTGCACGGGTATGACGACCTCAGAACTCGAATCGCGTTGCTGGCCCTCGAAGAAATCGACGAGCGAGTGTCGGATGCTGTTGCCGGGCGAGCGGGCATCGACGCCCTCCGCGGCCTCGCCGACGCGTACCGCGACTATGCCGCCGCCCACCCCGGTCGGTTCGCCGCCGCCCAGCACCCACTCGACCTGGAAACCGCCATCGCCAGCGCGGGCGCTCGTCAGTCGCAGAGAATCCGTGCAATTCTGCGTGCATACCCACTCGCTGAGCTGGAGCAGGTACATGCGATCCGGATGATCGGCAGCACCATTCGCGGATTTGTGGCGTTGGAGCTGAGCGGCAGCTTCAGCCACAGCGCTCCCGGCGCAGAGGCGAGCTGGGATCGCATCATCGACGCGCTCGATGCACTGTTGCACAACTGGCCGACCCACTGACCAACGAGAGATGAAGCATTGTCCGTGCCGCATTTGACGACTATCCCGATCACCGCCAGTCTCATCCGCGGCGCGGCGGAACTCGAGCACACCGACCGCGGCATACTGCCGCACCGGCTTCCGGCCTGGGCGCTGAAGCAGTGCGCTGACCCGCAGTTGGCAATGGTGGAGGCGCAGCCGTCTGGTGTGCGGATCGCCTTCAGCACAAGGGCGACGGTGATCGAACTCGACATTCTGCGCTCCCGCACCGCCTACGCGGGTATGCCGCCGCGACCTGACGGCGTGGTCGACCTCGTCGTCGACGGTGAGGTGGTCGCGCTCTCCCCCACGTCCGGCGGCAACACGATGACGATCGACATGTCGACCGGTGGCGCCGAACAGGTGGCAGGAGCAGTCCACACGGCCCGTTTCGACGGGTTGGCGGATGCGATGAAGTCTGTTGAACTGTGGCTTCCGCATAACGAAAAGGTTGAGCTGGTCGAGCTGCGCGCCGACGCCGTTCTCGAGCCGGGAACGGTTTCGGGCCGACCCACGTGGTTGCACTACGGCAGCTCGATCAGTCACGGGTCGAATGCGGCGCGCCCGACCGGGATCTGGCCGGCGGTGGCGGCACGTGAGTCCGGGCTCGAGTTGGTCAACCTGGGCTTGGGCGGAAGCGCGCTGCTCGACCAATTCGCAGCGCGCACTATGCGCGACACCGAGGCCGACGTGATCAGCCTGAAAGTGGGGATCAACCTGGTGAACACTGACCTGATGCGCCTGCGGGCTTTCGGGCCCGCGATACACGGATTCCTAGACACGATTCGGGACGGGCATCCGTCGACCCCACTGCTGGTGATATCGCCTATCTTCTGCGAAATTCAGGAGAACACCCCCGGGCCGGTTGGGTTCGATCTGGATGCTCTTGCCGACGGGGCGGTGCGTTTCAACGCGACCGGCAACCCCGCGGAGGTTGCGGCCGGGAAGCTGACGTTGATGGTGATCAGGGCAGAGTTGGAGCGCGTCGTCCGGGAACGACAGGAGGCCGATCCGAACCTGTTCTACCTCGACGGCCGACAGCTGTATGGCGCGGATGACGCGGCCCGGTTGCCGTTGCCTGACGCGCTGCATCCGGATGCAGCGACCCACCGCTTGATGGGCGAGCGGTTCGCGAGGGTGGCGTTCGCGGAGGCTGGCTTGCTGGCCTCTCCACGTTGAGTCGACGTCCTAGTCGCTGCCACTGAGCATCGCCCCGGTCACGACCGCAAGTGGCAATTGCTCCGCTACAGTGGATGCACTGGAAGTAAAAACGCAGATCCCGCATCTGTGTCCACACGCCGCTCATCGAGTCGCCACTTCTCCCCATATCGAGGAGTGCGCCATGAGCGACAACAATCAATTTACTTCCGCGCCTGAGGTATCTCAGGTCGCCTTCGGCCGAGGCCGGCCACAGACCCTACGAGCTGCAGGGCTGGCCCTAGCCGGTCTTTCCGCCGTGTTCCTGTTCGAGATGCTCGACAACTCGGTCCTCAACGTGGCGCTGCCCACGATCGGCCGCGATTTAAGGGCGTCCACGACAGCGTTGCAGTGGGTTACCAGCTCGTATGCAGTGGTGTTCGGCGGACTGATGATCGCGTTGAGTGCCGTAGCCGACAGGCTGGGCCGCCGCAGCGTCATGATCGTCGGCCTAGTGCTGCTCGCCCTCGCGAGCCTCGCGACAGTCTTCGTCACCACCATCGAACAACTGATCGCCGTCCGCGCGGTTATGGGCATCGCCGCCGCAATGACCACACCCGGTTCCCTCGCCCTCGCGTTCCGACTCTTCGATGACGAGCAACTCAGAGTGCGCGCCATCACCTTCATCTCCACCGTGGGTCTCATCGGTCTGGCGCTCGGCCCCACCGCAGGAGGCCTCGTACTCGCCTTCGCACCTTGGCAGACACTGCTGCTGATGAATGCGCCGATCGCCGTCGTTGCGCTGGTGTGCATCCGCCTGGGGGTGCCCGCTGACCGGCCCGAAGAACTTCACCCCAACCCCACCGACGTTCTGGGAGCATTCTCCGGAACCCTCGCCATCGTGTTTGCGCTCGTCGCACCGACACTGTTCGTCGAAGAGGGCACAGCTTCATGGATGCCATGGCTGGCCAGCGCAGCAACAGTTGCGTTCGCGGTGATCTTTGTCCTCCGGCAACGCACCGCCGCGCACCCGCTCCTGGACTTCGCGCTCATCGCCCGGCCGCTCGTATCCAGCGGCCTCGCGTTCAAGGCTGCTGCGGGACTCGCAGTCGCAGGACTGAGCTACCTCGTCACACTGCAACTACAGCTGGACTGGGGATGGACACCCGCGCAAGCAGCGCTCGGGATGCTCCCGCAAGTGGTCGTTCTCATCGCTGGAGGTGCCGCCATCTCGCCGCTTATCAAACGCATCGGACTCGAGAAGGCTGCCTGGCTGAGTGCTGTCGTCGTGGTCGTCGGGCTAGCCGTATACGCGGCTTTCGGCCAGCTCGGATACGTGTGGATCGCCACGGCACTCGTGCTTGTCGCCGCAGGCATGCGCATAGTCGGCGTCGTCGCAGGCAATAACGTGATGAACGGCCTACCCGCCGATCGAACGACGATCGGCGCCGCGCTCATAGACACCGCCAGTGAACTCACCACCGGTATCGGCATCGCAATATCCGGCACGATCATCGCCGCGGTCTTCACTGGCAATATTGCGACACACGACTGGACCGCCGCCCAAACCGACCAGTTCCGCGTGGCAACCACCCTCGCCGCAATCATGCTCACGGCGCTCGCGGCATTGCTCGTTATTGTCGGGATGCTCCGGGCCCGCCGCGGACACGCGTCAGCGGCAGTCAATTCGGTGTCGCATTAATTGCGCAGTTGTCAGAAAACAGGTCACAGGCGTTGAATCGGATTGAGCCACGCCATTCGTTCGGCAAGATCGTGCTCATGCCCTGAAGGTACGAAAGCTACCGGCGCTCCCCGTCGGTCGACGATCAGCGCCGCGGGTCGCTATCGGACGCGCGTTTCCTGTCCTTTCCGATCCATCCCATATGGGTGTGTGTGAAGGCATCCGGGAGCTTTAGTCCATATCCGAGAGCCCGATCAACTCCCACGTGGAACGCCCAGGCGAAGGCGACGATGGCGGACCACATCGACAGAATGGGCGCGGAGCCGCTAACTACTAGCGCAACGACACCGAGAGCGGCCGCCCAGGCGTAGGTATGAATGGCGTTGTACCAGCCTGCGCCTGCGGCGGGAGATCGTAGGTATCCGAGTTGGGACAGATCGAACACCAAGAACAGCGCCAGCGGCATCCACCACCAGTCTGGGGCGATGACGATTGTGCCCGCGAGCGAGAAAGCCGTGATCAAGGCACCTTCAATGCGCTGGATGACTGCGGGACCTGTTGGATCACCATTTCTCATTTGTGATCTTCTCCATTTGCTAGGGCCGCCTCAGGGGCGGTCACGCTGGTCCGAGCCGCAAGCCATGGTGCGAACAGGCGCAGCATGAGGGGCATCACGAGGAAGTTCATCAGCGAGACGAGGATGAGCGACACGATGAGGGTCGTTATCCAAAGCGGGTACTCAGTCAAGAGCGGGAGTAACAACCAGAGAGTCAGCGTGATGAATGGGTACACGGCTAGCCAGTTGATGAGGGCTATTTTGTGGCGAGGAGGTCGCATGGGAAGAGTCCGATCGTTCGAGGTGAATGTGGGATATGCGAAGCAGCGGCGGCGAAGTATTGTGGTCCCCGCCGGCGCTGCCACGCGGCCAGGCCGAGAGTTAGTCAGCGAATATGGACGATGCCGGTCCGAAGATGGGACGCCAGTTGTGCACGCGCTTGTCCACGACAACGTTGTTAACGACGTAAGGATCGTTGTCGACGATGGTGTCGATGCCGGCGCGGTCCTCGACTTTGTAGATGAGTAGCCCGCCGGGAGCCTCGTTTTGTCCCCACGGCCCGGAAAGCAGGAGCTCGCCCTGTTCCACACGCTCTCGCAAGTAGGCCAGGTGAGCGGAAAGGTGCTCGTTCTGGGGTGTGGTATCGGTCGGGTAGGAGTACTCGACGGTGAAAATTTCAGCCACGATGGGTTCCTTTCTAGGTGGATGTAACTAGCATCACGCCAGCCGGGAGAATGCAGGTAGGACTCCTGGTACCAGTGGCGATTGCGAGGCTTCCTGCACAATGGAGCCATGACCGACCGTGGCGAACTCAGCGAGCTCTTGACCATGTGGCGCGCCCGGTTGAAGCCCGCGGCGGTGGGTCTTCCTGCTGTGTCCGCTCGATTGAAGGGCCTTCGTCGAGAGGAACTGGCGATGCTGGCAGGGCTGTCCGTGGACTATCTCGTTCGACTTGAACAAGGCCGCTCCCAAAACCCGTCGGTGCAGGTCGCAAGGGCGTTGGCGCGCGCGTTACAGCTGTCCGACGAAGAACGCGATCAGCTGTTCCAGGCGGCGGGGCTACCGATCCCGTTGCCGACGAACGTGCCCACCCACATCCCGCGAAGCGTGCAGCGGCTTCTCCTCCGCGCTCCCGATGTTGCTATCGGCGTCTATACGATGCATTGGACCCTGCTCACCGTGAACGCGTCCTGGCAGGCCATGCTCGGGCAACCGCCCCGCGACTACAACCTCATCGAAGCGCAGTTCACCGGAACAGCGCCCAATGTCCTGATGAGTGCGGCGTACATCGAACGTTTCGAGCGCGCCCTAGTGACGGATATGCGAAACGCGATGCTGCGGTATCCCAAGGACCGCTCCGTTCAGCAGCTTCTGCAGCGATTGCGTCGCATTGACCGTTTCGAAGAGTTGTGGTTGGAGGGCACTTCCGTCCCGCAACGGTCTGAGGAGAAGACCTTCCTGCATCCAATCGTCGGTCCAATCACCGTCGACTGCGACGTGTACACCACGATCGGGACAGATCTGCGGATCATCACCTACACGGTGGAGCCCGGTTCCGACGACGCTTCTAAATATGATCTTGCACGAACTCTCGGCGTCCAACAGGCCTCGCGCTGAGTACTGGCTAGTCGATCGAGGCAACGGTCTAAAAATTTGATTCAAGGCGGCGCAAGGCGTACGGCGTCCGTGCAGCTCCTGCCGGCGGGATCTCGTTCGCTTACTGGTTCCTCTTGTGGGTTGCCTCAGCGCTGGCTAGTGTGTGGTCTACTTTCACGCAGTGCCGGAGCTCGGAGGAGAAAAGCGCGCAGCATTCGGATTGCCCTTACGCCTAGTTCTGAGGAACTGCAGGCGCTCGAGCGGGCCGCGGCCGCGAGCGGTGAGGACCATGGGGGTTTCGTTCTCTCACACCGTGGATCGCGTCAAAGAAGCCTTCCCCGACGATTATGGAGCCGCGGAGGTGAATGCGGACCAGAGTTCTGGGTGGATTGCCTTCGCGGGGGCGGTTCCCAAGGGTGCGGAGGACGTGGTCAGAGAGCTGCCAGGCATCGAACTGCGCGGAGATCTCGGACTGAGCGAGAAAGAGATTTCTGTGACGGTTAATCTGCTCTTCCAGTCGATTCTAGAGACGCACGGTAATGACATCACGATGACTGTGGGGCCGGTGCCGCGTGACCGTGAGATTGTGGTGGAGTACGCGCCGTCGGCGACCGCGCGCATCTCTACGGAAGCCATCGAGGAGTCTGTGCGATCGGCGACTCTGGCGACCGACCTCGGAGGATTCTCTGTTCGTGTCGAAGCGATTATCGACGCCGACGGCTGAACACAACGAAGAGGGCTGTTGGCACACCCTTCTACCGCGCCGATCCCCGGTGGTCTTCACTCAGGACTTTCCTCCGCGCCGTCAGTGTTTTCCTGTCGCCGGCGAGCCGGGACGTGCCGCCACGTGCCGAGGCTCGTGATCGAGGCGTCGATGATGTCGTCGTGGACGGCTCCGTGCTCGATGGTGCTGCGGTAGTAGATCGGGCCTATGGCCTGAGCGGCTGCGGACAGCGGGTCCGAGGCGAGGATGATCTCGCCGCGGGTTTGTGCGTCCGTGAGGGCGACGGCGAGGCGTTCGGCGAGCGTGTGCGCGAATCGGCTGCGCCGAGCATCCATGCCGTCGTCCCAGAGGGCGGTGCTGGCGAGCGTGGTGGTGACGACGCGCACGTCGTCCTGTTCCAGCTGGCGGGCGATCGCGATGAGCTCGAGGCGAAGCCACTCCCGAGTTGGGGTCGCAGGAGTGTCGAAGAAGGGCATGGGAACGGTCGCCATGGCCTCCGCGAGCATCTCGACGCTGCGCGGCCAGTGTCGGTAGACGGTCGCGCGTCCCATTCCTGCGTGCTCGGCGACCTGAGCGTGGGTCACCGCGGTCGGCCCCCCCGCCATTAGCAGTTCCCGTGCTGCGTTCAGGATCGCCTCCTTGCTCCGCAAGAATCTGGGGTCCGCCTCAGTACTCATGGCTTCATTCTACGAGACATCTTGACTTATAGGTCAACCTCAGCAATGCTCGACTTTATGAAACAGAATGTATCGCAGAGGTTGAAGGTAGCGGTCCTTGGAGCTACCGGCGCTACCGGGCGGCACGTCGTCGCCACGGGACTCGAGCGCGGTCACGAGGTGGTCGCGCTAGTTCGGAGAGCAGACTCGTTCGAGCCAGCTACCGGATTGACGGAGGCGTTGTGGACTGACCTGTCCGATCGCGGCCCACTGACTCAGGCATTCGTTGGCGTGGATGTGGTGATCAGCACCCTCGGTGGAGCCAGTACCGGGCCGACCACGGTATGCACGGATGCAATCAGCACGACACGGCCGGCGATGAGCGAGGCCGGAGTGTCGCGTCTAATCGTAGTGAGCGCTCACGGGGTGCTCGAATCTCACGACCGGTCGCTGTATTCGATGGCGGTGTGGGCAGGGGTGAGCGAGAAGATGAAAGACAAAGAATCGATGGAATCGCTCATCACGTCGTCCGAGTTGGAATGGTCGATCGTTCGTCCGCCAATGCTGAAGGACACCCCTGCGACAGGCAAGTACCAGGTGGGCGAGGAGCTTCCGATCCGTCTTTGGCACACCATCGGCCGCGCCGACCTCGCAGCGTTCCTGGTTCGAGAAGCCGAAGAACCTCAGTTCATCCGCGGATACCCGAGGATCCACCGATGACCGACCGGTACTCGCTCGAGGGGAGGGTCGCAGTGGTTACCGGTGCTACCGGCGGCATGGGGCAGGTCATCGCTCTGGAGCTAGCTCGAGAAGGCGCGCACGTGATCGCCATCGCCAGGGACCCACGTCGAGCAGACGCCCTCGAAACGCAAATTGCCGGGCAACCAGGCCCTGGTCGTCTCGAGGTACTCGCTGGCAACTTGTCGCAGCGGGACGGAATCATCCACACCAGCCAAGCGATCCTCGCTCGGCACGAAGCATTACACCTCCTGATCAACAACGCCGGTGCCCACTTCAACGACCACCGCGTCTCCCCAGACGGCCTCGAGATGCACATAGCTGTCGACTATCTCGCTGCATACGGATTGACCGCACTTCTTCAAAACGCACTGCGCCGGGGGCGGGCGCGGGTGATCAACGTCGCTTCCGACACGCTCCGAGACACCCGACAAGTAAAACTGGTCGGTAGACCTCTTCCAGCGACCCTGAATACTAGGGACCTCGACGACCTTACGCACCTCAACCCCGAGACGGGGTTCATACCGTTCCACGCATATGCGCGGGCAAAGCTACTGACAGTGATGGCCGGCTACCACCTCGCCCGCACCCTCGCTGCAGACGGAGTAACAGTGAACGCGGTGCACCCCGGGATCGTTGCAACCGAGATCATCGACAACGTCATTCCCAAGGTCTTGCGCCCGTTCGGTGGTCTCATCCGGCGGTCGATGCTCACTCCAGAACAAGGCGCCGCAGCAACCCTCCGGCTGGCCACCGAGCCCGCGCTCGACAATGTGACCGGCCGATACTTCGTCCGCGACACCGACACCCCCACGCCTTCTGTTTCATACGACACGGTCGCGCAAGCTCAACTGCGACACACCACCGACAGCTTCCTCAATGCTGGAAAACCTGCAACGGGTGTCTGACGGGGAGCGAACAACGACGCGCACACTCGAGGAGATCGCTGCCGACTAACTGCGCCATCGATCAAGATTTCACCTCGCGCGGCGCCGGCGGGCGCGAGGTCAGGTGAGGATGCGGGTGATCGCTTCGACCGCGGCGGCCCGCCTCGTGTCGCCGTCGGCGTGCCCGTCGGCCGCCAGGAGCCCGATCGGCGCGAGCTGCCAGGCTTGGGCGACGGCGTAGATGATGACGAGGAGGTCGACTGCGCCAATGGCGGGCGACGCTTGCTGCTGCACCGATTCGACTTTCGCCAGATACGTCTCGAGCGGCTCGGAGGCAGCCTCCGGCCGTTCGAGCTGAGCCCAGAGGCAGATGCGCAGCACCTCGGGCCGGCGCTGATGGAAGTCGAACAGCTCGCCGACCCACACCGGCAGATTGGACGGCTTTGGGGGCACCTCCTCCGCCATCCGCACGATCGCGGCGGATAGCGCCGCGTCGAAAAGGCCGCTCTTGTTGCCGAAGTAGGCGTAGATCATGCGCACGTTACTCTCGGCATCTTTCGCGATGCGGTCGATCCTGCCGCCTGAGTAGCCATGCGCCGCGAACTCCGACACCGCGGCCGAGAGGATACGCGCCCGTGTCGCCTCCGCGTCTCGCTGCCCCATGCTCGCTCCGTTCACTCGGTGCCGTCGTTTGACGCGATCCTGATCTCGCGTCTAGTCTATAAGTAAATAGATACTTACTTAGGAGCATGATGGAACCAAGAATCGAACGGGCCTTGGCTATTACCCCGGCGTCACGTGCTCGGGAGCGCACGATCGACATCACCACCACCGGCGCGCGCACCGGCAGGCCGCGGCGCATCGAGGTGTGGTTCTACCGGGTCGACGGGCGCATCTACCTGTCCACCTCGCCGGCTCGCCGCAGCTGGTACGCGAACATCGTCGCGAACCCCGACTTCGTGTTCCATCTCAAGAACGGGATGCGGGCGGATCTGCAGGCAGTGGGCACCCCGGTGCTCGATCACGCTCAGCGGGAGGCCGTGTTCTCGTCGATCATCGGCGACCTCAATCAGCAGTGGAACCCGGCCGGCATCCGACAGCCGGTCGAACCCCTCGACGAATGGATGCACGGAAGTCCGCTCATCAGTGTGGACTTCCCGGAAGGGGACACTGATGACTGAGAACACCCCTCGGATCGCCGTCGTCACCGGGGCCAACCGGGGCCTGGGCCGAGCGACCGCCCGCGCCCTCGCCCAACGGGGCTTCGCAGTCGTGCTCACCTACCGAGGTGACGCGGATCAGCCCGAGCGCGCCGTTGAAGAGATCCGAACCGTGGGAGGTGATGCAATGGGCGCGCGACTCGATCTCGCGGATGTCGCCTCCTTCGCCGAATTCACAGTCGCGCTCCGGCGCGACATCCACGAGCGGTGGGGTCGTTCCGGCATCGACGTGCTGGTGAACAATGCCGGGATTGGCCTGTTCGGCCGGCTCGAAGACGCCACCGTCGAGGAGTTCGACGCCCTCATCGGCACGAACCTGCGCGGCACGTTCTTCCTCATCCAGGCACTGGCACCCCACATCGGCGACGGCGGTCGCATCATCAACGTATCCACCTCGCTCACTCGCCACGTCAGCCCCGGAACATCGCTCTACGCAGCCTCAAAGACGGCAGTGGAGGCCATCACCCGCAGCCTTGCCGTGGAGCTCGGGCCCCGCGGTATCCGCATCAACAGCATCGCCCCCGGCCCGACGGCCACCGACTTCAACGGCGGCGCCATGCGCGACGACCCCGAGCTACGCAGCAGCCTGGCCGCCCACACCGCGCTCGGCCGCGTCGGCCAGCCCGACGAGATCGCCGATGCCATCGCAGCCCTCGCGTCGAGCGAGCTGCGCTGGGTGACGGCTGAACGCATCGAGGTCTCGGGCGGCAGCCTGCTCTAGAACCCTGCGAGCAGACCACCGGGTGTCCCCCGTGCTCGCAGTCGACGACCGTCTGTCTCCCGAGGCCGACTCGAAACACCGGCACTCGACGGGCTGACCGCACTGCGCTGGCTCGTCGAGAATGCCCGGCAGATCCTGATCTACCCCATGCTCGACGACCGGGTCCCCGCTCCAGATGCGCACCTCACCGCCCTGCCGACGACCTTCACTACCGAATACAGCCGCACCGCCTGGTCGGCCGTGCAATTCCTGCGCCCGATGACGTCGCGTGGATCGCTGAGGCCTGCGCTGACATCCACCAAAGCTACGACGACCACGTCATGCTCAGCGCGTTTCTCGCCGCGCGCAGTTCGGAAGTAGGCGGCTCGTCATCGGCAGGCTCACGACGCAACGGTCGCGCAACCTGCCGTTGTTGCGCGGGCCAGGCGGCGACGTCATCACGACTGCGACATTGCGTGGCACAACCAGTTGGGACGAACTGGTTGCATCGCTGGGGTTGCCAGAGTTGCGTCGCCATGACCTTCGACATGTGGGTGCAACCAGGTTCGCGAACGCCGGCATCCCGATTCACGTCTCTGAAGTACCACAGCACCAAGAAACGAGCCATGCGGATAGCTCTGCACATACTCGCGCAGGATGCTCCTGGGAGCACCTGCTGGTAGATCAGCAGCACCGCCGAGCGCGGCACCCACGAGAGGAAGCATGTCGGCCACAGTTGAACGCAACAGACGAGCACACCACGCATCGGATCCTGGCGTGCGCTTAGGCGTCGTCTCTATGTGAGCAATCATGCCTGACTGGGTCGCCTGTGAGCCTGGTCCGTATACGGCTACGCGCGAAGGACTCATGGGATGTCGCTGGTCACCGCGATAATTTCAAGATGAGTACAAAGAAGCGCGGCGGCTTGATCGGCCAGATCGAGCGGGACCTCCTCACTGAGAAGCCGCTGGACACCCTGCTACGCAAGTTGATACTTCTCGGAGGAAACGCAGGGTCGCCTGAGCTTCGCGCGTGGGCATCGGTGGAACTTCGAGGGTACGCCAACAGCGATGAACTGCCTTCTTATCGCAAAGTAAATGCACCACTTCAGATCGATGGGGCAGTACCAGGCGGAATCATCCGCCACCAGTCGATCTCATCGATGGACCTGCCAGACTTCGCCCGCGAGGAGATCGACGATCTGGTCCCGCTTCGCATGGGAGTTCGCGAGCTTCACAGTATGGTCGAGCACCACCGAAGCGACCAGATAGTGAAGCTCCAACCACCAGGTTCTGCACTCCTCGTCGGCTACATGAACCATGAAAGTGGCATGAATGGCCACATCGATTCGCTCTACTGGAGCGTGTCAACCGTCGCAATCGAGGGGGTCTTAGATCAGATTCGAACCCGACTTGCTGAGCTTATCGCCGAGCTTCGTTCCGGCACCGCTCCGAATCAAACCTTGCCAACGCCAGTACAAGCAGCGAACGCGGTCAATCTTGTGATCAACGGTCGCGGAAATCGAGTGAGTATTGCCCAGGCGACGGACGGAGGCGTGATCACATCCCAGTCTGATGAGACCGCTCCTCGCTTCTGGACGAAGGCTCGGGTCATGGGGGCAGCAGTCGTAGGTGTAGCAACGGTCCTCGGCACCGTACTCACCGCTTTGCAGTTCTCCATGTGAGCTCGGACATTGCGGACGCCGTGGACGGCGAACAGCCGTTACTCCTCCCAAGAATCAGGCCAGACGAGTTCAATCTGCGCGAGGCACGATTGGGGGTGGGGAGTCAGCATGGCCTTCCGCTAGACCAGACGATCAGCGGCCTGCCTCTATCCTTGTTGTGAGTAGAACACCGCCGAAGGCCGGAGAGCAACGTGGGCACTAGCGAGGACGAGCGTGCGTTTCTAGAAGAAGTCTCGCTGGTGAGCGACGATGAGGTTTGCTTCTTACCCACCGCAACAGATAAGGCGGTCGCACTTCTTGCGGCTATCCGTGACTCTGACTCTTGGGTTGCGAGCGACCGTCCAGACTTCTATTCGGAAACGCACGAACTCGCGATCGAGGTGATGCGAGTCGACGATCACCCACAAGTCGGCAAAATCACCAACCCCACACTTGCCCGAGAGAGGGAGGCCGAGCGCGAGGCCCGAGCGGCGTTCCCGACGCTTGACTCCAGTGTGAGAGTGACGGTCATCGCAGGAACCGGGCTACCAGCCGCGCAGGACCACAACTTCGACGCCCACCGCCAAGCATTTACGCGAATCGTGGAAGATCATGCCCAAAAGGTCCCCGCCTACCGAGAGAGTCATCCTGGATACGATCTGGCGATGCTCATCCACGACGAATCTTCCGCATACGTGCAGGCGGAACACTCGGCGAGTCCGCTTGCGAAAGGTGAGATGATTGCCGGTCGACCACATTTTTGGTTCCTTGATGCCTATTTCACCCGCACCATCGCCGCGTCTAAGGCAGACTTCCTGATCTGGTCCACCCCGTACAAGCACACTTGGCATGTCGACACTTCGGGACGGCGCGCGAAGATTGACCTGCCCGCTTTGGCGATCTACGACATCGCAGCAATGCCCAGGTGGGAAGATCCCTTGGTCTACGACCCGAGCCGGATGCTCAGCGTGGAAGAGTGAACCGGTTGGCTGCTGTCGTAGATAACGCAGGTGCTCGATCGATCGGCCCGCCCACTGCACAGCGCACGAGCGTGGACACCTTGTCCTCTACAACCAGTACATTGACGTGGATGTGGAAGATCAGGCAATCCTGTTCGCCGCAGAGTTCCTGATGCCCTCACATCTGATTGTCCCTCAGCTGGCCAACCTCACTCTGGGCAAGCTGACTGATCTGACGGCCGAGTGGGGTGAGCGATCCCCGTGTTGAACGCGCCTATCGCGGCGTGAGGAACGGCTCGCTTGCCTCAGCGAATGCATCGACCCTCATGAACGCGCGTCCAAGGTCATTGAGGACCAATTCAAGCCTCCAGTGGTCGACCTCATTGGCGGAATTTCCATACGGTCGCAATTCGCCGTCATCGAACTTCCGATGCCAGTCCTCATATGACTCGCTTACATACCGGAAGTCTTCTTTGTCGTATCGCACACATTCGGCTTCCCAGGCGTCGTGATCGGCTACTTCGTAGGATTCCTCGTGCAGCACCACCGCGGCCCAGGGCAGCAGACCCGGGAGGATGCCCTCATACGGCGCGAAGCCTCCCCATAGGAGCCAGGTCCCAAACTCTTCACGATCCTCATTCGCGTCGTCAACGGAGACGATTGCCAGGTCGCCACGACCGGATGTCCTATTGATCCACTCATCCGCCTCGAGTAGCACTCGACGACCGCTCTCGAGGAGTCGCATCCACGGCAATGCAAGACGAAGTTGACGGATTCGCAGGTCATACGGGTTACCTTCGGCCAACACCGCCAACTCAGGCTTCGAAGATGACCCCAGGTGTTTCGAGTCGGGGATGAGCAGCTTCTTGCCCCCTGTCCTCGTTTGCACCAGCTTGCCGGACTCGACCGATTCCCAGTAAGCCTTCCCGGTCCCTGGTTCGTAACAAACCACGATCACCGGAAGCGAATGGTCGAGCCAATATTCAAGGTCGTCAGGATCGAGGTAGAACCACCAGCCTCCCTGCGTCGGCTTGAAATAGCTCGAGCCGGACTTTATCTGCGCGGCGATCAGCTTGCCGGTCACCGTGGCGCCGTCAACAATCTCCAACTGTGCGTCAATGCCGTAGTCGTCCGTGACCTGCTCACGAAAGATCCAGTCGAGTTCGCGCTGGACCATCTGGCCAACAGCGAGCACCCCAACTCGGTCCGTCTTCGCCGACGATGTGCGGGTTTTTGCCATCTCCGAAGTCTACGAATCTATGGGTTTCGGACAAAGAGTTCACGCAAGGAGCGCCGTGGTTCCACTTGCCAATCGAGTTCCACGGACTCCTCCCCCAGGCGGAGATAGCGGTTCGTGTTCTTCGAGACCCCAGGGACGATGATGCTGTCCGAAATACGAAACGGGGGTCGATTCAAAACTTCTGCGACACCCTGCTCGTCCTCTCGCTCTTGCCATGAAAGCGTGCCGATGGTGGAGTTTCGGCGATCCGATCGCAGGCTAGGATAGGCGCCTCGCTCCCACCACAGACCGATCCGCGCCGCGAGCGCAGAGAGCAGCGCTGACGGGCGGTGAAAGCCGGCGTATGCGGTGAGTTCGTCGTCCGTCATCGATGCGGTGCGGAACAACGGTCTGGCCCTCGGGTCATCGCGCACGGTGTCCAGTTCGAGCTCGAGATGCTTCGCAATCCAGTTCTTCCTGGCGTCTGTCGGTGCCTTCTCACCGATGGCCAGTTGGCCACCCGTAGGGAGGTGCTTCATGACGACTGTGTCGTCAGTTGCGCTCACAAGCCGCAAACCGGGTACGCCAGCGACTCGGGTTCCGGGTTCGGCGGCGTCACGAGTGAAGGGCAGCAGATAGGCGGCCACTCGTGCGGGGGCGCTGGCGTCAAGGATGAAGCGGTCGCGAGCTGCGCCACCCCAGGATGCGTAGCTTTGCAGATCGAAGAAGCTTCGTCCCACCGACCAGTCCCATGGGTTTAGCTCGCGCGGGGTGCTGAAGCAGCGGAACAGTAGCCCGTTAAATTCGCTTTGGCCGGGAGGTAGCGCGTCGAGACTGAATTGACCGTTGTTGGATTGCTCGCGTAGCAGGCGTGTGGGGATGCCGAGTTCCTGCGCTACCGTGCGGAGAAGGTTCTTGTCGTTGACGTGCGGCACGAGGTTCCGATCCGACGACACACGCCTCGGACTGGTGCCGCCTGACTCGAACGAGGTGGTGCGGTCAACTGGGTAGCGTCCAGACTGGGCATCGCACCCTTTGGGTTCTAGTGGCAGTCGCATCCGAGTGCGCCGCTACCTCGTGCTCGTCTGGGAGCAGGTCCAGTCTATCGTCGTGCTCTGGATCAGCGCCGAACGACACATACGTTAGCACCGCTTGCTCGGATTCCCTCCCTGTGCGGGTGCATCCCTCCCCCGGTGCGGGAGGCCTGAGCATCAAGCCCCCGAAGGGTCGTCGCGCGCGCCGTGTGCCGACCACCGAGCCGCTCGACCCCGTGCTGCGCAGGCTCACGACGCAGCGGTCGCGCAACCTTCCGCTGTTGCGCGGGCCACGCGGCGGCGTCATCACCACGGCAGCGTAACGTGATGCAACCGATTCGGACGAGCTGGCTACGTAACTGGGGTTGCCGGACCTACGCCGCACGACCTCCGGCATGCCGGTGCACCCTGGTTCGCATGCGCCGACATTCGAATCCATGTCGTGAGCGACATCCTCCGACATGCGTCGGTCGAGACGACGCGAGCGTACCGGAACACTGACAACACCGCGCTGCAGAACGCCGCGGCGCGGACAAATGAGCACCTTCGGGAGGCCGCGATGAGCAGCTAAAAATGCTTGAACCCCTTGACCATGTCGAGTCAAGGGGTTCAGCGGGTACATTTTTGAGTACGAGACCGGTGAACACCGATCTTACGATCTCATGAAAATATCTTCTGATCTGGTATTTTCTTCGGTCGGTCTGACAGGATTTGAACCTGCGACCCCCCGACCCCGAGGCGCCCTGGTTAGGCCTCTTAGGCCAATTGACCGAGGTATTTGTGTTTCATGAGCTCACTCTGCGCGTCGCGTTTTGCAGGATTTGCAGGATGTTGGTCACTTGATCGATGTCGTTGAGCCTGAAAGGTCCGGGCACTCACGCTGCCCGATGAAGATTAGGTGGGGGTTCGATGACGCTCGCCCCCAAGCGCCCGTGTGTGGTTGGAACGACGAGGCTCCGATTCGCGTCATGGCTGCATGTCTAGTATACGAACTGCGCAGACTTAAGGAGCAGTCGCTCGTAGTAGTTGTCGCTGGCGTTCCAGGAGAACATGGAGGGTTCCCACCGGCTCTGCTGCAGGCGGCGCATCTTTTGCTCTGAGTATCCGTCCCCCATCACGTTGGCCAACTCCCGCGGTGACGCACCGGGGAACGTCGGCAGGCTGAGGAGGAGGATGGCACGAGCTGTCTCATCCGCGCGGCTACCCTTCCCAAGTTGAATCAGGTATCGCGCACGATCGAGGAGCTGCGTCTTCAGCGGACTCAGGATGTGAGGATCTTGGAAGCGTCGGAGGAGAGTCAACACTCCGAACGCGTCCAGGTCGCCCACACCTTTGCCCCGCCGTTCGAGGAGTGAAAGTAGGGTGCCTTCCGAGAACTCGGGATCCACGAAGATGAGGCAGTCGATGAGAAGCAGGGTGTGTGCGCCAAACGATGCCTCGTCCTGTGCTGCAGTGAGTTGAGCGATGATTTCTCGGCGAACTCTGTCCCGGAACTGGTGCTTTTCGAGTGTCCCGAAACGGTTCACTTCGAGTTCGCCCAGCGACGCGGCGACCATTCGGGTCAGCTTCACGCTGTGCGAGACGGAGGGAGCCCCCGAGTAGATAAAGATGGCAACGTCAAGCATCCCTACGAGGTACTTGATGAGGAGCAGCCGAGCAGCACCGATCGCTTTCGCGTCGCCGGCTTCCACGACAGCGCTCAGATATCTCCGGAACTTCCGAACAGTCTTGTCGCGGCGTCGGCCGAGCTCATAGAGGTAAGAGTTGGCGAGTTCGCCATGTTCGAGCCCTGTATCGATAAGTAGCGCCTTATAGTCAAGGATCGCCTTCCTCGCCGAGAAGTACAGCTTGGCCTTGGCGGGTTCAGCGGCGGGATCATGCTCATACTCGGTTCGTCGCTTGAGATCCTCTCGGATTCGCACCTTGGCAACCGACATATGCGACTGCAGCGGAGTATCGAAGTGCCGCTGCTTCTGTTCATTGAGATGCAGTTTGAACGCCGCTAGCTGCACGGCAAGAATCTCTTCGACTCGATGTGCCTTGTGAGGGTTCGCCAGGAACACGAAGTAGTCGTCGACATAGCGCATGATCTCGTAGTGGGTCCCGCGAACGAAACCTTCCTTCGTCAGTTCACGTTCGACTCTGACGTCTACTTCTTGAAGGATGATCTCTGCAAATACGCGGGAGAGCTCGGGACCGATGATGATGCCGCTAGTCTCTGCGTAATTGAGGTACTGCATTAGGCGGTCGAACCGGCCGCCGAATGTGGACTTCGTCTCTCGCTGCTTGTGCTTGCTGGCGTGGATACCGTTGGTGACCCACGACACGGTGTGTGTATATACGCTGTCAAAGCACTTTGCGACGTCTGCTCGCATGAGGTGCGGGTACTTGCGTTCGCAGGCCTGGAACTCGGGTGAGGAGTAGAAGCGATTGATGTTGTTGTAGCGGCGATAGCTGAAGTAGGAGGAGACGTGTGAGTACTCAAGGTCGGACTGCTCAACACCATAGGATTCACGGTCTTGGATCCCGTCGAAGACCGAGCTCGTCTTCGCTTGGAGGCGCGCAATGCGATGAGGGTGCCTGATCGAAAAGCTACTACGATTCGTGTAATAAAGGATCGAATCACGGTTCTCGTGGATGAAAGATGCCATCTGAACCATTGAGTGCGGGTGAGGCACCGATAGCTCTCTGGACTTCCCGTTGTTGCGTCTCGACCGAAACTTATAGGGGTGCCGTAGATCGCAGTTTTTCCTACCCCCATCGGAGAGGCGAAACTCTCTCCTGTCTCCGAGAACCGTGCCCGGCCCCAGGTTGATCGGATCGAAAACGATCCCGAGCCACAGCTCCTCCGCCTGACCAAGCCGCGAGTTGATCACTGTGAATTTGTGCTCTCCGGTCCAGGTGAAATTGAGCCGCCGAAGGAACTCATAGAGCCGGGTGACATCGAAGGGTATTGGCACTTCGTAAGGCAGGATCTCCGAAGTGAGGGCACGCAATGAGTCACGTTTCGCTCTGCGGTAACCCATCAGTTGGCGCCCTTCCAGATGTGCACAATCTTCTCAATTCGTTTCTGATGAAACCTAAGAAACGCCTTACTTGCGAACATCTCAACGAACGAGATCTCCGCCAGTCGGGACTTCAGCTTCGCGGGCATCTTTGACCCATGCCGCTCGCGGAAAACCGTGAGCATGTTGTCGAGCTCTGCAAGCTCGCTTGCATCGGAATCGAGCGCACTGTTAGAGAAATACAGCCCGATGGCGACGTTGCTCTTCGAGTTGAGAAGCTTCGTGTTTCCCGCGAGGTAACGCACCCGATCAAGCAACATGCCGTTATTCCCATGATTCGGCCAGACCGCATTCGGCGACGTACTCAGCCACCTCTGTAGGGCGAGCTCCAACCGTTGCACACGTCGACCCTTGCGCTTGTCAGTCAACCCGGTCGTCAGCTTTCCGCCACTGCGACTGAAGCGGTATCCGAGATACTCGATCTCGGCGCGCTGCTCATAGTCTCCGCTATCGCCGGTGACTACTTCGCGCGTCTTGTCCTGGTTTAGCTCCAGTTGAAGCGAATCCAGCTCAGCAGCAATTACTCCTTTCAACCCGATCAGGTCCCGCCCGCTTTCGAGCACGATTACGACGTCGTCGACATACCGAGCGTAGAACAACACCCCTGGGTGCGCCTTGACCACGTCGTCGAAGCCGCTTAGGTATAACTCCGCAAGGTGCGAGCTCAGCCCTACCCCTCTGGGCAACCCGACGCTAGAACCCTGTATCGCTTCAAACTCCGTAAGCAAACGCCTCGCTAGCTGGACACTTACGCTGTCCAAGCTCGGGTAGGTCGAGAGTCGCGCAAAGAGGGTCGAGTGAGGCACGGACTCGAAGAACTCCTTGACGTCGAGCTTGTAGATCGCGTGGGCGTATCCCTTCTCTAGAGAGGCCTTGAGTGCCCTCACGATGCTGTTGCGACTGGGAGCTTCGATGAATGCCGCACGTTTGACAGCGTCGGCCGCTTGCTTCGCCGGGAACGCAATGTCAAGTGCCGAACCAATCTGGTAGGTCGGCTTGCCGCCAACGAGAGGCCCCGGCTCGAGGGCAAACGTGAACTCCTGCTGGGCCAGCTTGTCTTCAAAAGAAGTGAGGGTGCGGTGTAGGGCAGCTTCGACAGCCTGATCGCGAGCCTTGCGCAACTGCTGCCGATCTTCGCGATATACATCTCGGATCTCATCACGAGCCGGATCATCCTTGCTGTACCCAGTGATCGCGAGGCGGAAGCGTTTGCGCCTTTCGCCCAAGGCTCGAGTTGCACGCCCTACCTCAGGGTCAATACGACTGATGTCCTTGCCTCGACGATTCTCGCTCTCTGCGAGTTCGATGAAGCTTCGAAGGGTGTACGGGACCGTCCTCATTTGGTCAGCCCACTGTTTTCAGATGCATTGTCGTCTCCACCGCCTCATCCTGGCAGATACGACCGACACGAACCCGTATCGCAAGCCGTCAGATACTTTGCTTCTTGCGGTATCGACCTGGTCGGAGCTTCCACAAGAGCGGGCACACGAAGCGCGGTTGCGACTCGACGGCAAAGATGAGCGCCGCTCCAACGAGCACTCCGGCGAGCGTCGACCAGTAGAGGCCCGGAACGAACACGCTGATCAAGAGATACAAAAGCGTCATGGGCATCGCCACGAACATGAAACCCACCACATAGCTGAAGAACGACCGTCAGAGGGGACGACGAACTGATACTGCCGCCATCTGGGCAACGACCTCGTCATGTTCGACGGCGATCACCTTCGCGGCCTCGCTATCCTTATCCACGGTCGCTAGCAGCTTCTTGCAAAGCTCAAGTTCTTGAAGCCGCCGGAGGCGCGCCCGCGCCACGAACACTCCCGTAACGCCGTTGGCGGCGCTCGCCGCGAGCGCCCCGGCGAGCGCCGTGACCACCAGCAACAGAATCTGTTCGGGAGCCATGCTACTAGCGAATCGGCGGTGCCGACAACTGGAGCGGTTTTGGAGGGGTTGACGATCCCAGAGATGCGAAAGGCCCGGAGACTCTTGCGAGTTCCGGGCCTAAATCGGTGGGCTGTTGGCACAACCTGCGGTGGTGCGGATCGCCATAGCTTCGCTTACGACCATTTCCTGCAAGCCCTCTGCCATTTTCCTGTAGCTGCGCGCTGGTGGCCAGCTGGGCACCACTCGCGTCGTGCCGAACCTCAACATCAACTGCCGCCGTACGCTGATACTGCCGGGAGACTTCGGATACGAGCACACCGGTTAACCGCGGCATCGCCTCAGCGGAAGAGGCCGTCGAACGCCGTCTCAGCCGACGCGGCCAGCACGAGGACTCACCCTTCTCCTCCGGGCAACGAACCTTAGAACATCGACCATGTGGCCGAACGACTCGCTGCCCGACCTCAGCACTGCACGGCGGATGCGGATTCAATTATGAGAGCAAGTCAACCGCGGGCTGGAGATGCGGCGAGGAGGTCGACGAGCGCTGCAGTGTCACTGAGCAACGTCGTGTTGTAGCGCTTGTCGACCTTGCCCTGACGCAGCCTATGGACCCACTGTTTCTCAGTGACCACGACGTCGCAGTACACGGCTGCGACTGGCAGAGCCACGATGTCGTTGAAGTCGTTAGGCTCCCACTTCTGTTGAGTCTGACGAAGTTTGGCGGATCGCATCACGTTCGTCACATACCGGGTAGGAAGGTCATCGATGAACCTCACCGCTTCAGCGGGGGGCGTGCTCTCGATGAAGTCTTCCCAGGTCATTCCGATGCGCTCGAGGGCTTGGGCGACGGCTGTTTGGATGCCGCCGAGATCGGCTGCGCGAACGGCCAGGTGGAGAAGGGGGCCAGATAGTCTTTGGTCACGGATCGCGGCGGCGATGGAGTTCTCGTAGTCGATGAATCGCTGCGCGAGCTCGGTGTCCGACGGGTCGAATCCCGCGTCGCGCACCGTGTCGGGTCCTGTGCGGAGCAGTTCTCGTTCGACAAGGTCGTTGTAGATCTGCTTGACCGTGATGAGGTCGCTGGGCGACACGTCCGTGCTGATGCCGGGCAGCCTGCTGGGATCGAAGGGTGCCCAAGTCACGGCGTCGGCGGTAATGTGACGCAGCCCCGTGCCGAAGACCTGATGTCGCCGAGGGTTCTCAGGACGCCCAAACCGACGATTGAGGGCCTGGTCGATCTCTGCGGGAAGAATGGCGTGCGGACGGGCCATGGAGTGTCGCTTCGAAAGCTGGAGCATGAGGTCGGCCACATCGATCCGGGACCGGTCATCGCCGCGTTTCCCAGTCTCTAGGTATCGGTAGATGTCGAGCGGAAACGATGCCACGCCCGAAGCGGCGGCGGCGCGGGCCGACGCCAGTGCATCGACGAACCGTGCACCGTGACGGTGCCCGGTTGCGGCGCGCGCAAGGTCAACCCATTTGTTCTGGTCGAGGTAGACGCGGAGCACAGTTATGCTTCAGGCTCTGATGACCGTGCTTCGATCGAGCCAGCGGGGAGCACTGGCTGTGATTGTTGCTCGTTCGTATACCAGTCGCGCGGGATAAGTGCGGTGCCGTCACGCCATGTCTCGATGATCGAGTGTTGAAACCACTCGTCAGCGAAGTCCGCGTGGTCGAAGGCGATAATCTGCAGCTGCCCGTCGAGTTGGGTGACGACGTCGAACATCATCCGGTACAGGTTGCGAGTGTTGTCGCGATCGACGTCGGACAGTTCGGCGAGGTCTCCCCCGCTCTCCCTGTCCCGGGGGAAGAATGCTTGGCTGGGCTGGTCGAGAACGATGAATCGGGGAACGGGTCGGTTCGCGTCGATGAAGTAGCCCTGCAGTGCCAGGTAGGCGGTGAGGTGATAGCCGACCCAGCTCATCCCGCTGCCGATGGCACCGGCATCCATGTAGGCCGGGCCTTGGAGAGTGTCGGCGACGACCGTGAGACGGTAGGGATCGATACGTACACCGTGCTCAGAGTGCTCAAGCGGCAAAGACTGTGCGAGTGCGGTCATGCGTCGCCCGACAATGTTAAGGAGGGAGTCCACGGCCGAACGAAGTGCCTCAGGGTCCAACTCATCGGTGAGGCGCGCGGCCTCGTCTTCGAGGGTTTCGACCGCGCGTTCCAGGGCCGCGATGGTGTCGTCGCTCTCCAGTGTGGTCGTTTCGAGATACTGGGCGATGCGGCCTCGAACGAAGCTCTGCTGATCCCAGGTGTGCTGCGCAGTCGCCCGGATGTCGTCGGTACGCGCGAGCTCTTCCAGTGACGTTTCGATGTCGGTCAGGTCGGCTCGCACTTGACCGCGGGCCTGGAGAAGTTCGATGCGGGCAGTGGCGATGCGCGGCTGGTCACGCTGGGCCAGCTCAATGCGGCGCGCGACACGGCCGAGGCTGTGCCCGATGGCATCGTGGGTGCTCGTATTAGTCAGGGCTGTCTGGCAGACCGGGCACGTGGCCTCCGCATCTGTCGTATCTGGGATGAGTCCGATGGATGCCAGCCGGACGCGATGTTCGTTGAGCTCCGCGCTGTACTCGGTGCCGACCCGGGCGAACTCATCGAGTCCGCGTAGCTTATCGTTGATGTCTCGCAGCGAACCGCGTAGTTCCCCACGGCGCGCGATGAGAGCCTCTGTTTCCGCGTCGCGATCAACGTCATCGGCATGTGCCAGAGGCTGGTCCGCCTCAAGGAGCGCCGAGAGGAGGTCGATGGCCTCACCTGCATCGACAGGTGTCGTGTCCACCGGGAGTAGTCCGCTGGATCGGGCATCAGCGATGAGTCCCGCCGCACGACCCACGCCCAACTCGCGCGTCGAGCGGGCCTCGGCGAGGCGCGTTTCTTGGCGCCGGATATCACGGCGGAGATCCGATAGCTGTTCGCGCTTGCGAAGAGCATCCGGGCTTTGCGCACCGAGGAAGTAGGGGAACGTGTCTCGAATCGCTTGCTTCTGGAAATCTCGGTTCTGGTGGTGGAAGAGAAGGTCGGGATTGGCGACCTCCCCCTGCCCCTGGAAGTTGTAGTACAGCGAGTGGCGGAAGTTCGCAGCGAGGGCGCGGCGGGTGCGCCCTTCGGCGGGAACATGGAGGTTTTCCTCGATCCCAATCAGGCCACCAAGGTAGTCGATGAGGTCCGCCGTGTTGGCATTGGACTCCAGTGCCGCAAGTTCGGGAACGCCATTCTCTCCGATCGAGAGCATCACCTGGGATGTCGTCACTCCGTGCGCGGGTGCCGGACGTCCGATGAAGAACTGTGTGTTGCCAACGTGTGCGAGAAGTCCGTACCAGGCCACGGTGTCCTGAATCGGGCCGAGCGGAACATGCGGGCTGTCGCCACCGAGCAGGAACCTGAGGATGCCGATGATGCTGCTCTTGCCTGTGCCGGACTCGCCCGAGATGATGTTGAGCTGTCCCGACCGGAATCGGATCTGACGGATGTCCCCGTCAGCGTTGTAGAGGATGAGCGCATCGAGTTGCATCACGGTTTGACTCCCCAATGAGCGAGGGTGGTGGCTTCGTCGAGGTCGGCTCCTCCGAACCAGCGTCCGAGAAACTCGGCCGCTTTCACGCATTCCGTCCAGTCAGCGGTCGGATAGAGCGTGCGCGGGCGGCGACCGAGGTTTCCTGCGGAAATCGATCCGAGTGAGCCGGTGAGGACGGCGTGCTGTAGTCCGTAACTGATGGCAGCCCCGGTAAAGGATCGGAAGGTGCGGACCCGGGTGGCGAAGTCCATGAGAATGACCGGGTTGCTTCGGAGCCACGACCACATCGATGATCTGGTTGTGCCTGGCAGTGCGTCGCGGGTGGGCTTGTGCAGCGCACTGGGCAGGATGAGAAACGAGAATGTGACCGGCATAGCGGCCCCCGCCTTCGCTTCATACTCAGCGCATGCCTTGTGAAGTAGGAGGGCGCAGAAGGCTGGGTTGAAGAGTGTGCTGGCCTCGGAGCCTGCGGCAGGGGTCGGCGTATTGATGCTCACGCCACGTCCTCGGTCTCGGCGGTCCCTTGCGCTTCGGAAAGGCGGTGCTTGAGGAGATCGAGCCAATCTGGATGCCAACCAATCTGCAGCCGATCGGCGAGGATGTGCAGCGACCCAAGAGGAACGTAACCGGATCGGACCTCCGCGCGGATCTCCGGCAGAGTGCGCTCCTGAAGCCGCACGTATGTCATTCGCGCAAACTTCCGCTTGTCGTCATCGCTGATCGCGTCGCCTACATCCGGTTCCTCCAGCGGCAGGAACACACGCTTCCACTCCTCCATCAAGCGCCGGTCGTAGGCGTCGATCTCTCCGATCGCGAGTAGCTGCTCGCGTTGCCAACGGGACCGCTGGAGGAAGGCCCGATTGTGGTCGTACACCGCCTGCCGGATGCGCTCGTGGTGCAACATGATCATCTGAAGCTGCTCCACGAAGACCCGGTCATCTACGGCAACCTCATCGGACGTTGGTTCCGGCTCGTTGCCATAGTCCAGAGGCAGATTGTCGTCTCGGAGAGACTGCGTAATCAAATGCAGCTGATCTTCGATCTCCCGGATGTCGATCCAGTCAGCTTCACCTTGAGCGACCCTGGTGAGATGCGCCATCGCGCGCCCGTGCCACCACCCGCGCAAACGATCGACAAGAGGGCGGCGGCGCTGCTGCACCGTCGCCTTGCGAACAGTGGCGACAAGTTGCCCGGTGATCTGCTCACCGGTAGCGGCTAAACCGAGCACGATGACGCGAT
This sequence comes from Microbacterium sp. Y355, assembly GCF_059445345.1. Taxonomy (NCBI): domain Bacteria; kingdom Bacillati; phylum Actinomycetota; class Actinomycetes; order Micrococcales; family Microbacteriaceae; genus Microbacterium; species Microbacterium sp. Y355. The sequence continues at coordinate 10,661 of NZ_JCAIUD010000001.1, read as the reverse complement.
CCAGCAGATCTGTTCGCTGAGTCTCATTGAGCGAAAGATATCGCTCGTAATAGCCGGCGGACGCCGCGTTTCCTGCCGCACGGGCAACGGCGTCAAGTTTCTCTCGGGCTGTGACCACCTCCCCGCGGCTGCGTACCGGACCGAGCAGGCCTGCCGCCGTGTCGACCTTCGCAGTTGCCGTGGTGTAGAGAAAGCAAGCGGATCGATCGTCGGAAGTTTCGATCCAGTTGTGCAGCGTTTTCCAAAGATCCGGACTCGCATCACCGAGAGAGCCTTGCCTATCGACATGATGCTTCGTCTGCCACAACTCCTGCGGCTGCCCCTCAGCTTCGAAGGTGATGTCGTCCACTGTTTCGAGCGATAGTCGGAGGCCATCGTCGACATCCATTCGCTGCAGGGCAATGAGTAGCGCGTACTCTACCTGGGCGAGGTAACCGAGCGCCGAGCCCGCGGCACTAAACCGATTGCTGTCGACGATGCTCATACAACATGACCTTAGCGGTAGCGTTCTGCAGCTTTAGCCGTCCTGGGTTTCGTTCCGTGTTTATGTCGCGAGGATGGGAGTATGCCCACGAAGCACCCGCAGCAGTTTTAGGACAGATCGGTGCGCATGCTGTTTGGCCCGTCTCGAGACTGATCGAACTAGGACCTCGACGCATCCGACCTGGAGCGCCCGACGAACACAGGCGACACCGCCGACTCCGGGAGCGTCGCGTTGTATGACGATGTGGCGAGACGCCCAATCGGACGACTGCTCACCCATCTCTCCCGTCCATCACCCGGAGCGCGTCGCCACGTCGATGCCTTGAGGCGCGGATCCGAAATCGCGCCCGGGTCCGTTGGACCCTTTTGGTCCGCGTGTCCGCTCGAATGGACAGACGCGTGAACTTGCCTGTTCATTCACGGAGAAAGCCTTCGATCGGTGGGGCTGTACTCAGGATCCTCGCGGCGATCTGGTCAGTATCGGCGACGCTGAGTTCCGGTACGTCGTCGAAGTTTGTGCCGCCTCCGGGAAGCGTCGCAGCGACATGAAAGTGGAGATGAGGAATCGCCTGGTGAGCTGCGGTGCCATTGTTCTGCCACACAGCAATCCCAGGACGCTCGTACGCCTCGTCAATGGCGGCCGCTGCCCAGGTCACGGTATCGATCAGCTCGTGGCGTTCATCCCGCCGTGACTCCAACAATGTTGGGTAGTGCCGCGTGGGGAGGACTAGAAGATGTCCGAGTCCGCGTTGCTCTCGTGTTACGAGCACCGCCACGAGGCGGTCGCGGCGAAGGATAGTGAACGGGCGACTCCCCGCGAGATAGTCACAGAACGCACACCGCTCCTGCTCGGGGATGTCGAGACTGCTGGTGCTGTCGGTCATTCTGTCGCCAATGAGCGGAGAAAAGCTTGGAACTCAGTCTGGTCGATCTTATTGATCTCGTTCGGGTGGATGACGATCCGCAGTTCGGAAGACACCCGTTTCCGGCGACATCGCAGGAAGAACGAGAACGCCATCAACCGCACGGCGGCTTCAGCGGTCAACTCCGGGACACGAGACTGACCTTGGCCAAGCAACGGCACACAGATTGGGGCACCATTGCTGTTAATATCGATGGCGTCCCACAGCCTGTCCAAGCTGTGAACAATGCCGCGAATTGAACCTTGCGCGCGGTTGTGCACGTCCATCTCAGTGTATGCGAGACAGTAGTAGCGGATGGCACCGCGGCCCTTGAGAATCGCAGTGGTCCCCAGAGGATACGCATGCCCCTTGCCAGCTTTGACGATAGTGGAGACTGGATTTGCTGTTGCCAGCGATTCCCCCAGCTCCTGGTCAAGACGGGTATGCGAGCTCGCGTAAATAGTGCGCAGAAAGCTTCCCTGCACGCTACCCGCGTCGATGATGCTCGGGTCCGTATCGAACGTCGTCGTCATCCCGACCATCGCCGATGCATCCTGCTGAAACAAATCACCAACGACGAGTCGGATCGTGAAGTTTCCATGGGCGTACCATTGCGACGGCGGTACCTGACGTTGCTTGAATACCGCCCATGCTGTTGCCACAACCACAGTCGCATACACCAGCCACCATTGATCCTTCAACATGTCAGGAGCAATCACGGCGATCGCACCCGCGCCCGCAGCCTGCGCACCAATTGCCTCTAGAAAACGGCGAAAAAACCCTGCTGCATACCGACGAGGGTTACGTTTCCGACGCACTATTTGTTCAGTCCAAGGCTCTCGTACACCGATTCCTTGTAGCGGTACGGTCCTGTGTTGCCCGATCCGGCGAAGTTGGCGGCGTAGTCATCGAGGGCGTGCTTGATGATCTTGGGCCCAAACGATACCGACATCGTGTAATAGTCGGCATCAGCAAACGGTATCGGAACATTCCCGCTGACATACCCGCGGGCGCGGTCCAGGTTCGCGATCACGACTGGAAGTCCCAGAGAAATGATCGCGTTGACCTCGTAGGCAAGGAACGAAGTACCGTCGCCACCCTTGCGACGCGCGTCCGCGCTTCCCAGCAAGATCACCTGCTTGGTGTTGTTCAACCGTTCGCGTAGCCGCCGCTTAATCGTTTCACGCGTACTCGTGTCCCGGGCTTCATAGATATCGTGAGCGTTAGTGAAATCGAAGTCGATGTTGTCACTTGCCTTCCACGCTGTCATCAATCGGTAGTAGTGGATGTCTTCACTGGCGAAAGCGACATAGGTTTTGTTGCGATAGCTCATCGTTGGGCTCCTGGACTCGTCTGACAGGGGTGAGCGGACCGGTGATACCAGCCGTATTGATCGTATCGACCACCACCGACATCATCATCGCCTGCCCCAGGCGCCGGGCTGTCCCACTCAGGCAACCCTTGGACGGCACAGTCGAACGGGACATAGCTACGGGACACTCCTGGCTTGGTTAGCGAGCGGTGGGCGGTACGCCAGCACTGTCCCGCTCACCGTTCGTTGAGCGGTACAGACCGCTGCTCCCCCGAACCTGAGCCGAGTCGGCGAGGTGGATCAGTCCCAGCCGAAGTCCATGACTCGCCTACTTACGGCTTCTACGCTTCTACCTGCCGCTCGCCATTCGCGTGGTGACGTGCCATCGAAACCTCGACGTCAGTCATGAACCGAGCCTTGGAATCGGCTTCGACCGTAGGGTGCACATTGATGCGGGAGGCCAAGAGACCGTGACAGCGGGCATCGCCCGCTGACGCGCCGGCTGCAACGCGAACGCCGGCGATGAACGCTCGACCGTCGCCCTCAGAGAACAAAGCCGGCCACCCCAGGCAGCTATGGCAACAACGTTCCCCCGTTCTTCCACCGCTCTAGCGCATCATTCCATTCGCGCGAGGACAGGCATACGTCAGCGACCAGCACTCCCCCTGACATGTACCGGGTGCGGCGCCGTCCAGAAGAGGACTCCGACGACGGAGGTGCCGATGTGAGGACAGCACCCATGCCGTCCCGGCGAGACAAGCTGAAGCACGCCTCAAGCGCCCGCTTGTCGCCACCTTTTGCCGATTCTGGCAGATGACGGATCACGAGAATCTGGGACGAATCCATAGAGATCTCGATCTGCACGCGGGATCCCGAGTGCAGAGCGAGATCGAGCGCGTCACCCCGCTCGTTATTCCCTTCCTCGGTGAGGCCGTCTTGAAGCATAGTGCTCGTGTGTTGGTTCATAGCTCCCCTATGCGTGGGGTCGCGCAATGATGTTCAGCGCACGCCAACACGTTGATAAATCAGCGTCGGGGCCCTTCAGCGCGAGTGTCGCGAGACCCAACTGACTCGAAACCCGTGGGCTACGAGACACCGAAGCTTTGGGACAGCGGGAGGAAGTTACCAGGCGTAGACGTTCTCAGAGACTTGCGTTGCTCCATCTGGTGCTATCGACCCGTCGGGTAGGACTTCGAAGGTGCCAGTGATGCCTTTGGTTCCGATCGGTGGGCCGCCGCACGACACGGTCCAGGCATCGTCCCCGGCATCTGCAATCAGACAGACCGTTGCCCCCTCGATCCCCCGAGCGAGCCAGAGCGACGTCCCCTCGTGCTCTCCGACGAAACGACTGGACGAAACGTCAACGGCGTCGTACGCATAATCTTCCAGCTGCGGTAGTTCATCGTGCGACTCACGATCGCCTTGAAGGTCCATGACTGGTTCATACTGGGCACTGCAACCGGCGAGAAGAACGACGGATATCACTGTCAGGGCAAACGCGGATGCATGGCGTTGGTGGGACATGACATCATCTTTCATCACTCGGGTGTCGCACGCCACCCCCCCCGTAGTTCGTTCCTCCGGCGTCGATGTCACACTCCCTGATTTTGCCCTTGGACTCGAGAAGGCTCGCGATTCATCCCACTTGGCCCGTGACGAGTTGAGCTTGTGGTTTCCTCCGTTCGTTCGCAATCCAATACGCGAGCTCACGCTCGTCCTTGTCCGCTCCCTTCCTGGAAGCACTCGGGGGACGGCCATGCAGTGCGAGGAACTGTTCGACCTTGTCGATATGAGCACACCAGTTCTCGATGCGCGGATCCCAGACCCAACCCGGGATTCTGTTCAGGCGATCCTCACGCAGTGCGCTGAGGCGTGGCCGGTGGTCTTCGGGCGGATGCTGCTGGTCTTGACGCCGGGCCCATTGTTGTCGCCGGACCCAGCGCAGCAACGTGCTGTCCACACCCTCGTCACCGGCGCGAGGCATACGCCCCAGTACGCGAACCAGCCGGTCAACGTCATCAGCACGGCGGATCCATGCGGATTCTCGGGGCCCGGCCGGCTCATAGACCTTGTCGGCAGGGGCAGGGGCAGGGGCATCTGGATTTTCATTGCTCATATCTCCCTTCATGCGCGGTGCGCCAGCAACGTCGGTCCGTCAGGTCAGTAAATTCGCCCGAATCTGGGCGGCGGGTTCGCATAGCGTGTCGTCCCGTGCGTCCTCATGGCGCATGAGATCGGACTGACAGGAGCACAGATGGCGATGACCGCACAGGAGACAGCGTCAACATTCGACCTTCCCGAGAACGAGGTCGTCGTCGCCGGAGACTGGCATGCCAACTGCTTATGGATCGGCCGCGCAATCCCCGCCGCCGCGCGCACAGGGGCCCGGACCTTGTTGCATGTCGGGGACTTCGGCTTCTGGCCAGGCGGGAGCGACGACCTGCTGGCGACCGTCGAGTATTGGGTAGCGAAATCCTGGGAGCAGCCGACGACATCAGGCATCGAGCGTGTCTTGGTCTGCCCTGGGAACCACGAAGATTGGGATGACCTCGACGCACTGTTCGAGACGAACCCGGGTCTCGCGGTCCGGGTCAGCGAGTCCGTGTGGGTGCTCCCCCGCGGGTTCCGTTTCACCATCGGGAACCGGTCATTCCTCAGCTTCGGCGGGGCCGCCAGTATCGACGCCAGCTATCGTGTTCCGGGCCGATCCTGGTGGCCCTCAGAACTCCCCACCCCCGACGAGGTGGAAGCAGCAATCGCCGCAGGCCACGCGGAGGTGCTCCTCACCCACGACGTGGGGCATGAGTGCACCCCACTGGTGGCGAGGATCCTGGTCAGTTCCGACGGTTGGCCGCTGGCCGCACGCAGCTACGCGGCCACCAGCCGCGAATACATCGGACAGGTCGTCACAGGAACGCGACCCCTGCTCCAGCTGCACGGCCACTACCACGTTCGCGACTCCGCCACCATCGAACGCGAAGGGCTCCCACCATTGCGGGTGGAGGCGTTGGGCATGGACGGTCAGACCGGGAACCTTGTACTCCTGCGGCTGGATGACCTTTCTGTGACGGACGTGGCGGTGCACCTGTGACCGACTCCCGATTCCGGCCAGTCGTCGCCATCGACGTCGACGGCGTCCTACGCGTGAATCCCCCGGGCCTCGGCGCGACAATAGCCCCCGCGGTCTTCGGCAGGGTGATCACAATGCGGAAGACGCAGTACCCGACGTACCTGCACCGGGAGCCCGACTGGGACGAGCACGGTGAGTGGACCGCCGAGCACTGTTTCTCCGGCATCGGCGCAGCCTGGGTACAGAGTCTGCTGGACCGTGGGATCGACGTCGTATGGGCAACCACCTGGCAGCAGTATGTACATACCTACTTTGCACAGGACCTCGGATTGCCAGAGTTGCCCGTCGCCGTGCAGGGACCCGGGAGGGTTACCGAGTCGTCCCCATCGTGGAAGGCACACCGCCTCGCCCGACAGTTCGATGGCAGACCATTGCTGTGGGTCGACGACAACGTACTCAGAGAAACGACACTCGAAGAACTCCGCCGCCGGGAAGACCGCGTCCTCACCCACTTCCACTGGGTCCGCAAACCACACATCGGGATCACCATCTACGACGTCGCCGAGATGGACGAGTGGGTCGAATTGACCCGCACCCCGGACGGTCAACGCGAGCTCCGCCGTCGGCGGCGACGCGACCGCGTACACACGGCGCAAGCGCACCGCCGCTCCATCTGGGGAAGCGACGCTAACTACCGTGCCTGGCAGCCCGTGCAATCACGCCTCAACACCGAGCTCGGCCTGGGCACGGACGACATCGACATGCTCGCGGCATACGTCCGCAACCACCCAGCGAGCATCGACCCCGTCGAGGTCGCGGACCTTATGGCCGAATGGTGTGATGCCAAGGACGTGCCGGGCGAGGACATTGCCCGCATCCTCCGCGACTACCGCCCCCGAACAGGGAGAGAACAATGACACGCGAATCGCAGGCACCCGACGGGCGGCCCCATCAGGACGGTCCCCTGACCGAGCAGTCCCCTCCCGGCAGGTATCTCGTGGTCACCCAGTCCGGGACCATCTACTGCGTCGAACTTGTCGACCACGATTCGGTACCTGCCGTCACCAGATATCCGAAGGACGCGGCACTCAACAAAGACGGCACACCCTTGCCCGGCGTTGAGGCGCTCTACTTCGACACCCTCACCGGACACGGTGAGATCAGCTGGTGGAAAGACAACCCCTCAGACTACGACCGACCCGACCTGCCCTACGTAGGAACCATCCGCACGACAAGTCGCGTCCTGCTCATCGTCCGCGTCGACGACACCGATGACGCAGACACGACTCCCGACATGCTCGCCGAGTCGCTACGCGCTGCACTCGCCCTCGGAGAAACCAGCGCGTTCCCTAAGTTCATCGACGCACTCCTCGCGACGAACACACACCCGCTCGGCCGGGAGTGAAGTGTCTCCGTGGGATGACGCTGCTAAGCGATCGCTTGGTGCTCGATTACAACGGAATAAGCTGTCCCCCATGACAGATAGCGATGAGCAGGGCCGGTACGCACCGATTCCACGAGAATCGGTATATACCGAGCCCGCTCATCGCTTGCCCTTCGATATTTCCAACCTGACGGTGACCCGTCTGGTCATCATCTGCGAACTCGATGACCCGCCCACAGGAAACTCCAGCCCAACCATGAGCACGAAGATGACCCAGTACCTGCGCCTATCGGACGAATCGATGATTCGTCTCGATATGGATCGTGGAGTGTCCTCGTCCCAGCATGGACGTATCGGGGCGACCATCTCCTGGAAGCAATCCTCAGCCGACGTGATCTCAGAAGTTCTCACGCTAGTGCAAGCAGATGCGGCCGAACCCGATTCCTTTCCTTGGGACCTATACGCAGAGGCCGCACGACTGCGGGGACTCTCGGTTGATGCCGAGGCACTGCGCGATCTCCCGCACACAGTGCTGCTGTCGGATGAGCTCGCCACGATCTACGAATTCTGATTGACGTGCGCCTCACGGCGTGCCAGCTCGGCTGGTCCTTCAAACGGCAATCATCACGCGGCGCTCTCGACGTTGGTCGGGTCGGGCGTGACCGAACCTAACACGAGCCTTCGATGTGTGACTTCTCTGTTCTCGAAGCAAGTCGAGGTGCCGGCAACCTTGCGTCCACGCGATGACGCCGCAGGGTGTCTCATAACCAACGATGAGTACCGAGAAACTGGCAATCGGTTTTGACACATAGTTATGAGACTCGACGGCACCGCGTCATTTCCTGAATTGCGCTCTCACCAGTTCTTCAGCGGCAAGACGTCTCGTATTCCTAGGGTTTTGAGACAGTCATTCGGCTGTCGCGCGAGTCTGACGCGTCGGCAGACGTTTTAGGCCCGGCCGGACATGTCCATGGTGTAACCCTATTTCTAGGAGATCATCATGAGTTTGACACCCGACGACGACCAACTGGATCGACTTCTTGGGGACTCGAGCCCCGAGACCGCACCGATCACTGCGAGCGTTGCGAACGAAATCATACGCCTTCGTGGAGTGACGCAAGCGGAAGTAGGTGAGTCAACGCGCGTGCGCCGGTGGCGACGGCCAGCGGTCGCGGCACTGGCGTCCGTCCTCGTTCTGGGTGGTGCAACGGCAGCAGCTGCTGCAACCGGGATCTGGACCATGCCGTGGGCTAATGATCCTGTGGCTTCGTTCGATTTCACTCTCCCGAGTGGTGCCGTGTGTGAGCAGCGCATCGGCAACGTGACGGGGCTTGCACCTGACGAGATTGCTGTCGTGGAGAATTTTTACCTCAGCACCGATCTCGAAGCACTTCTTACGGATGATGCGATCGATGCGACCATCGTTCAGCGTCGCGAGGCCGGCGAGGGTATCTACGTGAACGCGGACGGATCGACCGAACCTTCTGGTCTGGGAACCGAGCACTACAACGCCGATAAGGAGTACTGGACGGCCGTTTGGGATGTGGTCACGACAGCGCTTGACGATGATCTCAAGCGAGCTGGTATCGACGGAATCGACACGGACCTGTCGTTCCAAGGCGAAGCGAATTGTCCGGGCGCGGACTGGTGACCCGCAAAGAGGTCGACGCTGCAGGGTTGACAGCTGTGCTCGCCCGGGACTCTGCCGACGTCCTGAGGTATGCCGAACGTCGTATCGGCACAGAGGATGCCGCTGACGCTCTTGCCGAAGTGATGCTGACGGCATGGCGTCGCGTTGATTCGATGCCGCGCGAGAGTGAGCAAGCACGAATGTGGCTATTCGGGATTGCCCGAAACGTTGTCGCAAACGCCACACGGAGCGTTCATCGACGCGGGAGACTCACAGAGCGCCTCCGAGGAGCGCTCGCGTCGACGCGCGTTCATGGACACCCAGCAGATCGCGGTCTCGAAGTGAGAGACGCGATTGCTCGACTTTCTGGGGAGCAGGCCGAACTCGTGCGGTTGGTCCATTGGGAGGGGTTCAGTGTCGCCGATGCTGGCGCGATCCTCGGTGTTCCCGCTTCGACCGCTCGCACCCGGTATCAAAGGGCGCGAGCGGACCTCAAAGAAGCATTGTCGCTTGAGCGTGACGGTGTGTCGTAGCCTCAATGTGTCTGACGCCTAGATGTGCTGGTCAGTGGGCGCGGCGAGAGCCCGCTGCATGCATGTTCGGTGTTGTTGCGGGTTCTTTCCTGTTGCTTCGTGCCTATCGCTGCCAGACTGAGACGATGATGCCGCAGACAGATCTGATGAGCCAAGCGATGCATCGTTACGGATCCTTTCTTCGTGTCACCGACCCGGATGAGAGTGAAATTGGGTTCGGTGCAAGGTACGTCGACGAGAATACGACCGCTTCGGTCGGCACGACCCGAACTCCGCAGCACAGATTCTCTGTGACCGTCGTGCCAGCGGGGCCCCTGATGAACGCGGTCCGCAGTTCGTTCCAGGAGCACCCCGTCGATGTGTATCTGGATGGCGCATTCGTAGGACAGGGAGCATGGCGTCGCGATCTGGAGGACATCTGGCCGGACGCATGGATGGCGTCTGTTCGATTAGGGGCTGACCTTGAGATTACAGTTCGGGCCGCCAGCGAGACGTCGGCCCTGCCAATTGAACTGACCCTCGTCCGAGACCGCCCTTCACGTCCATGCTCAACTGCTGGAGCCTAACCACCGCGCAGACCTGACCGACCCAGTCCCCCGCGTTGCCGTTGACGAGCGTCGCGGAGCGTCGCATATCCCATGAGATTTGAGATACCCCTCTGACAGAAACGAAAGGTGCGAGTTCAGCAGGGCACAAGCGTCGTGCGGTCTCCGGTGATCGCGAGGTGGCCACTAAAGTATCCGGCATGACTGAGTGTCCCGCCAGCGGTAGAGTGCGATCAATCGCGAGCAAGGATCAGTAGTGGACGAGGAGCGAGGCTCTCGATCGGGGTTGGGTGATGCCCTGGTCGGCGTGCATGTGCTGGCTGCAGTGGTGGCTGCGTTCTTAGTTGTCACGAATATTTTGAGTGTCCCGGGCTGCGTGGACCGATGCAACTACCCGGTCCTTGAGGACGTAACCCGAGTATTCTGGCCGCTCAACTGGATCGTCTTGATCGTTGCGGCCGCCACATATATTCTGCTTCGGTCACGGGTTCGACATGCCTGGCTCGCTCCAGCAACCGGAATCGCCGTCACGCTCGCAACTTTCATCGCCGCAAGTTTCATGATCAATGAAGCCTTAATCGTCGGATAGCCGATACTGCCCGGCGTGGCGCACGTGCCAGCCTAGAGAACCCTTTTATAGGGCCTCGAAGCCGATCGAGCACCTGTCTCGTAACCTCGGTGTCTCCTACCCGGCGAGTTCAAGCGGTGAGCGCAACGCCCTGAGTTCTGCGGGGTGTTCTCGATGGTTCGACCATTGTCGCCGTTGGGTGTTCGTTTAGCGTTCTGGGATGGACTGGACGCG